>NZ_JAHDJU010000001.1:0-2137979 GCF_018531185.1 Bowmanella yangjiangensis
GAACCACCTGACTCCATTCCGAACTCAGAAGTGAAACGTAACAGCGGCGATGGTAGTGTGGGGTCTCCCCATGTGAGAGTAGCACACCGCCAGGCTCCCAATACGAAGAAGGGCTATCCGATTGGATGGCCCTTTTTTATTGTGCGCGATTTACCTTCAATCAACGCAGTTCACGTTGATTGCCACTCTCACAACCTTTAATGAAAGTCCCTGGACTTAACCCTGAGTTTATCCAATAAATGGCTTAGATCTTCTGGCTGCCAGTTTTTACTCCTTCTAGCAAAACCCTTAGTCTTGTAAATCTGCTGTGTTTAGTGTTGCAAAATTGCGCTGCTTAAGATTTCAATTCACCTGAAAAATATCAAAAAAGTAACAAAGTTATTGAATTTAAAGGGAAATATTGAACTAACGTCATATACAAATATGGCATTGGCCAAACTAGAATGTGGGTATATTAGGCCATGGGCGGAAGTAACACTGCTCCAAGCCTGAACGTAAATGTATTCACAGAGGTAATGGCAGATGTCAGGTACATCCAGAATCTTAAACTCCCAACTTAGTCAAAGAATCATGTCAGCTGAGCAAGCGGCTGAGCTTATCCCCCCCGGAGCAACCATTGGTATGAGTGGATTTACCGGGGCAGGTTACCCTAAGGCAGTGCCTAAAGCGTTAGCCGAACGTATTAGAAGGTTAAGAGACGCTGGTTCGCCGATGCGGGTAAATATCTGGACGGGAGCCTCTACGGCACCAGAGCTAGACGGTGCATTAGCTGAAGTTGATGGGATCAACATGCGTTTGCCTTTCCAATCCGATGCTGTATGTAGGAAGCAGATTAATGAGGGGCAGATGCAATATCTGGATATTCACCTATCCGAAGTTTCTCAATATGCTTGGTCGGGTTTTCTGGGCAAGCTTGACGTAGCGGTAATAGAAGTTGCAGCTGTGCTGGAAGACGGACGTCTAATACCGTCGTCTTCGATTGGCAATAATAAAACCTGGATTGAGCAAGCTGACAAAGTCATTTTAGAAGTGAATGACAAGCAAAGTCTTAAGATGGAAGGTATGCACGATGTTTACTACGGTACTGCTCTGCCCCCGAATCGCAAGCCTATTTTACTAACAGAGCCTAGTGACCGTATCGGGGAGCGTTATTTACATTGCCCTTTGGATAAGGTCATTGCCGTTGTAGAGACTTCGTCGTCTGACCGTAACTCAGCTTTTACTCCTCCTGATGAGACATCCGCACTTATCGCTGATCACATCCTTGATTTCTTCGCTCATGAAGTGAAAAAAGGGCGTTTGCCTGCACAACTGTTGCCCATTCAATCCGGTGTGGGAAATATCGCTAATGCGGTGTTAGAAGGGCTTAATAATGGCCCTTATAAAAACCTAAGTGCATTTACAGAAGTGATCCAGGATGGCATGTTGAAAATGCTTAAATCAGGCACATTGAAAGTTGCTTCGGCTACTGCGTTTTCCTTGAGTCCGGATGCACTAGATGAATTCAATAACAATATCGATTTCTATAAAGATAAGATTATCTTGCGACAGCAGGATATCAGTAACCACCCAGAGCTGGCGAGAAGGTTGGGGGTAATTGCTATGAATGGTCTGATCGAGGCAGATATCTACGGCAATGTTAACTCCACCCATATCATGGGAACCCGCATGATGAATGGCATCGGTGGGTCAGGAGACTTTGCCAGAAATGGTTATCTTTCTATCTTTATGACACCTTCCACCGCTAAGCAAGGTGCTATTTCGTCTATTGTCCCTATGGTCTCTCATGTCGACCACACCGAGCATGACGTCAAGATCATAGTAACAGAGCGGGGCCTGGCTGATCTGCGCGGATTGGCGCCTAAACAGCGTGCTAAGTGCATTATAGAAAACTGTGCACACCCGGAATTTAAGGACAGATTAATGGATTACTATGAGAGGGCCTGTGCAAGTGGTCGTGGTATGCATACACCTCATTTACTCGAAGAGGCCTTTAGCTGGCATGTAAATTTTGAACAGCATGGCAGGATGTAACGCAAGAGATTGAGAATATTTGAACACCAGGCTCGACCTAAAGGTAGGGGTTACTTAAACTAGCAAACCGATTATCAGAATGAATAAAGACGGTTGCTTTGGTTGATTTAACCCCCTTACATACCTTTGGCTTGCATGCACAGGCTCGCAACTTGTTGGTCGTTGACGATATCTCTCAACTAAGAGCTTTTGACGCTGAGCAATACTTCATCCTCGGCGAAGGCAGTAATACGGTTTTCCTTGAAGACTATCAAGGCTGTGTTGTTCAAGTCAGATTAACCGGTGTTGAGGTAAAAGAACGCGCTAGTTTCCACGAGGTAACGGTAGGTGCCGGAGAGAACTGGCACAAATTGGTGGTTAGCTTACTGGAAGCTGGAATTCATGGTGCTGAAAATCTCGCCTTGATACCTGGCACAGTAGGGGCCGCGCCAATTCAGAACATAGGCGCTTATGGTCGAGAGTTAGCTGACTTTTGCCATCAGGTTGAATGCGTGGATATCCGAACTGGTGAAATGCGTTGGCTTGACCGTGAGCAGTGTCTGTTTGGTTACCGTGACAGTGTGTTCAAGCAGCCTGACATGGCCTCTTGGCTAATTACCCAAGTCGTTTTCCGTTTCCCTAAAGAAGCCAAAGTGCAGGCTGAGTATGGTGAACTGAAGTCCCTTGGGACGGCTCCTACACCGCAGCAAGTATTCAATAAGGTCGTGGAAGTACGTCAACAAAAGTTACCTGATCCTGCAAAGTTGGGTAACGCAGGAAGCTTCTTTAAAAACCCTGTTATTAGCCATCAACATTATCTTTTATTAAAGGACAGCTGGGAGGATATTCCTGGTTTTCCTGTTGACGAATCTAATACCAAGATTCCCGCGGCATGGCTTATTGATAAGTTAGGCTTTAAAGGTAAACATGTCGGGGGAGTTGCTTGTCATGCTAATCAACCCTTAGTGCTGGTTAATCAGGGCGGAGGGACAGGGGAGGAGCTGCTTAGCTTAGCCCGACGTATTCGTGATGAAGTGCTGGGGCGTTTTTCCATTACTTTGGAAAATGAAGTAAGGCTGCTAGGTGCTGAAGGACTTGTCAGATTGTGACCGCGCATAGTGATGATAAACGCCACAAAATACTGGCTCAGTTGGCGGATGGACAGTTTCACTCCGGTGAAGACCTTGGCGCTTTGCTTGGTATTTCTCGGGCCGCCATCAGTAAGCATATTAAAGGTCTTGAATCCCTTGGATTAGAGATCTTCAGTGTCACAGGAAAGGGCTATCGTCTTTCCAATAGACTCAAACTTCTCGACATAAATTTAATCTCTGCGTTACGTGAGGGTTCTCAATCACCATTGCGAGTGTTGTCCGTTATAGACTCAACCAATAGCTATTTAAAATTGAATACTGATCTCCATCAAAATGGGGCGGCCTGTTTGGCTGAAGCACAAACTGCCGGACGAGGCCGTCAGGGGCGAAAGTGGCTGTCCCCCTTTGGAGCGAGTCTCTATTTGTCTATGTATTGGTCATTCATTGGTGGCTATCAGGCCATCGGCGGGCTGAGTTTGGTCATAGGTGTAGCCGTCGTTGAGGCTTTGGGTAAGTTGGGCATTGAAGGGTTGCAACTTAAATGGCCTAACGATATTTACCTGGAAGATAAGAAGTTGGGCGGTATCTTGGTTGAGGTGGAGGGGCAGATCAATGATCAGAGTCACTGCATTATTGGCATTGGCTTGAATGTGCAGTTGCCTGAGTCGGTGCACGAAGAGATTGACCAGCCTTACACAGATCTAACTCATTCGCTTGACCATGCCATTGATAGAAATCATTTGGCTGCTCTGGTGCTGGACTTACTTCAACAGCATTTGCATAGATTTGAAGCTGAAGGAATTTCGAGTTTTTTACCTCGATGGCAGGAGTTGAATCTCTTTAAGGATAAGCCCGTCCGGATGATATGTGGTACCAATGAATTTGAAGGAGTCTGTCTCGGGGTTAATCAAGATGGCGCATTATTGGTAAAGCTCGCCACTGGAACCCGGGCATTTTATGGGGGAGAAGTGAGTGTCAGAAGTCTCTCGCGTTAATTGGCTTTTCATTGACGCCGGTAATAGTTGTATAAAAGCGGCTAGCTACTCGGCAGGTGCTATGACAATGTTGGGGGTTATCGAATCTCATTGTCAACTTAGCAGTATATTGGCTCAGGTCGACGCAATATTGATAGCGTCGGTAGGTCAGCGGGATTGGGTGAACGAGCTGCAAGAGCGATGCCGCACTTTAAATGTGCCTTGTTTTGAGGTAGAGGTGAAACGCTCTTTCCTTGGCATAGAAAACCTTTATGAGAACATTCAACAAATGGGCTGTGATAGATGGTTGGCCGTCATTGGCGCATCAACATTAACCGATGGCCCTTTTGTGATCGCGGACTTTGGCACGGCCATTAATGTTGAGTTTGTAGACGAGCAACGAAACTATATTGGAGGCTGGATTGCACCTGGTATCCAGCTACTCTACAGCTCCTTATTTAAAGGAACTGATAAGGTAAAGGGGCAGTTAGGCCGATCACTGGACCTTAAGGCCGGTAAGAATACTCAAAAAGCCGTTGATAGCGGTTGTGCAGCCGCGGCGGCGGGTATTCTTACAATGGCAATCCAACAAGCTGAAGATTTGGGTGATAACCCGGTTATTTTCGTGTGTGGTGGTGATTTTGTCAGAATTGAGCAGCTTACCGATAAAAGAGTCCGTCATGAAAGCGCTTTGGTGTTCCTTGGCATGCAAGAATATGCCGAGCAAATTGCGCTGAAATGTGGCTGAACAATCACCAAAATGCAGCAAATATAAGCATTGGTGGCGATATTGTGAGCAAGCGGTGCGTAAATGGCATTTTTTTGCAAATTACCTGTTGCGTCCTCCAAAAGCTTCCTCTAGAATGCGCCCCACTTGATGCAGTGCCGGCTTAGCTCAGTTGGTAGAGCAACTGACTTGTAATCAGTAGGTCGCCAGTTCGATTCCGGCAGCCGGCACCATCAAAATTCGGAGGGGTTCCCGAGCGGCCAAAGGGATCAGACTGTAAATCTGACGGCTCAGCCTTCGCTGGTTCGAATCCAGCCCCCTCCACCACTTTAAAGGCATTGGCTATATTAGCGAGTGCCGGGCAAGCAAGGCGATGTATCCAGGCAAAGCCCAAAAATTCTTGGGATGAGGTGGCCTCAAGAGATCAGGATCGCGGGCATCGTATAATGGCTATTACCTCAGCCTTCCAAGCTGATGATGCGGGTTCGATTCCCGCTGCCCGCTCCAATAAAGTGCTGATATAGCTCAGTCGGTAGAGCGCACCCTTGGTAAGGGTGAGGTCGGCAGTTCGAATCTGCCTATCAGCACCACTTCTCTCCCCAGCTCATTCTGCGTTTAACCAAAGTAGCAGCCAACCTAAGCTGGGGGAATCATGGCAAAAGAAAAGTTTGAACGTACGAAACCGCACGTGAACGTAGGTACTATCGGCCACGTTGACCACGGTAAAACTACACTGACAGCAGCAATCACTACTGTATTGGCGAAGACCTACGGTGGTTCTGCGAAAGCATTCGACCAAATCGACAACGCGCCAGAAGAAAAGGCCCGCGGTATCACTATCTCTACGTCACACGTAGAATACGATACTCCTAGCCGTCACTACGCACACGTAGACTGTCCTGGACACGCTGACTATGTTAAGAACATGATCACCGGTGCAGCGCAGATGGACGGTGCGATTCTGGTAGTAGCGGCGACTGATGGTCCAATGCCACAGACGCGTGAGCACATCCTGTTAGGTCGTCAGGTAGGCGTACCTTACATCATCGTATTCATGAACAAATGTGACATGGTAGACGATGAAGAGCTGCTGGAACTGGTAGAAATGGAAGTACGTGAGCTGTTGTCAGCGTATGACTTCCCAGGTGATGACCTGCCGGTAATCCGTGGTTCAGCTCTGAAGGCGCTGGAAGGCGACGCAGAGTGGGAGAAGAAGATTGTAGAGCTGGGCGAAGCCCTGGACACTTACATCCCAGAGCCAGAGCGTGACATCGATAAGCCGTTCCTGCTGCCAATCGAAGACGTATTCTCTATCTCTGGTCGTGGTACTGTAGTAACAGGCCGTGTAGAGCGTGGTATTGTAAACACAGGTGACTCAGTAGAAATCGTAGGTATCAACCCTACCACTACTACTACAGTAACGGGTGTAGAGATGTTCCGTAAGCTGCTTGACGAAGGTCGTGCAGGTGAGAACATCGGTGCGCTGCTGCGTGGTACTAAGCGTGACGACGTAGAGCGTGGTCAAGTACTGTGTAAGCCTGGTTCAATCAAGCCACACACCAAGTTCGAAGCAGAAGTATACGTACTGAGCAAAGAAGAAGGTGGCCGTCACACGCCATTCTTCAAAGGCTACCGTCCACAGTTCTACTTCCGTACCACTGACGTAACTGGTTCAGTACAGTTGCCAGAAGGTGTAGAGATGGTAATGCCAGGCGACAACCTGAAGTTTGTTGTAGACCTGATTTGCCCAATCGCGATGGACGAAGGCTTGCGCTTCGCTATCCGTGAAGGTGGCCGTACCGTAGGTGCAGGCGTAGTATCTAAGATCCTTGAGTGATTTTAATTGCTTAAGTGATTGAAAAGGCTCCCTAGGGAGCCTTTTTTATTGCGTACTTTTAATAAGCATCTCAAATAATTCTGGAGTACGGCTTAATATTCCATGATTTATGCTGCCCTTATTTGTTCCCTGGCAAGGGATGAATCCTGACGGCTATGTCCTGTGGGGAGATGGAACTCGGGAAGCTTGTATAACGAGCATCAACAGGTATAATACCGCACCCTCCTTATGCTTGCTTAATATCTCCCTCTGATTAGAAAGATACGCTGCGTAAGTGGGATATAGGGGTGTAGTTCCAATTGGTAGAACAGCGGTCTCCAAAACCGATGGTTGGGGGTTCGAGTCCCTCCACCCCTGCCATATATATTGTCCCCGTGTTGTGGCGCGGGAAGCCAGTACATGCTGGCACTTGAAAGTTCAAGAGTTGTGCATATATGTAGCCAGACGGCCTGCAAAAAGCGCAGGGCGTAAACGAAGGTTTTGTACTTGCTGTACAAAACAGCTAATCGCAGTAATAGGTAAATTGCATGAGCGTCAATACAGAAAATACATCCGGTGCAATGGATTCGATCAAATGGGTACTCGTTATAGGCCTTTTGGCTGCAGCTATTGCAGGTAATTATGTCTATGAAGAACTGTCTGTGCTGATCCGTGCAGTTTCCATCATCGCCTTGGTTGTTATCGCTGGCTTTATTGCTGCGAAGACAGATAAGGGCGAGCGTTTTATGACTTTCGCTAAAGAATCTCGCATGGAAGTGCGTAAGGTTGTCTGGCCAACTCGTCAGGAAGCGACGCAGACAACAATGATCGTGCTGGTTGCTACTGTGATTGTGGCATTGGTACTGTGGGGCCTTGATGGCATTCTGGTACGTTTGGTTTCACTGGTAACCGGATTGGGAGTCTAAGATGGCCGATAAAAAATGGTATGTAGTACAAGCTTTCTCCGGTTTTGAAGGCCGAGTAAAGCAGTCTCTGAAAGAACATATCAAAATCCATAGTATGGAAGATTACTTTGGCGAGATCCTGGTTCCGACTGAAGAAGTCGTTGAAATGCGTGCTGGTCAAAAGCGTAAGAGCGAGCGTAAGTTTTTCCCCGGCTATGTATTGGTCGAAATGGAAATGAACGAAGACTCTTGGCACTTGGTAAAAAGTGTCCCCCGCGTATTAGGTTTTATCGGCGGCACTTCAGATCGCCCCGCGCCTATCAGCAAGCGTGAAGCGGACGCCATTCTTAACCGTCTGCAGGAATCTGTTGATAAACCTAAGCCTAAGACGTTGTTCGAACCCGGTGAAGTGGTCCGCGTAAACGACGGTCCTTTCGCAGACTTCAATGGTGTAGTTGAAGAGGTCGATTACGAAAAGAGCCGCCTGAAAGTGTCTGTATTGATCTTCGGTCGTTCTACACCGGTTGAACTGGAATTCGGTCAAGTAGAAAAAGGCTAATCCGGTTTTTCTCTTGATGGGTGAGCCCATCAACTGAATATTCATTCCCCAAGCTGAAAATTGCGCAATTTGCAAGTTTCGGCTTGAACCGGGCTGTAGATTAAAATATAATCCGCAGCCCTTTTTATTGAACGGGGAGCCGTTTGAGTAAGCATCCTCAATGCTTACGAGGCGTTATACCCACTTTAGAGGTTAAAAACATGGCAAAGAAAGTTAAAGGCTTGATTAAGCTTCAGGTCGCTGCGGGTGCTGCAAACCCCAGCCCACCAGTTGGTCCTGCACTGGGTCAACATGGTGTAAACATCATGGAATTCTGTAAAGCGTTCAACGCCAGAACAGAAAGCCTGGACAAGGGTGCTCCTACCCCTGTTGTGATTACTGTTTATGAAGACCGTTCATTTACTTTTGAGACTAAGACTCCTCCAGCATCTTATTTGCTGAAGAAAGCGGCTGGTCTGAAGAGTGGTTCTGCCCGTCCTAATACAGATAAAGTTGGCAAGGTTACCCGTGCTCAACTGGAAGAAATCGCCAAAACTAAAGAGCCTGATCTGACGGCCGGTGATTTGGAAGCAGCTGTACGTACTATCGCAGGTTCTGCGCGTAGTATGGGTCTGGTAGTAGAGGGCTAATCAAATGGCTAAATTGACTAAACGCATGCGCGTCATCAAAGAAAAAGTTGACGCAACTAAAGAATATGAAATCAACGATGCCGTTGCTCTTCTGAAGGAACTGGCCACTGCCAAGTTTGCAGAAAGCGTTGACGTAGCAATCAACTTGGGTGTTGACCCGCGTAAATCTGATCAGAACGTACGTGGTGCTACTGTACTGCCTCACGGTACTGGTAAAGACGTGCGCGTAGCAGTATTTACTCAGGGCGCAAACGCCGAAGCAGCTAAAGCTGCTGGTGCAGACATCGTTGGTATGGACGACCTGGCTGAGCAAGTTAAGAAAGGCGAGATGCCTTTCGATGTTGTTATCGCCTCTCCAGATGCAATGCGCGTTGTAGGTACTTTAGGTCAGATCTTGGGTCCTCGCGGCCTGATGCCTAACCCTAAGACTGGTACTGTGACTCCTGACGTAGTAACTGCGGTTAAGAACGCTAAAGCTGGTCAGGTTCGTTATCGTAACGATAAGAACGGTATCATTCACGCCAGTATTGGTAAGATTGGCTTCGAAGCCAACCAAATCAAAGAGAACCTTGAGTCTCTGCTAGATGCCCTGAAGAAGGCTAAGCCTTCTACTGCCAAGGGTACCTATGTGAAGAAAGTTAGCCTGAGCACCACTATGGGCGCAGGCGTGGCTATCGACCAAACCAGTCTGGCTGGTTAATTCGATAGTTGAAGGTTATGGGTTGGAGCCTCAACGAGGCTTCCGTCCAAGACCGCAGGCGCGAACTCGGGTTTCCGGGGACGCTTAATCTAACAGCCTGCGCAGACGGTGAAGACCCCAGAAGAACTTAGATTCTCTGGTTTTTCACCGTAAATCGCGAGTTGGCATCCGCCAACTATGTGTAGGAAACCAGACGTAAGTCTGGATGAACCAGGAGTTAAGAGCCAATGGCTATTAAGCTTGAAGACAAAAAAGCAATTGTTGCTGAAGTCAATGAAGCTGCCAAAGGTGCTTTATCTGCGGTAGTCGCAGACGCTCGTGGTGTCACTGTAGGCAAAATCACAGCTTTGCGTAAGCAAGCTCGTGAAGCCGGTGTATGGATGAAAGTTGTCCGTAACACTTTGGCACGCCGTGCAGTAGATGGCACTGAATTCGAGTGTCTGAAAGATGTATTCGTAGGTCCGACTGTTATTGCCTTTTCTAAAGAGCACCCAGGTGCTGCGGCGCGTATCTTTAAAGATTTCGCCAAAGACAATAAACAGTTCGAACTGAAAGGTGCGGCTTTCAATGGCGAAACCGTTGACTTCGAACTGCTTGCCACGTTGCCAACATACGACGAAGCAATTGCACGTTTGATGAGCACCATGAAGGAAGCTGCAGCTGGCAAACTTGTTCGCACAATTGCTGCGGTTCGCGACCAGAAACAAGAGCAAGCTGCCTAATTTTATTAGCGGCTTGATTAAGAGTTTAATCGGGAATTTTCCCCTTAATTTAGGAATCTGAGAAATGTCAGTGACTAAAGAGCAAATCATCGACGCTATCGCTGAAATGTCTGTAATGGACGTTGTTGAGCTGGTAGCTGCCATGGAAGAAAAATTCGGCGTATCTGCTGCCGCTGCCGTAGCTGTTGCTGCTGGTCCTGCTGCTGCTGTTGAAGAGAAGACTGAGTTCGACGTAATTCTGGCTGAAATTGGTGGCAACAAAGTTGCTGTTATCAAAGCCGTACGTGGTGCAACCGGTCTGGGTCTGAAAGAAGCCAAAGACATGGTAGAAGCTGCTCCTAAAGCCATCAAAGAAGGCGTGAGCAAAGAAGAAGCTGAAGCACTGAAGAAAGAGCTTGAAGAAGCTGGTGCTAAAGTTGAGGTTAAATAATCTGTCTGTGGACAGATTATTTGCCTGATTTCAGGCAAAGGCTGGTGATCATTTGATCACCAGCCTTTTTGCGCTGTAGGATAGTCACTTACACCGTTTCTTGACTGTCTATTTATTGCGCACAGGATTGTTCATTGGCATCCCATTAATTTGCTGTTTTAACAGCATGTTGATTGATACGGTGTTCATCCTCGAAACGGTGCTGGAAGTTTGTCTATTGCTCATTTTCATGTGAGTGCAGTAAAGGCAAGTTGGGTCAAAAATCAGCAGGCTGAGGAACCCATGGTTTACTCTTATAGCGAAAAGAAACGTATTCGTAAGAATTTTGGCAAACGCCCGCAGGTATTGGAAATACCTTATCTTCTGTCAATCCAACTAGATTCTTTCAAGAAATTCATCGAGATTGATGCCGAAGGCCAATACGGTTTGGAAGCAGCATTCCGTTCAGTATTTCCAATCAAAAGTTATTCAGGTAACTCTGAATTACAGTATGTGAGCTACCGTTTAGGTGAACCGGTTTTTGACGTCAAAGAATGTCAAATTCGCGGTGTAACATACTCGGCACCTCTGCGGGTCAAGTTGCGTCTGGTGTTGTTCGATAGAGAAGCAGCGCCTGGCACAGTAAAAGATATTAAAGAACAAGAAGTCTATATGGGCGAAATACCGCTCATGACTGAAAACGGTACTTTTGTTATTAACGGTACCGAGCGTGTTATCGTTTCTCAGCTGCATCGCTCACCTGGCGTGTTCTTTGATCACGACAAAGGTAAGACCCACTCTTCCGGTAAGGTATTGTATAACGCGCGCGTTATTCCTTACCGTGGCTCTTGGCTGGACTTTGAATTCGATCCTAAGGACAACCTGTTTGTCCGTATCGACCGTCGTCGCAAATTACCTGCGACCATTATCCTGCGTGCATTGGATATGGGTACGGAAGAGATCCTGGGTCTGTTCTTTGAAAAGAACCAAGTTCGCATTGCTGCAGATCGCCTGATGATGGACGTTGTGCCAGACCGCTTGCGTGGTGAAGTGGCACAGTTCGACATTATGGATAAAGAAGGCAACGTGCTGGTTGAATCCGGACGTCGTATTTCTGCTCGCCATACTCGCCAGTTGGAAAAAGCCAACATCACTGAGTTGGAAGTTCCGCCTCAATATCTGGTTGGTAAAGTGGTTGCACGTAACTATGTTAACGAAGCAACAGGTGAGCTGGTTGTCGGCGCTAACGAAGAGTTAACGCTGGAAAGCTTGCTGGCGCTCAAAAAAGCCGGATTCGAAAGCTTCGAGACACTGTACATCAACGAGCTGGACCACGGTTCATACATCTCCGATACCATTCGCATCGATTCAAGCAGCAACCGACTGGAAGCGCTGGTAGAAATCTATCGTATGATGCGTCCTGGTGAGCCGCCGACAAAAGATGCGGCCGAGACCTTGTTTGATAACCTGTTCTTCTCTGACGACCGATACGATTTGTCTTCTGTTGGTCGTATGAAGTTCAACCGCCGCTTAGGTCGTGAAGAGCTGACCGGTGAAGGTACTCTGGATAAAGCTGACATCGTTGCGGTGATGAAGCAATTAATTGCTATCCGTGACGGTAAAGACGAGGTCGATGATATCGACCACTTGGGTAACCGTCGTATTCGTAGCGTTGGTGAAATGGCCGAAAACCAGTTCCGTGTAGGTCTGGTTCGTGTTGAACGTGCAGTGAAAGAGCGTTTGAGCCTGGGTGACCTGGACAACGTGATGCCGCAGGATCTGATCAACGCCAAGCCGATTTCTGCCGCGGTGAAAGAGTTCTTCGGTTCATCTCAGTTGTCTCAGTTTATGGATCAGAACAACCCGCTGTCAGAAGTAACGCACAAACGTCGTATTTCTGCTTTGGGCCCAGGCGGTCTGACCCGTGAACGCGCAGGCTTCGAAGTACGTGACGTACACGTTACCCATTATGGTCGTGTTTGTCCCATCGAAACACCTGAAGGTCCAAACATCGGTTTGATCAACTCTTTGTCAACCTATGCGCGTACCAACGATTTTGGTTTCCTGGAAACGCCTTATCGTAAGATTGTCGACGGTATCGTCACTGACGAAATAGAATACCTGTCTGCTATCGAAGAAGGTCAGCATGCTATCGCTCAGGCGAATGCCGAGTTGGATGACGAAGGTCACCTGGCAGACGAATTGGTATCTTGCCGTTTCCGTGGTGAATTCACCCTGATGCCGGCGGCCGATGTTAAGTATATGGACGTTTCTCCTCAACAGATCGTATCTGTTGCTGCCAGCATCATTCCGTTCCTGGAGCACGACGATGCTAACCGTGCCTTGATGGGCGCGAACATGCAACGTCAGGCCGTTCCTACCCTGCGCGCTGAAAAGCCACTGGTCGGTACCGGCATGGAGAAAACCATCGCTGTTGACTCAGGTGTAACTGTGGTTGCCAAGCGCGGTGGTGTGGTGGATTACGTTGATGCCAGCCGTATCGTTATCAAGGTTAATGAAGAAGAGACCTTTGCCGGCGAAGCGGGTATCGACATTTATAACCTGACTAAGTACACGCGTTCTAACCAGAACACTTGTATTAACCAGAAGCCCACCTGTAAGGTTGGTGAGCCAATTGTTGCCGGTGATGTTCTGGCAGACGGCCCGTCTACTGATTTGGGTGAATTGGCGCTGGGTCAGAATATGCGTATCGCCTTCATGCCTTGGAATGGTTACAACTTCGAAGACTCGATTTTGTTATCTGAGCGCGTGGTTCAGGAAGATCGCTTCACCACTATCCACATTCAGGAACTGAGCTGTATTGCTCGTGACACCAAGTTGGGGCCGGAGGAAATTACTGCCGATATCCCTAACGTCGGTGAGTCTGCCCTGGGCAAACTGGATGAATCTGGTGTTGTTTATATCGGTGCTGAAGTAAAAGGCGGCGATATTCTGGTGGGTAAAGTAACACCTAAAGGTGAAACCCAGCTGACGCCAGAGGAAAAACTGTTACGCGCTATCTTCGGTGAGAAAGCCTCTGATGTTAAGGACACCTCCTTGCGTGTACCTAACAGCGTGCATGGTACCGTTATTGACGTACAAGTCTTTACCCGTGACGGCGTAGAAAAAGACAAACGTGCCATCGAAATCGAAGACATGCAGTTACGTCAGGTTAAGAAAGACTTGTCTGACGAATTCAACATCCTAGCCGATGGTATTTTCTCTCGTGCACGTAACCTGCTGATCAACAGCGGTGTTGCTGACAGCAAGCTGGACAGCCTGCCACGTGAGAAATGGTTTGATTTGACTCTGAAGGATGAAGACGCGCAAAACGGTCTGGACCAGATTGCTGAGCAGTATGGTGAGATCAAAGATGACTTCGATAAGAAGTTTGAAGTTAAGCGTCGTAAGATTACTCAGGGTGATGATCTGGCCCCTGGCGTGCTGAAAATTGTTAAGGTTTACTTAGCGGTTAAACGCATGATCCAGCCTGGTGACAAGATGGCTGGTCGTCATGGTAACAAGGGTGTTATCTCGACCATTATGCCTGTTGAAGACATGCCTTATGATGAGCACGGTCAACCTGTTGATATCGTGTTGAACCCATTGGGCGTACCTTCTCGTATGAACATCGGTCAGGTTCTGGAAACCCACTTGGGTATGGCAGCACACGGCATTGGTGCCAAGATCGACCGCATGATCAAAGAAGAGCAGGAAAAAGCCAAGCTGCGTAGCTTTATCAAAGAAGTCTACGATCTGGGTGAGTCTCATCAGAAAGTGGATATCGACAGCTTCAGCGACGATGAAATCGAGCGTTTGGCTGGTAACCTGCGTAAAGGTCTACCTATTGCTACGCCTGTGTTCGACGGTGCCAATGAAGCAGAAATTAAGCAGATGCTGAAGCTGGCTGACATCCCTGAAGATGGTCAGATCAGACTGTATGACGGTCGTACCGGTCGCGCCTTCGAGCGTAAGGTAACGGTCGGCTACATGTATATGCTGAAACTGAACCACTTGGTTGACGACAAGATGCATGCCCGTTCCACCGGTTCTTACAGCCTGGTTACTCAGCAGCCGCTGGGTGGTAAGGCACAGTTCGGTGGCCAGCGTTTCGGGGAGATGGAAGTGTGGGCATTGGAAGCATACGGTGCCGCTTACACTCTGCAAGAAATGCTGACGGTCAAGTCCGACGATGTGAATGGTCGTACCAAAATGTATAAGAACATTGTGGACGGCGACCATCGTATGGAACCTGGAATGCCGGAATCCTTCAACGTATTACTGAAGGAAATTCGCTCTCTGGGTATCAACATCGAGTTGGAAGAGAATTAATCCGACCAGGGTATTTAGGGCATGTGGGGAGCCCGATGGCTCCCCAAGGTTAATGACTCCGCAGGGAGAAAATCGTGAAAGATTTATTGAAGTTTCTGAAGCAGCAGAATAAGACCGAAGAGTTCGACAATATCCGAATCGGTCTGGCTTCACCGGACATGATCCGTTCTTGGTCTTATGGCGAAGTGAAGAAGCCAGAGACCATCAACTATCGTACTTTCAAGCCAGAGCGTGATGGCTTGTTTTGTGCGCGTATCTTTGGTCCGGTTAAAGACTATGAGTGCTTGTGTGGTAAGTACAAGCGCCTTAAGCATCGCGGTGTAATCTGTGAGAAGTGTGGCGTTGAAGTTACCCTGACCAAAGTACGTCGTGAGCGTATGGGGCACATTGAACTGGCCAGCCCGGTTGCGCATATTTGGTTCCTCAAATCACTGCCGTCCCGTATTGGTTTGATGCTGGATATGACCTTGCGTGATATCGAGCGCGTACTTTACTTCGAAAGCTATGTGGTGACTGAACCCGGTATGACAACGCTGGAGCGTTCACAGCTTCTGACCGAAGAAGAATACCTGGATGCGTTGGAAGAGCACGGCGACGAGTTTGAAGCCAAGATGGGTGCCGAAGCGGTATTCGATCTGCTTAAAGCACTGAACGTTGACGGCGATGTTGCTTCCATGCGTGAAGAGTTGCCAAGCATCAACTCTGAAACCAAGAAGAAAAAGATCACTAAGCGTCTGAAATTGCTGGAGTCTTTCCAGGCTTCTGGTAACCGCCCAGAGTGGATGATCCTGACTGTTCTGCCTGTGCTGCCACCGGACCTGCGTCCTTTGGTACCACTGGATGGCGGCCGTTTTGCGACCTCTGATCTGAACGATTTGTATCGCCGCGTGATCAACCGTAACAACCGTCTGAAGCGCCTGCTGGATCTGGCTGCGCCTGATATCATCGTACGTAACGAAAAGCGTATGTTGCAGGAAGCCGTGGACGCGTTGCTTGACAACGGTCGTCGTGGTCGTGCTATCACAGGTTCCAATAAGCGTCCTCTGAAATCTCTTGCCGACATGATTAAAGGTAAGCAAGGTCGTTTCCGTCAGAACCTGTTGGGTAAGCGTGTTGACTACTCTGGCCGTTCAGTTATTACCGTAGGTCCAACTCTGCGCCTGCATCAGTGCGGTCTGCCTAAGAAAATGGCACTGGAACTATTCAAACCTTTCATCTACGGCAAGCTGGAAGGTCGCGGCCTGGCTACGACTATTAAAGCTGCCAAGAAGATGGTTGAGCGCGAAGCGCCAGAGGTTTGGGACGTACTTGACGAAGTTATCCGTGAGCACCCTGTCTTATTGAACCGTGCACCGACTTTGCACCGTTTGGGTATTCAAGCCTTTGAACCTACCCTGATCGAAGGTAAAGCGATTCAGTTGCACCCCTTGGTGTGTGCGGCCTATAACGCCGACTTCGACGGTGACCAAATGGCCGTCCACGTACCACTGACCATCGAAGCGCAGTTGGAAGCTCGTGCGCTGATGATGTCTACCAACAACATCCTGTCGCCAGCCAACGGTGAACCTATCATCGTACCTTCACAGGACGTGGTACTGGGTCTGTACTACATGACCCGTGACCGTGTGAATGGCAAAGGCGAAGGCATGGTGTTCAAGAACGCTCACGAAGCCGAGAAAGCCTACCGCACTGAAGTTGCGGAGCTGCACGCGCGCGTGAAAGTTCGAATCAAAGAATTTGAAGTTGACGAAGCAGGTAACAAAACCGAGAAAGTGACACTGACCGACACTACTGTTGGCCGTGCTATTTTGTCTCTGATTCTGCCACAGGGTTTGCCGTTTGAGCTGATCAACCAAGCCATGGGTAAGAAGCAGATTTCTCGTCTGTTGAACGCCTGTTACCGTACGCTGGGTCTGAAGCATACCGTTATTGCTGCTGACCAAATCATGTACACAGGTTTCCATTACGCGATGATCGCTGGTGCCTCTATCGGTATCGACGACATGGTAATCCCTGATGAGAAAGCCCAGATTATCGATGCTGCCGAAGCGGAAGTTGCCGAGATCCAGGACCAGTTCCAGTCAGGTTTGGTAACAGCCGGTGAGCGTTACAACAAGGTTATCGACATTTGGTCTGCGGCTAACGAGCGCGTGTCCAAGGCGATGATGGACAACCTGAAGACTGAAACTGTTATTAACCGTGACGGTGAAGAAGAGCAGCAACCCTCATTTAACTCTGTGTTTATGATGGCGGACTCCGGTGCCCGGGGTAGTGCAGCTCAGATTCGTCAGTTGGCTGGTATGCGTGGTCTGATGGCGAAGCCAGATGGCTCAATCATCGAAACCCCAATTACGGCAAACTTCCGTGAAGGTCTAAACGTACTTCAGTACTTTATCTCTACCCACGGTGCACGTAAGGGTCTTGCAGATACGGCCTTGAAGACAGCTAACTCAGGTTACCTGACCCGTCGTCTGGTTGACGTTGCGCAGGATCTGGTTATCAACAATGACGACTGCGGCACGTTCGAAGGGGTTAAGATGACTCCGTTGATCGAAGGTGGTGACGTAGTAGAACCATTGCGCGAGCGCGTACTGGGTCGTGTTGTCGCTGAAGACGTGCTGATCCCTGGTACTGCCGAGGTACTGGTAGAGCGCAACATGATGCTGGACGAAGCATTGGTAGACTTGCTTGAGTCTCACTCTGTTGACCAGGTTATCGTTCGCTCTGTAATTACCTGTGAGAATGACTTTGGTGTGTGTGCCAAGTGTTACGGCCGTGATTTGGCCCGTGGTCACTTGGTCGGTATCGGTGAAGCTGTGGGCGTTATCGCTGCTCAGTCAATCGGTGAGCCAGGTACACAGTTAACCATGCGTACGTTCCACATCGGTGGTGCGGCTTCAAGAGCCTCTGCCGAGAACAGCGTGCAAGTGAAAACTACCGGTAGTCTGAAGTTGCATAACGCCAAGTATGTGCGTAACGCTGATGACAAAGTGGTTATCGTTTCTCGCTCCACCGAGATCACAATTATTGATGATCAAGGTCGTGAGAAAGAGCGTTATAAAGTGCCTTACGGTGCGGTATTGTCTGTGGATGATGGTGCAAAAGTGGCAGCGGGTGACATTGTTGCCAACTGGGATCCACACTCACACCCAATCATTACTGAGCGCCAGGCTAAGATCAGTTTTGCTGACGTAGACGACAGTAACACTGAGATGCAGCAGGACGAACTGACCGGTTTGACTCGTATCGTGGTTAAAGACCTGTCCAAGTTCAATGCGAAAGAGCCTAAGCTGATTCTGGAAAGTGCTGAAACCGGCCTGCAGGAAATCCGTCTGCCGAGCTTTACCACTATTGAAGCCGCTGACGGTTCTGTGGCTAAAGCGGGTGATGTACTGGCGCGCATTCCTCAGGAAAGCTCGAAGACACGCGACATTACGGGTGGTCTGCCACGCGTAGCTGACTTGTTCGAAGCGCGTAAGCCGAAAGAGCCAGCTATCCTGGCCGAGGTTTCCGGTACCATTAACTTCGGTAAGGAAACCAAAGGCAAGAAGCGTTTGGTCATCGTGCCTGAGCAAGGTGAAGCCTATGAGGAAATGATTCCTAAGTGGCGCCAGCTGAACGTGTTTGAAGGTGAAAGAGTGGAGCGCGGTGAAGTTATCTCCGACGGTCCAGAGTCACCTCACGATATCCTGCGCCTGCGCGGTATCAGTGCGGTTTCTAACTATATCGTGAACGAAGTGCAGGACGTTTATCGTCTGCAGGGTGTAAAGATCAACGATAAGCACATCGAAGTGGTTATTCGCCAGATGCTGCGTAAGTGTTTGATCACCCACCCAGGCGACAGCCTGTTCCTGGAAGGTGAACAGGTTGAAGTATCCAATGTGAAAATTGCCAACCGTCAGCTGGAAAAACAGGGTAAATTCCCTGCCCAGTACGAAACGCAGTTGTTGGGTATTACTAAAGCCTCACTGTCTACCGAATCGTTTATTTCTGCTGCGTCGTTCCAGGAAACAACGCGCGTACTGACCGAAGCGGCAGTACAAGGCAAGGAAGACGATCTGCGTGGTCTGAAAGAAAACGTTATCGTTGGTCGACTGATTCCTGCTGGTACCGGCTTTGCCTACCACCAGAAACGTCAGCGCAGAAGAGTCGAGTCCTTGACTGTGGAAGATCCTTCTGTATCTGCAGCTCAAGCTGAACAGGCATTGTCTGAAGCGTTGAATGCAGAAGTCGGCAACGACGAGTCCGAAGACTAAGCGTTAGCCAAGCCGGACTAAGTCCGGCTTGGGTTGACAGGTTAATCTTTGGTCTATAGAATTCCGCGACCCTTTTTTAGGGTTGCGGTTTTTTATTTGCATGGAAGTGAATAGGCTGCGAGGCAGGATGGCCAATTGCAGCAACACGGGAGCAAATCATCGGCTAAGCTGAATGATTGGTAACCGTTTTTGATTTTTCAGTAGTAGTTATTTTTATCAGGAGCTAGTTAATGGCAACAGTTAACCAGTTGGTGCGTAAGCCCCGCGCAAAGGTCGCTGAAAAAAGCAATGTACCTGCGCTGCAAGCTTGCCCACAACGACGTGGTGTATGTACTCGCGTATATACCACCACTCCTAAGAAACCGAACTCTGCATTGCGTAAAGTATGCCGTGTTCGTCTGACTAACGGTTTCGAAGTCAGCTCATACATCGGTGGTGAAGGTCACAACCTGCAAGAGCACAGCGTTGTACTGATCCGTGGCGGTCGTGTTAAAGACCTGCCAGGTGTTCGCTACCACACTGTTCGCGGTACTTTGGACTGCGCCGGTGTTAACGCTCGTAAGCAAGCCCGTTCTAAGTACGGCGCGAAAAGGCCCAAGTCCTAACGGTTCTCCGTTTAGTAAGGCCAAACTGTAGTAATTATTGAGAGTTTTGGGTAATTCCTGAATTCAACGGAGAAAGAAGATGCCTAGAAGAAGAGTCGTAGGTCAACGTAAGATCCTGCCTGATCCTAAGTTCGGATCACAATTGCTTGCCAAGTTCATGAACGTTGTCATGCTGGACGGCAAAAAATCTACTGCTGAAAAAATCGTATACGGTGCACTCGACATCGTTGCCGAGAAAACCGGTAAAGCACACTTAGATGTGTTCGAGGACGCGTTGGATAATATCCGTCCGTCTGTGGAAGTTAAGTCCCGCCGTGTAGGTGGTTCTACCTATCAGGTACCTGTAGAGGTTCGTCCTGTTCGTCGTAATGCCCTGGGCATGCGTTGGTTGGTAGAAGCCGCTCGTAAGCGTGGCGAGAAGTCTATGGCTCAGCGCCTGGCTGCTGAAATGCTGGATGCTTCTGAGAATAAAGGTACCGCGGTTAAGAAGCGTGAAGACGTGCACCGTATGGCCGAAGCCAACAGGGCGTTTGCTCACTACCGTTGGTAATAGAGAGAGGACGTTATGGCTCGTAAGACTCCTATTGAGCGTTATCGTAATATCGGTATTTGCGCTCACGTGGATGCGGGTAAAACCACCACTACCGAGCGCGTACTCTTCTATACCGGTTTATCGCATAAACTCGGTGAGGTCCATGATGGCGCAGCCACCATGGACTGGATGGAACAGGAGCAGGAGCGTGGTATTACCATTACTTCTGCTGCTACCACCTGCTTTTGGTCTGGAATGAACCAGCAGTTCGAACAGCATCGTGTCAACATCATTGATACGCCTGGACACGTAGACTTCACTATCGAAGTTGAACGTTCATTGCGGGTGTTAGATGGTGCCGTGGTGGTGTTTTGCGGTTCATCTGGCGTTGAGCCTCAATCCGAGACAGTATGGCGTCAAGCCGACAAATATCACGTACCTCGTTTGGTGTTCGTCAATAAGATGGACCGCACAGGTGCTGATTTTGATCGCGTGGTCAGTCAGATCCGCAGTCGTCTTGGTGCAACCTGCGTACCTATCCAATTAAACATCGGTGCTGAAGAGCACTTCAAAGGCGTTATTGACCTGCTCAAGATGAAAGCCATCAACTGGAACGAAGCGGACCAGGGTATGAGTTTCAGCTATGAAGAGGTTCCAGCGGAGTTGCAAGCGAAAGCCGAGCAGTTACGCATGGAAATGGTCGAGGCCGCTGCTGAAGCTTCTGAAGAGCTGATGGATAAATACCTGGAAGGGGGCGAGCTGTCAGAAGAAGAAATCAAACTCGGTCTGCGTACCCGTACGTTGAACAACGAGATCGTTTTGGCTACCTGTGGGTCTGCGTTTAAAAACAAAGGCGTACAGGCAGTGCTGGATGCGGTTATTGATTTCTTACCTGCACCAGTGGACGTGCCAGCTATTAAGGGCCATTTGGATGATGCCAATGAGTCTGAAGCTGAACGTCACGCAGATGACAGTGAGCCGTTTTCTGCCCTGGCTTTCAAAATTGCCACGGACCCCTTTGTCGGTACACTGACATTCTTCCGCTGTTATTCCGGCGTGGTGAATTCAGGAGATACCGTATTTAACTCGGTAAAAGCCAAACGTGAACGTTTTGGTCGTATCGTGCAGATGCACGCTAACAGCCGTGAAGAGATCAAAGAAGTGCGGGCTGGTGATATTGCCGCCGCCATTGGTCTTAAAGATGTCACGACCGGGGACACCTTATGTGACCCGAACAGCATCATTATTCTGGAAAAAATGGATTTCCCTGAACCTGTTATTTCGGTAGCAGTTGAGCCGAGGTCTGTTGCGGACCAGGAGAAGATGGGCATCGCACTGAGCAAGTTGGCTGCCGAAGATCCTTCATTCCGGGTTAAAACCGATGAAGAGACTGGGCAGACTATTATTTCAGGTATGGGTGAACTGCACCTGGATATCATAGTCGATCGCATGAAGCGTGAGTTCAAGGTGGAATGCAATGTGGGTAAACCTCAGGTTGCTTACCGTGAAACACTGCGAAAGGCAGTTGAAGTAGAAGGCAAGTTCGTCCGTCAGTCTGGTGGTCGCGGTCAGTTTGGTCACGTATGGCTGAAGATCGAGCCCCAAGAAGAAGGGGCGGGCTACGAGTTTGTCAACGCCGTTGTTGGTGGTGTTATTCCAAAAGAATACATCCCGGCAGTTGACAAGGGTATCCAGGAACAAATGCAAAATGGTGTTCTGGCTGGCTATCCTGTACTCGACGTGAAGGTAACTCTCTTTGATGGTTCCTATCACGATGTTGACTCTTCTGAAATGGCGTTTAAGATCGCAGGCTCGATGGGCTTCAAGAAAGGTGCTGCCCAAGCGAACCCTGTGTTGCTTGAGCCGCTGATGAAAGTCGAAGTCACGACGCCTGAGGATTGGATGGGTGATGTGGTCGGCGACCTGAACCGTCGTCGCGGTATCATTGAAGGTATGGAAGATGGCGTTGCCGGCATTAAGATTGTGCGTGCGAAAGTACCACTGTCTGAAATGTTCGGTTATGCAACTGACCTGCGGAGCGCAACCCAGGGCCGAGCATCCTATTCCATGGAATTCTTTAATTACGCGGAAGCACCAAATAACGTGGCTAACGCGATTATTGAAGCTAGAAAATCTTAATGAAGGTCTGGTCCGGTAATCTGTCCCAAACAGGGGGCCGGACTTTTAACTTAGGAACTTAGTAAAATGGCAAAAGAAAAGTTTGAACGTACGAAACCGCACGTGAACGTAGGTACTATCGGCCACGTTGACCACGGTAAAACTACACTGACAGCAGCAATCACTACTGTATTGGCGAAGACCTACGGTGGTTCTGCGAAAGCATTCGACCAAATCGACAACGCGCCAGAAGAAAAGGCCCGCGGTATCACTATCTCTACGTCACACGTAGAATACGATACTCCTAGCCGTCACTACGCACACGTAGACTGTCCTGGACACGCTGACTATGTTAAGAACATGATCACCGGTGCAGCGCAGATGGACGGTGCGATTCTGGTAGTAGCGGCGACTGATGGTCCAATGCCACAGACGCGTGAGCACATCCTGTTAGGTCGTCAGGTAGGCGTACCTTACATCATCGTATTCATGAACAAATGTGACATGGTAGACGATGAAGAGCTGCTGGAACTGGTAGAAATGGAAGTACGTGAGCTGTTGTCAGCGTATGACTTCCCAGGTGATGACCTGCCGGTAATCCGTGGTTCAGCTCTGAAGGCGCTGGAAGGCGACGCAGAGTGGGAGAAGAAGATTGTAGAGCTGGGCGAAGCCCTGGACACTTACATCCCAGAGCCAGAGCGTGACATCGATAAGCCGTTCCTGCTGCCAATCGAAGACGTATTCTCTATCTCTGGTCGTGGTACTGTAGTAACAGGCCGTGTAGAGCGTGGTATTGTAAACACAGGTGACTCAGTAGAAATCGTAGGTATCAACCCTACCACTACTACTACAGTAACGGGTGTAGAGATGTTCCGTAAGCTGCTTGACGAAGGTCGTGCAGGTGAGAACATCGGTGCGCTGCTGCGTGGTACTAAGCGTGACGACGTAGAGCGTGGTCAAGTACTGTGTAAGCCTGGTTCAATCAAGCCACACACCAAGTTCGAAGCAGAAGTATACGTACTGAGCAAAGAAGAAGGTGGCCGTCACACGCCATTCTTCAAAGGCTACCGTCCACAGTTCTACTTCCGTACCACTGACGTAACTGGTTCAGTACAGTTGCCAGAAGGTGTAGAGATGGTAATGCCAGGCGACAACCTGAAGTTTGTTGTAGACCTGATTTGCCCAATCGCGATGGACGAAGGCTTGCGCTTCGCTATCCGTGAAGGTGGCCGTACCGTAGGTGCAGGCGTAGTATCTAAGATCCTTGAGTGATTTTAATTGCTTAAGTGATTGAAAAGGCTCCCTAGGGAGCCTTTTTTATTGCCAACATCCAGACATTGATAGGTCGCCAATGTTACAGATAGTTAGCATTGACAGTGGAGCTTGACGCAGTGATACGTTACCCTCGACTCGAGAGTTGTATCGGATAATATTGTTATGAAAATTGAGCTTTGGTTTCCCACTGCTATTTATCATCATGATGCCAGCGAGAGTGAGATTGCCGGAGTAAGAGCCGAACTGCAATCAGTGGTCCAACAGGAACTGGATGAAATTCTGACTCGCAGTGATGCCAACAGTCGTTCTTATATTCAGTCACGCTTGTCGGCGCATCGACAGATTATTCAAAAGTATGACCTAACAGCGTTTCATGACTTCCTCATTCGTCACGCTGGCGCCTTTCTGAGTAAACTCTATCCTGATGCTCAGGGTATCGAGGTAAGAGAGAGTTGGTTTAACTTCTACGCACCCGGAGATAGCCAGGAGGTGCATAACCATCTGCATGCTATCCATCCCTCATTCCTGAGCGGTGTGTTTTATTTATCGGCTCCTGTGGGGTGCGGGGATATCAAGTTTTATCATCCGAATATGCAGACGGCGATACCAAACCCACAGGGGAGCATTGAAAACTATGAAACCTGTTATGCCCCGGTAGAAAATAGACTAATGCTGTTTCGCTCACATGTGCCCCATGCTGTGATGCCTAATCGCAGTGATGCAATGCGGGTTTCCGTCAGCTTTAATATATACGTCATATGACCTGTTGACGCTCCTTTAGCCGCCACGGAAACGTCACAATCCCTTGTTATGCTCCTAAGGTTACCCAAGGAGCAGCAAATGAAACTAGACTCCATTAAGTATCGACTATTACTGATTATTCTTGTCTGCTTGTTTGGTATGGCTCTGTTGGTTGGGACCCAACTATACTCCACAGATCGCCTCATCGACCTCAGTCAGCAGCGTATGCAATTGGTGTTGTTGCACAATCAGCTGTTGCAATTACGCCGACATGAGAAAGACTTTCTGTTACGAGCGGATCCGCGCGATGTGGAAATGTTAAACGAACAAGCGGCTGAGCTGATCACCAATCTGAACCAACTCGCAAGACACTTAGAGAGACTCGAGATTATCCCTGCATCGTTGAATGAACTAAGCAGTGCCGTCAGCGCTTATCAGGATAAGTTTGCCCAGTTAGTAACCTTACAGTCACGTATAGGTTTTGACGAAACAAAAGGGCAGCAGGGGCAGTTTCGTGAAGCTGTACATGCTTTAGAAACCCAATTGCAGCAAAGTGGGCAAGCCGAGTGGCAAGTGCTGCTTTTACAAATTCGCCGCAGTGAAAAAGACTTTATGCTGCGTAAGCGCCTGGAGTATGTCGAGCGCCAACACCAGCTTCTTTTACAATTCCAGTCGGCGATTGATGATGCTCCGCAAAAGGACGTATTACAAGGCCTGTTATCTGGTTATCAGGCTGGGTTTGAACAACTGGTGCATTCCTACCAACAAATCGGCTTGAGGCAGGATGACGGTTTAAAAGGTGAGTTTCGTAGTATTGCGCAGGATATGGAAATGCGTCTGCACCAATTGGATGAGGTGTTGAAACCATTGCTTAATGCAGAGCAACAGCGAGTGGAACGCACGGGGCTGCTTATTATGTTGTTCACACTGGCAACGCTGATGTTGGTACTAATACAAAGCCTGGTGACATTTCAGCGAGCCTTCTCCGCCTTTATCCAGTTTTTCTATCGCTGTAAACGTCAATACCAGCGTCTGGATGAGCGTAAGTTGGGGTTTGCCGAGTTTCGTTCGCTGGCTGCCGTCGCCAATGAGATGGTTGAAGCCAGGCTGGCAGCTGAGCAGGAACTCAAGGCCGCGAAAAGGGAGTTGGCGAAGTTAAATCCCAATTCTGATAATCAATAAAATATCATGCCGGAAGTGATTGGATGCGCAGTGATGTTCCCCACAGTTGCTGAATTATTTGTTGGTTGATAAGTTCAGGAGCACTTGAATAAAAACCTATTACTTCCGTGTTATTCCCCCTTGCCAGCAACCCCTGTTGACTAAGACGCAGACCTAGTTGTTTGGCAACTGCAGGCGCCGGGTCAATAATGCGCATCTCATTTTTTACCAGTTTGTTGAACAGGGGAAGCAGGAAGGGATAGTGGGTGCAGCCGAGGATTAATGTGTCAACGCCCATCTGAGTTAGATGTTCCAATATGGGGGAAGCCAATGCTCTTACATGAGGACCGGATATATCACCTCTCTCAACACATTCCACAAAGCCAGGGCAGGGTACGCAGATTACCTCACATTGCTGCGCCCAGGATTGCTGCAGTGTCATGAGTCTCTTGCTATTCAGTGTTGCCTGGGTGGCTAAAAGTCCAATTCGTCGGCTATGGCTGGATGCTGCTGCCGGCTTAATCGCGGGCTCTATGCCAATGATCGGCAAATTTGAGTTTGCTCGCAGGTGCTCAATGCAGATTGCCGTGGCGGAGTTACAGGCTACTACTACTGCTTTACACTGTTGTTCCTCAAGAAAAGCGACTATCTGTTCGCAGCGCCAGGTGATGAAATCTGCTGTTTTAGTTCCATAGGGGGCGTGGGCCGAGTCTGCCACATAGATAAGTCTTTCGTCTGGAAATTGGCGATAGATCTCGCGAAGTACACTGAGCCCGCCAAGTCCTGAATCAAATACACCAATAGGTTTTTGCGCATCGTAGTCGGCTGACATAGGAATAATGGCTAAGGCGAGTGAAATAGCTAAAAGAAGCAAGTATGGTACCTGCTGTTGGTCGCTCTGTATATCGCCTCGCAGCCAGGTAATGCTGAAGCAAGGGTTGAGCTTGCCAGGCTCTGCCCCAATAAAACAAAATTACGCCGAATAAAGAGGTAAACCATGCAATACAGCAGATTAGGCAGCAGCGATTTACAGGTATCAAGAGTGTGTCTGGGTACCATGACCTGGGGTAAGCAGAATGACCAGCCAGACGCTGACGCGCAGTTGGAATATTCCCTTAATCTGGGGATTAACTTTATAGACACAGCTGAAATGTACGCGGTACCTCCGAGCGCCGACACCTACGGCAAGACCGAAACAATACTAGGGAACTGGCTGGCAAAAAATGCCAGTAAACGCAAAGAGTTGATTGTTGCCAGTAAAATTGCCGGCCCCGGTATTTCTTATATTCGTGGCGGAGGGGATATTACCGCAGAGGCGGTGATTCAGTCGGTAGATGCCTCGTTACAACGACTGCAAACCGACTACATCGATCTTTACCAGTTGCACTGGCCGAACCGAACTACTCCGCATTTTGGTAAGCATTGGCCTGGCCAGGTAAGCTTTACCGATGTCGATACATTAAAACACAGTAATCAGATGCTGGAAATCTTACAGGCGCTGGATACTTGCGTGAAGGCCGGCAAAATCCGTTATTGTGGTTTGTCTGACGATACCACTTGGGGAATTGCAGAATATTTGCGTTTGAGTGAGAAATACAGTCTGCCTCGTATGGTATCTATTCAAAACGAGTTTAATTTACTGCATACCAAGGACTGGCCTTATCTGGTGGAACAATGCGTGCACTCTGATGTTGCCTATCTTCCCTGGTCTCCTTTGGCAGGTGGTATGCTAAGTGGTAAGTATCTAAATGGTCAGAGACCTGAAGGTAGCCGCTGGACACTGACTCAGCGCAATGGTTTATTCCGGGACACGCCAATGTCTCAGGCGGCTGTGAAGGAATATGTCGATTTAGCGGCGTCACTGTCTATGACCCCATGCCAGCTCGCTTTGGCTTGGGTCAATCAGGTTGATGGGGTGACTTCAACCATTATTGGTGCAACCAGTATGGTACAGCTAAAAGAGGATATCGGGGCTTTTGAGCATAGACTAAGTGATACCCAGTTAGCTGCAATAGCCGCTGTTCATCAGCGCTTTCCCGTGGCCTTCTAATCATAGTTTGAACAAAAAAGCCCCTTAATCGGGGCTTTTTAAATACTTACTCGCCGGTGTTTGAGGCCGGTGCGGATGTAGATGCGGTCGGTGCCTGGATGATGTTTTCCAGCTGTGTGATACGCAACCCCAGATCCTGGATATTCTGTAGGCTGTCACGCAGTTTACCCTTAAGCTCTTCCAACTGACTGTTTAGCTGTGGCTGCGCGGAGCTGATCTTCATCAAACTGGTATGCAGGGTATCCTGGCCATTTTGTAGCTTGGTAAACTGCTCTTCAATGGCACTGACCCGAGTGGTACTCATGGAGATGTCAGTTTCCAACAAGCGAGCTTTTTCAGCTACGGATTGTTGCTGTTTCTGCAGATTACCCAAAGCGGTAGACAGCTCTTTAATTTCCGACTGGTTTTTGCGCCAGGCTGAGGCCCACAGCTTATCCATCTGCTCCCAAAGCTCGTCGGTTTTCTCTGTGACCGCCTTGAGCTTGGCTTGCAACGCCACGGTGGACTCGCCCATCTCCTCACCGGTTGCCGACAGTTTACCCTCGAGATCCTCGATACGATTTTTGGCCGCTTGCAGATTCTGTTTTTCCAGCTCCAGTTGCTGGTAAAGCCAGCCATTTGCCCCAAGACCACCTAGGGCCAGCAGCATAACGAAAAAGACCAAACCCCTGCCTGCCCCGCCTTTAGGTGCAGCAGTAGTGGGTTCTTCAACAGCAGCTTTGTCTGTCTTTGGTTGCTTGCTGCGTTTATTCAGATAGGCGTCTCTATCTTCCGGTTCCAGCTGGATGCTGGGCATATCATCTGTCTTGGACATGGGTCCCCTCTGAAGCGCCAATATAAATCGTTGAGCCTATCATACCAATTTTGTTTGGCCACGCAGTACTTCCATACCCTGTTGAACAAACAACTTAACCCGACTGGTTAAAAAAAGCTCAAGGATGCTTTGCTTTCGGATGCAAACAAGGATATGCGGGGCAGTGATGGAATTAATTTCAGACATAAAAAAGCCGACCATAAGGTCGGCTTTTCTTTAGGCTTTGAAGCTATTACTTCTTCGCAGCAGCTTTACGCGCTTTCGCTTCTTCGATGACTTTCTCAGACACGTTGGCCGGGCAAGGCAGGTAGTGTGAGAATTCCATAGAGAACTGACCACGACCAGAAGTCATAGTACGCAGTGAACCGATGTAGCCAAACATTTCAGACAGAGGTACATCTGCCTTGATGCGCACACCAGTTACACCAGCTTCCTGATCTTTGATCATGCCACGACGACGGTTCAGGTCACCGATAACGTCACCTACGTGATCTTCAGGAGTGAACACGTCAACTTTCATGATCGGCTCCAGCAGCTGTGGTGCAGCTTTTGGAATAGACTGACGGAAGGCGCCCTTAGCGGCAATTTCGAACGCGATGGCTGATGAGTCAACCGCGTGGAATGAACCGTCAAACAGCTCTACTTCCAGATCCAGAACCGGGTAACCAGCCAGGGTACCTTCGTCCAGCATGCTCTTGAAGCCTTTATCGATGGCAGGCCAGAATTCCTTAGGAACGTTACCACCTACAACAGTAGAGCTGAACTTGTAGCCTGTACCTGGCTCACCAGGACGGATGCGGTAATCAATCTTACCGAACTGACCGGAACCACCAGACTGCTTCTTGTGGGTGTATGAATCTTCAACTGGCTTAGTGATAGTTTCACGGTAAGCAACCTGAGGTTTACCTACAACCAGTTCAACACCGAAAGTACGCTTCAGGATGTCTACTTTGATATCTAGGTGCAGCTCACCCATACCTTTCAGGATGGTTTCGCCAGAGTCTTCGTCGGTTTCAACGATGAAAGTTGGGTCTTCCGCGATCATCTTAGACAATGCGTTACCCAGCTTCTCTGAAGCACCTTTGTCTTTTGGTGCAACGGCGATAGAGATTACCGGCTCAGGGAAGATCATAGGTTCCAGAGTACAAGGGTGATTAGGATCACACAGAGTGTGACCAGTCTTCACGTTCTTCATACCTACGAACGCCAGAATGTCACCGGCTTGGCAACCAGTCAGCTCGTTACGGTCGTTAGCGTGCATCTCTACCATACGGCCGATACGCTCGGTTTTACCGGTAGCAGAGTTCAGGATGGTATCACCCTTGTTCAGCTTACCAGAGTAAACACGGATAAAGGTCAGGGCACCGAAACGGTCATCCATGATCTTAAATGCCAGAGCGCGGAAAGGCTCATCAACAGAAACAGTAGCCACTTCACCAGTAGGCTCGCCGGTTTCTTCGTTGGTCAGATCCTGAGGCTGAACTTCTGTTGGGCTTGGCAGGTAATCAATAACGCCGTCCAATACCAGCTGCATACCTTTATTCTTAAAGGCTGAACCACAGAAGGTAGGGAAGAAAGACAGATTGATAGTACCTTTACGGATACAACGCTTCAGGTCTTCAATTGATGGGATTTCACCATCCATGTAGGCCATCATCAGATCATCGTCTTGCTCAACGGCAGTCTCGACCAGTTGCTCATGGTACTCATTTACCAGATCAACCATGTCTTCAGGGATTTCTCTAACTTCGAAATTCTCTGGCAGTCCGCTATCGTCCCAAACAAGCGCTTGTTTGTTTAGTACGTCAACCACGCCAACGAACTCGTCTTCACGGCCGATAGGCAGGGTCATAACCAGTGGGTTTGCGCCCAGTACGTTTTTGATTTGCTTAACAACGCGGTAGAAGTCTGCACCCATACGGTCAAGCTTGTTGACGAAGATCAGACGAGCAACTTCAGAATCGTTAGCATAGCGCCAGTTGGTTTCTGACTGAGGTTCAACACCGCCAGAACCACAGAATACACCTATACCACCGTCCAGAACTTTCAGTGAACGGTATACTTCAACCGTAAAGTCAACGTGTCCGGGAGTGTCGATAACGTTAAAACGGTGGCCTTTCCAGAAGCAGGTTGTTGCTGCTGATTGGATAGTAATACCGCGCTCGGCTTCCTGCTCCATGAAGTCCATGGTGGATTCACCATCGTGCACTTCACCCAGTCTGTGGATCTTACCAGTGAGCTTCAGGATGCGTTCTGTAGTGGTAGTTTTACCCGCGTCAACGTGGGCGAAAATACCAATATTTCTGTAGAGGGATAAATCTGCCATGGTTTCCTTCACAAAGTTTAAGGGAAAAAAATCGCGCGCAAGTATACAGGAAAACACAGTTAAAAACCCGTTTTCTGCTAAATATTTGTGCAAAAGTTCTTACAGCCGTCAGTAAGGGCAGACAAAACCCATGGTTGCCCCTTTATTCACGGTGTAACGGCTCACCGAATAACCTGTACAGTTTAACCTAAGTTTATTGATCCTGATTAACACCTGCCATCGAAATTCTGCGTAGTATGCCAGTATCCCATATTCTTCGCGGAGTTATTTTATGTCCACCACCAAGGGCAAACCGGAACTGCTAAGTCCGGCAGGTAGCCTAAAAAATATGCGCTATGCCTTGGCTTATGGAGCCGATGCCGTTTATGCCGGCCAGCCTCGCTATTCACTAAGGGTTAGGAATAACGAGTTCAATCATGCCAGGTTGGCTGAAGCTATAGATGAAGTGCACGCGCAAGGAAAGAAGCTCTATGTCGTGAATAACATAGCTCCACATAATAGTAAGCTTAAAACCTTTCTACAGGATTTGCGCCCGGTGGTGGAGATGAATCCGGATGCCCTGATCATGTCAGATCCTGGCTTAATAATGTTAGCCAGAGATGCGTTTCCCAATCTGGATATCCATCTATCGGTACAAGCTAACGCCGTGAACTGGGCGACTGTGCGCTTTTGGCAGCAGGAAGGTATCAAGCGGGTAATATTATCTAGGGAGTTGGCGTTGGAAGAGATCGAGGAGATCCGTCAGCGCTGCCCGGATATTGAACTCGAAGTCTTTGTGCACGGGGCATTGTGCATGGCCTATTCAGGCCGCTGTTTACTATCCGGTTATATGAACAAGCGCGACCCTAACCAAGGAACCTGTACTAACGCTTGCCGATGGCAATATCAGGTGCATGGTATGCAAGGGAGTCAATGTGGAGGGGCTCAAGAAGAAGAGACTGCTAAGCCGCAAGCGTTTTTGCAAGAGGCTTTGCGTCCGGATGAGTTGATGCCGGTATTTGAAGATGAGCACGGCACTTACATTATGAACTCCAAAGATCTCAGAGCCGTGCAACATGTACAGCGGCTCATCGAGATAGGGGTTGATTCTCTAAAAATCGAGGGAAGAACCAAGTCGTTCTACTATTGTGCCCGCACCGCTCAGGCTTATCGGCGAGCGATTGATGATGCCGTATCGGGCAAGCCTTTTAACGTGCAGTTACTAGAAGAGTTAGAGAAGCTTGCCAACCGAGGTTATACCGAAGGATTTTTACGTCGGCATACTCATGATGAGTATCAGAACTACGAAGATGGCAGTTCTGTCAGTGACAGTCAGCAACTGGTTGGTGAGGTGTTGGAGCAACGTGCTGACGGCAGCTTGCTGGTGGAGGTCAAAAATAAGTTTATGCAGGGGTGTAGTCTCGAGCTAATGACACCAGGCGGGAACTATGATTTTACCTTGACCCAAATGCATACCGAGTCTGGGTTGCCGATGCAAGTAGCGCCGGGCGCGGGCTATAAAGTGTGGGTCAAGGGACCTGATAACGTCAGAGCTGACATGGGTATCTTGATGCGCAACCTACCACTGCAAAGTACCACCAGACAACCTTTCTATCAGGTCGGGAGTTAAGCCAATGGCACTTTACATTACTGAAGAATGTATCAACTGTGATGTCTGCCCTATGGAATGCCCCAACGAGGCGATAAGCATGGGAGCAGAGATCTATGTAATAGACACTAATAAGTGTACTGAGTGTGTGGGGCATTATGATGAGCCACAATGCGTGGCCTGCTGCCCTGTTGATTGCATCGAGCCCGACCCCTCGCACCCGGAAAGCCAGGAACAACTGCATGATAAGTTCTTGTCTATGTATGGATAGCGTCGGGGAAAGCTCTTTGTAAACCTGTATCGCAAGGCTCTGTGGGCTTTCTATCAGTAACATATTATGCAATAACGTGCGCCTTATGTCGGTCTTCACTCTGTGGTGAATTTGCCATGCCGTTAATAAGGAAAGGATTGTGATAAAAGGCAGCTGTTTATGCGGTCAGGTTAGTTATCGAATAGCCGGTAAAGTTGGCGATATCGTGCATTGTCATTGTAGCACTTGTCGCAAGGCGCATGGTGCGGCATTTTCCAGTGTGGCTGCAGTAGCAGATGCTGACTTCCAGCTTGAAGGCGCTGAGCAGTTAAACCAATTTGAATCTTCGCCGGGTAAACATCGATATTTTTGTCGACAATGTGGCACACAAATTTATGCGAAACGGGAAAATACCTCACACATTATATTGAGACTGGGGTCGCTGGATGATGACCCCTGCAGCCAGGAAGCTATGCATATCTGGTTGTCAGACAAGGCCTGCTGGTATGAGTTGCATACATCCTTGCCTGAGCACCAGGCGTTTCCGTGAAAGTCTGTTAAGCCGATTCGTATTCAATAATTTGGCCGCGCTATTTGTTCAATGGCATGACACGGTTACGACCCAAGGTTTTGGCCTGATAAAGTTGTTTATCCGCCTGTTCGAGTAAATCGCTGTTACGCATGGTGCCGGTGAATTCGGCAACGCCAAATGAGGCGCTGATGCCATCCAGGGTTTTGCCGGTGCGTCTGTCAATGACACTGACTTTCTCTATGGCACGGCGCATTACATCTGCCTGATGAATGGCTTGGTTTAACTTGCTGGCTTTTAGTAGAACGGCAAACTCTTCGCCGCCAAAGCGGAATGCCATGGCATTTTCTCGGCAGCAGTCTTTGAGTTTTTTGCCCACGGCTTTGAGCACTCTGTCACCCATTTGGTGACCAAATTGGTCGTTGATAGATTTAAAGTGATCTATGTCGACCATAATCAGACAGGTTCCCATGTCTGGTTTCATCACCTTTAATTCTTCATCCAGGTAACGGCGATTATGCAGACCGGTTAGTGCATCGTACAAAGCATGCTGCTGACTGTCCTTCAACTGAGCGCGTAGCTCGGTTATTTCCTTTTCTGCGGTCGCCAGGGCCGCTGCAAAATCCAGGGTGCTACGTTTAATGTGCTGGGTTTCTTTAACCAGTGAGCGAACGAGTTGCATCACCTCTTCAACGGACCAGCCCTCTTTTTCGACCTTATCCAGATCCGACAGGCGGTTATCGATACTTTGTTTGAAATTCTGCGTGTCACTTCGGGTATCCAGCAGCGATTGAGACAGTTCAGTCAGCATAGCTTCCAAAGACTGTCGTAGCTGCCAAGCGCCGACTTCCAATCCACCGGCCACATGCTGTTGGTAGAGCTCCTGAAGTTTGGCCGTGGATATTGGCTGGTCATTTAGTGTCAGCTTGTCTAGCTCAGCATTTAAGGGGGCTGACTGATTGCTGGCATAGGTATACCAAAGTGCATAATTGGTCGGAATGGCAGAAATTTGATGCTTAAGCAGTAACGGAATAGTTTGCTTAAGGGTCTGAAATGATTGTTCCAATTCATCTGCCATGACGTTCACTCAGTTGAGCAGCGTAGATAAACAGAGTGTAGCAAAGGGCCTGCGAGTCACTTGCCTGCCATCACTCTGCGCCGCTGATAATTTGCACCTGGGCAATGTCTGTATCCCCTTTAAGCACCTTATATATGCCATCCTGGGTTAGGGTGCGCATGCCATCCTTCATTGCCTGCTCTTTCATGGCCGACACGGCGGCTTCCTTATATACCAACGCTCTGAGTTCTGGCGTCATCGCCAGCAATTCATGTACGCCAGTTCTTCCTTTATAACCAATGTCGCCACAAGCCTCACAGCCTTTAGCACGGTATAACATCAAAGGTTCAGGCAGATTCAACTCATCGATATATTCTTCACCATACTGACGATGAATGAAGCCAATGTCGGCATCGCTTGCCTGGTATTCCTCTTTGCAATTAGGGCAGAGGGTTCGAATCAAGCGCTGGGCCAATATTCCCACACAAGCGTCTGAGAAGTTAACCGGGTCCAACCCTAAGTCCAGAAGACGGGTGATGGTTTCTGGTGCTGAGTTGGTATGTAGGGTAGAAAGCACCAAGTGGCCCGTTAAGGAGGCTTCAATGCCTGCGTGAGCGGTTTCTTTATCCCGCATTTCACCGATAAGGATAATATCCGGGTCGGCACGCAAAAAGGCGCGAAGGGCATTGGCAAAGGTAAAGCCGATTTTGGGACTTACCTGCACTTGCTGAAGGCCGGCCTGAGTAATTTCCACTGGGTCTTCCGCAGTCCAGATTTTTTTCTCCGGCGTATTCAGGTCGCCTAACACGGCGTGCAACGTAGTAGTCTTTCCTGAGCCGGTTGGACCTACAACCAAGATAATGCCGTGGGGCTTTTTGATCATCTCTTTGAGGCGATTTGAATTGTCTGGTGCCAAATTAAGCTTTTCCATCGGCAGAGCGCCGCCGGATGCCAAGATCCGCATTACCACACCTTCGCCAGCGACGGTGGGGATAGTGGCTACCCGCACTTCCACTAATTGCCCCGACATTTTCACTGCCAGTTTACCGTCCTGCGGAACGCGCTTCTCGGCGATATTCAGATTAGCCAGAATTTTAATGCGGGCCACAACGGCGCTGTGGTGGGAGGCTGGGATCTGGGTGATATCCCGACATACACCGTCCACCCGCATTCTTACCCTTGTGGGGCCGCTTTTCTCTGCATCGACGTGAATATCTGAGGCATTCAGCCGTTTGGCGTCATGCAATATGCGGCTCACCAGCCTCACTACGGCTGGGGCATCATCGGACAGGTCGTCTTGCTGCTCTTCGAGGTCTTCGCCACCGCCACCGATCTCATCCAGTATCTCATCCATTTCACCAGGTGCCACGGCACCACCGGCGCTCTCTCCTAAATACTGCAACACGTGGCTGGGGAGTGAGACGTGAATATCGTAACTTTCTATACCCAGCGCGCTTTCAATTTCCATCAGCAGGGCAGCGTTATTGGGCTCTGCCATTAAAATGATGGGATTTTCTGAAACGTCGGCAACAACGGCCACATAATTGCGCTTCAGATATGACAGGTTGAGCTTACTGTTACCCTGGTAGATATGATATTTGTCCGGCAAGTAAGCCAGGAATGGTACTTGATAATGCACCGACAGGGCGTGCCCTAATTCGTTTTCGGCTATCCGATATTCGCTGACAAGCCTTTGTATCAGCTGTTTAGGGTCTTTATAGCTTTCTAGCAAGTTGTCCAGGTTGGCTTCCGATATCAGTTCTTTGTGTACTAAGTACTGAAACGGCTTATTGGTGCCCCCCAATTCAAAGCGAAACTTTTCGCCAATCATGGCACCAAGTTGATTCGCCAGTTCTAAATCATCTGAATTGAAATCACCCTGGCGCTTGTTGATGATCTGCATCACCCCAAGCAACACGCCGGCATTCATCACCGGCACGCAAATAATATTGCGGGTAACAAAAGATGAAGACTTATCGAATCTGTCGGCGAATCTGAGTCTTGGGTGAATACCGGCTAACTCTTCTGCATTATAAGGGTCGGAGATAAGCAGTGGCAGTTGGCTGAGTGCCACATAACCGGCGATAGACTGAGGAGTAATCTGAACTTTGATTTCACGTACTTCACGGCCGGTTTTAAAGCGGGCTACTAAGTCCTGATGCTGGCGTCTGCGTTGGAATATACTCATGCGCTCGGCATTGAACATGCCCAGCACAATGCTCTCCAGCTTTTCATAAGCATCCATCAAGCCGCTGTAATCGTCTAATAGCTGACGAATTTGAGTTAGCTGGCGGTCAGATTTGCTCGTGATCATGTTTTACAAAGTTATCATGTACTTACTATGTTAGGGCTACTATAGCCGACCACCCGTGTGGAGGATATAGCTAAGGACTATTTTGTGCGATCCCCGCCAGCTTTTAAAGCTGCGAATGCCGACTCATGGGCAGACATCGAAATCTCAGATTATTTGTTGGATTTAGGTTGCATAAAAAACCGACGTAGGTATAATTCGCGCCCACTGCCAAAAAGGCAGACGTTTTTGGAATGAGCAATCAAACCAAAAGCGAACACAAGACCCTAATTTTGGGTCGGCGGTTTACACCCATCCTCCCCCTGGTTTTTCAGGTTGGTGAGGGTGAATTTTTTTTGTTCTTTTGATTGGAGCTTGGTCGATGCCAAATCAAAGAATTCGTATTCGTTTGAAAGCGTTTGATCATAAGTTGATCGATCAGTCTACGGCTGAAATCGTTGAAACTGCCAAACGCACTGGTGCTCAGGTTAGCGGTCCTATTCCTCTGCCTACCCGCAAAGAACGCTACACGGTTCTGATTTCTCCTCACGTAAATAAAGATGCACGTGACCAATATGAAATCCGTACCCATAAGCGTCTGGTGGACATCATCGAGCCTACTGATAAAACAGTAGACGCGCTGATGAGGTTGGACTTGGCTGCCGGCGTTGATGTTCAAATCAGCCTGGGCTAACAAGAGAGGGTTTTAACAATGGCGATTGGTATAGTCGGTCGTAAAGTAGGTATGACCCGCATCTTCACTGAAGATGGCGTGTCCATCCCTGTGACTGTTATCGAAGCAACGCCTAACCGCGTCACTCAGTTGCGTACTGAAGAGAAAGACGGTTATCGCGCGCTGCAAGTCACTGCAGGTACCAAGAAAGCTAACCGCGTAACTAAGGCTGAAGCAGGTCACTTTGCTAAAGCTGGTGTTGATGCGGGCCGTGGTCTGTGGGAATTCCGCCTGAATGAAAATGAAGGCGAAGGCATTGAAGTTGGCAGTGAAATCACTGTTGAAATCTTTGCTGAGAATGCCAAGGTTGACGTAATCGGTACCTCTAAAGGTAAAGGTTTCGCCGGTGCTATTAAGCGTTGGAACTTCCGTCACCAGCGTAACACGCACGGTAACTCTTTGTCTCACCGTGCCCCTGGTTCTATCGGTCAGAACCAGTCACCTGGTAAGGTTTTCAAAGGCAAGAAGATGGCTGGTCACTTAGGTGATGAGCAAGTTACTGTTCAGTCTTTGGAAGTTGTACGTGTTGACGCTGCCAACAACCTGTTGTTGGTTCGTGGTGCAGTACCCGGTGCTACAGGCGGCGATCTGATCGTCAAGCCTGCAGTTAAAGCGTAACGTCTGGGAGAATAGTGATGGAATTAGTATTGAAAGACGCGAACAGCGCTCTTGAAGTATCCGAAGCTACCTTTGGACGTGAGTTTAACGAAGCTCTGGTACACCAGGTAGTAGTAGCTTACGGTGCTGGCTCACGCCAGGGCACCAAAGCGCAAAAAACGCGTTCTGAAGTCAGCGGTGGTGGTAAGAAGCCATGGCGCCAAAAAGGTACTGGCCGTGCACGTGCTGGTACTATTCGCAGCCCAATTTGGGTTGGTGGTGGCCGTGCGTTTGCTGCTAAGCCTCGTGACTTCGATCAGAAAGTAAACAAGAAGATGTACCGTGGTGCTATCAAAAGCATCCTGTCTGAACTGGTTCGCCAGGAGCGTCTGATTGTTGTTGAGAAGTTCGGTGTTGAAGCACCTAAGACCAAGGAACTTTTGGCGAAGCTGAAAGCCCTGGATCTGAAAGACGTGTTGATCGTGACTGCAGAAGTTGACGAGAACCTGTTCCTGTCTGCTCGCAACCTGTACAAGGTTGACGTACGTGACGTAGCCGGTATCGATCCTGTTAGCCTGATCGCGTTTGAAAAAGTGTTGATCACTGCTGACGCAGTGAAGCAACTTGAGGAGGCGTTGGCATGATTAACGAAGAACGTCTACTGAAAGTGGTTTTGGCGCCACACATCTCTGAAAAATCTACTATGGCTGCCGAAGGCAACAACACTGTAGTTTTCAAAGTGTTGAGAGACGCGACCAAAGCTGAAATCAAGCAAGCGGTTGAGAAACTGTTTGAAGTTGAAGTCAATGCTGTTCGCACCGTAAACGTAAAGGGTAAAACCAAGCGTACCGGTATGCGTATTGGCAAGCGCAGCGACTGGAAAAAAGCTTACGTACAGCTGAAAGAAGGTCAGGACATCGACTTCGTCGGTGGCGCTGAGTAATAGGGGATTTAACCATGCCATTATTGAAAGCGAATCCAACTTCAGCCGGTCGTCGTCACGTTGTTCAGGTCGTCAACCCTGATCTGCACAAAGGCGCCCCTTATGCACCTTTGTTGGAAAAGAAAAGCAAGACCGGTGGTCGTAATAACGGCGGTAGCATCACTGTTCGTCACATTGGTGGCGGTCATAAGCAACACTACCGTATTGTCGACTTCAAACGTAACAAAGACGGTATTCCTGCTGTAGTTGAGCGTCTGGAATACGATCCTAACCGTTCTGCTAACATTGCCTTGGTTCTGTATGCAGATGGTGAGCGTCGTTACATCCTGGCTCCTAAAGGAATCAGTGCTGGCGATCAGTTGCTGTCTGGTGCTGCTGCACCAATCAAAGCTGGTAATGCTATGCCAATGCGCAATATGCCTGTTGGTACAACAGTACACGCCATCGAGATGAAGCCTGGTAAGGGTGCCCAAATGGCACGTTCTGCTGGTGCTTATGCTCAGATTCTGGCCCGTGACGGCGGTTACATCACTCTGCGTCTGCGCAGTGGTGAAGTGCGTAAAGTTCTGGCTGATTGTCGCGCCACCATTGGTGAAGTAGGCAACGCTGAGCACATGCTGCGTCAATTGGGTAAAGCGGGTGCTACTCGCTGGAGAGGTGTTCGTCCAACCGTTCGTGGTGTTGTCATGAACCCGGTTGATCACCCTCACGGTGGTGGTGAAGGCCGTACCTCTGGTGGTCGTCACCCAGTTTCTCCTTGGGGTAAACCTACCAAGGGTAAGAAGACCCGTAATAACAAGCGTACCGATAAGCTCATCGTACGCCGTCGTAATAAGTAATAGCGAGGATTCACCATGCCACGTTCTCTCAAGAAAGGTCCATTTATTGACCTGCACTTGTTGAAGAAGGTAGAGACTGCGGTGGAAAAGAATGATCGTCGTCCAATCAAAACTTGGTCACGTCGTTCCATGATCATCCCAAATATGATTGGGTTGACCATTGCAGTCCATAACGGTCGCCAACATGTTCCAGTACTGGTTACTGACGAAATGGTCGGCCACAAGTTGGGCGAATTTGCGCCAACGCGTACTTACCGCGGCCACGTCGCGGATAAGAAAGCTAAACGTTAAGGGGTAGGATAATGGAAGCATTAGCTAAACACCGTTTTGCCCGTACGTCGGCTCAGAAAGCGCGCCTGGTTGCGGATCAAATTCGCGGAATGCACGTTGAGAAAGCTCTGGAACTTCTGACTTACAGCCCTAAGAAAGCGGCTGGTCTGGTAAAGAAGGTTCTTGAGTCTGCCATCGCCAATGCTGAGCATAACGAAGGTGCAGATATCGACGAGCTGAAAGTAGCGAAGATCTTCGTCGACGAAGGCCCGACCATGAAGCGTATTAAGCCTCGTGCTAAAGGCCGTGCGGACCGTATTTTCAAGCGTAGCAGTCACATCACTGTTGTTGTGGCTGATAACTAGGAGTAGATAATGGGACAGAAGGTACATCCTACAGGTATACGCCTGGGTATCAGCAAACCATGGACTTCTACCTGGTACGCTAATACTAAAGAATACGCAGACAACTTGTTCAATGACCATCAGGTACGTCAGTTCCTGACCAAAGAACTGAAGAATGCGTCAGTTTCTAAGATCGTAATCGAGCGTCCAGCCAAGAGCATCCGTGTGACTATTCACACTGCGCGTCCTGGCGTGGTTATCGGTAAGAAAGGTGAAGACGTAGAAAAACTGCGTAAGCACGTTTCTAACCTGGCCGGCGTTCCTGCACAGATCAACATTGCGGAAGTTCGCAAGCCTGAGCTAGATGCTCAATTGGTTGCCGACAGCATCTCCAGCCAGCTGGAGCGCCGTGTAATGTTCCGTCGTGCTATGAAGCGTGCGGTTCAAAACGCTATGCGCATTGGTGCCAAAGGTATCAAGGTTGAAGTAAGCGGTCGTCTTGGCGGCGCTGAAATCGCTCGCTCTGAGTGGTATCGTGAAGGCCGTGTGCCATTGCACACTTTCCGTGCCGACATCGATTACGCTACCTCTGAAGCCAGCACTACCTACGGTATCATCGGCGTTAAAGTGTGGATCTTCAAAGGTGAAGTTCTGGGCGGTCTGCCAGCAGCTAACGCTGTAGAGCAAGCTCCAGCTCCAGCACCTAAGAAGAAAGGCCGCAGCGCTAAGCAAGGGGGCTAAGAGATGTTACAACCAAAACGTACGAAATTCCGTAAGCAGCACAAAGGTCGTAACCGCGGTCTGGCAATTGCAGGCGGTAAGGTAAGCTTCGGTACTTTCGGCTTAAAAGCCACTGGCCGTGGTCGCATGACTGCTCGTCAAATCGAAGCTGCTCGTCGTGCCCTGACTCGTCACGTTAAGCGTCAAGGTAAAATCTGGATCCGAGTGTTCCCCGATAAGCCAATCACTGAGAAACCTCTTGAGGTTCGTCAGGGTAAAGGTAAGGGTAACGTTGAATACTGGGTATGCCAGATCCAGCCTGGTCGCGTACTTTACGAAATCGAAGGCGTTTCTGAAGAGCTGGCTCGTGAAGCATTCTCACTGGCTGCTGCTAAGTTGCCCTTCAAGACAACCTTTGTAACTCGGACGGTGATGTAATGAAAGCTACTGAACTGAAAGACAAGAGCGTAGAAGAGCTGAACGCAGAGCTGCTGAACCTGCTGCGCGAACAGTTCAACCTGCGTATGCAACACAGCACAGGTCAGCTGGAAAAATCTCACCAGTTGAAAACAGTGCGTCGCAGTATTGCGCGTGTTAAGACCATTCTGACTCAGAAGGCAGGTGCCTAATGACTGAAAAAAATACACGTACACTGCAGGGCCGTGTCGTAAGCAACAAGATGGACAAGTCCATTGTTGTGGCTATCGAGCGCAAGGTGAAGCACCCGATCTACGGTAAATTCATCAAGCGTACTACTAAACTGCATGCACATGATGAAAACAACGAGTGCAACATTGGCGATATCGTCACTGTAAGAGAGTGCCGTCCTTTGTCTAAGACAAAGACCTTCACTCTGGTTACCGTTGTTGAGAAGTCCACTGAGGTTTAAGCCTTTCTGGATTTTATAAAAAGCGCCTTCGGGCGCTTTTTTTATACCTGAATCTTGAGTTAACCAACCAATAGGCTGCTTAAAAGATAATCAGGTATGACTAGCGTTACTTATTCAAGTTAGGAAGCGAGCTATGCTTGAGTCTCATATCAGAGTGACAAGGCATGGCGGTTATGCGCAAGTACAAGTGGTTATTGCTCAGTTTACTGACCTGCAAAGTCGTTGCCGGGCCTACAGAGGCAGGTGTTATCTTTGAAGACCAGTCGCAATCTGAGAGGGCCGTACGCTATCAGCGCTGGGAGTCTGGCAGTCATGAATTGTTTCGTTATCGTCAGCAGCAGATCAGATGGTTGCATCCGGTGAATGAAGATGTGCAATTCTCTTTTCAAGTGAGCAAGAAAGACAAGACACTTTCTGCCTGTCCGAACAGCCACCGTATTTCTGAATTAGAATTTTCATTGGTGCCGCAGTTCAGATTTGCCGAAGATTTATCCGTCGGTTTGGGCTGGCAGCTGGCGCACGCCGGAGAGCTATCGCTAAACCAATCGCGGACTATGTTGCTTGGCAGTCGCCAGGGGTGGTTGCTTAATGCAAAATTGGCGTTGGCCGAGCAGCAAAGTTTGATGATGACACTGAATAATGTGGCGTATCAAAACCGCTTTAATTCCGGTCGTCAGGACGGTCAGAGCTTTAGAGAAACCCAGTTGCAATTGTCTTATTCTGTGATCTTCTGATTGCCATGATCCTAGGGTAGTGTGTCTTTCCGGGCGTGCTATTTTCTCGCTTTTGTTTGTTGTCCCCTTTTATAAAAAGATTGATTAGGTTTGCGTCATTCGGTAGAACTGGTTGTTAAATGACCAGTAAAGCCAACAAGGACCTGCCTATGCTCATTGGTGTACCCAAAGAAATCCTTACCCACGAAACCCGTGTGGCTGCGACCCCAAAGACAGTCGAGCAACTGCTGAAACTTGGCTTTGATGTAGTGATTGAAGCCGGTGCAGGGGAGCTCGCCAGTTTTACTGACAAGGCGTATGTGGATGCAGGCGCAAGGTTAGCCAGCAGGGAAGAGGTGTGGCAGGCCGACATCATCTTTAAGGTCAATGCGCCGATGAAAAATGGCCGCAAAAAGATAGACGAATTTGCATTAATGAAAGCCGGTAGCACTATCGCCAGCTTCATCTGGCCTGCGCAAAATCCGGAGTTAATCAGCATGCTGGCGGAGAAGCAAGTCAGTGTGCTTGCCATGGATGCAGTACCGAGAATTTCACGCGCTCAGTCTTTGGATGCCTTGAGTTCCATGGCCAACATTGCCGGTTATCGTGCCGTAGTGGAAGCCGCACATGAGTTTGGCCGTTTTTTCACCGGGCAGATAACCGCTGCGGGTAAGGTACCACCGGCAAAAGTGCTGGTGGCTGGAGCCGGTGTTGCTGGACTTGCGGCAATTGGGGCGGCGGGCAGTTTGGGGGCGATAGTGCGCGCCTTCGATGTGCGTCCTGAGGTCAAGGAACAGGTTCAAAGCATGGGTGCTGAATTCCTTGAAGTTGACGTGAAAGGCATGGAACAGAGCAGTGATGGCTACGCAAAAGAGACCTCTGCTGAGTTTAATCAGGCCGCAGAGCGCTTATATGCCGAGCAAGCTAAAGATGTGGATATTATTATTACAACCGCACTGATACCCGGTAAGCCGGCGCCTAAGCTGATAAGTCAGGAAATGATCGACAGTATGAAACCCGGTAGTGTGGTGGTAGACCTGGCCGCAGCCAATGGCGGTAATTGTGCTTACACCAAAGCGGATAAACTGGTCACCACACCCGGTGGGGTGAAAGTCATTGGCTATACCGATATGACAGGCAGGTTACCCACTCAGTCATCGCAGTTGTACGCCACCAATCTGGTTAACTTGGCCAAGCTGCTATGTAAAAACAAAGACGGCCAAATCGAACTGGATTTTGAAGATGTGGTGATCAGGGGCGTTACGATAGTCAAAGACGGTGAGATTACCTGGCCCGCCCCCCCTATCAAAGTGTCTGCGCAACCTAAAGCCAAGCCACAGCCACAAAAAGCCAAGGCGCCCGAAACGCCAATGGATCCTAAACGAAAGTACCTGTTGATGACGATTGCAGCCTTTTTATTTGGCTGGCTGGCGAGCAGTGCACCGCCGGAGTTCTTGTCCCACTTTACGGTATTTGTGCTGGCGTGTGTGGTGGGCTACTACGTGGTGTGGAACGTTACGCACGCCTTACATACCCCCTTGATGTCAGTGACCAATGCGATTTCGGGGATTATCGTGGTGGGAGCATTGTTGCAGATAGGGCAGGGTGACGGTTTCGTGACCTTTTTGTCCTTTATCGCTGTGCTGATCGCCAGTATCAATATCTTTGGCGGCTTCACCGTGACTAAGCGAATGCTGGAGATGTTTCGCAGGGGGGACAAGTAGATGTCTGCCGGATTAGTTCAAGCTGCTTATATCATTGCCGCCTTGCTATTTATATTAAGTCTGGCGGGGCTGTCTAAACAGGAAAGTGCTAAAGCCGGCAATTATTTTGGCATGGCAGGTATGGCTATTGCCTTATTGGCGACCATTTTTAGTCCGACATCAGCCGGATTGGGCTGGATTGCATTGGCCATGGTTATTGGTGCGGCAATCGGTATGCATCTGGCGCGTAAAGTGGAAATGACCCAGATGCCAGAATTGGTGGCCATACTGCACAGTTTTGTCGGGTTGGCGGCGGTATTGGTTGGGTACAACACTTTTATAGATCATCCTCCTTTGTATGGGGCCATGCTAAGTATTCATCTGGTAGAGATCTTTCTCGGTGTATTTATCGGCGCGGTAACCTTTACTGGCTCCATCGTAGCTTTTGGCAAGCTAAAGGGAATTTTCTCTTCTAAGCCTATGATGCTTCCCCACCGTCACAAGCTGAATTTAGCCGCTGTGGTGGTATCAGTTTTACTGCTTTCGCATTTTGTTAGTGCCCAGGGCTCAGCGTTAGCGCTGTTATTAGTGACCTTAATCGCTCTGGCGTTTGGTTGGCACCTGGTTGCTTCCATTGGTGGTGCGGATATGCCCGTGGTGGTATCGATGCTTAACTCCTACTCAGGCTGGGCGGCTGCGGCGGCCGGTTTTATGCTGTCCAATGATCTGCTGATTGTCACCGGCGCCTTAGTGGGAAGTTCTGGCGCGATTCTGTCGTACATTATGTGTAAGGCGATGAATCGTTCATTTATCAGCGTGATCGCCGGTGGATTTGGCACGGATGGGGTGTCTTCGGGTGACGAAGAGATGGGGGAGTATCGGGAAGTACAGGCTGAAGAGGTGGCGGAGCTGTTAAAGGACGCCAGTTCAGTGATTATCACCCCTGGCTACGGTATGGCGGTAGCCCAGGCACAATACCCAGTGTATGAAATTACTGAGAAGCTGCGCAGCCTGGGTGTTGAGGTGCGTTTTGGTATTCACCCGGTCGCAGGGCGTTTGCCCGGGCATATGAATGTGTTACTGGCCGAAGCTAAAGTGCCTTATGACATCGTATTGGAGATGGATGAAATCAATGAGGATTTTGCCTCCACAGATGTGGTGTTGGTTATAGGTGCGAATGACACTGTCAATCCTGCGGCTGCCGAAGACCCATCCAGCCCCATAGCCGGTATGCCGGTATTGGAGGTTTGGAAAGCGCGTAAGGTGATTGTGTTTAAGCGTTCCATGAATACTGGCTACGCTGGCGTGCAGAATCCGCTGTTCTTTAAAGATAATGCCGCCATGTTGTTTGGCGACGCCAAAGCCTCAGTTGAGGCCATCTTTAAGGCGTTGTAATGCCTATTTTCGTAAAAAGGGGCTGAGGCCCCTTTTTTATTTGGCAGGAAAATCTTGACCCACAAGTGAGAGAACAAATAATCTTCCGTGCTAACCAAATCAACGGAGTGTAGTAGTGACTTGGACGACCCTTGCCATCTTGGCCATCCCCCTGATTCTTTTGTACATCTGGTATGTTTCCATCATTTCCCGACGCAATGCGACGGAAGAAGCATTTGCCGGAATTGATGTGCAGTTGAAAAAACGTACCGATTTAATTCCCAATATTCTAAAAATTGCCGCCAGTTTTATGCAGCACGAGAAATCCCTATTGGAAGACATTACCCGCTTGCGAACAGAAGTTTTAAAAGCCACCGGGCAAGCCGCTCAATCGGAGCGCTTTGCACTGGAGGCAGACTTGTCGCAGAAAATGGGCAGCTTGCTGGTGGCGGTAGAAAATTATCCTGAGCTTAAGTCTCAACAGAATATGCTGGAAGCGCAGCGAGTATATGCCGATGTGGAAGAGCATATCTCTGCTGCCAGACGCAGTTATAATGCGGCAGGTAAGCGTTACCGTGACGCTATTCAGATCTTCCCTGGTAATCTTATCGCTGCCATCCTGGGTTTAAAACCTATGCCTTTTTTTGAGGTGCCTGACACTGAGCGTAAACCTATCGATGCCGATAGCTTCCTGCAATCATGAGTAATTTTCTGCATACTTTTCAACAGGCTGGTGTTGCCATCCGCCAACTTGTGGATGGTTCGGCCTTTAAACGTCATGTTGATACCAATGTTCCCTTGTCGGATGAATTTAAGGCATTGATTGAATCCGACGTTAAACCCTTACTTGAGCCACTGGAAGCTTTTCGCCTAGAGAAGCTTGCGACCAAAAAGCGTAACAAGAAATGGGTGCTGTGGCTTGGCTGGATGCTCTGGTTACCCGCTTTGATTTGGGACTTGTTGTATCTGGCTAGTGGTGACCTGCATATCAGTGTGCTCTTTGTCGCAGCAGGCATGGGCATTTGGATTATTTATCCTGAGATGCAGTATCGCAAACATTACAAGCAGATGTTAATGCCGGTATTGCTAAAGGCGTTTGGTGATTTTCGCTATAGAGAGACTGGCTGTATAGATATCGATGCGGTCAAGGCTCTGGAAACTATGCCGTCTTTTTCAAGCAAATCCCATGAGGATCATATTGCTGGGAAAATTGAAGATATCGAGTTTGAGTTCTGTGAACTTAAGCTTGAACGTAAGGGGCACAAGTCATCAACAACGGTGTTTCGCGGTGGGGCTGTGGTGCTTAATGTGCCGTTTCAGCTACATGGTCATACTGTAGTGGGGATGGACTACGGCAAGCTTGGTAATATGTTTGCCGCCTCTATGGCCAGGCGCAAAGTGGCACTGGAAAATCCCGAGTTTGAAAAACGCTTTGAGGTCACTAGTACAGACCAGCAGTATGCCCGTTATTTGCTTTCACCGGCGATGATGGAGCGTTTACTGGCGTTAGATGACCTGTTTCGGGCGCGAGCTAAAGGCTCGGGGCTAAGCTGTGAGTTTAAGGGCAATCAGGTGCTGCTGATGATTTCTTACTTTGGCGACCTGCTGGATACCGCTGATTTAAATACTTCAGCCTATGATCTCGACAAGCTACCTTTGCTAGAGCAGGAACTGGCGATGATTACCGGGTTGATTAAACAGTTAAAGCTGGATTATTTGACGGCCCGGAATCAGGCTGTCGATCGATACGCGCCATCGATATCTTGAAAGTGCCGCCCTGCCAGCAATTAGGCAGGGCAATAGGCGGACTCTTTTGTTAGGCAAATACTACCGTTTTATGCTGGTGAATAATCACTCTGTCTTCCAGGTGATAGCGAACGCCATTAGCCAGCGCTTGTTTTTCACAGTTCTTGCCTTTTCGTACCATATCGGCTGCTGAGTCGCTATGACTGATACGCATAACTTCCTGTTCAATAATTGGTCCTTCGTCCAAATCAGAGGTGACGTAATGACAGGTGGCACCAATTAATTTTACCCCTCTGTCATAGGCCTGCTGATAAGGCTTTGCACCAGCAAAGGATGGTAAAAAGCTGTGATGAATGTTAATCGCTTTACCTGCCAATGCTTCGCAAAGCTGATTGGGAAGAATCTGCATAAATCTGGCTAATACAGTGAGGTCAGCCTGATAGTGATTGAGCAGATTATGAATTTCTGCAAAGGCTTTGTCCTTGCCAAGTGCCTGAAAGTCTACCCAGTGAAAGGGAACGTTATACCAATCCGCAAACTGCTGCATATGCGGGTGATTGGCAATAATACAGGGAATATCGCAATAGAGCTCATTGGTATGCCAGCGATGCAGTAAATCTATCAGGCAATGGGATTCATGGCTGGCCAGCAAGACGACATTCTGTTTTTGATGTGAATCGGCCAGGCGCCAATTCATCTTATACTGCTCTGCTAAAGGCTTAAATACTGAACGAAATGCTTCCAGGCTGAGTGGGAGTGAGTCGGCCCTAATTTCGTGACGCATAAAGAAGCGGCCTGTTTGCAGATCAGTATGGTGGCTAGCTTCTACTATGGTGGCGTTGTGGCTGGCTAAAAACTGACTAACCGCCGCAACCAAACCCACCTGATCAGGGCAATCTATAACAAGACGAAAAGTTTGCTGCATTGTGCATCCATTTGAGCAATTTAGCTGACTTTTATACCAGCTCGCCAGCCAGGGGAAAAGCGCGACGGAGAATGAATATTTATTGGTGTATAGGTCTGTGCTATGGAAAACATCGCCTTACAATTTATGTAACTGCATGAATTTAATAGAATTGTTAATTTTTAGCGACGATGGTTTAATTCTGCTGGGCGCACTATGACCCAAATTAAATACAAAAAGGACGGAAATGAAAAATAATCTGGAAAAGATGAAGCGCAGTCCTCTGGCGTTAGCCATGGGGTGTTTTGCAATGGTGTCTTCCCCAGCACTTTTTGCGCAAGAAGCGCAAAATGAGGGGCAACAAGCTGACGAAGAATCAGAAAAAATCGTCGTTGTAGGTTCACGAATTCGTAACGATGGCTTTGATCGGGCCTTGCCGGTAGAAGTTATGATTGCCAGTGATGCCATGGGGCAAGGTATTGGTGATATTGGCGAATTACTCCGTACCTCAACGGTGGCCGCAGGCTCCTCGCAAGTAACCGCTGCTTCGTCAACAGCATTTGTACAGGCGGGCGGTAAAGGTGCACAAACCCTGTCTCTGAGAGGACTCGGTGCCAACCGTACACTCGTTCTTCTGAATGGTCGGCGGGCCGGTCCTGCTGGCACGCGAGGCGAGACATCCGCTTTTGACTTTAACGTTTTACCCCTGTCGGTGATTGATCGCGTCGAGATTCTTAAGGATGGTGCGTCATCCTTGTATGGTTCAGATGCCGTAGCTGGCGTGGTGAACATAATTACCAAGAAAGGGGATGGTGGTAATGTGGATGTTGCTTACTCTCAACCACAGGAAAGTGGTGGGGAGACCTTTAGATTAAATGGTACTTATGGCTCTAGTTTTGATCGGGGCTCATTCCGAGTAACAGCCGACTATAAAATGGATAAGGAGCTGAGGAAAGGCGACAGAGACTACTTCAGTTGTGGTGAACGTTTTATCTTTGATAAAGACTCCGGAGAGCGAGCCGATCCTATTGATCCCCGTACAGGCGAGTATCATTGCAATGATTTGTTGTGGGGCCATGTATGGCTTTACGACTATCAGGATGAAAATGGCAACGTAGCGCCTGGTGCTAAAATGCAGTACGACTACGACGGTGATCTTGGCAACTACATACCAGGACTGGCAAAAGACCCAAGCAATTCTGACTATATGGTCACGCCAGCTGGCTGGTTTCCGGTTGGCTATGATAGAAATTCAGATGCTGTGGCCAATGCCGATCACCCCTTCCAGGATCTAGAAACTCACATCCCGGAAACGGAGATGGTGACGTTGTTTGGTCAGTTTGACTATCAACTGACAGATGATGTGCAGCTTTATTCTGAAGCCTTGTTAAGTCGTCGTACCACGAAAGATAATGGTTACCGCCAGTTCTGGGGCTATATCTACAACAGTGACTTCGATTTCGAAGGAATGGGAGGCAACCCGTTAAGTCAAGGCTGGAGCGGTGCTCAGTGGCTTAGCCCAACGCCAATTACTGACCACAGTGGCGGCGAAGTAGAAGTCAACTACCAGCGCTTTGTGCTCGGACTCACCGGAGATATCGGCAACTGGTATTGGGATTTATCCTACCAGCACAGTCGTTCAGAGGGGGATTACACCACAAAATTGATTTATCGCGACGCTGTGGAAGATCAGAACTTCCTACATAGTTCATGCGCTGGTAGCAAGACGTCTGTTCGTGGTGTCGACTGTGTGGACATCCCATGGCTTGACCCACAGTTCCTGGCCGGAAACATCTCTCCGGAAATGCGGGCCTTCCTGTTTGGTCAGGAGACAGGTACCACTATCTATAAGCAGAGTACCCTAGAAGGTTATATTTCAGGCGACTTGTTTGATATGCCAGCAGGTCCTGTGGGTGTCGCTGTGGGCGCCAGCTATCAGAAGGATGAACTGGAAGACACGCCTGGAGCTACAACTCTGGCAGATAACGTATGGGGAGCAACCACCGCTGGTGTTACTGCGGGGGATGACAATTCCACAGCGTTGTTTATGGAAGCGCAAATCCCGCTGTTACGTGATGCCCCGATGGCCAGCATGCTCGACCTGACATTATCAGGACGTTACACAGACGTTGATTCATACGGCAGTGACACAACCTACAAAATAGGGTTGAACTGGGAGTTGTTTGATGGACTAAGATTACGCGCATCGAAAGGCACGTCGTTCCGTTCCCCGGCGTTGTTTGAAATGTATCTCGCCAATCAGCGAGACTTTAAATCGCAACGTTCAATTGACCCATGTATCAATTGGCAGACCAACCTTTCGGAAGGTTCAATCTCCGAACGTATAGCGCAGAACTGTGCGGCCGACGGCATAGCCCCTGATTTCACCGGTGGCGCCAGCAGTGCAGATGTGTATACCGGAGGTGGCGGAAAGGGGCTGCTTAAGGCTGAAACTTCAGTAGCCAAGACCATTGGCCTGGTGTGGAAGCCTCAATTTGCCGATATCAGCTTCTCTGTGGATTACTTCGATTTCTTAATTAGAGATGAAGTTACTCAGCTCGGCGCTGCAACTATAGTGCGCGAATGTTATGACTCCACAGATTTTACCAACGAACCTTTGTGTAATCAGTTCTCGCGCAGCAGCACTGACAATCGTATCGATGTGGTGAATGACAGTTACTTGAATATTGCGACACAAACCAACAAAGGCTTTGACGTTAATCTGACCTATCGTAAAGACACTGAATATGGTCTGCTTACCCTGAGTACACAACATACCTTCCAGACAGAGTCTAAGGAGAAGTTGTTTGCTGACAGTGAGTACGAAGACACCAATGGTGAATTCGGTGACCCTAAGCACGTGGGTAATTTTAATGCCAATCTGACCCAGGATCTCTGGGCGTTCAATTGGAACGTACGTTATGTAGGGGAAGTGTCGAATTATCTGAGCTACGGCAACGATGAAGAAGAACGCTTCACGGCGACATACCGAGGCCAAGAAGTGCGGGTGGTTTTGCATGACAGTGGCACCTTCTATCATGCGTTCTCAGCGACCCGAACCTTTGCTGACAGTGGTTTTGTCGCCACAGTGGGAGTAGCTAATGCTTTTGATAAAAAGCCACCTAGAATTACCACACTTAACCTAGACGACCTGAACACGTCTGGTAATTCGGCCTTCTACAGTCAGTATGACTGGCTGGGCCGACGCTTCTTTATGAACCTTTCTTATAAGTTCTAAAGCTGCTCAACTGGAGCCGGCTGCGGCCGGCTTTTTTTTTAATGACACTGACCTTGTTACTGCATTTTTCCCTTGCTCAAAACTGACCTTTTCTTAATCGCTCACGAACACTTCCCCTGTTTGTTAATGGCCAACGTTGCAATTCCTCGTACTGCACGCCTTTGCTTCCGGATTTAGACTCAAACAGGCTAAAAGAATTAAATTGCAACGCTAAGTCAGGTGCGCATAACGGTGCGGGAGGATTAATCGATTGCTTTCTGAATAAGCTGATATGTGCCTGAAGTGGCCGGCGCTCAGCTGGCAGGCCCGCGCTGCGTAATCGCTGTCTGAGCTGCTCAACTAATTCAGTTAAGGCGGGTGGGTGTTGTGATGGCCCTATCCAATAAACCTTGGGTTTGGGGAAATAGCCCGTTTGATTAATTTGCATGCAAAAGGGGACTCCCTGAATCTTTGCTGCTAATTCGGTCAAGGTCTCCAAAGTGCTGTTTGGTATCTCACCCAGAAAGGCCAAGGTGATATGCAGATTAGTGGTGGTCACCGGGTGAGGTAAGGCGGGCAGCATTTTGTTGCGCCACTCATCAATTTTCAGTTTGTCTTGACCTGATAACGCTAATGCAAAGAAGAGTCGCATGGGGGGCCGCTGGTTTCTCACTTTCTGCGCATTATACGCCGCATTGGGGAATAAAATCCGATGAAATATCTCGTAACCTTTTGCATAAAATTCAAACAAATTGCTAGTATGGGTTCAGAACGTTTTTCGTTCTGTGTTTTTTAGGAAGCAAATCAACAACAATAAGAGAGCACATCATGGCGTATACGTATCCTTTACGCAAAAGACCGCTTGCCTGCTTGATCACTAGTATTATGACAGCAGCATCAATGGGAGCGTCAGCTCAGGAAACACAAACTACTGAGGGGGAGCAGACCGCTCAGGAAGACGCAGAAAAAATCATAGTCGTTGGTTCAAGGATCCGTGCTGACGGATTTGAGCGAGCGGTGCCGGTGGAAGTGATATCCGCCAGTATGGCTTCTGGGCAGGGGATTGGCGACATCGGCGAATTGCTTCGCTCATCAACCGTTGCGGCCGGTTCACCCCAGGTAACCGCGGCCAGTTCAACCGCCTTTGTCCAGGCTGGTGGAACGGGAGCACAAACCTTGTCATTGCGTGGGTTAGGTGCCAACCGCACATTAGTCTTGTTAAATGGTCGTCGTGCCGGTCCTGCCGGTACCCGCGGTGAAACTTCAGCATTTGACTTCAACGTATTGCCATTGTCTGTTATCGACAGGGTTGAAATCCTTAAAGACGGTGCTTCCTCGTTGTATGGTTCAGATGCGGTCGCTGGGGTGGTCAATATCATCACTAAGAAAGGCGATGGCGGCAATATTGAGGGCTCCTATACACAGCCTCAAACTAGCGGTGGAGAGCAATTCCGAATCAATGCTACTTATGGTCAGTCTTTTGACCGTGGGTCATTCCGCGTAACGGCCGACTACAAGCTTGATAAGGAGTTGGCCAAAGGTGACCGCTCTTATTTTGATTGCGGTGAACTATATATTTTCGATCCTGATACAGGTGAACGACGGGACAATATTGACCCCAGAAGTGGCAATTACCATTGTGAAGATTTGCTGTGGGGACATGTCTGGATCTACGATTATCAGGATGACGGTAACGTGCCTTCAGGTGCTAAGGCCCAATATGATTATGGTGGCAACCTTGGCCAGTACATTCCAGGTTTTGCGACAGATCCAAATAACCCAGACTACATGGGAACACCAGCAGGTTGGTATCCGGTCAACTATGACAGAGCGTCCGACTCGGTAACCGATGCAGACCACCCATTTCAGGACTTGGAATCTCACATTCCCAAGACTGAGTTGGCCACCTTCTTTGCTCAGGCAGATTATCAGTTAACCGACGATATCAGCTTATATTCTGAAGCCTTGTTGAGTCGTCGAACCAATAAAGTCAACGGTTATCGTCAGTATTGGGGTTACATCTATAACAGCAACTTTGATTTTGAAAATGGTGTAGCAGAGGGCGCTGGCAACCCTCTAAGTGCGGGCTGGACTGGTGCTCAGTGGTTAAGCCCGACGCCAATTACGGACCATTCCGGTAGCAAGATTGAAGTTGACTATCAACGTTTTGTATTGGGTCTGACCGGGGACCTGGGTGAATGGTATTGGGATATGTCTTACCAATACAGTCGTTCTGAGGGTAAGTACACCAGCAAGATCATTTTTGATGATGCTATTTCTGATCAGAATTTCTTACGCGGCTCCTGTGAAGGGGATGTAACCTCGGTAAGAGGGGTACCCTGTGTGGATATACCCTGGTTGGATCCGGAATTACTGAGAGGAAATATATCCCAGCAAGTCAGAGATTTTATGTTCGGACAGGAAACTGGCAAGACAATATACAAGCAAAGCACCATTGAAGGTTTTATTTCCGGTGACTTGATGGATATCTGGGCGGGGCCTGTGGGCGCTGCATTCGGTGCCAGCTACCAAAAGGATGAAATCGAAGATGTACCGGGAGAGCATACATTGGCGGACAATGTATGGGGCGCTTCAACCGCTGGTATTACTGCTGGAGATGATAACTCAACAGCTGTGTTTGGGGAGTTGCAAATTCCGTTATTGCGCGACGTGACGATGGCTAATTTTCTTGATCTCAGCTTGTCCGCCCGTTACACAGATGTCGACTCCTATGGCAGTGATACCACATACAAAATTGGTTTGAACTGGGAATTGTTTGATGGATTCCGTGTCAGAGCGTCTCGTGGTACATCATTCCGTTCGCCAGCTCTGTTTGAACTCTATCTTGCTAATCAGAAGAGTTTTGCCAATCAGCGAAACGTCGACCCTTGTATTCGTTGGGAAGCCAACCTGGCCAATAACTCCATATCTGAAACCATTGCTCAAAACTGTGCTGCTGATGGTATCCCCGGCGACTACGCTGGCGGTGCGATCAGTGCTGATGTCCTAACTGGTGGAGGAGCAGGGGTGTTGGAAGCTGAAACATCCGTAGCCAAGACCATTGGTTTTGTATGGCAGCCTGGGTTTGCAGACATCAGTCTGTCGGTGGATTACTTTGACTTTTTGATTGAAGACGAGGTGACCAAACTCGGTGCCAGCACTATTGTGCGGCAATGTTATGACTCGGATACCTTTGCTACTGAACCCTTGTGTCGCCAGTTCCAGCGTAGTGACGTAGATAACCGTATTGAAGAAATTCGGGACAGCTACCTGAACGTAGCAACGCAGACCAACAAGGGAGTGGATATCAGTCTGAAATATCGTACCGAAACTCAGTACGGTATGTTGGTGTTAAGTACGGACCATACTTTCCAGACGGAGTCTGAGCAGCAGCTGTTTGCGGATAGCAAAATTGAAGACACTAACGGTGAATTTGGTGATCCTAAACACGTAGCTACCTTCAATATGGCGCTTGATCAGGATGAATGGAGCTTCAACTGGAATGTGCGTTACGTTGGTAAAGTCTCCAATTACCTAAGCTATGGTAATGATGAAGAAGAGCGCTTTGATGCCAGCTATCGTGGCGAAACGGTAAGGGTGATTTTGCATGATGATGGCACCTTCTATCATGCCTTCTCTGCCAGCAAGACCTTCGGTGACTCCGGCCTTAGCGCTACTTTCGGTGTTGCCAATGCGTTCAACAAGAAACCGCCGCGTGTCAGCACACTAGATGTTGGGGAGTTGGATTATTCAGGAAATTCAGCGTTCTATAGTCAATACGACTGGCTGGGGCGACGATTCTTCCTGACCATGTCTTACGACTTCTAACCTTGATACAGAAAACCGGCTTAGGCCGGTTTTCTTTTACAATAACGACTGGCTTGACTTGCATCTGTGTAACTGCACGGTAATCTGGGCAGATTACAATCATTATAAGTGCGCAGTATGCCTAGAGTTATTGCCAAGGCTGATAATTTAAATGAGCTCAACCAAGCCTTCGCTCAATCGCCTTTGAATCACCCTGTGTTTATTAATTCCGTTCCCAAGTGCGGCACGCATTTGATGCGAAATATTTTTCGTATGTTTGTGCCTGTGGCGCAGCAATACCATGATGAGTTCATTCAGATTCCCATTCTACGCCAGCACCTGCGGGCCTTTGATGGGGCACATCCTAAGCTAAGTTGGGGGCATTTATTATTCAGTGATGAGTCTGCGATGGCGATGAAAGGGGTGCAGCAGCTTCTGATTGTGCGGGATCCTTTCGACTGGGTGTTGGCCAGGGCAAGATTTTTTCTCTCGGATTCCTTTGTTGGTTCCATGGAACACCTCAAAGGTGGCAGAGTCAACGTAGAGCAAATGCTCAATATGATGATTTTCGGTATCCACCAGCGGGCACCGAGCTTATTAGAAATATACACGCACAATGCTGCTGCCTGGTTAGGCACAGGCGTTAAGTTGGTCAGATACGAAGACGTTATCCGACAGCTGAAGCAACTGGATACCCCGGATGCAGAAGCTTTCTTTAGAGACTTACTTGCCCCTTTGGGACCCCTGCCTTCAGACTGGCGTGAAAGAGTGAAGATTGGCTCGGATCGCCAGCATAGTGGCACAGCCAGGGAGAATCTTAGTGGTCAGCCAATCCAATTACCTGATGAATTGCCGACGATGCAGAAGCAACTCGTGGAGTTTGCCGCGCCGGGTTTGAGACGCTTATTAGGGTATTTTTAGGGGATGTCTATGCGCAAGGCTCGCAGTGTGTTGATTGTTGGTGGTGGATCCTCAGGGTGGATGGCAGCGGCTTACTTGAATGGTGCGCTAAACAATAAGGGCGAAGAGCAAAATGTCAGAATTCGCCTGATTGAATCACCGGATATTCCCAGGATATCCGTTGGCGAAGCCACAATTCCCTCCATGCGCCACTTACTGGCCGTGGTGGGGGTTGATGAGATGGATTTTATGCGGGCGACAAATGCGACATTCAAACAGTCGATCAAGTACGTCAACTGGGTACAGAAAGATAACAGCTTTTATCATCATCCCTTTAGCCGGATCCAATTGCAGCCTTTGGATGTGTCGGGTCAACGCTGGCTTAAAAGTGACCGGCAGATCCCTTTTATGGAAACCTGCTCGGCACAGCCCCTTATCTGTGAAATGGGGCTCTCCCCGCTGATGATGGGGCAGTGGGATTTTGGTGCCCCTCTTAGCTACGCATATCATATGAATGCACAAAAGTTTGCCGACTATCTGCGCGATTTCTCGGTGGCCAGAGGTGTGCAGCATACTCTGGCAAATGTGCAAGAGGTTAAGCTCAGGGACAGCCAGCATATCCAGTCTGTAAGCACCGATCAGGGCGAGGAAATTGAGGCCGATATATTTGTGGACTGCACAGGATTTCGCGCACGTTTAATAGAGCAAAGTTTGCAGGTCGGTTTTGAGGATTGTTCCCAATGGCTTTTATGCGACCGTGCTGTCACTATGCATGTGCCTTATGACAACTTTTATCCCGGCCAGGTTCGTCCCTATACCACCGCCAGTGCCCAATCCAATGGCTGGATTTGGGATATCCCTATGCAGCATCAGCGCTCGGTAGGTTATGTGCATAGCAGCGCTTTTATTGAACCAGAACAAGCAGAAAGAGAATTGCGGGCTTATCAAGGGCCCGGGTGCGAGTCATTACCAAGCCGCTTTGTGCATTTTAAGGTTGGACGCAGACATCAGGCCTGGCAAGGAAATTGCGTGGCTATAGGGCTATCAGCCGGCTTTATTGAGCCTTTAGAATCCACCGGCTTGTATTTGAGTGATCTCGGTGTTGTGATGCTGGCCGAACATTTCCCCTATACAGATAACATGTTGGAAAGCATGGCCTGCCGGTACAATCGTATTCTCAGCAATAGATTTTATGAGATCCTTGATTTTATTAACATGCATTATTGCTTGACCAAGCGCACCGATACCGATTTTTGGCAGGAAGTGCAGCGTCCTGAGCGAATCAACCCCAGATTAGCGGCCAAGCTTGATTTTTGGCGCATGAAGCCGCCAACCGCCTCTGATTTTGAAGATGGCTGGTTTCCTGGACAACAGAGCGGCATAGCAGCTTGGGGCGGAGCAATGGATCAACGTCCACCCGTAGATACAGCAGGTTTGTGGGGCCATAAAAGCTATGAATGTATTCTTTATGGTATGGGCTTTCTGGAGCAGGAATGCAATGAGTGGTTTGGTCACAACCGCCCTCCTGCTACAATTCCGCCTGCCATATTGCAACGGTTGCAGATGGCCAGAAACAAATTACCCCCGCATGCCGTCTGGCTGCAGCGGATACTTGGCATGCCGGTGTATCCCGCCGCCGCCAAACCAGCAGGGTGGGTAGCCTAAGGTGAAATTCCGAGCATGTCTCTGCCTGTTGTCAGTATTAAATCCCAATTACTTGAAGAGATTGGTCGTCGCAACGTTATCTTAAGTGCTCCACCCGGAGCCGGTAAGTCGACAGCCATTCCCTTATGGCTGTTGGCAAACCCATCATTTAAAGATAAGAAAATCCTGATGTTGCAACCCCGACGGGTTGCAGTGCGGGCTATTGCCGGTTATCTGGCGTCTCAGTTAGGGGAGCCGGTCGGACAGACCGTGGGATATCGGGTGCGTGGGGAGAATAAAACTAGTCAGAACACCCGTCTGGAAATTCTGACCGAAGGCCTGCTAACGCGCAAGTTGCAGCAGGACCCTGAGCTCGCAGATACCGCGATAGTTATCTTTGATGAGTTTCATGAGCGTAATCTGCATAGCGATTTTGCCCTGGCCTTGTGTCTGGAAAGCCAAAGCGCCTTGCGTGAGGACCTGCGCTTGTTGCTCATGTCGGCCACCCTCGATGAGCTAGGCCTAGAGCGTTTATTGCCGGATGCCGCTTGGCTGCAATGTGAGGGGCGAAGTTTCCCTATTGACTACTCTTACCACGTTCCGCCATCTCAGCAGCAATGGCTGCCCTTTATGGCTAGTGTTATTCGACAGGCATTGACGCAAGATGGCGGGGTGCTGGCGTTTTTGCCTGGCGCGGGCGAGATCCGAAAGTTGGCTGGGCTTTTGTCTGAGCAGTTGGATAGCAAGGTGCAGTTGCATTGTTTGTATGGGGAACTGGGTAAACAAGCGCAAATGGCCGCTGTGGAGCCATTGCCTGTTGGGATGAAAAAGTTGGTACTTGCTACCAACATAGCAGAAACCAGTCTTACCATTGAAGATATTAGCCAGGTGATTGATTGTGGCCTGGAAAAGGTGGCTCGCTTTGACCTGAATCAGGGCGTGACTCACCTGACCAGCCAGCGAATTTCTCAGGCATCTGCCACGCAGAGGGCAGGACGGGCAGGGCGGGTCGGCCCCGGTCGTTGCTACCGGTTGTGGGGACAGGATCAGCATGGGCGCATGGCCAGTCAAAGTCAGCCGCAAATCTTGCTTGCTGACATGGCGCCGCTGATGTTGGAGGCGGCTGCCTGGGGGACGGAATTGACGGCATTGCCGCTATTGGATTATCCGACGCAAGCCCAGCTTTCTCAAGCCAGGGATTTATTGGTGCAGCTTGATGCAGTGGATACCGACGGACGAATTACCCGTCACGGTAAAGCACTATGCCAGTTGGGGTGTCACCCCCGCCTAGCCAATATGATGTTGCACGCGAAGCAATTGGGGCCGGCGGCACTCACATTAGCTTGTATGCTGGCCGCCTTGTTGGAAAGTAAAGACCCCCTGAAAACCTCGCATACCTTGTGTATTAGTGAACGTATCGACTGGCTGCTGCGCCATCGTCAGGACCCCATTATGCAACTGGCGGTAAACTGGATGCGGCGCTTACAGGGCGAGTTTGTCGACAAGGTTGATAGCCGCGATGCGGCACGCCTGCTTATTCACGCATTTCCAGACCGGATAGCTAAGTCTCGTGGCGCAGGGCGCTATCTGCTTGCCAGAGGTATTGGTATCAAGCTGGAAGAGCAAGATCCACTCTGTGATCACGACTACCTGCTGGTGGCGGATCTGATTCAGACTGGTGCCGGTGGCGATATCCGGGCGGGATTGACGGCCAGACTTGATTGGCCGGTACTGGAAGCGGAAGCGGGCCATTGGCTGACATCCAGTGTTAGCTGTGACTGGCATGATGACGTTGGGCAGATCCGTGCTCGTAAGCTGTTGAAACTTGGCAGTATTGTGGTACGTAATGAAGTGATGGCTAACCCGGATAAGGCCCAACTCGAGCAGATCTGGGTGTCCCTTATCCGTGAAAAAGGCCTGACATGGTTGCCATTGGCAGACAATGCCAAGCAGCTGTTAAACCGTATTCATCTGGCCGCTAAAACCCTTGGCCAGCCTGAACTCTCGGACTGGACAGACGCCACCCTGCTGGACAGTCTTGCCGACTGGCTGATACCTTACCTGGCTGACGTACGCACCTTAAAACAGCTACAAGCACTGGATTTCGCCGCATTGCTGCGCAATCGTCTGGACTGGAATATGCAAAGCTGGCTGGATAAAGCCTTGCCCACCCATTTCGTCGTACCAAGCGGCAGTCGCTGTGCACTGGAATACAGCGAAGATGGTCAGGTTACCTTGTCGGTACGCATGCAGGAAATGTATGGTCAGGCCGACACACCGACTATTGCAGAGGGGCGTATCATCCCAATTATTGAACTCTTGTCTCCGGCTAGGCGTCCATTACAAAAGACCCGTGACCTGGCCGGGTTCTGGGCAGGAACTTACAAGGATGTGCAGAAGGAAATGAAAGGGCGCTACCCCAAACATTTTTGGCCGGACAATCCGGCCTCTGCCCAGGCGACCACGCGAACCAAGAAGGCGATGTAATGACAAAACGCAAAGCAGTACAACCATCCCGCAATCCATTTAAGTGGTTATGGCGCCACAGTCTCAAGATTGTTCTGGTCGGGTTGGTGTGTCTGACAGCTTACTGCTTGTACCTGGATGCGCAAATAAAAGACAAGTTCAGTGGCAGTAAATGGCAGGTGCCGGCCCAAATTTATGCCAGGCCGATGTTGCTTCAGGTTGGCCAGGAATTGGCGATGGACGAAGTCGTCGAAGAGCTCGAATGGTTGGCCTACCGTAGGGTACCTTCGGTGAAAGGCAGCGGTCAGTTCAATCGACAGGGTAATCAGCTGATCTTCCATCGTCGCGCCTTTGAATTTGCCGGAGGCTTTGAGGACGAAGCCCGGGTAACACTGACTTTTGCCAATGGAGAGCTTGCCGGCATCCAACTTGACGGTGGGCGCGCCCAGAACAGCCTGCGCCTTGAACCTTGGCTGGTAACCCGGTTTGCCAACAACAGTCAGGAAGACCGTATGTTGGTTGAGCTCGCTGATGTGCCGCCTGAACTGGTACAAATGTTGTTGCTGGTGGAAGACCGGGATTTTTACCAGCATTTTGGTGTGGCTCCTTTGGCTATTCTGCGCGCCCTGGTGGCGAATGTTAGTGCTGGGCGGGCCGTACAAGGGGGCAGCACCCTGACACAGCAGTTGGTGAAAAACTTCTTTCTCAGTCAGGAGAAATCCCTGAGCAGAAAGCTAAATGAAGCCTTGATGTCGCTGTTAATTGAGCTGCGTTACAGCAAGGATGAGATTCTGGAGGCGTACCTTAACGAAGTGTTCCTCGGGCAAAATGGTGCCAACGCCGTGCATGGTTTCGGGTTGGCCAGCTATTTTTACTTCGACCGTCCATTGGATGAGCTTAGCATCCCGGAAATGGCGATGCTGGTGGGCATCATCAAAGGCCCATCATTCTTCAATCCACGTCGCCATGAAGAGCGGGTACTGGAACGGCGCAACCTGGTACTGCGGTTGTATTTTGATGACCAGCAAGCTACCGCTCAGCAGTATGCGGCCTGGTTAAAAACCCCGCTTGGATTGGCGCAAGGTTCGAAGCTGGCAAAGGGAAAACACCCGGCCTTTATGGATCAGGTACGCCGTGAGCTCAATGTTGCCTTGCCTGATCCCTCTTTGCATCAGGCTGGGATTAAAATTTTTACTACCTTGGATCCACTGGCCCAGCGCAAGGCTGAGCAATCAGTCAGTCAGGGTTTGGATGGGCTGGAAAAGCGGCGCAAGATCAGCGAACTGGAAGCCGCTATGGTGGTTAGTGACATTGCTACCGGTGAAATTCGGGCCTTGGTGGGTAGTCGCAATACCGATTATCAGGGCTTTAACCGGGCCTTGGATGCACGGCGGCAGATAGGTTCGATTATTAAACCCGCGGTATACCTGACCGCACTGGAACAACCGGCTTATTACAATCTGGCAACCCCGTTGAAAGACGAACCTATTAAGTTGAAAAGCAGCCAGGGGCAGCTGTGGTCGCCGCAAAACGCTGACCGCCAATTCAGAGGCGAAGTATCATTGCTGACGGCCTTGAGCCATTCCCTTAATGTGCCCACGGTTAGCCTGGGGATGGAGGTTGGCTTAAGTGAAATTGCTTATACCCTGAAACGTTTGGGCGTGGAGGAAGACGTGAGTCTTTATCCGGCATTAACCCTAGGCGCAGCGGCCTTTACACCTCTTGAAGTCAATCAGATGTACCAGACACTGGCAAATGAAGGGCTGTATATTCCTTTGCATACTATCGACACCGTTACTGATTCGGACGGGCGTCTGATTTGGCAGCAAAAGCTGACTGGTGAACGCCGGGCAGATCGTAAGGCGGTGTACTTGCTCAACTATGCCCTGAACAAAGTGACCCGGGATGGCACCGCTAAAGTGCTTAAGCAAAGCTTCCCGAACTTGCATCTGGCCGGTAAAACCGGCACCACGGATGACTATCGTGATGCTTGGTATGCCGGGTTTGACCGCAATAATCTGGTGACTATCTGGCTGGGTAAAGACAACAACGAAGCCACAGGCCTGGCTGGCGCCACAGGTGCACTGCCTCTGTATATTGATTATTTGAAGCGCCAGCATCCTAAATCCTTGGTGAGACCTTTCCCACAAGGATTGGGTATCGCACATTTTGATAGTGTGACCGGCCAGCATCTGCAGCCTGGTTGTCCACAGAGTATTAGTGTGCCTGCGGTACTCGATGCACTGGCGGCTGCGCAGCACTGCGAAGGCAAAAGGGAACCCAAGCAAGCCCCCAAAAAACAGAGCTTCTGGGAGCGCTTATTTGGTGATTAATCCGGGTGCGATGGCCACAGTACCTGGTCTGTAGAAGCGTTGGTCATCAGTTTGTCTTGGCGGGCTAGTGCTGCCCATTGATCAGAGGGCGAAGGTAAATAGCCAGGTTGGACTCCTTCAATACCAATCCAGCAATGCTTGCCCGATGACTTAGCCGCATAAAGACTGGCATCAGCGGCTTCCAGAACCTGATGCCAGCTTACCTGTTGTGGGTGTTCCGGCATAAGAGGAAAGCAGCTGTAACCAATGGAACAGCTTTTTGGTAACAGGGTGCCATCACTTAAGGTAAAGGGGTACTCCAGCACAGTATCGAGTAATCGCTGTGCCAGCTCGGCTGCTCGCCTGCGGTTGGTAAAACGCGAGACAACTAAGAATTCCTCACCACCCCAGCGCACCAGATAGTCAGAGCTGCGAAATACCTGTTGGAGTAACGCGGCAAATTGTTGTAGCACCAAATCCCCAGCACTATGCCCGTGTACATCGTTAACTTGTTTAAAGTCATCCAGATCTACCAGGAAGAACAGCAAGTCACTATCGTCATTGCCGTCATTCTGTGGATGATCTTGATGCAGGCGCAAGCTGCGCTGCAAGTCAGGTTGTAGATTCTGTTCCAGAAAGCGTCGGTTACGCAGACCGGTAAGCGGGTCTGTGGTGCTGGCCTGCTCGACCTGACGATAGGCTTCCTGGAGTTCCTGATTTTTGCTATTTAACTGGGCGGTACGCTGGGCCACCTGTTCGCTGAGTTGACGAGTTAAGCGACGCTGACTGTATTTGCCATACGCCAGGAACAGCACTAAAAAGCCGCTGGTTAATGCCACAATCCATAATGACCAGAGAAAACGTTCACGCTCGGCGGCTGTGAGCTGTAGCTCCTGGTCTTTCTTTAGCAGCGCTATTTCTTGCGCGCGGCGGGTGAATTCGGCCTGGCTTTGCATCCGTGCCAAGGATTCAGCTCGGTGGGTATCCAACAGTTCGTCTTTTAATTGTTGGACTTTCTGCTGCGCTAGAAAAGCCTGATGAAAGTCATTCTGCTGAGCAAAGAGTTTGACTCTGAGTGCTTCAAAATCTGCCAACTTCTCTTTGCTCTGCTGCTGAGATGCCAATAAATAACCTTGCTCAATATGCTGCTTTGCTAATTCAAGGTTGTTTTGCTTCAAATAAAGTTCGGACAGCTGCAAGAGGGCATTAACATTCAGATCTAATACCTCCTTTTCCTGAACGCCCCGTAAACCTTCCAGCAGCAGCTGCTCTGCCAACGGAATGTTGCCAGCAGCAAACTCGATGCGCGCTAGTACCAATTTGGCCCAAAGGGCATCACGCTCGGCATTTATTTGTTGAAATAGCGCCTGTGCCAGTATGACTTGCTGACGGGCCTCATCAATTCTGCCTAAGTCTTTCAGTACGTTGGCGACTTTGGTGTGGCTGTAGGCAATGTTCTTTGGCTGACCAGAATCAATATCCAAGCGTAATGCATCCTGGAAATAAGTTAGGGCAGTTTCCTGGTCTCCCATATCACGATGAATTTCACCAATATTGTAAAATGATGTGGCTAATCTCACGGTGTCATTGTGTTTTTTGGCTATTTCTAATGCTTGGCCGTAAGCATGCAGGGCGTCCTGCCATACACCCTGCCATTCCAATGAAACGCCGATGGCAGTGAATTCGTCAGCGATACCAAGTTCATCGCCTATGCTTTGATAAAGCGCCAACGCTCGCTGACTTAGAATCAGGGCTTGAGGATGCTGCCCTTGCATACGTAAATTGCCTGCTTTGGCTCCTAACACCTTAGCCTTGGCTTGGATGTCCTGAGTGTTTTCCAGCAAAGCTTGAGCATGGTCGAATATTTCCATGGCGTGATTGAGGTCACCCTGCTCTCCCGCTAGCTCTCCTTGTTCAATCATGGCACGACCGATATCGCTGTCATTACCACTGTCTTTTGCCAAAGAGAGGGCTAGTTCAACAACCTTTGTGGCTTGCTCAATTTGCCCCATTTCACGATGTTGCCGCGCCTCGTCGAGAAGCACTCGGACATGACTGCTTTGTGCCAGGACATAGCCTGAATCAAACAGCAGGCAGAACATTATTACCAACCTGTGTAACAGATTGTTCATGCCCTGCTGCTCATCGTGCTTCGGTTTATCATCCTTGCTACCACCTGCTTGGTCTATCAAACATTTTGACTCATGCTAATATAAAATTAACCGGAGTGTTACATTTGTTGGGCCGTATTGATTCCCGTCCAGGCAGACCAAAAACTTGCCCTGTCTTTCGGTTTTGAATAAGGCGTTTGTTGTTACGTTGTTGAGGTTCAACCTGATTGAAGCAAAATCTTGAACTGCTGATGGAGATGTTGGCGGCTTTGCCGGATCCTGTCTTTGTTCTCTCAGAGTCAGGCAAGTATGTCGCTTTGATAGGTGGTCATGATGCCAGGTATTACCATGATGGTTCACATTTAGTGAATTTCAGCCTGCATGATGTTTTGCCCAAAGAGCGGGCTGATTGGTTTTTACAGGAAATCCAGCAAACCATCAGCGAAGGACGCCTTCGAACTGTTGAATATGCCTTGGGGGCCAGAGATGTTAAGGGGTTGGAATTAGCCGAAGGACCCGATGAGGAAATCTGGTTCGAAGGGCGTATTCAGCCGCTGCGAAAGCCCGTGAAAGGTGAGCGTGCCGTGGTGTGGGTGGCCAGAAACATCACTGAACGTTACAACATGCAGATGCAACTTAAGATTTTATCCGAGCAGGATGAACTTACCGGCGCTTTCAATAGGCGCAAGATGATGGAAGCCTTGGAAGAACGCTTCGCGGAATATCAACGTTATCACCATCCCTTATCTCTGATTATCTTCGATTTGGACCGTTTTAAAGGCGTCAATGACAAGTTTGGCCATATTGCCGGTGACAAGGTGTTGCTCACTATCACGAACTTGTGCCAAAAGCAGCTCCGCCAGCAGGATCTGCTTTGCCGACATGGCGGGGAAGAATTTGCGGTACTGTTGCCCAATACCAACTTGGTTGATGCGGTTCAGCTTGCAGAGCGGCTTCGCAAGACTGTTGCTGGTTATGATTTTAAACAGGAACTCGGTGAGTCTTATTCCATCTCCATCAGTGCTGGCGTCAGTACGCTACAGAGTGAAGATAAAATAGAAAGCTTGATGAAACGGGCCGACGATGGACTTTATCAGGCAAAGAATAGCGGCCGAAATTGTGTTATCAGCCGCCCATCTTAAGACTTTATAGGGCCGCTAGCACGCGATCTGCGGCTGCCAGGGTTTGCTCGATAATGGCCTGATCGTGGCAGGCGGATACAAAGCCCGCTTCATAGGAAGCTGGGGCCAGATACACGCCTTCAGCCAGCATGGCATGATAGAAGCGATTAAATTGCTCTTGGTTGCAGTTGATGGCTTGCTGATAATTCGTCACTCGCTCAACATCGGTAAAGAACAAGCCAAACATGCTACCTGCATAGTTGATGCTCATCGGGATGCCGTGTTTATCCGCCAAGGCTTTAAAGCCTTCAGCCAATTGCTTGGTGGTTTGGCTTAACTGCTCATACAGGCCGGGTTGCTGAATAGCGGTGAGAGACGCAATACCGGCGGCCATAGCAACAGGGTTACCGGATAAGGTACCAGCCTGATAGACGGGCCCGGTGGGCGCGATATGGCGCATAATCTCGGCTTTACCACCGAAGGCACCCACCGGCATACCGCCGCCCAGTACTTTACCCAAGCAAGTCAGATCCGGAGTCACACCATAGTGCGCTTGCGCGCCGCCCAGTGCGACACGAAACCCTGTCATGACCTCGTCGATTATCAATACCGAGCCATATTCATCACAAATGGCACGCAAGCCTTGCAGGAAGCCTTCAACCGGTGGAATACAGTTCATATTGCCGGCAACAGGTTCAACGATAATACAGGCAATCTGATCGCCCACCTCAGCAAATGCCTGGCGAACACTGTCCAGATTATTGTATTCCACTGTCAGAGTGTGCTGAGCAAAATCGGCAGGAATGCCTGGGGAGCTGGGTACGCCAAGGGTCAGGGCGCCTGAACCGGCTTTTACCAGTAGCGCGTCGGCATGGCCATGGTAGCAGCCCTCAAATTTCAGGATCTTATTGCGGCCTGTATAGCCACGTGCCAAACGAATGGCGCTCATGGTGGCTTCGGTGCCTGAGTTGACCATGCGCACCATTTCCATGGAAGGGACAAGTTGGCTCACCAGTTCGGCCATCTGCACTTCGATTTCGGTGGGGGCGCCGAAGCTTAAGCCTTTTTCCACCGCGTCCAGTACCGCCTGGCGAATAGCTGGATGATTGTGCCCCAGTACCATAGGGCCCCACGACTGCACGTAATCGATATAGCGTTTTCCATCGGCGTCGAACAGGTAAGGCCCATCGGCCCGCTCAATAAACAATGGCGTGCCACCAACGGCTTTAAAGGCGCGAACCGGAGAATTAACGCCACCGGGAATGTGCTGTTGGGCGCGTTCGAACAACTGAATGGATTTTTGCATGTTATCAGCCTGAATAAGTTAAAAGAAAAAGGCGCTAAATGTTTTGTTTGTTGCTGTACCACTGCACGTCGCAATCGTACTTCTCAACAATATCTTCTACACCAAGTGTTAAGGCGAACAGTGCCATACGGATCAATACCCCATTATCTACCTGGCGGAAGATAGCCAGATTGGGGTTAAGGTTTAAATCATTATCCAGTTCATTGGCATCGGCGCGGGAGTCGCGTGGCAGCGGGTGCATAATCACGGTTTTGGACTGGAAATGACGGGTATAAATATCCTGATTAAGACGGAACTTTCCGCGGTATTTGTTGGCTTCATCTTTACTGGTAAAGCGCTCTTCCTGAACGCGAGTCTGGTAGCAGATATCAGCATCTACACTGCCTTCCAACTGATCGGTAACCTTAAGACTGTGACCGGCATTCTCAATTTCATCCATGATGTATTGCGGCATAGCCAGTTCCTGCGGGGAAATCAGGGTAAAGCGAATGTTCTTGTACAGACACAGCAGTTTGGATAATGAATGCACAGTGCGGCCATGTTTCAGGTCGCCTATCATGGCGATATGCATACCTTCGATGCTGTCGCCGTGGAATTGCAGCTCCTTGCTGATGGTATAGAGATCCAACAAGGCCTGAGTGGGGTGCTCGTTGGGCCCGTCCCCGCCGTTAATTACCGGCACCCGGCTGCCTTCGGCAAATTCGGCCACCGAGCCTGCATCCGGGTGACGCATAGCGACAATGTCTGAATAGCTTGACAGTACCCTGGCCGTATCAAACAACGACTCGCCTTTAGACAGTGCTGAAGTGGCCATACCCGCGGTTTCTCTGACTTCTCCCCCCAGCAGGTTAAACGCCGTTCCAAAACTGACCCTGGTACGGGTGCTGGCTTCAAAAAACAAGTTACCTAAAATAGCGCCATCCAACACCTTGGTGCGCTTCTGTCGATGCGCGTAAGGGCGCATTCTGTCTGCTACCTGAAACACTTGCTGAATGTTGTCGCGATTGAATTGATTGACAGAAAGAATGTGCTGACCTTTGAACTGGTTCATGGGGATATCGGCTTAGTTGGGAGTGGGTGGATTTTAGCAAGACCGAGCGGTGAAGACTATCCCGGTACTGGGTTGCCTGGCATTTAATTCTCTATCTGGTTAGAGATGTTTTGCGCTAAAAGACCTTGTCCAGAAAGTCCAGAATCAGCCTAATCTTGTGCGAAGCTTCCCTCTTGTGCGTGTAAATCGCATAAACAAAGCGGGTCTCTTGTGTCCAGTCATCCAGACACGTCAGCAAATCACCATTTTTCACGTATTCCCGAACAAGATATTCATATAAATTGGCCAGCCCGACCCCAGATAATGCTGCTTGCAAAACAACGGGATAGCTATTTGATACAAAATAACGTCCGGGGTGAATGACTGTCCGCTGTTCGCCTTGTTGAAATTCCCATGTGTCTGATACTTGCTGACCTTGGTATCTCAGCAGTGGCAGCGTTTCTAACGCCAGAGGTTGATCGGGTTTGGCATATTTTTCAAAGAATTCAGGCGCGCCCACAATAACCCTGCGACGCGCCGCCAATTGCCGGCAATAAGCCCGGGCGTTTGCCGGAGGCCTGACCGAGGTGATCTGTATATCGAACTGTTCGTCAAAGGTGTCATAGCGTTGTTCGGACAAGGTCAGTTGTATATTTAATTGGGGATAAGTCTTCATTAGTTCAGGTAGTTTTGGGGCGATGATGAGCTGTCCAATGGCTCCAGGAGCTAAAATCTTAATGGTGCCGAACGGTTCGTCCCCAACTCGTTGCATGGACTCTTCAAATTCACTGACATCCTCGAGCAGGCGGGCGGCAAAGTCGAAGTAACGTGCGCCTATGTCGGTTAGTTCCAGCGTTCTGGTTGTGCGTTTAATCAACTGGTGTCCAACAGCCCTTTCTAATTTGCTAATAGCTTTGCTTATCGACGACACCGTACTGGCCATTTCGAAAGCGGCTTTGGTAAAAGAGCCTTGCCTAACTGCAACGGTGAAGACTTTCATTAAAAAGAGTTTATCGGGGGTTGCTCTCATATTTTCCTCTGTGGAAATTATGTCTTTCTATTTGACTGATTATATCCGTGTAGGAAAGAATTTAAAATGTGCCATCTGCTTACTTAACGGGTGCACATATGAAACCTGCTATCTCATTAAACGGCGCTTCTTTTATGGGGCTTTACGCCATTATCCAGTCTGCTATCTGGGCATTGGTTCGTCACTTATCTGGCGAATTATCAACCGAAACCATTTTTTTGTTCCGGAATTTGATTGGCGCGTTTGCGATACTTCCTCTGTTGCGGATGCATGGCTTAGGTCTGTTTAAAACCGACTATTTAGTTAGTCATTTAGTTCGGGCGGCAGCAGCCTTCATTGGAGGATTTTCCATCTTTTTGTCTGTCGCGTTGTTGCCCTTATCGTCGGCCGTTTCTGTGTCTTTCAGTGCGCCTGTGTTTGCTAGCCTGGGCGCACTTTGGTTTTTCAAGGAACGCTTGACCAAGGTTCGTCTGACGGCGTTGGGATTGGGGTTCGCCGGTGTGCTTGTTACCTTGCGTCCCAGTTTTGATGTGACTTCTTACGGTTTGGTTGCCGCCTATCTCGGGGCGTGTATGACTGCTGTAGCCTTTTTGATGGTTAAGCGCCTGTCATCAGTGGAGCAGCACAGTAAAACAGTGGCGTACCCTTTTATATTCTTGTTGCCATTGAGTTGTATTGTGGCCTATTTCAATTGGACGACACCTAAAACTGAACATTTACCCATACTGCTCTTGATTGGTGGCGGAGTGATACTTTCACAGTTTTGCCTGGTGCGCGCTATGTCTCTGGCTGAAGCAAGTCGAGTGCTTCCTATCGATTTCCTGAGGTTAGTATTTGCCACTGCGCTAGGTGTCTCATTTTTCAATGATAATCTCGATTTACCTATGGTTTTGGGTGGGTGCATTATTTTCGCTAGTGCTATTTTGTTGGCCGGTGACAAACAAGCTCAAAGCAAAACAGCAAAAGGAGCATCAGCAAAATGAAAAGCTCTGCCTTGCTATGTTTTAGAATCAATGTTTTCTCTTGCTCAAGTGAAAGTGGAAATCCGGCCTCAGTGATACTGTCTGACCGCGCGCTTAGTGCAGTCGTTAAACAGCGCCTGGCAAAAAAGCTAGGTACCGCAGAAACGGCTTTTGTAACCCGCATGCAATCAGGTTTTGTTCTAGAGTTTTTTACGCCTGTTGTTCCGGTGCGGTCCTGTGGTCATGCTTCTTTGGCAGCCGCTTGTGCAGTGGACATGGCATACCCTTCGGCAGGGAAAACTATCTGCTTTCTGCTTCATGGTGAGCCTTTGATTGTGGAAAAAAAACAGCGAAGCCAAACGCATTTTTCACTGTTTGATCGCGCCTGGCATATTAAAAAAGCGTCATCTGCTCCTGTGTCACTTTTGGCCGCACTGAACATCCAAGGAAACCAATATCCATTTTTCCATCTGACCAATGATAACGGGCGTTCAAGATGTGCCATTCTGCTGCCTGATGAGGCTACTTTGTTTCGTTTGCACCCAGGCAATGTGAGGTTGTCGGCGTTTTTATCTGAGCAGCATACAGGATGTTTTGCATTCACCTATTGTGTGTCGAGACGGGAGAGCATGGTGGGGCGCTTTTTTGCCCCTCACATAGGTATTGATGAGGACATTTATAATGGCAATTCGGCGATTGCAGCAGTTTCGTTAGCCAACTATATATGTGCCAAATCTGGCTTTAGCGGACCTGATTATCTTAATGTTTCGCAAGGAAAACATCATGCGCAACTGAGTCATGCTCGGGTATCTATGGCGGGCCATGACATGATTTCTTCTGTTGCTCTTGAAGCCGAACTGCATGTTTGCGAGCACTTTTATCTGGACGAAGACGCAAATTAGTATGAACAGAGGAATATGTTTATTGAGGAGTTATTCACTTTAGTGGGAGGCACTACGCAGGTGTTGGGTGAAGCTCCCCCTCAGCTGTAGTGCGCTGTCAATCGAGTATATGTGGCTTATTGCCTGGTTTTCTTATCTCAGCTTTCTTTGATTAAGGTTAACCGACCTCTGATCGAACAATAGCTTAGGAATGGCGCTAGCGGCTAGTGTGGTGGTAACTGACAATATCTAACTCTTCGTCATCACCAGGAAACTCAAAGAATTCAGTGACATGTCTGAATACCGCCTCGGTGTCAAAGTGGGCGCGTTCCGGCTGTTCAATACGGCGTTTTGCAATTTGTGCCAGGCACTGCTCGTCAGTCAGATCCAGAAAAATCATCTGATGCTTCGCACCCAGTTCACTGCACAAGGCCACAAACCAAGCTCGTTGCCGTACGGTGTTAGCTGGAAAATCCATAACCACATTGGTACCGGTCGCCAGGATCTGCTGCACATGCCTTTTAACAAAGGGTCTGATGGTGCTTGCGAGTCTCAGGTAGTCTTCGAATGTTTCGATTTGATTGGGATAGTGCGCAGAAAGCCAGTCATCTTCTGAAATGCGCACCGCGTTGTTTTCAGATGCCACTTTTTGCGACCAGGTAGACTTACCGGCCCCCATCTTTCCGCAAAAAAAGAACAGCGTTCCCATGCCAGCCAAAATGCACCTCTTTTTTACTCAATCAAAACAGTTTTGCTAGTCTTGGCAAACCTATTCAGCCTCTGCCAACTATCTCTTTAGAGTAAGGGTTTAACCACCGCCAGACAAACTATTGCCAGCAGTATTAATACTGGCGCTTCGTTCAAAAAACGGTAGAAGCGCGGTGAATGACGATTTTCATCTTTGGCAAATTGTTTAAGCAGCCGATAGAGGTAGAAGTGATAGGCGTAGATGGCAATCACGCCAACGAGTTTGTAATGCAGCCACATGGAAGCGCGAAACCAATCGCGGCCGTAGGTAAAGATCAGCGCCAAGCCGAATACCAGGGTCAGAACAGCAAAGGGGGTTACAAACCACCACAAGCGGCGTTCCATGACTTTAAACTGGTCTTTGACGGCCTGGTTGTCAGTTTGAGCATGGTAAACGAACAGGCGGGGCAGATAAAAAATCCCGGCCATCCAAGCCACCATAAAGAAAACATGTAAGGCCTTGAACCACAAAATCATCAGTACTGCTCCTTCATTAATTGGGCACGCAAGCCGTTCCAGGTGATTACTCCGACAATGTCGCTGGGGGTGTCTTCATAAATATAAACGGCGCCGTCACGACCGGCTTGCAGAATTTCGTATACTTCGGCGAGGGTTGCCTGGGCAGGTACACCTTCCATCACCACATATTTAAGCGGGTGACTTTGGTCCGGACTCAGGCTTACATCAAACTGTACAAGAGAATATTGCATGCCAATTTCAAAATCTTGCGCCAGCACTATTAAATCCGTGGGCTGTTGCTGCAAGTGGTTGAGCATAAGTTGCTCTGGGCTATCCTGAAACAGCTTGAAGTCTTTGTTGGCTTCGGCCATAACCCCGGTTTTTTGCAGGTGCTCACGAATCGACGACGTGGTGTAGCTAAGTTTCTGGTAATCCAGTTGGCGAATAAAAATGGAGCGGTTTTTAAATAACTGAGTCGACGTGACATAGGCTGGCACAATCACCAGCATGGCTGGCAAGATAATTTGTGGAGACAACGACAGTTCCATGGCCGCTGATAAGGCCGCCAAAGGTGCATGTAACACGGCGCTGAGTAAACCCGCCATACCTAACAAGGCAAAGGTGCCGGTATAGGCGGAGGTATCATCCATAAACAGCCCCAAGGGCAGCAGCATAATAGCGCCGGTTAATACTCCCATACCGATAACCGGACCTATTACCCCGCCGGGTACACCCAGGCCCAAGGCTATCAAGGTCAGAAGGAACTTGGCGGCCAGAATGGCAAATAACAATACGAGATTATCCGGTGAACTTACTACAAACTGGATGGAGCTCATGCCCGAGCCCATCGCCTGCGGCAGAAGATAGCCAACCATGCCGGTTAACAGGCCAGCGAGTAGCAAACGGCTGGCCATATTCAAGGGGCGAAACCAGCGAATCATATTCATTAACTGATTATTAAATAAGGTGGCCATAGCACCCAGCAGCACACCCACAGGGATCAGGTACAAATAGAACCAGTTATTAAACTGGCCGAAGTTAAGCAGTGCCAGTTCGCTGCCTTCGCCAAATACCAGGCGCGTTAGCACCGAGCCACAGGCGGCAGCCAGCATGACAGGAATAAAAATATGAATTTTGTATTCACGCAGCACCACTTCCATGACAAAAATGACCGCCGCAAAGGGGGTGTTAAAGGAAGCGGAAATGCCCGCGGCAATGCCGCACCCAGCCAGAATTCGAATACTGTTATAGGGGAGTTTTAACCACTGACCTAAGAAGCTACTGCCCGCCGCCCCTAAATGCACGCTAGGGCCTTCACGGCCAACTGAAAATCCGCTGGCCAGGGCGACGACGCCACCAAAAAACTGGTTTATGCTGGTACGCAGTGGAATGTGACCATAACGATGTTTAACCCGGTGGATCACGTAGGGAATGCCCATACGGTAATGCTTAAAGCCGGTGACAAAGGCAAACAGCAGGATCAGGGCGGCGCCGATGATGGGTAGAATAAATCGGTCAACTGCATCCATAGTGGTAAAATTGTCGCCCTGTTGCAGGTACAATCCCTGCAATAACTCGATGGTCAGGCGAAACAGAATTATCACCACAGCGGCACAAACACCGCCGACTATGCCGAGCAGGCAAAGTTGCACTGAGGTGCGTGGATGAGCGAGTTCCTGGCGCAGTCCCTGTAAATTCATGGTGTGGTTGGCAAGGCGATTTATCGCAAGTCTATCACAACTCAGCAGAAGAAAACCCTGATATGACAGACACTTTGGTCAAAGAGGAAATGGATGTTGCTGTCTCCTAAAGCATTGAAAACGAAGTTGGGCGCCATGCGCTTTTATTGGCTGATGATCGCCCTGCTGGTATTGGTTGGTTACCTGGGAATTCGTTGGGGTAACCATCAGTATGAATACCAAGCGCGTCAGATTGAGGCCCTCGAGCAAAGTTTGGCGAACGTCACGGCGGAAAATAACAAGTTGACCAAAAGCCTGAATATCCTGGGCGTGGAACTGGAGGTTGAGCGTTTAGCCAGCCAGCAAATGCAGGGTAGTCTTACCCAGAGTATGCAAAAGCAGGCGGAGATTCGTCGGGAATTGTCCTTCTACCAGAAAGTCATGGCCCCAGAGATGCAAGAGCAGGGGGTGGTGGTCGATTCCTTGGATATTGAAGCGACCAACAGCCCGGGCTATTTTCGTTTTGCTTTGGTGATGATGCAAAAAGATAAGCGTAAAGATCTGGTGCAAGGCCAAGCACAGGTAGTGATTCATGGTAGTAAGGATGGCACGCCGTCGCAGTTGGTACTTACTGACTTAATGGGCGATGACAGCAAGCCCCTAGGCTTTCGATTCCGCTATTTTGAGGTGCTGGAAGGGTTGTTCCAACTGCCAGAAGGCTTTATTCCTCAGCGTCTCGAAGTGGATTGCAGCCTGACGAAGCCTAAAAAGGGTGAGCAAAAACGCAGCTTTGAGTGGTTGTTGTCGGTGTCGGAAACGGCCGAACTGAATAGTTGATTGAAATAGTCAGGTATAAGATAATAGCGGCGTTTGCATACAACCGGTGCACCCGGTTTTTTCGGTCCTGATTGAGGTTAAAGATGTCTGTCGAATCAGCCTATCCTGTTGAATTCTCCGATGCGGCGGCCCGCAAGGTCAAAGCGTTGATTGAAGAAGAAGAAAACCCGAACCTCAAGTTACGGGTGTTTGTCACTGGCGGTGGTTGCTCGGGCTTTCAATATGGCTTTACCTTTGATGAAAAGGTTAACGATGGTGATACCACCATTGATAAAGACAGTGTGACATTAGTGGTTGACCCTATGAGTTTGCAGTATCTGGTAGGCGGCACGGTTGACTACAGCGAAGGGCTTGATGGCAGCCGTTTCCTGGTTAATAACCCGAATGCCACCACCACCTGTGGATGTGGCTCCAGCTTCAGCATCTGACCAATTTGGCCCGTAATAGGTTGCGGGCCAGCAATTCTCTGGCTTAGGCCAAACTTTCCTGCCAAAAACAAAATTCATATACAAATATTTAACACGCTCTAGTATGGTATTAATTCTTACTTAGCTTGTGAGTTTGTTCCATTTGAATAGATATTACCGAGCCCGTTTGATGTGTTGGGCCGGGTTACTCCTTATCGCTATTAGCGGACCGCTGTTGGCAGACGAGGAGCTAAAACCGCTTAAAATGGACAGCCCCATTCAGCCGGATAGTCCTTACAGCCAGTTTGTTGGGGAACTGCTGGGGAATGCTTATGCTTCTCTTGGTTATCGTCTCGAGCTTGAGTCCATGCCCCTTGGGCGCAGCTTTATTGAGGCTGACGAAGGGCGCTTGGATGGCTTGCGAGACAGGGGGCAGAGCATAGGAAGCGTGTACCCAAATCTGATTCAAGTGCCTTTCCCTCTCTACGATTTCAATTTAGTGTTGCTGGCTGACCGGCGTCGCTGTGGACTATGTGAACTGGGCGACCTTAATAGTCTGGTGACATTAAGGGGATTTCAGTTTCAGGAAGACTATTTCAATCGTCAGCCGGTGCATCCGCAAATCCTGAAACTAGGTGATACCAACGCGGTATTGGACATGCTGAGGTTAAAGCGGGTGGATGCGGCAATCATGACCGAATTGATTGTGCCAGCGAGCTTTTATCAAAGCTCAGCACATTGGATCCAATACCCACTGGATAATGCCTCCATATTTCATTACTTACACGCAAAGCATGCTTCGCTGGCCAGAAAGCTGGCGAGCAAACTGGAAGAGATGGAGTTGACCGGTGAAGTGTGGCGGCTACGTCAGAAGTATGGGATCCCACCAATACATATCGCCCCCTCCCTAGGGCCAAGCAGCAAAGTGTCTGCGATATCGGGCAATTGGCAGGGCTACACGGACACCCCACAGTCGACATATTGGCGCATGTTAGCCGAGGTTTTTGCTGATCAGGCCGTGGAGCTGGAAACGCGGCAATCAAACTGGAAACGCGCTAAACAAGAGTTTGTGGAAGGCCGCTTTGACATGCTGGTAGGGGCCTACGCTTATGAAGTTCCAGCGGGTGCCCTTCGTTCCAATGTGCATATTGACTATGAGTATCCCGTGGTGGCTGTGGCGGCGGATGCTTCCCGCCTGACGGCCATGCTAGACGGGGGGAAACCAGGTAAGGCCTGCCATGTGCTGGGCTATGAGTTCGCCAGTTGGCTACCCGCCAATCTTGAGATTTATGAGGCCAGCAACCTGCTGGACTGCGTCAAGCTACTGCAAAGCCAGCGTGTGGATCTGCTGGTGGATTTTAGCTACAACTTGAGTGATGAGGAAAAGGCTATCTACGTGCAGCGTGAGATCAAAGAAGCCCTACCTTTGTTCGTGGTATTTCAAAATACCAGTCGTGGTCATTTACTAAGGAAAATTTTTGAGCAGAGTTTCCGGCATTTGGTTGCATCTGGCGCAGCAGCTGGTTACTTTCCTGACCAGGCCAGCTATCAACAGGCTCGTCTAACAAAATCCCCTTAAACATCAAATGGAGCATTGCCATGCTTAAGCTATACGGCTCAACCACTTCACCTTTTGTGCGCCGTTTACGCCTGCTGTTGGTCGATCACGACCATGAGTTTATCAATATGCAGATTTTCGAAGGTGCAGATAGAGAATTGCTGCGATCGTTAAACCCGACCTTGAAAATCCCCATGCTGGACGATGATGGTGAAGTGATTTTTGATTCTCGGGTGATTTTTCGTTACCTGAGTGAGAAGTTGGGACTGACCAGGTTGAGCTGGGCACAGGAAAATACCCTGACCTTGATTGATTCGGTCAATGATGCCCTGGTACAGGCGCTGCTAATGAAGCGTTCTGATGTTGTGGCCGACTCAGCCAAACTTATTTTCCGCCTGCAGCAAGAGCGCATTGAAACCGTGTTTGCTGAATTGGAAAAACTTGCGGCAGACGGTGAATTCGACCAATGGGATTATCCAGCGATTTGTTTGTATTGCTTATTGGACTGGGTACTGTTCCGTGAATTGCATGATGTGCAGACTTATCCTTCACTAATGGCTTTTCATGCCAAACACGCGACTAAAGCAGAATCTCAGGCAACCGATCCACGCGAGTAGCCTGTTTTCCCTTCTTAAATAGCCCCGCCAGACGGGGCTGCCTGCTTCGCCTATTGTTTCTAGCTTGAGTCACCTTACATAGTTTTCTTTTTTGTTTATTGTTTGGATTAATATGAATTCATCCATCTTTTATTTGTTAAAAATTTGTTTATTTAAAATATAATTCTGTTTAGGCTGGTTGCAATTCGTACCTATTAGGCAGATTTATGTCAGATAATATTCAGCAAGCAAAGCAACTCTCTCCGCGGCGCAATAGCTCTCACGCAGAAACAGTGCAGGAGTTGGCACAGGAACAATTACAGCACTTTGGTATTGATGCTACGTCGGACTATGGTCAGGCGCTCTATCAGGCGGCGTTGCATCTATACCAGACCCAGGGGGATGTTGCCCGCCTCTGGCAGGTTACCCAGAACACCCTGGAAGGGCTTAGTCGGGAGGATAAGATTGCCCGTTTTAATGCCAAAAAATTTCTGTCATTCCAAATAGCTAAGGTATTAGATACCCTGCAAAACCCCTTTCGGGCAGTACATCAAAGTTTGCACCGCCAGCAAGGCTCACAGCTGGCTCGCAATCACTATCCGCTGTTTGACAATGTCACGGCGCTGTTTTCAGCAACGCCGGTAGTGGTGCGCACTGCAACCTATGTTTATGCCTGCACCGAATGGGTGGATGATGCTTTTCAGGGCAAAGAAGCGACCCACCAGATTTATTCTCGCCTGTTAAATCCAACCGCTATTTCGTTGGCTAATGCCATTGTTGACTTGGAGGCTGGGTCTTATGCGGCAGAGTATCTGGCCTGGAATTTTAATTCCGGAATGGCGGCGATAGACGGCATGTTGTCCAACGTGCTGCGACATGGTGATGTGTTAGTGGTGTCGCGTAATATTTATGGCGGCGTGTTTCAGTTACTGCATGACTACTTTGCCAGAGCAGACCGCCTGGCGATTCAGCTTGAGTGGTTTGACGGTTATCAGGCCGATGAATTTGCCGATTTTTTAGCAGGGGTTAAAGCTAAACACGCTGACCGTCTGGCGCAGGGCAAGAAGTTACACGTTTATTTGGAATCGCCTTGTAACCCCCACGGCTATGTGTTGGATGTGCCGGGTATCTGCCGTCTTGCTCATCAGGGAAATCATCTGGTTATGTTGGATGCCACCCTGGCCACACCGGTACTTAGTCAGCCACTGCAATGTGCTGACAAGGCTGAGCGACCGGATTATCTGGTACACAGCTACACCAAAGATATTTGTGGAAGCGGTGCCACCACAGCCGGGGTAGTGATAGGCGAGAATCACCGCATGTTCCAGGCCAAGGGGGATAAGGTTAATGGGGTGGATTGGTCACAAACCATGTTCTGGGATGTGTTTTACATCAAAGGCGCGTTTCTGGACTCCGAGAAAGCCTTTGATGTGCTTAACGGCATGAAAACCCTGGAGCAGCGCATGTTATCCAAGGTGATTAACACCCAGGTCTTTTGCCGCTTTTTGGCTTCTCACCCAGATTTTAGGGTGAATAGCCACGCGGTAGAGGGGCATCCTAATGCCGAGCTGCGTCGCAAGCTGATGCGTCATGGCTGGCCCTGTTCGCTGTTTACCGTTGATATGGAAGGCGCCAGTCTGGATAGACAGACCTTTGTGCGTTTTTTTGACTCCCTGGAGCCAGCTTTTAGTCATCAGGTATCTATTGGACAGAACAACACCATTATTTTATGCCCGGCCCTGACGTCTCATTCTGAGCTGGCCGAAGCTGACCAACATGCTGCCGGTATCTTTCTTACCACCATGCGCGTGGCGATGGGTACCGACAACGTTAAGGAGTTAATTGCCCAGTTTATCCAAAGTGCCAAATTGCATATTGATCCGTTAAGACCAGGCTTCAGTGAAAAATTCATGTCGCCAGCCGACATCGATGCCTTGTATCAGCGTGTGGCTATTACCAGTGCCGAGCAGCACTATACGTCTGGCCCCAGTATGGCGGTGTTATTGGAATGAGTGCCGGATAAAAAGATTGCAGATAATGCCCTGTCTGCCGATGATAGGGCATTGCAGTTTGTTTATGGACAACCTATGTATCAATTCACCCTGAATGTTAAGTTTGATGCGCCTCTGTCTCGTTTGTTTGATGCCTGGCACAAGCCAGAATTAATGCAGCAATGGTGGGCGCCGGGCGACATGTTAGTGGCTCAGCTTATGTCCAGCTTTCAGGAAGGAGGAAAGTTTCGTCTGGTGATGCAGGATACGGATTTTAATCATCACATCGTGATGGGCGAGTACTTACAAATTAAGGACAACGAGAAACTGGTATTCAGTTGGCAGTGGCAGGGTAGTGAGCTGGTTACTGAAGTGAGTCTGGATTTTGCCGGTATCAACCAGCACACCTCTGAGCTAACTCTTACTCACAGTGGCTTTACCGATCAAGCGATGGCTGACGACCATCAGGCCGGTTGGATAGGTTGCCTGGAAAAATTGTCTCTACTGACATTGTAAAAGTTACTGGATGGCTGGCGTCAGCTGTTTTAGTTAAAACTCTGGCAGGCTCTGGCTCTGGCAGTAATCGTAGACCAGTGCGGTTTCCACGTGATTGACCTCGGCCCTGGCGGTAACCGCATTAAACACAAAGTCACGTAGATGATGGGTATCCGATACCGTGACATGTACCAGAAAATCATTTTCACCACCCATATGATAAAGGCGCATGACTTCCGGCATAGGCAACAAGTCAGCCATAAAGGCATCTACGGTTTCACGGTTGTGGTTTGATAGTCTTACCGCAATCATCGCTTGTATATGACCGCCTAGTGCGCTCATATTTAGCGTCAAGCTTGAGCCCTGAATAACCTGTTCAGCCTGCAAGCGTTTAACACGCTCCAGGCAAGAGGATGGAGCTAACCCAACGCGACTGGCCAGTTCCTTGTTTGTCAGTCGCGCGTCCTTGTATAGCAGCGCTAAAATCTGCAAATCCGTATTGTCTAGGGGGCGCATGATAGGTGCCGGTGTGCCTCAACGCATGGCCAGCATAATGCGGCGGTTGTTTTCCAAATGAGCCATATACTGTTCGGCCAGGGCCAGGAATTTGGTCTTGTCCTGTTTGGCAATCGGCTCGGCTTTGGGCAGTGTGACGGTACGAGGATTGCGGTGTACGCCATCAACCAGGAATTCATAGTGCAAGTGCGGCGCTTGTGACATACCAGTGGAGCCGACATAACCAATCACCTGACCTTGTTTAACGGTCTGGCCTTTTTTCACCGCACGTTTGGAGAAGTGCAGGTACTTGGTCATGTATTTTTCACCGTGCTGAACAAACACATAGTTGCCATTGTATTTGTTGTAAGCCGACGCGATAACCTTACCGTCACCCGCGGCGACCACAGGTGTGCCAGTGTTGGCTCTATAGTCAATGCCATTGTGTGGTTTCACCCGTTTTTGGATAGGGTGAAAACGCTTGGGATTGAAGTTGGAACTGATGTATTTAAAGTTTACCGGCGCCCGCAGGAAACTCTTACGCATACTGCGTCCTTCCGGGGTGTAGTAATTGCCATCTTCGTAACGAATGGCCTGATATACTTCGCCTTGGTTGGTAAATTCTGCTGCCAGAATTTTGCCGTAGCCAATAAACTCGCCGTCGATAAACTCTTCTTCAAATACCAGATTAAAATTGTCGCCTTCACGCAATTCCAGCGCAAAGTCGATATCCCAGCCGAAGATATTGGCCAGGCTCATGATTTGGGCTTCAGACATACCGGCAGCAATACCGGCGTTCCAGAAACTGCTCTTGATGGTGCCGCTGGCATAACCGAGGCGTACATCCACGTCTTTGTTTTCTATGCTACTGGTTAGGAGCCCTTGATCATCTGGTTGTATGAATAAGGTTTCGGTAGCTGAAATGTTGTAGCTTAGCGCTTGGAACTGTCCTTGTTCGTCAATAGCCAGTCGCAAGGTGTCGCCCGGCATCATTTTTAACAGCGTCTTGGCGTCTTTCCCTGCGTTGGACACTTTATAGGTATCTTGAGGGCTCAATCCGGCACGGGAAAAAATCTTGGCGAGGTTGTCTCCACGCTCAACTTTGAACTTTTTCCATTGAAAACGGCTTTCACTAACATGCAGAGACGGGAGCTCATCCACTGTTAACTGCAACGGATAGCGTTTACCCAGTTCCAGCTCTTCCGTTTGGCGGGATGCTGTGGCGGGCTCAGAGGGCAATACAAATGCCAAAAAAGCCACCAAGCCTAAACCTGCAATCATCCACTTATGTGGCTTGGGTAGTTGTTTTAAGGTTTGCTTTACCACCTACTACAACCTCTTACTCAAAATTCATAACAACGGCATTCAGACCTGTGGCATGAAAAAGGGTTCCACAGAACGGGCGCTTCAGCGCAGAATATATGCTTCTGGCGAGAATTTCTACTCCCGTGCCTTTTATTACCCCAAGGGCAAGGCTAGAATGGCCAGCTATTTTTATGTCCCGGACCGAATGAGAAGCAAGTTGATGACAGATTGGCAAACCGCCTTTGCGGAGATTAAGCGAGGCAGCGAAGACATCCTGCTGGAAGAGGAATTGATCGAGAAGCTAAAAGAGGGCAAGCCTCTGAAGATCAAGGCCGGCTTTGATCCCACGGCCCCCGATCTGCATCTGGGCCATACGGTGCTGATCAATAAGCTGCGTACCTTGCAACAGTTAGGTCATGAGATAACCTTTCTGATTGGTGACTTCACCGGCATGATTGGTGACCCCACCGGCAAAAACGTAACCCGTAAGCCACTTTCCCGGGAAGATGTACTGGCGAATGCCGAGACCTATAAAGAGCAGGTTTTCAAAATTCTCGACCCAGCCAAAACCAAAGTGCGGTTCAACTCCGAATGGATGAGCCAGTTGGGAGCTGATGGCATGATTAAACTAGCGGCGCGTCAGACTGTAGCGCGCATGCTGGAACGGGACGATTTTAAAAAGCGTTACGCTGGTGGACAGCCTATCGCTATTCACGAATTCCTCTACCCGCTGGTACAAGGCTGGGATTCTGTGGCGCTGGAAAGTGACATGGAATTAGGTGGTACCGACCAGCGCTTCAACCTGCTAATGGGCCGGGAGCTGCAAAAAGACGAAGGTATGCGCCCACAGACAGTGCTGATGATGCCTCTGTTGGAAGGTTTGGACGGCGTGCAGAAAATGTCCAAGTCGCTGGGTAACTATATTGGTATTACCGACAGCCCTACGGACATGTTTGGTAAGGTCATGTCTATTTCCGATGATTTGATGTGGCGTTATTACGACCTGCTTAGCTTCAAACCACTGGAAGATATCGCCGCGTTGAAACAACAGGTTGCCGATGGCGCTAATCCACGTGATATGAAGATCCTGCTGGCTAAGGAAATTATTGAGCGTTTCCATGACATGGATGCGGCCGAAGCCGCCCATCAGGATTTTATCCAGCGTTTTTCCAAAAATGCGCTGCCGGATGAAATGCCAGAATTGACTATCAGCTTACCTGCAGAGGGGCTGCCTATTGCCAATTTGCTCAAAGAGGCTGAATTGGTGGGTTCTACCTCTGAGGCCCTGCGTATGATTAAGCAAGGCGCAGTCAAACTGGATGGTGAAAAGCTGGAAGATGGCAAATTGGTCGTAACAGAGCCGGGTACAACAGTTTACCAGGTGGGTAAGCGCAAGTTTGCTAGAATAACACTAGGGTAATCTATCTACCGGTCTGCAAACCTTTGTTTGTAGGCCGGTCTTCGTTCTTGTTATCTGCACTTTCCTTTAAAGCGCGTCTTTTAAACGCCCCCAGTGATAAAAAGCCCAAAGCCCCAGGCGTCGAAACTGTGCCATTGGGAACGTGGGCAAAGGCGACTGCATAAAAGGTAATGCCGGTAAATTCAGGTCTCCGGCTACGCGCTGGGCCAGCCGTTTTCCAGCTTGGCTGGCAAACGAGACCCCCGAGCCGCAATAGCCCATTGCATAGAAAACCCGGCCCTCGTCATCGGCCTGGCAAATGCGTGGATAATCATCCAAAGATACGCTCACCCAGCCACTCCAGAAATACTCGGCCTGGATCCCATCCAACGCTGGCAGAGTTTGTATCAATGCCTTCAATAAACGTTTTTTGTATACCGGGTGGTTGGCGTCTTTACCGCGGATAGCGCCTCGTCCGCCAAATAACAGGCGGTTATCCGGCATTAGCCGGTAATAGTATTTCAGTGTGCGGGTATCCATAGCCATCAGACCGCTCTTGAGGCCAGATGCCTCTAGCTGCGCTGCGCTAAGCGGTGAAGTCACGATAATGCTGGATAGCACTGGGAAATGGCGTTTATCCACGGCACTATGAAACTGGTTAGGTGTATAGCCGTTACTGGCGATAACCAGTTTATTTGCCAGTAGTGAACCGCTTGGAGTCAGCAGGCGAATCTTACTGCCTTCAGGCCGTACCTGTATGACTGGCGACTGAGGGTGGATGCTAGCGCCAGCTTGACGCGCCATATTCGCATAACCTTGTGCCAGTTTGAGCGGATGCAGGCCAAAGCTATAAGGATAATGCAGAGCGCCGTGGGCTTGAGGGCTGTGTAAAAAGTTCTGCCCCAGCTCATGGGCACTTATAAAACGCAGCGGATCACCAAATTTGTCCCGCATCAGCGTAGCTTGCTGTTTAAGTTGATCAACAGATTGGCGGTTATGGGCAATCTTTAGATAGCCGCCATAAACAGGTTCGCAAGGGATACTGCCGACCTCGATTAACGCTGACACGGTATCAATGGCCTGGCGATACTCTGCATAAACAGCCTGTGCGGTTTGTTCACCCCATTTGCTTTCGATCTGGGAAAATGACAACCGACCTGTACCGTTTAAAACAAAACCGCCATTACGCCCGCTACAGCCCCAGCCAATCTGATTGGCTTCCAGCACTGTAGGCTGAATACCATGCTGACTGGCCAGATGCCAGGCACAGGACAAACCGGTATAACCACCACCAATGATGGCTACCTCGGTTTGTTGTTCACCACTTAGGGCTGGCGCAGACCAGGGGCTAATCCCCTGTGCCCAGTAAGACTCCGGGTAGGGCAGCCCCGTGCCGGGGTTGCTATCCAAAAGTGGATCATAAAAGCTCGACAACATGCGCTACCCGGTTTGCAGAGGTTAGTTTAAATCCTCGAAGGTTAGCAGCATCTCCGCTGCCACACAGTCACATTGCGTACCGCAAATCGGGCACACATAGCCTTCGTTGTCGCAGTTCTCCTGCCATTTCCCTGGATGCTCCTTGACCAGCTTGCCACCGCATTTTGAGAAGTATTTAAAGGCGCTGTTGCCGGGGCTTTGCATCCAAATATGCGCAAGGCCTGCCTTGGCACCTTGTTTCGCAGCTTCCTGAATAGACAACTTTAACATTTGCGAGCCAATACCTGCTGCACGATAGGTGCTGTCAACGGTATTGCATTTGAAGTAGCAAACCTTGTCCTGAGGATGTCCCCACAACTCGGGGCTGCACCATTTATCCGGTTGCCAGTTACCGGCAGCCCAGGTGAGGCGAAAGCCGACCAGACGTTCACCATCCAGTGCTACCCAACTGGCATTAATGCCATTAACCAGGCCAGCCTGGTGATAGCTTTTGAGTGATGGTAAATCCATGTAATTATCGCCATGCACGCCGTTGGCTAGTGCCAAGAGACGCTCGTAATGGTCTTCATGTAGGGGGAAGTACTTAATATTGCTCATTTTTTCTTATTGGTTTGAATGTTCAGACTTTGTAGATAAACGTCCAGCGCTTCTACAGAAATACGAATTTCGGCTACCGACAGCCACAGAGACCAGAGTAACAGAATCAGACTAAGACCGAATATCCAGCTGCCTGCTACTTGGTAATTCAGGTAGATAGCCAGCATTGATAAAACACACAAAAAGAAGCTGGCCACTCCGGCTTCCTGCATGCGTTTGATTAGTTGAATGCGTTTGCGCAGGTTGGCTATTTGCTTATGGGTGCTGTCGCTGTTATCGACAAAATTGCGGATGATGGTGGCTAAGGTCACAAACCTATTGGTGTAGGCGAGTAACAGCAATGAGATAGCCGGAAACAACATGGCTGGAGTGGTTAGCGTGATATTCATGGAAAATTAGGCTCAGAAAACAGCGTCCTGCAGGAATTTCAACATGGCCGCCTTGGCTTTGTCCATATCGGCGAAGATTCTGTCATGAATATCAGTATTTATTTGGCTTTGCCTACGGATTTGCGCCAGTTGGTTGATGCCAACCGCTGAATCAATGCAGTAGGCGTCGCCCACGCATCCCAGTTTCAGGCATTCGGTGTAAGCTCGTCGCAAATTTTCCGCAGCTTCGGGGATCGATGCCTGATAACCGTTGCAATCGGCTATGTATACCCATGGCTTGTTTTGAAACTGAGCAGCTAACTCGGTCAGGTTCTTTAGATAGCTTTTACTCAGACCTGTACCCAATACTCCGGTCACTTTGGCAATCAGCAATGGCCCTTCGGCGCTTAGCTCGTAGCGACCGTATTTGTCGTTTTTGCCGTAGTATTGGCTCATTTTTCAACCTGAAGACCCTGTTCCTGCCAGCCAAGCATATCGCCCTCCAGCAAGGAAATGTTGTCAAAGCCCAGCTTATGGAGTTCATTGGCGGCCAGCTTGGCACGACGACCTGAGCGGCAATACAATACTAACGAGCTGCTTTTGTCATTTTCCAACTGCGACAGAAATTCGCTGATTCGGTCATGCGGCAGGTTGATGGCGCCAGGAACATGACCCTCTGCATATTCTTCAGGGCTTCTTACGTCGACAACTACAACGTCTTGTTTTACTTGTAACAACTGCTGTGCCGAAATGGATGCAAAACCGCTTTCAGTCGCTAAGGCTAGACTGGAAAAGAAAAACACTAGTAGGGTGATGATGCGCATAGACCACTCGCCTTGTTATTTTTCAAGCATATTAAACCCAATGGGCTGTCTGAGTACAGCGTCATACTTGCCTTGTTGTCAGTAAACACCAACTTATTAATAACGGTAGTCTGGATGCTTAAAGGGGCCATCTATACCCACCTGAATGTAATCAGCCTGCTGAGCGGTAAGGCGGGTAATGACACCACTGAATCCCTCGACCATATATCTGGCGACTTCTTCATCCAGATATCTGGGGAGCACATCTACCCGCAAGTTCTCGCTTTTTTCGGCGTTGTCCAAATCGGCAAAGGCTTTTTCAAACAAATGTATCTGTGCCAGCACCTGATTGGCAAAAGACCCATCCATTACCCGGGAAGGGTGGCCAGTGGCATTACCCAGGTTTACCAATCGCCCTTCTGAAAGTAACAGCAGCGTATCTTGAGGATTGTCGCTGCGGTGTATCTTATGTACTTGGGGTTTAATTTCTTCCCAGTGCCAGTGCTTACGCATAAAAGCCGTATCAATTTCATGATCAAAGTGGCCGATATTACAGACCACCGCGCCAGCCTTGAGACTCTTGAGCATATTGGCATCACAGACATTGATATTGCCGGTGCAGGTCACCACCAGATCGATGTTTTGCATTAACAACTGATCGATATCTTCCAATTTGCCGCTGTTGTTACCCATACGATAGGGTGACACCACCTCATAGCCGTCCATGCAGGCCTGCATGGCGCAAATGGGATCAATTTCGCAGACTCTGACAATCATGCCTTCCTGGCGTAAGGACTGTGCAGATCCTTTACCCACATCGCCGTAACCAATCACCAGAGCTTTTTTGCCTGCCAGTAAATGGTCGGTCGCCCGTTTGATTGCATCGTTAAGGCTGTGGCGACAGCCATATTTGTTATCGTTTTTGGACTTAGTCACCGAATCATTGACGTTAATAGCCGGTACCTTAAGCTGGCCTTGCTTGAGCATTAGCTGCAGGCGATGCACCCCAGTGGTGGTTTCTTCGGTAATGCCATGGACCTTTTCGAGCACTTGCGGATATTTGTCATGCAGCATGGCGGTGAGATCGCCACCGTCGTCCAGCACCATATTGGCCTGCCAGGGCGTGCCGTTTTTGACAATGGTTTGCTCGATACACCATTCGTATTCGACTTCGGTCTCACCTTTCCAGGCAAAAACTGGCACTCCCGCGGCGGCCATAGCGGCAGCGGCATGATCCTGAGTGGAGAAGATATTACAGGACGACCAGCGAACCTCAGCCCCTAAGGCGGTAAGGGTTTCAATCAACACCGCGGTTTGAATGGTCATATGAATGCAGCCGAGAATACGAGCACCAGCTAAGGGTTGCTGCTGCTGGTATTTATGCCGAATCGCCATCAAAGCGGGCATCTCTGATTCGGCAATCTGTATCTCTTTGCGGCCCCATTCCGCCAGGGCCAGATTGGCTACCTTAAAATCTCCTGATAAACCGGCTCCCATCTATCCTGCTCCCTTATTTGGGTTGGTGAATATGGAATAAGCATGGTATTGATTTAGTAAGCTTTCAAATCAAAGGCATTAAGGAGTATGAAGTTTCCCACACAGTTCGCTGATGCCTTCTGGCAAGCGCAGGGAAAAACGATGCAGGGTATCTGGGTTAACGCTGTGAATGGCTTCATCAGAGACCGCTAGCACGGCTTTCCATGGCTGCCAGAATGCCAATAGCTGTGATCTGGGCTGTTCAAAGGCTGCGACAATTTGTGTGGGTTTGTGCGCCAGCACCCCCTCCATCGCGACTTCGGGGTAATCGGACAGGGCATCAGCGAACACGTTCTGCGCGTTACAGATAGCAAGCATCTGACTGGCCCAGGCATGCGGGCCAATACTCATCATGGGCGTTGGCCACATATAGTAAAAGACCTTTACCTCTGTTTGCTGAGCGTAAGTGTCTCTCAGCTTTTGCAGCTTTTGCAGATAGTCATCCGCCAGTTGTGCGGCAAGTTCAGACTTACCCAGACGTTTACCCAATGCCTTCAACTCGCTGGCTATATCTTCCGGCCTTTGGGGGCTGGATAAAAATACCTCAAAGCCCAGTGACTGCAGCCGTTCAATATCCTGCGGCTTATTACCTCCTTGCCAGGCCAGAATTAAATCCGGCTTTAAACGCATCAGGGCTTCGAAATTCACACCTTGGTAACTGGCAACTTGTGGCAGCGTTTTGGCCGCTTCCGGATAATCGCTAAACTCACTCACTGCCACTAGCTGCTCGCCGGCTTGCAGAGAATACACCAGCTCTGTGGTATGGGGTGCCAGACTGACTATGCGATCAGCGGCAAACACTGACAGGCCGGGCAGTAATAAAAATAGGGAAACAATAAGACCTTTCATCATATTCCTTTGATAAACAAGGGCAGGGTAGATAACAGCAAGCTCAGTGAAATCACCAACCACTGGGTTTTTACTATGGCCATCTTGGCTGTCTGGATATCGGCTGGTTCGGCTTGGCGCTCGCCACCGCATTTGGGCAGGCGGACTTTGTTGCCGTTGTAAAAAGCCGGTCCGCCTAGCTGAATACCCAAGGCGGCACCTGAATAAGCCAGCAAGGTCACTCTGGGCGTGCGTTGGGCGCCTTGTTGAATGCCTGCTTTGCTGCCTTTCTGGGGCGCATGTACCAACAGCAATAACAACATGCTAAGCCGGGACGGAAAAAATTGCAGCCAGCGACATGCCCAGGCCAAAGGTGCGCCAAAATAGCGATACTCGGCTTGACGCACATTCCAAACCTGACTGAATTCGTACAGCAGCCGGTAAGTTAGGGCACCCAGCCCGCCAAGCAGCATGTACCAGAACAGCGCAGCGGCATACTGGTGATAAAAACGCAGTAACCCGCTTTCAATCACGGCTTTGCTTAAGCCCATGCTGGTGAGTTGTTCGGTATCCCGTAGCAGTAGTGGCTGGGCAAGATTTCGGGCCAGGGATTTTTTGCCAGCATCCAAGGCTCGTTGAATTTTACCTAAGGCATCCAGCACGGGCTGGTAGGTCAGTGCCATAAACAGCAAGAAGGCATCAAAAAAGGCTGGGAACTCTGCCAGGTAGATAAACAGCCCAATACAGACCAGAATGGGGGCGAGCACCACAATAGGGCCCAGGCTGCCTGACAAACGCTGCTGACCAATACTATGGCCTTTGGGGTTAACCTTGGCAGCCATGCGACTAGCCAGCAAACGGAAAAAGGATAAGGGATGGTATTTAGCTGGCCAGCGCCAGAGCTTTTCGACCATAACCACCACAAGCAATAACCAGACTGCCTGTAATTGGGGATGGAAGAACAGCTCGGCCAGCATGATCTTAGCGGGACTGCGACAAGGTCTTGATCATATCCATGACCAGATTGGCAGAATTTTTGGCCGCTTTTTCCAAATACTGCTCAAAAGAAACCTTTGAGCTGGTGCCGGCAATATCTGACAGGGAGCGGATTACCAAAAACGGCGTATCCAGCATATGCGCCGTTTGAGCAATGGCTGCGCCTTCCATTTCCACCGCTTTCATGTCCGGGAATTTGTCGCGAAGCACTGCGGCGGCATCATCGCAGCCGATAAAGGCGTCGCCGGTACAGATAAGGCCGGTTCTAAAATTGACATGCAGCACATCGCGGGTGGCATGTTCTGCTGCCGCAATCAGGCGCGGATCACAGGTATAGCGCGCTGGCATACCGGCCATTTGTCCAGCCTGATAGCCAAAATGGGTAAGGTCGGCATCATGGTGTAAGACTTCGCTGCCAATCACCACATCGCCTACCACTAAGTCAGTGTCAAAGCCACCGGCGGAGCCTGTATTGATCACAAAGTCCGGGGCAAACTGGTCAATCATCAATGTCGTGGCGACGGATGCGGCGACCTTGCCGATACCACATTTGACCAGAATCACTTCCACGTCATGCATAGTGCCATCATAAAAATCCAGATGCGCATGGCGGGTGTGGTTGATGTTCTTCAAAGACTCTTTAAGCAGCGCAACTTCCTGATCCATTGCGCCCAGAATGGCTATTTTCATGACATTACTTCATAGGGGAAATTGGCCGCTAGTTTAATAACTTGGGACGGTCAGTCCAAGAATTAAAAATTGGGCGTCAGGAGTTTATAGCTGGCAGACGCGATGGAGAGGCAACGCTAAAATCGGCTTGTGCTACGAAGAGCGGGGCCTGAGTGAAAATTTCCACCAGACCCAAGAGAAATTACATGCCATTGGCTTCAATTTTTACATCATTGGGAAAAGGCCGCCCCTGCCCGGTTTCCACATAGTCTCTGAGGCTTAACAAGAAGGTTGCCCACTTGGTAGAGCAATGATGAAAGAAGGGATTTTCCTCAGTCCAGCCGGTGTGGCGGAACATCAATTGGTTGTGTGCGGGAGTCTCTTGTATGTTGAATTCAATATGGGTGCCCAGCCAGTCCTCTGGCCCTCTGATGCATTTCCAGCAGACTTGGCGGCCATCGTTTCTGATAACCTGCATATCAAAACTGCCGTTGTTGCTGAAAGTGAAGGTCAGTATTTGTCCTTCACCGGATTGCCCATGAACATCATGCGTCCACCAGGCTTTCAGACCTTCCAGTCTGGTCAGTGCCTGGTGAATTTTTTCAGCGGGGTGTGAGGTTGAAAAAGTTAAACAAATATTTGGCATAGCCTGTCTCCTTATGAGTAGGACGCGCTTACTTGGCGTCGATACCCTATGCTAGGCTTTTGCCAGGGTAATGAAATAGTATGCAAATGAAATGCTGGTCTCTAATATCTAATTGAATAATAAGAAAAATATTTCCATTTTCGAGCGACAAAAAAACTAAGGTTTCCAAACATGGAAAATGACGACAAACTGGATGCGGTATTTTTCGCGTTATCTGACCGACGGCGACGTTTGTTATTAGCCGAGTTGGCAGGCGGGCCACAGTCCATAGGTGAGCTGGCGGCCCGTGTCGGGATGAAAATCAGTGCCGCATCCAAACACATCAGTTTACTGGAAGCCGGGCAACTGATAGTTAAAAGTAAACGCGGAAAGGAAACCTACTGTCATCTGGAGCTGGCTATCTGGCAGGAAGTATTGAGTTTTATCAGCATGGATAGCGCATTCTGGTCTGGTCGCTTTGACGAACTGGAGCACTTTTTGAAGACGCAAGAGGCGGTGAATGGATCCCATCATAGTTAAGCGTGTGTTTCCCTGTGCCAAGCGCCAGTTGTTTGATGCCTGGTCCAAGCCGGCATTAATGATGAAATGGTTCTTTAAGGGACAGCAGCCAAATGCCCCCAGTACCGTCAATAACAGCTTTACCTTGGGGGGTGAGTATGAAGTGATTATGCATTTGCCGTCAGGTGATTACCGCCATTACGGTACGTACAGCGCCATTCACCGTTATCACCATATTGCGTTTAGCTGGAATTCCCATTTGGTGCAAAACAGCAGGGTGAGTCTAGACTTTAAGGCCCTGTCGCCCAATCGCACCGAGCTAACCCTGACCCATCATCAATTTCCTAATGAAGAGGTGCGTGGCAAACATAATGAAGGCTGGCAAGGTTGTCTGGATAATCTGGAACGCTTGGCTACGCAGCTGGTGTCAACAAAGTAACCACCATTTGTACCTACCAATGACGCGAAAATTTCTCTCCCTATTCGGCCATCAATGGTTTTTTACTGGATGATTTAATCATGCAACTTGAGGGTTTAAGTGTTGATGAGATTGCCCCGTCAGCCAGTGAATATCGCCACTTGAGAGCGCTGGTGGGTTGGTCTAATGATTTGGACGAACAATCGATGATTGGCAGCCTGGCAAACTCGCTTTATCACGTCACCTTGCGTAACAACAACCAACTGGTGGGTATGGCCAGAGTGGTAGGGGATGGGTATATGTACTTTTATATTCAGGATGTGGTTGTTCACCCCGATTGGCAAAGATGCGGTATTGGCCACTTGCTGATGGGAAGGGTCGAAGATTTCCTTAAACAAGCCGCAAGACCGGGAGCAACAGTAGGTTTATTGGCCGCCAAAGGGAAGGAAGGCTTTTATCGTGACTACGGCTACCTGGAACGCAATGGCAGCGAACTAGGCTTAGGTATGTGCCGATTTGTAAAGTGAAGGTAGTAAACCTTTAAAAAGACTTCTTCGCAAAGTGGCCTGCTGACCTCGGGCTGCGTTAATCAACCAACTAAAATAGGAATGCCTTCCCTGGCTCCATCATAAATACTTATGCCGTTATGGCGCGGCCCAAACCAGCCTTATCGTCTTTAATCGTGCCTTGTACCAGGGGCTTTTTCGGTTCTTTGTAACGCATGGGGGCCAGTTTGGCCTCGATGCAATCACGAATTTCCTGGGCCGAATAACCCGACTTCACCTTAATGCGCAAGTGTGGAATGCGGGCGGCATCCAGGCTGCTGCTGACATACCAGTCGCGCTGACTTTTGTAGCCGTCTTTTCCGGCGTTATGCACCAGATCCACTGCCACCACAGGACTCATATCGGTTTTGTCACACAGTACAAAATCCAGTTGTCTGGAAGCGGCTTTTTGTAACGCGCTACGCGCGGTTTTTTTGTCGGTGCCCTGGCGCAGGCTGAGAATATCGCTGAGTTTGACCCGGCAGATGACCCGGTATTGATGGCCAACAGCGCTTTCGAGCAGCTCAAGGAAAGTGCGTTCGACGGGGGTAAACAGGTTACTGCGTTTTTTAAACGGAAAGGCCAGCTTTTCGCCCGTCAGTTTAATGGCGCCGATAGCCACCACAATTAGCATCATTAGCAGAACAATGGTCAGTTCCATAGCAGTCTCCAAAGAAAATAAGCCAAGCTTTTGACACTTGGCGCAAGTATGGGAGAGTCTGCAAATTAGGTGCCAGAACTGGCCGGGGTGAAGGCTCTGGTTATTCTTTTACCAGCATATCAATCTGGCTACCCTTGCCATCGGCCGAGATCACCACAACCCAGCGACCTTGCTTGTCTTCTAATACCTGACGGTCTTTACTTTGACTTTGTAACGCATCGCTAAGTTGGTCTTGATAAAAGGCCAGAGTCTGTGCCGGTGTCAGGGCTGAGAAATAACTCAAGGTTGCCGGTAGCTTGTCGTCAAATATGTGACAAGAACCAGCCTTTTCAACCAGCGGCAGTTGATGGAACTGTTCGGGACAGTCTGTTGCGGCCAGGCTCGACGCAGAGAGCGCCAGCAGCAACAAACAGGATTTTTTAATCGCCATGGTGTGCAAGTCTCTTAATGAGGTATGGTTACTATAGAATGTCCCGCAGGGGGCGACAAATAGCCGGTGTGATACAAAGGTATAAGATGAGTCTGGAAAAAGTGATGACCAAGCGAGTGGTAACTATCGGCGCAGATGCCAGTCTTGCCGAGGTGCAACGCATTTTTGCTGCCAAGCTTTTTCATCATTTGCTGGTGGTGGAAAACGACCAATTGGTGGGTATGGTTTTGGACCGCGACCTGCTTAAAGCGCTCAGCCCTAATTTGGGTACGGCCTCGGAAACCCTCCGGGATACCGCGACGCTGAATAAGAAAGTACATCAGATTATGACGCGCCAACTGTGGGTGCTGACACAAGACGATGACATCTACGATGCAATTAGCCTGATGAACCAGCAAAAAATTTCCTGCCTGCCGGTAATAGATGAACACCGCAAACCCATCGGAATTTTAAGTTGGCGCGATATACTGCGCTTGTTGTCGGAAGGGAAGGCCAAACGCGACAGGCAATTTGATGCTTACCATCAGCCATTGCAGCACCGGGACGATATTATCTGACCTATAAAAAACGCAGCCTAGGCTGCGTTTTTAGCTTCTCGAATGTTTGCTTTATCAGACGTTGAGGTAGTCCAGAATACCTTCGGCGGCCTGGCGGCCTTCAAAGATAGCGGTAACCACCAAATCTGAGCCTCTAACCATATCACCACCAGAGAAGATCTTGGGGTTACTGGTCTGGAAGGGGTACTTGCCTTTAGCTGGTGCTCTGACCCGGCCTTTTTCATCCAGGATAATGCCGTAATCAGCAAACCAGTTGGCCGGACTTGGCTGAAAACCAAAAGCGATAATCACCGCATCGGCTTCCAGTACATGCTCGGAACCGGGCACAGCTTCGGGGCTGCGACGACCCGCGGCATCCGGTGCGCCTAACTGGGTTTTCACCAGTTTAACGCCACAGGCTCGGCCCGCTTCATCGACAGCTATATCCAGAGGTTGCAGGTTAAACTGGAAGTCCACCCCTTCCTCACGGGCATTTTGTACTTCCCGACGTGAACCTGGCATGTTTTCCTCGTCACGACGATAAGCACAGATAACCTTTTCCGCGCCCTGGCGCACGGCAGTGCGCACACAGTCCATAGCGGTATCACCACCACCTAGCACCACCACCTTCTTGCCTTTCATATCCACATAGTCAAAGGCAGCTTGTTCCAGTCCCATCAACTTGTTGGTATTGGCAATCAGGTAAGGTAGGGCTTCATATACACCAGGTGCAGATTCGTTATCGAAGCCACCTTGCATATAGCGATAGGTACCCATGCCCAGGAATACCGCATCGTATTCATCCAGTAACTGCTGGAAGGGGATGTCTTTGCCGATTTCGGTATTCAGTACAAACTCCACACCCATTTCGGTAAAGATCTCGCGGCGTAGCTGAATAACGTCTTTTTCCAGCTTAAAGGCCGGGATACCAAAGGTCAGCAAGCCACCGATTTCCGGATATTTGTCGAACACAACCGGTGTGACACCGTTACGCACCAAAATATCGGCGCAGGCCAGGCCTGCCGGACCTGCACCGACGATGGCCACGCGTTTTTCGGTTTTGACCACACCGGACATATCCGGTCGCCAGCCCATTTTAAACGCCGTGTCGGTAATAAACTTCTCAATGGAGCCGATGGTCACGGCGCCAAAGTCGTCACTTAAGGTACAAGCACCTTCGCACAGACGGTCCTGCGGACACACCCGGCCACAGACTTCCGGTAAGCTGTTGGTTTTGTGTGACAGCTCCGCGGCTTCCAAAATCCGGCCTTCGTTGGCCAGCTTCAGCCACTGCGGAATATAGTTGTGCACCGGGCACTTCCATTCACAGTAGGGGTTACCGCAATCCAGACAGCGGTCAGCCTGTCCGGCAGCCTGAGAATCGCTCATCGGCTGATAGATCTCGGCAAATTCGCTACGACGGATGGCCGCTGGCTTTTTGGGAGGATCGATACGCTCGACATCGACAAACTGATATACGTTTTTTGCCATAGTGTTTCTTCCTCCTTACTGGGCCTGAACGCGCAACTCGGCGCTGGAACGGCTGATATGACCCAGCAGATTCTTCACATCGCTGGTCTTAGGTTTGACCAAGCGGAACTGCTTTAAGTACTGATTAAACTGGCTGAGGATCTCCAGTGAGTGTTCACTGCCAGTTTCTTCGTAGTGCTGGTTGATTAAGCCACGCAGGTGCTCGGCCAGAATCGGCTTATCGTCGATACTCAGTACCTCGACCAGATCCGCGTTAACGCGGCGATCAAAATCATTGGCCTTGTCCAGTACATAGGCAAAACCTCCTGTCATACCGGCACCAAAGTTAACGCCGGTCTGACCCAGGATGGCGACGATACCGCCTGTCATATACTCACAGGCGTTATCACCTGTGCCTTCCACGACAGCAACTGCCCCGGAGTTGCGCACGGCAAAACGCTCACCGGCACGACCCGCCGCAAACAACTTGCCGCCGGTTGCGCCGTATAGGCAAGTGTTACCCATAATGGCGCTGTCGTGCGTGGCGTAATGCACGCCCGCCGGTGGATGAATAGTGATCTTGCCGCCTGTCATGCCTTTGCCCACATAATCGTTGGCATCACCAATCAGGTGCAGTTCCAGACCTCCGGCATTCCATACGCCGAAGCTTTGTCCGGCTGTGCCGGTCAGCGTAATGCGCAGCGGATAGTCGGCCATACCCTGGTTGCCATGGCGCTCGGCAATATAGCCGGAAATGCGGGCACCCACAGAACGGTCGGTGTTACGAATGCTGTAACGCCAACTGCCACCGCTCTTGTTCTCTACGGCTTGTTGAACGTCTTGCAGGATCTGCAGGTTCAGCTCCCCCTTATCCAGCGGCGCGTTGGTTACCTCGGAGCAGAACAGCTTAGTGTGTGCCGCAGCTTCTGGCTTGGCCAGAATCGGTGACAAATCCAGGCGTTGCTGGCGGGCATTGAAGCCGTCGATAACCTCGAGCAATTCGGTACGGCCAATCAGCTCTTCCAGTTTACGTACACCTAAAGCGGCCATCAGTTCGCGTGTTTCACGGGCAATAAACTTGAAGTAGTTCATGACCATGTCCGGCAAACCAATAAAGTAGTTGTCGCGCAGGTTCTTATCCTGAGTGGCAACACCAGTAGCGCAGTTATTTAAATGGCAGATACGCAGATATTTACAACCCAGCGCCACCATAGGGCCAGTACCAAAACCGAAGCTCTCAGCGCCCAGAATAGCGGCCTTGATTACGTCCAGACCGGTCTTCAGACCACCGTCGGTTTGTACTCTTACTTTATGGCGCAGGCCGTTTTCCACCAGAGCCTGTTGACTCTCCGCCAGACCCAGTTCCCAAGGGCTACCAGCATATTTTACCGAGGTGAGCGGGCTGGCACCGGTACCGCCGTCATAGCCGGATACCGTAATCAGATCGGCATAGGCCTTGGCTACACCTGTGGCGACAGTGCCGACCCCTGGCTCAGAGACCAGCTTGACCGAAATCAGTGCCTTAGGGTTAACCTGTTTCAGGTCGAAAATCAGCTGAGCCAAATCTTCAATAGAATAAATATCGTGATGCGGCGGCGGTGAAATCAGGGTCACGCCTGGCACCGAATAGCGCAGCTCAGCGATGTATTTATTGACCTTGTCACCCGGCAACTGACCACCTTCACCGGGCTTGGCACCTTGTGCTACCTTGATTTGCAACACATCGGCGTTGACCAGATAGTGTGGGGTAACACCAAAGCGGCCGGAGGCAATTTGCTTAATACGCGAGTTTTTCTCGGTACCAAAACGCGCAGGATCTTCACCGCCTTCTCCTGAGTTGGACTGACCGCCCAAACGGTTCATGGCAATGGCCAGGGCTTCATGGGCTTCGGGGCTGAGGGCACCTATACTCATAGCGGCGGTATCAAAGCGCGGATACAGGGCTTCCACCGGCTCCACTTCATTGATGTCGATACCTTGCTGGCTGAACTTCAGCTTGAGCAAGTCACGGATATGCGCCACCGGGCGCTCATTAACCAGCGCCGCAAATTCCTGATAGTCGGCGTACTCACCACTGACTACGGCTTTTTGCAAGGTGCTGACCACATCCGGGTTATAGGCATGGTATTCACCGTCGTGCACATACTTAAGCAAGCCACCATGACTGATGGTTTTACGCTTAATCCAGGCAATACGGTTAAGGTTTTGAATATCCTGCTCAAAATCGTCGAAGTTGGCACCTTGGATACGGCTGGGTACGCCGTGGAAGCATAGCTTCATCACATCCTGATGAATACCTATGGCTTCGAACAGCTTGGCGCAGCGATAACTGGCCACGGTGCTGATACCCATCTTCGACATGATCTTATACAGACCTTTATTGATGCCCTTACGATAATTCAGTACCGCTTCCATTAAGGGAATATCCAGCTCGCCTTTATCCGCCATCTGTTCGATAACTTCATAGGCCAGGAAGGGGTAAACCGCCGTGGCGCCCAGGCCAATTAATACGGCAAAGTGATGCGGGTCGCGCGCCGAGGCAGTTTCTACCACTATATTGGCGTCGCAGCGCAGGGCTTTTTCCACCAACCGGCGCTGCACCGCTCCCACTGCCATTGGCGCCGGGATAGGCAGACGATTGGCTTTTATTTTGCGATCCGAGAGGATCACAAAGGCCGCTTTTTTCTGTCTGACCAGGTATTCGGCCTCATCACAGACACGTTTCAGCGCTGCTTTCAGCCCCTCTTCGGGTGCGTAGTTGAGGTCGATGACTTCGGAGTAATAGTACTCTGAGTCATACTCACGCAGTTGTTTGAGGTCGGTATAGACCATGATCGGCGACTCAAACAACACCCGGTTGGCATAGCCAGAGGTTTCGCTGAATACGTTCTGCTCACGGCCAATACAGGTCGCCAGTGACATTACGTGGTTTTCCCGCAGCGGATCGATTGGCGGGTTGGTCACCTGTGCAAACAACTGACGGAAATAGTCGTAAATAGTGCGATGCTTACCTGACAGAACAGCCATTGGGGTGTCATCACCCATTGAGCCAACCGCTTCCTGGCCATCTTTGGCCAGTACCTTGATCACCTGCTGAATTTCTTCGTAGCTGTAATTAAACTGCTTGTAGTAGGTGTTCATCATGTCATCGTCAAACAGACGTACACCAATCAGGCTGGCATCGCATTTCTGGATAGGCAGCAAACGGCTGATGTGTTTGTCCAGCCATTCACGATAAGGATGGCGGTTTTTCAGATCTTCATCGATCTCGCTGGAATGCAGTACTTTACCTGTGTAAGTGTCCACCGCCAGCATTTCACCAGGACCGACACGGCCTTTTTCTACTACGTCTTCGGGCTGGTAATCCCAAATCCCTATTTCAGAGGCCAGGGTAATCAGGCCGTCTTTGGTGATCACATAGCGGGCCGGACGCAGACCGTTTCTATCCAGGTTACAAGCAACGTGGCGACCGTTGGTCATCACGATACCGGCCGGGCCATCCCAGGGCTCCATGTGCATTGAGTTAAACTCGTAGAATGCCTTGAGGTCCGGGTCCATGGTGTCATTGTTCTGATACGCAGGTGGCACCAGTAAGCGCATAGCACGGAACAAATCCATGCCACCGGCCAGGAATAGCTCCAGCATGTTGTCTAGTGACGAGGAGTCCGAACCTTCAAAATTGACGAAAGGCGCGGCGTCATGCAAATCCGGAATCAGCGGCGTGCGGAATTTATAAGTACGGGCCTCGGCCCATTCGCGGTTACCCCTGATGGTATTGATTTCACCATTGTGCGCCAGGAAACGGAAAGGCTGAGCCAGCGGCCATCTTGGCAATGTGTTGGTGGAGAAACGCTGGTGGAATACGCAAATGGCGGATTGCATGCGTTCATCGGCCAAATCCAAATAGAAATTCGGCAGATCTTTGGGCATGACCAAGCCCTTGTAGATAGTTACCAGGTTCGACAAGCAGGCAATATAGAAATCCGCATCATGGGCCATGCGCTTTTCGGTGCGGCGGCGAGCCATAAACAAGCGGCGTTCCACGTCTTTCTTACGCCAGCCTGGCGGTGCGTTAACAAACACCTGTTCAATTTGCGGTAATCCGGTCAGCGCCAACTCACCCAGTAACTCCGGGTTAGTGGGCACGACACGCCAGCCCTGTACGTCCAGGGTTTCTTTTTGCAATTCTTCGTTGAGGATATCCCGAGCCTGTTGGGCCTGCACCGGATCCTGGCTGAGAAATACCATGCCAACGCCGTACTTCTTGGCCAGCTTCCAGCCTTTTTCCTCGCCGATAGCGCGGAAGAAAGCATCGGGTTTTTGCAGCAGCAAACCACACCCGTCGCCTGTTTTACCATCTGCGGCAATTCCGCCCCTGTGCTGCATACGATCCAGCGCATGGATAGCGGTTTTAACCAGACTGTGGCTGGGTTGCCCTTGTGTATGGGCAATCAAGCCAAAACCACAGTTATCCCGAGAATCGTTCGGGTTATATAGTCTCATTACTCATGACTCCTTCAACCGTTCGACTGGGCAGGGTGATGTTTTTATTCAGGGGTGGCATGTGCTGGACTCTTTGTGGTCCGTTATTTCATGCGCCTGTGTCGTTAGGATGACCTGTGACAGGTTCTATTTTTATTTGGGGTTACCAGTCTTTCTTGTTTGAACAAGGCAGTTTATTCCCTTCTACCTTGGTTCATATCGTGTCGGTTTTAGCCGACGTCGACGCCTCTTGGCCAATGGCCTTTTCCGCATTCCTATTTAGTTATTGGCCGACCTCAAGCCTGCCTGCACCAATAACGAATCTTTATGCACCCATAAAGAGCGGCTAATGAAAATACCACAATGCTTCTACAAATCAATTACCCAAGAGTAATAAGCTCGAAATGCATTTGGTTATTTTTATGGAAAATTAGGATAAATATTCCGAACTGGTCGGCTTCTGAGCATTTTGCTGCTTTGGTTGTTAGCTTATAACCAAATGTACTGATATCTGTATACGACCAAAATCGTATAAAAAGCAGGCAGGGGTGATTTGTTTTTGGATGAATTAATATTCATCAAATGTGAATATAAATGTTTATCTGTTGTTAGCGAACTGTAGCAATTTCAGAGTACTTGCAGGGACAAGCTAAAATCAGCTTGGGCATTGTTGTTGGCTCTTGCTAGGATGCCGACAATTGTCGTCAGTGGAAATCTTCCCTATGCAACCTTCACCTTCCAGCCAAAATGAATCCTGGGCCATCCGTTTCGCGCAATTTGTCGACCGTTTTGGCACCCTGCGCATTAGCATTTTGTTTGTGATACTGACCCTGATATTCACCATCGCCGGCTCTTATTTCATTCGTTTGTATATGACAGGTGAAGTCCATGTGGAGGATTTTGCCTCTGCCATTATGCTGACATTGTTAAGTGCGCCCTGGGTACTGTATTTCTTCAGTGAGCTGGTCAGACAGTTGGAGATTAGCCGTCATAACCTCAAGGACGTGGTTGCACAGTTGGAAAGTTTGCGTGAAGAGGACGTGCTGCTGAATCGTGAGTTACAAAATAATATTCGCCAGTTAAATATCGAGATAGAAGAGCGGCGCAAGGCGCAGGAAGACAGAGAAAAAGTCTTTGCTGAGCTGGAGCAGGAAATATACGAGAAGTCGGAGAAAGAACAGCATGCATTAAGGCTGTCCTCACTGCTGCGTTCAATCATCGATGCCAGCCCGGATCTGATCTATTTCCGCAACGAAGAAGGACGTTTTGCCGGCTGTAATACGGTTGCCGAACAGATGACAGGTAAAACCGAAGCCGAGCTGATGGGACTGACGCCCCATGAAGTGTATGACGAAGATCTGGCTAATCAGGTAGTGGCAAGTGATCACGAAGTATTGGAGAACAATGTTGGCATTACCGATGAGCTATGGCTGCGGTTTGCCGATGGTAGCAAGCGCTACTATGAAATGCGTAAGGTGCCGTTCTTTGACAAAGAAGGTAACCGCTTAGGTTTACTGGCCTTCGGTCGTGATATCACCGAGCGTAAACACTCTCAGGTGGCGCTGGAAAAAGCCAGCCGCGATAAAACTGCTTTTATTGCCACTATCAGCCACGAATTGCGTACGCCACTCAACGGCATAGTAGGCTTAAGTCGTATGCTCAGAGACACTAAGCTGACCGATGAGCAATATGCCTGGGTTAGCACCATCTACGCCAGTGCAATTACCCTGGGTAATATTTTTAACGACATTATAGACATCGATAAATTGGGGCGCGATAAGCTGGAGTTGGCGCTTAAGACCGTTAGCCTCAAGGACTTCTTTTCTGAACTGTCCAGCATCATTCAGTTGTTGGTGGCAGACAAAAACCTCAATTTCCAGACGCAAATGATCGAGCCTTTGCCTGATTTTGTTGAGGCAGATGGCACCAGGCTGCGCCAGGTGTTGTGGAATTTGTTATTCAATGCGGTGAAGTTTACACAGCAGGGCTCGGTGAGCTTTAGCCTGTCGGCGGAGGCGCCCAAAAACGGTATCTGCAACGTAGTTTTTAAAGTAGCGGATACCGGAGTGGGGATCCCTGAAGAAGAATTACCTAAGATTTTTGCCATGTACTATCAGGTTAAACACCCAGACCACCAGAGCGCCACCGGTACCGGGATTGGTTTGGCCATTTGTAAGAAAATGGTGGAGCTGATGGACGGCGATATCCGGGTGACCAGTGAAGTGGGTAAAGGCACCTGTTTTACCGTTGAATTGCCATTAGCTATCAGTACCCGCCCGGCACAATTAGCTGAACTCAAAATTACCGGTTTGAAGATATTACTGGTAGAAGATATTGAGCTGAATGTGATTGTGGCTAAGGCCTTGCTCGAAAAACTGGGGCAGACGGTGGAAGTGGCGATGACCGGGCGTCAGGCACTGGATATGGCCAGAGCTAATCATTACGACCTGATCCTGCTGGATATTCAACTGCCTGATATGAACGGCTTTGAAGTGGTCAGCCGCATGCATGAGGAAGAACTTGTTGTTGGGACGCCTGTGGTGGCATTGACTGCCAACGTGATTAAAACCCGTCAGGAATATCTGGATCAGGGAATGGATGACGTTATTTCTAAACCCATTAAGAAAAGTCGGGTGGTGGAAGTATTCAACCAGCTGTTCTGCGATGCCTCTGAGCTGCCTTGTTTACCTGAGACAAGTACACCGGCTAAGAGTGAGTCTGTACTGGATTTGGACATGTTACAGATGCTGGTGGATACCATAGGCGCTGAAATGCTCAGCACCAGTGTCAACGTGTTCAATCAGAGTATTCCGCAATACATGGAAATCCTGTTGACCAACTTAAGTGCCAAGGACAAGGATGAAGTCTGCGCTCAGGCTCACAAAATTAAAGGCGCAGCGGGGTCTGTTGGGCTGTCCAGGGTGCAGAAGATAGCTAACCAAATTCAACAGGGCGATCATCCGGCCTGGTGGCAGAATGTTTATGACTGGGTTGAGGAGTTGCAAGATACCCTTAAGCTGGATATTCAATCTCTCAATAATTGGTTGTCTGATCAAACTATTGATGACTGATTTCTGATGGCTTTGTGCTGTCTGGCGGCTTATCTAGCCAGACAGCGTACAACCCATGTTTTATGCAATCGTTTCCAAAATGATGTTGTTTTTTATTGCCTGAACTCACTACCGAATTGTCGTTTGTTAACCAGCTTATTCTCCACACACGCCATTTAAATTGAATTTAACATTTTCAAAACATTTTATTTCGATTTTATTGCAATCGATTGCAATTAGATCTATTTTTAACCTGTCTTAATCAACACAGTGGCAAATCGGCGGAATATTTTTCTAAATATTGATCGTCGAGAATTGAAGATTAGTTAGCAAAATCATAAAGATAACTGGGGACCAGCAATGAAAAGCAACAAACTTATCCTGGCCATTGCCGTATCGGCGGCAATGCAAAGCGCCTGGGCACAGGAAGTACCTGATGATAAAGAACAAGCTAAGGACTTTGAGCAGATTGTAGTAACAGGTACGCCCACAGGTACGGCGGTACGTAAGGTAGACGCAAGTTTTGCTATCACCAATCTTTCCGCTGAAGCCATCAAAAAACTAGCCCCGAAAAGTACTGCCGATTTATTTAAGGCTGTGCCGGGGGTCTGGTCTGAGAGCTCGGGTGGTGTATCCGGGGCCAATGTGTTTGTGCGCGGGTTTCCTGGTACAGGTGATGCCCCGTTTTTGACTGTGCAGATGGAAGGCGCACCGCTCTTTCAACCACCGACATTGTCTTTCCTGGAAAACTCCACGTTATTTCGTATGGATGAAACCGTGGCTTATATGGAAGCCTTACGTGGTGGTACCAACCCGGTTATTTCCAATGGACAGCCAGGGCTGACGACTAACTTCCTGCTCAAGGAAGGCTCTGAGGTCACCGAGGGCGTATTTAAATACACCACCTCCGACTACGACTTGCAGCGTGTGGATGCCATGGTCAGCGGCGCCTTGGCGGATGATCTGTTTTATATGATTGGCGGTTATGTCTCCAGTTCGCCGGGAATTCGGGATGCGGGTTTTAACTCGGAAAAGGGGCACCAGTTTACCCTCAATATCACCAAAGAACTGGATAACGGCAAAATGAATTTCTACACCAGAGTGACTGATGATCACGGTGTCTGGTATTTACCCACGCCCTTGGTGTCTGGCGTAGACAACGAGTATACCCAAATCGGTACGCTAAACCGTCAGGCCAGCATTCAATTTGGTCCAGAGGGTACCAGCCAAGCATTTGATTTTGGCAATGGCCGGGGCTGGGACGGCTCGGTATCCGGCGGTAAGATTCAATTGGAGTTCGCCGATGGCTGGCAGTTTTCTGATCGTTTTAACTACACCAAGGGCGATGCCAATACTTATGGTCTGGTACCGAACGGTGCGCCAATTGCTTTGTCTGCTGTGGCGGATAACGGCAGCAGCGCCACAGGGGCGGTGACAGGTCAAACCTACCAGGGTAGTACATTGGTGCAACAGGTCGGGCGATGGGTGGTATTAAAGGAAATCGAGTCTTTTACTAATGACTTGTCACTGACCAAACAACTGGATGCACTGAAAGTCACCTTTGGGCTCTATACCTCGAACTTTGAGGCCAAAGATTGGTGGTCTTTAGGCAATCAGTCTTATCATGTGGTGGCCCCTGGTGGAGAAAACCTGAGCGGTATAGATTGTAACGATAACTTGGATAGTTGTGGTTGGAACTACGATATCAGTTCCACCGGCGACGGCGCTACCCGTGCGTTTTACACTGCCCTGGAATACAAGACCACTGATGATTTGACCTTGGATCTCGGTGTTCGCCGCGAGAATCATCAAATCGACTACAGCGTCGATGAAGGCCTGGACGGTAGTATTAATAAGCCGGTGCAATACGATGAAGATACGACATCCTGGACGGCAGGCGTTAATTATATGCTGACCGATAATTCCGGTATCTTCGCCAGGGTAAATGACGGTAGCAAAATGCCGTATTTCGACGATTTTCGTGACAATTATTCCCAGTATGAAGGGGGTAATGACCTGATTTTCGATATCAAGCAGTACGAGCTGGGCTATAAGCTGGCGGCCGACAATTACAGTCTGTACGCCACTGCTTATTTTAACGAAGTGGAAAGCAGCACTGTGGCTTTGCCGGGGCAGCCTGCCACCCTGTCTGTCACTGAGGCCAAAGGCATAGAGCTGGATGGTAACTATAGTTTTGACTTCGGTTTGAACCTGAATCTAAATGCAACAATCCAGGATACCGAGATCACAAAAAGTAGTAATGCAAACCTGATTGGCAACGAATCCCAGCGTCAACCCGGCTGGCAAATGCGTCTGACGCCAAGTTACGATATTGAATTGGATGGCGGCAACTTTGTAACCCTGTATGGCACATTAACTTCAGTGGATGACCGCTGGATAAGTGATGACAACCTGGGCGAGTTGAAAGGCTACACTAAGGTGGATTTGGGCGCCTACTGGGAAATTACCGACCAATTGAATGTGCGCTTGTCAGTGGATAACCTGACGGACAAAGAAGGGCTTACCGAGGGGGATCCTCGTAACCCTACAGCGCCTAATGGTCGATACATTATGCCAAGGTCGATGCGACTCAGCATAGGATACAACTTCTAGGAAAATTAAAGGTGGCCACTGGCCACCTTTGTCTTTTCTCTGGGTGGAGCAATTTGATAACCTTGGGCCAAGCACAACTCAAAGAAGCAGATTCATGACTCGCGCCAAAAGCATCGCTGACATTGCCAAACTCCTTGGCGTTTCCGAGTCCACCGTATCCCGCGCTCTGAATGACAATCCGCTGATTGCTGAGAAAACCCGTCGTCGTATTCAGGACGTTGCCCGCGAACATAATTTCAAGATAAATGCTAAAGCGCGCGCTCTGCGTACGCAAAAAACCATGGTGATTGCTGTGGTGGTATTGTTTAAGGAGCGCACCGAACAGGGGATTTCCGATCCCTGGCTACTGGATATGCTTGGTGCCATTGCCGATGAACTGACCCGTCATGGCTACGATATGCTGTTGTCGAATACGCGTACCGCATCGGATGATTGGCGGGATTACTACTTTGACTCCAAACGTGCAGACGGTTTGATTGTAATAGGGCAGGGCGAACATGACGCCCGCATTGACCGACTCGCCCAGCAGGATTGCTCCTTTGTGGTATGGGGAGCGACATTGCCGGATAGCCACTACTGCACAGTTGGCAGTGACAACAAGATGGGCGCATACCTGGCGGTGAACCATTTGCTTAATCAGGGCTGTAAGCGAATCGCGTTTTTTGGTGACATTAGCCATAGTGAAATGGAACAGCGCTGGCAAGGTTATTGCCTAGCCTTACAGCAGGCGGGCCTTGAGATAGACGAGAAGCTAAGCTTTGAAACAGACTTTACCAGCGAGTCAGGCTATCGCAGTGCCACACAATTAGTGGAGCGTGGGCCAGAGGACGTGGACGGCATATTTGCCGTGAGTGATGTGATTGCGCTGGGCGCATTGAAGAAGCTGATGGATGTGGGTAAGCAAATTCCTGATGATATTGCGCTGGTGGGTTTTGACGATGTGGCACTGTCTATGTTCTGCCACCCTTCACTGACTACCATACGTCAGCAAACACTGGAAGGCGGTAAGTTACTGGTTAACAAACTGCTGGATAAACTGGCGGGTAAAACAGTGCGATCGCAAGTGCTGGACGTGCAATTGATTGTCCGGGAGTCCAGTCGCAAATCGCACTAAATCAAGGAAGGGCCGCGCCCTTGCGACCCCGGCTAATTAGCTGCCTGTTTAAGTACGGTAGCCAGTTGCAAGTCCTTGATATGTGGATAGATCCACTGAGCTTGCTCGAGTACCTTTGCATCACCAATGCCTATTGACTGCATACCTGCATCAATGATGCTTTGCAGACCTGCCAGCGAATCCTCCACGCCCACACATTGAGCAGGTTCTGCGCCCAAAGCCTGTGCGACAGTAAGAAATATTTCCGGATGCGGTTTACCTTGCGTGATTTTTGCCGCGTCTGCCACGTAATCAAAGTCCTGACTGATACCCAGCCGACTGATAACCATACCGGCATTTTTACTGGCTGAGGCCAGACCTATGGCTATACCGGCTTGTTTTAGTTGTGCGAACAAGTCATGCACACCATCAAACAAATCTGCTTCGCTCATATGTGCTATCAATTGCTGGTAATGGCGATTTTTTTTATCGGCAAAGGCATGTTTTTGGCTAGCGGTAAGCTGTAACCCACCTTTATCCAGAATAAACTGCAGCGAGCCCATGCGGTCAACGCCCTTGAGTTGTTCGTTATCCTGCCTGTCAAAGGCGACATCCAGCTCCTTGGCCAGGGCAGCCCAGGCTTGATAGTGGTATTCGGCGGTATCAGTTAGTACCCCGTCAAGATCAAAGATAAAGGCGCAAATGCTCATAAGTCGCCCCGCGATACATTCAGCCATTGCCCTTTGTTCAGCTGTACTTGTTGCGTGCCTTGCTGAAGACTTAGACTTTCGCCGTCTTTGAGTAAGTAACTAACTTTGTCTTTACTGACTTTTATTTGGATTTGCCGGCCCTGATATTGCAGGTTAAAGGTATAACCCTGCCAATGATCCGGCAGGTGCGGGTTAACCGTTAAGCCATCTGGTCGCATTCGCACACCGGCAAAACCATGCACTATGCTCATCCAGGAACCGGCCATACAAGCGGTATGGACGCCGTATTCGGTATTGCCGTGGCGGTTATCTATATCCATCCTCACTGTGTCATGGAAGAACTCATAAGCGCGCTGATAATCACCCGTTTCGGCAAATTCTATACTGTGTATGCAGCTTGACAGGGTAGAGTCGTGGGTGGTTAACGGTTCATAGTAGGCCAGATTACGGGCCTTTTGTGCTTGGTCAAAGGTGTCGTCCAGCAAATACATGGCCAATACCACATCGGCCTGCTTCAGCACCTGATGGCGGTAAATTACCAGCGGATGGAAGTGCAGCAGCAGCGGATATTTATCCCTCGGGGTGTTGGCGAAATCCCAGGGTTGCTTGTCGAGAAAACTATCATCCTGAGCGTGAATTTTCAGGGTTTCATCAAAGGGAAGGTACATCTTCTCAGCGGCCTGTTTCCAAGCGGATATCTCTGATTCACTCAGACTTAACCTGATGCACAACTGCTCATAGGCGGTTAAATCTTTGTGGCGAAATTTTGCTGCCATTTGCACGGCAAACCGCAGATGCGCCTTGGCCATCGCATTGGTATAGAAGTTGTTGCTGACGATTGCAGTGTATTCATCCGGGCCCGTCACGCCGTCGATACAAAACTGGCCATCCCGTCTGGCATTGAAATGACCCAGACTGAGCCATAGCCTGGCGGTTTCAAACAGTATTTCAGCGCCCATCTCTTGCATAAATTGCCAGTCTGCTGTGGCCGAATAATAGCTGCGCAGAGCATGGGCAATGGCGGCATTGATATGGTACTGCGCGGTACCTGCCGGAAAAAATGCTGAGCATTCATCACCGCCTATGGTACGCCATGGATACAAGGCGCCTTGTGAGTGTGACATTTGGCGTGCCCGTTGGCGTGCACCCTCCAGCGTCCGATAACGATATTCCAGGCAACGTTTGGCTAATTCGGGGTTTGTTGCGGTCATCACCGACAGGATATAGATTTCGGTATCCCAGAAGTAATGGCCGTCATAGCCATGGCCTGTCAGGCCTTTGGCGCCCATATTGCTGTGGCCATCTTTGCCAATGGACATAAACAAGTGCAGTAGATTGAACCGGATGCCTTGCTGTAGCGCAGGGTCGCCGTCTATCTGCACATCGGTATTCTGCCAGAATGCGTCTGCGGCCTGTTGATGTTGACTATGCAACGCATCCCAGCCCAACATCTTGGCCTCATGCACCTTTTGTTGCGCCTCATCCAGCAGAGTTTCGAATGTCAGTTCTTTGCTATGCTGGTAACAGATGTATTTTTCCACTATTACTGGTTCACCCTGCTTGAGAGGCAATAGCCATTGCTGACCCACTTGTTTTTCATGGGTAATTTGACTGATATGGCGTGGCGTAACAGTGCAGTTAAGGGTGCTTAACGAGGCAATATTAAATTCGCCGCCTTTGACCCGGTGCAGCATCCAGGCGTCGTTGTCACCTGCGTGCTGCTGATAAAGGGCCAAACTGTCATCCAGACTGAGAACGCCGACTCTGGGATCGTCTTTATTCGGAGAAAAGCGGTAGCCAGCATCCAACAATGCGTTAAGTTCAATATCGCCACTGAAGTTCTCGGCCAGGATTTCCATGCGTAAACAAAGCAGATTAGGGTGGCTGAGCGAGGCAAATCTGCGGGTATTCAGGCTCAGTTGCCGACCGCTGTTACTTTGCCAGCGCATCTGTCTGTGCAAGGTAGCAGTGCGAAAGTCCAGCCATCGGGTCGCTTCCATGGCGTCGGCAAGATTAATCGGCTGGTCGTCCAGCTTGAGCTTTATGACCTTGCCGTTGGGAACCTGTTGCATCTTCTGGTTGTGGCTGGCATAGCCGTATGCCACTTCGCCATAGGTAATTTTTTCACTATGGTATACCCCATTCAGATAAGTACCTTCACAGCTTTGATGATTGGCAACGGCTCCTTCTTCCATGGTCCCGCGGGTACCAAGGTAGCCATTGGCCAGGGCAAACAGAGTTTCTTCCAACATGCTTTGTACGGCTGTCAGCTTATTCGCCTCTAATTGCCAGGGCTGGGGTGTAAAAAGCAGATTTTGGGGCAATACATTCATAAGGTTGAAACTCTGGGATGGACTCTGAATAACGGCAAGATTAGCTGCTTTTGCAATCGATTGCAATTGTGTTAAATTTAGGTAAACTCGATTCTCTTGATATAAGAGACAAATGCCCTAATAGGCTGTATGCGGAGAATCAGATGATCACGAACAGAGCTCAGGTGAAATATTCACTGATGCTGACTTATTTTCTGTTTGCCATATTACTGAACAGTGTGGGTACCGTGATATTGCAGGTAATCAATAGTTATGGTGTCAGTAAAGAGGCTGCCAGTGTTTTAGAGGGGTTTAAAGACTTACCCATCGCCTTAGTGTCTTTTATGTTTGCTGCTTACCTGCCGCGACTTGGTTATCGTAATGCCATGTTATTGGGGACTTTGCTTGTGACTGCTAGTTGCTTGCTCATGCCTCTCATTCCCGAGTTTTGGATGACCAAACTACTGTTTTTTTGTGTAGGTAGCGCTTTTGGTCTGGTAAAGGTCTCTTTGTATTCAACTGTGGGGTTAATCAGTGATAACAAGCAACAGCATGCCTCGGTAATGAATACCATTGAGGGTATTTTTATGCTGGGTGTGCTGTCGGGATATTGGTTATTTGGTGCCTTTATTGATGGGCAGGATCCCACTTCCAGAGATTGGTTAAAGGTCTATTGGTGTTTGGCTTTGCTGGCCGGATTGAATGCGATGCTGCTTTGGCGCACTCATTTTGCTAATCCCGTTCCGGTTCAGGGCAGCAAACCCGCAGATGAATTTCTGGCCATGCTTAGGCTGACCTATAAGCCCCTGGTGCTTGTCTTTATCTTGTCGGCATTTTTATATGTGCTGATCGAACAAGGGTTGGGAACCTGGTTACCGACCTTTAACAATCAAGTGTTGCATCTACCGGCAGATATGAGTGTGCAAGCTACCAGCATTTTTGCTGCCTGTCTGGCGATTGGTCGATTGGGTGCGGGAGTACTGATGCAGCGAATTAACTGGTATCTGCTGCTGAATATATGCCTGGTGGCCATGGCCTTACTTGTTTTGGTTTCTATGCCCCTGGCTAACCTGGCACAACCTCAGCCTGATATGAGTTGGACCAGTGCGCCGATGGCCGCCTTTGTTTTTCCCCTAATCGGGCTGTTTATGGCACCTATATATCCGGCGATTAATTCAATTATGCTGTCTTCGCTGCCAACATCACAGCATTCAGGTATGACGGGCTTAATAGTGATATTTTCAGCCCTGGGGGGTACTACAGGTTCGTTGATTACCGGCTTTGTATTTGGCAGTTTTAGTGGGCAGACGGCGTTTTATCTGTCGTTGCTGCCCATTGCTGCAATTCTGATCAGTTTGTTTTATTTCCGTCAGGCCACCCTGGCAGTTAGCCGGGCCTGAAGGCCCGGGTCAGGGATGGCTGAGTTCATATAGGCGGTTGGAAAGTGCCGATGAGGAGCGGCTTAACTCGCTAAGCGCAGTAGCATCTCTGGAGTTCAGTTCATTGCTCTCGCGGATACCTTCGGCCAGTCGGTGAATTTCACTGGCCACTTTGGCTTGTTCACTAGCTGCTGTGGCAATTTGTGTGGTGCTATCACTGATGCCGCCAAAGGCCTCGACAATCTCATTGAAGCCAGCGATGACCTTATTGGAGCGCTCAACGGTCTGCTCTGACAGCGACTGGGAGCTGAGAATAATGTCTACCCCTTGCTTGGCAGAGCTTTGCAATTGAGCAATCATGTTTTCGATTTCATTGGCCGAAGACTGAGAGCGTCCTGCTAGGGTACGGACTTCATCGGCGACGACAGCAAAGCCTCGACCTTGTTCGCCAGCCCGGGCTGCTTCAATGGCCGCATTAAGCGCTAGCAAGTTGGTTTGCTCGGATATTCCTTTGATGACATCCAAAACGGCGCCCATTTGCTGGGCATCACCTGAAAGCTGATTAATGATGTTGGCGGTTTGTTGTAGTACCCCTGATAGTTCTTCGTTGGCCTGATTATTGGCCACCACATCCTGTAAGCGCCTTTTTACCAACCCTTGAGAATCATCCACCGTCCCTGATGTACTGCGGGTGTTGTTGGCCACTTCCGCCGCGCTGCTGGCCATTTGATTGATGGCCGCTGCCAGCATATTGTTTTCGCCAAGTTGCTGTTCGGCCCGATCTTTAAGGGCGTGAGCCATTTTACTGAGTTCTTCAGCACGCAGCTTGGATTCGGCGGCTTCTGCCGCAATTTGGCGTAGCAAACCATTGAGGTGTTCGCCATAGTTGTTTACTGCTTGTTTAAGCAAACCAATCTCATCTTGAGTATCTATCTGCAAGGTCGCGGAGGCTCCGCCACTGATCAGCCGCTTGATTTGGTCTGTGGTTTCATTTACCCAACCAAGCACTTTGTTGGCATAGAACATCAGTACACCAACAAAAAGTGCAATCAAAGGTAATAGCGTACCGTACAGGCTATAACTTAAATGACTTACTGGCTCTTGAACCACCTGACTGGGCAATACCAAGCCGAGCTTCATACCCTCTTGGGGTAAAGATTGTAAGGCCAGCAGGCTGCTGTCTCCTTCGACAACTCCATCTGGCAATGGTGTAATGTTCTTGCCCTGATTAATGGCCATGAGCAACGGGCGCAAACTGGTATCCCGGTTAGTGATGTCATCCAGACTCAGCATATCCAGGCGTTCACTGCGAATGTCTGGAAAACTGATCACTTGATTGTTCATACCCAGCAGAAAAAGGTAACCGCCAGATGCTTTGTTTTGCTCACGGAATAAATTGGCCAGGCCCGCCAGACGTAAATCTACTGTGGCTACGCCCCAGAATTTACCCGCACGTTGTATTGCCACGGTGCAAGTGACCATGGCTACACCACTAGCGCTGTCTTCATAGGCTTCCGACCAGCCACATTGACCTGTACTTAATTGCTTGCCAGCCTGATACCAGCTCTCATTATGGTAGCCGGTGCCAGTTGGGTCGTTGTAGTCATTGGATTTGATCAGCCTACCATTGTTATTTCTGGCCCAAAAAAACGAATAGCGCGTTTGATTACTGTCGAAGGCATTGGGTTCAGGCCAGATACCGCCCCCGGCAATGTTGACGTTACCAAACTGGTTGATAAGTACGGGCATCAGGCTATCAAAACGTTGTTCTTCCAGAGGGAGGTGTTGTGCCAGCGCGGCGAGGTTCTGGGTTAGGGTGGCACCTTGAGCTAACTCTGTGCGCAGCTGTGCAGCACTGTCTGAGACCCTAACTAAGGCTTGCTTTTCAACTTCCTGTTGAATAACGGGTAAAGCCAGTGTCTGCATAACCAGGTAAATAACGACAATGGCCGCAACAAGCAGGCCGGCGCCTAAATAACTGGCTTTAGTCTTTATCAACAGATCTTTTGCCATGCGTCTATCTCACTGTTATGTGTCGGGAAGATTCGCTTCATTAGGATAGACTAAGAACACCGCAAAGCACTTTGCTTTGCAATAAAATAGTTTGATTTTCAGTTGCTTCCGCTACAGCTCAGCAACATTATTATCAGGGCATCATCAATAGGGTTGCAGTGCCCAGGAAAGCAAAGATGCCCACCACATCTGTGATGGTGGTGAGAATGACCGAGCCAGCCAGAGCCGGGTCGATTTTCAGTCTTTTCATTAACAGCGGCAGGGTGGCACCGGCTAAACCAGCTGCCAGCATATTGACCATCATCGCGAAGGCAATAATAGCGCCAAGCATCAGATCCTGCTTCCAGATGGCTACCACCCCGGCAATCAGCACGGCCCAGATCACGCCGTTGAGCGCGCCGATGGCCAGCTCTTTGCTGACTAACCAGCGGCTGTTACTGGGGCTGACATGACCAAGGGCCATACCACGAATAACCAGAGTCAGGGTCTGATTACCCGCTACCCCGCCCATGCTGGGCACTATGGTATTAAGGATGGCGAGCACCGCCAGTTGGCTTAAGGTAGCTTCAAATAAATCACTGACCATAGCCGCCAGTAGCGCCGTAACCAGGTTTACCCCCAGCCAGATGGAGCGTCGTCCGGTACTTTTCATCACTGGTGCGAAGGTATCTTCTTCGTCATCCAAACCGGCCATACTCATCATGCTGTGTTCCGCTTCTTCGCGGATAATGTCGACCACATCGTCGATGGTGATCCGGCCTAGCAAGCGATCTTCATTGTCCACCACCGGGGCGGAAATCCAGTTATAGCGTTCAAACAGCTTGGCTACTTCACTTTCCGGCATGTCTACCGGAATGGTTTCCGCGTCTTCGTCCATCAGCTCTTCCACCGTCATATCCGAGGTGGAGGTCAGCAAACGGATGACCGGCACTATCCCAATCAGTTTGTCGTGGCGGTTGACCACATAGAAGGCGTCGGTATCTTCCGGTACTTCACCCTTGAGACGCAGATAACGCAAAATCACGTCAACCGTCACTTCCGGGCGCAAGGTGATGGTGTCGGTGTTCATAATAGAACCGGCGGTGCCTTCGCCGAAAGATAACGCCTGTTCGGCCCGCACCCTGTCCTGTTCGTCCATGGAATGCAGTACTTGCTGGAAAATAGTGTCCGGCAGGCCGCGCAACAGCTCGGCCAGATCGTCGGTATCCATGTCTTCCAGAGCATCGGCGAGTTTCTCCGGCACCATCTGGCGGATAATGCCGTTTCGCACGTCTTCCGACAGTTCTTCGAGCACGTCACCGTGAAATTCGGGGTCAATCAGTTGCCATAATACCGCGCGGCTTTTGGCCGGGGTGGATTCCAGCAAAAACGCCACATCCGGCGCTGGCATGTGGTGGAGCATTTTACGCACATGCACATACATGCCGCTGGACAGGGCATCGTTAATGGCCTGTAGCTGCTGGTATGAGGATTGCGATTCGAATGCTGGTTCCAATTTAGCTCAGGCCCTTGTACAACTTATTGATTTTCTGTTGTTAGTTTAGAGTAAGTGGTGAGTAAGGTCAGCAGGAATATTGCTCAGCTAGTCACAGACTCCCATTACCTGGGCAATTATCATGTTTGTCGTCGTAGCAACCAATGATTGAGCGGTAACGCCAGTAGTATAATAGCGCCACCTAGTGTCAGACGCAGCAGATCCGCTTCACGGTTCCAGATCAGTAAGTTGACCATAATGCCTGCTGGGATCAGCAGATTGTTCATGATTGCCAGGGTACCGACATCTACTTGCGTAGCTCCTTTGTTCCAAGCAAAGAATCCCAGACCGGACGCCACCACGCCGAGATAGATCAGAATACCCCACTGCTGTGCGGTGGCAGGCAACATCTCAAGGTTTCCAAATAGGGCAAAACTGGAGCAGGCAACCAGACTGGCACCGATAAAGAACCAACCGAACACCTGATGTTGGGGTAACTCGAATTGACTGGCCATTCTCTTATACAAAACCTGGCCAGTGGCAAAACATAAGTTAGCGGCCTGTACGATGAAAAAACCGCGAATAAAGCCACTGTCTATGCCATCGTAGCGGATCGCTGCGGCACCCGCTGTTGCGACCAGGGCACAGATCAGAAAGTTGATTCGAAAACGCTGATCCAGAAGATCGTTGACCAAGGTAACGTAGAGCGGTGTCATCACAGTGAACAGCAACACCTCTGGCACGGTCAGATAAAGAAATGCGTGGTAATAGAAACCATACATTACCCCTAGTTGAATAGCGCCAATCAGCATCAGGCGAGTGATGGTCGTGACAGAAGCGCCGCGAAAGCTTAAGAAGGGTAAGAACACCAGAGCGGCAAGCAGAACCCTTATCAGCACAGAAAACCAGGGATCAACCTGACCAGCCAGATAAACGCCGATCAGGCTGAATGAAAACGCCCATAGCAAAGTGATTGCAACAAGAAAGGCCATGATCGCCATCCGAATATTTGACCGGCTGGCATGGTACATCATGCTTATTGCTTATGTAAGACGGCGCCAGTGAGGCCATTCTGTTGGCAGTCAGCCAATTTAAGGCCTTAAGCGATGAACGGTCAGCTTTACGACAAAAGTGCCATGGCACTCTTGTGGCTAAGGGGATAAAGTCAGATACATAGCGTTGTAACGAGGGCGATACTGAGCGGATGGAAAACTTTGTTCTGGTACTTATCTATATTCTGATCGGTACTCAGCTTCGGCGCCTGCCGCAATTTCCGGCCGAGACAGGCATGGTGCTTAACCAGTACGTGCTGTATGTCGCCTTACCGGCTCTGGTGATGCAGAAAATTCCATTGATGAGTTTCTCTGCTGACCTATGGCAGCCTGCGGTTTTGCCCTGGGCTATTTTAATGTTGGTCGTAGGTGTGGTGTTGTTAGCCGGGCGTCTGTTTTCCTGGGATAAAAATCTGGTGGCAGCGTTGCTGGTGGTGTTGCCTCTGGGCAATACCTCGTTTCTGGGTTTTCCTATGGTAGAGGCGTTCTTTGGCGAACAGGCCATGCCCTACGCCATTATTTATGATCAGCTTGGGTCCTTTCTGGCTCTGGCCACTTATGCCACCATCATTTGTGCCTGGTATAACCCCAATGTAGATACACCTTCGGTTGCACATATGGCCAAAAGGGTATTGTTGTTTCCTTCCTTTATCGCCTTAATTGCCGCCATGGGGCTGAAGGGCTGGCCTTATCCCTCGCTTATGCAATCGTTATTGGATAGCCTGGCGGCCACCTTAGTGCCGGTGATTATGGTGGCGGTGGGGTTCCAGTTTCGTTTGCGTCTGGATGGCAAAGAGGCTTTGCCTCTGGGGTTTGCGCTAGTGGTGAAGTTGTTGTTGATGCCCTTGTTTGCGCTGGCACTACTCTGGCCTTTACATCCCCAACCTTTATTGCTGCAGGTGAGTGTCTTTCAAGCCGCCATGCCGCCTATGGTATCAGCAGGCGCCCTGGCGATCGGTGCAGCCCTGGCACCGCGATTGGTTGCGGCGTTGGTGGGGTTAGGTCTGATCATGAGCTTTATAACCTTACCCATGTGGTATTGGTTGTTACAGCACTTGATGTGAACCTTACTAGCAAAGTGAGAATATGACCTTTATATTGCGCGAAGCTAACCCCTCAGATGCTGACGTCCTGTCTTCTATTGCTATGCGCGCCAAGGCGCATTGGGCCTATTCTGCAGATTTTATGGCCGCCGTTGCCGCTGAATTGCGGGTATCCTCAACACAATTACAAAGCTCGGACTGGTTATGTCAGGTGGCGGTGCAAGACCTGTGTATTGTTGGTTATGCCCTGGTGGACGCCAGCAAAGCACAGCAATGGGTGTTAGAAGCGATGTTTGTGTTACCTGAGGTAATGGGGCTAGGGGTAGGGAAGCAACTGATGACATGGGTCAAAACCAGCATGCGAAGATTGCAATGTCCTGAGTTGATGATCCCCAGTGATCCTTATGCTGAAGCTTTCTATGTGAAAATGGGCGCGACAAAGATTGGCGAGACACCCTCAGACAGTATTGTTGGCAGAATGTTACCCTTAATGAAATTGAAGGTATGAGCCTGTTGTAACAAGCATTTAATTGGCTACCTGGCTTCTTACTTCTGTAAAAATTGTCGGCGAGAATGTAGGGTAAGCCCACAATGCATTCCATGGAGTAGTTCTTTGCGCAATTTGATTTTGGCAGTTGGTCTTGCCTGCACCCCTGTTCTGGCGTCCCCCACCTTTATTGTGTTGCAGGACTTACCTTATACGGACACCCAAGAATATGTGTATAAGAACATAGTCAGGCCAGCCATTGTCAGTGCCGATGCGGATTTTGTCATCCATGGCGGCGATATGCAGGGCAGTAAAGCGGTTTGCAGTTACGCCGGGCTTAAGGCGCTTCGTGATGATTTGTACAGTCTGAAGCCAGAACGGGTGTTTTTAACACCGGGCGACAATGACTGGACGGACTGCGATAGACCAAGTAATGCCAAGCCGGTCAGCGAGTATCAGGCCTTGGGCTGGTTAAGAGAATTGTTTTATGAGCCAGCGCCCAAAGGATTGCCGGAGTGGCAGTTGGCCCGTCAAGACGCTTTTCCTGAAAACGCCCGTTGGCTGGTGGATAACAGCCTGTTTGTGACTTTGCATATTCTGGGCACAGTTAACGGCAGACAGCAGGTCTATCTGGATGATCCCAGCTATGCGCTTGAGCAGGTTGAGGCGCGGGACAAGGCCAATCATCTATGGTTACAGGAAGCGCTAACCGTTGCCAAAGCGCACAACGTAACGCATATGGTGGTTGCCGCCCATGCTGATATCACCCAGCTTGAAGGCAAACCACCATGCTCTCGCAGTCGCACCAGCGATTGCGACCCTTATCAGGCATACCGCAAGCAACTGCGAGATGTTGCCGCCGAGTTTGGCAGGCCTATGTTGTTTATTCATGGCGACACCGAGCCATTTTGCCTGGATAAAAATTACGGTCGCAAAACTGCCACAAATTTATGGCGTTTAAATGGCGCTGGTGATTACAACCTGATTGATGCACTGCGCATTAATATTGGTGACAAGGATACTGAGCCATTTAGTATCAAGGCATTAACCCGGGATATTGCTCCCCCTTTGTGTAAATAGACATTATGACCAGCATCATCCGAGCCAAAGACTTCACCGCATCTCGTCCCTGGGGGGCTTTGGATATAGCCTCTATGCAGGGGGTCAGCACTCGTCTGCATTGGACGGATAAGCCCTATCGCTGGCATATCAATGACGGTGAGGAAGTCTTTGTGGTGTTGGATGGTCAGGTGGAGATGAAGTATCGAGATGTGGAAGGGGAGCGTTCTGCCATATTAAATGCCGGCGACATTTTTTTCGCCAATGAAGGAACCGAGCACTGTGCTTTTCCCGTTGGGGAAGCCAGGATCCTGGTGGTGGAAAAGCAGGGAAGCCTCTGATGCTTCAACTACGACCAAATTGTGAATGTTGCAACCGCGCCTTGCCTACGGATTCGCAACTGGCACTGATTTGCAGTTATGAATGTACCTTCTGTCGGGACTGCGTTGAGCGTGTTTTGCAAAATGTTTGCCCAAATTGTGGAGGCGGTTTTATGCCAAGGCCGGTACGTCCCAAAAACGCTTATCGCCCCGGAGTGAGTTTGACACAACAACCGGCTTCGACGAATGCTGTGCATAGCCGTTATTGCGTCGAAGAGATGCAGACCTTTAGCCAAAAACTAGCTTCGATTCCACCGGCTGAGCGCTAAAGCCCGGCAAGTTTCCTGCCTCTGATCTGCCAGCGAACAGCTATGCCAGTTTGATTAGCTAGTTTTACCGTGATCTGCACTGCCGCATAGATTAAAATTCCCTGGCGCAAGGGCGCTGGAGGATATATGAGCGAAAACGGCGCCATCAGGCTTAATAAATTTATCAGTGATTCTGGCTATTGTTCGCGTCGTGAGGCGGATAAGCTCATTGAGCAAAAACGGGTGACTATTAATGGTCAGATCCCGGAGTTAGGCACCAAGGTGATGCCTGGCGACCAAGTTGCGGTGGATGGCAAAGGTGTGGGCGCCAGTGCCATGGATAAGTCTGATCGCACTTATATTGCCTACAACAAACCTGTCGGTGTTATCTGCACCACAGAGCGCGGTGTGCGCGGCAATATTGTCGATGCTATTCGTCATCGGCAGCGCATTTTTCCCATCGGCCGTCTGGATAAAGACTCTGAAGGGCTGATTTTCCTGACTACGGACGGCGATATCGTCAACAAGATCTTGCGGGCAGGCAACGAACACGAAAAAGAGTATGTGGTGACGGTGAACCAGCCGGTCAGTGAGCGATTTACCCGACAAATGAGTCAGGGTGTGCCGATTCTGGGTACGGTGACCAAGCCTTGCAAAGTAAAAGCTACCGGGCGTTTTTCATTTCGTATCATTCTGACGCAGGGCCTGAACAGACAGATTCGACGTATGTGCGAGTTCCTCGGTTATGAGGTGGTCAGTTTGAAACGCGTGCGTATTATGAATGTTGAGCTGGGGAATTTAAGACCAGGCCAGTGGCGAGACCTGTCTGATAGTGAAATGGCTGAGATTAATCAGGCAATTACCCATTCGAAGAAAACGGCCTGAGTGAACAACCTTATTCCGCTTCGTTGAATTTTTGCTGGATGAGTTGTTCAACTGCTGACAGCGCGGCTTGTGCATCCTGACCTTCGCTGATCACCACGACTTCCTTGCCCATACTGCTTTCCAGCATCATCAGCCCCAGCACGCTGGTGGCTGAGGCGGACTTTTCACCTTGTACCAGGGTGACCTGGGCATCGAATTGCACCGCCAGTTTAGCCAGCTGAGTAGCTGCTCTGGCGTGCAGGCCCAGCTTGTTCTGAATCAGCAGGGTCTTTTCTAATTTCATTTGCGTGATAACTCTCTGTGACGGATCTGCACATCCGGATGCACGGCCCTAAAGGTTTTTGCCAGACTCTCTGCCACAAAAACAGAACGATGCTGGCCACCGGTACAACCAATGGCAATAGTCACATAGCTGCGGTTATTCCGCTCCAGATGCGGTAACCAAGTGGATATCAGGTTCTGTATCTGCCAGATAAACTTGGTGACAATGGCCTGCGAACCCAGAAAAGCTTCAACCTGAGGGTCTAAGCCGGTGAGATTCTTAAGTTCCGGCTCCCAATGGGGATTGGGCAGGAAACGCGCATCAAACACATAATCAGCATCCTTGGGAATGCCATGCTTAAAACCAAAGGATTCAAATACCAGCACCAGGCGCGAGCTTTTCTTGCCCAGAATACGTTCTCGAACCAGCTCGGCCAGTTGATGTACTGACAGTTCACCGGTATCGATATACAAATCGGCTCTTTCGATTATCGGGCCGAGCAGCACCGACTCAGACTGAATGGCATCTGTCAGTGACTTACTGTGCTTGGACAAGGGGTGCAAACGACGGGTTTCGCTAAAGCGCTTAATCAGTACATCATCACTGGCGTCGAGATAGAGAATGGTTAACTCCCAGGTCGACGGCAGATAGTCGAGAATTTCGACCAGTTCTTCCGGGTCCTTGGGCAGATTGCGCACATCAATACTAACGGCCACCTGATCATATTCGTCCACCACAGTATGGGTGAGGGTAGGGAGCAGGTTAACGGGAATATTGTCTACACAGTAATAACCAAGATCTTCCAGCGCTCTGAGTACAATAGATTTCCCTGAGCCGGAACGACCACTGATGATGATGAGTTTCACACTATAGCCTCAAATAGTTCCTGATTTGATTGGGCGTGACGCAGTTTTTTTACCGTTTCCTTGTCATTCAATTTGGCGGCAATGGTGGCCAGGGTTTGTAAATGCCCTTGTGCCTGGTCCTCGGGGACCAATATAGCGAAAAATATGTCGACCGGTTGGTTGTCTATCGCTTCAAATGCGACCCCTGGCTGACTGGTAACCAATATTGCGGTTACATTACTCAGGCCGGCTAAGCGTCCGTGAGGAATGGCAATACCACAACCAATGCCTGTACTACCCATCTTTTCCCGGTTAAGTAAGCTAGTCAGAATGGCATCCTGGCCTATATCCGGAAGGTGTTGGGCGGCAATATCACTAATGGATTCCAGAATGCGTTTTTTGCTGGAGCCTTGTACTGCACATACAGTGCGGTCTGGGGTGAGGATGTCTTTGATTTCCATTTTGCGTTTTTTGTCTGTGTGGCCATAAACAGGCTAAGCCTGTTTATGGCATCAGTGGGCCTAATGGCGTTTCATCTTTTCCTTATGCTTGAGCACCTGGCGATCAAGCTTATCGATAAGACTATCAATGGCAGCATACATATCAGTATGTTCGGAAATAGCAAAGACTTCGGTACCGTTCAAATGTAATGTAGCCTCCGCTTTCTGGTTCAGCTTTTCGACATTCAGAATGACATGAACATTATTAATGTGATCGAAGTGTCTCTCCAACTTAGTAAATTTACTATCAACGTAGTCGCGAAGAGAATCGGTGATTTCAACGTGATGACCAGTAAGGTTGATTTGCATAGTGCCTCTTCCTTTTGTTGGCGAGTCTTACAGCAGACTCTTGCGTTGGTTAGATGGGGGAATCGATAGTGATTCCCGGTACTTGGCGATTGTTCGCCGGGCAACCATAATGCCTTGGTCGGCTAACAACTGCGCAATTTTGCTATCACTAAGTGGCTTGGCAGGTTTTTCTGCCGCCACCAGTTTCTTAATCAGAGCTCGAATAGCGGTAGATGAACATTCCCCGCCGCTTTCGGTTGCTACGTGGCTGGAGAAGAAATACTTCAGCTCATAAATGCCGCGTGGCGTATGCATATATTTCTGTGTGGTTACCCTGGAAATGGTGGACTCATGCATATCTACCATTTCTGCCACATCGTTCAATACCATAGGCTTCATGGCTTCTGGGCCGTATTCAAAGAAGCCCTGTTGCTGCTGAACAATACAGTTAGCGACCTTCAGTAAGGTGTCATTGCGGCTTTCCAGACTTTTGATAAACCATTTCGCTTCTTGCATGTGCGAGCGAATAAACTGGCTGTCGCTGGAATTGCGCGCATTGCGGCTCATGGCGGCATACTGCTGGTTAATACTCAGCTTAGGTAAGCTGTCAGGGTTCAGCTCTACTATCCAGCGCCCATTTTTCTTGGCAACAGATACGTCCGGTATAACGTATTCCGGTTCGCTGGTGACAATGGCGCTACCAGGGCGTGGATTGAGCGTTTGCAGTAACCGCAGTGCTTCGCGTAATTCTTCTTCTTTAAGACGCGCTTTGCGCATCAGAGTTCGGTAATCTTTGGCAGCCAGCAGATCGCTATATTCATTAATCAATGCTTTGGCTTCTTCCAGCCAAGGCGTGTCCGGTGCAAATTGACGCAACTGCACCAGCAGACATTCCTGCACTGAACGGGAGCCTACCCCAACCGGATCAAACATTTGAATGCGCTTCAGTACACACTCAATTTCATCCAGTTCTACCTCTTCGTTTTCAATATCCAGGCTTTGCAGGATATCTTCGGTACTGACTGTCAGGTATCCAGACTCATCAATACTATCGATAATGGCAATGGCAATGGCAGCATCGGTTTCACTGAAAGGGGTCAGACGCATCTGCCAAAGCAGGTGATCCTGAATATTGTCAGAGGTTTCCCCCTGGTAAATGGCATCATCATCACTGGCTGTAGAAGACGAAGCGGGGGCCGAAGAGGCGCTGTAGTATTCATCCCAAGTGGTATCTACGGGTAACTCATCGGGCAGTTCCTGCTTTTCCAATGCGTCGCCGGCTTCCAGGCTCTCGCTGTGCTCGCCATTAGAAAGAGATTCATTGTCGGGACTATTTAAATCCTGCACGTCTCCGGCAGAGAAGTCCTGTCCGTCATCCGCTTCCAACAATGGGTTGGAGTCCAGGGCTTCCTGGATTTCCTGCTGTAGATCCAGCGTGGACAACTGAAGCAGGCGGATGGCCTGTTGCAGTTGCGGCGTCATAGTGAGCTGCTGGCTGAATTTTAGTTGTAATGCGGGCTTCATCTACTTCTTATTATGTTCCAATGGCCTTTCAAGATATTGATATGGGCGTTTTAGCAAAGGTCAAGGTACCCTGCGGCATACGCCTTAACTATAGCCTGAATTGTTCTCCGAGGTATACATCTCTCACCTGCTTGTCATTCAACACCTGTTCGGCGCTGCCTTCGGCGATTAATTCACCATGGCTGACAATATAGGCTTTCTCACACACATCCAGGGTTTCACGAACATTGTGGTCGGTGATCAGAACGCCGATTCCTCTGTCTTTGAGATGATGGATAATCTTTTTAATATCGCTGACAGAGATAGGGTCGACACCGGCAAAAGGTTCATCTAACAAAATAAAGCGAGGATTGGCAGACAAGGCTCTGGCAATTTCAACCCTGCGCCTTTCACCGCCGGATAAGCTCATGCCGGTGCTATGCCGGATATGGTTAATATTGAACTCATCCAACAGAGCGTCGGCTTCTTGCTCGCGTTGTTCCTGATTCAGCTCTTTACGTGTTTCCAAAATAGCCATCAGGTTTTGATATACCGTCAACTTGCGAAAAATGGATGATTCCTGTGGCAAATAACCTATGCCACGACGAGCTCGAACGTGCATAGGTTCGTGGCTGAGTTCTTCGTCGTCGATAAAAATTTGGCCTTTATCCATGGGCACCAAGCCAACAATCATATAGAAAGAGGTTGTCTTACCCGCACCATTGGGTCCCAGCAGACCAACTATCTGTCCGGCGCTGACTTGCAAACTGACATCACGCACCACCTGGCGGTTTTTGTAGCTTTTGGCCAGATGTGAGGCCTTCAAGGTGGGCATGCTGTTACTTCTCCTGCACGGGTTTTTTCTTCGGTTCAGGCTGGAATATTGTCTCTACGCGACCATCTCCGTCATCTGAACCTTGGGCAACCAACTGCTCTTTCTCCATGTTGAATTCGATTTTATCACCGCTGACACTGCTACTGTTTTGATGTAGCTCAGCATTTCCGCTAAGCGTCAGTGTGCGTTTTTCTACATGGTATTCGATATGGTTTGCCAACGCTCGAATGCGACTACCATCTGCCATGGTTTGCTGATATTCGGCAGGATTACCGCGGGCGATAAAAATTTCCCGGCCTTTACCCTGCTCGGCATTTACTTCCACTTCACCCGCTTCAATGCTGAGTGAACCCTGAGTGATTTTTACATCTTCCCGAAAGATGGAGATTTTGTTGATGCCATCTCCGGACTGGAATTTAGAGGCCACTCGGATGGGTTCATTGAAGTCCTGATTGATGGCATTGGCAGCGGCGCTGATTAGCAAGGCGGTCAGCAGCAGGTTCAGTTTAGTTGTCTTTGCCATAGATGGTCTCTACGTGATCCAGTAATTCAAATTGTTTGTTATTCATATCAGCACTAAAACCATTGCCGCGAATGGTGTAATTGACGCCTGAAATAGTCACGGGCTGGTCTGAATGCATGATCTTGTTGTTGAGATCGATTTCAATAAAGCTGGTATTGATGGTTTGTAAAATGCCGTCTTCACTGAGACTGCGGATCTCAACATTGGTTTCCAATTGGATGCGGTTGTCTTCATATAAGGTGCCTTCCTGGGCGGTAATTTCCCAAGGGGGCTCATCAGCCTTAACAAACACGCTGTATTGAGGCTGTTGAAACAAGGTAAAACCCAGGGCTTCATAATGTTCCATGACGGTAGCATGGATGCTGTGGGTGAGAACCCCTTCCTCGTTATACAGGTTGGTTTGCATATTGCGCGCCTGATAATTCGGCTGCCATACATCTTCCCTGGGTTGGTTTGTCTGGGGTTGTTCGCTGTCCTGCCACCAGTTGTAGTTGGTGGCCACAATCAGCAAGAACAGCAGAAGTATACTTAAGGTTAAGCGGTTCATATGCTGCTGCCGTGACTGATGGTCAGTTTATCCTGGGCCTGCAGGAGCAGGTCACAAACCTCGCGCACTGCCCCAAAGCCACCTGAACACTGCGTAATGTAGTCAGCTTGTTGCTTTACAAAAGGATGGCCATCGGGCACAGATATGCTCAAAGCGCATAGCTCAAACATGCTCAAATCCGGCATGTCATCTCCCATGGCGGCGACCTGCTCAGAGGTTAATTCAAGTTCCGTCATCAGATTTTGCAAGGCGAAGCCTTTGTTTTCCTCTCCCTGAATGATATGTCTGATGCCTAAGGCGCGCATTCTATCTTCGACAATGCGGGATTTTCGGCCGGTAATCACGGCCACTTCCACGCCTATATTCATTAGCGCTTTTACACCGTAACCGTCTCTGGTATGAAACGCTTTTAACTCTTCGCCGGCGTTACCCAAATAAATTCGTCCGTCCGAGAAAATTCCGTCTACATCGCAAACCAGCAAACAAATAGCTTTGCAGCGCTCGAACAGGCTGTTGTCGATGTGGCCATAGAGGGTCGAAACTGGGCTTGTCATTCAATGTACTTTTGCGTGTTTTAAGTTTGAAACAGGCTGGTTTGATACGCTAGGTAGCAAGCCAGCAGCAATCCGCCTTGCCAGCGTTCTACACGTCGGCGTTCTTTTATGGCGAAGCAAAACAATACAAGTAGCAGGGTTAATACCAACATTACTGGCATATCACGCTGCATGGCCTGAGGATCTATGTAACCCGGGGCCAACATTCCTGGCATGGATAAAACCGCCAGTATATTAAAAATGTTGGAGCCCAGAATGTTTCCTAAGGCTAAATCATCTTCTTTCTTGAGTATTCCGGCAACACTTGTTGCTAACTCGGGCAAGCTGGTACCTATGGCGACAATGGTTAGCCCAATGACTAAATCACTGATGCCTAGAGTTCTGGCAATATGTGTGGCGGAATCTACCATTATATGGGCACTAAGTGGAAGTAACAGTGATCCTGCCAGCAGCCATATCACTGCTTTTGAGCTGGATAAACGCGGTAATTCTTTATCCACCTCTGTGTTGAGGGGGTCCGCTTTATCACTTCGCAGAGAAAGCCAAGCTAGCAAACCAATGACCAAAAAGAACAGAAGCAACAACAACAGGCCTTCCCGATACCCCAGCACACCATCCCAGAGTAAATATGCCGCCAGCAATGATACCAAGAGTAAAATTGGCATTTCCCGACGCAGCGTTGTGGAGGCTATTTGTAGCGGCCGGAGCAAGGCTGCAATACCCAGCACCAAGCCAATATTCGCTATATTAGAACCAATGGCATTGCCGACGGCTGTGTCGCGGCTACCTGCCAGGGCAGCACTGACCGACACCATAATCTCAGGCGCGGAAGAACCCATAGCCACAATAGTTAATCCTATGAGTAATGGAGGCAGTCCAAAATTCTTTGCCAATGCCGACGCCCCGCAAATAAAGCGTTCAGCACTCCAACTCAGGGCTATCAGGGCGCCCAGGAAGAGTAAAAACTCAATGATCACGGACTGTTCAACTCCGTCCCTGTCGACACGTATAGGGATTGTCGCAAAAAGCCAGGGATTTTCCTAATGCAGGGAATCATAGATTGCCTAAGTAAACACTTGCGTTTACAATTTGCTTCTGACCGTTCAAAAGCAACGTGGGATAATGAGTTGTTCTACGATTTTCGAACAATTAGAACACAACTTATTACTTTTTAGCTTTGTTGCAGTTTCATGAAAAACATTACAATACGCCATGTTCTGGTTGTTCGGACCAGAAGCCCGGTGAATGGATGAGTAAATGGAAGACTTGGTAAATGTAGACAACCTGACGTTTTCTCGCGGTAAGCGATTAATTTATCAGGACATTTCTTTGCGTCTCGCCAAAGGTAAAACCACGGCCATTATGGGCCCCAGTGGTATTGGTAAAACCACCTTATTGAAACTGATTGGCGGTCAGTTGCGCCCCGATAGCGGAGAGATACTTTTCAAGGGCGAGTCTATCCCTAAAATGCGCAGGTCGCGCTTGTTTGAAGTGCGACGTCATATGAGCATGCTGTTTCAAAGTGGCGCACTGTTTACCGAAATGACGGTATTTGACAATGTCGCCTTCCCCCTGCGAGAGCATACCAGGTTGTCTGAAGATTTAATTCGACTGCTGGTGTTGATGAAACTGCAGGCCGTAGGGTTGCGCGGCGCGGCAGATATGATGCCCAGTGAATTATCTGGCGGCATGGCCAGGCGAGCAGCGCTGGCCCGGGCTATCGCTCTGGATCCTGAGCTTATCATGTATGACGAGCCCTTTGCCGGGCAGGATCCTATTTCCATGGGAGTCTTAGTTAAGCTAATTAAGGAATTAAATAACGCCTTAAATTTGACCAGTGTGGTGGTAACGCATGATGTGACTGAGGTCATGTCCATTGCCGATTATGTGTACATCCTGGCAGACAAAAAGATTATAGGGGAAGGTACCCCAGAACAGATTCGAACTCATGAATCGCCTTTGGTGCAACAGTTTCTGCTTGGCCGCGCTGATGGTCCCGTGCCTTTTCATTTTCCAGCCCAAAGTTTGGAACAGCAATTATTGGAGAGACGTTGATGGAATGGTTTGCACGCCTGGGCAGGTCTACTTTAGAGACTTTGGCTGTCGTTGGGCGGGCTGCTTACTTGTTAGTTGGCGCCTTGGTTGCCAAACCTCAGTTGAAGAATATTCCCCTGACGATCAAACAGATCTATGTCGTTGGGGTGCAGTCTTTATTGATTATTGTTGTTTCTGGTGCATTTATCGGCATGGTTATGGCCTTACAAGGCTATACGGTACTAGTGGACTACGGGGCTGAAGAAAGCCTGGGTCCTATGGTGGCGCTGTCCCTGCTGCGTGAGTTGGGGCCCGTGGTAACCGCATTATTGTTTGCTGGTCGTGCCGGCTCTGCGCTGACGGCTGAGATCGGCTTGATGAAGGCCACCGAGCAGTTGAGCAGCCTTGAAATGATGGCAGTAGATCCATTACGCCGGGTGATCGCCCCGAGGCTATGGGCCGGTATTATCGCTATGCCAATGTTGGCAGTAATTTTCAGCGCCGTAGGCATATTAGGTGGTCAGGTTGTTGGGGTCGATTGGTTAGGTGTTGACGCTGGTAGCTACTGGTCTGTTATGCAAGCGTCTGTTGAGTTTGAGAAAGATGTGGGTAACGGCATTATCAAGAGCCTGGTCTTTGCAGTTATCGTAACTTGGATTGCGGTATTCAAAGGCTATGACTCTGTTCCTACTTCTGAAGGCATCAGCAAGGCGACAACTGAGACTGTTGTATATTCCTCTCTGGCTGTGCTGGGAGTGGATTTCGTTTTAACCGCATTGATGTTTGGTACGCATTGACAGGGGATTGGGCAATGAATTCTAGAAAAGTTGAAGTATTGGTTGGGATGTTTGTCGCTATTGCCGCTGCCGCCCTTATCATGCTGGCCCTGAAGGTGGCAGACAGAGGCATCAGTGGCAATGGTGAGACTTATGTGCTGAAGGCCAAGTTTGACAACATCGGTGGTTTGAAAGTGCGCTCACCAATTAAGGTCGGCGGCGTGGTCGTTGGCCGAGTGGGCAGCATTAGTCTGGATGAAGATGATTTTAGCCCTGTGGTGACCTTGGTGATAGGTAAAGAGTTCGACAAGTTTCCGGCCACCAGTTCGGTGTCTATTCTTACCTCTGGGCTTTTGGGTGAGCAATATATTGGGCTGCAACCTGGTTTTATGCTGGATGAGGATGATGTCCTCAAACCCGGGCAGTTTATCGAAGATACCAAATCGGCATTGGTACTGGAGGACTTAATTGGCCAGTTCCTGTTTAGCCGAGGTAACGATTAAGCCCCAGATTTTTTTAGTTTGCGTGGAGAGTATATATGTTAGTTAAGAAGCTGATGAGCTGGTTTGCTGTAGCAACACTGGTTTTGTCAAGCCAGGTATTTGCACAGGATCAGGATGATCCCTATCAATTGTTGTCCTCGGTGGCTACCAAGACCTTTGACCGCATCAAATCAGAAAGGGGTGAAATTAAGGCTAATCCTGAAATTTTGCGGGAGATCATGGAGCAAGAGCTGCTGCCTTATATTGATTACAAGTTTGCAGCGCTTAAAGTCTTAGGCAAGCATTTCAAGTCCGTGCCCAGAGAACGTATTCCTGAATATGTGCAGGTTTTTCGCGACTATCTGGTAACCACCTATGCCTTGGCAATGGCTCAGTATGATAACCAAACCGTTGAGTTTGAACCCAATCGCGGTGAAGTAGAAGAAGAGCGTGTCGTTACTGTGCGAGCGTTAGTTAAAGAGGAAGGCAGACCTGATATCAAGCTTGCCTTCAAGGTACGCAAGAGTAATAACACAGAGCAATGGAAAGCTTACGACATGGTAGCTGAAGGTATCAGTATGCTTTCCAGCAAGCAGAGCGAATTGGAAGGAATCATTCGTCAGGACGGTATTGATGCCGTAATCAAACTGATGAAAGAGAAGAACGCTCAACCCATTTCCCTGCAGAAGATTGCCGAAGGTAGTGCATGAGTGCACTGAATATTGAGTTCGCGGACTCACCAGGCGTTTGTCGCCTGGTGGGTTCATTGACCCTCGACTATGTTATGGATCTGGAAGCTCAACAAAGCGCGCTTTGGCAGCATAAACAACTGACCCTTGATTTAGCTGATTTGCAGCAATCCGATATGGCTGGGCTGGCCTGGCTGGTTAGGTTGGTTGGTGAGGCCAGACAGCGCGGCGTATCAATGCGTTTTACCAATCCGCCAGATACTTTACTCAAGTTGGCAAAAATCAGCGACGTAGACAAGCTTTTACCGTTAGAATAACCAGCCTGTGCCACAGGCTGGAAGTTTCTTATGCCAATCAGTCAAATCGAACAGTTGCTCAAGGATGCTCTGGAGCTTAACGAACTGTACGTCAAGGGAGAAGGCTCCCATTTTCAGGTTATTGCCGTATCCGCTCAATTCGACGGAGCCAGCCGGGTCAAAAAGCAACAGATGGTCTATGCCCCTTTGTCTGCGTTGATTGCCGATGGCACTGTACATGCACTATCTATCAAAGCGTTCACACCAGAAGAATGGCAGCGTGAGCGCAAGTTTCTGATGCCGGAGTGAGCAATGGATAAGCTGTTGATTAAGGGAAACGGACCACTCAATGGAACCGTGAGGATTTCTGGTGCTAAAAATGCAGCACTGCCATTATTGATGGCAGGTTTGCTGACGGAAAAGCCTTGTGTTTTTACCAATGTGCCAGCATTGAGAGATGTTAGAACCACCCTGGCTTTGTTGGGGCAGCTAGGTGCAAGGGTGAGTGTCGAGGCTGATAAGGTCAACATCGATGCCAGTGAGATCACTAACCTGATTGCTCCCTACGATCTGGTCAAAACCATGCGCGCTTCGATCTTGGTGCTGGGACCCTTGCTGGCAAGGTTTGGACGCGCCCAAGTGTCCTTGCCTGGTGGCTGTGCAATTGGAGCGCGTCCCGTGAACTTACATCTGAGCGGCCTGGAATTGATGGGCGCCAAGATTGAAGTGGAGTCTGGCTATATTTCGGCGCATGTTGATGGTCGCTTACAAGGTGCCAATATCTTTATGGATATGGTCAGTGTTGGTGCAACCGAAAACCTTATGATGGCTGCCGTATTGGCCGAGGGGACAACTATTCTGGAAAATGCGGCAAGGGAACCCGAGATTGTGGATTTGGCAAACTGCCTGAACAGTATGGGGGCCAAGGTCAGTGGTGCCGGCACAGACAAGATTGTTATCCAAGGCGTGGAAAGCCTGAACGCTTGCCATCATAGTGTATTGCCTGACCGTATAGAAACCGGCACCTTTTTGGTTGCAGCTGCGGCGACGGGAGGGAAAGTTCGCTGTGAGCATGCAGCACCGGACACTCTGGATGCGGTGATTAGCAAGCTTAAAGAAGCGGGCGCCAAAGTCACCTATGGCGATGACTGGATTGAGCTGGACATGCAGGGGCAGCAGCCCAAAAGTGTCAATATCAAAACGGCACCGCATCCAGGCTTTCCCACTGATATGCAGGCGCAGTTTGTGGCGCTCAATTGCGTGGCGTCGGGCACTGGTGTGGTGACTGAAACCATCTTTGAAAATCGTTTTATGCATGTGCCTGAATTACAGCGCATGGGCGCGAGTATCGACTTAGAGGCAAACAGTGCGGTATGTCGTGGTGGTTCCAAACTAAAAGGTGCTCAGGTTATGGCAACTGACTTACGCGCATCCGCAAGCTTGGTCATTGCTGGTTTAGTTGCTCAAGGTGAGACACTGGTTGACCGAATTTACCATCTTGACCGTGGGTATGAGCAGATTGAAGTAAAGCTTGGCGGTCTCGGTGCCAAGATTCAACGGGTGCAGTAATCCCTGGGTTTAAAAAAAGCCGCTGATTAAGCGGCTTTTTTATTAACTACTGGTCAGTTCGGATATGGTGACCGTAACACTTACGCGTTGTCTGCTTTCGCCTCGCAGTAGTTCGAAATCTAAAGTTGAACCCGGTGGGGTTTCTGCTACTTGGTCGAGGGTTTTAAAGGTGCTTTCGATAGGCTTACCGTTGATGGTAATCAGTGTATCACCCACTTTTATACCTGCCCTGGCGGCCGGTCCTAAAGGATCTACACCGTTGACAAGAATGCCCGATTCGCCCAGAAATTCTGTGCCGCTGATGCCCAGATATCCGCGAATTACTCTGCCATGGGCGATAATGTCATCCATCACGCGTTTGGCCAGTGCATAAGGCACCGCGAAGAATATCCCTGCGACATCTTTTACTCTGTGGTTACGATCTAAGGTCTTAAAATTGGCGTTGTTAATACCTACTAGTGTGCCATTGCTGTCGACCAGCGCACCGCCTGAATTTCCTTCGTTGAGTACAGCATCCATTTGAATAAAGTCGGCATAGTTGGCGTTACTGACGTAATTGCTTAAGCCGCCGCGGCCGGTGGCACTAATGATACCTTGGGTGATGGTTTGCCCGAGGTTATAGGGATTGCCAATGGCTAACACCAAATCACCTACTTGTGTTTCATATTCACTGCTTTGCGGAATAACTGGTAGATTCTGGTCGTTTACTTTTAATACTGCCAGGTCGGTATGTGGGTCCTGGCCGACTAACATAGCTTCTAATCCGCGCCCATCCTGAAGTACCACAGTGATGCGTTCTGAATCCTTGATAACGTGATAACAGGTCAGAATATGTCCGTTTGACGTCATCAATACACCGGAGCCGAGGCTGGTGCGCTCGACAGGTTGACGACGATATAACAATGGACGGCTGTCGTAGCTGGTGCTGTAGATGTTGACGACCGCAGGGGCTGCTTTATTTATGGCGCTGCTGAAGCTCAGTGGGGCGGTGTTAAAACCCTGACGCTGGAAAAGTCCCAGGGAAAGAGAGGTTGAATTACGCAATTCAGGGAGGAGCAACAGCAGTATGCCAGCTACAAAAATGCCGAGCAGGATGGATTTTATTAGGAAATGTAGCCAGCTAGTCTGTTTCACAAATGTGTTAGGTCAGTCAAAACTGACCTGAGGATAGCATTGTCGTGTGCCTGATGACAGTCTGTTTAGATGCTATAAAGTAATACAACGTCTTGTTATGCATAAAAAAGGCTGCCATTAGGCAGCCTTTTAAGCGCAGCGAACGGCGTTAACGAATAACCAAATATAAAGAGGCTTTTCCTCGTTTTATATTCAACGCAATAACTCCTTCGTTGTCCCGCAGGTAATTGCGTAATTCGCTGACGCTCTGGATACGTTGGCGGTTAATCCCGACTATCACGTCGCCATTTTGCAAACCAAGGCGCTCGGCAGGGGAGCGACTGGCAATATCCGATACCAATACACCACTGAGCCCATCCTCAGACTTACCATCCGATAGGTTTGCCCCTTCTAATACTGGGTGAATCTCACTCGCTGATACATTGGCACTGGTATAGTCCCCTAGCGTGACTTCTACGTTCTTGCGCTTGCCTTCACGCAATAAGCCCAGCTTAATCTTGGTGCCAGCACCAAGCGTACCAACCTTGGCACGTAACTCGGTGAAACTGCGAATGTCTTTGCCGTCAATGGAAAGGATAATATCGCCGGGCTCAATTCCCCCTTTTTCGGCTGCCGAGCCACTATTAACTTCCCGTACAAATGCACCCTGGTGCACATTTAAATCCATCGCTTTAGCAAGCTCTGAGTCTAAATCACCACCAATTATGCCAAGTAACCCGCGACGTACTTCGCCGAATTCTTTAAGTTGGTCTGACAGGTTTTTCATCATGTTGGAAGGTATGGCGAAACCTATCCCGACATTTCCGCCGTTAGGACCGTAGATGGCGGTGTTAATGCCAACTAACTCACCACGCAAATTAACCAGTGCACCGCCAGAGTTACCACGGTTGATGGCTGCATCGGTCTGAATAAAATCTTCATAACCTTCTATATTCAAACCGCTGCGTCCCAGAGCGCTAACAATGCCGGATGTTACCGTTTGCGTCAGCCCGAATGGGTTACCTATGGCGACAACAAAATCACCAACGCGAAGCTTGTCTGAATCTGCGATAGGCACTGCCTTGAGGTTATCGGCTTTTACCTGCAGTAATGCAATGTCACTTTGCTCGTCAGAGCCGATTTTTTTGGCTTCCAGTTCTCGACCGTCAACCAAAGTCACAGTGATCTTGTCCGCTTGGTCAATCACGTGGTTGTTGGTAATGATATAGCCCTTTTCGGCATCAATAATGACGCCTGATCCCAATCCCCTAAAAGGTCTTTCCTGAACTTGCTCATCAGGTGCATTAGGACCAAAGAAGAAACGGAACATTTCCGGAACACGTTGACGTGAAACCTGAGTGCCCGCCACTGATATGCTAACGACCGCTGGCTTGACATCCTCCAGCATGGGCGCCAGAGAGGGGACTTTGTCATCGTCCCCGAAAAACGGGATGGCGGCAGTGGTTGTGAAGGAAGTGCTGGCCAGGGCCAGCGCACTGATGGCAAATACCTTGGTGAAGTTTCGTCCAAAGGCTGTTTTCATCGCTGTTATTTCTCCAGGCTAATTCAAGGACAAAAGTAATCAACAGACACAGTGGGCGGGCATAAAGTTCAACGAAAAAGGTTATTCACCTGTAGACGATGAGCTTTTTGCTGTGCCTTTAAACAATCCGGTTCCGGCTTTAGCATAATCACGAGGCTGATAATCGGTAGTTTGGTTCACCGGACGCTGAACTTGGCTTTGGTTGCGCAGGTAGGCTGCAGCCTGCTCGCCGAAATAGTTCATTTGTGGTTGGTCGGGATCATGGCTTGTTTGCGTAAGCAAAGACTCGTAATTTTCCAACTGCTCTTTTAGCAACTGGCTTTGCTGTTCAATAGTGGCCAATAGCTGGCGGCTTTCGCTGATATGGATGGCGGCTTGCTCAGACATCAGGCGTTTAAGGTCTTGCTCAATGGCCAGGCCAGATTGCGTATCTGAAGATGCCTTCTGACTGAATTTCGCTGCAAAAAAACCAATAATGCCGCCACATACCAGCAACAGTAACCCTACAATCCAGTCCATAACTTCTCCTAAACACGAATCGATAGTAACAGGTACATGCTGTACCGGCCTTGTGCTGCCAGCGAACGAGCTACTTGCCTGAAAAATTCGACAAGCAGTGCAGATTTTGCCAACAACACTCTTTACTTAATAATACCCGCTACGCAAACTATGCGGCCAGTTTATTTTATTTCAAGCGTTCAGGGCGGTTAAACACTGCGCCTGCAGAACGACTTCATTGACGGATTGAGTAGCATGTTATCTATGACGCCATGGCAAAAATATCAAAGCGATCTGGAATCACCGGATTTTTTTGCTGATGCGGCGCAGGAGAATGCTGTCATACACCTGCAGGTATTATATGACCAGCTAATAGCGGTGAAGCCAAAACGGGGCCTGGCTGGCAAGCTCTCAGGTATGTTGGGCAAGAATAAGCAAGAATCCATTCAAGGCCTTTATTTCTGGGGCGGAGTGGGGCGGGGCAAGACCTATTTGGTTGACACCTTTTTTGAGTGTTTGCCCTTTGAAAAGAAGATGCGCATCCATTTCCACCGTTTTATGCATAAAGTGCATCATGAGCTTAAAGGGCTAGCCGGCCAATCCGATCCGCTTAAAACTGTTGCTAAACGCTTTGCGCAGGAAGCAAAGGTCATCTGCTTTGATGAGTTTTTTGTATCAGATATTACCGATGCGATGATTCTGGGCACCTTAATGCAGGAGTTGTTCAGCCATGGCATCGTATTAGTCGCTACCTCTAATATCGTTCCCGATGACCTGTACCGGAATGGTTTGCAAAGGGCGCGTTTTTTACCTGCCATCGCGCTAATAAAGCAGCATTGCCAGGTGATAAATGTGGATAGTGGCACTGACTATCGTTTACGTGCGCTAGAACAGGCAGAGATTTATCATTTCCCGCTGGATAAGGCCGCCATTGATAATCTGAACACCTATTTTGGGCAACTTGCGCCAGAAGAAGGTCGCCAGAATTTATCCATCGAAGTAGAGGGACGGCAAATCCAAAGCTTGCGCGAAGCGGACGGCGTGCTGATGATAGAATTTCGAGCGTTGTGTGATGGACCGCGCAGTCAGGCCGACTATATGGAGCTCAGTCGTTGTTATCACACAGTGCTGCTAGCCAATGTAGAGCAAATGGGACAGTCGGTGGATGATATTGCCCGCCGCTTTATTGCCATGGTCGATGAGTTTTATGAGCGTAATGTGAAGCTGATCATGTCTGCCGCGGTACCGCTCGAAGATTTGTATACTGAAGGGCGTCTTAGCTTCGAATTCAAGCGCTGTTTAAGTCGTCTGAAAGAGATGCAATCTCATGAGTATCTGGCGCTGCAACACCTACCATAAAAGGGTAAATAGCCAAGTAGATGCCAGTGGTCTGAGATATTTCGCTGTAAACCTTAACAGTAGTGCTCTCTGACCACTGTTTTGCCTAAAATTTACCCTCGCCTTTTGCAATAACTTCTGTATAATGCGCGCCCTGCCCAGTTACAACTGCCGCCTTGGGAAGGCGGGACAATCGGCTTGCTCGAAGGGGCAAATACACCGATTTAGCAGCTTACTGGCAGCACTGCTGCTGGTCAGCGCGAGTAACTAATTGAATCTTTTGGGTAAGTTAAAATGAAAACTTTTGTTGCTAAGCCAGAGACGGTAAAACGTGACTGGTTCGTGGTTGACGCCACAGACAAGACTCTTGGACGTCTGGCGACTGAAATCGCTCGTCGTCTGCGCGGTAAGCACAAGCCTGAGTACACACCTCACGTGGACACAGGTGACTACATTGTGGTTATCAACGCTGATAAAGTACGTGTAACTGGTAATAAGACCAAGGACAAGATGTACTATTCCTACACAGGCTACGTTGGTGGTCTGAAGGAAACCACTTTCGAAAAGCTACAAGCCCACAAGCCTGAGCTGATCATCGAAAGAGCGGTTAAAGGTATGTTGCCTAAAGGTCCTTTGGGCCGTGCGATGTTCCGCAAAATGAAGGTCTACGCTGGTTCTGAGCATGCACATGCCGCTCAGCAGCCACAGGTTCTGGATATTTAAGGAGCATTGAGTTATGGCAGATAATCAATATTACGGTACTGGCCGTCGTAAAAGCTCCACTGCTCGCGTATTTATTCGCCCAGGCAGTGGTAACATCACTATCAACAAGCGCACTATCGAAGAATTCTTCGGTCGTGAAACTGCTCGCATGGTAGTACGTCAGCCTCTTGAACTGTTGGAAATGACTGACAAGTTTGACCTGTACATCACCGTTACTGGTGGTGGTATCAGCGGTCAAGCTGGCGCTATCCGTCACGGTATTACTCGTGCTCTGATGGAATATGACGAAGCACTGCGTCCGGCCCTGCGTAAAGCTGGTTTCGTGACTCGTGATGCTCGTGAAGTTGAGCGTAAAAAGGTCGGTTTGCACAAAGCTCGCAGACGTCCTCAGTTCTCCAAGCGTTAATTTACGCATCGAGATACAAAAAACCCGGCTTTTGCCGGGTTTTTCTTTTTCTATACTGTCTGCTGCTTTTTTGCTCCAACTAATACCTTGTTTTGCCCATCATTTCCTTGTGTTTTGAAGGGGTTTTCTTTTATCATTTCCCGCTAAAATATAACCCCCGAACATTTCCTGTAACATTTGCAGATCCAAGAAGACAAATGGTCAGGAAATACACTAAATCCAACCTTTGGAGAAAAGTGGATGAGCAATGCGCCAGTAGATAACAGCAGGCGCCGATTCCTGACGATTGCCACCTCAGTGGTAGGCGGCGTTGGGGTGGCGGGTGCCGCTGTGCCATTTATCGCTTCCTGGAATCCCAGCGCCAAAGCCAAGGCTGCCGGAGCTGACGTGGAAGTGGATATCAGCAAAGTTGAACCAGGTCAGTTACTTCGTGTCGAATGGCGCAGTAAACCGGTTTGGATCGTTCGCCGTACTCCAGAGCTGCTCGCAGAGCTGGGTAAGCACGAAGATCTGTTGAAAGATCCGACTTCTGAAGAACCTCAACAGCCAGAATTTGCCAAAAACCAATATCGTTCTTTGAAGGAAGAGTATTTGGTACTGGTAGGTATCTGTACTCACTTGGGTTGTTCTCCTCAGCATCTGAAAGACGGTGCTTTCGAAGAACAGGTAGAGGGCGTGCCGGATGGCTTCTTCTGTCCATGTCACGGTTCCAAGTTCGATATGGCAGGCCGCGTATTTTCGGGGGTTCCGGCTCCACTGAACCTGGTTGTTCCGCCTTATATGTATATTGATGACAATAACATCCTGATTGGTACTCAAGAGGGGGCGGCATAATATGTGGCAAAATTTATTAGACTGGATTGAGTATCGTATTCCCATGATGCGCGTGGCAAAAATGCACGCCATGGAATACCCTGCCCCTAAAAACATGAATTTCTGGTACGTGTTTGGCTTTTTGGCCACTATCGTCCTGGTAAACCAGATTGTTACTGGTATCTGGTTGACAATGAGCTTTGAGCCTTCAGCAGAGCGTGCTTTTGCCTCTGTTGAATACATCATGCGTGAAGTAGATTATGGTTACATTATCCGCTACATGCACAGTACGGGCGCGTCTGCTTTCTTTATCGTGGTTTATCTGCATATGTTCCGCGGTATGATCTATGGTTCCTACCAGAAGCCACGTGAATTACTGTGGTTATTCGGTATGTTCATCTATCTGGCACTGATGGCAGAAGCCTTTATGGGTTATGTATTGCCTTGGGGTCAGATGTCTTACTGGGGTGCTCAGGTTATCGTATCGCTGTTTGGTGCCATTCCGGTTATTGGTGAAGACCTGACTGTTTGGATCCAGGGTGACTACGTGATTTCAGGTGCGACCCTGAACCGTTTCTTCGCTTTACACGTTATTGCTTTGCCTTTGGTGATTGTCATTTTGGTCTTCTTGCATATTGTTGCCTTACACGAAGTTGGGTCCAACAACCCTGATGGCGTGGAAGTGAAGCGTAAAAAAGGCTCACTGAAGGAAGAAGAAAAAACTAAGTTCAAAATGCATGAGTACTATACCAATAAGTACGACATCATTGATGACGTGGTACCTTTCTTCCCGCATATTGTTTTGAAAGACTTGGTGGCTTTCTGTGTGTTCTTGCTGGCATTCTGCTACGTACTGTTCTTTAAGCCGGAGATGGGTGGTTACTTCCTGGAAGCGCCTAACTTTGAAATTGCCAACCCACTGAAGACCCCTGCACACATCTTCCCTGTATGGTACTTCACACCTTTCTACGCGATTTTGAAAGCCGTACCAGATAAGTTGTTCGGTGTAATTGCCATGTTTGCTGCCATCATCATGTTAGCTCTGCTACCTTGGATTGATCGCGGAAAAGTGAAGTCCTGGCGCTATCGTAGTGGTATCCATAAGTACAACCTGATCGTATTTGCTATCGTTTTTATTTTCCTCGGTTATTTAGGCGGAACACCGCAAGAGCCTTGGAAAGTGACAGCTTCGCAGATTTGTACTTTCCTGTACTTCGCTTTCTTCGGCCTGCTGTGGTTGTACAGTAAGAACGAGAAAACTAAGCCACTGCCAGAGAGGATAGGTTAATGAAGAAACTCGTTGTTCTATTTGGCCTGCTAGTGCCTTCTATGGTGATGGCTGCTGGCGGCGGTGATGTGCATCTGGACAAAGCGCATATTGATCGCACAGATAAGGCATCACTGCAAACTGGTGCACAGTTATTCATGAACTACTGCCTTGGCTGCCACCAAACTCAATATCAGCGTTATCAGCGCACTTTTGAGGATATCGGTGTGCCACTAGACCTGGGTCAGGAAAACCTGCAGGTGACTGGTGACAAAGTAGGTGATTACATGAAGAGCGCAATTCCTAAGGAATCTGCTGCTAAGTGGTTTGGTGCGCCTCCTCCTGACTTAACTTTGGTTGCTCGCGTACGGGGTGCAGACTGGCTGTATACTTACCTCAGAAGCTTCTATGCTGATCCGAGCCGTCCATTTGGCGTTAACAATAAGGTCTTCCCTGAGGTAGGTATGCCTCATGTTTTGCAAGAGCTGCAAGGAGTACCTTATGACCAGCACGAAGAGCGCATGATAGATGGGCAGATGCAGTCTGTTTACGTTGGTATTAAGGCTGATGGCTCGGGCATGTTGAGCCCTGAAGAGTACGACAAAGCGGTATTGGACCTGGTTAACTACTTGGTTTACCTGGGCGAACCCGCCAGACTGGAAGCCGAGAGTATTGGCCGCTGGGTAATTGTGTTTATCCTTGTGCTATTCGTCTTTGTTTATTTATTGAAGAAAGATTATTGGCGTGATGTGCACTAATTAGGCACAAATTCCTGTATAATCGCAAAAGGGCAGTGTGGTGAATCGCACTGCCCTTTTTTAACGTTCTAGTAGATGCCAATTTTATTAGTTAAATCAGCGTGTTGTGATTTGATTAATAAAATTGGCGTTCGATTTTTGGTTTTTGGAGGAGTGTGAATGGCCTTAGCCGCGAACAAACGTTCGATAATGACTTTATTCTCGGATACGTTAGACATCTATAGTCATCAGGTACGCATAGTATTGGCAGAAAAAGGTGTCGGCGTAGAGATTTGCTATGTAGATCCAGCAAATCAACCCGAAGACCTGATTGATTTGAACCCCTACGGTACGCTGCCTACTTTGGTCGACCGTGAATTGGTGTTGTACCGTTCGCATATCATTATGGAATATCTGGACGAGCGTTTTCCTCACCCGCCACTGATGCCTGTTTACCCGGTATCTCGTGGTCAAAGCCGACTGATGATGCATCGTATCGAACAAGACTGGTACAGCATTGCCGAAGGCATTCTGAAAGGGACCGGGGATATTGCAGCTGCGCGTCAGGAACTGCGCGAGAACATTTTAGCCTTAGCGCCATTGTTTGCGGACAACCCGTTCTTTATGAGCGAAGAGTTTAGCTTGGTTGATTGTTACCTGGCTCCATTGTTGTGGCGTCTACCTGCGTTGGGAATTGAACTGTCCGGCGCTGGTGCTAAGGAAGTGAAAGCCTATATGAATCGGATCTTCGATCGTAGCTCATTCAAGGCGTCACTGACTGATCAGGAACGTGAAATCCACAATCCGTTGTAAGTATGGACGCTACTATACCTATGACCCCCAATAAGCCCTATTTGCTTAGGGCTTTTTATGAGTGGATAGTGGACAACGACCTGACTCCCCATCTGGTCGTTGATGCCACAGTGCCAGGAACATTGGTGCCTCAAGAGCATGTCAGAGATGGTCAGATTGTTCTGAACATCTCTCCAAGCGCCTGCGGTAAACTCCAGCTCGGTAATTTAGACGTAACCTTTGATGCACGCTTTGGCGGGGTCGCTCGTCGCCTGGAGGTACCCCTCCAAGCTGTGCTGGCTATCTATGCCAGAGAGAATGGTGCTGGCACAATCTTTAGTCAGGAAGAGGGAATGGACGATTTACCTCCGGAACCAACTCCTCCACCACAGCCTGCCAAAGGCCGACCACAGTTGAAAGTGGTTAAGTAGAGATAAGCTGATTGATGCTTTCTCGAATAGGCGAATTATAGCTAGGAGTCTTGAGGCAAGGAGAGCGCGATTGGTCGTTGGACTTACGGCCAGTCATTCAATGTGGGTTTCACAACGAAGTTTTAAGTAGGTAATTAGTTACCAATAAATAAAAGCCACCTTCTTTAGAAGGTGGCTTTTTTACTCTTTGCGAGAGTTAGTATTGCTCTTTGTTTAATATCAGCACAGTTAAGTTTATAAGTACTCAAACGCCTTAATAACTTTTGTAACGCCATTAATATTTCTGACTATGTCCACTGCAATGTTGGCCTCTTGCTCATTCACCAGTCCCATCAGAAAGACTTCTGAATCCTCGACGATGACCTCGATATGCAAACCGTCTACACGTTTGTCGGCAACCAAGTTTGATTTGACCTTAGTGGCTAACCATACGTCGTGGGTGCGCACCGATGCTGGCGTTGGGCTGCCAAGGCGTAGTTGATTATGCAGGCGATTAACTTGAGGCAAACTCTCGGCTAATTGCTGAGCCTCTCGTTTTAATTGCTCATTAGGCACCTGGCCTACCAGCAGGGTGACGCCGTTGAACACCTCAACATTAATATGAGCCTGGCCTTTTAACTGTTCATTGGTACTTAGCTTGCTGGCGATGCGAGACTCCAAAGTGGCGTCATCCAACTGCGTGCCTACCGTACGTCTGTCATGTGCAACAGAAGCGGCACCCACACCGGCGCCGACAATAGCTACAGCACATCCGGTTAATTGGCTGGTCGCCATTAACAGGGTGGCAATCAGGCATCCTTTTGTCGTCGTTTTCATCTTTATTCTCCACTATGATCGGGGAACAGGCAGTCATCAATTGCACAGCATAAGGCATGGATTACCAATAAGTGTACTTCCTGTATCCTGGGGGTTTTATTGGAGGGCACGCGAATTTCCACATCATTTGGGCCAAGCAGTCCTGCCATTTCGCCGCCATCCTTGCCTGTCAGAGCAATAATAGTCATATCACGGCTTAGGGCCGCTTCCATGGCCATAATGACATTGCGCGAATTACCACTGGTTGAAATGGCCAGCAGAATATCGCCACTTTGCCCCAGGGCCCTTACTTGTTTGGAAAATATTTCATCATAACTGTAATCGTTGGCAACGGATGTGATGGTCGCACTGTCACAGGTTAGTGCCAAAGCGGGCAAACTCGGTCTGTCGCGGTCATAACGATTCAGTAATTGTGAAGCAAAATGCTGAGCATCTCCGGCAGAACCACCATTGCCGCAACATAGTATCTTATTGCCGGCAATCAACGCCTGAACCATCATGTAAGTGGCGCGCTCTATCATGTCCGGCAATATCTCGATGGCCGCAATTTTTGTTTGAATGCTCTCTGTGAAGTTGGCTTTAATGCTTTCTATCATACGTACTTAATCCACTGAATCTGCTGCCCGTCTATTGCTACCACATCAATTCGGTGGGCGATACTTGCTGGGTTTAGTTGGTTGGCACAAAGGTAATGCTGCAAGGCTGCTTCAAACTTTCTTCTTTTATGCATATCGAAATATTCAGCAGCATTGCCATGAGTTTGTTTAGTCCGGTACTTAACTTCAACGAACACCAGTTCCTGATTTTCCCGCATAATTAAATCAATTTCACCGGCTTTGCAGCGATAGTTGCCTTGTATGTATTTTAACCCTTGGGATTCCAGGTAACGGCGGGCTCGCTGCTCGGCGTCCCGGCCAAGTATTCCTGATAGCTGTTGCTTAATCCACTGCAAGGCGGACAACCTTTTCCTGCTCTACCTTTCCTAACGGCAGGCTACGGCGCAGTTGATGATACTCATCCATTCTCAATGCACCGGTAAGCCCTTGTAGGGTCATTTGTGGTACTTGCGCCATATGCACAAGCGTTGGCAATAAACGGTAAGCGTCGTAACCCATAGCAAACAGACGATTTTGTCCATCATTGCGTTGAGGCCAAAGTTGCTTGTTGAGCTCTTTTAGAACGCTATCTCCACCCGGCAACATCCACGGCATGTCAACAAAGGTCATATGGCGCAGGTCACGCAGACTGTTTCCTCCAAGCTCTTGGCTGAAGCTCCGTGAGGAGGCATAAACCGGCACCAGCTCTGCAAAAGGACTTATACTGGATTCGATTATAGGGTTGAGTAACTCTGTTTGTGCGGCGCTGGCAAAGATGACAATGGCATCCACGTCCCTGCGATTACGTGCGAAAGTATGGACTTCCTCTTTCGCTAATCTCTCAACTTGTTTGATTCTTTGTTTGCTATGGCCGACATCTAACAGTCCCTCCATGGCGTTGCGCATGGACTTGTTGTCGGTAAATGACACCTGCTTGGGGGCGGGACGTCCTGTGCTTTGCCACTTTTCAGTAAAGCTGCTCGCCATTCTTTGAAACACTGCGCGGTCTGCATTGACAACCAGTGGGGCTTTATAGCCCTTTTGAATGAGCAATTCAGCCAGTTGCTCCGCCTCGTCTTCCGGAGCCAGAGAGTAAAAGTAACGGCTGGCTTGTTTAACGGGTTGATCCGGCCTGTTTAGCGCTAATACAGGTAAGTTATCCGGCAATTGAGGTAGCAAAGTATCAAGGTTTTCTTTAAGCAGTGGACCTATAACAAAATCGAATTGTTGGTCCATATTTGCCAAGGTTTGTTCATTCAGGGAGACAGTATCAACAAAACTGACCTGTGCTTTATGTTCACCTTGATCAGCAAAATACGCGGCTAAAATCCCTTCCTTCAATGCTTCACCCTGATTGGCCAGGCGACCTGATAGGGGAAGGATGACAGCGATTCGTTGTGGCTGCATTAAGGGTGATTGTAACAGCGGTTGCAGATCCGAGGGTAAAGGCAGGTTATGGCGTGTCTGCCACTCGAGTAATTGGCTGGACAACGCCTCACCGCTGTTTGTGCGGGCGATTCTGGCTAACTGTAGCCAAGGTGATAGTGGCCCCTGAAAACTGCCAGGAGACGTGATTGCCGTATCTGGCGTTTGCTGTACCAAATACCAGATTTTTTCCTGCAGTTCGCTTTGTTTATCTGGTTGCAACGTGCTCAGTTCAGCAACATTATTGGCAGCTGTGAGAGTGTCGCCCTGCTGCTGAGCTATTTCGGCGCTTAAGGCTAATCGCTTGGGTAGCAGCTGCAGATGTTGACTGACAGCCTGAAGGCTCTGCTCAGCAAGTTGCCAGTGGCCCAGATTGGCAAGACATCGTGCTTGTAGAAGGTGTGCCTGATCCTGCTGTTCAAATTCTTCTAACCTCGGTAGGAGAGGCTTAAGAAGTTTCAGACTGCTGTTGCAATCACCTTCTTGCATGAAAGCCGTTGCCGCATCTAGCAGCAGACGCTTTTGTTTTACTAACGGGGATGTTCTTGCCTGTTGCAGATACTGCTGCGCAGTCAATGCCACAGGTATTTGTTTCTCATCAGGTTTTACTTGCGGGGTTTCACGTTGATGAACTTTAGGTGCGGAGCTACAAGCACATAAGACAGTAATAGCAATTCCGTATGTAAGCGTTCGCATGCGAGACATCAGCGTTCCTGCACTCTTTATATAGGGTTGTGAGCAATTCTACCTCAGCTTCAATACAAATCACACGTATGCAAACGCCCTCTAGCAGGTAGAATAGGCCTTTGCTTATTTATCTGGCCTCTGACATGCAACACTCTGACACTCAAAAAGGTTGCCTTTATATAGTCGCAACGCCCATCGGAAACCTTCAAGATATAAGCCAACGCGCCTTGCACGTTCTGGCCGAGGTGGACTTGATTGCTGCAGAAGATACCCGTCATAGTCAAAAGTTGCTGAGTCACTACCAAATCAATACCCGCCTTTATGCTCTGCATGATCACAACGAAAAGCAACGTGCGGAACAGCTTTTGTCCAGATTAGAGCAAGGGATGAATCTGGCCTTGATCAGTGATGCGGGCACACCGCTAATTAGTGATCCTGGCTATGCCTTGGTTAATTTGTGTCGAAATGCTGGAATTCAGGTGGTACCTCTGCCAGGTCCCTGCGCGGCGATTACCGCATTGTGTGCGGCGGGGCTACCTACTGATAAGTTTACCTTCGCTGGTTTTTTACCGGTAAAACAGGTTGCCAGAAGGGAGGCGCTGGCTTGTTTGAAAAGCGCTGAAATGACAACAGTATTTTATGAAGCGCCTCGAAGAGTGGAAGAGACGTTGGCAATGCTCGTTGAGGAACTGGGAGAGGGCAGAGCAGTCGTACTGGCCAAAGAGCTGACTAAAACTTTTGAGACCTTTTGTAGCGGCACCGCAACGCAGGTTTTGGATTGGTTAAGGGAAGATGCCGTGCATCAGAAGGGGGAGTTTGTTCTGATGGTTGGTCCGGCTGAACAATCCAATCTTGATATTCCTCCTGAGGCGGTATCGCTGTTGACTCTGCTTATGCAGGAATTACCCCTGAAAAAGGCCGCAGCCTTGACGGCTAAACACTATCAACTGAAGAAGAATGAGCTCTATCAATTAGGGCTGGAATTGTCGTCTTAGTTTGATAAGCGATTGGTCTTATTCCACAAGTTCTGGTGTTTGGCATAGGAAAAAAAGGTATAGGGATGCCAGCAGTTGGGGATAAGGGCCAGTTCTTTGCGCTCCTCAAAATTGGACACCAGCTTGCTGAGGATCTCCAGCAGGCGTTCCTTGCTCATTACCTCAAGCTTCTTTCTTGCTTGTGGGTAATAGAGATTGTTGTCCACGCCAATCAAAAGATCGTGGCCAAGGCCAGTAAACTCGAGGTTTTTAGTGGCAGAACGACAAATGGGCACAGACGGGTTTTCGGGATATAAGCCATTGACGATAGCATATTCATATCTGTCTAAGTCCCGACGGTCAGAGTCTTTGGGTATATAGGTGATGCCAAAACCCTGAGGAAAATGTCCCACCACTCGAATGAAGCTTTGCACCGCTTTACCGTTAAGCGCATCTTTCTCTGCCGCTTTTTCCAACACCAGGGTGGCCTTGGGGAGGGTGTCGTAGGCCTGTCCAAGCTTAGTTGAAAGCACCACAGAGGTGTAAACCTGTGGGATCTTAAGTAAATTTCCTATTGTCTGGCGCGGGTCAAGGGATGACTTAATTAGCGTCATCACAAACTTAAGCTTGTCTTTTTCAGCCTCGTTGAACAGCTCTCGTTCTTGCTTGGAGTTGCCCACATAGCTTCCGCAGCCAATACCATCTTTTAGATAGTTAATGGTGTGCTGATAGCTAAGTTTGAGCATCTGCTGGCGATCTTCTTTATCCAGGGTGCGGAATTCATCTCCGCTACCATCCGGACCTTTGAGAATAGTCTGTACGTCAGGGTGGCTTTGTCCCACATCCTGAAGTAGCGCTGTCATCAGCAAAGGAACTTTAACGTAAAGCCTGAAAGGACATTGATTGGCTTCGTCCTTACTCTTGGCGTTGACTACCCGTTTTTCAAAGTGCTTTAGTACGTAGGGGTTACTAATCTGCTTGTCTGTCAACATGGCATCCAGCAACAGCAGGCACAACGTCGCCTTGTACAAGTGTTTACTCTTTTGATTGAACAGCGCGACCTTGCGATGTTCCGTTTGAGTCGTGAGTAAGATGGTGCCGAGCAAACGGGAAAAGTTACGAGCGCTTTCTTCCTGAGAGATCGCATCGGTTAAATCCAGGATCTGCTCACAAACCTGATGCAGCTCTTTATAGCGTTGTAACCGGCCTTCTTCACTTTGCTGATTGAAACGCTTGAGCTTACCTTGAGCGTCTTTGTGGCGGGCTTCCCCCCGGCTTGAACTGGCATCCTTTGTGCTGGCAACCTGTTGTTTTAAATCTTGCAGTTGTTCACTCTGACCACTTTGCATTGCGAAATAGTCTGCCGCCTGCTCATACAGGGAATCCTTGATCGGGGATTGGTCATGCACTTTCTTTATCAGATTGCGCACGCTTTTGGTGTAGTGACTTTCACCTATCAAGGCTTTATTCATAGTTTAAGATAAGTTACCCAACATCAGGACAGCACTTTAGCAGATATTGCAAGTTGTTGCTTAGTCAAACGAATTTTCCCCCGAATCTGGATAGCTTAGTTAGCGCCACAATGGATGAATGATAAAAAAAGCCAAGGGTTACTCGAATCATTTGCTGCTTTGCAGTAAACTGCGCGCCGGAGTTGGCCAGGCAATCGTCGCTCGCGCAAGCGGGGGGAGGAAAGTCCGGGCTCCATAGGGCAGGGTGCCAGGTAACGCCTGGGCGGCGCAAGCCGACGACAAGTGCAGCAGAGAGTAGACCGCCAACCCCGGATTTATCCGGGCGGTAAGGGTGAAAGGGTGCGGTAAGAGCGCACCGCGCAACTGGTAACAGTTTGTGGCAAGGTAAACTCCACCCGGAGCAAGACCAAATAGGGTTCCTTGGCGTGGCCCGCGTCGGAACCGGGTAGGTTGCTTGAGCCTGTGAGTAATTGCAGGCCTAGATGAATGATTGTCCTCGACAGAACCCGGCTTATCGGCCAACTCCATCCTTTTCTAATACCGTCTGATAAAGGACGTTAGTCAACTTCCTGCTTATCCGGTTTTTCGTTTTTCGAGAAATGAACCAGCGGCAGCCAGTTTTCCGCCCAGGTATGGTGCGGGTCTTCCCCTTTTGCGCTTAATGCAGCACTCAGAAATTCGATAAAGACTCTGACTCTGGCGGGTAGGTAGGTTCGCTTAGGGTAAATAGCAAATACACCGTTTTGTTGCTGTGGCGGTCGGAAAGGGTGAAAAAGTGACACCAGCTCGCCACTTTCCAAACCCGATTTAGCCAGAAAATGCGGAAGCTGAGCTAAGCCAAGCCCGTCACTACACATGTACGCCATGGCTTCGCCATCATCAGTAATATGGCTGCGATCCAGTTCAGATTGTATGTATTGACCTTGTGCATTGGGTAAAAAAATCGGCTGCAGTTGTTGCGTTTCTTTAATTCTGAATCCAATCCAGTCGTGTCCAACGAAGTCCTCGGCAAATCCAGGGGTACCCTTTCTCTGCAGGTATTGAGGGGAAGCGCAAATAAGAAAATCCATAGGGCTGAGACGCCGGGCGACCAAGCGACTGTCTTTCAGATAGCCGGTGCGAATCGCGATATCGATATCCCTTTCAATAATGTCGGCGTGTAAATCACTAATTTCCAGTTCCAGTCTAATGGCCGGATAGCGCTGACTAAATTCGTGTAATAGTGGGCGAATATACAGATGCCCGTAGCAGACGGCTGAGCTGATGCGCAGAGTACCGCTTGGTGAGTCATTCAAGTGCTTAAGATCGTCTTCACAGGAAGATAAGTCCATCAGCGTTTTTCGCACTGCCTGGGCGTAACGCTGGCCTGCTTCTGTAACTCGGAGTTGCCGGGTCGAGCGTTGAAATAAGGTGAGACCAAGCTTGTCTTCCAGACGACCGATGGCTTTGCTGACCGTCGACGGATCGGTTGAACAGGCTCTTGCCGCCGCAGCAAAACTCCCGCCATCGCAGGTTGCCAGAAATATCTCTAATGAGCGAAGTTTATCCATTGGCGCAGCTTAACATGACTATTCATGAATAGTATTCACGACTTAAAGGGTTAGGTGCCTATTTTCTCCTGTCATGTGGGGAATAAAATTCACCAATCTTTTTGAACAGCTTATGTTATGTGAGGATGCATGCTTAAAAAAATCCAGGCTGATAATGCGCTTTCCTATGGCTTCTTTGCATTTATCGCCATGGCGGGTTTGTCTTACGTAAACTTTTTACCTGGTGTGGTGAGTGCGCTCGCTGGCGGTATTGGTTTTTCAGAGGCTGAGGCCGGTGAAGTCATCGCAAGTAACCTTTTTGGCGGTCTCTTAGGCTGTGCCGGTGCGTTTTTTCTAGTGCGACGAATTGACTGGCGACCGGCTATGTTTGTGCTTCTGGCTTCTCTCACCCTGGTTGATTTGAGCACCATATGGCTAGATAGCTACAACCTGATGCTTGGCTGGCGTTTCGTTGCCGGTTTAATCGGCGGGTTAAGTATGGGAATTATCTTTTCCGTACTCGCCCGTCTGAATAGCCCAGATTGTGCATTCGGCTCTTTGCTATTAATGCAGTTTGTCATTGGTGCGGTGGTTATGTATCTGCTGCCCGGTTTGGAAACTTTACTGGGTACTTATGCGGTATTTTTTGTTATGGCGGGTTTAACTTTCTTAAGTATTCTGCTGCTTAGCTTAGTACCACAGGTTCCCCGCAAGCTTGATAAAAAAAGGTCTTCAAGCGAACTTAATGAAGGCAAAGCGCATGCAATACTATTGATGCTAGCCATTGTACTTTATCTCTGTGCTGCTAATGCCATTTGGGCGTACGTTGAACTGATTGGTTTAAAGGCTGGTATCGACGATGTTAGCGTAAGCTCTTATATTGCAACGACCAGCTTACTGGGTTTGCTCGGTGCGATGTTACCTATCGTCAGTGGTAAGCGTTTCGGACGATTATATTGGTTGCTTGCTGGTGTGATGTTATCAATCATCTCTGCGGCAATGTTAAGTTTTATTCCTCTCACCCCCATTCTCTATGTTAGTGCCATGGCAATGCTGTTTTTCGCCTGGCCAGCGGTTAACTCCTATTTACTTGCCGTGGTTGCTGAGCTGGATAGCAGCGGCAGATTGTCTTCGTTGGCGGCCGTTATTTCAGTGCTGGGTTTGGCAACGGGGCCTTTGATTGCGTCTGGCTTACTTGGCAATGGCGACTTCTCGGCGATGCTTTACAGCTGCATGGTTATTTTCCTTTGCAGTTTTGTGTTTTTGTACAAACCCGTAAAGACGATGGAAACCGTCATATGCGGCGATTTGTCATCACAATACCAGTCTTGAATAGTGTTATGCATGGTTGCTTTGCTTTAAATAGGTGTTAAACAAGGAACAGAAAATGATTAGATATATTTTCAACAAGATGCTGTTGGCAATGAAAAACAAGTACAGCTACGACGTAACTTATCAGCAAGACATACTTTCAACAGATGTGGCAGCATTTTTAAAATTTATGGGACTACAGATGATGGCGTCTCACTCAGGAAATGTGCCCGCAGGACCGCTGTATGCAGCAAGAATACGTGCCATTATCTCTGAGGATTGTGGTCCATGTGCGCAGTTGGTGGTAAATATGGCGCTTGAGGCTAATGTAGCTCCTGCTGTTGTGCGCGCCATTGTTGACCGGGACTTAAATAATTTGCCGGAAGATATTGCGCTGGTTGTGCAATTCACAGAATTGGTTTTGGCGCATGATCCACAGGCCAATCCTTTGCGCAGCAAAATACTCGCATTGTGGGGGCAGAAGGGATTAGTTGCGCTCAGTTTTGCGATTAGTTCCTGTCGGGTTTATCCCATGCTGAAGTACAGTTTGGGGTATGGACACACTTGCAGTCGAGTTATAGTCAATGGCCTGTCGCTGGCTCCTGTCCGTTAGTACATGAGCCCCATTGGGTTGATAGTGCAGATTACTTGATAACAACGCCGATTCAGTTTGGTAATTATGCATGCGCTTAGAAGGCGAGCCAGCTTGAGTATGCAAATGCATACATAGGTGCGGTCTGGCTGCTATCGCTTTTTGCCATCCTTTTATAAGCTTTTCCCCGTCAAGACCAGAAATTCACATTTCATTTAAGAGGCAACGCTTATGAAAAAGTCAGCTTTCGCATTGTTAGCATCTCTGTCTGCTATTGCTTTCTCTCCGGTTAGCCAGGCGGATATCAACGAAGATCTGCAGAATATCTGCACAATCGTTAAAAACGACGACAAGTCTGAACTGCGTAAAAAAGTTAAGAAGGTGCAAGATGATTACAACTTGCGTCTGGGTGACTATTACACCGGTATCAGTTGCGGTGGTAGTAGCCTGATTCGCTATGCGATGGAAAATGGTGCCACTGAAGTGGGTACCTTTATGATTAAGAAAATGAGTAAGGGAGACCTGACTCAGGCAGAGTCTGATGGACAGATGCTGCAACAATGGGCTGAAGCCAATGGTCATATTGCCAGTCCTATCGGGCAGGAATTATTAGCCCGTATTAACTAATTCGTTTAAAGGCGTTTTAAATAGAAGACCTTCGTACGCTTCGGAAAGTGGAAATGGATTACGGCAGTGACTCAGCACACTGTCAACGGATTGGGCGGCACTCTCTCGAAGGTCTTGACGCCTCTTAATTTGAGAGAGTGTTATTGCCCAACTTATATAAAACCCCGCTTAGGCGGGGTTTTTTCTTAGCTGCGCTTGGTGTTAAACCAATACGTTGCGCTGATAAACTTATCTTTGCGAAAAAATAGCAGTATCAATAACAAGCCAATGTAAAGCGTTGGCTGAAGAATGTCTGACTTTACCGACCAAATATAATGCAGGGCGATAAGCCCGCCAGCCGGATACACCCAGTTATGTAGTTTCTGCCAGTTTCGTCCCAATCGACGCTGCGCGGCCTTAGGTGAGGTTAGGGCCAATAGCAGCAAGATAGTCCAGGCTAGGAATCCAACGGTAATGTAAGGCCGTTTAAGTATTTCCGAGCCCAGCAGATACCATTCAAGCTGCAATTCAAACAGAATGTAAGTCAGCAAATGTGCGCTTGCGAAAGCAAAGGCATACAGGCCGAGAAGGCGTCTAAACTTCATCAGTGGCGCCGCTCGCAGTAACTTTGCCAGTGGTGAGATACACAGACACAGCAGCAGCAAATTGAAAGCGCTGATACCAGTAAAATGCAACAGCGCCTCCACTGGGTCGCCGCCCAACTGATCATTAGCAGCCTGGTTGAAAACCAGCGAGGCCCAGCTGATGCAAAGGCCATGAATAAACACTTTTACCCAGAATATGGTGGAGCCATTAAGTAGCTTTGCCAGCTTCATCAATAAAAACGTCCTAGATCCATGCCGCTATAAAGGCTTGCGACTTCCTCGTAGCCGTTAAATGGCAAGGTATCGATTCGGTTGCTGGCAAACAAGCCGCCAGTGGTAATTCGTCGCTCTCTAGCCTGGCTCCAGCGAGGATGGTCAACCTTGGGATTCACATTGGCGTAGAAACCGTATTCATTCGGTGCCAATAGATTCCAGGTGGTTGGTGGCTGCTTGTCGGTGATACGAATACGCACAAGAGACTTAATGCTTTTGAAACCATATTTCCAGGGGACCACCAGGCGAATCGGCGCTCCGTTTTGGGCGGGCAAACTCTTGCCATATAAGCCCACAGCCAAAAGCGTCAGTGGATGAACTGCTTCATCCATGCGTAGTCCTTCCACGTAGGGATAGTCTATACCTCCGCCGCGAAAGACACTGGCCTGTCCTGGCATTTGTTTGGGGTCATACAAGGTTTCAAAAGCAACATATTTACCACTACTTAGCGGCTTCGCCTTTTGCAACAGGGCCCGCAAGGGAAAGCCAATCCAGGGAATCACCATTGACCAGGCTTCTACGCAGCGCAGCCGGTAAATACGCTCTTCCAATGGGGCGACTTTATAAAGTTCATCCAAGGATAAGCTAAAGGGATTTTCAACCAGTCCGTCTACTTGTAGTTGCCAGGGAGCAACCTTGAATGCCTGGGCATTGGCTTTGGGATCGGCTTTATCGGTACCAAACTCATAAAAGTTATTGTGACTGGTTACTTTATTGAGTGGAGTCAGCGTTTGGTTGTCGTTTTCCTGTTTCGCATAGCTCAGGGCGTGGGTTTTGAATTCAGGTGTGTCATCGCCGAATAAATTGAATGCCAGAGACTGGCTTGGTGACAGTAAAGCTCCTGCACCAATAAAACCAAGCTGTTTTATCACCTGGCGACGATTTTGATATACCGACTCATCGGTTACCTGATTTTCCGCTATGGTTTGATAGCGGGGGCGTTTAATTAGCATCGAATGTCTCGCATCGCTGTTAAATCTGATACTGATACGAAACAAGACAGGAAAAAGGGCCAATTTGTTGCATAGTTTATTGGCCCTTATCTGCAGTAGTGTTTAACTTATTAGCGCAATAGATTCTGTAATTGCACTACATGCTCTGTGCAGTCACCGATATTACAAGCTACCCACTCAGGTGAGTAATAGGTTTCCAGGTAGCGTTCGCCGCTGTCACAAAGTAAGGTCACGATAGAGCCCTTCTGGCCTTTTTCACGCATATCTGCAGCTTTTATAAGTGCTCCCCACATGTTGGTGCCGGTGGATGGGCCAACCTTTCTACCCAGTAAGCTTTCCAGCCATAGCATGGTGGCAATGCTGGCACCGTCGGCTACTTGTAACATGTCATCGACCACGCTGGGTACGAAAGACGGTTCCACTCTGGGACGACCAATGCCTTCAATTCTGCTGCCGCAGGAGGTCAGGCTTGCATCTCCGCTGTAAAAATAGGGGTAGAACACCGAATGATCAGGATCCACTACCAATAGTTGCGTATTAAGGCATTTGTATCTGATATATCGGCCAATAGTGGCGCTGGTGCCCCCCGTACCAGCGCTCATGACTACCCAGCTTGGGATTGGATAGCGCTCGTATTGCATCTGTTCGAAGATACTGCAGGCGATATTGTTATTGCCTCGCCAATCGGTAGCGCGCTCGGCATAGGTGAATTGGTCCATATAGTGACCATCCAGTTCTTTGGCCAGTCGCATGGATTCGGCGTAAATTTGATCACTCTTCTCAACAAAGTGGCATCGTCCACCGTAAAACTCTATTTGCTGTATTTTCCGCTGTGCCGTGTGTTTGGGCATCACTGCAATAAAAGGTAAGCCCAGCAATCTGGCAAAGTAGGCTTCTGAGACGGCGGTACTGCCCGATGACGACTCAATGATGGTGCTGTTCTGATTAATCCAACCATTGGTTAAAGCATACAGATAAAGTGAACGTGCCAGTCTGTGTTTCAGGCTGCCGGTTGGATGTGTACTCTCATCTTTAAGGTAAAAGTCAATTTGCTCGAAGCCTGGCACATCCAACTTGATCAAATGAGTATCTGATGAACGTTGGAAATCAGCCTGGATGCTTTCAATGGCCTGGTGGGTCCACTCTCTACACATTTCGGGTTGCCTTTGCGGTAAACAGACACAGAGAACCTGATTGGCTGTGTCGTAGATTTATCTTGTGCATAAGTTATATCAAAAAGTTGTATGTGATTCGACATCACTGCTGTGTTTGGTGTCGATGAATAATCTGCGCATAGCATCCATGTATAGAAAATCGCACATATAGAATGGCTAGATGCACTTTTTAATCCACTGGACCTTATCAGCCTGTAGAGCACTTTCTACAGTCAAAAGAACATCTTAGACTGCTCTTTTGGTAGCAGGCTTTTAAGCAAAAGCAAGTGATTTTGCCTAACTAATGACTTTTGACTTGAAATAGCGGAAACTTGGCGCCACTTAGTCATTCACATTTATATAAAAAGAGAACAGATTAAATGGCTCGCAACTACGTTATTTTGGATAAGGAAGCTCATAAGAAGCTTAAGATCAAACAAGACTCGACTCTGGCTCATGGCAAGTCTTCACACCTTATTGGTGTTTCAATTCGCGAATTCGCGCGTGCCTCCAGCGCAGTCCCTTTAGTACTGATTAAAGACGAATCTTCAGAGCGTTACTATGTGGCCGGACTATATGGTCTGAATGAAGGTGTGAACCTGTTTTATTCAGAAGAAGGTTGGCAGAGCCATTTTGCGCCGCTTAACCTGCAACGTTACCCTTTCGATGTGCGTCCTAACGGTGATCAACTGTCTATCTTTATCGACAAAGACAGTGAACTGGTGGGTGAAAAAGAAGGTTTCGACCTGTTCAAAGAAGATGGTTCAGTGTCTGAGTTCCTGGAAACTCGTCAGCGTTTACTGACTGACTTGGTGAACAGCGAGAACATGACGCAGGAATTCATTAAGCAACTGGTTGACCTTGACCTGGTAGATGAAATTCGTCTGGGCATCCGTTATGCCAACGGCGAACAGCGTCAGTTAGTGGGCTTAAACAGCATCAGCGAAGAGAAACTGATGAAGTTGGATGATGAGCAAGTATTGAAACTGCACCGCAGCGGTTTCCTGGGCGCTATGTATGCCATGCTGAGCTCTATGGGCCAGTTGAATCGCTTGGTTCAGTTCTCGCAGAAAACTGAAAACCCAATCGCTTCTATTCAGATGTTGCCTAAAGAACAGGCACCTGCTGCAGAAGCCAGCGCTGAAAAAGCGAACTAATTACTCTCCAGGATCGGGAGCTCTTCCCGATCCTGATTTTTGACTGCTTTTTTTCTTAAAAAAACAGAAATTCTCACAGCTCGACCTTATTTGCCACTTTTCCCCACTTAATCAACTACTTCCGCAGAACCCTTGATATATCTGGTGTTTGGGCCCGGATTATGGCGATTTTTATTCCTTGACACCCCGTAGTGGGGATACCTAAACTGTCAAATGTGGGTAAAAGTGGCAGAAAGTGGAAAAACAATTTTAAAAAGGCTAGGGGATGTTCCGCGGCGCTAACGCAATCAGTCTGGACAATAAAGGACGTGTAACGATTCCAACTCGTTACCGGCAGTCTTTGCTGGACGATTGTCAGGGACAGCTGGTATGCACGATCGACAGTCAGCAGCCCTGTCTGCTGCTTTACCCACTCTCTGAATGGGAAGAGATTGAACTGAAGCTCAGCCGCCTTTCCAGTATGAACCCCCACGAGCGAAGGTTGCAACGTTTACTTCTCGGTTATGCCTTGGAAGGTACGATGGACAATAGCGGGCGCTTTTTATTGTCAGGCCCGCTTCGCCAACACGCCCATCTGGATAAGCAAATCATGTTAGTTGGTCAACTGAATAAGTTTGAGATCTGGGATGCCGAGATTTGGCAACAGCAGATTCAGGCTGATATTGAGATCGAACAACAAGGTGGCTTTGAGTTAACCGAGAGACTTCAGGATTTTTCATTCTAATGGCCAGTGACTTTGTTCATCAGTCGGTTTTGCTGCACGAGTCAATTGAGGCACTGGCAGTTAAACCAAATGGCATCTACCTAGACGCGACCTTTGGTCGGGGCGGTCATTCGCGCGCTATATTGGCAAGTTTAGGTAGCCAAGGCCGGCTGTTGGCACTGGACAGAGATCCTCAAGCTATTCTGGCCGCTCAGGCACTGGCCGATGAACCGCGTTTCCAGATCTTTCATTGCGCGTTTTCCAATCTCCTTGGGGTCACTGACGAACTGGGCTTGACCGGCCAGATAGATGGTATTTTGATGGATCTTGGGGTTTCCTCTCCGCAACTGGATGACCCCGAGCGTGGCTTTAGCTTCATGCGTGACGGTCCTTTGGATATGCGTATGGACACCAGCAAGGGGCAAAGCGCTGCCCAGTGGCTGGCTGAAGCCGAGCTGGAAGATATAGTCACTGTGTTGAAAGAATATGGTGAGGAGCGTTTTGCCAGACGAATTGCTCATGCCATCGTCACCACCCGTGATGAACAGCCATTAACCCGTACACGTCAGTTAGCTGAGTTGATTGACCAGGCTGTACCTTTTAAAGACAAGCATAAGCATCCCGCAACGCGCAGTTTTCAGGCGATCCGTATATTCATCAATCGCGAGTTGGATGAAGTCGCCAGCACCCTTGGGCACGCTTTGAAAGCGCTCAGGCCCGGTGGGCGTTTGGCGGTGATTAGCTTTCATTCCTTGGAAGACCGTCTGGTAAAGCGCTTTATGCGCGACCAAAGTCGTGGCCGTCAGGTACCCGCAGGACTACCTCTTACTGAGGCCGAATTAAATGTCGGTAAGGCCATGAAGCTGATTGGCAAGGCTATAATGCCGTCGGCCGCTGAGTTATCTGTGAATAACCGGGCCCGCAGTTCGGTGCTCCGGGTGGCGGAAAAGCTATGAAAGACGGGCAAACCCAATTCAGCCTGGTTGTCCTGATTTGGACGGATTTAACTCGCCACCCCGTGCGAGTTTTGTTGTATTTAATGGTGCTGTTAAGTGCTGCGGCGGTCATATTAAGTTCTCACCATAATCGGCAGTTGGCCATAGTGCATGAAAAGCTCATGCAACAGCGCGATCAACTGGATGTTGAGTGGCGTCATTTGCTGCTTGAACAAAGTGCGCTGACCGAACATAACCGGCTGGAAAGCATGGTGCGTAAGCAACTGAACATGCGTCGTCCGCTGCCGCAAGATGAAGTGGTGGTGAAAATCAAATGACCAAAGCCCACGCCAAGAAAAATCTTAAGCCCCGTTTGGTTGAATGGCGTTTTATGCTGGTGGCCGGCGTGGTGGTGTGTGTGTTTATGGCATTGGTAGCCAGGGCTGCTTACATTCAGGTTATTGAGCCCGACTCATTGATTCAGCAGGGGGACAACCGCACCAAGCGTACCCGCTACACTCAGGCACATCGTGGCAACATTATGGATCGCAACGGTGAAGAACTGGCTGTCAGTGTGCCGGTTCGGGCCATCTATGCGGATCCTAAGCTGGTGCACGACAACGGTGGCTTTGCCGATAAGCGTCGTTGGCAAGCGTTGGCCGAGGTATTAGGCCAGAATGTTGACGAGATTTACAGCAAGCTTGGCGATCCGAAGAAACGCTTCGTGTATATCCAGCGGCAGGTATCACCAGCAATGGCTGACTATGTTGACCAACTGGACTTACCGGGTGTTTACCTGCGTAACGAGTCGCGTCGTTATTATCCTGTGGGTGAAGTGTCGGCCCAGCTAGTGGGTTTTACTGATGTGGATGACAAAGGCATTGAAGGTATAGAGCGGTTATATAATGACTGGCTGACCGGTACGCCCGGTGAACGTAAGATTCGTCGGGACGGCAAGGGACGCCAAGTAGAAATCCTTGATGAAACCCAAAGTGAGCCTGGGAAAGACCTGCAATTGACCATTGATCAGCGCATTCAAGCCCTTACATATAAGGAGCTTAAGCAGGCAGTGGGTACTTACAAAGCCGCGTCCGGTTCTGCTGTGGTGGTGGATATCCATAGTGGCGAAATTCTGGCGATGGTGAACAGCCCATCCTTCAACCCAAATAATCGCAGCGGCGTATCAGCCCATCGCATTCGTAACCGTGCCATTACCGATACCTTTGAACCAGGATCCACCGCTAAACCTTTGGCGGTATTGGCTGCTCTGGAGTTTGGTAGTGCCAACCTGACTGACACTATCGACACCTCGCCTGGCTGGATGCGGTTGGGAGGGAGTCTGGTACAGGATGCCCGCAACTATGGCGAAATGGATCTAACCGGCATTATTCGCAAGTCCAGCAATATGGGTACCTCAAAACTGGCCTTGTCTGTGCCAAAGGAGCACTTTATTGAGCTGTATTACCAGATGGGACTGATTGGCGATACTGGCACGCATTTGGTTGGCGAAAGTGGCGGTATTTTTCATGACCGTTCACGTTGGTCGCAGCATGAGTTGGCTGCATTGTCTTTTGGCTACAACATTGCGGTTACGTCTGTGCAGCTGGCTAGGATGTACGCCATTATTGGTGCCGGTGGTATGAAACGCCCGCTGTCCATTATCAAGTCAAACCAAAGCGTGCCTGCTGAAAGAGTGCTGAGCGAAACTAATGCCAATGCCATGGTGAAAATGTTGGAAGCCGTGGTGCTGGAAGGTGGAACTGCCACTAAAGCCAGGGTGCCTGGCTATCGGGTAGCGGGAAAAACAGGCACTAGCCGCAAGGCCGTAGCCGGCGGCTACGGTGAAGAATACGTAAATAACTTTGCTGGACTGGCTCCTGTGTCGGATCCACAGCTAGCGGTAGTTGTGATGATCAACGAGCCAGGGGGTGACCTGTATCACGGTGGTGACACTGCCGCGCCGACTTTTGCACGGATTATGGCCGGTGCACTGCAACTGCTGAATGTTCCGCCTGATGATAAAGCCGTTAACTCGCTGGCAGCGGTGAATAATGGAGGCAAGCATGACTCCTGATATGACCTTACGCCAGTTGCTAATGCCTTTTGGCATCGATGCACCAGCCATCGAATTGCAAGATATGGTGCTGGATAGCCGCGAAGTGGCCATTCACAAACTATTTGTGGCGGTAATTGGCCACAATCTGGATGGCAGGGATTTTATTCCGCAAGCGATCAGCCTGGGTGCCAAGGCGATTTTGGCTGAAACCCGCGATATGTCAGAACACGGCAATATGGAAATGCGTGAGCAGTCCTTAATTGTGCAGTTTTATGCCTTGAGTGAAAAATTATCGGCCCTGGCGGCACAATTCTTTGCATATCCCGCCGAGCAATTGCAAATCGCCGCTGTGACGGGCACCAATGGCAAAACCAGTACCGCGCAACTGATTGCGCAGCTAAGCCAGGCCATGGGACAGACGGCTGGCACCATTGGCACATTAGGTGCGGGCTTGCTGGATCACATTACCGAAGGGACGAACACCACGCCGGATGCCATCAGCATGCATCGTTTATTGCGGCAGATGCAGGACGCCGGGGCCGGACTAGTGGCGTTGGAAGCCTCTTCTCATGCCTTAGTGCAGCATCGCATTGCCAACCTTAAGACGGATGTGGCGGTGTTTACCAATTTGACCCGCGACCATCTCGATTATCACGGCGACATGAGCCGTTACGCTGCTGCTAAGCGACTGCTTCTGGAGCAACCAGGATTACGCACCATAGTGCTGAATCAAGAAGAAAGTGAGAGCGAGAACTGGCTGGCAGCGTCCCGTGGACGCTTTGAAGTAGTGTTTTATGGTCTTGGGCAGGCCAAATACCCGACGCAGCCATATCTACTGGCCAGCCAGGTTGAGTACTTGCCCAGCGGCTGCCGTATTCAGCTTAAAAGTAGTTTTGGAGAGGCTTGGGTAGATTCGCCGCTTCTGGGTGAGTTCAACGTGTTGAACCTGGTGGCTGCCCTGTCGGTCCAACTGGGCTTTGGCCGCCCGCTGTCTGAACTGGCAGACGCGGTGAGCTGCATACGTACTGTACCCGGGCGGCTTGAAGTGTTTCACCGTGAAGACCTGCCCACACTGGTCGTTGATTATGCCCATACTCCAGATGCGCTGGAACAGGCCCTTAAGGCTTTATGTCTGCATACACAGGGGCGTTTGGTTTGTGTTTTTGGTTGCGGTGGCGACAGAGATAAAGGCAAACGTCCGCTAATGGGACGAATCGCTGAGCAATACGCGGATGTGGCGATCATTACTAACGACAACAGTCGCTCAGAAGATCCACAGCAGATTGCCTGTGATATTCAGGCGGGTATGCAAAATCCAGCAGCGGCACTCATTGACCTGGACAGACAATCAGCGATCCGACAGGCCATAGCCAATTGCCATGCCGGTGACGTTATCTTACTGGCCGGTAAAGGCCACGAAAACTATCAGATTATTGGCAATACAAAAATTAACTACGACGAACGAGCGTTCGCATCAAGTTTGATTAAGGGGACAAGCGCGTGATCTCTGTAACACTAGAATGGGTTGCACAACAGCTGCAATCCGAGCTGAAAGGCGACAGTGCGGACATCCGGGGTGTCAGTACTGATACTCGCACAATACAACCTGGCGATCTGTTTGTTGCCTTGTCTGGTCCCAACTTTGATGGTCATGGGTTTATTCAGATGGCCGAACAAAAAGGCGCTGCCGCGCTGATTATCAGCAAGCCCGTCGACACCAGTCTGCCGACCATTATGGTACCTGATACTAAGTTGGCCTTGGGGCAACTGGCAGCGGCGGTGAGACAGTTGGTGCCGGTTAAAACCGTGGCCATTACCGGCAGCAGCGGTAAAACCACAGTAAAGGAAATGGTCGCGTCGATTTTATCCCGCAAGGGTAACGTCTTGGCTACCCAAGGGAATTTTAATAATGAAATTGGTGTGCCGCTGACTTTGCTGCGTTTAGAAGCAGACCACCAATATGCGGTAATTGAGCTGGGCGCTAATCACTTAGGTGAAATTGCCTATACCACTTCGCTAACTAAACCCGATGTGGCGACCATTGTAAATGCTGCCGCCGCGCACCTGGAAGGCTTTGGTAGTCTGTTCGGGGTGGCTCGCGCTAAAAGCGAAATTTTTAAAGGTTTACCAGAGAATGGGCTGGCCGTACTGAACGCCGATAGCCAGTTTCTGGCGTTTTGGAAAGGTAAGCTTGCTCACTTGCGTATTCAGGAGTTTGGCGAACAGCGCGGTGATTTCCATGCCTCCGATGTGGCGCTGGGATTGGATGGCTGCGCACAATTTCTGATGCATACCCCTCAAGGCAGTCTGGATCTGACCTTAGCAGTGCCTGGCATGCACAACGTATCTAATGCACTTTGTGCCGCCGCTTTGGCTATGGAAGTGGGTGCCAGCCTGGAAGATATCAAGTTAGGTTTGCAGGAAATGGCTCAGGTTCGTGGCCGTCTGAATATCAAACAGCTGACCAATCAAGTGCGTCTTATCGACGACAGTTACAACGCCAATGTGGCCTCTACCCAGGCGGCCATTGAGCTACTGGCCAGTTTCCCAGGGCGCCGTGTGTTGGTACTGGGAGATATGGCGGAATTGGGCGAGAAGGCACGTTTTTATCATGAAGAAATGGGTCAGTTTGCCCGTGACAAAGGCATAGACAATCTGTTCAGTTTGGGTGTGCTCAGTCAGCAGGCCAGTGATCCGTTCGCCCAGGCAGGACGGCATTTTAGTGAGGTGGATGCATTGATTGCTCATTTGCAAAACGAATTACAAGCTGAGCAGCGGGATATCAGCATCCTGATAAAAGGTTCACGTAGCGCCAAGATGGAACGGGTGGTCAAAGCCATCGAGGAGTCCCCCGTGGGAAAGTTTGAACGGGCCAGGGAGCGTATCGCATGCTGATTTGGCTCGCCGAGTGGTTACGGCAGTTCGATGCAGGCTTTAATGTATTCTCCTATCTGACGATGCGGGCAATTTTAAGCACCCTAACGGCGCTGCTTATTTCCGTGTTACTGGGGCCTAAGATGATTCGCTGGTTGCAGCGCATGCAGATTGGTCAGACGGTCAGAACCGATGGTCCGCAAACCCATTTATCCAAGTCTGGCACGCCAACCATGGGTGGCGTGCTGATTTTGGCGGCTATTATCAGCAGCACCTTGCTATGGGCCGACCTGACCAACAGATACGTGCTGGTTACCTTATTTGTGGTAGCAAGTTACGGCGTGATTGGTTTTGTTGATGACTATCGTAAGGTTATTCGTAAAGACGCTAAAGGTCTGATTGCGCGCTGGAAGTACTTCTGGTTATCCGCAGTGGCGATTCTGGTCGCATTTTATTTATATAGCAGCAGTCAAACGGCGGCAGAAACGGCATTGTTAGTGCCCTTCTTTAAAGAAGTCATGCCACAGCTGGGGCTGATGTATCTGGTGTTGACCTACTTTGTGCTGGTGGGTACCAGTAATGCGGTAAACCTGACCGACGGCCTGGATGGTCTTGCTATTGTGCCGACTATTTTGGTTGCGGGTGCCTTCGCCATTTTTGCTTATGTCACAGGCAACGTGAATTTCTCGGCCTATCTGAATATTCCGCATATTCCCCTGACCAGTGAGCTGGTGATTGTTTGTACCGCCATAGTCGGCGCCGGGTTGGGCTTTTTGTGGTTTAACACATATCCGGCCATGGTCTTTATGGGCGATGTGGGGTCGCTAGCTTTGGGCGGTGCTTTAGGCATTCTGGCGGTATTGGTTCGTCAGGAGTTAGTGCTGGTCATTATGGGCGGGGTGTTTGTTATGGAAGCCTTGTCGGTGATCCTGCAGGTCGGCTCATACAAATTGCGTGGCCAGCGGATTTTCCGTATGGCACCCATTCACCACCACTATGAACTAAAAGGCTGGCCAGAGCCGCGCGTGATTGTGCGTTTCTGGATTATTTCCCTGATTCTGGTGTTGGTGGGTTTAGCCACCCTGAAACTGAGATAGCGGAGCGACTTTGGTGCTGAATCTTGCCAATAAACAGGTTGCGGTTGTGGGACTGGGTCTTACCGGCCAGTCCTGCGTGCGTTTCCTGCTTGATAAAGGCGCGAATGTCAGTGCGTTTGATAGTCGTGAATCATTGAATTTGTCGTTACCTGCAGAAGTTCAGGTTAAGTTGGGCCCTTTTGACGCCGACAGTTTTTGTCAGGCACAGCTTATCCTGCTGAGTCCGGGGTTAGCCTTGGCCGAGCCTGCTATCCAGGCAGCCTTAAAGGCCGGCGTTGAAGTGATTGGCGATATTGAACTGTTCGCTCGTTTTAATCACAAACCTGTGGTGGCGATTACCGGTTCAAATGGCAAAAGTACCGTGACCTCGCTGGCCACAGATATGCTCAATGCCAGCGGTGTGAACGCCAAGATGGGCGGCAATATCGGCACGCCAGTACTTGAGCTGCTGGATACTGACTATGAGGTGGCGGTGCTGGAGCTGTCCAGCTTTCAACTTGAAACCACTCATAGTTTGGCGCCTGTGGCGGCCACCGTGTTGAATATCAGTGCGGACCATTTGGATCGCTACACTGGTATGCAAGCCTATCAGCAAGCCAAGCTAAGTATTTATCAGGGCGCTGATCTTTGTGTTTACAGCCGCGAAGATAAGTTAACTGTCCCAAATGTGGGTGGCAAAGCCATGAGTTTCGGTCTGGATAACACCGACTATGGGATGGGCTTTGACGCCGACAGTGGTTGGATACGTTATCAAGGGCAACCGCTGGTGGAGCTGGCGGAGTGCAGCCTGGTTGGACAACATAATGTATTGAATATTCAGGCGTCCGCGGCATTAGCGCTGGCTGCCGGTGCCACTATCGAAGGTATTCGCCAGGCTTGCCGAGAGTTTAAGAATTTGCCTCATCGCTGCGAACTGGTGCGTGTACACCGGGGAGTGCGCTGGGTAGATGATTCCAAAGGCACCAATATCGGTGCCACACTTGCTGCCATCGAAGGTCTGCGCGACCAGGTGAAGGGAAAGTTGGTACTGATCGCAGGCGGTGATGGTAAAGGAGCGGATTTCAACGAGTTACTACCGGCTTTAGGTAAGGTTGATAAGCTGATTTGTCTGGGTAAAGACGGCGCAGCAATAGCGGCACTGAAACAAGACTCAAGTCTGGTTGCAAGCTTGGAAGAGGCCGTGAGCCTGGCCGATGGCTGGACGCAAAGTGGGGATATGGTGTTGTTGTCCCCCGCTTGTGCCAGTCTGGATATGTTTAAGAATTATCATCATCGTGGTCAGGTGTTTGCCACCGCAGTGGAGGCATTGCTATGAATGTATCGCCATCACTGATGGGGCAAAATCTGCAGCGTTTGTTCCAGCTTCGCCATGACGTTCGAGGCATGCGTCCTTATGATTTGGGTTTGTTGCTGATCGCTTTAGCACTGATGTCGGTGGGCATGATTGTCGTCACATCCGCTTCTATGCCTGCGGCGGCGCGTATATATGATAACCCCTTCCATTTTGCCATTCGTCATGGCGTTTACATGATTATCGCGCTAACCGCTGCCTTAGTTACCATGCAATTACCCATGCGCTGGTGGCGTACCTACAATGGTTGGTTGTTATTGCTGGCCATTGTGTTGTTGCTGGCGGTATTGGTGGCCGGACGCAATGTGAACGGCAGTACCCGCTGGTTGGCTCTTGGACCTATTACCGTACAGGCAGCAGAGCCCGCCAAGCTGTTCTTCTTCTGTTATCTGGCTGGCTATTTGGTACGCCGCTATGAAGAAGTGACCGAAAACCTTAAGGGCTTTATCAAACCCCTGGGGGTGCTGTTTATCATTGCTTTGTTGCTGTTGATGCAACCGGATTTGGGCACTGTGGTGGTGATGTTCGCGACTACTATCGGCTTATTATTCCTGGCAGGAGCCAAGCTTTGGCAGTTTTTCGGTTTGCTGCTAAGCGGATTGTGCGCTGTTGTCGCACTGATTTTGTTTGAGGAATATCGCTTAAGGCGGATCACCGCGTTTTTAGACCCCTGGGCAGATCCTTTCGGTAGTGGTTACCAGTTAACCCAATCGCTAATGGCGTATGGACGGGGAGATATTTTTGGTCAGGGCTTAGGTAACAGCCTGCAAAAGCTAGAATACCTGCCCGAAGCCCATACTGATTTCATCGCCGCTATCTTAGCCGAAGAACTGGGATTTGTCGGGGTCTGTGCTGTGCTGGCGCTGCTGCTGATGCTGGTGCTCAAAGCGCTGCGTCTGGGTAACCTGGCGCTTCAGCAAGGTCGTCCCTTTGAAGGCTATCTGGCCCATGCAATTGGTATCTGGTTTAGCTTTCAGACCGCGGTTAATGTGGGGGCCAGTGCTGGCATTCTGCCCACTAAAGGATTGACCCTGCCGCTGGTCAGTTACGGCGGTAACAGCTTGATTTTAATGAGCATGGCGGTAGCCCTGCTGATGCGTATTGATTTTGAGTTACGCATGGACGGCGTTCAGGCCCTGAGTGACCGAAAACGGAGTAAGAGTCAATGAGTGGCCGGATTATGATTATGGCCGGCGGCACCGGTGGACATGTGTTCCCTGGTCTAGCTGTGGCTGACCACCTAAAAGCCGAAGGTTGGCAGGTGCATTGGCTGGGGACCGCGGAAAAAATGGAAGCCAAAGTGGTGCCAGCTGCCGGTTACCCCATTAGTTATTTGAGTATCAGTGGTGTGCGTGGCAATGGCTTGGTGCGGTTGCTTAAGGCACCGTTCAAAATTGCTCAGGCAATATGGCAGGCCAGAAAGGCAATAAAACAGTTTAAACCCGATGTGGTACTGGGCATGGGTGGTTTTGCTAGTGGTCCGGGCGGCGTGGCGGCGTGGTTAAGTGGTGTTCCATTACTGATCCATGAGCAAAATGCGGTGCCGGGTATGACCAATAAAATGCTCAGCCGTTTAGCCAAAAAAGTAATGACGGGTTTTGACCATACCTTTCCTGCCGGAACGGCCAGATTAGCTTGGGTGGGCAATCCGGTGCGAACCACTATTCAGCCGGCCTCACAAAAAAGCAGTGGTGACAGGCTGCATGTACTGGTGGTGGGCGGTAGTTTGGGGGCTAAGGCCTTAAACGAACAATTACCTGCTCAGTTTGCTGGTATAGAAGGAATTGAAATTCGTCACCAGTGTGGAAGCGGCAGAGAAGCCGAGGCCTTAGCGGCATACCAGCAGCATATGGGACAGCAAGCTAACTGGCAGGTACAGGAATTTATTCAGGATATGGGCCAGGCCTATGCCTGGGCCGATTTAGTCATTTGTCGGGCTGGCGCACTTACGGTGTCTGAAATTGCTACCCGCGGTGTGGCGGCGATTTTTGTGCCTTTGCCTTATGCGGTAGATGATCACCAAAGTCGCAATGCCGAAGTGCTGACAAAAGTGGGGGCGGCCTGGTCGGTACCCCAGAGTCAATTGGCTGATCTGGATTTTAAACAACGATTAACGCAATTAGTGGCAAACCCTTCGCAACTGGCAGATATGGGACAAAAAGCCCTGAGTCAGGCGAAGCCGCAAGCCACGGCTAATGTAGCCGAATTTTGCAAAGAACTAGCGGAGCAAAGGGCATGAGTAGTACTGCCAATTATACGGTTCCGGAAATGCGCCGTATTAAACGCATTCATTTTATCGGCATAGGTGGTGCCGGTATGGGCGGTATTGCCGAAGTATTGCTGAACGAAGGTTATCAGATTTCGGGGTCTGACCTGGCTGCGAATGCCATGACCGGCCGACTTGAGGGGTTGGGGGCCACCGTATTTATTGGCCATCAGGCCAGCAATATTCAGGGCGTGGATGTGGTGGTGGTATCCAGTGCCATTGATACCCAGAACCCGGAAATCAAGCTGGCCCGGGAAAAACGTATTCCAGTTATTCGCCGTGCTGAAATGCTCGCCGAGTTAATGCGTTTTCGACATGGTGTGGCCGTGGCCGGTACCCATGGTAAAACCACTACTACCAGTCTGATATCTACTATTTTCGCCCATGGCGGCCAGGATCCAACTTTTGTTATTGGCGGTTTGCTCAACAGTGCCGGTACCAACGCCCGTTTAGGCAGTAGCCGATACCTTATTGCTGAAGCGGATGAAAGTGACGCGTCCTTCCTGCACCTGCAACCTATGGTGTCGGTGGTAACAAATATCGAAGCAGATCATATGGATACCTACCAGGGTGACTTCCAAAAAATGGAAGACACCTACCTGGATTTCCTGCACAACCTGCCGTTTTATGGTCTGGCAGTCATGTGCGGCGATGACCCGGTGATCCGTAAGTTGCTGCCTCGTGTTGGTCGCCAGTACCTGACTTACGGCTTTGGCGAGGGGATGGATTACCGTGCAGTTAATCTGACTCAGGGTTTTAACCACAGTTGCTTTACCGTGGAACGCAAAAATGGTGATTCCTTTGAGGTAAAACTGGGATTACCCGGCAGGCACAATGTATTGAATGCTTTGGCTGCTATCGCTGTGGCTCTGGAAGAAGGCATAGATCAGCACAAAGTAGTAGAAGCGCTAGCCTCCTTTGCCGGAATCGGTCGCCGGTTTGAATGCCTGGGTGAGTTTGACACAGGTAATGGCAATGTGGTGTTGGTAGACGACTACGGTCATCACCCTACCGAAGTGGAAGCCACCATTGCCACGGCGCGCAGCAATTGGCCAGACAAACGATTGGTGATGGCTTATCAGCCACATCGTTATTCGCGTACCCGTGATCTTTACGAAGACTTCGTCCGTGTACTGTCACAAGTAGATGTGTTGCTGTTGCTGGAAGTCTACTCAGCCGGTGAAGCGCCCATTGAAGGTGTTGACAGCAAAGCCCTGTGCCGCTCTATTCGTCAGCGTGGTCAGATTGAGCCGGTGTATGTTAGTCGCCCTGAAGAGTTGCCAGCCATACTGGCACCGTTGCTGCAAAATGATGATTTATTAATGACCCAGGGTGCCGGGAATATCGGCAAATTGGCCAAAGACCTGCAAAAAATGCAATTGAATATTGCCGAGATGAGCAAGGAGATTGGGGCATGAGCGTCGAGCGTTTCGGTAAAGTCGCGGTGTTGTTCGGCGGAACCTCAGCAGAGCGGGAGGTATCGCTGAAATCTGGACAGGCTGTATTGGACGCTTTGTTGGGGGCTGGTGTTGATGCCCATGCCTTTGATCCTGCCAATGCCGAGCTTACCGAACTGGTTGCTGCAAAGTTTCAACGTGTGCTGATTATGTTGCATGGCCGTGGTGGTGAGGATGGTACCTTGCAAGGTGCCTTGCAGCAGTTGGGTATTCCCTTCACGGGCTCTGGTGTATTGGGTTCTGCATTGTGTATGGATAAGGTCCGCAGTAAGTGGATCTGGCAGGCTCTGGGGCTACCTACGGCAGAATACCAAGTAGTTGATAAATCCAGCTTTAATGCGGATCTTTGCGGCGATATACTATCGCGCTTGGGAGGCATAGTGATGGTCAAGCCGGCCAATGAAGGTTCGAGCATCGGCATGGCTAAGGTAAGTACAGCGGCTGAGTTACAGGAGGCTGTGACTCAGGCGTTTCAGTTTGACCATCAGGTATTGCTGGAAAGATTTATCACAGGCCAGGAATTTACCGTCAGTTTACTGGGCGATAAAACGCTACCATCCATTCGGATGCAAACCCCCCGCACTTTCTATGACTATGAGGCAAAGTATCAGTCCGACACGACTCAGTACTTCTGTCCTAGTGGTTTAGACGGTCAAAGTGAGACGCAATTGGGTAAGCTGGCCCGCCAGGCCTTTGCTGCGCTCGATGGCAGTGGGTGGGGGCGTGTGGATTTTATGCAGGATAAGGATGGCCAATTTTATCTGCTGGAGGCTAACACAGTACCTGGTATGACCCAGAAAAGCTTGGTGCCTATGGCGGCTAAGCAAGCAGGTATGAGCTTTACCGAATTGGCGTTGGAAGTCCTGGCGACCTCGGAGGTCCGCCGGTGAATGAATTGCAAGTTCTACCAGAGCCGGCCCGAGGGCCACAACTGTGGTGGGGCTTGCTGTTTTTGGTTTTGGTACTTAGCGGCCTGGTGTACGGCGCTTACAGCATTAATGCCTGGCTGGATGATGAGCAACAGTTACCGGTAAGGGATATCCGGGTATCAGGTGACTTGAAGTATCTGGTTAAAGCCGACGTAGAGCAGGCAATTAGGGGAAACCAACCAGGCAGTTTTTTTGAGTTGGACATTCAGCGTGCTTTAAAGGATATCGAAGCGCTGCCATGGGTATATCGGGCGTCTATTCGTAAGGAATGGCCTAACAATCTGCATGTTCATGTGGTTGAACAGCAGGCTGCGGCAAGCTGGAACGGTGATATGTTGCTGAATACCCAGGGGGGAACCTTCAGTGCTGTGTCGCCAGATGGCATTACGCTGCCCAGATTGTTCGGACCTGAAGGCAGCGAGCAGACTGCTTTGCAAGGATACAGGGCGATGCAGGCACTGTTGTTACGCTCAGGTGTGCAGGTTGAAGAGCTGGTCTTGAGTGAACGCTTTGCCTGGAATCTGCGCCTGAATAACGGCTTGCGGCTAAATCTGGGACGCGACGAGTTTATCGATAGATTACAGCGGTTTGTGGATATTTATCCGTTACTGCAAAAAGATGAGCGACAGCCTGAGTATGTCGATTTGCGCTATGACACAGGCTTGGCGGTAGGGTGGAAAAGCACTGATGTGCAAAATCCCGGTTAGTCAGGGTACGCATGCACTGTGATTTAACAAGTAAAAGCCAGTCATTGGCAAGAATGACAGATTTATAAACAGATAAAACAGCGGACAGCATAGTGAGAATGAACATGCCGGTGGCAAAGGTAACAGATCGGAATTTGATTGTAGGTCTGGATATAGGTACCAGTACTGTTAAAGCAGTCGTTGGCGAAGTGCTAGACGACGGCGGCATCAGTATCGTTGGTGTGGGTACCCATATGGCCAGAGGCATGGACAAGGGTGGCGTGAACGATTTGAACCTGGTTGTGCAGTCCGTGCAAAGTGCCATTAATGAAATGGAGCTGATGGCGGATTGCCGTGTTTCCTCTGTATATATGGCGATTTCTGGAAGACATGTGCAATGTCAGAACGAGAGCGGCATGGTGCCGATCAACAATAAAGAAGTCACCCAGGAAGATGTGGATAACGTCATCCACGCTGCGCGTAGCGTGCCTATTGCCGCTGAACGCCGTCTGCTGCATGTCTTGCCGCAGGAATTTACTATTGATGTGCAGGAGGGGATTAAAAACCCAGTGGGCATGTCGGGCGTTCGTATGGAAGCCGAAGCGCATATCATCACCTGCGCAGATGACATGGCCAAAAACCTGGTTAAGTGTGTGGAGCGATGCGGGCTGAGTTCTGACCAATTGATTTTTTCCGCATTGGCGTCCAGCTATGCCGTCGTGACTGAAGACGAGAAAGAACTTGGGGTCTGCGTGGTGGATATCGGTGGCGGCACTATCGATATCGTTATTTACACCGATGGCGCAATTCGCCATACCGCCGTGATCCCGGTGGCTGGAAACCAGATTACCAGTGATATCGCCAAAATTTTCCGTACCCCTATCAGTCATGCGGAAGAAATAAAGATTAATTATGCCTGTGCTCTGAAAAACATGGTCAGCATGGAAGAAAGCATAGAAGTGCCAAGTGTCGGGGGCCGCCCTTCAAGAGCGATGTCCAGACATACCCTGGCAGAGGTGATAGAGCCCAGATATCAGGAACTTTTTGAATTGGTTCATGATCAGATTCGTTCCAGTGGGCTGGAAGAGCAGATTGCTGCAGGAATAGTGTTAACTGGCGGTACCGCAAAAATGGAAGGTGCCGTGGAGTTTGCCGAAGAGTTATTCCAGATGCCGGTCAGAGTGGGAAGACCGTTAAATGTAAAAGGATTGTCGGAGTACGTTGAGGATTCAACCTTTGCCACTGTCGTAGGGCTGTTGCAATACGCCAAAGACCATATGCGAGCCAAGCAACTGGCTAAGCAGAAGTCAGCAGAAGGTATTTGGCAAAGGATTCAAAGCTGGTTCAAGGGCGAGTTTTAAGAAAGATAGAAATAATGTCTAGCGGGGTGCGGTTAACGCCAAGGACCGCACGTTGTTAAACAAAAAACCGGAGAGAAAACATGTTTGAGTTAATGGATAGCCACGGCGATGAAGCCGTAATCAAAGTCATCGGTGTTGGTGGTGGTGGTGGTAACGCCGTCGATCACATGGTTTCGCACAATATTGAAGGTGTGGAGTTCATCGCCGTTAATACTGACGCTCAGGTACTGCGTAGTTCCAAAGCCAATGTCACCCTACAGATTGGTTCTGGTGTTACCAAAGGCTTGGGGGCGGGTGCCAATCCTATGGTTGGTCGTCAGGCTGCCGAGGAAGATGGTGAGACCATCCGTCAAAGTCTGGAAGGCGCTGACATGGTGTTCATCACTGCAGGTATGGGTGGTGGTACAGGTACCGGCGCTGCACCTGAGGTGGCACGTATTGCCAAAGAAATGGGCATTCTGACCGTAGCTGTTGTGACAAAGCCTTTCCCTTTCGAAGGGCGTAAGCGTATTGAATATGCAGATCAAGGGATCCAGGAGCTGTCCAAGTATGTGGATTCATTGATCACTATTCCCAACGAAAAGCTGCTGAAAGTCATGGGGCGCGGTACACCACTGTTAAAAGCATTCAGTGCCGCTAACGATGTACTGCGTGGCGCGGTTCAGGGGATTGCCGAGTTAATTACCCGCCCAGGTCTTATCAACGTCGACTTTGCGGACGTACGCACCGTAATGTCTGAAATGGGTAAAGCCATGATGGGTAGTGGTACAGCAACGGGCGAAGATCGTGCAGAAGAAGCGGCCGAAGCGGCAATCGCCAGCCCTTTGTTGGAAGATATCGATCTGTCTGGTGCACGCGGTATTTTGGTCAACATTACTGCAGGTCCTGACTTTGCTATCGATGAGTTCGAGACTGTGGGTAATGCTGTGAAAGCCTTCGCATCAGAAAATGCTACTGTGGTAGTGGGAACTGTTATCGACATGGAGATGTCTGACGAACTGCGCGTTACCGTGGTTGCTACGGGTATTGGCGCTGACCGCAAGCCAGAAATTTCGCTGGTCAGCAACCGTCAGCAAAGTGCAAATAATCGCTATATGCCTGAACCTAATGATTTTAAATTGAGTCCGGCAGAAGGGACTGGTGAGAGAGTCACCACCATGCGTGAACCTGCGCGAGCGCACAATGTAGAAGAGAAACCCGAGTCTAATAACGACCTGGAATATTTAGATATACCAGCGTTTTTGCGTAAGCAAGCGGACTAGCAATAGCAGAAAGGGTAGTCATAAAACTGTCATTTGTGGCAAGAAGTCTTTGCATTTCTTGGTCTTGCCTACACTTGATGTTTTGACAATTGGTGGTCTAACCACTAAAATGCCGGCCCTTTTGAGTTTTGGTTAATTGTTGAGCTAAGGCGAGATGATCAAACAACGTACCCTTAAACAGTCAGTGCAGGTGACAGGAATTGGTCTGCACAAAGGTGATAAGGTCACTATGACTCTCCGGCCCGCGCCTGTGAACACGGGGATCCTGTTCCGTCGCGTAGACCTAGAGCCTTATGTGGACATTCCATCCCGTGCTGATGCAGTCGGGGATACGATGCTCTGTACTTGTCTTAGCAATCAGGATGGCGCCAGCATTTCTACCGTAGAGCATTTAGCCTCTGCGCTTGCTGGTCTTGGTATTGACAACATTATTGTTGAAGTCGATGCCAATGAATTGCCAATTATGGATGGTAGTGCGAGCCCCTTTATTTTCCTGCTGCAATCAGCAGGAATAGAGGAGCAAGGCGCAGCGAAGAAATTCATCCGTGTAACCAAAACGGTTCGTGTCGAAGATGGCGATAAATGGGCAGAACTTCGCCCTTATGATGGTTTTCGTGTGGACTTTCGCATTGATTTCGAACACCCGGTCATCAGTCAGACTCGTCAACATTTGGTGATGGACTTTGATACGGCGTCTTATATTGACGAAGTCAGCCGGGCCAGAACCTTTGGCTTTATGAAAGATCTCGAGTACATGCACGCCCACAACTTGGCGTTGGGTGGCAGCATGGAAAATGCCGTAGCGTTGGACGAGTATCGCGTGCTTAACCACGAAGGACTGCGCTACGAAGACGAGTTCCTCAAGCATAAAATTCTGGATGCTATTGGTGACCTGTATTTAGGCGGACACAGCATTATTGGTGAGCTTTGCGCATACAAAACCGGGCACGGATTGAACAACAAACTATTGAATAAGTTGTTGGCCATGAAGGATTGCTGGGAATTTGTCAGCTACGAATCGGAAGAAAAAATGCCTATCCGATTCGGTGCGCCATTGTTGGCGAACTAGCCATTTGTAGATAGAAAAATGCCGCAACTGCGGCATTTTTGTTTTTAGCCCCTTGGCTGTTGATACCAGTGAGATGACTAACTGGCTTGTTCAATGCATAGGACTAAGTTGAAAACGAAAAAATTGACGTTTGATGGATTATTCCTGGTTATGGTTCTGAATTCGTCTATTAGCTTTTTTTTAACCTTGAGTCGGTTTAGAATCGGTCGACGCCGCAGTGAGTAAGAGATCCGATGAGTTTAACCCTAGTAGTCAGAAGCAAAAAGGTGCGCTTTCGATATAACCTATCGAAGCGGCAGTTGGGTGCCGCTTTGGCGGTCACACTTGGGCTGACCCTGATTGCTGGTCGCTCTACTCAGGATCCTGCCGAAGCGCAGGCCCGGGTTGCGTATACGCAAACCGGGTTAATAAAACAAAAAGAAGAAGTTGAACTTCTCAAGGAAACCACCCAGCAGCAACTGACTGGTATGTTGATGAAGCTGGGCGAAGTGCAAGGGCAATTACATCGTCTGAATGCGCTGGGCGAGCGCCTGGCGAACGAGTCGGGCCTTAACAGCGAAGAATTTAACTTCTCAGAACTACCTGCTGTCGGTGGCCCTGCTCAGGACCTGGTGGAAACTCAAGTGCAGGCCGCCAGTGATGTAATGTTTCAAATTGATCAAATGCTGGCGCAACTAGACGGTAAAGCCAAGCAACTTCAAGCCCTTGAATCTATCTTGCTTAATCACCATATTGAAGCTCAGAGCTATCTTGCTGGTCGACCGATTAACAGTGGTTGGTTGTCTTCCTACTACGGCGTACGTAAAGATCCGTTCTCCGGAATGCCCGCCATGCATAAAGGATTAGACTTCGCTGGTCAGGAAGGTGATGAAGTGGTGGCAACAGGGGCCGGGTTAGTAACCTGGGCCGGTGAACGCTATGGCTACGGTAATCTGGTCGAAATTGAACATGGTAACGGGTTGGTAACTCGTTATGGGCATAACAAAGACCTGGAAGTGAAAGTCGGTGATGTGGTGACCAAAGGGCAAACTATTGCCATTATGGGCAGTACAGGACGCTCTACCGGCGCTCATGTGCATTATGAAGTGATGCAACATGGCAGACAGATAGACCCATTGCCCTTTGTCTATCGTAAGTCTCAGGGATAACCCTGACGATACCGGAGTAGGCCTGACTTACTCTTATAGGATTTTCCTGATCCTCATAAGCTGCAATCGGCAGAGGGTGATACAGCCCGAGGCCGATTGTTTTGTTTGGAATTAGATTAAAAGAATTGGAAGCCGTTGAAGCATGTTTTCAAGTATCCTCACGAAAATTTTTGGTAGCCGAAACGAACGCACGCTGAAGAAACTGGGCAAGGTCGTTGAGCAGATTAACCAGTTGGAAGCCGAATATGAAGGCCTCAGCGATGAGCAGTTAAAGCACAAGACCAGTGAGTTCAAAGAGCGGCTGGAAAAGGGCGAGACCACTAACGATATTCTGCCTGAGGCATTCGCCGTAGTCCGGGAAGCCAGTAAGCGCGTATTTGGTATGCGTCATTTTGACGTGCAGATGATTGGCGGTATGGTGCTGCAGGAAGGCCAGATTGCCGAAATGCGTACCGGGGAAGGTAAAACGCTGACAGGTACCTTGAGTTCTTACCTGAATGCAGTAACAGGCAAAGGCGTACATGTTATTACCGTCAACGACTACCTGGCTCGCCGGGATGCGGACTGGAGCCGCCCCTTATTTGAATTCCTGGGGCTGACCGTTGGTTGTAACGTGCCCGGCATGAGCCACGATCAAAAGCGTGACGCTTACGCCGCTGATATTACTTACGGCACCAATAACGAGTTTGGTTTTGACTATTTGCGTGACAATATGGCTTTCCGCCCGGAAGACCGTGTGCAGCGCCCATTACATTATGCTGTAGTGGATGAAGTTGACTCTATCCTGATTGACGAAGCCCGTACCCCGCTGATTATCTCTGGCCAGGCCGAAGACAGTTCAGAGATGTATAAGCGTATCAATGCCATTATTCCTGAACTAAAGCTGCAGGAAAAAGAAGATGAAGAAGGCCAGGAAGGCGACGGCGACTTCACTATTGATGAGAAGGCAAAGCAAATCCACCTTACCGAACGTGGTCAGGTAAGGATCGAAGAAATCATGCATAAATATGAGCTGCTACCCGAGGGTGAGTCCCTGTATGCAGCCGGCAATATTTCCCTGATGCATCACGTCAATGCCGCACTTCGTGCGCACAAACTGTTCCATCGTGACGTAGATTACATCGTCAAGGATGGGGAAATTGTCATTGTTGATGAGCACACGGGCCGTACGATGGAAGGTCGTCGTTGGTCTGAAGGTCTACACCAAGCCGTGGAAGCCAAAGAAGGCGTGCGTATTCAACACGAGAACCAAACGCTGGCCTCTATTACTTTCCAGAATTACTTCCGCTTGTATGACAAGCTGGCGGGTATGACAGGTACCGCTGATACAGAAGCGGCTGAATTCCAGCAAATCTACGGTTTGGATACTGTGGTTATCCCCACTAACAAGCCGATGATTCGTGATGACCGTGCGGATTTGATTTACCTGACAGCGGAAGAAAAGTACGAAGCTATTATTGCTGACATTAAAGAGAACGTAGAAAAAGGCCGCCCGGTTCTGGTTGGTACTGTGTCTATCGAAAACTCTGAATTGCTGTCAAATGTACTGAAAAAGGGCAAGATCCCGCACAAGGTACTGAATGCCAAGTTCCACGCTCAGGAAGCCGATATTATTGCCCAGGCAGGGCGGCCCGGTGCGGTAACTATTGCCACAAACATGGCGGGTCGGGGTACCGATATCGTGCTTGGCGGTAACTGGCAGGCGGAGCTGGATAAGATTAACGATCCTAAACCTGGCACGGTTGAAAAAATTAAAGCCGAGTGGCAGGAACATCATGACAAAGTGATAGCTGCCGGTGGCTTGCATATTATCGGTACAGAACGTCACGAATCCCGACGTATCGACAACCAGTTGCGTGGTCGTGCTGGTCGTCAGGGCGACCCAGGCTCATCACGATTCTACTTGTCGCTGGAAGATTCGCTGATGCGTATTTTCGCCTCAGAGCGCATGGCTAATATGATGAAACGCCTGGGTATGGAGCGTGGGGAGGCCATCGAGCACCCATGGGTGACCAAAGCTATTGAGAACGCGCAGCGTAAGGTTGAACAGCGTAACTTCGACATACGTAAGCAATTGCTTGAGTATGATGATGTAGCCAATGACCAGCGTAAAGTTATCTATGAACAGCGCAACAGCCTGCTGGACGAAGGCGACATCAGCGGCACCATTGAAGCTATTCGTCATGATGTAGTGGAAGAAACCATCAGTCAGTTCATTCCGCCTCAATCACTGGCTGAAATGTGGGATGTTTCCGGTCTGGAAGAGCGCATTAAGGCCGATTATCTAATCGATCTGCCGATTCAGACCTGGCTGGATGAAGACGACAAGTTGTTTGAAGAAACCTTGCGAGAAAGGATTCACGAGCATGTGAACGCTGCCTATAAAGCCAAGGAAGAAATGGTTGGTGCACCTGTACTGCGTCAGTTTGAAAAAGCCATTATGTTGCAAAGCCTGGACAGTCACTGGAAAGAGCATTTGGCTGCGATGGATCATCTGCGTCAAGGCATTCATTTGCGCGGTTATGCGCAAAAGAACCCTAAACAGGAATATAAGCGCGAGTCTTTCGAGCTGTTTGCCCAAATGTTGGATAATCTGAAAGCCGAAGTGGTTAACGTTCTGAGTAAAGTACAGGTGCGTGCTGAATCCGACGTTGAAGCGGTGGAAGAACAGCGTCGTCGCGAAGAAGAAGCGATGCGTCTGCGTATGAAAGCGCAGCATGAGTCAGTGTCTCAAACCCAGGTCGAAGAGCGCGAAGGACCTAAGGTTGGTCGTAATGATCCTTGCCCTTGTGGTTCAGGTAAAAAGTACAAGCAATGCCACGGCAAGCTGTCATAGGCTTGCAAGCTTAAGCATCTGAAAATGTTAACAAGGCCGGGATATCCCGGCCTTTATATTTGGAGAATACAAGCATGAAAGTGGTTCATGTGGCAGTGGGCGTGATCCTGCGCCGGCAACAGGTTTTTATCACTCTGCGGGACGCAAGCTTACATCAGGGCGGAAAATGGGAATTCCCTGGTGGCAAGGTGGAAGCGGGGGAAACTGTTACTCAGGCTCTGATTAGGGAGCTTCAGGAAGAAGTGGATATTCAGGTGAATACCTCCCAGCCATTTATGCTGGTTGAGCATGATTATGGTGACAAACAGGTGAAGCTGGATATCCATTTGGTCATGGACTTCATTGGTGAACCTCACGGACGTGAGGGGCAACAAGGAAGGTGGGTAGCGTTGCAGAGCCTGCCTGACTATGGCTTTCCCGAAGCTAACAAAGCAATCGTTGAAAAGTTGCTAAGTGAGCCGCGTTTTTCACTGTGATTATTGCTTAAAAAACGCATCTTCCTGTTGGGCCAGCATGGCTTCGATATCTTCAATATCGGGTAACTGAGTTTCGGCGTCTTTACTGGCGCCGCAGGGGATAGTTTTTTGTTCTTCAGCCCATTCCCCCAAATCAATCAGCTGACAGCGTTTGGAACAGAAAGGGCGGTGTGGGCTTTGTGGCCCCCATTCTAGTTGGGTTTGGCAGGTTGGGCAGGTAACTTTCATTTCTGGTTTGGCCTAAACATCCGGCAATAAGCGGATTGTAGCACAAAGTCAGATTCCCATTAGATTCCATAGATTGGAATAGATTTGTATGTGCAGCGCTCAGGATGACATCTTGCGTAGTGCTATCAGAATGCTAACTAAGTGTTGATTAACAACACGCGAGCTTAAATTGCACCATGGTTTCCATGGCGACCTGGCCAGCTTCTTCCGGATTAAACATCATAAAGCGGATGGCATAGCGGTACTTATTACCACTTAATGTGGGGAAGTAACCCTGATCTGTACGGCAGTATACGCGGATAACTTCATTTTTATCGTCAGCGACACCCTGATAGAAGCCTTTCTCTGCATCTATGGTTTCGAAGCGCCCACGCTCACGTAGAAAAGCCAGTGTCATATCAATAGCGTTTTGCATTAAAGCAAACTCTTTAAACCAACCTTTGATGGTTTGCTGTTTAACGCTGGCATCCTGACGTAACCAATAATGCAAATTGGGTAAATCGAAACTGCAGGTACCGCCTGGAATGCTGAAGCGCTGGCGAATAGACATCAGAAATTTTTCATCCCGCAGGGCTGAACCGAACTTGCGGGCATTTTTCAACTCATCGCGAAGGGCTACGACTTTTTGTTGGGCTTGCTTTAACGCGTCCAGGTCGATGTTGGGATGTTGTGCCCAATAATTAAGATTGCGCTCGTGCAACTCGATGTCTTTGATTAGGTCAGTACGAACATCGACACGTTCGGCTAGATCAAGCAAAGTGAATAGCGATTCGATAAAGCGTACGTATTGCCAATCCTCATTGGCATTAATACTTTGACCAAGTTGTTTGAATAACTGCTCAAGGCGCAAATAGGTGCGCACCTTTTCATTGAGCGGAAATTCATACACGGCCTGGTTCATTGCTTTACCTCGTAGTTTTGCTTTGCTCTTGCCTCAAAATTTCACCATGAAATTCATGGGCTGAGCATAATACTAGCACTACAACGCAAATGCTGATTTATTTCAAGCTTTTAGACTATTGGCCAGAGTCAGGTACCGCTGATGTAGCTTATTTACCTGTGGGATTAATGCCTCTATCGGGCCACTATTGTCGATAACGTCATCGGCAGCATCCAAACGTTGTTGGCGGCTCGCCTGGGAAGCCAGAATGGCTTCCGCTTGCGCTTTGCTAACCAGATCCCGGGCGACGACTCTGCTGCATTGTATGGACTCTTTGACATCCACAACCAGAATTCTGTCCACAAGCTTGTGCAATTGGTTTTCAACCAGCAAAGGAATGGCCAGAATGCAGTAAGGGCTTTGGGCTTGACGGCTACGAGTCTGCATTAACTGGCGAATTAATGGATGCAGTAAGTTATTCAGCCAGGACTTTTCTTGCGGGTTGGCAAATATGCGCTCCCGCAGGGCCCGGCGGTCAAGTTGACCATCGTTTTGTAGTATGGAGGCACCAAAATGCTCGGTGATCTCTTTAAGTGCTGGGGTGCCTGGCTCGACCACTTCACGAGCTAGTACATCCGCGTCAATAATATCTATACCTAAGCTGGCAAACATATCAGACACTTTAGTCTTACCGCTGCCAATACCGCCTGTCAGTCCGATGACCAAAGGACGATGAGCAGTCACGATAAGATCCAGCCCCAATAATACTCGGCTACCGGCTCACCGTATAAAAAGGTTAGCCAGCCAGCGATGGCGAGGTAGGGGCCAAAAGGTATCGCCTGGCCTTTGTCTTTCCCTTGAATGCTCAGCATCAGCACGCCGATAATGGCACCCACCAAAGAAGAAGCGAGTATAACCATAGGGAGATATTGCCAGCCAAGCCAGGCTCCTAGGGCTGCCAGCAGTTTGAAGTCCCCATAACCCATACCTTCTTTGCCGGTCAGCAGTTTGAAACCCCAATACACTGACCATAAACTCAGGTAACCGGCAATAGCGCCAATAATAGCGTCGGCGGGGGATACGAATAGCGACTGGGTACTGGCCAGTAGTCCAACCCAAAGCAGTGCCAGGGTTAACTGGTCTGGCAACAGCATTTTATCCAGGTCAATGAAGGTCATGGCGACCAATAGCCAAGTGAACACTAACGCTGCCAAAAGTGGCCAGCCAAATCCAAGATGCCAGGCCATCCAGCCAGATAGCAATCCGGTTAATAGTTCGACCAAAGGGTAACGCGCTGAAATTGGCGTTTTACATTGGCTACATTTACCCCCAAGTGCAAGCCAACTGATAAGGGGAATGTTTTCCCAAGCGCGAATCTTATGCCCGCATTTGGGGCATTGCGAGTCAGGTTTGACTAAATTATATGGCGCAAGCGCCTCCGCTTGCTCTGGATGAAAGTAGCTTTGATATTCTTGTTTCCATCCTCGCTCCATCATAATGGGCAGACGATGAATAACAACATTCAGAAAACTACCCACCATCAAACCGATTAGCAGCACGAAGATAGTCAAAAAAGTTGGGGAACTTTGCAGTAAAAGAACAATATCAGGCATGGGACTCTTATAATTATTGGCTAATTATCCGTTGTCAGAAAACTGGGAAAACCCCTTATTTCCGACAGCCAGAAAAGTCTGTTGTCTTAATGATGTGAAGTCAACAGACTTTTCTTTGCTAAGGCAAGGTGTTAAACCACGTTACCCATCTGGAAGATTGGCAGGTACATTGCCACGATCAGACCACCGATAACCACACCTAGTACTGCCATAATCATCGGCTCCAGCAGGCTGGTTAGGCCGTCCACCATATCGTCGACTTCCCGCTCATAGATAGTAGCGATTTTGCCGAGCATCTCGTCTACGGCACCGGATTCTTCACCAATGGCAATCATCTGTGTGACCATATCTGGGAATACGTTAGTGGCACGCATTGATGTATGCATCGGCATACCGCCAGCGACCTCTTTACGGATATACAAAATGGCATCACGGAATACTGCATTACCTGAAGCGCCTGCTGCAGATTCCAAAGCGCCAATTAATGGAACGCCGGCAGCAAAGGTGGTCGATAGCGTGCGGGTAAAACGGGCGATGGAGGCTTTTTTTAGAATTTCGCCAATAACTGGAATTTTTAGGATCTTTTTATCCAACGAGTCGCGCAAATCTTTGGATTTTTTGTACGCTCTGCCGAATAGTACTGCTGCAACAAATACCGCCCCAGCTATATATAAACCGTAGTCCTGAACAAATCTGGATATGCCTAAAACAAATTGGGTAAAAGCTGGCAGCTCGGCACCAAAGCTGGAAAAAATCTCTTCAAACTGCGGAACTACAAAGACCAATAAAATAGTGGTGACGATAAAAGCCACTACCACTACGGCGATAGGGTAGAACATGGCTTTTTTAATTTTTGATTTTAGTGCCTCGGCTTTTTCTTTATACGTAGCAATGCGGTCGTAGATGGTTTCCAGTGCACCGGATTGTTCACCGGTTTCGACCAAATCACAGTATAGATCTTCAAATTGCTCGGGATGTTTGCGCAAGGCTTTTGATAGCGGGTTACCAGCTTTAACTTCATTACCCACTTCGGTTAGCATTTTCCGCATACTGGCCTTGGCATGGCCCTGGGCAATCATATCTATGGTTTGAATCAGGGTAACGCCCGCTGCTAGCATGGTAGCAATTTGACGAGATACTACACAGATATCGGCAGCATTTATCTTGTCACCGCCGCCGAACAGTGGCTTGGCAAACTTCTTAACCTTGGTAGCCGAAATACCTTGTCTTCGGAGCAGATTTCGAGCTTCATTGATGGACTTTGCGCTTATCTCACCTTTGATCTGCTGCCCTTTGCGGTTTTTCCCTTGCCAAACAAAGACATCTAGGGACTGTTCTTTTGCCATATTTAGTACCCGATTTTTAGACAAAAAAGCCCAGTTAACCTGGGCTTTTTTAATAAACTATGCAGTTTTAATGATTAGCACAAGCCGCCAGCGTTTGTACAATCCTCAGTCCAAATCACTTGTCCGTTAGCCAATGAGGCGTTAAGGACATAAACCTGACCGTTCAGACCACCAGTTGCAACAGCTGTTGCAGTTAAGGTACCAGTAGTTGCACTTGCTGGGGCCCAAGTCATGCTGGCCAGAAGACCCTGAGGGGCAGTAATGTTAGCTGGTACGCCATTAGATGATGGTGCACATAACGTCAGATCGCCTTCGGTCTGAGCACATACTTCGATAGCTGACTTAAATCCAGAAGTTGCCAATGTTACTTCTGAGAAGCGTGCTTTTTGTGTATAGGTTTGATAAGCAGGCAGAGCGATTGCAGCCAGGATACCGATAATGGCTACAACGATCATCAATTCAATCAGGGTGAAACCCTTTTGGTTAGTTTGCTGTACTTTCATGGTTTATCTCCAATGCATTCCCGGAATGCTTTACGTTGCTGACTAAACAAGTAAGCCATTCACAGAAATCTGCAAGCTGGCTTGTTTTCCGATATCCAGTATAGGCAGGTTTGATATGTGGACAAGTATAGGCATTAATACTCAAGTGTGGAACTTGGCGCACTTGTCTGCTTCCTCATCCTGCTTATTTGGATTCAGTGACTAACCGCAATGACAGGTCGATAGCCTGTACGTTTTTTGTCAAAGCCCCGCTGGATATATAATCCACGCCGGTTTCAGCTAATTCGGCAAGACGCTCAATAGTGATGTTTCCCGATACTTCCAGCTTGGCTAGTCCTTGGTTAATCTGCACGGACTTGCGTATAGATTCAAGATCGAAGTTATCCAGCATAATAATATCTGCCCTTGCATCCAGCGCTTGTTGAAGCTCTTCGAGGTTTTCAACTTCCACCTCCACGGGCTTATCCGGGTGTTGCTGGCGAGCTGCGTCGACGGCCTTTTTGATAGAGCCGCAAGCCAGAATATGATTTTCTTTAATAAGGAAAGCATCGAATAAACCGATGCGATGGTTTTTGCCGTCACCACAAGTAACCGCATACTTTTGTGCTGCTCGTAAACCCGGTAGCGTTTTTCTGGTATCAAGAATTCGAGTTTGGGTATGCTTTAAAACCTCGGCGTACTGGGTTACCTGAGTAGCGGTGGCAGATAACGTTTGCAGAAAGTTTAGTGCGCTTCGCTCTCCGGTCAGGATGGCTCTGGCGGGACCTTTCAGTTCAAAAAGACAGGTATTGGCATTAACTTTATCGCCATCTTTAACATGCCAGGTCAGTTGCACCTCGTCACCCAACTGACGGAATACTTCGTCTACCCAAGGCCTGCCTGCCACTGTACAGGGTTCACGACAGATTACCCGGCCTACAGCCTGTTGCTCTGCAGGAATCAGACTGGCAGTGATATCACCTTGCTCTGGAGCTTGGTAAGCCAGGTCTTCATTAAGTGCAGCCTTCACGTTACGGGTGATTTCTTGTTCGAGATTCAACATGTCATGTTCTCATTAATAGCTGTAAGTCAGTGTCAGTACGTCTCCGGACTGGCTGAATTCAAGTTGATTCAGTGCACTCATGCCCAGCAGTATCTCGTCAGACTGCATGCCGGGATTGATATTTGCGCTGATATTTCTAAGTTCAATATTACCAATTTGCACGCTGTCCAATTGGGTTGAGGCAACCTCGATACGCCCATTGGCGGTGCTGACTAAAAAGCGTTGGCCTGCTTTAAGTCCCAGTTCCTGGGCAAGATGCGAAGGTACTGAAACTTGCGTTGCACCTGTATCCAAAAGAAAAACCACGGGCTCTCCGTTTATCAAGCCACTAGTAACATAGTGTCCCTGGCGGTTACGTTTGAGTTTAACGCTGGTTTGGTTGCCTTGAACAACTGAGCTGGGGGCTTCGTTTGGATTAAACTGACGTGCCAGCTGTTTATCAAACAACAGGGTGAGTAAGCCGATTGCGCTTACCCAGGTCAGTATCCACATCCATCGTGCCATGCATTCTCCATCTGTTATCCAGATTTCAGGAGCGCTATAGTACCTAAAACCTCGTTGGAATTTCATCTATGTTCGACCCACAAGGGTGGTATCTTGAGGCACGTCATTGCCCTTCTCCCCATTGTAATGAGCGCCCACAGAATATTCCGGCCAATTTGTTGGTGATTCACAACATATCGTTGCCTGCCGGGCAGTTCGGGCAGCCTCATATAGAGGCATTATTTAGTGGTACCCTGGATTGCGCATGCCATCCTGACTTTGAGAGCCTGCGGGAACTGAAAGTATCCAGTCACTTCGTTATTTATCGGGACGGTAGCATTGTGCAGCACGTGCCTATTGGTGAACGCGCCTGGCATGCCGGGAAATCTGTGTTCCAGGGCAGGGAGAATTGCAACGACTTTAGCATCGGTATTGAAATGGAAGGGACAGATTATCAGTCCTACGAATCTGACCAATATAATAGTCTGGTGACCTTAACTCAGGCTATTATGTCGGTCTGTCCGGACATCAGTCTGGGGCGAATTGTCGGACATTGTGACATTGCTCCTGGCAGAAAAACTGACCCTGGCCCAGCTTTTGACTGGCAGAGGTACCGAGCGGCATTGAGGGAACTGAAATGACATTGATTAGTTTGCTACTGGTATTGGCCTTAGAAAGGTCTACACACAAAACCCGATATTGGCAGGCGGAATTTTATGTCGACCAATATCTCCAGTTTCTGCAAAACAAAAACTTAATAAGTGCACAAAGTAACCTAGCCAGTATGGCGATTGCGATGATGTTACCTGCATTAGTGGTGGGGCTGCTCCTGTATAGTCTCGATGCCTTTTTGCTTGAGTTCATTGTTAACACAGCCATTTTAATGGTGTGTATTGGTTGTCCGCTGCTAAGGGAAAGCTACCGTGGCTACCTGCAGGCTGCCAGTCGTGGCGATACAGAAGCTACCCATTTGTATGCTGAGCAACTCGGTTATCCTTGTGACAGCAACAATAGCTTTGGCCAGTGCCTGGTTTGGATAAATTATCGCCACTATATTGCGGTCAGTCTTTGGTTTATTGCATTGGGTGGGGCAGGTGCGATGTTTTATGTGCTGACTCGTGCTGCGCTTGGATATTTATCTCGGCAGCAATCCGCGTTATACCCCCAGTGGCAGAAGGTGATGGATGCCGTTGACTGGATACCGGCGAGGATTTCCAGCCTGGGTTTGTTGGTGGTGGGGCACTTTTCCCGTGCGCTACCCGTTTGGCTGGGACATGCGTTTGACCTTCGAGGCTCGGCAAGAAGCCTGGTGACGGATGTGGCCGAGGCGGCAGAGTATGTGGAAGACGACAATGTTACCTGTACCGAAGCGCCTTGCACTATGGTAAGGCTGGTGAAGCGAAACATGATGTTCCTATTGGTTGTAGTGGCCGTCTTGACCCTTGGCGGGGTGTTACGCTAGCACGTTTTCTGGCTGGTCACTATCGTCCAGCCAGCTCCTTTTAACCTTGTGATTTACTCAGTTATTGACTGCTCTGATCAGTTAACTATTAGCATTTTTTCTTGAGTATAAATTGGTCTTACCAATGTTGCTTAGCCAGTCAAATTGCTACTTCACCGCATTAATATTGAATAAAAGTATTAAACTGACAGGGTTAAAATCTTTGTTTTACCTGCCTGTGGTTTTGCACTATGCTTATAGGTTAATTGGTATTACCATTTTTGAATGAGTGTAATGCAACGAATTCGTACGACTAAATTATCCGATGTGATTATGGAACAACTGGAGTCCATGATCCTCGACGGCAAGCTCGCCCCTGGCGAGCGTTTGCCGTCTGAGCGTGATTTAGCCGAGCGTTTTGCCGTGTCCCGGCCCTCGTTGCGCGAAGCTATACAGAAGCTGGAAGTAAAAGGCTTAGTGGTACGTAAGCAAGGTGGTGGCACCTTTGTACAGACTAAGTTGGCACTTCTGGAAAACGCGCCTTTACTGGAGCTAATTGCATCCAGGCCTGAATCCCAGTTTGATTTACTGGAGTTTCGTTTGGCACTGGAAGGCATGGCGGCCTATTACGCCGCGTTGCGCGGTAATGAAGAGCAGATTGCCGCTATAAAGCAAGCTTATGATAGGGTCAGGCAAGCTCAGGATCACGACAGACTGGATTTTGAAGCGCAGGCCCAAGGTCTGGCGAGTTTCTATCTGGAAGTGATTCAGGCCTCACACAACATGGTAATGCTACATATATTCCGGGGCTTACAGCCCTTGCTTAAGGATAACATCAGGCGAAACCTGGAAGTGCTGTCAACTTACCCTGAGGTAAGTGAGCAAATAGACAGGCAAAGGGTAAGAATACTGGATGCGATTGTGGCCAGTGATCCTGAACAGGCCAGGCTGGCCAGCAACGAGCATTTGGCCTTTATTGAAGAGACCCTGCTCGATATCAACCGGCAGAATACCAATATGCAACGCACCCTGCGTCGCATAGAAATGCCAGAATAAACAACAGAATGTCGGCGGATAAAGCGGTGTTTTGCACTATCTTTATCCACTAGCCCCATTCATCAATGAAAGGAAAGCGCTATGGCAGAACTGATTAAGCCAGACGTGGATCCCCAGGAAACACAAGAATGGCTTGAGGCACTCGAGGCGGTACTGGAAAACGAAGGTACTGAGCGAGCCCATTTCCTGCTTGAATCTCTGATTGAAAAAGCCCGTCGTAACGGTGCGTATTTGCCCTATACGGCGACAACCGCATACGTGAATACGATTCCGGCAGGCCAGGAGCCAACCATGCCGGGCGATCAGACTATCGAAGCCAGGATCCGCAGTGCCATTCGCTGGAATGCATTGATGATGGTGGTGCGGGCGTCTAAGAAAGATCTTGAGCTGGGCGGACATATCTCCAGTTTCGCGTCTTCAGCCATGTTATACGATGTGGGCTTCAACCACTTTTTCCGCGCTCCAAGTGATAGGGACGGCGGTGACTTCCTGTATATTCAGGGTCACGTGTCACCTGGTATCTATTCCCGCGCCTTTGTTGAAGGTCGCCTGAGCGAAGAAAAACTGGATCTGTTCCGTCAGGAAGCCGATGGTCAGGGCTTGTCTTCTTATCCTCACCCTAAATTAATGCCTGACTTCTGGCAGTTCCCTACCGTATCTATGGGTCTGGGACCAATGCAGGCGATTTATACTGCTCGCTTCCTTAAGTATCTGACCGATCGCGGCCTGAAAGATTGTTCCAACCAGCGCGTATGGTGCTTTATGGGCGACGGCGAATGTGATGAGCCAGAAAGCTTGGGTGCTATCGGCCTTGCTGCCCGCGAAGGCCTGGATAACCTGACCTTTGTTATCAACTGTAACCTGCAGCGTTTGGATGGTCCGGTACGTGGCAACGGCAAGATTGTTCAAGAGCTGGAAGGTACTTTCCGTGGCGCAGGTTGGGAAGTGTTCAAGGTTTTGTGGGGGCGCTATTGGGATCCGCTGTTTGCCCGTGACACTACAGGTAAACTGATTGACCTGATGAACGAAACCGTTGACGGTGAATACCAGAACTATAAAGCCAAAGGCGGCGCGTATACCCGCGAGAAGTTCTTTGGTAAGTATCCTGAGCTGAAGGAAATGGTTGCCAATATGTCAGATGAAGATATCTGGCGTTTGAACCGTGGTGGTCATGATCCGGTAAAAGTTTATGCTGCCTATAAGCGCGCCACTGAAACCAAAGGCCGTCCACAGGTAATCCTGGCTAAAACCGTTAAAGGTTATGGTATGGGGTCTGCTGGTGAAGGTAAGAATATTGCTCACCAGGTTAAGAAAATGGATATGGATGCGATTAAGCACTTCCGTGACCGTTTCAATATCCCAGTTTCCGATGATAAGCTGACCGACCTACCGTACTTCCGTTTCGCTGATGACAGTGCTGAAATGAAGTATCTGCGTGAGCGTCGTGAAGCGCTAAATGGCTTTATGCCAGTGCGCAAACCGCTGAGTGCAGAGAATCTGCCGGCGCCAGCCTTAAGTGCTTTTGATGCCATCATTAAAGGCTCCGGTGATCGCGAAATCTCTACCACTATGGCCTTCGTGCGGGTACTGACCGCTATGCTCAAAGACAAGCAGGTTGGCCAGCGCGTAGTGCCTATTATTCCGGATGAAGCTCGTACTTTCGGTATGGAAGGCTTGTTCCGTCAGGTAGGTATTTACTCCAGCCAGGGGCAGAAATACGAGCCTCAGGATGCCGATCAGGTCGCCTATTATCGTGAAGATAAGAAGGGCCAGGTATTGCAAGAAGGGATCAATGAGCTGGGTGCCATGGCATCCTGGTTGGCGGCGGGTACGTCCTACGCCAACAACGATTTGCCCATGATTCCAGTGTATATCTACTACTCCATGTTTGGTTTCCAACGTGTGGGTGACCTGGCATGGGCCGCAGGTGACAGCCAGTGTCGCGGTTTCCTGGTCGGCGGTACTGCCGGTCGTACCACGCTAAATGGTGAAGGCTTGCAGCACCAGGATGGCCACAGCCATATCCAGGCAGGCTGTATTCCTAACTGTATTACCTATGACCCAACTTACGGTTATGAAGTGGCTGTTATCGTGCAAGACGGTATGCGTCGCATGTTCGAAGAGCAGGAAAACGTCTTCTATTACCTGACCGTAATGAACGAGAACTATGTGCAACCGGCTATGCCGCAGGGTGTGGAAGAGGGCATTATTAAGGGTATCTACAAGCTTGAATCCGTGCAGGCAGAGAAGGCTAAGCACAGCGTCAAACTGCTAGGCTCTGGTACCATTTTGCTGCAAGTGCGCGAAGCGGCCCGTATTCTCAAAGAAGAATATGCCATCAGTTCAGACGTTTACAGTGTGCCGTCATTCAACGAGTTGGCACGTGATGGTCTGGATTGCGAGCGTTTCAACATGCTGCACCCGCAAGCTGAAGAGAAAGTCGCATACATCACCCAGGTGCTGAATGCGGGTGTGGACGGCCCGACTATTGCCGCAACCGACTATATGAAGTCTTATGCTGATCAGGTTCGCGCGTTCGTTCCAGGCCAGTTCAAGGTGTTGGGTACAGATGGTTTCGGTCGTTCAGACAGCCGCGCCAATCTGCGTCGCCACTTTGAAGTGGACGCTGCCTATATCGTGGTGGCGAGTCTGCATGAACTGGCTAAAGCCGGTAAGCTTGAGCGTAAGGTAGTGAGCGAGGCTATTGCCAAGTTCGGTATTGACGCCGAGAAAATTAACCCGCTGTACGCCTGATAGGGAGGAAGAGCATGTCTAATTTGAAAGATGTCCTGGTTCCCGACGTCGGTGGGGATGAAGTCGAAGTCATTGAGATCTGTGTCGCCGTTGGCGACCAGATCGAAGCCGAACAGTCGCTGATTACGGTTGAAAGTGACAAGGCCAGTATGGATATTCCCGCGCCTTTTGCTGGTACGGTAAAAGAGATCCTGGTGAAGGTAGGCGATAAAGTCGGTCAGGATAAGCTCATCCTGAAAGTGGAAGCTGCCGAAGCCGCTGCTGCGGTTGAAGCGCCTGTTGCCCAGGAGGCTCCTACTGCACCGGCCGCCAGTGCGCCTGCACCTCAAGCTGACACTCCCGCGACAGCTCCTGCAAGCGGCGCCAGCCAGATTATTGAAGTGACAGTACCGGATATTGGCGATGCCGCCGATGTGGATGTCATTGAAGTGCTGGTTGCTGTGGGTGACAAGGTTGAAGCCGAAACCGGTTTGATTACGCTGGAAACCGATAAAGCCACCATGGATGTGCCTGCGCCTAAAGCCGGTAAGGTGAAAGAGCTGAAAATTAAAACCGGTGACAAAGTCTCCGAGGGCTCGTTGATTCTGCTGCTGGAAGTGGGTGTAAGCAGCAATGCTGAGGCGGCCCCGGCTGTTTCTGCTCCTGCAACTTCCGCTGAGGCTATGCCTGCCGCCGCGCCTGCGGGGCAGCCCGAAGTGAAGGAAGTGGTAGTACCGGATATCGGTGATGCCTCCGACGTGGATGTTATTGAGGTACTGGTTGCCGTAGGTGATAAGGTTGAAGCCGAAGCTGGCCTGATTACCCTCGAAACCGACAAGGCGACTATGGATGTGCCTGCGCCTTTTGCTGGTGTCATCAAAGAGCTGAAGATCAAAACGGGTGATAAGGTTAGCCAAGGTAGCTTGATTGCCCTGATTGAAACTGCGGGTTCTGCGCCTGCACAGCCAGCGCCAGCTAAACAGGAAGCCGCAGCGGCCCCTGCGCCCAGCGCAGCGCCAGCCAGCGCTTCGCGTCCACCGCCTGTACCGCATCACCCCAGTGCCGGTGAAATTAAATCATCCGGCAAGGTGCATGCTTCTCCGGCTGTGCGTCGTTTAGCCCGCGAGTTCGGTGTTGACCTGTCGTTGGTTAGCGGCACTGGCCCTAAGAGCCGTATCCTTAAAGAAGACGTGCAATCTTACGTGAAGTACGAGCTGTCGCGCCCCAAAGCCAGTGTCGGCTCTGCGGTGGCCGCAGGCAGTGGTGGCTTGCAAGTCATTGCCCAGCCCAAGGTCGACTTCAGCAAGTTTGGTGAAGTGGAAGAGGTGGCACTGACGCGCATTCAGAAGCTATCTGGCCCGAATCTACATCGTAACTGGGTAACCATTCCGCATGTGACGCAGTTCGAAGAAGCGGATATCACTGAGCTGGAAGCCTTCCGTAAGGAACAAAACCTGCTGGCTGATAAGAAAAAGCTGGGTTTCAAGATTACGCCTTTGGTGTTTATCATGAAGGCCGTGGCAGATGCACTGAAAGCCTACCCGGTATTTAATAGTTCACTGTCTGAATCAGGTGAAAGCCTGATTATGAAAAAGTACATCCATATCGGTATTGCCGTTGATACGCCCAACGGGCTGGTAGTGCCTGTGGTACGTGATGTCAATAAGAAGGGCATTTATGAGCTCTCGCAAGAACTGATGGAAATCAGCATCAAAGCCCGTGACGGTAAGCTTAAAGCGGCCGACATGCAGGGTAGCTGCTTTACTATTTCCAGCTTGGGTGGCATTGGTGGTACGGCCTTTACGCCTATCGTCAACGCACCAGATGTAGCAATTCTTGGCGTGTCCAAGAGCGACATTAAGCCCAAGTGGAACGGTAAGGAATTTGAACCCAGGCTGATGCTGCCGTTATCACTGTCTTATGATCACCGCGTAATTGACGGCGCGTTGGCGGCACGTTTTGCCGTGCATTTAAGCAGTGTAATGGGCGATATCCGTCAGATGTTGCTGTAGTCGGGTTACCCGACCATGCTACCTGCGGTGTTGCACTAAAGTTTGACACCGCAGGTTTTGCCAAGCAGGGCCTGCGTAGGTATCATTCGCCGGTCTGCAAAGGATAGAACAACTTTTACCCCTGAACGATTGAGGTCACTAATGAGCGAGATTAAAACGCAACTGGTTGTGCTTGGTGCAGGACCGGGTGGTTACTCCGCCGCTTTCCGCGCGGCTGACTTAGGCATTGAAACTGTTATCGTCGACGCCCGTGAAACCCTGGGCGGCGTATGTCTTAACGTGGGCTGTATTCCTTCTAAAGCACTATTGCACGTTGCCAAAGTGATTGACGATGCGCGTGATATGGCTGCCCATGGTGTGAGTTTCGGTGAGCCTCAAATCGATCTGGACAAAGTACGCGGGTGGAAAGACAGCGTAGTCAGTCAGTTGACCAAAGGTCTGGCCGGCATGTCCAAAATGCGTAAAGTTCAACACGTTCAGGGTTATGGCAAATTCACCGGCAGCAACACTTTAGTGGTTGAAGGTAAAGATGGCAAAACCACCATCCAATTTGACAACGCCATTATCGCTGCGGGTTCTGAGCCAGTATCTCTGCCGTTCATTCCTAAAGACGATCCTCGCGTTATTGACTCTACCGGCGCACTGGAAATGAAAGACATTCCAGGCAAAATGCTGGTACTGGGCGGCGGTATCATAGGTCTGGAAATGGGCACTGTTTACAGAGCACTAGGTTCGCAGATAGATGTGGTTGAGTTCCTTGACCAATTGGTACCTGCAGCGGATAAAGACATCATCAAGGTTTACCAGAAGTACGTGAAAGACAAGTTCAACGTCATGCTGGAAACCAAAGTGACAGGTGTTGAAGCCAAAGACGATGGTTTGTACGTGAGTTTCGAAGGCAAGCAAGCCCCTGCCGAAGCCGTGCGTTACGACAAAGTGCTAGTGGCGGTTGGCCGTCGTCCTAACGGTGGTTTAGTAGATGCCGACAAAGCTGGCGTGAAAGTAGACGAACGTGGCTTTATCAGCGTAGACAAACAGATGAAGACCAACGTTAACCACATTTATGCCATTGGTGATTTGGTTGGTCAGCCTATGCTGGCGCACAAAGCCGTACATGAAGGTCATGTGGCTGCTGAAGTGATCGCTGGTAAGAAACACTACTTCGATCCGCGTTGCATTCCTTCTGTGGCTTATACCGATCCAGAAATTGCATGGGTAGGTTTGACCGAGAAAGAAGCTAAAGAGAAGGGCATCAACGTTGAAACTGCGACCTTCCCATGGGCTGCTTCTGGCCGCGCTATCGCTTCTGGCCGTACCGAAGGTATGACCAAAATGATCTTCGAAAAAGACAGCGGTCGCGTAGTAGGTGGTGCCATTGTGGGTATCAACGCCGGTGAAATGCTGGGTGAAATCGGTCTGGCCATCGAAATGGGCGCAGATGCCGAAGATGTCGCATTGACTATTCATGCTCACCCAACGCTGAACGAGTCTATTGGTCTGGCTTCTGAAATTTTCGAAGGCAGCATCACTGACTTGCCTAATCCAAAGGCGAAGAAGAAGTAATCGTCAGCATTGCTTTACTGTAAAAGGCGCCCCAAGGGCGCCTTTTTGCTTTCTTTTACTTTTAAATCCTTTCAATCCAGGTAAATTACGAGAACTAAAATAAGAAAGGAACATAAATGAAGCCGTTTATTCCCGCTATTCTGGCGACCTCTATTTTGGCTGGCTGTACGCAGCAAGCCGAGCAACCCACAGAGCAATCAATGCAAGCAGTTGAACCAAAGATTGAATATATAAAAACCAGGCAGTCCGATCAGGTGGATAGCTATTTTGATGTGCAAGTCCCTGATCCTTATCGCTGGCTGGAAGACGATCGCAGCGAAGAAACAGCTCAATGGGTTAAAGCACAAAATGAGGTGACCTTCGGTTATCTGGAGCAGATCCCTTATCGTGATGAAATTAAACAGCGCATCACTAAGTTGTGGAACTACGAGCGGGTCGGCGCACCTTTTAAAGAAGGCGACTACACCTACTTCTTTAAAAACGACGGACTGCAGAATCAATCTGTGCTGTACCGCACTGACAGTCAGGGGCATACCGACGTATTTCTGGATCCTAATCAGTTCAGCGAGGATGGCACCACTTCATTAGCCGGCCTGAGCTTCTCCAAAGATGGCAGCAAATTAGCCTATTCCATATCCGAAGGTGGCAGTGACTGGCGTAAGGTTATCCTTATCGACACCGAAACTAAGGCGCAGTTGGAAGCACCTCTGGTAGACATTAAATTCAGTGGCATTGCCTGGTATGGCAATGAAGGTTTTTATTATTCCAGCTACGACAAACCCAATGGCAGCGAATTATCGGCGAAAACCGACCAGCATAAGCTTTACTACCATAAGCTGGGACAAGCGCAGACCGAAGACAGTGTGGTTTTCGGCGGCACTGATGCCGAGAAGCATCGTTATGTCGGCGCCTACGTGACTGAAGATGACAGGTATCTGGTGGTGGAAGCTGCCGTATCTACTTCGGGCAATAAGTTATATATCCGTGATTTGACCAAGCCGGATGGCGAACTGGTAACAGTGCTGGATCACACGGATTCAGATACTTCTGTGTTGGAGAGCTTAGGTGACGAGCTGTTGCTGGTGACTAACCTCAACGCACCAAACAAGAAAGTCGTTAAAGTATCTGCCGCCAAGCCTGGGGTGGAAAACTGGCAGGATTTTATTGCCGAGACCGACAATGTACTGACCATCACTACTGGTGCGGGTTATTTGTATGCCGAGTACATGGTGGATGCTATCTCCAAAGTCATTCAGTACGACTATCAGGGCAAACAGGTACGTACCGTTGAGTTGCCCGGGGTAGGCAGCGTGGGGGGCTTCAGTGCCAAGCAGGATGATAAGGTGGTGTATTTCACCTTTGGCAACTACACCATGCCAAATACTATCTTTGCCTTTACGCCACAAACCGGTACCTCAGAAGTGTATTACCGACCCCAAGTGGCCTTTGACAGTGACGCCTATGAGTCTAAACAGGTGTTCTATCATTCCAAAGACGGTACCAAAGTACCTATGATTATCACTTTTAAGAAAGGCACTAAACTGGATGGCACCAATCCCACCCAGCTATATGGTTACGGTGGTTTTAATGCCAGCATGACCCCAGGCTTTTCTTCTGCCTGGGCTGGCTGGTTGGATTTGGGCGGTGTTGTGGCCGTAGCTAATCTGCGTGGCGGCGGCGAATACGGCAAAGCCTGGCATAAAGCCGGTACCCAGATGCAAAAGCAAAATGTGTTTGATGATTTTATTGCTGCAGCAGAATACCTGATTGATAACAAATACACTGATTCCAATCATTTGATGATTCGCGGTGGCTCCAATGGGGGGTTGTTGGTTGGTGCGGTGATGACCCAACGTCCTGATTTGATGAAAGTGGCTATCCCACAAGTGGGTGTAATGGATATGCTGCGCTACCACACTTTTACCGCAGGAGCGGGGTGGGCTTATGACTACGGCACGGCCGAAGACAGCAAAGCCATGTTTGAATACCTCAAGGGTTATTCACCGGTGCATAATGTCAAAGCTGGCGTGCAGTATCCGGCCACCCTGGTCACCACCGGCGACCATGATGATCGCGTGGTACCTGCCCACTCCTTTAAGTTTGCCGCCGAGCTTCAGGCCAAGCAATCAGGTGCTAATCCAGCGCTTATCCGCATTGAAACCAATGCTGGTCACGGTGCCGGTACACCCACAGCTAAGCAGATTGAACTGTACGCGGACATGTATGCCTTTGCCCTTTACAATATGGGCATTCGCAAACTTTAAGCGAGCAGAACAGCTAAGATTCGCGGCGGACTAATCAGTCCGCCGTTTTTTTACCATGTTGTAATTTTATGAAATCTGCTACAGACTCAGACTAATGGTGTATTTGTAAAAGGTTTTAACAACTTGATGCGTGTTGTAGGTCCTGTTGCAGCTCTGCTTATCATAACAAGCAACCTAGTCTGCAAGGACGCTTTCGCACAGGACGTCGAAGCGCTTTTTAATCTTACTTTTGATGAGCTGCTGGAACAGCAGGTCAGCATTTCGTCACGCGACGCGGTCGCGTTGGACGCCAGCCCCTCTACCGTTACCTTGTTTACCCGTCAGATGTTGGATCGTCTGGCTGTGTCTAATCTTTATGACTTACTTAACTATGTGCCTGGCTTTCAGGTGACAAGGGGGGACTGGGTAGGGGCCGTGCCTAAAGAACATGCCAGAGGTGTCTATCTGGATAACGGTTACGTGCTGTTTATGGTAGACGGACAGAGAGTTAACGAAATCTCTTTTGGCAAAGCGTCAGTGTATATGCCGTTTATTCCATTAAGTATTGCCGAACGCGTTGAGGTTATCAGGGGACCTGGCTCAGCCTTGTATGGTAGCAATGCCTTTATGGGGGTGGTGAATCTTATCACTCGTAAACAAGACAATATGCTGGCGCCACGTATAGGTGTCAGAGGGAGTCAGGGACTATCAGTGGCATATTTTCCTAACTGGTACGGATTGGATTGGCAGTTTTTACTGGATGTAGACCAGCAAGGGCCAGCCAGCCACAGGTTTAACTATTCCCAGGTTAAGGATCCCCGTCATTATGTTTTCGCCCAGTTGGGTGTGCAAGGTGAAGTCTGGCACCTAACGAGCCGCTATTCCAAGGCGAGGATGAACGGCTATATCAATCTGGGGGGCGCCAGTGAAGATAACCGTTATCAATCGGAGAACATTGGCATTGAAGGCGGCGTGAAGTGGTGGCAAGGAGAGAACGGCATACTGACCAGCACAGTGGATGTTAGTGAGCACCGAATTTCCAGCGCGGGTTTGTTACTGACCACGAAGCAATCTGGCTTATCGGATGATTTTTTTAATGGCCCTAATTGGATGACGCGCACAGTACAATTCAGCACTGATTGGGTCAAACCTATCAACGATGATTGGGAATTAAGTGCAGGATTTGCCTGGCTGGACGCTGAGCAAACTCAGGCAGGTGCCATGACCAGCCACCTGCTAGATGGGGTGTTTTTGTTAGATGACCGTGCTTATCTTGGTGGGATCCGCAGCGTTGACCAGGTGGATGAATTTGATGCCTTGCTTGCCAGCCAGGACTCCCGCAGTGGCTATGTACAACTTAAATGGCAGGCCGCAGCGGATTGGTTAGTTTATCTTGGGAGCCGGGTGGACAGAGTTGAGCGCTTATCCACAAACTGGTCCCCCAGGCTGGCGCTTATTCATCAAGTAAATGCACAGCACAGTGTTCGTTTGCAATATGGCGAAGCCTTCCGTACCCCAACGATAAATGAGCTATTCTCCAGCGATGCGGTTACGCAGGGTAACCCAGAGTTACAACAGGAAAAAATCGCTACCTTGGAAGCTATCTGGCGTTGGCAGGGAGAGCAGGCACAACTGGAAACCGTATTGTTTCAGAATGATATGCGCGATTTTGTCAACAAGGTGGAGACGCAGCAGGACAGCCGTTTTACCTTTGCTAATACCAGCAAGCACAGCATTCAGGGTATCGAGTCCAGTCTGAACATCAAGTTTGGCAGCCATTGGGAAACGCAAGTATCCTACACGCAGCTCTTTGATGAGCCTTTTAATACCAGTTTTAAGCGTTATGGGAATCTTAGGCTGGGTTATCAGGATGAAATCTTCAGTCTCAACTGGGATGTGCTGTGGCGCACAAAAGTCTCTCAAGATACCTTTGTTCAGTCTGCATATGGGTTACTGAACTTTCAAGGGCGCTGGCAATGGCGGGACAATCAGGCCTGGACTTTATCTGTGGCCAACCTATTGGATAAAGAATTCCAAGTTTATGAGCCCAGGCTGACCGGGTTAGCCATGCCTGGGGAGCGTCGCCAATTGATGTTGGGTTACCAATTATTGTTCTGAGTTAATTATCTACCATCACCGACAGTTTGGGTAACCCGGCTCTGGCAGCTTGGTCTAGCACGCTCACTACAACGCCGTGCTTAGTCTCTTTATCTGCTTGAATCACCGCGTTTTCAGTGATGTTCTCGGCCAGGAAGCTCTGAATATTCGCTTCAACGCGTTCTATATCAATCTGCCTGCCATTCATATACACAAAGCCGTTAGCATCGATTTTGATAGAGACGTTTTTACTCGGCTTGTTGCTCTTCTGTGCGTCGTCTGGACGGTTGACTATCAAGCCTTTCTCTTTGACGAATGAGGTCGTCACTATAAAGAAGATCAGCATGATAAATACAATATCCAACATGGGGGTCATATCAATGTTGGCGTCTTCTGTTTCTCTGTTATGTTTTTTCTTCATGATTTCCCTCATGACGAAGCTGTCGCATTCCTTCTGACAGATTCGCCTTAGATCACAATCATCCTTTTCCTATAGTCATCGAAAAATAGTTATTGTGCAAATATTCGACAGCTTATATTTGCTTAATCTGTACCTGAAAATACCCAGAGCTAAAAGCTTGACCTTGCCATAAGGTTAAGGTTTAGAGTTTATGGCACTTGGCAATGCCTCTGAGGTTGTTTACTCTTAGCACCTTAGGGCAGTCCAAGTTGTCTGTTTTTTATAAATCGTTACGGGCTTGATACAAGAAATCCCAGTGAAACTACTTACTTGTCTGATACTTATCGTTACCCTGATGGTGGGCACCCACGTGCCAAGCCAGGATGATGCGTTGGTATCCGCGCAGTCGCACCATATGCAAATGCAGCATGATTGTTGTGACGATGGTGAACACCTCGCCAGTATGGACATGCAAGACAAGGCCTGTGGTGATGAATGTGGTCAGAGCGACTGTGCCACCCATTGTGTCAGTCATGGCGGTTTACTGGCCGGCTTGGTTAGCTCGCCGCCCTTGGCCACGCAGGAGCGTTTGAACCTGATTCCTGCTGAATTGCGTCGCCTGCCTTCGAATTTATTCCGTCCTCCTAACGCCTGAGTAAGCCCGATTCTTTCGTTTTTGCTTATTCAGGAGTTTTTATGAAACCTTTTATTTTTGCAGGTTTGCTTGGCACTGTACTGCTTAGCTCGCCACTTGTAGCCCAACAAAACCAGGATCATAGTGCGCATCAGATGCCAACTCAGGCACAGCAAGATGCGGTGACTGGGGAAGTTCGTTATGTATGTCCCATGCATAGCCATATTGTTAAAGACCATCCTGGCAACTGCCCTATATGTGGGATGGCATTAGAGCCTGTCAGTCTGAATACTAATGCTCAGCAGGATGGCCCGGTTATTCATGTCAGCGGTCAGATACAACAGGCCATGTCAATTCGCACTCAAACCGTGCAAAGGGATGATATGTGGAAGTTTATCAAAACCTTAGGCACAGTTAGCTTTGATGAGTCGGCTATTTCCCATGTACATCCCCGGGTATCTGGATGGTTGGAAAAACTCACCGCTCATGCAGTGGGAGAACGGGTTGAAAAAGGTGAGTTGTTGTTCACTTTGTATTCGCCGGAACTGGTAGTCGCACAGGATGATTACTTGCAAGTGCTGAAAGGTGCGATGGGTTCTTCTCGTGATCGTTTAATCAAGCAAGCCAGACTGCGTTTGAATCTGCTTGGCATCGATGAAAAGGTGATTAGTGAGCTGGAGAAAAATGGCCAGTCGTTTTACACCGTACCTTTTTACGCTCAGCAATCCGGTGTGCTAACAGCACTGAATGTGCGTCATGGTATGTATGTCACGCCTAATGTTGAGATGCTGTCAATCTCAGACCTGAAAAAGCTCTGGGTGATTGCTGATGTGTTCGAAAATCAGTTTGACTGGCTGAAACTGGGTAAACCGGCCGAAGTTAGTCTGGCTGGGCTTGGCGTACATGGTATGGAAGTTAACATCGACTACATCTACCCACAGCTCGACCCTATAACCCGTAGCATGAAAGTGCGTTTGAGTCTGGATAATCCTCTGGAACGTATTAAGCCGGGGATGACCGCCGAGGTGGCCATATTTGGTGGTCCGCTGCGTGATGTACTGGTGATGGATAAACAAGCCTTGATTCAGACCGGGCAGGGTAGTCGCGTCATAGTCAAAACTGATGAACAGCAGTTTGCCGTGCGCAAAGTGCAAACTGGTATGCAGGCGAGGGGCAAGGTCGAAGTGCTGTCCGGGCTTACCGAAGGTGACGAAGTCGTGGTGTCCGGCCAGTTCTTACTTGATTCCGAGGCCAGTCTGGCGGCTGGGCTGCAGCGTCTTGATGACGCCGGCCATAATCACTAGGAGGCCACATGCTTAGCAAACTAATAGAACTGGCAGTACGCCAGCGCATGCTGGTGCTGCTATTTAGCGCGCTGCTAGCTTTAGCGGGCTGGCAAGCCATGCGGGGCTTAAATGTTGATGCTATTCCCGACCTGTCGGATGTTCAGGTCATCATCAAAACCCCCTATCCAGGACAAAGCCCGGAGCTGGTCGAACAGCAGGTCACTTATCCACTGGCTAACATGATGATGGCAGTGCCTGGCGCCAGAACCGTGCGTGGATTTTCCTTTTACGGCGACTCTTACCTGTATGTATTGTTTGAAGATGGCACAGACATCTACTGGGCACGTTCCAGGGTGCTGGAGTACCTGAATCAGGCAGCCAGCCAGCTCCCAGAAGGCGTACAGCCACAATTAGGACCGGATGCTACCGGGGTGGGTTGGGTGTACCAATATGCGCTGGTAGATCATAGCGGTCAGTGGGATTTATCCGATCTGAAAAGCCTGCAAGACTGGTTTTTAAAGCAGGAACTGCAATCGGTTAGCGGGGTTTCTGAAGTTGCGACCGTAGGTGGCATGACCCGTACTTATCAGATTGTGCTCGACCCGCTGAAGCTGGCTGGTTACCAGATGTCGGTGGAGCAGGTCATTCAGGCGCTTAAGAATCACAACAGTGAAACCGGTGGCGCCTCGGTGGAGATGGCCGAAGCCGAATACATGATTCGGGTGCGTGGCTATCTGCAGACTATCGAGGATATTCAGAGTGTACCCCTAGGTAAACGTAACGCCGGTAATGTGGCTTTGTATCTGAAGGATATCGCTGAAGTAAGATTAGGGCCGCAGCTTAGGCGCGGTATTGCCGAACTGGATGGTAAAGGCGAAGTTGTAGGCGGCATTGTGGTGATGCGCAGCGGAGAGAATGCCCGCCAGGTTATCGACAAAGTGAAGCAGCGCCTGGAAGAACTAAAGAGCAGTCTGCCGGATGGGGTGGAAATTGTTCCTACCTACGACAGGGCTGATTTTATTCAGCGCGCGGTAGACAACCTGTCGGACAAATTGCTGATGGAAATGATTCTGGTGTCGCTGGTGCTGATGCTGTTCTTGTGGCACGTAGGCTCCATCATGGTGGCGGTACTGGTGTTGCCACTGGCATTGCTGGCCGCTTTCGGTCTGATGAGAATGCTGGATATTAGCGCCAATATCATGAGTTTGGGAGGAATTGCCATTGCCATAGGTGCGCTGGTGGATGCCGCCATCGTCATGATTGAAAATTTGCATAAGCATCTCGAGCATTTCGAACATAAACAAGGGCGAAGGCCCAATAACACCGAGCATTGGCAGTTGGTTAGCCAAGCGTGTAAGCAGGTGGGACCGGCACTGTTTATGTCTTTGCTGATTATCACAGCCAGTTTTTTCCCGGTCTTTGTGCTGGAAGGGCAAGAGGGCCGATTATTCACGCCCCTGGCGTTGACCAAGTCCTTTGCTATGGCCGCTGCTGCTTTGTTGGCCGTGACCTTGGTGCCGGTACTGATGGGATATTGGGTGCGGGGGAAAATCGTGCCTGAAAACAAAAATATCTTATCCCGCTTCCTGATAGCCATGTATCGCCCGGTACTGACCAAAGCCCTGGCCTGGCCGAAAACCTGTTTGTTTATTGCCTTGCTGTTAATGCTCAGCGGTGCTTATCCATTGTCCAAACTGGGTAAGGAATTTATGCCGCAAATCGAAGAAGGTGATTTGCTGTATATGCCTACCACGCTGCCAGGTATCAGTGCCGGTAAGGCCGCCCAGCTATTACAACAAACCGACAGGCTGATTGCACAAGTCCCCGAAGTAAAAAGGGTATTTGGCAAGATAGGGCGCGCCGAAACGGCTACCGATCCAGCGCCGCTGACTATGCTCGAAACCACTATTCAGCTCAAGCCTCGTGAGGAATGGCGTCCAGGTATGACGCTGGATAAAGTGATTGACGAGTTGCAGGCAACAGTGAAGTTTCCTGGCCTGACCAATGCGTGGGTACAGCCTATCAAGACGCGTATTGATATGCTCTCTACCGGTATAAAAACCCCCCTGGGGCTTAAAATTACCGGGCCTGAGCTGACCCAAATCGAATCCATAGGTCAGGATGTTGAGCGTTTGTTGAACCAACTATCTGCCACTCGTTCTGTATATTCCGAGCGGGTAGCGGCAGGGCGTTATCTGGATATCGAACCGGATTTTAAAGCCTTGGGCGAGTATGGTATCAGTTTGTCGCAACTGCAAAGCATCATACGTCAGGCTGTCGGCGGTGCTAAGGTCACGGATATGGTGATAGGTAACGAGCGCTACCCGGTTAACGTGCGTATCGATGCGCAGTACCGTGAAGACCTGGATGCCTTAGCCAGCTTGCCGATCAGCACGGCTCAGGGGGTATTTGTACCGCTTTCAGCCCTGGCCAGTCTGCATCTCAAAGATGGCCCGGCCATGATTAAGAGCGAGAATGCCCGCCAGGTGGGGTGGGTGTTTGTGGATATTCAGGATTTGTCTGTAGGAGAATACCTGAATCAAGCCAAAGCCTTGTTGGATAAGGAGCTGACACTGCCACCGCGCTATGCGGTACAGTGGTCGGGGCAATATGAATCAATTAAACGGGTAGAGACTAAGCTGATTCAACTGGTACCCTTAACGCTGTTGCTTTGCTTGGTGTTGTTGTACTTTACCCTGTCAAGTTGGCGGCAAAGCCTGGTGGTGATGCTCACTCTGCCTATTGGTCTCAGTGGCAGTCTATGGTTGATTTGGTTGTTGGGATTTAACCTGTCTATCGCGGTAATTGTGGGAATGATCGCATTGGCCGGAGTAGCGGCCGAGTTTGGTGTGGTAATGTATCTGTACTTGAACCATGCTTGGCAGGATGCCAGCAGCCGGGATAACCAGGGGCTTTATCAGGCAACGGTATCAGGCGCTGTGCAGCGTATCCGTCCCAAAGCCATGACAGTGATTACCGTGCTGGCAAGTTTGCTGCCGATTATGCTGACACAGGGCACCGGCCATGAGGTAATGCAGCGTATTGCCGCCCCAATGTTAGGTGGCATGGTACTGGCGCCGTTCGTTTCGCTCTTTGTGATTCCGGTAATTTTTTATATGCTGGAACGCAGGCGCCACAACGTAACCGATACTGAGTGCAACAATTAGAGTTTTTTGACATTCCCAGTCCCTGCATTGGCGTATGCCAAAGCGGGGACAAGGGGTATTGTATTGGCTGCTTCAGGAGTCGTGAAGAGCGTCTTTATTGGCATCAGGTGGATGCCGATGTAAAACGTAAAATTATCCGCGCTTGCCAAATGCGGAAACGCCGTGCGATGTCTGCTGCACAGGCCGGCAAGGGGAGAGAGAAGCCAGATCAACAACTATTGGATTTTGACGAGGACCCGTTCTGATGCGAGCTACCGATTTAGCCAGATACGCCAGCCAATCTTTTGCCTTACCGGACACTTGTAGCCGGATTCGGGCATTGCTGGATGATGTCAGTGCTGATTCGGCAGACATCGCCGACGTTATTGCGTTGGACCCTTCTTTAAGTTCCAAGTTGCTGAAGTTGGCCAACAGTGCGCTGTTTCGCTTCCCCGCGCAGATTAATTCTATTCCCAAAGCGGTTGGTATTATCGGTGGTGAGGCTTTGTACAACCTGGCCCTGGCAGAAACCGCCACTTCGGCGTTCCGGCATTTTTCCAGCGAAGCGATAAATCTGCGCCGTTTCTGGCAGCAGAGTGTGTATTGTGGACTACTGGCTAAACATCTGGCTAAAACAGCCAAAATTCGTGCCAGCGAGCAGTACTTTGTGATGGGATTGTTGCATCAGTTCAGCGAACTGGTTGTGGCCAGCAAAGACGCTAGTCTGGCACACCAATGTGAGGTATTTGAAGCCGGGCAACTACCTTGGCAACGTCAGGAACAGGTGCTGGGCTTTACCTATGCACAATGCTCTGGGTTGATTCTAGAGCAGTGGCATTTGCCAGAACAGTTTTGCTACGTGATCAGCAATGTGCACAAAGAGATCCATGCCAAAGACGGTAAAGATATTGCCATCGGCCAGTTGGCAGTGCGTTTGGCTCTGCATATGGTGGACGACAGATACAGTCTGGATAGGCTGCTATCACCGCTGGCAATGAAAAAGCTCAAGCTGGCTGAGGAAGATGTTCAGGACGTGATTAAATTTACCAGAATGGATGCGCAAAAACTGCTGGCGATGATGAATCCCGAGTTGTTTTAAAAGTTAGCGGCGTTTTCAGCAGGGATAAGCTATGCGCATTAACAATTTTATCTGCATTTTGCTCGTACTTGTGCTGTGTGGATGCCAGTCATCGCCAGTGACAGAGTATCAGGCTCCGGTTTACCAGAGCTTTTTGCCAACAAATTGGCCGACCGACGAGCAGGCCCCCGAAGAGCATACTGAAGCCGATTTATTCGCATTATCAGATGCTCAAAAGCAACACTTTCTGGCGTATTTCCATGCCCCCGAAAATGCAAAGCACCAACCTCATTGGCGTCTGGCTAATTTTCTTGAAAACAAACTGGGTAATTTTGATTACCGCGGCAATACCTATACAGCGCAACAAGCAATGGCCAGTAATTCCGGGAATTGTTTATCGTTAGCGCTTATTACCGGTGCACTAGCAAAAGTTGCTGGGTTGAAAATTGAGTTTCAGCAAGTTGATGCCGCACCAGTTTACCGACTTGAAACGGATCTCTTAATACTGTCCCGCCATGTGCGCAGCAAAGTGTATGATCCGGATTTTGTTCCGGAAAAGCAGATGATCTATCTGAGTAAGCCCGCGGTCTTGATTGACTATTTACCAAGGTCGGGTGACAGATATGGAAAACGTGTGACAGAACAAGATGTTATTGCCATGTATTATCAGAACCTGGCGGCCGATGCACTGATAGAAAATGATTTAATCAAAGCGCACGGTTTGATTCGACTGGCACTGGCGCAAAATGAGTTGAATCCGTCCAGTTTAGCTACCCTGGCGGTGATTTATGCCAGGGGGGGCCATCAGCAGCAGGCAGAACAAGTTTATCTTTATGCTATGGAGCGGGATGTTACGTCTTTGGAGTTATTAGATAATTATCGCCAGTTGCTGATTAAGCAGGGAAGAAATAAAGAGGCGGCACAAGTAGCGAAAAAATTAGACAACACTCAGGACAATAATCCCTATCGGTGGCTTAAGCTAGCAGAACAAAGTTTTGCCGAAGGAAACTTTGAATCCTCAGTAAGCTATTACCGTAAAGCCGAAAACATTGCGCCTTATCTGGAAGAAGTCCATTTAGGGTTTGCAAAAGCCTATTTTAAACTTGGCAAAATTGAAGCGGCCACAAAAGCTCTGGAGAAAGCCATTGAGCTAAGCTACCGCGCCAAGGAGAAGCGTCTTTACGAAGCTAAGTTGGCAACGTTACGTGCTATTCATAGTGAAATGGAAAGCGATGCCAATTGAGAACTATTCCCATCTTATTCACCTTGTTTATTAAATTTTAATCAACATCACTGAAATTTATACTGGTTATAAGTGAACTAAAGGTTGGGCAAATTTAAATCTTCATACTAAACCCTTATACTTGTCGGGTTTTAATGTTCCTGCCGCAAACTGGGCAACCAGTCATTTGGGCAGCTAACTCAAGAAGAGGACCAAACTGTGTTAGAAGCATATCGTCAACACGTAGCAGAACGTGCCGCTGAAGGTGTCCCGCCAAAACCTCTGAGCGCCGAACAGGTCGCTGAGCTGGTTGAACTGTTAAAGAATCCCCCTGCCGGTGAAGAAGCCTTCCTGGTTGAACTGATTTCCGAGCGTGTGCCTCCCGGTGTGGATGAAGCGGCATACGTTAAAGCCGGTTTCCTGAGCGCTATTGTTAAAGGTGAAACCAGCTCGCCACTGGTCAGCAAAGATGCTGCCGTACAGCTGCTGGGCAACATGCATGGTGGCTATAACATTGTGACGCTGGTGGAGCTGTTGGATGACAACGAGCTGGCCGAGCAAGCGGCAGAAGAGCTGAAGCATACTTTGCTGATGTTTGATGCCTTCCACGATGTGGAAGAAAAGGCAAAGGCTGGTAACGCCTATGCTAAAGATGTGATGCAGTCGTGGGCTGATGCTGAGTGGTTCACTAGCCGCCCTGAATTGGCTGAGAAGATCACTGTTACTGTGTTTAAAGTAACAGGTGAGACTAATACTGACGACCTGTCCCCAGCACCTGATGCCTGGTCACGTCCAGATATTCCTTTACATGCGCGCGCCATGTACAAAATGACCCGTGATGGTCTGACCCCTGAAATACATGGCGAGGTTGGCCCGCTAAAACAGATCGAAGAAATTAAAGCCAAAGGCCATCCGGTTGCCTTTATAGGTGACGTGGTAGGAACTGGCTCTTCGCGTAAATCTGCCACTAACTCGGTATTGTGGTATTTCGGCGAAGATATGCCGGGCGTACCTAACAAGCGCAGCGGTGGTATCTGTTTTGGCTCTAAAGTAGCGCCAATCTTCTTTAACACTATGGAAGATGCCGGTGCTCTGGTATTCGAAGCCGATGTAGACAAAATGGAAATGGGCGATGTTATCGATATCTACCCATTTGAAGGCAAGATCAAGAATGCCGAAACTGGTGAGCTTTTAGCCGAATACAGCTACAACTCCAAAGTTATCCTGGATGAAGTCCGTGTTGGTGGTCGTATCAATATGATCATCGGTCGTGGTTTGACCGAGAAAGCCCGTGAGTCACTGGGGTTGCCTCCTGCTGATTTCTTCCGTATGCCTGAGCAACCTGCTGACACAGGCAAAGGCTTCACACTGGCGCAGAAGATGGTTGGCCGTGCCTGTGGTGTGGAAGGTATCCGCCCAGGTACTTACTGTGAACCTAAGATGACCACTGTTGGTTCTCAGGACACCACAGGTCCTATGACCCGTGATGAACTGAAAGACCTGGCTTGTCTTGGTTTCTCTGCCGATTTGACCATGCAGTCATTCTGTCACACTGCGGCCTATCCTAAGCCGGTTGATATTGACACTCAGCACACCCTGCCAGACTTTATTATGAATCGTGGTGGTGTGTCTTTGCGCCCTGGTGACGGTATTATTCACAGCTGGCTGAACCGTATGTTGTTGCCCGATACCGTAGGTACAGGTGGTGACTCGCATACTCGTTTCCCCATTGGTATTTCCTTCCCGGCCGGTTCTGGTTTGGTGGCTTTCGCGGCCGCTACCGGCGTTATGCCTTTGGATATGCCTGAGTCAGTGCTGGTACGTTTTAAAGGTAAGATGCAGCCTGGTATCACTCTGCGTGACCTGGTGCATGCCATCCCGCTTTACGGTATTAAGCAAGGCCTGTTGACCGTTGCCAAGAAAGGTAAAGTGAATGCCTTCTCTGGTCGTATTCTGGAAATTGAAGGTCTGGAAGATTTGACTGTTGAGCAGGCATTTGAACTGTCTGATGCGTCTGCTGAGCGTTCAGCAGCGGGTTGTACCATCAAGCTGTCTAAGGAGTCTATTGCCGAGTACCTGAACTCTAACATCACTATGCTGCGCTGGATGATCAGCCATGGTTACGGTGACCCCCGTACCCTTGAGCGTCGTGCACGTAAGATGGAAGAGTGGTTGGCTAAGCCTGAACTGATGCAAGCTGATGCTGATGCGGAATACGCTGAAATCATCGAAATCGATCTGGCTGATATTAAAGAGCCAATCGTGTGCTGCCCGAATGACCCGGATGACGCCAAGACCCTGTCTGAAGTAGCTGGCGACAAGGTCGACGAAGTCTTTATCGGTTCTTGTATGACTAACATCGGCCACTTCCGTGCCGCCGGTAAGTTACTGGAGCAGAACAAAGAAGCCCTGACCACACGTCTGTGGATGTCACCACCGACTAAGATGGATCAGGCGCAACTGATGGAAGAAGGTTATTACAATATTTATGGCCGTGCCGGTGTGCGCACCGAAATGCCAGGATGTTCACTGTGTATGGGTAACCAGGCACGTGTAGCCGCTGGCAGCACTGTGTTGTCTACTTCTACCCGTAACTTCCCCAACCGTTTGGGTGACGGTGCCAATGTGTACCTGACCTCTGCGGAGCTGGCGGCAGTGGGTGCTATTCTGGGTCGTATCCCGACCACCGAAGAGTATCTGCAATACGCCAGTAAGATCGATTCTATGGCAGGTGATATCTACCGTTACCTGAACTTCGATCGTATGGACGAGTTTAAAAAGGCTGAGCAAAAAGCCAAGGCAGAAATCATTCCTACTTTGAATGTAGCCTGATAGCTGACTAAGCATTGAAAAGCCGGGACTTGTCCCGGCTTTTTTATGCTCAGGATGAGTGGTATGGCGCGGTGGCATGGATGCCAAGGAGCGCCGATGTCCAAGGATGGACGGTATGCCGGTGTTGCAGGGAGCCTTCACCGGCGATGTCCAAGGATGGGCGCGCAGATAACTATAAGCTACCTCCCTGTAGCTTACCTGCTTCGCAGGCCAGCTAAAGCTGTTCCATAGCGTTCCTTACGCTATGGTGCTCCTCGGCTTTGTCTCCTGAGTCGCTCTACCTCCTCCATCCATGGAGTCGTGCGTTTTCTGCACTTCCGCCATCCCTGGCGGGCGTATGCCGGTGTTGCAGGGAGCCTTCACCGGCAATGTCCAAGGATGGGCGGGCAGATAACTATAAGCTGCCTCCCTGTAGCTTACCTGCTTCGCAGGCCAGCTAAAGCTGTTCCATAGCGTTCCTTACGCTATAGTACTCCTCGGCTTTGTCTCCTTATTTGCCCTAACTTTTCCGTTCGCTATCCCCTCTTAGATCACTGCGACTCGCTAGCTCTCCTTGCTCGTTGCAGAGCAGTGTCTGCACTTTTTGCACCATGTTGGTGCGAAAATTTGACTGCTGCTTTAGCCTATTCAACCTTTTTGACAACCAAGCTGTTGTTATTTGTCATGTTTCTGCCATCTGCTCAACGTTTAATGGTATCTGGCGTAGATAATGCTAAAAATAGTAGTGAAATCACGGCGAAATGACACCTTAAGGTAATAAAAGCCTAAAAATTAAAATTCTCATTTAACTGAGCGCACTGAAGGACTAAGCATGAAAATAGACGATCGTATTCCCAGGGACAGACGTAACGATTACAGCCGGGAGATGGCCGACAAACGCCGTAGTTTTCTTGCTGATAAAACAGGAGAAACACTGGAGTACACAGGTCAATTCAGTATTGATCCAGGTGTATTGCCCGGCAATATCGAAAATTTTATCGGTATTGTGCAGATGCCAGTGGGTATTGCCGGACCCGTGCAAATCAACGGCGAATATGCTCAGGGGCAGTTTTATGTACCTTTGGCAACTACCGAAGGCACCCTGGTTGCCAGCTACAGCCGCGGTATGCGGGTGATCAATGAGTGTGGTGGCGTGACAACCACAGTCGTCGAACAGTTTATGCAGCGTGCGCCGGCTTTCTTGTTTGAAAATGCCCGTCAGGCCCGTGATTTTGGCCAATGGGTCAGTGCCAATTTTGCCGCCATTGCCGAAGTGGCAGAAAGCACCAGCAGTATCGCCAAACTACAACATATCGAACAGTGGTCGGTGGCCAAAATGCGCTACCTGAGGTTTAACTACACCACCGGCGATGCAGCCGGACAGAATATGGTGAGCAAAGCCACGCTGGCCGCCAGTGAATGGATCAAACAACATTCTCCTATCCCCTGCGATTACCTGCTGTCTGGCAATATGGATACCGATAAAAAACATTCGCAACTGAATATGATCCACTCCAGAGGACGGCGGGTGATTGCTGAGATTGTGCTGAAAAAAGAGGTGCTGCGTAAGATTATGCACGTAGACAGCCGCATGATGGCCAAGGCCGCCGTTTTGTCTAATGTGGGTGCCCGGATTGCCGGGGCTGCCTATAACGGTCCCCATTCAGCCAACGGTATTGCCTCTTTGTTTATTGCTACCGGGCAGGATGAAGCCAATGTGGTGGAGTCTCACGCTGGTCATATGTCCCATGAGTTACTGGAAAACGACGATCTGTATTTGTCGGTCACTCTACCTTCATTAATTGTCGCCACTTATGGTGGTGGAACCGGGTTGCCAACCCAAAAAGAGTGCCTGAATTTATTGGGATGCTACGGTAAAGGCAAGGCCAACAAGTTTGCCGAGATTGTTGCCGCTACTGTACTGGCGGGTGATATTTCGCTGGCTTGTGCTGTGATCGCCGGCCACTGGGTTAGCAGTCATGACAGATTAGGGCGCAACAGACCCTAATCTGTTAACGAGTTATACTTGAAAGCATTATGAAACGCGGAATGTAAGCATGCTAGAGCATGGTACTTTTACCCTTAGCCTGAAAGGACGGGTATTACATACCTTTCCTACAGGGAGTTTTAACCGGCAAGGTTTGGTGAAATATCGCCAAGCCGTGCTGGCTGCAGTCGTTGGAAAGAGTAACTGGGTACTGTATGAACATGCGGGCAATGGCACGGCCCTGACCAATGATGCCTTGCCAGAGCTAATTGCCACCTATTGCCAGGCACAGTTGGCTGGATGTATTGGCATCGCCTGTGAAGTCGGGCCGTTGTTTAAGGATTTGATCAACAGTGCAGCAAAGGGAAAGGTGCATATTCCCCTGCTGCTGTCCGAGCATAGCACTGACCTGGACGACTTTATCAGCCACTTACCCTAATCGTTGCATTGCGTCTTATGTACCGCTAACGTGTTACCTCGTTTATTTATTTGGAAATTGGCATGCGTTGGATACTGATCTTGTGCGGTTTGAGTCTGGCCCCTCTGGTAATGGCCGGTGAATCCTTGTTTGGTCAGGTGCAGGTATTGGTGGCTGACAAGCAGCTAAAGTTGGAACTAGCGCAAAGTTATGAGGCCAGAGCACGAGGCTTGATGCACAGAGAGCATCTTTGTACCGATTGCGGCATGCTGTTTGAGTATACCGAGCCACGGGTAATCAGCATGTGGATGAAGAATACCCTGATCCCATTGGACGTAGCCTTTGTCGATAAGCAAGGCAAAATCTTAGTTATAAAGCCTATGCAGCCCCATGATTTGACTCCGGTTGATTCTGAACAACCAGCCAGTTACGCATGGGAAATGAATCAGGGCTGGTTCGCCCAAAATGGCATTCAAGCCGGGGCTCAAGTGTCGTTCAAAGTACAGAATAACTAACCCGGCTGGTCGTAGTAGTGTATTTCTGGAATCTCTTGTAGAGTCTCGATTTCGGGTATCTAAACAAAAACAAAAGGAAAATTATCATGTCAGACTCACTACCCACTGAATCCAGTGAAGTTAGCCAGGATTCTAAGAATCTGGCCTTATTGTTGTGGATCGGCACTATCTTTTTTGGCTTTATTCCGGGATTGGTGTTTTATCTGGTAAAGAAAGACGATGCCTATGTACTGGATCAATCTAAAGAAGCCTTGAACTGGTCCATTACGGCTATTTTTGCCTATATTGCCGCATTGATCCTGACCGTGATCCTGATTGGTGCATTACTGCTTCCTGTGATTGGCCTTGTGCACCTGATTTTCTGTATTTTGGGTGCGGTAGCTGTATCCAGTGGTAAGGAATTCCGCGTACCTTTCGCTATCCGTCTGCTTAAATAGCTATGCCTGTCCGGCTAAACGCGCACAATAGTGCCCTGATACTAATAGATGTACAGGGCAAACTGGCGCGCATGATGCCGGACGTATCCGGTTTGTTGGCCCGCATAGGTGCTTTGTTGCAAGCGGCTGACAAGCTGGGTGTCCCCATAATCTGGTTGGAACAAAACCCGCAAGGCTTAGGTGCAACCTTGCCCGAACTCAGTGCCTTATTGGCGGGGCGTCAACCTATCATAAAACAGCATTTTGATGCCTGCGCTGAACCTGACATTCACCAGCGTTTATCTGAGTTAACTGCCGAACATCTGGTGGTGTGTGGTATTGAGGCGCATGTCTGTGTTTATCAAACAGCCATGGGGCTATTGGCGCTGGGTAAACAGGTGCATGTGCCGGTTGATGCTGTTGCTTCGCGCTATGACGAAGCCAGACAACTGGCAGTAACGCGGTTGGCACAAGAAGGGGCCAGACTCAGCAACACCGATATGCTGCTGTTTGAATGGCTGGGCAGTGCAAAACATCCTGAATTCAGATCTGTCCTTGAACTTATCAAGGGCTTAAGCCATTGAAAAGGTGCAACGTGCAATACAAATATCTGGCTGCCTTGGCATTTTCCTCTCTGACACTGGCCGAGCCAGCGGTTTTTAATAAAGGACCGCTAATCACAGATTTTGGGCAGCATGCCAAAGTTGAGGCCATGCTGCCTTTGCCGGCTGATGCAAAGTTTAAGGTTGCCTTTGATGTGGCTGAACAGGCTGAGCCGGGTAAACTCAACAAGCGCTTTAATTCCCTGGCGCGCTTTGTGAATATGCATGTTGCCAATGGTGTTAAAGCAGAGAATATTCAACTGGCGCTGGTAGTGCATGGTAAAGCCGGGTTTGATTTGCTTAGCGAGCAGGCCTATCGCCAGAAATTTTCCCACAGCAACGCTAATATCGCTTTAATTAAAGCCTTGGCAGACCAAGGCGTGCAAGTGATGCTCTGCGGACAGTCTGCCGCTGCGATGGAGATTAGCGCAAAGAATCTAATGCCCGAGGTGCAATTGGGCTTATCCGCTATGACCTTGCATGCACTGTTGCAGCAACAAGGCTATACACTAAACCCCTTCTAATCGCTTCTGACCTTTTCCCGCACCGGCAAAAATATTTATTGTCGGTGGTGTCCGCTTTTTTCACCTAAGCACGATCTATCCCTGTTACAACCAAAAAAGGGACTAGAACATGAAAGCTTATCAAACTCTTGCCATCTCTCTTTGCTGCTTAAGCGGTAGCGCTTTTGCTGATATTCAGGCGGTATATGATTTCGCCGGGCAACAAATGGATATCGTGGTAAAGAACGACCAGCAAATGCGCATGAACTTTGCGCAAGGTCAGTTTTTATTGCGTCAGGGCGACGATGTATACAGTGTCAGTGGCGACCCCAAACAAGGCTATATCGCCATATCACTTAAGGACATAGCCGGTGTGGCTTTCGGCGGTCAAAGTACGGAAGCCGCTGCCACTGAGATGAAACCCGAGATTGTAAATACCGGTAAAACTGAGAAAGTCGCGGGGTTCCCCGGCAATATCTTTATTGCCACCTATATGCAAAACGGCAAGAAGGTGCGCTCAGAGATGGTGCTGTCCAAAGATGCCCGTCTGATTGAGATTCGTCGCGCGCTGCTGGATATGACCGCCAAGTGGGCCAGTATGGTGGGGGCCGATGGTGTGCTGCCCAAGCAGTTTGCCCAAATGGAAAAGCAGCTCGACGGCTATGGTGGTTTGCTAAGGCTCGACGATGACATGCGCCTACTGAAGGTCAACAAGGTGAGTAAAGGCGCCGACTACTATTCCCTGCCTGCCAATACCCGTATCCAGGATCTGTCGATGGTCTCGGGCATGCTCGGCGGTACCAAAAACATGAATTGTGAAGGAGAAGCAGCAGAGTATAACCCGCTGTGTTTGATGCAAGAGGCGACCGGTGAGGCGGTAGATGAAAGCAAAAACGAAGCGAAGCAAGAAGCCAAAGAAAAGGTGAAGGAAAAAGTAAAAGGTTTCCTCAAAGACCTGTTCTAAGGAAGAGAAGATGCGCGTAGTTAGCCTTGTCTTTGTTTCGCTGCTTGCTTGGTCAAACCTGAGTTTGGCCACGGAGCGTTGCCCCAGCAGTTTTACCGGCAAAAATGGTCCAATACTTGAGCCCGGCGAGGTGATTGGTAGTGTGGATGTGCCAGTATCCGAACCTGAGCAATTGTTTGCCTGGGTAAAAGCGCAACAAGGCGAAGGCTATCTGTTACCCCTGGAAGGCAATGCGGATGCCCTGCGTTTTAATTTGCTTTGGCATCCGGATACGCCCTGGCAAGGGGGGCAGGCCGACATCATTCTCACCGATGGTGAATGGGCTTGCCCTGCGGTTGGTGTAACTATTGCCCCCCTGCAACGTGCTGATGGGGCCTTAGATGCGTTGTTGGCCCTGCTCACCCAAGGATTGGAAAATGAAGCCTTGCCACTGGGTAAAAATGTCGACAGCCTGCGCGAGCAAGAGGATGGCGATATTCCCGCCTTGCAGATTTTATCGGCTTTTTCTCAGTCACTGGCCGATGACGCCGATCCCCAGAGTTTTGCCAATCTGTTGGCGAGCATGCGTGCCGACCCCGAGCAGAGTGAATCGCTGGCACTGATGGAGGCGCTGTTAGCCGCTACCGGGCTGCTGGAAACTATGTATGAGGATTTGGCGAGCCGAGCGGCGGCAATGCGAATGCCAGACAACACGGAGCCACTACCTCCACAAACACAGCTTTTACGCATGCTGGAAAAATCTCAGCATGGCAGTGAGATGGCGCCAGTGCCGTTGTTATATCAGCCAGCATCCGAACAAGCCGGGTCATTTTTGCCTGTCGGCTCTACCAGCAAAGGGCCTGCCCCGTCGTTTAACTTTTCGGTGTTTCCTGATGCGAAGTCCTTATCTGAGGCTATGTATGGACAGTTTCACTCTGAAACGGGCTTGCTTCCGGATGTGCAGATTTACCGTGATGCAGCTGGTGCCTTATTCACAGCGGGTAGTGCCTTGGCCACGGTGGCGGGCAATAAGAAGCTGGGTAAGGTTTACGATTATGCCGGGCAGGGCCTATTCGTATGGACCATATTTGACAAGCTGCGAGACGGCCTTTACCCGCATAAATTGCTGGATATGAAAATTGCCGCATCCAACGACCTTATTTATGTGCATACCAAGCCGGATGGGGGCGTGGTAAACGCGATATGGGTCACACCAAGGGCCAAAGGGCTGGACATGAGCAAAATCGCCTTGGATTTTGTTTTACAGTATCTACCGGTCAATAAGCTGGCTAGTATGCGTTCGGGATCGGCTGTTAACCGGATTGCCACCAATGACAGCATGGGCCGTCGGCTTAGCGCCGCAGCCGAAAGTCAGTTTCAAAAAGCCCTGTATAAAGCACAGCGTAACGACGGGCTGCTGGAAGGTCTGTTAGATACCTCAAAATGGACAATATTAGGCAAAATTATTGAAAAACTGCCCGGTAATGGCGTGATCCCACCTTTTGATTATCCGCCGGTCAATATTTATCAGCGAGGTTACGTTGACCTCAAGCTGTCCAGAACTGGCGTTGTTGAGGTGGATTTTCCCGAAGAAGGGCTGATGATCTATCGTGCCATGGCTGCGGGGCGTGTGCTGCTTAACGCTTATACCCGTTCCGGAAAGTTCGGCAATACCAACGCCACGGCAGAATATGAAGTGCGGGTAAGAGAAAGTCAGGGTCTGCATATCAACCCTGGCAACCCAGTGGTGATGCCTGGTGAAACTATCCGGCTGTTTATTGCCTGGGGAGGCGAAGAGACCAGCTTACCGCCGCAGTTTGTCATCGATTTTCAAACCAGTCAGCCAACTCATCAATACAAGTTGTCCAGCACGCCAACACGCATGAACGTCAATGGATATGCACAGTGGGTCTATACCCTGGATGTGTCCACCAAGGCCAATGAACAACTTTTTCCTATCCATGTGTCTGCCTGGCTCAAAGAGCGCCCCGAAATTAAGACGCAGGCCCGCATTGATCCAACCGCAATTGTGCCTGGAGAAGGCTGCATAGAGCCAGACAGTACAGTGACTTTTCGGGTACCGGTGAGCGGCGGTAAAGTCATGCAGGGATTGAGTTGGCGGGTGCTGGAGGGGCCAGGTCAGATTAGCCGGCAGGGGGTTTATCAAGCCCCGGCCAAAACCCAAAAAGGGCAAAGTGTGCGGATTGAAGTGCGCTCTCAAAAGGGGCTGGTGCTAAGCCGGGAAATGCGTTTGTCCTGTGGCTGTGAGTGGCGCTTTAACGCTTACGGACAGCAATGGGAAGGAGATAACGTATCTATCACCTCTTTTCATGAGCCGGGCAGACCAGTTGGTCATATGCTTCAGGCGGGTGAAGGAGATTCAAGCGTGATGATTAACTCTGAGCAGGCTCCAGGGCCAGGTTCGCTGCGCGGTGTGCTGAACGCGACCTTAGGTCAGCGGTACTTATTTACCAGTGGTTGTACCGATGAGAATCGCGATGGTCTGTGTGATGCCGTTGAACGTAAAAAGGATGAGCCCGTGGCGCCGCCCCCGCCGACTTATACCATCACCTCAGTAGCCGGGGGATTTATTGAGGGGGTGATGTCCGGTCAGGCCATTGAAGGGCATCTGCTAAATGGTCAGCAGTCTATCTTGCCTTCTACCCCGTTCAGTTTTCGCTTTCGCGCCAAACCTGCCAGCTTTGATACGCAAGATCTGGGACTGGCCCGCGCCTTAGTCTCGTCTGCCGGAGATACGTCCGAAGCTACCCTGGCAGAATTCGCTCAGCTCAGTGCCATGCTTGGGGTAGGAACTTGTGACTCCGATCCTGAATGGGAACAAGCAAAACGCGGACGTCGTCGTGGCGCTGAAGATGACTACCCTGAAGGCACTGCAGAAGATGAGGTAAACCCACAGGAACCCTCAGATCCTGATGGCCAGCGGGGGACTGAAGAGGGGGATGTCAGCCAGGATGACACTGATACAGATCCTTTTAGCACATCATCACCTTCGCCTGAATCGGCCATGCTGCCCGATGACAGTATTCCGCTGTTGCCAAGCCTGCAATGCATCAAGCCAGGTCAGGTCATCGACTTTTATTTACCCGCAACGCACAGTGCGCTTCGCTCCATGTTGGTGTTAAAAGTAAATGGCACAGCGCAGTTAAGTGATGACTGGCGATATCAGGCCCCGGCTGCGTTCGAAAGCCCTTTTGTTGGCATCAGCCTGCACGAGATTCAAAGCGGTATGCGTTTAGCACAGTACTTTTATACGGCCGGTTGTAACCGGTCCACAGCCAAGGAATAGCCTTTATGAAAACCGCCCCGCTGTTTGCACTTTTCTTGTCACCCCTGGCTTTCGCCGATGACAAACCACCCTTAGAAGCACCGACCGCCATTGTTATCGATGTGTCTAATTCCATGTGGGGACAAGTGCAAGGTACGGCCAAAATTGACAGTGCCAGAAGTGCCTTGCAACGTATGCTGGAAGGCTGGCCACAGAATAGGCCGCTTTCGCTATGGGCCTATGGTCACCGAGTGAAATCTTCCTGTGACGACATCGAGCAAATTGCGTCGCCTGATGAGCCGAACAGCGCTGCGCTCAAAGACAAGATTAATCGTCTGACGCCCAAAGGACGCACGCCGCTCACCGCTGCGGTGGAGCAAGCCGCTACTGCCATGCAAGGGCAAGGCGGTACGGTGATCCTGCTCACCGATGGCATTGAAAGCTGCGAGCGCGACCCTTGTAGCCTGGCTGCCACACTAAAGGCCCAGGGCATTGAATTCACCGCACATGTGGTGGGGTTTGATATACAAAAGGAAGCCGACAAAGCGCAGCTTAGCTGCCTGGCGAGCAGCACTGGCGGGCGTTACTTTGATGCGGGCAACGAGCAGGCTCTGCGTGAGGCCCTTGATAAGGCTCAGCAACCCGCTAAGTTACCCGCATCGCCAAGCATGATGCTAATCGGCGCGCAGGAGGTCATGGCGACACGCCTGTTCAGCCTAAGCTGGCAAGGTCAGGCGCAGATTGAAGATAAGGTGGTGTTGGTTAAACAAGGAGCCACTCCTTCGCCGGGTAATGTAGTGGCTGAAGCTAAAACCTACGGGCGTGACAAGGTTGAGCTGCTGGCCCCTGCTGAGCCTGGCCAGTATCAGGCGCATTATCTGTTTGACAGTTACAATAGGCGGGAAAGTCTGTCCCATCTGGATGTGGCCGTGACGCCGCTGGTCGCTACCCTAACCTGGCAGGACCCGGCTAAGGCGGGCAGTGATCTTATTATAAGCAGTGATATTCAGACCGATGCTGAACTGAGTCTGGTGTTGGTTGGCCGAGGACAAGCCATGTCGCAAGCCTTATCTCGCGCCAGTTTTACCAATGGGCAAGGAGAGCTGCGGCTAGCGAACGACAGCGGCGAGTATGATCTGCTATTAGTGGCAAACTGGCATGCAAACAGTGAGGAAATGTTACGTCAGCCATTGAGTATTGTACCCATGCAAACCACGCTGACTGTGCAATCAATTCAAGGACAAACAATCCGCATTGACTGGCAGGGACCGGGCGCCGAAGGGGATAAAATTGTGCTGGTGGCCAAAGATAGTCAGGACAGTTGGGGCGGGGCCCTGGACGGAGACTTCCCCAGCCGCTCGCCGCTTAGTCTTACCGCACCTTCTTCTGGGCAGTACGATGTGCTGTATGTTAGCGATTACTATGGTGTACAGACTGAACTGGCAAGAGTCACCGTCAGTCTGCCTTAGGCTGGCAATCTGACTGACGGTCCGGGTGGCACAGGTCATAGCCGAGCAAGGCTACCTCGCCACCTGGCCACACCCATAGTTCCCGCCAGCGTTCACTGAGGCTGTCATCGCCCAACTGTGTTTGTCTGGCTAAACCATGCCAGACAGGATCATTCCCTTCAACATCCGTGCTAAGCAGTATCTCCAGTAGCGGTTTATCTGGTGAATCACCCGGCTCTAAATTCGCCAGAGCCAGGGTGTGATACAAGGTATCCAGCAGCCAAGGTTCGCTCACGCCATGCTGTTGCCGGTAAGGGGCTTGCCATGTTGGTAGATCTAATGGTTTATCTGGCATGGCTTTTGGTGGTGACAGGGTTATTGTAAGGCATGAATAACCCAAACAATCCTCGGTGCTGGCCTGCACATCTCCAAACTGCCTGCGACTTGCCGCCACTACATGCGGCGCACCATACAAATTGATCATATCAAAGCGCCAGCTTATATGCGGCCCTTCACCAAACTCTTGAAGCGGTGCGACATGCGCTTCACCCAGTTCCAGCACCAGCTGTTTATGCAGTGCAGGGCCCAGATTAAAGCGACTTAGTTCGATGCGGCTGAGGGCCGGAGATTGGATAGATTCAGCGGGGTAGCGCCATAGACGCAAGCGATAACGAACCCGTGGCAGGGGAATTTCCTGGCTGGCAAACAGCAGATAGCTATAACTGAACTCTGATAACTGCGCAGCCAGGGACTGACCATTGGCATCAAAGCCACTGCCATCATGGTTGCTAAACCAATCTTTGTTCAGGGTAAAAAAGCCCTCTCCCTGCCATTGCTGTAACTTTGTCTGGGAGATGGCCTGATAAGGCTGTTCCAAGGCACCGGCGCTACTCGCCAGTGCCAGGGTCAGGCAGCAATATCTGCGATTGCGTGACATTAGAACTTGCCATGTTCACTGATAGTGGTGAGGAGCTTTTGGGCAGTATCTGCAGGGGCATTGGCGACTGAAATAACCACCAACAGGTCATCGTGGCGCAGCAACCCCTGAGTTTCTTTCATTTTGCCTACCGACACTTCACGGATAAAGCCTTGGCCCCGGGCCAGATCGTCAACCTTTTGATTACGACTGAGATTGCTCCAGTGGCGTTCGAAGTCCAGTGTTGGTTTTTTACCTTTTTCTTCCATCAGGCTGTTGCCCTTAGCAAAGCTTTCCGGCGTATAGAGGCTGAAAACCAAGGTGCGCTGCTTAAACTGTTCAGCAAAGGTAGTAGGTGCCGGGTCATCGACAAACAGCACTTTACAGCGTGATGCCACGCCGCTTAAGCGGCGTTCAAAATCATCAACCAGGGTAGTTTGCAATTCGATATTGGCAGCCAGAATACTTTGTAAACTGCCAGTGTCCAGCAGTTCACACGCTGATTTTTCGTCTATGGGGCTACTGGTGGCCTGATTACAGCCAGCTAACAGGGCTAGTAGCGCGGATGCGATGGTTTTCTTCATGGATGAGCTCCAAAGTTATAGGGAGGCGACGGCCTCCCATGGGTTAAGGGCAACTGGCAATGTCATTGCCGGTGCATTGGTAAATCACGCTGTCATCCAGGATCCGATAGGGATCCTCATTGGATGACAACTGGATGTACAACGCCAATTTGTACAAGATGCCGGTGTTGTCATGGCGCAGGATAAAGTTGGGGGTAATGGGGGGCCCGGCAACGGGATTACCCTGGCCATCAAAGTCTATAGTGCCCAGCAGCGGGTTCTCTGCTGGGGTCTGTAGTGGGGTAAAATTACTGCCTATGCTCCAGGTCAGTGCGCCTAAAGACTGCGGGTCAAAATGCAGCGCAGTAGAAGCCGGTTGCGGGCTCATTGGTTGCAGCATCTGCCAGGTTGCTACCTGGCTCTGTACCTGAATACTGACATTGGCAGCCTCAAAACCCTGAGTTGACAGGGGGAGGTTCAACTGGTTCAGCAGGTTGTTTTGCGACACGTTGTCTCTCACCAGCATCATTGCCAATATGTCAGTGCGGTCAGCACGTTTGAGACTGCCGTCGCTGCTGTCGAACATCAGTGACTGATGGGTTTGAGTATAAGGCGCGATGCCCGACCATGGTGTAGCGGTCCAGATTGTCTGAACCGGGCTGGCAAATACCGACAGATTCATACGTACATTGCAGCGCCATTCAGTCAGGCTTTGCATTTCCTTGGCATTGGGCATGCGCCAGTCACTGTGATTGTGATTACTGCCATCCACACGGTCATTGAAGTTGGCCACCTGCGCCAGTCCCTCAATCCAACTGAAACTTTGCGCGGCACCACTTACAACACATTGTTGCGTGGCGTCATCAAAGTCATGCCCCAATGCACAGCGGCGCCACATCAAATTGGTATAGCTGTCCAGCAAGGTGCCGTCGCCGATTATTTGGAACCTGTCACTGGCAGCCGTGCTGGGCAGTAGATTGTCACAGACCTGACTGCCATCTATTTGGGGCTGCGCACTGGTGGTTTGAGCATAGAGGCTGGGAGGGGCGCCACTAACCAGCAATACACTGCGCTGGCTAAGGTCAGTATCTTGCTCCAGTGCAAAGGTTTTCAGGTCTAGTGCCTGGCTGTTGGGTTGCTGACTGAAGTAAGGGATATCGGCCACAGCAAACAGACTGTCACTGCCGGTTGGCAATGGAGGAGGACTGCCGTTTACCAGGGCTGGTGGGGTGAACAATAAGCTACCATGCTGCATATCGGCGATGCTCATCAGCTCATTCAATGCCGGTAAACGCCAGTTATTGAGTCCGCAGAGGCTCTGCTGATTTGTCACCTTGATATAACTCGTCAGGTTGCACTGACTGTCTGAATGGCAATTCAGTGGATCGCTGTTCGTTGCATTAACTGCATACAGATTATCGCCGTCATGTAACCCGGCATTGCCCACAATGCCGTCTGCACCTGGCTTAACTTGCCAGACAAGACCGGTGACATCGTCCCGCCAGCATGACCATTGGCTGCCTGCTGCCTCAGAGCCATTGTCGTCCCAGGCCTGGTTTTGCTGGGCGAGGGCATTGCCCTGGCTATCCAGCTTGGTGAAACTGTGGGACGGTGTTTGCTGGCCTTTGGCGTCTGCCCCGGTTAATCCATCCTGCCCTTGCACCACGTTGCTGTTGGGATCAGTGGAACATGTCAGTTGGGACAGCCCGCCAGCCATGCTGTCGTCGTCATTGGCACATAACAAATATCCGCTATCTCGCAGGTTGAGGGTCTGGGTTTGCTGGGCGGTGGCATAAGCCAGCGGACTGTCTTGTCCCTGCCCGGCTAGGTTATAGGCGACTACTAGTGCGTAGCGGGCACTGCCGTTCGCCAGCGAGATTTGTTGGTGGGTACCGGTCAAGTTATCCAGCATCTGGCCTTGTGGCAGTCCCTGATAGTTGCTTGAGTTGAGGCCGGCATCGTCGGCCAGATACAACCTATAACCTATAGTTTCAGCCGCATGGCGGGGAGCCACTGCTTGCCAGTTGATATCAATCACACCATCCGAGCCGACGGCTGACAACTGCTGTATTTGCGCTGGTACGCCAAAAATGCGCAGGGTAAAGCTAAGCGTATCACTGCCAAATTGATTGGCTGCGCTTACCTCTACCTGAACATCCCCATCAGTGGCTGTGCTGCCGGTAATTTGCCCGTTGCTGGGGTTGAAACTCAAGCCAGCGGGCAGCGCGGCATTGATACTCCAAGTGTCGACATGGCCGCCGCTGTTAATTGCTTGCACACCGATGGCCTGATTGATAAAGAACACCGGATCCATGCTCAAACTCAGTTGCGGAAGATTGCCATCCACAATAGTGAAGGTCAGTGCCAGGGTGTCGCTGCCTCCGCCATTAGTTGCGGCAATCACGACAAAGTGATTACCTGGCTGAGTGGGGGTGCCGCTGATTTCACCGCTTTGGGTGTTAAGGCTAAGGCCAGTCGGCAAGCTGCCCTGTCTTACAGACCAACTCGCGGCCTGGCCGCCGCTGTTGGAAGGGACAAAACTGAATATCTGGTTAGTCAGGATTTGGCCTGGTAACTGACCACCGAGAGCGGGGGGAGTCGGCTGAACAACGAGAGTGACATTGTGACTGCTGCTGCCAGCACCATTACTGGCGGTAAACTGCAATGGATAACTGCCACTTACCGTTGGTGTACCAGATAGGGTGCCATTTTGATGATTCAAGCCGCTGGGTAATGTCCCTTGAAGTTGCCAAGCGCTGACAGCTCCTCCCTGATTGGTCAGGCTGAAGCTAAAGGGCTGGTTCACCATAGCGTTGCCAGGGCTGCCGCTTAAACTGGGCGGTAAAAGCGGTTGAATAACTTGGGTGGTCAATGACAAGCTGGCCACTTGCCCTGCGGCATCTTCACCTTCCACCACAAAGCTGTAAAACCCCGCTGATTGTGGTGTGCCGCTGATCACGCCAGTTTGGCTGTTAAGTATCAGTCCGGTTGGCATACTGCCAGAGGCCAGGCGCCAGGTTAAGACGCTGCCCTGCAGGGTTTGCAGTGCCAGGCTCATCGGCTCGCCGAGATTCAGGCTGGCAGGTAAGGTGCCACTGATTTCCGGTGCTATCGACCGAATGAGCAGAGGGCTGGTCAGGGCAATGGTGCCATCCAGTTCGGTGGTTAGATTGACCGTCACCTCAAACTCACCACTTTGCTCGGGCGTACCGGCAATAACCCAGTATTCCAACTGCTTGAAGTTTTGCAGTTTAGTGCGTGATTGCAGACTTAATCCCGCCGGTAAACCACTGACCTGCCAACTATGCACCGGATCGGCAAAAATAAATCTGTCGTCGCTTTGGTTGTATACCAAGGTGAATTCATAACTTTGCGTTAATCGTCCGCTTGGCAATTCGCTGAACCCTAGTACGGCCGGTTCATAAACGCTGATCATTGGGCGGTAGTTCGTCTGCCCAAGGTCATCTCTGCAGGCATCGGCCTGTTGTTCGCAGACCACCATGTAAGGCAGATACTGGCCCTTTTGTGCCGTGCTGAAACTGAATTGCCCGGAACTGGGGTCTAACTGCATACCATTGTCTGGATTTACCAGCGTAAACAGATAGGGAGAGAGGCCGCTGGAAGGCATCAGATTCAGACTTAGGTTACTGCCGGTGAGGATTTTATGCTCTGCCGGTATGTTACTGGCGACAAAAGGAGGTGCCACCCCCAACTGCAGACTGGCTTGGGCCTGATTGCCAAATGCGTCGCTGACCTGCACTAAAAGTGACTGTTCCGGTTGCAGGGTTTGCGGGGTGCCGCGGATAGCGTTTTGCTCAAATTGCAAACCGGCCGGCAAGCTACCATTTAATACCTGGTATTGGCGACCTTGCTGGCTGATACCCAGGGTTTCCAGCCGGTTGAAATAGGTTTGGCCAAGCCTGGCCAGCTTTTGATGAGAGATGATGAGTTTCGACTCTGGGGCCAAAGCCGTGACGCCTGCTTCCACTGTGGATACATAGCCAGTGCGTCCATGCATGTCTTGGGACTGGAAGCTGTGCTCACCGTAACAATCCACTTCAGTGCCCCAAATCGCATTGCCATTCGCATCTAAACCGGTCTTGATACGACGTTCAATGCAGTATCTGGCCTTGAGCGGGGCAATCAAGGGCACCAGCCACTCGCCATTGGCACGGGTGCAGAGACTTTGCACGCCAGCGTATAGTTTGTGATAGTCGACGCAGTACAATCCGGCCGGATCCGTCGGTCCGATCACCCAATGGTTAAATTGACCGAAACCCCAATAGCTAAAGTGGGGAAGGTCTGCTGTCACTGACCAGCCGCTAGGGCTTTGCGGATCTCGTTGCAGGATACCGGTAACTTCTTCCTGCCACTGGCCGTTTTGCTCGTTCAGATTGCTAAGAACAATAGGCTGACCTTCAACCAAAGAAGAAAGTAAAGCCTCATCACCTTCCGGATAAGGGAATGTTACGCTAACAAACTGGCCTGGCTTAAGGCTCAGAGGCGAACCTTGCTGAGTGCTAAAACTGAGGTTGGTGACCTGACTGGGGGCATTAGCAAATTGCTGAGCTGGCAGGTCGGGATTTTGGCTGATGTTTAGCACCAACAGCTCGTTTTCCCGTGGTGTTCCTTCTACCTGCCAGGCGTTGGCCGGAATATTCAACTTCAGGCCGTTTTCAGCGCGCAATTGCTGTGCCTGACCGCCATAAAAGGTGAGTTGGGTTTGTACCGGTTGCAGCTCAATGTTTATCAGGGTGAATGCTTCGCTCAGCTCCTGTTTAAGAGGTGCCAGATAGGTGTTATATCCGGATTTGGCTATTTTTATTAGCGCCTGAGTGTCAGCCATATCGTCAATTTGTAACTGACCCTGAGCATCTGTGTGGTAGGCAGTCCAACTGGGAGGCTGACCAATCCATATTTCCTGGTTGCTCAGTGGTGTGCCATCCGGCGTGGTTAGCGTCAGTTGGTAGGTAATGGCGAGCGCTGCCGGTAGCGCAGTGAAACTATGGGCTACCACGACTTCGGCATTTTTGTCATCACGAACAGTGACGGAAAAACTAAATTCCGTTTGCTGCGCTAACTGGGGCAGGTTCAGTTGCTGCTGCATAGTCAGTTCGGTTGACTGTAAAGCCAACTGAGGCCCCTGAGTTTGTGCCCATTTAATTGCGCTTATCTGCCCGTCTTTATCTTCAGCTTGCAACTGTAAGACAACCTTATGCCCGGATGCTGCTAGCTCTGGTCCAGACAGACTGGCAATGGGTGGGCTGTTGGCTGCATCGGGTTCGGTGGCAGGAGAATGGCTTGATTCTGATCCACAAGCGCTCAACAAGCTGACCAGTCCGATGGTAAGTAGCTTTTTCATTTCTACAACTCCATGAATTTTTTTCCAAAGCCTTAAATCGTGGTAAAGGGAAAAAAGCGGACATTGTTGAATGGTGATTGGTCAGAGGGGCGGGAAACGCTTGTCAATTGCGCAGAACTTGCTCCACAATGCATGCACAAAAAAACAACAATGGAATGTGTTTGTGCAAGTCGCTCAGTTGATGGACGTGTTTGAAAAACTTTTAGATATGCCTTCTGCTGAGCGCGAGCAGTGGCTGTCACAGCAACAGGATTTAAGCCCGGACATTATCGCTCGAGTGCGACGAATGTTGGCGGCGGAAGACCGGCATCCTGAGCATTTACCTGCCTCATTACCTTATAGTGTTCTGGGAGTCTGGCGTCTTGAGTCCTTACTTGGGGATGGCGGCAGCGGCCAGGTGTTTCTGGTTAAACGGGATGATGAGGTTCATCAGGAACCTGCCGCACTGAAATTAGTCAAGCTTGATCAGCAGGGTCTGGAACAGGACTTTGCGTTGGAACGGCGACGCCTGGCTAAACTCAACCATACCAATATTGCCCGCCTTATTGATGGCGGCAAAGCGCCAGACGGCAGCCTGTATATGGTGGTTGAGTACCTGCAAGGTACAGATCCCATTGCCTACATTAATTCCCATAAACTCTCTTTGCGTGCACGTATGCTGTTGTTTTTGCAACTTTGCGACGCAGTGGCGTATCTGCACGGCTTTGGCCTCATCCACCGGGATATCAAGCCGCAAAATGTGGTGGTATCCAACAGCGGGCATTTAAAGCTGATTGACTTTGGTATCAGTGCCGAGCTGGGTCAGCATACTGGTAAAGAGGGCGGCACACCCGCCTATGCCGCACCTGAAGTTTGGCAGGGGGGGGCACCTTGTGCCGATCAGGATGTATATAGTCTGGGATTGATGCTGTTCAGCATGCTCAGCGGAAAGTGTCTGGGTCAGCAGCAATCAAATCTCGGCTTATTGGTGCAAACTTTGTTTGATAAAGCCAGATTAAGCCCGGCAGACTTGTCGGCCTTGCCTGGTGAGCTTAGCGCTATAGTGCAAAAGGCTTGCAGCCAGACACCGGGACAACGTTATCAGTCGGTACATGCCCTCAGAGCCGACGTGGCGGCAGTGCTGGATGGGCGCCCGGTCAGCGGATTTGGTGGCTGGGGCTATAGGTTTCGCTGTTTTGTCAGACGCAACCCCTTTTCCAGCGGTCTGGCGTTATTGGCTATGGTGTTTTTAGGCAATGGTTTGTATCAGGGGTACCAAGCGGCGCTTGAGCGCGACAGATTGCGTGTTGAGGAGCAAAAGCAGGCTGGCGTAATGGAGTTTCTGCTTAGTCTGTTCGCCAGTCGCCCTGACACTAAGCTTACTCCCCAGGAAGTGCTGCTGGCTCATGAGGAAAGATTACTGACCAGCCTCAAGCAACAACCGGATGTCGCCGCGCCAATGGTGTTGCAGGTAGGAGAAATATATAACCTGGTCAAAGATATCAACGGGGCGCAGCGCATGTATCAGGCGCTGTTGGATAACCCGCAGGTTTCAGCAGATATTCAGGCCACTGCGGCCTTTGGTTTGGCCACCTTATGGCAGTTATCAGGCAAGCTGCCGGAAGCTGCTGTGTTGCTAGGGCAGGCTCAGCGCTTTTGGTCAAAGGACAAGCGCTATCAGATTGAATTGATACGCAGCCGCGACCTTGAGGCTAGGTTACTGCGTTTAGGTGATGAGCCTAAGCAAGCCATCACCTTACTTGAAGATACGCTGCTTGAGCTTCGCCAATCCTGGCCCAACCCCAGTCGCACTAGGATGCTGTTGCAAGCCTCTCTGGGGCAAGCGCATAGGCAGTTAGATCAGTTGCCTCAGGCGCAACAAGCTTTTACCGATGCAGTGAATACCGCAGAGGCCATTGGGTTGGGTGCAAGTTTGGATGTGCTTAACTGCCGGGAAGCTTTGGCCGAGATCAGTTTACGGCAAGGGGATATTCAGCGTGCTGCCAGCGAAATTGGCGAAATTGCCCAATTGAAACTGACATTGGTCGGCGAGGGCGCGGCCACCGCCGCCAGCTTTGCCAATCATGCGACTTTGCTGGCTAAGTTGGGCCAGTTGGACGAAGCAGAACAAGGTATGCAGCGTGCGCTGGTGATGGCACAAAAAAGTGAAGGTGAGGATGGCATGTTGAGTCTGTCCAGCGAGATGGGATTAATGGATATCAGGCTGAAACAAGGCAAAGACCAAACGGAGGGTTTTTCTGCACTGAGCAGCAGACTGGAAACCATGCAGCTACACCCTCTACTGAAGTTTAAGCTACATGCGTTGACCATACGCTTTCTGGCAGACCAGGATAAAGAAGCGGCCAGGCAACGGCTGGCTGAGTTTGAACAAGATCTTGATGCCATGGGGGACGCTGGTGCCATGTATCGGCGCTTCTTTTTAGAAGCACAAAGTTTGTTGTCTGATTAGCCAAAACTTGGCTGCAATGTAAGTCTTCAGGCAGGACAGAGTTTATGCAAAATCGGTGGCATGCTATGCTTGCGCCTAACCTAATCCAGACAATTTTCAGGCGAGAGTATCATGCCGTTATTAGATAGTTTTACCGTTGACCATACCCGTATGCATGCTCCGGCAGTGCGCGTAGCCAAAACCATGAGCACCCCAAAAGGCGACACCATCACGGTATTCGACCTGCGCTTTTGTATTCCCAATCAGAATATTCTAAGCGAGAAGGGCATTCACACTCTGGAGCATCTGTTCGCCGGTTTTATGCGTGACCACTTAAATGGTAACGGCGTGGAAATTATTGATATTTCGCCTATGGGCTGTCGTACCGGCTTTTATATGAGCCTGATTGGCGAACCGTCTGAGCAGCGCGTAGCAGATGCCTGGCTGGCGGCCATGCAAGATGTGTTAGAGGTAGCTAACCAGTCTGAAATACCTGAACTAAACGAATACCAGTGCGGTACTTATGAGATGCATTCCTTACTGGAAGCGCAGGATATTGCCCGTGATGTAATTGGCGCAGGGGTGCAGGTTAATAAGAATGATGACCTGAAACTTAGTGATGAGATTCTGGGTAAACTGTAACTGGTTTAGATATGATAAAACCCGGCCAAGGCCGGGTTTTTTATTGGCAAATTCGCCTCTGTTGCTAAGCGTCCTGACGGATAGCTTGCACAATTTTCTCTGCCAGAGCCTTTGGCATACTCAGCATAGGTAAGTGACCGCTGGCTAAGGTAAATTGCTGATCAGGCTGAATAGACGCAGCGATTTTTTGCTGGCTGGCAAGGGAGATGATTTGATCCTGCTCAGCAAAGATATAGCTGGTACGAATCGCCTCCAGCTTACTGACTGAAAGATTGACCTGACCGTCGCCGGTGGCCGCCGGTTCATCCACTGCTAAGTTGATAACTTGCGGATAATAGGCCGGGATTGCGGTGAATGTTTCAGCAAATGCCTGCGGGTTGGTGATCCTCATCCAGCCATCCTGATAGGTTATGCCGCTAAAATAGTGCTTTTCATCCGCTTCACTTAGCAAAGCAAATGGCTTGGCACCCTCTATGGGCGCGACCGCCGAGACATACACTATATCCGTGATGCTAACCGCAGGGCATTGGCTAAGGGTCTGATGCGCTATGGCGCCACCTTGACTATGCACCACCAAGGCAATCGGGCCTGAAATCGCGGTCAGGCTTTGGCAAAGCGCGGCTGCTGAACTTTCCAATGTGGCACTTGCCGGGGCTGGGTCACTGCCTCTTCCTGGCAGATCAACAGCCTTGCTGGCTAAGCCGTGTTTTTCTAACTCTTTTTGCAGTGGTTGCCAGGCGGCGGCATTAAAATGGGCGCCGTGCACTAAGACTATAGTTGCGGCTGGATCAATTGATGGCGGGGCTGAGCAGCCCAGTAATGCCATAGGCAACAGCGCGGCTAGATATTTTCTCATGTTTACTCCTTATATGAGAATGCTTCCTAACCGCCGATTGTACCTGCATATCAGTATAAAAAACTAAAATTAACAAACGCTTACAAAGGTACTCTGCGACTAAGTATCGGATTGATTTATGTAAAGTCTGAATTTTGGTATTGGGTCCTAGTTTACATGCTATAGGTTTATGCTTGCCTTCCAGTTGTGAGAAAGGATTCTCGCCCCGTTAATATTTGCTTACCTAATTGGTCCTGCCAGTAATGAATGTTTCATGTGAAGTCATAAGGCTTTAGGTAAGATAAACCGCGACAATTAAAGGATAAAAAGGTAGAGGGAATGTACCAGGGGAGTTGCTTATGTGGCGCCGTGCGAGTCATTGTTGAGGGAGAAGTCAGCAGCATTATTCACTGTTATTGTTCTTTGTGTCGCAAGTCCAGTGGTACGGCATATGCTACTAATGGTTTTGTGCGAGCTGAGAAATTCAGCATTGTTAGTGGCAAGGATATGCTGGGCTTTTACGAAACCAAACCCGGTCGCAGTTGAACATCGAAATCGAGAATTCTTATGTTAAAACGCATACTGGCAACCGGCTTACTCAGCCTTTCATTGTTGCAAACAACCATGGCGCAGCAAGTTAAACCTTGTGAAGAAGGTGAAGCCTGCACTCTGGCGCTATACAGCGAAGTCAGTGAAAAATGGCAATTTATTAACCCATCCAGAGCACATCAGGACTTTGCGCCTTATTCTACCTTTAAGATCCCCAACACTTTGATTTTGCTTGAAACAGGTCAGATCAATAGCGCTGACAGTTACAGTATCGATTTACATCGTTACCCTCAGCAAAGCTGGTGGTTCTCTTCCTGGCGTGAGCCTGCGCATAAGTTGAAATCGGCTTTTGATCACTCGGTATTGCCTTTGTATCAGCAATGGTCTGCAGATTTAGGTAAAACGGCGTATGAGAAATATGTGGCGGAATTTGGTTATGGTAATAAGGATGTATCTGGCCCGATTGACCGTTTTTGGTTGGGGGATAGTCTGCAAATTAGTGCGGTAAATCAGGTTGAGTTTTTGCGTAAATATAAACATCGTCAGTTGGGACTTAAGGACGCGACCTATGAGGAATTTGCCCCAGTATTTTTGCAGCGCAGTGGCCAGAATGTCAGGCTCTATGCCAAAACGGGCGGTGGTATGTTGCCAGAAGGCGGCGCTAGAGGCTGGTATGTGGGGATAGTGGAAGATGCCGCTGGCAGCCATTATTTTGCATTTAATATGGATGCAGAGAACTTTAGCCAGTTGGCTAAAATCAGGGTCGAAAAAGCCCTGGCTAGCTTACGGACCTTCAATGTTTCAGTTCCGGTAATGAAAGACTAGATGCAGCCCCGGCAAATACCGGGGCGATTTATCAAACCACTATTGTTCAGATCGGCGGCCTCGCGCCTGTTCTTCGGCATCTAATTTGATGTAGAGGCTGTCCAATTTGGACTGTAAGGCCGCTTCACGTTTAAGATCCGCTTCATTCAAGTCGTCTTTTTCTGAAAGCAGATTTAACTGGTCTTCCAATTCAGCGATCTGTTTTTCAATGTGCTCAAGCTTATCTTGATTGTCGTTTTCCGCTGTACTTTCTACACAAGTTCTCAGCTTTTGTGCCGGGATACCGCTTAACTTGCCTACGCCGACATACAGGCATTGATTTAGTGCCTCTTCGGACGCATCCGGTGTATCCAGACATTTATCCAGTGTCTGAACAAAGTGGTCCTTTAAACGCTCGGCTCGCTGGTTTGTGCATTGCGCCAATTGAGTAAAAGTTCCGTCGTCTTGGAACTGGTTGATAATTTCTTGCATCAGTTCCTGTTTGTAAGCACTGACATCCGACGTCATGTTTTCGGCAACACTGAAAAACGGCAAGGCTGAAAGCAACAGCCCCGTCAGCAAACACTTCATATTATTATCCTTCGCTAGGTGAGTGGAGCCGACGAGTTGCCCGAACAGTAGGGAATGGCTGGTCAGCGTGCAGGGATACTGGCACGAAAACCGGGGCAAATCTGTAACCCTTTGTTAGCAAATTTTTATCAAATGGGGCTGAGCTCGCTGGTCAGCCAACTGCGTGCTTTTTGCCAGTCACGTCTGACGGTACGTTCGTTTATACCTAGTAGCTCTGCTGTTTCTTTTTCGGTTAATCCAGCGAAGAACAGACATTCAACGACGTTGGCTAATCTGGGCTGTTCTTGTTCCAGTGTGGCAAGCGCATCTTCAATGTCCAGCAACCAAGAGCCTGGCTCATTCACGCCATCCAGAATATTCAGCCATTCATCCAGTTCTGGGGCGCTGCGCTTATCTGTGTTCTGGGCGCGAATATAGTCGATAAGTGCGTAGCGCATTGCTTTACTGGCTGTGCGCAGAAAGTGCTGTGGATCAGACCAGCTGTGCATGTCTTTCAGGCGTAGAAAGGATTCATGCACTAATACCGTGGTACATAAGGTGCCGCTTCGCAGCCCAATCATCCAGCGCTGCGTGCTGGCTACTTTTTTTAGTTGCTGATAGAAGCTGTCGATGAGTAGGGCGAGTCCCCTTTGATCGGTTTGGCAGTTGAGGTTAGTGCTGCTCATTCAGTACCTGGCAATTCCGTTTAGCTGTGCATTGGCGACAAAGTATTCCACGCTTCATCCTTGTGAGGAAATTTTATCCACAAATTTACACGAATGGTAGATGAAACATGCAGCATTACTGACAAGCTGGCTCGCTTGTCAGTGACCTGTGCAGATACTTTATCTTGACGGTGCATATACCCGCAGGCGATGACCATCAGGATCCAGAGCCGTAAAGGTGTACCCGAAGTCCATGTACTCCGGAGTCTGCGCAATGGTGATGTCTTGACTGCGGAATTGCTGGTGCCACTGTTCTACCTGGGCTTTGTCGGCAACCGGAATGGCAATTTCCATTGCACCAGCGCTGGCGGATACGGCTGGCTTAACCGCATCGCGGGCCCATACCCCAAAGCGTAGCCCTCCGGCTAAAACGAACATGGCAAAGTCATTACTTTGTTCAATGGGGCTGACGTCAAACAGGGTGCCGTAAAACGCACTGCTGAATTCCGCATCGCGGACATACAAAATAATCAAATTCGGATGTGACATAACAATATTCCTTGTGAATGTTGGCCGGGCTGTTTCCGGTCTACACAGTCTAAGGAATGCTACTGTCAGTTTATGTCAGTAGTGTGCGCAGGTTATTCTTTGCTCCCTTCTACCTTGCGCCACTGTTTGAGCAGTTGCTGGCGGCGCTGAGGGTAACGCTGGTTGCTTGGGACCAGGGATAAGATCCTGTCGGCGCGAAAATGGCGAAAGGCCTGACGCTTCTCACACCAAGCCACTACTATTCGGACCTGTTCAAAATAGCCTAAGGCGAATGGCCATATAGTGCGGGTTGATGCTTGGCCCTTGAGGTCCAGATACCGGATTTCAGCTTTATGTTCAGTGCGAATCAGGGTGCGTAACTGCGCGGCATCTACCTGCTCGTCAAGATGCGCGGCAGGGCCTACCAGCAAGGTATGGGAGTCCAGTGTTTCTCTCAGCTCTTGTGGTAGCACGGCAGTAATCTTATCTAAGGCACTGCGGGCGTTCATGCCCAATGTCTGGTCGGTGCGTGCTGCCACCCAACTAATTCCCAGTACAATAGCTTCGAGTTCCTCTTCACTGAACATCAGTGGTGGTAGCATAAAGCCTGGACGTAACACATAGCCCACGCCTGCTTCCCCAACAATTTCTGCCCCTTGTGATTGCAAACTGGCGATATCGCGATAGAGCGTACGAAGACTAATATCCAAACGCTCCGCTAGCTGAGTTCCGGATACTGGATAACGATGACTGCGAAGTAACTGAAGTAAACTCAACAGGCGTTCGGTACGACTCATTGGCAGTCCTTTGATGGGGTATATCTGGTGTGGGACGATATCTGATCAAATTGATGATAACCAAAAAACAAGACTTGGGGCTGATAAATTTCTGGCTGGTTCTGTCTGCCATTTGCCAGGACAAATTTGCAGTTAGCCCAGGTTGTTTAAACCGTCAAGTTTCCATACATAAACTTATTTAATGCCCTCAGTTAATTTTCTTATCTATATGTTTTTTATGGGTAATTTTGGGGTGGTGTGAACTTTGCTAGTAGTCAAATTAAAATAGCATAAAGGTATCTGGTGCCAGAGCTTATTGTTGCACAAACACAAGGATGCCGTGGATGTTGGTCGCTTCAATAGTGTTGTTTGGTGACATAGACGCCGAAACTGACCGTCACTCACATTGACTCTCAGCTATTTTCATCAACACTTAAAGGTACTTAGCAAAGGATTGCGTATGGAAAAGCAAGCCAGCAAATTATTGGCACAGCAATTAGTGCATCAACCAGCATTTTCCCTGGTTGCCTTACAGGTTGTGGCAGAGGTTGAAAAGGAACTGGGCAGACAAGCTTCGCTTGGTGAAATTCGCGACGTGTTGACTCACCGTAACAAGCTACGGCATCTCGCAGAAACATCACATAACCCCGAACTTCTCTCTGCGCTTGCAGACCCCTCAGACAAACTGGATAAGGTGTTGGCTACCTGCGCCAAACTGCTAACAGAGTAAATCTTCGCCGCCTGTTGGATGTGGGCGGCGAAGGCTGGCTGCGTTAACTGTTAACTGATACCTAGTTGTTTACGCCAGTAATGGCTGACAAAGCGTTGGCGTGGATCCATTTGTGCTCGCATAGTTAAAAATGCATCCCACTTTGGATATTGACTACGAAAGTAGTCCACCCAGCCCTTGGGGTCTGCTTGAGTCACATCAGGCAGCATCTTGCCCCAGTGCAATCGGTAGGGAATGCCTTTGTCGCGGAACAACTGCCAGAATTGTGGATAGAATTCCCTTTGCGGATCTTCGGCAAAATCCACAAACCATAAAGGCTCAAAGCGAAAGGCACCCTCGGCCCATTCGTCTTTACCGTCGCTATATCCCATTCCCATCCAGGCCTGACAGGCTTTAGCCATATATACCTCAATGGTGAATAAACCCGTTCGCTTGAGCTTTTCATGGTCGTTACTGGCCTCATCAAAGTAATCCCGTAATATTTGCACTACCTGATTCGCGCGGCCAATGGGGAACCAAAGCTCAGAAAATTCGATGTCTAACAGCTCATCGGAGGCTTGGTTGTCCATAGGTAAACCCCAGGGTGCATGATGTTGAAACACCTGTGGAGTGCCTTTATCCATGCCTTGTTTGCTGCTATCCAGGGACTGGAAAACGTTCAGAATGGTTTGCATTACCTCTGGCAGATTCGCCTTTATCTCTGGGGCTTTTTGCTGGATCAAGGCGATTGCCTTGTCAAATTCCTCGGCCAACAGTTGGTTGACGAAATCCTTGACTACAGGCCCGAGTATTCCAAACTGGCTGAAATCGATAAGGTTGTCAGCAACTTCCTGCAGACTCAATCCGGCTTGACGTACTTTTTCCGGTATCAGTTCCGGTGTATCAAGATTACCCAACACAGCATAAATAATGCTTATTACCGGCTCTGCGGCCGCTGGATAATTGGTAAACTCCTGATAGGGTCTAGGGGTAAAGCCCGTTACGCAAGGTATGCGCTGTGCCTGCCAGGGCAGGATGCGTTCAGCACCGGGCTGCGGCCACCAATTCACCCGGCCGTAATCCACATCGCGCATAAAGTCTTCCAGCGATGGTTTGTCTTTTGACTCACCAAAAAAGTCGAACTGACATTCCTGGTAGGTAACAGTGGCCTCCTGGCCAGCAATATTGAAGGCGGGCTCACAGAGTAAGTCTACCGATACCACTATGCCGAATAGCCCCATGGATACCATTGCCGCGTAAAAACCATCGGTATCCTCATCATCGCGACAAAATTCAACCAGTTGTCCCAAACCGTCCACCAGGCGGATGGCCTGGATATTGTCCTGAAAGGAATACTTTAATGAGCCGCCAGCAGAGCCCGTCGACATAAAGCCGCCCAAGGTTTGATGAATGATGCCACCCAGTTCGCTAAGGGTTAGCCCATGCTGCCAAAGCTGATAAAGCAGGCTGTTTTCAAGTGTAGAGGTGCCACTGATATCACTGGGGTCATAGCCCAGATGCACTCCTGCCTGGGCTCGTACCAGCCCCCGTGTCTTGTCCAGCACCTTCACTTCCATCATTTGGTCAAGCAGTAAGTTGATTTGAGAACTGTCTGCGGGGGGCGTTTCTTGGTTGGTGACATTGGGACCACTAGTAACCGGGTCGGTGTAAATCGCCCAACTTTGGCTATGGGCAGCACCGCAGGTGCGGATTTGTTTGTTCTCCCTGTTGGCCATCTGCACCAACAGCATGACTTCTTGCTCGTTGCTGGGGTGGTAAAAACCCCACTCATCAGGTGTTAAGCTCATAATTATCCTTTTTTATTTTCCCTGGAATGGTCATAATGTCAGGGTTGCCGACTATGATCTAGATAAGTTATTGATCATAGAGAATAAACATAACTACAAAGGCACGGCGATAAGCCTTATGTGTGTCGCAACTGCCAAAGGATTTGCTGCATGGACAAACTTGCCCGTCGTTTATTGGGCTGGTGCATTCTGCTGATAAGCGCTGGTGTTTACGGGGCATCTCCGCTACCCGAAAGGCTGGATATTTCGCAGATTAGCAATACCGATGGCGCTTATCAGATCCTCCATGACCTATCTGCCAGCATAACTATTGAAACCTTGCTTAGCCATCCAGACCAGTCCCTATGGCAGGACATGCAGGGCGATGTATCCAGAGGGGTATTGACTCATCCAGTCTGGATGCGTTTCAGGCTCAGCAATTCCGATCCTAATCAGACCCGCTATATTCTCGAACACACAGATCCTGGCCCATATCGTATCGATTTGTACATCGTGGATAGCCAGGGTGTTCTGGTATCCGAGCAGCATTATCATAGAGAAAGTCCATACTGGGAGCGGCCTTTTCCTAATCCTGGTCCGGTATTCTCAGTCGAAGTTGATACCGGCCAAGAGTATGTGATGTACGCCAGAATTCAGGCGACCTTTGGAGGTTTGTTCAGTCAGTTTGCGGTTTGGACGCCCAATGATTTCGTGCGCCATGAAACCCGTGAAACTTTGCTTTACGGGGGAGCTTACACAGCCTTTATCTTGTTCTCTTTTCTGTCATTGCTGGTGTTTCTGGCGATTCGCGAACGTACTTTTTTAAGCTATTCGGCGCTGACATTCACTTCCTGTATGTTGCTAATGAACCTGGATGCGCATTGGGCGGTATTGTTTCAATCTGGTGGGGCACCGGTTGGCAATGCCACTTTCTGGGGGGGCATCTATTATTTCGCCGCACTGACCTTCGCCCGCGACTATCTTAAATTGGATCAAGTGCTGCCCTTAGTTGGCAAAATCTACCTTAGCCTGATGGCCTTTGGCCCGGTGATTATTGTGCTGGGCATATTGGGATACGCGGAAGCGGCTGGCGTCTTTATGATGCTTACCGGTCCCATTTTGTTAACCATTCCCTTCCTGGCACTGTATCTGTGTGTGGTTAAAAAACGCCAGGTAAAGTTGTTTACCCTGGCCTGGTTTATTTATGGTACCGCGGTGCTCATTCAGTTTGGATTGCGTCAGGTTGGGCTTATTGAGCATCAGCCTTTGACAATTTACACCGGAGTATTAGGTGGTGTTATTGAGATGTGTCTGCTCGCCGTGAGTATGGGCTTTAAGATACTGGATATTAAGCAGCAACGTGACAAAGCTCGTGAAGCCTATGTTACCCAGTTGGAGAGCTTTTCAGAGCAGTTGGAGCGTCAGGTAAAAGAGAAAACCTGGGAGTTGGAAGTTGCTCGCGCACAGGCAGAAAAAGAAGCCCGAACTGACAGCCTGACTCGCCTTTACAACCGCCGTGCTTTTGAAGAACTGGCCGGAAACAAATTCAGCAGTGTGACAAGACACCGTAAAATGCTGGCAACCATCCTGGTGGATATCGACAAGTTTAAACAAGTGAACGATAAGCTCGGCCATAAAGGTGGCGATTTGGTGCTGAAGGCAGTGGCTGAGGCTTTACAATCACTGGTCAGAGAGAGTGATGTGCTGGCCCGCATCGGTGGCGAGGAATTTGCCATTTTGGCCGAAACAGATGATCTGAATGGCGCTTTTCAATTTTGTGAAAGGCTCAGACGCGCCGTTGCAGAGCTTGAGATTGAGGTAGATAAGGAAAAGCTTAAAACAAGTATCAGTCTGGGCTGTTATTGCTGCTATGCGCCCCAGGATATCAGCCTGATGCTAAACAAGGCGGACACCGCCATGTACAGATCCAAACAGTTAGGCCGCAACAAAACGACCTTATGGCAGCCTGAAAAGAGACAGTCGGGGATATAAGGGATAATTGATGATTATCCCTTCATAACCACAAATCAATTTTGTACTTGGCTTGGTACTAACTCAACAAACTTGTCTGACTTGGCTATTTCAATAGCTGCCTCTAAAACATTATCGCGGCTTGCTCGAATTGCTTCGAGGCTCGGTTTCACTTCAATGTCGGGTATGATGCCTATGCGGTTGGTCTGGTTACCTTTGGGGGTAAGAATTCCAATTCCAGATAGATTCGAGCCATAACCGCCAGGTAGCGTAAACATGGATATATTTCCGTCTGCCCCAGCCGTCTGGCTACCTACCACAATAGCTTGTGGTGCCCGGCGTAACATCATTAAGCAATATTCAGACTGACTTTGTGAGTACTCGTCGGCCAGCAGAACTATTCTGCCCTTGAAGTAATCTGTATTGGTTTTACCAATCTTGCTTGGGGGCTTTAAAGTAAACTGACCTGGATAAAAGGTTTCCGGTATTTCAACTTGCGCAAAGGTTGTAGGGCCAGGAAGCAGATGCTTGGCCAAGGTCCAGGCTGTGCCCTTAGGATAGGCTCTTATGTCAAATATCAGGGCATTGGCATCTTTAAATGAAGCCATCATCTCATCGACCTCTGACCTAGTCAGTCGCCCTATATCAATGTAACCAATACCTGGCTCTAACCAACGATAACTAGGAAGCTGATTGGCTTCCTTTCGTTTAAAAGTATCATCTTGGCTATGTATGGCGGAGGTAGTGATCAACTGACCATTGTCCAGTTCAATACGTAGTTCTGGAGTAGGGCTCTTGAGTAAGTGTTTAGCCAGTTCACGGTATTTGGTTACGTGATTGGATGCTGGCAGCATCGACCATAAGTCTTGTTCCCTGTCCACGACAGACTGGCCGTTTATCTTAGTGATAACTTGACCAACTTGCAGAGGCCCTGGATAGCCAGGTAAAAGCTTGGTGACCACCCATTTTTGCTCAACATGTCTTATTTCTACAGCAACCCTGTATTGGCCGAATAACTGAAGGTTTATTTTCTGGACATTGCTTCCCCAAAGCTTGCTATGGCTGTCGTCAATTTTACTTAGCAATTTGAGTAAATGTTGCTGATAACGCTCTGATGAGTCAGCTGTCGCAAAAGCATTGATGAACAGATTTAGCTGTTTATCCCAAGCTTCATCTGGTAAGTGCTTGTAAGGCGAAAAGTACTCAACTATGTTCCATGCGCGAAATAAACTTAACAGTTGCATACCACTATCATGCGGGAGAATCTGCATATAGGGTCGTTCATTAAGTATTTGTACATTATTAGTGGCTTCATAGTCGAAATAGTAATGTTCTTTTGCTTTGGGGCTGTCGACCAAATGTAAGAGTTTTTGGGATAACTTGTCCCCTAGGTAATCAGATTCTGTTATCCAGCTTAAATCTACACTGCGGCTGGTTTTTTCTGGTCGACTCTGACAGTCAAGCGAGCAGAAAACTGGTTTGCCAAAGCCATCCAGCCAATGGTCTAAAACCTGATTAACTTCGCTTGCTGTGCTGGCACTTAATACCGCGGGCATTACCCTAAATAACTCCGCGTCCATGTTATGCAGACCTTGCGCCACTGCAGGATGGAAATATTTAACCAATCCCCATACCCGGCCGAGTTTGATAAGGCTGTTATGTTGTAATTCAGATATCTGCGAGAGCTGAATACCTGAACCTTGCTCAAATTCATTGTCTTTATCGGCAGGATAAAGCTTGGGCACCAAGGGGGAGGCCTGCGTGTGCTCTTGTCTGTCTACAAATACCTGTAAGTCATCCACAAAAAGGGTGCCTTTCCCTTCAAGTTGAGCCCCTAAGGTGATCTTGTGTACGCCCTTATCCAGTGGGATAGAAATCTGATAACGTTGCCAGTCTGAATTCCCGCTGATAGGGAGGAATCTTTCGTTCCAAGTGCTATTAGTTAACACTCTACCTGTGCCATCTTGGGTCATGGCGTACAGGCGTCCTTTTCCTTCTATATTGTCGGCTTTGACCATGCCGATCACTGTTAGGTATTCTCCTGCAAAACTGTTGTTAAGGGTTTGCAATAAAATGATCTTCTGGTCATTCTCGCCTCGCAAAATGGCTGAGTATTGGCCTTTTTCTGTGGAGATTTTGTCGGTCGCCCTGGCTGGTATGGAGGAGGTGTTAATCCTTAGTTGCCAGTGGCTAAGTTGCGCATCTTGTTGGGTCTCAAAATCCAGGTTTTGAAAGTGAGCGGGAAGCGGAGTCTGGGCTTGGGTCGTCAAACAGTATGCTAGAGCGAGTGCGGCAATCAGATGTACATTTTTCATTGGCTATCCTTACAACTTGAAAAATGACGCTTTTATACCACTAAAATTAACATATAAAAAACAATTAGTTAAAGAGGGTTGAAGTGGTAAATGGGGTGTCGGTGGTGGCGATATTTAACTATCGAATTGGGGCTGGGTAAACGCTGAAAGTGATATTCCCTTGGTTAGGTCAACAGAGGCGAATGGCGGCTTGTTGTAAGAGCTAAATGGTACCCGGCGTGCAAGAGCACGCCGGGACAATGGCGTTTATTTATTGCCTAACAGCCCTTTTAGCTTGTCTTTGGCCTTTTCTTCGAGCTTCTGTTTTTCCTCGTCGATTTTCTCTTTTGCAGCGGCCTTGGCTTTATCTTCGAAAATATCTTTGACCCGCTGTTTAGCTTGCTTGATAAGGTTATCCAGCATGCTATCCATGATGGCTGTTCCAACCTGATCGGCTGGCAGGCCGTTAGGTACACCTACAGGTGAAGACTGGAAGGTCGGCAGGGTCAAATCATACTGTTTTTGATCCAACTTCAGCTCACCGGTATCCATGGCTTCGAAATTAATACGTAGTTTGGCATCCTTAATGGTGACTTTTTGTACCGAAACCAGTGGGCTTGGGCCGGTACTTTCTGCTGTTGGCTGGCCGTCGCCTTTAGGCAGCATGGCCTGCAGGTTGTCTTTTAGTACCACCAGGTTGGCTTTGCCACTGGCATCCACTTCATATAACACAGTCGGCGCATCAATCAGTACTTCTTCGACTATGTAAGGCTCTTTGGTCGAGGTACCGAGATCGAGTTTTACTTCACCCAGGCTGAAAGCCTGGTCATCAGAGTAGCCTTTGGGGTTATGTACATTAAATCCGCCAATGCTCATACGTGCTTCAGCAAAGGACAGTTCTACCTTGTTGACCTGAACCTGGGTTTGCAATGCTTTGCTGCCCTGGGTTTCCATTTGACTGCGGATCAGTTCATCTACGCCGGAAACCAGATAGAAAACGACACCAATAAAGGCCGCTACCAAGACCAGCAATATGACCAGAATTTTCTTCATCATTTATCCCTTAAAAATTAGTCTACCCAATTTCGCCCTAACTGAGGCGTACCCTTGTAATCCTACTGAATAGCCTGGCTAAGCGCCAGTTTCTGGGCACTTTGGTGCGATGGCCTGTCGTTATTGGCGGGCACCTTGCAAGCCGCCGGTATGAATGAGCAGAACACGGCTGCCTTGAGGGAAGTAGCCTTCGGCCAGTTTCTGTTTAAGGGCCCAGCAAGCCTTGCCGCTGTATACCGGCTCAATACCGATGCCGGTGTGGGACCTGAAGGTTTGGCAAAATGTATGGAGCTCGGCTGTGCTTTTGGCATAGCCGCCAAAATGAAAACGATGCTCGATATGCCAGTTTGTAGGGGCTGATTGGGGTAGTAGGTTAGTGACAAGTTCTTCGAGATAACCTTCACCCTTCAGTGCCGCAATACCCAGTAGCTGTGTATTATCCTGGTGTTGAATCTGCCTGGCTTGAATAAGTCCAGCTAAAGTACCGCCACTGCCCACCGGCACTATGATATGACTAAATTTTTGTTCTTGTTCCTGCAGGATTTCCGCGACCCCCGGCAGAGCCTGAGCCTGACTGCCACCTTCCGGTACAATCATGGCGTTGGGATGGGCGGCCTGCCAGGCTCCGATAAAGTCACTTTGGCTGCGCTGTTGATAGGTGGCTTTGTCCAGATAGATAATCTGCGCCTGCCACTGATACAGATCCCGCAGCATAGGTGTGGGATTCTGGCTGTAGTCTCCTCGCACTAGTGCCATTAACTGTATGCCCAGTTGCTGACAGCAATACCCAAGGGCATGCAGATGATTCGAGTGGCCACCGCCGAAGCTGATAATTTCGGCGACGCCCTTTTGTCTGGCTTCCAGTAGCGCGTATTTAAGCTTTCGCCACTTATTGCCGGAGATAATGGGGTGAATCAAATCATCTCGTTTAATAAACAGCTCAACCTGCTCACTCCCCGGCCAATCCACACAAAGTGGCTGCACAGGTGAGGGGGTGTTGATGTTCAGTGATGCAGAAATTTCTTCTGCACAGAAGGATGAATCTGGCACTATGGTTGAAACTTGGATAAGGAACTCACAATGTACACGGTTTTGCTCTGTTTGTTGATTGCCAGTCTGCTGCCTTTGCTGGCCAAAGCCCCTCTTGCCATTGCTCAGGCCAAAGCGGGCGGCTATGACAACCGTCACCCGCGTAATCAGCAGTCTGCATTAACAGGTTTTGGGGCGCGGGCCAAAGCGGCCCATGAAAATGCCTTCGAGGCGCTGATCATGTTTACGCCAGGGGCATTGGCTGTGCTGATCACCGGGCAGACAGACAGCTATGCGCAATATTTAGCGATGACCTTTATTGCCGCGAGATTGTGCTACAACCTGTTTTACTTATTGGATTGGCATTTGGCGCGCAGCTCAGTATGGACTGTTGGTGTGGGTTGTTCTGTGGCCCTCACCTGGCATGCACTGCAAGCTGTTTAGTCCGGCGGGTAGCGACGACGGAACTGCTTGGCAGCCGGGTAAGGTAATACATCTTTAATTAAACCACCGGCCATTTCTTGCTGAATTTTTTGCCACCAAATGGGATCCATCAATTCCGGATGTTTAGCCTTCAGCAGTTCCTTCAGGTGACGTTTACCAACGATAAAATGCTCAAACTGCTCGGGAAATACATCGTCGGGAGCCACCGATAGTGTATCCAGGGCATAAGGGTCATCTGAGCGGGGCAAGGTGCGAAAATTGCGCTGGTTCATGTAGCAGACTTCGTCATAGTCGTAGAAAATTACCCGGCCATGGAGGGTAATACCGAAGTTTTTATGTAGCATGTCGCCAGGAAAAATATTGGCCGCAGCGATTTGTTTGATGCAAAGACCCAGGTCTTCTATGGCGGCGGCGACTTTGTCTGGATCGGTTTCTTGATCAAGATATAGGTTCAGCGGCGTCATTTTGCGTTCGATATACAAGTGCTTGATGATCACTTCCTGCTCGGTCATTTCCAGACTACTGGCGGCAACTTCCTGCAGTTCTTCTAGCAAGGTATCGCTGATTCTGTGCCTTGGCAGGCGAAAGTTCATATATTCATGAGTATCTGCCATGCGGCCAACCCGGTCGCTCATCTTAACCAGTCGGTAGCAGTCTTTCACATGTTCGCGGGTGATCTTCTTACTTTCGGCGAATTCGTCCTTAATGACTTTAAATACCACGCCATATGAGGGCAGATGAAATACTGCCATGACCAAGCCTTTAATGCCGGGCGCGGCTTCAAATTGATCGTCGCTGTGCTGCAGATGTTGCAGGAAGTTGCGGTAAAACACCGTCTTACCGTGTTTGTAGTAACCCAGGGCAATATACAGCTCAAAGTGCTTCTTGTTGGGTAAAAGTTCCTGCAAAAATGCCACCACTTCGGCCGGATGCTGCGTGTCGACCATAAAATAGGAGCGAGCAAAACCAAACAATACGCTAAGGTCGTGACGGTCGGTCAGCAACGTGTCTACACATAAGCCGCCTTTAGGGTCGTGCATCAGAGCAATGACAAAGGGAATGGGCTTATCGGCGGTACACATTCGGCCCATCAGATAGGCCGCCTTATTCCTGTAGAAAACGCTTTGTAGTATTTCTACTTTGTGAATGGTTGCCAGTTCCTGTTTGGAAAAACTGTCGCGTAAATAGCGTTCAAGATTTTGCAGGTCACGCTCTACGTTGGTGTAAGGCAGGCGGAAGGAATAGCTGGATAAAATAGCCTCTAATGTGGAACGTATTGTGCCACGGGCATCAAAGCTGTTTACCACGTTGGTGCGCATTTGCCCTGGCAAGTAGCAACGGCTGGGCAACACAAACATCATTTCATCATCGATTTTCTGGTGGCGGAAGAGTCTGCCTATGACCGAGTTGAAGAAGGTTTCGGCTAATTCGAATTGCCCATGATGATCAAGTTGTTTAAGGTAATGCTGCTTAAGTTCTCGCCAGAATTGCAAGTCTTGCTTGTGCGGATGGCAGCTCTGGTAGATCTCGGCAACTGCCTCGGAAAGGCTTTGGTCATAGATGGCGATTCGCTCGCGTGCGGCACTTTGTACGGCGCGCCAATCTGCTTGCTCGAATCTTTCGCGAGCGGCATTGGTAATGCGGCTGTACCAGCGAAAGCTTTTTTCAAAGCCCTTGAGAATTTGATAAGCAATACGGGCAGGGGAAGGGGAAGACAAAGGCGTTTCCTCACTCATAATGGACGCGCTCTTATGACGCGATAGTTCTGCAACAATAACGAGAATAACGGAACAACAATGGGATTTCCTGTATTGATTTGTGATGACTCCATGTTAGCGCGTAAGTCGGCGCAACGAGCATTACCTGACGATTGGGATGTGGAAGTGAGTTTTGCCGGAAATGGTAAAGAAGCTTTAGCCATGCTGCGTCGCCACCATTTTGGATTATTGCTGTTGGACCTCACTATGCCCGAGATGGATGGTATTGAGGTACTTGAACAGATTAAGGTCGAGGGTATTGAAGTATTTGTGGTGGTGATATCCGGTGATGTCCAACCGCAAATGCAGCAAAGGGTGATGGCATTAGGGGCGTTGGATTTTATTGCTAAGCCGGTGAATGGCAGCAGATTACTGACTACCTTGCAGGGATTTGGTTTGTACCGACCGGAGCGACACACAGCGCATGGCTGAGCCCAAATGCCTATCGGCATAGGCATAAGATCAAATTAATATAAGTGACTGGTACTGTTTGGACCAATTGGAAGGAATTACGTCTTGACATATAGACGTCTATACGGCAAATTGACCCGCATGAAATTTATTCGTCGCACCACCACCACCATGATGATTACCACCACAAGACTGGTGGTCGCTGGCTAGTGCGCAAAAAAAAAACAACAAGCCCGCGACCCTCACAGGAAGCGGGTTTTTTTTTGAATTTTTCACAGGGTATTTGCCCTTTGGGAAAATCGTTACGCCGAGGTAAGGCCCGGCGACGGCCGCTCTTGTAGCGGACGAAAGAATACCCGTTCGTCAATGGCCGGGGTACAACATCTAGGAGCAGCAAATGAAGGTAATGAAATTCGGGGGATCGTCGCTCGCAGACGCAGAGCGTTATCTGATGGTCAAAGACATCGTGCTGCCAACCCACCAGGACACAGGTGCAGCAGTTGTTCTGTCTGCGCCTAAAGGCGTGACCAATGCCTTATCGTCGCTGGTTGATATGGCGGTGGCTGGACAGGATTATCAAGAACTGTTTGGCAAGCTGACCGATACCCTGACAGGCATTGTGCGCGATCTTACCCAACAGGTGGACAATTTCGACGGTGCCAGCCTACTTACCTACATTGATGAACTGCTTAGCGAATTGCATCGCAATCTGGATGGCATCAAACTCATTCATTGCAGCCCGGATGCGGTTACCGCAAAAATACTCAGCCTGGGTGAATATGTCAGCGTCAACATCTTCAGCAAGCTGGTAGGTGCGCTGGGCTATGACAATCAAATCATCGACCCTGTCCAGTATGTTCTGGCAGAAGGTGACTATCTGGATAGTATTGCCGACGTGGCCGAAAGTCGCAGTCGCTTTGGTGATATTCCCAAAGACGGTTCTGTGCTGCTGATTATGCCCGGTTTTGTGGCGGCTAATGATAAAGGTGAAAAGGTCACCTTGGGGCGTAACGGCTCAGACTACTCCGGCGCTATCCTGGCGGCTTGTATTGATGCCAAATGCTGTGAAATCTGGACTGACGTGGATGGTGTCTACAACGCTGACCCTAACCAGGTGGAAGGTGCGGTGTTACTGGATAAGCTGACTTATCAGGAAGCCATGGAGCTGTCCTACTTCGGTGCCAAAGTACTGCATCCAAAGACCATCGGCCCCATTGCGCAGTATCATATTCCCTGCCTGATTCGAAATACCCTGAATCCTGTCGCACCTGGTACTTTGATCAGTAATGAGCCAAGCACGGTCTGGACCAGTGTCAAAGGCATTTCGCATCTGTCTGATGTGACCATGTTCAATGTGGCAGGACCGGGTATGAAGGGCATGGTAGGCATGGCCAGCCGTGTGTTTGAAGTCATTTCCAACGCCAATATTTCTATTAGCCTGATTACCCAGTCCTCCAGCGAGTACAGCATCAGTTTTTGTATTCACAACAAGGATGCCGGTCGCGCCCTGGCGCTGTTGGAGGATGCTTTCCGTCTTGAATTGGAAAATCAGCTACTTGAGCCTATCGAGATGCGCCAGGATTTGGGCATAGTGACCCTGGTGGGTGACGGTATGCGCAAGGTTAAAGGCCTGGCCGCCAAGTTTTTCAGTTCTCTGGCACAGGCCAGGGTCAATATTGTCGCTATCGCGCAGGGCTCATCGGAGCGCTCTATCTCTGCCGTGATCGAGAGCCGCAAAGCCAAGGAGGCCGTGAAGGTCGTGCATCAGAATTTCTTCTCCAATCTTCATACTATTGACGCCTTCCTGGTAGGCTGCGGCACAGTAGGTGGAGAACTGCTTAGCCAAATCGCGCGCCAGCAAAAACAGTTGCTGGAACGTAATATCAGTTTAAAAGTGTATGGGGTGGCGAATAGCCGTTCCTTGTTACTCAAACCTGGTGGTATTGATCTGGAAAACGGCTGGCGAGATGCGCTGGGCCAGAGCCAGCAAGCTTTCTCCTTGGAAGCGCTGGAGAATTTTGTGCAGGACAACAGCCTGGTCAACCCTGTGGTGATTGATTGTACCACCAGTGAAGATGTGGCCAATCTGTACCTGGATATGCTGCAAGCAGGTTTTCATGTGGTTACACCTAACAAGAAGGCCAATACCAAAGACATGGCTTCTTATAACTTGCTGCGTGATACCGCCCAAAAGACCCGTCGCCAGTTTTTATATGAGACCACAGTGGGAGCTGGCTTACCGGTTATCGATAACCTGCAGAAACTGATTTATGCCGGGGACGAGTTGATTCGTTTTGAGGGCATTTTGTCCGGTTCTTTGTCCTTTATTTTCGGTAAGCTGGAAGAAGGGTTGAGCCTGTCTGAAGCGACGGTGATTGCCAGAGACAAAGGCTATACAGAACCCGATCCCCGCGATGATTTAAGCGGTATGGATGTGGCGCGTAAGCTGCTGATTATGGCGCGAGAAGCCGGGCTGGAGATGGAACTGGCTGATATCGAGATTGAGTCTATTTTGCCTGCTGATTTTGATGCCTCCGGCTCAGTGAGCGAATTTTTGCAAAAATTAACCGGTCTGGACGATCTTTATCGTCAGTTGCATGCCAGTGCTGAAGCCAAAGGTCAGGTTCTGCGCTATGTGGGCTGTATCGAAAAAGGACAGTGCAAAGTGGGAATTCAGGCGGTGGATGCGAAGCATCCGTTGTATGTGGTCAAAGATGGTGAAAATGCCTTGGCCATTCACAGCCATTACTATCAGCCCATTCCCTTTGTGATTCGAGGTTATGGTGCAGGTGCCGCGGTCACGGCCGCGGGTGTGTTTGCCGATGTACTGCGTACTATGCCGTGGAAGCAAGAATAATGAGTAGCGACATGGTAAGGGCCTATGCGCCCGCTTCTACCGGAAATGTAAGTCTTGGATTTGATTTACTGGGTGCGGCCCTGAAACCTATCGACGGCAGCCTGCTAGGGGATGAAGTTGAGGTCTATGCCAGCGAGCAGTTCAGTATCGAGGTTAAGGGTAGGTTTGCTCATAAGCTGCCCAGTGATCCGACCCAGAATATCCTGTTTCACTGCCATCAGCATTTTATCGCCAAGCTAGAGGCGCGCCAAAAGGAGCTTGTACCCTGTGCCATGGTGCTGTATAAAAATCTGCCCATCGGTAGCGGCCTTGGCTCGAGTGCCAGTTCAGTGGTAGCGGCGCTGCACGGATTAAACAGCTTCTACGGCGACCCGTTTAACGCTGATGAGATGTTACTGATGATGGGAGAGCTGGAAGGCCAGATCAGTGGTAGCGTGCATTACGACAATGTGGCTCCTTGTTATCTGGGCGGGTTGGTGCTCATGGCTGAGCAGGCTGAGCGCATCGCCATCCAGTTGCCGGTATTTGAAGAATGGTACTGGGTGGTGTGCTACTCCGGCATCAAAGTGTCAACCTCTGAAGCACGCAAGATCCTGCCGCAACAGGTAAGTCTTAAAAACACCCTCACCTTCGGCCGACAGCTGGGCGTCTTTGTGCACGCCTTGCATACCGGCGACCGCCAACTGGCGGCTAGTGTGATGCACGATGTAATAGCCGAACCTTACCGTAAAGCCCTGCTGCCCGGTTTTGATCAAGCCAGGCAATTCGCCGACGACAACCAGGCGTTAGCCTTTGGTATTTCGGGGTCTGGGCCAACGGTGTTCGCGGTATGCGACAATCTGGAATCGGCAAAACGTATTAACCAATGGCTGAGTGAACACTATATTCAGAACAACGACGGCTTCAGTCATATCTGTCAATTAGACCCACAAGGGTCAACAGCAACAAGGGTATAAGTTTGGAATTGTTCAACTTAAAGGAAACCACCGAAAGGGTGAGTTTCAGCCAGGCGGTAAAGCAAGGACTGGGCAAAAACCAGGGATTGTTCTTTCCTGCCCATCTGCCCACTTTTGATGATATTGATGCGCTATTGGCCATGCCGTTGGCCGAGCGTAGCGCCGAGATTTTACACCGCTTAATTGGCGATGAGATCCCCAAAGCACGTTTGGCACAGTTAGTAGCGAATGCATTTAATTTCCCTGCGCCACTGGCCAAGGTGGAAGAGGATGTGTACTGCCTGGAATTGTTCCATGGCCCTACACTGGCGTTTAAAGACTTTGGCGGTCGCTTTATGGCCCAGTGCCTGTCTGAGCTGGCCAAAGGTGAAAAAATCACTATTTTGACCGCCACTTCAGGTGATACCGGCGCCGCAGTCGCTCATGCCTTCTATGGCCTGGAAAACATCGATGTGGTGATTTTGTATCCTAAGGGCAAGATCAGCTTGCTGCAGGAAAAGCTCTTCACCACCTTAGGTGGCAATATTCACACTATCGCCATTGAGGGGGATTTTGACCAGTGCCAGCAGTTGGTGAAAACCACCTTCGACGATGAGCAGGCCAGAACAGGTTTGCATCTGAACTCGGCCAACTCCATCAATATCAGTCGCTTGTTGGCGCAGATCTGTTACTACTTTGAAGCGGTAGCGCAGCTTGAGAATCGCGATAACCTGGTGATCTCTGTGCCTTCAGGTAACTTTGGTAACCTAACCGCCGCGATGTTTGCCAAGGTACTGGGTCTGCCAATTCAGGGCTTTGTGGCTTCGACCAATTTGAATGATACGGTGCCGCGTTATTTGCGCACTGGCGAGTGGCAGCCTAAGCCCACCATTGCGACACTATCCAATGCCATGGATGTTAGCCAGCCTAACAACTGGCCACGCATTGAAGCGCTGTTTGAACAAGGGTATCTGGATAAGGCAATCCTGCAATCTGATGCCATAGATGAAGAGTACACCCAAGTAGCTATGCGTCAGTTGGCGTCCCTTGGCTATGTCAGCGAGCCGCATGCGGCGGTCGCTTACAAGGCCTTGAAACGCCATCTTGAGCCTGGTCAAACCGGTATATTCCTGGGAACTGCCCACCCTGCCAAGTTCCGCGATACGGTAGAAAATGTGCTAGGACAGCCTATCAGCCTGCCTCATGAGCTGGCTGAATGTGCTGGCAAGGAAGGCTTGTCTCTGACCTTGGCTAATGATTACCAGCAACTGAAAGCTACCTTGTTTGAATTGGTGGGTAAGTGACAAGCTGGCAGGACGTATTGGGGCAGGAAAAGCAGCAGGACTACTTTCAGCAAATCCTGAGCTTTGTGAAGGCCGAGCGGGACGCGGGTAAAACCATTTACCCGCCCCAGGCCGATGTCTTCAATGCGTTCAAATACACGCCTTTTGATCAGGTTAAAGTGGTGATACTTGGACAGGATCCTTACCATGGTCCGGGTCAAGCCCATGGACTGTGTTTTTCGGTTTTGCCGGGCATCGCACCGCCACCGTCACTGGTCAATATGTACAAGGAACTGCAGCAGGATATCGCTGGTTTTGAGCGCCCCGAGCATGGTTTTTTACAGCGCTGGGCGGAGCAAGGTGTGCTGCTGCTAAATACCGTGTTAACTGTGCAGCAAGGACAGGCGCATTCTCATGCAAAAATTGGTTGGGAGCGTTTCACCGATAAAGTCATTGAGCAGTTAAATCTGCACAGAGAAGGACTGGTGTTCCTATTATGGGGCAGTCATGCACAAAAAAAGGGCGCGATTATCGACAGACAACGTCATCATGTATTGATGGCACCGCACCCAAGCCCGCTATCAGCGCACCGTGGCTTTCTCGGCTGCGGACACTTTTCCAAAGCTAATCAACTGCTAGTGCAACAAGGCTTGAGCCCGGTTAACTGGCAGGTCTGACAACGGCAATGCGCGAGAAATAAAAAAGCCCTGCAATAGCAGGGCTTTTTTAATTAGGCTTCACTTAGCTCTTCATCCAAGAGCAAGTCCAATTCGGCCAGTTCGCGGCGAAGCCGGTACTGATCCTGTATGGCTTCGATCTCTCTCCATTTGCGTTTTTTGCTTTTGTTCTTAGCGGGACGGGACTCTATGTCGAGCATTGACAACAAATCTGACTGATCCACAGGAGATCTCCTTTTTTTTGTTTACCGCAAGACAGGGTATATCACAACCACTGCTAAACTAGAACAACTTTTGTTACCTTTTATTAACATTTTTTGAAGTTTTCATGACATGACCTTTACCTAGGTTGTGTCGAAAAAACATTCAGTTAGATAAGGCAAGAAGCTTACCAAGCTGTACTAACTCGGTTAGGATAATCGGATTATTTGAGAGTTTTATGACAGTCAACTCGAGATCCTAATGCTGCTTAAGCTGGAAAATTTACTGCTGGAAGTATCCAAGTCTGACCGGATAGATTTGGGCGACATGCGTGAAGCCGAAGAACTGATCCTGCAATCTTTACTCAAAGGATTAAGTATTGAACGGGCTGGCATATGGATGCGTGATGAGTATTTGGATGGCATTCGCTGTACGTTGCTTATCGACCTGCACCAGCAAGCTCGATACGAAGATCTGCTGCTGACCCGCAGCCAGTACCCTAAGTACTTTTCCGCATTAGATGAGGAACGTTGTATATCGGCAGAAGATGCGGTGACACACCCAGCCACCGCCGAGTTTGCCGATGGTTATCTTGTCCCCCTTGGTATCGCTTCTTTGTTGGATATGCCAATTCGCCACCGGGGTAAAATGGTGGGTATTGTCTGTTGTGAACATATTGGTCAGCCCAAGCGCTGGAGCGAAGATGAAATGAGCTTTGCTGCCGCCATGGCTGATTTGGTGGGACGGGCTATCAGTGCTAAAGAAAGGAATGACTATGCCAGGCAGTTGGAGCTGACGAATCAGTCACTGGAGTCTTTGGTTAAACAGCGTACTGCCAGCCTGGAAAAGACCCTGGTCAGCCTCAAGCAAGCTCAGCAGCAATTAGTCGAAAATGAAAAAATGGCCAGCCTCGGCAGCCTGGTTTCCGGGGTGGCTCATGAAGTCAATACGCCACTTGGTGTCGCGGTAACCGCAGCCAGTCATTGCCAATTGCAACTGCAGGAATTACGTCATGAGGTCGAAGATAATAAGCTGACGCGCAGCAAATTGGACAGCAAGCTGAGCAGCATGGACGAGTCACTGCATCTGATTAATCAGAATCTGGCCAGGGCCGCCGAGTTGATCCAGAACTTTAAAAAGACCGCGGTAGATCAGCATAATCTGGCGCTGACCGAGTTTGAACTCGGCGAATATGTGGGGGTGGTGATGTCCAGCCTGGTTCCCATACTTAAAACCAAACATATTGCCTTTGAATTATTGAATCCGGTCAGCATTCGGATGTGCAGCTATCCGGGGGCGCTGGCGCAGGTGCTGACCAATCTGGTAAACAATGCCAGTCAACATGCTTTTGATGCCAATACCGACAATGTGATTCAGATTCAGTTACTCCCTCGCGGGGAGAAAGAGGTAGAACTTTGCTTCAATGATAATGGCAAAGGTATGCCTGAAGAGGTTGTCAAAAAAATATTTGAACCCTTTTTTACCACCAAGCGTGGACAGGGGGGCTCGGGCCTGGGTTTATCCATTTGTTACAACCTGGTCACGGCCAAGCTAAAAGGCCAGATGGCCGTTGAATCCACCTTAGGAAAAGGTACCTTGTTCCGCCTTACCTTGCCCCTTCGTGTTGAATAGCCAACAATTTTTTACTCATTCAGAGGCCTGCATCCGTTAGGCTGGCCGTGCCGATAAGATAACTTTCAAAACTGAGCGCAGTAAGCATTCCTGCAATGCGCAAGGTCGGCAAAGATCTAAGCTTTATCGCTGGGTTTATTTATTCAAACCCGGTCGTTGTTGTGCCAGGAGGCAATTATGATTCGAGTCGCCAGTAAGGACGATTTCCCTACCTTGGTTTCTATTTGGTATGAAGCATCAGTAGAGACCCATGATTTTATTCCTGCCAGCTTTTGGCAATCCCAGAAAATCAATATGCAGGAGGTGTATCTGCCGGGAGCGGACACTTGGGTGTATTGTCAGGACGGCCGGTTAGCTGGCTTTATATGTCATCATCAGGGATTTATTCCAGCCTTGTTTGTGGGCAAAGCTTATCAGTCGCAGGGGATAGGGCAGCAGCTTCTGACATTTTTAAAGACTCAATATCCGGTCTTGTCGCTGGCGGTTTATGCCAAAAATTCAGCCGCGCATCGTTTCTACCAACGTCATGGCTTTGTTGAAACTCAGCGTAAAGGCTGTGAGCATTCCGGTGAGGAAGAAGTGCATATGCATTGGCACCAGGCCTAAAAAATGAAAAAGGCGGGTTATCCCGCCTTTTTACTACCTTGCCGCTTATTGGTTAGCCGCCCTGAAGCGGCTAATTAAGGCGTTGGTGCTGGCATCAAAGTCCAGTTCAGCCGCGCTGTCGGTCAGTTTAGCCAGGATGTTATTGCCCAGCACTTTACCCAGCTCTACGCCCCATTGATCAAATGAGTTCACGCCCCAAATGGCACCTTGCACAAATACCTTATGTTCATATAGTGCCACCAATGACCCCAGCGTTTTAGGGTCGAGCTGATTGAACAACAGCGTATTGCTTGGTTTATTGCCGGGCATGGTTTTATGGGTGGCCAGCGAATGGCGTTTTTCTTCACTCAGGCCTTTGCCTTCCAGCTCAGCATAAGCCTCTTCATAGGATTTACCCTGCATCAATGCCTGAGTCTGACCAAAACAGTTGGAGGCCAGCATGGCATGATGAGTGTTGTCCTGATTCGGCACGTTCAAAGGCAGCATAAAGTCGGCCGGGATCAGCACTTGACCCTGGTGAATAAGCTGGTGGAAAGAATGCTGACCGTTAGTGCCTTCACTGCCCCAGATAACCGGCCCGGTGGCGTAATCTACCTGCTCGGCATCTCCCGCTACAGACTTACCGTTACTTTCCATATCCAATTGCTGCACATAGGCAGGAAAGCCGCGTAGATAATGGTAGTAAGGCAACAGCACATGACTTTGTGCGCCAAAGAAGTTGGCATACCAGATCCCAAGTAAACCCATCAGCATCGGCAGGTTTTGTTCAACTGGTGCTTCTACGAAGTGGCGATCCATGGCATAGGCACCATCCAGCAGTTCACGGTAGCTGTCGTAGCCAAGCCCTAAAGCAATCGGCAGACCAATGGCCGACCACAGGGAGTAACGTCCGCCAACCCAATCCCACATGGGGAAGATGTTATCTTCGTCCATGCCGAAGTCCACCGCGGCTTTGATATTGGAGGATACGCAGATAAAGTGCTTGGCTATATCCTGCTGAGTGCCACCGGCTTGCAGGAACCAGGCCTTGGCAGTTAGGGTATTCTGCAAGGTTTCCTGTGTGGTAAATGACTTGGAAGACATCACTACCAACGTCTCTTCATGATCAAGCCCAGCAAGCACATCCTGGATATGGCAGCCATCGACGTTGGCCACAAAATGCAGTTTGATGCCCTGATACCAATATGGCTTTAAGGCTTCAAACATAATTTTCGGGCCTAAGAACGAGCCACCTATACCTATGCTGACAATATGTTTTATAGCTTTACCGGTATAGCCTTTGTGGCTGCCGCTGTGGATACGCTCTACAAAGCTCTTAATCTTATCCTGAGTGGCCAGCACTTCTGGCATAACATCCTGGCCGTCCACTAACACTGGCTTACCGGAGAAGTTACGCAGCGCGGTATGTAATACGGCGCGTCCTTCGGTGTGATTGATGATGTCGCCTGCAAACATGGCATCACGTTTAGCACTGACCTGACGTGTCTCTGCCAGACCAAACAAGGCCTTTAAGATTTCGTCGTTGATCAGGTTTTTGGAGTAATCCAATTCAATACCGCAGGCCTGGCTGGTATAGCGCTGCGCACGTTGGTCATCCTGTTTGAACCAGTCACGCATATGTTGGCCGTTCAGACCTTGGGCCAAAGCTTGCAGTTGTTGCCAGTTGCCGGTTTGAGTCAGGCTAGTCATCTTGTCTCCATTTTTCCTGCGAGCCGTCACATTTCAGCACGGCCAGAATCTAGAAATAGGTGCGCCCGCAATGGCGGGCGCAGAATATGGGCTGTATTTAGAAAAAACCTTTTAGCACAGTTTCCAGCTTCACCTGATCGGCCGCAAAACTGCGAATACCCTGAGCCAGCTTCTCGGTAGCCATGGGGTCTTCGTTCATCTGCCAGCGGAAATCATTTTCGCTGATACGTTCACCGGCTTGCTTACTGGCGCCCTTGTCTTGCAGTTTTACTTCAAGAGGGGCATCCGTCTGGGCTAGCTGCTCCAATAAATCGGGGCTGATGGTCAAACGGTCACAACCTGCCAGTTCGGTAATCTCGCCGGTGTTGCGGAAACTGGCACCCATCACCACGGTTTTGTAGCCGTGGTCTTTGTAGTATTGATAAATCTGGGTAACCGATTGGACGCCGGGATCTTCGGCCGGAGCATAGTCTTTTTTGTCGGTATTAGCTTTGTACCAATCCAGAATTCTGCCGACGAAGGGGGAAATCAAAAACACGCCGGCTTCTGCGCATGCACGTGCCTGAGCGAAACTGAACAACAGAGTCAGGTTGCAGTTGATACCTTCCTGTTCCAACTGTTCGGCGGCGCAAATGCCTTCCCAAGTCGAAGCGATCTTTATCAGAATGCGGTCTTTCTCAACGCCGGCTTCTTTATATAGGGCAATCAGCTTGCGCGCTTTGTCGATAGTCGCCTGCGTATCGAATGACAATCTGGCGTCTACTTCGGTAGAGATACGACCAGGGATGATACCCAGAATTTCACAACCAATACTTACCGCAAGCTTGTCACCGGCATCCAGTAACTGTTGCTCGGGGTCGTTGGACTGCTGCTTGGCCCAGGCTACGGATTTTTCGATCAGCTCACGATAATGTGGCAAGGAAGCCGCTTTGAGCATGAGTGAAGGATTGGTAGTGGCATCAACGGGGTGATATTTGCGAATTGCTTCGATGTCGCCCGTATCTGCGACCACAGTAGTAATTTTCTTTAAAGACTCCAGTTGATTTGCCATGGGATCCTCTAGATTGAAAGTTTATTTCGTAAATTTACAACAAAATGAGCTTTGTCTCTATTACGAATTATGATTGATACCGAGACTTTTGTGATAAGCCCGGTATTGGAAGGCCATCCGGATGGTGTCATCGGGACGTGCCGGGGGAACACTTATTTATTAAACTGAGTTTGCGGCTAAGTGTAACGGTTTCAAGGGGCAAGGCACAGAAGATGGCAGCAAAAATCACGCTGATTAACGAGGATATTACGACTTTGCCTGTTGACGCTATAGTCAACGCGGCCAATCAGAGCTTGCTTGGCGGTGGTGGGGTGGATGGGGCTATTCATCGTGCGGCCGGAGCGCAGTTGTTAGCTTGTTGTCGTGACCTTGGTGGTTGTGCGGTTGGCGAAGCTAAGATCACCCCAGGCTTCAACTTACCTGCCCGCTATGTGATTCACACCGTTGGCCCCATTTGGCAAGATGGGCAGCATGAAGAAGCCAGGTTACTGGCGGCTTGTTATCGCAACAGTCTGCGCCTGGCTGGGGAATACCGGCTTAGCAGCATCGCCTTTCCAGCGATCAGTTGTGGTGTATACGGCTATCCTATCAACCAGGCCTGCAAGCTCGCAGTGCAGACGGTGGTTGGCGTTCTGGATGATTATCCTCAACTGACAAAGGTTATCTTCTGCGCCTTTAATGCAGAAGTTTACCAAGCGCTAACCGCTGAATTAGCCGTTCTGGATTTAATTTAAATCCGTTTGGGTAAACGCGGCCTGATAACGTTCGCGCAATAACAAATACAGCGGTAGTCCGAGCGACACCCCTACCAGGCAGGTTGCCAGAATGGCTGTCCAGGCATAGGTTAGCTTGACGCGTCTGTTTTCCAGCAGGATAAAGCTAATCAAAACGACGGCTGATATGCCAACGTCCAGCCAGGCAAACAGACTTAAAGGATCCTGACGAATCTGTTCCAGCATTAATGGCGTATTAAGACCCTGTTGTAACAGCCAGGGATAAAATGCGGCTAAGGGCAATAAAGTACCCAACACGCACATGAAGGCATAGAATAAGCAAACTTTATTTTGCATCTAGGTCAATCGGCTCTAGAACTGATAACTGACAGTGACGTTACCACTGGCGTAATTTTTATCCACCACTGAAACCCGTCCATAGCCTGCCTCAAACTTAATGCGCCAGCTTCGTGCGTTCAGCCCACTGAAATTATAGCTGTAGGATAAGGCGGCGCCTTGCACGCTGTGATCGTCAAACAGGCCGCTAATTATACAAGAAAAGGCGTCGCCAACATTGTCATCTTCCTCACTGCAGGTATCCACATCTCTTGTACCTATAGCACCCAGCGCGATACCCAACGCATGATGCTGGTTGTCATCAAGAGCCTGCTCGTAGCCGAGGTTAAATCCGTCATCCAGTCCCAGGTTGTACTTAGCATACCAACGCTGACTGTCGTTGTTAGACCAGGATACTTCAGGTACAACAAAGTAGGGATAGCCACCGCCGATAGAGAAATCAACATCGCTGGCGAAAGAGGGTATTGCATAGCACATCGACAATACTAGTAGTGCTTTTTTCATCTTTTTATCGTCCTTGGTACAAAGTTGCGAAGATAGTAACCGGCTATTTCGGGCAGGAATATGTAATGTTCCAATAAAGTTGTAAATCTTTGCTATTGGCATGCTTTGGCGTCTAAAACCAGCTTTGGGCTTAGTGGCTATTGATTAACTCTATCGGCCACATCGTTTTAGTGAATTTGCTCCCAGTCACTGTGCTGGCTATAGTAGCGGCCAACTTGTAGTAATACCCGGAAGCCTATGCTGATCGTCCTCTCTCCTGCCAAAAACCTTGATTATGATACGCCACCACAAATTACTGAATTCAGTCAGCCGGATATGCTCGATCAAACCAGTGAACTGATCAGTGTTTGCCGGGATTTGTCACCGGCCCAGGTAGGGAGCCTGATGCATATCAGTGATAAGCTGGCGCATTTAAATGTCGAACGTTATCAAAGCTGGGCGCTGCCTTTTACTGCAGATAATGCTAAGCAAGCCGTTTTGGCCTTTAATGGTGATGTTTACACTGGGCTTGAAGCCAACAGCCTGAGCCAGGATGATCTGCGCTATGCGCAGCAGCACCTACGCATATTGTCTGGCCTGTATGGCTTGCTAAAGCCGCTGGATTTGATGCAAGCGTACCGATTGGAAATGGGTACCAAGTTAGCTAACCCAAGAGGTAAGGATCTTTATCAATTTTGGGGAGAGCGAATTACTACTGCACTAAACCACGCAATGCGTGAGCAGGGCGATAATGTGCTGATAAACCTCGCATCCAACGAGTATTTTAAATCTGTAAAGCCCAAAAAACTGGACGGCATGATTGTTACCCCGGTGTTTAAGGACGCCAAGGGCGGTCAGTATAAGGTTATTAGTTTCTTTGCCAAAAAGGCCAGAGGTATGATGGCGCGCTTTATTCTGCAGCAGCGTTTGACCGAAGTAGAACAACTTAAGGCATTCGATATCGGCGGTTATCGTTTCGATGAGCAGCAGTCGACAGCTACCGAGTTGGTGTTTCTGCGTGACGAGCAATAATACAGAGAAGATCCAATTCCTGATTTTGTCTGTATAAGTTTGACACAGAATTAGTCGAGTCTGTTTCGACAGATATAACGCAGACTGGTAAACACACTAAAGGGAGATTCAGCAATGCAGACACGGGCATTGGCTTTGTGCCTGGCACTCGCAGGTAGTACACAAGTTTTAGCTGAGGAGCAATGGGGGCTGGGACTTGGGGTTATTTCTGCCGCCTCTCCCTACCAAGGAGAGTCCAAGGATGTGCTGGTTGTGCCCCTTGTGAGCTACGACAATGAGCGTTTTCATTTCAGTGGCGTGTCGGCTAGCTATGACCTCTATGAAGAGGGTGCATTCAAATGGGCTGCATTCGTACGCCCAGGCTTTGACTTTTTCAGGCCGGATGACGCCGATGACGAAAGCATGCGCTCCCTAAAGCGGAGAAAATTCTCCGTCCTGGCAGGTGTTCGTTTGGAGACCGAGCTAGGGTTTGCCAAAGGCAGCCTTGCCATGGCCCATGATATTACCGGAAATGCCAAAGGGTATAGCCTTGAAGCCGGCTTAAGTCGGCAGTTTATTATCAACAGGGTCCTGATGCTCAAAACCGAGCTGGGCTTGGTGTATGCTGACCAAAAGACCGTAGATTATTATTACGGAGTAGACAGCGGAGAATCCCCTTATTTTGCGGCTTATACCGCGGATAGTGCGCTGAACCCTTATGTATCCGCGACCTTAATGTATCAGCTGGACCCTAACTGGCAGCTATTTAGCAACCTCAAAGTCAGTGAGTACGACAGTGAGATAAAGGACTCTCCCATAGTTGCACGGGATCGCGATGTGCAGTTTATGGCGGCGATGAGTTATAAGTTCTAAGCCTGAGTGAGGTAGCGAGCCAAACATTGGTAAAGCTCGGCTTTGCGGATCGGCTTGGTGAGGTAGTGATCCATACCAGCCTCTTTGGCTCGCTGCAGATCCTGAGGCAGGGCATTAGCAGACAAACCACAGATGGGCAGTGTATGGCCTTTCTCCCTTAAGGCGGCCGTTGCTTGGTAGCCATCCATCAGCGGCATCTGCACATCCATTAATATGGCATCGTAGTGAGGTGCATTAAGCACTTTGCTTACCGCCTGATGACCGTTTTCAGCAAGATCAAAGGTAATACCAAAGAGTTTTAGCATTTCACCGACCACCATTTGGTTGATGGGATTGTCCTCAACTAATAACAGGTGCCCGGCAAGCTTATTCTGTACGGTTAACTCTGGGGATTCATCATGTCCTTGCAATGTAGGAAATAGTACATGCTGAAGAAAACGCCTGACATCAGCGGGGCTAAATGGGCTGGCCAGATACTGGCAGCTATTGACCGTCTTGTAGTTTTGTAATCGGATTTGCGCCGCACTGGTAAAAATCAACCCAGCTTTAACACACTTTTCCAGGCAGTTGTCCAACATGCCCGCCAAAATCTGGTACTGCTCTGGTTGGCGAATATCGATGAGTACGGCATCTTCGCTGGTGAGTTCAAGGAGCTTTTCGGCCTGTTTGAAAGGTAATACCTGATAGTTTCCTACTAGAGTTTCCAGGTAATCCTGTGGCAGCAGCTTTTCTGTTTCTTTACACAGGTAATACAGCCGACCACTGAATGCTGGTGTAAGGTGGCTGAGGAGCGGCGGACTGTTGGATAAGCTTCCCAACTGCAAGGTGACCTTAAAACAACTGCCTTTGCCCGGCGTTGAGCTTACTTCAATCTTGCCATCCATCATCTCACAAAGGTGCTTGGCGATAGACAGTCCCAGGCCACTGCCGCCATAACGTCGACTGGTTGAGCCATCTGCCTGGGTAAATGAGTCAAAGATGTCCCTGAGTTTGGTCTCTTCAATGCCGATGCCGGTATCTTCAACTTCCAGCAAGAGTTGGCCTGATTCATCGTCGTGTTGCAACCAGTCAAAACGCACGTTGATTTGACCTAATTCGGTAAATTTAATCGCATTGCTGGTGAGATTAAGCAGTATCTGCGTGATTCGCAGAGGGTCACCAATGAGTTTTGCTGGGATATGGGGGGTAGCATGAAAAACCAGTTTCAGGTTTTTTTCCCTGGCTTTAACACTAGTGTTGGACAGCACATTATCAATGAGCGAGTCCAGTTCAAACTGAATGCTCTCAAGGCTAAGTTTGCCAGCCTCTATTTTGGAAAAATCCAGAATATCATTTATCAGGCTCAGCAGAATATTGGATGACTGGGCTATTTTATTCAGATAGTTCTTTTGCAGTTCATCAGGCTGAGTTTGCTGGAGTAACTCCACCAGGCCAATAATGCCGTTCATGGGGGTTCGTATTTCGTGGCTCATGTTCGCCAGGAAGATACTTTTCAGAACGGTTGCCGCCTCGGCCTTGTGTTTGGCCTGTTCTAACTCCTGATTCATCTGTTCCTGCCATTCCAGAAGTTCGCGGGTTTGCAGCAGAAGTTGTTGTGTCTGTTCATTGCGGCTTTTGAATACGTCAGCAGCTAACGCCAGTTGTCCAATTTCATCCTTTCGGTCGGTTTGCGGGATATCATCAACCGGCTGATCCTTTGCCAGCTTGCGAAACACACCGGTCAACTGATTAATGGGGCGCGTGATACGGCGGGCAAAGTAAAGGGCAACCAAAGCGGCTAGCACTATGCCGGTAAGGGAGAAAATGTGGCTGTGCAGGCGGCTTTGCTGGGCATCGGCAAGCACTTCCTGGCCAGTATTATCTTGCTCTTTGGTCAGCCACTGGTTCAATTCCCTGGTCATGTGCTGAAACTCGGCCACGGCGCCAGCCATAACGACGTTAACCTGAAACACATAGTCACTGGTCAATGTCTGAAGATCACTGAAGGCTTTCTCCATATCATCCAGTGTCGTCGACAAACCGGCCGGGGCTGCGGACCACTGGCCGAGTACTTCCCGGCTAGCCTGAAGCTGACGTTTGAATTCTGATACATCGGAAAATTCCGGGTGCAGCAAATAGTCCAGATAAGCTGTTTCTGCGATATGAAAAGAACGGCGCAATGACTCTATAAGTGGCAGGGCTAGTTTGTCACCTTCATACTGATTAGCCAGGGTGCGCAGTAATTCCTCGTTATCCTTAAACAAAGGATTCAGTCTGGCCTCTCTGAGGATATCCCGTGCTTGTCGCTTCTGTTTAACATCGTTAAAGCTATGACGATATTCGGCAAGCTTATTGGTCATCTGTACCGGGAAGTCTTTAAACTGTTCTGGCAGAGGAACTGCAAGCAGCTTGTCCAGATTGCTGTCTAAACGGGAAAGCACCAGGTTAAATCTGTGTACATTGGCTCTTTTGGGGGATTCTTTGAAAATCAGCAGAGTGCGTTGTAAGTCCAGAATATCCCGTTCCAGCTCTCTGATCAGCGTTTGGTTGTCCATAGAACTGCGTGTTTTGTCGAGGTTATCTACAAAACGATTTTGGGTTTGCAACGAGAACAGGTTATTGGCCAGGATCAGTGCCGTCAGCAGGCATAAGGCAAGTAAAAACTGAGACTTAATGCTACTGGGCACTGAGTTAACTCACCGGGTTCGAAGAGTGATGTGAGAGGTTATTCAATATAAAGCTTCTGCTGAAAACGCAACCTTTGCTCAGTGTTGCCCTTACTCAATTTGATATCAAATTTTATCTCTTCTTCGTAACGAAATGACAGCGTGGCAATGTAGTAAATGGCTTTGCCCTCAGTGATCTCTTTAAACTCAAGGGGCTGGCTACGTCCCATTAGATCGGTGGCAGTACCGCTAACCAGAACGTTCTGAGGCGCCTGAGTGGCGCTATCTAGCACAGAGATATTCACCAAGGCATTGTATTTACTCCGTTGGATACCATAGGTGCGGGCAACTTCCGGCGTCAGGAAGCTGCTGGTTAAAGCAATATAGTGGACGTCCCATGCTCCCAACTGCTTCATCTGTTCAGCCTGGCTAAAGGGCGCCAGACTCAGGGCACAAAATACAGCAAGGATCTTAAGCAATTTCATCGGTTTTCTCACACAGCAACATGTGGATTAAGTATAGTCGGCCAGCTTGGCATATGGCTATGATAAGTCAGAAGAATTTGCACGGATAAACGGCGCTTTTGATGTGCTTATCTTGGATAGAAAAACGGCCCGTGACGGGCCGTTTCAAGCGATGTTGAGTAATCTAAGGTCGGTAGAGGTGGCTAGGCCAGCCCCAGGTCTCTGAGCAAAAAGGTCAGAAATTGAATGGCAATAATAGCGACCAATACCGATAAATCGAGTCCGCCCATGGGGGGAATGATTCGGCGGATGGGCGCCAGTAAGGGTTCGGTCAGTTGGTATAAGACCATTTCCATCGGGTTCTGTCCCTGACTAAACCAGCTCAACAGGGCGCGGATGATCAGGATCCAGAAAATCAGTGACAGCGTCTGGTTAACCAACACAATAACGGAGCCGAGTAATATCGCCAGTGGATTAAATACCTGCCAGCTGTTTGCACCCAGTACGAAGTTCATCAGGGTTAACTGAGTAAAGGCGACGAGCAGCGCCAGCACTAAGGTGGCCGTATCCAGATTTCCTAAGGAAGGTAAAACCCGTCGCATAGGACCCACCAAAGGGTGAGTCGCTCTGACCACAAATTGACTAAAGGGATTATAAAAATCTGCCCGGGCAAACTGTAGCCACAAACGCAGGATCACCACCATCAGATAGAGATCAAACAAGGTACCAATCAAAAATTGCATAGAACTCATGGTGTTTTCCCAAATGAAAAATTAAAAAGCCTTGCTCATTACGCTGGCTCTATCTACCGCGGCCTGCATGGCATCGGCAACCAGTGAGCGCAGCCCTTGTTGTTCGAACTGTTCAATCGCCGCTGCCGTCGTGCCGCCTTTGGACGTAACTTGGGCTCTAAGCTCGGCTAATTCAAGGTCAGGATTGTGACAAACCATGTTTGCTGCACCCAGCATAGCCTGTTGGACTAACAATCTTGCTGTTTGGCGGTCAAAACCCAGCTCCATGGCTTTGTCTTGCATGGCTTCCAGAAACAGAAAAAAATAAGCGGGGCTACTGCCAGCAGCAGCGGTGACTGCATCCATCATACTTTCTTCTTCAACCCAGGCGATTTGGCCAACCTGAGCCAGCAAGTCTTGGGCAAAGCTTCGATCAGTTTGGGATACCTGCGCGTCAGCATACAGGCCTGTCATACCTAATCCCATGGCACTTGGCGTATTAGGCATAGTACGAACAACAGGGTAAGTGCCACCCAACATAGCTTGCAACCGCGCAACAGGCAGGCCTGCTGCAATGGAAATAAACAGCTTACCTGCCAATTGGGTAGCCTTAAGTGGTGCTGTGGCAACTTCCATCAACTGCGGTTTCACAGCTAAAACCACCACCTCTGCGTTTTTGCTGGCTTCCAGATTATCCTGACAAACGGCAACACCAAATTCCTGCTGAAGTGCATCCAACTTAGGTCTGGATGGGTTACTGGCGGTGATTTGTTCTGCCGGGTAACCGCTTTTCACCATGCCACTGATGATACTGCGACTCATATTGCCTGCGCCGATAAAGGTAATTTTTCTGTGTTGCATGTCTCTCCCGTTCGCTTTTATGTCCCGTAGTGGATGCGCGTTGTCATCAACAATTATGTCTAGGTTTCGGCGCGTTTTGCCCTTGCACCGAAGATGGCCGTTCCTAATCTTACCATAGTAGAACCGGCTTTGATGGCTGCTGGCATATCGGCTGACATCCCCATGGACAAGGTATCAACTTGCGGATAGCGAGCTTGTAGTGCACTAAACAGCGAGTGCAGTTGGCTGAATACTCTTTCCTGGGCCTGCTCGTCCAGGTCCGCCGCTGGAATGGCCATCAAGCCGCGCAAGGTCAGATTTGGAAGGCTATTGACCTGTTCTGCCAAGGCAAAGAGGGCGGCTTCATCACCAACCCCTGACTTACTCTGTTCGTGACTAATATTGATTTGCAGCAAAACCTGTAAAGGAGCACTTCCTGCTGGCCGTTGCTCGCTTAGTCGCTGGGCGATCTTAAACCTGTCTACCGACTGTACCCAATCAAAATGCGCTGCCACCAACCGGGTTTTATTCGACTGCAAGGGGCCGATAAAATGCCACTCTATGTCCGGGTACGCCTGTAGAGCTTGGATCTTCTCAGCCCCTTCCTGAACATAGTTTTCCCCGAACAGGCGCTGACCGGCCTGATAGGCTTCCAATATGTCCTCGACAGGTTTAGTTTTACTGACTGCCAGTAGTTGAACCTGCGAAGGGGATTTATTAAGCATCTGGCATAAGCCAGCGATGGTTTCAGATGCGCTTTGTAGTCGTTCTGCTATGGTTTTCATGAGTGAGTCTTTGGGTTGAATCAGGTTGCCGACATAAGGTTATGTCAAGGCATACCGAACTTACCAGTTTTCTGTGGTACATCTTGTCTTTTCAGACAGTTAACAAACGGAGTGGGCTGTGGATATTACCGAACTTTTAGCCTTTAGTGTCAAGAATAAGGCCTCTGACTTACATTTGTCCGCCGGGCTACCCCCTATTATCCGGGTGGACGGCGAAATGCGTCGTCTCAATGTACCTGAGCTCGATCACAAGCAAGTGCATGCGCTGGTCTACGAGATTATGAATGACAAACAGCGCAAGGAGTATGAAGAGAATCTGGAGACTGACTTTTCCTTTGAGGTGAAGGGCCTGGCCCGTTTCAGGGTCAATGCCTTTGTACAGAACCGCGGTGCGGCGGCGGTATTACGTACCATCCCCAGTGAGGTACTGACCCTGGATCAGTTGGGCGCTCCGCAGATTTTCAAGGAAATTATCAACCAGCCCACAGGTATAGTGTTAGTGACCGGGGCTACGGGTTCGGGTAAAAGTACCACCCTGGCCGCCATGATTGACCATATCAATAGTAACAAGCGCGAGCATATTCTGACGATTGAAGATCCTATTGAATTTGTTCACGAAAATAAGATGAGCCTGATTAACCAACGGGAAGTGCATCGGGATACCCATAGTTTTAACAATGCACTGCGCAGTGCATTGCGTGAAGACCCGGATGTGATTCTGGTGGGTGAATTACGTGACCTGGAAACCATTCGACTGGCTATCTCTGCGGCTGAAACCGGCCACTTGGTGTTCGGTACACTGCACACCAACTCTGCGCCAAAGACCATAGACAGAATTATTGATGTGTTTCCGGCTGAGGAAAAGTCCATGGTTCGCTCTATGCTGTCTGAATCCTTACGTGCGGTTATTTCACAGACGCTGCTGAAGAAAGTCGGCGGAGGCCGTATTGCAGCCCATGAAATTATGTTGGGTATACCCGCTATCCGTAACCTCATCCGCGAAGATAAAGTACCGCAGATGTACTCGGTAATTCAGACCGGTCAGGCCCATGGTATGCAGACTATGGATCAGTGTTTACAGCGTCTAGTGGCAATGGGGCAAATCACCTCTCAGGATGCCGCTGCGAAATCCATCGACAAGCAACCTAAGTTCTAGGAGACGGTAGCATGATGATGCAACCCTATTTGCAAGGTATGGTGGACTGCGGTGCATCAGACTTGTTTATTACCGTGGGCTTTCCCGTCAGCGTTAAAGTCAACGGCAGGATGACCCCGCTGGATGACCAACCTCTGTCTGCGGACATGTCCCTGGCGCTGGTGGAAAGCCTGATGTCGGAGAAACAGCGTGCGGAGTTTGAGAAGACTAAAGAGTGCAATTTCGCCGTGGCATTGGATGGTGTTGGGCGTTTTCGTTGCAGTGCATTCTGGCAACGGGATTTGGCCGGCATGGTTATCCGTCGTATCGTTACGCAAATCCCTAAAGTAGAGGAGTTGGGTCTACCTCAGGTACTCAAAGACATCATCATGTCTAAACGCGGATTGGTGCTGTTTGTCGGTGCCACGGGTACAGGTAAATCCACCTCCTTGGCTGCGCTGATTGGACATAGAAACCAAAATTCACACGGCCATATTCTGACTATCGAAGACCCTATAGAATTTGTTCATGAGCATGCTAACTGCGTTGTGACCCAGCGAGAAGTGGGCATCGACACCCAGTCTTTCGACGATGCACTGAAAAGTTCATTGCGTCAGGCCCCGGACGTGATTCTGATTGGTGAAATCCGTTCTATGGAAATCATGGAATACGCCATGTCGTTTGCTGATACCGGTCACTTGTGTGTTGCTACCTTGCACGCCAACAATGCCAACCAGGCCATCGAGCGCATTATGCATTTAGCGCCACCGGACCAGCATGAAAAGCTGCGCTTTGACCTGAGTTTGAATATGCGCGCCATCGTTGCCCAACAACTGGTGCCCACCGCAGACGGTAAAGGCAGGGTAGCCGCTATCGAGGTTTTGATGGGCTCACCTTTTGTGCGAGATCTGATTCAACGTAATGAGATTGGCAGCCTTAAGGAGGCGATGCAAAAAGGCAAAGAAATGGGCATGCAAACCTTTGATATGGCGCTGTATGACTTGTACAAGGCCGGTCGGATTAATCTCGATCAGGCGCTGCACCATGCGGATTCACCCAACGATTTGCGTTTGATGATTAAGCTGGACAAAGACGAAGGCCCCGGTTTGGGTTCTTTGTCGAATGTGTCCATTGACCTGGATTAAGCTTGCTTGTTGCGGCTGTACTGTCATGAAGATAGATTTCTGGTCTGGCAGGTCAGAGATTTGCTGGTCAGCCGCGGTATTCCCTGTTTCGTAAAAAACGAGTATGCCATTGGGGCGATGGGCGATTTATCCCCTTTTGATTGTTGGCCGGAAGTGTGGATAACCGACGATGAGTGGATGCCCAAAGCCAAGCAACTGTTGGATGAGTGGCAAAGTCAGTTACAGCAAGGCTCCGCCTGGTATTGTCGGCATTGTGGTGAGGAAAACGGCAGTGGTTTTGAACTGTGCTGGCAATGTGACACCGAGCGACCTGATGATTCGCGATAAACAGGGCTAACCGATGCGCCTGGCCTATACTTGAGAGTGGACAACTAACAAGTAGCCTGGAGGTGTCTATGAGTTTGTCCCAACGCGTTACGTCCTACCTGAATGACCTTGATGTGCATTATGAGGTCATTACCCACCATCCTTCGCACAGTTCGCTGGGGTCTGCTATTGCTGCGCAGGTTCCCTCTGCGAAGATTGCCAAGGCAGTGATGCTCGAAGACGGTCAGGGACATCGCTTAATGGCGGTGTTGCCAGCCGACAGCAAGTTGAGTATCAGTGCTTTGAATGATGCCCTGGATGGTCAGTATCATCTGATGAAGGAACAGCAGGTGTATCAGTGTTTTGATGATTGTGAACATGGTGCCGTGCCGCCACTGCCACAGGCGTTTAATCTCGACTGTATTGTGGATGATAGTCTGGAGGGGTTGCCTGATTTGTATATTGAGGGCGGTGATCATCGTTCCCTGGTGCATTTGTCTCAGCATGAATTTGCTCGCTTAATGGCGCAGACCCGCTCAGGTCATTTCAGTCATCAGCTGTATCACTAAGTACTACATGTGGGCAGTACCTTGCTGCCCACATGTCTATTGTTTAGGTAAGGTGCGTACGTATTTGCGCACTATGCTGCGCAAATTACCGTTTTGTTTTTGCGCCGCAATATGCGCATTCAAGCTTGGTAGCACAGAGGCTTTGGTGGGGATGAGGGCCAGTTTCAGACTATCAACAGCCTTATTTTGCTCAATGGTGGTCAGGAACAGATGGGGAAAGCGCTCCTGCAGCAACCAGTAGCCAATCAGCTCATTTAAATAGGCAAAATCACAGCGACCATTCTCAAGCATGCGCAGTTGCGTTTCTTCACTGCTGGCATCAAGACGCAGCAACTGATTAGAGGCAAATTGTTCCTTAAGCGTAGGGTAAACATAATATTCTCGGGTGCATACCCGATTTCCTGGCTGCCACTGTGTATTTTTATTGCTTTTGTCCAGTTTGAACAAATAGTCGGTGTAGGGAAGGATCTCATCGGTGAACAGCAATTGTTCGGGATGGCGTGTCCACGGAGGGCTAAGTACCATCACGTCGACCAGTCCCTCATACAGTCGCTGCTCACCACCCTGACGATTGTCGATCACATAATCCAAAGCGATGCTTTGTTCATCAGCAAAACTCTGCAATAAGTCAGGGATAATCCCCTTAATCTGTTGGGCTTCATTGATAAAAAGATAAGGCGGGAAACCAGGATCATATACTGCGAACTTGAGCTGTTCTGCGCTGTAACTGCTGAAGCTTAGCAGGCTAAATAGAAGGACTTTGATGTACATCAGTGGCTATGCTGCAAACGAATTAGTTACTTATCAGCATAGTCGTAAAAATCATTAGGCTCGAACTCTGGCTGACAATAGTTGCAGGAGACATGTTTTCAGATGTTGTCTGCCATCCAGCTTTCGAGAATTAAACAGGCAGCAACACTATCTACTTTCTGTTTATCCAGCTTCTTAAAACCACCTAACTCAAATAACCTGGCTCTGGCATCTGCGGTAGTCAGGCGCTCATCGCAGGTTTCGACACGAACCTTAAACCTGGCATTTAAACGATTAGCAAACTTACGTGCGCCATGGGTAACTTGCTGATCGGTACCATCCATATTCAGGGGTAAGCCAACCACCACCAGGTGAGGCTGCCATTCAGCAAATAAGGCTTCGACTTTTTGCCAGTCTGGAATGCCGTCTACGGCTTTCAACGCCATCAAGGGGGCAGCGGTACCTGTCACTTCCTGCCCGGCTGCAACACCAATACTCTTAGTGCCAAAATCAAAACCCAAGAGTGTACGGTTAGAAGATGTCATAGATGTGGTCCTGATGACGACAGTGGCGAGTAAAACTTAGGCGTGCCCTACATCTGGGGCGAGTTGCCAGATATCGACCCCCAACTTTTGTACAGCGGCTTGCCATTTTTTGTGAATGGGGACATTAAACAACAAATCTGCATCCGCTTCGATTAGCAGCCAGGAGTTGTGCTGAATCTCTTCTTCCAACTGCCCGGCACTCCAGCCAGCATAGCCTAATGCAACCAGAGATTTTTCCGGTGCTTTGCTGTTTCCCAACACGTTGAGTATATCTTTGGATGTTGTCACCATGATTTCAGAGGTCAGTGCCAGGCTGGATGCCCAACCTGGTTGTGTACTATGCAGAATAAAACCGCGGTCCGGGCTTACCGGTCCACCTGCCAGCACTAACTGCTCGGCTTTGTCGTCATCCACTTCAATGGATTCATCAACCTGCTTGAGCATCTCCTTAAGATGCAGTCCAGTTGGTTGGTTTATCACTATTCCCATGGCGCCATGTTCGTTGTGTTCACAAATATAAGTTAGTGAACGGGAGAAATAGGGATCCTCCAAACTTGGCATGGCGATAAGAAAGTGATTTTCAAAGCTCTGCATATGACCCTCTGAGCAACTTAGATAACACTTATATGGCGTCTGCCAGGTGTTTTTCAATGGCGTCAAATAAGATCCCGGTAATACTCACCGGATATGCCGCTTCAATCTCTCTGACGCAAGTCGGACTGGTGACATTAATCTCTGTGAGTTTGTCACCTATAATATCCAGTCCCACAAAGAATAGCCCTTTTTCGACCAGCGTGGGGGCGATGGCCTCGGCAATACGGCGGTCGCTGTCGCTGATAGGTTGTGGGCGTCCGGTTCCTCCGGCAGCAAGGTTGCCGCGCGTTTCACCCTGGCTTGGTAAACGCGCCAGGCAATAGGGAATTACTTGCCCGTTAACCACCAATACGCGCTTATCACCATCACTGATACTGGGCAGGTACTCTTGTACCATACACAAGCGCTTGCCGTGATTGGTCAGGGTTTCAATGACGACGCCCAAGTTGTTGCCGTCTTCTTTGATGCGAAAGATAGAGGCTCCGCCCATACCGTCCAGTGGTTTACAGATTATGTCTTTGTGTTGCTGGTGAAACTGGCGGATGAGACCAGCCTGGCGGGTTACCAGTGTCGCCGGACAATGCTCGGCAAACCAGGCAGCAAAAAGTTTTTCGTTGCAATCGCGCAGACTCTGGGGGTTGTTAACTACTAGCAAACCCTGGGCAGCCGCCAGTTCAAACAACTGTGTTGCATACAAAAATTCGCTATCGAAAGGCGGATCTTTGCGCATCAGCAACACGTCTAACTCGGTAAGCTGACGGTGTGCTACGTCACCCAATTCGTACCAGCCCGCTGGGTTTTCCTGCACCTTAAGTGAGCGCATACTGGCTTTGGCAATACCGTTATCCAGGTACAAATCAGCCATTTCCATATACTGGATCTCATAGCCACGACGCTGGGCTTCTAACAGCATGGCAAAGCTGGTGTCTTTCTTGATGTTGATGGACGAAATAGGGTCCATCACAATACCGAGTTTCAGGCTCACAGAAATTCCTTGGTTGGCGGGCAGAACGTCTTAAATAGGCATTCTGCCAGGTAAATTCAATAGGACCTGCGAACTAATCCCTCTATCACAAGGATTTGAGCTTTTTCTTCACCTCTTTTGCCAGTTTTTTGTCGTGGCTGGACTGCAAGGCCAGATAACCTTGCTTGGCTTGTTCTTTAAGTCCCTTTAACTGCTGCAGATTCGCCAGTCGAAAGGCCGCCCACTGGCGGCTGGGTAGTTTTCGATTTTTGGGGGCGTGTTCAAGAAAATTCTCTAACGCTTGAATACCTTCGTCAATGTGCACTTCACCCTTCACACTGGCCCGACCTAATTGGTACATGGCCGTATAACGACTGTTCAGGCTTTCCTGATCTGAAGCGGGTTGGCTAATAGCTTGCTTAAACTCGGCAATGGCCAGGTCGTACTTTTCGTCTTGGACAAGTTGCATCGCGGCCTGGAAGTAAAAATCAGGGATCCCAGGCATGCTGTGTTTGGCGCTTTCAAGAAGCTGTTGATAGTCCTGTTGGTTGTCACCGGCACTCAGATAGTTCAGCCGGGCGAGCATACCAGCCCGTTGGTCACGGCTTTCTAATTCCTTGACTTGAGCCAGCGCTAGTTCCGTGTCGCCGCCGGCAATACCCGGAGCTTGCAGATAAAAGCTCATCAGACCCTGTCGATATTCGCTATTGTCAGGGGCAAGCTCTACGGCACGATTGAAGCTTTGCAGGGACTTCTTGGCATAGCTTAACGCTGAAAATACACTGTTTCCCGCTTGTTGCCCCATAACGACACCTCGGGTGAAGTGTGCTTCGGCATTTTGTGGTGCTTGCGCGACGGCTTGCTCAATCCAATCTTCGGCTTTATCCGCGTCTTGGGCCAGCCAAATGCGGCTCAGGTAAATTTTAGCTTCAGCTTGCTCGGACGCGGCTTCAAACAGACTTTGGGCCTGTTTGTCCTCACCCTGCTCAAAGGCTAAGATGGCTTGTTGCAAATCAGCGTATACAGAGGCACTACTTAGCAGCAATGCCATAGCCAGAGGTCTTTTCATATTCATTTCCCTTGAAATTGTAAATGGTATTTTCGTGATAGTCGGGCGATAACCAGTGCGCCAATCACACCAGGGGCAACCCAGAATACCAACTGCCAGTAACCCGCCCCGGCCAGGATTTGCCTGGCACCAAAGGTGATAAAGGCAGTATAGGCAGCTATACCCGAGCCAATCATAGCGCCCAGATGTTCGATCCACCATTGGCGTGGAGCAATATGTCGACGCAGACAATAAACCAACATCTGGCCGCCTATTATGGTGCCCAGAATGCCGAAGATAAGATGTAAAACTTTGTTGAACCACAGGCCTAGGCCCAGTAAGGCTAGACCACCTGTGATCAATACCAGCAGCAAGCCAAGATGCGTTGGATGGCGCAGCAAGTGGCGGGCTTGTTTTACTCTAAGCACCAATATGCCATGACGAACACTGGTGAGTGTAAGCCAGCTTATATACATGAGGAAAAAGGCAAACAAGCGAATATTCAGTGCCATCTGCGCCTGGTTGGCTGTATTTGAAAGGTCACCGTGGACAGTGAGTGGTGCCACCAGCACCAGTAAGCAAATCAGCATGCCGCTGCCAGCCACCATATACATGGTATTGGCGTAATATCGGCCAAACTTGATATGGTCCAGGCTGCCTTTAGGAGTGAGAGCTGGGAGCCAAAAAAGTAGCAAGGCGGCACTGCCTACTGTGATATGCAGCATTAACAACAGGGCATAAATTAAGTTCATGAACACTCCTCCAATTGACCCGAGCAGTCTAGCCAATGCTTTGCAATTTCATTAGTGTCGAAGGTCATGAGTTAAAAAGTGACTTATGGGCTATTGGCGTGCGTTTGGCCGACAGGTATGTTGTGTTCAACACGGAGAATTAAATATGTTTAACCTGGGGCCGTACCGTCTGAGTGTGGAAACTGCCAGTGCCTTGATTAGTTGGGCTATGGTGGCAGTGTCGTCTTTATACTTTATGCAGCAAAGCTTGGGCTGGATGCATTGGCGTGTAGTGACGCTGGCCAGCTTATATCTGGGCTTTGTATTGCTGTTTATGCTGGCCACCCGGGACGAATCTTATCCGCGTGACAGGGCCGTCAGACTGACGCTTATCAGCCTGCTGTTTGTACTGGTCGTCGCCATCTACTTCACTACTCCTTATATGTACAACGCGATCTTGATGGTGATGTGGTCGGCACTGTTGCCTTATTTCATCTCATTCAGGTCGGCTGTTTTTCTCTCCCCATTGTGGTCATCTGTACCTTATTTCGTTGGCGAGTTTTATTGGCATGATGACATGTCAGCCCTTAGCTCGTTGTTGTTCTGGACCTTTAATGTTTTCGCCCTGGTCATGGTCAATGTGTCCTTAAAGGAAAAAAAAGCCAAGGAAGCCGCTAATCAATTGAACCGAGAACTTATGGCCACTCAGGCATTGCTCAGTGAAGCTAACAAACAAGCGGAGCGCACTCGTATTGCGCGCAATATTCATGATGTGCTCGGCCATCATCTGACTGCCTTGTCGATTAACTTGCAGGTGGCATCACGCAAAGCCGAAGGAGAAGTGAAACAATCGGTAGAACAATGCCACGCCATTGCTAGCTTGTTGCTGAGTGATGTTCGAGAAGCGGTGTCTGAGATCCGCGATAAATCTGCTATTCACCTGAAAAGTGCGTTGGAGTTACTGACCCGCGAGGTACCTAGACTCAAAGTCGCCTTAGATTGTCAGGTTGAGCTGGACGATATGGAGCAGGCCCATGCATTGCTGATGTGTGTGCAGGAGAGTTTGACCAACAGTTTGCGTCATTCCAGAGCCAATCATATGCGGATAGACCTGTTTCAGACCGAAAATGCCTTGCTGCTTACTATGCAGGATAACGGCGGAGAGCAGAAATACTTGCAGCCTGGCAACGGCTTAAAAGGTATGCGAGAACGTATTGAAGCCTTAGGAGGACAAGTCGAGTTTATGTTTAATCAGCAAGGCTTGTGCACTCATGCCCGTCTGCCGGTAGCCTCATGAGTATTCGTGTCTTACTGGTGGACGATCAAACCCTGGTCAGGGAGGGGGTCAAAAGTTTGTTATCGCTGTCGGCCAATCTGCTGGTTGTGGGAGAGGCAAGTGACGGCGACCAGGTTTGTCAGGCCGTCAGTGCGCAACAACCCGACGTGATCCTGATGGATATACGTATGCCACGAATGTCGGGGGTAGATGCTCTGCGCGCGATGCAAAAGGTCGGCCTCACGCAACCTGTAATAATGCTGACTACTTTTGATGACCATAAACTGGTGCTCGACGCCGTACAGGCTGGCGCCAAAGGCTATCTGCTTAAGGATGTCTCCCTGGAAACACTGGTGGATGCGATTGAGACGGTACATGCCGGGCACACCCTTATTCAGCCCGCCGTTACCGAGAAGATTCTGCAAGGATTACAGGGCTTGCAGCAAAACTTCGAAAGCTATGAAACGCCGGAGCCTTTAACGGAAGCTGAATGTAAGATTCTGCGTTTGATGGCAGGTGGATGCAGTAACCGTGAAATTGCCGAAGCGTTGTTTAAATCTGAGGGCACGATTAAAAATCAGGTGTCCAGCCTGTTGGCTAAGTTAGGCGTGAGAGATCGTACCCGGGCGGTGTTGAAGGCCATTGAAGCAGGGCTTATTTAAACCTGCCACAATAAGGCTGTCCGCCGAATTTTCGCAGTCAGACGGGGAAGCTGATGTTAAACAGGCTTCCCTGACCGGGTGAAGACTGGCATGCAATTTTTCCTTTTAAAACTTTTTCCACCAGATCCTTACAGATGTGCAGCCCTAGTCCGCTGCCTCCGGTTTGTCTGGCCGAAGTGAAAAAAGGCTCAAATACATGGCTGAGGGTTTCCCGACTCATTCCTTTACCATTATCCTTAAATTGCAACTCAAGCTGTCCTTTGTGCAACCTGACGTTCAGGTGCACTTGGCCGGGCTGGCCTTGTTCAAAAGCATGTTGGACAGTATTCATTATTAAGTTGACCAGAATTTGGCTAATGGCTCCCGGGTAGCTGTCTATCTCCAGGTCGGGGTCAAGATCCAGGCAAAACTGCAATTTGTGGTATTTCAGCTTGGGTTTTAACGACAATAGGATTTCACCGACGTAGCTACTCAAATTAAAGCTGCGAATCTCCTGATTATGCTGGTCGAGGGACAACTGCTTAAAGGTGCTGACGAGCTCCGCACTGCGTTGCAAGTTGCGCTCAATGATCTGCATGGCTTCAGCCGATTCTTCATAAAAGGCCCGCAGGGCTGAGCGAGTCAGTTTATTTTGTTCAAAAAGCTGATTGGTTTTGTGCAATTGGCCGCGTAAATGGCTGGCTGCGGTAACGGCTACCCCTATTGGCGTATTCACCTCATGGGTCAGGCTCGACATCATGCTGCCAAGTGAGGCGAGGTTTTCTATCTCCAGCAGATGTTGCTGAACTTCAGAACGCTGAGCCAAGGCCAAACGCAGCTTCTTATTGGATTGTGTCAGTTCACGAGTGCGTTTTTGCACTTGTTGCTCAAGGTCGCGCTTTGCCTGACTTAGTTGCTCAGAGGCCTGCATCTTCTCGATAATCAGTGAGGCTATGCTGGCTTCAATACGTATGAGTTCAAGATCCTGAGGAGTCGGCTCCCTGACTGTCGAGTAGTACATGCCAAAAGTGCCCAGCACTCGCCCATCGGAGGCAAAAATGGGGCTTGACCAACATGCCCTTAATCCGGCCTTATGACAGAGTGTTTTGTAGGGGGCCCAGTTTGGATGGTTCTGGATATCCGGTACCACCACAGCTTCTCGCAAATAAGCGCTTGCACCACAGGAGCCGACCGTTGGACCAATTTCTATACCGTCAACCGCCTGCATGTAATCCCTGGGCATACTAGGCCCAACCAAAGACGACATACTTTTGCCGTCAGGATTCATCAGCATAATGGAACAGCGCAAATCTTCACTGGCTGATTCTATGGCGCTGACCAACGCGCTTAACACCTTATCCAGCGACGCACCCATCACCCAAAGGTTAAAGGCGTTGTTGCGGCCCGTTTCGACGGCGGTCTGACAAATGGCACTTAGGTCTTGGCTGTCCAATTGACTATGCACTGAAGCTAAACTTGGCATACATCCTTTCCATGATGATGGCATCGGGTTGGAGTGCCAAGCATGCCTGTTGGACATTAAACACTCAACTGTTTTGTTTGATTCCTGACGTGCTGCGCAGGCTGCTCAATATTGCTTACAGATCACCGAAACGACCTTGCAGATTGGCAATGGCCGTTAAGGCTGCTGTCTCGGTGCGTAGTACCCGCGGACCGAGCAGAACCGATTTAAATCCGCCTTGCTCGGTCAGGTACAGTTCCTGGTCGGCAAAGCCCCCTTCAGGACCTATGAGTAGTCGTACTCCTTGGGTTGGAAGCGTTAAATCGGCCATACGTTTTTCTGCTCTCGGGTCGAGAGTCAGGCGCAGCTCGTTAGTCGATTGCTGCAGCCATTGAGACAGGGCAGTAACAGGATGCAGAGTAGGAATGACGTTGCGTCCACATTGTTCACAGGCGCTTTGAATGATCTTCTGCCATTGCTGGTGCTTCTTCTGCCAGCGTTGTTCGTCCAGACGCACCACGCAACGTTCAGTGATCAGTGGGGTTATTTCCGTCACGCCCAGCTCTACGGATTTTTGTAGAACAAAGTCCATACGCTCGCCTTTGGAGATCCCCTGGCCCAAGTGGATGCGCAGTGGTGATTCGCAGCCCATTTGCAATTTTGCGTCCACCTGCACCCAAACGGCACGCTTCTCAACCTTATGTAAGGTGGCGGGATACTCATTGCCGTCGCCATTGAATAACACCAGAGGATGACCTTCACGCAGTCTTAATACGTTTCCCACATGGTTGGCGGCGTCTTTGTCTAGTTGTAGGGTTTGTTCGACAGCCAAAAGGCCGGGGCAGTAAATTCTCGGAATTTGCATGGTGCTTTTGCGATAGGGTTAGAACGTCTGGTTGGCAAGTCTAAGCCAAAGTGGGCTTGTATGCACCTGCTGGCCCCGCATGACTGGCGGATTGCTGCCACTGGTGCATACTCTTTGTTTTCACTTTGATAGAGATAAAAGGCTTATGGTAAATCCGGTCGGTTGGTTTGAGATCTATGTGCAGGATATTCAGCGGGCCAGGCGCTTCTATGAACAGGTGCTGGCAATTAAATTAGACAAGCTTCCCGTGCCAGACATTGAAATGTGGGCGTTTCCCAATGATATGACGCAATACGGTGCTGGGGGAACGTTGGTTTATATGCCAGGCATGAGTTCCGGCGGAAATAGCACCTTGGTGTATTTCAGTTGTCAGGACTGTGCGGTGGAAGAGTCGCGGGTGAAGGAAGCTGGCGGCCAGGTACAGCGAAGCAAAATGTCGATTGGCCAATACGGCTTTATCAGTCTGATTTTCGACACAGAAGGCAACATGCTTGGGCTACATTCTCTGCAATGAGGAGAATGTAGCCAGAATAGAGGGGAATTGACTCACTTAACCTCAAAGCTGTAGTACAAATCCATCGAACGCTCGAGACTGCTCACGGCTTCCAGCCAAAGCTGATTCATCAGATAAAAGCGCACGGTAATTTGTGTTACTGGCTCGAGAATGCCTACGCCATATTTCAGGTAAATCCGTTCCCCTATATAGCCGCTGACCGTGGCCAGACTGTCGCCGCTGGCCGCGTCGGTTTCGGTATCCAGGGTAATGTCACTGATTAATGGAATGTTATTCAGTGCGTCCGTCAGGCCACTGGCACCGGTGATGCCTATGCCTTGGTTCGCTGCCATCAGCAGTGCCATAGAGCGACCATCTGACTCGCCACCGGCTCCTGGTGGCTTGCCGCGCAAGATGTACGACAGGATCGTACTTTGCTCCATGCTTGGATTAGAGAACAGTCTGACCTGCAACCCACTAACCGGACCACTTACCTCGATACCGGCTTCAACCCCCGTACCTTTCAATGGACGAATAGCTTGTAATTGCACTGTAGGGTTGCTGGCCTGGCCAAGGAACTGCAGCCGTCCTGATTTAACTTCCAGGTTCTGTCCATAGGCTTTGTATAACCCCTCGGTAAAGGTCAGGGCGCCAAAAAGCTCCAAGGGATCCGGCGATTTCTGCCGGGCAGTCAGGCTGCCGTCAATTTTGCCGTTAAAGCCAAAACCACTGATCGCAAAGGGGTCGACCAACTCAACATCCAATTGCAGGTTGATGGGAAGTGGTGCACTTTGCTGGATATCTTGTTGATTAACCAGACGCATATCCTGCGACACAGCTACTGCTGATGCGGGCAGTTCCTGCAAGGTTAAGCGGCCATTATCCACGTTAACTTTACCTTGTAGATGCAAACCCTGTTCAAAACGGATATCCAAATGCGGGCTGATACTGGCCTGCAGTTCAGGCAGGGCTTGTAGTTGCAGAGCCTGCCCCTCCAGTTTGGCTTGAAGTGTTAAGGCGTTTTGCCAGTCAGACTGGCTGGCATCCCAGTGGCTGCTACCTTGCAGTTTCGCTTGGCCTGAGCCCATGGCGAATTGACCATCAAATTCGGTTTGGGTATCTGCGAAACTGACATTGAGGGTCAGCTTGTCTACTGCGGTTTGGCTACTGGCCACCACTAATGCCGTGTCTTCAAGGGATATCTTGCCATGCAGACGTGGGGCATTTAGTTTGCCTTGCACTTGTATGTCTGCAGACAGCAGCCCGGTCAACTTGCTCAGTTGTGGTACCAGGTTAACAAAGCCTTCCAGCGGTAAAGGTGCCAAATATAAGTTGGCGCTAATATCGGCATCGGCTTTGTTACCTAACTGACCATTTAGCGTCAGTAAGTCCTGCCCTGCTTTACTCTGTAGCTGACCGGAAAGTTGCAAGCTACCGTCGTCTTGGGAGTCCAACTTAAAGGTTCCTGCCTGCCAGTCCAGTAGGGGTAACATGTCGTCCTCCCACTGCTGCAGTAGATGACCTGCACTGGAATTTAAGGTGACATGCAATTGCATAGGGCCCTGTTCGGGATAAGCCAAACTGGCGGATAGGTGTGCATTGCCTGACAACTCCTGGCCGTTGAGCTTGCCGGAGCTCCAGCGCCCGTAGTCAACGTCGGCGCTTAGCTCAATGGGCTGATTACCAGGAAATTGCAGCCCCTGTTGCAGACACAACTGACTGAAATTGCCATTCCAGCAATGGGCTGACAGGGTCTGGGTTGTTTCGGTCAGGTCTAACTCGATAGGGGCTGACAGGCGCCAGTGCTCGCCGAACATGCGGCTGTCGGCTTCGAGAATTTTCCCAAACCAATGTTGCTGTTCCAGATCGGCGCTCCCCTGCATCAGCAGGTTGGCGTTGATGTCTCCGCCAATTTCTAACTGCAGTTGGTGTGAGTGCGCGTCACCGCCTAAATTAAGCTGCCCATGAATATGCTGATCATTACTTAGCACGATATTGGGGAATTGGATCGAGAGGTCGCCTGCGTGTTGCTGCATAGGGCGGTAGTTTGCAGCTAAGCCCATATCTTGCACAGATAAGCTGTCGACATGCAGTTGCTTTACCTTGCCGTTCATTTCCACCAGCGGCTTCATTAGCTCGCCGCTGACGCGAAAGTCGGCTTCAATCTGCCCTTGGGCATTGATTGGTAGGGCAGACAGATTGTCACTGAACAGTTTGCCTTGCAGTTGCCACTGTTGATCTGCAGTACCTGTTAGCTTCAGGGTACTGTTAAAGGCTTCCAGCCGCAGATCCAGATTACTCACCTGTAGCTGTTCCTGTTGACTGATATCCGCTATGGCGGATAAGCGCAGTGGCGTGTCATTGAGGCTGCCCGCGAGCTGCGTATCATCAATATGTATGCGCCATCCTTGGTTTGACCATGTTCCGCTGTTATTCAGGCTGCCCTGTAACACGCCAGTTACCGGCAACAGCGGGCTGTTAAGTTGCAGATTGTGCAATTGCCCTTGTATCTGCCACTGCCAGCTTTGTCCGTATTGCAGTTCACCATTTACTCTTGCTGCTGAGCTACTTACCGGGTCTATGAAATCTATCTTTAACGACTCTATTTGGCCTGGCTGATGTTGGGCCTTCAGCGATAGCTGGGCCGCGGATGTTTGGCCAAAGCCAAAACCAGAGAACATCAGTGAAAGATCAGCGCGTTGCTGCTGAAGATTGCCGCTGGCGATGAGTGTCAGTTTTCCGGACTGGAACTCGGCTTGTTCTGGTAACTCGAGCAGCGGCACTAAGGGGGCGGTATTAACATCCAGGGCGGCAGAAAAGGGTAGCTCAGACTGGGTAACATCGGCCTCGGCGTGCAGATTGAGGGCGGTCAGAGCGGGTTCTTTGACCTCTACCAGCAGTTTTTCCAGCGAGCCAGATACATTCACACCTATAGGCTTAGTGCTAAGCGGCATGGGTAACAAGTCTTCTGCCGGTAGCACACTGGCCTCAAGATTTACCTGGTAAGGTCTGTTAAGCACTGCGCTGCCGCGCAAATCCACAGTGCCAAGTTGTTGGCTGCGGACCTCCAATCGGTCAATCGCCAGCTTGGTATCCAGCCATTGCATTTGCAGCATGGCATGGTTGATTTGTATCTTTTGTCCGGCCTGGATTATTTGTGCGTCTTCCAACTGAATGTCATTCAGACGTATGTTGATAGGAGCGGGCAAGTCGGGTAGCGCTGCTAGCGGCCAGTCGGTGCTTGGCTGTGCGGGCTGTGAACTGTCATTCAGTTGCAGTCGCAAGCCATTCAGATACAAGTTGTTGAGGGTGAACAACTTATCTTTCAATCCTGCATTCAGGTTGAGGTTATTCCAGGCAATGGCCAGGCCCGGTAGCTTGAGCTGGCTGTGTTCAATCTGCAGCTGTTGAATTCGTGATGTGGGCAGCCAATCCGGTAGCGCAATGGCCGAAGGAGGCTGTGACGGAGATGGTGTGGTGGCTGCAGTGTCTGTCTGTTCAACCTCGACAAACAAATCGGTGATATTTAGCTGCTGCACAACAATATGTGGCAGTAGCAGGGCTCGCGCAGAAATATCCAACTCAATCCGGCCTGCGGACACGAGTAAGCCGGGTTGCTGATAACTGAAATCCGAAAGCTGTAAGCCATACAACAGGCTTCCCTGATGCGCGCCGTTTTTTAGTCCTGGGACATGAGCTTTGGCCTGATTAAGCAACCAACCCGTGCCGGATTCTGTGCCAGTCAGCCAATAAACCAAGCCCGCCACCATGCAAAGCAAGGTTGCCAGACCAACCAGCAAACGACGAAGCAGCTGTTTATAGGAGATATGAAACGCCATTACAGCTCGGCCCCCATGCTGATATGTATCCGCCAGGGTGGATCTTCCTCGCTGATACCATAGGCCAGCTCAAATCTAACTGCACCTACCGGAGACAGCCAGTGAATCCCTGTGCCGACGGACTGCACCGGCTTGAAATAGTGTCGGTTAAAGGCATTTCCTGCATCGGTAAAAATAGCCATGCGCCAATTTGGGGTCAGGTAATATTGGTATTCGACCGAACCTACGGCGAGCATCTTTCCGCCTACTACCTTGGTTTGCAAGCCTTCACTGGTTTGTACTTCGGCGGTGGGACCCAGGCTGTTGTAATCAAATCCGCGGATGCTCTGATCGCCACCGGCAAAAAAGCGTAAGGATGGAGCCAGATCTTCTACCGAGTCCAGACCGGTAATATTAATACCGGCCTGACCTTTAATCACAAACCTATGCTCACCGAAGCGTGACAGCCATTTCCAAAACCCGGTCATCCTCAGTAAACGGCCGTCAGAACCAAGTGCCTTATCGGTGGCCTCAATTTGGTAAGTTTGCATAAAGCCTTCTTCTGGGTCGCGAATCGGACCATGGCGTTTGGTACGTGACAGGGTGAGTCCCGGCAGCAGGTAACCGGCCTGAAAGTCCAATCCATCCAGACTCCATTTTTCTTCCAGCCAACGCGTCTGCGCCGCCCATACCCATTTGTGTTTGGTGGACTGGCTGATAACCGCGGCATGTCGCAGTGTACTGCTGATATCACCGTAGTCATTTTGTTCCAGCCCCAGCATTAGCTGATAGGTTTGGGTAAGCGGATCTTCCCCTGGGATTTGATAAAGAAAGTTGGCGTATGGATTTACTGTTGAATAGCGAAGGGTCGTTTCCTGGCTGTGCCCCCAGCGATTTACTCTGGGGGTACGCCAGTTAAATTGAGCTCTGGGGCCGGTATCTGTGACATACCCCAACCCCACTTTCAGGCTATGTGTTGGCGCATCACGCAGGTTGACGGTGACCGGTACTTGCTGCTCATCAATGGCGTTTAGATCAGGAGTAACTAGCACATCGGCGAAATACCCGGAGCGGCGCAGAGCGGACTCCAGATTACTTAAGTGACTACTTTGATAGTGCTCGCCCGCTGACAAGGGGGATAAGCGGGCCAATAACTCTGGCGCTACATCCGAACCCTGAAATGTTATCTTCCCCAGTTTATGGCGGACACCTGCATCGTAGCCTAGGTGTACTTCGGCTTGTTGCCGTGCGCTGTCTACCAGTATTTCGTGGTGCAGCCAGGTACCGGCCAGGTAACCATTGCTGCGTGCATAGTTTTGTAATTCTGTTTTCCAGCTTTCATATTCACCATGATTCAATATGCTGCCCTGATGAGTCTGTAGGCTGGCAATAAAGCGTTGAAAGCTATCATCATTCACGGCATCACCAGTTACCTGAATATCCATCTGGCTGATGTGGGTAGCGGGACCTGGTTTAACAGAAACAATCAGTTTAATTGGCTGTGCTTCGTGATCAACTTTCGTAGTGATTTCAGCGTTGTTATAACCCAGAGCAATCATGGCGGCGATAGAACGTTCGCGAGCCTTAGCGATGAATCGGTTAACCTGGGCAGGTGCCTGGGGTAGGGAACCTAAGTGAGCGACAATGTTCTTTTGCTGATTGTCAGAAGCTCCCTGAATTTCCAGAGACATTACTTCTTCCGCAATACCTGCTGCACTGAATAGGAATGCTGAGATGCTCAGTATTACTGCGGGCAGAATACGCTGGAGATGTATGGAGAATAGGAATTGCGAAACAAAAATGGTCAAAATCTTCTACCTGAACGACTGCTTGTCAAACACCAACCCATTTGTACTTCACCACCTATAGATTGCTATTCCATATGCAGAATATTAGCAATTTTCGATTAAACTTTAGTCGGTAATCATCCTTGAGACATTGACTTTTAAGGCAATACTCACGAAAAAGGCATAAGGGAATCAGGAGATTAGCATGGCTCAGCCTTTCATCCGCGCCTTTATTTGTACCGTTTTGTTTGTGGTGGTTCAGAGTGTTTTGTTTATGACTGGCGCTCAGGATTATATCGTGATTGCTACTACTACGGTGATTTTCTTTTGCTGTGTTTTCTGGTTTGGAAAATCCGCGTCTAAGAATTCGCAATTGCAAGCCAACAAAGAGCGAGCTGCTAGTTTGCCAGAAGTGGACAGCGTTATAGCCGCCACATCCCGAATGGCCATAGGTGCTGCGGATGTCTCATTCTGCATCGATGGGTTAATTAAAGAGCTGGGCAAAAGTGTTGAAGACAGCCAGCAAATTGGTAGAGCCACAAATGAACAAAATAGAGTCAGCCTGGCGTTAAATGAGTCTCTGGAACAGGTTGGCAGTACTTATCAGCAGACCGATGAAGCCAGTCGACACGCGCATCAAAAGTTGCGTGAAAATGCCGTTCGTATTGAACAACTGGTGGCTTCTATTTCCGAAGCGGTGCTGCATCTGCAGCAGTTGCGAGAAAGCGCGGATGACATTCAGCGCATTACCGATGTAATAAACCAGGTCGCTGAGCAGACTAACTTACTGGCGTTGAATGCGGCTATTGAAGCGGCCAGAGCCGGTGAGCAAGGCCGCGGTTTTGCTGTGGTTGCTGACGAAGTCAGAGCACTGGCAGGTAAAACCGCAGGAGCAACGGAAGATATCGCCCGTATGCTCGGCACTGTGCATAAGCAAAGCCAGCAAACCAGTGCATTGATGCAGGATATTGAGAAGTCAGGATTCCAAGTCAAAGATGAATTGCAGCAATTGTGCGGTGGATTTGAGCAGATCAGTCAGGATGTGGCTGGTGTGTCTGCGAACATCCAGCAAATGGTCGATGCCAGTGGTAATCTAACCTCCAGCAGCGAGGATATTCGTGCCGCTATTGCCAGTATCAGCCAGGTTTTATCCAGCATCGAAGCCAATGGCCTGACGGTGGCTGAGCAGGCAACCCATTTATCAGAACAGACCGAAAGTATTTTTCGGGATCTGGCTGAATATGCGCAGGATAGCTTTTATTTGCCGGTATTCCGCCAGGCGCAGCAGGCTGCTGCTGATATTGCCGATTTGTTTGAGCAGGCTCTGGCCAAGGGGACGCTTACCGATAGCCAGGTGTTTGACCAGAACTACCAGGCTATCTCTGGAACAAATCCGGTTAAGTATCACACCAGTTACGATAAATTCACTGACCAACATTTTCCGTCTATTCAGGAGCCGATATTGGCTCGGATTAAAGATGCCTTGTACGCCGGGGCTGTGGATGTGAACGGTTATTTCCCTACCCACAATAGCCGTTACAGCCAGCCTCTTAGCGGTGACTATGCCAAGGACCTGCTAAATAATCGTACTAAGCGAATATTTGATGATCGAACCGGTCGGCGATGCGGTGCCAACACCGATGCAATGCTGTTGCAAACCTACAAACGTGATACCGGAGAAATTATGCACGATTTATCTGTGCCAATCCGGGTCCGAGGGCGCCATTGGGGCGGCTTTAGGATAGGTTTTAAACCCTGAACAACATGGGGCGAAACCCGACCATAACGTGATAGAATGTTGGCTTGTTGGCTCGTGTATGCACTATGCTAGCTGACGCGTGTTACTGAAACACAAGTAGGACCGCCTGGAAGTTTGGCGTGACAACAATAAGTTCAAATCGCTTTTTATGGAGAGCATCCATGTTTCAACCCGAAAAAATGACCGAAATGGTCAATACCTATGTCATTCCTTGGGGAATTAATATTGCCCTAGCGCTACTGATCTTTATCGTCGGTCGCATCGTCGTTGGCATCCTGATTAGCCTGTTTGGCAAAGTGATGGCGCGTTCTAAGTATGACAGCATGCTGGTGGGTTTTGTTAAGTCCATCTTGAATGCGATCCTGATGCTCTTTGTGGTGGTGGCATCTTTGGATCAGTTAGGGGTTGATACAACCTCATTGGTTGCTTTGCTGGGTGCAGCTGGCCTGGCCATCGGTTTGTCGATGAAAGACTCACTGGCTAACTTTGCGGCCGGTGTGATGCTTTTAGTGTTCCGCCCATTCAAAGCGGGTGATTATGTTGAAGCCGGTGGTACGGCAGGCTCTGTAAAGAACATCGGTATTTTTACCAGTACCTTCAACACCCCTGATAACAAAATGGTGATCGTACCCAACGGCGCTATTTACGGCGGCAATATTACTAATTTCTCAGCCATGGAAACCCGCCGTGTGGATATGGTGGTTGGTATCAGCTATGGCAGCGATTTGCGCAAGGCTAAGCAGATTCTCACCGATATGTTGGCGGCCGACCCACGTATTCTGAAAGATCCAGCTCCGCAAGTTGCGGTATCTGAGCTGGCTGACAGCAGCGTGAACTTTGTGGTGCGTCCCTGGGTGAAATCAGCAGACTTTTGGGCGGTGAAATTTGATCTGACCGAAGCTATTAAGCTGCGTTTCGACGAAGAAAACATCGGCATTCCATTCCCACAAATGGATGTGCATTTACACAAGCAAGACTAATTGTTTTGCACCCCTTTCCGGGAATCAGAAAAGCCGCATTTAATGCGGCTTTTTTTATCTGAAGTCGTTAACGACATTGTTTACCGGCAGTTAGGCTTATTGGGACTGGCCTGAAAATCTTTATTGGCAGCGGGCAGGTTTTTGCTCAATAACTGAATGCGGGTTTGTGGGGCCGGGTGAGTGGATAGCAACTCTGGCTGGCGTTCACCACCACTGGCTTTTTCCATGTTTTCCCATAGTTTAACTGATTCAGCGGGGTCAAAACCGGCTCTGGCCATCAACTGCAAGCCGATAAGGTCGGCTTCGGATTCATGGGTGCGGCTAAAAGGCAGTTGAATACCTACCTGAGTGGCCAGACCTAACCCAGCCATTATCATATTGCTTTGTCCAACCTGCTTGGCCTGCAGAATCTGGTTTGTGGCTTCCATCCCCATGCCGATAATGGCGCTATTAGACATGCGCTCGTTACCATGTTCAGCAATCACATGGCCAACCTCATGGCCGATAACCGCCGCCAGCTGATTCTGATTTTGCGCAACTTTGAGCAGGCCGGTGTATACACCAATTTTACCGCCTGGCAGGGCAAAGGCGTTAACCTGGTCATCCTCAAACACCACTACTTCCCATTGTCCGTTAAACACCCCATCCGGTACCTGATGCACTATGTTCTCCGCCACGCATTTTACGTAACGGTTCTCCACCTGCTTGGCTGAGACTTTCTGCTCGGTTTTCATACTGTCAAAGGCCTGGCTACCCATCTCCGACAGTTGGCTGGACGAATAAAGCTTTAACTGGTTACGACCTGTTGGAGATTTGGCGCAGGAAGCCAGTAAAGCGGCGGTACAAATTGCCAGAGTGATATGCTTGAGTTTCATCCGTTTTCTCTTGATGATGGAATACTTGGAGCTATTTTTGCTCAGGCACGTGGCAATTTCCACCATAGCTTGTGATCACAAGGACAGCTGATGACCTTGACGCAAATGATGATACTGTTTTCCAGCATGCTGTTACTCGCTGCTTTGCCTAGCGCCAGTGTCGCGTTAGTTGTTAGTCGCAGTGCCAGTCATGGTGTGCGGCAGGGCATGATGGTGGCACTGGGCATAGTTAGCGCGGATTTGCTCTTTGCCGGTTTGGCAATTGTTGGTATGTCGGCCCTTGCCCATTGGTTGGGAGAGCTGTTTACGCTTATCCGCCTTATTGCAGCGTGCTACCTTATCTGGTTAGGTTGGCAACTGTTACGTCAGACGCGTATGGAACAACCTTCATCTGTTGGCAAAACTGTCTGGGGGAGCAGTTACCTAAGTGGCTTGCTGTTAACTCTGGCAGATGTCAAAGCCATAGTGTTTTACGCCAGTTTGTTCCCCAGCGTGGTGGACATACAGGTTTTCACTGCTGTCGATTTTATCTGTTTGCTCTTTCTAACCTTATTTGCTGTAGGTGGGGTTAAATTGCTGTATGCCTGGCTGGGAAGTTCCTTGGCAGTGCGACTCGGCGGTAAACGTTTGGGGCTTGTCTGGCAGCGCATAACCGGCGGACTGATGTTAGGTGGCGGCATATATTTGCTGGTCAGGCAGTCATCATGAACCAGCCTGCTCAGCCCATTAACGGCTTAACCGACAGCTTATGGTATTGCACGCTTGGCGAAGACATCTTGCCGCGCCAGGCGCTACATGATCAGATTGAAGCTGATGTTGTGATCCTTGGCGCCGGTTATTCCGGCTTATGGACAGCCTGGTTTTTGAAACAATATCAACCGGATTTACATGTGGTCGTGCTGGACGCAGCAGTTGCTGGGGCTGGGGCATCGGGGCGAAATGGTGGCTGGCTGATTGGTGGCTTTGGTGGTGATGTAGGCTATCTCAGTATGCTAGCTGGTGAACGTCGAAGTCGGGCCAAAGCTATTGTCACAGGCCTTGTTAATCAGGCCGCCAGTACGCTTGCCGATATGCAAGTCCAATGCGACTTTTATCATGGCGGTAATCTATATGCAGCGGCCCGTTATCCGCAGCAGCATCAGCGTATGCAGCAAGAATATCAGCACTATCAGTCAGTTGGATTCGACGAATATGATCTTCGCCTGTTATCAGCGTCAGAAGCCCGGGAGGCGCTGAATTTACCCAATATTCAAGCCGCGCTTTATAGCCCCCACTGTGCCCGGGTGCATCCCCTTAAGTTGGCGCGCGGTCTGGCCAGGGCCGTTGAGCGGTGCGGCGTTACTCTGTATGAACAAAGCCCGGTTATGCAGGTGACTAAAGGGCGGGTTAAAACTCATAGAGGAAGTGTCAAAGCGCCGATAATCGTATCTGCGCTGGAAGCCTATCAAAGGCTGTTGGGATTGGATGCCAATGCCACCCTGACAGTACAAAGCCTGCTGATAGCCACAGAGCCTTTGCAAAAGCAGCAATGGGAGAATATAGGTCTGAGTTCTCAGCAAACTTTTGCCGATGCTTCGCGGCTGATAACTTATGGGCAGCGCACTGCTGATGATCGTCTGGTGTTTGGGGCGCGTGGAGGCTACCGGTTTGGCGGTAAGGTGCGTACATCTTTTGCCTTCACGCCAAGAACCTTAGCATCGCCACCCGTCGGGGATGAGTTTGACCTGCGCGTTCACTTACTGGGTGAATTTTTTCCGCAGTTGGCCAACCTGCAAGTCAGCCATGGCTGGGGTGGGTCACTGGCGCTGTCCCGGCATTTTCGTCCTCATGCCCTGTTTGACCCCGACAGTGGTATGGCACTGCTCGGTGGTTATGGTGGGGAAGGTGTGGGGGCCAGTATGCTGTTTGGTAAAACCCTGGCGGCACTTATTGCAAAACCCGAGGATGAACTGGTGACTATGCCTTGGGCCTATAAAGGTAAAGCGTCAGCTTGGTTGCGGCGCTGGGAGTCTGAACCCTGGCCTTATCTGAGTTATCAGTGCAGCAAGTATCTGTTTGAATATGAAGATAGGTTATTGGCAAAGTCTTCGAGTGACTGGCAAAAGCGCTGGGTGATACGCCTGGCCGACGGATTGGAACACCTGATGAGTTAAGCATCCCAGAAGGCGTTTTATCCGTTTGTATGAATAAAAACGCCGGAATAATCCGGCGTGTTAAAATGACAGAGACGATTCCAGTCTCTTGTAGGTATCAATTAGCTTTGTTTACGACGGCGGTTTACCAGACAAGACAAACCTAAAGCAAATAACAAAATGCTGGCAGGAACCGGAATCGGATTGGTATCGCGGATCTGCTCAACGGAACCGATAGTCATATCATCAAAGGCGAAAGAATCATTTCCTGAGGTATTGCTAAAACTCAGATTGGTAAATGTTTTGGTTTGGTTAATCAGCCCCCAGAACAGTACGCCACCACCACTGGTGTTGATGCTATTACCAATGTTAAAGGATTCTGTCGTGGTATCTGAGTAGGTGACATTAATCACAACCTGGCCATTAAAATCACCGATATCAATACCATAAAAACCAAAAGCAGCTATAGGCGCTGAGAAGCCAATGGTGAAAGAAGTACTGCTTGCTTGCCAGTAATTTGTGCCACTGGTGCCGTAACGTCCATAACCATTAGTTGAGCCAACAGGTGCTGATTGAACCGAACCTCCACCACCTAAAGTTGCGGTTCCTGCAACATCAAAATCCAAAGCCAATGGCGCACTAGTGCCATTACTAAATGACTCAAAATCCTCGGTTCCAACACCACTCAGGTAGCTTAAAAAGCTGCTCTCTGCGGTGGTTGCGTTAGGGAACACATTTAGGGCAGTGCTTTCGCCCAAGCCTAAATCTTCGCCAAAGAAAGTAATAGGGGCCGCCTGGATATTCAGGCTGGTTAAAGCAATAAATGCAGTGGCAATCAACTTATTACGAAATGTCATCAAAATTCCCTCAAAGTGCTTGTAATTTATTTTCACTGGGATGTCTTAGCACTCTTTGTGCCATTTTGTAATATTGATATGAATCATATGGTTATGTATTTTTTTTGCTTTTTTATACTTATTTTGTAAAAAAAACGGACAATGAAAAAGTTAAATAGGCCGAACATTTATCATTTTAATTTATAAAGAAAAAAGCCGGACAAAGTCCGGCTTTTACTTAATTAGCTATATTTACTAGCCCTGACGTAATGCCTCGGCTTTATCTGTGGCTTCCCAGGGGAATTCCTCACGACCAAAGTGACCGTAAGCGGCCGTTGCCTGGTAGATAGGGCGTTCCAGATCCAGCATCTTGATCAGACCATAAGGGCGCAGATCAAAATGTTCGCGCACCAGTGCAATCAATGTGGCTTCGTCAACTTTACCTGTGCCGAAAGTGTCAATGCTGATTGAAGTGGGCTCTGCCACCCCAATGGCGTAGGACACCTGAATTTCACATTTGTCTGCCAAGCCTGCGGCAACTATGTTCTTGGCCACATAACGACCAGCGTAAGCCGCAGAACGGTCAACTTTGGATGGGTCCTTACCGGAGAAGGCACCACCACCATGGCGAGCCATGCCGCCGTAGGTATCGACAATAATCTTACGGCCGGTCAGGCCGCAATCACCCATAGGACCACCAATAACAAAGCGGCCGGTTGGGTTGATAAAGAACTTGGTTTGGCTGCTCAGCCACTGGGCTGGCAGCACGGGTTTGATGATCTCTTCCATCACTGCTTCTTGCAGATCCGCGGTGGAGATGGAATCACAGTGCTGGGTCGACAGTACCACAGCATCAATACCCACAGGTTTGCCGTTCTCATAGGCAAAGGTCACCTGGCTCTTGGCGTCCGGACGCAGCCAGCTCAGGGTGCCATTTTTACGCACTTGGGCCTGGCGTTTTACCAGCAGGTGTGAGTAAAAAATAGGGGCAGGCATCAAGACATCAGTTTCATTGGTGGCATAGCCAAACATCAGGCCTTGGTCACCGGCACCTTGTTCTTCGGGGCGAGAGCGATCTACACCCTGATTAATATCCGGGCTTTGTTTACCAATAGCGTTGAGAATGGCACAAGAGTCGGCATCAAAGCCCATATCTGAATGAACATAGCCAATTTCGCGCACGGTTTTACGGGTCAGTTCTTCAATATCTACCCAGGCAGAAGTGGTTATTTCGCCACCCACCAACACCATACCAGTTTTTACGTAAGTTTCGCAGGCAACGCGTGCCTTAGGGTCCTGAGTCAGGATCGCATCCAGTACCGCATCAGAAATCTGGTCGGCAATCTTATCCGGATGGCCTTCGGATACAGATTCTGAGGTAAACAGATGTTTTGCCATGATTCTTCCTCAAACATAAATTCAACTTCGACCGCTAGGTTAACGGCCATAATGGCGCGCATTTTACCCCAGAGGATAAAAAAAGCCAGTTTTTACATCTAGACGTCTAAATGTCTGTTTGTTAAGTTTGCTTGCCAGGCCCAATAAGTCAAGTGGCAGGAATAAACCAGACCTAATACCTTATTCGCCTTTGGCATTGCGTAATCTGCTAACGCCATTGCAGTTGCCGCTGGGCTGGGTAAGAATAGGTGCCCGTTTTTGCCAAGAATCGTCAGGGCCTTAGTGCAGGCCCACAGCAGGAGTTAATATGCCCCAGTCACAAGCCACTCGTCGTGAGTTAGCCAACGCCATTCGCGCCCTATCTATGGACGCGGTTCAAAAAGCCAAGTCAGGTCACCCTGGAGCCCCTATGGGCATGGCCGATATTGCCCAGGTGCTTTGGTGCGATTTTCTTAATCACAACCCGGCTAACCCTAACTGGACTAACCGTGACCGCTTTGTATTGTCAAACGGCCATGGCTCTATGCTGATTTATTCACTGTTGCACTTAAGCGGCTACGAATTGCCTATCGAAGAGTTGAAGAACTTCCGTCAGTTGCATTCTAAGACCCCAGGTCACCCAGAATATGGTTATGCCCCAGGGGTAGAAACCACCACAGGCCCACTGGGGCAGGGGATTAGTAATGCTGTGGGTATGGCCATTGCTGAAAAAGCCCTGGCAGCGCAGTTCAACCGTGAAGGTCATGACATTATTGACCACTTCACCTATTGCTTCCTGGGTGACGGCTGCTTAATGGAAGGGGTATCGCACGAGACCTGTTCATTGGCTGGAACGCTGGGTCTTGGCAAACTTATCGCGTTTTGGGACGACAACGGCATTTCCATTGACGGGCATGTGGAAGGCTGGTTTACCGACGATACTCCTGGACGTTTCCGTGCTTACGGCTGGCATGTCATCGAAAATGTAGACGGGCATGATGCTGAGCAGGTGAAAGCAGCCATTGAAGCGGCTAAAGCCGAAACCGACAAGCCAACCCTTATTTGTACAAAAACCATTATCGGTTTTGGTTCTCCCAATAAATCGGGTAGCCATGACTGTCACGGTGCGCCGCTAGGTGATGAAGAAATCGCAGCAGCCCGTGAATTCCTGCAGTGGCCACATGCACCCTTTGAGATTCCAGCCGAGGTTTATGCCGGTTGGGATGCCAAGGCCAAAGGCGCTACTCTTGAGCAACATTGGAACACCCAGTTTGAGGCCTATGCCAGTGCCTATCCCGAGCTGGCTGCTGAACTGACGCGCCGCCTGGCTGGCGAGCTACCGGCGGATTTTGCCGACAAAGCCAATGCCTTTATTCGTCAATGTCAGGATAAAGCCGAGAATATTGCCAGCCGTAAAGCCTCACAAAATGCTATCGAAGCCTATGCGGCCTTGTTGCCCGAAGTGATCGGCGGCTCTGCGGATTTGGCCGGCTCCAACCTGACCTTGTGGTCTGGCTCCAAAGGGCTGACTGCCGAGGATGCCAGTGGTAACTACATCTATTACGGTGTGCGCGAGTTTGGCATGAGCGCCATTATGAACGGTATTGGCTTGCATGGCGGATTCCGCACTTACGGTGCGACCTTCCTGATGTTTATGGAATATGCCCGTAACGCCGTGCGTATGTCGGCGCTGATGAAGGTACCAAATATTTTCGTCTATACCCATGACAGTATTGGTCAGGGGGAAGATGGTCCAACGCACCAGCCGGTTGAGCAAGTGGCTAACCTGCGTCTGACCCCCAATATGGATACCTGGCGCCCATGTGATGCGGCCGAAACCGCGGTGGCCTGGAAGCTGGCATTGCAGCGCACCGATGGTCCTTCTTCCTTGGTATTCAGCCGTCAGAATCTGGCAGCCCAAGTTCGTGATGATGCACAACTGGCCAATATCGCACGTGGTGGTTATGTACTGAAGGACTGCGCAGGCCAGCCGGATATCATTTTGATTGCTACCGGCTCCGAAGTAGAAATTACCGTGGCGGCCGCCACGCAGCTGAGCGAGCAGGGGCATAAAGTTCGAGTGGTATCTTTGCCCAGCACCTCAGTATTTGAGCGTCAGGACAGCGCTTATAAAGAAGCGGTACTGCCTGCTGCGGTCACTCGTCGTGTTGCGGTGGAAGCGGCGCACGTGGATTACTGGTACAAGTATGTCGGTCTTGGCGGCAAAGTGGTAGGCATGACGACCTTCGGTGAGTCTGCACCGGGTGGGGTGCTGCTTAAGCACTTCGGCTTTACAACGGAAAATGTCGTTGCCACTGCCTTGTCCTTGCTTGGCGAATAAACAAAAACGTACAATACGGGCGCTTAAGAGCACCGAATGGGTAAATTATGACCACCAGAGCCTGGCAGAAATCCGCTTTGCCAAGGCACGGTTGCGTAGGAATATCGACAATCTTTCAAGCAGCCGTAACGCCGGAATAGCGGATTTCCGGCGGCTCCCGCAGGGCGGGGTAGAAATTCCCCAATCTGCCCCAGGCTCTTTAAGCTTTAGTACCACTAAAGCTGTAAAAAGACCTGGATTGCCTGAAGAAATTTCTACCTCCGCTGGAGCTCATACTTTACCCACTCGGCGCTCCAGCCCTTTTGTTTTTTTAATCCTGAGTGGATTGTGCCGCCGGGATTTACTGAGTCGTCTTGCATGTTACGTATTGCTATCAATGGTTTCGGACGTATAGGTCGTAATGTATTGCGCGCCTTATATGAAACCGGTCGTAACGACCAGGTGCAGATCGTCGCTATCAACGAGCTGGCCAAGCCAGAGGGGATTGCGCATCTGCTGAAATATGACACCTCCCATGGCCGCTTTCCCTTTGCAGTCAGCCTCGAGGGTGATCGCTTAAATGTCGCCGGTGACAGTATTCAACTGTTAAATAAAACCGAGATTAGCGAGCTTCCCTGGGCGCAGCTTGAGGTGGATCTGGTACTGGAATGTACCGGTGTTTATGGTGACCGCGCGGCTGGCCAAGCCCATTTGGATCAAGGTGCCGGCAAGGTGTTGTTTTCCCAGCCTTGTAGCGGTGATGCCGATGTGGATGCCACAGTAATTTTCGGTATCAATGATGACCTGCTGACCCCTGAACATCGTATCGTGTCCAATGGTTCCTGCACGACCAACTGTATAGTGCCTGTGATCCAGGCGCTGGATCAGGCGTTTGGCGTGGACAGCGGCACCATCACTACCATTCATGCCTCAATGCATGATCAGCAGGTGATTGATGCTTATCATCCAGATCTGCGTCGCACCCGCGCTGCCAGCCAGTCCATTATTCCGGTTGATACTAAGTTGGCCAGAGGCATAGAGCGGATCCTGCCCAAGTTTGCCGGCCGCTTTGAAGCTATTGCCGTGCGCGTGCCGACTATCAATGTGACGGCTATGGATTTAAGCGTCACTCTGGATACCGACGTCAATATCCAGAGAGTGAATCAAGCCTTGATGCAAGCCAGGCACGGCCGTTTGGCGGGTATTCTGGGATATACCGAAGAGCCGTTGGTGTCAGTGGATTTTAACCACGATCCGCATTCGGCCATCGTTGACGGTACCCAAACCCGGGTCAGCCACAAGCGGTTAGTAAAAACCCTGGTCTGGTGCGACAACGAATGGGGTTTTGCTAACCGTATGCTGGATACCGCACTGGTGATGGCTGAAGGCTGTCGTTAAGAACAAATTTTGCGACAGACAGGCTGTCGGTCGCGCAACATTGAAAACTTTGGAGATATGCCATGAAGGTTTTGAAAATGTCAGATCTGGATCTGGCCGGTAAGCGAGTGCTGATTCGCCAGGATCTGAACGTACCAGTAAAAGACGGCAAAGTGACGTCTGATGCACGTATTAAAGCGTCTTTGCCTACGCTGAAAATGGCATTACAAGCTGGCGCCAAAGTGATGGTGATGTCTCACCTGGGGCGTCCTACCGAAGGTGTGGTGGAAGATGAATATTCCCTGGCACCCGTGGTGGATTACCTCAAATCCGTGTTGGATTGCCCTGTACGCCTGGCCAAGGATTATCTGAACGGTTTGGATGTGCAGGCCGGTGAACTGGTGGTGCTGGAGAACGTGCGTTTTAATACCGGTGAAGGCAAAGATGACGAGCAGTTGTCGCGTCAATATGCAGCCCTTTGCGACATTTATGTAATGGATGCTTTTGGTACCGCTCACCGTGCGCAGGCTTCCACCCATGGCGCTGGTTTGTATGCACCTATCGCATGTGCTGGTCCTTTGTTAGCGGCAGAATTGGAAGCGCTGGGTAAAGCTCTGGACAACCCGGCCCGCCCTTTGCTGGCCATTGTCGGTGGCTCTAAAGTGTCTACCAAACTGACGGTGTTAGAGTCCTTGTCAGAAAAAGTCGATCAACTGATTGTTGGTGGTGGTATCGCCAATACCTTTATCGCTGCCACCGGTAATGCGGTTGGAAAGTCTCTGTACGAAGCTGATCTAATCCCTGAAGCGCAGCGTCTGCTGGCAAAGGCGCAGGCCAGCGGTGGTGACATTCCCGTGCCAGTGGATGTGATTGTTGGTCAGGTGTTTTCTGAGACTGCTGAAGCCACTCATAAGCAAGTGGGTGATGTTAGCGCAGAGGATATGATCTTTGATATCGGCCCACAAACGGCTGAGATTCTGGCTAAGCTGATTGAAAAAGCCGGTACTATTGTTTGGAACGGCCCTGTTGGGGTTTTCGAATTTGATCAGTTTGGTGGTGGCACCAAAGCCTTGTCCATGGCCATTGCCAACAGCAACGCCTTCTCTATTGCCGGTGGCGGTGACACCCTGGCAGCGGTAGATAAGTACGATATTGCTGACAAGATCTCCTATATTTCGACCGGTGGTGGCGCATTTTTGGAGTTTCTGGAAGGTAAAGTGCTGCCAGCCGTTGCCATGCTGGAAAAGCGCGCGGAATAGATGATCAGAATGCGCAGTGTCAGTAAAGTCACTGTGCCTTAAGAATTTAATAACAAGAAGGGTTTAAACCCTCAATAATTGAATAATTATCTTTGTACCCTGGCCCTAGGGCCGAAACCAAAAAGGAGCGTTGCCGATGGCAGCCGAAGCCAAGACAGAAATGTTGAACAAAGTACTAACCCAGGATGGGTTTATCGCCGCGCTGGATCAAAGTGGCGGCAGTACGCCAAAAGCGTTGAAGCTTTACGGCCTGAGTGAGTCTGATTGGTCCAGTGATGAGCAGATGTTTGACCTGGTACACCAGATGCGTGCACGTATTGTAACAAGCAACGCCTTTGGCGGTGATCGGGTGCTAGGCGCCATCTTGTTTGAAAATACCCTGGATCGTGAGATTGAAGGTAAGCCTTCTTCACGTTATTTGTGGGATGTGAAACAAGTGGTCCCTTTCCTCAAGGTTGACAAAGGTCTGGAAGATGAGGTCAACGGCGTGCAGCTGATGAAAGCCATGCCGGGTCTGGATGCATTGTTGGCCAAAGCGGTTGCTCAAGGCGTGTTTGGTACTAAGATGCGCTCTGTGATTAAGCAGGCCAATGCAGCCGGAATTAGCGCAGTAGTGGCGCAGCAGTTCGAAGTTGGTAAACAGATTCTGGCCGCTGGCCTGACACCTATTATCGAACCTGAAGTGGATATTCACTGCCCGGCGAAAACCGAGGCTGAGACACTGCTTAAACAAGCTTTGTTGGCTGAGTTGGATAAGCTTGGCGTTGACCAGAGAGTCATGTTGAAGCTGACCCTGCCTAACGAAGATAATTTCTATCGTGATTGCATAGAGCATCCTAATGTCATCAGGGTGGTTGCTTTGTCCGGTGGTTACAGCCGTGATGACGCTAACCTCAAGCTAAGCCACAACCAGGGGATGATTGCCAGTTTCTCCCGTGCATTGACGGAAGGTTTGTCTGCCAAGCAATCAGACGCTGAATTTGATAAGGCTTTGGATATGGCCATTGAAAGTATCTATCAGGCATCCAAAGCCTGAAGCAGATTGAACTAAAAAACGGGGTGCAATTGCACCCCGTTTTTTCTTTCGGTTCGTCTAATTTTCTATGTGCTTGGAAAATACAGGAATAATTTATCATTCGAGCAAAAAACATACGAAAAAAACCGAGCAAATTAGTCTGATTTAGTTACAATTGCGGCCTGAGAGCTATTGAGGACCCGCCCGATGAAAAAACAATCCACTCTGGCATTATTTGCCGCCCTGTTTTTTGCTTCCACTGCGCAGGCTGATGCATTGGATAATCTGTTTGCAGCTGACGTTAGTGTACCGGAAGAAGCTGAAAAACCATTTAGCCTGGACGGCGAGATTGGTTTCGTGGCGACCACGGGAAATACCGATTCAACCAGTTTTAAAGGGCGCCTGAATGCACATCAGGAGCTGGAATCATGGAGCAACGATTATATTCTGGAAGGCTTTTATAAGCAGGACGAGAAAGAAATCGACGACGAAATGGTCTCACAAACCACAGCACAGAAGATATTCGCTTCAGGCCAGGGCAACTACAAGTTAGAAAATCCGGCACATCGAGTGTTTGCCTTTGGTTCATACGAAGATGACCGTTTCAGCGGCTTTGAGTATCAGGCTACTGTCGCAGGTGGTTGGGCGCACCAATTGTGGAAGAATGATGTTTCTGCATTTAGCTACAGCATTGGTCCGGGTTATTCCTTCGCTGAGCGAGAGTCTGGTGAAAGTGCCAATGGTGCGATTGTGCGTGGCGCCGTCGACTATAAGTGGAAAATTTCTGACACCGCTAACTTCCGTCAACTGTTCAGTACGGAAGTGGGTAGCGACAATACCAAGTCAAAATCAGAAACCTCATTGTCAGCGCAAATCAATGGCTCACTGGCGATGAAATTGGCGGTTATCCTCAACCACAACACAGACGTGGCTGATGATGTGGAAGAATTGGATACGCAAACCTCAGTGACACTGGTATACAGCTTCTTCTGATACCGTTCATCCTGAACATCGCCGTTCCTGTTCATCCATGAACTCACGGCATACCGTTCATCCTGAACATAAAAAACCGCCGGAAGGCGGTTTTTTTATGTTTGTCCCGGCATCAGATGATGCCGGGAATACATCCACTTAGTCGATTTGTGGCTTCAGACCACGGCGAATCAACAACGCATCAGTAGTTGGCTCCTGACCACGGAATTGAATGTAAGATTCCATCGGTGGGCGAGAGTTACCCACTTCCAGGATGTTCTTGCGATACAACTCGCCGTTTTCACGGGTCAGACCGCCACGCTCGCGCAAGTAAGCGAAGGCGTCAGCTGCCAGGATTTCACTCCACATGTAAGCGTAGTAGCCGGCAGAATAACCCCCGCCAATAGAGTGAGAGAAGTAGGTTGACTTATAACGAGGTGGAACGGCTGGCAGGTTGACACCATGCTTTTCCAGCGCTTTGGCTTCAAAGCTTTCTACATCCTGCAGCGGTGTGTCCGCTGGCAGCGAGTGCCATTCCATATCCAGCAGGGCTGCTGACATATATTCCAGTGTGTCGAAGCCCATGTTGAAGTTCTTCGCCTTCATGACTTTCTCCAGCAGCTCTGCTGGGATTTGCTCATCGGTCTTGTAGTGACGGGCATAGTTTGCCAGCACTTCTGGCAGCGCCGCCCAGTCTTCTTCAAAGGTTGAAGGGAACTCAACAAAGTCGCGTGATACGGCGGTACCCGCAAGTGAAGGGTACTTCACCTTGGAGAACATGCCGTGAATACCATGACCCAATTCGTGGAACATAGTGGTCACATGGTCAAAACTGACCAAGGTCGGCTCACCTTCAGGGCCTTTTGGAATGTTCATTACGTTGACTACAACCGGCTTCTGTTCAAGCAAACCAGATTGACCAACAAAGGAGTTCATCCAGGCACCACCGCGCTTGCCATCACGGGCAAAGTAATCGGCATAGAAAATTGCCAGGCTCTTACCGCCATGGTCAAACAGTTCAAATGCCTGCACATCAGGGTGATAGACCGGCAGATCCGGGCGCGGCTCAAAGCGCACACCGTACAAACGGTTCATGGTATAGAACAGACCGTCATGCAGTACACGATTGAATTCAAAGTAGTTACGTACTTCGCTCTCATTCAGGTCATATTTCTCCTGGCGCACTTTTTCTGCATAGTAAGCCCAGTCCCAGGGCTGAACGTCGAAGTCACCGCCTTCACGTTTAATCATGGCCTGAATATCAGCTTGCTCGGCCTGGGTGTTAGCCACAACGGCTGGCACCATGGAGTTAAGCATGTTAAATACGTTCTCAGGCTTTTCTGCCATGGTGTTCTGCAACTGGTACTCTGCCCAGTTGTTGTAACCCAGCAAAGCGGCCTTTTCTGCGCGGATTTGAGTCAGGCGCGAAACCAACGGACGGTTGTCCAGTTCGCCTGAGGTGCCACGATAAGCAGAAGCTTCCCAAACACGTTGACGCAATTCACGGTTGTTTAGGGAGGCCAGGATTGGCTGGCGAGTGGTATTAGTAATACTCAGCAGATACTTACCTGGTTGGCCAGCATCCTCAGCAGCTTTGGCAGCGGCTTTCAACTGACTCTCAGACAAACCATCCAGTTGTGCTTTGTCGTCCACCACCACAGCGATGGCTTTGCTCAGCTTCAGCAGGTTTTGGCTGAATTGTGTAGTCAGCTTGGAGTGCTCTTCATTTAGCGCGCGGATGGCGGTCTTCTGCTCTTCAGACAGCTTGGCGCCGGCTTTGACAAAACGCTTGTAGTAAACCTCAAGCAGACGATCAGACTCGGGATCCAGCTTTAACTGTTCGCGTTGGTTATATACCGCTTCAACGCGGGCAAATAAGTCCGCATTCAGATTAATGTTATCTGAGTGGGCGGCAAGTTTGGGGGCCAATTCGCTTTGTAAGGCGCGACGTGCTTCATTGCTGTCGGTGCCAGTCAGGTTAAAGAAAACCCGTGATACGCGGGTCAGCAGAGACCCGGCTTTTTCCATAGCAACGATAGTGTTTTCAAAACTGGCCGGCTCTTGATTGTCGATGATGGCTTGAATATCCGCCATATGCTCTGCCATGCCTTGTTCAAAAGCGGGGGCAAAGTGTTCATCTTTGATTTGGCTAAAGTCTGGTGCCTGATATTGCAAAGTGCTGGCTGTCAGCAACGGGTTTGCAATAGCAACCTGGCTGGTTTTGACTGTTTCGGCAGTGTTGCTTTGTTCTGTTTTAGGCGGCTGTGAGCAGGCGGTAACCAACAGACTGGCACCGATTGCTGAAGCAATCAGAGTCTTGCGCATATCGTTCTCCATAGGGACTCTTGTTAGAATAATTTGGCGTCAGCCAAAGGCGCGATTATGTCGGAATTAATTGATATGTTGTAACAATTTCCTGCCAGTCGTTGAAGTAATGCGATAAATAACTGAAGATGCATCATTGTTGTTATGTGGAATTAATCAAATGAAAGCCCTTTTTGCCCTCGCCTGCATGGTTATTTTAAGTGCTTGTGTTAGCCAAACCGAGTGGGAGCGGATGCAGCAGATGGGCATGGATGTACATCCTTGCAATGGCAACTTGGAGGAACAATACCAAGCCACTATCCGCTTGGAGGATGGCGGGTCAGTCGAATCTTCAGTCGGATCTCACTGTGAGCCGGAAAATATCGAAGTACAAACAGAGTTTGAAAAGGAAAACCGCGACCCGTCCAAACGCCGTTGGTAGCTAACACCATTAAACTTTGAGTGTACAAGTACAGTTGGTTGGTCGATTGCCAGCTAAAAGGCCGATTAACTTTCGGCTTGGTTTTTACACACCAGTGCATTGTCTTGGTTGAATGCCCAGGCACCAGCCAAAATGACAGCAGCAAGCAGGGCAAACAGCCCAAAAGTTTGGCGCAACCCTATCCATTCAGCGACAAAGCCAATCAGCGGTGGGCCAAGCAGAATACCTCCGTAGCCAAATGTCGCGACGCTGGCCAGCCCGGCACCGGCTTTCATCTGTGTATTGTTCGCTGCATTGCTGTATACCAATGGCATGACAATGGAATAGCCAACTCCCAGCAGCAGAAGACCTGCATAAGCTTGATACAGTGACTGAGAGGCAACCAACAGTAAGCTACCCAGCAAGGCAGTAACACCACAAAACCTGACCGTATTAGTTGCGCCAATCTTATTTACCAGTCTGTCGCCCATCAGTCTGGTGGTCACCATCGCAACGGAAAACAATGCGTAGCCTAAAGCCGCCTGGCCATGATCACTATTCAATACATCACTAAGATAAACCGCGCTCCAATCTGCCATAGCGCCTTCGCCTATGGCGCAACATAACGCGACCAGAGCAATCACCAACAGACTGCCACGGGGTAACTGAAAACTGCTTTTGTGACTGTGGGTATCCAGGCTGTTAAACTGCCAAGGGATCCAGCATAGCCAAAGAAGGGGCAGAAGTATTAGTGTGGCAAGGATAAAAAACACACTGTAGTGCAGCGCCAACCAGGCTGAAATGGAACCTAAGCCTGCGCCCAGACCGGCCCCAACACTAAACATGGCGTGGAAGAACGACATAGTGGAGCGCCCCAGTGATTTCTCCACTTCGCTGGCCCAACTGTTCATGGCGATATCTAACGCTCCGTGTACGGCGCCAAACACAAATAGCGCGACGGCTAACCAGATAACATTGTCGGCGATGCCAACCACAATCAAGGCTGGGCACACCAGTAAGGCAAGGGCTTTGCTGAGTTTCGCTGCGCCCAAGCGGTCAGACGCACTGCCTGCAAGAGGAAACGCCAGAATCGCCCCCACCGCAAGTAGCAGTAGTAACATGCCTAGTTCACTGGCGGACAGTTGCAAACCTTGTTTAATTGAGGGGATCCTGGATGCCCAAGTGCCAAATAGTGCACCGTTAAACAAAAACACCATGGACACTGCAAGTTTTGGGGAGCGCCAATCAGACATGAACAATCTCCACGCCTTTTGCGTAAAAAGCCATGGAGTGTTGTTGATCTGCATCGGTAAGCAGCAGGTCTAGTTCTTCACAGCTTAATACTTTATGTCTGGCCCGGCGGTGCAGTTTTTCGGCCCCGGCTAGCGCAATCACTTTATTGGCATTGATGGCCATTTGGCGCTTAACACTGGCTTCCGCTGAATCATCGGCCGACAGACCAAAGGTGGTGTCCAACCCGCAGGTGCCTAAGATACACAGGTCAGCGGCACAGGCTTGTAATTGCGCGACTGTGTCAGCGCCACAGGCAATACCACCCTGTCCCTGCAGTTTTCCGCCAATCAATAATGTATCGATATTTTTGCTCTGCAGCTCGATGGCGACATAAGGAGAGGGGGTGATGGCCAGGCCAGAGAAACCCGCAGGTAAGGCTTTGGCAAAATGTAATACCGACACGCCGCCGTCCAGAAATAAGGTGTCCGTTTTATGGACTATGCGTTTCATCACCGCCGGAAGCCTTTGTAACCAGCTCTCTGGCTGGTTTATGCGTCTGCGCAAAGGCATAACAGGAAGATTTACCGGTAGCGCACCGCCTTTTACTCTTCTCAGCAAACCAGCGCTTTCCAATGCCATCAAATCGCGGCGTATGGTGTCCAGTGACACACCAAGTTCTTCTGCCAGAGCTTTGGCCACCAGCTGTCCTTGCTGTAACTTTTCGGTTAGCAGCGCCTGACGTGTATCTGGATTATTCAGATCAAGATGAATAGACATAGGGGGCTTTGTATTGCCTTGGTGAATTCCTGGTGCGGCATAATGCATTATTGTGCTTTTTTATGCAAGTTAGTGCATTTTTGTGTTTTGTGAGAAGGCCGCAAGAAGCGGATCGAAGCCAGTAACTGAAGTACCTACTCTCTGTGCCTGAAACCATGTTTAACCACTGAGGAGTCAGGAATGCAGTTGTTGAAAGATAAAACCTTTATTGTTGCAGGGGCCAGCTCTGGGATTGGCCGGGCGGCGGCTTTACTGTTTGCACAGCATGGTGCCAACCTGGTGCTGGGAGCCCGAAGAGCAGTGATGCTTGCGGCGCTGAAGGATGAAATTAACCGGGCAGGTGGTGCTGCTGAGTATGTTGCAGGTGATATCAGCGAGAAGGAAGTTGCAGAAGCCTTGGATGCTGCAGCCGATGATAAGTTTGGTGGGTTGGACGGTGCATTTAACAATGCGGCGATTCTCGGGGATATTCAAGCTGCAGAAACCATGTCAATAGAGAACTGGCAGCGAGTAATTGACATTAACCTCACCAGTGCATTTTTGGCGGCGCGCTGTCAGATTCCTGCGTTGCAGAAACGAGGAGGAGGGTCACTAATATTTACCTCGACCTTTGTTGGCTATACAGCAGGAATGCCTGGGCTAGCGGCATACGCTGCCAGCAAAGCTGGTTTGATTGGCTTTACCCAGGTATTGGCTTGCGAGCAAGGTAGTCACAATATCCGCGTGAATGCATTGTTGCCAGGCGGCACGGATACCCCCGCAGCCCAGGAATTTGCCGACACCCCTGAATCCTTGGATTTTGTTGCCGGAATGCATGCACTTAAACGTATGGCGAAGCCAGAGGAAATAGCCCAGGCAGCGCTATACTTGGCATCTGATATGTCCAGCTTTGTCACCGGCAGCGCTATGTTGGTTGACGGTGGTGTATCGATCAGCAAGATTTAGAGAGGGGAAACGCTGGCTATTGACTCATTGCCTAAACAGCGCAAACTGGTGGTTTTGCTGTTGATATAGTTATTTGCATGCCATCCCCCAGTTCGCGCCGTTTTCTTATCGTAATTAATCCGCTAGCCAGCAACCAGGCAAGTCATTATCTGCAACGACTGTGCTGTGCCTTGACCCGTAAGGCGGAACTATATGAAGTGTGGCATACCACGGCCAACGAACAAGCCAATATGCGTCACCTACAGGAATGTAAAACACAGTTTAGTGATTGGGTAGTGATTGGTGGAGATGGCACCTTTAACTTGGTAGTGAATGTGCTGGCGCATAGCCCGGTCCGACTCGCGCTAATTCCTTGTGGCAGTGGCAACGACTTTGCCCGTAATTTGTTCGGTAAAAATGATGATCCTATTGAGGTAGCTTTAGGGGAGCATACTCAGTTGGTTGATCTGGGCTTATGCAATGACAGATTCTTTGCCAATGTGCTGGGGATTGGCTTCGATGGTGCAGTGGTGGCGAGTCTGTATGACAAGCAGCCCCGCCGTTTCCGCCGCTGGCGATACTTGCTAATAGCGCTGAGCCAGTTATTGGGTTATCGCGAGCAGCAAGTACACTTGCATGGTAGCCGTGAGAAACATGCGGACTGCTTTATCGCTGCCTTTGCCAACGGGCGTTATTTTGGTGGCGGCATGCAAATAGCGCCGCACGCCCGAATTGATGATGGCAAACTTGATTGTTGCTGGGTAGGGAAAGCCAATCTACTGAAAAAACTCTACTACTTGGGGCGGATATTTCAGGGCCGTCATTTACAAGCTGACGTTGTGGAGTATTGGCAAGACCAAGAGTTTATCATTCCCACCCCTGATCTGCCCATTGAAGGCGATGGTGAGTTCTTTGGTGTCACACCAGCAAAGGTTCAAGTGGCTGTAAAAGCGCTAAATTTGAAGGTGCCGCGGCACCTTCAATAGCAGCATCTTGATTAGCTTGAGCAATTTATATCCACTGCCACTGTGGTGCGGGTTGCAGGGCGATAAACAGCTCATGATCTGGTTCAGCTTCATCCTTATGCTCACTAAAGTCCAGGGTAAACTCTGCAAGTGGAATGTGCTCTTCTGCCGCCCAATCATGCATGGCATCTAAGGTTTTTTTCATCTTATCCATACCACTCTCATAGGTATGATGAAGATAGCTGGCTGGCGGAATCCTAACTGCCCGCAACGCATCTGGGATAGGAACCTGTGCGGTAATCTGACAACTGATCAAATACCGTGAAATATCACCTTGATATTCAAGAAATGCGTCAACCCAAATAGGCTCATTGTCAGGGGCTATCGTTGCCAGATTGGACGATAGAAACTGCCTTGCGCTAGCGATGTTGGATGGTAACTGTTTAGCGGTAGTGCTGACTTCCACGCCCAACAACAAAATTTCTGGTTGGGTAACGATATTCATGCTGACTCCTTGCTGTTGTTATTCTTTTTACTGCACAACCAGTAAACACTACGTGTTTTTAGTTTGATTTACAAAGATTTAACAATGGCTGAGGCCCTTGTCAGGATTGAGCGTCTAGTGCCTGTCCTAGCAAGTAAAAATAACTGAGCAACTGATTGCCAAGTTCGGCGCGCATGGCGGAGGGGGGATAAAGGCCCAACTCCGCTTCCTGGCTTTGTTTGGTGCCCTGAACCAAAAAGGCATTTTTTAGCGGCCTATCCTGAATGATGGCTTCAAAGGCTCGCGCGGCCAGCTCCTGAGGTTGGGCGTAATAGAAAATCTGTAGTTTTTTGTCTATTTCCACCGCGCGTTTTAGGTATGCACTGCCTTGATGTCCATCCAGGAACAGCAAGCGAAAATATTCACTCAGGCGCTGATTTAGTGGGTGCTCTACAGTCTGTTGATTGTTCAACCAGCATGCAGAGGCAAAACTGCTGCGCGCGGCGTCTGTAAACAGCTTCTGGCAGATATAATGATCAAAAGCATGAAACCATTCATGGGCGAGTGCCCCGCCGCCAGCATTTTTGGCCAGCGCCAGAGTGCGACTAGTGGACTCATAGTGGGCACTGCTGTGCTTATTGCCACCGGTACCAAAGGCCAAAGATAAGGTACCGTTCAAGGAAATAACCCGTTCCGGTACCGCTAAGATGCTCATTAAATCGCACAGGGCGTCAAAAAACAGGTTGGCGGCCAGTTGCTGCTCTGCCTTACTCACCCATTTGCCAATGCTGACCGTGCGAAAACCAAATATTCGCACTATGTCGGCAAAGCCCATATCCCGTCCTTCCCTATGGTCTGGGCCGTTACGATAGTATGGGCGATGCAGCCTGGACTCGGCCATAGGCTCAGGGCAGGTTTAAATGGCGGCCGCCATCCAGGTGAATTATCCGGCCAGTGACGTAGTCACTTTTCAGCAGCCAGTCTAGGGTTTTAAACACCTCTTGCTCGCCGGGTTCTATCCCTAGCAAGGACTTGTCTAAGGTTTTTTGCCGGTACGCTGCATCATCCCCGTCGTTAAAGCAAATCAGGGCTGGGGCGATGGCGTTCACTTTGACCTTGGGTGCCAATTTTCGCGCCAGCGACAAGGTCAGGTTCTCCAAGGCGGCTTTGGAAGCGGCGTAGGCCATATGTTTGGCGCTACCGGTTTGGGCGACAAAATCCGTCATATGCACTATGTCGGCCCTGTCGCTGTTTAGCATCGGGGCCAGGGCCTGGTTGACTAACAATGGTGCCTTGGCATGAATGGCCATCATCGCGTCGAATACGTCTGCTAACTCACCGTCCTGATCCGAGTGCCAGTCTGAAGCATTATGAATAATGGCGCGCAGGCTGCTGTAGCGCTGTTTTATCGTTTCGATAAAGTGTTGCACCCCTTGGGCATCGGCAAAATCAGCCTGGATACAATCAATACCACTGGCTTGCAACTCGTCGACTAAGGGACGATGGCGGCGATAGCTGATAACGACGGGATAGCCTTGCTTGTGAAAGGCTTTTGCGCAATACAAGCCGATACGTTGGGCCGCGCCGGTGATTAAAATGGGAGCCTGATGCATGGAAATTCCAATTAAAGTTGCTGTAATTCATCCAGTAACTGATCAACCCACTGGCTGATGCGGGTATCGGTTTGATCAAACTGGTTTTCGTCATCCAGCGCCAGTCCGACAAAATGGCTGCCGTCTTGGGTGAGGGCCTTGGAGGCGGCAAATTCGTAACCCTGGTTAGGCCAGTAACCAATGAGCTGACAATCCAAAACTAACAACTCGTCATGTAACATGCCCAGGGCGTCCTGATACCAGTCTGCATAGCCCATTTGGTCGCCCAGGCCAAACAACGCGACAATCTTACCTTGTAGGTTGAGGTTGCGGATATCACTCCAGTGAGATTCCCAATCCTCCTGAAGCTCACCAAAGTCCCAAGTGGATATGCCAAAAATCAGGATATCAAATTGCTCGGCATGCTTAAGTGGCGCATCTTTGATGTTATACATCTCGACCAGATCTTCACCTAAGGCGGCGCGTATTTTCTCCGCTGCCATTTCGGTGTAGCAGGTCGTGGAGCCGTAAAACAAACCGATTTTTAAACTGCTGTCTGTCATCGCCGAACACACAAAAAAAACATAGCGCCTATTGTGCCAGAGAACCGCTCGGGCTGCATGGCTCTGAGCGATACGAGCTTATAAACCAAGATGTTTGATATGTGCGGCCATTTCATCGCCGATTTTTTCTCGCATCTGCACCAGTCGTAAGGCCGACTCGCGGAGAAACTTATCTTCTTCGGTTTGCGGTATCCATTCCGGCACGGCAGTGGGTTTACCTTCTTCATCCACCGCGACCATGATCACAATGCAATGGGTGGTGAGATGGCGTTCGCTTTGCTTAGGGTCACCAGCCATTACGTCCAGCGCCAGATGCATAGAAGTGCGTCCGGTATAAATCACCCTGGCCCGGACTTCCACCAGATTACCCACCAGAATAGGTCGGACAAAACGGATCCCCCCTGCATAGGCGGTGATACAGTATTTGCCGCTCCAACCTGCTGCGCAGGCATAGGCGGCTAAGTCTATCCACTTCATTACGGCGCCGCCGTGTACTTTGCCACCAAAGTTCACGTCGGCAGGTTCGGCAAGAAATCTTAAGGTAAGGTCACGTTGCTCACCGGCCATATCGGTTTCTCCAGGTCGTTTTGCACCATTTTAGGTCAGATTCGGTAGGTGCAGGCAAGCAGATTTCGTGGCAAGTGCAGGCAATGCTAATATGGGGCGTCATTCTGAACGGGATAGCATGGTGTTGAGTATTAGCGATAAGCCGATGATTTCTGAACAAAACCAGCAGCAAATTGATGCATTTGTAGATGCTTTGTGGCTGGAAAAAGGGCTAAGTGACAACACCTTATCTGCTTATCGAAGTGACTTGAGCAAGTTTTGCCAGTTCTTATCCAGGCAGTCTGTCGAATTGCTAGAAGTACAAAGCGAAGATATTCAGGCGTTTCTCGCGTACCGTTACGATCAGCAGCTCTCTGAGCGCAGTAATGCCAGATTTCTCTCCAGTCTGCGTGCCTACTTTGCTTATGTGTTGCGGGAAAAATACCGGGATGATGATCCGGTCGCGATTCTGCAAAATCCTAAACTGGGTAAACCCTTGCCTAAAACCTTGTCGGAGCGTCAGGTAGAACGTTTGCTCGACGCCCCCAACGTTGACGACCCTGTGCAGCTCAGAGACAAAGCTATGTTAGAGCTGTTATATGCCACCGGCCTTCGAGTCAGTGAACTGGTGAGTTTAAGGCTTGGCCAGGTCAGCACAGTGCAGGGGGTTATCCGGGTTACCGGTAAAGGTAACAAAGACCGTTTGGTGCCCATGGGCGAGGTGGCCCTGGAGTGGCTGCAAACCTATCTAAAACGGGGCAGGGCATTGCTGCTTAAACAACAAACCGATGTGTTGTTTCCTTCCAGTCGTGGTCAGCAGATGACCCGTCAGACTTTTTGGCACAGGATTAAATACTATGCCCCGCAAGCGGGTATTGCCTTGCAAAGTCTGTCACCGCATACCCTGCGCCATGCTTTTGCCACCCATCTGTTAAATCATGGCGCGGATCTGCGGGTAGTACAGATGCTGTTAGGGCATTCAGATCTGTCTACCACGCAAATCTATACCCATGTGGCGACCGAAAGACTGCAAAGCCTGATTGAAGACCATCACCCACGCGGTTAGTGGTGCTTTATGCTTTTATAACAAGCTGTTACATAAGCTTTTTGGTGTAATGCCTAGGCCTGGGTAAGATGCCCGCAGAGCCCTTTTAAATCCACCGGAGTGCTAATGGGTACCTTGGTTGTTAGTGATGATAAGTCCAAGCTGGATATTGTCAGGATCCACCATTTTCTGACTACACAAAGTACCTGGGCCAAGGGAATACCCTTAGCCACAGTAGAAAGGTCCATTGACCACTCGGTCTGCATCGGTGCTTATCTTGATGAGCTGCAGGTGGGCTTTTGTCGCATTATTACCGATCAGGCGACTTTCGCTAATTTAGTCGATGTGGTGGTTTGGCCCGAATTCCGCGGTCAGGGAATCTCACGCCGCTTAATGGAAGCCGTATCCGCACATCCCAGTATTCAGGGGGTAAGACGTTTTACCCTGGCGACTTTTGATGCGCATGGTTTGTATCAAAAATACGGCTTTACCTCGCTGAATAAACCACAAACCTTTATGGAAATTTACCGGCCAGATATTTACGCCGATGCACAATAGAGACGCTCTTATGCTGGATCCGATACAGAAGTTTAATTTATGGTGGCAGCAGGCGCAGGCTGATTCCCCTCTGCAGCAAAAAAGTGCGGTCTGTGTTTCCACTGTGGACAAAGACGGCATGCCGGATGGACGTTTTGTTGACCTTAAGGCCGTTGAATCGCGGGGATTTATTTTTTGTACTCATCTGGACGCACCCAAAAGCGTGGCGATTCAACACAATCCCAATACGGCGATGACGATATGGTGGGATCACCTTGGCTATCAGGTGCGGGTTAATGGTATAGCGCAGCTTGTTGAGGATGAGCTTGCCAACACTTACTGGCAGAGTCGTAGTCGTGATGCACAAATTAGCACCCTGGCGTTACAGCAAAGTGCCGAAATGGTCGATGAGCAGAGCATGTTTGATCAGGTTAACCACCTGACTCGCGAGCTTGGAAATGCCATAATCCCCCGCCCGGCTAACTGGGGCGGTTATTGTATTCACCCCGCCAAGATAGAGTTTCTAACCTTTAAGACGTCACGTCTGCATTTGCGCGAGCTTTACGTCCGACAGGGGGAAGGTTGGCGGTATCAGCTGCTGCAGCCTTGAACCACTCATACTTTAAGGCGAGCAAAGCAGCATATTTGAGGAAGTATCATGTCTAAGAAAGTCTACTGTATTGCGCAGTTTCAACCTAAACCAGGCAAGGAGCAAGCGCTGTTTCAGGTGCTGCAATCGCTGGAGCCCAATACCCTGCGCGAAGACGGCTGCTTGCAATATGTGGTGACGAGGCATATCGCCAGCCCTTTCGCTGAAGGAAAGAGTTTTGCCATTGCCTTTAACGAGATCTGGGCAGATATGGCCAGCTTTGAAGCGCACTGTCAGCGTAAAGAGATTACCGAGTTCTTTGCCACTTACTGCTTGGCAGAAACCGGTCTGGCAGCGGATTGGAATGTGTGTGTTTATACCGATGAGCCGCAAGATTTTGATGCGCCGGTTTTTGCAAAAGCCTGATGAACACTGGGCTTCCTTTCCAACAGCGGGAACTAAGCATGGCGCTGGCTGCAATGCATCATGCCATGCTCAGCTATGCGCCTATTAGTGATAAGACCTGGCAAGCGATCCAGGGCATCTGCCGCCTGCGCCATTTGCGAAAAGGTGAGCTTTGGTTAATCGCAGGCGAGTTGCCTGACCGCTTTGCTTTTGTGTATCGGGGATTGATGCGCATTTATGTGCAAGATAATGAAGGCCGAGAATACAACAAGATGTTTTTTGCTGAAGGCAATTTCCCCGGCAGCATGACGGCCTTGCTGGAGTCTCGCCCATCTGCCTTTGCCTTGCAGGCATTGGAAGATACCAGTCTGCTGGAGATTAATTTTGCCGGTTTCAGGCAACTGCTTAAAGAACATCATGATCTGGCGTTGTTCCAGGTGCACTATCTGGAAACTAACTGGTTAAAAGCCAAGGACAGCCGCGAAGTCGCTCTGGTGCAAGAGGACGCAGCGTCCCGCTATGCTCGTTTTATAACGGAATACGGCCATCTTACCGATAGGTTGCCACAGTATCTGATTGCATCCCATTTGGGGATCACTCCAACCCAGCTAAGTCGCATTAGAAAAACACAGAAAAATCAACCTATGTAAATGAGTGACATTTTCCTGCTGAGTATGCTGCATCCATACAACCTTGTGGGAGATATGTGATGTCGTTGATGGATGCCCTGAATTGGCGTTATGCCGTACGTAGTTTTTCTGAGCAGCAGTTGGAAGATGCACAGGTACAGCAGTTACTTGAGGCCACCAGCCTCAGTGCATCTGCTTATGGTCTGCAGCCATACCGGATTTTTGCCGTCAGCAGCAAATCACTGCGAGACAAGTTACTACCTCATTCCTATGGGCAGAATAAGGTCAGTGATTGCTCACATTTGTTGGTTTTTACCGTGTCAACTAAGCCTGTTACTGAGCTAGTGGATGACTACTTCCAGCAGCTTGGCAGCGTTCGTCAGGAGACCCTTGAACAACATAAGGGCTACGCCGAGCATATGAAATCTGCACTAGGAGGCATGACTGCCCAAGCCCAACTTCAATGGGCGCACGAACAGGCCTACATTGCTTTGGGTACGCTACTGACCAGCGCTGCAATGCTGCGTATTGATACTTGCCCGATGACAGGTATCGAACGGCAGGGTTTTGATGAGGTGCTGGGACTGGCGCGTTTTGCGCAGACTACATCCTTTGTTTGCGCATTAGGCTATCGGCATCCTGACGACCAGGCCGCCAACAAAGCCAAGGTCCGAGTACCTTTGTCTGAGTTGGTGGAATGGCAATGACCTTTCTAGGCATGTTGGCATTGCTGGCCGGTGCTGCGATTGCCACGCAAGCCAGTATGAATGCGCAGTTGGGGGTGTTGCTGCGTTCTTCTATCTGGGCCACGGCGATTGCCTTTACCAGCAGTATGGTGGTGACCTTTACCGTTTTGCTGGTCAGTAGTCAGCATCTACCCAAAATGGAAATCTGGCAGGCGGTACCTCTGCACCTCTGGTTTGGCGGCGTACTCAGCGCGCTGGGAGTCGGGTTGTTCTACTTCCTTATTCCCAAGATGGGTGTCGGACCTATGATGTCGTTTGCCCTGACCGGTCAGTTACTGGTGGCCATGTTGGCCAGTCATTACGGTTGGTTTGGCTTGCCAGTCAAACCACTAGATAGCTTAAAAGTATTGGGGATTGTCTCGCTGATCTGTGGAATATTGTTAATCAATTGGAGAAATGCCGGATGAGCACGACCGCCTTATGGAAAGCCAATGTTTTAAACCAATCCGCGCTATGGAAATTGATGGGGGCTACCCCCGTGGAGGTGCAGGGAGAGCAATGGTGGCAGTCAAATAGCTGGCCCTACCGATTATGGCCAGACAGTCTGGGTGCATCGGCCACTGGCACTGAGTTGCAGACTGTCTTGCAGACCGGGCATTGCAAATCAGTGGTGCCGGTATGGACAGAGCAAGGAACGAACGAGGTTTGCGCCGACTATGTTGATGGGCTGACGCTCTCTGGCCAACTGGTGCAAATGTACCTGGATCTGAAGTTGGAACATTCCCCAAGCCACTCGCCCAGTATCACTTTGCTTGATGTTTGCGATGATGCGATGCTGAATGACTGGTGGCAGATATGTCAGCAAGCATTTGGGTATGACATTGACATCAAGGTTATGCGAACACTACGCGGCCATAGTGACGTGCGTTTGTTACTTGCGATGCAGGCAACACAAGCCGTGGGTACCGCCGTTTTGTACAAAACCGGCAATGTCGTTGGACTGCATCAGTTAGGGGTGGCTAAGGCTGCGCAAGGGCAGGGGGTTGCCAGGCAGATGATGGAGCAATTGATCCCCATGGCACGACAATGGCAAGCAAGTTATATGATGCTGCAAGCATCTAGTGCGGGCTTGGGGTTATATGAAAAATTGGGATTTAAGCGTCAGGGGCTGTTGCACAATTTTCGCTTATTGTAATCAAGGTTGATGGTCTTGCTAAGCGGCTGTTCCAACGCGTTGCGTCTTGGACTCATGTCTATTCAACAGGTACAATTACACTCAATGTAACTTTTAGGCCAGTGGACGGGTCTAAAGTATCAATCCCTTTAGACGTTGGAATTTCTATGATGCGAATAGCAAAACTGATCATGACCTCGGCCTTACTCGGTAGCCTGGCGTTTGGTGTTCAGGCCAAGGAAGATTACAGTGCGGTAAAGGCCAAGTTGGTTGACAATCTTGGCTTGGCAGTGAGCAGCATTGAGCCATCTCCTGTACCTGGTTTATTACAGGCATTAACCAGCCGAGGACTGTTTTATATCAGCCAGGATGGCAAATATTTAGTGCATGGTCGGGTATTTAATCTGAACAATGAGATGATAAATGAAACCGAAATGACGCTGGGTGTAGTGCGTGCTGCAGGGGTGAAGAAATTTGGTGATTCCATGGTCGAGTTCAAAGCCAAAGATGAAAAGTACAAGGTAACGGTATTTACTGATACCACTTGCGGCTATTGTCGCAAACTGCATTCGCAAATTGATGAGTACAATGATCTTGGTATTACCGTGCGTTATCTGGCATTTCCTCGTGGTGGCGTAAATAGCGAAGGTTATAAGGATTTGTTGTCTGTTTGGTGCGCCGATGATCCGAAAAAAGCCATGACTGAGGCTAAAGCAGGTAAAAATATCGCCAGTAAAACTTGTACCAGCAAGGTTAGCGAACAATATGATTTTGGTCAGCAGATTGGTATTAACGGCACGCCCGCTATTATCCTGGAAGACGGCACGTTGATACCCGGCTACCAGCCTCCAACATCACTTAAAGCTGTGTTAGACGAGCACAATTCCTGATGAGGGGCGCGAAAGCGCCCTTTATATTCTATGACTCTGAATATTCAATACCGGCAAGCCCAGCCCTGGCTGGGCGACGACAATAGCCTTCACCCACGTTTGCAGCAGATTTATGCCTGCCGCGGTGTTAATTCTGCGCAGCAACTTCAGCGCAGCACCAAAGATCTTGCTCATTATCAACGCCTCAAAGGCATGCCCGAAGCCGTCAAGGTGTTAGGTGATGCCTTAATGCAAGGGCGTAAGGTGGTGATTATCGGCGACTTTGATGCTGATGGTGCCACCAGCACGGCACTGTGCATGCTGGCCCTCAAACGCATGGGAGCCAGGCAGCTTGATTATTTAGTGCCAAACCGCTTTGACTTTGGCTATGGCTTAAGCCCGCAGATAGTTGATGTGGCCCATCAGCAAGGGGCACAATTGCTGCTGACAGTAGACAACGGTATTGCCTGCCTGGCGGGCGCCACGCACGCGCAGGAACTCGGTATGCAATTGTTGATCACCGATCACCACTTACCTGGCGCTGAATTGCCCGTTGCTGATGCCATAGTGAACCCTAATCTGGCAGGATGCGAGTTTCCTTCAAAAAACCTGGCGGGCGTGGGCGTTGCGTTTTATTTGATGCTGGCCTTGTGCCGGCATCTACAGGAACTTGGCTGGTTTGAGCAGCAGCAAATGCCGGTACCTAATTTGGCTGAGCTATTGGACTTAGTGGCACTAGGTACCGTTGCCGATGTGGTTCAGCTAGATCAAAACAACCGTATTTTGGTTCACCAAGGGTTACAGCGCATTCGTAGTGGCCGCTGCCGCCCTGGTATCCGAGCTATGGTGGAAGTGGCTAATAGAGAATGTGGCCAGATTGTCGCTTCTGATTTAGGCTTTGTACTAGGCCCGAGACTGAATGCTGCCGGGCGTCTGGACGATATGGCGATGGGCATTGAATGTCTGTTGGCAGAAGAAGAAGGCAAAGCCCGACGCATGGCGGTGGAGCTAGATAGCTTGAACCGGGAGAGGCGTGAAATCGAAAGCAGCATGCAATCCGAGGCCCTTAAGACCCTTGAGATGCTGAGCTTCAATGAGCAAGCACTGCCAGCCGGGTTGGTGTTGTATCAGGCTGATTGGCATCAGGGTGTTATTGGTATTCTGGCTGGGCGCATTAAGGAGCGTTATTTTCGCCCTACAATCGCCTTTGCTCATCAGGATGACAACATTGTCAAAGGTTCTGCCCGTTCCATTCCCGGTTTGCATATTCGCGATCTGCTAGAGGAAATTAACAGCCGCTATCCCGGTATCATTGACAAGTTCGGTGGTCATGCCATGGCAGCTGGTTTGTCATTGTCAGTGGACAAGCTCAGTGCATTCGAGCAAGTGTTTGTGCAGGTGGCTGGCGAATGGCTGGAAGGTCGTCAATTAAAAGGCGAGCTGTTGTCTGATGGGCAGTTGGCATCGACAGAAGTATCACTTGATTTTGCCCAGCTACTTAAAGAGTCTGGCCCTTGGGGGCAAGGTTTTGAAGAACCTTTGTTTGACGGTGAGTTTGAGCTTCTGGATCAACGCTTGGTGGGTGAGAAACATCTGAAAATGATGGTTAAACATCCCGGCGGCCAGCTTTTGGATGCTATCGCCTTTAATGTGGATCTCGCTGTTTGGCCAAATAGGCAAATTAAGCAGGTACAACTGGCGTACAAACTAGATATCAACCACTTTCGCGGTAAAGTGTCGTTGCAACTCTTGGTGGAGGCACTGGCGCCTTTATGAAAAAGTCCGCGAAAGCCGTGGCACAAATGCTCGAACGGCATCCTAACCTGACTCACTCTGTGGATATGAAAGTGCGCTCTCATGTGCAACGAGAGGAAGATGACTGGCTGGTCAACACCCTGATGCTGGAAGGACTGGATGTGCCCTTTAAGTTTAGGCGTAAGAAACGCTACCGCAGCTTGCAAGGGGCACTTATCAATATTACCTATTATCCAGATACTGAGCTGGTGGCCGGTATGGAATTTGAATATATGAAAATTGTCCGGATCCGTCAGAGCTGAACGACTTTTCCCCTTAACTGCTGGTATCATGCGCTTATTCTGAACAGCGGACTCACCTTTGACCTACGACAACCTCGAAGCTTTCGTTTTACATCGACGACCCTACCGGGAAACCAGCTTTCTGGTGGACATTTTTAGTCGAGAGATGGGACGGATCAGCTTCGTAGCCAAAGGGGTGCGCAACAGCAAAAATGCCAATCGCAGTGTGTTACAGCCTTTTGTGCCCGTGCAGATCAGTTTGGTTGGCCGTCATGAATTAAAAAACCTCAAACAGGTGGAGAGTACCGGGCGTGCACTGCAACTGCAGGGCTCTGCGTTGTTTTGCGCCATGTACCTGAATGAGTTGCTGCAGCGTTTATTGCCACTGGAGTTGGCGGTGGAACCTTTGTTTGATGCCTATGTTCAGAGTCTGCAAGCGCTGCTTGCCGAAGAGGCGTTTGAGCCATTGCTTAGGGAATATGAACTCTTGTTGCTCAGTGAGCTGGGATATCAACTGGATTTTGGCTTTGATGCGCAAACTGAACAGCCCCTGCGTAGCGACACTTATTACTGTCTTGATGTCGAACAAGGCTTTGTGCTCAGTGCCGTGCAGCGAGCAACGGTGAACGATTTTCGTGGCGACTGGTTGATGCAAATTGGTGAAGGCCAGTGGACGCCGGAAGCACTGCGCAGTGCAAAATTTATCAACCGCATTATGCTTAAACCCTTATTGGGGAATAAGCCGTTGAAAAGCAGAGAGCTTTTCCAAACTAATTAGTGGAGTTATGACCAAAATGAAAGAGATTCTGCTAGGGGTCAATATCGACCATGTTGCCACCTTAAGAAATGCCAGAGGTACGGCCTACCCGGACCCTGTGCATGCCGCAGAGATCGCTGAACGGGCCGGCGCCGACGGCATCACCATTCATTTGCGTGAAGACAGGCGACACATTATTGACCGCGATGTGGAAATTTTGCGTCAGACACTGCAAACCCGTATGAACCTGGAGATGGCGGTCACCGAGGAGATGCTAATGATCGCCTCGCGCATTCGCCCTGAATTTTGTTGCCTGGTGCCTGAGAAGCGTGAAGAGCTGACCACTGAAGGCGGTCTGGATGTGGCCGGTAACCTGGAAAAAATCCGGCTGGCCTGTGGCCGTTTAGCCGCTGACGGAATTCTTGTGTCGCTGTTTATTGATGCTGACAAGGCGCAAATCGATGCAGCCAAAGCCAGTGGTGCTCCTTATATCGAACTGCATACAGGGGCGTACGCCGAAGCGCGCAATGAACATGAGCGTGACATTGAACTGGCAAAAATTGCCGAAGGTGCCCGTTATGCTCACAGTCTGGGACTGAAGGTCAACGCCGGACATGGTCTGACTTATCATAACGTCAAACCTATTGCCGCCATTCCTGAAATGATTGAGTTGAATATAGGGCATGCCATTGTTGGCCGGGCGGTGTTTGATGGCCTGCACAAAGCCGTGGCAGATATGAAACGCCTGATGCTGGAAGCGCGAGGCTGATTGCCAATGGCCATAGTGGGAATGGGCACCGATATTGTCGAGATCAAGCGTATTGGTGATGCGCTGGCAAAATCTCAACGCCTGGCTGAGCGCGTACTGACCGACTCTGAGCTGGAAGACTATAAACAGCATAATTATCCCGAACGTTTTTTAGCGAAACGCTTTGCAGCCAAGGAAGCTATGGTAAAAGCAATAGGCACGGGAATTGGCAATGGTATTAGCTTCAGGCAGATGGAGATTGGCCACCACGCCAGCGGCGCTCCATTTTTACTGCTAAGTGGCAATTTGCAGGTGCTTTGTGATGAAAAAGGGGTGAGTGCAACCCACCTGAGTATTGCCGATGAGCAACATTATGCGGTGGCGACTGTGATCCTGGAGAAGTAACGACCTTATGGTTCAGATTTATAAAGCACCCAAAGGCAAGAAACCAAGCCCTATTGGTGCACCCAAGCTTACCCTTAGCATTGATGATTTAGAACACGGTGGCCTGGGTGTCTGCCGCAGTCATCAGCCTGTGGTGTTTGTTGAAGGCGGCTTGCCCGGTGAACAGCTAGAAGTGCGTATCACTGACAAGAAACCCCGTTACTGGCAAGGCCTGGCGGTTAAGGTGTTATCGCCCAGTGCTGAGCGTATCGAGCCTTTTTGCCCGCACAGCCGTGAATGTGGCGGCTGTCAGAATCAGCATATTGGCCAGACTGAACTACTTGTTCACAAGCAACAGGCGGTAGACCAGTTGCTCAAGCGTCAGACCGGCATAAAAACGCTCAATTGGCAGGCACCGTTACTAGGGCCAGCCCAGGGCTACCGACGTAAAGCCAGGCTTGCCATTGACGCGCAAAATAAAGCCGAAGTGAAAGTAGGCTTTCGTGCCAAGGGCAGCGATCAGGTGGTATCGATAAAACAGTGCGCTATTTTGAGCGAGCCACTGCAAGCCATACTGCCGCCATTGCTTAGCCTGATTAAACAGCTCAAAGGCACCAAGCAGTTAGGCCATATCAGTGTGCTGGATGCCGATGACCAAGTGCAATTGTGTTTGCGTGTTACCCGTGCGCTGCCTGGTGAGGATCTGGCCAGACTTCGCCAGTTTGCTGAGGACAATAGCCTCAGACTAATGCTGGAAACGGCGCCAAATCGCTTTGAACTGGTAAGCGGTACTAGCCAGGATGCCCATTATTCACCCATTGCCGAACTGAGTTTGGCTATCGGCCCCAATGATTTTATTCAGGTGAATAATTTGGTGAATCAGGCCATGGTCAGCCAGGCGCTGACTTGGCTGCAAGTCACACCGGGTGAACAGGTACTGGATTTGTTTTGCGGGGTGGGCAACTTTAGTTTGCCACTGGCCCATGCCGGAGCTCAGGTGACCGGTGTGGAAGGTATTGAGGCAATGGTTAAGCGCGCCGCAAAAAATGCCAGCGAAAATGGCTTGCAGGTTGATTTTCAGTGCCTGGATTTATCCGACACAGCGGCATTGGCCAAACTCCCGTCGCAGATAGATAAAGTACTGCTTGATCCTGCCCGTGCCGGTGCGCAGGCGCTGATGTCGGTTCTACACAAACTCAATCCCAAGGGGATTTTGTATGTTTCCTGTAATCCCGCTACCTTTGCCCGGGATGCAGCAGTACTCATAGATAAAGGCTGGCAAGTTGACAAAATTGGCCTGATGGATATGTTCCCCAATACCGCACATACCGAACTGATGGCGCATTTTTCAAAGGCATAGGGCTGGCATGCATCGGCATTTTTTGCGAAGCTCAGGGCTGATGTAACTCACAATTAATGGCTGATAACTGAGATCATGGTTTCCATTCGCAAGGTGCACAAACAAACCGTTCCTTTTACCCAGTGGTTGGTGTCACTGCATCTGTCTGATACTACTGCGGCGAAACTGAGCGCCTGGCAGGAACGTTTTGAATGCCCCTTAGTGGGGCGCGAAATGGTGGAGATTCTGCATGATCTGCACATGGATGACGACACCCTGCAAACGGCGCTAATGCTGCCGCTCATTGAACAGCAGCAATGGAGTGAAGAAAAAATTCTGGAGCTGACCAACCCGCATATCCTGGGATTGGTGCAAGGGGTCAGACGGATGGACGCCATTCGCACGCTGCATAGCAACAAACAGGCCCGTACTGATGAGGCGCAGATTGATAATCTGCGCAGGATGTTGCTGGCCATGGTGGAAGATGTGCGCGCTGTGGTCATCAAGCTGGCAGAACGTATTTGCACCCTGCGTGAAGTCAAGAACGCCGACGAAGAAACCCGCGTGCTGGTCGCTAAAGAATGTGCCAGCATTTATGCCCCTCTGGCCAATCGGCTTGGCATTGGGCAACTGAAGTGGGAGTTGGAAGACCTGTCATTTCGGTATTTGCATCCGGAAACGTACCGACAGATTGCCAACCTTCTGGATGAAAAACGCGAGGACAGAGAGCAATACATTCTGGATTTTGTTAGCAATTTGCAGCAGCAGTTAACGGAACAACAAATTCGGGCTGAAGTATACGGGCGGCCCAAACATATCTATAGCATCTGGAAAAAGATGCAGAAAAAGCACCTGGGTTTTGAGGAGCTGTTTGATATCCGTGCGGTAAGGATTATTGCTGAACGTCTGCAGGATTGTTATGGCGCGCTGGGTATTGTGCACGCTAACTGGAAACACATTCCCCGCGAATTTGATGATTATATTGCTACCCCTAAACCCAATGGCTATCAGTCTATTCATACCGTGGTGGTTGGGCCGCAGGGCAAGGCCGTGGAGATTCAGATTCGTACCCAGCAAATGCATCAGGATGCTGAGCTGGGGGTGGCTGCCCACTGGAAGTATAAAGAGGGCGCACCGGGTGGGCGTAGCGGCTACGAAGAGAAAATTAACTGGCTGCGTAAAATTCTGCAATGGCAGGAAGAAATGGCCGAGACGGGTGACTTGGTTGAAGAGCTGCGCAGCCAGGTATTTGATGACAGGGTGTACGTCTTTACCCCCAAAGGTGATGTGGTGGACCTGCCACTTGGCTCAACGCCACTGGATTTTGCCTACTACATTCACTCCAATGTCGGTCACCGCTGTATAGGCGCTAAGGTATTTGGCCGTATTGTGCCTTTTACCTATCAGTTGCAAACCGGCGACCAGGTAGAGATTCTAACGGGCAAGCACCCCAATCCCAGTCGCGACTGGATGAATCCGCATTTGGGTTATGTGCACTCGTCACGAGCCAGAGCCAAGATCCATACCTGGTTTAAGAAACTCGATCGCGACAAAAATCTGCAAGCCGGTAAGGAAACCCTGGAAAAAGAGCTGCAGCGAATTAATTTGCCGCTCAAAGAAGCCGCAGAGGCCTGCGAGAAGTTTAATTTCACTCACCTGGATGATTTGTATGTGGCCATAGGCGGTGGCGATGTGCGTTTGTATCAAGTAGTGAATTACTTGCAGCAACGCAATGCCCCGCCTGCCCCACTGGACTTGCGCCTTAAGAAAAAGCCGCACCCTGCTCAGGGGAAAGATGCGGTGGTGGTAGAAGGGGTCGGTAATCTGATGACCCAGTTGGCCGGTTGCTGCCAACCTTTACCAGGCGACCCCATTATGGGCTTTATTACCCAGGGCCGCGGCGTGAGTGTGCATCGCGAAGATTGTGAGCAGCTTGCTCACCTGATGCAGGAACACCCGGAGCGCGGCATAGAGGTGAACTGGGCTGGGGAGCGTAGCGGCGCTTTCGAATCCAACATTGAGATAAACTGCGCCGATCGTGACGGGATATTGCGTGATATCACTACAGTGCTGGCTAACGAGAAAATTGGCTTGCTGGGTGTGAATAGCCTGAGTAACGCTAAAGAACACACCGCTCGTATCAGTCTGAAACTAGAGGTAAAGGACCTCAATAGTCTGGCGAAGATTATTGCCAAGTTAAAATTCGTTAATGGTGTAGCAGACGTAAGACGCTCGGAGCTCTAATCGGCCTTTGACAGGCCAACTACAATTCGATGGCTTGTTCGCAATACAAAGTTAAGGGAAGTGTTTTGACAATTATTCATGATCAGAACTATCCGAATCTGGATAAGCTGCTTTGGGTGATGGACCGTTTACGTGACCCTGACGATGGCTGTCCGTGGGACTTAAAGCAGACTTTCGCCAGCATTGTACCTTTCACCCTTGAAGAAGCTTACGAAGTGGCGGATGCCATTGAAAGTGGTCAACCTGAAGCTATTCGAGAGGAGTTAGGCGATCTGCTGTTTCAGGTGGTGTTTTATGCCCGCCTAGGCAAAGAGCAGGCCTTGTTTGATTTTGAGGACGTGGCCGGTGCTATGGCCGAGAAGCTAATTCGTCGCCATCCTCATGTATTTGCCCAGGCAAAGTTTGATGAGTCAGAGGTCAAGGCCAACTGGGAAGCGGAAAAAGCCAAAGAGCGAGCCGATAAAGCCGGCGGCAGTGCCTCGTTACTGGATAATATTCCCAGAGCCATGCCTGCTTTGACCCGCGCAGCAAAAATTCAGAAGCGCTGCGCCACGGTTGGCTTTGACTGGCCAGATACTGAAGGCGTCTTTGCCAAGATTCAGGAAGAAATTTTGGAAGTGCAGGATGAGTTAGCTAAACCTCAAATAGACGAGCAGGCCCTGGAGGAAGAATTAGGCGATCTGTTATTCGCCACGGTGAATTTGCTGCGCAAGCTCAAAAAAGATCCAGAAACCATGCTGCGACGAGCCAATGACAAGTTTGAACAGCGATTTTCCTACATCGAAGCGCATTTGAACGGACATGGTCTGTCGCTTCAGCAGGTCAGTTTGGATGAAATGGAAAAACTGTGGCAGCAGGCCAAACAGCAGAGAAAAACTTGAGGAGCATCAATGCGCCGACCAGTGTTAGCGACTAAGCTGCATAGGTAGATGATGCCTCAATCGGGAAGGCCAGTTTCTAATTTTGTAAACAGTAACGAGCATTCATGGCAAAAGTGAAGATCCACCCCGACAACCTGCGATTAGGCATGTATGTCAAACTGCCTTCAGGGTGGATGAAGCACCCATTTCTATTCAGTAGCTTTAAACTGACTAATCAAGAGCAAGTCCGGGTGATTCGTGCCCTGAAGCTTCCCTATGTGTTGATCGATACAAGCAAAAGTGATGCTCAGTCGGAGGAAGAAGTGCAGCTTGCTCCCCAGGAAGAGGTTGAAGCTGAAACCGACCATCTGTTGGAACAAATGGAAAGGGAGAAAAGCCAGCGAATTGAACAACTGAAGCAATTCCGCCGCAGTCTGCAGAAGACAGAGAAAAATTTTCAACGCAGTTTGGCGCAAGTTCGGGCGCTGATGACCAAAGTGGGTAGCAGACCATTGCAAGCGGTGGAAGAAGCGCAGCAGTTGATCAGTGATATGGCCGAAATAATCCTGGGGGAAGAGAATGTCGCCTTGCACCTGATGAATCCTGATAAGCAAGGGGATGATCTGTACTTCCATTCTCTGAACGTGGCTGTTTTGGCAATGATGCTGGCCAGGCAGGCCGGGCTGAATCGCGAGCAGGGGCAGAAACTAGGCTTGGCTGCTTTGTTTCATGATGTGGGTAAATTGAAGATCCCTAGTCAGGTGATGCGCAAAACTACGCCATTAACTAAACCCGAACAAAATTTGCTGAAAATGCACTGCCAGTATGGGGTTGAGTTGCTAAGTCATTCAGAGGCTTTTCCCGGCGATATTTTACCGGTGATCCTGCAGCATCATGAATTTATGGATGGCAGCGGTTACCCCCGAGGATTAAGTGGTGCGGCCATCGATCCGCTGGCACAAATTCTCATGCTGGTGAATGAATACGATAATCAGTGTCACCCAAGGGATCCGGCAAATGCCAAGATTCCTTATCAGGCACTGTCTCATCTTTTCAAAAGTATGAAAGCTAAGCTGCCAGACAGGGAAACCAAGTTATTAGTAAAGCTGCTTGGGGTTTATCCTCCAGGTACTGTTGTCATGCTGTCTGACAATAGAGTAGGGATGGTCATTTCGGTGAATACCGCAGACCTGCTAAATCCTTCATTGCTGCTTTATGATGACTCTGTGCCAAGCACGGAAGCGCCAATGGTAACTTTGAAAGATTATGGGGCTAGCATTCAAAAAGTAATTAAGCCTTCGCAACTGCCAGAGCCCATTGCTTTATATTTAAATCCACGTAGCCGCATTAGCTACTTTGTAGATAAAACATAAAAAACGCTCCAATTGGAGCGTTTTTTACATAATCATTTAGTTACTTGCGTTTACGTGCAAAGCCTAACGCGACTAAACCTAACCCCATCAGAGTAAGGGGAGCTGGGATTGGAACCGGTGTACCGATCACGTTACCGCCAACAGTCGCACCGTCAAAAGCCATGGCGCTGTCGAAGCTGTTGTCGTTCCAGTTGACTACACCCATTTGCAGGTAATAGTTGCCGGTGTTAGCAATAGTGTAGCTAGCTTTAATCCAACCGGTATAGCCGCAACCAGTGGCAAAGCAACTTCCGGAATCGCTGCCCAATATAGACCAGTCAGGGTTGCCACCAACAATCGGCGTGCTACCTGGAGAAAGTGTTGCTTCTGGATTTGGCATTGAGAAACCTGGAACTGTATTACCACCATTCGTTGTTCTGGCAGTAAACAGCAGAGCTACTTGGTTCATCGCACTATCTAATAACCTGGCCCAGGCATAGTCGGAATATTCCGCACCATCAGAGGTCACATAATTAAAGAAAAATTCCAGGGAGTCACCGGCATTGGCGGCGAATACTGGTGACAGTGCAACGGAACCAAGTTCGGGACTACCTGAACCACCCACACCGGGCAGACCTAATCCGCTGACACCATTATCCGTGCTAACGTATCCAAATTGAGCGCTACCGAATGGGGATGTGGTGATATCCCCATCACCTGCAGTGCTTCCATAGTTACCTTGTCCGGTCCAGCCGGTCATCAGTGATGCAGATGCGTGTCCAGCCATTCCCAAGGCGGCTAACAGCAAGCAAGCAGTATTTACTACTTTCCTAAACTTCATTTACAACTCCTTTATATTTTAAATGATTGCCTGTTCTCGTTAACTTGGCGTGCTCACTTAGCAAATACCGTTCCATCGTTAAAAGTTCTTTTAAATCATGTGCTTGCTTTCGTTTTGTGGTGATTCCGCGCGATTCTTGTAAAAAAAATAGACAACTCTGCTCGAGACTATTAGTGATTTATGTAGCTTGATTGTTAACTAATGGTGCGGTTGTTCTTGACTAATTGACTGGCTATGTTTTTGTATAGAGAGGTATTCACTTAGTTGCTCTGCTAATAACTAACAACAAAGCCGAGTAAGCAACTAAGGATTGCACGCAGGAGCACTATGGCAATGGAGCGTAATCCGAGAGCAACATTATGTTAGCCCATAAACAGTTTTTCACTCTGCGATTGTCAGATTACCTGGCTCCCGAAACGGTGGAGGTATTTGACAGTTGGCGCTTTATGGGGCGGGAATGGATGGGGGAAGCTTTCGGCGCTACAGAGTTTTTGCGTTTACGTAGCCGTCCTGAATATACGCTGCTTATTAATTTGGATTTGCAGGAACTTCCTGCATTAAAAATGAAAGAGCTATTGCAAAGACTGGAACTCGCTGTTTCGCCAGGGATGGATGAGAGAGAGGTTGTTGCTGCGTTGGGTGTACCAACCAAGCAACATGATTTTTTGCCGGATCGGCAAACCTTGGATTACCAATTGTTCCAACCAGACCCCTACCATTTGTCGCTGACATTACGAAAAGAAAAGGGGCTGACTAACTTATTGTTATTGGCGGAGGATTTATCAAAACCATAGGCTTATTGGGTGGAATGAGCTGGGAGAGTACGCAAACTTATTATCAGTTGATCAATCAAGGCGTACGCGACAAGCTTGGCGGTTTGCATTCAGCTAACCTTATTTTAAACAGTCTGGATTTTGCACAAGTAGAACAACTACAAGCTCAAGATGACTGGGAAGCGGCAGCGGCGCTGTTGACCAAGGCTGGGCTGCAAGTGCAGCATGCTGGTGCTGACTTTTTACTGATTTGTACCAATACTATGCATAAAGTGGCCGATGCGCTGGAAGCCGTTCTGGATATTCCGCTGTTGCATATTGCTGATGCGACGGCCACGCGTTTAAAAGCGGAGGGGATAGATCGGGTCGGCTTATTAGGAACCGCCTTTACCATGGAGCAGGCATTCTATCGTCAGCGTCTCATCCGCCGTGATATTGAAGTGATTACACCTTCAGCGCCGGAACGTGAACGGGTGCATCGGGTGATTTATGAGGAACTGTGCAAAGGGCTGATTCTCGATACTTCCCGAGACGATTATCTGCGAGTTATTGAAGCACTTGCGCTACAAGGTGCTCAAGCGGTGGTGTTAGGATGTACGGAGATTGGTTTGCTCGTCAAGCAGACTGATACGCCGGTGCGACTATTTGACACCACAGAAATTCACGCTGCCAGTGCCGTTGATTGGGCACTGACAACACGTTAAGTAAGGAAAACGAATGGCTACAATTACACTCAAAGGAAACCCGATTGAAACTGTTGGTGAGCTGCCTGAGGTTGGCTGCCAGGCACCAACTTTTACCTTGGTCAGTACGGATTTATCAGAAACTGAACTAGCTGATTATGTTGGTAGTCGTTTAATACTCAACATATTCCCTTCGGTGGACACCCCAACCTGTGCCATGTCGGTAAGACAGTTCAACCAGCAGGCGGCAGCACTTAACAATACCAGGGTGCTATGTGTGTCCGCTGATTTGCCCTTCGCTTTGGCCCGTTTTTGCGGTGCAGAAGGTATAGATAAGGTGGGCAGTGCCTCCTGTTTCAGAAGTACTTTTGGTCATGACTATGGCGTGACGGTAAAGACTGGCCCTCTGGCGGGGTTGTTGTCTCGTGCCGTGGTGGTGATTGATGAAAATGGCAGGGTGATCCATACCCAGCAGGTTTCTGAAATTGCCGACGAACCTGACTACCAGCAAGCGCTAGCCGTTCTATCCTGAACTGGTGGTGAGATAATATAAAAAAAAGGGCAGCCAATTGGCTGCCCTTTGCTTTTTTCAGTTCATCAAGCTTCTCGGCTGAACAGCGATTCCAGATTCAGTCCTTGATGGCCCAGCATATCGCGCAGGCGTCTTAAGGCTTCAACTTGGATTTGTCTGACACGTTCACGAGTCAGGCCGATTTCAGCGCCTACGTCTTCCAATGTGGAAGGCTCATAGCCCATCAGGCCAAAGCGTCTGGCTAGCACTTCACGCTGTTTAGCGTTTAGTTCATTGAGCCAATGCACAATGCTGCTGCGCATATCTTTGTCTTGAAGTTCATCTTCTGGCCCATGACCTTTTTCGTCAGCAATAATGTCAAGTAATGCCTTGTCATTATCACTGCCGATAGGGGTATCAACCGAACTGATACGTTCATTTAAACGTAGCATCTTGGTCACGTCTTCTACCGGCTTATCTAATGCCTTGGCAATCTCTTCGGCAGTGGGCTCATGATCCAGCTTCTGTGCAAGCTCTCGGGCTGCACGTAAATACACATTCAGCTCTTTAACCACATGAATTGGCAAACGAATGGTACGAGTTTGGTTCATGATGGCCCGCTCAATAGTTTGACGGATCCACCAAGTGGCATAGGTTGAAAAACGGAACCCACGTTCGGGATCAAATTTCTCCACAGCCCGAATCAATCCCAGATTACCTTCTTCAATAAGGTCCAGTAGAGCTAAGCCACGATTGTTGTAGCGTCGGGCAATTTTTACGACTAATCGTAAATTACTGACAATCATGCGTTTGCGCGAAGCTTCACAGCCCTTAAGGGCTAAGCGGGCAAAGTAGACTTCTTCTTCGGCAGATAGAAGTGGAGAAAAACCTATTTCTCCCAGATAAAGTTGAGTGGCATCCAGATTTCGATGCATATCTTCCTGATTAGCAAGAATTTCCTCCATGGGGTCGACTTCGTCATCTACATCTTCAAGCTCTGATTCGACAACGTCATCAAATTCATCATTCAGCTCAGCATCGGTGATGGCAGTTTTCTTTTGACCCATAACAGCATCTCCAGCAAGGTTGTAAGGTTTAGATCATTTCCCTCTTTTGTCCTCTCTAGTGTTGTAATTATTTATTGTTATGGTTGGTTGGGTAAAAAACGTAACGGATCCACAGATTTGCCTTTATAACGAATCTCAAAGTGCAACATAGTCTGCGAAGTTCCACTACTGCCCATTTCGGCAATTTGTTGTCCCGGCCGCACCCAGTCTTGTTCTTTGACCAGTATTTTGCGGTTGTGAGCATAAGCAGTGAGGTAGGCATCAGTATGCTTGATGATTATCAGGTTACCGAATCCTCTCAGTGCGTTGCCCGTGTAGACAACTTTGCCAACTGCCGACGCCAAAATCGGCGTACCAGGCGAGTTAGCAATATCAATCCCTTTATTTCCCTGTTCCGAAAGTGAAAACTGCCCAATTACCTTACCTTTTGCAGGCCATATCCACTCTGTGACCTGGGGGGGGAAGTCCGAACCTGATGACACCGGCTTTGGACTTTTTTGGGTGTCAGTGGTGGACTTTTGAACAGTCTTGGATTCACCATACGCCTGCTTTTTAGGACGGTCAACTGGCTGATTTGCTTTTATTTTAGAGGTCTTACCAGTTGGTTTTGTAACATTTTTTCTGACGCTTTTGTTACTTTCTTTAAGCTTCAAAACCTGTCCAGGGTAGATGGCATAAGGCGCGGACAGCTTGTTAATTCTGGCTAGATCTTTGTAATCATTGCCTGAATACCAGGCAATGGAAAACAGCGTATCGCCTTTTTCCACCTGATATTCGGCGGCATTACCCAGTTCTTTGAATTGTTTGAAAGATTTGGCTTCACTGAGGGTCACGACCGGCGCAGGCGCATTACGGGAACTGCAGGCACTCAGCAACATAGCTGATAATAAAAGTGTTCCCCAGCGTCCTCGCCAGTCTGTCACAGCGCTACCTTAGCAGCAGATAAGCAATCACGGCTAACACCACAGTGGCCCAGCCAAGCGTCTCAACGTAGTCACGCAATTTATCTTCCATCTTTTTGCCTCCCCAACGCATCAATCCGGCCACCAGATAAAAGCGCATGGCCCGACCTACGGTCGATGCCAGTACAAAGGGTAAGAAGGCCATTTGCAGGAAGCCCGCGCTGACAGTAAAGACTTTGTAAGGTATAGGAGAGAAACCGGCAATAAATACCACCCATACCCCATATTGTTCAAACCAGGATACGGCTTTGTCCATTTTATCCTGATAACCCATTTCCACTATCAGTGGATGCAAGAAAGATTCAAAGGCCAGCATACCCAGGAAGTAGCCAGCAATTCCCCCCAATACGGATGCAACGGAGGTAAGCAAAGCATAGCGCCAAGCCTTGTCTGGATTGGCCAATGACATGGGCGCTAACATCACATCCGGTGGTACGGGGAAAAATATCGATTCGGCGAAGGTCATGCCGCCCAGATAGGCTGGGGCATGCTTATGTCTCGACCACAACATGGCCTTATCGTACAGGTAGCTAAAAATCTTCACATTATGGCTCCTGGCACCAAAGGCACAAACCGCACGGCTTCCACTGTCTTTTGTTCAAATTCATTTCCTTTTCGAGTTACGGCATACAACTGTTGGCTGGCGTTGCCAACCGGGATGATCAAGCGGCCGCCATCATTTAACTGCTCCAGCAGCATTTGTGGCATATGGCTGGCCGCTGCGGTGACAATGATGGCATCAAATGGGCCTTTGCTGGCCCACCCTTGCCATCCGTCACCATGTTTCATGGCAATGTTATGCAAATCCAGAGACTGCATACGGCGCTTCGCCTGATATTGCAGTGCCTTGATTCGCTCAACGCTAAACACTTTGTCAAACAACTGTGCCAGTATGGCTGTTTGGTAGCCGGAGCCTGTGCCTACTTCCAGCACTGTCTGGGCGCGATTAGGCGCATCCAATAGCAACTCTGTCATACGCGCGACTATATAAGGCTGGGAAATCGTTTGCCCTTGGCCAATGGGTAATGCGGTATTCAGGTAAGCCTGGTGCTTTAAAGCGTCGGGCAAAAAAAACTCGCGCGGCGTTGCGGCGATAGCATGCAAAACCTGCGGGTTATTGATGCCTTCCCTGTTAAGCAACTGGGCCAGGGTATCGCCCTTACGTGTTGTGGCTCTAGGTGTTTGACTCATGGAGTTTCTTTATAGTTTTTCAATCCAACTCTGCATCTCATGCATGCTTTGATATGCCGTCATATCGACACTCAGTGGCGTGACCGAGCAGTATCCATTGGCGATAGCATGAAAATCGGTACCGGGACCGGCATCTTGCTCCTGGCCTACTTTACCATACCAGTATATTTCTCGTCCCCAAGGGTCCTGGCTTTTCAGCATGGACTCCGCCCGATGACGTCGCCCCTGCCGGGTGACCTGAATGCCGTTGAGCAGTTCGTAAGGCACATCGGGTACATTAATATTCAGTATTTGGTCGGCAGCAAGTGGGTGCTGACCAAGATGACGAATAATATCGCAGGCCACGCGCGCTGCGGTTGCAAAGTGGCCATTTTGCTTTTGGCAAAGGGATACGGCAATGGCCGGAAGTCCCATATAGCGACCTTCGGTTGCCGCGGCCACCGTGCCGGAATAAATCACATCGTCACCCAGATTTGCACCATGATTGATGCCTGAAACCACTAACTGTGGATCGTCCTGCATAAAGCTGTTGATGCCGAGATGCACGCAGTCAGAGGGCGTGCCGTTTACCGCATAAAAGCCGGTATTCATTTGCTGAATTCTGAGTGGTTGTTGTAGTGATAAGGCATTACTGACGCCGCTGCAGTTTCGATCAGGTGCAATGACGGTTACATCATGCTCTTTGGCCAGCTCTTTATACAAACTAGCCAGCCCTTCGGCATGAACACCATCATCATTACTAAGCAAAATTCGCATATTGTTCCCTTAGTCCTGGTGGGGCGTTGGGTTAAATAGCTCCCGGGTTACTGCGGTAGCAAAACCACCGGCTTGTAACCGGAAACTTAGCTGCAACTGCTGACCTTCTATCTGCCACTGAAGCTGCTCGGGATACTGCATTAATGCACGGCGCTCCTGGCTTAACCCCAAGGCCGCCAAACCTTCACATAAAGCCTGATGATGACTTGCTACGGTTGATTCAAACAAGAGCGCCTGAGCACGGCTAGCTAATTCGCCCTGGCCCCACATGGGCGCGCTAAAATGAATGTCACCTTCCTGCAAACGTTGCTGCAGTTCATCGCTCCACTGTTCGGCACAAAAGAAACTGTTGCTACCTTGCAGCAACATCACATCGCCGTCCAGTGCTTGTTTGCTGCCGCTTTCTGCCAACCGGCAACTGACAAACTCATTAAATAGCCAAGAGCGCAGGGCGGAAATCGCCATGCTGCGTTTTTGTCTGTCGCGAATGGTTTCACCATCAAGCAGGCGGGCACCTAGAAACAGGTTGCCGTTGCGATTACCAAAACGCTGCTCGCCGAAGTAATTTGGCACACCGGCAGTTAATGCATTAAGCCGGTCGGTAACCTCATCAGGCTGGCTGAGTTCACGGATGGTTAAAATAAAATCGTTGAACTTATGGGTGCCGGTACGCAATTTACGATTGTGGCGAATGGCCTTGAGAATCTCCACACCGGGCATCGCAAAGCTCTGCCAGTCCGGGTCTTGTTTGCCTGGCAAATGCACGCCAATCCATTGTTCGGTCACGGCATGCTTATCTTTACGCCCCGAAAAACTCACGTTGCGTGGATGCACACCGGCAAAACGCGCTAGCTGTTCGGCCACATTCGCCGTGTTCAAGCCGGTTTTACGCACCCAGAGGTAAATGTGCTCACCTTCACCGCAAGGGCTATAGCCCAGTTGTTCGCGTACAATAAAATCTTCGGGGTGCTGTTTTAGCAGCCCTGTACCTAATGGTTTACCGTAGCAGTAATGCCAGTGTGATGTGTCGAAATTCAAGTTTTATACCTTTTCCAGCAGCACTACTGCATGACAGCCAATGCCTTCTTTGCGCCCGGTAAAACCGAGTTTTTCGGTGGTGGTGGCTTTCACATTAATCTGATCTTGCTGGGCATCCAGATCCTCAGCGATATTTTTGCACATGGCATCTACATGGGGGGCCATTTTCGGTGACTCAGCCACCACGGTGACATCAAGGTTACCCAATTTGTAACCCTTATCTCTCACCAGTGAAAACACATGGCGGAGTAATTCTCGGCTGTCAGCACCCGCATACTGTGCATCTGTGTCGGGAAAATGCCGGCCGATATCGCCCATGCCCAGTGCCCCCAGCAGCGCATCGCAGATGGCATGCAGGGCTACGTCTCCGTCTGAATGGGCTAGCAAACCTTGCACATAGTCTATTTCAACGCCGCCAATGACAATCGGACCGACGCCGCCAAATTTATGTACGTCAAAACCATGCCCTATCCGCATCTTCATAGGTTGCTCCTGCCATTATTCAGTAGTTTGCTTAGATAAAATTCTGCCAGCATAAGATCCACGGGCTGTGTGACCTTGATATTACAAGGGTTAGCTTCCACCAGTTTTACCGGTTGACCTGCCCATTCCATGGCTGAAGCCTCATCGGTGATCACGGCTTGTGCGTTAAGCGCTTTGGTCAAGGCATCGCGAAGCACTGCAAGAGGGAAAAACTGTGGTGTTAGTGCATGCCACATAGTGCTGCGGTCAAGGGTAGCTGCTACGCAGCCGGCTTCATCTGCTTGTTTCATGGTATCCCGTACCGCATAAGCCAGGATGCCGCCTTGCTCTCCATCGGCCAGTGCGAGTAAAGCATCCAGATCCTGATGAGGAAGACAGGGCCTGGCGGCATCGTGTACCAGCACCCATTCATCATCAAGGACGTTTAAGCCGGCCAACACCGAATCGGCGCGCTCTGTGCCGCCATCCACCCGCGTTAGCCAAGGGGCATTGGCGATAGGCAAATCGGCAAAGTAGGGGTCGCGTGGATGCAGCGCAACCACAATATGTTTAATTCGCGGATGGGCAATCAGGTTGTCCAGGCATTGTTCCAACAGGGTTTTGCCTAATATTGGCAGATATTGTTTGGGAACATCGGTCTGCATGCGCTTACCGACACCGGCGGCGGGTACAACCACAGTAAATTGTTGCTTCGATGGTGGCGTCATTGTTCGGGAGGTAAAATTCGGTAAAAGGTTTCGCCTTCCTTGATCAGGCCCAATTCATTACGGGCTCTTTCTTCAATGGCTTCAAGGCCAAGTTTCAGGTCTTGAATATCGGCTTTGAGCAGATTGTTGCGTTGTTCCAGATTGGCATTTTGGGTGGCCATCTGCTGCGCTTCTTCTTCCATCTGCCAATAGTCTGGAATGCTGTGTTTGCCAAACCAAAGGCGATATTGCAGCATGCCAAGCAAGGCAAGTAGTACCAAGCTTATCCATTTCATGCAGCGCCACCTCCAGTTAAACAATGCAGGTATTATGCAGGCACAATAAAACCAAGTCTAACCCTTATCGGCGCCAGAATACCGGGATAAACAAGGCCAAAACCGTAAAGTACTCCAGACGGCCCAGAATCATCGCGCCGGATAACAGCCAGATACCGGCATCGCTGACCGGGATGAAATTACTTCCCACTTCACCAAAACCCGGACCTAGCACATTGATACAAGCCACAACGGCGGTGAACGAAGACCAGAAGTCTAGGCCGGTCAGCATCAATAGCAAGGTGAGCACCAGGGATGAACCCGCCGCAAACGTCATAAACCCCATAACGGCATTGCGCACATCATTGGCCACTTCATCCCCTTGATAACGCAATGGCAATATGGCCCGTGGATGGATAAGTTGCTGCATTTCACGCCGGATCACTTTAAAGGTAATAATGTCGCGAATAATTTTATTGCCCCCAGCGGTAGAGCCGGCACAGCCGCCAAGATAGGCACATATCACCAGAAACATGGCACTGGCTGGCGGCCAACTGGCAAGGTCGGCTGCACCAAAGCCAGTACTGGTAATAAATGACACTACATGAAAGGCGGCAAAGCTAAGTGACTCTAATGTGGCATAACGGTTTTCGCTGAAGAGATAGAAAGCCAGCAGTAGCGACAAGGCGAGGACAATAAGCAGAAATATTCGGGTTTCTTCATCCCGCCAATACATCTTGAGACTGCGGCCATGTAGCACCCTAAAATGCAATGCAAAGCTGATGGCGCCCAGCAGCATAAACAGGTTGGAGATAGCCAGCAGGGTATGGCTTTGAAAATACCACATGCTGGCATCATGGGTGGAAAAACCACCTGTAGAAACTGTGCTCAGGCTATGTGCTATGGCGTCGAAGGCATTCATCCCACCTGCGTAATACGCCAGTGCACATAGTGCGGTAATCAGCAGATATATAAACCACAGGTAGTGGGCGGTATTGGCAATACGTGGCGATAACTTGTCGTCTTTGACTGGTCCGGGGGTCTCGGCTTTCAGTAAACGCATGCCACCAACATTTAGCATGGGAAGTACCGCCACCACAAATATCACCACCCCCAGGCCCCCCATCCATTGCAGAAACTGGCGGTACATCAGGAAGGATTTTGGCATAGCGTCCAGGCCGGTAAGGATAGTGGCGCCTGTGGTAGTTAGGGCACTGACAGACTCAAAGACCGCATCGGTAAAACTAACGCCGGTAACCAGCATTACCGGGAATGCGCCCAATACACCGGTTAAGGCCCAGGTCAGCGTGGCAAACAGCAAAGCATCACGAAAGCCGATACGGCTTAAGTCGCTGTGTTGTAAAAAGAAATTAATGACGAGTGCACCCACTAGCATAAAGCAGGCAGGCTCGAAGAATTTTGCCGCCATTTTGTCGCGAAACAGCACTAAGGACAGCAGAGAAAATACCAACTGCACTATACCCATCCATAACATGGGCATGGCCAGCAGTTTGAAAACCCGATCCAGTTGTACCACGTTGCTAATCCTTTAGCTGACTTGGCTGGGTAATTAGCCTGAGCACAGAGGATGGTTGGGAATGTAAAACCCGCAAAACGTCAGGGACTCAAATTATTGTTGTATAAACTTAATTTACAACATTCAGGCAAAGTACGGCGTAAAAATTGCGTAAAAATATGCGGAGGGAGTATCAGTGTTTAGCCAGATAGCAGCTGGTCTGGGCGGTGCTAAAACAACAACGCCGGGTTACCCGGCGTTTTACGCTTTACAACCAACCTTTGTATTTGAAGAACAGGTAAGGGGTAATACCGGACAATACCATCAAGCCCAGCGCCCAGGGATAGCCCAGCATCCACTGCAGCTCAGGCATATGCTCAAAGTTCATACCGTAAATACTGGCGACTAGTGTTGGTGGTAGAAACACCACCGCCGCGATAGAGAATATTTTAATGATCTGATTTTGTTCGATATTGATAAAGCCCTGGGTGGAGTCCATCAGGAAGTTAATTTTGTCGAACAAAAAAGTAGTGTGAGCCATCAAAGTGTCGATGTCGCGCATGATTTCGCGGCATGACTCATGCAGCTCAGGGGCATCCCGCAAATGGCGTAACAAGAAAGAAATAGCCCGCTGAGTATCCATCAGGCATAAACGAATTTTACCGTTACTGTCTTCTGACTTAGCCAGCTGTGCGATGGCTTCTTCCAGATCAGAACCTTCTTCCTCCAGCACCAGATAACTGGTTTTTTCCAGGTTGCGGTGGATGTCTTCGAGATTATCTGCCAGGTTCTCGACCTTTTGCTCCAGTAAGGTGATCAGCAGTTCAGCAGGGGAGTGGCTTTCAACTTGTCCACGTCTGGCTCGCATACGTAGTAAACGAAAATCAGCCAGTTCCGTATCGCGTATGGTGATGAGCCGGTTAGGCTGCAGAATACAAGCCACCGAGGAGGTGACATGACGGCCTTCGCTTTGGGTCAGGAACAAAGAGTGTACGTGAATGCCAGCCTGATCAACGAAGTAACGAGCGGAGGCTTCAATTTCCTCCATTTCCTCAAGTTCAGGCAGATCCAGCCGCATCATCTGTTGCAGCGCGTCACGCTCATCATCTTCCGGCTCCTGGGCGTCCAGCCAATGGGCCTGGGGCAGGGTTTGGTCCAGCGGCGTATCGTCACTGGCCAGCTCTCGGATCAGGCCCCGCTCGATTCTGAATAGTTTCAGCATGGCCTACCTCCTAGTGAGAAATGATGCCGTAGCCCAGGTAGCCAGTGTAACTGAAATAGATCCCCAGTAGTACCGCGCCCTCCAAGCGCGTAATGCGACCGGGGCCCTTGATACCTATTGCCATCACCAGCAGCCCGACGGTGAGCGCCAGCATCAGCGCCCAGTCACGGGTCAACACTTCGGATTCTACCGCCAGCGGATGAATGCCTGCTGCAATACCTACGACCGCCAGGGTATTAAACAGGTTGGAGCCGATAACGTTGCCAATCGCCAGGTCATGTTCACCTTTCTTGGCGGCCATAATGGAGGAGGCAAGTTCAGGCAATGAGGTGCCGATGGCCACTATGGTCAGGCCGATGATCAGATCGCTAACCCCTAAGGATTGAGCCACAGTGACTGCACCCCATACCAGCATGCGGGAGCTCAACACTAAGAACAGCAGGCCGATGATTAACCAGATGACCGCCAGTTTCAGTGACATGGGATGGCTGTCCAGCTCATCGTCGACCTCACTGGCCAGGATGTCTTGTCGCTGACTCAGGCCTTCTTTGATAGACCACCCCATAAGGCCAAGCAGAACCACGAGTAAGATTGCCGCATCTACTCCGCCTAAATGCCCATCATAAATCAGCCAGCCTGCCAGCAAGGTGACGGCCAGGAGAATAGGTAACTCTTTACGAATAATCTGGGATTGCACGGCAATGGGAGCAATTAAAGCGGTAACACCCAGGATCAGAGCAATGTTGGTGATATTCGAGCCGTAGGCATTGCCAAGGGCCAGGCCAGGGTTCCCGTCGGATGCGGCCAGTGCCGATACCACCATCTCAGGTGCGGATGTACCGAAACCGATAATGACAATACCAATCAGCAACGAAGGCATGCCCATATGCTTAGCCGTGGCCGCTGCCCCTTCGACGAATTTGTCTGCGCTCCATACCAGTAGAACCAGTCCTATCAAAATTGCCAAAGTTGCCATGGTCATTCTCTTCTCCTCCAGATTTGCGCGCCTTTGTACCTTAAGGCGCGTGTCAGGTAAACGGCTTTCAGGAAAAATAACGCGGATAGACAAAGACTATCCTTAGCGTTTGTATGTTACCTGACGGGTCATTCAATTTTCAGTATGTTCAGAGGCTACCCCACTGACTTGTGAATATTGTTTTCTCCCAGTAATTCTTCGTAGCCAATCAGCGCCCCAAGACCCAGCAAAATGCCGCCGGATATTCTGTCCTGCCATAACGGAAACTGTGCATGTTGCGACAGCCAGTTACCCAATTTGTGTGATAACAACGCCACCAGTAAATCGCAGCATAATGCGATAAGCATATACACCATGCCGAGTACCAGCAGTTGGCTGCTGATGGAGCCTGCTTCTGGCCTGACAAATTGCGGTAAAAAGGCTAGGAAGAACAATGCGGTTTTGGGGTTGGTTAGTTCAACCACGACGCTTTGGCGGAAAATGCGAGCCTTGCTCCAGGGTTTTAACCTGGTTTGCTGTGGCTGCCCGTCGGGTTTAGCCATTAAATAACTTATGCCCAGATAAATCAGGTAAGCGGCGCCAGCGAGCTTAAGTAGGGTATAAGCCAGCGGAGAGTATTTGAATATGGCCGCCAGTCCTAATGCCGTGGCGATAACATAGATAAATGAACCTATTGCCAGTCCGCCTGCTGCGGCAACGCCCGCCTGATGTCCCTGCGACAGGCTACGCGCCATAATGTACAGATTCGATGGGCCGGGTGATAGGCTGAGTAACAGCGCAGCCAATGAAAAGGTCAGTAGGATATCCAAAGAGGGCATAGTGTTACTCCTGTTTGTGGCCTATGGCCTCGCCCCGATGAAACAGTTGCCACTGCCCCGGTTGCATCTTATGCCATTGCTCGTTGCAGGTAAGGGGTTCGGTCGCGATAACGGTGACCACATCGTTAGGGGTGGTTTCACGGGTGAAATCGATGTCCACATCAATATCTGACAATCTGGCAATGCCAAAAGGCGCACGCCGGGTGATCCAGTGTAGCTTGGTGGTGCAATAAGCTAAAAGGTATTCCCCGTCGGACAACAACATATTAAACACCCCCATTTCCCGCAGGATGTCGGCTTTTTTGCGGACAAAGTTAAACGCCTGACGGCGGCTCTTTGGTTTGTTCGGATAGTGCTTATCCAGTTCACTGAGCAAAAAGCAGAAGGCGCGTTCACTGTCGGTGGTACCCACGGGGGTAAAACGGGCAGTTGGCAGACTTTGGTGATCTTTTAGCTGGCCATTGTGGGCATAGGTCCAGTAGCGTCCCCACAATTCGCGGGTGAAGGGGTGGGTATTCTCCAGCCCTACGCGGCCACGATTGGCCTGACGGATATGAGCGACCACAGCGGTGCTTTTGATCGGATAGTCCGAAACCAGTCTGGCCACTTCGGATTCATGGCTGGGCATAGGATCTTTAAAGGTGCAAACCCCTTTGTTCTGGTAAAAGGCCACGCCCCAACCATCGCGGTGCGGTCCGGTGCGCCCTCCGCGCTCGCGCAATCCTTTAAAGCTAAAGCAGATATCAGTCGGTACATTGGCCGACATGCCCAGTAATTCGCACATAAAACAGCAAGATAAAGGTGACTTGCGGCTTAGTGTACCATTTCTGCCAATGGACAGCGTAACGGGTTATGGATGTGATGTTGGGCCAGGCTAGTGCCTGGCCCATGGCATCATTAGTCGCCGAGGCTCAACAGCGTGGTATTGCCACCGATAGCGGTAATATTGTTGGTGCGGGTTTTCTCAGTAACAAAGCGGGTCAGGTAGTGTGGGCCACCGGCTTTAGGGCCGGTACCGGACAGTCCCTGGCCGCCAAATGGCTGTACGCCAACCACGGCACCAATCTGGTTACGGTTAATGTACACATTACCTACATTTACGCGATCAGCGATATAGGCTGCTTTTGATTCGTTCCGGGTGTGGATGCCCAGTGTCAGGCCAAAGCCTGTGGCGTTAATGTCGTTGATAACCTGATCCAGCTTTTCTGCCTGATAGCGCACTACATGCAGGATAGGGCCGAAGTGCTCTTTATGCAGTTCACTGATGCTGCCAATTTCCACCGCGGTTGGGCACACGAAGCTACCTTCCGCTGTGTCTTCTGGCATGGTCGCGGTTGCCAGCAACTTACCGGTTTTGCTGATGGTGGCAATATGCTCGTTGAGGCTACTTTGGGCGCGGGTGTCGATGACAGGGCCAACATCAGTTTTATAATTGATGGGGTTACCCACGCTTAGCTCAGCCATAGCACCTTTGAGCAGATCCAAAACCCGCTCGGCAACGTCATCCTGAACATACATCACACGCAGCGCAGAACAGCGCTGTCCAGCACTCATAAAGGCCGATTGAACCGCATCTTTCACGACCTGCTCAGGCAGGGCGGTGCTGTCTACGATCATGGCATTCTGGCCACCCGTTTCGGCGATCAGCGTGGCAATGGCGCCATCCCGTGAAGCCAGCGCGCGGTTGATGGCTTTGGCAGTATCTGTACTGCCGGTGAAGCACACGCCTGTTACCCGCTCATCGCTTGACAGTTTGCCGCCGACTTCACTGCCACGGCCTGGCAACAATTGAATTGCACCGGCTGGGATACCAGCCTCCAGCATTAACTGTACAGCACGATAGGCCACCAGACTGGTTTGCTCAGCGGGTTTGGCGATAACGGTATTGCCGGTAACCAACGCTGCCACGATTTGGCCGGTAAAGATGGCCAGCGGGAAGTTCCAGGGGCTGATACAGGCAAATACGCCTCGCCCTTGTACAAATAGCTCGTTCAACTCACCTGTCGGGCCTGCCAATGGGCCATGGTAGGCATAAAGTTTGCGTGCTTCGATGGCGTAGTAACGGCAGAAGTCCACGGCTTCGCGTACTTCATCAATACCGTCTTGCAGTAATTTACCGGCTTCCAGGGTGCACAGCGCGATCAGCTCGTGCTTGTGCTGTTCCATCAAGTCAGCAAATTTTTCCAAGGCTTCTGCCCGGTTTTCTACCGGCGTGCGATTCCACTCAGGGAAAGCTTGATAGGCCGCGACAATAGCCTGCTCGGCAATGCTTGCATCAGCAAAGTGGATAGTACCAATTTGCTGCGCGCGGTTCTGCGGCGAGCACACTTGTACTAATTCCCCCTGGTTCAGGGTTTTACCGTTGATAATTGGGCCACCTTGCCATTGTTTACCAACAAAGCCGGTAACAGCGCTCATAAAGGGTTGAAACATGGACTCAATATGCAAGTTGGTACCTTCGGAATTCTGACGGTTAGTAAAAATCTGAGTGGGCAATGGAATCTTGTCATTGGCCAAACTCGGCAGATGCTGCAGGCTCTCCAGCGGGTGATTGACCAGCGAAGAAACCGGCGTGTTAGGGTCAACCAGCTTATGTACAAAGGAGCTGTTGGCGCCATTTTCCAGCAGACGGCGGACCAGATAGGGCAACAGATCTTTATGCGCCCCGACTGGCGCGTAAATGCGCACATTAGTGCGGCCAGACTGGCCCAGTACACAGTCGTATAGTTCATCACCCATACCGTGCAGGCGCTGGAATTCAAATTCCCGCTCACCGGCCATGCGGCGAATAGCAACAACAGTATGAGCATTGTGCGTGGCGAACATAGGATAAATAGCGCCTTGCGTATGCTCACTCAACAGAAAACGAGCGCAGGCCAGGTAGCTGGCGTCAGTGCTGGCTTTACGGGTGTAGACAGGATAGCTGTCCAGGCCCATTTGCTGGCACAACTTGATTTCGGTATCCCAGTAGGCACCTTTGACCAAACGAACCGGGATTACATCGCCCTGTTCCTTAGCCAGTTGGGCAATCCACATCAATACCGGCAAGGCACGTTTGGAATAAGCCTGTACTACAATACCCAGCTGTCCCCAGCCTTGGATTTCCTGACTTCTGTAAATCTTCTCGATAAGTTTCAGAGACAGTTCCAGACGGTCGGCTTCTTCAGCGTCAATATTCACCCCGACATTGTGGCTGCGGGCCAGGGCGATGAGTTTGATTACCGACTCAGCCATTTCTCCCAAAACGCGGTCTTCGCAGGCCACTTCATAGCGCGGATGCAAGGCTGATAGCTTGATCGATATGGTTGGCGGCGCTGGGTATTCGTCACGGATGTTCTCTTTACCTATGGCTTTGATGGCATCGGCGTACGCTGTCCAGTATTTGTCGGCATCTTCCTGGGTCAGGGCTGCTTCACCCAGCATGTCGTAGGAATGGGTGTAGCCTACCTTGCGCTGCTTGCGGCTGGCTTTCAGGGCTTCTTCAATAGTGCGGCCCAATACAAACTGCTTACCCATGATTTTCATCGCGGCGTACATGGCGTTGCGTACCACCGGCTCGCCCAAGCGTGAGACCATGCGATCGAATACTGACTCGCTGATACTCCCGGAAGATTTATCCAAATGGAAAAGTTTGCCGGTCAGCATCAGGCCCCAGGTGGAAGCGTTTACCAATAAGGAATCACTCTGGCTTAGGTGTGCACGCCAGTTGGCGCCTGAAAGCTTGTCTTTAATTAGCGCATCAGCCGTTCCAGCATCTGGAATACGCAGTAATGCTTCAGCCAGACACATGAGGATGACACCTTCCTGAGTATCCAGGCTATATTGCTGCAAGAAGGCTGAAATGCCGTCGCCGCCTTTGGCCTCTTTACGCACTTGCTCTACCAATGCGGTAGCGTCAACACGTATGGCATCCAAACTTTGTTGTTCGGAAGGGATCAGGCTTAGCAGTTCCTGCAGATAATCGTTTTCGTCAACAATATAGTTGTCGCTGATAATGGCCGGCAACGCGGCAAGCGGAGGCAGCTGATAGCTGTCATTGAAGAGTTCGCTGGCTTTAAACATAAAAACCCACTCCAGTAACACTGGGCTTAGGCCCGACCAAAACCGGGTGTAAGAATTATGTAACCAGACACCCACCTAATTTTCGCGGAGTATATAGGCCAGATTGCTTATTGTATACAAAATGCAATGTACTTTTTGGGCTGTCGTTTTCCAACCGCTAACAGTGAATCAACTCTGTGGCTAAATGGTATCTAAAAGCCTTTAAAATCAAGCGTTCTGGCTATATTTTGCCTAAGCATGGGCAAATAAATAAGCCCGGTAAAGACCGGGCTTAGTGACTAAAATTGACTCAGTGTTAAGTCAACTTTACAAAATGATTGGATGATCTAGAAAGGAGATGTGTCTACATCCAGCCATCATTACGACGACGTTTTCTGGGGATCAGCATAACGATTACGCCCAGCACTATGCCAACCAGGCCAATAATGCCACCGCGGGTCAGCCACTCAAGCTGCACCTTGTTGTCTTTGTTCGATAGCTCACGCTCAATCCTGTCGTGACGGGTCTGGAGTTCATCCAGTTTGGACTGCATTTGCTTATTACGAGAATTGAGATCGAGAATCTGCTGGTTTAGCAGATCGTTTTTCTGTTGAGCGTCTTGCAGCGCAACTTGTGTATCTGACAAATTTTGCTGTAGCTGCGGCATGGCCTCGCGAACTGAGGGGTTTTCATTGATGAAGCGGGAATCTACCCAACCAGTGCGTTGCTTATCATCGATGATTTCAACAAAACCTTCAGTGTTGTCCCTCTGTAACAAGGTGACCTTAGTGCCCGCTGTCACTGAACCCAAAATGCGATAGTTGCGTCCAGGGCCTGCATGCATAAAGGTATAAAGATCATCCGCGATATACACGGTTTCACCATCGGCGTCGTTGGGTTCCTGAGCCAGGACAGGGGATTGCATAAACAGGCCTGTCAGGCAGATGATTAAAGAAAATGAACGAATTTTTGACATGGGAGAAATAAGTCAGCCGGGTTGTAAATTTTTTAGATGGTATGGCCTGCACTTCGCAAAGGCAAGTGATTGGTGTGATTGGTCAATTGCCAAGTTGGCCGCAATAGGGTTAAGGTTGGGGTTTGGCGAGTTCCTAATTCGTATACATGGAAACTGAAATAGAATTGAAATTGCTGGTCAGCGGTGACCTTGATGTGGTCGAACTGCTGCAAAGTCAGCTACTGCCTGGGCTGCAGGCACAAAGCTCATGCCGTCAGATGGCGCTATCCAATCGCTACTATGACACCCCGGATAAACAATTGCGTGGCATGGATATGGGGTTTAGGGTGCGTGGCCGGGATGGGCGCTTTCAACAAACCTTGAAAACCGCCGGACAGATCCAGGGAGGATTGCATCAACGCCCCGAATACAATGTTGAGCTGTCAGACCAATATCCCGATCTGAGTTTATTTGAATCCAGCATTTTTCCCGACGGTGTTTCTGTCGCGGCCTTACAGTCTGCCCTGGTGCCACTCTTTACTACCCATTTTAAACGCTGTGCCATCGAATTGGTGTTTGAAAGTGGGACAGAACTGGAGTTGGTGTATGACAAAGGCCAGGTGGCGACGGCGTCCCATCAGCAGCCAATCAATGAAATAGAAATCGAGCTGAAAAAAGGTGATGTCGGCGAGATATTTGTGTTGGCCAGACAGTTGAGTGAGCTGATGCCGCTGCGCCTTGGCGCGTTTAGTAAGGCTGCTCGTGGCTATTTGCTGGCGGCGGGTCAGGAGTTAACACCCAAGCCGTTGCCGGATTTCCTGGTATTGCAGGAGTCTGACTCATTGGAGCAGGCTTTTATAAAGGCCGTGCATTATGGCTTGGATTATTGGCAGTACCATGAGCAATGCTATCTGGAAACGCAAAAGCCCAGAGCTTTGGCCGGTATACGCGCCGGTATTCAACTGGTATCGCAAGCCATCAGTTTGTATTTGCCAATGCTACAGTGCGACGCATTACTGGAATTGCAAACCCGGCTGATACAGTTAAATAACGACTGGTACTGGGCTGAAAACTTACTGGCGATTAAGACGCTACGTTCCCGTAAGGGTCCATTTCGTAAACGCTTGGCGAAAAGTGAGGAGTTACTTAGTTACCTGCGCGGGCGTTACGAAGGTTTGTTACTCCAGTATCAACCAGACAACTTGATTCAACGCCAGCAAAGTGGCCAGTTACAGGTTGATTTAGCTGCGTTGGCATTTGAGCAACCCTGGCGAGCCAGCGGCAATGCCTGGTCTTCGCCGGTGCAGGAGCACGCGAGAGGGTGGCTGGCACAGGGCTGGTTTACCATCAGCCAAAGCATGCCTCGTAAAAAGAGGTTTAGCGCGCAGAATTATATTTCCAGTGAACCTCTGTTGCGCCAGACTTTGTTTAATGGCCTGTTTTTAGCGGGTTTATTCAGCCCTGAACACCGCGATCAATTCCGCGCACCCTGGTTAGATATCATCGATGGCATAGATGAGCTTAACGCTTTGCATCTGCTAAAGTCTGAGTTAGATGTGGCCGATGTGCAAGACAAGGACGAATTACTGATCTGGTGCAAAGACAAGATGGCCCATCTGCTGGACGTGATGGAACAAAGTCGCAAGGCGGCACTGAAAATGGAACCCTACTGGAAACCTTGATGTGCTGAACGGCCTGGTTGATACATACCAGGCCAATGGAACATGCATGCTATTAAGTCAAACTCAAATTCTGTTGCTGGCAGCGTTGGCATTGTGGCTGGTTCCGTTGCTATTTATCTGGCTGCGCTATAGCCGTTTACCGCATGCGCAGGAATTACTGATCGCCATACTCTTCCTGCCCACTTTGCTGACTGATCAACTGATACTGTCCTTTGATAGTCAATCCCGTTGGGCTTTTCTGGCAGGGTTGTTTAATGGTATGCCGGTAATTGTCGCCGCCTTATTGGTTTTGGCTGTGGCTAAAACCGTGTTGGAAAAAGGCCGTTATCTGATTTGGCCGATTTGGGCCTGCATGTCATTGGCGGTTTTACTGCAGATCCCCTTTCTGCTGATGCCATTGGAGCATAAGCTACAATTGTTACAGCAGCCTTTGCTCGGGAATTTAGCCGCCTACTGGCCGCTCTATGCCTACCTGGCCTTGTGTCATTTCATGGTGTTGTTCCTTGCTTTTAACGTCGAACAGAAGATCAGTGATTACCAGGCACATTTGTCTGATCAGGTGGTTGATGTGCATTTCTACCGTATGTCGGTGGCAGTGAAGTTATTCGGTGGTTTGATTATGCTGGCATTTGTCAGTTTAGTGCTGACCATGCTGGTGGCTTTTGACTTGTTACCTTTTGACCACTGGCGGGAATTTATTCATCTTGGCTATTACTTTCTGTTTATTGCCCTAAGCATGACATTGATGGAGTCCCGGCGGTATTCACCTTCTCCGCTGGACTATAAACAGCTCTCAGAACCTCATCACAGCGAAGCCTATTTGCAGGAGGTTTTACATCGTGCAGAGAAAGCCATGATTCATCACAAGGCGTACAAGATTATTGGCCTTAGGATCAAAGAGTTTGCTGAGCTGGCTGAGGTGAATCCCAGCGCCCTGGCAATCGCCACTCGTAAGCTGTTAAACCGTAACTTTCGTGCCTTTGTTTACCACTATCGCCTGGAATATGCCAAGAACGTGCTAATGCGCAGCGATGCTCGAGTGTCGGCTGTGGCGAAACGCCTGGGTTTCGATTCCGAAAAGTTCTTAAGTGGGGTATTTGTCAAATACATAGAGCAGATGGGTAAAGATGGAGGGCATTAGCCGGTAGGCCCATCTTGGCCTGAAATTAGTGGAAAAAGATAAATAATTCAAATGTTTGTAACAAGAGGTTCTTTGTCTGACAAAATTCGTTTAAGGTATGCAAAAGGTCGGATTAAGCGTATTGATGAAGCTGAATGATTCTTTCCGGCGTTGGTTAATGCCGGCGCTTTTTACAGGGCTTTTGACCACTACCTGTTTGCTTTTGCTGACGCTGCCGCAGAATTCACTGGCTCAAAGTGGCTATTGGTTGTTTGTGTTATTGGTTGGCCTTGGCTATTACTCGACGACCTCCTGGCTTAAACACGCCGCCAGTCTGCTTTCTGTCCTAATCATTATCGTTGTGGGGATTGTTTTTCCGCTGGATGTGGAAGTATTGGAAGAGACTTATTTATTTATCCCCCTGCTTTATCTGTTTATCTATCCTGGGAGTTTCTATCCCATAGGTATTGCTGTTTTACTGCTCAGTGCTTATTTGCCCAGCGTGCCAAACTATGCGCTAGCCGAGTTGTTAGAGGATGTATCGGAACTCATTGTAATCAGTAGCTTTGCCACTGTAATGACCTACTTTCAACAAAAAGCGGTTAAACAGATGCAGCGCTTTTGGCAGGAAAGTCGCACCGATGATTTAACCAAGTTCCCCAATCGCAAACGGCTAATTGAATGTGTTGACCAATTAATGCAAGCCAATCTTTCTTTTGGGCTGCTGGTGGTCGATTTGGATGGCTTTAAACGTATTAATGATCAGCTGGGACACGCTATTGGTGATCAATTGTTGGTGTTGGTTGCCAGTCGCATGAGTCTTTTAACCAGCCCTTACTGTCAGCTTTTTCATTTGGGGGGAGACGAATTTGCCTTGTTGCTAAACCAGCAGGATGCCCTGAGGGAAAAGACGCAAGACCTAGCAGACCAAATTGTACGCCAGTCTGCGGAGCCTTATCGGTTACAGAACAAATCCTTTTATATCTCAGCCAGTATCGGTATGGCCTGTTATCCCGAACATGCTCAGGAGCTACAGTCATTGCTTAGCTATGCTGATATGGCTATGTACCGGGCAAAAAGTCAGGGTAAGCAGCGTTATAGCCTGTTTGATAATGAATTGCTGAATAACAATTTACGCCGCTACAAGCTGGAAAATCATCTTAAACGGGCCATCGAAAAGAATGAGTTACATTTGGTGTATCAGCCAAAAGTGGCTTTTGCTGATAGCAAGGTCGATTGTGCCGAAGTGTTGCTGCGCTGGCAGCACACAAAACTGGGAGCCATCAGTCCGGTTGAGTTTATTCCCATTGCCGAGCAAAGCCATTTGATCATCGATATCGGTAATTGGGTGCTGGAGTCTGTGTGCAAACAAATAGTGGAGTGGAAACAACATTATCAATTGGACCGTATTTCAGTGAATGTGTCCCCCCAGCAGTTGGCTCACGTGGATTTTATCTCCAGTTTAGAGCACATACTTCGTCGTACTGGCTGTCAACCTGAGTGGTTGGAGATTGAGCAGACGGAAGGGTGGATGATGGAAAATCCAGACGATAACATCGCGGTGTTTAAGCGTTTAAAAGCGCTGGGGGTTAGGCTGTCACTGGATGATTTTGGTGTCGCGTATTCATCCTTGAGTCAAATTGCTCGACTGCCGCTGGATGTGCTGAAAATCGACAAGAGTTTTGTTGAACATTGTGAGGTCGGTTCTCGAGAGCACATGATAGTGCGCACCGTTATTCAACTGGGACGCAACCTTAAGTTGCAGACTGTGGCTGAAGGCGTTGAAACCGAAGCGCAGCGGCAAATACTGGATGCCGAGGGATGTGATATTTATCAGGGCTACCTGTTTTCTAAACCCGTTGACGGCAAGACTTTTGTCACCATGCTGGAGAAAAAGCCACAGGCCGATATCCCGCATTGCAGCAAAGAACATCAGCCCGCCTCCTGTCCGCTTAAAGCTGGTGAATCATAGCAAGCCTTCTACTTACGCCGGTTGTGCCTGCTGTTTATCCGCCAGCACCTGATGCTCCGCAGCCCAGATTTCATCTTGTTTTTGCACTTTCAGGGCGCTAGCTCTATTGCAAATTCTGTCAACATAGCTAGTCAATACCGGTAGACGCGGCAGCATATCGAACATCAAACCCCAGGCAAAAGAACTCCCCCATAAAATATCCGCCGCACTCAGTTCGTCACCCAAGAGGTAGGGACGACTACGCAACGGCGTGAGTATGGTTTCCAGCATGCTGTATTCATCGCAGTATACCGACACTGACTGGGGAGCCGGTTCGCGTTTCATAAATTTATCTACCATGGCCGGCTCATAACAGGCTGCGTAATAGACCATCCAACGCAGATACTCACCCCTGGTCGGGTCGGTCAAGGCTGGGGCCAGTTTGGCCTCGGGGAATAAGTCAGCCAGGTACAAAAATATCGCCACTTGCTCGGTGATGATTTTGCCCTTGTGTGCCAGAGCTGGCACTTTGCCCAAGGGGTTAATGGCCAGATAGTCGGGTTGGCGCTGTTCTCCGGCCTTAATGTTAATCAGTTTAAGTTCAAAGGGGGCCTGCAGCTCTTCGAGTAAGGTCAGCGAGACCGAAGATCGGCTCTGAGGGGCATGGTAAAAGGTCAGATCATCTGATGACATGTTTTCTCTCCTGTTTAAGTTTTATCAGCCAAAGGGGTGGCAGCAGAGATAAAATAAGGCACCATACCTGTCAGATTATGTCAGGTTTAAAAACTAAATATGCGTGCCAGCCGCTTACTGAGCATTCTCATTACTTTACAGGCGAAAGGCCGGGTCACCGCCAGGCAGTTGGCTGACGAATGTCAGGTCTCTGTGCGCACTATTTATCGGGATATGGATGCGCTGAGCAGCGCAGGGATCCCGGTTTACAGTGAGCGCGGCGTGGAAGGTGGCTATTTACTGGTAGACGGGCACCGTACACAGCTTAACGGCTTGTCGGGTGATGAAGCTGAAGCCTTGTTTATGTTGGGGCTCGCGGGGCAGGCTGCCGATCTGGGGCTGGGCAGCGCGGTGTCTGATGCTCAGTTAAAACTGTTGGCTGCACTACCTGCAGCTCAGCGCAGTGGAGCCGAGCGCATGAGCAATAGATTTCACCTTGATGCACCCGCCTGGTTTAGTGAGGCCGATCAACCGCCCTATTTGGCTGCCCTGGCCGATGCCGTGCGCAATCAACATAAAATTCGTGTGCGTTATCGCAGTTGGAAGGCGGAAAACGTCAGGGTGATTGCCCCGCTGGGATTAGTGCAAAAAAGTGGTCAGTGGTATCTGGCCGGTCAGGTTGAAGAGGATGTGCGTACATACCGGGTTGCACGTATGCTTGAGCTTGAGGTGCTCAGCGAGCACTTCACCCGGCCGCCTGATTTCAATTTACCAGTCTATTGGCAGCAGAGTCTGCAGCGAATGGAAGATGACCTATACAACCAAACCGCATTGGTGAAAATCTCGCCGCAGGGGAGAAGGTGGCTGAAAGCCTTCTTATCGCCTTATCAGTTGCAGCGTTGTATCGATATAGGCGAGCCAGACTGTCAGGGCTGGCAGCAGATGCAGATCCCGGTAGGTTCGGTGTTCCACAGTGCCAGCGAGCTTTTGCGATTAGGCGCAGAGCTGGAGGTATTGGCTCCGGAGGCGTTGCGAACTCAAATGCAACAAATGACAATGGCCTTGGCTAAACTCTATTCCTGCCCAGGCACATAAAAAAGCCTAGCTCGACCCGCCGTCGACCCATTCGACAGGCCTTGTTATACTTGCCGCCCGCATGTTTGTGTTGAACACGCTGAAACTGATTAGGATCTATTTTGACCAACAACGATATTTTACGGCGCATCCGTTACGCCTTTGATTTTAAAGACAATGCCATGGTGGAGGTGTTCGCTGCGGCGGATCATAAGGTGTCGGTTCAACAACTGCATAACTGGCTGAGAAAAGACGATGATGCGCAATTTGTTGCCTTAAGCGATGCCGAGTTGGGGAGTTATCTGGACGGTCTGATTAATATTAAGCGCGGTAAACGTGAAGGGGAGACGCCTCAAGCCTTACCACGCCTGACCAATAATGTGATCTTCCAGAAGCTACGTATAGCACTGAATATGAAGGCCGAAGATATTCTGGAGACCATGCAACTGGTGGATTTCCGTTTAAGTAAGCACGAGCTGAGTGCCTTTTTCCGAAAGCCCGATCACAAAAATTACCGCGAATGCAAAGACCAGATCCTGCGTAACTTTTTAAACGGTGTGCAGCGCCGTTTGCGCCCTCAGGACCATAGCGTTTACCCACAGTAGTCTCACTCAATAAACAAGGATGTTTCAGGTATGAAGTTAGTCGTTACCTTAGTACTGCTAAGTAGTTTTTTTGCTTCATTGGCCGAGGCGGCTGAGCCGTCGTCGCTCTGCCGCAGCTGGTTTGGTAAATCTGGGGTGGAGAAAGGCCCAGGTTGTGAGCTGTCATGCGCCACACTTGGAGTGGGTATGGGCACCTATAGTTGCCCTAACCAATGCGCCTTGTTATGTAAGGATGATGGGGCGGACCCATGCAAATCTCATCCGGTGTTGGGACGCTACGAAGAACAGCGCAATCAGCTAGCTGATTTGGATAAAAGAGTGGCGCAGCTAAGTGACAAGGAGCGGGATGGCGCCAGATACGTATTCGAAAGGTTGCTGAATGCACTCAAGGATACGGCCTCCCATGCCACTAAAAATCCCATACCCGTCCCAGTGCTGGATAACGCCGAGAACTTTAATAAGATTTTTGACGGCCAGCAGTTGGAAGGCGCTCTGGGTATCATGTCCAATACTGCCTGGTCCTTGTTCCCTAAGTCTAAACGAGAGCAAATGGAAGCCATGTTTATGGGTACTATCAAGGCCTTAAATGGTGAAGGCAGTCTGGGTGAAGTACAGGATAAGCAGATGCGCCAGCAGGTGGAAGATACCCTGGCCGAGAGTCAGTGTTCTACCAACTTATCTAATGATTATGGTTTAAAGCCATACAAAGAATAACCGACAGGCGGGAAACCCAAAGTTACTCGGAACTATGGGCTGGCTGCCAAAGCTCAATGGGATTTCCTTCAGGGTCATAAATACGGGCGAAGCGACCAATGTCGGAATCCCATTCTGCCCGGGTTTCGGCCGCTATGCCTGCCTCGGCCAACTGAGTCAACATGGCATCCAGGTCGTCTACGCGAAAGTTGATCATCCAGTTCTGCTTGGCTGGGAAGTAATCCGTATCTGCAGAAAACGGCATAAACACGGTGGGACCGGTTTGCTGTATCCAGATACCTTGCATAATGTCGATGCCCAGATTTTCGCTGTACCAGGTTGCCAGTGCTTTAGGATTTTGGCTTCTGAAAAACAAACCGCCTATGCCCGTTACTTTTTGTTTGTTCATGTCATGCTCCATTCCTGAACATTAAGTTGGGTTCAGTGTAGACAGACTTCTGGCAAAGTGGAATCAAGAATACAATGCATGCAGTTAACTAGAGGGCAAAGCAATTGAAAGAGGAAGAATGCAAGGCATGGCAGCAAACCCGCGCTAAAGGACAAATGCGCTTTGTTTTGACCAATGGAGTGGCCTGGGCATTGCCCATGCTACTGATTATGCTGTATATCAACCAGCCGTTTGCTGGCGGGTGGTTTTCCAAAGCGGTGCTAGTGCATCTGCTGGTGTGGCCTGTGGCTGGGCTGGTTTTCGCCTGGGTACTGTGGCATTTGACTGAGCGTAAGTATCATAAAGCTAACGGACAGCTACAAAGCACGGATGACGAGGAAAAGGAGCAATAATATGGCGTTTAGCGCGAAGGAAAGAGAAGCTTTATTGGCCGTAAAAGGGGTGGGACCTACCGTAGTGAAACGATTTGAAGAAATCGGTATCGATTCGTTTGCCATGTTGGCAGGTTATCAACCACAAACTATTGCACAGCGTGTTGCCTCGATGTTGGGGACCACATGCTGGAAAAACAGCCCGCAGGCACTGGCTGCCGTAGCGGCCGCCATTGCCAGGGCTGGCCAACCGCTGGATTAGTCAGCCAGATAGCTACAGCAATAATCGCTGACTGTCTCTACCTTGAGCTGGAAGGCGGCATCGGCCGGTACATAAAACTGCTGACCAGCGTTAATTTGCTGCCAGTCTTCACCTGGCAGCTTAACTTGCAGACTGCCGGCCAGAATTTCCATCAACTCTTTCTCGCGGGTAGAGAACTCATACTCGCCCGGTTGCATAACGCCTAAGGTTTTGCGGGTGCCATCGGCAAACAACACAGTACGGCTGGTGACTTTGCCATCGAAATAGATATTGGCTTCCCGTATTACCGACACATTATCAAACTGGGACATGCAGACTCCTTGGATGCGATGCAAACTTGAACAGTTAGTGATTTGCCGCTCGCTTGGCGGCGCGCTGCTCAATGTGCCGCTAAGCGAGATGTGGGTCAATATCGTTATGTTTAGCTTGCTACTAGAAGGTTATAACGCACTTCTAGTGCTTGGCTTTCCAACGTTTGATTTCGTTATCCAGGCCTTGTTTGGATTTCTCTACTGCCTGCATGGGGGTCAGGTTATCAGGGTATTCCTCTTGCTCTACCACTAACCAATGGGTGCCACCTACCTCAATATTGGCGCTAAGCAGGGATTGCCAGTCGATACCGTCCTGACCAATCAGGACCTTTTTGCCTTTGTCGCTGTCCCGCAATTTGGCCTTGTAGTGCGTGGTCAGCGTACGGCCAGGGTAGGCGCGTACATAATCGACCGGGTTGTGACCAGCAAAATAGCTCCAGCCTACATCCTGCTGTAGTACTAAATCATCTGGTGTATTAGCGGCAATATAGTCCCATAAGGTTTTGCTGCCATGTCCACCCGCAGAGAATTCCTGGGCATGGTTGTGATAGCCAAAATGCAGGCCGTAGGCGCTGACCAGGGGATAGAAGGCATTGAGATCGGCTACGGTTTGCTTAACGGTCTCGGCCGCGAAGGCCCGCTCGTCCCAGGGTACAATCAAGGTAGGGCAGTTGAGGGCCTGATAAAAAGCCAGGGTGCGATAACGATTGGCTTCGTTTAAGGCGTCAAAGCCAATATGTGCGCCGGAACAGGCCAAACCCAGTTCATCCATCCTGGCCTTAAGGGCGGCCGGTTTTTCCACATAAGGGCCAAAGTTTCCGGCAAATTCCACGCCATCAAAGCCCATGGCAGCCAGTTTGCTTAATGTGTCGTCTATGTCACTTTTAATATCATCCTTAACCGACCACAGCTGCACGCTGATCTTGGGCAGTTCTGTTGCCGCCTGAGCTGCGGTAAATGGGAGAAGGCATAAAAGGGCACTCATCAATGGACGAATTTTCATATTGTTTCCTTTGCACTTGGCGCTACAAGCGCCCGGATTTAACTTGGTCAATGGCATAGTGTGCCGCTCTGGCAGTCAATGCCATAAAGGTCAGGGTGGGATTAACCACCCCGGATGAACAAAAACTGGCTCCGTCGGTGACAAACAGGTTGGGTACATCATGAGCCTGATTGTATTTATTCAGCACCGACTGTTTAGGGTCGTTACCCATGCGGGCGGTACCCACTTCGTGAATGGCCAGACCTGGAGGTGCGGTGGTGGCCTGTGAACGGATAGACTCGAAACCGGCAGTCTCTAGCATCTTATGCATAGTCTCGGCAGCATGCTGCATCATGCTCAGCTCGTTATCCGACCATTTGCAGTTAAAGTGCAATTGCGGAATGCCCCACTTGTCTTTTTTACTGGGGTGCAGACCCACTTGGTTATCCGCTTGCGGCAGCATCTCGCCTTGCGCACCCATCCAGATTTGCCAGGGACCAGCCTGAGTCAAACGCTGTTTAAAGTCGGCGCCGAAGCCATCTTGCTGACTCATACCTTGCCAACTGCCGCGAGTGGCTCCACCGGCTATGGCATAACCGCGCTTAAAGTCCTTATGATAACGGGACGGCTCAAAATGCGAGTTGGGGATGTAAATACCGGTAGGCCGACGACCCCGGTAATATTCATCCTCGTAACCTGGAATGCGGGCCGAGGCCCAGGCATTGTAATTGTGATCCATCAGGTAACGCCCCAGCACGCCGGATGAATTGGCCAAGCCGTTGGGGAAGCGCTTGCTGGTGGAATTCAGCAGCACTTGTGTGGAGCCTAAAGTGGATGCACATAAGAACACTATCTTGCCGCGATATTCGCGCTGGCTGAGATTGTCATTGTCGACTACCCGCACACCGGTCACCCGCTGTTTGGCATCATCGTAAATCAGACTATGTACCACGCTGTTGGGGGCAATATGCAAATTGCCGGTACGGGCAGCGGCGGGTAGGGTGGCACTCTGGGTGGAAAAATAGGCACCGAAAGAACAGCCACGATAGCATTCGCTGCGCGCCTGGCAGGTAACCCGACCAAGCTCCAACTGGATTTTACTGGGCTGGGTTAGATGAGCGCAGCGCCCCACCACCATAGGTTTATCTGGAAAATGCTCAGCCAGACTGGTCTGAAAATCCAGCTCAGGTTTAGTTAATTCAAAGGCCGGTTGGGCAATGCTGTCGGGCAATTGCGGCAGCTTATCCTGAGCTGCGGAAATACCGGCAAATTTTTCTACATAGTCATACCAGGGAGCCAGATCCTGATAGCGGATAGGCCAGTCGATACCCTGGTTGTCTTTGGCATTGGCAGTGAAATCATATTCACTGAATCTGAAAGTCTGGCGTGCCCAAAGCAGCGACTTGCCGCCCAATTGATTAGCGCGGATCCAACTGAAGCTGGTACCCGGCTCCGTGCTGTAGGGCAGGTCACGATCATTGCCGAAAAAGTGCTTGCTGGTGTCGTTAAAGGCATAACACTGTTTTTGAATAGCCTGGGTTTGGTCTACCAGTATGTTTTCCGCCACGGTGCGGGTCGGGTATTCCCAGGGACCTTTGCCCTCAGTGGTATAGTCTTTTCGGTGTTCAACTAACCTGCCACGTTCAATCAACAGGGTTTTAAAACCGGCCTCGCAGAATTCCTTGGCCGCCCAGCCACCGGTCACCCCAGAGCCGACAATCAGAACGTCAAACTCATCATCAGTGCTTTGCACAATATTCTCTTGCATCTGTTAAGCCTTCACTTAAAACGGGTAACCGCCACTGTATGCTTTTCCCACCGAAGCATAAGGCACCGAGCCTTTAAAACCGCCGGGGACCGGGTCATAAGCAAGCAACTGTGTCATACCTACCTTGCTGGTGAAAAAACCGAATACCACTAGGGCTTTAAGCATTTTAAACGCCTTGGTATCAGCTTGGGTAAAAGGGCCTTCGGCTGCTTCAAGTGCGGTTAACAAAGCAAGTTGCCCAGCTTGCTCGCCCTGATAAAAGGCCTTGCCCCACTGGCCCTGCGCCACTGTATCTATTTTGTTGAGAATCACCGTGGCAACAGCTTGTTCATCGCTGTCAAAGCAATGCTTGAGCTGATTGTCTACAAACCAATGGCAGTCTGTGGCCAGGGCTCCAGGCGTATCTGTCTGCGGAATGATAAGGTCAGCCATGCTGGCTAAGGTTTTAAGCTGTCTTTCACTTAACAGTTGTAACTGTCGCTGCGCGCTGTCCTGCTGAAACGCCATGGCAACAGATAAGCCTGAGCCACCCACTAACTGACTGGCAAACTGAGCACCAAGTACAACACCCAAGCCTTTAAGCAGGCTACGTCTGTTGAGGATGACATTGTTTTGGGTCGTCATAATGGTCTTGCCCAGATATTACGAAAACTAACCAGATTGCCGTGATCCTGAAGTTGAATAGGGGCACAGCCATGGGCGGTGTAACTGGGTTCACCCAGCCATACCGTATCACCCTGAATCTGGGTGTGATTCTGCACCAGCACGCCATTATGCAGCACGGTAATAAAACCTGGTTGGGTCAGTTTGTCGCCCTCGAAACGCGGGGCCTTAAAAATAATGTCATAGCTTTGCCATTGCCCTGGCTCACGCATAGCATTTACCAGCGGTATGGCTTGTTTATACAGTGACCCGGCCTGGCCATTGCTATAGGTGCGATTCTCGAATGAATCGAGAATCTGAATTTCGTAGCGCTGCTGCAGAAATACCCCGCTGTTATTACGCTGCTGCCCCTGCATATCGGGCTTAGGCTCAGGAACGCGCCATTCCAGATGCAACTGCACGTCACAAAATTCTGCTTTGCTGCGAATATCGCCGCTACCTGGGGCGACGGTCATCACCCCGTCGGTCAGTTGCCAAGGCGCCTCACCGCCTTTAACACTTAGCCACTGGCTCAGGGAATCGCCACCGAACAACACCACTGCATCTGATGGCGGGGCATTTAATGGTGCACTGACCACCTTTGGTTCTGGCTCCCATACTTCGGTTTTTTGCGCCTGCTGCTCGCGGTCATCCTGGGCCATGGCGGTCTGTCCAACTATCAATAGGCAGGCGGTGGCACTTAATACTTTGTTTCTGGTCTGCATAATCTTTTACTCTGCTATTTAGCTGACATCAGGTTGCCCAGGCCTTGTCGCCTTTTTTATAGGGAAATTCGCCATCGTAACGGCCAGGTACCGCCACATAGCGCAATACCTGAGTGGCCCCCGGTTTGGAGGTGAAAAAACCAAACAAGGTCAGCTGTTTGAATAAGGTGAAGTAGTGGGGCAGCACTTTGTCTTCGTCTGGTGTACCGCCGGGACGGCCCAGCTCCCAGTGCCGCACCTTGTTCTGCTTGTTATAGCGGTAGGCTTCATCATTCAATTCAGTTAACAGACTGTGCTTGTGTTTTTGTTCAAGCAGCAAAAAGGGTTTGCTAAATTGGCTGAGCGCTGCCTCGTTAAGCTTCTGCATACCTTGTCTGAACAAGGCTTGCTCGCTAGGCAGGTAGCAATCACTGACCAGGCGGGTCATCAACTGGCCAATATTAGCGTCTTTCGCCCCCGGGCTGTCGGTACGGGGAATAATAGTCTCGGCTATCTCGTTTAGCAGCAGTACGTCATCAGCGCTAAAACCTGTGCCAAGCCTTTGAGCCGACTCAGCCGCCAGGGCCAGCGGATTACCGATAAAAGCAGCGCCGGTTGCGGCAGCAATCATTTTAAGCAGTTCACGTCTTTCCATTACAGATTTCCTCGCTTGAGTTCCTCTACGGCAAAGGCGGCAGCTCTGGCGGTTAAGGCCATATAAGTCAGGGATGGGTTGACGCAGGACGCCGAGGTCATACAGGCGCCGTCAGTGACAAACACATTAGGCGCATCCCACACCTGATTGTGCTTATTCAGAACTGAGCTTTTGGCATCCCGGCCCATTCTGGCGGTACCCATTTCATGAATACCCATGCCAGGCGCATAGTCGCTGTCATAGCCTTTAACATTTTTAAGTCCTGCTGCCTCAAACATTTCCATGGCATCGGCTTGCATGTCCTTGCGCATGGCCAACTCGTTTTGCTTGATTTCCACATTCATGGCCAGCACCGGCAAGCCCCATTTATCCTTAACCTGATGATTCAGGTAAATACGGTTGTCGTGATAAGGCAGGATCTCGCCAAAGGCCGACATGCCGATACTCCAGTGCCCCGGCTCACTCAGCCCGGCTTTTAGCTGTGCGCCAATGCCCATCTCGCGAATGTCTTTCTGCCAGCCCTGACGACTGGCACTGCCCTGATACCCGAAGCCGCGCAGGTAGTCGCGCTTATCTTTGTGCCAGTTGCGGTAGCGGGGGATGTAGAAACCGGCCGGACGGCGACCAAAAGTATATTTGTCCAAATAGCCTTCAACATCGGCAGAGGCACCCACCCTGAAATGGTGATCCATGACATTGTGACCCAGCTCGCCACTACTGCTGCCAAGACCGCCTTCCCAGACATCGGTGGCCGAGTTCATCAACAGCCAGGTGCTGTTAAAGGCTGAGGCATTCAAAAATACCAGTTTGCTTTTATATTCAATAACCTGGTTGGTCTGTGCATCTATGACTTCGACGCCAGTGGCGCGCTTTTTATCTTTGTCATACAGCACTCTTGAGACGACAGAAAAGGGTCTTAAGGTTAGATTGCCGGTTTTTAGCGCGGCAGGCAGCGTGGCCGACTGGGTGCTGAAATAGCCACCGAAGGGACAGCCCAGCCAGCACTTGGCGCGGTACTGACAGTTAGTACGGCCTTGTTCTGGCTTTGGTTCGGTAATGTTGGCACAACGGGAATGAATCAGGTGCCGGGTGCCGGCAAAGGCCTTTTTAATCCGCGCTGCCACGTCTTTTTCCACACAATTTAGTGGAATTGGTGGTTGAAACTGACCGTCCGGCAGCACATCCAGCCCCTCTCGGCTGCCACTGATACCGGCGAAACGTTCCACATAATCATACCAGGGTGCCAGATCTTCGTAGCGGATGGGCCAGTCTACGGCGATACCTTCCTGAGCGTTGGCAAGAAAATCCTGTTCATTAAATCGGTAGCTTTGTCTGCCCCACAGTAAGGAGCGCCCCCCCACATGATAACCACGGTACCAGTCGAATCGCTTGTCCTCGGTATAGGGAGCCTCTTTCTCATTGGCCCACATGCCGAAGGTGGATTCATTCAGAGGATAATCACGACGCAGCACCGGATAATCCAGTTTCATTTGTTGGGTGGGGACATCGTGATGGGGATAATCCCAGGCTTCTTTGTGGGCATTTTTGTAGTCTTTGATGTGCTCGATATTTCTGCCGCGTTCCAGCATCAGCACTTTCAGACCCCGTTCACTCAGCTCTTTGGCGGCCCACCCGCCGCTAATACCTGAGCCAACAACTATTGCATCATATTCATTTACTGACATGCTCTTCCCCTAACGGTGCGGGTTCGGTTGCCCGCATACTGCACTACACCCACCTATACGTCACAAATGGCAACGGCTTGTTGCAGGGAGACAATTTTGCCGTCCATGCTGGGTGGGGTTGGAATAAACTCCTGAGCCAGGTAACCCTTAAAACCGGTGGCATAAATTGCCTTGGCAATGGCTCGGTAGTTGAGCTCCTGGCTGTCATCAATTTCATGTCGCCCGGGCACGCCGGCGGTATGGTAGTGACCGAAGTACTGATGGTTGTCACGAATGGTTCGGATCACATCACCTTCGTTAATTTGCATATGGTAGATGTCATACAGCAGTTTAAAGTGCTCGCTGCCCAAGGCTTTGCAAAGCGCAATGCCCCAGGCCGAGTTGTCAGCCATGTAATCAGGGTGATCGACTTTGCTGTTGAACAGCTCCATTTGCAGCACCACTCCGCGTTTTTGCGCGTGTGGCAGAATCTGTTTCAGACCGGTTACGGCATTGGCAAGACCAATGTCTGGACGCATGCCCCTTTTGTTGCCGCTAAAGCAAATGAGATTGGTGTAGCCCGCATCAGCCACCAGGTCGATATGCTTGAGGTAGCGGGGGATTAGCTGGGCGTGAAACGCCGTGTCGCACCAGCCATCGGTGAGATTGAGCTCGGCACCGTTGCACATAGATGAGTCTATGCCAAAGCGCTTAAGCACAGGCCAGTCTTGTGGCCCGACTAAATCAATGGCAGAAAACCCTAAGGCTTTGACGACCTTACACAGCGCCTCAATACTCAGCTCGCCATAGGTCCAGCGACTGACTGAATGGCGAATATTACCTTTCAGTGTCGCAGTGCTGCTTTGGTTGACCGCTGCCAGCAGTGGCGATGATAGCGCGCTTAAACCACCCGTCAGCGCCAGGTGCTTGAATAGCTGACGACGACTATTATTCATGGCTGGTTACTTGTTCGTTTTTGAAACTGAACAGGAACAGCACAAATATCACCGCTGCAAAGCCTGCCGGGTATAGCCAAATCTGTTGCCAATCGTGGCCGCCCTGCTCGGCAAAGCGGTCGGTGATTTGTCCTGCGACCCAGAACCCAACTAACATACCAACACCGTAAGTGGCTAGGGTGATTAAACCCTGGGCAGCGCTTTTGGTGCGGTCGCTGGCCTTGGCATTGGTATAAATCTGCCCTGACACAAAGAAGAAGTCATAGCAGATACCATGCAGGGCTATACCTACCAGCAACATCGCCATGGTGCTGCCAGCATCGCCGTAGGCAAAGAGCACATAACGCAACACCCATGCAGCCATGCCCACCAGTAAGGTCAGCTTTAAGCCAAAACGCTGCAAAAACACCGGTAGTGCCAGCATAAACAGCACCTCTGAAACCTGACCGAGAGTCATTTTACCTGTGGCGTTTTCAACGCCGATTTCGGTCAGGAAGGGGTTGGCATTTTGATAGTAAAAGGCCAGAGGAATGCAGATCAGTACCGAGGAGATGAAGAACAGTAGAAAGTTACGGTCTTTAAGCAGAGCCAGGGCGTCTAAGCCTAACATTTGCCCCAGACCGCTTTGTTCGTTACCGGATTGCGTGGAGGATTTGGGCGGTGTGGCAGGTAGGCTGAAACTGAACAAGCCCAGCAGCAAAGATGCCGCAGCACAGAGGGCGAAGGTGTTTTTCAGCATGCCATCGGCAATAGCGGCCTTGGCATCCCAGGAAAACACATAGCTAATCACCAGACCGGCCAGGATCCAGCCGATAGTACCCCAAACCCGAATCTTGCCAAACTCCTTGGCGGGTTCCTGCATTTGCCCGAAAGATACCGAGTTGACCAGCGCCAGAGTCGGCATATAGGCAATCATATAGGCCAGTACATAAGGGTAGAAACTGGCAAAATCCGTGGCGGTGTACAGACAATACATCAGCACCGCGCCAAGCAGATGCAGCACTCCGAGTATACGTTCGGCATTAAAATAACGGTCGGCAATCAGGCCGATAATAAAAGGGGCAATAATCGCACCCCAGGACTGGGTGGCGAATGCCATGCCGATTTCACTGCCGCTGGCACCTAAATTGTTACCCAGAAAGGTGCCCAGAGTGACAAACCAGCCACCCCAGATAAAAAACTGCAGAAACATCATCAGGCAGAGTTGGAATCGAATACCTGCTTTCATGGTCAGCTCCCTATAAACCCAGGATTTTACGGTTGAGTGCATGGTCAGTACCGCTGGCAGCAAAGTCGTCAAAGGCTTTGTCTGTGGTGCGAATCAGATGGCGGCGAATAAATTCAGCACCTTCCCGGGCGCCGTCTTCGGGGTGCTTAATGCAACATTCCCATTCAAGAACAGCCCAGCCCTGATAACCATATTGAGTTAACTTACTGAAAATCTGGCCGAAATCAATTTGACCGTCGCCCAGGGAACGGAACCGGCCAGGGCGTTCCAGCCAGCCTTGGTAACCGCCATAGACACCGCTGCGGCCGTTTTTATTAAATTCGGCATCTTTGACATGAAAGGCCTTGATGCGCTCATGATAGATATCGATAAAGGCCAGATAATCCAGATGCTGTAATACAAAGTGGCTGGGGTCATACAGTATGTTCGCCGCCGGGTGATCATTGGTGGCTTGCAAGAAGCGTTCAAAGGTGACGCCGTCATGCAGGTCTTCTCCAGGGTGCAGCTCATAACAGATATCCACCCCTTGCTCGGCAAATTTATCCAGGATTGGCAGCCAGCGTTTGGCCAGCTCTTCGAAACCTTGCTCCACCAAACCGGCCGGACGTTGTGGCCAGGGGTAGTGCGTGTGCCAAAGCAATGCACCGGAAAAACTGGCGTGGGCGGTCAGTTTCATTCTGGCACTGGCCGTGGCAGCGGCCAGCAACTGTTGTTTTGCCCACTCTGTGCGGGCGCCAGGGTTGCCTTTTACTGCATCCGGGGCAAAGCCATCGAACATTTGGTCGTAGGCCGGGTGTACTGCCACTAATTGGCCTTGCAGGTGAGTCGACAGCTCGGTAATGGCCATGCCGTGACTGGCAGCGACGCCAAGGATATCATCACAGTAATCCTGGCTTCTGGCGGCCAGTTCCAAATCAAATAAGCGCTTTTCCCAGGTTGGCAACTGTATGCCTTGGTATCCCAGTCCCGCTGCCCATTGGCAAATGCTGTCGAAACTATTGAAGGGCGCCGAATCTGAGGCAAATTGCGCCAGGAAAATGGCAGGGCCTTTGATATTGTTCATGCTTGGCCTCCTTGACCTGATAACTCGCTAACATTGGGCACTTTGTGCCATTTTTGCTGACTGCTACTTGCGGTTACCACGGTCTCGATAAAGGCCATACCGCGCAGCGCTTCACTGATTCCGGGCAGCAAAGAATGGATATCCGGATGCTGCTGGCGAGCCTGAAATACCTGCTCGGCAAATTGGCAATACAAATTGGCGAAGGCTTCTAAGTATCCTTCCGGGTGACCGGGCGGGGTGCGGGTAATACCGCCTAATGCAGCAGCAGTAGGGGTAGCAGCGCGCAGCGTTTCAAAGGGTTTGTCGGCATACATCAGCTTGAGGCTGTTGGGCGATTCCTGCGACCAGTCTAATGAGGCTTTTTCACCATACACCCGAATGCGCAGGTTGTTTTCTTCGCCTACCGCTATCTGGCTGGCACTGAGCATTCCTCTGGCGCCACCCGCAAAGCGCAGCATCACCACGCCATCATCGTCTAACTGGCGATTGCCACTGGCACTAATGTCGGCACTGAGTTCGGCAATGTGATCATCACAGATAAATTCGGCCAGATTGGCCGCATGCACGCCAATATCTGCCATACAACAACTGCTGCCAGCCTGGGCCGGATCCAATCGCCAGGCCGCCTGTTTGCCGCTGTCGCCGCTTGGGTCGGCAAGCCAGCCCTGATGATATTCCACTACCACTTTGCGGATTTTGCCAAGCTGGCCGCTGACAACCAATTGTCTGGCGGCGACCACCATGGGATAGCCAGTGTAGGTATGGGTAAGGGCATACAGTCGGCCACTTTGTTGCTGTACCTCGGCAAGCTGCTGCGCTTCTGTCAAATTGAGGGTGGCGGGTTTATCACACAGTACGTGGAAGCCCGCTTGTAATGCCTGCTTGGCGACATCAAAGTGCAAATGGTTGGGCGTGACGATGGCAACAAACTCCATGCGCTCATCAGCGGGCAAACGGGCTTCGGCGTCAAACATGGCTTGATAGCTGGCGTAACAACGCTGCGCATCGATACCCAATTGGCTGCTCATTTGTTGGGATTTGGCCGGGTCGCGGCTGAAGGCACCGCAGACTAACTGAATCTTTCCGTCCAGATTGGCGGCCATGCGATGTACTGCACCAATAAAGGCGTCGGGGCCACCCCCAACCATTCCCATTCTGACTTTTTGCATTTGTTACTGGCCTGAAAAAAGGGCTGTTAACAGAATGTTATCTCTACAGTCTTGTAGATAAATAGAATAGAATCGGTTGGTTGTAGCATAAAATCGGCGTGTTCTTTTTTGGTGCAGAACCGGTATTAAGCTGTTTTATGTTGGTAACTTGTTTTAAATCAATAAATTAAGCTTTGGTGTTGGCAGTGTCGCTATTTTCATTACCAGAACAATCCGATGCATTTTTGCAATCCATGCCAGCCGCACAATGGCTGAAGATGTATGACTTGTTAACCGATGTGTTGGTGTGGGTCAAAGATAGCCACAGTCGTATTCAATATGCCAACCGGGCTTTTTTGGAACATACCGGCTTAGGTGTGTTGGAGCAGGCACTGGGTAAAACCGATGATGATTTCGCGCCGCGTCATATAGCCCGCCAGTTTCTTGCTGACGACCAGAAGGTGCTGGAAGGGGAAATGATTAATGACAGGTTGGAAATGAATGTGCTGCGCAGCGGTGAACTGCATTGGTTTACTACCAGCAAAAGGGCGCTGTTTGATTTTGACGGGCAACGGGTCGGCACCTGCGGTATCTCCCGCCATTTGCATAAGACCTCAATTATGCTGGGACCATTGGCCAGCATCGAAAAACCGCTGGAGCATATTCGTCGCAATTTTACCCAGCCTATTCCCATCAATGCCCTGGCCGACCTTTGCCATGTATCGGTCAGTGCGCTGGAGCGGCGTTTTCGCAAAGCGCTGGGCAAAACGCCGAAGCAATTGATTAACCAGCTTCGACTGGACAACGCGCGGCGCTTGCTAGTAGAGACGGATTTACCTGTGTATCTGGTCGCAGAGCAGTGCGGTTTTAGTGATGCCAATTACTTCAGTCGTCAGTTTCTGAGCGAATACGCCGAGTCCCCCAGCAGTTTTCGTCAGGGGTTTCGATAAATCGATAGGGCTAAATGTCAGTTAAAGCGCTTCAACATAGGTTGGGCATTGTCGCCGTAACTGTCGCACAACTGTGCCTCAGTGTGCTGGCTGAATCCCTGCTTTTGCCAGAATCCATCGGCGTTTTGCACAGCCACCAGGCTGATGCTGTTAAATCCACCTGATTGGCTTTTTTGCTGCAGATGCGCCAGCAACTTTGCCGCTACGCCTTGTCCTCTGGCACTGGGGCAGACGGCGAGATCGTGCAGGTAGAGATTATCAGTATTTACTGATTCTACGGCATGATGCAGTTTAGGCAGTTTACCGACTGGCCAGGGGTGAGCCAGCAGATAACCTACTACCTGATTGTGTTTATCCAACCCAACCAGGCAAGTGTCAGGCGAGGCCTGCCATTTACTTTTCAACACCGTCAGGGACTCGGGTTCGACATCATGATAGACCGCATCCTGAATTTTCAGAATGGCGGACCAGTGATTGGGGATAATGTGGCTGATGTTAACCATCGACGACTCCATGACGGTAAAAGCGCAGTTTACCAAAGCCGGGTGGTAAAGGGATAAACAAAAAGCCCCGCATTGAACGGGGCCTTAGGTTATTTATTGCAGATTTTGATTTGATGAACTACCGGCCACTCGGCTGCATCACTCAGGGGGCTGCTAAAGGTGCTCGTGCCGTCGGCCAGGGTGGCGGTAAAATCCGCGCTATCCGCTACCTGCAAAGCTAACTTTGCAGGTGCAGGTAGTGCTCGTCGCACCGTTGTCGTGTCCGATGAGAAATACAGCGTGCCATAAAACTTAAAGGGCAACACACCAGCTTGTTCACCCTCTGCCACTATCTTGAATGCTGGCGAAGCATCGCCAGAATAACCTTCACAATAGCTCAGATTGAACTCGCTAGGGATTGGCCGGACCAAAGTCAGGTCGCCCAGTGCTATGGCGCTATCTGCGGTTTGCGCCAGATCTAAGTAGCTGGTAATCAAACCTTTGCCGATGTAAGTAAATTTAGCCGACAGAGGCCAGTCTCCATCCTGGGGCTGCGGGATCTGTAAGGTGAAATTACCGGTATCATCGCTACGGGCGAGATAATCGGCCTGGATAACTGATAGCGGTGGAACAGGTTGGCCTGCTGCATCCAGTAATCTGCCGTTGATAGTCAGTTGTGCCTGAGCTTGTTCCTCTACCTCAACATTCACATATCCGGCGCTGACGTTGTGCCCGTCGCTGACCTTAACCTGCAAGACATAGCTACCAATTTGTGTCGGCGTAAAGCTGGCTTTTGCCTCACCTGAGTCACTGAACTGACCTTGCTCGGTATTCGGACCACTAAGCACCTTCCAACTGAAGCTGAGGTTGTCGCCGTCGACATCAAAACTGCTACTGGCGTCCATGGTAATGGTTTGCCCCAGACTGGCCTGTCGTAACAACTGACCGCTGATTTCAACCACCGGCGCATGGCTGTCTTCAACCCAGATTGCTTTGACGTATGGATAGCTGTCAATCTGACCATCATAGGCAGTTAGCTGCACAAGGTAGATGCCAGGCTTGTCAGCACTGAATTGGGTATAGATACCCAGATTCCCCTCCAGCAGGGTATTGGCACCTTCTGGTTTATCTATGACATCCCAAAGATACTGCAGGCTGTCACCGTCTGAATCAAAGGTATTCAGGGCATCAAGTTGCGCTTTCTCGTTCAAAGCGATGCGCGGATTCTCGACGGAAAATGTTGCGAAGGGCGCATAGTTTCGCTGGGCGCTGAGTAGATGCAGAGCGGGGGCGGAGCTTAGCTGCCCGTCTGATGTCGTGACCGAAACCAGATAGTCTCCCACCGAATCCAGTGTCAGTTCTGCCTCGGCAGAATCGCCATTTACCAGACTCTGCGCGCTGCCATTGGGTTTGCTGATTAAGCGCCATTGGTAGCTTAGATTGTCATTGTCATCATCTTTACCTTGGGCATAAAGAGTGACTTTTTCGCCAGGACGGTGAGGATGAAAGATGTTGTTAATCTCAACTCTGGGTGCGCGGTTACCTTCCACAACGCGCAACATTTGGCGGGTTTTGCCCTGATAATGGCCGCTGGTCACTGTGAGCTCAATTTCATACTCGCCGGCCAGGTCAGCCTGAAACAAGGTTTCGAAATCCTCTGGGGCGCTCAAGCTGTATTGACTGTCTGTTGGGGCGTTGACTACCGACCAGTAATAGCCTGTCGGCTCATCATCCCAATTAGAGTAAGCTTTCAAAAGGGTATCGCGATTAGGGCGCAGTTCCTGACTAACGGCCGATATCTTGGCGTTGGGTCTGACCTGGCCGGGTTCATAAGCCCAGACTGACCATTGACTTTCTGCGCTGCGGCCGTTGCTATTCACTGTCAGGGTCAGTTTGTATTCACCGGGCTTGTCAGGAATAAAACGTGTTCTGTAAGTGCTTACTTCCTCAAGCGCTGCCTGGCTATCTTCGGGTTTATGGAGCTGCCAGTTAAAGGCAACGGGAGCTTCGCCCAGCCGAGTAAACTGCTCGAAGCGACCATATAAGGCCACCAGTTCGCCAATTTGTGTGGATTGGTCAGCCTCAATGTTAAGCAGAATTGGCTTTATGTCGTCTACCTCAAGGGTTGAGGTTGTGCTGTGCGATGCCCCTTTGCTATCTGTGACCGTTAGCGTGATGTGATACAGGCCAACGCTGGGTGGCACAAAGTCCAAAATCTTTTCATCGTCTTTACCGGCGATGGCTGGCACCCCTTGTGGACCTATAGCCGTCCATTTATAGCTAAGCTTGTCATTGTCTGGGTCATAACTGTCTGCGCCGGATAATTCCAGATTCTGGTCTATATCAATGCGTTCTTTGGGTTGATAGATTTTGGCGACCGGCGCGTTATTTTGCGGCTCCGGTACAGGCTTGGTTGGTGAACTATCTGAGCCAGAACCTCCGCCTCCGCAACCTGAAATAACGGCACATAATGCGAAGGTGGACAGCAAAGTGCTGTGTTTCATTTGTTTTCCTTTCTTAATCAGCAAATACATTCCGCCAGAAAGCATCTGGCATTGGCTGTTTCCCTTTTTTGAGAAGCGGCAGAAAGTAGATAGAGAGGCCTCTTTAGTCAATTAATAGAATGTAAAACAATATGTTAAGTGACCGCACTCGGGAGGGCGGATTTTTTACTTGATTGTTTATCATTTGTACTGCATAACTAACTGACCAGTCAGTTAGTTAATGAGGGATTATGCGACGCGCTAATACCGATGCCGCCAAAGACTTGCGCCGTAACCAGTTTCTGGAGGCTGGCCTGCAGGAGTTCTTTGAACGTGGCTTCAGCCTGGCCAAAATGGAAAATATTGCCCGCCGTGCAGGCGTATCTAAAGGCACCCTCTACCTTTACTTTGACTCCAAGCAGGACTTGTTTATGGCGATAGTCTCCTCGGTCGCTGTGCCAAGGGTCGAGATGTTGGAGGGGATTTTACGCCAGGCCGACGATTTTGAGTTGGCCTTGGATTTGTTAGTGAATGCCTTACCCATGATGATTCAGGACTCCAAGTTGCCCATGCTTGCCAAGGTGCTTATAGGCGATGCTTTTGCATTTCCAGAAGTGGTGAAGCGCTATCGACAGGATGTGATCGAAAGGGCCCTGGCAAGTCTTACTGACTTGATCCAGCGCGGTTGTGAAAGCGGCCAGTTGCACACCAACAATCCACATAATGCTGCGCGCTTAATGGTAGCGCCGGTGATATTCAGTGCTATTTGGACCGTGGTGTTTGAGCAGGGGGCGGAGCAAAAACTGGATCTCACTTCATTGTTTCAAACTCACAAGAGCATGCTGCTCAAGGCCTTAAGGAAATAAGATGAAAAGATATCTATTACTTGTTGCCTTGCTGGCGGGCTGTAGTGATGTCCCCCCGGATAATAACTATACAGGCTATGTGGAAGCCAGGCAGTTGCTGGTTGCAGCCCCACAATCCGGCTGGTTGCTCGAACAGTCAGTCACTGAAGGCCAGCAAGTGCAGGCAGGGCATGCTTTGTTCCACTTGGAAGCCGACCGTGAAGGGTTGGATGTGCAACTGGCAAAGCAGGTGGTGATGCAAAAGCAGGCACTGTTGGCAGACTTACAAAAAGGCGCCAGACAGGAAGTACTGGATCGCCTCAGCGCGCAGATTACTGAAGCCAACGCCCGGCTTGAACTGGCCGAGTTAGTTGCGGCGCGAGAAACACAAACCGCGGCGCAGTTGCTCAGCAGCCAGGCAAGTCTTGATCAAGCCATAGCAAATTTGGCGGTAGCCAAGGCACAGGTAACGCAGCTTGAAGATCAGTTAGCCGAGGCCAGATTGTCGGCCCGCCCCGATGTAATCAGCGCAGCGCAAGCCGATTTAGAGGCGGCACAACAAAGACAACGAATCAGTGAATGGCAGCAAAGCCAGCGTTTTGTGACCGCCGGGCAAAGTGGCTGGGTGGATGATGTGTTCTATCGGCCCGGTGAGTTTGTTATGGCTGGCACCCCTGTACTTTCCATACTGCTAAACGGGCAGTTTAAGGTGCGCTTTTACGTACCTGCCAGCGTATTGTCGGGTTTGCAGCTTGGCCAACAGGTGCGCATTCAGGCAGAGGGTAAGCCCGTTCCCCTCACCGGTACCATCAGTTTTATGGCTAAACAGGCTGAATTTACCCCACCTGTGCTGTACAGCAAGGGCAGCCGCGACAAGCTGGTGTTTCTGGTGGAAGCGGATCTGGCTGAAGACGCTGATTTGCCTGTGGGATTGCCAGTGGATGTCAGCTTATGAGTGAACTGGCCATTGATGTTCGGGGATTGGTAAAGCGCTTTAACGATAAGGCCGTGGTGCGAGGCGTCGACCTACAAATGCCCAAAGGGCAGGTATGGGGATTTCTCGGCCCCAATGGTTCCGGAAAAACCACCACTATTCGCATGATCTGTGGGCTGCTTGAGCCGTCCGAAGGAGAGGGGCGCTGTCTGGGCTTTGATATTCGCAAGCAAGCCCGGCAAATCAAAGATGCTACAGGCTATATGACGCAGAAGTTTTCCTTTTGGGAAGACCTGACCATCAGAGAAAACCTGGCGTTTGTTGCCCGCTTGTATAACTTGCCAAAACGCAGGCAGCTAGTGGACCAAACCTTGGCAAAGTTAGGTTTAACTGAACGTCAGAATCAGCTCAGTGGTGCCTTGTCGGGCGGATGGAAGCAACGTCTGGCGCTAGCAGCAGTGACCATGCATAAGCCGGATTTGTTGCTGTTGGACGAACCGACCGCCGGCGTTGATCCTCAGGCCCGGCGAGAGTTCTGGGATGAGATCCATCAGCTTTCGAACCAGGGTATGACAGTGTTAGTGTCCACTCACTATATGGATGAGGCCGAGCGCTGCGATAAAATTGTTTATCTGGCCCATGGCAATATTCTCACTCAAGGGCGGGTAGCCGATGTCATTCAAAGGGCAGGCCTTATTACCTTTCAAGGCAAAGGTGAGCAGGTGAGAAGACTGGCAGAGCTGCTCAAAGGCACGCCTGGTGTCGAGCATGTGGCATTTTTTGGTGCCGCCTTGCATATCAGTGGCCGAGACAGAGCCAAGTTGCAGTCAGCCATCCAAGCCCTGCCTAAGGATGATACCCACTGGCAGGAAATTCAGGCCAGTCTGGAAGATACCTTTATCTCGCTGATGCAGGACGCTGGTAAAGACACCCGGGAGCATGGCTGATGAATATCTGGGCCAGCTTGCAACGTGTCTACGCCATTATGGCTAAGGAATTGGTGCAGATGCGCCGAGACCGCATGACCTTTGCCATGATGCTGGGGTTGCCGATTATCCAATTGATTCTATTTGGCTTTGCTATTAACACCGACCCTAAATCACTGCCTACCGCAGTGTATGCAGAAGATAATTCTCCCGTTGTGCGCAGAGTATTAAGTGCCTTCGAGCAATCTGGCTACTACCAGTTGCTGCATAAGGCGAAGAGCCCGCAGCAGGGCAGCGAGTGGCTGGCCAAAGGTGAGGTGTCCTTTGTTATTCATATACCGCAAGGCTTTACCCGAAAGTTAGTACGAGGCGAACAGCCGCAACTTTTAATCGAGGCCGATGCATCCGATCCGGCAGCTGCCTCTAATGCCATTGGTCAGGCCAAAGAAATTGTTAATCAGGCGCTGCGTACGGAATTGTTGGGGCCGCTGGCTTATCTGCAGACACCACCGGCTCAGATTGAAGTGGTCATACATAAACGTTACAACCCCGAAGGAATTACACAGTACAACATTGTGCCGGGGTTGTTGGGGGTGATACTGACAATGACCTGCGTAATGATCACCTCTATGGCAATGACCCGTGAAAGTGAACGGGGTAATCTGGAGAATCTGCTGGCTATGCCCACCCGCCCCCATGAAATGATGCTAGGTAAAATCTGCCCTTACATTCTGGTGGGGCTGGTACAAACCCTGGTGATTCTTGGGGCGGCAAAGTTTCTGTTTGCGGTGCCGTTTTTCGGTAGTTTCGGGCTACTACTTTGTGGCGTGATGGTGTTTATTCTGGCTAATTTATGTTTGGGATTTACCTTCTCCACTGTGGCTCGCAGTCAGATGCAGGCTATGCAAATGACCTTTTTCTTCTTTCTGCCTTCCATTCTGTTGTCTGGTTTTATGTTCCCGTTTCGCGGTATGCCGCACTGGGCACAAAGCATTGGCGAGGTGCTGCCCCTCACACATTTTTTGCGCATGGTGAGGGGCGTAATGTTAAAGGGTAATGGTCTTTTGGAATTGCAGCAGGAGTTTGTGGCGCTGTTGCTTTTTATTGTGGTGGTAGGCACAGTGGCCATTCTTCGTTACCGGCGTACCCTGGATTAATCACCGCAGAATGGCTAAGGGGCAGACGCAACCTGCTGATCCACATAAATCAGTTGGTCTGTATTGAATCCTCTGTCCTTAGCCATCTGTTCAAACTTATCTATCACCTCAGGTTCTACCTGCGGTGTGCGCGCAAGCAACCACAGATAATCCGTATCAGGGCCAGACACAAAGGCATATTGGTAGTTCTGCTTGTCCAGCTCGAAAATGACATAAGAACCATAAAAGGGGCCGAAGAAGGACACTTTTAAGTAGCCGGTATCCGAGTCCTCAACAAAATAGGCTTTGCCTTCGGCTTCTCGCCATGTGTTTTCATCGGCGGAAAAACCACGGTTAAGCACCGATACGCCACCGTCCTCACGCATACTATAGTTGGCGGTTACCTGACTCAGGCCAGCTTCAAAACTGTGATCAAGACGCGCAATTTCATACCAGCTACCCAGATAGCGGTTCAGTTCAAAGCCTTTAACCGGCTTGACCCTATCCGGCATGCCAGTGCAGCTACTTAGCCCCCAAAGACTTAGCAGTAATAACAGCGTTCGCACTTTGTCTTCCTTATCTTACATCGTGAACAGGATGTGATTGAATACGCCGTGCAGGTAATAAAGATCAACTGCGCGAATACTATGGGGCTTTTGATGTGAGTTTGTTTTGTGGTTTAAGCAGTCTGGCCATCATTATCCTTAGTTGCGCAGGCTTCACGGGTTTATGTAATGCTGGCAAACCGGCTTTATCAAGCAACATTGCCACCGACTTATCGGTATCGCCGGTTAATATCAAGGCGGGAATGTCGCCAAGCGAAGTGCGTAATTGTTGGATTATCTCACAGCCATTCAAGGCCCCTGGCATACGAAAGTCACAGATGATCAGATCCGGTCTTGCCTGGTGTTGCATCTGGCTCAGAACCTGTTCGGTAGATGTTGCGGTTGTAACACTACACCCCCATTGGCTGAGTAATTTTTGCATGGCATGGACAATATCCAGTTCGTTGTCGACCAGCAAAATATGCTGGCCATCCAGAGCCAAACCTGCCGTTGATATAGATCTGGGTAAGGGCTCTGCGCGTGGATCACCTAGCGGAAATGACAGCACAAACTCGCTACCCTGGCCTGCGCTTGATGTCAGCCGCAATGGGTGACCTAGCAAGTCCATAATGCGTTTGACTATAGATAATCCCAGCCCCAGCCCTTTTTGTTTGTCCCGCTCTGGGTTATCTATTTGAAAGAACTCAGTAAAAATGTCATCCAGGTGTTCAGACGGAATGCCTATGCCAGTATCTTTGATATGCAAGTCCAGGCGTTCGCCATGAATTTGAGTAAAAACGCAGACACCGCCCTTATGGGTGTATTTAAGTGCGTTTACCAATAAATTGGTGAGCACCAGTTCAAGTAGCGCCGGGTCGCTGAAGATATGCTGGGGCTTAGCTTGCACAGTGAAAGTCAGACCTTTGCCATCGGCCTCCAGCGCAAACTGACTGGCTAGTTTTTCCAGCAACTGGGCTAAATCGAAATTGACTTTATTGGGTTCAATGATGCCGGCATCCAGTTTGGAGATATCAAACATCACACTTAGCAGGCTATTCAATGAGTTCAGACTGCGTCCAAGGTTATGCAAATCTTCAAGTTGTTCAGGCTGCTCCACTTTCTTGCTCAGCAACTCATAGAATAAGTTCGCCGCATGTAAGGGTTGGCGAAGGTCATGACTGGTTGCGGCCAGAAAGCGTGATTTGTCACGGTTGGCCTGATTGGCTTTGTCGGTTTGCTCTTTAAGGCTGGCGATAAGGTCGATGTTCTCATATTTCAGTGCCAGCGAATTTTCAATCACACGAGATAGGTTCAAGCTAAAGGAGAAGGTTGCCAGCAAATACGCGGTGGCCCCCAAACTCATCCACTTGTAAAAGGCCTCGTCTTGCAAAAACAGGTTGAGGATCAGTGGCAGCATAATTGGTATGGCAAAAGCGCTGTAGGTCATTGGGCGAGCGGACAATGAGGCGAGGCTGCCAGCCATCATGCAGACGAAGGTCAGGATCAGAAATGCCAGATTCTGCAGGGCAGATACGTCAAAAAACAACATGCCGGCGCTACCCCACAGGCATCCAGAGGCAAACGCTAGCCAGGTTTGTGTGCGACCGAAACGGAACAGCCCGGTATCGTTGACTGTTGAAGGACGAAGGTGCCTGAAATGCAGCCAGCGCATTAGGGTCAGCAAGTAGATGCCACCCACCCAAATCAGGGCTGACAGGGTATAGCCTTCAATGGCCATGACTATTCCGAGCGGCAGGCAGCCGAACAGGTTACCCAGCAAAGTCGCGGGAGTGTTCTTATATAAAATCAGGATCTTATCTTTAGCTGCTAACTGCCGGTACATAGCCAAAGGCGCCTTTAATCCAGGCCAAACTGTTGTGCTTTTCTGATGGCCTCCGCACGGTTTTTGGCGTCCAGCACCTTAAATAAGGTACTGATATGGGATTTCACTGTCGCCAGGCTGAGGAATAACTGCTGAGCTATTTCCTGATTAGGCAAGCCCTGTTTAACCAGTCTGAGTACTTCCACCTGACGCGTGGTCAAATTATGTTGCCTGGCCCAATGCTGCTGAGGCTGGGATGTATGCGGGCGACGTACTCCACTCAGTGTATGGTCTGGAAACGCCAGCTCACCGGCCAGCACAGCGTGAATCGCAGTCAGAATCTCACCGCTGGACGCGGACTTAGCCATATAACCCATGGCTCCATATTGCTTGGCCCGATGAATGTCCTGTGGGTCTTGCGAAGCCGTTACGACAATGACTGGGGTCAGGCTACCAATCTGCTCCATGTTTTGCAGAATGCTAAAACCATCGGCTAAGGGTAAGCGCAAATCTATCAGTGCCACATCGTAGTCACCGGTTTGCAGCATGGTTAGGGCAGTTTTACCGTCATTGGCACTGTCGATAGCCTGAATTCCAGGGACCGAATATAAAATGGCGGTCAGGCCATCCAGAAAGAGTTGATGGTCATCGATCAATAAAATTTTCAATTCATCACCGTGCAGAGAGTCATTGGTTTTAGTATGGCTGGCCAGCACCGCCATTTCCCATGCATCAGCTATACAACTTACTGATTTTAAAGAAGTGCTCAGCGTCATTATGGTGAGAGGATACTGGTTTCTTGTTTACGTGGGAATCGCTTCAGCGCCACTCGATGCAAATAGTGTGCAGCGGCGAGATTCTCTCTCGGTGGTGAGTCAAACACCGGCATTTCATACTTTTGGTCAATTATTTTGGGCAAGCAGTGACCGTAGAATCATCCAGATAATAATAACTCTCCGGATAAACTTGCAGACTGCTTCCCTAAGTCGTGCAGTGCCGGATCTCGTTAATTTAGGCAATCTGCCGAAATTTTTTCGGCAGATTTTTTTTGTTGGTTCGCTGCTTTGCACCTAAAGCGAGAACCTATTTGTTGCATTGGATTATGGTAACAATATGAAATATTTAAATAAATCATTCGCTGGATGCGTACTTTTAATGAGCTTTCTGGCAGGTTCAGCCAATGCCGCCATTATCAGCGGCACCCATTACACTAACGAAGGCAAACTGGTGAATCTCAGTGGTCTGGAATGGCTGAGTTGGGATGTGGCTATCGGCAAGAGTCGCGCCAGTATTGAAGCGGGTGAAATGGGGCTGCTGGATGCTGGCTGGCGTTATGCCACCCGTAAAGAACTCAGCGACCTGTTTCAGTCTGTTGCTCCAGCGCCTGGGCAAAGTCCACTGAATTCAGACGGCACTAAGTGGCTTTGGGAAGTCTTCGACAACCCCAGCTTTCTGGCCCCGGCTGCGCCTGCACCGGGCAGCAAGTTGATGAGCCGGATCAAGTATATGTTTGTGGGCAACGATGGTGAATGTTCAGCTCACGCAGATGAATCTTGCATTGCCAGGTGGAAAGCGTTTAGCGACGACGGTTTTGGCAATGTGGATAAGAATGCAGGGTATTACCCCACTTATAGCTATCGCTTGCTAAAAACATCCAGTTCATCGGGTATAGTGGCGTCGACCAGTGAATTTGCCCATGTGTTGGTCAGAGCCACCACCGCGGTTCCTGAGCCCTCCAGCCTGGCCATGTTTGCCCTGGGCTTAATAAGCTGGGTGAGGTATCGTCGTCGGTCTGTCAGGGTCAAATGTGGCTGAGGTCTTAAAGATCTAAAAAGGCGTGCTGTAACAGTGCCTGAGTAAAGTTCTTTTTAAGGTAAAAGCCCCGCGGACGGGTTTGGATCCACTGCCCGTCTTTACCAATAGCCTGAGTCAGGGCATTGCCATCGGCCGCCTTGGGGCGAAGTTGCAAGACTTCGCCGTGGCGGGCGGTGATGTTTTCCACTTGGCCCAGGGCAATCATTTCCATGATTTCTTCCCAGTCCTGGCGTAGCGCTTGTTCCTGTTCGGCATTTGGCTGCCATAAAAAAGCGCTGGCCACACGCCGCTGGGCGGGAGGAATGTCACGGCTGGCTTCAATTGGCACCCAGCATACACAGGCCAATTTGTTTTTGACGTTGGAATGCTCCCAACTGATTCCCGCTATTCCGGTGAGCGGGGCATAACAGACATAGGTGGTTTCCAGCGGTTTTCCCTGGCTATCGATAGGCAGGGTTTTCAGTTCTACCCCCAGCTCAGGAAAATCCTGTTCGGGTTTAGAACCTGCTTCGGCTCCCAGCCAGGTTTCCAGCAACTGGCCACTCCAACCTTTATGCCGACGGAAATCTGCCGGTGTTTGCAGATTGGCCAGATCAGCCAATTCGCCCAAGCTATAACCCGCTAATGCCTGCGCGCGCTCAAGTAATTGCTCAACACTTTGGGGCGGCTGGCTAGCGGGCTGCATGAGGTGCGGGTTCAGAGGCCATAGGAGCGACTTTTAGTGCGCCGTTGACTAAACAATATTGTGCAGCGTAGTAAGTCAGCATCACCGCATAAGCCGAATAAGGGAATGGTTGGATAAACAGATTCCAGGCCAACAGCGCATCGGAGACCAGAAAGCTGGTGGCACCGATTAACAGCCAGTACCCATGGCGGTTGGCCAACACCGCCATACTAGCCATGCTGCAGATCACCAGCATATAGGCAAGTACGGGCAAACGCATGGCGTCCAGTTTGGGTAGCAATTGCCATAACATTAACACCGCAAACACGCCCACAGCCAAAAGTGCCCAGAGCTTCCACCCTTGCCAATGTCGAAAACGCCAGAAGTTGCAGGCGTAGGTGACCTGGGCTAACAAAAAGGCACCTAGACCCAGTTCAAAACTGTTTTTGATCGGCAAGGCAAGGAAAATATCGCCGGTGGCAGAGAAGGCCAGGGCCAATAGCAATAGGTATTTATTGCTGGTGGCGTTACGTAACACCAGCAACATCAGCCAGAATATAGGTAAGGCCTTCAGCAGAAAATCCATGGGGTAGGGGCGATAAGCCAAACTGAACAGATAGAACAGGCTGCTACCAGCGAATATCAGATTCCAGTGCGTACTTCTCATCACGGACCCCGCTTTAGGTTTATGGTAATTCGCTCCCGGCGCAAAACACCGTTGTAATTAATCTTTCTGGGAGCTTTGAAAGCTCCCTAGTTTATGGAAGAATGCGTGACTAGAAAAGAACTAATGCCCGGGAGTCTAAGTGATTGATGCCGAAGGATTCCGCGCGAATGTGGGCATAGTGATTTGCAACAGAATAGGGCAAGTATTTTGGGCAAGACGCTACGGCCAACATTCATGGCAGTTTCCACAAGGCGGAATTGATCAAGGGGAAACTGTCGAGCAGGCGATGTATCGGGAGCTCCATGAGGAAGTAGGGCTGCAACCTCAGGACGTGGAAATTCTTGGTGTAACCAAGAATTGGGTAAGATACAAACTGCCGAAAAGGTTGATCAGACAGGGCAGCGATCCTGTTTGTATTGGGCAAAAACAGAAGTGGTTTTTATTGCGGCTGACCTGCAAAGAAGAAGACGTCAATCTTTTGCATTCAGGTCATCCCGAATTTGATGACTGGCGCTGGGTTAGCTATTGGTATCCCATTCGCAATGTTGTGTCATTCAAACGTGATGTGTATCGGCGGGTGATGAAGGAATTTGTGCCTATCGCTATGCCAGTGCAGGGGCGCCCCCCTTTGGCTAATAAGCCAAAGCGTAGAAGGAGAAACTAGCTCGTGCTGACTCAGCTCAAGCGTATTGTTCAGGAAGTTAATCAAATTCCTATTCTGGACGATGCGCTTACCCTGTTGGCCAAGCGCCTTAAAGAGGTGATGAAGGTAGATTGTTGTTCAATCTACCTGGCCAGCTATGAGCAGCAGCATTTTATGTTGATGGCGACCGAGGGCCTGTCCAAAGAAGCCATCGGCAGGGTCGCCATTGGCTTTTCCGAAGGTTTGATTGGCTTGATTGGTCAACGTGAAGAGCCCATCAACGTCGAGGACGCCCAAAGCCACCCCAGATTCAAACATTATCCCGAAGTCAAAGAAGAGAAATACCACGCCTTTTTGGGCACGCCCATCATTCACCAGCGCAAGGTGTTGGGGGTGATGACCATTCAGCAGAAGCGCAAACGTAAGTTCAGTGAAGACGAAGAAGCCTTTCTGGTTACGCTGGCGGCGCAAATGGCGCTGGAAATTGCTCATGCCGAAGCCCGCGGTGCGCTAAACATCACAGATGAACTGACCAAGCAGAAATGGCAGAAATCACTGCGTGGAGTGCCTGGCGCTAATGGCCTGGCTATGGGGATTGGCCATGTTCCTAATATCAAGTTCAGCCTACGTGGCTTGATGCTCAGACGTAGCGCCGATGAATCCGGACAAATTGCCCTTTATCGTGATGCGGTGCGCCAAACCCGGGATGAAGTGCAAAAGCTGTCGGACGGCATGCAAGGGCGTGTACCGGACGATGTTCTGGCCATTTTCAATCTGTATCAGCATTTGCTGGATGCCAACAGTCTGGGCCATGAAGTCGAAGCGAAGATCAGTGCGGGATGGGACGCGGCTTCCTCGCTTAAGATGGTGGTGGAAAGCTATATCAACCAGTTTCGTTCCATGGACGACCCTTATATGCAGGAACGGGCTGTCGATGTGGAGGACTTGGGTAATAGGGTGCTGGGGCATTTATTCAACACGTCTAATACACCGGTCTCTATTCCCGACCAGGCCATTTTAGTGGCCGAAGAGGTCAGTGCCTCCATGCTGGCTGAATTCCCTCACGGCAAATTGCAGGGCATTATTTCCATGCGTGGCTCGAATAACAGCCATGCTGCTATTCTGGCCAGGGCTATGGGGCTGCCAGCGGTTATGGGGGTTACCGATGTGCCTCTGTCATTGCTGGGTGGCAAGGAAATCTTGCTGGATGGCTATTCTGGGGAAGTGATTGTTTCTCCCAGCCAGTCAATCCGACTGGAATTTCAACAGCTAATCAATGAAGAAAAAGAGCTCTATGGTCTGTTGCAGGAACAGGCTGATCTACCGGCCGAGACCCACGATGGATATAGAGTTGAACTGCTGATTAATGCAGGATTATCCGCCGAACTAGAAGGTGCGCACAGTGAAGCGGGGGATGGGGTTGGTTTATACCGGACCGAAGTGCCCTTTATGATGCGTGAGCGTTTCCCTTCTGAGCACGAACAGTGTCAGCTTTACCGCAGCGTACTGGAAATGAACCCGGCAAAAAGCATCACCATGCGCACACTGGATGTGGGGGGAGATAAACCATTACCTTATTTCCCCGTGACGGAGGAAAACCCCTTCCTCGGCTGGCGGGGGATTCGCATGACGCTGGATCACCCCGAAATTTTCCTTGTTCAGGTTCGCGCCATGCTGAGAGCCAGCCTGGGGCTGGACAATCTGAAGATCATGTTGCCCATGATCACCACCATCAATGAAGTCAACGAGTCAAAACGTTTAATTCGCCAGGCCTATTATGAAGTGGCGGAAGAAGCCCAGATTGAAGGTCTGACCCTGAGCATGCCCGAAGTGGGTGTGATGCTGGAAGTGCCGGCGGTTATTTACCAGTTGCCTCAGTTAGCTAGTAAGGTCGACTTTTTCTCTATCGGCAGTAACGATTTAACCCAATATTTACTCGCGGTTGACCGCAACAATGCGCGGGTATCCGGCCTCTACGATTCTTACCATCCAGCCGTACTTAAGGCTTTGAAGCTTATTGTAGAGGAAGCGAAGCGCTTTAATAAGCCGGTTACCCTGTGCGGGGAGCTCGCCGGAGAGCCGGGCGGCGCGATTTTGCTGCTGGCCATGGGCTATCGCAAGCTAAGTATGAACAGCTTTAACCTGAGTAAAATCAAATGGGTAATCCGCAGCTTGAGTATGGCGGATGCTCAGTTGCTGCTGGAAGAAGTGTTGGAGTTGGAACATCCCCACCAGGTGCGCGACAGAATCAATCGTCATCTGGAAACCCTTGGCCTGGGTGGTTTGGTGCGAGCGGGCAAGTAATCCCGTTATCAACTTTTATTATCGGCCAATATGTCCTGCAACGGTGCGCATAGAGTGATAAAGTGACGCGCGCTAAAATCTCAGTTTCAGGATAGTTGCCTTGGATCCACTTATTTTTTTGATTGTCAGTTGTATGCTACTTGGCTGTATTGCTGGGGTATTAGCTGGTCTGTTGGGTATTGGCGGCGGTCTGGTGATTGTTCCGACCCTGGTATATTTGCTGCAGGTTAAACTGGGTTTACCGCTAGAGATTGTGATGCCAATGGCGGTGGCGACGTCCTTGTCGACCATTATCTTTACCGGATTTTCATCCTTTCTGACCCATTACAAGCTGGGTAACCTGGATATGCGGGTGTTTCTAACCTGCTCTGTGGGGATTGCACTTGGGGCCGTGCTGGGCGCACAGTTCGCTGCTTATATGCCGGCGGAGATGCTCAAGCGCCTGTTCGCCGGGCTGATGCTGTTATTGGCATTTCGCATGGCCTTTGGCAAGAACCGTGTCACGGAACATTCACTCAGCCGTCCTAAGCTGGTTGGTATCGGCCTGGGGGTAGGAAGTGTATCGTCGCTGCTGGGAATAGGCGGTGGTGCCTTACTGGTCCCCGCTTTGGTATGGTTCAGAGTGGCAATGAAGACTGCTATCGGCTGTGCTGCTGCATGTGGCATGGTTATCGCGTTATTTGGTAGTGGTAGCTTTGTGCTGGCTGGCTTGGGTCGTGCAGGGTTACCGGAATACAGTCTTGGCTTTGTCTATCTGCCTGCCACGGTAGCTATTGTTAGTACCTCTATGCTGGCAGCCAATGTCGGGGCTAAGTGGGGGCATAATTTGCCCATTGCTACCTTAAAGAAAATTTTTGCTGGCTTTCTGGTTCTAGTAAGCTTGCAGATGTTTTTGAACTGAACAACCTAAACACCTGTCTATCATCAGGTGACCGTTGTGCATGTTTTTGATTTTTATACAATTTATTGTTTTTCTGGGCTTTTTAAATGACAGATTATTTTATCTTTCCACAGATTGACCCTGTGATTTTCAGCGTTGGGCCGGTCAGCCTGCGTTGGTACGGACTGATGTATCTGGTGGGATTTGTCGCCGCGTGGTTTCTGGCTGGAAAGCGTTTGCATCAAACCAAATGGACTCGTGAACAACTCAGCGACCTGATGTTCTATGGCTTTCTGGGCGTGATCCTGGGAGGTCGCATTGGCTATGTGTTCTTTTATCAGTTTGAACACCTCCTCGAAGAGCCTTTATACCTATTTAAAATCTGGACCGGCGGCATGTCTTTCCATGGCGGCCTCCTGGGCGTTATTGTCGCACTCTGGTGGTTTGCCAAAAAAAACGGCTCAAGTCTGTTGCAGGTTGGGGATTTTATTGCACCCCTAGTGCCCATCGGGCTTGGCGCTGGGCGTATTGGCAACTTTATCAACGCTGAACTGTGGGGGCGAACTACGGATGTGCCTTGGGCTGTTCTGTTTCCTGGTGCTGGCCCTTTACCACGACACCCCTCGCAGCTCTATGAATTTTTCCTCGAAGGCCTGGTTCTGTTTACCGTGCTGTGGTGGTACAGCAGTAAACCACGGCCTGTAGGCGCGGTATCCGGCATCTTTTTGGCCGGTTATGGTGCGTTCCGATTCGTGGTGGAATTTTTCCGCGAGCCGGATGCACATATCGGCTTGTACAGCGGTGCTGTATCCCAGGGGCAATTGCTCTGTATTCCCATGATTCTAATTGGCCTGGCCTTGATTGTACGGGCGGGAAGAAAGCCGGCTGAAGGGAGCAAAGCATGAAGCAATATCTGGAACTGATGCGACATGTACTGGATAACGGGGTTAAAAAAGAAGACCGCACCGGTACCGGTACCCTCAGCGTGTTTGGTTATCAGATGCGCTTTAACCTGGCTGATGGCTTTCCGCTGGTTACCACCAAAAAATGCCATTTACGCTCCATTATCCATGAACTGCTGTGGTTTCTTAAAGGTGAGACGAATATCGCTTATCTGAAAGAGAATAACGTCAGCATTTGGGATGAGTGGGCGACCGAAGAAGGCGATTTGGGCCCGGTTTATGGTAAACAATGGCGCAGCTGGCAGGGTGCCGACGGTCAGGTTATAGACCAGATTGCTGAAGTGGTTGAACAAATCAAGCATAACCCGGATTCCAGACGCCTGATAGTCAGTGCCTGGAACCCGGCCGTGTTGCCAGACACACAGTATTCACCCAAAGAAAATGCGGCCATGGGGCGTCAGGCGCTCCCCCCCTGCCATACTCTGTTTCAGTTTTATGTGCTGGACGGCAAACTCTCCTGCCAGTTGTATCAGCGCAGTGGTGATATTTTCTTGGGGGTGCCTTTCAATATCGCCAGTTATGCGCTGCTGACATTGATGGTGGCACAGGTTTGCGGCCTGGAGCCGGGCGATTTTGTGCATACCTTTGGCGATGCTCATTTATATCTCAATCATCTGGAGCAAACCCAGATACAACTCGCACGGGAGCCCCATCCCTTGCCGCAGATGAAGATTAATCCGCAGGTGAAAGACATCTTTTCCTTTAGTTTTGAGGATTTTGAGCTGGTCAATTATCAAGCACATCCTCATATCAAAGCGCCGGTGGCCATCTAAGTTATGGCAGCGCGGGTCCTCATTTGTGATGACTCTAAGTTTGCCCGGCGCCAACTAGGCCGGGCTATTCCCAAACAATGGGACGTGGAAATCCAGTTTGCCGAGAATGGTCAGCAAGCGCTGGATATGATCCGCAGCAGTCACTTTGATGTTACTTTCTTAGATCTGAATATGCCGGTGCTGGACGGTTACCAGGCCATGCAAGCCATCCGAGCGGAAGATTTGCAGACGCTGGTGGTAGTGGTTTCAGGGGATGTGCAGACGCAGGCCAGGCAGCGAATGATGAAGCTGGGGGCGCTGGATTTTATTGCCAAACCGGTGGACAGCCACAAACTAGCCGGGCTTTTGCAACAATACGGCCTGTACAGTGGCGATGAACAAGGCCGCGATCTCACTGAGCACGAAGAAGATGACCTGCCATTTCGACTGGACGCCTACCGGGAACTCATCAACGTTGCTATGGGACAGGCCGGTGACAAGTTGGCGCAGGTGCTGGGCGAATTTATTCATCTGCCGATTCCTAATGTTAACCAAATTGCCAGCAGCGAACTGAGCATGGCTATTGCTGAAATTCAGCATAACAGCTATGTGTCCGCGGTATCCCAAGGCTTTGTCAGCGCTGGAATTAAAGGCGAAGCCCTGGTTATTTTCAATGATACGGATTTTGCCAGCCTGGTTGAGTTGCTTAAGTACAAGAGTCGCACGCTCTCTGAACAACTGGAAATCGAAGCCTTGATGGATCTGTCGAATATCCTTATCGGCGCCTGCCTGAATGGCTTGTCCAGTCAGCTCGGCATCAGATTCAGTTTAAACCATCCTATTATTCTTGGGCGCCATTGCGATCTGGAACAATTACTCAAGAGTAATGTATCCCGCTGGAATCAGGTGGTAGCCATCGAGATTGGTTATTCCATCCATAGTCATAATGTCAATTTTGATTTGCTGTTGTTATTCCCCCAGGATGCCATGGACAGCATGTTCGATAAGTTGATGCTGCTAAATGGGGAGGCATGATGGATCTTTCCAGCCATCAGGAAATGGACGATCTACATTGGAAACTGGACTTGCTCGACTCCATCGAGGTGGGCATTGTGGTAATAGATCGCCAGTTCAGAGTTAAGGTCTGGAATGAGTTTATGCACAACCATAGCGGTATTCAGCCAGACAGTATTCGTCATCAGTGCTTATTTGATTACTTCGATGAAATTGACCAGGACTGGTTCAGACAAAAAACCGAGCCGGTATTTACCCTTAAGAGCCCGGCTTTTGTCATCTGGGAGCAGCGCCCTTACTTATTCCGTTTCACCAGTTACCGGCCGGTGACCAGCGCCAGCGATGTGATGTACCAAAATATTACCCTGTTTCCTCTGGCGTCCCGCAGTGATGAAGCCGAACATCTATGTGTCGTGGTATACGACGTTACCGACGAAGTAATAAGTAAGCAGCGCTTGGCATCGGCTAATCAGCAGCTTCGCCAGATGAGTCGGGTGGACGGCCTGACCGGACTTTACAATCGCAGATATTGGGAAGAAAGCTGCGAGCAGGAATTTAAGCGCTGCATGCGTAATCAAGGCACATCCTCGGTGGTGCTGCTGGATATTGATTACTTCAAGAATATCAATGATACCTACGGGCACCCGGCCGGTGATCAGGTCATCCGGACCCTGGCTAAGGCGATTCGGCAAATTGTGCGGGAAACCGATATGGCCGGTCGTTATGGCGGTGAAGAGTTTGCCTTAGTATTGCCCGACACTTGCGCTGAGGCAGCGCTACAAGTGGCAGAGCGAATTCGGGAATTTGTGCAAAAACAAGCGGTTGTTTACGAAGAACACAGCATCCCTTTCACCATAAGTTTGGGCATTTGCCAGTTTAATCCGTCTTTTAAAGGCTATATGGCCTGGATTGAACAAGCGGACAAGGCTCTGTATACCGCCAAAGACAGTGGCCGTAACAACAGTCAGATTCAAGGACGCTAGGGCATCTACCCTTAGTCATCCAACAACCCGTCTCGTAAGCGCATCAGGGTGGTCATAAAGTGGTTGACCTGCTCGGCACCCAAGGTATTTAGCATTTGTTCCCGCATTAAGGCAGATACCCGCTCAATTTCTTCCAGATGGGGAGCCGCTGCCGCCGTCAGAAAAATCTGATACGCCCGTCTATCGTTAGGATCCTGCACTCTCTCGATTAACTGCTGATCAGAAAGTTGATCAAGTAACCTGGCCATGGTCATAGGTTGAATCTCAAGGGCGTCGGCCAGTTGCACCTGCTTTACCCCTTCAAAGCGCGAGACATAGAACAACGCCCTAGCCTGAGCCAGAGTGAGTGGACCGCAGCGCAACCGTTGTTGGAAGAACTGTCGAATTAACCTATTGGTGTCTGCGATAAGAAATGCCAAATTGTCGTGTTGCTCAGACATAGTGATCACCTATTTAATAAGCTAACGTTATTATATGCTAAGCGTTCTAATAGTCCAAGATTGGAAAATACGTAAAATAGCGCACAATGAAAGGACCAAGAGGAGAATCTTATGTCTACCAGGCAACCCATACTCTTTGTTTCACATGGTGGCGGTCCATTACCCTTAATGGGGGACGCCAGCCATCAGGAGATGCTAGAGGCTTTTGCTGAGTTAAGAAGCGGCCTAACAGTGCCCAAGGCTGTCTTGCTGATCAGTGCCCATTGGGAAGAGTCGGAATTTACCCTGACCGGTTCAGCCTCACCTGGGATGATTTACGACTACTACGGCTTTCCGCCAGAAACCTACCATTATCAATATCCTGCGCCGGGCGCCCCGGAACTGGCTATGGAGGTGAGAGCCTTATTGCAGGCACAGCAACTTACGGCACACCTGGATTTTCATCGTGGTTTTGACCACGGCATGTTTGTGCCCATGATGCTGCTGTTTCCCGAAGCGGATATTCCCGTGGTGCAACTTTCACTGAAAAAGGGCCTGGATGCGCATGCTCATTTAAAGTTAGGTGAAGCATTAGCGGCGCTTCGGGACCAAGGCATCATGTTGATAGGTTCTGGTTACTCTTTTCATAATTTGTCTGCCATGATGGGGCTGAAAACCTCTGAGGTGGTGGAGAAATGTCAGGCATTTCATGGCTGGCTGGATAAGGTGATCACAAATGCTGAGCTGGATGACACTGAGCGGGTGAAACAGCTTGGCGAATGGCAGGAAGCGCCTTATGCCAGGTTTTGTCACCCGAGGGAGGAACACCTGCTGCCACTGCATGTGTGCTGTACGGCCGCATCAGCCCAGCCAGCCAGCGCACTTAACTTTAACGTGCTGGGTCTGCCGGCCCGCTGTTACATCTGGTCAGCAGCTGGCTGACGACGAAGGCTGAAGTGCAGTAATTGGCTGGCCGCCAGGGAGAGAATGCAGTAGCCAACAAAATAATAAAATCCCGGCCCTAGGGTGGATAGGGTGGCACTGCTGATTTCAAAATCGATACGCAAACCAAACAAGTTTATGGCCTGCGTCGTGGTGGTTTCAGCATGATCGGTAGACAATACGGCCAGGAAAATTGCCACCACAAACACATCTGCCATAGACCACTTGCCGATAGCCGCGATCCAGTCTGCCAGTTTCCGACCTTTACCGAGTTTGTGCCAATACCAGGCTAAGCTGACCAGCAAGGTTTTTACCACCGGAATAGCGACGGAGAAGAAGAAAATCAGTGCAGCAACCAGCAGCCTGTCGTCGCGCCAGAGTTCTTCCACGGTTTGCAGAATAGACAGTTCTTTATCAACTAAATCGGCCGTCAGTCGACCTTGTCCAAACCAGGCACCCATTTCGCTTTTCAGAGCAAACATCGGCAGCCAGATGCCGGGTACGAATAACCCTAATGCCAACAGATTCATACCCAAGCTTAAATGTCTTAACAAGGAGAGCTCCTTATTTGATTAACAGGGCAGGCTGCGCTGCCCGAAGAACAGTTAAATCAGGTGCGTTGCCCGGCGATGGCTTGGATTTTATCGCGGATCATATACAGCAACACCAGGCTGGGAATAACCATTAATGCGGTCAGCACGAAAAAAAGCTGCCAGTTACCACCTAGCGAGTCGACTATGACACCACTGTATGCCCCCAATGTGGTGCGACCAAAGGTGCCGATACTGGCGAGCAGGGCGTACTGACTAGCGGTAAAGGCGCGGTTACACAATACCGAAATAAAGGCCATAAAGGCGACTGTGCCCCAGGCTGCGGTAAAACCGTCCACCACTATGGTGATAAACAGCAAAGTTTTGTCCGGTCCGACACTGGCCATTAGCGCAAACAACAGGTTGCTGGCCGCCATGGCAATACCACCGACAAACAGACCTTTGATAATGCCAATGCGTAAGTTGATTAAACTGCCGGTAATGGAGGCCACTATGGTCACCGCCCAGGTAAGTAACTTTGAGTACGCGGCGATATCTGAATTGCTGAATCCGATTTCTTTGTAAAAGACAATACTCATTCTGCCGAGTATGGCTTCGCCCATTTTAAACAGCACCACAAACAACAGTAGTGACAGCGCAAGGCGTACACCGTTGCGGTTGAAAAAGTCACGCAGGGGCTCTCCCATGGATACCAGCACCCAAGCCATAGCCTGCTGCGCTGGCCCTCCCTGCGTGGTCGTGCAGGCATTATGCTGGCTAAGCATATGGCTGGTGGTGCGTATGGCATAAACCAGCAATGCCAGGACCAATACACTGAATGCCAGGGTTTGGTACTCAAACCAGGTACTACCAAATACGCCGACAAAACAGAGCACAACTGCTGTTGCGATGGCGAGCATCACCAGCATTGCCTGATGTCCCTTGGCGACCACTGCCGCCAGATAATGGGACTGCGCTTCCTGGTAGGCCTTATCCCGCATAGACTGAGGTTCTTTTGCCAGCCACACTCCAAGGGTAAGCAGCAACATAATTGCACCCAATAGCAGATAAACATCCGGCCAGTTCCAGCCCGGCATATCTGCGACAAAAAACGGAATTGCCCCTAACAGCGCATAGCCCGTCCACCATCCGGAGGTAGACATGGCTGCAGCACTGGATTGTTGTTCATTATGCTTGGTATCTATGCTGTCGATACGAAAAGCATCAATGGCGATATCCTGAGTGGCGGAGCATAAGGCGATAAACAGAGCGGCCAGGCCAGCCAGGGTCAAATTGCTATTGGGATCCACCTGAGAGAGCAACAAACAGCAGCAAGCAATCACTAGCTGCATACTCAGGATCCAGCCACGGCGCTGGCCTAAACGCTGACACAAAAAGGGAATCTTCAATCTGTCGAGCATAGGAGACCAGAGGAAATTTACCGAGTACACGGCAAACACGGCGGTGAAGTAACCAATGGCTGAACGGGTCAATCCGGCATCCTTTAACCAGGCTGACAGTACTGAGCCTATCATGACCCAGGGAAAGCCGCTGGCGATACCGAACAGGAAGATGCTTAGCATCGTGCGATTGCCAAATTGGCGAAGCTGTGAAATCAATGACTGCAAAGAGAGGCACTTGTTGCTTTTATTGTCGGCCTATTGGGCCATGACTTGTGGCGAGGGTCAAGCGAGTGCGTTATTACTCGCAAACATCCTTAAATCAGACGATTCGCCAGCAGCCTAAGGCCTGACGCCAACACAATCCAGAGGATATTGACCGTCACCTTCTAAATAGTCGAGGCAGGTTTGTAATTCGCTACGCAGAAAGGGATCTTCCAGTAGTTTCTGTTCTGACCAGAAATGTACCTGATGCAATAAGTGCCAGAATACGCGCTCTTTAGCACTGAAAGGTTGGTCATTGCGGTTCTGCATCTGGTGCCATTCTTCCATGGTATCCCAAAAATACAGATCCACTTCCTGATATGGAATTCGTTTGTCCCAAAAGGCTCTTACAAAGTAGGCCAACTGCTTTGCCTTACGATTGATAAAACCCTGCACTGTCACTGGCATCACCCCTCGTCGCTTTATCCGAGTATAGTTGGGAATTACGGATTCGCTGTATCAGGATGTAACTCAATAGTGCTATTTACCAACCCATTTGGGTTAACCAGCCTAAGATTTCTTTTGCCACATATGCGCTTTGGTTAAGGGCCATTGACTGGCCAACAATTTCCCGCTGGCGATAATGCAGTTTTAAGGCTTTTTTGGCGGCGACCTGGCGTTGTTTGCGGCTGTGTAGCGTCCAGTCATTGTTCCAGGCGTTGTAGATATCGAGCAGAGGGCTTGGCAGGTCGCTGACATACTGACTAAGTTGATAATTCCACTCGCTGTCTGGCCAGAATGGCGCGATGGTAATCAGGGCATCTGGTGCGTTTAGTGTCCCTTCGGCATACAGCTTGGTGAGCCAGGCCGCGCTGGTTCCCTGGCTTATCACTAACACAAAGCCAGGGTACTGCTGACTAAGCGGTGCAACAGCCATCAACTGTTGCTGTAACTTCCTTTCCTGTTGGTCAAACTGCTCGCGGTTAATCAAGGATTGAAAGGCGCCGGGTTTTAGTGGCTCTGCAGCAGCACCCGCTGGCTGCCGGGCATCCGCGTCTGGCGTGTCAGTTGTGTCTTTGGCAGGATAAAATTCTGTCTGCGGTGCACTCATCAGCACCGTTGCCCAGCCCGCCTCATTTAAATATTGCACTAAAGGCTCGAGCGATTGGTCCCCCATATGCCCAAGACCCAAGTCATTAACTAGCACTGCCATACCGCGCGTGTTGACTGTGGTGCTGTCATTTACCACGACGGTGAACTCTGTTTCACCCGCCAGCAGAGTTTGATATTGATGGGCAGACATTGCATGTTGCACGTCTTCTGAATGCATAGCCTGCCTGTCCAACTGCTGTGCGCCGGCACTGATTGAAAACAGGGTGAGTATCAGCAGGTAGGGTAACTTCATAGGCCTTCCAGATCTTCTTCTATCAGTGTATCGGACAGCCACGGCGGATCTTGAAGTTATCAACTAAAACGGACAAGGACTGGTAAAGTGCAGCGGCACATGACTGCGAGGGTGGCTTAGTTGCAGTTCGCTGGCATGCAATTGCAGACGGTCCGCCATGCGCAGTGCCTGGCCCTTGGCGTACAGCTTGTCGCCCAAAATGGGGTGACCAAGGCTGAGCATATGCACCCTAAGCTGGTGCGAGCGACCTGTAACGGGCTCAAGGCGCAGTAAAGATTGATGTTCCTGGCTATCGAGTATCTGCCAGCGGGTCAGGGCCTTTTTACCGCGCATGAAATCCACCATCTGCCTGGGACGATTCGGCCAGTCACAAATCAGTGGCAGATTGATCTCACCTGAATTTTGACGCGGTACCCCCCAGACTCTGGCCAAATACACTTTAGCGGTCTGACGTCGTTCAAACTGCAAGGAAATCTGCTTGTGGCTGTCGCTATTGAGGGCCATCAGCATAATGCCAGAGGTAGCCATATCCAGTCTGTGTACCACAGTGGCGCTTGGAAATACCCGCTGCACGCGCAGTTGTAAACTGTCTTTGTGCTCGGCAGCTTTACCGGGTACCGACAGCAGCCCGCTGGGCTTGTTCAGCACCAGCAGGTCGTTATCCTGATAAAGGATCTTCAAATAGGGATGCAGTGGCGGCAGGTATTCCAATAAGGCCATTAGTGGCTGTTCACCACCAGACGAATGGCTTCCAGCCTTACTTCTGCCTTTTCAATTGCTTGTGATAAGGCCGCCATCTGTTCACTTAGGTAATTCAATTCTTCTTCGCGTACCGAAGGATTGAGGGCCTTGAGGGTTTGCAGACGATCCAGTTCATCGCCAAGCAGACTATGCATTTGCTTGCTGGCGTTGTTGCTAAGCTCAGCGGCCTGAGTAGCGGCCTGCTTAGCGGCAAGAGTCACTGCCGCATCGATCTGTGGTTTTAACGCTTCAACCAACTGTCTGCCCATCTTGCCTTTAAGGCGCTCGAGATTCACAAACTGCTGACTGCTGAGTTTACCTGCGGCGTCCACACACAAGCGAATGGGGGTTGGTGGCAGGTATCTATGTAACTGCAGAGCGCGTGGTGCACTGGCACTTAACACAAACAAACATTCCACCCAGTAACTGCCGTTTGGCAGGCCCTTGTCCTGACTCAGCGCCACGCTGCTCATGCCAATAGTGTCGGTGAGGATCATATCCAGGGCATGCTGCACCATAGGGTGGTCGGCACTTAAAAAGCGCACGTCTTCACGGGACAGGGCAATGCCGCGCTCATAGGTGACGGTAATACCTTCTTCATCAAGACCGGGCAACTGGCTAATCATTGACTCGCCGGGGCGCAGAATGTAGCAATGCTCGTCCTTATCCTCCTGGGCAATACCTATGGCATCAAACAAACGGGTCAGGAATAGCTCCAATTGCGGGCAATCATCCAGTTCCGCAATAGCTTCCACCAGACTTTCCACATTGCCGCGGCCAGAGGAATTAAGCTCCAGCAGCTTATCGCGGCCTTGCTCCAGCTTCTGTTTAAGCTGCTGATGCAGGCTTAAGGTGGTGCTGAGTAAGTCATCCACCCCATCTTCATCCTGCTGGTTGATGCAGCGCAGCAGTTTGTCCTGTACCTGCTCAAATACCGCGGTACCCGTCGGACAGGTTTGCTCGAAAGCGTTAAGCCCCTGGTGATACCAGTTCAGCATAAGTTGCTGGGCGCTTTGGGCAAAGTAAGGGACATGAATTTGAATATCACGTTTCTGACCAATACGGTCTAAACGGCCGATACGCTGTTCTAATAAATCTGGTACCAGGGGCAAATCAAACAGCACCAATTGATTGGCAAACTGGAAATTACGTCCTTCACTACCAATTTCACTGCAGATCAATACCTGCGCGCCCTCTTCAGACTGAGCAAAGTAGTTAGCCACACGGTCACGTTCAACTATGCTCAGACCTTCGTGGAACACGCCAGCACGAATACCGGCTTTCACCCGCAGAGCTTCGGCCAGTTGCATGGCGGTGCCGGCACTGGCACAGATGGTCAGGACTTTTTCGCCTTTTAAGCTTTGCAGCAGGCCGATAAACCAATCGACACGCGGGTCTAGTTCGGTCCAGCGGCCCTGAATAAGTGGATGGCGCTCAGGGGTGAGGCGAAATTCCATCTTAAGTTCAGGATCGTCAAATAGCTGCGTATAACGCTCAGGCAAAGGCAGCTCATGAGGTACAAGCTGGCGTACCGGGAAGCCTTGTATGCCTGCCCGACTGTTTCTGAATAACAGGCGACCGGTGCCATGACGGTCAATCAGGTGTGCCAGCAATTTGCGTTTATCTTCGTCGCTGGCCTTGTTGATATTGGCCAGCGTGGCTTGCTCCTCTGGCGCAAAGTCAGCAATGGCCTGAATTTGCGCGTTGTCCAGTTGCTGTCCGTCAACCAAAGGTGCAATGGCATCGGCCAGCGCCGCGTATTGCTGCTCTTCGGCTAAAAAGGCCTGGTAATCGTGGAAGCGTGCCGGGTCTAACAAGCGCAAACGAGCAAAATGACTTTCATGGCCCAGTTGGTCCGGAGTGGCGGTAAGCAGCAATACCCCTTTGGTTTGCTCGGCCAGCGCCTCAATGGCCTGATATTCTTCTGATGCCTGCTCTTGTGACCATTGCAGGTGGTGGGCTTCATCCACCACTAACAAATCCCATGGGGCTTCTACGGCCAGTTGACGGTATTGCGGGAAACGGGTCAGAAAATTCAGGCTGCACAGCACCAGTTGCTCAGACTCAAACGGGTTGCCACCCTCGTCCGCCAAAGATTGGCAGCGTTCTTCGTCAAAAATCGCAAAGGCCAGGTTAACCCGGCGTAGCATTTCAACCAGCCATTGATGGACCAAACTGGAAGGCACCACAATCATCACCCTGGAAGCGCGACCAGTCAGGAGTTGCTGGTGGATAATCAGCGCCGCTTCGATGGTTTTACCTAAACCAACTTCGTCCGCCAGCAAAACCCGCGGGGCAAAACGGCCCGCCACGCTGCGGGCAATATGCAACTGATGAGGAATGAGATCCACCCGGGCCCCTGTCATACCCAACAGAGGTGAGGTTTGATGCTGGTGCTGATGGTTTAGGCAGGCCAGGCGCAAATCAAACCAGCGTGGGTCATTAAAGTTGCCGCTATAAAGACGCTGATCGGGTTTATCTAATTGGTAGTTGTGGTCAACAAAGGTTTCTTTTAGCTCCACCATCTGACCATTATCCAGGCGTTTGCCAATATAAGTCAGCTGCCCGGCGCTTTCCTTGCTGCTTTCCACCTGCATCTGCCAGCCTTCATGGCTTTTTACCTTGTCGCCTACGACGAATTCAATACGGGTCAGCGGCGCGTTATCAGCGGTGTAAGTACGGCTTTCACCGGTGGCGGGAAACAGCAATGTCAGGGTGCGGCCCTGGGCATCGACTACGGTTCCCAGACCCAGCTCGGTTTCGGTATTACTGATCCAGCGCTGACCTAAGGCAAACGACATGAAGACTCCTGATGACAAAAATTGCGGCGCGGGATCTTATGTGAGAATCCCCGCCGGGGCAATTCGCACCGGGACTTTTAATCATCACCCGGGGCAACAAACAGACAAATTCTTTGTTTAGTACAAATATTGAGCAAACGAACTGGTGTCGGCTCCGCTTCTCTAAAAATAGGTGATTCACCAGAAAAAGTGTTCTATTGTGAGGTTGTCAGGCCACGGATTTCAGTTAGTCGGCCTGCACAGGGGAATGCGCGGTTCATGACTGGCTTCTGCTGGTCGTGGGCATTATCACACCCCGCCAGTAATCGGACGGGGTGGGAACAACCAGCCGGAGATGCGAATGGTCAGAACCAAACCTGCCAACAGCAAAATTTACGTCCTCGATACCAATATTCTTCTTCACGAACCTTTTGCCTTCCTGTCCTTCAAAGAGCATGACGTGGTAGTACCCATGACGGTGCTCGAAGAGCTGGACTATATCAAAGACAGTAAAAAAGACGTGTCCCGCGACGCCCGAATATCCATACGTGCGATGGAAGATGTATTACATGAAGCGACGCCTGACCAACTCACGGCTGGCGTGTCATTAAAAGGTCTGGGGTCTGGCGAGGCTGCGCCGAGTGGCCGTCTGTCTATCTTTGCCGATGTCGGTATGCCTAAATCGCAGCAGGTGTTTACCAGCAACGAAAACGACAACCGTATAATCAATGCGGCCTTACATATACAACAGCGTGCCACGCCGCGCCAAGTAGTACTGGTTACCAAAGACATCAATATGCGCCTTAAAGCCAAAGGTGCCGGGCTTGCCCATGTTGAGGATTATCGAACCGATCAGTTGGTTAGCGATATCAAGTACCTGAGTAAGGGCTATCACAAGTTCACTGGCAATTTCTGGGACAAGGTCAAGACAGTGGAAAGCCGCACCGAAGGCCGGGAGACTGTTCATGTGTTGGACCGTAAGGTGTTCCCTGAGGCCTATATCAACGAGTTTTTGATCGACGACAGTAAGGCGTTTGCCGGTATAGTCGAATCGGTATCAGACTCAACCCTGGAAATTCTCGACCTTGGTTATGAGCGACTAATGTCTCGTAAAGCCTGGGGCATTCATCCCAAGAACATTGGTCAGGCGATGGCGCTGCACGCCCTGTTAGACCCCCATATTGACCTGATTATTATGACTGGCCCGGCTGGGTGTGGCAAAACCTTGCTGGCACTGGCAGCAGCGTTGGAAATGGTGGTGGAACGCAAGATGTACGATAAAATCATCGTTACGCGCAATACCCCGGAAATTGCTGAATCTATTGGCTTTTTGCCCGGCACCGAAGAAGAGAAAATGGCCCCATGGTTGGCGGCTATCACCGATTCATTGGAAGTGCTGCATAAGAACGACGAGAACGTGAAAGGCTCCATGAGCTACATCATGGAAAAAGCCAATATTCAGTTTAAGTCGGTGAACTTTATGCGCGGGCGCAGCATTCAGAACTCCATTGTTATCCTGGATGAGAGTCAAAACCTGACGGCATCACAATTGAAAACTATTATTACCCGTTGTGGCGAAGGAACAAAGTTAATCTGTAGCGGTAACCTGGCGCAGATTGACTCAAACTATCTGTCACCCGTTACCTCTGGTTTGACCTACCTAGTTGAAAAGTTTAAGAATTTCGCGGGTAGCGCTACTATTAACCTGGATGGTGTGGTACGTAGTCGCCTGGCAGAGTTTGCCGAAGAACATTTATAAATTGAGGTAAGTTGTTTGACTCCTTTTGTTGACAGCCAGAAGCAAAGAGTTTTGGTGGTGGACGATCAGCCCATCAATCTGAAAATACTTGGGCAAGCCTTGTCAGGGGACTATCAGGTCTTGGTTGCGTCTAACGCTGAGCAGGCTATTCACATTGCTACCACGCAACAGCCTGATCTCGTCCTTCTGGATATCATCATGCAGGGAATGGACGGTTATCAGACTTGTCGTGCATTGAAGCAGGATCCGCGTACCGTCAATATTCCCATTATTTTTTCCACCTCTATGGACTCTGAAGAGGACGAAGTGAAGGGCTTGGAGGCTGGCGCTTCTGACTATATTACTAAGCCGTACAATCTGGCTCTGGTCAAGGCCAGGGTCAGAAATCAAATGCAGTTGAAGAAAAAAACTGACCTGCTGGAAAAATTGGTCAGCCTTGATGGCCTGACAGAAATTCCTAACAGGCGCTACTTTGAGCAGCAGTTTGAAGTGGAATGGCGACGGGCTCAGAGGGCTGGCAGCAATATCAGTGTGTGCATGATCGACATAGATTTTTTCAAACAATTCAATGATAACTATGGTCATGGCGCCGGTGATATATGCCTGCAGCGCGTTGCGCGCACCTTGATGGATAATGCTAAACGATCCGGTGATTTGGTCGCCCGCTACGGTGGTGAGGAGTTTGTGGTTCTGTTGCCGGAGATTGACCTGAAAGAAGCCAAACTGGTGGCAGAGCGTTTGCGTGAGTCGGTTGAAGCCTTGGCTATTACCCATCAGTTTTCAGCCTGTGCAAAGGTGGTGACCATCAGTGCTGGCTTAGCTACTTGCCGGGCGGGTTTTGGGATGAACAAAGGGCTGCTTTTGGAAGAGGCCGATAGGTTGCTTTATGAAGCGAAGCAGCAGGGAAGAAATCGCGTAATAGGGGACACTTACTCGCTGGATGTCAGCTGAGCCAGGCTACCTACCTTCTCATAAGTAAACATATTTCCTGCAATAGCAGACAGACTGGTTGGCGCGGCCTCACCTACCGAGTAGGCCGCCGGACCGGTTGGTTCGACGAGCAGATAATCAATACCTTCTATATTAACTGTGGCGTCTTTTTCCCGGTGAGACAACTGAACCCCGAGTAAGGCATGTCCAGGCAGATAAAGAATAACCATACTCATATTGGGCAGCATTGAGCGCAATAAGGCGACGGCCAGGGTGGTTTTGCTGTCGCAATCCCCGTGATTGCTGATGAGGACATCTGCTGGAGGCAAAAAGCCCGAACCATTGGATGTCAGTCGGTTTTCCAGGTTGTCATACGGAATGCTCTGAAGCCAACTCAGCAATATATTTACATAAGCTCGGGGTTGGCTGTTATCCAGTAATTTTGCGTAGATGGCATTTGCGGCAGGCAGCAGAGTTTCGATACTCTCGTTGGCGTAGCGTAAATGATCTGGTTTAACTCCTTCCTGACCAAGATAATCGTGATAGCGCGCGTAGTAGTTGCTGGCCAGATAGTCATCGAAGGCTTGGTCTTCAAGACTAAGTAATCTTGTTTGCCACTCGTCAATAATCGCCGGGTTTCGCGCACGTACCTGATACTGCAGACTTTGCCCGAGTATACGTACGGATATTCTGGCCTGTTTGGGGTCAACCGCTCGGGCCGCCCGCTGCATGGCGAGCATAATATGCTGCTGAGCAACAAGGGGTTGGTAGGTTTTGAGTTTCTGAAATTGGCGATTGATTTGTTGTTTGTCCAGAGTGAAAGATAATGATTGTTCTTGATTTTGAAAGTCCTTCCAGCGGTAGGCCAACTGAATGCTTGAATCGTCTTCGCTGCGCTGAAAATCAAGTTGCTGAGCGGCACACACTGTTACTGCTGATAGCCACAAGCTACAGCTAAGCAGAGCAAGTCTGAGAAAAACCACCACGTTCAATTCAATACTCTGGATATTGCATGATGTTCAGTATAACGGCAGTTATCGCACATCTCTATTCTATATAAAAGTAAATAGAATCAATAACAAAGGCGCCATAAGACGCCTTTGGTGGTCTGTGCTAGCCGTTAAAATGACTGGCTGAATTCCACTCCCCACATTCTGGGCAGGCCAGGACTGAGGTTTGCAGAGCCGGTATTTTCACCTTGTCCGCCAAAGCCAGACAGTACGTATTCTTCATCTGCCAGGTTACGAACAAACAAGGACAACTGCCAATCATCGTCGCTACGGTAGGATACCCGGGCATTAATCAGATCATAGCCCTCAACCCTGTTCTCGCCGGTCAGGCCTGTTACCAGTCCTGGGTTGACCGGCAGCAACCGAACGGCATTGATATCGCTGGCGGTGGCGCGTTCGTCCACAGAGGTCATATCCACATGCAGCATCCACTCGCCGTTGTCGCCCTGAATGAAGTAATCAGCGCCAAGATACCAGCGATTCTTGGGTACGCCAGCCAGCGGTGAGCCGGTTAAATCATCATCGGCTGTTTCCCCCACAAACAATGAATACTTGGTGTATTCACTGTCGAGGAAGGCGTAGTTAAAGTTAATCACCAGATTGTCGGTGGCTGCCCATTCAGACTCCACCTCAAAGCCTTTGCCTGCGGCATCGACATTACGCACGTTGTATACCGGAATATTACCGGTAGAGCCGGTCAGACGCAGGATCTGCAAGTTGGTGTAATCATAGTCATACGCAGATAAGTTGAGTTTCAGGCGGTTGTCGAACAAAGTCGACTTCATGCCTACTTCAAGGTTATCTACCTCTTCCTGATCAAAAGGCGGAGCGGCTCCCAAACTGTTGAAACCTCCGGCCTTAAAGCCGCTGGCGGCACTGATATAGGTCATCAGATTGTCGGTCCATTGATAGTCCACAACAATGCGCGGTGTTAGCTTGGTCCAGGTGTTGGATTGTTCGAATGGTTGGTAGTTACCGTTGCTATCTAATACCGCATCGCCATTGGCATCACGCTGATAATATTCAGTACCGAATGCCAAACCGAATGGCATGGCGGGTACGCCTGGTAGTGGAATCGTCACTTCATTCTGATAGCGGGACAGAATGCCAAAGTCTTTTTTATCTTTGGTATAGCGAAGGCCAAGGGTTAGATCCAGCTTCTCAGTGACCGGATAAGTCACATCGAAAAAGGCCGCGTAGGAGGTATAGTCACCGAAATTTTCCGTCACTTCGCTCCAGGGTTTACCCAGATTGTCACGGGCAATTCGCCAGGCCAGCTCTTCGCTGGATACCCCGGCTAACTGTGACAAGTAAGCCAGTTCATTTGGCAGTAAGTTTTGCAGGAAGCCTGCTAGGCCAGTGCCTACGGGCATATCCATAATGCCAGGCACACCTAACTGGGGGGCGCCAGTGGGGGGAAGCCCGAGCCCCTTCAATTGTTCATTGATGGCAAAGCTATCGAGAGATTCCATCATAAACTCGGCAACAGTGATCTGGTGAATGTCTTCATTGGCATAAGTTGTACCGAAGGTCCATTTGGTTCCACCCTCAGTTACGCCAGTAAGGCGAATTTCCTGACTGAAGTACTTTTGATCTTCTAGGTTATTGGATCCAAAAAAGCCTCGGGTCTGCGCACTGCCGTCGTCCTCAGTGTTGTTTTCGGTATTAAAACGACGATAAGCGGTAATGGAGGTCAAGGTGCCTATGTCTAAATCTTTGTTAATCTCCAGCGACGTGCCAAACAGATTGCGGGTTTCCAATGTATCCATATCGGTTTCATACACACCGAATGGATTCAACCCACCATCGGCCTGGGAACGATAGTAGCTACTGTTGGCGGAATAAGCTGGGCGGGCATCGTTATCCAGTTCATCAAACTCGGCGCGCCAGATTAGCTCCAACGTTTCACTGGGTACCCAGCGTAAGGCTGCCCGGCCGGACATCACATTTTCAGCGCCAAGTTTGACTTTTTGCGGCTCTCCCTCGGCACTGCCTTTTCTCGGATCAGGATAACGAAGCGCATCTACATAACCGTCTCTGTCGCTTAAATTGATGCTGCCACGAAAGTACAGTTCATCGGTCAGTGGCAGGTTGTATACCCCTTCAAACTGTTTCTTGTCATGACTGCCCAAGGTAACCCGGTAATTACCTTCTTCAATATCAATGGGCTTCTTGTTAATGATACGTACGGCACCCGCTGCGGTATTTCGACCAAACAAGGTACCTTGCGGGCCTTTTAATACTTCCACACGCTCAACATCATTGAAGTTCATCAGCGCTGAGCCACTGCGCCCTGCATACACGTCGTCGACATAAATACCCACAGCCGGATCGGCACCTATGCCGAAGTCATTGGTTTTGATGCCGCGAATGTCGAACTTGGGTTGGGTTGCTGAGGTAATGTTGGTTTCAAAACCCGGGGTCAGGTTCCCCAGGTCATTAATATTGCTCGCACCGATTTTGCGCAGATTCTGCGCTGAAAAAGCGCTGATCGCGATGGGAACCTGTTGGATGTTCTCCACCCGTTTCTGGGCTGTAACTTCCAGTACTTCAATGCCTATGACTTCTTTGTCTTCGCTCTTGTCCTGAGCCATCGCCTGCGAGCAGGCCAGAATGGCAGTAACGGCACTGGCTATCAATGTAGGATGCTGGGTCAGATGTTTCATTGTGTACCCCAAAGTTGCTACGTCTGTGTTTGGTCGGGTTAACCCCCGATTCTCGGGCCGGAAGTAAAAATTCAGTGGTTTATTCTTCCGCCTTGGTGACCTGTCTGGCCCAACCAGTGTAAGGACTGAAAATGTAGGACGCCAGTACTAAGTTAAAAAAATGTTTTAATTGGTACTATGGTTCCACTAGTATGCATGGTACAAATAAATGATGAGAACCTGCCATGAACACAAATACCATGCGCTTTATGTTGTCTTGTTTGCTGTTGCTGAGTTTGCCTGCTTTGGCCGAGCCGGCGAAGTTATATGCGACTTGTGGTGCCTGTCATGGGGATAAAGGACAGGGGAATCCACAACTGCAGGGGCCGGTATTAGCTGGTTTGTCAGCCGACTATCTAACCAGGCAAATGCACGCCTTTGGGCAAGGCTTGCGAGGTCAGCATCCAGATGATAAAGCGGGACAGCAAATGGCGATGATGGCCAAAACACTGCTTCCCGAGGGGACGGATATTCCTGCACTTAGTGCTTACATTGAAGCTATGCCAATACCAGAACAAACCATCAGACTGTCTGGTGACCTTAAAACCGGAAATGCGTATTACCAGAATAACTGCGGGGCATGCCATGGTGGACAGGGGCAAGGAAACCCGGCTTTTAAGGCTCCCCGTTTGGCCGGGCAGGACATAACTTATGTGCGACGTCAGTTTATGCATTTTAAACAGGGCATAAGGGGTGCGGCGAAAGAGGATAAGCCTGGCCGCCAAATGGCCATGATGGCCAATACCTTGCCAGAGGATAAAATTGACGACGTAATGGCCTTTATCAGCTCATTATGAAATACCTATTCTTATTACTTTTAACCAGTAGCGTGGCCATACAGGCCAGCGAGAAGTGGGTACTGAAGGAGAGCTGTCCGCCCAGTTTTGAGCTGCGTGACGGTCAGTGCTTTTTGGTCAATCGTTATCAATTTTACGATTCACTGCAAAATCGTGGGGTAGGTGGGACACAAACCGGATTGCCGGAATTTCGTGACGGCTTCTCGCCACAACAGATCGATCTTGGCCGCTATTTGTTTTTTGATCCTCTGCTATCAAAAGATGGCTCATTATCCTGTGCCAGTTGTCATCAGCCTGAGCTTGGTTTTGCCGACGGTCGGCCGCGCAGCATTGGCATGGACGGGCAGGTGGTAAAGCGCGCTGCCCCCAGTTTATGGAATGTCGGGTTTTTAAAAAAACTCTTCTGGGATGCCAGGGCCAGCACTCTTGAAGAACAGGCGGTCGGCCCCTTGTTCGCTGCGGATGAAATGGCCAATACACCGCAGAAGTTGATGGCTGATCTAGTTGCCAATCCGCTGTATCCCGAGCTTTTCAAACAGGCATATCCTGGGCAGGCAACACCGCTGAGCCTTGAGAATGTTTTGCATGCCCTGGCGGCCTTTCAAACCTCACTGGTATCTCTTAATAGTCCTTATGACCGCTATGCGTTGGGCCATCATGCCGCCCTGAGCGATGAGGAAATCGCCGGTATGAATGTGTATCGGTCTTTTGTTGCGCGCTGCTCTGAATGTCACACGCCACCGCTTTTTACCAATCAGCAAATAGCGGTGATTGGTACACCTGAGCCCGAGGGCGTGCCGCTGGATATTGGCGCGGAAGCGACTTTTCATGCAGCAAAACTTAAAGGCGGCTTCAAAGTGCCGACCTTGCGCAACATAGTTAAAACCGCCCCTTATATGCACTCTGGCCGCTTTGATTCACTGCGTGATGCGGTGGAGTTTTACACCAAAGGTCGCGGCCATGCAGTGCCTGCCGGCGTAGAAATGCAGATTCATTGGCATATATGGGAGCCAAAACTCACCGATCAGGAGATTGACGATATTGTCACCTTCCTGGGCGCATTAACCGATGAAAGCCTGATGCCGGAAACGCCGGATAAGGTGCCGTCTGGCCTATCACCACTGACGGGGTTTCAACCAACACTCAACCAACCACAAGCGGAGCATACCGATGAGTAAGGGCAACATTTTTGCCGTGGTGTTAATCGTAGCGGCATTTTTTGTCGGTCGGCACTGGTTTGCCGATACGCCGACCTTGATGACAGACAGTCGAAGCGGTGCCGGTTACAGCGGCGGAACAGAATCGACAGGCAGCACACGAAGCGGCTTGGTGCGGGCTATCCATACCGCGCCACGCACCGGCACGGTACACGAGGTCCGGGAAGGGCAGTTGATCATGGATAAGGTCAAGATCGCCGAGCCGGGCGATACCATTTTGGTCTACCCCGGAAACTATTCCGAGACAGTGTATATCGACAAAGACAACATCCGTCTGTCAGGGGTCATTGAAGAGGGCAAGCGCGCAGTGCTTGACGGCAAGGGCCATCTGAATGATGCGGTGCTGTATTCTGGCAATGATATTGTGGTGGAAAACCTGCTGATCACTAAGTACAAGGGCAATGCCATTATGGGGCAGGCCGGTAATAACTTTGAGATCCGCAATAACATCATTGTTGATACCGGCGTTTACGGCATATTCCCGCAGTTGGGTAAGAACGGCATTGTCACCCATAACGTGATCTCAGGTATTGAAGATGCGGCTATTTATGTGGGCATGAGTGACAACATTCATGTGGCGCATAACCAGGTATTTGACAGTGTGGCCGGTATTGAGATTGAAAACAGCCGCCATGCCATAGTCGAGAACAACTATGTAACTAATAATACCGGCGGAATTCTGGCCTTTATTACCCCAGGATTACCGGTGAAAACCACTTATGATGTGATTATCCGCAACAACTTTATTGTAGGTAACAACCATAAGAACTTTGGTGCGCCGGGCAGCACGGTGGCGGGCATTCCCCCTGGCACAGGAATTCTGATTATGGCCGCTGATGAGGTGGTGGTAGAAGGCAATATTATCAGCGACAACAAAACCGCCGGGATAATTATCACCGACCACAACAATGCCCCGAATACCACTATAGATCCCGAGTCGGATCCTGCGCCGGATAAAGTGGCGATTCTGGATAACCTGATGCACAACAACGGCTACGACACTATTGATGAAGCCAAAGCATTGATGCTGACTGAATTTAAAACCGGTAACCCAGACATTGTCAGAGTGGGTGTCAGCCGCGACAGCTGTATTATCAACCGCCATCAGTATGTGACTGTGGGCGTGGATAACTGGGCCGAATGTGGTTTTACCCATACCGGCGATATTATGACGTACTTGCTGGACAAGCCGGTAGAGCCCCGTGAGATTGACCCTTCTGAAGCGGGTAAGGTGGCTTACCTGGGGATCTGTGCCGGGTGTCATACCTACACGGGCCGCATGATTGGCCCACCAGTACAAGTGATCCAGGCGCTGTATATGGAAAACCCTCAGGGTATTGCCGACTATATTGCCAATCCGGTGAAAAAGCGTGATGACTATCCGGAAATGCCGCCTCAGGATTATCTTGATCCAGCGACACGTATGGCGGTAGCAGAGTATATGCTGACGGTGAGTAAATAGACTCGCGGATATCAGCTTGCAGTTGGCAGGGATGTAGCTTCTGCCGACTGCATGCTGTTTGTTGGCCGTTCAGGGAAGCTTTTGTTATCCCAGGCTATCAGTAAGTTAAGGTGTTGGGCTAGTGCCCAACGCGTGTCAGTTAGACCTTAAGCAAATCATTGTCTTGCAGGCTTTAGTCAATTTTGACAATGTTTAGATAAGCTTCTGTTCCCCACAGCGGTACTGTCGACAAACTGTGTTTAAAACTCCCCGAGGTTTCTTTGGTGGAGTAGGAGACATACATCAGTGTCTGATGTTCAGCATCAAAAATACGCCTGATTTTCATGGACTTAAAGAAAATGCTTTTGGATTTGCTGAACAGCACCTCGCCGGACTTACTTTTATCAATCTGGGCAATCATGGCTGCCGTAATGGGTCCAGTCTGACGGCACGCTATAGCACTATCTGACGGGTCGGCCAAATCCAGATTGGCCTCAATGCTGGAAACGTGGCAGGTCACTCCGGTTACCACCGGATCAGTAAACGCATCCAGCTTGATATCTTTAGTGGTAAATAATCCCAGCGATACATCACCCACTTCGTTGGGGCTGCATGCTGACAAACAGGTCAATGCGGTGAGCAGTAATAAAGGGCTGCGCATGGGGGTTATCCAAGTGGCCAATCGTGAGGTTATAGTGCCATAGACTAGGCACAAAACCTTGCTGGAATTGTTAAGAATTTTTAGTCTTTTAATGCAAATGTTCTGCGTATCCCATCACCAACAGGGTTTTTGGGCCGATCATGGCCTTCAGTCTGAGAGAGTCGATGGTGAATGCGCCAGACCGCAGCGGCTTAATATTTTGAATGTAAAATTTTCAAGAATAATTATGCTTTAATCTTTAGGGATGGACTGCGAGCAACCCTCGCTGAGCCGGTTGGGTAATTAGCCCTCGCCAACGTGATTTAATCAGGGCCAGAATTGTTGGTTGGAATTTCTTAACCCAATTCGAACAGCGGCCCGGCTAATAAGGCGCTGAGTACCGATTCAACTAACTGCATATCGGTACCTGACCAGGGATTGGTCAGTAACTGATATTCAAGATGATACAGGGTACCCAATAAAATTTGTGCGCGCTCTTGTGCCTTGTCCTGGCCTAAGCCGGTAAAAAAGCTTTCAATAGCCCGAGTCATCAACAACTGTGGATATTGATAGAGCTCAGCCAGTTTTTCGTTGCGTAAGGCTTCCTGACGAAAAGACCACTCCACTATACGGGCATCTTTATCCTGAACCTGATTTTCGATATGTGAGACCAAAAAGCGCAGTAGATCTTCTTTTAGGCGTTTTTTATCTGCGTGTCTCTCGAACTCTTCCAGGGCTATCCAGGCGCTGCGTTCCAGTAGCTGCACGTGGCTGGCATTTTGTTCGGTAAAGTACACAAACGCGTCGTGGATCAAACACTCTATGGTGTCGAAGTAATAAGTCGTAGCCGACAGCGGCACCTGTGCTTCTTTGGCGACGGACCTGTGCCTTACCTCACGGATACCGTCTCTGACCATGATGGTCAATGCCGCACTTAAAATGCTGTCGCGTCTTTCCTTGCTGTCCTTGCGCTTGGTGGGACGCCCTGTGTACTGCAGGTTTAACTGGTCAAGGGCCAGCGTGTTCCTTGTCTGCATTCTTTTACCTTATGGATTAAACCAGTTGAGTTTATCCCTTAATGTCACCACAGTGCCAACAATGATTAAAGCGGGTGGTTTGATGTGGGCGGCCTTGTGCTCAATGTCAGCCAGGGTGCCGGCAACCACTTGCTGCTGATCCGTGGTGGCCTGTTCTACCAAAGCAATAGGCATATCGCTTGGCATACCGTGCGCAATCAGTTCACGGCAAATCACAGGCAAGCCGGTCAGCCCCATATAAAACACTAGCGTCTGGCGCTTTTGCACCAAGGCGGGCCAATCCAGGTTAATACTGTCATCTTTCAAATGGCCGGTGGCGAAGACCACTGACTGGGCATGATCTCGATGGGTTAAGGGAATACCGGCATAGCTGGACGCGCCGCTGGCTGCAGTGATACCTGGTACCACTTCAAAACCTATATCATGGGCAATCAGCTCTTCAATTTCTTCACCGCCGCGACCAAATATAAAAGGATCGCCGCCTTTCAGGCGTACCACGCGCTTACCAGCTTTGGCTTCTCGTACCAGCAACTGATTGATATCTTCCTGCGGCAGGGTATGGTTACTGGCCGCTTTGCCTACATAGATCTTCTCGGCATCACGACGCACCATATCCAGAATATCCTGTGATACCAGGCGGTCATATACCACCACATCGGCTTTTTGCATTAAGCGCAGGGCCCGGAAGGTTAACAGCTCAGGATCGCCGGGGCCAGCGCCTACCAGATACACTTCACCTTCAGTTTTTGGGGCGTCCTGCTGCAACTTGGCTACCATCATTTCCCTGGCTAGCGGGCTATTGCCTTTGAGAACCTGCTCGGCTACTTCACCGTCAAATACTTCTTCCCAAAAATAACGACGCTGGGTGACATTGGCAAAGCGTTGCTTGACCTGCTCTCTGAAACTATCGGCGAATTCGGCCAGGCTGCTGATTCGTCTGGGCAAAAAAGCTTCCAGCTTCTGGCGCAAATAGCGCAGCAGAACTGGTGCACTGCCACCGCTGCTCATGGCAATCAAAAGCGGGGAACGGTCAATAATAGAGGGGGTAATAAAGCCGCAGAGCTTGGGGGCATCCACCACATTCACCAGCAGTTTGCGCGCTTTGGCCTGATGGCTGATTTGCGCATTTAGCTCTGTGTCATTGGTGGCAACAAATACCAGTTGTGCCTTATCCAAATCCGATTCCAGATAAGGACGTTGTTGCAAGCTGAGCTTGCCACGTGCTGCCAATGCCTGGATAGCTTGGCATGCCTCAGGGGCCACAACTTCCACCTGGGCATGAGTACGCATCAGCAATTCCACTTTTCGGGCCGCGACCTCGCCAGCGCCCACCACCAGAACCTGGAGTGTATTGGTATCGACAAAGAGCGGGAAGTACTGCATCTGACATATTCATAAAGTGGATATAGCCTTCATTTTGGCAGAGCCTCTTATAACTACATAATATTAATTTATAAAAACATATAATCATTTTTCAAAATAATGCTCATTTCATAAACGTTCACCGCTATCGCCCAGAAAGCTCTGCATGTTTTTCAAGAAAGAAAATTCTCTTTTATTAATCTGATAAGCAACGCAACAGAGGGCGGGAAATGGGTGTCTATGTCCATTCAGAAATTAATTGTCGACAATTGTGGCTTTTGTAATTAATGAAGTCTTGTTTATATGCGTTTTTCACTTATTATTGTCGACAATGTTTGTTTGGGATTACCTATGTCGGCATATAATCTGCTAGGGGCGATTAACAGCCTGTTTATTTTTATTAGTGTGCTGGGGGTGTATTCCCAGTTGCGTAAGATTTGGGGCCGTAAGCGCACTCTGAAAGCAGGAGATGCCACTGCAATATTGTCGCTGAATCAATTCGCCATCAGTTTTCTGGCGTATTTTTCCTTCTTTGTATACGGATACAGTCTGACACCAGTGAATCACTACCTACTGTGGCCGCGTCTTGCTGCTGCGGTATTAGTGGTCGTGATTTTGTATGAAATATTCCGCGATAGGAGAAGCCGACTGGCGCGTTTTTGCTTTGGCATGGCAATGATAAGCCTCGTGCTGGGCATTGCCGGGTTTATCGGTCTGGACAGTATTGGGCCGCGCACTAAGTTGGTGTCGACAATATTGATTGTGGCCATTACCTTGTTACTTGCGCAGGGATATGCTCATCAAATTCTGCTGATAATACGAAGCGGTAGTACCGGCGCTGTGGATATTCGTATGAGCCAGTTCATCCTAATGATGGATATCTCCACCATTACTTTTGCTTGCAGCATGGGAGTCGCGGATGGTTGGCCACTTTCGTTACTGGCTTGTGTCAGCGGCATAACCAAGCTGATCATTATGTATCTGTTTTACTGGGTGCGAGTCAGTCCCAGAGCCCTTGCCAGGCGAGAGGCCCTTACGGGTTAATACTGGACGCTATAACAGACGCACTCGGTACCCAAATGGGCAACCTGTTTTTCGTAGCGCATGCCGAGTTTTTGCAGTAAGCGGATGGACGACTGGTTATCCGGCATGGCCAAGCCAATAATCCGCTTCAATCCGAGCTGATGCTGACCAAATTGCATAGCCGCCTGCGCGGCTTCCAATGCTAAGCCTTGCCCCCAATAGTCGGGATGCAGGCGATAACCTATATCTGTTTCCTGCATATCTGTTAGGTACTTCAAACCGCAAAAACCGATAAACTCGCCGCTGCCTTTATGGATCACGGCATGGCGACCATAGCCGCAGCGCTGATAGTCACGCAGCGGACTGGTTTGCAGATAATAAGCGGTATCTTCCACGCTGTGTTGAAGTGGGCCGATATAACGCATCACCCGCTCATCACTGTTTAGGCGGTGCAGTGCTGCGGCATCCTCCAGGGTTAACGGGCGCAGCAGTAATCTTTCGGTGTACAGACTTTGCATGGTGATCTCACTAAAACGGGAGACGCAAGGTTAGCAGAAAGCCGCGGCAGAAAATAAAGCTTGTTTCACCGATGGTGACTATTTACACTTTTAGACGTCTAAACGTCTTTATGGTAATCACTTTTGACCGACCTTCATGCACACTCGGCTCGTGGTAAATATGCGCTGTTACCCCTCGGCCTGTTTCTTTTGCTATTCCTCGGCGCTGGTTTTTACTACCAGGCGCAAGGTGTGGAATTTGCTTTTTATCAATTGCCTGCACCTGTGGCGATTTTACCCGCGGTACTGCTGGCGGTGTGGCTATCCAAAGACTCCTTAAACCGCACTATCGCCCAGTTTACTGAAGGAGCAGGGCATCAGGATATCATGACCATGTGTATGATTTTCCTGCTGGCCGGCGGCTTTTCGGCGGTGGCCAAAGCCACAGGGGGCGTAGATGCCACTGTCGCGCTGGGCGTAAATTTAATCCCGGCCAAATTCCTGCTGCCGGGCCTGTTCCTGTTGGGGGCTTTTGTTTCTACCGCCATGGGTACGTCTATGGGCACCTTAGCGGCCATGGCGCCAATAGGTATGGGCATGTCGCAGGTGACAGGTATAGATCCGGCACTGATGGCCGGGGTGCTGATGAGCGGTGCGATTTTTGGCGACAACCTGTCGATTATCTCCGACACCACCATTGCGGCCACCCGTACGCAAGGCTGTCAGATGCGTGACAAGTTTGTCGAAAACCTCAAGATGGCGCTTCCGGCGGCACTGGTGACGCTGATCCTATTTGCCTGGGTAAGCCCTCAGCCAGAGCCTGTTACAGTGGATGATGGAAATCCCTGGCTGGCTATCCCGTACTTGCTGATTTTGGTGTTGGCGGTATCCGGTGTGAACGTCTTTGTTGTGCTGGTGCTGGGGATTATCTGTAGCACACTGATGGGCGTATGGCAGGCAGATTACGCATTAAATCAACTGGGTAAAGATATCTACGCGGGTTTCACCTCCATGCAGGAAATCTTTATGCTCAGCATTCTGATTGGTGGTCTGTCAGGTTTAATGCGCTCCCAGGGCGGGCTGGATTACCTGGTGGCTAAACTGCATGCCTTATCACAAAAACTTTCCCGTCATGCCCATGCCAGTCATAGCTTTGCCATTGCTGCCCTTATTGCCATCAGCAACCTGTGTATCGCTAATAACTCGGTGTCTATTATTGTGGTAGGTGAGGCGGCGCGAAAACTGGCCGAGCACGGCGAAATTGCCCCCAGGCGCAGTGCCAGTTTGTTGGATATCTTTGCCTGTATTGTACAGGGGTTAATCCCATACGGTGCGCAGGCGCTGTTATTGGGCGCCAGCTTTGCCATTTCGCCGGTAGAAATTATTCCTTATGTGTTCTACTGCTATCTGCTCGCTATTGTGGCCTGCGGCTATATTGTCTGGAACCTGGCGGCCAAGCGCTAAATTCGTAATAGCTTTTTAAGGCTCTGCCGGTAAAGCAGAGCCGCTTGCTCCTTGCCTAAGCTGTCGCGCAGCAACAAATGCCCCAAATATAAACTGTAGAGTTCGTAGGCAAGACCCACCTGATTGATATCCGTGGGCAGCTTTTGTTGCTCAACGGCTTTGGCCACCTGGCGCTGCAGATAGCCGAGCAATCGGCCTTGTTGCTCAAGGGCAAACTGACGCACCGGGCTGTCCGGGCGGTTTTGGTATTCCACCGCCGCTTTAATCAGCGGGCATCCCATACCGCTCTCGCCCATCACCCGTCCGGCCCAGTCGGTCCAGGCCAGCATCAGGGCTTCAATTCTGACTACGGGGTTATCCTGGCGGGTCGGGATCAGCACCTGTTGCATAAACTGCTGTTCAATATATTCCAGGATCGCCATCTGCATGCTTTCCTTGTCCTGGAAGTGCGAAATCACCCCCGTGCGCGACAAGTTGCATAACTTGGACAAGGTGCCGATGGTGATATCGGCCAGCCCGTATTTGCTGCTGTGTTTAAAACCGGCATCCAGAATGTGCTGCCGGGTGCGTTCGCCTTTATTCATGTACCGACCAGAATGGACGAGATTTGCTTGATAACCCCAGTATCCCTCAACAGTTTGTTATGACCAAGGTTTTGTGTCAGATAAAGGGGCGTACCCTGTTGCTCACTAACATGGCGAATATGCTCAATAGGGGCAAATTTATCGTCGGTATCGTGGATCAGGTACAAGCGGTCGGCACACTTATGCAAATGATGCTGATATTGCAGTTGCTGCCATTTGGTCTGGTACTGGGCCGAAATCCGTTCCAGTACCAAGGCCAGCATTTTGTGCGAGATCCCCATGCGCTCAACCTGCACAAACATCAGGTCAAACAAACGTATGGGCATGGCAATGAGAATGACCTTGAGGCCATCCAGATATTCCGCTTTAAGGTTTAGCGCGGCAAGCCCGCCCATGGAATGGCCGATAATGGCCGCCACCTGTTCACCCTGCTGCTTAAAATGCGCCAGTAAAGCTTCTTTCGCTTCAATAAATGCCAGCAAGTGGGCGTGTTTGCCCTCTGACTGGCCATGGGCCACATGGTCTATGGCGGCCACCCGGAAGCCTTGCGCTAGTAAAGACGGGATCATAGTTTCAAAGCAGCGGCTGTTATCGGCCCAGCCATGGCTGGTTACTACCCAGGGGCCGCTCTCGCCAAACAGATGCACCTTAACCTGGCCCTGACGGGTGTTGAATGACCAATGGCTGTGTGGGGTTACCTGCTCAAAATGCCTGACCCTTTTGCCAAAAGGCCTAAGCAGCATCTGCCTGCCCAGCCACAGTGCCAGCCCCGGCATTTTATCGCTTAGAAAACCTGTGGTCTTGTAGAGCAAAGCTTGCGCAAAGTTATGCTTTGCTCTGTCGGAAAAGTAGTTCAGTGCCATGAGCGTTTTGATTGAATAGTACAGTTGTACTTTTAAAATAGTTCAACTGTACTATTTTGGCAATAAAAAAATCTCAAAGGGTTTTATCAGGCAGCTAGGTAACTTAAGCGCGAGCGGATAAACTCCGCCAGTTTAAGGCTGGCCTGTGGGTGTTTGTTAGACTGAATAAACAGACTAATACCTACTTTGCCAAGGGGCGGTAGGCTGCGATGGCGGATTAGGGTCAAGTCGGCGGGTAGGGTACTTTTGGCCAGCACCGTCACCCCCAAGCCCTCTTTTAGGGCAGCGGTAATGCCGCCGATATCGGCGTTGGTGTAACTGATGCGCCAGGGCTGGTTAGCTGCTTGTAATCGCTCCAGGGCACGGCGCCGATAAATACAACCGTTTGGGGCTACTACCAGGGCAACCTTATCGTCGTTGGGGCGGTATTGCGGGTTGGCAACCCATACCAACTCATCCTGTAAAACGGTTTCCGGCTGGTTAGGGTGGGGCATATCATCCAGCGCCAGAATCAAATCAAACTGGCGGCGGCGCTCTTTATCCAGCAAAGACTTACTCAAATCGCAGGTGACTTCTAATGTCACATCCGGATAAGCCTTATTAAAGTCACCGATAATGCTCGGCAACAGGCTGGTGGCAAATTCGCTGGGCAGGCCAAGGCGTAACTGACCACTTAACTGGGTTTGTTCAAACTGGCGGAAAATATCATCGTTAATGGCCAGCATCTGTAACGCTTGCTGGTAGAGCTGCATACCTTCGCTATTGACCTGCTGGCGCTGACCCTGGCGGCTGAACAGTTTACGTCCGAGCTGTTCTTCCAGGCGTTTGATCTGCAGGCTGATGGCCGGTTGCGAGCGGCCAAGAAAATCCCCGGCCTTGGCATAACCGCCCATTTCCACCACAGTGACAAAAGCACGTAAATTATCCAGAGACAGTTGTTTCATGGTCGTCGCGTTAGGTGTTAGGTGCCAGGCGAGAGGTGTAAAGTGCCTTGCACCAGTGCGGGTGAATCGGAGATGGCGGCGATAAATGAGGTAAAAGGCGTATTTGGGTTGCCTTTTGATTATTGACCCTTATGGTTTCCTCACTCCTCACTCCTCACTCCTCACTCCTCACTCCTCACTCCTCACTCCTCACTCCTCACTCCGTTGGCATCAGTATCCTTAATGATGTGCGGATAATACATAACAAAAGTTAATCATTCCATTTAGATTTCCAATTTGTTGCCCTATGGCGAAGCTCCTATAATCAGGCCACATTTTTTGAACCTGACAAGAGTGCCAAAGCCATGACCAACAAGACTGTGCTGCACCCCAAACATCTTGAAGCCGGTGCCAAAATGGTGGATTTCCACGGCTGGGAAATGCCCATCAACTACGGCTCGCAGATTGAAGAGCACCATGCTGTGCGTAACGATGCGGGTATGTTTGACGTATCGCACATGACCATTGTTGATATCAAAGGCGCTCAGGCCAAAGCTTACCTGCGTTACCTGCTGGCTAACGATGTAGACAAGCTCAAAGACAAAGGCAAAGCACTGTACAGCGGCATGCTGAATGAAGCGGGCGGCGTGGTAGACGACCTGATCGTGTACTTCTTTGCTGACGACGATTACCGCCTGGTAGTGAACTCGGCCACCCGTGAGAAAGACATTAACTGGTTGAACAAGGTTGCCGAAGGCTTTGACATCCAGATCATCGAGCAGCCCTGTCTGGCGATGATCGCCATCCAAGGCCCCAATGCCAAAGCAAAAACCGCCGAGCTGTTCAGCGACGAGCAAAAAGCCGCCGTTGAAGGTATGAAGCCATTCTTTGGCGTGCAAAGCGGTGAGCTGTTTATTGCCACCACTGGCTATACCGGTGAAGCCGGTTACGAAGTGATGGTACCGGCTGAGCAGGCCTGTGATTTCTGGCAAAAACTGCTGGACCTGGGCATTCAGCCTTGTGGTTTGGGCGCGCGCGACACCTTGCGTTTGGAAGCAGGCATGAACTTGTATGGCCAGGATATGGACGAAACCATTTCCCCACTTGCGGCCAATATGGGCTGGACCATCAGCTGGTTGCCTGAAGAGCGCGATTTTATGGGCCGTAAGGCACTGGAAGAATACAACCGCAGCGGTAAAGACAAGCTGGTTGGCCTGGTGATGGAAGAGAAAGGCGTACTGCGTGCCGGTCTGACTGTTAAGGTAGAAGGCGGAGAAGGGGTGATTACCTCCGGCACCTTCTCGCCAACTCTGGGTTACAGCATCGCCATGGCTCGCGTGCCTTCTACCGTAAGGGATACAGCCGAAGTGGAAATGCGCAAAAAGTGGGTTACAGTAAGAGTGGTTAAACCCAGCTTTGTCCGTAACGGCAAAAAAGTCGAACACTAAAAACGTCAAAAGTATTAGAGGAAATACAATGAGCAACATCCCTGCCGAACTGCGTTATGCCGCTTCTCATGAGTGGGTGCGCCCCGAAGGTGACGGTGTTTACACCGTAGGTATTAGCGAACACGCCCAGGAACTGTTGGGTGATATGGTGTTTGTTGAACTGCCTGAAGTAGGCAGCAATGTCAGCGCCGGTGACGACGTGGCCGTGGCCGAGTCGGTAAAAGCCGCCTCTGACGTATATGCGCCAATCAGCGGTGAGATCCTGGCAGTAAACGAAGAGCTGGAAGACTCTCCTGAGCTGGTTAACTCTGACCCCTACGGTGACGGCTGGATGTTCCGCATCAAAGCCGACGACGAGAGCGAACTGGCTGAGCTGCTGGACGCCGAAGGCTACGAAAACAGCATCGACGAAGAGTAAGATTTTTAAGGGGGCCGCGCCTTTCAGGTGCCGGCCCTTTTTCGTTAAGCACCCTGGGTTTTCCCAGGGTTTGCTTTTGCACTTTCCCTAACCGAGATATCAAGCATTATGTCTGACACCAACCTCTCCCTGTCGCAACTTGAACAGAAGCAGGATTTTGTCCGTCGCCATATCGGCCCAGGCCAGGCAGAAACCGCTGCCATGCTGGACGTGGTAGGCGCTACCAGTCTGGATGACCTGATTGAGCAAACGGTACCTGCGGCCATTCGCTTACCTAAGCCATTGAACCTGGGTGAGAGTCAGACAGAAACCGAAGCCCTGGCCGCACTGAAAGCCGTGGCAAGTAAAAACAAGATTTTCCGCAGCCACATTGGTATGGGCTATCACGACACCCTGACCCCCAATGTGATTTTGCGTAACGTGATGGAAAACCCCGGTTGGTACACGGCGTATACCCCTTATCAGCCAGAGATTGCCCAAGGCCGCCTGCAGGCGCTGCTGAACTTCCAGCAAATGACCCTGGATCTGACCGGTTTGCAACTGGCTTCTGCCTCACTATTAGATGAAGGCACTGCCGCCGCCGAAGCCATGGCCCTGGCTAAGCGTGTGTCCAAGAACAAAAAAGCCAACCTGTTCTTTATTGCCGACGACGTGCATCCGCAAACCATCGACGTAGTAAAAACCCGCGCCGAGATGTTTGGTTTTGACATTATCGTCGCCCCGGCGGCAGACGCCCCTAACCACGATGTATTTGGTGCGCTGCTGCAATACCCAGGTACCACGGGTGCCATCAGCGATCTGGAAGCTCTGATTGCCACTTTGCAAGGCAACAAGGCCATAGTGTCTGTAGCGGCCGATATCATGAGCCTGGTGCTGCTGAAATCCCCTGGCGAAATGGGTGCCGACGCCGTATTGGGCAGTGCCCAGCGTTTTGGTGTACCTATGGGCTATGGCGGCCCGCACGCGGCCTTCTTCGCCACGCGCGACGAGCATAAGCGTTCGCTGCCTGGCCGTATTATCGGTGTGTCGCAGGATACCCGTGGCAAACCTGCTCTGCGTATGGCGCTGCAAACCCGTGAACAGCATATCCGCCGTGAAAAAGCCAACTCCAACATCTGTACTGCGCAGGTGCTGCTGGCCAATATGGCCTCTTTCTACGCTGTGTATCACGGTCCAAAAGGCCTGAAAACCATCGCCAGCCGTATTCACCGTTTCGCTGATATACTGGCCGCCGGTTTGCAGGCCAAAGGCCTGGAACTGGTCAACGACACCTGGTTCGACACCATCACGGTTAAGGTCAGCAATAAAGACGAGATTGTTGCCCGTGCTATCGCCTCCGAGCGCAACCTGCGTACAGACTTAGATGGCGCGCTGGGTGTAAGCCTGGATGAAACCACCACCCGTGACGATATCACCAGCCTGTTCGACGCCTTCTTAGGTACCGGCCACGGCTTGGATATCGACGTACTGGATGCACAAATCACCGCCAGCGGCTCGGCTTCTATTCCGGCCAACCTGCTGCGTACCAGCGAGATTTTGACCCACGAAGTGTTCAACAAGTATCACAGCGAAACCGAAATGCTGCGTTACATCAAGTCGCTGGAAGACAAAGATCTGGCCCTGAACCACTCAATGATTTCACTGGGCAGCTGCACCATGAAGCTGAACGCCACCGCCGAGATGATCCCGGTCACCTGGCCTGAGTTTGGTAAACTGCACCCCTTCGCACCACTGGATCAGGCCCAGGGTTACCAGCAAATGATCAACGAGCTGGGTGATGCGCTGGTGGAAATTACCGGTTACGACAATATCTCCATGCAGCCTAACTCAGGTGCGCAGGGTGAATATGCTGGCCTTATCGCCATTCGTCGTTACCACGAAAGCCGTAACGAAGGTCACCGCAATATCTGTTTAATTCCAAGCTCTGCCCACGGTACTAACCCGGCGTCTGCACAGATGATTGGTTACAAGGTGGTGGTGGTTGACTGTGACAAGAATGGTAACGTTGACCTGGCCGACCTGAAAGCCAAAGCCGCTGAAACGGCCGACAACCTGGCTTGTATCATGGTGACGTACCCTTCTACCCACGGTGTATACGAAGAAACCATTCGCGAGATTTGCGATATCGTGCACCAGCACGGTGGTCAGGTATACCTGGACGGTGCCAATATGAACGCCCAGGTTGGCCTGACCAGCCCCGGCTTTATTGGTTCTGACGTATCGCACCTGAACCTGCACAAAACCTTCTGTATTCCACACGGCGGCGGCGGCCCCGGTATGGGCCCAATCGGTGTGAAATCGCACCTGGCGCCTTTCCTGCCTAGCCACCCGGTAATGGAAATCAGCGGTACGCAGCCCACTAATGGTGCTGTATCTGCCGCGCCTTGGGGCAGCGCTTCTATCCTGCCAATCAGCTATATGTATATTAAGCTGATGGGCGGCGAAGGGCTGGCGAAAGCCACGGCTATGGCAATTCTGAATGCTAACTACGTAGCCAAGCGTTTGTCTGGCCATTATCCGGTGCTGTACAAAGGCCGTAACGACCGTGTGGCGCACGAATGTATTATCGATATGCGCCCGCTGAAAGAAGCCTCAGGCGTTACCGAAATGGACGTCGCCAAGCGTTTGAACGACTATGGTTTCCACGCCCCGACCATGAGCTTCCCGGTAGCCGGTACACTGATGATCGAGCCCACCGAATCCGAAGCCAAGGCCGAGCTGGATCGCTTCTGTGATGCCATGATCAGCATCCGTGAAGAAATAGCCAAGGTAGAAAGCGGCGAGTGGAACGACACCGACAACCCGCTGCACAATGCCCCGCACACCCTGGCGGATATTTGTGACGACGAGTGGAACCGTGCATACAGCCGCACCGAAGCGGCCTACCCGGTAGACGCCGTGCGCCGTAACAAGTTCTGGCCAAGCGTAAACCGTATCGACGACGTATTCGGTGACCGTAATCTGGTGTGTTCTTGCCCTGCTACTGATACTTATCGGTGATGACCCAAGCTCAAGTTTTTCTTTTAAAATGTCGGGTACTCGTAGAGTACTTGGCTCCAGTAGGGAAAAGTTGAGAATTAAAAGCCCTCTTAATTATAGAGGGCTTTTTTCTGATGGCTTCCTTCTTCGTAGTAATAATCAAGCCGGTCATCAAGAACTTTCTTACAATGAGCAGTAAAGCATTTTTTGAAAGAACCTGTTTAATTCCACCTTGCCGAATACTCACGGTCTCTGTATGTCATTGTATCTAATGAGGTAATAGTCGATTGGTGAAGTAGAAGTTGACAAAGGCGACTTTCTGTAGGTTTTAGCGGAGTCCGGCTAATATTGTGTTCTGTACCTTTCATGTAAACAACGTTGAAGGTATTTTGAGAGCCAGAGTAGGCAGGATGATACCTTCGCTCACTATTTGGGCTTCTAATGCGGCCAGTCGATTTTTGAAGTTTTCAGACTGAGATATCGACACATTGAGTGGTCGCCCTAACAAATGCAAAAATATCGGCCTTGCGCTCATTGCTGGTTCAAAGGATTGGCAATGTTAATGCGATATCTAGCTATTATTGTTACATTTGCTTCGGGTTGGATAATTATGTATACACTCGTAACTTGCTTGGCTCTTTTGGATGAGGGAAATTATGGCCAATAAAGATTTTTCAAGGGACATTTCCAGTATAGAGAGTCAGCTGAACAGCAGTCACAAAAAGGTCATTGAGCATATATACAAAAATCAACGCGCAACCCGTGCTGAGATAGCTAAATTCACAGGGTTATCAAACCAGACTCTTACCAGACTTACCAAACAACTTATCTCACTTAACCTCATATCTGAGCATTCAAAAATATCGGGAATGAGAGGACAACCTGCAACTTATCTAAGGATAAATGAGGGCGTGCTTGCAACTGTAGGCGTTGTATTTGAGCATGATAGAGTGGTGGTTGTAGCCGAAGATCTAAATCGTCGCTCTATACAAAGAAAAGTTGAGCAAGGCCATTTTCAATCGGCTGAACTTGCTGTTTCAAAGGCCCTAGAAATGCTCGACAATCTGTTCAATGAGCTAGATGAAAATTTCAAAGTCATGGGAATTGGTATATCCGTATCAGGATTTTTTACAAATGTATCTGGTAGGATTTGCTCTCAACAAGATCCGCAGGGATGGGCAAAGATTGACTTTCAGTCGGTGTTTGCACGCAACTACAATTTGCCTTGTTATGTTGAGAATGATGGTAACGCTGCGTCTATTGGCTTTGCTCTGTCACCCGAGGGGGCAACTTTACAGAGTTTTTTTCTGATTCTATTTACGCTTGATATTGGTGGAGGATTTGTTTTCGAGGGCAAAATTGTTGATGGTGCGTTTGGTAATGCGGGCGAAATAGCGGCTATTGTCAATAGTGGGCCAAATGCCATTAGACCTACAATCGGCTCACTCACTCGATATTTAGAAAGTCGTTGGAACGAATCCATAGAAATGGAAAAAGTGGAAACGAGATATATTGAGGGGGATACTAATATACAGTCATGGCTTACAGCGTGTATTGAATCACTCAAATTTCCTCTTAAAGCAATACAATCCCTATTGGATCCAGAAGCTATTATTTTCACTGGACGACTACCTAAAACTCTTCAGCAACATCTTGCGGAAAATGCTGTAATAACGGGTCCCTCATACGGCGATGTTTATGCTCCCACGCCTAGGATTAAAGTAATAGATGAAGATGAAATATTGGAACGTGGGGTAACAGCGACTCCTGCATTTTATTTCTTTAATCGTTAGTACATTGACGTTAATTTTTTCCTTGATGCTCTTTCTCTTAGATAGTCTCAATCTATCGATGATCTTTTAAGCCCATGCAGCCAGCTTTCCAAATTCAACAGATAGCATGCAGTTGGGTGAGCTGTGTAGGCGAGCTTGATTGTAATGATCGACCCACAACTCGATTTTCATGCTTCTTGTAGTGTCATGAACCAATCCCGGTTAAGTCGTTTATTTCTATGCTAGTCATTCATGCTTTCTATATGTGTTTAGCACTGATTTGCCTGACTTGATAAGACCAAAGTGGCGGCGGTCTTTTGCACTAGAAGAACATGGTGTTGTAGGAAAACTCTGGGTAATCCTCCCATTTGTAACCAAACTCAAAAGTTAAGGTTAAGTTGCCGTCAAGGATAGCCGACTGTCCGTTGGTAGTCGTGAACGAGTCAGCTTCTTTGTCCGAGCTTATAAAACTTCTTCTGCGTAAGGCGATAGGTAAGCTTACTGTTGTGACCAAACCTTCGCCCTTAGGCGTTATCAGAGTTTCTCACCTGTACAGGCGACTAACAGTAAGATGTGGTTTTACTAAGACTGGTCTGTTTACTCGCCACCTGTTCACTATGATGCATGACTTTATTGATTGCTAGCTCAGGTTCTAGCTATGCCTCTTGTTGGAATCATCCTAAAGATGTGTTCATCTCGCAGCAGATGTCATCGACGTTGCCCTTAAGGTTGCTTGATAACCTTGACCTTTCCCCCTATTTGTTTCGTGCAGAGCTAAGTAACAGTCTACGTATTGTAATTTTTTTGTTAATAAACATTTCTTTTAGCTTCAACCATTTAGTACACATTAAATTCCGTTGCGGTAATTAATAATTGACACATTTATGTCATTAACCTAGATTAAATTCTGCGATGGTACTTAATTAAGACATAAACCACCTTAAAGGGGACTGAAATGAAAGCTGGAAAATTTTGCAAAAAAAGGAAAATGAACAGGCTTTATTGTTCAATAGCACTTGGCCTGATAAGTCAGTTTGGTTCAACTGCTATGGCTCAGGTGCAAGTTGACGAAAGTAACGTTGAAAAAATTCAGGTGACAGGTGTTCGTGCGAGCTTAACGAAGTCTTTGAATGAAAAACGTTTTTCAAACAAAGTAGTAGATGTTATTACGGCTGAGGATATTGGTAAGTTTCCAGAGGCCAATCTTTCTGAAGCAATACAGCGTGTTCCTGGAGTAACAATCAATAGAAACCCAACTGGGGAAGGGTCTGCGATTAACTTACGTGGACTAGGTCCAGAGTTTACTTCAACAGAAGTGAATGGGATGTTAGCGGGTGGTACAGATGGCACCCGTGGTTTTTCATTTGAAATTTTTCCAGCAGAACTATTCAACAAAATTGAAATTTCTAAATCAGTCACAGCCGATCAGGTGGAAGGCGGTATCGCGGGTAGCGTTTCTCTTTACACACCTACACCACTATCCATTGAAGAAACTGTTTTAAATCTTTCTGCGTTTAACAATTACAGTGATAACACAGGCACAAACAGCCCCAAAGCAAGTCTGGTATTCAATAAAAACTGGGACGATAAGTTTGGTATAAATGCAGCTGTCGTTTATGCAAACACCGACATGCAATCTAATGCAGTCACAGGGAGCAGTCACACACCTTTGTCAGCAGTCTGGCGCGGTCCTGCGGTAGGCCAACCCGGAGGGCCAACTGCGGAAGAATATAGCGCCCTATATCCGCGGATTGAGAGTTTTAACCATACGTTTGAAGAGAGAGAAACTCTTGGTGCAACGTTAACTGCGCAGTGGGCCGTGAATAAGAATCTAGAAGTGATTTTTAGAAGTCTAATTGGCACTATTGATTCGGATAACCGCACGACAGTACTTGATGCTCCCTCTGAAAGTAACATTACAGCGGTTAAAGATGTTGTTATCGAAAATGGCGTTGCTACTCAAGCAACTCTTACCGGTGTGCAACAGCGTGTAGGCGCACGCCAATCATTAATCGATGAAAAAGTTAAACAGTTTACCTTGAGCGCTAAATGGCACCTGTCAGATAGCCTGACTTTCTCTCCTTACGTTGGCTACTTCAGCCGCGATAAATCAGATAGCAATGATCTCTTTTCTTTCAGAAGAATGGAAGAAAACGGTACGTTCGTCCCTGCCGATGTCAGTTATGTGATGCACGATGACTATTTAGAGTGGTCAACTCCTGGTACTGATTTTGCGAGTAATCCTGAAGAATTTGTATTGAACGTCTTTATTCGCAGACCTTATGAACAATCAGACTCTAACACTACCGTAAAGCTCGATTTTGACTACAACAACGGCGACATTTTAAGACTGAATTATGGTCTTCGGTATACGGACCGCAAGCTTGAGCAGGAGCGCTGGAGATTTGACTTAAGAGCAAATAACACCTTAGCTGATGGTGTTACACCTCTGAATCGTCTCACTGATATCCCGACGTTGGCTGATGTGTATTATCCCCTTACTCGATTTGAGTTAGATGGAGTAAGTTTCGCACCCTCAACGCTAATTGGTGGCGACCCCCAGCGCATTATATCGACGTTCTTCAATGTAGACGGTTCTGGAATTGCTGGAACTACCTTGTATGAAAATATTCCATTTAATCTTATTAATTCGTATGAGTTAACAGAGAAAACGGTCGCGGCTTATGTTCAAGCTAGTATTGAAGTGAGTGAGGATATTACGATTAGCTCAGGGCTAAGATTTGTTAAAACGGATCAAAGCATTGGCTCTCAGACTACTACGAATGCTTCTGATCCTTCAGCTTACTTGCCCGTTACGCTGAAGAGTGATTATCAGGAAGCCTTGCCTAATATTAACGTTAGATATCAATTGAATGATGACATGATCATTCGAAGCGCATACTTCAAAAGCTTAACGCGACCAGCACTGGCTGAACTTGCCACTTACGAGAGCTTTAACGGTATTGACGAGGGCGGTGGTAAAGGTTCTCGTGGTAACCCAGACCTAAAACCCTTTACTGCAGACAACTATGATATCGGGTTTGAGTGGTATTTTACTAATGAATCCGTTGCGGCTGTAAATGTATTCTACAAGGATTTAGATGGGTTCATTGATACATCCTCAGTGACTGAATTGCGTGATTTTCCGCGTCAGAGTGATGGTCAAATTGTTACTGGACCAATTATCTTCTCACAGCCAACAAATGGCGTATCTGCAACCATTACAGGTATAGAATTGGCTCTTCAAACAAGACTGGGGTTTGTATCTGAATCTTTGGATGATTTTGGTTTACTCGCGAACTACACCGCTATTAGTAGTGATGCTCAGTATTCCGAAGAGGGAGATGTTAGGAACTCTGGGTTACCAGGTTTATCTGAGTCAAGTTACAACTTGGCTTTCTACTACGATGTGCCTGGCTTCAATGCCAGAATGTCGTACACATGGCGTGATAGCTATTTGGTTTCGTTTGCTTCGACTGCTGGTATTCCGCAATGGCAGGATGCGTATGGTCAATTAGATTTATCTGCTAACTATGAAGTGACGGAGTCATTACAACTTCAAATGCAAGCCTTAAATGTTCTGTCCGAGCAGGAAATAAATCGCTCTGTCAGTAACACCCCATACGATCTAACTCAGATAGATCGCAGATTAGTGCTTGGTGTTCGTTACAAGTTCTAATTACTTCAGGTGAGAGCTCTTCAAGAGCTCTCACTTTTATCTCTTCATGCAAAAAATGAGCGCCTGATGAAATTTTCAAGTTTAATTTTGCTATCGCTATCAATGTTTAGCTATGTGTCCTGTTCAACTGAAATTTCACATAAAATTGAATTGTGCGGACGTGCTGTTATCACTGCAGAAAGTACGAAGTCTGTCGGGAATGGTCTAGATTTTACAAACTATATATTAGGGGAAGAGTCTAAAAGAGATATTCTTTTATCACCATTGTATTTAGGTGGTGATTTAAATGCCGTAAGAGCAGTATTCGAAAATTTTTTCCCACATGAGAAATTAAATGTAACGGAGAATGTGCAAGAGGATGTGCTAGGTAATGAAATTGGTACCTACTTTACGTTCTACTCCAAGTCCCAAGAAGATCTCATTATTTTTCAGAACGAAATGTCAAAGCGAGGCGTTGAACTTGGCCTAAAATCCGAATCTCAAAGCCAGTGTGCCCCAGGTTTAGTGAATATTAGTGTACTTAAGCTGGACCCAAAAGAATTTGATGGAAGTGTGGTAACAAACTTATCAAAAGGTCATGTTCTTGGATTAGATAAAATATCTAATCATGTAAAAAGTCTCGATTCTAAAAATACAACCCCAGTTGCCGCAATCAACGGAGGTTACTTTGTCATCAATAATGAGCAGGGTTACTTGGGCGATCCGGCTGGAATCTCAGTCATCGGTGGCCGCTTGGTTAGCGAGGCTGTAAGAGGTAGGCCTGCTCTTCTGATTCATAATGGCAGTCGCATAAGTTTCAATGTACTAGAGGAAGTAACGACTGAAGCCTTTATTATTAATGCTGGAAAAAAAATTAATTTGCTTGGAATTAACAGGCAGCTAGGTAGTATTTTTAATTGCGGTCTAAATGAAGGTGAATTCACTTTTGTATCTCATGACTCTGTATGTTCTATTAACAATGACTTAGTGATCTATGATCGTGATTTTGGCGAAGTGGATGTTGTCATCAGTACCAGCTCGGCTTATGCAATTATTGATGAAAACGGTATGGTTCTGTCGTCGAATGATGCTATCGATGGAATTTTGCCTACCGGTTATTATTTGCTGGCAGCTATAGGTAAAAGATACGTAGAAGTAATAGATAATCTACGCGGAAAAGTTGAATATTCTTGGAATGTCTACAGTCATGGAAAAAAAGTTCCAATTGACGAAAATACTTATTTAATAAACGGTGGTCCAACACTTATACAAGATGGCGTGATTCAATATTCACGATTTAAGAAAGAAGGTTGGAATACTGTTGATATTATTAGCGCTGAATCAAGTGTTGACGAGCGGGATGGGTTGACGCTGTCCCCAGAAAGTACGAAGCGGGCCAATTTTTATAAAGGTTGGTTGCTAACTCGGCATCCCCGAACAGCTGTTGGAATTGACTCCGAAGGCAATGCTTATTTCGCGGTAGTTTATGGCCGCAATCCCCTTTATTCCGATGGTATATCCGTACCAGAACTGGCTCAGTTCTTTCATTCATTGGGAATACAAAAGGCAATCAATCTTGATGGTGGTGGTTCTAGCACCATGTACTTAGACGGGAAGTTAACAGGAATACCGTCAGACAGTAATGGCGAGAGGAATGTCGCTGAAGCCATCATTATTTCAAGTAAGTAATTCTATTTAAGAAAAGATTTCAATATGAATTTTAATGACAATTTACGTATTGGTTTGGACGGCGGCGGGACAAAATGTAAAGCGATTTTAGTGCAGGCTGACAAAGTCCTCGGTACAGGGTTGTCTGGTCCAGGAAACCCAGTCTACGGTGTTGAACAAGCTAAAAGATCTATAATTGAAGCTTCACTTGGTGCACTTAAAGATTCTGGATTGAGTGAGGTTTCATTGAGACATATCCCAATCTCAATGGGATTGGCAGGTGTAAATTTGCCTGAGCTTTACAACCAGATGATGGATTGGATGCACCCATTCAAAAGTATTTCCCTAACCACTGATTTAGTTTCTGCATGTTTAGGTGCACATGGTGGGGGTTATGGAGCGGTAGTAATAGTCGGTACCGGCTCTTGTGGCTTCTGCTTTACCAAAAGGCAACAACTTACTATTGGAGCTCATGGGTTTCCTCAGGGGGACGTGGGGAGTGGTGCTTGGTTTGGACTGCAAGCAGTTCAAACCGCTTTATTATCAAATGACAGCTTCTTAGAGCAGACGAAATTGACTGCATCTCTTTTCAACACACTTGGTGTAAGTTCAAGTGATGAGTTAGTCGGAAAAGTAGCAGGAAAGGATGCGTCCTATTTCGCGGCGCTCGCACATACTGTCTTTGAGTGCGCTCAACTACGAGATCCAATTGCATTGAAAATAGTCATGGAGGGCGTTAATTATATTGCTGAGTTAATAACAAAACTAAACGCTCTAAATCCTCCTCGTATTTCCATTATCGGAGGATTGAGTCATTCCATTATATCCTGGCTTCCAGATAATGTATCAAAGTTAATTTCTAGTCCTCTTTCCAGTCCTGAAATGGGAGCGATTTATTACTCCAGAATTAACTTTAATCCTACTGTTGAGGTGTAATTTATGAATCAATCTATGATGGAGAAAGAGGCATTATCTTCACCAGAAGTTATATCAAATCAAATTAATAATAATAATATATTAATTAGAGAGATTGGTAAAAAAATATCTTTATTTGAACCAAAGATGATCATGTTGATTGGGCGAGGTTCTTCTGACAATGCAGGATTATTTGCAAAGTATCTATTTGAAATAGAAACAGGAATTCCTACTTTTTCATCAGCCCTTTCTATTGTGAGTGCCTATAAAAGAGATATCAAATTAGAGCATGCATTGGTCATTCTTATATCTCAATCCGGCAAAAGCCCAGATTTGGTTGAGCAAATAAAAATGGCTAAGTCAAGCGGTGCATATTGCATAGCCATTGTTAATGAACTGGATGGACAGGTTTGTGATTATGCGGATGATGTCATCCCTATGCATGCGGGAAAGGAGGTGTCGGTAGCTGCTACCAAAAGTTTCACAGCTACACTTTCAGTGCTTATGCATCTGGTTGCCTCTTGGCAGGCTGACGAAAAGCTAACCATTGCGCTTCGAGATTTACCAGCGATGCTTGCCAACGTTGCAAATGCAGAGCAAAAGATATTAGCGCAAGATCTGAAAGGTGTTCAAAAATTAATAGTTCTTTCCAGAGGTTTGGGCTTTCCGATAGCAAAGGAAATCGCACTAAAGCTCAAAGAGGTCTGTGGAATTCAGGCCGAGGCTTATAGTAGCGCAGAGTTTTTGCATGGTCCCATTGCTATCGTAAATCAAAACACAGTGGTATTGGACTGCATGGTGTTAGATGAAACGGCAATTTTCCATAAGGAACATCTCCAAAAGGTAGTAAGCATGGGGGGCAAGATTTTTCGACTGTATGAAGACGGTAAGCAGCCTTATAGCCGATTGATTCCTTTATTAATACTGCAAAATTTTTATCTTGATATTGCCCGGGCTTCGGTCGCAATGGGACTAAATCCCGATGTTCCAGTAGGGTTGTCAAAAGTGACAAAAACACTATGAAAAATTTTAAGTTTTTATTTTTAATTATACTGTTTGCTTCAGGTTGCCTAAGCATATCTCCCGAATTTAAAGATGGTGATAAAGACGTTGCTTCAATTCTGCATCAACCAATTAAGGTAATGACCTTTAATATCCGTGCCGGCAGGACAGATAATGGTAATGTAGATGTTATTCCAATCATCAAAGTTATTGCCGCAGTGAATCCAGACTATGTGATGTTACAGGAAGTTGATGTGAATACATTGCGAAGTGGGGGCATTGATATTGCCTCAAAGATTGCCAATGCAACCAACATGAATGTGCACTTTTCTGAAGCAATGAAATATGATAATGGGTCTTATGGGAATGCAGTGCTTTCAAAATTCAAAGTAGACTCTCATGGTGATATCACCTTACCAGAAGGGCGAGAGCCTAGGAATGCCGCTTGGATTAAGACGGGTAGATTAACCACCTACAGCGCTCACTTTGATGCATGGATTAAAGCTGCACAGGTTGAATCTTCAGAAACGATTATTTCTATTATTGAAACGTCGGACATGCCTGCAATTTTCGCTGGAGATTTAAATGCTCTTCCAACTAGTGATGTAGTTAGAGCATTTTGGGAAAGGTTTTTAGTTGTTGATATAAAAGGTAAAGACCTAACTTTTCCAGCAGTGAGCCCTAATAGGAAAATTGATTACATTATGGCGTTTCCCAAAGACAGTTGGAAAGTAGAAGAGGCTTCAGTCCTTGATTACCCATATGTATCTGATCATCGTCCATATTTAGCAATTCTTCGCTATATTGATTAATTTTTTGTAGGTGATTTATGAAATCTTTTTATTTATTTTCTGTTATCGCTTTATCTTTATCTTCTTTTTCATCCATTGCCTTGGTGAAAGATAATAGATATCCCAAAAATATCATTATGATTGTTGCAGACGGAATGGGCCCTGCCTACACGAGTGCATATAGAAACTATGCAGATGATCCCAGCACGCCAGCTATTGAGCCAGTCATTTTCGATAAAATTCTTGTTGGAAATGCTTCGACCTACCCCGCGCCAATTTCAGGATATGTAACAGACTCGGCAGCTGCGGCTACAGCTCTTGCATCAGGTGTTAAAACCTATAACGGCGCAATTGGAGTGGATGTCGATAAAAATAGCGTGAAGTCAGTATTACAACGAGCGAAAGAAGTTGGAATGCGCACAGGTGTGGTGGTTACATCTCAAATTAATCATGCAACACCAGCTGCCTACCTCACACATGACGAACATCGTTCAAATTATGATGCTATTGCGGATACCTACATAAATGGTGGCACAAATTCTGAACCTGTTGCCGATGTTATATTGGGTGGAGGGACGCAATACTTCAAGCGAAAGGATAACAACCTTACAAAGCAATTTGTTGAAAAGGGTTATAGCTATGTCGAATCCTATCAGTCACTAGTTGCCCTTGATGTTTCTGAGAAAGTTTTGGGGTTGTTTGCAAAAGTAGGTTTACCTTACGCGCTAGATGACTCAGACCCACATCGATTGAGAATGTTATCATTTGAAGCGATAAGACATCTTGAAAACCCGAATGGATATTTCTTACTCATTGAAGCTAGCCAAGTGGATTGGGCTGGCCATAAAAATGACATTGTTTCTGCAATGGTAGAAATGGATGACTTAGCTAGGGCATTAGAGTCATTGTTCGAATATGCAGTCAAAGCAGGTGATACGCTTGTTGTATTGACCGCCGACCATGATACTGGCGGATTGAGCATAGGAGCAAATGGAAAGTATATCTGGGAGCCTGCCTATCTCAGAGGCGTCAAGTCATCCCCGTATTTGATTTCAAAAAATATGTTGAGTCATCCTAACCCGGTTGAGTATGTCTCTTCACAGTTAGGCTTTGTGTTGACTACCTCCGAAATACAAAACCTCAATGAAGTCCTAAATGAAAATGAAGAACATCGCGAAAATGTTATAAAGTCGATATTGGATAACCGCACAAATACCGGATGGACGACTGGTGGGCATACTGGAGTTGATGTCGAAGTATTTGCATTTGGGCCTCAGTCAGAAAAATTGTTCGGGCAAATTGATAACACCGATATACCTAAATTGTTCTTTAAGCTGCTTTCAAAAGAGTCATTCTGAAAACGCTTAGCAGTAAATTAACTAACCTACTGGTTAGTTTGCCTAGACCGCTTTGCCAAGCGAGCTCTACTCAGCCAGCTTGCTGAGCCTGGGACCTATATCCCTTAGCTCTGAAGCAAAATAATGTCAGCATAACTAACGGATAGATTAAGGGGGATGGCCCTCAGCGGACAAAAAGTCAGTTCCAAATTAAACCAAAATTTTCAAACGGGGCAAGGGCTGCCCCTTAAGTTGCTAGTGCTTCCGGCCAGTGGCGCTAAAGCTCAGCCACTGGGCTGTCTTGGTCGGGAACGCGGCTTTTGGCAGTAAGCAGCATATACACGCAGGTGGTGGCTAAGCAGGCTGTGAGATACCAAGGGATGGCGTTGTTTTAGGTGGTGATGTAAGCGGCTAACAGCGGCCCTATTACCTAACCGACAATGTAGGCGAGCAGCATTAATTCAGTGGCCGATACGATTTTGCTTTGCGCTAACTTTTCACATACCAGGGTGAAGGCTATGGGATACAGGAAAATCGCCACCAATAGCTCAACCTTGGCGGCATAGATAGCGCCTATCAAACTAGGCTCAAGGGGCCAGACACTGACCCCTTGGTCATGTTGTTATAAACGCTTTATTTATACTTGAATACGCGGATGCTATTGCTTAATGCAAATTTGTTACGTACCTGAAAATCGCGCACTTTGGTTGATTTTGGCACCTTGAATGAAAGTGAATCGCTTGATATCGATATGGGTTTAATGGTTTCGTCACCAAACTGAACTGTTGTATCTGCGTCAAAACCTGTTCCACTTAAACCATATTCTTCACCCTTGACTAAAATAACCGAGGTGTCGCCGAAAATCAGAGGGGCTTTTTCACTTAAGGGCTCTAAAAAGATTTCATTAGTACTTTGGCCATTAGTGTAAACAAATATTTTATATTTTGATTCAGGTATATTTAACTTAAATGATATGCCGCCTTTAATTAAGTCTACTTTCTCAATATTGTAAGTAACTTGTTTGTTGTGAATAACAACGACTGGGTTTTTAACCTGGTTTAATCCCATACCTGTAATGGTTATTGTGTCATTTATTCGGTAGCGACCTTTTTCAAGTTTATTATTGAAGTTGCCAGAAACACGCGATAGCTGAATTATCGGCAAGTCTTCAATCGACATTGTTTTCACTTTTTGCTCTGGTGCACTATCAAACACGTCAAACACTTTATCATCATCTGTGTCTTTTTCCGTTTGACTGCTAAGCATGGCATCAGATGCAATTACGTTGCTTGTAAATAGTGATAAAAATAACAATGTAGTTATGTTCTTCATGCTCTTCCTTGCGTAGAAATTCCAAGTAAAAATGATGTGTTGTGCGAGTTGCCACTTAGTGGCTGCACATTCAAATAACTGGGGCCAGTGTCTGACCTATCCCACAAATAAAATAGATAAATCAGTGGGGTAGTTTAATTTGATGAGAACAATCATGGCATTTGCTGATCTGCTCATTCGGCAAAACGTTCAGAGCAGAAACCCCATGAATGTCCCTTATCCTGCCGAAAAAAGTCGCGCTTGTCAGCCTCAATATGCATAAAAGCCGACTGAAGACGCTTATTGCTTGCGTCAAAAGCCGCGTTTCTGGGAGTGCCCGCACGGTGACAAGTATAGGCCGAGGGAGAGGCTCAAAGGCCGGTGAGATGCATTGCAACATGATACGGGGCAGGGCAACCCCTTGAGTTGCTAGTGCTTCGATCTAATGGCGCTAAAGCTCTGCCACTGGGCTGTTTGGGTCGGGGACACGGCGTTTGGCATTAAGCAGCATATACGCGCAGGTGGTGGCTAAGCAGGCCGTGAGATACCAGGGGATGTCGTTGTTGGAAGTGGTGATGTAATCAAGGGGGCGAATCAGGGCAGACACTGCCTCCCTGATGTTGCTGGTTCGCCTTGAACCGCGGCGTAACAGGCTAAGGCAATTGAGGGGCTGAATTTGAACTAAATACAGCCCCGATGAGGCCTTATTGAGACTGCATAACATTGTCGCCAAAAGGATGGTCGATAACCATTTTCCATTGGCCATCTGGCTGACGATGTAGCACTGCAACGGAGAGGGCACTGGCGCTACTGCCGTCAGGTTGAGGCGCTGTCCATTTCATCAAATGCAATGCGGTGTTGCCACTAACAACCACTTCATGATTACCGTAGGTAAAGGCGACCCCAGCCTTTATGTATTCGCTAAACATGGCTCGCAGTGCTGCACTGCCTGTCACTGGCTGACTAGGATCTACCGCAATAACGGCTTCAGCCGTGTAACTGGATAGAATTGTGTCAAGGTCACCTTGAGCAAATGCCTTGGTCATGCGTTCGATGCTGGCGTGAACCAGCTGTTTTTGGTCAGTCATTTTAATCTCCTGTGCTTGGGTTACACTAGCCATCAATGTGAATGTGAAGGCCGTTATCAGTACGTTATGAAAATGCATGTTGTCTCCGAAGTTGGTCGGAATGCAGAGTTTGCATCGTTGCTGTGTCAGAAAATGGCAGTGTTGTGATGCGGTTGTTCCGGCTTTTCCAGCTTCTTGACGAATTACGGCTGCGGCGGACCGCGGTGTCTGCACGCACCCTGGCGGCAGACATGGGGGTGTCAGTTCGAACGCTGTACCGGGATATCGCCGATTTGCAGGCATTAGGGGCGCCTATACGCGGCGAAGGTGGCGTTGGGTACATTCTCGAACCTGGTTTGTTTATGCCGTCATTGCGTTTGGATCAAGACGAGTTGTCTGCACTTGCATTGGGCCTTCGTATGGTTGCTGTGCGCACTGACGCCGACATGTCGGAAGCGGCGCGCCGCGCTGCGTCCAAAATTGCTTCAGCCGTTGGTGAAGCCGCTCGTCTGGAGTTCTTGGATTCAGCGCTGGAAGCGGGTCCCACCGCAATGCCTTACCAGGCGTTTTTTGGGGTATTACGAGACGCTATCCGTCAGCGCCGGGTGATAGAAATAGGCTATACCAGCCTTGCCGATAAGGTGTCTACGAGACTGGCGCGGCCGCTGGGATTGACGGTGTTTGATTCTGCTTGGCTGCTGACCATCTGGTGTGAAAGTGCAGAAGACTTTAGGCATTTGCGTGTGGATCGCATTCATCATGTGCTTGTCACTGAAAGACGATTCAAAGATGAACGAGGACGGCGTTTTGCTGACTGTCTGGCACTGGAAGAGCAGAACCTTCGCCAGTTTTGCGGGGATGCTAGTGGTAAACTGTCCGTCAATGACAAGCCAAAGGGGTCAGCTTAGTGAAACATCTATGTTTCTCGGGGGTTGGCCTAGCTAGCCTTAAAGCCTAGCCCTTAAGATGTGATCACTTATGGCACGCTTAACTTGGTTCTGTTTACTCTACCGTGCCTTGCAATGAAGAGGAAGTTTGCTGTGCCAGTGAGGTTTTAGCGCAAAAAAAAGCACACTAAACAGCAGAGCTATGAAGTGTGCTTTTTCGCGTTAAATGGGCTTATCGGCTAAGCCAATAAGCCTGTACGAGACCTGATTAGAAGGTCCAGTTAATGCCCATATAGAAGCGGCGCCCGTTGGTCCATTCGTTCACCACCATTTTATCCAGGTGATTTTCGTAATAGGGCTTCAGCTCGGCAACTGAAACACCGCTGGCTTGCGACAGTATCTCAAACGCGGCATCGCCTGTTATGGATGACTCGACTATTGGGTTGCCATCATCGTCGGTGGCAACCACGCGGTTACCGGTGGCGGCACCATTTTCATCCACTTCATCAATCCACTTCATTTTGTTGATAACTGGATCGTTTACGATCTGCGAGCTATCCAGATAATGAACCACGTTTTCATCGGTGATGTTGGTAACCGCAAAGCTGGCTACCAGGTTGTCCATGATCTTATAGGTGGCTTTAAAGTCTAACTGAGCACGGGCATCGGTATAACGAATACCTTCACTGTTGCTCTGGTTAGCAAACTCGCTACGGTAGTTGTAGGAAAGACGGGCCGAGAAATCGTCATCTTCATAGTAAATCGACGCATTCAAGGTGTCTTTCGACTGACCAAACATGGGCTCAGTCTGGGTCGTGGTTCTGGCACTAAAGCCGGTTACTTCAAAATACTCTCGTTGCGAAGGATCGCTTTGATGAGTTTCGATATCTGTCATATCGGCGATTTCATAGGCAAAGGTCGAGGTAGAGAACTTCTGGTCTGGTACATCGGTATAGGTGTAGTTAATCAGACCACCAAAGCCGTTACCCAGGTCATGTTGAAGCTGAACTTCCACACCTTCGACTTTCTGTTCGCCTGTATTGAAGTAGGAGCTGACCACATAGTCGCCAAAAATAGAGTAGCCATTGTTGTCGGTGCGGCCTTCTTCACCCAGATAGTCCAGATTCTGCACCTTGGATGTTGAGCGAACCATGTTTTTGATGTCTTTCTGGAAAGCAGTAATGGCAAAGATGGATGACTCAGCGAAGTACCATTCCAGGCCCACTTCACTATTCACCGAGGTGTACGATCCTAAATTGGGGTTACCCACAGAGCCCCGACGCTGTGAAGCCATGGGAATACGTTCTGCATTACCTTCCGGGGTTAGATCCTGCTGGCGTCCATCGGTGTATAAACGGTATCTTTCCGTTACCAGATAGAAGTTACTCCTTAATTGCGTCAGGCTGGGGTGAGAAATATTTTTCGACGCTGCGGCGCGTAAAATCAAATCGTCTGTTAAGTTGTACGAAATGTTAAAGCTCGGCAGGTAGTCTTTGGTGTTACTTGTTTGCACCAAAGGCACATATTTATTGAAACCCGCCAGCTCAGCCACATAACCAGCATCGCTGGGATCGCTCGGGTATGACATCAACTGACCGTTTTCATCTTTGGCCACTTCTCTGCCAATAGACTCACGCTCCGTATCCACTACCCGTACACCAACGTTGCCGCGGAATTTTTCACCGCTAAAGTTCACCATGGCGTAGTACGCCAGCAGTTCTTCGGTAACATCATAGAAGTCACCAGCCGATTCGGTTAGGCCAGAACGACAACCATAGTAGTTGCTGGAGCCAGATGCTTCGATTGCGTCTTCACAGGCACCTTTGTTCGGTGCGCCTTCAGAGTGCAGTAACAGGAAGTGATCATTAAGCAGGGCATCGCGCTTACCCTGGTCAATATCAAAATATTCATCCGGCACATCGTGACCAGCTGTATCCAGGCCGGATACTGTGCCACCGACGAGTTGGTCTGCGAGGATTAACGGGAATTTACTGACTTCGTTGGCATAGCCATGGAAGGTGGCGTTCTCGGTATAGAAGTGTTCCGTACGTTGGATATTACGGTACTTGGCACCAAATTTTACGCTGTCGATGTAGAAATCGTTATCCAGTTGCCAGGTAAAATCGCCCTGGAAAAAGTCCTCGGTGTTTTCACGATAACGGGCGGTATTGCGCAGGCCACCGGTCAACAAATAGAACTCGTTAGTGGGCGCTAGCAGAAAGTTTTCTGCGCGCAGCTGGGCCGCGTCGAAGGCCGCTCCTGTTAATGAGGGATCAGCATGTAAACCCCAGTAAACCTTGCCTGTTTCGGGGTTGTAGCCATAGCCCAGGTTTACCCCTTCATAAGTGGGGATCTTAAGGGTGGTTTTGTCACCCGAGTAAGGGGTTTCATAGTCGCCATAGCGGGTGGCCAGAGTGGTTGCGCGATCTAACACCGTACTGTCTGCGGTGGTGCGGCCAGCTTGCAGTTTGACGATAAAATCATCTTTGGCGTAATCCATGGTCAGGTGGATTCTGTCCTGTTCGGTCTCGGTGCCGCTGCGATCATTGGAATCTCGGCGCAGCATCTCGCCCCAGCGGGTATCGCCTTTAGTATAGTTATTGCCGTCCCATACCATACCGGCCTCGCCCACTAAGTTAACGCCATCTATAGGGGCTGTGGCCGACAACACGATATCGCTGACCGGATCCATCACCAGGCGCGGATCGATGCCTGCCACGCCGTTACTGTACAACATCTGGCTGATGCGGAAGGTTTGCGCATACAAGTTATCGTTCTTGTTGTCGCGATCCGAGCTGTTGCGGTTTAACTCCAGGTTAAAGCTTAACGAATCAGACGGTGCCCATTGGAAGTTGACTGTGGTATCCAGGCGGCTCTCATCGGTAGAAAAGGCCGGAGAGTAGAGCATATTACCCAAGTGTCTTGGCGCAGTCTGACCCAGGCCGCCTGTTCGACGGCTGCCCCAGAACAAACCCCAGTTTGGATCGATGTAGGTGGGGTCCATCACTTCATCCAATTGGCCCCAGTTATTGGTATGGTTATTCCACACTCCGGAGTTCGCCGGGTCGTAAGTCGGCCAATAGGAGTCGCCATTGCCGGCTACCGCTTCAAGGTCGCCATAGGTATAGCCGTTTAATGCCATATGTCGGGTGATGATCAAGTTATGACCATTCATATGTCTTAGCTTAATGTCACTGCTATCGCAGGCTTCGGTGGGGCAGTCGATGGGGTTGGTTTGCTGGAATCCGGTACCCGCGCCCATGCCACCAGATTCAAACCCCGAACGGAAAGCATTACGTTGCTGAAGGCTGACCGCTATTGAGGCACCAAACTTTTGGTCTTCAGTGACAAAGTTATAGGCTGTAGAAATCTGCGGAGAGGACTTCTCTGAAGAGTCATTGTATTCCCCTTCAATATTCAAATAGCCATAACCATCTTTCTGCTCCAGCGGCTTTTTAGTAAGCAGTATAACCGTACCACCAATGCCCCCTGCGTCTAAGTCAGCACGGGCAGATTTATGTACTTCAATTTTTGCTACACGCTCTGCGGGAATATTAGAAAAATCAAAAGCATTACTCTCGGCCTGACCTGGCAGGTAAGACGCTGATTTTGCCGACTGACCGTTAACTAAGGTGTTAGTTAACGAGGGGGACGTACCGCGAATGGAAATCTTAGAGCCTTCACCAAACTGACGCTCAATCTGTACACCGGGTATGCGCTGCAGCGCCTCGGCCATGTTTTTATCGGGGTTTTTGGCGATATCTTCGGTGTTGATTGAGTCAACAATGGAGTTAGAAAAGCGCTTATTATTTAGGTTCTCGCGAAGCGATGAGCGAATGCCGGTGACTTGAATAATTTCAACACCTTCTTTTTCGCTTTCTGCAGAAGTGTTCTGTGCTTCCTGAGCAGCGAATGCTGCCATTGGCATACTCGCCGTCATCACTAACGCTGTGCTGACTGCTATGGCGGTTTTGGATAATTGGATAGCCTTCATACCTTTTCCTTCAAGTTAGATGTAGCCACTATTTTCATGTCCATTCGCTACGAACTTCAGTTGAAGTCACACAGGACTGCAAAACGCGGTATTGGGATGCTCTTTGCTACGCACTTAAATGAAGCCTTCCGGTTGTTTCTCACCTGCTCAGGCCTTCGTTTCTAACTCGCTGCTATCGCCATCTTTAGAGCTACTTTCGACAAATTGTGACTCTAAGTGCTGACTGACAAAGCAAAATTAGAAATGAGCATCCAGAATAATCTATCACAGTGTAAATTCATTGTGAAAAATAAATTATTACTATGTTGATGATTTTTGCCCCACAGCAATGTCGAGGGGGAACGCTATGGTTCGGTATACAAGGCTTTTGAAGGCTTTAAATAGAGGAAAGCTGGATCAACGAGGGTAATAAACTGAAAAGAGCTTAGAAAGATGAAACCCCATTGAGGTTTCAGGTGCTGCAAAAAGGTTGCCCGCTGGACAAGTATCAGGGGGCAAGAATATCGGAACTGAATGCCTAAAATAGCCTGATGCTGGAATCTGATTGCAGCGAATCTTCTCTGACACTACCGTATTTGCTCAGATTTTATTAATCAGGCGGTCAAGTCATTCGTTAGCTTTCCGAGATTACGACCTGATCCCGGCCGCGTACTTTGGCATCGTACAAGGCCTTATCTGCTCGCTCTATAAACGCCGTTGGGCTTTCATCGCCTAACTGGGCGACGCCAAAGCTTGACGTTAAGCGAATATTGTTGGTCCACCGGTGTTCGCTGATAAGCTGACGCAGAGCCTGGGCCAGATCATAGGCGTCTGATAACGAAGTATTGGGACAAACTAACAAAAACTCTTCTCCGCCCCATCGGGCCAAAAAGTCAGTGAAGCGGCAATTTTGACTAATGAGTTTTGAAAATTCCTTGAGAATCTCATCACCTACAGCGTGGCCATAGTTGTCATTAATAGACTTGAAGTGGTCGATATCAATGAACATGAGCGACAGTACCTCAAGTTCTTTAGTGAATATTTTTTCTATTCCAGCGCGATTCAGGGCGCCTGTTAAGGGATCTCTCTCGGCCTGGTTTTTGAGCTCTTTGGTTTTGACGTTCAACAGTTGGTTGAGTTGCCGTAAATCTTCGGCTCGTCTTTCCGTCTCACTCAGTTGTTTGTGTGACCATCTTAGACTGTAAAACAAAAAGCAAGCAGCTGAGCTGACCCACAGCGATATGAGGAAGAACAAAATCTGACTGTTGGTAAAGTACTTACCATTAAACTGAATGTACTCCACCTCAATCAGATACTCACCGGGTTGAATGTTGTTGCCTGTTGCCAGCTCTAACATCATGACATTATCAAATTCAGGCACCGCGTATTTTATCGGCAGCTTTTGTTCCACCATCCACCAAGTCGCAACTTGCAGGCTTTTTAGAGGAATATCATTCGCTTCTGGTGAACGCTCTGGCCAATACTCAATGCCCACATACTTCCAGGTTGCCTCATCATCAACGCTGCCATACTCAGGGTTAAAGTTTCGCAGTTGAAAACGAAGGCTGTCATGTCCTCCATTGAGGTAGCGAGCTTCTATATGAACGGAAGAGAAAGTGGAAAGATCAGCACCTTCACCCTCAACGCCTCGCTCCTGATAAAAGCCAACAGAGAGTTCACAAAAGGGCCAGCTGTAGTCGGAGGCAATGATATGGCAGGCTAATAGCCACTTGCCGTCTTTTTCGATTACCCTGGCAACGGAGCTTCCGCCGTTACTTTGGTCAGAGATGGCGCTTACGTGGTTTGTATCGCCGGGGCGAAGTACTAAGGTTCTTTCCAGTAAGAAAAACTGCAGAAATATTGCAACAAAGGTAATAACTAACAGCAAAACTAACGTGATGCTGTAGAGCTTTCGATGCTCCATAACAACCTCAATTTTTAAATAATTTCACGTCCGTTCTGTAACTGGTTAAATCATTTTAGCTTAACTGGGATACACAAGACTTTGCTGTGATATTAAAAAATAACACAATTAAATCATGTTGTTAGTGGATGCTGCGGGAAGCGTGTTATTACATTTTCTGAGTCAAGGATTTGCCAATACTTCCAAGCAAAAACCACAATAAATGCCAATAGACAATGACCTCTGTACTGTCTTGTCAGGCTCAATATGCTTGAAAATAAAGCAAAAAGCTATGGTTGCCGTGCGTTATAATCGGTGGTTCCGATTTATACTGGTTCTGCTTGCGCCAAAAGTACTGTAAGCACGCTGAGAGTTCTTAGGGGATCCACATTGGAGTCCCCTAATAGGTTATTGACGCCGGAACGTGTTTGGCTCAAGGTCGCTCCTCGCTGAGGAGCGCCTATCTGTTGACTTTAAAGCTATTCACTGTGCTATCTAAGTGCTTGGCGATACCGTGTAAGCCTTTCACAATCTCATTATTGGTGTTGGCTTGCCGCTGGGCTTCAAGGGATAAGTCGGTAACCCGGTGAATATTGTGATTGATATCATTGATCACCGCGCTCTGTTCTTCCGTTGCCGCCGCGATCTGTAAGTTTGAATCAGTTACGCGTTTTAATTTGCCAGTTAAGGTTTCGAGTTGCTGCGTATTGGTATTCAGCATACCGACCATATTACCGACTTCGGTTTCCGATGCTTCCATATTCCGCACCGCAGAGGCTGACGCCGATTTGAGCGCCAAGATCATCGCCTCAATTTCTTGGGTACTTTGTTGGGTTCTGCCCGCCAAATTGCGAACCTCATCTGCAACGACGGCAAATCCTCGCCCTTGCTCTCCGGCCCGGGCCGCTTCAATGGCCGCATTCAGTGCCAGCAAATTGGTTTGCTCAGCAATGCCCTGTATTGTGGTCAAAATACTATTGATTTTCTCAACCTGAGAACCTAGCTCTACTACTTCTTTTGCTGATTCAGCCATACGCGTATTGAGTTTCTCGGTGTTGCTCATCATGATTTGGTAGTCGCTGTTCATTTGGCTGCTTTGTTCGCTGGCATCCTGAATTTCGGCACTTGCCGCCTGAATGTTTTGCGCTATCTCTTTGGCTGAGGCTTGCAGTTGGTTAATGGCTGCGGCCACGTTGTTCATATTGTCATTAACATGATTTATGCTTTGCATCGTTGACGATGTGCAGCCTGCCACTTCATCTGCATTACCGGTAACCTCAGCGCTGGAAGAGCGGATCTCATTCATCACCCCTTCCATATCCGCCATCATCTTGTTTAATGATTTAGCCAAAATACCCAGTTCATTACTTAAATCCATGCTGAGCCGGTAATTCAGCGCGGTATTAGGATCTGCCATGGTTGATATTTGACTAATCAAACCATCAACATTCTTCATGATTTTGCGCACCAGGAAGAAGCCGCAAGCAATCAAAAGTGTCATAAGTACTAAGATAACCGGTATGGCTTTTGATGACAGACTGTCTTTTGCCTGCAGGCCAAAGTTAGTAAAGGTTTCCTCCAGAACGGCTTCTGAGGTTTCAGAGACAGTATTCAACTGTACATAGCTGGCAGATTGTTTAGCTTGCTCACGGATCATCTTGCCCATATCGGTAAGCGCTGCCGCCACTATGATGATGGTGATAATCAAGGCAGGTAAAATGGCTACAAGAGTTAACTGAGTGCGGATTGATAACTTCATAAATGGGCTTGTTCCTAAACAGGCAAAAGTATGACATTCACTACCGGAATGTATGGTTGTAACTTGTCCTACCACATAGGATAAGTCACTGTATGTTAAAGTTTTGTTGATTTCAAATGCAGACGGTTAAGATGCTTGCAGAGGCATTCTTCTGGTCTGGTCACGGGGGCTTGCAAAGAACTGGCCGAATCGGCTGTCAGAATGATGTCTCCCCCTTTCACTAAAGGGCGCATCTTTTTACTCGGAAACACGTGTCGATGGCATGCAAGGCCTGACTATAGTCACCTCCACAGAATCCTCATAAAACATTCAGGGTATCTTCAAGCGACCCATTTGGTCGGCCCCTATCATTGCTCCTGTCGAGACGATTCTGTCTTACCCAACATCAGGAGAATATTTATGTTATCTGTCACTCAACCACAAACCACCAATGAGATTAACTACTCAGCGGTGAAAGAAAAGCAACGCGCCACCTGGGGTTCTGGCGACTACGGGCGTATTGGCGTAACCCTGCAAATCAGCGGCGAGCAACTATGCGAAGCCATGGATGTGAAATCCGGTGAAACTGTACTGGATGTAGCCGCTGGCAACGGCAATGTGACACTCGCGGCAGCCCGTCGTTTCTGTCTGGTCACTTCTACCGACTATGTTGAAGCCTTGCTGGAGCAATCAAAGAAACGCGCCGAGGCAGAAGGGCTGGATATTAGCTACCAGTTTGCTGACGCCGAAGACTTACCTTTTGATAACAACTGCTTTGACAATGTGGTATCGACCTTCGGTGTCATGTTTACACCAAACCAATGCCAAAGTGCCGCTGAGTTGATGCGAGTGTGTAAACCCGGCGGCAAAATCGGCCTGGCCAACTGGACACCAGAAGGCTTTGTCGGACAGTTGTTTAAATTGATTGGCAGTTACGTGGCGCCGCCTGCTGGCGTGAAGTCGCCCGCGCTTTGGGGAACCCGCGCCTTTATTGATGAGCAATTCGGTCCGCAGGCCAGTGAGATCACCTATCGCACCCGTGAATTCAACTTCCGTTTTTGCTCGCCACAGCACTGGATCGATTTGTTCCGCACCTATTACGGCCCTGTGCATAAAGCCTTTGGCGCGTTGGATGAAGCCAAGGCCGCGCAGCTTGAACAGGATATCCATCAGTTGATTGCCCGTTTTGATCGCGGTCAGGGCAAGGGCATGGTGGTGCCGTCTGAATACCTGGAAATTGTGGTGCAAAAGCGCTGAGTGAGCGCCGATTAAAGAGGAAAAGCGCATGAAAAGCATCAATGAACTCACCAGTAATGCACCTATAGCTGATGAGGCTATCGACCTGAGCAAGCGTTTAGCGGTACTTGTATACGGTTTTGTTGGTTACGCTGTGGGCTGCTTTGGACTGTTCTGGCTGATTCTTGGGGCAGGCGCATTTGCGCCTGTTGGCCTGAGCCCATGGCAGTCAGATTCAGTATTGATCTCATTATTAGTCGACATCGGTCTAATTACCTTATTCGGCGTGCAACATTCGCTGATGGCCAGAGCCAAGTTTAAACGCTGGCTAACTCAGTTTATTCCAGAAGCGGCTGAGCGCGCTACGTACATGCTGATGTCTGGGTTGGTTACCGCCATTGCCATGTACTTCTGGCAAAGCTTGCCCGGAGTTATCTGGCAGGTACAGAATCAGGTGGCAATGGGCAGTATTTATAGCCTGTATGTGATTGGTATTTGCTATCTGCTGTTGTCGACTTTTATCACCAATCACTTTGAGTTGATGGGATTGCGTCAGGTGTACTTGTATTTTCAACAGCGTCCATACACGCCGCTGGCCTTTACCAATAAATACATGTACCGCTACAGCCGCCATCCTATGATGCTGGGCATGCTGATACTGCTTTGGTCGGTACCAACCATGTCGGTCACCCGCCTTGTATTAGCCACACTGTTTACGCTGTACATTGTGATTGGCCTGCACTTTGAAGAGCGGGATCTGCTAAAGCAGTTTGGTAATACTTACCGCAAGTACAAACAGCAAATTGCCACCTTTATCCCCGGTATTTATTAGTTGTTGCTTATCTGACGTATGGCCCAGGTCATCGTCAGATAGCCCTTTAAGGTCTTTTGATTGATGCAGAGGTTTGTGTTCAAACTAGTTAACAAGGCATCACGTCGCTGAATAGCTAAAACTGCAAGACGATATCTGCGATACCTTTCCTTTCTGTTACTCTGAAGGCAGTTTAATCTCTTACTGTTTTTGGCAAGTGACTGCCGGGAGCCCTTTATGTCCATCTCATGCATTGTAAAAGCGCTACTGGTTTGGGTGGCAATATTGCTGCTGGCCATTGCCAACGGCATTTTTCGTGAAGCGGTGTTGTTAAGCCTGTTTATAAAAAGCGCGGCGTTTATGCTGAGCGGTTTACTGCTATGCCTGTGTATCTTTGTGGTCACTTACCTGACTTTACCCTGGTTGGGCCGAGGCTCCCCTCGTCGCTATTGGGCAGTGGGGATGTTTTGGCTGGTTTTAACCTTGTGCTTTGAGTTTGTGCTGGGCTATATCATTCAGGGACATAGCTGGCAGCAGTTGCTGGAACCTTACACATTTAAAGACGGTAATCTCTGGCCCATTGTGTTGCTGGTTACGCTGGCATCTCCCTATCTGGCGGCCAGATTACGTGCTGGACAAGATTAAGATATTTCGAATATCTGCCAACAGAGATTGCCCATTTATAGCTATTTAACGCCGCGCGCTTTCACAGTGGTTTCACATCGTAAAGATTAATCTGGCCGTCATTTTTACAGATGGAATGCCATATGACGGTCGGAATATCGCTACGTGATTTAACTCATCAGATTCCGGTGGCCAAGGATCGCAAGGTGCGGTTATTGGACAAACTGGACTTGCAGGTGCAAGGCGGTCAGCAGGTGGCCATAGTCGGTGCTTCCGGCAGTGGTAAAACTACCTTGCTTAGTGTGCTGGCGGGGCTTGAGCCAATTCAGCAAGGGCAGCTAGCGCTTCACTTGCATAATCAGCACCTGCCTGTAGAGGCACTGCCGCGTTACAGTGGCTTTGTGTTCCAGCAGTTTCATTTATTGCCTGAGCTGGATGCCATCAACAATGTGGCGTTGCCACTTAAGTTGCGCGGCGATCGCCAGGCGTTAGCTAAAGCCGCTGACTGGCTGGATAAGGTGGGGCTACATGAGCGTTACAATCTGGCCGTAAATAAACTCAGCGGCGGCGAGCAGCAGCGGGTGGCGATTGCGCGGGCCATGGTATGCCAGCCAGGTATAGTCTTTGCCGACGAGCCGACCGGCAATCTGGATGAGCACACCGCAGATGAAATAAGCCGCCTGATGCTGACATGTTGCCGTGAGTCCAGGGCCAGCTTAGTGCTAATTACCCACAATAAGGCCCTGGCACAGCAGTTAGATGTGGTGTATCACCTTCAGCAGGGCAGGTTGAGCTTATGTCAGTAACGTCTTCTCTATTGGCTGAGAAGCGCGCGGTATTGGCGCTGACATTCAGCTATCTGTGGCTGCAAACCAGGCAGCGAACTAATCTGATTCAGCTGCTGACTTTAGGCCTGCTGTTTTTCTATTTAAGCTTTATCACGTTGCTTGGCAGTGGGGTTCAGCAGTTTTTACACAGTAACCTGCAACAGTTGTTAGGGGCCGATTCGGTGCTGCAGGGCCACCGACCATTGCCGGACGATAGTTTAAAAGCGTTGAAAAACCAGGTGTCGGCACTCAGCGAAACCCGCACTTATCAGCTAACCCTGACTCATCAGCCAAACGAAGCATCTGCAGTTGCCAGCCAGTTTGTGCAGCTTAAAGCCGTAGACAGTCAGTATCCATTGCAGGGACAAATTAAGGTAAGTGAAAGCACCTCGTTAGTCGCCACAGCGGTACAACATGGGCCAAAACCGGGTGAGATCTGGCTGGAGCCGCGTTTGGCCGCAACCTTGTCTATTCGTCTGGGCGATCATCTGGCACTGGGCAGCTTAAGACTGCAATTTTCGGCGCTACTTTTAGGCGAGCCGGATCGACTGATGGAAGGCCACTCCACCGATATGCGGGCTATGCTGCATGAGCAAAGCCTGACTGAGCTGGTTAAGGCGCAGTCGCTTAAGGTTAAACATCACCGCTATCTGCTGGCACACGATGCCACGCAATTGGCTGCCATTTCACAGCTTGTCAGTCCACACCGCGATCTCACACTCGTCAGCAAAGCCTTAGGCAATCATCCGCTCGCCGCTGCCTGGCAACGGGTGGAGAAGTTTATGGGGCTGGTTACCGTACTGCTGGTGGTGATTGCCGCTATTACCCTGGCGCTTAGTCATCAAAGCACCTTGTTGCCCATCACCTATTTCACCACCTTGTGTGCGGCCAACGGTATGCCTCGGCGCCATACCTGGCTGGTGGCGCTCGGCGGCGGGCTGTATATGCTATGCCTAAGCCTATTGCCGGCGTTACTTGCAGCCATGCTGTGCGCTGAGCTGATAGAACTTGTGCTGCAGCAGTTTGATATTGCCATTCGTCTTGATTGGCAGGTGAGTGGGCTGCTAAACGCGACGTTGTTGGGGACGGGGATCTTTGTTTGTCTGAGTCTGGGGGCCTGGTTTAAGGTTGTTCATACCCCGATCAGTACCTTGCTACGACAAGAGCAACGGCCTAACCGCCTAAACGCACTAAGCTGGGGGCTGCCTTTATGCGCGGTGGCAGGATTGATATGGTGGTATTCAGATAACTGGCGGCTAACGATGTTACTGCTGGGCACCCTGGCCCTTTGTCTGGGCTTACTTATCCTATTGACCTGGCTGGTGCTGAGTCTGGGTAAATGGGGCCTGCATAGTCGTGCGCAGCTATTTGGCTTTGCCTTATACCTGATGCAAAAGCGCATTTTGGTCAAAGGTGCGCAGATTGTTGCTCTGGGCCTGAGTTTAACCCTACTGCTGATGTGCGTGCGTATCAGCCAGGATGTGACCGCGGTACTGGAACAGCTCACGTACCGCGACCAGGGAAACTTGGTTGTCAGTCAGGTGGATGAGCAGCAAAAGCAGGCGCTGCAAACCTTTGTTGAGGAGCAGGGCGGCAGTTCCAACCCCTTTTATGCCTTTCAGTATGCCCAGCTTACCGAAATTAACGGCCTGACACTTGCCGATACCGGGCTACAACCCAGCGAATCGCTGAGCAGTATGGCCAGACCTATTCGCCTGCATTGGCGCACCGAGTTGGCGGCTAATAACCGAATTGAACAAGGAGCTTGGCCCTCGGCGTTATCAACACAGGGCGAGGCTTGGCCGGTCTCAGTGGAAGCCGAGGTCTTTGAGGATCTGCAACTGCGTCTTGGCGATACGCTGAGTATGCAACTGGGTAACCAGCAGGCGCAGTTACAGGTGGTGGCGACCCATAGCTTTGTGCGTGGCAGCAGCCCGGTGACATTCTGGTTTGTGCGTTATGCACAAACGCCAATTGCTGACAGCCAGGTCTGGTATATGGGGGATGTCGATCTGGATGCTCAGGGGCTGGCAAAGCTTGGCGAGCTTTGGCAACGCCATCCTGGCATGCGCCTAATCCCTGTTGAATCCCTGCTAGCCCAAACCCGTCTTTATCTGAATGTTCTGCTGGGCCTGGTGCTGACCATCAGCCTGTTTATTGCCCTGCTGAGTAACCTGTTGATGGCTGCCGCCATTCAGGTTCATCTTGGCCAGGATAAGGTACGTAATGCCCTGCTACTGAGTTTTGGCTTGGGTAAGCGTGAGCAGAATGTTCTGATGATCTATGAGTGGTCGGTGATTACCTTGCTGCCAGCCTGCGCGGCTATGGCAACGGTGTATTTGTGCATGCAGGCTTTTTATACCCATGAGCTTGGCTTGCCTTATAGGGCCAATGTTTGGCTGTTGGCCCTTGAAGCTTTGTCTATTGCGCTGGGTATTGCCGCCGGGGGGATTCTTGTGGCCAGGCGTCAGTTTCAGCAATCTGTGCGTCAATTACTCACACAGCCTTAGGAGAAAAGTATGAAGCTGCTTCGAATTATCTTCATAAGTGGTGTGTGGCTGACGGCAGTTGCCCAGGCGAATCTGCTGAGTGAGGCTAAACCGCAGTTATGGCCGCAGCCGCAAGGCGGCTCGCTGTTGTTATTGCCGCAGCAGGACAAGCTGGTACTGATGGCGCCTTCTGCTGAGGACTATGTTGTTAGCAATAGTCTGGACGCACAAGGGCTGCATGCCATGGCTATGGCAAACATAGGTGGGCGTTTGGTACCGGTTTTTGTTTCCGAGCGGGGTGTGGATTGGCTGCAAGCAGCGGGCTCTTTACAGCCAGAGCCGCTGGTTAATATTGCGCATTTGTATCAGGGGCTGCAAAGGCCAGCAGGCTTTGCGGCCATGCAGCATATCGACTTTGTGTTTGACCTGAACCATGACGGTTTAAGTGATCTTTTGCTGCCGGACGCGGCAGGGATCAAGCTGGCTATTCAGCAGCCGGACGGTAGTTTTACTCTGCAAAGTCTGGCATTACCCCGGCATCGCGGTTTTACTGCAGTGAGTTTTGAAAGCCCAACAGTGACATTGTCGCTGCCTCATCTGTTCAGGCAAATCGATATCAATGGCGACGGCTTGGCTGAGCTGCTGTTTGCTTACGCCGACAAAGTCTGGGCCCTGTCGGCAACGGTGACGGGCGCAAACAACCAGGCAGGCTTTGTCCTTAGCCTGTTGGCAGAGCTGTCTGATTATGTGTCGGGGCCCGAAAATCAAACCCGGCTTGTTGATCTTATGGATGTTAGTGGTGATGGCATCCCTGATCTGGTGCTTTTCCAAAGTAAAGCTGGCAAGGATAAGGGGCAGCGTTTGCGGGTGTACCCGGGGCGGCAACAAGCTGAAGGGCAACTTGCCTTTTCGCGCCAGGCTTCTGGCACTATTGAGATAAAAGGTGAGCTGCTGGATATCGGCTTTACCGATTTTAGCGGCGATGGTAAAGCGGATGTTTACACCTTGGGTACAGAGCTTGGAATGGGCAGCCTTTTATCTGTGATGACAGGGGCGGGGCTGACCATGCAAATCCATATCTATATACAAAACGAGGAAGGGCAGTTCCGGCATGCCAGCCAAGCCACCCAGGCCACGGAATTTGCGTTGAATATGCAGGGCATGCAGTTTGGTACCTGGTTTATGGCCGCTTCTTTTATCCAAGCCAGTCGGCAGGATCTGCTTTACTTAGCCGACAGCCAGACGCTTAAATTCAGCGCCGGTCACTCGCGCACAGGGCTGGCCGGTAAGGGCAAAACCCTGGCCAAAGCCGGACACGGCCAACCTAACTGGTTTGTCACCCTGGATACCGATAACAACGGTATTTGGGAGCTGTTTATCAAAGACTTTGCCAAAGGGCAGTTGGTTGGACTTGAGCCTATGCAGATCAAGCCCTGACACTGTGCCACCCGTTAAGTGCCAGCTCTGTGTGAGCAGTTGCTTTAAGCAGGGCTTAAGTACTATGCTTGTGCCCCTTGATGCAGATAACGGATGTAGGGAATACCCTCCACAGAGCCTGTAGTCTGCGCTGTTACAAGGACGATACTATGAAAAAGTGCTGTTCAGCCCTGCTGTTTTTACCTTTATTCTGCGCTGCCGACGCCAAAGTGATTGAGAATTACCGTTACTATAATGTGTCGGCAACGGAGAAGGGCCGCCTGTTAGATGCGCTTAACAAGGCATCGCCCATTCGAGAAGATGGCGAGACATTCCACGGCCATACCAAATACCATATCGGTTGGCAGTATTGGTGGGATAAGCGCGAAAAGCACTGTGCTTTGACCAAGGTCGAGATTACCTTAACTCTGACGTACACCATGCCCAAGCTGGCGTCCGCCAGTGATGAGGTAAAACAAGTCTGGGATGCCTGGTATCCTAATCTTGCTCTGCATGAAGAACGGCATGGCAAACTGGCCAAAGATACCGCTGCGTTGATGGATCAAAAACTCAATGCCATAGGCCCACGGGACAACTGCCGGGCATTGGAAAAAGACGTCAACAAGCAGGCAAATGCCCTGATGGCCGAGCTGAAGAAAGCCAACAAACACTATGATAACCAGACCAACCACGGCGAAACCGAAGGAGCCTGGCTGCATTTACATCTTTAGTGTGTTGATTGGCGGTGCTTAATCAGCTATCGCCTTGACTCTGATTCTGTTCAAGGCTTTGCGGCAGGTGTAATTGCAAATAATCCAGCAGCAGACTAACGCCGGGGGCGGTCCAGCGACTCGCCGGATAAAGCCCCCATATGCCTTCACTATCGGGCCTGTATGGTGCCAACACTTCCACCAGTTGCCCTTGTTGAATCTTCGCCAGCACATATTCTTCGGGTAATTGAACAATGCCGAGGGCCTTTTCGGCGGCATATAACAGGGAAACGCCGCTATTACAGCGCAAGCTGCCATTCACTGTGATGTTGCGTTCCTGGCCGTTGTCCTTAAAACGCCAGTAGCCCAGTGAGCCGAGCAAACAATTATGGCGTTTTAGTTGGTTTAATGTGCTGGGCTGGCCATAAGTCTGGATATAAGCGGGTGAAGCACAGGTGTACACGTTGCGGCTGGCCAGTTTACGAAAACGCAAGCGGCTGTCTTCCAACCGGCCCAGGCGGATAGCCAGATCCAGGCCGCTATCGACAATATCCAAACGGGCATTGGTCAGTTCCACTTCCAGACTGAGCTGCGGGTAACTCTCCTGAAAATCAATCAGCAGTGGCATCAGAATCCGTTCGCCGTATGTAATGGGTGCGGTGAGACGGATCTTGCCTTTAGGTGTGGTCTGCAACTCTTGCAGTGTTTGCTCGGCGTCCTCTAAACCGTCCATCAGTTGACGGCACTGCTGATAGTAGCGCTGGCCGGTTTCAGACACCCGCACCTTACGCGTTGTGCGGTGCAGCAATTGTACGCCCAGACGCTGTTCCAACTGATTAACCTGACGGCTGATTTGGGCGGTAGACACCTGCAAACGTTGGGCGGCAGCGGTAAAGCTGCCGGTTTCCACTATGCAGACAAACTCGGCGATGCCATTCCAAGCAGGGATATAGCTCATTGTTACGTGTGTGTAATAGTGATTTTATTGAGTGGATATTATCACTGTATGGTAGGTAATGTAGGATCGCCTTCATATCATGTTATGAGGAATAAGCGATGAGTGCACAAAGCATACGTTGCCGCGCTGCGGTTGCCTGGGCCTCGGGTGAGCCCCTGAAAATTGAACAAGTGGACGTTGCTCCGCCTAAAGCCGGTGAAGTGCGGATTAAAGTGATTGCCTCTGGCGTCTGCCATACCGATGCTTTTACCCTGTCGGGTGAGGATCCCGAGGGGATTTTTCCGGCTATTTTAGGTCATGAAGGCGGCGGCATTGTTGAGTCTGTGGGAGAGGGAGTAACTGGCCTGAGTGTCGGCGACCATGTTATCCCGCTGTACACGCCCGAGTGTGGTGAATGTAAATTCTGTTTGTCGGGTAAAACCAATTTGTGCCAGAAAATCCGCGCCACCCAGGGTAAGGGGCTGATGCCGGATGGCACCTCACGTTTTTCCATCAATGGCCAGCCGATTTTCCACTACATGGGCTGTTCTACTTTCTCTGAATATACCGTGTTACCTGAAATTGCCCTGGCCAAAATCAACCCCAAAGCCCCTTTAGAAGAAGTGTGTCTGCTGGGTTGTGGTGTCACCACCGGCATGGGCGCGGTGATGAACACGGCCAAAGTGCAGCCCGGTGACACCGTAGCAATTTTTGGTTTAGGTGGCATTGGACTTAGCGCTGTGATTGGCGCCAGTATGGCCAAGGCCGGTCGTATTCTGGCCATAGATATTAATGAGAGTAAGTTTGCCCTGGCGAAACAGCTTGGCGCCACCGACTGCATTAACCCCAAGGACTATGACAAGCCGATTCAGGATGTGATTGTTGAGCTGACAGACGGCGGTGTGGATTATTCCTTTGAATGCATCGGCAATGTGAACGTGATGCGGTCAGCCTTGGAATGTTGTCACAAGGGCTGGGGTGAGTCAGTGATTATTGGCGTAGCCGGTGCCGGACAGGAAATCTCCACCCGACCTTTCCAACTGGTAACCGGCCGGGTTTGGCGCGGCACCGCCTTTGGTGGGGTAAAAGGACGCAGCGAACTGCCTGACTACGTGGAACGCTATCTGGCTGGGGAATTTAAATTAAATGACTTTATCACCCATACCATGGGGTTGGATGACATTAATCAGGCATTCGATTTGATGCACGAAGGCAAAAGCATTCGCTCGGTGATTCACTTTTAACTGATTAGCCACTGAAAAGCCCCCTGCATGGGGGCTTTTTACTGAGGTTTAAGGCTAGTGTTAACGCAGATACCCCTTACCAGTACTCCACTATGCGACTTACCTTATCTCCCTTAAATTCAAACAGTGTAAGACGCAATTCCTGGCCGTTTTTGCCCTGGTACAAGCGCTGCACGGCAGCGGCTTGCTTGCCCGGTAGCAGACTGACCAATTGATAGCTGTCCGGATCGTCATCCTGATAGCGCCCTTGCTTAAAGAAGCTGACCGAATTGTTGTAAAGGAGTTCTCTGGAATACCGCCCCCCATAGCCTTCGTGCTGGTATACATAGTCATCCGTGTATAAGGCAAACAGGGCATCAATGGCTGCCAGGGAGGACAAGTTGCTGTAGGCAATACGCTGCGCATTTAGCACCTTGTGGGTCAGGTCGAGCACCTGCTGCTGTTCCAGGCTTAAGGCCGACTGGTTGGCCGGTTCGGCTTGGGCCGTTTGGCCTAAGCATAGTGTCAGTAGTAACAGAAAATAACGCATAGGTTGTCCTTTATTATCAATGGGGCTGTAGTGTTTTGGGCCGTCTGTTTCTAGTCCAGGTAGCGACGCATATGCTGGATCAAGCCGTCCTTATTGAATTCCAGCACTAAGATGGTGCGGCCTTTAAAGTGTTTAAGCTGCTCATGCTTATAGTATTTGGACGCTTCCCTGACGACGGCTACTGCGGTATGGGTGCCAAGCACTGCACTTTCCAGCTCTTCGCTGAGCGACACCATAGCTTTGGCTTTTTCGGGAATACCCTTTCTTAAATGGACCTTTCCGGTAAAGGACCGATTGAAAGAAACATGAGTATCTATAAGATCCTCGGCGAAAAAGCCTAAAAAATGCTCGATATCCTCCTGTGTGGCATGCCGTTGCCTGGCCTTCTCTGAGGCTGATATCAAGGCCTGAACTTGCTCTGTGGTTGGTGTTGCTTGTGCGCTAACAGCACAGCAGGTCAAAATCAGTAACATCCAGCTAAAGCATTTCTGCATATTCTGCTCTCCGTTTGTTGTTCAGGGCGCACTAACCGCCACTATGGCGCGTCACTGGCCATACCCAGTTGCTGGGCCATTTGCTGATAATGAGCTAGTAAGGGATCGTTGTTGCCCTTCGCCAGGGGAATGGCTTTAGTCAGCAGACGCTTAGCCTGGTCCAGTTGTCCGGCGGCCTGGTAAGTGGTCGCCAATGCTGCCAGTGCTTTGGCTGATTTAGGCTGCAATTGCACCCAGCGCTGACCCAGTGCCAGGGCTTCTTCGTATCGCTCAGCCTGGCGCAGCATCATGGCAGCGGCACGCAGACTATCGCTGTTACGTGGAATATCGGCATTGGGCCATATTTTAAAACCTAGCTGTTTGCTCAAATACGCGTAATAACTGTCTATTTGCTCGAGCATGGGGCCTGCTTCGGTATTAGCGCGCATCGCATTAAAGTTAAGACCGATATCAAAATCCTGGCGGGGAAAAACCAGATCCAATGCAGACAGCAACGCTTGTGAAGCCATAGGGTAGTGGCCGAAATTATCAATTTGTTCGGCGCGTACCTGGTAATGGGGAAATTGCGCTAGCCTGGCAGTAAGTGTTTTTAAGGTGTCGGGTTGGGTTGGCGCTTCTGATGCGTCTGTGGTGGCAGAAGCGACATACAAATAACCTTTATGCTCCGGCCGTTTGGCCAGTTGCTCAATCAGGCTGTCTATCAGACTGCTTTTGGGGTCATAGCCCATGCCAATTACACTGGCCGCAGCAAACAGAAAGTGGCCGTCAAATAAATCCAGATTCTTGACTAAGCTATCCGCAGCAAAGGCAGCCGTGGGTGACATACCAATCAGCAGACGGAAATCATTGCTGCGTACCTTCTTGTCTACCTGTGGCAGCAACTCTTGTTCCAGATAGCCGTGGAACTGCTCGGCATCCTCTCCCCAAAATGTTTTGTCCTCGGGCGCGCCAGGCAGGCCGCTTTGACTTTTGTACAACTGCGGCGAGATTGCTACGCCGTCATCAGTATGCACGGCGACCACAATGGATTTGGGCATGGAAGCGGTGGTGCCAAGATGGCGGGTGACACCTACGACCATGTCTGCCAGGGTCCAGGTGTCCAGGGTATAAATAACCGGATAGCGGATAAAATCCGCATCCAGATGATAGTCTTTGGGCAAGTAAATATCGGCGCGCATCGTGCGCTTCAGATGACTGGACTCGATAGTCAGACTGATTTCGTCTTGAGGTGTGACGTCGGCGTGGCTCCAACAAGAAAAAAATGCCGCCCATAACAGGGCGAACAAAGGCGGGAACTTACACATTTTTCGTGATCCTTAATCGGGGTAATTGACCCTGTCCAAGCTAAAACAAGACCGAACAGCTGGCATGTGCATGCCTTGATTTATCCCTGATTTTTCGCTGATGGTCTTATTATTCAATAGGTTAGGTTTGTCACGATTTGTGTTTCCGGATATTAATCTGCGGCACTGATAAGGTCTGTCTGTGTTACTATTCTTGCGTGCCGGACAACAACAATAACCCTATATGAGTAAACAATTCCGCCTGGGGCAGGCGCAAATTGATCTGACCCGCAATCAGATTATCCTGGCCGGGGTAGTGCAAACCATGCAGCCCAAAGCGATGGCGGTATTGGCCGAATTGGTTAGGGCGCAGGGGCGAGTGGTGTCTATGGATGAGCTCCTGCAAGGGGTGTGGCCAGATACTATTGTTACTCCCAATACCTTGCAGCGCTGTATTGCCCAGCTTCGTAAGGCCCTCGGCGATGACAGCCGCGAGCAAAATATCATTAGAACCCACGCCAAGCAGGGCTATAGCCTGGAAATGGCGGCGGAGTTTGCTGCGCCCATGCCACCCGCAAGCCTTGCAGTTAAACGCGGTGGATTATCTATCCCTTACCTGGTGGTTGCCGGGTTGGTGCTACTTACTTTGATGGTGGCCGGGTTTTATCTGAAGCCCGAGGGGCAGCATAGCTATGGCCACATGCATTATCTGACCACGACAACAGGCAAGGAGAGTTTTGCCAGCTATTCGCCGGATGGCCGTTTTGTGGTGTTTCATCGTTTTGAAGGGCAGTGCGAAAACCATCTTTGGAGTAAGGACTTGCACAGCCAGCAGGAAACCCGTTTGACCAAAGAGGCGGGCTATTTTCAGCAGCATAGCTTTGCGCCAGGGGGCGATCGGCTGACATTTGTCGGCAAAAGCTTGTGTGGCAAAGCTGATGTACCGGAATGCTGGGAACTGAAAATCTTGGACGTGGCAGCAGCCCTAACGACTGCCCAGGACGCGCAAACCCGTATGAGCTGCGATGACGGCAGATTATATGGGCCACAATGGATGAATAACGGCAATATCGCCCTGCTTAAGAAGCCGCATCAGGGGCAATGGCAGCTTATCAGCTACCATGTACGAGACAACCTTGAGCAACTTTTGTTTGCTCCCGACGGGCAGCGACTTTACAACCTGGCATACTCTGCAGGGCTGGATAAACTGGCACTGCTGGGTAAAACCCAAGATGGTAAAGACCAACTTACCTTGTTAAGTAGTGACGGCGAGGTAACCTCCAGCGCGGAGCTGCAATGGCCGATGGCACTCTCTCAATTCGATTTGCTGGAGCTGAGCTTTCACCCCAGCCAGCCCAAATTACTGGTATATAACACCCACCATCAGTTTGAAGTGGACTTCAGCGGCCGGGTGACCCCAATTAGCCTGGCGACCGCCAAAGCAATCTATTCTCTGGTATACGCACCACATCAGGACAAGCTGTTGGCAGCTTATGGTATGCAGGACTGGCATTTTTATCTGCATAGTTTCGACAGCGACGGTCAAACACCACGCTCTTTGCCGGAAAAATGGGAGTCTACCTTTGCCGATAAGGAAGCCCGTTTTCAGCCCCAGGGAGAATTGATCGCCTATGTATCCAATCGCTCAGGTCAGGAACAGGTCTGGTTGATGGATGGACAGCGTACCTGGCAATTGAGCCAGTTCACCCATGGCCCAATAGCCGGACTTAGCTGGTCACCATCTGGTCAGCAACTGCTGGTGAATCATATTGACCGTTTGCTGTTGCTAGATATGCACGGGCAACAGCAAGAACTGATTGCGCCTTTCGCTGCTATCCAGTTGTTTCAGTGGACCGAGCAGGGCGAGATCCTGTTTTCCAGCCAACGTGAGTGGCAACAACAGATGATTGCCTGGCACCCCGAAGACAATCAGTGGCGCCAATGGCAAGTTGCACCCAGTTCCTGGGCTGCGCTGGATAGCCAGGGGCAGTTGTTAAGCCTGGATAACGGCGGCAAACTTTGGCTGCATCAGAATGAAGAGTCGCCAATATTGCTGCTTAGCGATATTAAAAAGCGTTTTGCCTGGCGCCGTGGTCAGTTGCTGGCCGTGGATAATCAGAATCGACTTATTCACTATGACACCGCACAGCTACAACTGTTGAGCCAGCAAAGTCTGGCTACTCCAAGCTTGTATATCGACGACTATGACGGTCGGTCCGTGCTGGTGGCAGAGATCACTGATATGCAACAGGACATTGTGGAACTGAGCCGTTAATAATTTAGCGGGTAGCCCCGCTAGCGGCATGTTTTATTTTTTTATGAGCCTGAGGACCATAAGCCCCAAAGGTTAGGGTAGGACACAAACAGGTTGCACACAGAGCCGTTCTTTTTGGGGGACTGAGTGAGTGCAGGAACCTGTTTGTGTAAATACTCGGTATCAGCTTAGTTTTGATGTTTCAGCCGGTACATTAGCAGGGCGGCGCGTTTTGCCTGCTTGGGCAACGAGTCTAGTCGGCCGGTCTCCTCGACGGTATGGCCGGCGGTACCGCTCATTCCCAGGCCGTCAATGGCCATATCCACAAAGGCCGCGGTAAAGGATACATCTGCTGCCCCGGCGTTTAGTGGGTTAACCGCCTCAACCTTACCCTGGCCGAGGTCTTCACTGGCCTGGCTGTACAGGCTGAGTAATTTGCGGTTGCCGTCACTGGGGCCCATTGGTGGGTAGCCGTCGCCAAACTCAATATTCCCGCTGGTTTGCGGCAGGCTTCTGGCTACGATGGCACGCATTTTTTCCTGTACCCGTTGTAGCTGCTCCAAAGACACTGCTCGAATATCACCGGTAACAATGGCGCTTTCTGCCACCACATTGTTTTTACCAAAGGTGCTGCCGCTGTTGCTGATGGGATCATGTTTAACTGTGGTGCCGCCCATAATGCGGCCGGGGTTAAAGGTTAGCAGGTCTTCACTACGCAACTCTTCATAAAAGCTGTTCAGAATACGGGCTGCCTCATAAATGGCACCGGCGCCCACTCTGTCCTGAAAGATCTGTGAGGAATGGGACGGCACACCTTTGACTTCAAGGCTCCAGTCTACCGAGCCGCGTCTGGAAACATTGGCAGTTTTCGGGTTACCGTCGCCGTTTTCAAACCCCAGGGAAATATCCGCCCATTCAGCGGCGTCAACCAAGGCTTTTTTGGATAAAGACAGCGGCTTGCCGCTTAACTCTTCATCGCCGGTCATGATCACCATCACATTCATATCAGCCAGTTCACCGGCTTCGTGCAATGCCTTAAGGGCTTGCAGAATAATGATATTGCCGCCTTTCATATCGGCAATGCCGGGGCCCTTGGCGGTCTGCTCGTCGATACGCTCAAAGCGCTGAAATGGGCTGTCCGGTTCAAATACCGTATCCAGATGGCCAATCAACAAAAGCTTAGGCCCTTTGCCACCATGAATTTCTGCTATCAGATGCCCGGCACGGTTAAATGCTTCACCACTGTCAAAGCGAGCCTGCAAGCCCAGCTTCTCAAATTCCGGGATCAGCACCTCGGCCACCTGCTTAACCCCGGCAAAGTTCATGGTGCCGCTATTGATATTCACCACCTGCTCAAGCAAGGCCAGTGCCTGCGGGTTACTTTGGTCAATGTGACTGACGAGTTTGCTTTCGCTGGTGGTTAAATCTGCCTGTGCGGCTTGGCTTAGCAGTGCGCTGAGGGTCAGGGCGATAAGGGAATATGACTTCATTGTGCTTACTTGTGGCAAAGGAGTGTGGCTACTATGGCAAATTACGAAGGTTGGTGCGAGCACAGGTGAGTGCGAATTGGCGCCTGGCGCGGTTAAACCGCCAAAATTCGCGATACAAATTTTCTCACTATGGTACGCCGACAATAAAACTTGAAAAGCGATTCCCGGCAGGCAGGCTTTTAACGTTATAATTGCGCTTTTGTAATTGACGGGGATAGATAATGAAAGTCTGTGGTATTGAATTAAAGAGCAACGAGGCGAATTTATGTCTGTTGTCATTAACCAACGGGCTGTTCCATATTCCCGATTGCCGGGCCCGCCGTTTGACCTTAAGTGACAACACTGCCGAGGGCCTGCGCCAGTTCCAGAGCACCCTGGCCAAGCTGTTGCAGGACTACAAGGTGGACAAGGTGATTATTCGCCAGCGCCCCATGAAAGGTAAGTTTGCCGGTGGCGCCATTGGTTTTAAGCTGGAAGCGGCCATTGAGCTGATTGAAGGTGTAGAGACTATTGTGTACGGCAGTACCGAGATGAAAGAGTCACTCAAACATAATCCGGTATCGGTGGACTTTGCCGAAACCGGCCTGAAGCAATTCCAGGAAAGTGCCTTTACCACGGCTTACGCTTGGCTGATGCAAAACGCCTGATTTCTCTGGTGAGAGATGTTGCCGGAGCTATTATTCGCCGGCAACTGCCTATATTTTACTGAAGTACGGAAAGTTCCTGCCCCCATGCACGGTCTATGCAAGCTGACAGAATGATACTGGAAGCAGCAATGACATTGACCAAGCATTTTTTATTACCCGGTTCCTTAATACTGCTGAGCTTTTCAGGCCTGGCGGGTGCGCAAGTGCAAGCAATTGATTTTATTCAATTGTTTGAAAAGATGAGCGGCAAACAACCCGGTTTACGCAAAGCGCACGCCCGCGGTGTATGTGCCGCAGGGGTGTTTGAGCCAGCAGACAGTGGCCTCTTTGTATCGGCGCCTTTACTAAGTCAGGGCAGCTTACCTGTTAGCTTGCGGTTTTCTGTTGGTGGCGGAAATCCGGCTGCCGATGAGCGTGCGCCCGGAACCCGCGGCATGGGCATGCAGATAAGCTTAGCGGATGGCAGTAAACACACCTTTACTGGCAATAACTTCCCGGTATTCGCGGGTAAAGATCCGCAGACTTTCTTTGGCTTTCTCTCCACCTTGCTACCCGATGAACAAGGCCAGCGCTATCCTAAGCGCATGGCGGACTATGTGGCCATGCATCCCAGTGTTCAGGGCCACTACGCCTGGTTGAAGAGTGCCAAAACACCGGCCTCTTACGCCAATACCGAATTTTTTGGACTGCACACCTTCTTTTTTCAGCCTAAGGACGAGTCTCAGATCAAGTTTCGCTGGCAGTTAATACCCGAGGCGGGTGTTAAAACTCTGGAAGCTGAAGAGGCCAAGGCGAAGCCTGCGGATTTTCTGGCCGCCAAGCTGGCTGAGCAAATTGCCACAGGTGAGGTGAGCTATTCTTTGGTGGCAAGCCTCGGCGAGCCAACAGACAGTGATATTGACCCGTCAAGCCCCTGGCCGACTGACAGGCCGCAGGTGTTGCTTGGCAAGGTTCGTTTAAACAGTGCCGGGGGCGATAGCTGTACGGCAATCAATTTTGATCCCAATCAGCTATCTCGTGGTTTTACGCCAAGTGACGACCCAGTACTGAAAATGCGCTCACCCGCTTATGCAATCTCTTTCGGTAAACGCCTGAGCGGACAGTAACAAGCATGAAAAAGGGGAGCCGATGCTCCCCTTTTAGGTTATTTAACGCCCACTTCCTTTAACAGGTTATCGGCGCCGTCCAGTTCCATCTGCCACAGCATAAAGCGGTGGTCTACCTGGATTGAGCGGGTATTGGCCGGGTTGAAATCCCAGTCAGAAATAATAGAGTCCAGCGTGCCGTCAAAGGCCAGACCAACCAGTTCGGCCTTACTGTTTAATACCGCTGAGCCTGAGTTACCGCCGGTAATATCCAGGGTAGCCAGGAAGTTCACAGGTACAGAGTTTAGACTATCAACTTTGTAATCACTGTACTGCTTGGCCTTGATGGCATCCAACTGCTTCTGAGGGGCATTGAACTCACCTTCGCCGGTGGCTTTTTGAGTAATGCCACGTAAGGTAGTGAAGGGTGCCCAGGCATTGCCGTCTTCGGTGCCGTGAGCGCGGCCTTTTACGTTACCAAATGTCACGCGCAGGGTGCTGTTGGCATCTGGGTACACGGCCTTGCCCTGGTCGTGCATAAAGGCAATTTTGGCGCGCATGTAGCTGGCATAAGCTTGCTGAATCTTGCCGCCCAGTTCTTCTTCATCGGCTTCGCGTTTCAGGTCACCTTTGTATAGTGCTACCGCCGCTTTAACAAAGAAGTCGTCTGACTTGGCAAATTGCTCTGGGGTGCTTTCTAGCAGCGCCTGACGGGTTTCCAGTGAGGTCAGTTGGGTGTTGCTGTACCAACTGTCAATCAGTGCGACAAGCTCCGCATCGCTCATTTTGTCTTTGATACCCATGGCTTTATCAAAAGCCGCATTACGCTGCTTTTTAGGCTGAGCGGCGTATTTTTTCAGATCGTGCAGATCCAGCGCCTTTTCTACACCTACATCAAAGCTACGCTCCATGGCGGATACGAAAGACTTGAACTTCGGCAGGTCGCGTTCCTGGAAGCCGGCTTTACGCTCGGTATTAGGCTTAGTGCTTTCCTCGGCTAAGCGGTACAAGGCGCGAGCCGTGCCCAGCAGGCGAGGTGCAGCAGCGTCCAGCAGGTGGTCTTTGCGATCCTGAGCCTGACGTTGACCCAGCAGCTTTTCGATGGCGGCTAAATCTTTTGCATAGGCTTTCTTATTGTCACGGCTGCTGTTCACCCAAGCGGTCAGCTCAGCATGTTCGGCTTTTTTGCGTGCCAGAAAATCGCTGTCGGCGAAGCTGTCCAGCATGCCCTGGCGGTTTTTCATATAGTTGTTCAAGCCAGCAACGCGACTGGCATATTTCAGCTCAGCATCTTTGTTGTCGGCGGTTTCACGGGCAATAATATCCAACGCATCGCGGTAGTCTTGCACAACAGTGGGGTAGCTCCACTCGAAAGTTTCAGCCACTTCACTGGGCAAACGGTGGCGGTTGGTACGGCCGGGGTAACCCAGGGCCATGACGAAGTCACCTTCTTTCACGCCTTCTTTGGCAATAGTCAGGTGGAAGTCTGGTGTATAAGGTACGTTGTCTTTACTAAAATCGGCAGACTTACCTTGCGGGCTTACATAAGCACGGTAGAAGCTATAATCACCGGTATGACGGGGCCACATCCAGTTGTCAGTGTCACCGCCAAACTTACCTACGCCAGACGGCGGCGCATGTACCAGGCGTACGTCTTTGATCTCAAGTTGCTTAATCATGTAGTACTCAAGACTGCCGTAGAAAGCAGCCACGGTACAACGGTGACCCTCGTCTTTCTCGCATTCGGCAACTAAGGCTTTCTGGTTAGCTTCGATGGCATCGACACGCTTTTTACCGCTCAGTTTGGCGGTTTTGGCATCAATAACTTTATCCGTTACTTCTTCTACCGCTTTGGTAACAAAAATGCGGCTACCTGGACGCGCTGGTAATTCAGCGTCCAGGGTGTCGGCTAAAAAGCCGTTAGTCAGAATGTCATTCTCAGGTGTGGCGTTGTGAGCAATGCTGCCATAAGCACAATGGTGATTAGTGGCCACCAATCCCTGGGGCGAGACGAAAGAGGCAGAACACCCCCCCAGACTGACAACTGCCGCCATAGGGAACTCGGTCAGTTTGGTCAGGGTCGCTGGGTCAAGGGCCAGGCCGGCGGCTTTTAATTGCGGGGCGATTTCTGGCAACTGCTTAGGCATCCACATGCCTTCATTGGCAAATACGGTGCTGCTGGCGAGAGCCAGAGCAAGTAAGGACATTCTCATGAGGTTATTTTCTCGTTGTTATCAAAAGACGAAGAGCGGCAATGGTGTTTGCCACCGGGCCCCTTGTCAATACTGGCGGCGGGGAAGTGTGGCAGGAATACGCCAACAGGTGGAAAGTCAAGGTGACAGACAGGGAATTGCCGGTGTCTTAGATTGGATTGTGCAAAAAACACCTTTGCTTGGTATTAGACGCTAAGTGGGTTGCTCTTTACACTGAAGGCTATGAACTATCTTGCACACTTATTTTTGGCCAAGCCAACTGCCGACTCGCATATGGGCAATCTGCTTGGGGACTTTTGCCGAGGGGTAGATATCCGCCAGTTCTCAGCGCCCATATTGGCCGGGCTGGATAACCACCGAAGGGTGGACCGATTTACCGACAGCCATCCCCAAGTTCGTGCTGCCAAAGCCCTATTTAGTAGCAAACGCCGCCGTTTTGCCGGTATTGCCCTGGACGTATTGTTTGACCACTTTCTGATTCGCCACTGGCACCATTACAGTGAACTGGATTTTGCGCACTTTTGTGAACTGGCCTATCAGCGCCTGGATAAGCGCATGCCCCTTATGCCAGAACGGATGCAAAAGGTGGTGGGCAGTATGATCAATCAGCACTGGTTTGCCAGCTATGCGCAGCTTGATGGGGTAGGCTTCGCTCTGGATCGTATTGCCGGGCGCATTCGTTTTAGTCATGAATTTGCTGGCAGCCTGGAAGATATTGAGCGCCATTACTTGGAGTTTGATGAGTGTTTTAGGCTGTTTTTCCCTGCGTTGCGCAGGCATATTGAGCAGCAAGGACAGGAGTGATATGAGACTAATTTATGCGTTCTCGCAGGAGCAAATCGCTCAGGTGCATAGCTTGTACATGCAAGCCTGGTGGGCAAAGGAACGAACTATAGAGCAAACCACCCAATGCGTGGTTGGCTCACAATTGTGCGTAGGCTTAGTTGACCATGACAATAATCTGGTCGGCTTTGCCCGGGTTCTAAGTGACTATGTGTTTAAAGCCATTATTTTCGATGTCATTGTTTGTGCGTCGAAAAGAGCTGGCGGATTAGGTGCAAAACTAATGCAGGCGATCCAGGCCCACGAAGACCTCAAACAGGTAAGGCATTTCGAGCTTTACTGTTTGCCAGAAATGGCAAGCTATTATGAAAAGTTTGGTTTTAGTACAGAGGTAGGCGGTATTAGTTTGATGCGCCAGACAAAGGAGCTAAGTGGATAATGGTTAGAGAAATCACAGGCGGTTGCTGCTGCGGCAGTGTTGCTTTCAAGCTGGAAGATAATTTTAAGAAGTTTTTCTTTTGTCATTGTGAACAGTGCAGAAAGTTGACAGGTTCAGCGCATGCATCAAACCTGTTTACAGCGCCGAATAATATCCAGTGGCTAAAAGGGGCAGAGAAAACCAAACGTTATGAACACCCCAGTCGCTCATTCGCGAAGGTATTCTGTACTGACTGTGGGTCGCCTTTGCCTTTCGTTTCTAAAAGTGGCAAGTTCCTGATCGTACCTGCCGGCAGCTTAAACGCAGAGCCATCTAAAGTGGTGGATGCGCAGATTTTCTGTGCGGAACAAACCCAGTGGCATAAGGCTGGCATTGAAGCGGGCAAGTTGCCGGGTTTTCCTGTGTAGAAGGTTTAGCTTAGTTCGCCTTCGTAGCGCTGCGCGTTCTACCCTTGCACTCTCGCGCATGAGCTTTTATGGACTGCTCCTTATGGCTACAAAGGTAGAAACCTGTTGCCATAGTTGTAACCGCGTGCGAGTTATTCCCCAAGGAAGCATGTAGAAGCATTAGATGACTGGTTTCAGCCTTAGGTGGTTATAGTGATGGACAATCAAATCATAGAATTAACAGAGACAATTCATCGATTAGAAGCTGAGAATTCACTGCTAAGAAAGAAACTGGCATTTTTTGAAAGCCATCCCAATATCGCCTCCGGTATTCGCGGGGAGTCGCTGGTGTCGGGTTTGATATCGGGCACGGTGACGGAATTCAATGCGCCACACGACATTGAAACTAAATCCGGCTTACTGATTGAAGTAAAGATTTCAAAACTTAATTTTGCCAATAGGAAGCAAACCAGCACCACAAAACGTTGGTCATGGAAAAACATATTTGGCTCCGGTGGCCAGAAAAAATATGACCGCCTGATTCTTATCGGTGAGGCAGATGAACGCCATCTTGCCAGCTATCTTGAACCGGACAGCTCATATGTGATCTTCGATATTGGATATGATGATGTGATGAAATACACATCATCTACGGAACATCGTCAGCGCTTGATTCAGCTTTCGACTAATCCATCAAGCGTGCGCTCCCGGGCCAAAAGTTTATACAGTTGCCATCAAGTGAAGGCCGAATACCTAACAAGTCAATACGGTCTTTGATAAGTCTTTGACTACAGTAACGGGCAATGAATTGCCGAAGATACTGAAGGGCTAAAGGTTCCGCCTGTTTTTCATAATGTGCGGTTGGTTACTGCAGTTTCAGATGGAAAAACTGATTAAACGGACTTTTTTCGTAATCACCAAAGGCTGGGCCACTTATAAAGCCGTAGCGTTGGTAGAGGCGAATGGCGGGGACAAATGCCTCGCCTGAACCGGTTTCCAGCATCAGTCGACCTATACCTCTTATTTTGGCCTGCTGGATGATATGTTCCAGCAACCTGCTTGCTACCCCTTGTTTAAGGCAATCGGGGTGGGTACGCATGGATTTAATTTCACCTTCGTCAGTATTCAGGGTTTTCAGTGCACCGATGCCGCAAGCGGTATCCTCAAACCAGGCGCAATAAAGTTGGATCCCGGGCTGCTTAAACGCGGATAAATCCAGGGCGAATACCTGTTCGGGCGGTGAGTTTTCATACATGCCAGCCAGGTGTATTTGCAACAGCCCGATAACCTGGGGATGGCTAAGGTCGGCGTTAGTTATTTTCATCAGGGATTTCCTACGGCTAACAAATACTGGGCGGTGTGCTTACCCGGATTATGGAACTGACTGGTGCCGAACAATTTAAAACGTATGGCATCGCCACTGTGCAATTCAAAATGTTGCGTATCTAGTGTCAGCTGCAGGCAACCTTGCTGCATCACCAGATGCTGTTCCAGCCCTGGAAGCGGCGGTTTAGCAAATTGCACAAGGGCCCCAGCCGGTAATTTGATCTCCAGCAGTTCAATATTGAAGCCGCTGGCCGGCGGAGACAGCAAACGGCGCTGATAGCCGCTTTGTGGGTCGGTCCACTCCGGCATCTGCGCGGCCCGAAACAAGCTAATACCGCCGGACTCAGCGTCATACATCAATTGTGACAAGGTGATGCCATAGATATTGCACAGGCTGTTTAACTGGCTAGCGGTTGGGCTGGTGCTGGCATTTTCCATGCGTGACAGGGTGGCTTTGCTGATCCCACTGCTTGTTGCCAGTGTGTCCAGTGACATCTTGTGCTGTTGACGCAGTTTAAGTAAATGCGCGGCTAGACGTTTCTCGGTGTTCATTTCATATATGAGATAATGTTTCTTTTTAGGGATATTATGAGGCGGGAATTAAATGGTCAATAGCGGCAACAAAAAATGCCCGGCATTTACTGCTCGGGCAACGGGAAGTTCTGTTATTCAGCCGGTACCTGGTACTGACGATGAATCTCGGCAACCTGCACCAGGTACCGGTTGTACCATCCCGCCCGGCCTTTTTTCTGCGCCTGGGCATGCAGAGGATCCGCCTTCCATGCCTGAATGGACGTCATATCCGGCCAATAGGAGATGGCCACTTCCTGATTGCCTTCGCATAAGGCAAAAAACTCCACGCAGCCATATTTATCCATAGCCAATTGCCGTAACTTGCCAGCTAATTCAGAGTATTCTTGATCCAGCTCGCCGATCTCTGCACGAAAAATAACCGCAAACATAAAATCTCCTTAGTGAGGACAAATATCAGTATTCGAAAGTTGCTAACCTTTGCATATAAGCACGCAGTTCACCGGCCTGAGCCTGAGTAGATGCTGCCAATCCTTGCTCAACACCTTGCTGATCCAGCTCATGGCGATGCAGGCCAAGCTTTATCTGGCCATGAAAACTCGCTATATCAAGGCGAAAGTGCACTATGGCTTGATTGAGCTTGTGCCGGTAATCGGCGGGTAATTGCGCAGGATCCTGCAAAAGGCCAGGCTCAAACTTATCCAGCAGTCTGTTCATACAGGCATCTGCTTCTGGTTCACTAAGTAAGGTTGTCTTACCGGATACCTGCAAACTCACATAGTTCCAGGTAGGCACCGCGGGCTTGCGGTGATACCAGGTCGGCGATATATAGGCATGTGGACCGCGAAACAACACCAATTGGCGGCCGCCGTCTAACGTCTCGCAATGCGGGTTATTGCCCGCCAGATGTCCGTAAAGCACCATCTCCTGTTCGTCCAGCAGAAAGGGAAGCTGGCTGACCTGCCAACTTTCGCTGATCATACTGGCAAAGGGATAGTGCTCCATCAAGTCTCGAGCCTGGGCCAACGTCATGCTTTGCTTGGCTTGCATTAAATGGCTCCATTGGCCGGACTAAGGGGTAAAGGGTAGGCCATATTTTCTGTTTGCAGTGGGTCTTGCTGCAAAACGCCCCACTGACGTTGGATAGGCATAACCCCTGCCCATACCGGCCAACCGTAATCTTCATCATCGTCTGAGGGAGGGGCACTACGCACCTTAACCGAGGCTTCATTAATCGGTATGGCGACCACGGCGGTGAGCATCATTTCCTGTTCGTTTATGGGCCTGAGCTGTTGCCAGCGACCTGGGGATAAACGTTCGACAAACAATTCCAATTGCCGACGCTTTTCTACTTCGTCTTCAATAAGTTGTGGAACACCGAAAAGGGTAACTGAGCGATAGTTAACCGAATGATGGAAAGCGCTCCTGGCCAAAACCAGGCCATCCAACTGGCTGATGTTAACGCACACACTTTGGCCCTGACTGGCGTACACATTTCTGGCTCTGGCATGGCCGTGCCAATACAGCATATCACCATCGCGCCAGTGACAAGTTGGAGTGACCACAGGGTAGCCTTCGTGGATCTGTGCCACGTGGCAGAGCAAAGACTGGTCAATTATCTGTTTAACCAACAGTGGATCATAGTCGGCCCGTTTACGGCCACGTTTTACCTGGGTTCTTTGACTGGGAGCTTGCATCTAGGCGTCCTGCTGATTTCGTTAGATGCTAGGTTATCTTTTCTGGATGTGTTAAAAATATCCAGATTGATAAAATTTTTAGATACCAGATGTCAGCCGCTACTTTATCTATTAGCCTGGATCACCAAGCCCGGCAGCCCATTTATTTGCAACTGCAAGATGTGCTGCGCAGCTTGATTCAACAAGGGCGCTTGCAGAAAGGTGAGCGTTTGCCGTCATCCCGGGAGTTGGCGCAGGCGTTGGGAATATCCCGCACCAGTAGCTTAAAGGCTTACGATAATCTGATTGCTGAAGGTTTTCTGCTCAGTGCCGCCAAACGGGGGGTGTTTGTGGCACAGAACCTGCCGGTGATCGAGCTGCAATCTTTGCCAGTGTCGGTTTTTCCAAAGCCAGAAAAGCCAATGCTGGGTTTTGACTCGGTGGCCAACGTGGAAACGTTTCCGGCCAGGCAGTGGGCTTCGTGCTTGCGCCGCAGTTGGCTTAAGCCGGATGCCGGCTTGATGATGGGAGAGTATCCCAGTGGCTGGCCTTTGCTTAAACAGCGGGTGGCAGACTACTTAAGAGACTTGCGAGGGCTGGACTGTCAGGCCGAGCAGGTGCTGATTACTGCTGGCAACAGAGATGCCCTGACCATTCTGGTGCAGGCCTTGATGGTGCCGAACAACGCTATCTGGCTGGAAAACCCCTGTTATGCACAAATGGCTTCTCTGTTTACTTTGTTGGGGAAGCCCTTGCATGCATTACCACTGGATGAAGAAGGGGCGACAGTGCCTGATACCTGTCATGGGATGGCGGTGATCACCCCCAATCGGCAATACCCTTTGGGCATAGTGATGAGTCCACAGCGTCGTCAGGCCTGGCTTGATCAACAACAGGCCATGCGTGAGCAAGGTAAGCGATTATGGTTAATTGAGGATGACTACGACAGCGAATTTGTTTACCAGGGTCGTACCCATGTACCTTTAATGCAACTTGACCGGCAGCAAGGGACCTTTTTTGTCGGTAGTTTCTCCAAGGTGTTATTTCGCGGTCTGCGTTTGGGCTTTATCGTTGCGCCGCCGCAACAGGTTCGACGGCTGATGGATAGTCAATATTTTCTGGGCTCATCATCCGCATTGGGTATGCAGCCTGCGTTGGCGGAGTTTATGGAGACGGGCGGTTTTGCCAGTCACTTGCGAAAAATGCGACGTTTTTATCTGGCCCAAAGAGATCATCTTTTACATGCTCTGGATGGGCTGTCGACCTGGTTGCAGTGGGAGAAGAACACCGGGGGCATGCATTTGGTGGCCTACCTGCGAGAGCCCTGGCAGGGCAAACATGCAAGTGGTTTGGCCTGGGATAAGTTGGTGGCGCAGCGAGCCGAGCAATTGGGATTAAAACTTAACTGTTTGTCGTCACACTATTTTACTGGAAATCGGGTTAACGGCTTTATTCTTGGCTATTCTCAACGCGATGAACGACAGATGAGCCAGGCTATTGGGCTTTTCAAACTGTGCCTGAAAGAGGTATTATCAGCGCCAGCCAGGTAAGGCTGCGGGGCAGGAACTCCCCGTGAATATTTTTCGTGTAAAGCAAGGAGGTTATTGTGGTACGAAAAGTTTTTTCTTTCCCCGGGCTTTGTGGTTTATTCCTGTTGCTCGGTAGTAGCTGTCTGCTCACATTGGAAGTGTGGGGTGGTGAAATAGATGCCGTTCCGGCTCCCTATCATGTTGAACCTTATTTTTTACTGTCAGCCGGTTGGGCGATGATTTTGCTTGGTTGTGTTGTGGGCATTGTATTTTTGCTGCGCAGTTACTGAATCCCTTAATCCCTTATGCCAAACCGCAGCCACGCTGCGGTTTACAGATTTTTATACCTATTGATGTCCAATACACCCGCTTCCAACGGTTGTTGCTGCAAATGCCAGGCTTGAACGGCCTCTAGCACCTGCCAGAATCTGGGGTGTGTGCGTCGTATGCCAAACGCATGCACAACCTGCTCAAAGTCTTCATCTGTTTTTACCCCTTTCATTGCTTCCAACCATAACGACAGGCTCTGGGCAGGTAAATCGAAAATAAAGTTTGGGTAGCTGCCAAGCAGACCAGGATAAAGCGTCAGACTATCGCGTTCTTCCTGATGACGCAGCGATTCGCCGAGCATAAAGGCAACGTTGGAATGTGCACGGTTTCGCAATAGGCTGTAAAGAGTCTGCTCCTGATCCTTGTGAACTCGCAGCAGAGTCACTTCTGGCAGCCAATGCAGCGCTGGTGTGGTACTCAGACGCCAGTTACTGAGTTCAGCCAGTTGCTGATCCGCTTGTTGGATCCAGGGCGACTGACCCGAACGCGCGCAGACACCTTGCTGACAGCGGTTGAGCGGATCCTGCTCAAAGGTATTGATGTCGGCAAATTGGTCTAACAACATCTGACCCAGTTCTGTATAGGGTTTATCAGTCTCATATTGCACAGTTGCGGGGCTTTGGCTGTCCATGGGTGCATAGCTGAACTTGCGTTTGAGCAATCCGGTACCTTGGTACCACTGTTCAAGATAGTGCTGGCGACGTTGCGGCGGCAGCAGACGCAATAGATTTTGTTCTGAGCCATTACGAATCAAGTCAAAATACAAACGGGTTTGTAACTGATGGGCGAGATTGCCAAATACATCAAAATTCACCACCAGTTCATAGTAAGTGCGTTCCAGCAGGGGATAGTCCATCCACCAGATGGTCTGCGGTAACTTGCCGAACAGTCCACGCTGCACCGATGCGCTGTCATGATGCCGGAAGATAGTCAGTAGTGCGTTGCTGTTAAAGCCCTCTCCATCCCAGATGTGCTCAAGTGCCGCTCCCTTTGGCGCATATTGGCGATAAGCTTCAGTGCGAAGCTCAGCATAACGATTGCGTTTGTCTTGATAGGTAAACCAGTTTGTTCCTGCTTCCAGTAAGTCGTCGTCCTGGCCCGGCAAACCCAGCAAGGGAGCCGCTTTTTCCGCATATTCTGGATGAGTAATAAAAAGATCGTGCTCGGGGGATTGGAAAAGTGTCCAGAAGTGATCGCGTATCACGTCGGTGGCTATTTGGCCACGGCATACCGGGCCTCGGATAAAGGTACGAACAAAGTACTCTGCGTTATCCAGCATAAACTGATAGCGGGCTTTGGCTGGTATAGCGGCAAAGGTAATAAAAGGGTTGGCTCTGGCGTGATAAGCGTAGTCCGGCAATTGCTCAGCATGCCAGTCATTAGCAAAAAACAGTGATTCAATGCGTTCGCGCTTCGCCTCATCGAGCAACAAGGCTATATGGCGTTTGTGTACTAAGGTGTCATCTATCGCCTTTAAGCGGTAATAAATAGCCCCTTCGTAGGGCCCGTTAGGCTGTGCCGTTGCAATAGGTTGAATAGGTTGTCCTGGCGGTGTGCTGGAGCGCAGCAGGGTAAAAAAACGCGTTTTCTGCCCTTGGTCGGCAAAATACAGATGCGCCAGGAACAGATGTTCATAAAGCCAGCGTGCAACGAGTTGTCTCTCTTTACTGCTTTGGTTGAGGTAGCTTTCCCATTGCTGAATTTGCTCGGCGTCAGCCTGACTGATTGACCTTGGCTTAGTATTTAAAGGTGCGCCTTGCTCAAGCCAGGCTGCCAATTTGGCATACTCCTGATCGCTCAGTGCGGCCATGCCCAGTGGCATCCCTTCCTGCGGATGCTGCTTGGCATAGGTGTCAAACTGGTCGTTAGTCGGGCACTGATTTTGCCGCGTGATGCCAAGTTCAATGTTATCCGGTAGCTTGCTGTTGGGAGGAAAGGGGTGTTTTTTGCCTAGCTGTAGCATTTTGTATAAGAGTGACTGGCCTTGTTCATCTTCATTCAGCACCGAATGAAAACCTAACTCGCGCCACTGTTGCTCCGTATGCGCATCAATGCCTAGCCGCGTCGGTCTTTGCGCTTCACTACGTGTACCGTTATACACTTCCTGATGATGGGCTCCTCGCAGTAATCCTTGTGCAGACTCGAATTTGAGCTGGCAAGGCGCATCAAAACACCCGTGACAAGCCAGGCAACGGCTATCCAGAATGGGTTTAATATCCTGTTCAAATGAAACGCTTTGAGGAATAGGGGGGGGCAGGGGGTGAGGCTCCGGGGCCTGACGGCATGCCACGGCTGCGAAAATCGTCAGGATCCCAACCAAAATATGTGCTTTCATCCATTCCCTCCCACTGCTGGCAGTCATTCTAAGCACGTTAGTTAGTATTGGGTCAATGCATTAAGATGACGAGCAAAATGCGCCTGGCTCTTGATGTATGTCGGGGTGCTAGTTATTGATGCAGCCAGGCCAGTGCTTCTTCTTTATCTTCGAAGTTCTTCAGAACATAGCCTTGCTCTTCGGCGAACTCTTCGATCAAATCGTGCTTAAACTCTGACAAGGTAACCAGTCTGGCCACGCGCATTTTACGCAGCAGAGGATCTATGTGCTGAAACACTTGCATGACGGTGCTGCTGTCATAATTCAGATATAGGTTAGTAACATCAATCAGAAGTTTGTGGCATTGATGTTTTTCTGCAGCCGCTGTCGCTTGATCGTAGACATGTTGAACGTTGTCGGCTTGAGCTGAACCTTCAGCAATAACCCAAATGACAGATAAAACCGGATCATAGTGGCAGGTGAAATGGAATGGTCCGGTCATTGGCGTACTCGATACGTGAATTCCATCCAGTATCAAATAAGCAAGGGGAAATATCCAGCAAAAAAACGGCCTTTGCAGGAGATGGAGGCATTGCTTTAGATGGCGAGAAAATACAGGATTAGAGGTGATTAAGCAGGAGCATTTTATGAAAAAAATAGGCGTGGCATTATTGCTGTTAGGCGGATTAGTTGCCTCTTCACCTGCATGGTTGGGATTTGGCTTATGGCGTTTGCCCGACGCTGTGGATGTGGTGGTCAGTATGGGGGCCAAGTTGGGGTGTTCCGGCCATTTCATCAGTGGATTTGAGGATCAGCGTATTTTATCCGATTTGGCTTCCTACTCGCCGGCCAATGGTCTGTTGACCTTAACTTACACTGCCAACACCGCAACGGCGGACTTGCTGGGAATAAGTCAGGCCAGTGCAACTTATCGGCCCGGCTTGGGTTGTACACTAGATATTGGCAACACACATGGTCTGGAAGGGTTACAGGGTGCACCCACTGATCTGGCGAACAACAATGCGGCGATACCTGTTAGCATTCGTCCTGCCTGGCAGGCCAGTTTGGATTCGCTGCTAGCCCAGGACAATCAACAGGGGCTGGATACCAGAGCGCTGCTGGTGGTGAAGGATGGGCAGATAATCGCTGAGAGTTATGGGCCCGGTGTGTCGGATTCCACACCTTTACTTGGCTGGTCTATGGGCAAAAGTGTCACAGCGATGCTATTGGGTAGAATGCAAACTCTGGGCGCAGTAAAAATCAATCAGAATGCCTTGTTTAGTGATTGGCAAAACGATGCGCGTGCGGGTATTCGCCTTGAAAATATGCTGCAGATGACCAGCGGTCTGGGATTTGATGAAACATACGCCCCCGGCACGGATGCCACAAAAATGTTGTTTGGTGCTCATGCGGCGGCGCAGTTACCGCTGCTTAGCTCGGCAGCTTACAAAGCCGGTTCTTACTTCGACTATTCATCCGGCACCACTAACCTGCTGATGCGCTATATGCGTGATCAGCTTGGCAGTGAGCAAGCTTTGCTGGACACGCTTTATCAGCAGTTAGCCGCACCGCTGGGACTGACGACCTTAGTGATTGAGCCGGATCCCAGCGGGGTGCTAGTCGGTAGCTCTTACATTTATGCCAGCGGGCGTGACTGGGCGGGACTGGGAAACTTGATGCTGGCTGAAGGGGTTTGGCAGGGCAAGACCCTGCTGTCTGCCGATTGGGTACAGCGCGCGCAGCAGCCCAATCGAAGTGACAACGATCGCAGATATGGTTATCAATTTTGGTTAAATGCTGCTGATAGAGAAGACAAGTCAAGCTGGCGATGGCAGCAACTGCCGGCTGATGCCTACGCCATGTTGGGCAACCGCAAACAGGTGGTGATGATCATTCCGTCGCTGGATATGGTTTTTGTGCGGTTGGGCTGGAGCAAGCAGGAATATCCGACAGAACAGAATATCCTGCAATTGCTCACCACAGAATCCTAACTTTCTACACTGCTGGTATGGCTATTGCGAGCCGGTAAATCGGCCTGCCACAGTTGAACCTGGTTACGGCCGTTTTCTTTAGCGTGATACAACGCCTGATCGGCCAGTACCAAAGTGCGATGATGGTTGCCGGTATCATCGCAGCGCTTTAGTCCGGCGCTGATAGTGACGTTCAAGCCTGGCGCGATATGGTTGAAGTCGGTGGCTTCTACTTGCTGACGGATACGTTCGCAGATGTTTACCGCAGTTGACTCGTCCACATCTTTGATGATCAGTGAAAACTCTTCTCCGCCCCAGCGAGCGGCGTGATCGCCTGGTCGTGTATTGCGTGTGATAATTCTTCCTACTTCACGCAGTACCTGGTCGCCAGTGTCGTGGGACCAGGTGTCATTAATGCGTTTAAAGTGATCGATATCCAGAATCGCCACATAAGCCAACACATTGCGGTTGTTATGGCGGCCGAGGTTTTTCAGAAAGCTGTCAAAGGAGCGACGGTTTTCCAGCCCGGTTAATTGATCCTGTAATGAGAGCCGCTCAAAACGCTGCGCTTGTTCTTGCAGTGCCTGAGTTTGTTCCTGAACGCGCCGCTTAAGCTGCTCGGATTGATGCTTTAGGATATGCTCTCTAGTACGGATGACGATAAACAGCAGGGCTATGGCCAACATCAGGGTGATAGCGAAGACATCTTTTCGTTGCCAGAATGCCGGTGCAATACTGAATGCTTTGCGTAGCTTACCTACACCTTTTCCTTCCTCGGAAGTGGGGTAGGTAGCCTCTACTTCAAATACGTAATCGCCGGGTGGCAAATTAGTATATTCGGCAATATTATTGTTATTTCGCTCCACCCAGGTTTTATCAAACCCCATCAACCGCGTTTTGTATTGAATGGTCTGCGGCATAATGTAGCCCAATGCAACAAATTCAAAACTGATTCTGTTGGTGTGGGCCGGCAACTGGCTTGGTAGGTTCGATGTCATGTTCACGCCATCCACTTCTACCCGCTCCAGTTGCATGGGCAGGTTGGAAGGATTCATGCGCCTGATATTGGCAGGGCGGGTTCTGACAATTCCTTTTGCAGTAGCAACCCAAATATCACCATCTGGGTCTTTGGCAATGGCCGGGCTGGTGGTGCCGTTAGCCTGAAAACTCTGCATTCCATCGCCATCAGCAAATACCCGGTATTCGACTTTTCCCGTTTTCCCATCAGCCACCGTGTTGGCAGCCTCAAGTGGTAGCCTCACAATACCAAGGTTTGACGTCAACCAAAGATATTCCTGATTGTCTTCGGCAACTTGCCAGAATTTGTCGATGGGCAAACCTTGTTGGCGACCAATTAATCGGGTTTGACCATCTTCATAACGATAACGAATCAGCCCCCTGTCGGTAGCCATCCACATATAACGACCTTCTTTACCAGGGTAGAAGCCGTAAACAGAACGAGCCTGATCATGTTGGGTAATGTCAATGTTGACGATTTGTCCCCCCCGGATAACCTGGGCGCTCATTTCGGTGCCTATCCAGATTTCGCCGCCGGGCCCTTCGTTGATAGCCATAGTGTATTCATCGGTCAGGCCTTTTTGTTTATCAAAATGGCTTAGCTGGCCGTCTACCAAATGACTTAATCCTCGGGTAGTACCAATCCAGATGCTGTTATCTGAGGCCACAAATAATGAACGTATGTGGTTCGCCAGCAGGCCTTGCTCGGTACCCATTTGTTGAATCTTGCCGGTGGTTTTACTCAGCATCAGCAGACCATGGCTGTAAGTACCAATTAGATAACTATCTGCATTTTCTGCCAGACTCAGAACGGAAGGTACATCGTTATTAGGCAGTGGCAATGATACTGTGTTGACATCTCCCTCAGATATACGGGAGAGCCCATTGCTGGTGCCAACCAACAAGGCCTTATCTTTAGTAGCCAGTACTGTGCGAACATAGTCGCCGACTAATCCACTTTTAGTGCTGATGGTGGTGAAGTTGGCTTTTCTGAGCCTGACCAGGCCCCCATTTGTGCCAATCCAAATACTGCCTTCTCTGTCCTGAAACAAGGCTTTGATACGGCTGTCAGGCAGACCTTCATACACGCCTTTGTGATCAAGACGCCCTTTATAGAGCCGGTATAAGCCATGATTGATGGTGCCAACCCATAAAGCATCCTGATTGTCGATGAGGATCTGACTGACGCCATGAGAGATTGATTCATGATGAAAGGCGGCGAAGCCATTTTCTGTCTGGCGATAAATACCGGTTTCTGATGCCACAAGCAGTCGTGCTTCTCTATCCTCGGCAAGACTAACCACAGGTAGCTGGGGGATATCTTCATGCAGATGAAATGCTTGTCCATCAAAATAAGCCAAACCTGCAGTAGTACCCACCCATAGTTGCCCATCCGTACTTTCAAGCAGTGCCTTAATGCTCAATGAGGGTAAGCCGGCGGGGATGCCAAAGTGGGTGATCTCGCCATTAACATCTTGGACAAACAAGCCTTGATTATTAGTGGCAATCCATAAATTTTGCTTGTGATCGACTAAGACCTGGTTGATGCGCGCATCCAATTGCGGCATGGCGTGCCAGTCACGTTCGGCGTAACGGGCAAAACTGCCTCTGGAACCTGCAACTAACAGTTCGCCCTGACTATTGACGGCCAGTGTACGAATGCCCGAATCGCGCAAGTGGGTGTCTTTACCCCAACCGAAATGTTTGAATTGCCGACCGTTGTAGCGAACAACCCCTTCCCAGGTGGCAAACCAGATGTAACCGTCGGGAGTTTGGGTAATGCTATTGACGCTGTTGTGTGGCAATCCATCCTGAGTGGTCCAGGTTTCGACAAAATAATCACGCAGTGGCTCCGCACAGGCAAACTGGGCGGCACCCATCGCCGTCAGTATCAATAGCAGCGCCAGTAGCGGACGTAAATACATCAACATTACTCCTTGTTGTATCGCGCGGACCCTATCAATTCAGTTGTAGCCACTGATTATGAGTCGGTTATAAGCCGACCAATTTGGCCCGGCAGTCACTTGAGTTTGTTACTTTTGCGTCAGGATGCACAAAAAAAGTTCTGCGCAGTCTACTATTTACGCGGATGTGCTGTCACGGCAAGCATTAAAATTATGTGATTTTGCTCAACACCAGCACAACCAGTTCTGGCATAATGAACTGGTACATTAGGTTTAGTACATGCAGCGTAACAGGATAAGACAGAGGATTTCATGACAGAATTGAGCATCACTACTCCAGACGATTGGCATTTGCATTTTCGCGATGGCGACATCTTAAGAGAAACCGTTCCTGCTACCGCACGCTGCTTCCATCGGGCTATTGTCATGCCCAACCTGGTGCCACCTGTGACCAATGCCGAGATGCTGGTGGCCTATCGTCAACGTATCTTGGACGCCAGACCTGCTGAGAGTAGTTTTGAGCCGTTGATGACCCTTTATTTAACCAATCAAACCAGCGCCGAGGATATTCGAGCCGCCAAAGCCGCTGGCGCGGTTGCTGCCAAGCTTTATCCCGCTGGTGCCACGACTAACTCAGACGCCGCCGTGTCGGCCTTAGATGCATTATTTCCTATTTTTGCTGAGATGGCAGAACAGGGCATGTTGCTCTTGGTACATGGTGAAGTAACTGATGCGGAAATTGATATTTTTGACCGTGAAAAAGTGTTTATTGACCGTCACCTGCAGCGAATTGTCGCCAACTTCCCGCAACTGAAAGTGGTGTTGGAACATATTACAACAGCTGATGCGGCGCAGTTCGTTAGTGGCGCATCGGATAATGTTGCCGCGACTATTACCCCTCAGCACCTGATGCTCAATCGTAACCATTTGTTGGTTGGCGGTATTCGCCCACACAACTATTGTTTACCGGTTCTGAAGCGCAGCACTCATCAGCAGGCCTTGCGAGATGTCGTAGCTTCTGGGTCAAACAAATTCTTCCTGGGAACAGACTCCGCGCCTCACGAGAAGCATCGTAAGGAGTCCGCTTGTGGTTGTGCCGGTTGCTACAGTGCCTGGAGTGCAATTGAATTGTATGCTCAGGTATTTGAAGAGTTGGGCTGCCTGGACAAGTTGGAAGGTTTTGCCAGCCATTATGGTGCCGATTTTTATGGTCTGCCGCGCAATAACGGCACTATTACGCTGGTAAGAGAGCCTTGGCAGATTCCAGAACAGATTACTTTACCTAATGGGAACCCAATTGTTCCTTTCCACGCCGGGCAGTTGGTCAATTGGAAGTTAAAGTAGCTTAGTCAGTTAACGCAAGCGGAGCAGGACTTTGAAACAGGGATGGTTATTAGCGGTAGGATTAATGGTCTGCAACCTGGGGTGGGCAAGGGATGAGTCCCTGGCGATTTTAACCCACCCCGAACCGCCATTTGTTTTTACTAACACGCAAGGAGAGCTGGACGGCTATGCGGTACAATTGGTGCGGGCAATTCAGGAGCAAGCGAATAGTCATGCGCCTATCTTATTACATCCTTGGGCGCGCGTATATTTACGCGCCAGTACCGAACCCAATCTGATGGTGTTCTCCATGGTGCGTAATGCAGACCGTGAGGAGAATTTCCATTGGATAACCCCCATCACCCGCAATCCTCATGGTTTGTTTGCTAAAAAATCCACCAAGAAAGCTATCCATTCCCTGACCGATCTGGCTGCCCTGCCTGCTGTTGGTGTGCAACGGGGGGATTTTCGTGAACAACTGATGATCGATGCCGGGCTGGAAAATATTGTGTCTTACACTACTTGGGAGCAGGCAATGGGGGCGCTTCTCAAAGATAGAGTCAATGCCCTGTTTTTCTCCGCTGCTGGCATTAGTTATTTCTGTATGCAGATGCAAGAGGACTGCAGTGATATTGTCAATATTTATCAGCATCAGGTCGAAACCACCTATCTTGCAATGTCAAAGCATGGCACCGGCCTTGAAGACGTTCGGCAATGGCAGGCGGCAGCGCAACGTTACAAGGAAAGTCAGGCATTCAGACTTTTAGCAGACTACTGGCTTAATCGTTATCGTCAGGAGTTTGGATTTACTCTGGAGCTGCAGGCCGACACTATGTATTTTGCTCAGTTCAGAGAAGCTGTTTTGTGGCGTTAAGCTGTTCTTTTAGCGATTATTTAATCCCGATCTGTTTGTACTCGCAATCGCCTGTAAATTTATTGACACAAAGTGTCTATAAATTTTACAGCGAAGAGGCTGGGTGATTGTAATTTTTTGATTTTCAAGAGGTTTAATTCTGGCCTGAATTTTGTAGGAGCGCATGGTCGTAAATAAATTGCAGGAAGTAGTATGAAACATTGGATCCGTATATTAGTTGTCGGTACCACCCTGTTGGCAAGCGCCGTTAGCCAGGCATCATTAGTGAATTTATCCACCTGGCAAGCAGAGGGAAGCGGCTTATGGATAACGAGTTCTGACGGCACATCCGCTTATCAAACTTCTAACTCACCCACCTCAATACTGCATAACAATACTGCCAGTCAGGGAATGCTTTTTACCGGTCAGTTCGGTGTGGCTACCAGCAGCGATGATGATTTTTTTGGTTTTGTTTTGGGCTACGATAGTGGCGATCTCACCTCTGCCAGTGCCGATTATCTATTGATTGACTGGAAGCAAAATTCTCAATCCGCATTCGGTGGTCAATCTAAACGAGGCTTATCAATATCAAGGGTTTCTGGTGTTGCCACCGATGCTAACCTTTGGTTGCACAGCGGTAGCGTTACTGAATTACAAAGAGCCGCTGTTCGTGGAAATAGCGGTTGGGGTGATAATCAATTCTACAATTTTGAACTGTTGTTTACCGCTAACCTGGTCGAACTGACAATCAATGGTGTAAAAGAGATCTCCTTAGCTGGCAGTTTCAATAACGGTGGTGTTGGCTTTTATAGTCAAAGCCAGGAGCATGCAACCTATAGAAATCTTACTTCAACGGTTCTGCAACCTGTTACAGGTCAGGTACCTGAACCGTCGAGCCTGGCTATATTGGCATTGATGCTGGTGGGTCTGAGCGTCAGCCGTCGCAATGCCTGAAAGTACGTTGGCTTAAGAAAAAGCGGCATTAGATGCCGCTTTTTTTATCTGTTTTGTTCGCCGCATCCAACTTGTCGGCCAGCGTCTGCAACTGCTGCTGCAGCATTTTAATGTCTTCTTTGCTGGCAGGGGCCGATTCTGGATGACGGCTGACATCCTCCTCGTGCATAACCTGCATGGCATCCACAATAATACCGATAAATAGATTCAGCACCGCAAAACTGGTGATGATGATAAATGGCACAAAGAATAGCCATGACCAGGGGAAAAGCTCCATGGTGGGGCGCACAATGCCCATAGACCAGCTTTCCAGTGTCATGACCTGGAACAGGGTATAAGCCGATGCGCCGATACTACCAAACCATTCCTGCATATTGGCATCAGGATGCGTACCAAACAGCTTAGTGACCAGCACCGCTGAAACATAGAAAATAATCCCTAGTACACCAACCACAGAGGCCATACCTGGTAAAGAATGACCTAGTGCGCCTATCACGCGACGCATTTGCGGTACCACTGAGAATAAACGCAGCACCCTTAATATTCTGAAGGCACGCAATACGGCCAGCGGTCCGCTGGTTGGCAACCAGGAAACCAGCACGATAATTAAGTCAAACCAGTTCCAGCCTGAACGGAAAAATTGCTGCCTGTAGGCGAAGAGTTTGAGACTCAGCTCCAGAGTAAATACGCATAGAATAATGCCGTCCAGCCAATGTAAGGCGCGGATATTGGCCTGTCCAAATGCAGTCGTTTCCAACCCCAGGGTTACTGCATTGAGTAAAATCAAAGCAATAATGCTGTTGCTAAACCATGGCTGCTCAAGCAAACGCTGCACGGCGGAGGTAGAGGGGGAGCTTGTTTGTGTTGATGGCTGGGAATGCATGAATTTTATCTGGTTACCGATGGACGAGCCTAAAGTGAGGGCGGCGTGCTGAATTACAAGACGGTCGGTGGAATTAATACAATTTGTATCAGCAGGATAAGGTAAACTAGCGGTCGTTTTGATTGCTTTGGTTAGAGTAAATGAGTAACGCGTTTTCCACATTATCATTACCCGCCGCTATGCAGGATACTCTGCTGGCTTTGGGATATGCCAATATGACGGCTATTCAGGCAGCCAGTCTGCCTTGCATACTTACCGGGCAAGATGTGACCGCCCAGGCCAGTACCGGCAGTGGAAAAACCGTGGCATTCAGTATCGGTTTGCTTTGCCGACTCGAACCTGGTTCGTCCTCGACCCAGGCCTTGGTGCTTTGTCCCACCCGGGAGCTGGCCGAGCAGGTTTGTGGTGAAATCCGCAAGTTGGCCAAGTTTTTAGACAATATCAAAGTGCTGCCTTTGTATGGCGGCGTACCTATGGCCGGTCAAATCGCATCATTGCAACATGGCGCACAGATTGTAGTAGGCACACCCGGGCGGGTGCTCGACCATGTACGTCGGGGTAATCTGAATCTGAGCAAGGTGAATACCCTGGTATTGGATGAAGCCGACCGTATGTTGGATATGGGTTTTGCTGACGACCTGGATGCGTTGGTGCGTTCAACGCCATCAAGCCGCCAGACGTTACTGTTTTCCGCCACTTACCCCGAAGGGATAGAGCGAATTAGCCGTAGCTTGCAGAAACAGCCGCAGCGTATTCAGGTAGAAACGCTACATAGTCAGGACAAGATCACCCAGTTTTTCTATGAAGTCAGCGAAGATAAGCGTTTGCACGCATTGCGCTGTTTACTTACGCATTTTGAACCTGAAGCCACTATTGTTTTCTGCAATACCAAAGCCGAGTGTCAGCTAGTAGCTGATGATTTGCAGGAGAAAGGCTTTAGCGCATTGGCACTGCATGGTGATCTCGAGCAGCGGCAACGCCAGGAAGTGCTTCTGCAATTTGCCCAGCGCAGTTTAAATGTTCTGGTCGCAACCGACGTTGCGGCTCGGGGGCTGGATATTAAAGATGTGGATGCAGTGATTAATTATCACCTGGCCAGTGATGCTGATACGCACATTCATCGCATTGGCCGCACTGGTCGTGCTGAGAATAAGGGACTGGCACTGACCCTTTGCTCTCCTCAGGAAGCGTCGCGCGCCGCTATGGTTGAAGAGTCTCAGCAGCAGGCTATCACCTGGGCGGATATCGAACGAGTTCGATACAATGGCCGTGCTATTAAGGAACCGGCATTCCGTACTATTTGTATAGACGGTGGTCGCAAGGATAAGCTGCGAGCCGGAGATATCCTGGGTGCCCTCACCAAAGATGGTGGCATTGAAGGAGCGGATGTTGGGCAGATTAACCTGTTCGATAATCAAACCTACGTGGCAATCAAAGCGCGCAGCGTTAAACGTAGCTTGGCTTATCTTCGAGAAGGGAAAATCAAAGGTCGACGGTATCGCGCGAAAAAGCTCTGAGCCTAAATAACCTCTCTATAGTGCTGATAGTGCCTTATCGCTCAGTTGATAAGCAAAGAGGCAGTGTTGGCCGTTTCATCTGACTGGAAATATCAGTGTGCTTGTTGTCTTACGATACAAGCCCGCTTGAAAAGGTAGATCGATGTTTGGATTGTTTGAACGCCTGGTAAAGGCTTTCCCTGCCGATGCGCCACAGCAGCCGCCAGCGAGTCTGTTGGCATTTTGCCTGTACTATTGCCGCGGTATGGCGGGGATACTTATTTGTCTGTCGTTGCTCAGCGCTCTGATTGCCATTCTGGAAGTGAGCCTGTTTGGCTACCTGGGCCAACTGGTTGATTGGTTTGCCACACGCGAACGAGCCACTTTTTTGCAAGAAGAAGGGCAAAGTTTGCTGTGGATGACAGTGGTGATCCTGGTGTTATTACCCGGAGCGATACTTCTGCATTCGCTGGTCAATCACCAAGGCTTGCTGGGGAACTTCCCGATGCGAATTCGCTGGCAGGCGCATCGCTATCTATTGTCTCAAAGCCTTGGCTTTTTCCAGCATGAATTTGCCGGGAGAGTGGCCACTAAAGTGATGCAGACCGCGCTGTCGGTAAGAGAAACGGTACTTAAGTTACTGGATCTCATGGTGTATGTGAGCGTTTACTTTATTAGTGCTTTTGTGGTGGTGTTCGCCGTTGATTGGCGATTGAGCTTGCCCTTGGCACTTTGGTTTTTGGTTTATGTGGGCATTCTTAAAGTATTGCTGCCACGTTTGAAGAAGGTTTCAGAGCAACAGGCGGATGCGCGCTCCATCATGACCGGTCGGGTGGTTGATAGTTATACCAATATCACTACGGTTAAGTTGTTTTCTCATACCAATCGCGAAACGCAGTATGCAAAAGACAGCATGGATACCTTTCTTGCTACCGTCTACCCTCAAATGCGTCTAGTGACCGTACTCAATGCCTGTGTGTGGTTTAGCAATGCGCTATTGATTTTTTCGACCAGTGCGCTGGCCGTGTACCTGTGGTTGCATGAACTGGCGACACCTGGAGATATTGCGGTGGCGGTAAGTCTGGCCCTGCGTTTGAATGGCATGTCGCAATGGATTATGTGGGAAGTCGCTGGGCTGTTTGAGAACATAGGTACTGTGCAGGATGGCATGAACACCTTATCCAAACCTGTTGCGGTGAAGGACGTGAGCAACGCCTCTCCTCTTGCGATGCGCGGTGGAGGCATTGAGTTTCGTCGTGCCTCTTTTGCCTACGACAATCGTAATAAGGTATTTGATAACCTGGATATTTACATCAAACCCGGTGAAAAAGTCGGATTAGTTGGACGGTCAGGTGCGGGTAAATCGACTCTCGTAAATTTGTTGCTGCGTTTCTACGATCTTAACTCCGGGCAGATCCTGATTGATGGTCAGGACATTCGAGAGGTGAGTCAGGAAAGCTTGCGTGAGCACATCAGTATGGTGACGCAAGATACCTCCTTGTTACATAGATCGGTGCGGGAAAATATTTTGTATGGGCGACTGGATGCCAGCGAAGCAGATATGATTAATGCTGCAAAGCAGGCTGAGGCCCATGAATTTATTCAAAACCTATCCGACTTACATGGTCGCACCGGCTACGATGCCCATGTCGGGGAGCGTGGTGTGACACTCTCAGGTGGCCAGCGCCAACGCATCGCCATTGCTCGTGTAATGCTAAAAGATGCGCCGATTCTGATTCTGGATGAAGCCACTTCTGCACTGGATTCGGAAGTGGAAGTGGCCATTCAGGAATGCCTAAATAAAGTGATGGAGAATAAAACCGTGTTGGCCATTGCCCACCGCCTGTCCACTATCGCAGCAATGGACAGGCTATTGGTGCTTGATCAAGGCCGGGTGGTGGAGTCTGGTACTCATGCTGAACTGTTGGCAAAAAATGGGATTTACGCCAAGTTATGGGCACATCAGACCGGCGGGTTTTTAGGTCTGGAATAAAAAGTAGCAGCGTTAAGCTGCTACTTTTCTAAATCTGCTGACACCAAGTGACAACAAACCCAATGCGAACAGCATTAGCATTTGTGGCTCAGGAATTCTGGGTGGAGGCGGTTGATCAAAGGTGGCGGTGCCAATAAACAGCTGTTCATAACCGTTATTGATATTTTTGCCATAGCCAGAAATTGCACCGGTGCAGATTTCATCTGTTGCGGTTCCGAATAGAGGGTCACAACCCAGTCTTAAATCAATGTGCATGGTGTAATTTGCCAAAGTGGCATCATCAAGGCCGAATAAGCCTGCAAGTAGCATATTTAACTCTGGAGCTACAATGGCGTAGGCTGCCTCATCTGCACCCAAGTTGTGGTTTATCGGCCCTTCATCGGCGTCAGCTGATGAACAAGAAACGGGGCTTGGTACGCCAGGTATCAAATCATAATCAATACAAATTGGGCCACCGGACAGCACGTAGTCTGTCGCATTATTGTCACCGATGGTGGGGCCTGCGCCGGTTGATGTGTAAGCAGTTGGGTCGCCGAGAAACTCACCGCCACCGCCTTCAGACACCAATGCATAGGGGTTATTGTTATTGGTGAAGTCGTAAATTGCGACCCGGTTACCATTGTTGTCAGTGATCTCCAGTTGTGCCCAGGCAGCCAAACTTTGCAAGTTTCCGCCGTTGAGATTGTTGTTATTAAAAAACATCACCATTTGGTCGCCGGCCAGAAAGGTTTTCAGAGCCAATAGTGATGAATCCCAGGTATTACTCTGGTCGCCAAAAAAGTCAGATACTTGGTCGGCGTCTGTTGTTGTCCCTGTACTGAAAAAGTTTGAACCACTCTCGCCAGAGGGAGTTGCATAAGCATTATCCATACCGGCGAAGTTTGTGTTCACGGGGACACCGGAGGAGCCTGTCGCGACCACGATCAAATCGCTGATTTGTCCAGGAGAAGAGGGTATATGAAGCGGGCATCCAGGGCCGACACAGCCTTGTTGCAACTGGCCAATGGGAAGCGAATAAGAATTAAAGTCGCCATAGGTAGCATAACCAATTCCGGTGAGATCTATCATGGCGGCTTGTGTCTGTACAGCACAGCCTAGTAAGGCTGCAAATAGTAGCTTTCTATTCATTATCGACTCCAACATAGATGGTGAATCGGCCATCCATGGTGAGATTCGATATTTTGCCGGGGCCTAAACTACAGGTCTCAGTATCTCTTTAGAAGTAAGCATATTCTGCGCCTGTTTTTTACTCTTTATATTTCAATGAGTAACATTATGCCCCAGTTCTTTGTTGTAAAAGAAGCCGACATATTTGATGATGAGAAACTACACAGGCTGGTGAATAATTGTTTACTGGTATGCCAGTAAGGTTGGCTACAATGCAGCCTAATTACTTCAGGAGAGCCGATAAGGGGTATGGATAGGTTTTTAGCCCATGGCAGTTTTAGTTTGCAGGTGGAAGGGCGGATTCTATTATTGCATGGCGAAGGGCCAGGCAATGCGGAGTTAATTGAGCAGTATCAGTTGGCGGTTCAGCAGCATAGACAGGCTTTAGCTGGTGAGCCCTGGGGCAATCTGGTGGTGTTGCATGGCGAGTCTTTGCTGACACACGATGCGGTGCAGTTGATGAATCTGTCAATTGGTCGTTCGCGTGATAGCGGTATGGTCGCTGCGGCAGTGGTGCTCACTGATACTAAGTACCCTGGATTAGGGGAGCAATTGTGGCATCAAATTTATGTGGCGGCCGACATGCCTCATGCCTTTTTCGCAGATATCGGTTCAGCGCGCACATGGCTTTTGGAACAGATAGAGAAAGCTAACTCTTAGTGCAAACGAATAGGCCGACCAGCTGTTTTCTCCTGCTGCTTGCCAATAGTAATGCGTGGCCAGGATGGCAAGACCGCGCAGAGTTTAAATCGGTTAGGGATGCAGACCACGCCAACCCATAATCCAGATTAAGGTTTATTTAAGGAAAGCGCAGCATAACGCTAAGAGTCTGATTTCAGAATAACAACTAGACTTGTCCTGTTTGTTTATCTGGAGACTCTGATGAAATCCTTACTAGTGAGTATGATGCTGGCGTTGGTCAGCCAAAGTGTTGTCGCCGAATCTGTGGTTGAGCGCGGCCGTTATCTGATTAAAATTTCCGGTTGCAATGATTGTCATACCAAAGATTATGCGCCTTTAGGCGGCAAGGTCGCTGAAACTCAATGGCTGCTTGGCGACCAGGTTGGTTTTGCCGGTCCCTGGGGGGTCAGTTATGCGGGCAATCTCAGACTGAGAGCCGCGACTATGGATTGGCCGCAGTGGCAGGCAAGAATTCAGGCCGGTGGTTTACCGCCTATGCCCTGGCCTTCAGTGCAAGCGATGACCAGTCAAGACCAACAAGCCATTTACGCTTACTTGCGGGAACTGGGGCCCGCCGGTGAGGAAGCGCCAGCAAACCGTATTCCAGGTCAGCCCATAGAGACACCCTACATCTTATTTGTCCCACAAATGCCGGATGCGACGACTGACTAATCTTTCACTAATTCAAGAGGCCGTTGCAACAGCAGTTTAAATCTGCCACGGCCGCTTTTCTCAATGGCCAGGCAATCAGAGCGCTCCTGCAGTCGGCGTGATAGCAGCAGCAGGCGCGCGTCCAGGTTGTCGGCAATATCCGGCAGTGGAAGCTGTCCTTCCAGGCGCAGTTCGCGATTGCTGAATTCGCAGCGCCCTTCTTTTTGAATAATATTAAGCAAGTACCAAAGGATGGCACCTGCCACCCCTTTAATTAGGTACTCTTCATCGAGAAACAAGCTGTGATCGCGGGAGAAATATTTTACTTTCAGACTTGGACCTTCGGCCAGGTTGGAGCACGGCGGAGCGGTTGGCTGGTTAGTCTTAGTTGAATAACTTTGTTGTGCTTGAAGTTGCAAAAGCTGCATGGATTCGCCCAATTTGGCGCATAAGGCGACCAGTGCGTCTTCCATATCGTAGCCAAACTGATTGGGGAGTGGACTTTCAACATAGAGCACGGCTAGTAACCGACCATTACTCATGACTGGCACGGCCATCTGGCTGCCCGGCGAGGTTAGACCTGGAAAGGGGATTTCGGCTTCCAGACCGGAGCTCAGACCTTGCTTTATGGCTTCTGAATGCATCGCCCGGGTGTACTGATATTCGGAGGCTGCAAACAAGATACGGATTGGCACGCACTCTCGGGCGGCTACCCCAATGACACCAACACCAAAAGGGATCTCCGCGCCTACGCCGGAAGTAGCATAGCCGCGACTACACAGGGTATAAAGTTTATTTTCCGGCACATCTGCCATCAAAAACATGCTATGGCGAATGTCAAAATAGCGGTCCAAGGAGTCGAGTAATTTATCTACTAGTCCATCCAGCGAACCGTATTGACCTAAGCTGTCTATACAGCGTCGCATGCTTGGTAGTATGGGGGCGCCATATTGCGTGGAAGGCAGCTCCCTGCCAGGTACATGCTCGATATTCAACACCCGGTAGACATCCGCTCCCTTCAGTTTAAATACATCTTCAACACCTTCATGAGTTGCGATACCCGCCAGTTTGGCGCGCATTCTTTCGAATAGCGGGCCGCTGGTTTCAGTTCTGAGATAATGCACCATCAATCGGTAGCGTGCGGCGGTGTCTGGATCCATCATTAGCACTGAAGCTATGGGGTTGACCAGTATGTTCTCGCGGGTTTTATTGAAGAACTGAAAGGAGAGGGCGATATGGTGTGAATCCACATACATGGTCTGAGAAACCAAGGTGACATTGGGCATCCCATCGGCACCACAGGTCGCCACACCGGAAGGAACTAGTCCTTCCAAACAGTTGCGAATGGACTCAAGGCTAATCATTTGCATCATGGTAATGGCCTTCCTAAAGGCAATTTGCAGCCAGCTTCGGCACCTGGTGTTTGCAGATAAGCCGCTAAAGGAGAAAAACTAATGGCTGCCATGTCATCTGCTTCGCAGCCACATAAAGTGTGTACGTAGATTTCCTTAACACCGTATTTCAGTAAACGTTCGCTGAAACTGCGCAAGTAAGCGGGCAGGGCCGCAATATCTTCTGCTGTGGCATTTTCGACCTGTGCATCTACGCCTTTAAATTGGACAGTGCGATAGGTTTCCGGTTGATTGAATACCGCAGCAATCCTGCCATTTTTAGCAATTGAGCGAAGTACCGGCTCGGCCTGGGAGCGCGGTACTAGAATGGTAATCCGGTCATGTCGCGCATTGACACGACAGCCTACCCCCCGCACCAGACTAACCTGATTCTGATCAGTACTGGACGCCACATGGATTGATATGTGGCTGGTGAGTAGCTCAACCATTTGCGGGTCGAGTATCTGTGCTGCATTGTTCTGTGACATGGCCAATAACCCTAAAAAAAGGAGGCGAATTATCCACCAACTTTATAGAAGGGAAAATGGCAGATTGCACGAATTACCAATTTGTTACATATATTTAATATTGGGTACGCAGATCGTCGATATCTACGCGGAACTTTTCATCGCAGCTCTCTGTATTTTCGAGGTAGTTCAGACTGGCACTGCCTATTTGGGCATGATGGAGCAGAAACTCGTCGGCCTGGCTTTGGTAGCTGGCGATGGCACTGCCGAGTTGCTCCGAGCTCAGATCATCCTGGTTGAGTAACTGTTCAATATTGTCTAATTGTTGCTGCATCTTATTCAGATTCTGCTGGCCTTCAGTGATATTTGCCTGCTGTGCTATGGCAAGTTTATGCATATGTTGCCATTGCCTGGCCAGCTTGGCGGGATCTTGACTGTCGGCCTGACAAGCCAGCCCAAATGAACGCTTGGTGGGCTGTTCATCGATAATAGGATCATCCGAGCCGCTGTCATCACCCTCGGGCGCAGTCGGGGGCGTTGGCTCGTTTTCTGGCGGCAGTTCAGGCTCTTCTGGCTGCTTTTTGGGTTTACGTTTTTTGGGTGGCGGTGGCATATCCTGATCCGGCTCGCCTGATTGCGACTCTTCCTGGCCACATCGTTTTAGCTTTTGCATGATTTTTTCATGTTCATCAGCTAACTGATCCAACAGGGTTATCAGGGGGGCCAATTCATTGGCCACGCCCTGTAACAACCCCAAATCCCGGCCAAATTTTTCTGCTACCTGGTAAGCTTCAAAATAGGTCTTGGCGAGTGAGAGTTTGGCGCTTCTGGCCAACAAGAATAGTGCACCAATGCCAGGTTTAACGTAGCCCTGTAAATCGGTGCTGTTGGCCATGGCTGACTGGGCATCGTTACCCCAATTGCCGATATCCCAGGCCTGAGAGGTGATTTCAATGGCCTGGTTATTTATGTGAATCGTACGGCTTAATTGCACACCGGTTTTGGCGGCGACGTCAATTTTCTGGGATTGGGCCAGACTCAAGGTGGAAATAATAGACTCAGCTGTTTTGGTCGCCATGTCGATGGTCGTTTGCTTGATTTCGTCAGCAGCACGATTGAACTCGCTATCTGACAATAAGTCGGTAATACGTTTACTGATATTGTCAATACGAATGCGTAACTGTTTGGCTTGCTGTTTAAGCTTATCGCGGGTCTGCTTGTTACATTTCACTATGTTGATGGGCTGCGGTTGCCCCAGCTCGGTTCCACACAGCGTGCGCGCTTTCAGTTGTGTCGTACCGGGTTGTATTGGCTGAATCTGCACGCTGGTGGCGGTGTTGGCCACACTGGCCAGGATATTGTTCTCCAAATAAAGCTGAACATAGCCGTCGGACGGGCGAACGTCGAGATCAAAGACATAAATGTCGCTGCGAGGTTCGGCATCATCGTCAAATAATGTGAGTTCTGGTAGAGCTTGTCCGCCATTGATGCTGACAAGCTCGACAACACTTCCCGCAACGCTGGCTTGAGCAGTTTTGCCGTCCCTTTGATAGGTAACGGTTAGCTCCGCTTTACCGGGGTGTTGGCCTACAACCATCGTTTGATTGCCTAATTGTACGCTGGGGTCCAGCACCTGGTAATCACTTGATTCAAAATCGTAGCTCCCACCTGGAGGGGTGCCCTCGGCGATGACAGCGCGTATTTCATCTTTTGCCAGGTGCAGGCAGGCCTCCATACTGACCTCTGGATCTTCTGGACCTGCGCGAAAACGCATTTGCAATGTGCCTGTGAGTATTTCGCCACCCATACACATTGCAGGTGCGCCAGCGACGATACCGGTAAACTGATAGCGTCTGGAGAACCCCTCGAGTATCGCTTGCTCGTCAAAGGAAAGCATAGGCGACAGTGGCGTGAGCATTCTACTATCCAAGGCGACCATCACGGGCAGTTGCTGCTGGCCACCTGGCATCATAGTTAAATAGCAGGTGCCGGCTTCACTGCCAAATGTAACAAAAGGGGACGCGATAGCTGGGTTGTTCGCCAGACTAAGAGTGAACGACGGTTCCGAGCTAAGTGGCTCAATCTGTGCTTTTAGCACCACCTTGCCCTCATCGTCCCTGCATGTCACGGGATTGGCATCTAACTGAGCGCTCACCCGAGCGCCCTGATGTTCATGGCTGTTGTCAAAGGCTGAGTAGCTATCCAGCAAATCCAACAAAGGCCCCTGTTCTATGGCGACTTTGTCCTTCCATTGTAGTTTCCAGTCGCCCCCTGAACAGCCAGGTACACTGCTTCCCGACATATGTAAACTGACATACAGCCAATCCTGGTCTTCAGCTGCCTGTAAAGTGTTGCAGCAAGCTAACAAAATGAGCTGCAGCGCCGGGACAGGGGATAGCTGTTTTTGTGCCATTACAACCCCAGTTCTTTAGCTAGCGAATCGGTATCTTGTTGTTGCTGCGATTCAAGGCTTTTCTGTAATTCCAAAGCCTGCTTTTGCATCTCCAATGCTTGCTGTTGCAGACGTTGGATAGCTTGAGGATCATTGAGTAACTCCTGCATGACAGCAAAGTCTGGCATGTCAGCTTCTACCTGCTGTGCGTCTTGCTCAGCTTGCTGTTCAAGCAATGCACTGGCTTGATTCTCTTTGTCGTATTCCTCTGATATCTGATAGAACTGCATAGCCTTTTGCGGCATTCCTTGCGTCATGGCCTTATCGCCCTGTGCAGACGCAATAGCTTTAGCGCTTTCGAGCATGTTCTGTGCATCTGCCATATGCATGTGGCTTACTGCCGCAGACAATAATTCATGGCTTTGAGCAAATCGCAGCAGGCGTTTTGCCAGTGCGATATGCTGTTGTTGTACTTGCTGAGTGTATTGCTCCTGTGTCGCAATGGGGCTCACCAATCTGAGCCAGTCTCTGCCTTGAGATAGCAGGCTGTCGACCTGTTCCAGCGGGTCTGGGCGCCACTTCTGCTCGAAGCTGGCTGCTTGCTGGTTGAGCTGCATCGCACTGGCAATATTTCGACCTAGGCTGTCCCGCTTTATTTCGAGTTCCAGGCGTTGCTCCAGATAGGTCTCAGGCACGGCTTCTTGTGCCTGCTTTAATAGAGCTTGTAGCTGAGTGATAGGTACGCTTCTTACCAGATGTAAATCATCAGGATTTACCTGATAGGCACCTGTCACTTTTATCTGCGCTTGGTTATTTGTGACAAAAGACGGCAATGCACGCTTAGAAAAGTGCTGCAATGCGGTGTCCACAATACTCAATTGGTCGGGGCTGGCCTTAACTGCCGCAATCAGGGCATTGTCCGCGTCTTTAAAGTGACCACCTAATTCATACCATTCAAAGGCGCCTGGTGGATGCCCTTGACCACCCAATAAGTTGCCTTGTTGTTTGGCTATATCGCCATGCATTCTGCCAATTTGTGCTGCGTAACGGATGGCTTGCTGAAAGATATTTTCGCTGTCTTTGTCACAGATATATCCTTGTGCTTCTTTATAGCTCTGAATAGCCAACCAGGGCTGGTTTAGTTGTCTAAAAGACTCAGCATTCTGAAACGCATTCTTTCTGTCTTTAAAACTGCCGCCTACACAATCTGCAAGCGAAGTATGGCTAGTCAGGTATAGCAAGCCCACCATCAGTAAGCGTGGTTTGAGGAGCATTGGGGTAGTTCCTTTTGAAAATTAAAATCCTGGGATGCCTGGCATGGCTAGATAGCCTGAGGGGATTTCGAACAGAGTAGGATCCTGTTTTCCAACTTGCAGGTCTTTTAACTGGATATTGACGCGTTCGCGGCCTTTCCCCATGACAGCGACGAAGTCCATCTTCACGGCAATATTCTGTTCGTTGAACCAGATATAGCCGCCAGCACTTTTGTCTTTCATCAACAATTTGTATTTTTTGCAGATCTGCCCATTTATATTCTCCTCGCCGAGTAGCTCAATACTGACGTTGTCTGGCGGCGTACCTGATATTTCCCGTCCTTTGTCCATGGTAATAGTGGAATACATATTCACCATGGGCATAAGTTGCCAAGCCAGTTTTTTATCAGGGCGCTGGATCAGGATCATCTTCATGTTCTCAAACGCCATTTCCAGCCGTTCTTTACCGCTGGCGAAGAATAATTTTTGCTGAAAGCTACCTTGTGCCGACTGCACTTCGCGAATAGCACTGTATTCAACTCGGGGGACAGGTAATTCAAGCGCCGATAGCCCCTTGCTGAAAAACCAAAGTAGTAAAAACGAAAATAAGCCAATTGTGCGCATCTTTGTTCCTTAGTCGTGAAGTCAGGCGGCCTGAATTAACTCACTGGACAACTTTTGCCAGTGTGATGCCGGGAGTTGCAGTTGCAGAATGCTGAGCACGTCATTAAATACGTCCGCCGGTGCGTGTTGACGCATACCAAGTAACAAATAAAGGCGTTCCGTATGGCTGATATGCGTGAGCATCAATATCAACACCCGCTGTTGTTCAATTGGCTCCATGGCGCCTACAATCTGTTGTTCTATATGGTGAATTTCTTCATCACTAAACAAATCCCAGAGCATTTGCGTGTTGTGGGTTTCTTCTACATGCATGTGTTCAAAATTGTCGGCAATAAAGAGTGCCAATTCGCGGTAAAGAGTAAGTAGTGCCGACTGCTGCTGTGTAGCATTGCTTACCTGGCACTGGGCAATCAGTGTGCTCAGTTTTCTGATGCAGTATTCATGCTCTTGATGTTCCTGCACTGTTGCTATGTGTAAGTGTGGGTTTTGCCGTTGAATGGCCTCGTGGATAAAGCGATTTTCATGTTCCAGATGGTGCTGGCAGAACGTCAGAAGGTCTGACACCAGTTCCAGATGGTCTTTAATCTCCTGAAGATCGGTATCATCCAGGCTGCCAAGAATGACAAGGGTGTCACACATGCTAGCCCTGAGCGCCTTATGGATTAAGGTGTAAATGTTGTAGCGATTGCAATACATGTTGTTGTTCCAATGAAATGAGTCATTGCATGCTAAAGACAGTGGTCAAAATACGCTGGTAAGAGATGATTAAACGAATGCTAAAAGACTCTTAAGCCACTGTTATTTCGTATTGAACAACCGAGAATTAATGGGCTGAAACGGTAGCTTACAGTTTGATGGGATAAAAGATGTTGAGAGGATGTTAATAGCCAACTAAGGTAAAACAAGCGCTATGTGTGGAGTGGTCTGATGAAATTGTTTCGTCTAATTTTAATCTTCCTGTTCAGTGCAGGAATGATAGCTTGTACCAATACCTCCAAATCTATTGCTGTCTACTCACCACAGTCTTTATTGATGGATGAAAACTTTACTGGCTTTGAAAAGTTCAAGGTTGAAAGTGAGCATGAGGTATTCGCACTAGATGATGAGATGATGCATTTTGCCGAGAAGGTCACTGCCGGAGCCGCGGAACCTAAAGTTGCCGCCAGGCAATTAGTTCGCGCAGTGTTTGGGCGGGCAGATTTGAATCTGCTTTATGCCAACGACGCTAATACCATTGCCAGAGATACCTTCCACAATCGTGCAGCTAACTGCCTGTCGATGTCTATTATGACTTTTGCACTGGCTGAGCAGGCTGGGATGCAAATTGAGTTTCAGGAAGTTGATGTGCCCGAGTTCTGGACGCGCCGGGATGGGTACAGCATGCTAAATGGCCATGTCAATCTGCGTATTTTTCCAAAATTGTCGCCTAATTCCATTTATTTCAACCCGCAAACGGTTGAAGTGGATTTTGATCCGCAGATGGCAAGCGCCAAGCTCCCGACCAGAACGGTCACCAAACAAAGAGTACTGGCCATGTTTTATAACAACAAAGCGGCTGATGCATTAGTGAACAATGATGCTAAACGCGCTTATGCCTACTCTCGCGCTTCTGTGCTGCAAGATCCTTCGTTAGCCGAGGCATGGGTTAATTTGGGGGTACTGTATCGTCAGAACGGATTGCTCGATGAAGCAGAACTGAGTTATCAACGGGCTATACAGCTGGAAGGAAGCCGCAGTGCCAAGGAGAATTTGGCGGTGATTTATAACCTGACCGGCAGAGAGAAACAGGCCGCTCTGATTATGCAAGAGTTGGAGCAACAACGCGCTAATAACCCTTACTATCATTATTTGCTGGGTGAACAGGAGTATGAGCTGGCCCATTGGCGTGCAGCCATTGGCCACTATCGTCGGGCCATAGAGCTTAATCGTCAGCAGCATGAGTTTTATTTTGGTTTAGCTAAAGCCTATTACGAAATGGGAGATTTGGCCCTGACAGAACGTTATCTCAAGCTGGCTAAAAGGCGCTCCGTTAATGATCATGACGAGCATCGTTACCAAAGTAAGCTGAATTTGCTTACGAAACTTTGATGCGCTGGTCAGGCTTTACCTTACTGTTGTTTGGACTGGTTTCACCTACTTTTGCTGATGAACTGCTATGGCGTCATTTGCAGGTGTTAAGCAGTGACGAGATGGAAGGGCGGCGAACTGGCAGCCATGGCGCAGAGCTGGCCCGTTCTTACATTAAACAGGTATTTACCGACCTCGGATTACGTACTTTTCATAACAGCTATGAGATGCCATTCACACATCATTTTGTGATAGGCCAGTTATCTGGTGTCAACCTGGTCGGTTGGTTGCCAGGCAAAGGCTATCCCGAACGTTTTATTGTGGTCTGTGCTCACTATGATCATTTAGGTAAACAAGGCCATCGTATTTTCAATGGGGCCGATGACAATGCCTCGGGAGTCGCGGTATTGCTCTATCTGGCTGCGGCACTGAAGACTCAGCCTGCTGAACATTCTGTTATATTTCTTGCCACAGACGCAGAAGAGAAAGGTTTGTACGGTGCCCGAGCTTTTGTTGATGCTCCACCGGTAACGCTTTCGTCAATGGTGGTTAACCTGAATCTGGATATGCTGGGTTATGGCGGCAGTGGTAATAAGCTGTGGGTAGGAGGAAGCAAAAAACATCCTCAACTGCTCCCTGCCGTGAATGCGAGTATAGGGTTAGCGCCGCTAAGGCTGAAAACCGGGGTGGAAGGCATTGCCAGGGGCTATCGCAGCAGGGCTTGGATTGACTACGATCGCGCTAGTGATCACGCAGTTTTCGGTCAGGCTGGCATTCCCTATTTATATCTGGGGGTGGGGGAGCATCGCTTTTATCACACTGAAGAAGATGAGATTGAACGTATCGATAGGGACTATTTTAGCAAGGCGGCCGAAACCGCCTTGATTGTGCTTAGACAGCTTGACCAGCTACTTGTTAAAAGTACGCCAGTTGAATCCCTAAACTGATGCGTTGCTGGTGGCGATTGTAGTCAATAAGTGAGTCCCCATAACCATTAAAGTATTGCAACAGGACTTCGTACCTATTGTTCAGCGGATAGGTCAGATTCAGTTCTATGCTGCCTTTGTTGTCGCTGGTTTTTAGGTTATTGCGGATCATTGTCATCAGCTTGAAGTTGCCCATTTGGGTGCCATAACCTACCTCCATATGACCCAGAAAATGAGTAATATCGGGATTATCATCTCCTCTTGGATCCAGCGGGTCGTCCTTCTTATCCTCTTTGATCCTATACCAGGCCCGCAGGTAGTAGAACGAGTCTTCATCGGAAAATAACAGCGAGCCATAAATACGGTTCCAACTGCGTGAGCGCAGCTGATTCTGACCATTTGACTGGTGTTCAATACCAACTTGGGCGAGATTAAAGCGGTAGCCCAGCAGTTTTAAATCAGTATCAAAGTTATAAAACACTTCAGGCTGATAATTGGTTTCCCTGAAAGGCTTAGAAATTTCACTGTTATATACTTGCCAATGCGATTTGGCGGTGAAGCCAAAGTAAACCCCCTCAAGGCTCTGCTGTTCATCAGGGCGATAGACCGGCATTTTTACACTGATTTGGAATTTTGCTTCCATATGATCGATATTGCCCTGGCTAAAGCCATCATCGCCCAGTTGATTGGGATTCTTTTGATAACTGACAGGTAACAAAAAGTTAGGCTTATGCTGGGTAATGGCGTATGGGTTGACCAAGGCTGCTTTGTCTGACACCAGTCGCTCTGTTACCAGTGTTTGCTGGTCTTCATCAGGGGCGGGGGGCTCTGTCGACTCTGTCTGGCTAAATGCCATAGTGTGAAAAAAACCAAGTATCAGTAGACAGCTACGCTTCACGACGATTTCCTTGTTTATAGACTGCGTGCCGCATCAGTTTACCCCAACGGACTGGCGCGATGAACCTGATTCTCTCATGCACTCCGTTGGTGCATTTTTATACTCCAGCACACTGATGGTGCAATTTATCTTCACTTTACTCAGTCGTATTTTTGTAACCAATTGATTTTATTTGGATAAATCAGATGGCACGGCATTTGTTTAGCTAACTGGGTCGACACATAACAATTATCTCAGGAGCAACAAGATGAAATTAGTCAGTGCCATCATCAAGCCATTTAAGCTTGATGATGTTCGAGAAGCGATTTCAGAAATCGGCATTGATGGCCTGACCGTGACAGAAGTTAAAGGCTTCGGGCGGCAAAAAGGACATACCGAACTGTATCGTGGTGCAGAGTATCAGGTGGATTTTCTGCCTAAGGTCAAACTGGATATAGCTGTACAGGATGATCACGTTGACCGACTGGTGGAAGCCATTGTTGGTGCGGCGAAAACCGGCAAGATTGGTGACGGTAAGGTATTTGTCTTTGACCTTGAGCATGCCGTCAGGATCCGTACTGGTGAAACTGACAACGACGCCATTTAACCGAAGTAGGAGACGATAACGTGGAACAATCATTTCACCTTCAGTATGCGCTAGACACTTTTTACTTCTTGGTTTGTGGTGCCTTGGTTATGTGGATGGCGGCCGGCTTTGCCATGTTGGAAGCGGGTTTGGTTCGTGCCAAAAACACGACCGAAATTTTGACCAAGAACGTCGCTTTGTTTGCCATCGCTTGCATTATGTATCTGGTTTGCGGTTACGCCATCATGTATGACGGTGAGCTGTTTCTGGCCGGTATCGGCAGTGTGGATGTGACCTCAACCTTAGGTGAGTTTGCCGGACGTGAGGATGGCTTCGAGGGCGGCGCAATCTATGCAAAAGCCTCTGATTTCTTCTTTCAGGTGGTATTTGTCGCCACTGCCATGAGCATAGTCTCCGGTGCGGTTGCTGAACGCATGAAGCTGTGGGCTTTCTTGTTGTTTGCGGTGGCAATGACGGGCTTTATCTATCCATTGGAAGGTAGCTGGACCTGGGGTGGTCAGGCGGTGTTTGGTATGTACGTTCTGGGCGATATGGGCTTCTCAGACTTTGCCGGCTCGGGCATCGTTCACTTAGCCGGTGCTGCTGCTGCGCTTGCCGGTGTGCTGCTACTTGGTGCGCGTAAGGGCAAGTACACCAAGGACGGCAAAATTAATGCTATCCCCGGTTCAAACCTGCCATTGGCAACTCTGGGTACCTTTATCCTGTGGATGGGCTGGTTTGGCTTTAACGGTGGTTCGGTTTTGAAACTGGGCGATATTGCCAATGCCAACTCGGTGGCCATGGTGTTTTTGAATACCAACGCGGCGGCAGCAGCAGGTGCGGTGGCTGCATTGATTCTGGCTAAGGTGCTGTTTAAGAAAGCAGATCTGACCATGGTGTTAAACGGTGCGCTGGCTGGACTGGTTGCCATTACGGCCGAGCCTTCCACACCAACTGCCTTGCAGGCCAGCCTGTTTGGGGCAATTGGCGGTGTGTTGGTGGTGTTCTCCATTATTGCTCTGGATAAACTGAAAATCGATGACCCGGTAGGCGCCATCTCTGTGCATGGAACGGCAGGATTATTTGGATTGCTGATAGTACCGCTGACCAACGATGGCTCAACTTTTGTCGGTCAAATTATGGGCGCTGCTACTATCTTCATCTGGGTATTTGGCGCCAGTCTGGTGGTATGGGGCGTACTCAAAGCGCTGATGGGGATCCGTGTCAGTGAAGAAGATGAGTATCAAGGGCTGGATATGGTGGACTGCGGATTGGAAGCCTATCCGGATTTCACTGGCTCACGTAAGTAAGGGATTTGGGGTCAGAGCCGGATAAAAACAACAATAAGCTCTGACCCTCACTGCGTTCTCTTAGGGGAACATCTGCCAGTCATGCTGGCTAACTTTTCCACTGTGTCCTTTGCCCCGGCGTTTGTCGGGGCTTTTTTTATGTGGATTCTGGCGTATATTATGTCGAATTATCTGAAAAGCAGTGCAATGACATTATTTTCAACAAGTTGCACCCATTTACAGGCTGTTGATACATATCTGACAGTATGAGGTTGGCGGGAAAGAGAACAGCAGATTCTCAACCGTCTGACCTTCATTCGGGGAATGAAGAGGAACCACATGTCGCAACCGCAAAAGGGTATCTGTGCAGAGCCCAACCTGCATGCGCTATATCTGCTATTTAACGTCACCGACGACGATACTGGTTTGATACGCCGCAAATTGGCTAAGATTCTCGATGTTTTCGAACATTATGATGAAGAACACTATGAAGCCATGGTGTCGGGAGTGGTAGCCGTCGGTAGCAGCTACTGGATGGATTTATATCCCGGCCTTAACCCCAAGGAACTCTCACCTTTTCCGAATCTGGCCTGCGAAGATCGCCAGGCGCCGGTGGTGCCCTGTGACTTGTTTATCCAGATTCGCGCAGATCGAGCGGATATCTGTCATGCCGTGGGTGTGGAAGTCTATGAGCTACTGAAAGATCAGGCCGAACTTGTCGAGCAAACCAAAGGATTCCGCTATCTGGATGGGCGTGACTTACTTGGTTTTGTCGAAGGCGGTAACAATCCAAAAGGTATGAAGAAGCTGGCGGTGGCGATAGTGGGGGATGACGATCCTGACTTTGCCGGTGGCAGTTATGTGCACGTGCAACGCTACCGTCACGACATGGACAGGTGGAACAGAGTCAATATTGCCGAACAGGAAGTGATCATCGGGCGCACTAAAGAAGATGATGTGGAATTTCCACTGGAAGATAGGGTGTTATACAGCCATAGCACCCGGACCAATCTGGTTGCTACGACCGGACGCCCTATAGAGATCTTGCGGCAAAGCATGCCATATGGCGATATGCAAAATCAGGGGCTGTTTTTCGTATCATGCTGCAAGAGCCCTAAGCCTTTTATGCAGATATTGCACAGTCGAATAGTCGGGGACAGGCAAGGCAACTATGACCGTTTACTGGACTACAGTGTGCCCGAAACCGGCGCGGCGTTTTTTGCACCCTCTGTTCAGTTCATTAAAAAAGAGGCTAGACGCTAAGCTAAGTCAATAGTGCAATGATGGAGCATAAAAAAGGGCATTCAAGATGCCCTTTTTCAATTATTTAGCCAGTGATACCACTTCGTCCAGTGGCTGCCCAGTGGATTTATCCGGGTAGGTAATCTTCATCAGCGCAGATAAGGTGACTGCCACATCTTCAGGTGAAACCTGACGACTGATGCTGCGAGGTTTGACTTTCCAGCCGGTGAAGAATACCGGTACATGGGTGTCATATTTATACGGTGAGCCGTGTGTGGCTGCTGAGTATCCCTCGAACATGCTGGAAGGTGACTGAACTAAGACCACGTCACCTGCCCTGGAGGGCACGTAAGCCCGCTGAACTTTACTGCCAATAGGATCAAAAGACAGATCTTCGGTCATCAGTTGCTTGCGGGTAAACACGCGGGCGATACCTGGCAAGGTAGCGGCATGTTTAGCCACTGCCAACTGCACAGCGTGGATATCCAGTTTATTTTGCTCAATCAATGCCAGGTCAAGATACAAAAATGGCATAGAGGTTCTGCTCACCAGCTTGCCTTCAATACCAAATTGTTCGGCTAACTCTTGGTTGATTGCCTCAAACTGCTTACCCGTGTTGCCTCTGAAACCCGCAAAGCCAATGCTTTTCTTGTACTCAGGAATGGAGTCCACGCCATGATCCGCAGACAGGGCAATCAGTACATTGTCCAGGCCAACCTGCTTATCCAGGAAGCTGAAGAAATCCGCCAGAGTACGGTCCAGATTCATCAGATTATCTTCTGCCTCCAGACTGTTCGGGCCGAACATATGACCCACATAGTCATTGGTTGAGAAACTGACAGAAAGGTAATCGGTAATATCATCCTTACCCATGTCCGCCTGTTTTACCAACTGCTTGGCAAACTCCGCGGTCAGCTTGTCGCCGAAAGGTGTGTAGGCGAGCAAGCCATAGTAGGCTTTATCCGCAGTTTCGGGCATCTGATGAGGGAAGCCCGAACGAAAACCCTTAGGAGGGATTTGGAATGGACGGTTACTTGCATCGTTGTGGTAATTTGCTTCTTCCTGGGAAAGTGTCCAGGACGTACCTGCAAAACTGTCTTTCAGGCCTGACTCATTAAACTTAACGGCGTAGTCAGGCAGACTGTCGAAATAGTAGTTGCTGGTGACAACGTTGCCGTTGTTTTTATCAAACCAAAACGCTTTGCCAAAATGACCGCCTGTCAGCACTGCGCCCCTGTCTTTGGTTGATACAGCGTAGATTTTGGCTTTGCCATTGCTGGCCTGGTATAGCTCATCGGAGAACGTGGAAGCCATCAGGTTGGCTGGGGATGCGCTATACCCGTCTGCACCCAGTAATTGGGTGTTTTTATCGGCTACACAATAGATTTTTTCGCCGCTGTCTCGATCTACCCAGCCATTAGACAAAATACCGTGCTCAGTGGGCAAGGCTCCGGTTGCCAGTGTGGCATGGCCTACCGCGGTTAGTGTGGTGGCATGGCGATAATGTGCGTTTGTATATAAGGTGCCGTCATCCAAAAAGCGTTTGAAGCCTTTCTGGTTACGCTTGTCCAAAAAGTTACTCTGGTATTTATGCAGCAGGTCGCCACGCAACTGATCGACTGTGATCTGCACAATCAGTTTGGGACTATCTGCAAATGCTGGTGCGCTAAAACAGGCGCAAAGCGCCAGCAAGCGTATTGCATTATTCATACTATCCTCGTCATTGGTAACGCCGGCGTATCCACGCCGGCCAATTTTCAGATTACGCCTAACTCGCGCAAACGTTCGGTCAGGTAGCTGTCGGCAGTATGGCGCTCAGACAACACTACGTCTGGTCTGGGGTGCAAGAATAAGGGCAGGGAAATCCGCGATTTCGACTGATCTGCGCCTTGAGGGTTAATCACCCTATGTGTGGTTGATGGGAAATATCCGCCTGAGGCTTCCTGCAACATGTCACCGATATTCACTATCAGGTTGCCGAAATCACAGGGTACATCCAGCCACGTATCTTCTTTACTTTTAACCTGCAGACCAGGCTCATTAGCTGCCGGGAGGATGGTCAATAAATTGATGTCCTCATGGGCGGCTGCGCGAATCGCACTTGGCTCTTCGCCACCTGTCAGTGGTGGATAATGCAACACGCGAAGCAGTGTTTTATCGCTGTTTTCAATCATGCCTGAAAGCGGCTGAGAATAACGCGATGACACAGCGTCCGGAGAGTGCTTCTCCACCCAGGACAGCAGGGTAACAGCCAATTGGTTTGCTGCCAGATAGTAATCGGCCAATTGCTGACGCAGTGCGTCAGGACAACGACCCCAGGGGTAATAGTGGAAGTATTCCTTGATGTCTTTGACCTGATGACCCTTAGCCGTCTCAGAAACCGAAGGTGGGAAATAACCGTCCTGGGTGTCTTTACTGAATAAAAACTGCTGCTTTTCTTCGGAATCAAAGAAGTGCTGCCAATTTTTATATATGGCATCCACCATGGATTGTTGAATGGGGTGATTCTTCAATACCCCAAAGCCGGTTTGATGCAGAGATTCTACAAACAGTTTGTCGGCATTTTCAGCCTGAAAATCAACGGCGACCAATTTCATCTTAATACCCGTTTAGCAATACAAAATAACTATAGAGCCTGTCCTAGAGGAACAGGAAGAAACCCGCAATGGCAGCACTCATCAGGTTCGCCAGAGTTGCAGCCATTACGGCACGCAAGCCAAGCTGAGCAATGTCATGACGACGGCATGGTGCCATGCCACCCAACCCACCCAAAAGTATGGCGATGGAGCTGAAATTGGCAAAACCACATAAGGCGAACGTCACAATAGCCTGGCTGTGCTCGGACAGTTGCTCTCTGTGATTGATGAAGTCGGCGTAAGCGTAGAATTCGTTGATAACCACTTTCTGACCGATAAAGCTGCCAGCTAACTGGGCCTCTTGCCAGGGAACCCCAATCACGAAAGCCAGAGGCTGTAGCAAATAGCCCAGCATTACCTGCAGAGTGAGATCACCGGCGCCGAAGAAGCTGCCTACCCAACCTATAAGGCCATTCAATAGAGCAATCAGCGCGACAAAGGCCAACAACATTGCACCCACATTCAGAGCTAGCTGCAAACCACTGGCAGCACCCGCCGCGGCGGCATCAATAACATTGACGTTTTTTTCTTCGGGTTGACTGAGATCGGCCAGATCATTCTTAGGTGTTTCGGTTTCGGGCAGGATCAGCTTTGCCATCATCAAACCGCCGGGGGCAGCCATAAAACAGGCCGCGATCAGGTATTTCAGGTCCACACCCAGCCCGGCATAACCTGCCAGGATGGAGCCTGCGACAGACGCCAGACCACCCACCATTACAGCGAATAACTCGGAGCGGGTCATAGTAGGAATAAAGGGTTTTACTACTAATGGAGCTTCGGTTTGGCCAACAAAAATATTCGCCGTAGCCGACATGGCTTCTGGGCGACTGACTTTCAGTAGACGTTGGATACCACCGCCGATTAAGCGGATCACCCACCCCATAATGCCCAGGTAATAAAGCACAGCGATAAATGCTGAGAAGAACACGATTACGGGAAGCACATGCACAACGAAAATGAAGCCAAGCTTCATTTTGCCCAAATCGCCAAACAAAAACTCTATGCCCTGACTGGCGTAACCAATGATTTGCGATACGGTATTGGAAACGGATAGCAATACATCTTTACCAAAGGGGACATACAAAACCAGTGCACCAAGACCCAATTGCAGAGCAAATGCGCCTAACACTGTGCGCCAGTTAACGGCCTTTCGGTTGGTGGATACCAGATAACCCAGACCGAAGAGTAGCAGGATACCGAGCAGACTAATCATCAGTTAGCATTTCCTTTATTGTTGTTATTTAAGAACCTGCTGGATGTGAGATTTAAGAACATCCAATGCAATTCTGTTTTTGCCACCTTGGGTGACTACTACATCCGCAGTAAAACGACTGGGCGCGACGAACTTGTGGTACATGGGTTTCACCGTTGATTCGTATTGTTCACTGATGCATTGCAGCGAACGTCCGCGTTCGTTGACATCTCTGTTAATACGGCGCAGCAGACAGATATCCAGCGGTGTGTCGATAAATACCTTAATGTCGAAGTAAGGAAATAGCTCCGGACTGGCCAGCAACATAATGCCTTCAACGATAATCACAGAGGCCGGTGTAATGGTTTGTGTCTGTGGTAGGCGAGTATGGGTTTTAAAGCAGTACTGTGGGTAGTCAATACTGTTCCCGGCTTTCAGTTCCGCCAGGTGTTTTTCCAATAACTCATGCTCAAAGGCGTGCGGATGGTCATAGTTAGTCTGCAGCCGTTCTTCCATGCTTAAGTGTGTCTGGTCACGATAATAGTGATCTTCACACAGCACGCGGATATCCATTCCTTCATCAAGTATTTCTGCTATCAGGGTTTGGGTGAACAGAGATTTCCCAGAGCCTGAGCCACCGGAAATGGCGATAATTCGCGTATTTGACATGTTTAGGGATTTTGAGCAACGACAGGTGTGGCAAAGAGTACCAGCGATGGCAGAAAAAGCTAGAGACTGCTCAATTAATGGACAGAATTATCTTTACGTAAAAGAATATTGAGGTTTTGGCAGACAAACTGTCGCTTTACTTGCCGATAATCTCTAAATCTTCTGTCCTTAGTTGTTCCAGCGCATAGTTGTGCAATTTTGACCGGGAGCCCTCACCCTGTGCTTTTGGGGGATAAAAAGGGGCCTTTACTTCAGGGCAATCACGAAACACATCATCAAGTGCAGCGCGAATTTCGCTGAGCATTTTATCCAGGTTGGTACTGAAATCCGGACGCTTGCGAATGGTATGCCCCAATTCAATTAAGCGATAGAAATAACGATTGGCAAGATCCAACAACTCGTCAGGAATGTTCTTGTTATGGTTCAGTGCGGCGTTTTCATGTTGCAGGCAATACTCCAGCAGAGCGACATAAAAACAGAAGGGCTTATTGGACAATTGCACCTGCTTGTCATCCAGACTGTTACATAAGGTGCGCTCACGCAGATTAACAACCAGTTTGGGAACGGCTGGCAACGCTTCAGGTTCCCTATCTGTGTCGTCCTGCTGGCCGGTTTGTTCACGGGGACGGGTCACTAGAAGTGTAAACAACAACGCTGCCAACAGAGGATAAACGGATAAACCATCCAGCAGGGTAAAGGTCTTGAATCCCAACTTAAGTGACAGTGTTTGGCCTGGTACATGTAATTCTCTGGCTTGTTCCTGGCTGGTAAAATCGCCATCCGGTTCTGTTGCCGAAATACCCTGGAGCGCTAAGGCTCTTATTGCATAGCCATTTTCGGCTGCTTGTTGGTTTAGCTGATCCAGATAACGCCGTACCGACTGTTCGTCAGCGACACTGTTCATCACATCATTCGGTAATCTCAGCCAGGGTAAATCCAGGGCAATGCGCTTTTCTAAGGCCAGCGACAATGTTTGGGCCTGACGTTGATGGGCCTGATTTGCCGCCACAAAATAGATAATCTGGAGGATGATTAAACTAATCAAAAACAGCAGCAGACTGTTGGCCAAACGCACATCGGCTTGTTTACTCATGGACTCACCTGGCAATCTGGCTCTGGTGTTAAACGACTAAAGTAACCAGAATTTTCGTCTTTAGCCATTTGAATCAAGGTACGCTGTACCGCACAAAACAGATCTATGTTGTTGGTTTCCATCTTTAAATACCACTTACTGCCGCTGACTTGCTGCTCGATAGGGGTAATGTAGTTTCTGGACAAAATGGCTTCATCTCTGTCTTGTTGCCAATAGGACGAGATGATATCCACTTTTCCGGAAATCAGGAGATTTCGAAGCTCTGTATGAGAATTGGCATAGGTTATCTGCAGGCTGTCCAGGCTCAGATTCAGCTCTTTAAACATTCCGATGGGAATAATATGGCCTGAGCGACTGGTGGGGTAATCCAGCAATCCGATGCGTTTTCCTAGTAAATATGCTTTGTCAATCTGCGGTTTTTCCCGCATGGATATGAGGTAAGCAGAGTAGTCAGGATAAGCGGCAACTACGCGATAGCCATAGGTTGACTCGCCTCTGATGGCGGTCATCAGGTTTTCCTTCACTAATGTCAGATCTGCAATACCTTTGCCGACATACTGTAATACCTGGTCTTCACTATGGTTCCATAGGGCCCTGACCTGGCCAAACTGTTTAATTACAACAGGATCCTGACAAAGCGTCTGGGCCAGGCTTTTAGCCAGTGGCTCTGCATTGACAAAAACTATTAGCGTGGCGCCTAGGTTACCGCCCTGGGTTGGGCATTCCGAGAACTGTTCAATAACAGGTGTAAACTCAACTTTGGCTGAATTTACATTTCCGTTCCCAATCAACCACATAAGCACAAGCAGCAATGTGGCGATAGTCGCCAGGCTGGTTTTTGACAGCTTAAAGCCCGATAGCATCATGTATTCAGAGAACTCCGATGAGTAATGCTATGCATTTCACCAGTTAATCTTACTTGTTTCAACGGGTAAAATTATTTAATCATCGTAACCTATTGTTTTATAATAAATATGAACAAGAAGTTATGAATCTTTATGAGGCCTTCCTATTTTCACCAGAGAAAGGACAATTTCATCTGAGAATTTGAAGCGTAGGGCGTTTTTTGTACGGACTGTGCTGCGGGAAATTTGACTTTTCTGCATCAAGGTCTACTACAACAAAGTTGTCATAATCGCCTCTTAAACTGTGAATTGCACACAACAAACCTTAGGAAAACACAATGTTCACGAAATCCAAGCTCAATCGCGTTGCGTTAGCTGTGGCTCTGTCAGTGGGAATGTCTGCCGGAGTTATGGCTCAGGAAACCTCATCCGGTATTACAGGAAAGGTCGTCGGACCCCAAGGTAACCCTGCCCCGGGCACTGTTATTAAAATTACCCATGTCCCTTCTGGTACGGTGAAGACAGCTGTTGTTAACGACGCTGGTCAGTTTACCGCAAAAGGTTTACGTGTTGGTGGGCCTTACACCATTACTGTAGATTCTGACACCTTTCAGGATACCGCAATCAGTGATGTTTATCTGACGCTTGGTGAAGCGCTGCCCCTTAATGTGACCCTGGAACAAGAACAATCTGTGGAGCGCATCGCAGTTACGGGCGCAAAACTTAGCAGCATTGAGTTTGGCAATACCAGTCCAGGTTCAACATTCAGTTTATCCGACTTGGAACAGGCGGCCTCCGCTGACCGTGATATTAAGGATTTGGTACGAATCGACCCGCGTATCAGTATTTCCGAGGACAATGGTTCGGAGTCAATTATCTGTGGCGGTAGCCACCCTCGCTTCAGCAGTCTGACTATCGATGGCGTCAGAATGAATGACAGCTTTGGCCTGAACTACAACGGTTATCCTACCGTGCGTATGCCTTTCTCTTTCGATGCTATCGACCAGGTTGCCGTTGAGATTGCGCCTTTTGACGTTCAGTACGGTGGATTTACCGGCTGTAATGTTAACGCCGTAACTAAGTCAGGTACTAACGAAATTCATGGCGGCGTTTTCTTCGACTTTACCAGTGATTCTCTTACTGGAGATAAGATCGAAGATGAAAAAGTTGATTTGGGTGACTACACCATTAAACGTTATGGCTTTAATGTTGGTGCCCCGCTGATTGAAGATACCTTATTCATTTTTGCTTCTTACGAAAAGTTAGAAGGTGCACAGATATTCAGTTACGAAGCGCTGCAAACCGGTGCGGTAACAATGGATGAAGTGAACCGTGCAATCCAAATCTCTAAAGATGTATATGGCTATGATGCAGGTGGCTTGCCAGGCTCTGCACCGGTTGAAGATGAAAAGTTCCTGGTGAAAATGGACTGGAATATCAATGACAGTCACCGGGCGTCGTTGGTTTATAACTACAATGACGGCTATGAAATTGACCAGTCAGATGAAAGCAGCCAGAACCTGACTCTGTCTAACCACTTCTACAAAAAAGGCGCAACCCTTGATGCAGTGGTAATGTCGGTATATTCCGATTGGACAGACAATTTCTCGACAGAAGTAAGAATTGGTCATACTAAGCTGGTTAATGAGCAGCGCTCTACCGATGCCGACAGTGGTTTTGGTGAGATTCAAATCAGCTCTCTGGAAAATGGGGGGACTATCTTCCTTGGTCCAGATGACTCACGTCAGTCGAATGAAATGGATTGGGAAAATACCACTTTAAAGATTGCCGGTACTTATTACTTGGATGAGCACACCATCACTGGTGGTTACGAACAAGAAAATCTGGATATCTTTAACCTGTTCATGCAACACACCATTGGTGAATATCGCTTCGGTGGTGACAGAAACCGTAATACTAACGGTGGCGCCAGTGGCTTGGATGATTATGAGCTGGGCATAGCGGATGACGTTTACTATAACAACTCCGCCGTTACCAATAATCCCGCTGACGCTGCTGCATCCTTCTCATATTCTACGCATGCAGCTTACATTCAGGATAAGTGGACGCTGGATGACCTGACTCTGATTTTTGGTTTGCGTTATGACTGGATCTCCAGCAGTGATAAGCCCAAGCACAACGCCTTGTTTGAGCAGCGCTATGGTGTAACTAATCAAGCCACCTTTGATGGCAAGGATTTGTTGCAGCCGCGCTTTGGTTTTAACTGGGCCATTGATGATAACCTTGAAGTACGAGGTGGTATCGGTCTGTATTCTGGTGGCAACCCTAATGTCTGGTTGTCCAACAGCTACTCCAACGATGGTATAACCAACATCGATACCTATCGTCCTGACATTAATATTTTCGATGCAGAGAAAATTGGTGCAGGGCGTCCGGTGTTTGACCCAATCAAAGCCATGTACGACCAGGTAACAGCTAATAATCCGCCTTTGGGTGCAGAGCCTTCTACCAATGCGGTAGATCCTGACTTTGATATGCCGTCAGAATGGAAGTACAACGTTGGTGTTACCTACGCGACAGAGGACGATTACATCTTCTCCGCTGACTTCCTGTATACCAAGAAGCGTGACTCAGCAACTATCGTTGATTTGAGTAGTTTTGATACTGGCCGCGACACCATTGATGGCCGCCCCATTTATGACAAGTTGGTTTTAGGTCAGAATAATGGTCGTGATGTAACCCGTAACACGCGTTACAGTGATTTGCTGTTGACTAACGCCCCTGAGGACGGTAGTTCAACAACCATCTCGTTGGCGATGAAGAAAGAATACGATTTCGGTCTGGACGTGCAATTAGGTTATGCCTATAACAAGTCCGAAGACTATAACCCAATGACCAGCTCAGTGGCGTATTCTAACTATACGAACATCGCTGTTTCAGACCAGAACAACCCTGGTATTGCTACATCTAACTACGAGATTCCGCACAACTTTACCTTAAGTTTGCGTTATACCGCCGAATTCATCGATGGCTATAACACGACAATCTCGTTGTTTGGTAACAGAAAGGCGGGTCGTAACTTCTCTTATACCTTTGATAACTTTGAGGCGGGTTCTGACCTGGCAGATTATCGCTCACTTCTGTACATCCCAACCATGGACCAGTACGGAAATGATGTGACATTTGCCTCTGCGGAAGTACAAGCTGAATTTGATGCATTTATCGCACAGGAAGGTCTTGAGAAGTACCGTGGACAAATTGTTCCACGTAACGCTGGCGAATCTAGCTGGTATACCAGATTCGACTTGCGTTTCGACCAAGAATTACCTGCTTTTACCGCTGATCATCGTGCAAATGCATTCCTGGTTATTAAAAACGTAGGTAATTTGCTGAACAGTGATTGGGGTATTCAGCGTCGCGGACCATTTAACGCTGCGTCTGTTGTTGATGCAGAGATGAACGATGATGGTTCTTACACTATCAACGGCGTAAACCCTGAGCCAGCCAGCGAGTCAGTATTCAACCCTGGTTCTCTGTGGGAAGTACGTATCGGTGTGAAATACAGCTTCTAAGAAGATGTAAAATCATCGCAAAATACAAAGCCGGCCTTGTGCCGGCTTTTTCAGTATCAATACATCGTAAATATTGGAATAAAAGCTGACAATACCGATGGAAATAACCATATGATTAAACAGATAGCGTTACTTTTCGCCATGACAACAACTTCTTTGGTTTCGGCCGATATACGTGTAGCAACGTTCAATGTCAGTATGGAAGCTGACAATTATGTTGAACGCGGTCAACCCGTAAGTGGTCAGGAGCTTTTTGAGCACCTGAAAAGTGGTCAGCATCCGCAGATTAAAAATACTGCCGAGATTATTCAGCGGGTCAGACCGGATATCATTCTTCTCAATGAATTTGATTATGATGCTGATCCGAAAAAAGGGGTTGAAGCCTTTATTCAACATTATCTGAGTAAATCTCAGGGTGGCGCTGAGCCTATTGAATATCCCTATTATTATCTGGCGCCAGTGAACACCGGGGTGGACTCTGGCGTGGATTTAGATGGTGATGGGGTTGCCTCTGGCACAAAGGGTGATGCCTTTGGCTTTGGCAAATATCCAGGGCAATACGGCATGGCACTGCTTAGTCGTTATCCTATCGACAATAACAATGTGCGCACTTTTCAGCGTTTTTTGTGGAAAGATATGCCGGGTAACTTGATGACCCAGGTAATTAAGGCGGATGGACAGGCTTGGTACTCTGAGGATGCTCAGCAAGTGCTGAGGCTATCGTCTAAGTCTCACTGGGACATCCCTGTGCTGGTAAACGGAAAAACGGTTCATGTGCTTGCTAGCCACCCTACGCCGCCTGTGTTCGACGGCCCGGAAGACAGAAACGGTAAACGCAATCATGATGAAGTCAGGTTTTGGGTAGATTACCTGTCTGGAGGCACCCAATCTGCTTATTTGTACGATGATCAAGGCCGCAAGGGTGGCTTTCGCGGTAATACATTTGTGGTAGTGGGGGACCTTAATTCATCCATGGTGGAAGGTGACTCGCTGCGCGATGCCATCGTTGGGCTAATTACCCACGACAAGGTTAACGCTGGTTTTGTGCCGCGCAGCGAGGGCGGTAAAATACACAGTTCTGATAATCCACTAGGCGATACCCATACCGCAGGCTGGCGGATGCGAGCTGACTATGTACTGCCATCCGTTAATGGTTGGGATGTGACTGATGGTGGTGTGTTCTGGCCGGCACCAGCCGATGAGCTATTCCGTCTGGTAAAAGACAGAAAAAGTTCATCCGACCATCGAATGGTTTGGTTAGAACTGCAATTTAAATAAAAATTTATAAAAAAGGCCGGTATAAACCGGCCTTTTTTGTCTGCAACCTAACCAGGCTATATGCCTTTGTGGTGTCATTTAGACATTTTCAAACAGCGCTTCCACCCGTTTTAGGGTTTCATCGATTCGGCTGACATCAGCTGGCGCAATGAAAATGGTATCGTCACCGGCGATGGTACCCAATACACCATCAGCCTGGCTTAAAGAGTCCAGCAGTCTGGCAATTAACTGTGCTGCGCCAGGGCTGGTGCGAATAATCACCATCACATTGTTGTGTACGATGTCTAACACCAACTGCTTCAACGGACTTTTTGCTGTTGGCATACCCAGTTCAGGCGGTAAGCAGTAGACCATTTCTCCCAGCGCATTGCGGGTCCGCACTGCACCAAACTTGCTTAACATACGAGAGACTTTGGACTGACTAATATTGTCAAATCCCTGGTCTTTTAATGCGTCGACAATTTCACCTTGCGAGCCAAAGTTTTCCGTTTTCAGAATGTCTTTGAATGACTTGATTAGTTCGTCTTGTTTTCCTGCCATGGGCTCCGCTCTTCGATGCTCGACTATCAAATTAGCCGTTACTTTACCTTCCAGTCCACATGAATCAATGTTTTTATACTTTGGTCTTATTCTAGTTGCTCGACAAGCGGTGGAATTATTGAGTTATTGGAAGACTGAAGATCCTCCATGCAATTCTTAGTGGCTTGAAACTCGAATACGCAAAATGGCTAAACTGCCGTTAAGCCTGTGTAAAACGTCCGGTGAGTCAGTCTGTTGCAGTTGGTGTTGCGTTATCAACTGCTTGGTTGGCGTCAGAGAAGGCTGTGGCATATGCTGTGTTATCAGGCATTGCTACGTATCAATCGGTGTCCGCAGTTCACTTGCTAAGCCTCCGGCCACAAAGTAGACTCTGCCCCCAATGTTTTCCGTCGTTCAGCCTGGGTGTCAGCTCTGACGGTGTCCGGGATTGCCGGTGGGCTGAATTAATCGATATTGTTCACTGACCTTGGCGTCAGTCGATGAAATAACTCACATTCACAGGAGATAAACATGAAAGTAGCCGTATTAGGTGCAGCCGGCGGTATCGGCCAGGCATTGTCACTGTTGCTCAAGACTCAGTTGCCAGCAGGCTCTGAAATATCCTTGTATGACGTTGCGCCAGTAGTCCCTGGTGTAGCTGTTGATTTGAGCCATATCCCCACCGATGTGAAAGTAAAAGGTTTTGGTAAGGACGATTTGAACACAGCGCTAGAAGGTTGTGACATCGTGTTGATCCCGGCCGGCGTGCCACGTAAACCTGGTATGGATCGTTCTGACCTGTTCAATATCAACGCTGGCATCGTGCGTAATCTGGTTGATGCTATCGCCGACACATGTCCTAAAGCCTGTATTGGAATTATCACTAACCCGGTTAACACCACGGTAGCCATCGCTGCTGAAGCGCTGAAAGCCAAAGGCGTGTACGACAAGACCAAATTGTTTGGTGTCACTACTCTGGATGTGATTCGTGCAGAAACCTTCGTTGCCGAATTAAGAGGCTTGAACCCAGCTAATGTACACGTTCCTGTGATTGGCGGACACTCAGGTACCACTATTCTGCCTCTGCTGTCTCAGGTTGAAGGCGTAGAGTTTAGTGACGAAGAAGTGGCTAGCCTCACGCACCGTATTCAGAACGCAGGTACCGAAGTAGTAGAAGCTAAAGCGGGTGGCGGTAGTGCAACCTTGTCTATGGGCCAGGCAGCGGCACGTTTCTGCTTGTCTTTGGTTGCTGCGATGCGTGGTGAAAATGTGGTGGAGTACACCTATGTTGAAACTAACAGCGACGATGCGCGTTTCTTCGCTCACCCTGTTCGCTTAGGTCCCAACGGCGTGGAAGAGATCCTGTCTTACGGCAAGCTGAGTGCATTTGAACAGAAAGCCAAAGACGATATGTTGGGTGGCCTGCGTGGTGATATCCAGTTAGGCGAAGACTTTGTTAACAAAGCCTAATCGCTAGTGATTCTAAAAAACCGCCGAATGGCGGTTTTTTTATGTCCAAGGATGGACGGTATGCCGCGATTGCAGGGATGCAAAAGAGCGGCGATGTCCAAGGATGGACGGGCCGAAAAGTTGCTCCGTGCATTTTCGGCACTTCCACCATCCCTGGTGGTCGTATGCCGCGATTGCAGGGATGCAAAAAGAGTGGCGATGTTCAGGGATGGACGGGCCGAAAAGTTGCTCCGTGCATTTTCGGCACTTCCCCAAGTTTGGCGACAAGGTTTTCTATACACTTTGCCAACGCATCAAATTAAGAAATTCCCTGCGGTTCTTTGGACCATAGGTCTGAAAATGCGGGTTCGGGTGATTACGGTAATTTTCTTTGGCAGTCGCGAGTTTATCGCGGCGGGTTACCTTAGCGATTTCTTCAGCCGAGATCTGGTAAGGCTTACAAGCATTTAAACCCAGCACCTTAGTTTTCAATGCCTGCGTTAGGGCAGGGTAACCATATTGCTGCTGGAACAGCTCGCTGATTTGGAAGGCTCGAAAGGCCTGGATTTGATCCTGAGGTGAACCATACCAAATGGAATCGGTACCCCACAGCACGTTGTTTTCACCAACATAGCGAAGTAGTTTGCCAAGCAAATGCGCGGCTTGTTCAGGATGGCGCATAACAAAGCGCCAGGTGGAGCCAAGCTCGGCATACACATTGGAATTGGGGTCGACCTGGTTTTCTTGCAGGGAACGTATCAGGCTATCCACACCGGCTCTATGACTGCCGCTGACATAAGCGCGTTCTTCTACCGCCGGGTCAAACCCCGAATGGTAGATGATGAAGTTAACATCGGGATAGCGCTTTGCCACTATGCCAATGTCTGTGCACAGGCTGTGTTGGTAAGACTGAGAGCCAAAAGGGATACCTTTATGAATGCAGATATTTTTAATCCCTAATGCGCGAGCTTTTTCAATAAATGCAGTACCTATTTCATCGTGCAGGAAAAAACCGTTACCGTCCGGACCCCATTGGGTATAGGTTTTCCAGGCGCTTACCTGCCATTTTTCTGCTAACTCATCCATCCCTTGTAGGTCGCCATCCTGATTGGGGTTGACTCTGCCATGTAGCAGTAGTCGGTGGTGTCCTTCCAGCTCATCTACAATACGCCGGGTCGCATCGGCTTCTTCAATAGTTAACGGCTCGCTTTGACGCAAAGAAGGTACAAAAGACAACACCATCATGTCGGTGTCGCTATCCATAAATACGTCTTTAATGAATTGCTTGGGGCCCAGGCACTGTAAATAGCTTCGGTCTCCAGGCTGTGATGCCAGGGGGCAGTCTGCATTTGGCATGCTGGAAAAAGGCTGGCTGCCTTGTGGTAACTGATTTAACCAACGACCATTGGGGTCAACGAAATGTCCCTGAATATCAAAGATAAATTCGTTGCCACTAAGCACTGAGTCAGCAAGTTGTGCTTCATAAGCACTATCACTTTCCAGCGCATAGAAACCTCCCCGCAGGTTCTCCTTTGCATTCACTTCATTGGCGCAAAGCAACATCAGGGCCGCGGCACTGCTTGATAGCATAAAATCCCGACGACTTAGACCCAGCTTGTTACTGTGAGCTTGAATGCGCTGGTCAGCCAGGTGATTAATCTGTGCCTCACGCTCACTCAATATCGGGGGACAAAACTCACCATTTGAGGTGCTGTCTAATTTAATCGGTAATGCTAAGGCGTGTTTCATCTTCGACATCCTGTTTGTTCAGATGCGGAAGTAAAACGTTAGCAGTGATGTTTAATTGTTGCCTGTTTTTTAACCTGGTTATGGTGCTTTTAATCGCGTCATTAAAGTCAACACGCCTAAGTCTATGCCAGTCGTTCAACAGACTGATTGGCGAGTGCGATTAACGCCTGCTTGAACTCTGTCTCCGGGATGCAAGATATGGCCTGTATTGCCTGCTGAGCGGCCTGTCTTGCTTTGTCTTTGGTGTATGTCAGGGCACCGGTTTGCTGCATAGCTTGTTGTATTTCGGCTAAGTGGGGCAAGCCGTTGGCATTCTCAATTGCGCCTCGAATCAGCTCTGCCTGCTGTGGTGTGCCGTGCCACATAGCATAAAGCAAGGGCAGTGTAGGTTTGCCTTCTGCCAGGTCGTCTCCGACATTTTTACCCATGGCGTCGCTGTCGGCACTGTAATCCATCACATCGTCGATCAGTTGGAAGGCCGTGCCGAGGTATTTTCCATAGTCCTGCATTGCCTGCTCAATGGCCGCCGACTGGTCAGTTAGCACCGCGGCTAATTGCGTTGCGGCTTCAAACAAGCGTGCAGTTTTACTGTAAATAACCTGCATGTAGCTGTTTTCTGTGGTGTCAGGATCATTGCAATTCATCAACTGCAAAACCTCACCTTCAGCTATAACGTTAGTGGCATCCGAGAGTATTTCCATCACCCGCATACGCTTGAGGCTGACCATCATTTGGAATGACCGGGTGTACAGAAAATCACCCACCAGTACGCTGGCCTGGTTGCCAAACAGCTCATTGGCTGTTTCGCGACCTCTGCGCATGGTAGACTCGTCCACCACGTCATCGTGTAGCAAGGTGGCGGTGTGAATGAATTCGATGATGGCGGCCAAGGTATGATGATCCTGGCTTTGAATACCCAGCGCGCGCGCAGCCAGCACCGTAATCAGTGGGCGAATACGCTTGCCACCGCTGTTTACAATGTAAAAACCCAACTGGTTGATCAGGGCCACATCTGAGCTTACCTGCTGCTGAATCAGTTGGTTGACCGCTTGCATGTCTTGTTCTGCAAGTGTACGAATTTGCTGGTTGTTCATTTTCTCTAGGGTACGTCGACTGGAGACTGGCGGCATTTTTGCAGAAATTGCCCCCTGGTTCCAGTGAGTTCAGGTTATTGCCATACAATCAGAAATATAACCCACTAAAGGGGCTAAATTTCTGGGAATTTGCTCTTGCGATGCCTGCACACTTCACGTACAATTCGCGCCCTGTTTTAGAATTGTTGGCGTCCTGCGGGCGCAAAGAGCGGAGTTAAGTATGTACGCGGTTTTCCAAAGTGGTGGTAAACAACACCGTGTGGCTGAAGGCCAAACCGTTCGTCTCGAAAAGATTGAAGTTGCACCAGGTGAATCTGTTGAATTCGACAGTGTCCTGATGGTTAGCAACGGTGACGATGTTAAGATCGGCACGCCTTTCGTTGACGGTGGCAAAGTAACGGCAGAAGTGGTAACCCACGGTCGTGGCGAAAAGATTAAGATTGTTAAGTTCCGTCGCCGTAAGCATTCACGTAAGCAGATGGGCCACCGTCAGTGGTTCACTGAAGTGAAAATCACCAGCATCAGCGCCTAAGAGGAGTACTGAAAGATGGCACACAAGAAGGCGGGTGGTAGTACCCGTAACGGTCGTGATTCAGAAAGCAAACGCCTGGGTGTAAAGCGCTTTGGCGGTGAGTCAGTATTAGCTGGCAGCATTATCGTTCGTCAGCGTGGTACTAAATTCCACGCTGGTAACAACGTAGGTTTGGGCAAGGACCACACCTTGTTCGCTTTGTCTGACGGTAAAGTTCAGTTCGAAGTGAAAGGTCCTCAGAACCGTAAGTATGTGAGCATCGTTGCTGAGTAAGCACCTATTCTTATGTACTAAAAGCCCCGCCATGCGGGGCTTTTTTATATGGCAAAAAGGGGCGGTGTTGTGCATTTTCTGCACATAGACACCGGCCTTATGCACTTCAGGTGTCTTCTCATTTAGGATGGCACCTTTCTGCTAAAGTATTCATATGGTCCTCATGAGGTTTGATAATGAAATTCGTAGATGAAGCCGAGATTCGAGTTGAAGCCGGAGACGGTGGCAATGGCGTGGTCGGTTTCCGCCGGGAAAAATATATTCCATTCGGTGGTCCGGATGGCGGTGACGGCGGCGACGGCGGCAGTGTCTATCTGGTCGCTGATGAAAACCTCAATACCCTGATTGACTACCGTTTTGAACGTATTCACCGCGCGGAGCGCGGCCAGAATGGTTCTGGTGGTAATTGTACCGGTCGTGGTGGTTCGGATCTGGAACTGCGTGTTCCGGTCGGAACCAGGGCGACAGATGTGGATACTGGCGAAGTGCTGGGGGATTTGACCCGCAATGGTAAACGCTTGATGGTGGCCAAAGGTGGCTTCCATGGTTTGGGCAACGCCAGGTTTAAAAGCAGCACCAACCGCGCGCCAAGGCAGCAAACCAATGGTACGCCTGGCGACATTCGTAATCTCAAGCTGGAGTTGATGCTGTTGGCTGATGTCGGCATGCTGGGCTTGCCGAATGCCGGTAAATCGACCTTTATCCGTGCTGTGTCAGCCGCTAAGCCTAAAGTGGCTGATTATCCTTTTACCACGCTAGTGCCTAACCTGGGGGTGGTACGGGTCGACAGCAATCGCAGCTTCGTGATTGCCGATATCCCGGGATTGATCGAAGGCGCTGCTGACGGTGCTGGACTGGGAATTCGCTTCCTTAAACACTTAGAGCGTTGCCGGGTGCTATTACATCTGGTGGATATCATGCCTATTGATGGCTCTGATCCGGCTCAGAATGCACTGGCCATCATCGCCGAGCTTGAGAAGTACAGCCCTAAATTAGCGGCCAAGCCTCGTTGGTTGGTGTTGAATAAGACCGACTTGCTGTTGGAAGAAGAACTCGAAGAAATCAAGCAGCGTATCGTTGCTGATATGGAATGGGACGGCCCTGTATATTGCATATCTGCCATCAGTGCCTCGGGTACAGCACCTCTGACTCAGGAAGTGATGAACTATATTGAGACACTGCCTGCCGAGGACGAAAACGAGGGCGAAGCCGTCAGAGCCGAATTTAAGTGGGACACCCCAAGTAACCAGCAGACTCATGATTTTGATGATGATGACTGGGATGATGACGACGATTGGGATGAAGATGACGAGGACAGTGCTGAAGTCATCTACAGAAGGTAAAGCGAGTATGCAGATCTCGATGATTGCTGCCATGGCTAAAGGGCGGGTGATAGGCAAGGATAATCAGATGCCCTGGCACTTGCCGGCGGACCTGAAGCATTTTAAGCAGGTGACATTGGGTAAGCCAGTGGTTATGGGGCGTAAAACCTTTGAGTCTATCGGTCGTCCTTTACCGGGGCGATTAAATATTGTGATTAGTCGTGCTGAGGATTTCAAGCCAGAGGGCGTGACAGTAGTGACGTCTCCCGAGCAAGCTATAGCTGCTGCACAGGAGTCTGCTAAAGATGAACTGATGATCATCGGTGGCGGCGCTATTTACCGGCATTTTCTTCCTCAATGCCACAGACTTTATATCACAGATATTGAGTTGGTAGTGGACGGTGATACCACCTTCCCAGACTACCAAGCGGTGGCAGATTGGCAGGAAGTGGCTGTGCAGCAGGTATCCCCTGATGAATCCAATGCCTATGCCATGACATTCAGAACGCTGGAGCGAGTTTAATTCTGACCACCGCACATGCCTAGCGTGGATATCGTCGATGAATGTTCCTGACAACATCGACATACCATCCATCCTTGGATATCGCTACTCATTTACGTCCCTGTAACCGTGGCATACCATCCATCCTTGGATATAAAAAACGCAGCCTAGGCTGCGTTTTTTTATGGTTGTTTGTCGATCAGACGCGGAACTGTCTGATGGAGCCTTGCAGTTCATCTGCCAAACGCGCCACTTCATGGCTGGAGTCTGTGGTTTGCTCTGCCCCTGTCGCGGTTTCTTCGGCAATGGCGACGATATTTTCCAGCTTCTCACTGATTTCCTGAGATACCTGATACTGTTCACGCGCTGATTGCTCTATTTGGCTCGAGACATCGTGGGCCTTGTGTACCGCATTGGTAATTAAATCCAGTGCAGATGTGGCTTTCTCAGTCTGAGTTACGCATAGCTCCGCCTGCTGCTTACCTTGTTGCATTACAGATACTGCTTTCTCAGCACCCACCTGCAGCATTTCAATCATAGCGTGGATTTCCTGTGTGGATTCCTGAGTGCGGCTGGCAAGAGTTCTAACTTCGTCTGCTACCACCGCAAAGCCTCGACCTTGTTCACCGGCCCTGGCGGCTTCTATAGCCGCGTTAAGTGCAAGCAAGTTGGTCTGATCGGCAACGCCGCGAATAACATCCAGAATGCCACCTATACTGGCGCTATCCTGATGGAGTTTATTGATAACTTCTGCAGCCTTTTCCACCTCACGCGCCAACACCATAATGGTGTTTTTATTTTCATTGGAAATGACTTTGACCTTCTCGGCCTCAGCGTCAGCGTGGCGAATTTGTTTTAGGGTGTCGTCGGCACTTTGTGATACCAACTGAGAGGTACTGTTCATCTGCGTAGTAGCAGTTGCCACCTGAGCGATTTGAGATTTTTGTTCTTGAATAGAGCGGGTGGTTTGTGAGGTAACCGTTGAGGTTTCTTCAGAGGCTGCAGCCAGTTGGGTTGCGCGGGAACTGATGCCAGAGATAAGTGCCTTCAGGCTGTCTATCAGGTTGTTACAGTTTCTGGCCAGCTCACCAAATTCGTCTTTGGAGCTGTCGTCCAGTTTTTGCGTCAGGTCACCTGAAGAAACCACATGCAGCATTTCGTTGACTTTGTTCAGCGGCACGGTAATAGCGCGCACGCTGAAAAATGCGATGGCGGCCGCCACAACCGCAGAGATTAGCATGATAACGTAAGTGCTGGTGGTGCCATTGGCTACCGACGTGGCTACGTCTTCTTTCACCCGGCTGGTAATATCATTCGCCTGCTTAAGTAGCTTATCTAAGTCAGCAATGCCGGATTGGATATTAGCTTCAGAACTCTGTAAGGCCCGAACTGCCTCATTTTGATGATTTAGCCTTTCAACCTGATTATTCAGAACCCCTTTTGTTGAAGATATGGTATCGCTGATACTGTTAACCATCTCCATAATCTCTTCCAGCATGCCGCTGTTATCGCGACCGGCTGCCGCCTTCTCCATCTTATCGGCACTTTCTTTGGCATTGTCTAGGAGTAGTTTTAGTTCATTACCTATGGTTTCCGCTTTGGTCAGATCCTGAGTTCGAGTGTACTGATTACCGACGGTAACCAGAGACATCAGGCCTGTTTCGAGTTCCCCACCAATCTTGGCGGCTTGGGCAAGCGGCCCATTGTTGCGAGCTTGGCTTAAATCTGAGAAATCCAGCAGTAACGTCGAGGTATCATCAGTATTATCTTCTAAATCAGACATCTGACTGGTCAATGTCTGACTCAGTTGCAGGTCTGCCCGACGGTTATCGAACATTTGCGTAACAAAGCCGTTGTATTCACCGTAAACCTTCTCCACCCGAGCGAGGGTGGCTTCCAGCTCGGCCTGCGTGCTAACGGATTGCTTCAACTGCTTAAGCTCGGCTTCAAAGTTTTTACGACTGCTGGAAAAACGTTGCAATGCATCGTCCAACCCACTTAATTCTGTTTCGTAATAGGCTTCGAAAGTGATCCTACCCATATTGACGAAGGATACTTTTAGCGCGCTGCTGCCCTGTAGGGTTGGTAGCGCCAAGGTGTTAACTTCTTCGGTGGCACTATCCACATCACTCAGGTTAACAAGAGAGGAAATGCTGACAATAAATAGCAGCAAGGTAATGATGGCAAAACCACCTATAACACGCATGGCTACGGTAAGATTCATACGGATCTCCATACAAACGGCTTGATATCGCAAGATTGTTGCAAATTTGCAGTCCTACTTCACCAAAAACCGACAGAACGGTTGTTTTTATTTTTTGTGACAGGCTTAACAATAAGGCAACTTATTGTATCGACGCAAAAGATTTAACCTGAAGGGCAGCAGATAATCGCCCTACTGCTGATCTACGCGATAAAAAATTTCTGTTTCAAGGGCGTATAAACTCAATTCACCTCCCCATATATAGCCGGTATCAAGGGCCAGGCATTGCTTATGGCCTGTGTAACCTTCTAAGGCAGCCCAGTGGCCGAATAGCACCTTCTGTGCTGGTAATAGCTGCAAGGAGGGATGTGTAAACCAGGGATACTGATTAGCAGATGTTGAGGTTAAGCCGCTTTTAGTTTGCAGATCCAACTGACCATTGTTGCTGACAAAACGCATGCGAGTCAGACAATTGATTGTGAAGATCAGTCTTTCTTCGTGACTGATGCATTCATCCCAGGCTTTGGGTTCGCTTCCGTACATGTTCCTAAGTAGATCCTGCCACTTATCGGAGCAAAGGGCGTTGGATACTTGGTTTGCCCAATACAAGGCGTCGGCAAATTGCCATCCTGGATATAAACCCGCATGCGACAGCAATGTATGCTCATCCAGTAATACGGCCAAGGGGCGTTGGCGTAACCAGTCTACCAATTGTTTGATGTTGGGTGACGCGAGTAGTGCTTGGAAGCCATCTGACGGTTTATCTCGTTTGATACCGGCATAAACCGCTAAGAAATGCAGATCATGATTACCCAAGACGCTGTCGAAGCTATCACCCATGCCATACAAAAATTGCATAGTTTCCAGCGCTTGTGGTCCTCTTCCGATAAGATCACCAACGGCCCACAGCCGGTCAGTCTTCGAGCTGAATCCGGATTTTTCCAGCAGAGAGATAAGAGGGGTAAGGCAAGCCTGAATGTCGCCGACAACAAAAGTAGTCATATTCAATTGATCAGGTTCAGTACCGCCAGCCGGAAGATGGCTATTGGCGCCTGAAAGCGCTCCCCGCAGGGGCGCTGCATCTCGTAATAGCCTTGCATACTGCCTACCGGTGTATCGAGCAAGGCACCACTGCTATATTGGTAAGTCTCTCCAACCTGAATAATGGGTTGTTTACCCACCACGCCAGCGCCTGATACTTCAGTAGTCTTGCCATTGGCATCGGAGATCAACCAATAACGGTTGAGCAGTTGGACGGGTTCATTACTCTGATTGGTAATGCTGATATGGTAGGCGAAAGCAAACTTATTCCCTGCCGGATGTGAACTGTCTACCAGGTACTCGGTTTGAACTTCAACAACTATAGGTGTTTTCATGCTTTGTCTTCTGGCTTGATGTGATTCGCCAGTGCTGCAAAATCTTCCAGACTTAGATTCTCTGCGCGTAAATCGGGCTTGAGACCAAGTGTCTCAAAGGTTTGCTCGTCAATCAGTTCGCGTAAGCTATTGCGGATAGTTTTGCGACGTTGATTGAAAGCCAGCGCGCAGACACGATTCAAATCTTCCAGACGATTTACTTGCACTGGTTTCACTTTGTGCGGAACCAGTCTGACAACCGCAGAGTCGACCTTAGGTGCCGGTTTAAACGCACCTGGCGGTACTTCCAATACTGGAATTACCTGACAATGATACTGCGCCATAACCGACAGACGTCCATAATCTTTACCACCTGGTGATGCAGCTAAGCGCTTCACCACTTCTTTTTGTAACATGAAGTGCATGTCCTGCACTTTGTCTGCGAAGCTGAATAAATGGAACATCAGCGGGGTGGAAATGTTGTACGGCAAGTTACCAAAGATTCTCAGTGGATTACCGTCCTCAAGTAATTGCGTAAAATCATAACGCAGGGCATCACTTTCAATGATATTCAATTTGCTGGCGATGAAAGGATGGGTGCGCAGCCTGGCTGCCAAGTCTCGGTCAAGCTCAACTACAGTTAGTTTATCTACCAACTCACAGACAGGTTCGGTAATGGCACCAAGGCCAGGACCTATCTCCACCAGATTTTGGCCCGACTTTGGGGCAATTGCGCTGACAATCTGAGAAATAATATATTGATCGTGCAGGAAGTTCTGACCAAAACGCTTGCGGGCGGTGTGCCCTAAATGTTGCTTACTCATTTGCGAATACCTGCTAATTCTATGGCTCTGTGTAATGCCACAGAGAAGCTGCCAACATCGGCTTGTGAGGTGCCAGCCAGATCCAAGGCTGTGCCATGGTCTACCGAGGTTCGGATAAAAGGCAGGCCTAAGGTAATATTAACGGACGCTCCAAAGCCCTTATACTTGAGTACGGGTAAACCTTGATCGTGATACATGGCAAGTACTGCATCAGCTTGCTGTAGGTATTTGGGCTGGAAAATCGTATCGGCCGGCAAGGGCCCCTGTAAATCAAGCCCTTCGGCTCTTAACTCATCAAGGGCCGGTATGATGACGTCCAGCTCTTCGCGGCCAATGTGGCCGCCTTCCCCGGCGTGCGGATTCAGGCCGCAAACAAATATTTTCGGCTTGGCGATGCCAAACTTCAGTTTCAGGTCCGTATTTACTATATGAATGACTTTATGCAGTCGTTCGCGGGTAATGGCTTTTGACACATAAGCCAGGGGAATGTGAGTTGTCGCTAACACCACTCTCAATCCCTCGGTGGCCAGCATCATAACCACATCCGGGGTATTTGCCTGCTGCGCAAAGTATTCCGTATGGCCACTGAAGGAAATCCCAGCTTGATTAATGATGCCTTTGTGTACTGGGCCAGTCACCACAGCATCAAATTCACCGCTGATATTCTTCTCACTGGCCTGACGTAGTGTTTCAACTACGTAGTGGCCATTAACGCTATTTAGCTCTCCGGGCACCACCTGGGCTTCAGCGGGAATATCGACCAGGTAAGCTTGACCTGGTCCTAAGACTCTGTGATTGTCGGTGGAATAGGGCTGTAACTCCAGGGGAAGCCCTAACAATGCTGCACGCTGTTTCAGCATGTTACCGCAGGCAAATAAAACTAACTGCGCATCCCATTGTTGCTGCAGTAAATTTATGACCAAATCCGGGCCGATACCGGCAGGTTCGCCCGGCGTGATGGCTATTCTGACTGAACGTTGACTCAAGGACTTACTCCAAAACCTCGATATAGGCTTCGTCGCGCATCTCTCTTAACCAGTTATCTGTTTCCTCGGCAAACTTGCGGTTAAACAGCAACTGGTAGGCCTTTTCCTGCTGAACTTTGTCAGTGGCATCACCGGTGCGTTTATCCAGTAACTGCGCCAAGTGCCAGCCGTGAACGGTTCTGAATGGTTGGCTGATCTCGTCTTTAGCAAGCACATTTAAGGTGTCGCGGAATTCTGGTACGTAGATTTCGGGGTCTGCCCAGCCCAACTCGCCACCTTTTAAGGCTGAACCGGGATCGGCTGAGTGTTGCTTGGCTAAGGCGGCGAAATCAGCTTCACCTGCCAGTACCTGGGCACGGAAATCTTTCAGCATCTGTTCGGCTTTTTCCTCGCTTAGAATCACCGAAGGTTTGATCAGAATATGACGTGCATTTACTTCTGTGATTTCTACCGTTTGAACGCCGCGCAAATCAATAATCTTCAGAATGTGGAAGCCGGCACCACTACGAATAGGGCCGATCAGTTCATTCTGTTTTTTACCTTGTACGGCTTCGGCGAACAGCGTTGGCATGGCGTTGATATTCATCCAACCCATGTCACCACCATCAAGTGCCTTCGCGCCGGAAGAGGAGGCGATAGCAATCTTGGCAAAGTCGGAACCGTTGTTGAGCAGTTCCAAAACCTTGTCAGCGCGGGCACGAGTAGCGTCTACATCTTCTGGTGTTGGTTCAGGTGGAAAACCAACCAAAATATGCCCCAGGTGATATTCGGCCTGTTGCTGACCTTGTTGTTCAATCAGTTTCACCAGGCTATCGATTTCCTGCGGGGTGATGTAGATGCGGCGGCGGACGTTGGCGCGGCGTACTTCACCAGTGATCAACTCACGGCGAATTTCTTCGCGGTAGCTGTCGTAGCTCACCCCTTCCTCGGCCAGCTTTTCCCGCAGAGTATCGAGAGTGACCCCTTCCTGACGGGCGATATTGGCGATGGTCTGCTCCAACTGAGGGTCACTGATTTGGATCCCCATACGTTCAGCCATTTGCATTTGCAGATTGGTCAGAATCAGACGTTCAGTGGCCTGGGTGCGAAGTGCCGCATCGGAAGGTAATTCCTGACCTGAAGTTACGGCGTTCTTTTTGACCGACGAAACGAGTTCCTGGATCTCACTCTCAAGAACCACGCCCTGGTCAACAATCACGGCAACCTTATCCAGTTCGACCTGTTTAGCATGAATGCCCATGCTTGCCAGCATCAGCGCGGAACACAATACTGCTTTTATTTTCATAGTTTTCATCATTAATTATTCAAAAAATACGGTTGTCTGTAGCCAAACAGCCCTTCGTCTAACAGGGTACGCGAACTCTTCTTACTGCCAACCCCTTTAAATACGAATTCGAGCAAGATAGTGGTATCAAACTCTTCAGTACTTTGACCACCAGCGGCATCAAAGCGGTTACTCAAGTAGCGCATACTACCGAACTGTAAGGCCCAACAGCATGATTCATATTGTAAGCCAGTGAAGCTTTCGATGGTACGCTTGCCATGTAGATCCTTGTACCAACGGCCAACCCAGTGCCAATTCTGACTGAGCGGCCAACTGGCAGTAACACCCAACTGGTTAATTTCTTCTCCAGAAATGTCCCTGACGTAGCGATGGCTGATTTGTACTAATTTGTCAGCACTCATCTGATAGTCCAACGTCAGATTGCTACGCTCCACTTTTTGATTGGAAGAAGACAATTGCAGTGCTGAACGCGCCACCCATTTACTACTTAGACGCCAATCCAATTCAGCGGCCAAGGCTGAACGGTCATCTTCCCGACTGTATTCCTTCAGCTTGGTATTGTTGAAGTAAAATATCTGCCCAAGACTGAGTTTGAATCTCTCCTGATGGTTTTTATCCAGCAGTCGGGTAGTAACCCCAATCGTTAAGTGGTTGGAGTCGCTGATGCGATCCAGGCCGACAAACTCCTGCCCCCTGAACAACCCTGTATAGTCATTGAGTAAGCGGTTACTATCGTACAGCCCTATGCCATCCTGATTTTCGTAGCTGGTATACAAATACTGAAACTTTGGTTCCAGTGTCTGAGTCATGTTGCTGCCAAAGAGTTCCGTTTCGCGTTCGAAATTGATGGCACCATAAATCCGCCCTTGTCCCAGAGTGCGACTGACATTTTCCTGCAATGCTGAGCCTTCTGGTAAATCCTGCTTGTACCAGGTTTGCAATAAGCTGGCTTCGGTCAGCAACTCGCCCCAGGCATTTTGCAGCGGTACACTCAAAGTCGGCATCATGTGTAAACGAGTCGCCGAAGGCGTATCGTCACGCCCGTCTTCAAAATGCGCCAGCTCTGAACGCACCCTGAAGTTCAGATATTCTGATAACGGTTGGCGGTAGTTCAGTTTAAGTTCGGGCACGGCCCGGTAGGCACTTGGGTGGTCACCGATGATTTCAAAGTCTCGCACCTCAGCAGAAAAGTCCAAGGGCTCGGAGTAGTAGTTTACCGCCAGGGTTTGATACATATGCGTATCCCCCCGGTTAAAGTAATCAGAGCCTAAATCAACAAAGTAGTTGTCATCACTCAGGCCGTTTATCTCTGCGCTTACTTGCCAGTTTTCAGACAGCTTGCCCTGGTGCAGGAAACGATAGAAGTAGCGAGACTTATCCAAATCATAGCGTCGATCGTCAGGCAGATATTCCACATCAACCTGACCCTGATGTTCTTCGGTCAGATAACGAAACTCTGTTTTTAGTTGTACACCACGGTCGGTCATCACACGAGGGCTGATGGTCGCGTCATAATTAGGCGCAATGTTCCAATAAAAGGGTTGCTCATAGCTCACCCCCACTTTGTCTGATGTAGACATTTTAGGGAACAATAAGCCCGTTTGACGTTCGTCTGTCACAGGGAACTTAAAGTACGGCAGGTAAAAAACCGGCACACCGCCCAGATAAAAACGGGTATTGCGTGCTGTGCCCCAATTGTCATTTGGACTCAGTTCCAAACTACTGGCACGAATCTGCCAGTCCTCACTACCTTCCGGACAGGTCGTAAAGCTGACGTCTTTAAGTGCTAACCCTTCTTCATTGTCTAGCTGGATACTGTCAGCTCTTCCACGACCTGCAAAGCCCAGCATTTGATATTCGGTACTGTCCAGACGCAATTGGCCTGAAGCCAAATCCAAATCAATCTGTTCACTGTTTACCTGAATTTGCTGATCCAAAAAGCGGATATTGCCGTCTGCATGCAGAGTTTTGTCCGCTTTATTGATTTCTGCGCGCTGGGCTTGAATATGCCCTTGCTCACTGACGATTTCGACGTTACCGCTAAATTGCGCGAGAGTGTCCTGCTGTATTTGTGTTTTGGCTGCCTTTACATGGATATCGCCTGGGTTGCTCAAGTTGGCTTGTGGCAGTTGTGGCATCAAAGGAACTGGACATTCAGTTTGTTGCGCCGCTGCGGCCGAGCTGAACAGCCAGAAAATGGCAAAAGACAGGCGCTTCATTCTCATAGGTGGTGGGAAGTCCCTTTGATTGAATAAACAGTGACTATTGGCTAGTGGCCAGATTTTAAGGGTTTCGACCAGTTTTACCAGCAGAGTTACAGAAAAGCAGGGTGAAATTGCGATTTTTTCTGCGGCAGTGGAGCAACGGTATGTCGATTTTTATTGGCGGATTATGTCACTTAGGGACTTGCTATCTTCATTTGCTAGTTCCGATTCGTTATATTTAGCCGCGCAACCGTTAGCTTGACTACTTTCTACAAGGATACGCTTCATGCCCATATGGGGAAAACTGCTAGGTACGTTTTTTGGCTTTATGTTTGGCAGGATCCCCGGCGCTATTCTCGGCTTTATTGTTGGCCATTTGTTTGACAAAGGTTATAGCCAGAATTTTGACCAGATGGGCGGGTTTGGGCGCTTCTTCGGACAAGGCGATGACTTCAAACGCCAGGCCATTTTTTTCCATGCGCTGTTTGCTTGTATGGGGCATGTTGCGAAAGCCAGTGGCCAGGTCACCAACGAAGAAATCAGGATGGCGACCAGCCTGATGGATCAGATGGGGCTGACTGGTGATACCCGCCGAGAAGCACAACAGGCCTTTCGTGAGGGCAAGGCGGCGGATTTCCCACTGAAAGACATTCTGCTCGAGTTCCGTGAGTCCTGCCACGGACGCCGGGATATTATGCAGGTGTTTCTGGAAATCCTGATTCAGGCCGCTTATGCCGATGGCAGCCTCGATGCTGCGGAACAAAAGGTGTTGGAAAGCGCTGCCAGTCACCTGGGCTTCCGTAAGCATGAGTTGCTGTATTTATTGTCGGTGTACGAAGCGGAACTGCGTTTCAGAACGCGCAGTCACCACAGACGCACTCACAGCGGACAAACAGGGAGGCAGACTTACACCGATGCCAACAGTTTAGATGATGCTTACAAAATTTTGGGGGTAAGTAAGCAGGACGACATGGCGCAGATTAAAAAAGCCTATCGGAAGTTAATGGCTGAACACCATCCTGACAAATTAGTGTCCAAGGGCCTGCCCAAACAGGCCATGGAGATTGCTAAAAATAAGGCGCAGGATATACAGGCGGCGTACGAGCTGATTCGTCAGCAGCGGGAAAAATAGCCTGATTGATTAGAACTGCTGGGGAAGCAAGGTGGCCTTTAGCAGAACCACCGGTTCTACAGGTACATCCGGCCAGCCCCAGGTCGGATGTACCTGGGTTTCCACAGCGGCGATTTTGTCCAGTACCTCTGTTCCTTCCACCACCCGGCCAAATACTGCGTAGCCCCATTTGCGGCCCGGATTCAGACTGGGATTGTCATTCATATTAAAGAAAAACTGCCTGCCCGCCGAATGGGGATCGTTCTCCCTGGCCATGGCAATAGTGTATAGCTCGTTTTTGTTACCATTCCCGGATTCATTGAAAATAGTTTTCATCACAGGTTTGGTGTTGAACTCTTGGTCGTAGCCACCGCCCTGTACCACAAAGTCCTGAATAACCCGGTGAAAAATGGTGCCTTCGTAGCTGCGCTTATCAACGTACAGCAAAAAGTTGTTGGTGGTGATGGGAGCGGCAGCCCGGTCAAGTTCGACAACTATGTCACCCATACTGGTTTCCAGTTTTACCTTCGGGAACAGGTTTCCCTTTTGCAATTGTGAACCGTCGTCGGCAGCCTGTAGCAAAGGGGAAAAACACATTAACAGCAAGGCCAGAATGCGTGGCATAGTGATGCTCCTTATTTCTTGAACGCCGATAAGATAACGAATTTATTGTTCACTGCAACCTGACGGCAGCCGCCAAACAGTCGTTTCAGTTTATCCTGGTAGCCTAAATGACGGTTGCCGACAATGCGCAGTTCACCACCATTACGTAAAATATGCCGGGCATCGCTAAACATTTGCCAGGCAATATGATCGGTGATGCGTTGTTGCTGGTGAAAGGGCGGATTGCACAGCACAAGATCCACTGACTGGGCTGGCACCTGCTCCAAACAATTGCTGGCAATAAATTCACAAACCGCTAATTGCTCCGGCATATTACTGGCGACATTCAGCTTCGCTGAGGCCACCGCCATATAAGATTCATCGACGAAAAGTAATTTGGCTGGCGGACTTTGTTGCAACAGACTCAAACCCAGTACACCGTTACCACAGCCCAAATCTATCACACGTTTATGACGGGTATCCGGAAGATGGTTAAGCAGGAAACGCGCACCTATATCCAATTGAGCGCGGGCAAATACATTGGCATGATTGTGTATGGTCAGGCCGCTGCCCTCCAATTGCCAGATGGTTGGATAAGGACTGACAGCCGGTGTTCGTGGCTCCGGCTGGCAAAAAATCAGTCGGGCTTTTTTACGTGCCAGTGAAGTACGTGTGGCCCCCAGATATTTTTCAAACAGTGCCAGGGTCGATTTTTGAATCTGATTGACTTTGGCAGCGGCGATAATCCGGGTCTGCGCATTGACCTTAGGTTGCAACTGAATAAGCTGATGTTCCAGCAGGGCCAAGGTTTTGGGGATCTTCAGCAAAACCATATCGGCAGGCTCATCAGGTAAACTCAAACTGTCAAACCAGCGTACTTGCGACTCATCTATGCCATTGGTATTGAGGTTTTGTGCTAAGGCCAGGCGACTTACCTGTGAGTCATTTATCCAGGCGGGAGACCACGCTGCCAGAAAACAGCCCAAGGCACCGCAATCATCATTGAAAATCAGCAAGTTGGCAGGTCTTTGCAGGTCTTTAATCTCTTCTAATAGCAACTCATCTGCGGCATCCCAGGCCTGTTCACTTTTATCCTGTAAACGGGCGGGATAGCGTTGCAGCTTAAGGCTGCGCTCATTTGCAGTTAGAATGACCTTCATGGATTCGTCGCTCTCAGTTGATAATAGATGCAGCAGTCTTTGTTCAATCCCGGTCAAATTTCGCTCCCTCAGGCTGAGTTGGACTACCGGGCAGATTTTCTCTCAGAGGCAAAAGCCGATACCTTGTTATTGTGCTTTCGCCAGTCATTAAATTGGCGGCAGGATTCTATCAAACTCTACGGTAAAGTGGTGAAAATCCCCAGATTACAAGCCTGGTATGGCGATGCAGACAGTAGGTATCGATACTCTGGCTTAACCATGACCCCTTTGCCCTGGACTGAGGAGCTTTGGGAACTAAAACAACACTGTGAGCAAGCTTGCGGGCATAGGTTTAATTCGGTGCTGGCGAATTGGTACCGCGATGGCAACGACAGTATGGGTTGGCATGCAGACAGCGAGCCTGAATTGGGTGACAACCCTGTAATTGCGTCGGTCAGTTTGGGGGCTTGCCGCAATCTGGATTTTCGCCATATTCACAGCAACGAAAAGTACCGAATTGCTTTGGCTCATGGCAGTCTGCTGATAATGCAAGGCACTACCCAGCATTATTGGCAACATGCCATTGCCAAGACGCGCCGGGTCAGTGAAGGACGAATCAATCTGACCTTTCGTTATATCAAGGCTTAGGGACAGCTTGCCTGATTTAGACGAATCTACGGTTATAAATGGGTATATATCCTCGCTTAAAAAATATATCTCGACGGCTCAGGTGGTTATCATTGAAACCCGGCTTTATGAGGTAAATGAGGGTTGTAACCTTGCTGGCGAAAGCTAAATTTAAACCAGAGGGATGATAGCCGGAGCGTTATTCGGCGGCGGCGTAAAAATGCTTCAATGCATGCCGGAAAATAGCAGTAAAAAGGGTTGAGAGATGAATATTCAAAGCGTAATCGAAGAAAAATTGTTGTCCCACTTTCAGCCGGCGTATCTGGAAGTGATCAATGAAAGCCACCAACATAATGTGCCTATGGGTTCAGAAACGCATTTCAAAGTGGTACTGGTTTCGCCTTCGTTTAGCGGCGAGCGCCTGATTAACCGACACAGGGCCGTCAATGCCGTGCTCAAAGATGAATTGGCAAATCATATTCATGCATTAGCATTGCACACCTACACAGACAGTGAATGGCAAGGATTGTATGGTGGTGCCCCTGATTCACCCGCCTGCCTCGGTGGTTTGAAACGAAAAGTGTCTTAGGACACTTTTTTTATGCCCGTTGTACGGCTCACCGTTCCAATCTGGTAAAGATTTTGTTAAAAGCTTGCTGCAAATTAAAAAAATAAACTGTCGACTCGTGCAACCTGTAACGTCATCTTCTCTGGTTATAGACCGAATAAACCTGTATTTGTGCAAAGGCATTAGCTGGCTCACGCTGCTGATGGTGGTGCTTGTGTTCACCATCGTATTGTTGCGCTATGGCTTCAATCTAGGCTGGATTGCCATGCAGGAGTCGGCGATGTATTTGCATGCGGCAGTATTTATGCTTGGCTGTGCACATACTTTAAAAGCCGATGAACATGTACGGGTAGACATCTTCTATCGTAACTGGTCTGCCAAAACTCGTGCCATGATTGACTTGGCTGGCGCGTTGTTGCTGCTGTTACCGGTTAATATTTTTATCTTTTTTATGAGTTGGGACTACGTAGCCACCTCCTGGCGGTTGTTAGAGGACTCTCCTGAAGCTGGCGGGCTGCCATTGGTGTTTTTGCTTAAAAGCTTAATCCCGCTATTTTGCCTTACGATGAGCCTGCAAGCCCTGGCGCAAAGTTGGATTAATTGGCGGGTCTTGCGTGGTTCGAACTTGCAGACAAGTCAGGAGCCTGGTTGATGGAATATCTTGCCCTGATTTTGTTTGTACTGGTTTGCCTGGTGTTAATGCTGGGTTACCCGGTTGCCTATGCATTGGCAGGTACTGCACTGTTATTCGCGTCTGTCTGCGCCTTGTTTGGTGCCTTTGATATGGCCTACCTGCATGCCTTGCCCAGTCGTCTTTACGGCATAATGACCAATCAAACCTTGCTAGCCGTGCCGCTTTTTGTATTTATGGGCATGATGTTGGAAAAGTCCAAAGTGGCGGAACACTTACTCGCTGCCATGTCTCAGGTATTTGGCCGTTTTCGGGGGGGGCTGGCACTATCTGTGATTTTAGTGGGTATGTTAATGGCTGCCAGCACCGGTATCGTGGGGGCGACTGTGGTGACTATGGGGCTGTTGTCATTGCCCAGCATGCTAAAACGCGGTTATCACCCTGCATTTGCCACAGGTAGCATTTGTGCAACCGGCACGCTGGGGCAAATTATTCCACCCTCTATTGCGCTAGTATTGCTGGGCGATGTGCTCTCCAGTGCGTATCAGCAAGCGCAGCTCAATATGGGTATCTTCTCTCCGGACTCTGTGTCGGTAGGAGACCTTTTTGTCGGTGCCTTGGTCCCTGGACTGATGTTGGTTGGTTTATACCTCGCCTATGTATTGCTGAGTGCCAAACTGCGCCCTCACTGGTTCGAGAGTACTAGTGAGAAAGGCGTATCTATGCAACTAAAGCCTTTGTTAAAGGCGCTGCTGCCGCCGCTGGTGTTAATGCTGTTGGTTTTAGGCTCCATCTTGGCTGGTTTGGCTACCCCTACCGAAGCGGCAGGGGTAGGGGCGATGGGGGCAATTGTGCTGGCGTTGTTTTCGCGTCAGCTTAGCCTTAATACGCTCAAAGACGTGATGCTTGGTACCACTAAAGTAACCTCCATGGTGTTTCTTATTTTGATTGGCGCTTCGGTTTTCTCACTAGTATTCCGGGGACTGGGTGGAGAAACCTTGATTGAAGATTTCTTCACTGGGTTGCCCGGCGGCACTCTAGGGGCGATGTTGCTGGTCATGCTGGTGATCTTTTTACTTGGTTTTATTCTGGATTTTATTGAGATCACTTTTGTGGTGGTGCCTATCGTTGGTCCGGTGCTCCTAGCCATGGGCGTTGATCCGGTTTGGCTGGGCATTATGATTGCGGTGAACTTGCAGACATCTTTCTTAACACCGCCTTTTGGTTTTGCGCTTTTCTATCTGCGCGGTGTAGCGCCGTCGTCGGTAAGAACCGCGGATATGTACAAAGGGGTAATCCCCTTTATTGTTATTCAACTACTGTTGCTAGTCATGCTGGCAATCTGGCCTGAATTGGTGACCTGGCTTCCCGACACCTTATATAGCTAGCCTATCTAACATGGAGATATGAACATGAAGTGGTTTTATTCGGCCTTTTTGGCTGGCGCAGCAGCACTAACACTGCTGGGGTGTGGTAAAGAACCGACGAACACCGACCAAAGCGAGGCCAAGCAGCAACACTTTGAGTGGAAATTGGTGACGTCCTGGCCGAAGAATTTTCCAGGACTTGGTCGTGGACCTGAGACCTTTGCCAAAATGGTAGAAGAGATGTCTGGCGGTAGACTGAAAGTGAAAGTGTACGGCGCAGGAGAACTGGTTCCAGGATTTGAGGTGTTTGATGCCGTATCCAGCGGTACCGCACAGATGGGCCATGCCGGCAGTTATTACTGGAAGGGTAAGGCCCCCGCCGCGCAGATTTTTACTGCTATTCCGTTCGGCATGAATGTAACGGAAACGAATAGCTGGTTGCACTATGGTGGCGGTTTGGCGTTGTGGAGAGAGGTCTATAAACCCTTCGGTGTGATTCCTTTCGCTGGCGGTAATACCGGGGTGCAGATGGCAGGTTGGTTTAAAAAGGAAATTCACAGCATTGACGATTTTAAAGGTCTAAAAATACGTATGCCCGGTTTGGGGGCGGAAGTATTGAAGAAAGTCGGTGCCATACCTGTTGCGCTGACGGGAGGGGAGATTTTTACTGCTTTGCAAACCGGTGCGATAGATGCCACTGAATGGGTTGGACCATACAACGATTTAGCCTTCGGGCTACATAAGGCCGCGGACTATTACTATTATTCTGGCTGGCATGAACCCGGTGCCATGCTGGAATTTACCGTAAATGAGCAAGCCTTTAACAGCTTACCTGCCGATTTACAGAGCATAGTGGAAGTGGCAACTCGCGCCGTTAATCAGGACATGTTGGATGAGTATACGGCTCGCAATAATGAAGCCATGGCTGCACTTAGGGACAAACATGGTATCAAAGTGTTACCGCTTCCCGAGGATGTTATGCTGGCCCTTCGTGCTGCATCATTGGATGTTTTACAAGAGCAAGCCGCCCAAGACGCACAATTTGCTAAAGTTTACGCTTCTTATGCTAAGTTTCAGCAGCAAGTTAGCGCCTATCATGAATTGTCAGAGATGGAGTATTACAAGAACCGTCAGGCAAAATGATAATACAGGTCTCATTGTTAAGGGGACGCGATGGCGTCCCTTTGTTTTTTGGCGCTATCACTTATTTATAATTTGCTGCCCTTGCACAGATGAGTGAGGCATGAAAGTGGAAATAAAGTGTTCAGAGTTGTTTCTGGCGCGGGTGTCTTTACAATGTCGGCACTTCTTATAAAGGAAAGGTCCCTATGGTTATTCAGCCGAAAATACGTGGCTTTATCTGTACCAATGCGCATCCAGTGGGCTGTGCGGTTAATGTTCAAAAACAGATCGATTACGTCAAGCAGCACGGCGTACAGGGGCAAGGCCCCAAAAATGTTCTGGTGTTAGGCTGCTCTACCGGATACGGGTTAGCCTCGCGCATCGTTGCTGGTTTTGGCTACGGCGCCAATACGCTAGGCGTATGTTTCGAAAAAGAAGCGTCAGAAACTAAAACCGCGACGGCTGGCTGGTACAATACCGCTGCCTTTCATAACAAGGCTAAGGACGCCGGAGTCTATGCCAAAACCTTAAATGGTGATGCCTTTTCAAACCAAATGAAGCAGGATGTTATTGATATCATCAAGGCGGATTTGGGCAAAATCGATCTGGTGGTATACAGCTTAGCCTCTCCGCGTCGTACCGATCCCAACACCGGTGAGGTGTATTCGTCCACGCTCAAGCCCATAGGCGGCAGCATTACGACCAAAAACCTTAACACCTCCAAGCGTATCATCGACGAAGTAACCGTAGAGGCGGCAAACGAAGATGAAATCGCCAACACGGTAAAAGTCATGGGTGGTGAAGACTGGGAACTGTGGATCAAAGCATTGAAAGATGCCGGTGTGCTGGCCGAAAACTTTATTACTACGTCCTACACTTATATTGGTAAAGAACTTACCTGGCCTATCTATGGTCATGCCACTATAGGTAAGGCTAAGGAAGACCTGGATCGTGCTACCCAAGTGATCCGTGAAATGACGGCTGACCTTAATGGTGAGGCTTTTGTCTCTTCGTTGAATGCAGTGGTGACTCAGGCCAGCTCTGCCATTCCTATTATGCCGCTATATATTTCGGCCCTTTTCAAGGTGATGAAAGGCGATGGTACCTATGAGGGAACCATCGAACAGATTCATGGCCTGTTTACCGATAACTTGTATGCTGAGCAGCGCCGTTTTGACGAAGGCGGTCATTTGTTCCAGAACTACAAAGAACTGGAAGATTCTGTGCAGCAACGGGTTCAACAGGTTTGGGACAGCGTGCAAACAGAGACCATTGATGAGATGACCGACTATGTGGGCTATCACAATGAGTTCCTGCATTTGTTCGGATTTGGCTTTGAAGGTGTCGATTACGACGCCGATGTCAGTCCTCTGGCTGAATGGTAAGTTGATAAAAGACCGCCCTTGAGGCGGTTTTTTTATGCCTGAACTGTTTTGGGGAAGGGGCCTTAAAAAGTTCCACATGTTCCTCTGAGCTACTACCAAAGTATCAGAGAATGAGTGGCATAAACAAACATTTGCATGGCGAAGAGACGGGGTTTAATGCTAAAATGCCGGGTTTGAGAGATAGGTCTATCTTTTTCAAAGATCCCTCCCATTGGTAAGGCGTGTTGTGAACCTGTAAAGGTTCGCAGATGTTGAGTACAGGATGTTGCTCGTCAATGCAGACAGGCTTTTTTGCATTGATATTGCAGTAGTGGTTGGGAAAATCGTAAAGAGAATTGCAGGCGCTTGTTACTGGATGACAGACAACAGGTGGGGTTAGTTTCGAATACTCATCAGGATTGGCCTTGGTGAGACTTCAGGATGAATCCTGATGAGTATTCAGTAAATAAGTAGTGCAATTGCGTATGATAAAAATCACCAAAGGGTTGGACCTCCCTATCACGGGAGCGCCACAACAACAGATCCATGACGGTCCCCGGATTACCCGGGTCGCTGTTTTGGGTGAGGAATACGTCGGAATGCGGCCTACCATGGCCGTCGCCCAAGGCGATACTGTCAAGAAAGGCCAGGTGCTTTTCGAAGACAAGAAAAATCCCGGTGTTAAATTTACAGCTCCAGCTGCAGGTACCGTCGTGGAAGTTAACCGCGGCGCTAAGCGTGTTCTGCAATCAGTGGTCATTGAGTTGGCCGGTGATGATCAGGAAAGCTTTGCTAAATACGATGCTGGTCAGTTGTCTTCACTAAGCCGTGACGATGTAGAAAAGAATCTGGTGGATTCCGGATTGTGGACTGCACTGCGTACACGTCCTTACAGCAAGGCGCCAGCATTGGGTACTACGCCCCGTGCCATTTTCGTCAATGCCATGGATACCAATCCTTTGGCGGCGGATCCTGCCATCATCATTGCCGAGCGCAAAGATGACTTTGCAAACGGCTTGAGCGTATTGCGTCGCCTGACTGAAGGTAAGCTTTACGTAAGCAAGGCACCAGGTGCTGATATTGCCGTTGGCTCGGCCCAGGTTGAAGTGAACGAGTTTGCGGGTCCTCACCCTGCTGGTTTAGTGGGTACCCATATCCATTTCCTGGATTCAGCCGGTGCCGGAAAAGTCGTATGGCACCTGAATTATCAGGACGTCATCGCGATTGGCCATCTTTTCACTACCGGTGAAATTGACAACCGCCGTGTTGTTGCTTTAGCTGGCCCAGCGGCTAAATCACCTCGCTTGGTACGTACCCTTGTGGGTGCCAGCACTGAGCAACTGACAGCCGGTGAAGCTCAAGAAGGTGAAGTTCGCGTGGTATCGGGTTCGGTACTGTGTGGTACTCACGCTCATGGCGTACATGCGTATTTGGGACGTTTCCATCTGCAACTTAGTTTGCTGGCGGAAGGTCGTGAAAAAGAGCTGTTTGGTTGGCTACGTCCAGGTAGCGACAAGCATTCTGTAACGCGCGCCTACTTGGGGCACCTCAGTCCTAAGCGTCTGTTCAATATGACCACTACCACCAATGGCTCTGACCGTGCCATGGTGCCAATTGGCAACTACGAGCGTGTGATGCCTTTGGATATTCTTCCTACTTTGTTGCTGCGTGATTTGCTGGCAGGCGATACAGACAGTGCCCAAACACTGGGTTGTCTTGAGTTGGATGAAGAAGATCTTGGTTTGTGTACCTATGTTTGCCCAGGCAAGTACAACTACGGTCCTGTACTGCGTGATTGCCTGACCAAGATAGAGAAAGAGGGCTAATCCATGAGCTTGAAAGAATATCTCGAGAAAATCGAACCCAATTTTGAGCCGGGTGGTAAATACGAAAAATGGTATGCCCTGTATGAAGCAGCTGCGACCATTTTCTATACCCCTGGTATGGTTAATAAGTCAGTTACTCACGTACGTGACAGTATTGACCTGAAACGCATCATGATTATGGTGTGGATGGCAACCTTCCCGGCCATGTTCTACGGTATGTACAACGTTGGTTACCAAGCGCATCACGCTATTCTTGGCAGTGATGCGATAACTTGGGCGGCAACAGTAGAAGGCTACTGGCAGGCTGGTTTGTTTGCTGCCCTTGGCGGCGAATTAGGTACACAAAGTACCGGCTGGTTGGCCATGTTTGGCTACGGTGCCTGCTTCTTCCTGCCTATTTATGCTGTGACCTTTGCGGTCGGTGGCTTCTGGGAAGTGCTGTTTGCCTCTATCCGTAAGCATGAAGTTAATGAAGGTTTCTTCGTAACCTCCGTGCTGTTTGCCCTGACCTTGCCTGCGACTATCCCACTATGGCAAGTTGCCCTGGGTATCAGTTTCGGTGTGGTTATCGCCAAGGAAGTGTTTGGCGGCACTGGCCGTAACTTCCTGAACCCGGCCTTGTCTGGTCGTGCCTTCCTGTACTTCGCCTATCCTGCGCAAATCTCCGGTGATGCTATCTGGACCGCAGCTGACGGTTTCTCTGGTGCTACGCACCTGGGCCAAGCGGCGTCTGGTCAAATCACTGATTGGAGCTTGAACGCTGAGTGGTGGAATGCTTTCTTCGGTAGCATTCAAGGTTCTGTCGGTGAGACGTCAACGCTGGCACTGCTGATTGGCGGTTTGTTCATTATGTATCTGCGCATCGCCTCCTGGCGTATCGTGCTGGGTGTGATGGCCGGTATGGCACTGTTTAGCACCCTGCTTAACATGATCGGTAGCGACACGAACGCCATGTTTGCCATGCCTTGGTACTGGCACTTGGTTACTGGTGGTTTTGCCTTCGGTATGCTGTTTATGGCTACCGACCCAGTATCTGCTTCCTTTACCAATAAGGGCAAGTGGGCATATGGCCTGTTGATCGGCTTTATGTGTGTGATGATTCGCGTGCTCAATCCCGCCTTCCCTGAAGGTATGATGCTGGCGATCCTATTCGCTAACCTGTGGGCACCCCTGTTCGACTACTTCGTTGTTCAAGGCAATATCAAACGGAGGATGGCACGTGTCAGCTAAGAAAGAAACTTTAGGAAGAACAGTTGGCGTTGTTGTCGCTGTCTGTCTGGTATGTTCCATCGTAGTATCTGGTGCTGCAGTGGGCCTGCGGTCTTTACAACAGCACAATGCCGCGTTGGACAAGCAAACTAACATTTTGGATGCAGCCGGTTTGCTGGCTGATGCCAAAGGTGATATTGCAGGAACTTATAAAGCGCGCGTTGAAGAGCGTTTTGTTGACCTGAGCTCTGGCGACTACGTAGAGAAGCCTACCGCTGACTACGATATGTACAAAGCTGCCAAAGACCCTGCCACTAGCACTAAGTTGGAAGGTAGTAATGTAGGTTTCCAACGTAAACCTAATGTTGCTTCTGTATACTTGGTCAAAAACGATGCAGGTCAGGTTAGCCGCATTATTCTGCCCGTGCATGGCAGTGGTTTGTGGGATCTGATGTATGCCTTCCTGGCAGTTGATGCCGACGGCCAAACTGCTCGTGGACTGGTTTACTACCAGCAAAAAGAAACCCCCGGACTGGGCGGCGAAGTGCTGAACCCTAGTTGGAAAGCGAAGTGGGACGGTAAACAACTGTTCGAAGACGGTGAAGTAGCCATCAAAGTAAAGAAGAACCCTTCTCCTGATGATGTGCACGCTGTTGATGCGCTGTCCGGTGCCACTCTGACCAGTAATGGTGTGCAACACTCGTTGGACTTCTGGTTGGGTGAGCAAGGTTTTGGCCCGTTCCTGGCCAAGCAACCCTGGAAGTCTTGAGGAGGCAATCTAAATGGCAATGTCTAAAGAAACCAAAAAGGTGTTGTTTGGTCCGATTCTGGACAACAACCCTATCGCATTGCAGGTACTGGGGATTTGCTCGGCACTGGCAATTACTACCAAGTTAGAAACGGCACTGGTTATGTCATTGGCACTAACCGCGGTTGTTGCGTTCTCTAACTTGTTTATCTCGTTAATTCGTAACCAGATTCCTTCTAGCGTGCGGATCATCATTCAGATGACCATCATCGCGTCTTTGGTAATAGTGGTAGACCAGATCCTCAAGGCATATTCCTATGAGATCTCTAAACAGCTCTCGGTATTTGTTGGCTTGATTATCACCAACTGTATCGTTATGGGGCGGGCAGAAGCTTATGCCATGAAAAACCCACCCATGATGAGCTTCTTGGATGGTATCGGTAATGGTCTGGGTTATTCCTTTATTCTGATCGTCATAGGTACCATTAAAGAACTGTTCGGTTTCGGTACCATTCTGGGCTTTGAGATCCTGCCTCTGGTGCAAAACGGTGGTTGGTATCAGGGCAACGGTCTGCTGATTCTGCCATTCAGCTCATTTATTCTGATTGCCGGTATGATTTGGTTTATCCGTACCATCCGTCCGCAGCAAGTTGAGCCCAAGGAGTAACGCATGGAACATTATCTGAGTTTGTTTGTTCGTTCGATCTTTATCGAGAACATGGCCCTTTCTTTGTTCCTTGGTATGTGTACTTTCCTGGCCGTTTCCAAGAAAGTCAAAACAGCCATGGGTCTGGGAGTCGCGGTAGTGGTGGTTCTAGGTATTTCTGTACCTGTTAACCAGGTTATCTACACCAGCATCCTGGCACCAGGTGCTCTGGCGTGGGCCGGTTTCCCTGATGCTGACCTGAGCTTCCTGAACTTCCTGACCTTTATCGGTGTTATCGCCGCATTGGTACAGATTCTGGAAATGGCACTGGACAAGTTTTTCCCTGCTTTGTACAACGCGTTGGGTATTTTCCTGCCGCTGATTACCGTTAACTGCGCCATCTTCGGTGGTGTGGCATTTGCGGTACAGCGCGAGTACAACTTCACCGAAAGTATTGTGTACGGTGTAGGTAGCGGCATTGGTTGGGCTTTGGCTATAACCCTGCTGGCTGCGGTACGTGAAAAACTCAAGTATGCCGATATGCCTGATGGCCTGCGTGGTCTGGGCTCGGTATTTATGATTGCTGGTTTGATGGCACTGGGCTTCCAGTCCTTCACCGGTATTTCTCTGTAACGCGCTGCACTTGGAGGTTCTAATGAATCAAATAGAGATTTATCTGGGTGTCGGCATGTTCATCGCTATCGTGCTGGCTTTGGTGTTCATTATCATGTTCGCCAAGTCTAAGCTGGTACCGGCCGGTGAAGTGACCATTCTGATCAACGACGACCCAAACAAAGCCATTAAGGCGCAGCCCGGCGACAAGCTGCTGGGTGCCTTGGCGAATGCTGGTATTTTCGTATCCTCTGCTTGTGGTGGTGGTGGCTCATGTGGCCAGTGCCGTGTGCATATTCATGACGGTGGTGGTGAAATTCTGCCGACCGAATTGGATCACATCAGCAAGCGTGAAGCGCGCGAAGGTTGCCGTCTGTCCTGTCAGGTAGCTATCAAACAGGATATGAAGATCGAGCTGGAAGAAGAAATCTTCGGTATCAAGAAGTGGGACTGTACTGTTATCTCTAACGATAACAAAGCAACCTTCATCAAAGAGCTGAAGTTGGCGATTCCTGCTGGTGAGAGCGTACCTTTCCGTGCCGGTGGTTATATTCAGATTGAAGCGCCACCTCATCACGTTAAGTACAAAGATTTCGATGTTCCTGAGAAATATCGTGGCGATTGGGAGCGCTTCGGCTTCTTCAACCTGGAATCTAAGGTTGATGATGAAACAATCCGTGCTTACTCCATGGCTAACTATCCGGAAGAGAAAGGCATTATCATGCTGAACGTACGGATTGCGACTCCGCCGCCAAATAACCTGAGCCTGCCTTGCGGTAAGATGTCCTCGTACATCTGGAGTCTGAAAGAAGGTGACAAGGTGACTATCTCTGGTCCGTTTGGTGAGTTCTTCGCTAAAGAGACCGAAGCCGAGATGGTATTTATCGGTGGTGGTGCAGGTATGGCCCCCATGCGCTCGCACATTTTCGACCAACTGCGTCGTTTGAATAGCAAGCGTAAGATTTCTTTCTGGTACGGTGCCCGTTCACTGCGCGAAATGTTCTATGTAGAAGATTTCGACACGCTGCAGGCCGAGAACGAAAACTTCAAATGGCATGTGGCCCTGTCTGATCCTCAACCAGAGGACAACTGGACAGGTTACACCGGTTTTATCCACCAAGTATTGTTGCAAAACTATCTGAAGGATCACCCGGCGCCGGAAGACTGTGAATTCTACATGTGTGGACCACCCATGATGAACGCAGCCGTTATCAACATGCTCAAAGATTTGGGCGTTGAAGACGAGAATATCCTGCTGGATGACTTCGGCGGCTAAAGTAAAGAAGGGGCATCGCGCCCCTTTTTTGTTTGTCTGTACAGATGCATGATCTATCCGATTTATTTATTTTCAGGAACCTCAATGAAACGACTCTTTAGTATCGGCTTGTTGTGGCTGTTGCTGGCGGCTTGTTCGCCAGCACCTACCGAAGTGGCGTTGGCCGGTAAGACCATGGGCACCACTTACCATATCAAGTTTGTTAACCACGCCAAGCTGGACGAGCAGGCGCTGCAAACTGAGATTGACGCCGCCCTGGCCCTGGTCAATAAGCAAATGTCTACCTATGACCCTGACTCAGAGTTGTCGCGTTTCAACCAATGGCAAAGCCTGGAGCCTTTTTCGCTCTCACCGCAAACTCTTAAAGTGATGCGTGAGGCCAAACGCTTAGGTGAGATCAGTGGTGGCAAGTTGGATGTTACTGTTGGCCCACTGGTGAATTTGTGGGGCTTTGGCCCTAAGGCAAGACCAGAGCATGTGCCGACGCAACAGATAATTGATGAAGCCAAGGCGCAGACAGGCTTGCACAAGTTGCTGCTGCAAGACAGTTCTGCATCCAAGACTCAGCTGGATTTGTATGTGGACCTATCTACTATTGCCAAGGGCTATGGCGTTGATGTGGTGGCCGACATCTTGGATGCGAAAGGACTTCATGATTATCTGGTGGAGATAGGTGGAGAAATGCGCCTGTCGGGCGTAAAAGCCAATAGTTCACCTTGGCGTGTCGCGATAGAGAAACCTCTGTCTTCGGAGCGTGCAGTGCAGCAGATTATCAGTGTAGGTAATAACGCCGTGGCCACTTCCGGTGATTATCGCAATTACTTTGAAGAGAACGGCGTTCGCTATTCGCACCTTATTGACCCGACCACGGGTTATCCCATCCAACATAATTTGGTGTCAGTTACTGTTGTGCACCCGTCCAGTATGACGGCTGATGGTTTGGCTACTGCTATCAATATAATGGGAGCGGAAAAGGGTAAAGCCTTTGCCGAGGAACATAATTTAGCCGTTTTGTTGATCACCCGAGAAAAGGACGGATTTAAGGCGTATAATAGCGCGGAATTTGAGCCCTTTTTGCAGTAGGAACTTAACGTGAGTACCTTTTTTCTAGCCTTTGGATTCTTTCTTGTGGTGGTTGTGGCGATGTCTGTCGGCTATTTACTGCAGAGAAAAACCATTTCCGGCAGTTGCGGCGGCCTGGGTGCACTGGGCATTGAAAAAGCCTGTGATTGCCCTGAGCCCTGTGACAGGCGTAAAGCCAGAGAAGCCCGTGAGCAAGCCCGCCAGGAAAAGCTCAAGGAATGGCAGCGCAATCAAATATTGTGATTTCGAGATTTAAAAGGCCTGTTTAACCAGGCCTTTTTTTGTAGTCAGTTTTAAGCCTCCTCCTATGGCGTGGCGTTCCTCCAAGCAGATAGAGCGACCATGCTAGAAACTGCCCCTTGTTTGTGAGCCGCTTACTCCGCCGTTGTTCTTATCACAATGTGTGGATGCCCAAGCACAATTATAAGCTTCAGCAAGGTCAGCGTCTTATTGAAGTATCTAGGGGGCAACATCACGCAGTGTGACGTAAATGTTCTGGTCGGTCATGTCTATATGGCAGTGAGAACTTTACTTAGTTTGAGGGGCTCTGAGTTGATGGGGAAATTAAAACGTAGAACTGTACATAACTTACTCTGCAGACCACTTTATCAACCAAATGAAATCTGTGAATGTACTGCTTCGAGCAAAAAGGCACTTCGCAGATTAGCTAGTCGCTGAGGAATAAACTATTCGCAGGTAAGTGCAAGGATAAGCAAGCCAAAGTGGCAAAGGGAATCAACATTTTTTATCGATATCTTTAACAGAAAGGCACCCTGGAAGGGTGCCTGAAAATATCAACCGCTACGCTGGTGGATTTTTTACTATTTACACTTTGTATTTAGCCAATCTACTAGCGCATTGTAAAACTGTGTCTTGTGATCGTAAAAGAGGGTGTTTGAGAAATGGTCGGCACCTTCAAGTTCGATATATTTATAATCCTTACCAAGCTTCTTCAGCTTTTCAACAAACAATCGACTGTGTTCTACAGGTACTCGTTGGTCGATGCTGCCATGAATAACCAGTATGGGTACATTAACTTTTTCTACCTGATCAAGTGGATTAACCCCTTTTATGGTTGGGCGCTGTAATTCTCTTGAAAAGCGGCTTTCATTCAGAGTGGCATTTATCCTACCCAGATCACTCACCCCTGCACCGGCAATACTGCATCTGTAGATATTATTTTCTCGCATTGAGGCTACGAAAGCGGAGTATCCACCAAAGCTCCAACCAAACATACTTAATTGATCGGCTTTGGCTAATCCCTTGGATACTAAGAACTGTGCAGCATCATCCATATCATCCTGCATCTTCAATCCCCATTGTTCATCACCAGCTATCCAATGTTCTAAACCAAAACCTTCAGAACCGCGAAATTGAGGTTGAATCACAAGATATCCATGACTGGCCAGCAGCTGAGACCATTCGTCATAAATAACGACATCTCTGGCCCAGGGGCCGCCGTGGGGCAGCACTACTGTGGGGAAGGGCTTCACTCCTTTCGGAATCGTTACGTAGGCTGGAATTTTTCTACCGTCTCTGGCTTTAAAACTGATGTACTTAACATCGGACAATTTATCACTGGTAAGGGTTGAAACATTGCCGATTAAGGTCAGATCTTTCTTATCTCTAAGTAAGAAGTAACTGCCAGGATCTTTGTCACTTTGGGTGAATATAACAATGGCGTTGTCATCGTTAGAGCGACTGGAAAGGCGGACAAACTTGTTCTCAAATAATGCCTTAATGCCTTCAAAGAGCGCTTCCTCATGTTCAGACACATAGTATTGTTCGGGTTGTTTTTGGGTATAGGTAAAACCTAATAAGGCTCCACGGCTTTCGGGCTTGTTGCTTAAGGCAAGGCCGTCCACATCGACAGATTCCAACCCAAACAAACGTTCTGAATATTGCCCGGTTTTGATGTTGTAGAGGTAGATGCCAGCTTTATCTTCCCCACGTGTGGCTCGGACATATATCTCCTGTGGATTTTCTTTTGAGAAACTTAGAAAACTAAAGGTTTCTCTTTTCGTTGGTGAGATGCTTTTTACCAAAACCCAGTCGGCATCAACATCAGCTCTGGCATAGAGCTCTATGGTATTTTCTGCTGAGTTGTAACCTGACGCTGCCCTGATTTCTCCTTGAGCATCAGGGACAAAGTTGCCACTTTGTTTTTCATTGCCACGCATGACAGTTCTTGAGCGGCCAGTGTTGATATTTAGTCTTACAACATCTGGGATGCGGTTCGCATTGATATCATACTCAAGAAGAATTTCATCTTCGTCATCAGGTAATATGCTGAGAAGATTGAATTCTGAGCGGTTATCTTCTCTGAATGGAACTAACCAATTGCCGCTGCCATCGGCATTAACAACGGCATATTTAACCACCCAATAGTTGCGGTTGCCGTCTTGAATATTTTGCCGAAATCGGACGCCGAGCTTCTTGTTGTTTAGCCAGTTGAAACCTGTGATTTCCATCTTATCCGCTCCCAATCTGACAGGAGATGATTCGAGTGCGTTTACGTTACGCACTTCGATGATGTAGTCACCGTTTTTACTGGTTGCTCGTAATACTGCGAGTTTGGTGCCGTCAGCTGAAACTCCTGCTTGTTCAATGGCTGGCAAGGCCGCAAAGGCATCTATTAATTCACTTCCTTGCACTTGTGCGTAGGTTGCTGTCGAGATAGCACAAGATACCCATAATGCAGAAACAAACTTCTTCATTGTTCTATTTCATCCGTATCTATTTGAAACAAAAGGCACCTGTTGTATTGCTACAAAGGTGCCTGCTTTTAGACTAATGAGTAGTAATTAGAAGTCTACGCCGAAGTTAAGGTAGGCTGTTCTGCCGAACAGATCGTAACCTATACCCAGAGGCACGTTTCTGTTAGAGAACACACCGCCGTCATCAGCCTTAGGTGGAGCTTCATTCAACAGGTTGCGAATACCAAAAGTCACACTGTAGTTGTCTTTAGACCAGTTCAGAGATACGTCATGACGATAGTAGTCTTCGGTATACCAAACCGGGCGGCATTGAACGTCTAGGCCGTCACAAGGCGCATAGCCGCCATCAAACTCTTCAGGCTTATCCAGCTCACCTGCACCAATAAAGCGAGTGATCCAGCTCAGGCGGAAATCATCGTAGCCAAGTGACAATCTGGCACTAGCACGCCATTCCGGCATCGCAGGTTCACCAACGTTGTCATCAATAGTGCCAAGAATATCAGAGACCTGCTCCTTCATCTGTGTGGCTTGGATGTCCAGTACAACATCAAGTGCTTTACCGTCAAAAACAAACTCTTGATTGTAGTAAAGGTTGTAGTCAAGGCCTTTAGATGTATACAAACCCGCATTGATGAAGCTAGCGTCGATCAATTCAATACGACCGGCTGAATTACGCGTGATTCTGCTACAGAAACCGCTGCTGCCATCTGGAACCTGCTCATTATCGTAGCATTGGTTGATAATGTATTGTCTGTTAGGTTCAACAATCGCGTCGGTGATTTCAATATCGTACCAAGACATAGAGAAAGTTAACTCAACGTCTTCGATGAAGGGCTGTTCAAATACAAAACCATAGGTTTTAGCGGTTGAGTTTTCTTCTTTTAGCTCCTCAGAACCACCGGTTACAATCTCGGTATTAATGTTACCTGTGAAGCTGGTTCCGGTCAGACCCAGTCCCAATGCTGTAGGATCAACATTGTTATTTGAACACGCTGTCATTACTCGAGCTAAACGGGTTTCTTCAGCTGCGTCGTAAGTTGATGGCAGGTTAGGATCTAGTGATTCAACACGAGCGGATTCAGGCACGACACAAGGATCGAATACGCTGTTGAATCCCGTGGTTCCATTCAGGAAGCGTTCTCTCAGGTTCGGAGCACGATAGGATGTTCCTTTTGTACCACGAACAGTAAACCATTCGACCGGGCGATATACCATTTTCAGGCTGTAGGTACTAGCGGGGTCGTAATAGCTTTCATCTGTCCAACGACCAGAAGCGGTCAAGGTTAATTCTTCAGCCCACTCTTTACCGCGCAAGAGAGGGAATTCAAATTCGGTAAAAACTTCCCGCATGTTACGTGAACCATCTGCACCCTGGTCGGTGAAGTAGTGCAAAAGCAGGCCTTTAGACGCTACGTCATTGGGGTTTGATTCAATTTCATCTTTGCGGAATTCAGCACCGAACACCATTGGCACGACTTCATCATTCCAAGGCAAGCTGAACAAGTCACCGGTAACGTATCCACTGATGATGCTCTGTTTAACTTTGGTTTCCATGTAACGTTCGGTGAACAGGTAATCTTCTTCGGCTTCAGTGAATCGGCCACCACCCAAAGCAAACATATTGTCGGCAAACAAGTTTACAGGTACGCAGCCATCTGAGCCGTTACCACAGCTATAAGAGCCGTCCTCGTTAAGAACGGTAGTATCCAGTGAATGGTATAGGCGTTCAGCATTGATACCATTTCGGCTGTCCTCACCATTCGAGGCGCTATAACCGGCGTAGACTTCATATGCCCAGTTCCCTAGCCCTATGTTGTCAAACGCACCAATGTTGCCTTTTACACCTGTTAATAAGCGGTACTGCTCAACATCAATCTTATAAACATCACGGTCGCCCTGTATACCATTCAGAAGAGGTCTGGTACGTACACCACCTCGGTCAATACCGATGGATGCCTCACAGTTAGGGGCAAAAGTGCCACAAGGATTGAATGGGTTAGTTTTTGGGACCCATGGGAAAATCTGAGCTCCTGGCGCGAAAAACTCACTTTTACGACGCGCGTACAGTGCTTCAAAGAACACTGTCGTATCGTTATCATCGCCAAAGCTGTATTCACCATTTGCCATCGCTGAATAGCGTTTCAGCGGGTTAATAAAATCGGCGGAATTGGCACGATCTGTTCTTTCATACCCATAGTAAGGGTCTTGGAATGAGAAATCCTGTAATCCGTCTCCGTTACCATCAACAATGGCAGAGTCAGGAATGCCGTCACCGTTGCCATCAACCGCTACCCAATCTGGGAAAAGACCTGCATATACAAATGGTACTCCTGACTCTGAAAAATTCGGGATGCCGACGTTAGTGGAGCCTGGAGTATGGTAGAGACTTCCCCAGAAGTTCTCAGCCTGAATCCTGTTGGTCAATGGGAATAAGTAGCAGGAATCAACCGGATTACTTGATGGTGATACACTACGGTATTGAGTCAGTTTGTTACCTTGCTCATCTTCATAGTACATTTCTGTACAGTCACCGGTAAATTCATTCTGGCCAAGTGACTGACGGCGCTGGTTGTTGTATTCCAAACCTACGGTGATAAAGCCGTTATCGGTTGTTTTTCCCCACATGGCAGAGAGCACTTCTTCTTCTGCTCCGCCAGCTTGAGGATTAGAGTATGAACCTTCCAGCTCAAACCCTTCCACATCTTTACGCAGAATAATGTTCGCAACACCAGCAATGGCGTCTGACCCATAAACGGTTGATGCGCCGTCGAACAAGTTTTCTACTCGCTCAATCATGACGCCGGGAATAAGATTTAGATCAGGAGATACTGGTGCACCACCTACACCAGCTGGTGCAATGCGGCGGCCATTCATTATTACTAAAGTGCGTTCTGCACCTAAACCACGAAATCCGATGGTCGAGGCACCAGGACCATTATCCAGTACGAAGCCACCAAAACTATTGTCAATTTGCAAACCTGAAGCTTGGTTTGTTGTTTGCAGCATATCTTCTGCGTTGAACAAACCCATCTCACGAGAGATTTCACCGCTAATAACTTGAACTGGTGAGGCGCTAGAGAACTCGGCTTTACGAATACGTGAGCCTGTGACGGCGACCTTCTCGATCACTTCTTCTTCTAGCAAAGAGTCGTCACTTGGCTGTGTTTCCTGAGCAAAGGTAGCTTGGCTGATGCTTACTGAGCCCAACAGCAGTGAGTATTGGACAGCTTTAGCAATCCTATTTTTTCTTATCATGGTGTTTCCCTTTATGAGTCATATGCCGGATAGATGTCTCTTACCCGTTTATACTATTTGTGCTGAGATGTGTGTTCTGACTAGTTTTTCTTGACCTTTGGGTCATACAGCACAGGCAATTTTTATTATTTCTGAAATGTAAATGCAACAATATGTATCAATTTGTGTTGGCTGAGGTGTTTCTGACTTGCTTGTTGAACACTCAGTTATATGCTCGGACAGGATTTTGCCACTTTAGCATCATGACAACGCTAGGCTGAGTCGCATGGAGGATGAGGGACATCATTGCCATTAGTGTAAGAAATGTTTTACAAATCACAAATAAAGGCGAATCTTCGTTTATAACTTTTTTATCTTGTTATCTCTGGCAAGTTATAAACATGGTTTTACAGCCGATTGTGAATGGCTCGTGCAGCGAATTGTTTGCTTTATCCCGCCTTAATATCAGCGTCTTTGCTCTTTACTGGCATTTTTGTGCATGTGTTTGTTAGGGCAAACAGTTAGTTTATCGCATAGTTTGACTTGAGTTCCCGCTCCAGTGTGATTGGTAAGTGTGGTGCAGATAGAAAAATATCAAACAACTGCAGACCATTTTAAAATTGCCAGTTGACCTCCAATTTTATGTAACTTAATTCTTTCAATCAGCAAGGAGTTCAATATATGGATGAATTTTATTGAGTCACAAGCAGATATGCCTCGCCGGTAACCAGTATGATGACCTAATGTCTCGTTGGCATGTTTGCCTTTCCCTTTGCTATAGGTTTTTTGGGGATTGAGATTATCTTCGCGGTGATTCTTTTTCAGGAAAGTAACAAGGCGATAGCTTTAACGTGTATTGAATCCTAATGGGTAACGGACGGCTTGCGCCTTCTTGATTTTGTTTGTCACCGCAACGTGAAAGAATACAGACAGCCTCTTCGCATAACGATTATCTTCGCTGACAGAGCTCTATTATAGGGTGCGCCAGCGCTTTTTTATCTTCAGTTAGGAACTTAAATGACCACGCAGCTTTCCAGGCAAGAACAGCATACCGCTGAGGTGATTGACCGCCAATTGGATGCCTATAACCAGCGCAATATCGAAGCCTTTGCAGCGACTTATCATGAGGATGTGGAAATCTACCGCTTTCCAGGCGGGTTGGATTATTGCGGTAAGAATGAATTGATTCAGCGCTATGGCAGCAAGTTCGCCAGGTTGAAGTTCCTCAAAGCAACCTCGCTCCAGCGTATGGTGCAGGGCAATATTTTGGTCGACCACGAACTGGCCGAGTCGGCCAGTGTCAATGCCGAGCAGATTGATGAAAGAGTGAAGGTAATTGTTGCCTATGAAGTGGAAGAAAGGCTGATCCGCCGCGTTACCTTTATGCAAGGCTAGCCAATAGGGCATTTTGCATAACCTAAACATCGATAACATGCCGAGTACGGCAACAACCTTCCAAGCAGACAACATTTATGGCGACCGATACCATCCAGTTTTCCATTTTGATGGCAATGATTTTTGCATTGGCCTATATAAGCCGAAAAACCTATGTATTTGTTACTAAGGGGACTTTTGATAGAAGTTGTTCCGTTTTGGAATTTATTTCACTGATGGCACTCTCTGTGGTGCTCAGTTCTGCATTAGGCAAGCTGTTGTAAATCCTTAGTGTTCCGAAAAGAACCCATGTCAAACCGGAAACCGACAATGAACAAAACCACCGCTAAACTGGAACAGAATTTAATCAATGCCCTGACCTTAGCCTGTGAGGAATTTAAGCGCTGGGATATCGGTTTTGACTGGCTGACTCATACGGTCAGCCACAACCGTTTTCCTGACAGTCTGGTGGTGAGCTGCGTGTTCTTGACCCAGGCGCAGATGCAGCAAGTGTTAAGCGATAGTCTGGACGCCAGAATGCGAAAGGAAATTCAGACCCGGCTGCTAAAAGCAGGTATCCGCCCTAAGGATATCCGCCGCAACGTACGTATGGACAACGAACAAGACTGCGCTGCGCAGGACGGCGGCAACTGGGAAGCCAGGCTGCAACGATTTCGTGGTTGACATCATGATTCTGAGGCCTATCATTAGCGCCTCAGGTGACAGAGACGCCTGTCCGCAGAAGATGAATTCACTCTGATAATCCCGATAGAACGGTTCAATTTGAACTAAGTTGGCTTTGCGGAATGCCATAAAAACTTAGGAGAATTGAATTGTGACTAGCAATCGCGATGTCGGCACGACATCCACCTCTTCACTACTTTCGTCCCCTGCCGTGTTATCTGTGTTTATTAAACTCAGTGTGCCGATGGCCGTGGGGATGTTGCTAAATGGCATACACACTTTAGTGGACGCCATGTTTATCGCGCGTTTTATCGGCTCTGAAGCCTTTGCTGCCGTATCGGCTGTGTTTCCTTTGCAGATTGCTCTGGTGTCTCTGGCTGCGTTATTCAGCAATGGCGCATCTGTGTTGTTAAGCCGAAGCCTTGGGGCTGGGCGCTCGCAGGATAGTCAGCAGATCATTGGTACGGCGAGCAGTCTGGCACTCGGATTTGCCTTACTGGTGGCCTTGCTCACCCTGCTAGGGGGCCCTTGGCTACTGGGGGTGATGGAGCTAGAAGGCAATCTGTATCAGCACGCCTGGACGTATCTGACTATAAGCGGGCTGGGCACTATTGCGCTATTTAGCTTGTCCCTGCTGGCGGATATTCATCGCGGTGTTGGAAACAGCAATGTGCTGTTTGTGACCATTTTGCTCGGGGCTGTTATCAATATTGTTTTGGACGCGGTGTTTATCATCGGTCTGAACTGGGGCGTTGCAGGCGCCGCCTATGCTACTTTGCTTTCACAAGGCTTGGCCTGGCTTTATGCGCTGTCTGCGCTTGGGAGTAAGCCTTCCTTACGTGCGGCATTAAAACCCAATTGGCAGAGCTATTGGGCTAAGCATATTTTGCTGCAGGGTTTGCCCGTGACACTGATGTATTTGGGCGGCGCCCTAGTGATGCTGACCTGTACTATTCAAATTGCCAGATTGGCCAGTGTGCAGGGGGAGGATCTGTTAGCCGCTTACGGTATTCTGGGCCGAATCAGTATTTCTATTACTTTGCCGTTGATTGCCATGACTAACAGCTGCCAAACGATGACGGCCTATCATGCAGGTGCTAGGAACATGAGATTGGCTGGCCGTAGCGTTAAATTGACCCTGATATGCACCACCGGGTACTTAAGTATGATGGCCTTAACACTGGCCCTGGCCATGCCAACTATTGCAGGAATATTCAGCCATGACGTAATGGAAATCAACATGGCGAGCGACATTGCCCACTTACTATATATGGCCTTACCTATTGCAGGAATAAGTGCTGTGGCCATTGCGACCATGCAAGCCTTGGGTAAGCCTCTTTTGGCATTGCTTGTGTCCATGGCCAAAACCTATCTGTTTATGATTCCTATGCTGGTGGTGTTGGCCAGTTGGATGGGATTGGATTTAATGTGGTACGCCTTCCCGGGGGCAGAACTGATGTCAGTGGCCTTGGTGACTTGTCTGGTTGTACTTAATCGCCGCAGTTTGTGGCCTGCTACAACAGTGGAGGTGGATCATGCAACTGGCCGTTAATGAACTGAAAGTACGGGCGAAAAAGCTGCTTAAACAGTTAAGAGAAGGGCAAACACCTGATTGGTTAAGTCGGTCAAAGCATGTGCAAAACGAACCCTGGCAGCTCAAGCACTGTCAGGGACTATTGGCTCGCCGCTTAGGCTTTAAGGACTGGCACCACGCGCAACAAGTGTTGAGTGGCACACAGTTGTCCGAGGCGGGCGATGACTTTGGCAGCTTCTGGTATGAAAATGCCTGCGGTAGCTTGGTTAACCTATGGTTTGCGCATTATCAAGAAGCCGCCGAGGCGTTGGCCAGTCATCCGACGTTTTGTCTGTATCCCTACAAAAACCAGTTTGTGGTTGCCGCGCCGCTCTATGCTGAAATTATTGGCTTACCGGCAGCTGACAGCCCTGAGTGGCAGAGAATGTCACAAAATCTGCTGCAGGGGTATGGTAGTGAAGCCTGGGACAAACTGGCTTTGGTCAGGCTAGAGCGGAAGCTGGCGTAGGTAGCACTGCTATTTGTCGTTAGGGGGCACAAGCTTGGGTTTGTGCCCCCGTTACTGTTATGCAAGCTGTTGAATGCATGGCTAATTAGTAAAAATTTAGTGTTTAGCTTGCCCTGATTAAGGGCCTTTTAGCATTTCCCCACTTTTATTCAACGTACCATTCGCTATGCAGATTCACTTTGTTTTCTTTACATAACGGATGAGTAATATGTTTATTAAAAATGGGATACGCGCAAGCCTGCTGGCCCTTGGCTGGTTTGCCAGTATGTCGGCCCAGGCGGGATTAATTGACCGTGGTAACGGCATGCTATATGACGATGTGCTGGATGTGACCTGGCTCCAGGATGCCAACTATGCCAAAACCAGCGGCTATTCTGACAACGGCAGAATGAACTGGTATCAGGCAACTGAATGGGCTGACCAACTGGTTTACGGTGGTTTTGATGACTGGCGCCTGGCAACCATGGATACCTCTGATGAAGGGTGTAGCTATTCATTGGTAGACAACGGCCAAACGCTTAAACATGGATATGGGTGTTCAGGTTCAAACAATGAACTTGGTTATATGTTCTACGAGAACCTGGGCCTGCATGGCGGCCTTACTGGGCAAGGGCTGAATGATCCTCTATGGCACAGAACGCCATGGCAAAGTGTGATAAATAATACGTTCGTTGACGCGTTGACAGGGGGAACCTTGTCAATTAGCAACCTGTTTAGCATGGTGTATTGGTCTTCCACTGAGTTTGCCAGTAATCCAGGCAGTGTCTGGTGGCTGGATACCAGTGTTGGACGGCAGTATTTCTCTGGTAAGTCAGGAACAGGTTACGCCTGGGCGGTGCGTGACGGCGATGTGGCTAATGTGACGCCACCCAATGACATTCCTGAACCGGCCTCTTTGGCATTGCTGGGATTGGGGATGCTTGGTTGGTTAAGACGCAAATCTTAGTTGACTTGATCTTTTGCAATAGCCCATCAAAGCGCCGCCAAGGCGGCGCTATGCGCCTTTATGCGGCTTAAGATGATTGACGTGCGGCGATCAAGCGCTCAATCTGCTCGTCTGCCGGGCGAATCTCAAACGGCCCGACCCCCACACCAGGGTGTGCAGACATAAGCTCTATGGCCTGTTGCATATTCCGCGCCTCCAGCAGCAAGATGCCTCCCAGCACTTCTTTGGTTTCAGAAAAGGGACCATCGGTAATCTTCAGTTTGCCATTGTTTTTACGCAGGGTTACCGCCTGCCCGGCACTGGCCAGAGCTTCGCCACCAATAAAGTGGCCGCCGCGGCGCAGCACATCGTCATAGGCAAAACACTTTTCCATTAACTGCATAGCCTCTTCATCACTGAAGTCCTGCCACATTGATTCATCCAGATAGCCTAAACAAATAAATTTCACGTTTGTCTCCTTTGGTTTGTTTCAGCTGTTGGTCGAATCGGCAGATAGCAAGATCGACATTTTTATAAAAACCTTACTGATTTTTATCCTGGCTTACTCACCACCCAAGAGTTTCCTGAGTTTTTCCTCTGCTAGCTCGGCTGGGGTTTTCTCTGCACAAGGCTTTACCTGAGACTCTTCTGTTGGTGGTTCTGGGCTGTCACCGAACAGTGCCGCTAATTTGGCTTTGGCAATAGCGCTTTTATCCTGATAGCCACCTTGATAGGCATTGGACGCAAAGCTGAAATAGTCGCAGAAGTTGGCTTTTTCTTTGTCATTGGGGGGCTCGGCCCGCTGCTCGTTACAGTAGCGCCCATCATAGTGTTTACATTGTTTGCAAACATGTACATCGGCGCCGCACGCATCGCAGGTTTCGCGACGTGATACAGGAAGAAGCAGTCCCTCTAAACCCTGTCCACATTGCCAGCATTGTTGTTGTTCAGCCATACATTCCCCCTCATTAAACGCGATTTCAGCATAGCCTGAATCAACCCGCTGGCAAAGCTGGCAACAACGACTCGCTGGATAAGATGAACAAGCATATGCTGTACAAAATAAATGAGAGGGAACTGACATGAAAATTGCGGTAGTGCTGTTTGATGGTTTTGAATTGTTGGATGTCTTCGGCCCACTTGAGATGTTTGGTCAATTACCAGATTGGAAGATTGTTATGGTGGCGGATAAGCCCGGTCCGGTGGCATCCGCGCAGGGGCCTTGTGCCTGGGCTGAGGAGAGCCTGGAAACCTTTGTGCGTTGTGACGTGTTGATGGTGCCCGGAGGTAAGGGGACGCGGACACTGATTGACAACCCGGACTTTATTCGCTGGCTGAAGCGCGCTGCCTTAGGAACTGAGTATCTGATATCGGTGTGCACCGGCAGCGCCCTATTGGCTAAAGCTGGATTATTGGACAGCAAGCAGGCTACCAGCAACAGATTGGCCTTCGACTGGGTAACGGCACAAGGGCCGAAAACACTCTGGCAATCTGATCAGCGATGGGTGCAGGATGACAAAGTTTTCACTTCTGCCGGTGTATCCGCTGGTATGGATATGTCATTGGCCTTTATTGCCCATCTCTACGGGCAGGAAAAAGCGCAAAAAATTGCCGATTATTGTGAATATCATTGGCTCGCCGATCCTACTGAGATTGACTGTCAGTCACCCAGCCCGGGCTCGTCTGACTGAACCCGGCCAGTATCGGCTTATTTAAGCGGGGCCAGAACTAGTCGTCCGTAGCTGATAAATAAACACAAGGCCGCCAAGGGTAACCAGTAGTAAAGCGGACCGGCATTCGTTTCACCCGACAACCAATGCAGCATGCTGAACAGCAACATGCTCGCTGCAATCACTAGCGCAGCCAGCGGGGCAAGCATAGCGCCGGGTTTATATAACAGCGGCACAATCAAGCCCAGACAGCATAACAGTTCAATTACACCCAAGCCGAGCCAGGCTGTATTGGGAATGGCGGCTAAAGACGGCATTCCCTGAGCGGGGTTACTGAATTTCCACAGCGCACCTATGGCGGTGTGTATGGCTAACAATATCTGCAAGGTCCACAACAGAATATTCATGCTTGTACTCCTTGCGCCGCCTCTGCCGACTCTTGTTCAATCAGGCGGATATCCATGTTATCCAGTCTGACTCTGTCCATCACAACATCAATGCTGGTGATCTGCCCGTCTGTTATGCCAAAGCAAAACGCCACCATAGTTGTGCCATTTGCCCCCCAGCTTGCGCCCGGGCGACCGTCCAGCAGACAAAGCATGGCACCCTGGGCTTTGCCTTGAAGGGCATTGGCCACCTTAGTTGCCCCCGACATTTCAGCTTCAAATTGCGGTGCGCCTTTAGCCTGATTGGCTTTGGTAACTTTAAGGGCCGTGGCATCCGCGCGCAGTATGGCATCCGGGTGAAGTAAGCTCAGCAGCGCCTGAAAGTCTCCTTGTCTGGACGCTTGCAGAAAAGCCGCAACCAGATGCTGTTGGTGTGTATCATCCTGTCTGCTTGAGCTGGCTCCCTGGACCTGACGGCGGGCACGGCTGGCCAGTTGCCTGGTGGCGGCCCCAGAGCGCTCGATAATAGGCGCAATGTCGGCAAAGCTAAGATCAAACAAATCATGCAGGACAAAAGCGATACGCTCCGGCGGTGAGAGGGTGTCTAGAATCAGCAACAGGGCCGGCCCTAGTGAGTCTGCGATCAGTAGCTCGGTTTCCGGTCCTTGTTGGTGGTCTGCTGGCAAGTCTGGCGCCATATCCTCTGTGTCAGGTTTGCGTGCCCGTAACTGGTCCAGGCAAATACGCGAGACGACGGTAATCAACCATCCGTGCAAATTGTTTATCTGTCCGGCGTCACTGCGATTGAGTCTGAGCCAGGCTTCCTGCACGGCGTCTTCGGCTTCATTGCTTGAGCCCAGCATCCGATATGCCACCGATTGTAGGTGTTGGCGATGGCTGTTGAAACGCTCTGCCAACCCGTCCTGTTTGTTCATGGTATGTCCCGTATTGTTTAAGTGTTGATTCACAGCCCCAAAGGACTCAATCAAGATGACGAAAAACACTATATCAATGTGACAAAAATAGCGGTTTTATTTTTAATTTATTGAAAATAAAGAAGATAAATTGAATGCCAGTAGGTAGGGATTAGGTCACAGCAAGTCTGGCTGAACAGGTGCAATCAAATCACACCTGCACAACCTGTAAATTGCGCTCTTGCAGAGCCTGGACCATAGTTGCATCGGCGTCCAGATCGGTGATCAGTACATCCAAATCCCGAATATTAGCCACCTGATGGTTGGAAATCAGCCCCAGCCTATCTGGCCCTCCCATCACCACGGTTCTATCAGACTGTTCCACGGAAATACGCATGACCTCTGCTTCTTCCATATATTTCGCGGTAAATCCCCGTTCCGGGTGCAGTGCACAGGCACCGGTAAAGTAGATATCAAAACGCATTTTTCGCAGCATATTGCAGGTTACCGCGCCAACGCTGCGCAGTGCAGGTTTAAAGAAGCTACCACCAACCACAATGACATCGGCTTTGTCATGATGCATCAACTCGCAGGCGATAAGCGGGCAGGCGGTGACAACCGTCAGACGCATATCCCTGGGTAGGGCTTTGGCCAGATACAAACAGGTTTCACCTGAGTCGAGCAATATGGTTTGTCCAGCCTGCAAATAGTTAAGGGCTGCAGTGGCGCGCTTTTGCTTGTCCGGGTGTTTTAACTCCAGCCGGTCGGCGTAATCCGGCACATCCAGTTGCAATGGCAGGGCGCCGCCATGCACCCGGCGTAGCAGTTGCAACTCGCCGAGGCGATTGAGATCCCGTCGAACTGTGTCTTCAGATACGCCTAGTTGCAGGGCTAAATCGGCGGCATAGACACGGCCCTTGTCATTCAGTTCTTTAAGGATCAGAGATTGACGTTCGGCCAGTAGCATGAATTTTCCTGTTTTTGCGTGTTCTTGCCGATTTTACTTGATAACCCGGCATCAGCAAGGGTATATTTTGCCTGTTGTTGCATGAATGTGCTTTTTTATGCCTGATTTCAGGCGGTTTTACGCATTTCCCGGTAAGGAGTGTAAATGGTTTCTTGTGCTTTTGACCTCGACGCTTATCAAGCGGTGATCTTTGATATGGACGGCACCTTATTGGACTCCGCCGAAGCGATTCGTCAGGTTTGCAGCCGTTGGTGTGCTATCCATCAGTTGGATGTGGAGCAGGTGCTGGCGATGTGCCATGGCTCCAGAATCCGTGACTTCCTGCCCGAGTTGGCTCCGCACCTGGATGCTGATTTGGAGGAGGCCTGGCTAAATGCCGAGGAAGCAGAAGAAACAAACGGCATTGTGCCCATAGAGGGTGCCCACGCTATGCTCAGATTGTTAGAACAGCGCGGTACCCATTGGGGTATTGCGACCTCCAGTGCCGGACCAGTTGCCCGAATGCGTCTTGGTACTGTGGGTTTTCCCATCCCACAAGTGTTAATCACCGCCGAATATGTGAAGCGCGGTAAGCCCGATCCTGAGCATTTTGAGCTGGCTGCCAAACATCTTAATGCCGAACCTGACCGTTGCCTGGCCTTTGAAGATTCAGCCAACGGCGTCGCCGCGGCATTAGCTGCCGGCTGTGATGTGGTGGTGGTCGGGGAGGCAGGACAGTATTTGTACCCGCAACATCAGCGTATTGTCGGCAGAATTAGTGACTATCAGTCCATATTGGCGGTCATTGAACAAGTCGGAGTGCGTTGATGGAGAACGTATCCAGGTTACAGATGCAGGAAAAGTACTGGGATATAGCCGGTATTATCATTGGTTTGATGGGCTGTCTGGCCCAACTCACTCAGGTTGTCAGTGAGTGGCAGCGTAGTGATCCAGGTAATATGTCACTGGCCTTTGTCATCGGTTACTGGCTGGTGTTCGCGTTTTGGTTGGCCTATGGCCTGTTTTTTAAACGACCTGCCATTATTGTAACCAACAGTATTGCGTTGTTGCTGCAAAGCGCGCTGTTAATCGCGCAGTTTTAATTGCATACCGGGCTGGTGCTTTGGCCCTCTCTCGTACTTAGCCCGGTAGCTTCTCCACTCATCCCATTTTTGGGATTTCCCGTTTGAGTAACCGTCCCAAAACCGGGACGTGACAATGCTTCTTTTTCTAGTCTTTATTTAACTATTTGTTTTATAGATAATTTTATACTTGGCACGGCATTCGCTATACCTGTGCAATGTTAATAGTTAGATGTGCCAATGGATATCGTAAGGAATAAACCCTCAAACTCCACTCAGCAGAAGAAATGGCTGGTGGGTGCATTGTTTGCCGTGATACCCGTACTGGTTTATGTACTGGGTTTTTCTGGAGCCGGAGGTCATCCGGTCGAACGCGGCAGTGTGCTGCTGGATCAGGTGCATCGGGGCGCTTTTGAGCTGAATATTCGTGGGACCGGTTATTTGGTCTCTAGTGATATCCGTTGGATTGCCAACCCGGTTGCAGGACGCGTAGAGCGCATTCTGGTGAAAGCCGGCGCTGAGGTAAAGCAAGGTGACTTGCTAATGGTGTTGACTAATCCACAACTGGAACAGCAGTTGGAGGAAAGTCGCTGGCAGTTGCAGGAGCTCGAAGCGCAAACTCAGGCCGACTTAGTGCAGTTTGAATCGTCTTTACTAGACCAAGAAGCCGCGGCTATTTCTCAGCAACTGGATTATGAAAAAGCCCTGTTAACCCTCAATGCTCAGCAAACCTTGTTAGATCAAGGCGCGTCTTCTGTATCGGATATTGAACACCAGGAAGCCAAAATACATGTTCAGCAGTTGCATAAACGTTGGCAGGTAGAACTGATGCGCTTGGAAAAAACCAAGCAGAACCTGGACGCTCAGCGAAAAGCTCTGCAGGCGAGGCTGGAACGCAACAGACGTATTGTAGCTCGCGCCGAGCAGCAGGTAGAGGATCTGCAGGTACGTGCCAGCCTCGACAGCATAGTGCAGGAAATGCCCATGGAGCTTGGCCAGCAGGTCAGCATTGGTACCAACCTGGCGAAGCTGGCGCGTAAAGGGCAGTACATTGCAGAGCTGCGCATTCCTGAAAAACAAATTCGTGATGTGGCTATTGGGCAGCCGGTCGTCATTGACACCCGCAGTAGCAAAATTAGCGGCTCTGTTATGCGTATAGACCCGGCAGTAACGAACAGCACTGTGCAAGTGGATGTGGTGCTTAACGGCCCTATGCCCAGGGAAGCCAGACCCGATCTCACGGTAGAAGGTGAGATCTCGGTGGCGAACATCGCCGACACCTTGTATGTACGCCGTCCTATGTTCGCTCAGGATAACAGTCAGGGGCATGTATATAAGGTTGAGGGCAACACAGCGGTTAAGGTTCCCGTGCAGTTTGGCCGGATGTCCAGCCAGTACATCCAGATTCTCAAGGGTCTGTCTGTCGACGAGCAGATCATAGTCTCTGATGCCAGCGCCTGGCAGGAGCACAGTCAGATTCAACTTCATTAAGGAAATAACAATGACAACTAAGCCTTTAATTGACCTGCAAGGTATTAAGAAAGTCTTCTATGCCAATGACATCGAAACCCACGCACTGCAAGACATTAACCTGCAAATTAACCGTGGCGAGTACGTGTCGATATCTGGTCCGTCTGGTTGTGGAAAGTCCACCTTACTGTCCTTGTTAGGTCTGCTGGATACCGCCAGCGAAGGCAGTTACACCCTGGCTGGTACGCCTACTACCCATCTGGACCGTGCCCAGCGTGCACAAATCAGAAACAAGGAAATTGGTTTTATTTTCCAATCGTTCAACCTGATCAGCGAGTTAACCGTTGAAGAGAATGTGGAGTTGCCGCTCACGTATCGTAAGGACCTGAGTGTCAAGCAGCGGTCGGAGATGGTTAAGCAGGCCCTGGCCAGGGTTGAGATGTCCCATCGCCTTAGCCACTTTCCTTCTCAATTATCCGGTGGTCAGCAGCAGCGTGTTGCTATAGCAAGGGCAATTGCTGGCAGCCCATCGGTGCTGATGGCGGATGAGCCAACAGGTAACCTGGATTCCAAGAACGCCCAGATAGTGATGAATCTACTCGATGAATTACATGAGCAGGGTGCAACCATTTGTATGGTGACGCACGATCCACGTTCTGCCAGCCGGGCCAAGCGCAATATTGAGATCTTCGACGGTAAGGTGGTATCCGATCACCCCGTGGTTGTGCCTTCGGCACTGGCAGTGTAGGGGGCGGTGCTTATGTTTTCCTGGATAGATGTTAAGTTTGCCTTGCGCCTGTTACTTAAAAAGCCGGTCTTTACCGCCACATCAGTATTGATAGTGGCATTGGGGCTGGCCATGACAGTGTTTAGCTGGTCACTTCTGAACAGCTTGATTTTTTCCCCGCTGAAATTGGGGGACGCCGAACCTGTTTATGCCCTGGAGGGGCAGTTTGAAGCAGAGCACGCTTTTCGAACCGGCGCGACACCTTGGGATTTTGATCTGCTGCGTAAAGAAACCAGCTTATTTGCCCAGATTGGTGTTTATCTGCAAGGCACGGCTTTAATTGGCGGGGCCAACAACCAAAGTGCCACGCGAAAATTTAATGCTGCCTATACCGAGTGGAATGTATTCGAGTTTTCCCGCGTGCAACCTATTTTGGGTCGGGGGTTTCACCCTGACGATCACAATGAGGGGGCTGAGCCTGTGATTGTGCTTAGCTATGAGGTGTGGCAGACCTTGTTTAATGGTGATCCTAAACTGGTGGGGCAAAGCATCAAGTCGGATGCCATCAGTCATAAAGTCATTGGCGTTATGCCACAAGGTTTTGCCTTTCCGGATAACGCCCAGGCTTGGTTACCCTTAGACCAGCAATACGTACGACCGACGGTGCGGGAGAGCATTGAGGTTTTCGGGTACGCGCGCCTGCAACCCGGTATTAGTGCCGATGAGGCAAACCAGCACCTGGATAAGATGGCGGTGGAGATCAAAGCCGAATTGCCGGACTCCATGTGGTGGCTGATTCCGGGGACCAGTAGCAAATATATGCATGTAGTGCCTTACAAGCAGGCTAATGCCGATGTGACTCACTACTACCCGGTGTTTGTTTCTATGCTGATTGTGGTGCTGCTGATCCTGCTGCTGGCATGTATCAATATTGGTAACTTGCTGCTTAGCCGGGTCAATGAGCGTTTCAAGGAAGTGGCTATTCGTATTGCCCTTGGCGCACCGTCAAAACGTCTGGTAATGCAAATGCTGTGGGAGTCCATCTGCATTTGTGTATTTGGCGGTGTGATTGCTTTGTTGTTGGCGTTCAGTGCCCTGGATTATGCCAATAGTGCCTTGGATAGCATGTTTGCGGTTAATCAGCAAAAGCCGTTCTGGTGGCAATTGCAGGTCGATAGTAGTGCAGTGTTAGTGCTGCTTATCAGTGTCATTGTGATGGTAGCTGTCACCGGATTTATTCCGGCCTGGCGCGCCTTACATGGTGATTTTAACGCGGTGCTACGCGACGGTACCCGTGGTGCACAGGGTAAAAAGGCCAGCCAGGCTACCAAGCTACTGGTGGTTAGCGAAATTCTATTGTCCTGTGTGGTGTTGGTAATGGCCTTTATTCTACTTTCTACCAGCTACTTCGCCGGTCATGCCGACTATGGGGTGAAGGTTGATAAACGTCTGACCGCCCAATTGGAGCTGCCTCCTGAATTATTTCCGATGAACCAGGATCGAGCTCTAAGAGCGCCGGACTTGAAAAAGCGCAGCGATTTCTATTACCAACTGAAAGATCACCTCGAAAAGCAGGACAATGTCGAAACAGTGATTTATATGACGCAGTTGCCTGGTCGTGGCGAGGGAACCAGTCATTTTGAAATTGAAGGTCGTGCTGCCGCCGTTTACGAAGAAAACCCTTACAGCAATAACGAGGGGGTCAGCAGGGACTCCTGGACTGCCCTGGGAATGCGAGTGCTCCAAGGGCGTGATTACATTGCAGATGATGCCACCGTTGAGGCAGAGAATATTCTGGTAAACGACAATATTGCCCGTGATTTCTTTCCTGATGGCAATGCCGTGGGCAGCAGGGTAAGACGAATTTCCATGAACGGCAGTACCGGGGATTGGCGCACTATTGTGGGGGTGGTATCCAACACCTACCACGGCTCAACCATGAAGACGACCAGCGCTCAGTACAATACCTATCACCTGATTGACCGTTGGGCGCCCACCCGTGTTTATTTGGCTATGCACTATCAAGGCTCGTTCGCCGAGGCGCAGAGAACCTTGCAGCACAGCATTAATGCCATCAATCCTGAAGTGGCAGCCTACCATGTGCAGTCTTACCAAAGCCTGATCGAAGAGCCCAATTTGCTGGTATCGTATTTAAGCAAAGTGTTCATTCTCTGCGGGGTTGTGGCCGCTATTCTGGCCGCCAGTGGCATCTATGCGGTGGCGGCTAACAGTATTATTCAGAAGACTCAGGAGATAGGCGTGCGTCGTGCGCTGGGCGCCCAGGATGGCCAGATTGTTGGTTTATTTTTAAAACAAGCCGGCTGGCAATTATTATTCGGCCTGGCCTCAGGTTTAGGGCTGGCATGGTTATTAATAAATGCCATCAGCCATTCCATGCTGATTAACGAGCTAAGTTTGCTGCTGGGAACTGTGCTGGTGCCGCTGATCATTGCGCTTACCGTGATAGTAGCGACCTTGTTGCCTGTCACTAAAGCGCTAAGGCGGGAGCCTGCTGACGCCTTACATCAGGAATAATAACGCTATGCTTGGTCTGGGCCACAAATTGTTGGTTCCAGGCCAGCACCTTTAGCTGTTTGCTTCGTTCACAGCGAATAGATAAGCGGCTTCAAGCATGCCTTTTCTATGGCGCATGGTAGTATGCTTTTACGGTCTGTTTAGGGAAGGCTGTGCGCCACAATAAAAAATACATATGAGTCCATCTATTCTTATTGCCGATGATGATCCGCAAGTACTCGCCGCGCTACGGATTTTTCTGGTTCCGGAAGGGTATCGGCTGACATGCAGTCGTGCGCCCGAAGATGCTGTTGCCAGCCTCACCCAGGAAGATTTTTCTGTTGCGTTAATCGACCTCAACTACCAACGCGATACCACTTCGGGCCGCGAAGGCTTGGACTTACTGGAAAAGATTAAAGCGCTGGATGAAGACTTGCCGGTGATTGTGATGACCGGCTTTGGCAGTGTCGAACTGGCTGTCGAAGCCATGAAGCTGGGCGCTGCAGATTTTATTGAAAAGCCCTGGGACAACGAACGCTTGTTGAGTATTTTGCGCACCCAAGTGCAGCTTAAAAGCAACCAGGATAGAAGCCGCAAGCTAGAGGCGCAGAATGCCTTATTACAGCAGCAGGCATCCAGCCGACCCCAAGGCATAGTGGCTGAGTCCATGGAAATGCGCCAGGTGCTGGCACAGATAGAGAAGCTGGCAAAAAGTGACATGAACGTGCTGCTGACCGGCGAGAACGGTACTGGCAAGAGCATGCTGGCCGAATATCTGCATCAATGCTCAGCACGCAGTGAGCAGGCGTTTGTTGCCGTGAACATGGGGGCCATTAGTGAGAATTTGTTTGAAAGTGAGATGTTTGGGCATGTGAAGGGTGCCTTCACCGATGCCAAGACTAATCGTATCGGACGCTTTGAACTGGCACAGGCGGGTAGCCTGTTTTTGGATGAAATTGCCAATATTCCCTTGTCGCAACAGGCTAAACTGCTGAGAGTGCTGGAACAGCGCCAATATGAAAAACTGGGCAGCAGTAAAACGCTGTCGGCCGACGTGCGTATTATCTCGGCAACCAATGCGTCGTTGGCAGAGCTTATTCAAAGTGGTGAGTTCAGACAGGATCTGTTGTACCGATTAAATACGGTGGAAATCCATATTCCGTCTTTGCGGGCCAGGCAGCAGGATATTCTGCCGATGGCGCAAGCATTTTTACGCCAGCATGCGGAAAAGTACCGTTTACCTATGGCGAGCTTTCATCCGGATGCCATCACGGCGCTGAATCGTTATACCTGGCCGGGCAACATTCGTGAGCTGTCTCATGTGGTGGAACGGGCGTTATTCCTATGCCAAAACCATGAGATTGCAGCAGCAGATTTGAACCTGCCGGTGTCGTTTGAAGCAGATAACGGACTGGACTTTAGTCAGGCCAGTCTGGATGACATCGAGAAGTATATTCTCATTGAGCGCATGCAAAGACATGATAACAAACCGCTGGAAACCGCCGAGTCGCTTGGGTTAAGCCGCAGTGCCTATTACCGCAGGCTGGAAAAATACGGGTTATGAGTAAGGCGGCTATTAATCTTGAACAACGTGTATTGCATATGGCCGGCTGGCTGGGCGGTGTACCGTTGTTGGTGCTGGCGCTGGTGCTGCTGTTTCATCCCTGGTACTGGGCAACCAAGCTACTGATCTTTTTATTGTTGAGTACTTTTGTTTTGTTGCTGACGGATAAACTCAGGCAAAAGGTAGTGGCAACCTTGCGCGACTCCAACAGTATGTTGGAAGCCATGTCCAAGGGCGAAGGTAATATGCAGATGGGGGCGGCGGAAGGTGTATTAGCCGAGCATTACCAGTTGCTTAACCAATTTGCACAGACCCTGCATGAGCAGCGCCTGATTAGTAAAGAGCAGCATCTGCTGCTGCAAAAAGTCAGCTTTCACATTGATGTGGGAATTATTGCGGTAGACAGTGAACATCATATTGTCCTGATGAACCCCGCTGCCGAACGTTTACTCCAGGTCAGCTTTGATAAGTGGCAGGGCTGGCCGCTGGTGCAACTTGGGGTAAATGAGGCCATCAACAAGCCTGGTTCGCATCTGATGAAGCTCAAGTGTGGCCAGGACACTAAGCAAGTTTATGTGGTTACCGAGAAGTATCTGGAAAATGGCAAGCCGCATTATCTGCTGTTTATTACCGATGTTCAGCACCTGCTTTATGAGGAAGAGCGGCAAGCCTGGCAGAAATTATTCCGTGTACTGAGTCACGAAATCAATAACTCCCTGACGCCCATCAGTGCCATCAGTCAGGGGTTGAGTAAGCAATTGCAAAACACTGCGCAGCCGCCAGAGCTACAGCAGCTGGCCGAAGGCCTGCAGGTGATTAATGAGCGTGCCCAGGGCCTGAACCAATTTATGAAAAGCTATCAGCAATTAACCCGCTTGCCACCCCCGGAAAAGCAGCTGTTGGTATTGGAAGACCTGGTCGCCAATGTGTGTGGTCTGTTTGAGCAGCCTATTGATTGTCGGGGCGAGGCTATCAGCTTATACGCCGATCCTGCACAAATTCAGCAGGTGTTGGTGAATCTGGTTAAAAATGCATTGGAGTCGGGTAGTGACAAGCACCCCGTGCAGGTTGTCATTGAATGGCGCAGACAATCTGGAAAACTGGTGTTGGATGTGATGGATAATGGTCTTGGTATTCAGAACCCCGATAACCTGTTTATTCCGTTTTACAGCACTAAGCCCGGCGGCAGCGGTATTGGTTTGGTGTTGTGCAGACAGATTGCCCGTAATCATGGCGGCGACTTGCAGCTTACCAACCGAGACTCGCAACCCGGTGCGCAGAGCCGCTTGCTATTACCGCTGTAACGGCCGGGTGATTAGGGTTATCTCGATAGCGCTTTTAACGCACGACGAATCTGCTTTTGGCAGGCTTTATCTTTGGTGATCGCAAGCGCACGCTGATAACTCTGCCTGGCGAGAGCCGGCTGGGCCATGGCCTCTGCCAGTTCGCCCTGTAGCAGAAGACTTTGCACATAGTCTTCGTCATAAACCTTATCTTCATTGAGTAAGCGGCTGATGGCTGCCATGCCCTGGGCTTTCTCGCCATAGCCCTGCAAGCTTAGATGGGCGCTCCATTGACAGGCATCCCGCCATTTGGGCAGCAAAGTCACATCGTAAGGCGTTAGCATACAGCTTTGGTAAAAACTCTGCTGTGCAGGCGCTTTTTGATCATAGGTAAGCTGCAACTGGGCCGCACGCTCCATCAATCGCAGGTTATCAGCAAATTCAGTTTTGACTTGTGTGATGAGTTGCTTGCCGGTTCGGCTGTCCTGGGTGTTTTGGGCAAAATCCATGGCGGCAACCAGATGATATTGCTGATCAAGGGTGGCCAGTTGGACAACCAATTGCTGGGCGGCCTCTTCATCCCATCCCCATAAATTCTCCCAGGCCAAGGCTTTGGCCGCTTCCAGCATGTATTTTGGCGTATTAGGCGCCAGTTCGTTGGCGCGCAGCATATGCTGCACATGTAAGTCGATATAGCCCAGCTTATTGATAAAACTGCTGTTTTCCTTTACTTCATACCACAGCCTGCCCGCCTGGTAGTGGGCTTCGGCACTGTCTGAGTAGCGTTTGGTCAGTGTATGTAGCTGCTCCTGCTGAATGTCGTCCTGGCGGGCAACGGCCAGCGCCGCCTGCCATATATCCTGCTGCAGAGGGGACAGACCCGGTGTTTTCAGCAGGTGTGCCAGTGTCTGGTAATCGCGCTGGAAATAGGCCGTTTTAACCCCGCTGAGTAGGTCTGTGTCGACCACTTCTGCCATGGTCACCTGGCTGCCAAGACAGCTTAGGGTGAACAGGATGGATATCTGATTTTTACTCATTGCACTGTGTCTCCAACCCTAGGGTTAAGTTCATCCAGCCATTGGGTGACAGCCACCGGCTGGGTAAATAGCCTCTCAATCAGCTCGCGCTGCCCTGGTGCTTCACGCAGTAAGGCCTGAACAAAGTCCAGCGAACTGGCAGGGCCGGCCGGGTAGCCGTGCTCGCGGCCTAAGGTTTTTAGTGCTTTGAGGATTGGCGCATCGCCCACTTCCTGGCGCAGCCTGGCAAAGACCAAGGTAGCGCGGGAATATTGGTCATAGTTCTGCTCGGCGCTGATAAGGCTGACCGGCGCTTCCCGTCGGCGGCTGTCGGCGGCCAGAAAACGTTCCCGCTCGTAGGCAACCAAGGCTTGCATGGCCGCCGGACTTTGATGCTGTTCCAGCATCACCAGCTCCACGTATTTGGCCAACGACTCCATCATAAAGGCGCTGTCTTGTTCGATACCATTGCCTAACCAGTGACCAAACCATTGATGGGCGGTTTCATGCACCGTTCGGCGGTAAGCCTGGCTGAAATCCTGCGAGTTGGTCTGCAGGGCGCGAAATCCTACCCGGCTGCCAATCAGCATTAACTGGGGCAGGGCATAGCCGGTGGGGCCTATATCTGGCTTTTCCACTAAGGTCAGTGTGCCACCGTTATAAGGGGCAATATGCTCAGATAAAAAGGCAACTGTGTCGGTCATGGCATCCAACGTCAGTGGAACATTGGCTTGATGCTGGGGTAAATGGGCAACCTGCAGTAAGGTGTTGCCAATTTGACGGCTGGAAAGCATTAACGGCGCCGCGATAAATCCCTGCAGATTGCGCACTGGCCTCAGGGTTTTAAACAACCGGTATTGCCTGCCATCCTGCTGCCAGCTTTTGACCAGCTCGCCCTGGGTAAAACTTTGATAGCCCGGTGGTGTGGAGAGGCGGGTTTCCATCTGGCTCCATTGATATTGGTCGAGTTGCTTGTCTCTGCCGCTAAGTCTGGCTTCGATACTTTGCTTTTGTGGTGTCGGCAAGCCCTGCTGACGGCGCAGATCTTGGTTACTGATCTGCCGAATGCTTTGGTAGCCGATGGAGGGGAAGTAAGGAATAGCACGTAAGTAATTGAAGTCCTTAGTCAGGATTTTATTGGGTGAAATGCTGCTGTAGCCGTTTTGCGCCAACGTCAGGGTAAAGTGCAAGGTTAAACTTTGCCCAGGTTGCAGGGCCTTGCTGAGTTTATAGATACGCTGTCCTTGTCTGGCATCATAGTCCACAGTTAGTTCGACTTCGGCTGGATGCGTCGAGTTCTCCCCTTGCATCAAGCTGATATGGCTAAGGGGGCTTCGCCAGTCTTCCCCGACCAGGATTTGATTAATGGCCTGCTGGTGGTGATTTTGCAGCCTATATTGTCCGTTAATCTGCACCTCACGCTTGTGTGGATAAAAGTCCACTTGAGTGGTGACCTTGCTTATCTGTGGCATGGGCAGACTGGCAAAGTGCTGATACTGGCGTTCATAGTCAGCCAGCAAGGCCGTGCGCTGTTTGGGTGTCAGGTAGTGGCCGTTTAGCTTAAGGCCGCTTTGGATAGTTAAAAACTGTTTGGCCAGCAAGGCAAGTAACAGGACCGCACTGAGTAAAACGGCTTTGTTGAACTGAAAACGCTGCTGGTTGTGTCCAGCCACCTGACTTGCCAGCAGCAAAAGCACGCCACCGACCAGTAACCAAAAGCAGGTAAATGCCCAAAATCCTTGAATGGTTGCCTGGTAACCCAGGTAGGCATCGGCAGGTTGTAAAGGGGTGGCAAATGGTCTGAATAGCGGATGATGCAGCCCCATTAATGCCGCCAGGGGGGTAAAGTGCAGCAGTACCAGCAGTAAAGACAGCAGCAACGCCAGCCAGCGTTTGCTTGTGCCAGCTTGAATGGCGAGGAAAACCAACCCTGCGGCGGCGAGTTGTAAACCGGCGTAGCAGATCATCTGCAGATAGTCAGTCCACTGCACGGGGCTCTGCTTTAGCCACTGACTGAGTGCGGCGGCCAGCACGGTCAGTAGTAAAAACACCAGTAACAGGGCGCACAAGCTAAGCACCCTGGCGGCGAGCCTGATGCTTTGCACAATAGGCAGCGCATCGACAATGCCGTCAATGCGGCATTGTCTGTCATGCTGATGCAAGGCGTCGCTGAAATAGAGCATCAGCGCACTACCAAATAGGGGGAGCATGTCCCACATTACCCGGTTAATGGCATCCAAGCTCAGCCCCTGTAAAACCGCTCTTTGCTCGGCATAATCCAAAGAGGGGTAAACCTCACCGACGACAATCAAGCACCAGATCAGGCCCGCCAACCAAATTACAGGCTTGCTGAGGACCTGCTGGATACCCAGCCGGGTGAGGGTTAACAGTTGTGTGGCTGGCTTCGGCGCGACAACAAAGAAATGCAGCAAAGACTTTGGTGCAGGGCTTGATTTCGCTGAGCCAGAAACATGTTTTGTCGGCACCAAAGCCGGTTTCTTGTTGCTCAGTGGCCGGATGGCCAGGCGAATGGCCAGTCCTGCTATTGCGCTGGCAAGCATCAGGATGAGCAGCCGATTGGTGATAATGATAAATTCATTCGGTTGTCTTTCCAGCAGCGCGGTCATGCCAAACCAATCAAAGTAGGACATGGCGCTGTGCAGCCAAGGGATGGGCAGCGTTGACGCGGCCATTAAGGGCGAGGCGCTGGCAACGGCTAGTATGCTATACAGTACGAACCAAACTAGCGCCGCAAGATAGACCAGTAACGTCGAGGTACTTAAGTTGCGCAGCAACCAGAATACCGCCACAAACAATAAGATGGCAGGCATTCCCACGACTAACTGCCAGGTTTGCAAGCTAATTGCGATATCGAGCTGACGGCCGATATCTGGAATGGTTTCGGCCCGGGTATTGAGGCCAATCTGTACCCCCAGGGCGGCCAATGCACCCAATATCAGTAGCTGCAGTATCAGGCCACTGACCTGAACCGCCTGTTGTTTAACCTGCGACAGGGACGTGGCGGCTGCAAGTTCTGTCATATTGTGGTTTATGGCCCGATAAAGGGAGAATACGGCAAGTAGCCCGCTGGCCCAGGGCAGCGCCATCATACTCAGTACGCCGATAAGATTGAGCTGATGGGCGTGGCTAAATAAGTCTGCTTGCTGGCTATAGCCTCGCCCAACAAAGATTCCCAGTAACAGAGCCAAGAGTATTAAGATACGCAGCAGCGGCTGGCGCAGGCAAAGGCTGAGTTCGTTCACTAGCATTATGCTGCCTCCAAGGTCAGACCATGCAGATGCATGAAATAGCAGTCCTGCAGACTTGCTGTCACTGGCTCAAACTGCTCTGCTGGAGAATGGTGACACAGCACTCTGGCCACCGGATTACCTAAATGCAGGCTTTGGCTGAGCAAATGACTGTTGCCCGGAAGATGGCCGGGCTCATGCAGGGGACCTTGCCAGATTTTGCCCTGCAAGGGGTGAAACAGGTTGTGGGTCTCACCGCAGGCGACGATAGTGCCGTTAAGTAAAATGGCGGTTTTGCCGCATAAGTGTTCAATGTCTTCCACTATATGGGTGGAGAGTAGTACCAGCCGGGACTGGGCAATGTCATGCAATAGTTGGTGCAGACGCAGGCGCTCAGCAGGATCCAGACCTGAGGTGGGTTCATCAAAAATCAGCACTTGTGGGTCACCTAACAGGGCCTGGGCAACGCCAAAACGTTGCAGCATGCCACCGGAAAAATGACTGGGTTGTCTGTGCGCGTGTTCGGTTAGATTGGTCAGCGCCAGAACCTGCTCAATTTGCTGGCGGCGGGTTTGTTTGTTTGAGAGTCCTTTCAATACTGCCAGATGTTCCAGCAGGGCTAAGCAGGAAATATGCGGATACACACCAAAATGCTGAGGCAGATAGCCTAATTTGCTACGCAGTAATTCGGGCATACGCAGCACATTCTGGCCATTAAATTCAACGCTGCCGCTATCCGGCGTCTGTAAGGTGGCAATAGTGCGCATCAGGCTGGATTTTCCGGCCCCATTGGGGCCAAGTAGGCCCATCATACCCACGCCCAACTGCAGGGAAACATCGTTCAGGGCTTTAGTACCGTCAGAGTAAGTTTTGTTGATGTGCGCAAGCGTTAGCATTGGTTTGGCTCCCAGGTTTTTACAGGCAGGTTAAGGAGCGTGGGGCTAGCTATAAAGGTATTGATGACAAACCAGCGGGTTTTCATGACATCCTTGATTTATCGGGGTAAATTGCCGTTTATCAGTAAAATTGGCCGGTTTGTCATGATTTAACTGACAGGCTACGCTGCTTTGCCAACTATAGGTACATTGTTACCGCCGAATAGTTCCTATTATGTCGAACGCTTTTCTTTCTCTGTTTCGCTCAGCTTTTTGGCCCCCAGTTTTGCCAGTGGTGGTGGCCGTTTTAATCGAAGCACTTATCCGTATCCATGGTTATGCAGCGGAAAATTACGACGACTATATTCAGCTGCGCGGTGGGGCAGGATTGTATCTGCAGACCTTACTGCAACTGATTCTGGAAAGCGTACCGCTGATGGTCGCCCAGTGCTGGGTGCTGCTACGCCCCGGGCCGCGAGGCATATTAGTCTGGGTCATGGGTTATTTACTGTATCCGGCTATAAGTCTGATGCTGCAGAGCAGCCAACCCGCATTTTCGACTTTGTTGTTTAGTGTACAGTTTTGGATTCTGGCTGCGGGGTTGTCACTGCTGTATTGGGGGCAGCGGGCCTACCAACTTGCTCAAGGTGTGCAAAGTGGTGCGTCCTGGTGGCGTTATATCTTGTCGTTGGATGCCGCTTTAGTGCTATGCCTTTTGAGCTGGGTGATATTGATGAGCGGCATGTTCGTTTATACCCCTGACCCTATGTATAACCAGCCTCTGGAGCCCAGGCTAGATCCAGTCCAGATGCTCAGGCAATGGCCGCTGACCTTATATTATGCCTGGCAGTTTTCGGTACTGGCCGCCGTGGTCTTTGCCTACTATTGGGTGAATCGCTATATCTTGATCCGCAGGGTATTAGCGACCCAGGGAGTGTATCTTTTCTTACTGTGTAGCGCGGCCTGGCTGCTATTGTCTTACCCCCTGTTCGGCACAATGGTGTTGCAAATGCCGCTTAATATAGCTGAACAGAGCTTACTGCCTTCGGAAAATCATCTTCCCTTTGACAGCATGAATTTGCTGGTCGCCGTTCTCATTTGGGCCTTTAGTACTCCGCTGATTCTGGCTTTTGAACGGCAACAAAATGCAAGGCAACTGGCCGAGCTTAGCCAGGAACAAAGCCAGGCGGAGCTGAAAATGTTGCAACAGCAGGTTAATCCACACTTTCTGTTCAATACGCTTAACAGCTTATATGCCCTGTGTCTGACGCAATCGGCTCAGGCCGCTCCAATGCTTTTAAAATTGGCAGACTTACTGCGTTATGTCGTATACCAGGGGCAGAATACCAAGGTGGCGCTGGGGGATGAGGTGGCTTATTTGCAGAACTATCTTGAGTTACAGGAGTTAAGGGTTGGCAAGCGCTGCCATGTCAAAACTGATATCCAGCTAGCTGATGGGGACTGGCACGTTGCCCCTTTGCTGCTGATTATGCTGGTAGAAAATGCCTTTAAACATGGTGTCGAGGTCAGCCAGGATAGTTGCGATATTGAACTCGCTCTGAAAATGGACGGCGATCGGCTGGTTTTCGTTTGTAGTAATAGTTTGCCGAAGGATTACCAGCTCAATCAGAAAGGTGGCATTGGCCTTGTTAACCTAAAGCGGCGCCTACAACTGGGATACCCAGGGGAATATAGTTTGCATAGCGTAGCGCAGGGCCACCGATGGGTCGCCAGGCTGGAGATTAGGTTATGAAAACCCTGCTAATTGACGATGAGCCCTTGGCCCATGAAGTATTGTTGCATCATAGTCGCGAGCATGCCGATGTTGAGATTGTTGGCCAATGCTTTAATGCCGCCGAGGCATTGGCGTTTTTGGCCAACCAGCAAGTCGACCTGATTTTTCTGGATATCAATATGCCGGTGCTATCAGGGTTGGAGATGCTGAAAGTGCTCGCCAATAGCCCGCAGGTGGTGCTCTGTACAGCATATCAGGAACATGCTTTGGCAGGCTTTGAGTTGGATGTGACTGACTATCTGCTCAAACCTGTCAGTGCCGAACGTTTTGCCTTGGCACTAGATAAAGTGCGCCGCCGGGCGAATGAGGAAGGACAGAGTACTCAAACCACTGTGGCCAGCCATATAGTGATTAGGGTAGACAGGGAAGATCGCAAGATTGAACTGGAAAAAGTGCAGTGCTTTGAAGCCTATGGCAACTACGTAAAAGTATGGCTGGATGATAACTGCTGGTTGACTGCTGCCACCCTTAAGCATTTTGTGGAATCTTTACCTGAGGATAGGTTTGTACAGGTGCATAAATCTGTTTTGGTGAATAAAGCTATGGTCGTGGCCAAAGACAATGAGGGCCTGACTTTGCAAAGTGGTAAACGAGTAAAAATTGGCAAGGCCTTCAGGCAAAACTGTCTGGCAATGCTGACCTGAAGATAGTTTGAGATATTTGCTGTGGAGATTGGAAAATGCGTCATTTTATTGGTTGTGTTTGTTTATTGAGTACATTTGTGGCGGTTGCCATGGATAAACAGCCATTAGCGGAACAAGGGCCGGTTGCGCCGGTCAATGCCTTATTTGATGCCATGCGGGCACACGAAGCTGACAATATCAGAGCGCAGTTTAGTCAGGGCGCGCAGTTACAGCGGGTAAAAACGGATGGCCAGGTGGTGTTGTCTGATATTGATAAGTTCGCTGACAGTATCGCCGCCCATAAGGCGTATTTGGATGAGCAGTTATTGTCGGTGACGGTTAAGCAGTCGGGAAATCTTGCCAGCGTTTGGACGCCCTTTGCCTTTTATGTGGACAACCAGCTAAGCCACTGTGGAGTCAATCATTTTGTGGTGGTAAATACGGCGGGAGGATGGCGAATTCAGCACCTGATTGATGTAACCCATGACGGAGATTGTCAGGCCTTTATTGCAGAGCATTGATATTTAAAGGCGACGTGATGCCTGGTGACTTCAGACCAAGCAACATTCATTGAAAATGAAGCATCGGAGTAGATTGATGCGCATAAGGACGCGATGTGTTTCGTCGTTATGGCTGTTATTGGTTGCCTCATATTGCAATCTGGCAGTTGCCGAGACGTCACTAAGTCTTACAGACAAAATTTCCATGGCCACTGAGGCGTTAGCGCAAGGGGATAGCAGCGTAGCCGGTCAACTTATTCAAACTGAGACAGCCGAGCCAAACTATGCCTTGTTGCAACTGGAAATCCTCTATTGGTTGGAACAACGCGAATCTGACCAAGCGATAGACAAGCTCCGCGCATTTGAGCAGTTGTATCCGTTACGGGCGGATACCTTTGCGTTTTCCTCAGAGGTGTGGCGCTCCATAGGTCATCAGGTCAACATTTTTGCCAAATCGGGTTACTACAAAAAGGCGGTAGCAGCCAAAATAAAGGCTGGGCAACTGGCTCCGGATAATCCGCGCTACATGACTTTGGCGGCCTCTGCACTGGGGCAGGCAGACAACTACGGTGGTGACAAGGCGGCAACACAGCCACTGACCGAGCGGATAGTGGAGCTGGATAAAAAATGGGGGTACATCGCTCGTATTAATCTGGCGCAGAATAATGATGAATATACGCAGGGCAGAGTCTTGGCTGCACAAGCGGTTGCAGAGTTTGGTCAGGACTTTGATATATTGGAGAGAGTCGGTCAATTTCATTGGACTCTGGGCGAATACAACGAGGCGCAGTACCATTTTCTGCAAGCTTGTAAAAACCGCCCCAGTGATGAGTGGCATCTGCAGATCAAATGGCAGAATGCCTGTTATCTGGTTGGCGAATTTGCAAGAGAGAAACAGATTGGGCTTAAAAATGCTGTCGAAGCTTTGACCATCTTGTTGAGTGTGCATACTTTGCCAACGGAGAGTAACTTAGCCAGTGCCAATTTGCTTTTGGCCATTGCCAGTCCTGAACAAGCGTCCCCGGCAATAGGCATGTTGTCCCGTATCTTGAATGAGTCTGCCGACAAGGAACTAAAGAGAAAGGCTAGGAAGGCTCTGCAAGGGGTAAAAAACTAAATTCAAGCCGTTAACACAACCCATATAGATATTTAGTTTCCTAGCGCGTCCGCCAGGAAATCAAATACCAGGCGCAAACGAGCACTGGTATGTAACTCTCGGTGAATCACCAGCCATAATTCGATCTCAAAAGCAGCCATATCCGGGAGAGCCCTCTCCACATCAGGATCGCTGTCACCTACATCCTCTGTCATAAAACCCAGTCCAGCACCCTGCTTGACCAGTTGCCACTGCACTAAATGGTTGGCAACCACCAAAGGGAAGTTATCCGCTGCTAAGGTAAACCCAAGCTTATGCAGCTCATCACGCATCACGTTGTTGTGTTCAAAAGCCAGGAAATCAGCATCGTTAAGATCGTCAGGACAGGTACGTTTAGTGAAACCTTGCAGATAGCTTTTGGCCCCATAAAGATGGGCTCGAATATTGGTCAGCTTGCGGGCAATCAAATCCTGTTGGGTGGGGCGATAGGCACGAATAGCGATATCTGCCTCACGGCGCAACAAGTCGCTACTCTCATTGGTGGCAATCAGCTCGACAATGATGCCCGGCGCATGTTGGCGTAATTTGCTGAGTACGGGAGACAACATATAAGCAGCGGTTGTTTCGGCAGCGCTAATACTGACCTTGCCCGTCACGCTCTGGGCATGGCCTCCGGCTGCGACAGATAAGCGGGCTGCCGCGTCATCCATGGCCTGAACATGCTCTAGCAGGGCATGCCCACTTGGGGTTAACAACAATCCGCGCGCAGTGCGCTCAAATAAGGTGGTACCAAGCTGTTTTTCCAGCGCACTGATCTGACGACCCAGAGTGGGCTGGGTCATTGCCAGTAACCTGGCTGCGGAAGAAAAGGAACCTTGTTCCGCCGTCACCAGAAATACTTTGGCGTGATTCCAGTCAAAAGGTTGGGGTTGCTGAGCCATGCATTTTTGCATATCGGTAGTGAATTTTTCGCCATTCTAACCCTTTATTTGCATAGCTTATGATGGGTTTTTGTAAACAAATACGAGGGAACTATGCAGGAGAGCGTCAGATTCTGGGACAAGGTCGCACAGAAATATGCCAAAAGTGCGATTTCCGATATGCCGTCTTATGAGCATAAGTTGGAAGTTAGCCGCCGCTACTTTACGCCCGATAGCCATTTGCTGGAACTGGGGTGTGGCACTGGCTCCACGGCACTTTTGCATGCGCCTTATGTGGCGCACATTCTGGCGACGGACATTTCGGCCAATATGCTCAATATCGCCAGACAGAAAGCGGCTGACCAGCAAATCAGCAATGTTAGCTTTGTGCAGGGAAATTGCGACCAGCTCAACCCGAAGATGCCACTAGATGCCGTTTTGGCACTTAACCTGTTGCATCTGGTAGATGACCGGGCTGCAGTCATCCGTGATGCCTACCGTTGGCTGAAGCCGGGCGGGGTGTTTATTACCAGCACGGCCTGTTTGGGAGACAGTGCGTGGCGCTATATCAAGTGGGTTGCTCCGCTGGGCCGCTTGCTTAGATTAATGCCGCCGGTATTTGTATTCACGCAGGCCGCCTTTGAACAAAGCTTGAAAGAGGCCGGGTTCGAGATTGATTACCTGTGGCGCCCGGAAAAATTTCCCAGCGTTTTTATAGTGGCGAAAAAGCCAGCATAACTGTTACTTTGTTAATCACGTTATTCAGTTCGATATTCAGGGAGTCAGATGTCAGCTTTTATCCAGGTTAACAACCTGCGTAAGTCCTTCAAGAAGCTGGAAGCCGTAAAAGGTATCAGTTTCTCAGTGCCAAAGGGCATATGTTTCGGCCTGCTCGGGCCGAATGGCGCGGGCAAAACCACCACCATTGAAATGATGGAGGGGATTGTAGATTTTGATGGTGGCGAGATTCTTTACGATGGCGAACCGCTTAATCGTGCCATGAATCAGCGCATCGGCATTCAGTTTCAGCACACCGCCTTGCAGGATTACCTCAGTGGCCGTGAGTGTCTGAGTATGTTTGCCAGCTTTTACAGCCATGCCTTGGATGTTCAGCATTTGATCGAGCTTTGTCAGTTGGAAGATTTTGCTGAGCAGGACCATCGCAAACTATCCGGTGGTCAGAAGCAACGCTTATTGCTGGCTATCGCGCTGGTCAACGATCCGCAGATTCTGTTTTTGGATGAACCCACCACAGGTTTAGATCCGCATGCCAGACGTAACTTCTGGGATCTGATTAACCGTATCAAGGCCCTGGGCAAAACCATTGTGCTGACCACGCATTATATGGATGAAGCTGAGTACTTGTGTGATGACATTGCGATTATGGACAAGGGCCAGATTATTGCCCGCGGTGCGCCACGCGACTTGCTTGCCGAACATTTTAAAGGCGTGCTGATTCGTCTGCGCCAGCAACAGTTACCTGAAGCAGTTATAGCCGCATGTCATCCTCGTCAGGATGGGGCCTACTGGTTTATTAACACCGATAAAGTGGAACAAACACTGAAATTACTGGTTGAGGAGCAAGTGGAGCTGGACGGTTTACATGTTAAATCTGCCAACCTCGATGATTTGTTCTTAAAACTCACGGGTCATGGCTTGCAAGGCGCACCAGAGCAATTGGAGGTGGCCGATGTTAAGTAGGTTTTGGGCGGTATTTAAGTCCCGTAATCTGGAGTTTTTCCGCGACCGCTCGTCGCTGGGCTGGAACCTGGCCTTTCCTTTGTTACTGGTGGTGGGCTTTGCTTTTATTTTCAGTGGTGATGGCCGCGCAGCATATAAAATTGGTCTGGTGGGCGAGGGGGGCGACAACGGTTTTTTCCACCTGAAACATGTGGAATATGTGGCATATGACGATCTGGCACTGGCGCAGCAAAAACTGCAGCAGCATCAACTGGACTTACTGGTGGAACCGGCCAGTCAGACCTATTGGGTTAATCGCAGTTCGCCGCAGGGCTATTTTGCCAGTGAGCTTTTGACGGGCAAGTTACCTGATTATCAACGTCAGGAACTGGATGGCCGGGAAATCCGTTACCTGGATTGGGTACTACCGGGCATTCTGGGCATGAATATGATGTTTTCCAGCCTGTTTGGGGTCGGTTATGTGATTGTTCGTTATCGCAAAAGCTCGGTGCTAAAGCGCCTGAAGGCTACGCCGTTGCGGGCGGTGGAATTCCTGGCTGCACAGATCTTGTCCCGACTGTTTATTGTACTGAGCATCACCAGCTTTGTGTTTATTGCCTGCAACAGCCTGTTTGATTTTTACATGCTGGGTAGCTATCTGGATTTGCTCTTGGTCACTGCATTGGGTGCCGCATCTATGATTGCGCTGGGTTTACTGATGGCCAGCCGCAGCCAGAGTGAAGAGCTGACCGGAGGGTTGCTGAATCTGATTAGCTGGCCGATGATGTTGCTGTCCGGGGTGTGGTTTTCCCTGGAAGGGGCGCCACAGGCCATCCAACAAGTCGCGCAGTTATTGCCATTAACCCATTTGCTTGAAGCGGCCAGGGCCATTATGAACGACGGTGCTGGGCTGGCAGAGATTCAATACCACTTATGGGCATTATTGCTAATGACCCTGGTATTTATGGGACTAGGCGCCTTGTTGTTCCGCTGGCAGGGCGAAGGCCGCTAGGCGCATTTTTATTGTTGTCTAGTTGTTGTTTCAGAACAAGTTTTTACAGGATAGCTTTATAAATTTTAAGTAAAAGGCCGTATGATGCAGGGACTATCAGTGGAGGATTGTTGTGAGCGACAGCGCTTTGCAAAACCTGGATTTATCCCTGCCTGCTTTTGCTATGCAGGGGCTGACCAAAGTATTTGGTAGTGGCCCCAGTCGGGTTGAGGCACTGCGTGGTGTTGACCTGACTATACCTGCCGCCGAGCTGGTGGTACTGCTTGGCCCTTCCGGTAGTGGCAAATCTACCTTATTGAATATTCTGGGGGGCCTGGATAGTGCAACGTCCGGTTCCCTGTCTTATTTCAATCTGGATCTGGCTGCCATGGATGAAAGCCAGCTTACCCAGTACCGCCGTCAGCACATTGGTTTTGTCTTTCAGTTTTACAACCTGATGCCCAGTCTCACGGCACTAGAGAATGTGCAATTAGTGACCGAGATTGCCGAGAGTCCGATGGATGCAGCAGAGGCGCTGGCCATGGTGGGGCTGGAAAATCGTCAGGATCATTTCCCGGCTCAGTTGTCTGGCGGTGAGCAGCAAAGGGTCGCTATCGCCCGCGCTATTGCTAAAAGGCCCAGGGTGTTGTTTTGTGATGAACCTACCGGCGCACTGGACAGTAAAACCGGCCGTACCGTATTGAATGTGTTGCAGGAGGTGAACCGTGAGCTTGGGACCACCATTCTGATTGTGACGCATGCCGCCAGTACAGCGGCAATGGCGCATCGGGTGATACATTTTGCCGACGGGCGGATCAGCAAAGAGGTCGAGAACGATCAGGTGCTGTCCGCTGCCGACATTGACTGGTAACTGTTGATGCTGGCCTCGCTGGATCAAAAATTACTACGAGATTTATGGCTCGTCAGAGGTCAGGCGCTGGCGATTGCGGTAGTCATGGCATTTGGCGTGATGCTGATGGTGATGATGGATGGCCTGATCAACTCCCTCAGTGAAACCAAGCGCAGTTATTACGAACGTTATCGGCTGGCTCAGGTGTTCGCGCCGGTCAAACGTGCCCCCAAGCATCTGTTGCAACAAATTTCTCATTGGCCCGATGTCACCGCTGTGGAAGGCCGAATAAACGGCGGCGCACTGATTAACCTGCCGGATGAAACTATTCCTATCCGTGCCCAGGCCGTGTCGCTACCTGATTACCGAGCACCCAGACTCAATGATGTTTATCTGGCCGAAGGACGGCGACTGGATCCCACCCACAAAAATGAAATTTTGCTGTTGCAAGGTTTTGCCAATGCCAGAGGGATTAAACCTGGTGACCATCTGACCGCAACACTGAACGGCACCAGGCGTAGTTTCCATGTGGTGGGACTGGCACAGGCCCCCGAGTTTCTCTATACCCCGGCGCCAGGGGAAATTGTCCCGGATGACAAACGTTTTGCGGTGTTCTGGATGAGTGAGGATGCACTGGCCGCAGCACTGGATATGGATGGCGCCTTTAATGAAGTTTTGCTGACATTGCCGCTGGGGGCCAACAGCGCGCATATCCTCCATCAACTTGACCAGTTGCTGATGTCCTATGGGGCGCTGGGCGCTTATACCCTGGATGATCATCTTTCTAACCGCTTTATCAGTGAAGAAATACAGCAACTGGCAAACTCAAACCAGGTTGTACCCCCCGTGTTTATGGGGGTGGCGGCGTTTTTACTTTATATAGTCATATCGCGTATGGTGCAGTCTGAGCGCGAGCAGATAGGCCTGCTTAAAGCCTTCGGTTACACCGGCTGGGAAATCAGCCTGCACTACCTGAAGTTTGTGCTGCTGATTGCCATTTTGGGCGCACTATTGGGCTGCGTATTAGGGGTGTTGGGGGGACGCGGTTTAAGTGGGGTCTATCAGCTTTATTATAAATTTCCCTTTTTGCTGTTTAGGCTGGACCCGGCCACGGTTATCAGCTCTTTGCTGGTGTCGATCATGGTGGCTTGTACCGGCGCTGCGTGGGTAGTGCAGCGGGTGTTTGCTTTGACTCCGGCACAGGCTATGCGCCCACCAACGCCCACGGATTTCAGCACCAGTCTGCGCTTTGGGCAAGGGTTGCTGGCCAAATTTGACCAGCCTACCCGTATGGTGCTGCGTACTCTTAATCGCCATCCGTTGAAAACCTTGATGTCGATAAGTGGCATCGCCTTAGGGATGGCCCTGTCGGCCGGTATGTTGAACGTGTTGAGTGCCTTTGACCGCACCTTGGCATTTAGCTTTGAGCAAGTCGATCGCAGCGATCTCAATGTTAGTTTTGTTGAGCCGTTAGGCCCGGACAGTCTGTATTACCTGGCGCGTTTACCCGGTGTACTGGCGGTGGAAGGTGTGCGCGATGTACCAGCGATTTTTCATTTTGGCCGCGAGCGCTATCGGGGCGCCGTTACGGCACTGGCGCCAGCAGCGCAATTGTTCCGGGCGCTGGATAAACATAGCCAGCCGATTGCTTTGCCACAGCAGGGCATAGTGTTATCCAAAGCCCTGGCGGGTCAGTTAAAGGTGCAAACCGGGGATACGCTGCTCGTGGATATTCGTCAGGGACGTCGGCCTAAATTACCGATACAAGTGGCTGCTATAGCTGAAACTATGACCGGCGCGCCTGCCTATATGGATCTCAACGCCCTTAACCGCTTGATGTTTGAGCCCGGCCGGGTGAGTGGCGCCCATTTACGAATTGATATGCACCATGCGCAAGACTTGTATGCCAAGCTCAAAGATATGCCGGCCATTGCCAGCGTAAACCTGAAAAATCAAAGCCGCCAGGCAATGGAAAAAATGATGGATGAAGGGGCTGGCGCAACCCGCTATGTGATGATGATTATTGCCGCCGTTATTACCTTTGGCATTGTGTATAACAGCGCCAGAATCGCCTTTGCCGAACGGGCCCGTGATCTGGCCAGTTTGCGGGTAATGGGGCTGACTAAAAGTGAAGCGGCCTTTGTACTGTTGGGCGAGTTGGGCATTATTACGTTGCTGGCTATTCCATTGGGCTGTGCTTTTGGCTATGGCTTATCCGCCCTGATCTCGGCAGGCTTCAGTAATGATTTGTATCAGGTGCCTGTTACTGTGGTGCCTACCGCTTATGGCAATGCTGCCATTGCCGTGCTGCTGGCAGCGCTGGGATCCGGTTTTTTGATCAAGCGCGATTTGGATCGACTTGATTTGGTTGGAGCTTTAAAAACACGTGAATAAACAGCGAGTAACAGGATGACAACGAAGAGAGGATCACGCCACTGGTTGAGTTGGGCGGCGTTGCTTGTGGTGGCGTTATTGCTGGCTACGGCTTTCTGGCCGCAAGCCGTGCCTGTGGATATGGGCAAAGTCAGCCGGGAAGCCCTGCGCATCACCATAAACGAAGAAGGGCGCACCCGGGTACACGACGCTTATGCGGTATCGGCGCCGGTAACGGGGCGTTTGCTGCGGGTTGAAGCTGAGCCGGGAGATAAGGTGGAAGCTGACAAAACCGTTATCGCCCATATTCTGCCATTGGACCCGGCATTATTGGATATTCGCACCCTGGAACAAGCACGAGCGGCGGTGGATGCTGCCAATGCCGCGCTGCGTATGAGTAAAGCGGATTTAAATAAAGCCTTCGCCGACGAGCAGTTGGCGCGCAGCGAACAGCTGCGTTTGCAAGAGTTGTTGGCCAGCGGCGGGGTGAGCCAATCAGCCTATGATGTGGGCGTGCGGCAGTTGCGGGCGGCCTCCGCATCGCTGGATACCGCCAAAGCCGCGGTGTCACTTCGGGAGGCGGAGTTGGCTAATGCCAGGGCCAGATTAGTAGGGTTTGATGGTGGCCAGTCTGGTACCTCGCTCCCCTTAGCGGAGCACGCTTCACCTTTTGCTATTAAGGCACCTATTGATGGGCAAGTGCTGCAACTACTGCAAAAAAGCGAGACTATCGTCAGTGCAGGCACACCTATTATGGAAATCGGTGATATAGGCAATGATTTGGAAGTCATAGTTGAGCTGCTGTCCACTGATGCGGTAAAAGTTGAGCCGGGTAATCAGGTGATTATCGATAGCTGGGGCGGGCCGCAGCAGCTTGAAGGCGAAGTGGTGCGGGTTGAGCCTTGGGGCTACACCAAGTACTCGGCCTTAGGTGTTGAAGAGCAGCGGGTATTGGCGCTGATTCGTTTTACCGGGCCATCAGAGCCACGACAAAAGCTCGGTCATGGTTATCGGGTTGAGGTAAAAATTGTGCTCTGGCAACAACAGGATGCGTTGTCATTGCCATCCAGTGCATTGTTCCGCCAAGGCGAGCAATGGATGGTATTTAAGGTGGTCAAAGACAAAGCCCGTTTAGTGCCGGTCACTGTAGGTTATAACAACGGCACCCGTGCACAGTTGATTAGTGGCTTAAACCAGGATGATGTGGTGATACTCTACCCAGGGCCTGAATTAGTCGATGGTATGAAGGTTCAACCCCGGGTTAATTAGTAAAGCAGGCTTCCCGCGGACCGATTTATCCGTGCTCTGGGAGTCGCTTGGTTCGATAGTTTGTAAACAGTCTGTTTGCCTGGTGCATTTTATTTAAAATGCACCGCCGGGCTCAGTGCTTGTTACTATCCCTACCTTTTGCCATAGTAACTGCTTATTTCCCTGCGCAGATTATTCCATGTTACGAAAACTCGCTTGCGCACTGTGGTTAGGTGCCGGATTTTTAGGGCAAACCGCCAGTGCCGACACCCCAAAGTTAACCCTCGAAGAAGCCAACCGGCTAGCGGCCATGCCGCTGCATTGTATGCAAACCGAATACCCTAACAAGCTTAATCAGGTGCTGGCTGATGCCACTTATCTGCAAGGGCCCAAAGCACTGCATCCCGCTTTTTACGGCTGCTTTGACTGGCATTCCAGTGTGCATGGCCATTGGATGCTGGTGAATCTGCTGCGCCATTTCCCTGATCTGGCCAATCAACAGGACATACGTCAGAAACTGTTGGAAAATATCTCGGCAGAGAATATCAAGGCCGAAGTGGCGTATTTCTTTATGCCGCAAAATAGCACTTTTGAGCGCACTTATGGTTGGGCCTGGCTGTTGAAGCTGGCGGAAGAGCTGCGCAAATGGGACGACCCCCTGGCACGTAAATTGGAGCAAAATCTGCAGCCGCTGACCGACCTGATGGTGGCCAAATACCTGGAGTTTTTACCTAAACTGATTTATCCCATTCGTACCGGTGAACACCCTAACACTGCCTTCGGTTTATCCCTGGCCTATGACTATGCAGATACTGTGGGCGACCAGCCACTAAAAGCGCTGATAAGCCAGCGGGCTAAAGATTGGTTTGCCAATGACAGCCAGTGCCCCTTAAGTTGGGAGCCTAATGGTTTTGATTTCCTTTCGCCCTGTTTTCAGGAACTGGATGTGATGCGTAAGGTACTGGATAAACCGGCATTCAGCGCCTGGCTGGATAAATTCCTGCCGCAGCTGGCGCAAAAAGACTTTGTGCTGGAAACGGCCAAAGTCAGCGATCGCGCCGACGGTAAGTTGGTGCATCTGGACGGTCTGAACTTCAGCCGTGCCTGGTGTTTGTATGGACTGGTAGGCGAGTTTCAGCAAAAGTATGGGCATTTGCGCCCGACTGCCGATGCCCACGTGCGCCATTCGTTACCGGCCATTGTTGATGGCAATTACGAAGGCACCCATTGGCTGGGCAGTTTTGCGGTTTATGCGCTGCAGCAGGCCGGGCAACTAAACTGACAACTAGCTTTCAGGCTGCGTTGCACCGACATAATTGCGGTGCATGTGGCCTTTTTGACCTAAAGCCAGTTAATCTTGCTGGTTCAGGTCGGTCAGGGTTTTGAGTAGCGCTGAAAGGACAGTTTTAAAGCCATCAGTGTCCGAATAATTCATATGCAAGACCAGACTGGTGTCGGTTGCTGGTATATAAAACGCGGCACTTAAATAACCATCTGCTGCACCGGTGTGGCCTAGTACTTTTACGCCTGTTCTGGACGTAAAAATTTCTAACCCATAGCCCTGAGACATACGTGCCGACACTTCAATGGCGTCTGTTTGCATCTGTTTTCCCACCTCATCAAGCGCCCCTGCCGGGCTGAATAATAGGCGCAACCATTTATCCAGGTCTGCCGCGGTGGCCAGCATACCGCCATCCGGGCCGGAATTTTCACGCCATTCATAGGTATCCACCCAGGGAAATAGCGCCGAGCCCCAGGGGGTGATGGGGGCGCCATAACCATGGATAACATCCCCTGGTGGGAAACGGGCGCTGTAATAGGTATGTTGCAAGGTATATGGCACGAATAACTGCTCATGAAGTATCTGGCTCACAGGTTGATGCCAGACCGTTTCCAGTACCAATGCCAGTACCTGATAATTGGTATTGGAATAGCTGTATGCCTGCCCTGGTGCCTGTTCGGCATCTTCACCTGCAATACTGTCCAGCACCAGTCTGGGGGTTATCTCGGCTTGCTTATCCCAGTCAAATAAGTAGAACCACAGCGAATAGTAATCTGGCAGGCCGGAAGTATGGTTTAACAACTGCCTTACGCTGGGGTGATGGGCGGCCGGTAGTTTTTCCTTAGCCCAGTCGGGCAGGTAACGGGTGGCTGGCTGGTCAAGTTCCAGTCCCTGCTGTTTGACGGCAAGCAGTGTCAGCGCCGCAAGGTAGGTTTTAGTGATACTGCCGGTTCTTAAGGTGAAGTCAGCCTGCATAGCCAGCTTGGTTTTGGTGTTTGCCAGCCCTGTTGCCTTCTGGTAGGAAAAGTGTGGTGCTGTTACATAGAGAATGGCACCAGGCGAGATCTCCTCAGTCTGCAACAATATGCCGTCGAGTTTCTCATTCAGGCCCTGGCTGGCGGCGAGGGGAAAACTTAACGCCAACAAGGCTATGTTCAGTGGTTTTAAAGACCTAAGCATGGAGTTCCGGTGGTTGATAAATATCTTGGTGGAAAAATGGTAGCACCAAGGATCTTGAAGTTTTGCTTAAATACGCTTAGAAAAAGTACCAAATTCGTCATTGTTTGAGGTGTTTGTGACCAAATTGGCAACTGAAGTGCAGCAACGTGCGATTACGCTGGACGAGTTAGACAAGGCAATACTGCGTATCGTGCAAGCTAACAACCTGATTGCGCATGCCGCTATTGGTGAGCAAGTGGGGCTGTCTACCTCAGCGGTGCGTCGCCGCTTGCAATTGCTACGAAAGCAAGGGGTGATCAGTCAGGATGTGGCCATTGTTAATCCTGTACACACCGGCGTGACTATTATCCTTTCCTTGTCTTTTGCCGATGAAACCGTACAGACTTATCAGGCATTCAACCAACAAATGGCTGCGTTACCCGAAGTGATGCAAAGCTATCATGTGGCCGGTAGTGAGGATTATATATTGATTGTGCATGGCCCTTCATTGAGCTGGTATGAAAGCTGGAGTCAGGAGGTGTTTATGCAAAATCCTAAAATTCGCCGTTATGACTCTAGAGTGGTGTGGTCCTGCCGTAAATTCAGTACCCAGTTGGCCCTTTAATTCCGTCTCATATAACCAGACGGCGTGGGCAATGATTATGCTGGATATGACAAAAAAGCCCGGGCTAGATCCGGGCTTTAATAAACATAGGGTTAGCCTTGGTTAGGCTGACTTTCTTCTGCGCATTAAGCCAATACCGGCCAAACCCAAAGCCAGTAACGCCAAAGGTGCTGGCTCTGGTACAGGGGTTGATGTGTTGTGATTTAACGCCAGGTTATCGACTAGGAAATTGTTGCCAAAACCCAAGCGCAATTCATCAATCAGGCCGCTTTGCGCGCCAAAATATTTATAGCTGCCGTTTAAACCTGTGTTGATTGACCAGGCCAGAACACCGTCTTTGTACCCCTGTAATGTGCCAAACAGTGAGTCAGCACCACCAGAATCCTTACCTGTAGCCCATTTCTTGGCCCATAAACCATCAAAGGTGAAATAAGCACCGTTTTCTTCAGTGATAATGCCGATACCATGAAAGTTATTTAGGAGCGCGAAATCATCGCTGTAGGCGCCATGGTTCCAGTTAGAACTCTCAACATCAATCCACTGTAAGGTCGAGGAGAATACGAAACCATTATATACCGGCATAATGCCGACATTATTTTGTTCGCTACCGCCGGCTATATCATCAAAAGTCAGTAGAGCCGCATTTGCCTGGCTGGTAAGCGTTAGTAGAGAGAGCAAAAACATGATTTTCTTCATCGTTACTTCCTTAAACGGTTAATCATATGCGCGGCGGACTAAGCAATGTATGAGCCAAGGTGGTTAATTTAAAGAAATACAATAAGTTATAAAGATTTTTAGGTTGTCTTTTTTTGTTTGTGTAAAAAAAACTGACATCCTCCTTTTCACCTAGGCCTGAGCCTGACTGGTGCTTATTATACTTGTGAAGTTCGAGTTAACTTTTCTTTGGGATTGGCTTGCGCACTATTTTCATTGTCTACCTTGAGATGTTGCATAAATGCAACAGCCCTTAAGCGATTCAATCCACGACAGTTGGGAATGGCATTGTTAGCATGGCGTTAGGTTAACTCCACTTTTCTGGAATACATGCATGAATAGATGTGTCTTACAGTTACTTAGTGTTTTGGTTGCTATGCTGCTTGCCCCTTGGTGTCTGGCTAATTCTGCAACAGAGTCTGAGGACGTTGCTGCGATTCAGACACTTTTTGCCAATTACATGCAAAAATACAATCACTATCTGGTTAATCAGCAGTTAAGTGCGGAGCCCATATTGTATGCTGATCAGGTGATGCTGATTTCAGCCAGCAGAGGGCCATCAGTTCTTGAAACCGAGGTGTTGAACAAGCAGGTTGAGCGTTTTCTGAGTGCATTAAAGGAAAAAGGTGTAGCCAGTGTGCGTTGGGAGAAAGTGCATGTCAGTCTATTGGGCGACACCCTGGCACTGGCCAGCAATGTAGCAGTGCGCTATACCGAAAAAGGCGAGGTGTATAATCGTGTCGGCGCAACCTACTACTTATTTAAAACCGAGCAAGGCTGGCGTATCTCGGCTTTTTCCGTGCATGATGCCGACAAGGTCCTCGCCTATAACCAAATTGATAACCAATTTTTGCCTCGCAAGGGGTTTTCTGGCTATATAGCTGCCAGGGAGAGAGATCCGCAGTGATGTGCTGGCCGGGGTCCCACCCGGTGAGCAAAAGGTTGGTAGATGGAAAATTGGGATGATTATCGCGTTATTTTAGCCCTGCAACGGGGTAAAACCCTGCGTAATGCAGCAAAAACGCTGGGCATGAATCATTCCACAGTGGCCCGTCGTCTGGCAATATTGAATCAACGACATGGGATAAGGGTGTTTGATGCCACGCCGCAAGGTTATGTGTTAACCAGCTTTGGCCAATCATTGTATGAATCGGCCCGAACCATTGAGGCGTGTACATTAGCCGATAAACGCAGCCATCTTGCTTGTGATTTAAGCGGCAGTCTAACCCTCTCGCTGCCACCGGCGATCGCCCAGTTTTTGTTGTTGGATGAGTTGCATGGATTTCAGCAACGCCACCCACATATCCAATTTAATATAAGAACGTCGTACAGCCTGGCCGATTTGCAACGTTGTGAAGCAGATGTTGTGCTTAGGGTAGCCAATGCCCCCAATGAACATCTGGTCGGCCATCGGCTGTTTCCTGTCTATATCAGTTACTACGCCAGCCAGGACTACTTAAATTCCAAGGCCGACAGCGATTACCAATGGATCACTGATGTGGGGGATGAGCGGCCGCCTTGGTTAGCCTCGTCCCCTTATCCCGATGCAAGCATAGCCATGAAACTGGATGATCTGCTATTGCGTCACTATGCCGGTATGCATGGGCAGGGTTTGATTCGCGGGGCATGCTATATTGCCGACCAATTGCCTGGTTTGCGGCGAATTCAGGGAGCATCGCCCAAGCCATTTCAGGATCTCTGGATCTTGACCCATCCGGATTTGCGAGATGTGCCAAGAGTGAAAGTGCTTATGCGGTTTTTAATGGATGCACTTAAATCCAAACAGGCATTAATCACGGGGAATCAGCCCGCTCTTTAGGAGTGAATAACGACGGGATTAATCGTGTGGGCGAGTAAAGCGAACCGATTTGAATACTTGTTCGGCCAGGTTGCGGTCAACCTTGCCGCTAAATGTCAGCATCATGGATAACGCCATGTCGGCATTCATCACCTTAATATGTTCTACCTTACCTATATATAGGGCGAGCAGCCCAGGGCTGGTGATCAGCTCAGCGTCAAAGCCGTCAATTACCACAGCTTGTCGTTTGGCATCAGGCAACGCAGAAAAATTATCTGAATACATGCCGTAATCGTAAGACAACTGGACATTTTCACCCTGCATAATACCGGCCGTGGAATCTACCATACGGGGCTGTTTGAGCTGCCAGTCAGCTGGGTGGGAAAAGCAAAAATGCTGTGTAGGACAGGTCTGTAGCCAAGTATCAGCCATAGTGGTTTGAGTAATAATGAAGCCTGCGATAAGCAGGCTTCGCATTAGATGATTAGTGATCTTAGGCACGGCGACGTAAAGTTGGGAGCATCATAAGCCCAATCAGTATCAGCAATAGTGGTGGGACAACTGGCACTTCTGCGGCAGCCACAATCAGTACTGGGATAATCTCAATAAAGAGTCTGCCCGCGGTATCTGTTTGGACCAGTCCGCTCGCCAGAATGGTAGCCACTTCAGCCGCGCTCAAATCAGTGCCACCATTAATAAAGGGATCCATCAAATTGGTCGCGCCAACATTATGGCCCAAACCCAGATTGTGGCCTAGTTCATGAGCCAACAACTCCGCATTAAAACCGCTGTCTGCAAAGACTGATTCAACAACGAAATCGTTTCCTGGGGTTTCACCACAGCCAACATAACCGGGATTAATATTGCCACACCAGGTCAGGTCATCCAAAAACCAAAAGTTTACGACATTAGCGGCACCATAATGGGCGTTGGTCAGTGTGGCCCATTTGCCAGCAGAGTCCATGTTCAACAAGTTTGCATCGACATGCTGAACCGATGGTCCAATACGAATATCAACAGGTGTGTTGCCAAAACTGGCTTGAGAGAAGATAGCGTCCATACCAGCCTCATCAATAGTGATGTATGCCGCGTTTGCAAATCCACTTATGCAAACCAACAACAGGCATAAACCTTGCCGCGTTAGCGACTTGAGTGAGTGAATCTTGGTATTAAACATTGTTTGCCCTTATATGGTGTTTAGTGAAACCTGGGCCCTTGGTGCTTTTAAGTACTTCAACTACTCACTGGGGTGCCGACGAATTATCCAGCATAAATTGCGCCAAAACTTTTTTATCTATATATCAAATGGTTAAATTTAAATCTGAAACATAGATGTGTCGAAGTGTAAAAAAATACGACAGATTGTTGAGCGCTTTCTGATAACCCATTCCGTTTTTCTCAGCACTATGCTGCCCGTTTTGCTTGTGCTCAAGGTGAGCCCGAGCGTATCTGCTACCTAAAAAGTCAGTGTAAAGCAGGCGCCACCACCTGGTATATTCGTTGCTTTTACCTGACCTCCGTGGGCAATCATGACCTGACGAGTTAAGGCCAGACCCACGCCTGAGCCATCACGCTTGGTGGTAAAAAACGGTACAAAAATTTTGTCCAGCTGTGCCTCGCTAATACCGGGACCATTGTCTGTAACATCCAGTACCACATGACCACGCCGATTGGCCGCCGCGTTCAACCAAACCTGACCATTGTTTTGCTCTTGCAGGGCCTGTTCGGCATTCTTCAACAGATTGAGCAGCACCTGCTCCAGCATATGTGGGTCGGCATTGACTTTTAGGTCTTCAGGTTCAACGTGCACATGCAGGGTCAATCCTTTTTCCGGCCAGGCCTGACAAGCCATCTGTGTTAACTGTGCGAATAGCGCGGCAATCTCCAGAGGTTGACGATTAGGTGAGGGCAGGCGGGTTAATCGTCGGTAACTGCTGACAAATTGCATCAGGCTATCACTACGTCTGGCGACTGTGGCAATGGAGTCGCGGATATCACCCAGCTCCTGCTTAATCGATGGGGCAGATACTTTATTGGACAAGTCCTCACTCAACTCTGCTGCTGTGGCAGCCAGCGAGGCCACGGGCGTGATGCTGTTCATAATTTCATGAGTTAGCACTCGAACCAGATCCTGCCATGCCTGCAGTTGTGCCGCATCCAACTCGCTGCCGATATCCAATACACTCAGCAGTTTTTCCCGCTGACCGGCCAAGATAATTTCTGTGGCAAACACCAATAATTGCTGTGGCATCCCGTCAGCATCGAAGCTACACAGCTGGCGTTGCCCAGGTTGCAGCTTTCGCCACTGTTCTGCCAGTTCCAAACCAAAGGGGGTTAAGTCGTCAAGTTTACATACCTGAGCTGAACCAAACAGGCGTCGGGCGCTGTTGTTCCATTGGCTTAAACGCCCATCGCTGTGCAGGCTGAGCAGAGGTATGGGGGTATGTTCCACCATAGCCTTAAAATGCCGTAATTGTTGTTCTTGATGCTCGCGCTCTTGCAAAAATCGTTGCATCAACACGGTAAAAGCCTCGCCAAGCTGTTCAAAGCCGCTGCCAAATCGCTGATAATCGAAGCGCTGGGTAAATTCACTGTAACGCACTGCGTCTAAAAAGCGTTTTAACTCGGCATTGGTTTTACCCACGAATTTGACGGTTTCCCAAACGCCAAATATGAGGAGTAACAGCAATAATATTTGGGTGGCGTGATAACCGGATGCTGCGAGCAGCCAGGCGTTGCTTAATGCCAGCAGCACAATCAACGTGATACGAGCGCTTAGAAGCAGAGAAAAGCGGTTAAAGACCATGTTTTTCCATTCTCCTATACAGCGCAGCGCGCGTCAGACCCAGTGCCTTAGCGGCATGGCTGATATTGTAGCGATGGGTCTTTAATGCCCCTTCAACTGCCTGGCGCTCAAGCTCCTCAAGATTGAAGGTTTGAACTTCAGGTTGCACTGTTGGCACCATGGCTCTATTGCTTAGCTGAAAATCCGTGGCGTCGAGTGTTTGATGTTCCGACAAGATCACGGCTCGCTCCAGCGCATGGCGAAGTTCACGGATGTTGCCGGGCCAATGGTAGGCCTGTAATTGTACCATTGCTTCCAGGCTGAGCTGTTTTGCGGGCTTTTGGTACTTACGGCAATAATGTTTCAGATAGTATTCGGCTATTGCCGCGATGTCTTCCTGGCGTTCACGCAAAGCCGGCAAATGAATTTCGACGGTATTTAAGCGAAACAACAGATCCTGGCGGAAACGTTGTTCATCATGCAGTTGCTCGAGGGGCAGGTTGGTGGCGGCAATGACTCTGACATCAAAGGATTTGGCCTGGTTACTGCCAAGCGGGGTGACTTGACGTTGGGCCAGAACGGTTAGCAACTTGGCTTGTAAATGCAGCGGTAGATTGCCTATCTCATCCAAAAATAAGGTGCCGCCATCAGCTGCTAGTAAACGCCCTGTCCTGTCCTCATTGGCACCGGTAAAAGCGCCTTTACGATGCCCGAACAGCTCGCTTTCAAACAAGCTCTCTGCCACGGCGCCCAGGTCGACCGACATAAACACTTTATGGTGTCTGGGGCTCTGCCCATGAATGGCCCGGGCTATGAGTTCTTTTCCTGTGCCATTTTCACCCAAAATCAATACGTTAGCGTCAGTTGGCGCACTGCGTTCAAGCAGATTCAGGGCCTGACGCATTGCGTCTGATCCGGCGATAATAGGCTGGCTTGATTGACTGGTTACTTCAGCAAGCAGGTTGTTGGCGGTGCGTAACTCGCTGGCTTCTGTACGCGAGTGAGACAGCTTGACTGCAGAGGACACCGTGGCCAGCACTTTATTGTTGTGCCAGGGCTTAGCGACAAAATCCGTGGCACCGCGTTTCATCGCCTCAACGGCCACTTCCATATCCCCATGTGCGGTGATCATGATCACCACGGCCTGAGGGTCGATGGCCAGAATTTTTTCCAGCCAGCGATAGCCTTGTTCGCCGCTACTTTCACCGGGGCCGAAATTCATATCCAGCAAAATAGCGTCGTAACGACTTTCAGCCAGTAATACGGGGATCTGTTCTGGTCTGTTGCAAATGTCGATCTGGCTGAAATGACGTTTTAACAGCATTTTGCCTGCCACCAGAATGTCCTGATCGTCATCCACAATCAGTATGCGTCCGTCCTGCAGCATGTTCGTTTCCCAATACCCAAACTGTTCAATAGCGTACAGTGAGTGTTCATATTCGTACAGTTTTGTGTGTTTGAATTCGATATGTTTATTCTAACTAGTTGAAAATTAACAGTTTGCAGAGTTGGAACGGGATTTGTTTATATCCAGCCAGTCACTATCACAATGTCAATACAAGCAGACGAAAATGCAAAAACTCAGTGCAATACAACATGCCGCCAAAGCATCTGGAGCTGACTCGGTCTCAGGGGCTGCCATGGATCGCAAGATCAACAAAGCACGCAATCCGTGGAGAGGTCGGCTGGTGGTTGGTGTGGCCATCATTGCGGTTGCCGCTGTGGCCTATCTAATCCCTGGCTTTTCGGGCAAAGCCCTGAGTGTAAATGGGGAACGTATTCTGGTTTCTTCCGTGTCCCGTGGCACCTTTGAGGACTTTATTCCGGTTCGTGCCCGTGTAACGCCGGCCAAAACCCTGTATCTGGATGCGATCGAGGGCGGACGGGTTGAGCGCATACTGGTGGAAGATGGGGCGATGTTGGAAGCCGGGCAACTGATTGTTGAATTGTCTAATGCCAGCTTGCAGTTAAGCGTATTGGGTAACGAAGCCAGGGTGGCCGAACAGCTCAATAACATTCGCTCCATCGAACTGAGTTTGGAACAGAACCGTCTGCAACATAAGCGCGATATTGTCGATATTGAATACCAAATCAGATTGCTGAAACGCAAGCTGCAGCGAGAGGCGCAGCTGCTTAATACCCAGGCCATTAGCCAGTCCCAGCATGATGACACCAGGGACACCCTGCATTGGTATGAACAACGTTTGCTACTAACCAGGGAAAGTCAGCAGTCAGACGCCAGTATGCAGGAAGAGCAATTGGCCTTCTTGAAAGCATCGGGTGCCCGTTTGGAGCACAACCTTGAGCTGTCAAGGCAAAACCTGGCCAACATGAATGTGCGCGCGCCGGTGGCCGGAAAACTCTCTGGCTTTGATGTGGAAGTGGGGCAGAGCATTGGCCGCGGTGAGCGCCTGGGGCAAATTGATACCCCTGACGACTACAAACTGACCGCCCAGATTGACGAGTTTTATCTTAGCCGGATTGCCATGGGCCAAACCGCTCAGGTGGATGGCTATCAGCTGCAGATCAGCAAAATCTATCCACAGGTCAGCAATGGTCAGTTTGAAGTGGATTTAACCTTTATCGGTGAGCAGCCAGCGACGATTCGCCGCGGGCAGACCATGCAGCTGAAATTGACTCTGGGGGATGCCAGTCAGGCGCTGCTGATTCCCAACGGCGCGTTTTATCAGGATACCGGGGGCAATTGGATTTTTGTGCTGAGCGCTGATGGGGCCAAGGCCGAACGACGCGACGTACGTATGGGGCGACGCAATAACAACGTTATCGAAGTGCTGGACGGGCTGAACGAAGGAGAGCGGGTGGTAACCAGTTCTTACAGCCAATACCAGGATATCCAGCAACTGAATATTAATAACTAAGGAATCAACATGTTGAAACTAAATAATCTTAGCCGTCATTACCTATCCGATGACGTTGAAACCCTGGCGCTGAACAAGGTCAACATTGATATCGCCGCCGGTGAGTTTGTCGCCATTATGGGGCCTAGTGGCTGCGGTAAGTCTACCTTACTGAATATCATTGGCATGCTGGATAACCCTAGCAGCGGTGAATACTGGTTCAACGGCGAGAATGTGGCGGGCTATAAAGAAGCGCAGTTGGCAGCCATACGTAAGCACCATATAGGCTTTATTTTCCAGAATTTTAATCTGATTGATGAGCTTAGTGTTCGGGACAATATTGAGCTGGCCCTGCTCTACCATGATGTGCCAGCGTCTGATCGCCGCCGCAGAGTCGCAGAGGTGATGGATAAGGTGGGGATTGCACATCGCGCCAATCATTTACCCAGCCAGTTATCCGGTGGCCAACAACAACGGGTCGCTGTCGCCAGGGCGGTGGTGGGGGGACAGTCCATGATTCTGGCGGATGAACCTACCGGGAATTTGGACAGTGCCCACGGTCAGGAAGTCATGGCCATGCTGCAGGGCTTAAATGAAGAAGGCACCACTATTGTTATGGTAACCCACAGCCCGGCACATGCAGATTATGCGCGCCGCACTATTAACTTGTTTGATGGTCATGTGGTGACCGAAGACGTCAAAGCGGCCTGAGGCACAGGAGAAGCCAATGTTTGCTAATTACTTTCTGACCGCTTGGCGCAATCTGTTAAAAAACAGGGCGTTCTCGGCAATTAATATCATAGGGCTGGCCGTAGGCCTGGCCAGTTGTATCCTGATCATGCTGTACGTTAAGTCGGAAAGCGGCTACGACCAATGGATACCAGACAATGAACGGGTAGTGCGTTTGCACACCGCCTATGAGTCTCCTGGCCGGGCCCCCTTTCTGACCGTGCGCAGCGCTGGCCGGATGATGCCAGCCGTGCGGGATTACCTTAGTGCGGAAATTGAAGACGGCATGCGTTTGGTGGTTTGGGATACCACTGTCCAACAAAATGGCGAAGCCTTTTCCGAGCAGGTGGCTTTTGCTGACAGTAGCTTCTTCAATGTGCTGAATTTACCCTTTGCCAATGGCAGTGCACAAAGCAGTTTTAATAAACCTAATGATTTACTCATTAGTCGGGAAATGGCTCAGAAGTACTTCGGTAGTACCGATGCTATTGGTAAAACCCTGACCCTGTGTTGTTTACGGGGGCAGACGGTTGAGCTGACCGTAAGCGGTGTACTCGAAGATCTGCCGGATAACACACATTTGGCGCTGGATATGTTGGTGTATATGGACACCGAGGTGTTTGGTCAGTTTCCTGGGGTATTGGATACCTGGACCAGCGTCAACGTCTATACCTACTTCAAACTGCGCCCAGGCGTTTCCCTTGAACAGGCTCAGCAGCGATTAACCTGGTGGGTGAACAATGAAAGTCCGTTTCTGGAATTCGCCAAACAAAATACTGGCATGATGCAGGCTGGGACTCAGGTGTCAGACACCCTGAAACACAAGCTGATGAAACTGGCGGATCTGCATCTGGATGCCCACAATGATGCAGGTAATATGGGCGACTTAACCCCCATGGGTAACCGTAATCTGGTTGCCACATTCAGCTTGGTCGCCGTGCTCATTCTGGTCATCGCCTGTATTAATTTTATGAATCTGGCCACCGCCAGGGCTGGACAGCGAGCTAAAGAAGTTGCCATGCGCAAAGTGTTGGGAGCCAGTAGGGCGCAGGTAGCTGTACAGTTTTTACTGGAAGCTATTGGCCTTGTGATGATTTCACTGCTGTTCGCGCTGGTCGCGGTAGAATTGGTATTGCCCTGGTACAACCAATTGCTTGGCAAGGTATTCGAATTTCGCCTCTTCAGCGAACCAAGCCTCCTGTTTACTTTACTCGGATTGGGTTTGCTGGTGGGGCTAATTGCTGGCAGTTATCCGGCGCTGGTGTTGTCTGGCTATTTGCCAGGACAGATCCTCAAAGCCAGCAAAAGTAACGAGAGTAGCGCATCGGTGAAATTACGCCATGTGCTGGTGGTGTTTCAATTTGCTGTGTCGGTAACGCTGCTTGTATGTACTGCGGTGGTGTACCTGCAAACTCAACATGCCAATAACCTGGATTTGGGCTATAGCACGGAGCGTAAACTGGTTGTGGGTATCCGTGCCGCCCGAGATAACCTGGAAAGTCTTAAACAACAGTGGCAGGCCATACCCGGCGTGCAATCTGTAGTGTATTCCTCTGAGGCCCCGACTCAGGATAACGAAAACAACAACTTTGTGACCTTGCTGGGCAGTAATCAGGGAGACAAACCTGTTGAAGAGCTGCTCAATTATCACAATATGGACTATGACTTTTTTCAAGCTTATCAGGTTCAGCCTCTGGCTGGCCGTTTGTTTGATAAGGCTTATGGCTCTGACACCCTAACACCAGCCGAGCAAAATCAGATTTCTCAGGCTGCCGCCATTCTTAACGAAGGCGCATTGCGTAGACTGGGCTTCAATAGCCCACAGGAAGCCATAGGCAGGACCCTGCAGATCAGTGCAAGTGGTGACGGCCTGAATCATCTGACGGTAGTGGGCGTCATTCCTGATATCTATTTTCGTTCGGTTAAATTCGCCATCCGTCCCAGCTTATATATGTTAAACCCACAGCGCTTCAACGTGGCAACTATTACCTATAACCAGGGACAGGCAAGCCAAGTGACCGCCGAGATTGAGCGAGTGTGGAAGCAGGCGGTACCGATGCAGCCTATTGATATGCAGTATCTGTCTGACATGTTGGCTGCACAGTATCAAAGTGAAAATGTGCAGATGCAGTTGTTTAGCGTATTTTCGCTGTTAGCTGTGTTGGTGGCCTGCCTGGGCCTATACGGATTGGCCGCCTTTACGGCCGAGCGTAAAACCCGTGAAATAGGTATACGTAAGGTAATGGGGGCCAGCGTTAAGCAGATCATGTTGTTACTTATTTGGCAATTTTCACGGCCGATTATGCTTGCCAATCTGGTAGCCTGGCCGTTGTCTATTTGGTTGATGTTCAATTGGTTGCAGGCTTTTGTGAATCGTATCGACACCTGGTGGTTATTGCCAATTTGCCTGATGGCTACCCTGGTGTCAGTCTGTATTGCGTGGCTGACGGTGGGGGGAAATGCCGCCAAGGTTGCCAAAGCCAACCCTATCAAAGCCCTGCGCCATGAATAGGGGCAAGCCTCAGGCCTTTGTTTGATAACCCAGATTCCAAGGGGCGCTATAGCGCCCTTTTTTAACTGACTCAGCTCTGATCTGCTTTTCTGCCCATATTCATTCCATCACTTAAAGACCATCAACAGGGTGTTGAGGATAAGTGGCCGTGTTATTTAACAAAAATGGATTTAGGATAGGAGTTTGGTTGTGGAACAATAAAAACAGGTCAATGCGTGCAACTCTCTAAACGACATTTCTTACAGCTCAGTGCCGGTGTACTGGGTAGCTTACCTTTTGCCTCTTTAGCCTTAGCGAATGTCTCTGCTGGTAGGGATAGCGCCCTAACCGATCTTACCAAAGGCGTGCAGCCTATCAGCGCCCAAGAGCGTTTGGTTCGCATAGATAAAGCCAGAAGCTTAATGCGAGCCAATCATATGGCCGCTATGGTATTGGAGCCAGGTCCGGCCATGGATTACTTCACCGGTATTCAATGGTGGCGCAGTGAGCGACTCACAGCCGTGGTGATCCCAGCTGACGGCGACATTGCAGTTATTTGCCCATTCTTTGAAGAACCCAGCATTCGCGAGTCCTTGGAAGTCGGTGATGATGTCAGAGTCTGGCAGGAGCATGAAAGTCCCTTTGCGTTAGTGGCGCAGGTGCTTAAAGACAGAGGTATTAGCAAAGGCCAAATCGGCTTTGAAGAGTCGGTGCGCTACTTTGTATTGGATGGTGTAATGAGCCAGCTTGGCAATTTTACCCATACCAGTGCCGACCCGGTTACCCGTGGTTGTCGCATGTACAAAACGCCTCATGAGCTGGCATTGATGCACAAGGCCAATGAAATCACCCTGACCGCGTACGCCCATGTGTGGAAAAACCTGCAACTGGGCATGACGCAACATGATGTTAAGGCGCTAATGCAAGGTGCGCAGGCTAAATTGGGCGGTAGTGGTATTTGGAATATGGCCTTGTTTGATCAGGCCAGCGCTTATCCCCATGGCACTAAACAGCAGCATGTCCTGAAAGAAGGTTCGGTGGTGCTGATGGATTGCGGTTGTGCGGTTGAAGGGTATCAATCGGATATCAGTCGTACCTTTGTGTTTGGTGAGCCATCGGCCAAAGTGCGTAAGATCTGGAATACCGTGCGTGAAGGGCAGAATGTGGCATTTGCTGCTGCTCAGCTTGGTAAAGCTGCGGGTACGGTGGACGATGCGGTAAGGGCCTATTACGCCAAGCAGGGCCTGGGGCCTGACTATAAACTGCCTGGCTTGTCGCACCGCACCGGGCATGGAATCGGCATGCAGGGCCATGAGCCGGTCAATTTTGTTCGTGGCGAAACCGCGCTGCTAAAACCCGGTATGTGTTTTTCTAACGAACCGGGCATTTATCTGCCGGGTGAGTTCGGTGTGCGTCTGGAAGACTGTATTTATATGACCGAAAACGGCCCGCGTTGGTTTACTGAACCTGCAGGGTCACTGGAGTCGCCTATTGGTAAGTTGGCAACACCTGTGACTTAAAATAAAACAACAACACGCAACAACGAGGTGAACATGCAAAAATCCATAGTGACCCTGGCATGCCTGCTCGGCATGCCAGCTCTGGCCGCCGACAAGCTCGGTGATGAGCAGGCGCTGTATGACATTGCCGGCCAGGTATCGGCCGCCCGTATTGAACAGGATGTTCGCAAGTTGGTGAGTTTTGGTACCCGCCATACCTTATCTGACACTCAGTCAGACAGTCGAGGCATCGGCGCCGCCAGGCGCTGGATTAAGGCTGAATTTGAAAAGATTTCTGCCCAGTGTGGGGGCTGTCTTGAGGTGTATTTTCAGTCCAAAACCATTCAGGGCGAAAAGCGGATTCCTGAGCCAGTTGAAGTGGTGAGTGTCATCGCCGTACAAAAAGGTCAGACTGACCCAAGCCGTTATGTGGTGATGTCCGGCGATATCGACTCGCGAGTTTCCGATGTCATGGATGCTGTATCGGACGCACCGGGGGCCAATGACAATGCTTCTGGCCTAGCCGGGGTGCTCGAAGCAGCCCGCGTGCTCAGTCAATACCAATTCCATGGCTCTGTTGTTTATGCAGCACTGGCGGGGGAAGAGCAGGGGCTGTTTGGCGGTAAGATTATGGCCGAACAGGCGCTTAAAGACGGCTGGCGGGTTAAGGCCGTGCTCAACAACGATATGATAGGCAACATTGCCGGTATTAATGGGGTAATAAACAACACCAGTGCCCGTTTGTTTTCTGAAGGCACCCGGGTAGTGGAAACCCCGCAAGAGGCGAACAAACGCCGTTTTACCGGTGGTGAAGTGGATTCACCCTCTCGTAATCTGGCCCGGTATATCGACAAGATTGCCGATACCTATATTCCCAATCTGGATACCATGATGGTCTATCGTCTGGACCGATTTGGCCGCGGTGGCCATCATCGCCCTTTTAATGACGCCGGTTTTCCTGCCATACGCATAATGGAAACCAACGAGCATTACGACCGTCAGCATCAGGATTTACGCAGCGAAAACGGCACTGTGTATGGCGATACCCTGGATGGCGTGAATTTTCCTTATGCTGCCAAGCTAACGGCTCTAAATGCGGTAAGCTTAGCCAGTATGGCCTGGGCACCCAGTCCGCCGGCTAAGGTAGAAATAAAAGGGGCGGTGCAGCCTTCGACTACCCTAAGTTGGGCGCCGGCCTCCAAGGCTGAGCAGAACCTTATTCAAGGCTATAAGATTTACTGGCGTTATACCGACCAGCCGCAGTGGCAGTTCAGCCGTTATGTGGGCAAGGTCAACAGCTTTACCCTGGAGAATGTGGTGATTGACAATTATTTCTTCGGCGTGGCCAGCGTGGGGCAAAATGGCCTGGAAAGCCCGGTGGTATTTCCCGGTGTAGCCGGCGCTTTTGGCGAGTAACTCAAGGGGCGGCTTTTGAACTGCCTCCTTTTATTTCCGTTCAGTGCGGCTTGCTACCTAGCAAATGTTGCTTTTCAGCAGCCCGTGTCTCTTTAAACTCCATTGCGAATACGGCACACTTGCATAGTTGCAAACCTATCTGAAAATCTCTGTGAGACGATTGACCTGGCTTCTGATGTTCGTCGTGATGTACTTGCACCCGACCTGGACCAGTCAGGCCGCCGAGCCTGCTGCCAACCTGTTTACTGTGCCGCTGTTTTCTGTGCATGCCAACAACAGATTGGCCAATAAAGAAATTCTCAAACTGGCGCAGGATGAACGCGGTTTTGTCTGGCTGGGTACCGCCAGAGGCCTGTTCCGTTTCGATGGCTATGAATACAAGAAGATCATGGGTGATCGCCATGGCAATGAGATCGGCAATATTTACGTACGGTCCTTGCTGACACAGGGAGATACGCTTTGGATCGGCACCATGTCCAGCGGTCTGTACCGGCTTGATCTTGTCAGCGGGGATATTCGCCAGTATTTGCACCAAAGCGACAACAATAATTCGCTGGGGGGCAATCAGGTCAATGCTATTGAGCAGGGTGATAAGGGCGAATTGTGGATTGCGCACAGTTTTGGTCTAGACAGCTTTGACCCACAACGTAATGAATTTAAGCACTATTTTTCTGCAGACAACCCCGCTGACCGCTATTTTAATTATCTGCTGGACATGGAGTTTGATGCCAACCAAAGGCTATGGCTGTCGACGGCCAAAGGCCTGGCAACCTTTAATCTTGCCACTAATGACTTTTCACTTTTTCAACCTCACGAGCCACAGTCTTTATTAAATACTGTGGTTACCCGCAAAATCTTCCGTGCCAGTGATGGCAGACTATGGCTGGCCACTCAGAAGCAGGGGATCTACATTGTTGATCCGGCTGACTTTGGGGTAACCCGGCTTAGCGACGCACCGGGACGGGAAAATACGTTAAACACCACCCTGGCGGAAACCCAGGATCCTATCAGTGGGCAGCGTCATATTTGGGTGGCCGGTTATGAAGGGGTGGAAATGCGCGATGCGGATTCCGGCCAATTGCTGAAGGTACTGAAGGGCAATTTGTCCGATCCCTATGGCTTACAGGGCGATAATGTGTATCCGTTGCTGACCTTGTCCTCAGGCATGCTATTTATGGGGGTTAACAACGTCGGTTTGCAGTTTTACAACCCCTTAACCAGCCAGTATCAATACTTCGATAAGTTTTCCCCTCAGTTGGAAAGTACTTTCGCCAGCGTGCTGCACCAGGTTATCCGCCTTGATACGTCTGATATTGTCCTGTTCAGTCAGCAGGCGATGGTGCGGGTCGATCTGTCCAGTGGTGCGGTCCGGCCGTTTTTACCTTATCCGGCATTGCGCGGCCGGGAAGTGGTTAGTGGTTTGCGGGATGCAGACGGAATCTATTGGTTGGGAGGGGGCAACGGCAACATTTTTCGGGTCGACGAGCAACAGCAAAGCGTACAGGAATTGCGTTTGCCACTGCCTAAAAACGAAGGTGTTTTTGTTCGCCACCTTGCCCAAAGCCACAGTGGCGACTTATGGATTGGCTCTGATCGTGGGCTGGTAAAACTGAACCCCGCTACCTTGGCGTTCAGTCAAGTGCAGAACCTCGACGGCAGCCCCTATATCAACTATGTACGTACCTTGCTGGTGGATGCCCGTGATCGTTTGTGGATTGGCTCGAACAGTGGCTTTGGAGTGATCACGCCAGATACGCATAGTGTTCGGTTTTATTCATCACAACAAGGTACAAAGGGCACCCTCAGTCACGATAGTATTGTGCAGATATATCAGAACCAGCAACAGCAGATTATGCTGGTGACTCGTGCCGGTATCGACAGACTGATTGATGACAGCACCGAGATCAAAGAGTTTGCCCCTTTTGCCGCCGAAGTGACCCGTCAGTTGGATACCGAAGAGCATATTATTCAACTGCAAAACGGCGACTATTGGATTGGCACCCGCTATCTGGTTAACGAAGCCGGCGACCTGTTGGCCAAGTTCGATGAGTCGCAAGGGGCGCTGGCGAAGGGGCGCAGCCGTGCCAGTTTGTTGCTGGACAGTGGCCATATTCTGCATTTTTACAATGGTGGCCTGGTGCGCTTTGCCCAACATATTCAGAAACACCGACAGAGCCCAGGCTCACTGGTAATTACGGACGCCACCGTTGGTAATAACAGCCTGATGCTCGATTACCGAGCGCCGACCATCCGCGTGGCTAATACCGACCAGCAATTTTCGCTACGTTTCGCCGCGCTTAACTATGCACAACCCGACCTGCAATATCGTTATCTGTTGCGTGGCTACGACGACGACTGGCACAGCTCACCGGCGGACATTCGTCAGGCAACTTATACTGCGCTGTCGCCGGGGCAGTATCAACTGGAGGTGCAAGCCTCTGACAGCGACGGGCAGTGGCAGACCGATGCCGTGCGCGTGAGCGTCAGGGTTGAACCCAAGTACTATCAAACCTTGTGGTTCCAGCTGCTGGCGCTGCTGTTAGGCAGTCTGGTGTTTTATGGGGTGTTTCGCTGGCGGTTGGCAATTGCTCAGCACCAGCAACGTGAACGCTATGAAAAGCGCGAGGCGCTGCAAAAAGCGCAGATGATGACCGAGCTGATGGAACAAAAGAACAAGATGCTGGCGGAAGTGACTCATGATCTGCGTACGCCCTTGGCGATGGTAAAAATGCAACTGGAAGCCATGCAAGACGGGGTGTTACAGTCTGATGAAAAATCCTATGACACCTTGCAGCAACGTATCACCACCCTGAACAATATGGTCGGCGATATTTACCAGCTATCACTAGCGGAAGGTGGGGCGCTGAGATTAAACCGTCAGGCGCTGGACGTGGCTGTATTAACGCAGACTGCGGTGGACTCTTTTGCCACGCTAATGCAGCAAAAGCAACTGCAGCTGTATTTTCAGGACAACTCTGATGGCAAAGCCTGGGTTCTGGCTGATGAAGGACGTATCAACCAAGTGCTGACCAACTTGCTGAAAAACAGCTACCGTTACACCTATGACTCAGGCAGGGTAGAAGTCAGTTTGACGGTGGTGGGGGCCAACGCCGTGCTGAACATCGCCGACAGTGCACCGGCTGTCAGTGAAGTGGAACTAAACCGGCTGTTTGAACGACTGTACCGGGCACAGTCCACCCGTGGTCAGAGTCAGACGGGTTCTGGCCTGGGTTTGTGGATCTGCCGGTCTATTGTCGAGGCGCATCAGGGAGAGATCTCTGCCGGCCTGAGCGTGCAGGGAGGATTGCTGATAAACATTGTTCTGCCGTTAGTGGACATGCGGTTGGAATGCGAAGAGTGACACCATGAAAGACTGTATCCTTGTGGTTGAAGACGATTTGGGGATAGCCGGTATCCTGATGCAATATCTGCACGCGGCCGGATTGGCGACCCAGCATTTTGCCGATGGGGTGGGGGTTGCTGACTGGGTTCGGCAACACCACCCGGCCGTTGTGCTGTTGGATTTAGACTTGCCAACCCGGCATGGGTTGGATGTCTGCCGTGAGATCCGGCAGTTCTCGGATCTACCCATTATTATGACCACCGCTAAGGTGGAGGAAGTTGACCGTTTAATAGGCCTGGAAATTGGCGCAGATGATTATGTATGTAAGCCGTATTCGGTAAAAGAGCTGGTGGCGCGGGTGAAAGTGCAACTGCGACGGTTAAACCGTGATGCGGCACATGAGGAGGCGCTAAAAGTTGACCCGCAAGCTTTTACACTGAGTTATCAGGGGCTGCATGTCGAACTTACCGCCATAGAATTTAAGCTGTTCTACCTCTTATACAGCCACCCCAACCGCATTTATTCCCGTGGACAGATTATGGACCTGGTTTATCAGGACTACCGTGATGTCAGCGAGCGCACGGTCGACAGCCATATCCGTAATGTCAGAAGTAAACTGGCAAAATTTCGTCTTGAGGCTGAGCTTATCCGCTCCATTTATGGTGCCGGTTATAAATTTGAACCGGCGTAACATTTTGTAAAATCAAACTTTTTTAATAAAACGCGACATCTGCATATTTGCTGCACATTTGCCTGTTTTACTGCAGGGTAGATCAAACTATGCAAGGAAATTCAGCATGATGCGTTTGTTAGCCTGGGCTTTGGTTGTTGGCTTGTGTACTTCACATAGCCTGTTTGCAGCCAGCCTGACAAAGCAATCAGTCGATTTTTGGGGTGTAGCCAAAGATATCGGTGTAGTTAATGACGCCGACAATCTGGTATTTGTGCAGGCGATAAATCCGTCTAAGCCGGGTTTTGTTACCCAAGGCAACGGTGAATGGGCATTTGCTCTCAACGATGGTTCAAACCCTGTTGCCATTAATGCGGTTGCCATTCAGTTTAACGGTGCACCGGCATTGATGGGCATACCGGCTGAATCCGGCACTTTAACCATTGGGGCTAATAACGAGATTGCTGACCTTTGGACTAACCGTATTTATGCTCGCCCTGTGGTGTTTGTAAGTCTGGAAGACCCTAATCTGAAAGACGGTGTCAGCATAGTGCCAACAGCACCTATTACCCACGGTAACCAGTTTTTATTTGATGTGCGCCAGGCCGATGGTTTCGGTGCCGATTTAACCGGCGCCAAAGTGCACTATCTGGTGGCCGAAGAGGGCTGGCACCGCCTGGCCGATGGCCGCATGCTGCTGATTTCCAGTGCTGAAGTAAAGCATACCGGTTTTACTGGTAAAACTATTGAGCTGGGTGCCAGCTTTACCGATGCGGTAACGGTGGCGCAACTGCAACGCCCCATGCTGTTTAAAAACAGCCTGGGTTTTCGTCAGCTTATCGATATGGAAGTGTATCAGGGCGCGACGGTTACCAGTGGTGTCGGCGACTTTGACAGCATTGGCCTGCGTTTAATGCAGCAAAATGGCGTGGAAGCCACTACTAGCAGCACTGTTTATGCTGGCCGCATTGGTTTTATGGTGCTTGGCAATATCAGCAATATTGCCAATAAATTTAAAACCGTCAGGGATACCAATACTAATATTCGCGGTGGCAGTTATTTAACCGTGCCACAAACAAACTTTCAGTATTATCCGCACAGTGCGGCTGCGACGCCGCTGCTGAGTAAAGCCGCCTGCGCTGAAGATGATGATGTGCAGAACTTCTGTACTTACTTATCTTTGCCGGTTGATGCTATGAGCCGCGGCACCTTTGATACGCCGCGTATGCCCTACATGAACAGTGATTTTGAGCCGCTGCAAATGCAGCGCACGCTGTACTCTGAAATTGAAGGCAGCTGGGAAGGCACGGCTGAAGCCGAATTAGCAGCACCTGTTACTGATGGCGATGGCAAAGCGATTGTGGGTACCCTGGCCAGAATGTACCCGAATTTTGTCGCTGCCAGAGGTTGGGACCACGTGGTTTTTGGCAGTAACAGCTATTGGCACTGGTTTGCCACCTACCATTACAACACCTGTGTGTTTGACAGTATGAATACCGCCTGTGTCGACTACACACCGGGCGAAACCATAGTTCAGAACAGCAACATCCTGTGGGATGCCAGTACCGTTCGTTATGATTTCGACGATGACAAATATATCGGTTCACATCCGAGCGCCACTCGTGCTCAGGAGCTATTTATTTCCACCGACACCGGGCGCAATGACCGTGGCACCTACTATGAACGGCTAACCCCGAAGAGTTGGGAAGCCAGCGACACGTTAGACTATTTAAAATTCAAAGTGCCCAACACCAGCAAGTTTATTAACCTTGACAACATTAAGGCCGCCAGTCGGCAGTTAATTGAAACGGCTGCAGAGCCCTGGCAGTTTGCCTTTATCCGCACCGCAGCCAGCGCTTCCGAAAGTTGGTGTTCTACCTGCGAAGGTATTCCGACCTTTCAAACAGGTGAATGGAAAAGTAGTGAATTTAAAGTGTATAGCGTGGCAGTGCATTCCAATGCGTATTACTACGGCGAAGGTCATGTCAATGGTAGCTGGATAAGGCCCAGAGTTGACAAAGTCGGGAAAAGTTTGCGGGTTGGAGACTACTTGTTTGCCAATATTCCGATAGGAATTAACGTTCAGGATTTTTATTGGCTGCGTTCGGCGACCGGAACCCGCAGTGATGCGGAACAAATTGCGTCTGGCGAATTGGGTTATCAGGCCACGGCGGCTGATGGCAATAATTATGTCACTCTGTGCATGAATTATGACAATTCAGAGCGTTGTGGTGACTGGATCAAAGTGGGCAATATTCCATACGCTACAGACATCGGGGTTCGCACCATTGCCCCAAGCGGCGTCGATTTAGTGGGTGACTATAGTTACATTGCGCCAGGTAGTGGCAATTATGATGTCGAGTCTCGCAGCCCGCATCAATGGCAGAAGCTAACTAACGGCGTTTGGCAGGATATCAGCGGCGCAACAGAGCAGACTTATGTTGCACGCGGCTCACTGGGCTGGCAAGTGCGTTTTTGTGTTATTCCCCGTTCGCTTGCGGGTATAACCGGCCCTGAAGTGTGTTCGGCCGGGATTGTTGTGCAAGGCGATAATGACGCAGATGGTATTGCCGATCACTGGGACAGTGATGACGACAACGATGGCATCTTTGATTGGTATGACGCTTTCCCGTTTGATCGGAACGAATGGCAGGATACCGATCGCGATGGTATTGGTAACAACGCCGATTTGGACGATGATAACGACGGCCTGAGCGATGAAGTAGAGTTGGCTGGCTTAACTGACCCCTTGAAGTACGACACCGACGGCGATGGTACCAATGATGCTGAAGATCCTTTCCCAACCAGCTATGGTAACTTTCCGGATTTTGATAACGACGGTTTAGACGACACCGTTGATGATGATATCGATGGCGATGGTGTTGTTGATTTTGTTGAAGTTACCCACAATGGTCAATCCGTTTTCCGTCGGGTGGACGATGACCCCTACAGCGCATGTTTATCAAACCAGATAACCGTTACCAGCAATGCTGACAGTGGCCCTGGTACCTTACGTCAGGCCCTGAATGATCTCTGTGCTGGTGAGATTTATTCCGATTTAAACGTGATTGATTTTAGCCAGGCGATGACGATTACGCTGCAAAGCCCGTTAGTCATTAAAAAAGGCGTTAAAATTAACGGCAATCAGCAAGTTATTCTGGACGCGCAAGGCCAACATGAGGTGTTCTATGTTGCCATGACCAATGGTCTTGCCAGTACGCAATTTCCACATTTAGCTGGGCTGACACTGCGTAATGGGGCTGCCGACTATATCGATGAAGATCAATTTGAAGCGGACAAGGTTTTTGCCAGTGCAGTACATGTGCACTCAAGTCCGTACCTGATCTTGGAGCACGTGCTGATTGAGAATATGTCAGCACCGGCAATCGCAGGTAAAAGTGTAGATCTGTTTGTAGAGAACAGCTTGATCGCTAATGTTAGCGGGATAAGTGCTGCGCTGCATGTTACGGATGGCGATGTTTCCTTGTTTTCCAGCACTGTTTACAACAGTGAAGGTGGCGCTATTTCTGTGGTTGACACCGGTAAAGCGCAATTGCTTAACAGCTTGCTGTTAAAAGGTGCTAATGGTTCTACCGTATGTAACGTAACGACCTGGGAGCAGCGCGCTAGCAGTTGGGTAGAGGACAGCGAATGTGGCGTTATATCTTCTGGCTATGTGGTGCTGGCTGATCCAGATAATGGCGATTACCGGCCGGTACCGGGCAGTGCCAATATTGATGCGGCTGAGGCCGGGGAACTGCCGCCAGACGCCGTCGACTTGCTGGGTAATCTGCGTGTCATGGGGGAATACAACCCAGATAACCCGGAAGAGTTGGGCGGGCCGATTTATCCCCAAATGGATATCGGCGCTATCGAATATGTGTTTGCTGGCGACTTCGACGGTGACGGTGTGGTGGATAGCGCAGATGCCTTCCCGAACGATGCGACGGAAACCACTGATAGCGACAACGATGGCACGGGCGATAACAGTGATGCCTTCCCCAATGATCCAAACGAGCAGTTAGATACCGACCTGGATGGTGTGGGCAATAACGCCGATTTAGATGATGACGGCGATAACGTCGCCGACACGGACGATGCCTTCCCTCTGGATGCTAGCGAGTGGCTGGACACGGATTTAGATGGCATTGGCAATAATGCGGATACCGATGATGATAACGACAATGTGCCGGATGCAGCCGATGCGCTGCCATTAGATCCAACCGAAACGCTGGATACCGACAACGACGGTATTGGTAACAATGCTGATACCGATGATGACGGCGATGGTGTACTGGATTCCAACGATGCTTTCCCGCTCGATATTACAGAATGGCTGGATACCGACGGTGATGGCATAGGTAATAACGCTGATCCTGATGATGACAACGACGGTATTGAGGATAAAGATGATGCATCGCCGCTGGATCCGAATGCAGGTGATACACAGAAGCCGGAGTTTGCTGAGCTGGCAGCGCTGAGCTTTGAAGCGCAAGGCGAGATGACCTCTGTCACGCTGCCGCTGCCACAGGTTAGTGATAACAGCGGCGTTGTAGCATCGTTAAGCTCAGATATCGCGCCCGAGCTGGCACTGGGTGAGCATATTATTACCTGGACAGCGACCGATGCAGCGGGTAACACGGCCACGGCTGAGCAGTTGGTGAATATCGTGGATACCACCGCACCGGAGTTTGATGCGTTAGATACCTTAGAGGTTAACGCAATAGGCCGCCTAACCGATATCAGTGACCTAATTGCTTACAGCGCGCTTGATCTGGTGGATGGTGAGGTAGCAGCAGAGCTTACGGGCAGTAGCGAACTGACAAGCGGCGCGCACGAGCTTGAACTGGTTGCGACCGACAGCTCTGGCAATAGCGCTAGCACAACACTTAGCGTGCATATTCTGCCGCAGCTGAAACTGGTCAAACGCATGACGGTAGAAGCGGGTAGCAGCTATGCCTTGCCGGTGCTGCTAACGGGTGAGGCGCCGGTGTATCCGGTGATGGTGGCATACTCACTGCTGGCCGATGGGCAATTAGCAGCGAGCCTGAGCGCAGATATTGCTGCTGGCACCAATGGTGAGCTGGCCATCAGTATTCCGGCGGGCTTGTCGGTAACTACGGCACTGCAGGTGCAGGTGGATAGCGTAAGCCATGCCTTTGTTGCAGATAACAACACCACAACGCTGGTACTGACCGAGCAGAACATGGCGCCGACCTTTAGCGCGCAAGTGCAACAGCAAGGTATGGCAACCCGCTTGCTGGACCCATTATCGGGTGAGGCGCAGATAGTGCTGAGTATCAGTGATGTGAATATGAACGATACACATCAGGTGAGCTGGCAGATTGTAGGCCAGGCCTTTAGCGGCATTGTCGCTGCTGATAGCCTGAGCATGGGCTTTAACCCGGCTGAGCTAAGCGCTGGTCGCTATGCGGTGGAAGTGACCGTTACAGAAAGCAATACCGCTGAGCAGTTCAGTACTAAACAGCGTATCCGTTTTAAAGTCGACGCTTTGCCGGCGTTAAGCACCACAGCCGATAGCGATGGCGATGGCATTGTTGATAGCTTAGATGGCTATGGCGACAGCGACGGTGATGGTATAGCCGATTATCTGGATAACGATGTCGATAGCAGCCGTTTACCGGTCAATAACAGCAGCGCGCCGATGCAAACCACTACCGGCGTACAGCTGACATTGGGCAGCATGGCCAGCGCGATGATCAAAAGCGGTGCGGGTATCACAATGAGCGAGCTGGCAGAGGCTGTTGCTGATGATAGCAGTGCAGCGGATAGCAGCGATACGCGCTATAGCCAGGTGACAGCGGTGCTGGACTTTACGCTAAGCGGGCAAATTCAACCGGGTCAATCGGTTGGCGTGGTTATCCCGGTACCGACAGGCACGGAATTACCCGCAGATGCGGTGTACCGCAAATACACCCCAGAGCAGGGCTGGTTTAGCTTCGTGGAAGATAGCCGTAACAACATCAGCTCAGCGCCATTAAACGCTGCAGGTGAGTGTCCGCAAGTGGAAGACGCCAGCTTCGAGCCGGGCTTAGTTGAAGGTTATCACTGCGTACAGCTGCTGCTGGAAGATGGTGGCCCGAATGACGCCGATGGTAGCGCCAATGGCGTGATAGAAGACCCTGGTGTGATTGCGGTGCTAAGCCAGAATGCGTTACCACTGGCCGTGGCCGACAGCGCAGAAACACTGGATACGCAGGCGATTATTATCGATGTACTGGCCAATGACAGCGATGCTGATGGTGACAGCCTGAGCATCACGGCGGCCTCAGCCAACAACGGCGTGGTTGAACTGCTAAGCGATAACACACTGCGTTACACACCAACGGCAGGCTTTAGTGGTGTGGCAACCATTAGCTACCAGATAGCCGATGGCTTTGGTGGCGAGGCACTGGGTGAAGTGAGAGTTACTGTAAGCCCGGCACCGGTAGTGGTTGACCTTGTAGAGCCGGCCCCGGAGACCTCTGGCGGTGGGTCCTTGCCGCTTTGGTTACTTGGCCTGCTATTACTTGGTGTGCTGTGCAATAAAAGTGCCCGACAAGCCGAGGCTGGGATACCTGAGTCGGACGCGGCGTAAGGTCGCATTGTTGTGACTTTGGTAGCGACGCAAACCAGTTTAATCCGCTGATCATAGGTCAGCGGATTTTGAAAGAAGGGGACAATCTGCCATCAGGCCTTTATCCGGAGCTAAAAATCCTGCCTGGCGTATTATTCAGTAGGCTGCAGGGTAAAACCCTGCTAGTCTGAGTGGTGTACTTGCAGCCTTTCGTGAAGTCAGCCGTAGCCGAAAGTCTTTTGCCTCTGAGTCATAAGCTGTTTCACTGTTTCGATGAATATACAACAAAACTTAGCCATTCGGCTGTTACGGGTTCTACGCTACAACAAAGCCCGACATGAGCGCGCTCTGGCATTATTGCCCGAAAACAAGCGTCCGATATTCCATGTGTTGCCCTTTCTTTTGCATGTTAATCATCCTGCTTTGCCTGGTTTTGTTGCCGATGATGATGTTGCTTTTGGTCTGACTAACTATTCCCTGCGTGAGTCCGTGGTCAATTCACTTAAGAGCGTGTTCCCACAGCAGCTATCGTTATTTGATGATTTTCGCCAGCTTTGGCCAAAACAGCGACTGATTGACTCCTTAGTATTGATGGGCAGCGTTGGCACTATTGCGCAGTCGGATGACTCGGACTTTGATTACTGGGTGTGTATTGATCCACAAGTGGTAAAACCTAACGCGCGTAAGCTGTTGCAACAAAAACTGCAACTTGTTGAACAATGGGCTGCTCAGCATGACATGGAAGTGCATTTCTTTTTATCGGATATCGACAAAATAAGACGCAACGACTTCGGAGAGGCGGATGGCGAAAGCTCTGGCTCGGCACAAGCGGTGTTCTTAAAAGCTGAGTTTTATACCACCAACTTGGTGGTGGCCGGTAAGCTACCTTTTTGGTGGTTGATGCCCGATAAGGTTAATGACAAGCAGTATCAGGAGTTGATGAACAGTCTAAAGCCTGGCGAACCACCTGATCCCAAACTCTTTATGGACTTTGGCAATTTACAGGAGATGGACTCTCGAGAGTTGTTCGGTGCTGCTATCTGGCAGATAGTCAAAGGCATGGATTCGCCGTTTAAGTCGGTGCTGAAGATGGCCAAGCTAGAAGTGTTTTTGGAGAACATTCAGCACAAGCAGCCATTGTGTAACTTACTTAAAAAGTACGTACATACCGGTGCTAACCCTTTGGCACATCAGGAATATGTTGATCCTTATGCGCTGATGTTTGACGAACTCATTGCCCATTACCAGCAGCAGGATAACCAGCAGGTTGTGCAACTTTTACAGTTAAGTCTGTATTTAAAGTGCGGTTGTACGCTCAGCCAGGAAACCGGCGATAAACACCATAGTTTTAAGCGCGAGATGATTAGTCGATATGTTTGGGAGTGGGGGTGGAGTGCAGATAAGCTGCGTAAGATTGATAATATTGCCAGTTGGAATTTTAGTGAGAAGTCCCTGCTTAGTCGCCAGGTGCATGCCTTTTTAATCAACTGTTATCGTCGTATGTCCAGCCGTATTGCCGGACAAAAACAAACCGTTAGTCAGGAAGATATGACGGTTATCGGGCGAAAACTGGATACTTTCTACTCCAAGAAAACGGATAAAGTCGAATATCTACGCAGCGTGTTCGACGACGAGCTGTATTGTCGTACTGTGAGCATCAAAGCCGATCCCGATACTATGCTTAAGCGCAATTGGTCTATGTATGCCGGGGATCAGATTTCGGCTAAGGCCAGCACACTTCGTAATGAACACCTCAAGTCCAGCGATAATCCTATTGATCTGGTCGTCTGGGCGGTTTGGAACAGAATTATGGATAGTCAGACCCGCATTCAACTGGACTACCATACCGAACCGGTTACAGAAGAGGATTTGTATAAGCTGGTTAGTAAGGCTGAAGCGCTATTTCCTCCGCTGCGGGTCTCCGAATTGCCTCGTCAGGCATTGTTGTCACCGGCTAAAGTAATCAGCTGTCTGGTGGTGCTGAATTTTGAAAGTCGCCGGTTAAAGCCCGAAGTGGATACGGTCAGGGTGATATACAGCAATAGTTGGGGAGAATTGTACTCGCAGTCTGGGATGCAGGCACTGGAGCCCTTGCGTACGGAGTTGGGTAATGACGGATTGGTCAGGTTGGCGCATTTACTGGTGCCGGACGGCTCTCATAAGCAACGCCTATACGACAATTTTGTGATGCGTACCGGTCTGGAATTTCGTCATATTGTTTAGCCGTGCCAATCTCGCTTTGTGGCGTGATATTTGGTACTGGAAAGGCCGCACGGCTATCGCTACCATGAGCGTTTTCAGTTAAGGGAACGCCATGATTATCCAACAGCAAACTCAGGACCTGCCCACACCAACCGGGCTGATGCGTACTACCCTATACCGACCCCAGCAAGCCGGTCGTTTCCCCGCCGTGATCTTTTATTCTGAGATTTTCCAGCAAACCGCACCTATTGCCCGCACAGCTGCCCTGTTAGCCGGTCATGGCTTTGTGGTGCTGGTGCCTGAAGTGTTTCATGAGCTGAATCCCATAGGCACTGTGCTGGCTTACGATGATGCTGGAAAAGACAAAGGGAATCAGGATAAGTGGACAAAGCCACTAGAAGCGCACGATAGCGACACTCAAGTGTTAGTAGATTTTGTCCGTCAGCAAGCTTACTGCAATGGCAGTGTCGGTGCCATGGGCGTTTGTATTGGTGGGCATCTTGCTTACCGGGCGGCACTCAACCCTGCTATCAAGGCGGCATTTTGCCTGTATGCGACTGATATTCACAGCAACACCTTGCCCGCGAAGCCAGGCAATCAGTCGTTTGAGCGTATGGCGGATATTCAGGGTGAAATTCACTTTATCTGGGGCCGTCAGGATCCGCATGTGCCGGCTGATGGGCGCTTGAAAATCTATCAGGCGCTACTGACTAGTGGCATCAATTATCAATGGACGGAAGTGAATGCTCAGCATGCTTTTATGCGTGATGAGGGGGAACGTTATGATCCTGCCCTGGCTATGACGATGTATCAGCAAGCGGTTGCGCTGTTTCAAAGGGTACTTTGGCAATAACCCCTCACTGGCCCGGCGCCCGCGATAGTCTCATTTATACGGATTTCTTGACTCTCTGCCTTTCTGTGTTAAACAAATAGTTACCTTTCTGCGCGCGTTCCCATTACGCATGTTGTACGCACAGCCATACCGTCGTTAGGTCAGTGCAGTTTTCCAGCGGCTTATTTACTCACGGAAGTCATTAGCAAGGAGAACGCGCATGGGTTTACCTACCGCCAATATCGGAAAAAACGGGTACAACTTCGGCCAAGGGGGTTATGCCTCATACGGGAGAATTCAGTTACCCGGTATGGCGTCAGCCAGTCGCAGCAAAGGAGCGGATATTTCCCCCGCGGCCAATTTCAGGAAAGGGATCCTTTTCTATTTTGGTCGATTGCAAATCGCGGCAGATCTGCAAGGAGCTGCCCAAAGTGGCCTGCAGGGGGTCAATGAAGCCGCAAAAGTGGTCAAGTCGATTCAAGAAGCACAGAGGCAGGATTGGGGACGTAACCCTGATGCCGTGGTAACTGTTCACAGCGCCTTAAAAGAAACCTTAAAAAACGTTGATGCCAAGGCACCCAGTTGGCTTAAAGAAGCAGGGCTTCAGGCGGTCAATGAAATTAATCTGGACGGTTTTGCCAAAGGCTTGCTATCTACTTTAGGTGATCTGGGTGTGCCTGTATTGGGAGACGTAAAAAAGTTTGCCACCAACTTTGCTAGCGGAGTGCAAAAGGCCTGGTTAGTAACCAGTACCAAGAACATAAATACAGTGTTACGCAGCGGCTCTCCTACACTTATTATTGAATCAATACATGGCCAGCTTACCCAAGATGCTGCGAAAGCCTTTGCTGCATCTGCATACAGCTTAACCAGCGCTATTTTGGGTACTGTAACAAGTGGCGTCTCGAATATATTCACTAGTGTGACAGAAGCCGTGGCAAACTTTATCGCTTATATTCTGGATCAGTACAGAAATTACCGGGACCGCTTCGCATTAACAGCGTTTTTTGCTGACTGTAAAAATAAATTTAATAGCAACGATAATGTTATTTTTAGCCAGCAGGCCTTTTTAGCCTGGTTTACTCCCCGTCTTGACACGTTGCCTATTGTGGCTTCGCACTGCATCAGCAGTTCCGTGACTGGCAGTTATTTCGGTTTCCTGACTGCGCTAGGGCCGGACGGCAATGATGTTGACACGAATGCCTTACAAAAAGGCTATGTTAGCTTTGGTAAGTTGAAAGCTGCGGGAAGGGAGTATGCAAAACGTTATCCTATTAAATTCTCATCCGATGACGAACTGGTTAGTAGCTGTTTGACCATCATTAATAAAGGCGGAATTGATAAAACCGATGGTGCTGCTGCCAAATCTGTCGGTTGGTTTCGCCGCATGATGATGAAAACCGGGTTACAGAAAAATACCTTGTACGCCTGATAACTAGGGGTGCTTGCTGCGTTACAGCAGATACATTGTGTTATCTAGCCGCATTTACCTTCAGCCCGCGGAATTCAGGGGAGCACCTAAGGACCGCGGGCATTAACTTGGTAGTACAAAGCCCACGACGTCTCATCATCAGCCTTTGATGAACACCTGTTTTTCTGGGGCTTGTGCAAGGGAAAACAGCATCTGTGCACCCCGCCTTTGATAATATAGATAAAACGTCTGTCGACGGCGCAGCCTTATCGTCACCATCTTAACGTCAGTTTGCCTGAATTCATTGGCAGTAAAGGGATTATCTGCATATTGCCATTGGCCCTTGAAGCATAGCCTCAGCAGCAGACAGGGGGAAATTAAAGTTGGATGTGCCGCCGGTTTGACTGGCGGATAAAATATCTATGGGGGAAGTTTAGGCAATTAACCTGGCAACCTATGACTTGTCCTAATTTCTCGTCTAAGCTGGAGCAACCATCAGTTTTAGGCAGTAACAGAATGATAAACCTAGATAATTTAAGGCTGAAAACCCTACTGGCCGGCGCCATGGTATTGGCATTGTTTCTAACCATATTGATTAGCTCATTTATCAATATTCGGCAGTTCTCGGGGATGTTTTATGAAGTCACTGAAAATGAGCATTTGCCTAATGTCACTGAACGCGCCCGGGCCCAGATAAAAGCAGAGCTGCAAGCGCCCATCGCATTTTCTCAAAGCATTGCGCAAAACGACTACATACAGCAATGGATCTTAAATGGTGAGGATCCTGCGAAGATCCCGGATTTGCTTAATTATGCGCAGCGTTTTATTCGCGACTATGGCGCCGCCTCGGTCTTTTGGGTTTCTAAACCCAGTAACAACTACTACAACCAGGATGGTCTGTTCAAACAGGTGTCGGAGCAAGTCGCCCGCGATTCATGGTTTTTTGACTTTGTCAGAGGCAGCCAGGATATCGCATTGAGCATGGATATTGATGAAGTCACCAATAGCCTGACGGTGTTCGTGAATGTGCTTGCCAAGAGTAAGGATGGGCAAGTTTTGGGTGTGGCGGGGTTGGGTTACGATGTGTCTGCCATTATCCGCATGGTGCAGGAACATAAGGTTGGTGAAAATGGCTATATGTTTTTACTGGATGGCGACGGCAATGTGGCGGCGCATCGTGAAAAAGCCATGCTCAACAAATCCCTGGCACAATTGTCTTCCTACACTGATGTAGCAGGAAAAATTACAGCAAGTTCAGGCGACTTTACCTTATTTGACGGCCAAGTCGCTGATGAATCTGTATATATTGCCACCTCTGATCTTAAAGACGTAGGCTGGAAGTTGGTTACCGTTCTGCCTAAGGCTGAAATCAGTGACAAGGTAAATGCGGTGGTGCAGCTGTCTGTTATTACCGCAGTGGTGCTGGCGGTGATTTTTATCCTGTTGTCTTTGTATATCGCCAACCGGGTCAGCGGGGCTATCAGTCAGGTTGGAGACAAGCTGCTGAGTATGTCTGCATCAGGCGGGGACCTAACCCAACGTTTGGATGCCAGTACTGACAATGAACTGGGCTACCTTGCCAAGGGTTTTAACGCCATATTGGCAAAGTTTTCCGATCTTGTCAGAGAGATTAAAGATGCCGAATCTGCAATCAATAGCGGCGTTGGCAATCTGAAAAACACCTCGCTGCAATCGGTGGAGTATTCCGAGGATCAGCGCCGACAAACAGAAATGGTCGCTACTGCCATTACCGAGATGGGACAGACCATTGGCGAAGTATCTTCTGTTGCACACAAGACCGCGGCGGATACCAGCACGGCGGTTAAGGATACGCACGATACCAACGAAGTTATGCTGAGCCTTGCTGCGACCATGAATGAGCTGGCCGGGGCAATGAAACAAAGTGAAGCCTCAATAACGGAATTAGCGGGCCAGGCTGAAGCCATCAACTCGGTGGTGGATGTGATTAGCAGTATTTCTGAGCAAACCAATTTATTAGCCCTGAATGCCGCTATTGAGGCCGCCCGAGCTGGTGAACAAGGGCGTGGCTTTGCTGTAGTTGCAGATGAGGTACGAACTCTGGCCAGCCGTACACAGGATTCCACTAAAGAAATCCGTGCCCAGATTGAACAACTGCAAAGCGCGGCTTCAGCCAGTTTGACTACCATAAAAAGTGGCGCGCAAAGTAGTTTGGAGCTGGCCGATAGTGCACAGTCGGCTTCTTCAGCGTTGACCGCTATTCGCCATCGCTTTGACAGTATCAGTGACGGCAACCATCAGGTTGCTGCCGCGACAGAGGAGCAAACGTCGGTAGTGGACCATATCAATGAGTCGGCACAAACTATTGCTACCATGGCTAACAATATTCACTCGAGCGCAGAAAGCCAATTGCAGGAGATTGACAGGTTGACAGCACGTGCTCAGCATATGCGCCAAATCGTTAGTCAGTTTAAGGTGTAATGACAATGAAAAAACTTATGTATCTAGGCTTATTAGCCCTGCCTGCGCAAGCTGATGTGTTATGGTCGGATTTTAGTCTCTCCTACCTAAATGGCAGTCATTACGAAGTAGGTGATACAGACCGCGAGGTCGCTACCTTTGAATATGTGACTGGCACAAGCTGGGGCGGTATGTTTATGTTTATTGACCGCCTTCACTCTGATAATGGCGATAAAGAAACTTACGGCGAGTTTTCACCCAAGTTCACCTTGCTTGAGTTTGACCAGTCAAGCTGGGTTAAGAGCATATCGGCAGCGGCCACCATCGAGATTGGTGAAGATTTTACCCATTATTTATACGGGGTTGGGGCGGGTTTTAAAGCTGCGGGATTCAATTATCTGAATGTCGATCTATATCGTCGCAATAACGACAGCGGGAAGGATAACTGGCAAACCACCATTACCTGGGCGGTGCCCTTTGAAGTGGCCTCAAGTGAATGGTTGTTTGATGGTTTTCTGGATTGGAGCTCCGCGATTGGTGAGCAGGGCACAGCGGCCAGCATGAATTGGACATCTCAGCTCAAGTGGAATTTGGCGCCATATGTGGGGCTGAAATCACCACTGTATATTGGGATGGAGTATGTTTTTTGGAACAACAAATACGGCATTCAAGGGGTTGATGAACGCAATGCCAATTTGCTGCTGAAGTGGCACTTCTAAATATCTCTAAAAGTGGGAGCTTAGGCTCCCACTTCGTTGCTAAGGCATGCTTTTCATAAAGCGGTGGAATTTTTCCTGGCCTTTAACTAGCCATCTGGGGGCAGTATGGCCTATTCCTACTAATTTTAACTTGGGATGCTGAGCCACAACGGCGCCCACCAATGGTTCCTGTTCGGGATCAAGATCGACAAACAGCAGATGCTTACCCGCTTTGAGCAATCGTCTGAATCGGCGAAAGCGACGATTCGGTACCTGAATACCGATAAGTCCACCTTCCCAAGTGCAAAACCCTAAAACCACAACGGCCAAAAACACAAAGGGCAACCAGCCCGCGGCGGTGCTCGTCCAACCCAGCCAGTACGCCAGTCCTAATATGAGTGCTGCGCCTAGCGTACCTATTAAGGCGCCCGTTTCTGTGGCATGCACCACATCTTGTTTAAATACCGATTCGATGGCATTGAGGTGGTGCTGTTCTACCTCTGCATCTTTATCACTAAGTACATGAAAATGAGGTTTACTGACGCCAAGAGCAAGCATCTCATGCTCTACCACTGACAAGTCACGCAAGTCGTCACTTAAATAGTAGTGTCTTAACATCTCCCACTCCTTTTCTGTTGGAACCAACTCTTATTGCAATGCAGCTCGGCCAATCCGCGCTAGTTATGCAGTTAAGCTGGTTATTGAAAGTATAGTCTGTGGTGGGAAAGGCGCACTTGCATGCGACCAAAGGTGGGTTGAACAATATTCGCACCGCCACTAACATCTCGACGCGCTAATGGCCTAGCCCGTCGCAAGTCTCTCTAAACCGTGGATTTTGTAAGGGTATAATTATTGGCTTTCCTGATAGATCAGGTCGGGAATTGACGGAAATAGCAATTGGAGGGCACTTGTCCAACCCGGAACCACAGTTTGACGCTATTCAGCAGGCCATAATGGATGCTGCGGTAGATGCCATTATCATCATCAATGAGAAGGGCTTGATCAGCTATTTTTCGTCGTCTGCCGAGCGCTTGTTTGGTTATGACAGGGTTGAGGTATTGGGGCAGAACGTCAAAGTTCTGATGCCTGCCAAAGATGCACATGCCCATGACGGATATCTGCAGAATTACGCCCGAAGCGGTCGAGCTAAGGTTATCGGCATTGGCCGCGATGTGCTTGGTCGTCGCAAAGATGGAAGTATCTTCCCTATGCATTTGAGCGTTGGAGAGGCAAAGACGGCGGAAGGACGCTTATTTGTTGGCATCTGCCATGACCTCAGCGAATTCAAAGGCCTGTTGGAACAGCTGAGTTCCGCCGAAAGACGCTACAAAGATATCATCCAATATCAGCGGGAATTTATTTGTCGCTTGAGCAGCAGCTTGCGCCTTAGCTTCGTCAACAATGCTTTTTGTGAGCAACTTGGTTACCAAGAATCCGAAGTGATGGGTATCTCTCTGATGGAGTTCATCCATGAGGATGACCGTCAAAAGGTGGAGTCGATTCTCAACCGGTTGCGGGCGGAACAGGATGAAGCCAGCTTGAGCCTGTCATGTGCCGTGCTGGACCAGCAAGGCAGTACCCATTTTATCGACTGGACCTTTAGAACCCTGCCAGCCAGCTCCGAGTTTCACTACGAGATTCAAGCAATTGGTAACAATATTACCGAGCAGGTGAAGGCCAAGCAGCACGCCAAGTTTCTGGCCGAATACGATAGTTTGACCGGCTTTTTCAACAAGGATGGCCTTAACCGGGCTTTTGCACGCACTTTAGGTAACGCTGAGCATTACGCAGTGTTTTTCACCGACTGCTATCGCTTTCGTCTAATTAATGAAAAGTATGGCCAGGATGTTGGCGACCTGATGCTGATTGAGGCGGCGCAGCGTATTAAATCATGCATGCCTGCTGACAGTTTGATATGCCGCCCTGGCGCCGACGATTTTCTTCTGGTTGTGCCTCTGGAGGATAAAGCCCAAGCCTTGCAGCTGGCTGAAACCCTGTTGCAGAGCATTATCGAACCTTACTTCCTGGCGGGAGAAAAACTGGTGTTGTCAGCTGTGGTAGGCATCAGCTTTTACGGAGATGGGGCAACAGATCTGCCCGTGTTGGTTCGCCAGGCCGAGTCAGCCATGTTTGAGGCCAAAGCCAGCCATCATCCCGTGCGGGTTTATCATCAGGATATCCATCAGCAACTCACCATGCGTTTAGAGATTGAGCAAGGTATACGAAGAGCCTTGGACTTAAATCTGTTCGAAGTGGTGCTGCAGGCTAAATATAATCTGGCGGACATGAATCTGGACGGTTATGAAGCCCTGATTCGCTGGCATGATCCGGAGCTGGGTACCGTCAGTCCACAGGTGTTTGTGGCGATTGCCGAAAAGGTAAATCTGGGTATCGAACTAGACATTTGGGTGTTGTCAAACGTGCTAAGACAGATTTGCGCTTGGCGGAACGCCGGTTTTGAGGTCAAGCCTATTGCGGTGAATATTACCGCTGCGCATTTCTCCTTGCCGGGATTGTTCAGTCAGGTCGAACGAATGACAGCCGAGTTGGATTTGCCCATGAATTGTATTGAGCTTGAGATTACCGAAGGGGTGGCGATGGGCAATTCTCAGGTCATCATGGACAACTTGCAACTGTTCAAACGACACGGTGTCAACATCGCCATCGATGACTTTGGTACAGGCTATTCTTCATTGGGGTATCTGAAAGACCTGCCGGTACAGTTGTTAAAGATAGACAGAGTGTTTATCAAAGATATTGAACATCCAAAGAACTATGGTCTGGTGAATGCCATGATCGCTATGGCCGACGCGGTAGGTATGCGAGTATTGGCTGAAGGCATAGAGACAGAGCGTCAGCGTGATATCTTGTTGAAGATGGGGTGCGATTTAGGGCAGGGCTACTTGTTTGCCAAACCAGTAAGCTATGCAGAGATTGAAGCTAATTTCCTCTCAGCTTAAGGGCTGGCAAACAATTCAGGATTCATAATAATCAATATTTTGTAAGACTCGACTTTACTGCTGAGGATGACACTTTCCAGCTCTGTTTCACCGAGCCTGAGGCTGTCGATAATCTCTGCATTGATCAAGTGATCGGTACGTTTTTGATTAGGCAGAGCACATTGTAAGGCCAGCCGCACAGCAAGATAAACAATGGCAATATCGGTTTGCTTGAGCGCCAATGCTTCATTGTGCTGATTAGCGATAGGGGTAAAGAGGTTCGATGGCAGATTCCACAGCATTAGGATCTGAGCGCTGCATTCTGCATAGGTAAAGCCCAACAATTGCTTTTGCTTATCCCAAGGTCGTATCTTTTGTTCAAACTGCTCACATTGAGACGCCAGCTCGGGGGAACGATTGGCCACTGCCAGTTCACCAAAGTTATGCAATAAGCCAAGTAAAAAGAAACGCTCGGTATCTTTTTGCCCGGTTTCAAGTGCCAGGTGTTTTGCGATTAACCCCGCGTACACGCTTTGCTGCCAAAAGCGTTCCAGGTCAATAGCGTTGTTTTCAAAATGCTTGAAGGCGCTACGTGCTGTTTCAGTCATGACCAGGCTATACAGAGCTTTGGCACCTATGGCGCTAACCGCGCGGCTGATGGTACTGATTTCAGTATTAAAGTTGTACAGCGCGCTGTTCGCCAACTTGAGCAATTTGCTGCTTAATGAAGGGTCCAAAGAAACGACATTGGCGATATCGGTTGCAGTTGAACTGGGATCTTCCAGCAATTCCTTAATACGCGTACAGGCGTCCGGCAAAGCAAATGAGTCTGTGACGGCCATAGCGTAATCAGTGGCTTGCATAAGTTAATTGGTCCTTTTTAGTCTTCTGATCTCAGGATAGTCGAAAGGTCGAAACTTTAACCACCTAACAACAGTATTTCCCTGGCTAATTATCTCATTTTGCAACATATCTTGCTTGCCAGATGTTCATGCCACGGTATGATTTGACATATCCTTACTTAAGGGAAGTCATGTTGTTGGACTTGCTACGTCACTACTTTACCTACCCTCAGGACAATTTGCTGATGTTTGGCAATTACGATTCCTGGCTAGTACTACTGTCCATTCTGGTTTCTATTTTTTCCTCCTCCATGGCTATGCAACTGGCTGGCCAAGCAAGACAAACAACACAACGAAGCGCTCTATTCTTATTTGCTGGCAGCATAGCGTTGGGGTCTGGGGTGTGGTCTATGCATTTCATCGGCATGTTAGCCTTTGAGTTATGTACAGAAGTAAATTACGCCACTAATCTGACTTTGCTATCCATGCTGCCAAGTATGGGAGCATCCTGGGTAGCCTTGTCACTCATCAGCCGTAAGCAGGTCAGCTTGCTGCAGCTCACATTAGGTGCGGTACTAATGGGTGCTGGCATAGGTACGATGCATTATGTTGGCATGGCAGCCATGCAAATGGCACCAGCACTGAAGTATGACCCCTGGTTGTTCGGGATATCTATCTTTGTGGCGGTGGCCCTGGCTTGGTTATCGTTGTGGGTACGCTTTGGTATCAGACGTTTTACGGCGGCTCAGCTTTCACCCACCGCATTGAATCTGTTCAGTGGTACCGTGATGGGGCTGGCTATCAGCGGTATGCACTATACCGGTATGGCGGCGGCACGTTTTGTGCCACCGGAGGGGATGCAACTTAGCGAGCAGATTAACCATTCTGAAGTGATGGCGCTCGGTATCGCGATTACCACTATTTTGATGACGACTATGGTGGTCATCGTTAACTTGCTGTTCAAATATAGACAAATCAGTCAGGTGGCAAGACGCAATGAAACACGTCTAAAAGCCATGATGGATACAGCGGTTGATGGTGTCGTTACAATAAGTGAAAAAGGCTTAGTGCTGGGTATAAACCAGGCTGCGGAGAAAATCTTCGGTTGGCGGGCTGACGATATTCAGGGCAAAAATGTCAGCATGTTAATGCCTCAGCCGTTTTCTGATGAGCACGATGATTATCTGGGGCGCTATTTGCGTACCGGCGAGGCCAAAATTATTGGCACTGGACGTGAGGTGCTGGCGCTGCACAAATCCGGCGTCACCTTGCCGGTGAGATTGGCTATTGGCCATGCCAGGCTGCCGGGTGAAAACTTATTTGTCGCCTTTATTACTGATATCAGTCAGCGGCTGCGCATGGAAAAGGCGCTAAAAGACAATGAAGCCAAATACCGTTCTTTAATCAGTAACATTCCAGGTGCTGCTTATCGCTGCCAGGCAGATATTGGTTTTGCCATGATATTTATCAGCGAGGCGGTAGAGCAACTGACGGGCTTTGCTGCCGAGGACTTCATCCTGCCCAATCCCAAGCGAAACTTCTCTGATTTATTTCATCCTGAAGACAGAGACAGACTCTTGGAAATGTCCAGCTATGAAGAGCATTTTTGCGTGGAGTACCGGATTATTGACCGCTTCGGCAATGTGCGTTGGATGCTGGACAATGGCGGCCCGGTGCGCAATGAACAAGGGGAAGTGGTTTGGCTGGATGGTTTCATTATGGACATTACCAGCAGAAAACAGATGGAGCAGGAATTACTGGTGGCCAAGGAGCGTGCTGAGCAGGCTGCTGCGGCTCGTTCGGCGTTTCTGGCGAACATGAGTCATGAGATACGTACACCAATGAATGCCATCATTGGCTTTAGCGATGTGTTGGTGAATAGTCAGCTTGATCAAGAGCAGCAACGGCATCTGAAAACCATCAATCAGTCAGCCCGATCACTGTTGCATCTACTCAACGACATTCTTGACAGTGCCAAGTTAGAAAAGGGCAAGCTGGAACTAGAGTGGCGGGATTTCTCTATGATGGAGTTAACCGACCAAGTAGTGTCTACCTTGTGGTTACAAGCGCGCAAAAAGGGTTTGGAGCTGACTCTGCATCTTGCCCCTGAATTACATGAATTCTATCGAGGGGCGCCTGACAGAATTCGCCAAGTTTTGACGAATTTGGTCGGCAATGCCATTAAGTTTACTGAGCAAGGCCAGGTCCGGCTGGATGTTGGTGTTGAGCAGGAAGGGATAGTGCGCTTTTGTATCACCGATACCGGCATGGGAATCGAAGCCGAGCGCTTAAAACATATCTTTGAACCCTTCACCCAGGCGGATGCTTCCATGAGTCGGCGTTTTGGCGGAACGGGGTTGGGTACAACCATCAGCAAGCAATTAGTGGAACTGATGGGCGGGCAGATTTGGGCAAACAGTACTCCAGGTGTGGGAAGCACGTTTAGTTTCAGCCTGCCCCTAAATGAAGGCCAACCTGTTGTCGCCGTTGATAAACGTACGGCGGCCAGATTACCTGGTCAGCGCATATTGGTGGCCGACGATATTCAACAGAACCAGGATTTGCTGAAGCTGTTGCTTGGTAATGCCGGACATCAGGTTGTGGTAGTCAGCAATGGACTTGAGGCTCTGGAGCAGGTTAAGCAGCAGAACTTTGATCTGGTATTGATGGATATTCAAATGCCGGAGATGGATGGTTTGGCTGCCAGTCGGGCAATTCGTGCCTGGGAAGCAGAGGTTGGCCGCGAAGCATTACCTATCATTGCCTTAACGGCCAGTGTACTGGATGAGGACAAGCAGGCTGCCAAGGACGCTGGCATGCAAGGCTTTGCCAGTAAGCCTGTGGATATGCCGGCTTTGATCCTTGAGATAGCTAAGGTTCTTGAGCTTGATTTAAAGCCCGTGATTGAGCATAAGCAACCCAGTGCTGAAGCCAAGTTAGTTAACATGAGTAAGGCTTTGCAACTGTGGGGGCAGGAAGCCACTTATATTAAAGAGCTGCTTAGTTTCGTTGGGCGCTATTCGAGCTTGCCAGAACAACTCCAACAGATGCTCGAGAACGCTGATACGGCTGCTCTGCTGGAGCGCGTCCATGCGCTAAAAGGACTCTGTGGTAATTTGGCGCTTGAGACCCTGGCAGATTTATCCATGCAGTTGGAACGTCAAGCCAGGCAGGGCCAGCTAATGCAGAGTGAGAGCGTTATTCAAGCCCTGCAGATACAAATGAACGCACTAGAAAACTGGCTAAGTGAGCAGAGTGAGATGCAGATCACTGATGCAGAACAGCAACTGGTCGCAGACCGTGGTGAATGTCTGGACATACTGCTACGGCTACAGAAAGCGGCCGCTGCCAATGAGTTTGATGATCAAGCTCTTAATGACTTAACTGCGCGTTGTGGGGGCGCTTCCGGTCCTTTAATGGAGGCCATTGTAGAGGCCTTTAATGAATTTGATTTTGTCGCTGCAAGCCAATTGCTTGAGCAGGCGTTGACCATCTTAAATGAGGGGAACAAGCAATGAGTGTGGCAGACCAACCCAGCATTCTGATAGTGGATGACGAACCGGCTAATTTGAAGGTATTGAAACTGGTTTTGCAGGAACAATACCGTTTAATTTTTGCTCGTTCAGGCGAGGAAGCCCTAAACATTGCGAAGCGTGACAAGCCCGACTTGATCTTACTGGATGTGATGATGCCTGGTATGACGGGGTTTGATGTCTGCTTGCAACTAAAAGCTGATACGGCGCTGGCAAGCATCCCCGTGATATTTGTTACGGCGTTGAAAGATGAGGTGGATGAAACCCGTGGTTTTGATTTGGGCGCCGTCGACTACATTACAAAACCTGTTACCCCCGCAGTAGTGAGAGCCAGAGTAAGAACTCACCTGTCATTGGTCAAAGCGGATGAGATTAAGCTGAGTCGTCTTAGGATAATTCAATGCCTTGGACGGGCCGCTGAGTATAAAGACAATGAAACCGGCAACCATGTGCTGAGAATGAGTCACTACGCCAAGATCATTGCGCTGGCGTATGGATTTTCTGAGCAGTACGCCGAAGAGTTACTGCATGCGGCACCTATGCATGATATCGGCAAGATTGGTATTGCAGACCATATTCTACTTAAGCCCGGCAAGCTAACCGCCGAAGAATATCGGGTGATGCAGGACCATCCCGAAATTGGTGCGGAAATCCTCGGAGAATGTGACTCCCGCTTAATGCAGATGGCCAGGACAGTGGCACTCTGTCACCACGAGAAGTGGGACGGCAGCGGATATCCAAAAGGCTTGAAAGGCGAAGCTATTCCCATCGAAGCCAGAATTGTTGCACTGGCTGATGTGTTTGATGCTCTTACCAGTGCAAGGCCTTACAAGGCGGCTTGGTCCATTGATGATGCCTTAGCGCATATTCGTGAACAACAAGGGAAGCATTTTGATCCTGCACTGGTTCCTCTGCTTGAACAGGAAATAGACAGCATTCTGGAAGTCAAAGCGCGCTGGGTAGACAGCTAATATCTTTTTTCCCTTTCTTCTTTTTTGATAAATGCTTAGTGATCAACTGGCTTGATGGGTCACTAAGCAGCGCATTTCTTTTGCTAACCATCTTGTCATATTAATTCGCGTTTACGGGGAATGTTTTCGCTCGTCTGGACTTGTTAACCCTCGTAAACCGGGACAATGATCTCGTTAAAATCATTCATAAATATGATGTATGTGTTGATTATGTATTTTTAATTTGAATTGAAAATACTCATCCCCATAATACTGACATATCTTTTTTGTGAATGTATTTTGCTGTGAAATATATATTTAATTTGTTAATAGGGGCGGCTTTTCTGTTTACACCCAGACTGATGGCAGACCAGGGCATTGCCATCGATTTGTTGCGCGGCGAAGGGGACCTGACTGGCGTCAGACTGGCTTATCGTCCTTACTATGGACAGTTGACCAGCATCGACTGGCTCGGAGAAGTAGATATTTACTTTGAGCTGAGTTTGAACATTTGGGAGTTTAGCGCCGACAGTTTCGACGAAAACAATTTGGTGTTGGCGCTTTCACCAGTGATCAGCAAACAATTTACCACCTTGTATGGCTACCCATTGAAATGGGAATTTGGCATAGGTTTTTCTTTGGTGGATGACACCCGTTTTGCCAACAAAGACATAGGTTCCCACTACCAATTTGAAGATCGTCTGGGATTGGTGCTTCAACTGGAAGACAAAGAATCGCTGTCCCTGCGCTACATGCATTATTCTAATGGGGGGCTGAATGACAAGAATCCAGGTATGGATTTTATCAATCTTTCCTATGCCTGGCGCTTTTAAAGCAAAGCTGGTGTCAGGCGTTGGATGATTCGTCGGCAAATTGCCACTGTATAAGTTTATCTGCGGCCAATGGACGGGCAAAATGGTAGCCTTGAAAGCGTCTGCATCCCATGTCACGCAGATGTTCAACCTGCCATTGCTGCTCGACACCCTCACAGACGATTTCCAAGCCGAGATGATGGCTGATATCAACAATAGCGCTGACCAGCTTATGAGTACTGTCTGTTTGGAGATCATCCACAAAAGACTTATCGATTTTTAAAATATCCAGTGGCAAATCTTTAAGATAGGACAGTGATGAGTAACCTGTACCAAAGTCATCCAGTGCAAGTTTGAAACCCAGTTCACGAAGCTTGTGGAGTTTCTGCAGTGTGCCGGTTTTATCGTTGAGTAAACCGGTTTCCACCAGTTCAATCACGATTTCTGCTGGGTTGATATCGTAGTACAGCATCTGTTTTTGCAGGTTTTCCACAAAGTCAGGATCAAGGAATTGCAATGGCGATACATTGATGGCCAGATGTTTGGGATAGCTAATACCTAGTCTTCGCCAGGTCTGGATCTGCCGAAACACAGCATCAAATAGCCACTGACCCAAAAGGCGGATTAAGCCAGTTTCTTCGGCCACGCTGATAAACAAGTCGGGGCGAATCATGCCTTTTACTGGGTGCGCCCAGCGGATCAGTACCTCTGCGCCCAGCAGTGCACCAGTGGAGGTGGTTTGTGGTTGAAATAACAGGAAAAACTCGCCTTTTTTAATTGAATCGGCCAGCTCTTTTTCTAATAACAAGCGTTCATCAAGCAGACTCTGCAAGGCCGGGTCAAAGCGCCTTATGCCGCCGTTACCTTCTTCTTTGGCTTGTTTTAGGGCGGATTCGACAAAGTGTAACAATTCCTCCTGATTATTGGCCTGGCACGCTTGCGCTGATCCTATGCTTGCAACCAGTTTAAGCTGTCTGCCAGCAAGCTCAATGGGGGTTCGGATCAGGCTCGCGATGGTCTCGCCATGCAGCTTAATCATAGGGTTGTCGGCGGTTGGAATGCCTTGTTTGATAAAGGCAAAGCTGTTACTGCCATAACGAGCTAGCATGTCCCCTTCATTAGCATAGGCGTTAAGGCGTTTGGCTACCTCCTGTAATACCCGATCGCCAATTGCCTGGCCGTGAAGTTTATTGATCTCTTTAAAGCCGTCGATATCGATCAGCAGTAATTGGAAAGTTGGGTAGCGTTGCCAGGTATCTGCGGGTTGGTTGGTCAGCCAATCCCACAGTGCCTTACGGTTCGGCAAATTGGTCAGACTATCAGTGTAGGCCGCACGTTTTAGCCGCTGCTCTGCATGTTCGCGTTGTATTTCTGCGGCGGTGCGTTCGGCAAACAGCATCAGAGTCTGTTCAAATTCACTAATGGCCTCTACATCGTGGCGAAACAGCAGCACTATTACACCAATAGGATTACCGTTGACATCTTTAACCGACATCCCCAGGTAAGCCTGAATATGTTCCTGGGCCAACATTGAATCCTCAGGAAACGTGTGCTGTACATTGCGGTAGTAAGTGCAGCTCTCTTTTTTTTCAAGTCCCTGACAAGGTGAGCCGCTAAGCGGATATACAAATCCCTCGACAGGCTTACCGTCTTTTTGCATGGCTAACACTCGTACTTGTGTAGCCCTCTCTGTATTTGTTTCAAATTGCCCGATAAAGCAAATATCAGCCTGGTAGAGCCGTTGTAATTGCTCAACCTGATTGGCGTAAAAGCTACTGCCATCCTGATACACCATGCCGCGCATCAGCCCTTGCAGGGCTCCGGCAACTCGTTCGCTAGTGGTTAGTGCCAACTGAAGTTTCTCTCGCTGGCGATGTAATTGCTTAGCGACATCAATGCACACCAGAATCAAAAAGTAGTTAAAGGTAAAGCCGACCACTTGTACTGAATTGATGCGACCGGTTTGAATACCAGCGGCAATCAGCCAGGTGATAAAAAGCAGTATCACAAAGATGCTAATGCCTATGGCCATTAACCTTTTGCCCTGGTTCAGTAATACCCAGCAGCGCCACAGCAGCCACAAGATCAGGATCAGCCCGGTCAAATGCAAAAGTATTCCTGCCCAATGTAGCGGGCCAACAAAGTTTTGCAGCGTATAACCAGCATCTCCAGGCCAGGTGACAACCTGTTCAATTCGACTGAACTTGAGGCCATAAGGCAGAATAACGTTCAATATGGCTAAAACCAGCGACCATCCCAGCAGCAGTTGTAGCCATATTTTTTTATTTTGCTGGCGGGTCCAGACCGCAAAGCAGAAATATGCCGCTGGCAGTATGGCGATATAGCAAGCGGTTTGCAGCTTCAGCCAGTAGATGGAAGAAATCTGATCTTGAAGCTGGTGATATTCAAAGGTGGCCCATTGATAAAGCGACACCACCAAGCATAGAAAAAAGAAGGTGGCATACGCCTGGTGACTGCGCTCATACAAGCCGGAAGCCAGAACCAGTAAAGATACCATAAGAATCATGGCGATAGAGGCGGCAAACAGGGCTGGTGTAGACAGAAGACTGATATGCATATGGCCTGTAATCCCTTGCGAAACAACAAAGCGTCTATGTCAGTATCATTCATTCTGCTCATCTATCAAGGTGACACACTATAGTGAATTCCCCCGCGGCCTTGGTATAGAATAGCCGTTTGTGTTTGTAGTCCATGGGCCATGCGGCCTGCCTCCGGATGGATACGCCATCCGTGTACAAGGAACTTTATGCCTGGATTAGTCCGCCTGATACTGATTGATACCCACCTGCCAGGGGTGGTTGAATTAAAACTAGATGGTCACACCAACATATGCGGCACCAATGCCTCGGGTAAAACCACCTTACAGCGCTTGATTCCGGTTTTTTACGGCGAATATCCCAGCCGCGTGGTACCAGCCACTCGTGATAGCTTCGAACGTTGGTATTTACCCCGCGAGTCGAGCTTTATTATTTATGAATATCGCAGTGGTGAAGAAGAGCTTTGCCAGTTAGTACTGACTTCCACAGGTAATGGTGTCAATTATCGCTTCATTGCCAAGGGCTTTGATCTGGATGACTACCTGTACCAGAACAAAAGCGGTAAGCACACCAGTCTGCCGGCTGTTGAGCAAGCAAGGGCATTGGCGCGAAACGGCTTTACCGTCAGCAAACAGCTTAATACTAAAGATTTTCGTGCCGTGTTGCAGAATGATCGTGGCGTGATGAACTCGTCCAGCAATGGCCGTGAACTGCTGGGTTATGCACGCATTTTCGCGCTGTGTGAAGCGCAACAGAGCCTGCGTCATATTGAAAAATTGGCCAAAGCTGTGCATTCCCGTGAAGGCAAGATGGAAACCATCAAGGCCATGATCGCCGCCATTTTGGAAGAGGACGGCGTACAGCCGCCAAGCTCGGGTCTGAGCCGCAACAAGGTGGAAGATTGGATCCGCGAGTGTCACCTGATCAAGGAATTTGACGCCATTCGTCCGCAGTTTAGCCGCTTGGAACAGGCTAATCATGAGTTAAGCCAAAGTGAGTTGCGCCTGGCACAGCTGCGCCAACAATTCTCAGTGGACCTGACCCAATTGGCGGCCAGCATAGTGCAGCATGATGGCAAGCTGGAAGAAACCATATTGACTCTGCGTAAGCAGGAAAGCGACTGGGCTATCACCCGTGACGGTCTGAATCAGCAACTCTCCGAAGCCAAAGCCGAAGTCCGTACCTATGAAAGCGATCTGGAAAGGGTCGAAAAGGAGTACCTGGATTGGCAGGATAAAGACATTGAAAGCCTGCAGAAGAACCTCAACCAACTAACGCAGTGGCAAAGCCAGTTAGATGGTGCACAGGCTCGCTACAGCTTGTTGACCGATCAGCATCAGGATGTGGAGTCCAGCTATAACAAACAGTTAGCTGGCATCAGCGAAAAGCTTAGCCAGGAGCAGGAGCTTTATGGTGAGAAGCAGCAGGAACTGAAAGAGAAACTGGCCGATGCCCGTACCGACGAACAGCGCAAATTGGCTGAGCTGCGCCAGGACTACCAGCAGCAGCTGAGCACTGCCCAGCAGGACTATCAACTGCGCTTGCAGGAGCTGAAAGTACAGCATGCAGAGTTGTCTGCGGCCCTGCGCAATGCCGGTTTTAACGAGTTTGAGCAAAGCCAGGTGGTGCTGCTGGAAGAGAGCATTCAGGAAGCTGCCGAACTGGAAGACAGCGGGCGTGACAAACAGCGTCGCCTAAATCAGGAGCTGAGCCAGGCCAATAAGTCACGCGGTCAGGCAGCCAATGAGCTGGAACAGGCCCGCAAGCAGTTTGCCAAGGCCCAGCAGCAGGTTGACAAGATTGAAGCGCTGCTTTATCCGGGCCAGGGCAGTTTGCTGGAATTTGTGCGTCGCGAATTACCGGATTGGCCGCAATCACTGGGTAAAGTCATCAATGCCGAGCTGTTATCCCGCCAGGATTTAAAACCGCAATTCAGTGACGCCCAAGACAGCCTGTTTGGGCTGAAGCTGGACTTATCCCTGCTGGATACCCCTGAGTATGCCCACAGTGAACAGCAATTGCAGGCGCAGCTCGATGAGGCACAGCGTTTACTGGCTGAAGCAGTGGAACAACAGAACCTGGCCGAGCAGAAGCTGGCACAGGCATCTGAAGCGGTGCGTAATCAGGAACTGAAACAAGCCCAGGCTGACAGCGAACAGCGTACCCTGGAAGCCAACCGTAAGCGTTTGCAACAGGATAAAGAGCAGCTACTGCAGGAGTATCGTGCGGCCCTGGCGGAACGTAAGCAGCAGAACAAAGACCGTCTGAAGGACAATGAAAAGCGTCAGCAGCAGGTCGAAGGCCAGCAACAGCAAGCTCTGGCTGAAATCCGTGACCAGCAGCGTGACGCCGAAACCGAGCTGCAGTTCCATTGGCAGCAGGTGACAGACGATTTACGTAGTCAGATCACGCAGGTTGAGCAGCATATTCAACACAGCCGTCAGCAAGCCTCCAATGACAAGAAGCAGGCACAGCTGTGGCTGCAAAATGAATTGGCCAAACGTGGCGTGGATGTGGACGAAATCGCCGCGTTGCGTAAGCAGATTGAGACCCTCAAAGCCGACATTCTGAAAACCGAGAAAAGCCGTGGGCTAGTGAAAGATTACGAGCACTGGCATGCCACTGTGTATCTGCAGCACAAGGTCACCTGGCAGCAAGGCCTGGCTCGCGCCCGTAAGGTGCTGGCGGAATCGGAACGTGAACTGGCCAAGCAGGAAGGGGCCTACAAAGAGCAGCGTATTCAGTTAAAAGAACTGCAAACCCAGATGGAGCAGTTACTGAAAAATGCCCGTGAGCAGGAGCTGGATGTTAAGAATCTGCATGCGCAGTTAAACCGCCTAAGCCTGCCTAAAGCCGAGGTGGCGGCGGATAAAGCTAGTATCGGCCAGCGTTTGGGTGAAGGTCAGCAATTGCTACAAGGCCGTGACAAACTGCTCAGCGACATCAAGGCCTATGTAGAGCATTTTGATTCTCTGATCGCCAGTCAGGCCGGTACCGGCTTGGCCGAAACCTGGGAGCGCTCCAGAGAAGAATGTGCGGTAGTCAATGCCCAGGGCGTACGCACTGTGGAGCATCGCCGTCTGGTCAGTCATTTGGATCAGTTACTTAATGTATTGATCCCGCAAAAACTGCAAGGGTTGCGGGATTTGGGCCGTACCTTTGGTGCCGACCTCAGTCAGTACTACAAGGTACTGGAAGATATCGACAAGCGTATCGTCACCCAAAGCCGTCGTATTAGTCAGGAAGTGGAAGAAGAGCTGTTCCTGGATGGCGTTTCAGACTCGGCCGTGCGTATTCGTTCCCGCATCAGCGAGCTGGAGTTCTGGCCTGAGCTAACTCAGTTTAATCGTTTGTATCAGGAATGGTTGGAAGATGGTGCCGCTGATCTACCGCCCGATGACTATGCCATGAGTATGCGCCGGGTGATGGACATTCTTGGTCGCGCGGCACTGGCCGGTGGCATTGGTAAGCTGCTGGATATTGAATTGCAGCTGAGGGAAGGCAAGAGCGACCTGGTGATTCGTACCGACCGTCAGCTTAACGAGTCGTCCAGCCATGGTATGGCTTACCTGATTTTGTGTAAGTTTCTACTAGCCTTTACCCGCTTGTTGCGTGGTAAGGCGGATGCGGTGATCCACTGGCCGATTGACGAGTTGGGTACCTTGCACCAAAGCAACGTGAAGAAGATTTTCGATGCCTGTCAGAACAACAATATCTCTGTTGTTGGCGCGTTCCCGAATCCGGAGTCCGAAGTCTTGACCTTGTTTGATAACCGCTACCTTATCGATAAAGCAAGCCGCAAACTGCAAGTGGTACAGCCCAAGGTCAGCGCCATTAGTGAGCGCTTGCGTCAACGTAATCAAGAGCAGGAGAAAAGCGCATGATCAGTGAACAAGGTCGTATTTTAGAACGTTTGCTGTCTGGCGATTTTATCTGCGAAATCAGTGATGAAGACGGCTGGCGTTATCTGAAGCAAAGTGCCAATTTTGAGGCGGTGGACCAGTACCTAGGCACGCTGAATCGCAGCTTGTCATCGGCTGCCGATGGGCAGGTCTATTTTGCTGCTTACCGCACTTTGGGTGATGGTGAGCGAAAAGTCTTATCCAGTCAGTTCCAGGAAATTGCCGCAGGCTTACTGCCCTTGGTGGAATGGTTGTTGTTAGTGCAGCAAAGCAGTGGCTCGGACGTTCCTGTAACGCAGGGCAGCACCATTCGTTCTAATGAACTGCAAACCACTATCGAAGACACGCCAGCCTATAAAGAGCAACTGGCTAAAATTGCGCGTTACCGGTTGTTTAATTCCAACAGTACCGAGGTGGTTGGTCAGCTTAACCTGGTGTTCAAGCGTTTAACGGAATTGGGTTACCTGCTCAGACCTAACCCTGACAAGCAGATTTATATTGCTACCGGCAAAATAGATTATCTGTACGAAGTGCTGCGCTTTATCGATGAAACCGAAGCGTTGTCACTGGCAGAGCAGGCTGAGTCTGCCATTGCTCAGGGGAGCCTGCTGTGAACCAGAACCTGCATCAGGCCGGGGTAAAACTGCTTAACGCCTTGTCGCGCAATGCTGATCTGATCATGCAGGTGTACTTAAGTGGCACCCTACATGAAGGCGATGCCAGCCCCGGCGCGGTGGATAACCTCAAAAAGCTGGGGATTTTATGGCGCCCGGAGGCTGGTGGCCCGCTTAGGTTAAAGAAAGCTGTCCGTACGTTACTGGAAGGTAGCTTACAGGATGAGCGCAATCGGCAGATAGACACCAACATAGGGTCGACTCTGGCCAGCCTGAAAACCTTGGCGCAGCACTATAAGGAAGCCCTGGCTCACCATCGTTATGCCGAAGCTCAGGCACATATGAACGACTTGTCCGAGCATGTTTATGCCCTGACCGAATCTCTGGGCAATAGCGTGCGAGCCCTGTTCAGCCGGATCAATAACGAGTTTGGCTATGTGGCCTCCATTGATGCCAAGATACGGGAAAACGAGCTGGCGCAAAGTCAGGTGTCCGAATTACTCAGCCAACTGGAGATGTTTCGCTTCGACGAACTGTCTGAAGTGGCTGGCAGCATACGTGAACTGCGCCATTTGTTGGTGGTGGCTTTGCAGCAAAGCTTTGCGCGCTGTACCCAGGAACTGAGTATCGCGCAGTCTCGTTTGTTGGAGTTACTGGGGCGTTTCCGTGAATTTCGTGGCAAAACCCGGCTGCTTAAGGGCTTTTTACTGCATATGGAGCAGCAGCCTGACTTTGCTCCGGCGAATTATGCTAACCACAGTCAGGTGCCAGCCTTATTTAATCTGGCCAAGCCCTTGTTACAACCGGCGGCAGTGGATGTAAATCGGGTTGATCACGAACAGGACTTGCTGCTGTTGGTGGGTCGCATTAAAGCCCTGCACCGTGCAGACAAACCCATCGATGAACAGCGTGCTGCACAGAGTATTGAGGTTGAAAATCAGGGCCAGGTGGAACTGGACGACAAAGCCATTCACCAGGCGGTGGAAGCCTACTTCTGTGAGGTTATTGATACAGGCCAGCGGTTGACAGCCCTGCAATACCTGACCAAGCAAGGGCTGGATTTTGATCCCGAAGTCTGGATTTATCAGGTTATTGGCGGATATCAGGGCCTGGCAGAAGAAGACCGTAAATTTTTTGCTCTGGAGCCCGAGGTTGAGGATCATCCCATCTTCACCGGTAATAATATTGTCCGTGATATTGAACTGGGCCTCAGATAACTTCGCATCTACTCATATTTAGCAGCCGGTATTCTTCCGGCTGCTGTATCGCATTTTTGCCGCTTTTAAAAACCTTGTTTGATGTCAACAACCTGTCAGCAAAAACCTGATAGAGTGACACTTCAATTGCTCCTTTGTACCTGAAGAAACACAAGGATAGGGTTATCCATGGCAAGTAAAAAACACATCGCTCTGTTTGCTATCGCAATCGTCTCCGTTGCCGCCGGACTGTGGTGGTGGAATCAGCCAGATTTGCCACAAGGTATAGTGACGACCAACGGCCGCCTGGAAGCCACTCAGATAGATGTGGCCAGCAAGGTGGCTGGACGGGTAGAGGAAGTGTTGGTACAAGAGGGCCAAATGGTACAAAGCGGTGATCTGTTGGCTCGCATTGATAACCAGCAGCTTGTCGCCAAGCAGGCCGAAGTGCAGTCTAAGGTCGAGCAGGCGTTGTTGGCCGTGGAAGAGGCAAAAGCGGGTGCCGAGCAGCGCCAGAGCCAACTGACCCTGACTGAATCGGAGCTGGCACGCATTCAGGCCCTGGTGGCAAAAAAGTTATTGTCACAAGATAAGCTGGATCAGGCCCGCGCCCAGTTTGACTCAGCCTCCGCGGCATTGAGGCTGGCCAATGCCAGTACTGAGCGGTTGCAGGCCAGTGTCAATGAGGCGAAAGCCGCCCAACAGGAGCTGCAGAGTCTGCTGGATGACACGCAAATTCACGCGCCGGGCAGTGGCCGGGTTCAGTATAAACTGGCGCAGGCCGGAGAAGTACTGGCGGCCGGTGGCCGGGTAGTGACCTTGCTTGATCTCTCTGATGTGTATATGACGGTGTTTCTGCCAGCAGATGTGGTAGGTAAGCTGGGTATCAATGATGAAGCGCGCCTGATCCTGGATCCCATTCCCCATTACGTGGTGCCGGCCAAGGTCAGCTTTATTGCTGCCGATGCGCAGTTTACTCCTAAGTCAGTGGAAACCCGCGATGCCCGTGACAGCTTAATGTTCAGGGTTAAACTGGCTATTGATCCGGCGCTGTTGAAGAAATATCAGGAGAAGGTCAAAACCGGTGTGCGCGGTATGGCCTATGTGCGTGAGTCGGCGGATATCCAATGGCCAGACAGCCTCAACGTTAACTTGCCATGAGCCAGCTAACCTCTTCGAGTGACGTGGTTTACCTGGAGAACGTCGCGCATCGCTATGGCGAGCAGCCTGCACTGACACCTCTCAGTCTGTCCATTCCAGCAGGCTGTATGGTGGGAATCATCGGCCCTGATGGGGTGGGTAAATCCACCCTGCTGGCGCTGATTTGTGGCGTGAAACGCTTGCAACAGGGAAGGTTGCAGGTGCTTGGCGAAGATATGGCCACTTCACGCGCCCGCCGTCAGCTTTTACCTCGTATTGCCTATATGCCGCAGGGATTGGGTAAAAATCTTTATCCCACCCTGAGCGTGCAGGAAAATCTGCGTTTTTTTGCCCAGCTTTTCGGTTTAAGCCACAAGGCCAGCGAACAGCGCATTAACCGACTGACCGAGGCGACCGGCTTGGCCCCGTTTCTGGATCGTCCTGCCGGTAAACTGTCTGGCGGTATGAAACAAAAACTCGGGCTGTGCTGTGCGCTTATCCACGATCCGGACTTGTTGGTGCTGGATGAGCCCACCACCGGCGTGGACCCGCTTTCCCGACGTCAGTTCTGGCAACTTATCGATGAAATTCGTGCGGCCAGACCAACTATGAGTGTGCTGGTCGCCACCGCCTATATGGAAGAAGCGCAGCGCTTTGACTGGCTGATGGCCATGGATGATGGCCAGGTGATTGCCACCGGCAGTCCGGCGCAGTTGCTGGCGAAAACCGCCAGTCAGGATCTTGAGCAAGCCTTTATTGCCCTGTTGCCGGACAGTAAACGCCAGCATCACCAGGCCGTTGAGGTTACCCCGCCCGGGAATTTTGATGGTCCGCCAGCTATTGAAGCTAAGGAGCTCACGCGTCGCTTCGGCGATTTCGTGGCAGTGGATAAGGTGTCATTTCGTATCGAGCGAGGAGAGATCTTTGGTTTTCTCGGCTCCAATGGCTGCGGTAAAACCACCACCATGAAGATGCTGACCGGCCTGTTACCCTTTTCCAGTGGGGAGGCCAGATTATTCGGGCGTTTGCCGGATGCCGGGGATATGCAAACCCGTAAGCAGGTCGGCTATATGTCACAGAGTTTCTCCTTGTACGCGGAACTTTCTGTGTTGCATAACCTGACCTTGCACGCCCGCTTGTATGGATTGGATGAGGCTTATGCCAAGCAGCGTATTGCTCAGCTTTTAGTGGACTTTGAGCTTTCTCAGGTAAAGCATAGCTTGCCGCAAAGCCTGCCACTGGGGATACGGCAGCGTCTGCAACTGGCGGTGGCGGTGTTGCATGAACCGCAGGTATTGATCCTCGATGAACCCACCTCGGGCGTGGATCCAGTAGCGCGGGATCAATTCTGGCGACAGTTGCTCAGGCTTTCCCGCGAACAGGGCGTCACCATTTTTATTTCCACCCATTTTATGAATGAGGCGCTGCGCTGTGACCGTATTTCATTGATGCATGCCGGTAAAGTGCTGGCGGTGGGGAGCCCTGCCGAGCTAACCGCGCATCGTAACGCTGTAAGTCTTGAGCAGGCCTTTATTGCCTATCTGGAAGAAGCCGCCAATACGCAAACCCAGGGCCGGGTGCAAGACGCCAATTGGGAAAGTGAAGTACCGCAAGTCAAGACGGTATCACCGCAGAGAAATGCGCTGAAACGTTGGTGGGCCTACGCTTGGCGGGAAAGCCTGGAAATCCGGCGAGACCCAATACGTTTAATGTTTGCTTTACTGGGTCCGCTACTGCTTATGCTCACCTTTGGTTATGGCATTTCATTTGATGTGGATAATTTGCGTTACGGGGTGCTGGATTATGATCAGTCCAGGGAAAGCCGGGTGATGCTGGAAGGGCTGGATGGCTCAAACTATTTTACCCGTCAACCCGCCCCTGCCGATATTAATGAGGGGTTAAATCAGCTGCGCACAGGCGAACTGAGTTTGCTGCTGGAAATCCCCCCGGCATTCGGACGGCAGTTAATGAGTGGCCAGCAGCCGCAGATTGGCGCTCTGATTGATGGTGCTATGCCGTTTAAGGCCGAAACCAGTGCAGGCTATCTGAATGCCGTGTTGCTTGGCGAACTAACCCGTTTGCAGGCTGGGCAATCGCAATCAGCTGGCCTCAGCATGCCGGTAGAAGTGCAGAGTCGCTTTCACTTCAATCAAGCCTTTGAAAGCCGTTTTGCCATAGTGCCAGGGGTGGTGATGCTAATGTTAGCCTTGATCCCAGCCATGATGACCGCGCTCGGCATTGTGCGGGAGAAAGAAACTGGCTCAATCGCCAACTTTCAATCCACTCCCACAAGGCGGCTGGAGTTCTTATTGGGTAAACAAGCGCCCTACGTGCTGATTGCCTTTATCAGCTATCTGCTGCTGATGCTGATGGCGCTGCTGGTGTTTCAAGTGCCGGTAAAAGGCTCGTTTTGGGTGCTGAGTTTAGGTGCGCTGCTGTATGTGACGGCGACTACCGGCTTTGGTCTGGTGCTGTCCTCCTTTACCCAGACACAAGTGGCGGCGCTGTTTGCTGCTGCGGTGCTGAGTATTCTACCGGCGGTGAATTTCTCCGGCTTGTTAACCCCGGTGTCATCGCTGGAAGGGGCTGGGCGCTACCTGGGCTTGGCGTTTCCCTCTGCCTGGTTTCAGCAAATCAGTATCGGCAGTTTCACTAAAGCCTTGTCCTTTACTCAGCTGTGGCCCAATCTGCTGGCGCTGGCGGGCTTTGTTGTACTCTTTACCTGGCTGGCGTGGCTGGGTCTGCATAAGCAGGAGCGCTGAGTATGCAGTGGCGTCATGTATGGCAATTAGGCGTAAAAGAGCTGTTCAGCCTCAAGGCGGATCCTGTACTGCTGGGTCTGATCTTCTATATTTTTTCGGTGGCGGTGTATACCGTGGCCACCGGGGTAAATTTTGAAGTGCGCAATGCCGCGGTAGCTGTAGTGGATGAAGATGACTCACCGCTATCCAGGCAAATCACCTCAGCTTTGTTAGCCCCTCAGTTCCAGAGCGCTGTGAAGATCTCTGCCCGGCAACTGGACAGCGTATTGGAGCAAGGAGAGTTTGTTTTTGTGCTGGTGTTCCCTCCTGATTTTGAACGGGACTTGCTACAGGGAAAACGGCCCCAGGTGCAATTAAATGTAGATGCCTCGGCCATGACTCAGGCGGGCAATGGTGCCACTTATATTCAGCAGATTATTCAGGCCGAAAGCCTGGCTTATCTGGCGCCAGGGCTGGATTTCGCAGCTGGCCTGCCGGTCAGGCTGGAGGTGCGTAAACTGTTTAATCCGAACGCTGATTCGGCCTGGTTCAACTCGGTGATGCAGGTCATTAATAGTGTGACCATGTTGGGCATTATTCTCACCGGGGCTGCGCTGATCCGTGAGCGGGAACACGGCACTATAGAGCATTTGCTGGTGATGCCGGTAACCCCCGCGGAGATTATGCTGGCTAAAGTCTGGGCAAACGGTCTGGTGATTCTAGTGGCGACGTTACTGTCTTTGGCCCTGGTGGTGCATCAAATGTTGGGTGTGCCCATTCAAGGTTCGGTGCTGTTATTTACTCTCGCCACTGCGTTGTATCTGTTCTCTGTTACCTCGCTGGGTATCATGCTCGGCACGCTGACCCGCACTATGGCGCAGTTTGGCTTATTAGTGATCCCTGTGGTGGTGGTGATGTATTTGCTCTCTGGCGGAACCACACCGCAAGAAAGTATGCCGGATTGGCTGCGCTGGATAATGCAACTGTCGCCGTCCACTCACTATGTGTCGCTGGCGCAGGATATCTTGTATCGGGGGGCTGGCTGGCAATTGGCCTGGCCACTGCTACTGGTGTTACTGGCGATTGGTATGGTGTTTTTCGGGATTGCCCTCTCGCGTTTTCGCAAAGCCATTGTCAGTATGGGATAGCCTATGTCTAGGGATATAAAAAAAGCGCCGCATAGCGGCGCTTATAAAGCTTATTTCTTGACGAACTTCAGGGTCATACGGTCACTTTCACCTATGGCCTGATATTTGGCCTTATCTTCCTCACCTAAACGCAGGCTGGGGGGTAAGGTCCATACGCCTTTGGGGTGGTCGGCTGTGTCTTTGGGGTTGGCATTCACATCTGACTCAGCAGCCAGGGTGAATCCCGCTTGCTCAGCAATGTTTACGACAAAAGATTGATGCATATAACCGCTACGGTCCTGGTCTGATGCAGGACGATCGGCTGGCAGTCTATGTTCAACGACACCTAATACGCCGCCCGGTTTCAAGGCCTTGGCGAAGGCTTTAAAGCTTGCCAGCACATTCTCTTCGCCGCCATTCATATACCAGTTATGTACGTTGCGGAAGGTCAGCACCATATCTGCACTGCCGGCCGGAGCGATATCCAACTTTGCCGGTGGCTGGAAGATACTGACTTGCACCTTGCCATACATATCCGGGTTGGCGGCCAGCTTTTCGCTGAAACGCTTGTGGGCATTCTGGTAATACTTCACCTCGGACTCAGGATCGAAGCCCGCGGCATAGTAAGTACCACTATCTTTGAGGTAAGGAGCCAGGATCTCGGTGTACCAGCCACCACCGGGGGAGATTTCCACTACTGTCATATCTGGCTTAATACCAAAGAACTCCAGGGTTTGCTTTGGATGACGATACTGGTCACGGGCCTGATAATCAGCAGTGCGCTGGGCACCGTTAATGGCACTGTCGAGGCTGTCGGCCATGGCAAAGCCACTGACACCCAAGGCAAGGCTCACCGCGCATAAAAGCTTTTTCATTGTCACTATCCTTTGTTGTGTTGTTGATTTTATTACGGCTTAAAAAACCTGTTCAGCTTACAGAGCAATCAAAGCTTTGAAAACTTTCATCGACCAGGGTAGTTAGTTGTAACAAGGTGTTTAGCGAGGAGCATAGGCTGGTTAGCTAACTCATTGTATTCGGATCTGCAGCACAATTTGCCTCGTCAGATATCGGCAAACACCTTGGTTTAACGGGGTTCAGGTACACCTGACCAGAGTAACCTGAGCGACCTTGGGCACACCACTTTTTGCTTCGCTGTATTGCCGCTCCTCTCCTTCGGCTATCCATGATGCGCCATTCCCAACCTTCTTAAAGGAAAAATGTTTTTGCATTTTTCAAAACTATGCATTACAAAGTTACTATGTATTGCATAGTATGATTTTATACATAGTTAAAATGAATAAATTGACCGACGTTATTGCTAAGTGGGAGGCCCAGCTCAGAAAGGGCACCCTTGAGCTGGCTATTTTGGCTGCGCTGGATAACCAGACCAGGTACGGCCTGGAGTTACTGAATTTTTTGCACGGCTATCCTTCGCTGGTAATAACCGAAGGCACCCTGTATCCGCTATTGGACAGGCTCAAACGTGACGGTGTGATTAGCGCCTACTGGCAACAGGAGGGGGACACCAGGCCCAGAAAATACTTCACCTTGACCGATCTTGGGCGACAAAAGCTGACGCTGCTTAATGAGCGCTGGCAGCAGTCCATGCAGGATATAAATCAAATACTTACCAAGTAACTTTGGTTGAAATGGGAAGAACAAAAATGTCAGAACACCAAATCATTCATGCTTATTTAAAGAGTTTAGAAAAATACCTGGCCAGACTGGATAAGGCAGATGTGGATGAAGTGATCCGCGAAATTGAAAGCCATATATACGATGCCATAGAGCAACAAGATGAAAACGGCCGGCCTGCCGAGGTTCAGCGTGTGCTTGCTGGCTTTGGCGAGCCCAGAGTGTTAGCACAACGTTATGTTGAACACATCCTCAACGGCGCGCCCCCACCTGCCGGATTCAAAGCTATTCAACTGGTTAAGCGGGGTGCCACCAAGGGGCTGATTATTTCCATGGCGGTGTTTGGTTACAGCCTGGTTATCGGCTTACTCGGCCTGTGCGTATATAAGTTTATTGAGCCCCTGAGTGTTGGCGTATGGTCTACGGCGGGGGGCAATAGCTTTGTTATAGGTGCGCTCAGTCAGCCTTATCCGGCCAGCGATGAGTTATTAGGCTGGTGGTTTATTCCCCTGGCGCTGGCTGTCTCACTGGTGATTGGCTTTCTGACCACCAGAGTCGTGAGTGTACTCGCCAATAACCTGTCAAAAGCTGAGAGGGTTGTCCGATGAAAGCTCGAATCTGGCGGGCACTGCGTAATTTTGTAGCGTCGATACTGGTGCTGATTACGCTGTCTTTTATCGGCATCATTGCATTCGGTGGTTCAGTGAACATTGGTGATGATCCACTAATGGCAAAGCTGGACGGAGAGGGGCCGCATGTCTTTTTTAGCGATGAGCAGATGCAGGTCAATTACATTCGAGGTGACCGCCAATCGGGTTTTCATATTGACAGTAGAGCCTATGCATTTGACCAGACGGTGCGCGCCGAAGTGCACTTTCCCTTGGATAACAGTCGTTTTGAGTTGAGCTTACATAGCCAGATAGTGCCGCCACCAGTGGAATATAAAACCGAGCAGAAGATCATCGCTATTTCCGATGTGGAAGGCGGCTTTAAGGGATTCAGGGATTTCTTGCTTGCCCATAAGGTTATCAATGATTGCCTGTGCTGGGCGTTTGGCAAAGGGCATCTGGTGTTGGTTGGTGACTTTGTCGACCGCGGATTCTCCACCACACAAGTGTTGTGGCTTATCTACAAGCTTGAACAGGAAGCCAGAGACGCGGGTGGTATGGTGCATTTTATTTTGGGTAACCATGAAATTAAAAATCTGCAGGGCAATTTTCAAAAAGCGGCGTTCAAATATTTCTATGTTGCTGGTGCGCTGGGTAAAAGACAGGACGAGTTGTATGGCCCTGATTCCTTATTAGGACGTTGGTTAGCCAGCAAAAATACCCTGGAGCGGATTAATAACACACTGTTTGTGCATGGCGGAATTCATCCCTACCTGGCAGAGATGGACTTTACCCTGCAGCAAGTCAACGACATCGTCAGAGCCAACTACAGCAAAGTGTACGTACCTGGTGTGAATGATGGACATCAAGAGTTTTTGCTCTCCACCGAGAACGGGCCGTCTTGGTACCGCGGCTACTTTTCTGGCGATCTGTCAGTTGAAGAGGTGGAGCGTGGGCTGCAGAAGTTTAATGCCGATACGGCAGTTGTCGGACATACGATGAAATGGCGGGTGAGCAAAATGTATGATGGCCGGGTGTATGCCATTGATGTGCAGCAGCCTCGTGATTACCGAGCCCAAATTCCGTCAGGTAGTTCGCAGGGGCTGCTGATAGAAAATGGTGTTTATTACCGATTGTTAGACGATGGGGAAAGGCAAGCCTTGTAGCTGGAAGGGCAGCCCATCAGCACAAGGTTTCAAACTAACTCGGCGTCTTTGTTGCTCGGTGAATTCAATTTTCATTGGCCGCCTAAGATTGTTAGAACAAGGCATCATGAGCCGCACCTGTTCAGGTCATCTAGTTGCTAAGCGAATATTGCTGGTGCCTCGCGGGATGGCCTTGAATAAATAACTGCTCTCCAAGCACTATTGAGGGGTGGTAAATACCGTTAAACCGAAATCCTCACCAAGGCCATTCAAAATTCGGGCTGGGCCGAATATATGTCCTGCACCTGACTGCCAGCGGCATCTCAGGCAACTGGTACCTTTTCTTAGTTGGCAATGCCACTTTGCCATAGCAGGGTCAAAACCCTGGTAGTTATCTGTTATCTCCCAGCCATTATCCAAATGGGCTTGTAAGATTTCAGTAAAACGTTGTGCGCTAATATCCTGCACTATGCGCCAGTCATTACGCCTGTATTTCCAGTCTCGGTATCTGCGGGCAATAGCACTAAAGGGGTTCATGAGGATCCTTATTTATTGAACTGAGCTTTCCTGTTCTGTTGCTATCTTGCCAAACTCCACGACCCGTTTCTATGTATTGATGCGTGAATGTAAATAGATTGTTTGGAGAAGCGAAGAATCAATGGATTCTGTGCTATTGGCGTATAACAACTATTGATACCTGCTGCATTGCTTTCACCAATACCGTATGAAGGGCCTCAGGGCATAGTAAAGAGAAAACTGTCCGCCGCTTAAGTTGCCATTGGCTTTATCTTGTCTCACTCTTTGGTAAAACGGCCACTGAATGTGTCCTGCTCCATCAGCAGCTCAGCGCCATTCTCAGAAAAGCTAAATAAAATCGCAGGGCCGTACATTTGCTCGAACAAGAACTGGCGCTCACCTTTGTAAGTCAGGGCTTCTTTAAACTCGTTCTGAATAACATGCACCAATTGATTACCATCACGGATAAATACCACTTTGTCTGACTTATCTGGGTTCGAAACGTAGGTACCAACATACTTATCCAGCTCATCAGCCGCTACCGCTAGAATCGCATCATTAAAAAATGCTTTAAGTAAGGCCTCGTAGACAAGATTAATGTTGTCATTTTCGCCATTAGAGGTAACAACCAGCGTTACCTTGTCATCCGGAAAATGTATTGCTGTCGCGCGATACCCATCCAAGGTGCCGCGGTGACCAAAACCAACACGACCGGCCAGGTCGTAACGCATAATGCCCATACCAAATCCATCTTTAATTGCTTGCATGGTGGTAAGGTGTTGCTCTGGCACTAGACCCCCATTAAAAAGGGCGTCTAAAAATAATGCAGCTTCAGTGGCTGTAGAGACTACATCACCCGCACCTAAGGTTACCGACATATCAGTTTGTGGTAACAGCTGCCAGCCGGCTTCGAAACGATAGGAGTAACTTTCATTTTGCTCTGGCGTAACCTGATTGCCCAGGTAAGTACTTGTTAAGCTAAGAGGCATGACTATCTGCTCTTGGAGTATTTGCTCCAGTGGTTTGCCGTGAAGCTTTTCCAGAATACAGGCCAGTAAAAAGTAATTGGAGTTGCTATATTCAGCGCTACTTCCAGGCTCAAAGTCACTTTGGTAACTGAATATCATCTGCAGCATCTGCTGGCGGGTTTGAGGCATAGTGTGGTACTTAAAAAAACGCGGATCTTTTGTATAACTGGCTATACCACTACGATGCTGCAGCAAATCGGCAACACGAATTTTTGCGGCATTTTCAAGTTCAGGAAAAAAAGCATCAACCTTTTGCTCAAGGGTTAACTTCCCTTCGGCAATGGCTTTAAAAATCAATACTGCGGTGTAGGTTTTAGACACTGAGCCTAGACGATATTTAGTGCCCATATCAGCTGACTGCTTAGTGCTGATGTCTGCAAACCCCGTTGCACGGCTAAATAGCAACTCACCCTTATGCAGTAATGCCACGTTGCCCATAAACTCATGATTTGCGGTTACTGAATCAAAGGCCTGATTTAGTCTTTCCGCTGCGCTGGCAGGGGCTTCATTTAATTTAGCGGCGTTTGTATGCGGAGTAGGGTCTGAGCAGGCTGTTAGAAACAGCCCCCAACATCCAAGCAATAAGAACCTGTACATCGTTAGTTTGGGGAGAAATCCATTCATTGCCTACTCTCTTATTGCCGGAAAGTTGCCGCTACTATCAGTGCTAGTTTGGCTCTTTAGTTGATTTTGAACTTGGCATAAAAACATCTACTAACTGGGCTTTGAGATACTAGCGAACCAACACGCAAGCCGTCAGGCAGATTATTGTTAATAGATATTTCGAAGGCGCGACCCGTTTGTTGGATTCAGGAATACTTGGTGATAAAAACGCTGAGCGCAGAATTTAGGACAAGTAACTTAAGTGAATTCACGAGGAGGGGGCATGCCATTTACACCATTTCATATGGGGCCCGGAATTTTGCTGAAAAGTCTGCTGCAAGGCAGCTTTAGCTTAATGGTGTTTGGTTGGGCGCAGATTGTTATGGATGTTCAACCCCTGATTGTTATGCTTTCTGGTGAGGGGCATCTGCATGGTTTTTCACATACCTATATCGGCGCCTCACTTCTGGCCGTGTTTGCCGCCTTATCGGGCAAGTATTTATCTGAAATTGGCTTGTTTGTGCTTGGCCTGAATCGTCAGTGGAACGTCAGTATTGCCTGGTGGGTATGTTTTCTTTCGGCATTTATCGGCACATTTAGCCATGTGTTGCTGGACAGTTTTATGCATGCTGATGTGGAGCCCTTCTTTCCGGTTACTCAAGTAAACGACTTTCTTGGCGTTATCTCGGTGCAAGCATTACACAAACTCTGTTTATACAGCGGTGCTGTCGGTGGCGTGCTGTATTTCGCTGTTAACTGGGTACAAAGCGTTAGCAAGCAAAAACAAAGCGATTTCTAGGGCTTACTCTTTAGTCCAGATTCGCGTATTCAGATCCAGGTCTTCGACTATGCCGGTAATAAAATCCAGGTCTTGATAGATTTCTTCGATAACGTCCATGTTGACCGCCGGTTTAAACAACTTAGGTTCGAAATAGGCTTTGCGGGTGGGGATGGCGATATATAGCTGGCCGCCAACAAAAGACAAGGCCACGCTGGCATCGGCTTCCTGTCTGAAGGCAATCAACCTTCGCATCAGGGCTGGCGAGATTAAGTAGCGCGCTTCAACCTGATCATTACTGTAGACCTCAAAAAAGCGTTCGAACTCGGGGTCTTCCAATGCCACTCTGGCGTCGCGAGTACCTAGTAAATTACCGATAGATTTGCCCAGGCTGGAAAACAAACCGCTGCTGTCGGGCCTGATGTAGGTTTTGCTTTTAAAGTGTTTATTGGCATCGGCCACAAAAAATAAGCCTTTGAAGATGGTATGCCAGTTTGTGGTGGTACGCCCCTTGGAATCCCGGGTGGTGGTTTTGTATTGGGTATGTAACTCGGAAAACTCGATAAGCGTTTTGCCCAGCTTACCGATAACATAGTCCTCGCCTTCATAGCGGTCATAGGCGCGTGGATACAGGCCGCTGTCTTTGTATTTTACCGATGATACTTGTCCTGTTGGGGCGTATTTAAAGCTACTGTTAAAAGTGCTGAGCAGTTTACCCACAACCTGGGTTTTGTAATCGCGACGATAACTGGACCACTTGCTCATTACAAACCAATACATCAGCATGGCGCTTAGGCCAACGACCCAGAAGATCAGGTCCGGATCCATATAATTGGCCTGGATATAAGCAAAGCCCAACAGGCTGACCACAGGGACGACAATGCAGGCGATAAGCAGGCGTTTTACCGCTTGTTGTCTGACGGTGTCCAGGGCTTGTAGCTGAACTTTCAGCTTGCCGGAAAAAAGCCGATGAAGATCCGCCTTTACCGAAGTTCTCGCTTTGTTCACGTCCATGTCTTCCCGCTTAGCCGCCGAACAGCTTACCTACATTGACGTTTTGCTTTTCTTCTTGTGGGATCTCGAACAACGCCCGCTGTTTCAGATTCATGCGGCTGGCAAACAGGTTGGAGGGGAACATTTCGATAGCATTATTCAGGTCAGTCACCGCGGCATTAAAGGCGCGACGGGCGGCAGAAATCTGCTCTTCCGTTTCATTCATGGTGCGTTGCAGCAGCAGAAAGTTTTCACTGGCTTTCAGATCCGGGTAGTTTTCCACTGCGATGTTAAAGTGGGACATGGCCGTGTTCATTTGCTTATCCAGCGCAACTTTTTGCTCGCCGTTCAGACCACCAGATTGAGCTTTTGCGCGCAACGCCGTCAACTCACTGAGCAGCGACGACTCATGAGCCATGTAGGCTTTCACGCTTTCCACCATATTGGGGATCAAGTCGAAACGCTTTTTCAGCATCACATCGATGGATGCCTCGGCATTCTCCACCTGATTCTTCTTACCAATCAGGCTGTTGTAAATGCCTATGGCGACAATCACAAGTACGGCCAGGATGATCCAAATGAGCCAGTTTTGCATAGCATATCCCTTCGTCTGGTTAGGTGGGGATTGTACCTTGTTGAGATGGCTAGTTGTTAGTGATCATTCGCTAAGGGTAAATAAGCCCTAAGTCTGGGAGCTTGGTATCCTTTGTTCTGCAAAGACTAAGTTTATTTAGTGCGTAAAGTTTGAACTTTTGCTCTGGTTGGTTGAATAATGAGCTGTTGCTGTCAGGGAAAACTCAGTTATGTCAAAGATCGATGACAAACCTCGAGAGGGCTTTAAATCATATTTTAAATTGCCCCCCTTTTGTCACAGGGCTGGTGATACAAATAAAATTAATGAAGCCAAAAAGAACTTTCAAAGCATGTGGGTAGGTGGGCTGCTTGGATCATTGTTTTTTGCCTTTGCCTTCAATATCTTAAAAGATTTCTCCGATATAGATTTTAGCCAGCTTTTTGCACTTTATACCTGGCAGAGGGGGCTGGGCTATGCGTTTTTACTCTGGTGCATGATTTATTTCACCATTTCCAACTTTCTCAACTCCCATGCCACCCCTCATATTGTTGATGTGTTATTTGATATTGGCCAAACGAGCTTTGCGTTCTTTGTCCTCTACAACTTCGGACTTATTGATAGTTCACCTGTTATCGAGCGACCATTTCTAGTAATGAACCTTTATTTTATGACCCTCGGGTTTAGCTCGTTACTTTTATACAGTGGACGTTGGTGCACGGAGCTGTCGGACAAACAACCAGCGGTAAACGCTTGTCGACTAATCATTTTATTGCTCGGTCTTGTGGGGTTGGTTTTGGCCTGTTTTCTTAAGCCGGAATCGAATTCATTGGGCTTATCTTTGCAGTGGTTGCTAATGGGTTGCCATGGGCTCTTGATGTGGTCTTATGCTTTACAAAGGGTGAGCAAAACCGGCTCAGAAAATCTCCCTTAGCTGGCTCAATAGAAGGTTCAGTGAATTCTATAAGCAAAAAAGCCGGGATAAAAATCCCGGCTTTTCTTGGTATTCAGTGCGTAGTCTTAGTTAATAACTACGTTAGCAGCCTGAGGACCTTTCTGACCTTGTTCTACGGTGAAAGATACAGACTGACCTTCTTTCAGGGTTTTGAAGCCTTCAGAAACGATAGAACGGAAGTGTACGAATACATCCTTACCACCGTCTTCCTGAGAAATGAAACCGAAACCTTTTTCTTCGTTAAACCACTTAACAGTGCCTTTTACTGAATTAGACATGTAATAAACCTTTTTAAAACTTAAATTTTTGGTGAAATTCACCGGTGGAGCATTAGATAAGACTTACCAAGAACGCATATAAATGTCTAATATCGACTTTACAAAAGGACGAAGATAAAACAGTGCAGTAGTTGAAAGTGCTTTAACTATCTAAAGCCCGTGCATTGTACGTTTAATGCCCAGGGCTGTCCATAGCCCCTATAGAAAAATCCTCATGAGGTTTTTCTCGGTCAAAAAACGCGCTAACGAGCCATCTACGGTGAGAATGATGCCAGGCATTCAGGTTGAGTCATTAACCTATGTCGGGAATATGCCTCTGTCAGCGCCATCATTTAATTATCTGACTACCCGGCGTTATGCTGCTTTTTGTATTCGCTGGGGGTCATGCCGGTGGATTGTTTAAACGCCTTATAGAAGGATGAACGGGCATTGAAGCCTACTGCCAGGGCAATATCTAATACGGTTTGGTCGCCTTTTAGCAGCATTGGCTTGGCGTTTTCAATGCGGGCCTGATTGATAAAATCAAAAAACGTGGTGTCCAGATGCTGATTAAGCGTCTGAGACAGGTATTGTGACGGCACTCCCGTATGTTTTGCCAGCTTTAGCAGATTCAGCTCGGCATCTAAATGCAGGGCATCCTGCGATATGGCATGCACCAGCTTAGTAGCAATACGTTCAAAATCATCCTGGTTGAGTGCAGAGCGCTGGTACTTTGCTTTATTTGTTTGCACGCCGACCTCTATTTTGTCCGGTTCTGGAGATAATACCTCGGCGAACCCTGGCTGTTGACGAAGCCCATTGGTTGCCATCAGCCAGACCAACACCAGTAGTAACAGAAAAACCCCGGTATCGGACAAGCCATATTGTGCAAAGTGATTCCCCACCGTGAGCACTGCCAGGGCATAAATCCAGGTGAACACTAACAGCAGAGAAAAAACGTTTACCCACAGCAAGGTTTTGCCGCTTTCATTTGCGTACATCTGTTTTATGCGGGAGCGGTATTCAATTGTTCTTTTGAACATGCCGACGACATACACCAGGCTAAGTACGCACCATAGCACCAGCAGTGCGAAAAAGCTGGTGGCGGTCATTTTTGCCATTGTGTTCTCAAGCGGAATTTCTGAGAAAAACATGCTGTCAAAATCCCCCTCGGGCAATAGCAAAATCAACAGCGAGACAAGCAAGGCGAAGAGAAGGGGCAGAAAGTGTTTATTGGTGTTTTTATGCCACTGCCATGGGGCTGGTGAGATAAGCGCCTCATGGTATAGCCAAAAGCAAGGCAACAATAGGTAAAAAATAACGGGGATCGCGGCGATATAAAGCTGCCTGAAAGCGGGAAAGGTGGAGAATATTACCGGGCCACTTGCCAGCAGGGCTAGGCAGGTAAGCACGCAGACTAACGGTCGTTTTGCCGGGTTTTTATGCTGCGGCAGCAAAAGGAAAAGGCTAAAGGTGGCAACCGCCAATGCCATGGATGAAAAGTACATATCGAGCATTTAAGACTGCTTCATTTATTAATCTATCGCTACCTTAACATAGCTGGCTGCATCCACAGGCAGAACTAATATCTCTGTGACTTGTTCATGCCTGGGCTGACCAGAGATCGCTAACTGCATGTGCGTTTTCTTGTTTTTTGATTATGCGCGGCGTCATCAATCTCAGCCAAACTGAGTTGAGCTTTAGCACAACAGAATTCGCTGGTTGTGAATTTAGCCCCAAAGGGGAATGAATCTGTCCTGGCTGAATATCCCGGACATCCGAATGGTGAGTACCGTGAAACATCAAATGCCGTTGAAGCCTTTGTCATCAAAGCGCTGGGGTTTTGTGTCAGTCAATTGAAAACATCTGGTTATTCACATTCCTCTGAAGTTTTTGTGTAAATACTTGCTCACATTGTGCTGCTGGATGCCCCGCGTCTCGGGTGACTTTTTGTCCTCGCCACGTTGCGCAGACGATTCTTTAAATCCTGACCTTTACTGTGTAGCGAAATAAACCACTACTGAAAGGTAATCACTATGACGTTATGTACAGAACACTCAGTTAACCGTGTTTTGCAGAACACAGGGGCGGGCGCTTCAATTGGGATGGCGCTATGTTATGTTTTTATGTTTATCCTGTTTGGCGCGATGCTGTCTTTCCCGTCCTCAGAGAATGTAGCGGATAAGATTCAGTATATTGGCGAGCAAAAGTTATTAATAAGTCTTGCCAATATTGTCGGCTATCTGGTTTTTGGCGCGCTTTTACTGGTTAGCGTTCAGGCGCTGCAAAACAAAATGCAGTTGGTTAATTCCAGTCTGTTAAATACCGCCAGCTTATTTGGCATTATCTGGGCGGTATTGATGATGGCGTCCGGCATGCTGTCGCTGGTGGGGATGAACACCATGTTGGGGCTGTTTGATAAGTCACCGGCGCAAGCCGAAAACCTTTTTTATACCTACAACACTGTTGTGAATGGTCTTGGCGGTGGCATTGAACTGGTTGGTGGATTATGGGTATTGCTGGCCAGCATCTGTGGGTTAGTTAAGCAAAAGATGTCTAAAGGTCTGCATATTTTAGGCTTGGTGGTTGGCACTTTCGGGGTGTTGACTCTGATTCAAAGTGTGCCAGAAATGAAAGAACTGTTCGGATTAAGCCAAATTGTCTGGTTTATCTGGTTGGGGTTATCTCTGCGTTCAGCCCACTAAAGACAAATCAGGAAAGGCGAAACATTAAGAGCGAACTCAATCCATTGGCATTCATGCTGAACTTTTTCGAAATGCCTATGTGCTGCTGACAACAATGATAACCCTGATATTAACGACTCTGGTGTATGGGCCTAGATTTAAACGGTTGGTTAGAAGGCCTGCGTAGCAGGCCATATTATTCCGACGCTTAGAATTCACAGCGCTCGTCCGTTAAATCCTTTGGCCTAATGATTACGCGCTCAGGGCCAGGAGTTCGCGATACTCATCCAGGGCATACTGGTCTGTCATGCCGCTGACCATATCCTGAATCAGTCGGCAGCGGTAGTAGCCCTCCCACAAAAGGAAGTCTGTATCTAAGTGCTTTACCGCCAGTTGATAGGCGCTGATATGTTTATTGGCCAAGCGTTTAGCAAGGCGCGATTCAATCAAAAGGTCGCGATGACCACCGTCAATAACTTGCTGGAAATCGTCTGCCGAGAGTGCCAGCAGAGGCCGGTACTGATTGAGCAGCTCACTGATGATTTTGTAGCCTTGAAGCTCAAGGGTTTCAACTTCTGCCACACTGAAAATATGCTTGATGGCGACTTTTTTGAAGGTCTCGATTAAACGGTGGTTAAGGGAATCATCTTCCAGCAATGCGCGGTTGAAGTTACCGGTATAAATGCTCTCAATATTTTCCACAAAGGCGTCGACAGCATGTTGAACCAGCGGGTGAATTAAGTTGACCCGCAGCCACATAAAATACTGGTGAGCTTTGTTCAGCGGCTCTTGTTCGGCGCGTTTTAGTACATAATCCATTACCTGGCGAAAACTGCGTGGTTCACGGCCATTGCCGGGGAGGAAGGGCACATTGGCCAATCCTTCTGCGCCGTCGAATTCCTCGATCAGTAATTGGGTTAAATGCGGATAGTTCAGCAGCCCTTTTTCTACCCCATCTTCAATATCGGCCAGGCAGTAAGAAATATCGTCAGCAGCTTCCATTAAATACGCCAGGGGGTAGCGACAATACTGGCCCAGTTCAAGCTTCTGTTGCAGGGCTTCAACATAGCTTAGCTCGGATAAATAATAGCCCGGCTTTTTACGCAGATAGTTAAGTGGCTGGTCTTTAGCTGGCTTGGCCTCATACGCGGGGCGGGTATATTTCAGTACGCAGGCGGCTTGCATATAAGTCAGGTTCAGTCCCAGTAGTGAATGCAGCAGACGAATCGCCTGTGCATTGCCTTCAAAACTGGAAAGGTCCGCTATGATCTGAGCTTTCAGTGGACTATCGGGCTGCTTATCAAATACCGGCAGGGTACTGAGATGATTGCGAAACCATTTGGTAATGGCCGCTTCGCCAAAATGACCGAAAGGAGGGTTGCCGATATCGTGCATCAGGCAAGCCATTTCCACCAGCGACTCGACCGCCCTTTCAAAGCCATCCAGACCATAGTCTGCCGCTTTTTCAGCTAATTTATCGTAGAGCGTGCGCACCAAAAAGCGCCCGGTCTGCTGTACTTCCAGACTGTGGGTCAGGCGTGAACGCACCGCGGCATTGCGTTCCAGCGGGAAAACCTGGGTTTTTTGCTGTAAACGGCGAATCGCAGCGGACTGAATGATTCTGCCGCGGTCACTTTCCAGCGCTCGTTCCAGCTTGCGAATGTCTAATTGCGTGGTGTCGTTTGGTTTTCCATAGGGGCGAGCTGTGCTGAGTTTGCGGCGAAAATCGATAGGCATAGATAACTGCAATTGACTGGAATGAATGGGCTAATGCTACCTGTTTTGTGCAGGCTGTTGTCAAATTATTACATCTGACAACAGCCTGCCAAGCGGGATGACTACAGATAGGAATTAAGGAAACCCTCAAGCTCCCGCAATACCGTCAGGCGATTTTCTTCAATCTCCAGATAGTGATTACCTTTAGGTAATTCCACGTAACGAACATTCTTTTTCAGATCCTGCAGCTCTTCTGCCATTTCGCGACTGTGTTTGACCGGCACAACCCTATCTGCCTCACCATGTAACAGCAATACTGGTGCTTTAATGTTCTCTGCCAGATGCAGGGGCGAGGTGGCGCGCAGTTGCTTGGTGTTTTCACCTAACTGCTTTTTCACCACTTTGTTATTGGTATAGCGGCGGGATTCTCGCAGGATCATGGTTAAGTCTGTTACGCCATTGATACTGGCTGCGCATTTAAAGGTATCCCCTTGAGTTGCCACGCCCATTAAGGCGGCATAGCCGCCATAGCTGGCACCCACCAGACAAATACGCTCTGGTAACGCCAGTTTCTGAGCAACAAGCCAATCCGCCGCATCTTGCAAGTCACGTTGCATCTCTTTACCCCAGCCCTGGACTGATGCTTGCTCAAAATCAAAGCCGTAACCTGATGACCCCCTAAAGTTGGGCTGCAGTACCAAATAGCCCCGGTTGGCGAGAAACTCCGTTAACCAATCAAAGCCGCCATAGTCGCGGGCCATGGGGCCGCCATGAGGTAGGATAATGGCAGGAAGTGGTTGCTGTTCGGTGATATGTCTGGGGTAGGTCAGATAGGCTTCAATGGATAAGCCGTCCTGGGCTTGGTATTGCACTTTAACCTTGCCGGACAGGTTATTCTCATCCAGCAATGGATATTGAGACGACAGGGCTTCCAGTTGGCGGGTATCACGGTCACCAACATAGTAAATGCCGGGTTGGTCATCAATAAAACTCAGTAATACGTACTGACGCTCGTTGTTGCTCATACTGACGATAATGTTTGATGCGTTGGGCAATACTTTATCCAGGGCTTTCTGAAAATCCTGATAACTCTTGTCCCAGTAAATGCGACCATTATCAGCCTCGCCATGTGTTACACCAATAACATCACCGGTTTTATATGAATACAGTAGGCGGCCTTCAATATCGTAATCAGGATCCGCGTAGACCAGTTCTTTGTGCGCTTTATCTTTGCTCAGATCAACTTTGAATACGGCATATCTGTTGTTATGCAGGGCTCGTATGTAAAGAATATTGGGGTCTTTATCAAAACCCAAAATGTTAATATCGGGTGCATCAAAAATCTGGTACTCCCACAGGGTCTCCCACTCGTCGGTTTGCAGATTTTTATGTACATAGAACACGCGGGTGTCGTCTAGTCCAACCCCTAGTCTGACTCGCCCTTGTCTGTCTGCATGCCAGTCATGAATATCTTCTTTGGCTTGTTGAAGTTTTTGGCGGCCTGTGTGTTTTAAGCTTAGCTTGTATACGCTCGGAAGATTGGGAATATCGGCATCTACAGCCAGTAAAAAGTGCTCATCGTCTTCAGGAAGCAAGCTGACGACGTTATCCTGAAATTGGCTGGCATGATCATCAGACAGTCCGGATGTTCTGGCCTTAAATGCTGGCTCAAGTTCACTGTCTCCCTTGATATTTACTTTGAGTAAGCGGGTTTCGGTTACCTCAACCCGGTAGCGTTTGGTGGGGAAGCGGGCACTGATTAGTAAGGTGTCATTTTTCGCCCATTGATACCAGTTAATCTTGAACTTCTGGTTGTCGGTAACGGCCAATATCTTCGGCTCCATGCTTTGGAGATTGACACTCATAATGAAGGTATTTCCCGACTCATTTCTGAGCATGGCCAGATGTTGTCCATCAGGCGCAAGCTTTACCTGGCTGACTGCTGGTAAACTGCCAAAAGCTTCAAGTGGGAGTTGGTGCTGATTGGAGTTTGCTTCGGCGTTAATGGCTGCAAATACAACCAGGCTAAAGATCACTGTGGATAGTAAGGTGCGCATAGCAAGTTCCTTTGCGTACTATTATTATTTTCCTATTAGTGATTGATTTTAAATAGATTCCACTTTTGGTCTAGTGTTTTTTTGCGCAGTAGTGACGAGTTTGGAATACACCAAACTGCCCATAATTGAGGAACACAGATGTCAGCTTTGGCAACCGGATTAGTCTTTCTTATCGCCGCCGTGATAGCAGTGCCACTGTTTAAGCGCCTTAAACTTGGTGCCATCCTCGGTTATCTGGTTGCCGGGGTGATTATAGGGCCATCTTTGATGGGGCTTATTCACGAGCCTGACCATGTTCTGCATGTTGCTGAGCTTGGGGTTATCCTGCTGCTGTTTGTTATTGGCCTTGAGCTTGAACCGAAAAAACTTTGGTCTATGCGCCAGGCTGTGGTGCTTACCGGTGGAGGCCAACTGCTGATTACTTCACTGCTGTTGGTGGGGGCACTGGTATTCGGAGCCTCGCAGCAATGGCAACCCTCCTTGGTGATAGGCTTGGCGCTGGCATTGTCTTCTACCGCCTTTGCTATTCAACTGATGGCAGAGCAGGGCATTCTTAAAACGCCACCGGGTCAGCAAGGTTTTGCCATCTTGCTGATGCAGGATCTGGCGGTCATTCCCATTCTGTTGCTGGTGGAATCTCTGGCTGGCAGTGATGGCACTGCGCCGCCCTGGTGGCTGAGTTTATCGGCCATTTTGATGGTGTTGGTGGTTGGCCGGTATCTGTTAAATCCTTTCCTCAGGTTGCTGTCCCGCTATGGCAATGAAGAAGTGATGACGGCAGCTGCCCTTTTGATTGTCATCGCGACCGCTCTGGTAATGGAACAAGCCGGCTTATCTATGGGGATGGGCGCATTTCTCGCCGGTATGTTGCTGGCTAACTCCAGTTTCCGTCATCAGTTGGAAACCGAGATAGAGCCGTTTAAAGGCTTGCTGCTTGGTTTGTTTTTCATTGCCATCGGGATGAATCTGGATTTGCAATTATTGCTGGATGATCCGGGCTTTATTGTCGGGGCCAGTTTACTGCTGGTGGTGATTAAAACCTTGATTATAGGTGGCCTGCTAATCATGGCCGGTCAGAATAAAGGCGATGCTGTCAGAGTGGCGTTGATGCTGTCGCAAGGCGGTGAATTTGCCTTTGTGGTGATGACCACGGCTGCCGGTAAGGGACTACTAGATGCAACGCTGGCTAATCAGGTTAGCCTGATTGTGGGGATTTCCATGGCGATGACATCGCCCCTGGTTATTTTGTACAGCCGTTGGGTAAACAGTCGCCAGTGCCCGCCTGTGTATGATACGGCCAGTAATGTCGATGACCCTCAAGTGGTGATTGCTGGTTTTGGTCGATTTGGCCAGATGAGCGCCAGGATCCTGGCGGCTAACCAGATCCCTTTTACCGCCTTGGATAAGGACGCCGCGCATATCGCCTTTGTTGAACAGTTTGGCAATAAGGTGTTCTACGGTGATGCCACCAAATTAGACTTACTCCGGGCTGCGGGGATAGAGCAGGCCAAAGTGCTGCTGATTGCAGTTAACCGTGAAAGTGATGTAATGAAAATTGCTGAACTGGTGCGGGAGCATTTTGGCCATATCCATATTATCGCCCGGGCACATAACCGTCTAACGGTGCGCAATCTCCATCGTATCGGGGTGACCGATCTGGTACGTGAAGTTTATTCCGGTAGTTTGGAAGCGGCCAATCATGTGCTCAAAGCTTATGGTGTATCCAGTGCGCGCGCGGACTATTTGGTGCAAGTGTTTCGTAAGCATGATGAAACATTGCTGGCTAATACCCTCGAAGATCTGGACGATATGGATGCTCTGATAGAACGCAGTAAACGTGGTCGAGAGCAACTGGAGTCCTTGTTTCGTCAGGATAGTCAGGACATAGGTAATTAAACCTTTAGCGCAAAAAATTAACCAGAGCCTGACCGGCCTCACTGATGTGCTCGCGTAGCAAGCGCTCGGCCAGCTCACCTTTGCCTTGGCGCAGGGCATCCAACAGCGCGCGGTGCTCAGTCTGGCTGCGTGCTTGGTAATTCAGGCTCAAAGACTGGTAGCCAATGTAACGCTGGCACTGGCGCTGCAGATGTTCCACCACCGCAAACAGGGTGGGACGTTGGGCTGGCTGATAAAGGCAGGCGTGAAACTGCCAGTTAAGCTCACCAATTTCTGTGGCCGACAGCCCCGGTTGGTCCATGTGAGTAAGCAGATCCTCTGCTCGCCCCAGAACTTCGGCATTTAATTTAGGTATGGCCAATTCCTGAAGCAAAGGCTCCAGACGCATGCGCATCAGGTAAATATCTTCCACTTCGATGGCGTCAAACTTAGGTACGGCCACTCCACATTTACCATGATCGGTCAGCCATCCTTGGTTTTTCAGTTTGAGTATGGCGTCACGGACAGGGATACGGCTGACCTGATAATGTTCAGCCAACTCTTTTTGCTTAAGTACCGTGCCGGGTGCGAAGCGACCGGCTTGTAAATCTGCTTTAAGTTTGTCGTACAGGCTCATGTTATTTCTTACTGAAGTACAAGGTCAGCATACCACCAATCAGCCCCCAGAACGCGGCACCAATATCAAAGAAGCTCACGCCTGAGGCCGTAATCAGAAAACATAACAGGGCAGCATCCCGTTCACGGGTATCCTGGAGTGCTAAGGACAGGCTGTTACCTATAGTGGTTAATAATGCCAGTCCAGCGACGCTCGCCACCAATGCCACAGGCAATGCGATAAACAGCGCAACCACCGACGCTCCCGCGAGGCCGGCCAGAATATAAAAGAAACCGGCTGACAGGCCTGCCACATAGCGTTTGCTGCTGTCAGTATGGGATTCCGGGCCAGTACAAATGGCAGCAGTGATGGCTGCCAGGTTAAAGGCAAAACCACCCAACGGGGCTAGGACTAGTGAAGTCAGGCCGGTACCCGTCAAGAGCGGTGAGATGGGGATATGCTGATATCCGCTGGCTCTGAGGGTAGCAATGCCGGGAATATTCTGTGAGGTCATAGTCACAATAAAAAGGGGCAGACCCACGCCCAGTAACACGCTTAGATCAAATTCGGGCCAAACCAGCACGGGTTGGCTGAATGCCAATGCAACATGACTGATATCCAGTTTATTCATCAGACTGCTGCCAAGCAGCCCCACCGCTAAAACCAGCATAATGGTGTAGCGGGGCTGCCAGCGCTTAGCAAGCAGGTAGCTGATTAGCATAGCAGCCACTAGCCATGGCTCTACCCGCAAGGAAGTAAAGATAGCCAGGCCGAATTGCACCAGAATGCCAGCCAGCATGGCACTGGCAATGGAAGCAGGAATACGCCGCATCAGGCGGTCAAATCCGCCGGATACACCCAGTAAGATGGTCAAAACAGCGCAAAACATGAAGGCACCGATAGCCTGAGCTATAGGAACGCCGATTAAGCTGCTGGCCAGCAGAGCCGCGCCCGGTGTTGACCAGGCCGTGATAACCGGTGCCTTGTAATACCAGGAAAAGCCAATACAGGTCAGTCCCATACCCAACCCCAGCGCACCTATCCAGGATATCATCATGGCCTGGTCAGCACCGGCAGCCTGAGCAGCCTGAAAAACGATCGCCACTGAACTGGCAAAACCAACCAACACAGCGACAAAACCCGCGCTAATAGCCGACAGGCTCAGATCTTTTCGCAACTTATACAAAATGTATACTCTTTGAAAAATGTATACATTTATTTTTGGTGAAGTGTTGTCTAATTGCAATAGCCAATGGCAGATACCAAGGACTTAGCTGAATAAAAAATTGTTGTATGTAATCTGGTAATCCCAGGCATGGGCTGCTTCACATCCGATTGCATGGGTCTGGGTAGGTTCTTTGCCACCGGTGTCTTTATCGGGAATATCACTTAGCAGATAACTAAGCTCTTTGCTGTAGTTTGCAATCAGCGCTGGAAGCGGTAAACATTGAACAAATTCCCACAGTGCTTCTGATACCATGGTGTTCAACACTAATGCCGATTGAACACCATACTAGGATTGCGAGTATACTGGGGCAACTTAGCGCTGCATTACCAGATCCAGCAAGCCTGGCAGCAAGGAAGCGACCAGCAGCAGGGCCATGCTGATATTAAACAGCCTCAGATTGCCCGGCGTGTTGATAAAGCGCTTTAGGCTGGTGCCAAACAGTAGCCAGACTATGGTGCAAGGTGTGCCAAAGACAAAGAAAAACAGCGCAATTTGCAAGACTTGCCAGGTGTAGTTACTACCTGCCTCTGTATAAGTTGCCACTGCGCCAACTATCATGATCCAAGCCTTGGGATTCACCCATTGAAATAGGGCCGCCTGCATAAAGCTAAAGGGCTTACGATCCTTAAGTTTAATGCCATCCACCGGTGCCGAGCCAATTTGCCAAGCCAGCCACAGCAGATAAAGGGTGCCTACTACTTTCAGCACATCGTGTAACTGAGGGAAGGCAGTAAATACACCAGCCATACCCAATCCAACCGCCACGACCATAAGGGTAAAACCAATATCTACCCCGAGCAGGTGTCTAATGCTGCGCTTAACACCATGGTTGAGGCCTGATGCCATTAACATCAGATTATTCGGACCTGGGGTAATAGATGCTGAGATCACAAACATCAGCAGAGCGGCGTATTCCATTTGTTTGTATTACTCCCAAACCAGTTTTCTAAAGTGGGTACGGCACATAGACACATATTTATCATTGCCGCCTACATCCACCTGCGCTCCTTGTTTTACCGCTTGCCCCTGTTCGTCCATACGCACCACAAAGTTCGCTTTACGGCCGCAATGACAGACTGTTTTCAGCTCTACTAATTTATCCGCCCAGGCCAGCAGATAGTGGCTACCTTCGAAGGTTTCGCCAGCAAAATCTGTGCGTAAACCATAGGCCAAAACCGGTATTTTGAGCTCGTCAACCACGAAGGTCAGCTGCTGTACTTGTTGTTTAGTCAGAAATTGCGCTTCATCGATAAATACACAGTCGACACGTTGTTGGCGGTTTAATTGGTTTATGCGTTCTAGCAGATGAGTATCCTGGCCGAATAGCTCCGCTTCAGATTGTAAACCAATTCGCGATGCAACCACGCCAGTACCAAAACGGTCATCCAATGCAGCGGTAAACAGCGCAACATGCATCCCCCGTTCTTTGTAGTTATAGGCTGACTGCAATAGTGAGGTGGACTTACCGGCGTTCATGGCCGAATAGTAAAAGTACAGTTGCGCCATGGCTAAACACACCGTAGAGAAAAAAGAGGGGTATTTTGCCGTTTTAGGCGAATAAAGAGAAGGTCAACATCGCGATGCTTAGTCGTCGTTGGTGAGAAAACCGGGCAGTTGAGCTTGTTGTTCAACTGCCCACTAAATCTGCTCTAGTTACAGCTACGTAAAAAATTCAGGCTTTCTTTGGCGGCTTGACTGGTTGGTGAGCCTACCACATTAAAATGTAATAGCCCCACTTGCTTACACGCTAACGTGTAGGGACTGGTATGGTTCTTTTTTGCCCCTGGGGCAGGACGCCCAGGTTCAGATTTTTGCTTTGCCATGATTTTATTCCGTAACTTGTTGCTGCTTGGGCAGAAGAGCACCGCCATGGATAAATATTAAACGATTTGGGTATAAAAAGACGTATGCAAAATATACTTAGCGTATGCGTTTTGTGCATGGTGGTTACTGGGGAAGCCTGACTAACTCCTAGGCTTAACGGTGCTGGTGTTCTTTTTCAGCCTGTGAAGTTGAAGATATCTTTTGCTCTTCTTGCTTTGACTCAACAACAAACTCAATGGATTGTTGCACCGCAGAGTCGCTTAAAAACACTGGCACTCGCAATCCAAATGCTATTGCAGCATTTTCTTAGTGTTTTTGTACAAAATCGTCCTTGCTTTGCATGGAAAACGAACTATTATGACGATTCGTCAACTTGACGATTCGTCAAAAATGAATTTTAGAATAGGTTATGACGCAGATAAGAGCCCTTGTCTGTTCAAGAAATTTAAAACCAAGCGCCAACAGGCTATTGCCGAGCGGGAGCAGGTATTGCTGTGTCTGGCGGAACGTTTGATGGAAGAACATGGTTTTAGTGGCCTGACCATGGATAAACTGGTGGCTGCCTGTGACTACTCCAAAGGCACCGTCTATAACCACTTTTCCAGTAAAGAAGATTTGCTCAGTGCCTTGTGTATCAAAGCCATGCAAACTGAACTACAACTCTTCCATAAAGCATCAAATTTCAAAGGTAATGCCAGAGAGAAATTATTGGCGTTATGTTTTGCCTACCGCTTGCATGCGTTGTTACATCCCACTTTATTTTATTGCGTGCTGACCTCCAAAACTCCTGCGGTGGCTGAGCGAGCCAGTCAGGAGCGGTTGGATACACAATTTGTGTTGGAGCAACAACTGGCCGAGGTCTGTAATCAATTATTTGTGCTCGCGATGGAAGATGGGGATCTGCAAGGGCGAGAAGAGGCCGAGTTTGCTCAGCTGAGTTTTGCAGCCTGGGCTATGGCGTTTGGCTCTACGGCCCTGATGCTGGCTGCCAGCACTGCGCAGCTGGTGCAGGCACTGGAAGAGGAGAAAACGCTCATGTTCAACATGAACTTGATGTTGGATGGTATGCAGTGGTTACCACTTTCCAGCGAGTTTGATTATTGGGACAGTTGGCAGCGCGTTGGTATGGAAGTTTTTGCCGATGAGTTGTCGACGTTGAAGGAACATAGCAAGCACTCTGGTGCTAAGGGGAGAATCACATGAGAGCGGTTTGGTTAAATGCCATATTGTTAAGGCCTTGGTTAACGTTAGGTTTATGCTTGTTATTGATTGTCGCGGCCGCTGTTGGCAGTAAGAATCTGTATTTCAGAGGGGACTACAAGATCTTCTTTGGGCCAGGTAATGCCCAATTGCAGGCTTACGAAGATATGCAGAGCATTTTCAGCAAAAGTGAAAATGCCAGCATTGTTATTGCCCCAGAATCCGGTGACGTGTTTTCACCGCAAACCCTGGCGTTGATTAAGGATTATACTGAAGCCGCATGGCGCATTCCCTATGCCACCAGGGTTGATTCTATTACTAACTTTCAACATACCTCGGCTGAGGAAGATGATCTATTAGTCGAGGATCTGTTTGAAGATCCTCAGTCCATGAGTCAGGCTGAGATTCAAAAGGCCAGACAGGTGGCTTTGGCAGAGCCGGCACTGGTCGATAAGATGGTAGCTGCCGATGGTAAGGCTGCCATGATTAATATCACCGTTCAGCTCCCAGAAGAACAGTTGGACCAAGCGTTTCGGGATGTGGCAGCGGCAGCACGTCAACTAAGTCATGAATTATCTGAAACCTATCCCCAACATCAGTTTTATCATACCGGGATTGTTTATCTGAACGATGCGTTTGTGACGTCCGCTGAGCATGATGCCAGTACGCTGGTGCCACTGATGTTCCTGACCATTATTCTCATGTTGTGGATATTGTTGCGTTCGTTTACCGGCACCTTGTCGACCGTGGTGGTGCTGATTACCACTATCGTCGCAACTATGGGGATCAGCGGCTGGGTTGGTATATTCCTGAGTACTGCGACGGTAAATGTGCCCACATTAGTCATGACGCTGGCCGTGGCGGATTGTGTGCATGTTATCTCATCTATGCTGTATGGACTGCGTCAGGGTAAGAGCAAAGCTGAAGCCATCCGCTATGCCATGGAATTGAATCTGATGCCGGTGTTTATCACCAGTGTAACTACCGCCATTGGTTTCTTAACTCTGAACTTTTCAGATGTGCCGATTTTGGCTGATTTGGGCAATCTAACGGCCATGGGAATCATGCTGGCCTTTGTGTTGTCGGTGACCATGTTGCCGGCGTTGTTGTTGCTGCTGCCTATGCGCGTCACAGTTAAGCAACAAGCATCATCAGGACGTATGGAAGCTTTTGCTGAGTGGGTGATTGCCAACCATAAACGCTTGCTGCCCTTTACCGTTGTACTGACGCTGGTGGCTATTGGTGCCACACTGAAAAATGAAGTGAATGACCAGGCTACCGAGTATTTTAATAAGTCCATGCCATTCAGATTTGCCGCGGATTATCAGGAAGAGCATATCAGTGGTATGGCCACCATGGACTTCGGCTTGTTTCTGGGCGAACCATCGGCGTTGAATAAGCCAGAAAATCTTCAGGTTATTGCCGAATTTACTCAGTGGTTGCGTGAACAACCTGAGATTGACCATGTGGCAAGTATCAGCGACACCTTCATGCGTTTAAATAAAAACATGCATGCGGATGACAATAGCTACTACCGATTACCGGAAGATCGTGAGTTGGCCGCACAGTATCTGCTGCTGTACGAAATGTCCCTGCCGTTTGGATTGGACTTGAATAACCAGGTCAATCTGGATAAGTCTGCCACTCGGGTAATGGCGACTCTGGAAAACCTGGGGAGCAAAGAGTTTACCGCCTTTGAGCAGCGAGCTTTAGGTTGGCTTGCACAACGTGCGCCACAGATTGAGGTGAGAGCATCCAGTCCATCGCTTATGTTTGCTCATATTGGCGAAACCAATATGGCCAGTATGCTGCGTGGCACGGTGCTGGCACTTATTCTGATTTCTGCTTTGTTGGTGGTGGCATTGCGTTCCTGGAAAATGGGGGCAATCAGTTTGTTACCCAATCTGCTGCCGGCTGGAATAGGTTTTGGTATCTGGGCAGTGATTTCTGGCCAGATCAATATGGGCTTATCGGTGGTAATGAGTATGTCCCTTGGTATCATTGTCGACGATACGGTACATTTTCTCGCCAAGTATCAGCGGGCCAGAAAAGATGGAGCGGATGCCGAGCAGGCCGTGCGCTATGCTTTCAGTAGTGTGGGTCGAGCCTTGTGGATTACTACGGTAGTGTTGGTGTCTGGTTTTGCCATTTTGTCGTTGTCCAATTTCGGTGTAAATGCCGACATGGGCATGTTAACGGGCATTATTATTTTGGTTGCCCTGGCAGTTGATTTCCTGTTCCTGCCGGCATTTTTAATGGTTTTTGATAAGAAGAGCGTAAATAAAGAGGATAACGCAGATGACACGGATAAGAAGCTTCAAACCACTCTTTAGTGTGTTGCTAAGCCTGTTACTGGTGGTACAAGTGCAGGCTCAGACGGCCGAAGAAAAAGGTTTGGCTATTGCCAAAGAGCGTAAGCAGAGTGATCTCGGCTGGCAGGATAATCAGGCCGAAGCCAGCATGATTTTGCGCAATGCCAGTCGTCAGGAAATTGAACGTCGTATGCGTCTACTGACGCTTGAGGTGCAGAATGACGGCGACAAGGGCTTGACCATTTTTGACCAACCCGCTGATGTGAAAGGCACAGCGTTTTTGAATTACTCTCACGCCATAGAGCCGGATGAGCAGTGGATGTATTTACCTGCCCTCAAACGGGTTAAACGCATCGCATCAAAGAATAAATCCGGCCCTTTTATGGGTAGTGAGTTTGCTTTTGAAGACCTTAGCTCGTTTGAAGTTGCGAAGTTCAATTACAAATACCTGCGAGATGAGCAATATGAGGGGATGGACTGCTTTGTAATAGAACAGCAACCCGCATACGAGCATTCAGGTTATACCAAATTGATAACCTGGCTGGATAAAGAACATTATCGTGCGCAAAAGGTTGAGTTTTATGATCGTAAAGACAGCTTGCTGAAAACACTCACCATGCACGACTATCAGCTGTATTTGGATAAATACTGGCGTCCGATGAAATTGTCGATGAAGAATCACCAGACCAGAAAAAGTACTGATTTGATTACACACGAGCTACGTTTTCGTACCGGCCTGAGTGAAGATGATTTCAGCCAGGCGGCACTGAAGCGTGCTAAATAGGGAGAGTTGGGTGAAAACATCCTTACTTACTTTGGGCGTGTTACTGGCCAGTTCTGCGCTGGCAGACACGCAGACCAATATCCGTAGCGCCATTGAGCAGCGTTTTTATTTTCAGGATGGTTTGTACCCAGAGCAACATGACAGTGACCTTTCGGTCTTTATTGAGCCGGAGCTTTACTATAGCTTCAATGATGGTGCTGACAGCCTGAACTTTAAGCCATTTTTCCGCTACGACAACCGTGACAGTGAGCGCACACATATGGATGTGCGTGAACTGATGTGGTTGCATGTTGGGGATGCCTGGGAACTGAGAACCGGGATTGGCAAGGTGTTCTGGGGGCAAACTGAGTCCCAGCATTTAGTCGATGTTATTAATCAAACGGATTTTGTCGAAGCCATTGACGGTGAAGAAAAGCTCGGCCAACCCATGGTGCAGTTTTCCTTAATTCAGGATTGGGGAACCCTTAGTCTGTTTGCCTTACCCTATTTTCGTGAGCGGACCTTTGCTGGTGTGGAAGGACGTTTTCGTCTTCCTTTAAGAGTTGATACTGACAATCCCTTATATGAGTCTGACGATGAGCAGGAACACCTGGATTGGGCGTTTCGCTATATGGGCTATCTTGGCGATACCGAGATCGGGTTGTCCTGGTTCGATGGTACTAACCGGGAGCCGCTTTTTGTTCCAGCCATGACGGGTGACGAACAAGTGCTCAGACCTTATTACGGACAGATGCAGCAAATTGGACTGGACATGCTGACGGTCGTTGGGGCTACCTTGTATAAATTGGAAGCCATTCACCGTAAAACCGACCAGGACAGCTATTACGCCCTGACCGCAGGGTTTGAACACACCTCTGTGGGGGTGTTTGAAACCGCCTATGACATAGGTTGGTTAATGGAATACCAGTATGACGAGCGGGATGAATTGGCGACCAGCCTCGGTCAGAACGACCTGATGGTGGGGACTCGTTTGGTATTCAACGATATTCGTGGCACGGAAATCTTGATTGCTTATATCCAGGACCTTGATGAAAGCAGCGGACATAGTGGCTATATCGAAGCGTCCAGCCGTATCAACGATAACTGGAAATGGCGCGTGGACGGCTGGTTTTTCAGCTCCGATGCTCCTTCTGACCCCGCCTATTTGCTGCGTCGTGATGACTATGTTCAGCTTAGCCTGGAGTACTATTTCTAGCTTTTTGTGGTGAGATAGTATTCAACAAATCTATAGCCTGTTAGCCAATATGAGCGACAAATTGTCATAGGGATATGGCACAATGTCGCTTTTGTTGTTCGCAAAAAGTATGCAAAAGCTGAGTATTGTGGTGGGTTCCACCAACCCTGTGAAAGTGGCAGCCGTTAGCGGTGCCTTTGAAGCACTGTTTCCTGACTACCAGATAAGCTGCCAGGGCATGAGTGCGGCATCGGGGGTGGCAGACCAACCTATGAGCGAGGCAGACACCCGCTTGGGCGCAATAAATCGGGTTGAAGCTTGCCAAGCCGCTGTGGAGGCTGACTTTTATGTGGCTGCTGAAGGGGGCGTGGATAGTTTTATCGACGGCCCCGCTACCTTTGCCTATGTGGTGATTGCCAATAATCAGCAGCGTAGCGTTGGGCGCAGCGCCAACTTGCCTCTACCTCAAACTGTCTGGCAAGCCTTGTTGCAAGGTCAGGAGTTGGGGCCGGTAATGGACCGATTATTCGGAGAGACCAATATTAAGCATAAAGGTGGTGCCATTGGTTTACTTACCAATGGACGTGAAACGCGCCAAAGCGCTTATCACCAGGCATTGGTGCTGGCCATGGCCCCTTTTCTACATGCTTCCCTATATGCCTGCTAAGGAGACCTGATGCAGTATCCATGGATCCTGTTCGACGCTGACGATACCTTATTTGACTTTGACGCCTTTGCTGGCTTAAAGCTGGCATTTTCGCGTTTTGAACAAGCATTTGAAGAGCTGGATTTTAAGCATTTTCTGGATGTGAGTATGCCGCTGTGGCGTCAGTACCAGGACGGTGAAATCAGTTCTGATGAATTACAAAGACGCCGTTTTGCACATTGGGCTGACAAGCATGAGATGTGTCCGGGCGAGATCAACACCCATTTTGTTGAAGCTATGGGACAGACCAGCAAATTATTGCCGGGAGCGCGTGAGCTTCTTGACGCCTTAAGCGGTAAAGCAACCTTGGGGATCATCACCAATGGTTTTACCCGTATGCAGCAGATGCGCTTGGATAATAACGGTGTCAGCGAACATTTCCATCATCTGGTAATTTCCGAGCAGATAGGCGTGGCGAAGCCGCATAAAGGCATTTTCGAACACACTCTGGCGCTACTTGGCAATCCCCCCAAAGATCAGGTTCTGATGGTAGGTGACAACCCGCATGCCGATGTGTTGGGAGGGCTGAATGCCGGTATTCATACGTGCTGGTTAAATGTAGAAGGTCAGGTCAGGCCTGAAGGTATCGACCCACATTATGAAATTACTGATTTGTATCAGTTGAAGAAACTGCTGGTAGGGCACTAACGTGCCCTAATCTCATTGTTGGTCGAGTTCGCCTATCTGGATTGCGCCCGCACATAAATCTGTCAGTGCCTGCAGACATTGTGTTTTTTGGTTGTCTGCAATGGCAAAATGGATACTCACTTGATTGGCGTAATTTATGGCCGGTTCATCAGTATCAAACTGGCTCAAACAGTGGCGTACATTGGACTCGAGTGGATAATCGAACTCGATGGTAATGGTCGTGCGAGGCACCCACTGCGTGGTGGGCAGATCTTTTAGAGCGCCGGTAACGGCATCGGAGTATGCTCGCTGCAAGCCGCCGGTGCCGAGTTTTATGCCGCCATAATAGCGAATTACGGCGACCACAATCTCACCTAACCCGGAATGTTCCAACACTTTAAGCATAGGTCTGCCTGCGGTGCCTGAGGGTTCGCCGTCATCGCTCATGGAACGTACTGTCGTATAGGGTGAACCCGCTATGTAGGCCCAGCAAACATGGGCTGCCTGTGGATGTGCATGACGTTGCTGGCGAATAAAGTTTTCCGCTGCTTCTCGATTAACCGCACGTTCCACCACAGTTAAAAATCGGCTACGTTTTATCTCAAACTCATACTGATGAGGGGCGGAGGGAACGGGAAAACGACTGCTCATGAAGACACTTGGTTGACGATATCGCCCGCTATTATGCCATAAAAGCAGTGTCGCTAGCTGAGCATTTCTTCGGTTGATTGAGCTTCTGTGGCAGTATTTTGGGAACTGATTAACCATGCCAGACCTTGTTGATCCTGATAGAAGTTGCGCAGCGGTAAGTTAAGTTGCTCGGCATAGGCTTGCACGAACTGTTGACGCGCATCGGTAGGCTTAACGATTCGCGCTATCTGTAAATTACACAACAGAGGTTCAAGCCTATCCAAAATCGAGAGCACACTGGCGCTATCATAGCTAAGCTGAACTTGTCGTAAGTCAACAAGAGCTTTTCGGCATTGATGGCGATTGGCGAGGCTATGCAGTTTATTGTAAAGGGCGAGTATGTCGCTTGGATCCGCCACGCCCTTGGCGGTAGAAAACAATACACCTAGAGATTCATCGTAACTGTAAGTCGCCAAAAATTTCATTTTGTATTCTCAAATTCCCTCTCTATTCAATGTTTAGCACAGAAAGAAGAAGAGGCAAGGCCGGCAGATTTAACTACTATGGGATTTGTTAGCGTCTTGCACATTTTAAGGAGTGTCTGAATGCAATGGTATGTGGTGTCGCTGGGGGATGCATTAGTCGCTCAGAGCAAAATGTATGAACTACAAGAAGTGCTTAATCTAGCGTGGCAGGGCGCCGGTCGACCCTCCAGCATGCAAGCCGGTTACTGCTATCGGGGGCAAGGCTTGCATTGCCAGATAGACTTATACTTAAGCGAACCTTTACAACTTTTGGTCAGTTTGCCAAGGGCCAGGCGCTGTGAATCACCAACGGCCGATTTTCAATCTTTATTGGGGGATTCTCCTTCAGCCATGGCTTGAGTGTCTTTGTCCGCCTGCTCCGCCTCCATTCGCATAAAAATAAAAGTCAGGTACATTTTTGTGGGGAGCGACATAGCCATTCCGATCGCAACCAGCGAGGCACTTATTACTATGCCGGTGACGCCAAGTGATTCCATTGCCGGATTAAAATGCAAGATAACACCAAGCAGGATAAAGCTAATGCCTACCCCCATTAAGATTTTTAACAGAACGATCAACTTGTCATCAGTCACTGGCAGCATCTTTTAAACGACGCATAGGGTTAGCATAAATCAGGTTGATTGGTGCAGCTTGATCCAAGTCAGTAAGCTATCAATATCAGAAAGCGGGTGAACTGCAAAGTCGCTTGTGATAGTCTCTGCTCCGTCTTGGGGGAGTAGCCCGCCTGCCACCTACTGGCAGGTAAGTTTGTCAACATAGTCAGGCCTCATGCCTGTGGCAAATTTGTATTCGTGGTAATGCGGATATCGGCGAGACCTAAGGCAAATGGCCACTCCATTAGGCGGGAGAGGGTTGTTTGCCTTTGGTTTTGTATCCCGCCTGAGATTGTCTAAATGGAAGCTCTCTTTACCTCTACCGCTGTTGTTGCATTGGCCGAAATGGGTGATAAAACCCAGCTTTTGTCGCTTCTGCTGGCTGCCAAATTTCGCAATAAATCTGCAATTGTCATGGGTATTCTGCTGGCCACCCTGTTAAATCATGCAGCATCTGCCTGGCTGGGCGCCTGGTTAGCCGGTTTTATTAATTCCGGTCTTGGTCAATGGGGGCTAGCGGGCAGTTTTATCTTAGTGGGACTGTGGTTGCTAGTGCCAGATAAAGAAGATGGGGTGAGCAATCGTTTTGATGCGTACGGCCCTTTTCTGGTGTCTCTTGTGTTGTTTTTTCTGGCAGAGATTGGCGATAAAACGCAAGTGGCGACGGTGCTTTTAGCCGCCGAATATCAGTCCGTATTCTGGGTGACTATGGGTACTACCGTCGGCATGCTTTTAGCCAATGTGCCTGTGGTTTATCTTGGAGCCCGGCTGATGGAGAAAATTCCATTAAATCTTACCCGCATTGTAGCCAGTGCGCTGTTTATTCTTATGGGGATACTGACCCTGTTGTGAAGCCGATCAGATTTCAGCAGGTAGGTTAGCATTAACAATTCAAAGAGTCGGCGGTACAAACTCTGTACCGCTGATTATCAGGTTCTGGCTGCAGTTACCCCGCCTGCTGCTGCTTTCGGATGCAAACCAAGGCGACCAGGGCAAACACTATCAGCCATAAGGTTCCTGGCGCTGGGATAGCCGCTGCTACAGCGTCTATAAGGCGAAACTCCATATCGAATTCGTTTAGTTCGTTGGCGACTGGCAGCCAGGATGAATTGCTGGGGTTAGTGCTGTCACAATCCACGCCTGCAGTGGTGTTTAGGCAACTGAATAGGTCGCCTACGCTGCCATAGCTTTGCGTGCTGGCGAGCTGATTGTTGCCAAATGCCCAGCCAAAATTTCCGCCGTTGAACAGGGTATTGGCGACGATTAGAAAATATTCGCCAGCTTCCAGTGTTAGATTCGCATCAAAGGAAAATACATCGTAAGTGGAAGGCTCACTCGGACCACTGAATTGGCCGGTCGCTAGAGCTTGCTGTGCGCCAAATCCCGGGTCAAAGGAGGGCAACGGTGTGCCCTTTACCAGTTGCACTGCGGCTGCAAATTCAGAGGTATGATACAAGCCGACTTCGATAGCCGAAATGCTGAGTTGGCTGGTTAGCGTAAATGACTGCGCGGTCCAGTGGCCTTCATTACCGCTGCCCTTGGCCGGTTGAATGGAGACAAAACCGCCACTAGCGCCATCATAGCCAAATATCGGTGTGGAAGTTGCCGGGAAACTGCAAAGTGCTGCCAGCAGCACTGAATAGCTCAGCAATCTGTGACAAATTAATCTGGTAGCTCGTGCATACCACTTTTGTACTGACATGGTGCGTCTCCTTTTTGAGTGATTGTCTGTTCATGACGTCATGGAAATGGCCCTTGTTGATAACAGCGTGGTTTTCATTGGTTAACAGACATTTTTCTCACCAAAGGGAAAAATTATTTTTGCCTTAAGAGTTCGTTAAGCTTGACGGCATACCTTCCTATCAGAAGTAAGTGATAGGAGACGTTTATGTACCAGCAAGTTGTGCAGTATTGCGGCGATGTTACCCGCCATGCGTCGATTAAAAGTGGCAGTGGTCTGAGTTTGTCCAGTGCCTTGCCTGGTGATCTGGCTCGCCCTGAGCTGGAAAATTTCATTAAGAAAGGCTTCGCCAAAGCGTACGGCGCAGATATCCATCACTTTATGCCTACACTGCTGGCGATTAAGGGCCAGCATTATCAGGCTGCGCTTGGTTTGCGCAGCGGACGCGAATCCCTATTTGTTCAACAGTACCTTGACGACAATGTGATGGATTGTCTGGCAGCTAAAGGAATTGCCACTCAGCCGGAGCAGATTGCGGAAATAGGCAATCTGTTTGCACTATCACGCCGATACGCCATGCCATTGTTTATGGCAAGCACATTGGGCTTATTTCTCAATCACTATAGCCATCTGCTGTTTTGCGGTACCAACCACTTAATTGCCTTGTTGCAAAGGGAAGGTGTCAAGCTGACCTATCTGGCTGATGCAGATCCTTCTCGTTTAGCGCCATCCAATGATGACTGGGGAAGCTACTATGAGACTGACCCCAAAATCATGGTGCTTGATCTGAAAGACGCCATGACGCCCATGCTTGAGCGAGACTTGTTGCCAGGCCTGTTTTCCTCATTTTGTGCTGATATCCAAACCCTGACCGCTGAACTGAGGAGCCTGTAATGTATTTCCCAGCCTGCGACTTTGCCCCAGACGCTATGGCACTTTGCAGTAGTGATGCGCAACTTTCTTATGGGCAGCTAGCCGAGCAGGTTGAGCTGCGCGCCGACTGGCTCAAGCAACATGGCATCCAATGTGTGGCGCTTACCCTTGAAAACAGCATTGAATGGGTGTTGATGGACTTAGCCTGCCAACGTGCTGATGTATGCTGTGTGCCTGTACCTATGTTTTTCAGCAAAGCACAGCGGGACCATCTGCTGAGTGCTGCAGCGGTTGACCTGATAGTCAGTGCGCCTTTGGAAGGGCAGGACAATCAACCATTTGGTAGTTTTAGCGTTGAACACATCAGGCCCGAAAAAGCCGCACAATTGCCACAAGGCACCGGAAAGATCACCTTTACCTCAGGCTCAACCGGCATGCCCAAAGGGGTTTGTCTCAGTCATGCCTCACAGCAAATTACTGCGCAAGCCCTGGTGGATACGCTGGCAATGGATGACGTCGTGCACCTCTGTTTGTTGCCATTGGCTACATTGCTGGAGAATGTGGCGGGTGTATATGCACCGCTGCTGGCGGGAGGCAAAGTTGTACTGGCCGATGATGCACAGCGAGGCTTTATAGGGAGCCAGCTCACAGACCCCGCAGCCATGCTGGCTCTGATTAGCCAATGGCAGCCCACGAGTTTGATCTTAGTACCCGAGCTGTTGACCTTGCTGATTCAGGCGTGGCGACAAGGCTGGCGTCCACCCGCATCGTTGCAATTTATTGCGGTGGGCGGCGCTAGGGTGTCGGCGGCTTTGCTTAAGCAAGCCCAAGCTATCGGACTTCCGGTTTATCAGGGATACGGACTTAGCGAGTGTGTCTCTGTGGTGGCCTTAAACACCCCAGAGAACAATCAGCTTCACAGCGTGGGGCGTCCGCTGCCACACAATCGCCTGGAAATTGAAGATGACGAATTGTTGGTGCGTGGCAATCTGTTTCTTGGCTATTTAAACCAACCTGAGTCCTGGTATCCGGATGTGGTGCGTACCGGTGACAAAGCCAGCTTTGTTGATGGTTATGTTGGCATCGATGGGCGGTTTAAAAATCTGCTGATTAACTCGCTGGGCAGAAACATTTCGCCTGAGTGGGTTGAAGCGGAGGTCATGGCCAGTGGCGTGTTTCGGCATGTGATGCTGGTGGGTGACAGTCAGCCCTTCTGCACAGCCCTGTTGGTGCCTATGCAAGCTCAGTTACCGGCGGCTTTGGTTGCCTCTGCCATTGACACTAGCAATGCGCGCTTACCCGACTATGCCAAGATCAAAGCCTGGCACCTGCTTAGCGCAGAAGACATGCAGGATACCAGTCTGTTTACTGCCAATGGCAAATTAAAACGCGATGCCATGTTACAGCGCTTCGCTAAATACATCGACGCCTTTTATCAAATGGAAAATTACGTTGAATCAGGAGCTTATCATGAAGCTATATGAAAGATTGCAAGCAGAAACCCGCACTGAACGCGACTACCTGTTATCGGCCCCTATTATTCAGCGCTGTTTTCGTGGTGAGTTTGACCTCAACGATTATGTCGCCTTTCTGCAACAGGCCTACCATCACGTTAAGCACACAGTGCCACTGTTAATGACTGTGGGTAGCCGCTTGCCGGAAAGCAAAGAATGGCTTCGCGAAGCCGTGGGCGAATATATTGAAGAGGAAATGGGCCACCAGGAATGGATCCTGAATGACATTGCTGCTTGCGGTTTTGACAAGCAGCAAGCCAGACAAAGTAAACCATCAAGTGCCACCGAATTGATGGTGGCCTATGCCTATGATGCTGTTCAGCGGGTCAATCCACTGGCGTTTTTCGGCATGGTGTTTGTACTGGAAGGCACCAGTATTGCCCTGGCTGACAATGCAGCAGCGCAGATTCAGGGTAAGTTGGACTTACCCACCAAAGCCTTCAGTTATCTGCGTTCACATGGTGCACTGGATCAGGAGCATATTGTGTTCTTTGAAAACCTGATGAATCAGATTGACGATGAAGCCGAGCAGGACGTGATTTTGCATGCCGCCCGCATGTTCTTTCGCTTATACGGCAATATCTTTTATGAGCTGGACCCTTGCCATGGTCTGGCTCAGGCTGCCTAGGAGAAGGATATGAACTGGTCAACTCAACTTTGTTTGCTGACAGGTGCCAGTGGCGGTATCGGCCAGGCTATTGCCCGAACCCTGGCTGACGCCGGTGTTCAATTGATTTTACAGGGGCGCAATGAGCAGGCGTTGCAAGCGCTGGCCGACAGTCTGCCCGGCACCCACCAGATAGTGGTGGCGGATATCAGCTCGAGTCAGGGGCGCGATGAATTGCTCAAGGAACTGGCGCGCTTTCCCAACATCAGCATGTTGATTAATAACGCAGGTATCGCTCCTTTTGGTGAGCTGCAAAGTATGTCTGATGAGGACTTGGAACAGACGATTCAGACCAACTTGTTAGCTCCCATGGCGCTAATTCGTGCCTTGCTGCCCACGATGAAAAAACATTCGGAGGCTTACATCGTTAACGTCGGTTCCACCTTCGGCAGCATAGGTTTTGCTTGCAACAGCCTGTATTGCGCCAGCAAGTTCGGCCTGCGAGGTTTTACTGAGGCCTTGCAACGTGAACTGGCCGGGTCATCGGTAAAGGTGTTTTATCTGGCCCCGCGTGCGACCCAAACCGCTATCAATAGTGATGACGTGGTGGCCATGAATAAGGCGCTGGGCAATCAGGTGGATAGCCCTGACTTGGTTGCACAAGCGTTGAAAGCCCAATTACAACAGGGAATTCGGCGTAAATTCATTGGTTTTCCCGAGAAATTGTTTGTTCGAATTAACGGTGCATTTCCCTCTTTGGTGGATAACGCTCTGGTTAAAAAACTACCCATTATTAAGAAATTTGCTGCACAACATGCGAAGGAGATCCTGGTATGAATATGCTGAAACGTACTTTGATAACAGTGGCTGGTGGTATGTCATTGATGCTGATGTCCATTGCTCAGGCGGATGAATGGCCAGAGCTATTGGCTGTACAGCAGCAATGGGCAGTGGTGAATTACACGCTGGCTGAAAAAGAGCGGGATAAGGCGTTTGACGAGTTGATTGCCAAGGCAGAATCCCTGACACAAGCGCAGCCCCAGCGAGCTGAAGGCTGGATTTGGTTGGGAATCAGTCAATCCAGTGCGGCCGGTGCAAAAGGGGGGCTGGATGCGTTGGGGCTGGCTAAGCAGGCGAAAGCGTCGCTGGAAAAAGCCATCAGCCTGGATGAAAAGGCGCTAAGTGGCTCGGCCTTAACCAGCCTGGGCGTGCTTTACCATAAGTTGCCCGGTTGGCCGGTGAGCTTTGGTAGCGACAAAAAGGCCGAAAAACTGCTTAAGCAAGCCCTGGAAATGAACCCAAAGGGGATTGATCCAAACTATTTCTATGGCGAGTTTTTGTTTGACGATGGAAAATATACCAAGGCCAAAGAGTATCTGCTGCTGGCGCAACAGGCTGAACCTCGTGCTAACCGAGCCTTGGCCGACAGCTCCAGACAAAAAGAAATCGAGATGTTGCTAACTAAGGTGGAAAAGAAGCTTTCCCGTTAACTTGCGTGCGATTGCCGTGAATTGGCCGGTGCAGAACACCGGCCTTTTTTATGTTGGCCGGGTTATTGAAGATGCGCTGCGTGAAAACGCAGGTGGTCCTCAATAAACGTGGCGATAAAGTAGTAACTATGGTCGTAATCTGCATGGTAGCGAAACTCTGCAGGCACACCGTGCTGTTCACATACGGCCTGCAGCGGGCGGCTGAGTTCTTGCGAGTCCAGAAAGTTATCCGCTAATCCCTGGTCAATCAACATGGGCATTGTCCAGTTTTGGCCAAGGTCATTTAATAAGGCGCAGGCATCGTATTGCTGCCACTGGTTTCGATTATCACCCAGATAGGCCGTCAATGCTTTTTGACCCCAGGGACATTCACTGGGGTTCACTATGGGGGCAAAGGCGGATACCGAGCTATAACACGTCGGATTGCGCAGAGCCATGATTAACGCACCGTGACCGCCCATGGAGTGACCGGCAATGGCAGCTTTGCCTAGTTTAAAGTTAGCTTCACAAAGCTGGGGCAACTCGTCAGCGATGTAGTCATACATGCGGTAGTGCTCCGCCCAGGGAGCCTGAGTGGCATTAACGTAGAAACCAGCCCCTAGTCCTAGGTCGTAAGCACCATCCGGTGCATCGGGGACTCCGTCACCACGGGGGCTGGTATCGGGGATGATCAGGATGATACCCAATTCAGCTGCTACACGCTGCGCGCCCGCCTTACTGGAAAAGTTTTCATCGCTGCAGGTTAGGCCGGACAACCAGTAAAGCACTGGCAGGGCCTGACCTTGCTTGGTTTGTGGTGGCAGGTAGACAGAAAACTGCATGGTGCAATTCAGTGCCTGAGACGCATGGCTAAATCGCTTCTGCCAGCCTCCGAAGCACTTAACCGCGGATAATTCTGTTAGTTGACTCATAATATTTTCCTTGCGCGATTAATAATGAATCACGCTACGAATGGATTTGCCTTCGTGCATTAAATCAAAGGCCTTGTTGATATCTTCAAGCGGCATGGTATGGGTGATAAAGGTATCCAGCTCAAATTCGCCATCCATATAGCGCTGCACATAATCAGGTAACTGGCTGCGCCCTTTTACGCCGCCAAACGCGGTGCCGCGCCACACCCGGCCGGTAACCAATTGGAAAGGTCTGGTGGAAATTTCCTGACCTGCCCCGGCCACACCAATAATCACTGACTCACCCCAGCCTTTGTGGCAACACTCCAGCGCCGAGCGCATGACATGCACATTGCCGATGCACTCAAAAGAGTAATCCACACCGCCGTCGGTCATTTCTACAATGACTTCCTGAATGGGCTTGTCGAATGCTTTTGGGTTCACTGTATCTGTAGCACCCAGTTGCTTGGCAATCTCGAATTTATCTTCATTGATATCAATGGCGATAATCCGGCCTGCCCCGGCCATACGTGCACCAATCAGCACCGACAGACCGATGCCGCCGAGCCCGAACACCGCGACTGTATCCCCCGGTTGCACTTTGGCGGCGTTGCTGACCGCCCCCATGCCAGTGGTAACGCCACAGCCGAGCAAGCAAACTTTTTCCAATGGGGCATCTTTAGGGATTTTGGCCAGGGCAATTTCTGGCACCACCGTATGCTCGGCGAAGGTAGAGGTGCCCATATAGTGGTAGATGGGCTGGCCGTTTTTGCTGAAACGGGTAGTGCCGTCTGGCATTAATCCTTTGCCTTGGGTGGCGCGAATGGCCTGACACAAGTTGGTTTTACCTGATTTACAGAATTTACACTCACCACATTCCGGGGTGTAGAGCGGAATCACATGGTCGCCCACGGCCAAAGTGGTAACCCCTTCGCCTACAGCTTCTACTATACCGGCTCCTTCGTGGCCCAAAATGGCGGGGAAGATGCCTTCAGGATCCTCTCCTGAGAGGGTAAATGCATCGGTGTGGCAGACGCCGGTGGCGACGATACGCACCAGAACTTCGCCTTTTTGTGGTGGCATCAACTCCACTTCTTCAATAGATAAGGGTTTTCCTGCCTCCCAGGCAACAGCGGCACGGGTTTTGATAGTTTGCATAGTGTGGCTCCAGTGGTTTGCCAAATACAAAGACCTTAAGTCTAACAAGCATTGGCAAACAGGCTATAGCTATCTGGCCGCAGTTTTTGCCTGTTTCATAAGGTTGCGGGTAAAGCAGCCAATCCGTATGATCGCGCCCTTCGAATACGACTTAGTAGCCGGGATGCACGAGGATAAGTCGAGCCGTTGACCTATGCTTTGGGGACACATCCCCGATGCCGACACACAATCAACAGGATTACTATGCTTTTACACTCAACCCGACAAGATTGGCTGGGCAATGTGCGCGCCGATTTGCTGGCCGGCCTGGTGGTGGCGCTGGCCCTTATTCCTGAGGCCATCGCGTTTTCCATTATCGCCGGGGTCGACCCTAAAGTGGGTTTGTACGCGTCTTTTTGTATTGCCACCATTATCGCCTTTATCGGCGGCAGACCGGGCATGATTTCAGCCGCCACCGGGGCCATGGCGCTGGTGATGGTGACCTTGGTCAAGGAACATGGTCTGCAGTATCTGCTGGCCGCCACGCTGTTGACCGGTGTGTTACAGATATTGGCGGGATATCTGAAGCTGGGTAGCCTTATGTCTTTTGTGTCCCGCTCTGTGGTGACGGGCTTTGTTAATGCCCTGGCTATTTTAATTTTTATGGCGCAGCTTCCTGAACTGACCAATGTCACCTGGCATGTGTATGCCATGACGGCGGCGGGTCTTGGCATTATTTATCTGTTTCCCTATGTGCCGAAAATTGGCAAGGTCATCCCTTCACCTTTGGTGTGTATTTTGTCCATGACGGCGGTGTATCTGCTGCTGGGACTGGATATTCGCACCGTCGGGGATATGGGCGAGCTGCCGGATACCCTGCCGGTTTTTCTATGGCCGGATGTGCCACTGAATCTGGAAACCCTTTGGATTATCCTGCCTTACTCGGCGGCCCTGGCGGTGGTCGGTCTGCTGGAGTCATTAATGACAGCCACTATTGTGGATGATTTAACTGATACCCAAAGTGACAAAAACCGTGAATGTAAGGGCCAGGGCATTGCCAATATCGGTGCCGGTCTGCTGGGTGGTATGGCGGGTTGTGCCATGATTGGTCAGTCGGTAATTAACGTAAAATCCGGTGGCCGAGGGCGTTTATCTACCCTGGTAGCCGGTGTCTTCCTGCTGATTATGGTGGTGTTTTTAAGTGACTGGATCCGTCAGATCCCCATGGCGGCTCTGGTGGCCGTGATGATCATGGTGTCCATCGGCACTTTTAGCTGGGACTCTGTGATTAAACTCAAGACCTACCCTATGTCATACAATATCGTAATGCTGGCCACCGTACTGGTGACGGTATTTACCCACAACCTGGCCTACGGCGTGTTTGTGGGCGTGTTGCTTGCCTCACTGTTCTTTGCCAATAAGGTCAGTCATATCCTGTATCTGGACGCCAGTTTAGATAGTGAAAACAGTATCCGCACCTACAAAGTGGTCGGCCAGGTATTTTTCAATTCGGCTGACAAATTTGCCGCTGGTTTTGACTTCAAGGAAGTGGTTGATAAAGTAGTGATTGACTTAAGTCGGGCGCATTTCTGGGATATTTCCGCAGTGGATGCACTGGATAAAGTAGTGCTTAAGTTTCGTCGCGAAGGCGCTGAGGTTGAGCTTATCGGCCTGAATCAGGCCAGCGAAACCATAGTGGATCGCTTCGGCAAACACGACAAACCGGAAGAGATTGAGAAGGTGCTGCATTAATGGCAAATGACAACAGAAAAGTACTGGCCGGTATCGACGGTTCGTCCATCTCCAATGCAGTGGCCGATTATGCGGCGTGGATTGCCAGTCGGGTGAATGCGCCGCTTAAGTTACTGCATAACCTGGAGCATCGCGAACCTGTGATGGTCGCGGACTTATCTGGCAATATTGGCTTTGGTAGCCGCGAGCACTTGCTGGAAGAGCTTACCGAGCTGGAAGCCAAGCGTAGTAAAATTATGCTGGAGCAAGGTAAATTGCTGCTTAGCAATGCCACTGATCGCGTCAGTGCATTTGGGGTAAGTGATATCTTGGCCTGCCAGCGTCACGGCAGCCTGACAGAGACGCTGGTGGAACTGGAAGAGGAAATCCGGGTGTTGGTGCTGGGTATTCGCGGTGAAGACCATGCCGAACAACCTGGCCGTCTGGGTAACCATCTGGAGACAGTGCTGCGCTCTTTGCACCGTCCCATTTTGGTGGTTAATGGCGAGTTTGAAACGCCCCAACGTATTATGCTGGCTTATGACGGCAGCCAAGCTGCATGCCGTGCGTTAGAGCTACTGACAAGTAGTCCGCTGTTTACAGGCATGGTTTGTCACCTTGTGTATGTGGGAGATGACGTTGAAAAAGGTCGTGAAATACTGCAAAAGGGTGAGAATGCCTTGGCCGGCGCTGACATAGAGGTGGTGCAGGCAAATCTGCACGGTATTCCAGACCAGGAGCTGCTGGCCTATCAGCAGCAGCACGGTATTCAGATGCAGGTAATGGGGTCTTTTGGGCATAGCCGCTGGCGCGAAATGCTGCTCGGCAGTTTTACCCTGAAAATGCTTGGACAGGCCAGAGTGCCGCTCTTGCTGCTAAGATAATTTCATCGGGAATCAGCGGCTTGTCATCGAATTGTCATGCCGCTGTCATCATCGGCTTTTAGTCTCCTGCGCTTTTAGTGCTGATTCTGGCAGCGTCGACTGGACCTGTTGCGTTGGCACCTATTGCACGAGAACAGAGACCTTTATGCCGCAAAAATCATCTTCTTCCCCAGACTTTCAATCCGTTTTGGCTGTACGCCTTTCCCGTCGGAATGCCCTGAAAGGTTTAGGTCTTAGCAGCGCCACTATGATGCTGGGGGCCTGCAGCATCAAAACTTCATCAGTTGTGACCTCAGCCTCTGCCGTGAGTAAGGCGCAGGGTTCGCTGATCTTTACCGAGCTCGAACATGGCCTGGATGCCTATTTGTCGGTATCGCCCGGTTATCAGACACAGGTATTGGTGAGCTGGGGGGATGCGCTGTTCCCCAATACCCCCGCCTTTGACCCTGAGCAGCAAACCGAGCAGCGCCAGCTCAAGCAGTTTGGTTATAACAATGATTTCATTGGTTTTGTTTCCTTGCCTTTGGGCTCGCAAGCATCCGACCGTGGTTTGCTGGTGGTTAACCACGAATATTGCAGTTCCGAGATGATGTTCCCAGGCTCGCCCTCTGAACTGGCGCTCGACAAACAGCAAACCGATGTAAATATTGCCGCCCACGGTTTAAGTGTGGTGGAAATTGCCCGCCAGGCTGATGGGCAGTGGCAGTTGGTGTTAAATTCGCCCTACAACCGCCGTATTACTCCCCATACGCCAATGCAGATGACCGGCCCTGCAGCAGGCAGCAGTCGCTTGTTTACCCGTTACAGCACGGATGGGGTGCAAACCCGCGGAACCTATGGCAACTGTGCGGGTGGTGTCACCCCCTGGGGCACTATTCTGACCGGTGAGGAGAATGTGGATACCTTCTTTGGTGGCGATTTCAGTGCCAGTAACGAAGGTGAAAATTATCGCCGCTTTGGCATGGTCAGTGACTTCAGAACCAGTTGGGGACTGCATCATGAGCGCTGGGATATGCGTCAAAATCCGGCAGAGCCTCTACATGTAGGTTGGGTGGTAGAGATCGACCCATTTGACCCTCATTCCGTACCCAAAAAGCGCACTGCACTTGGCCGCTATAAGCACGAGGGGGCTAATGTGTTCGTCAATGCTGACAACAGCGTTGTGGCGTATAGCGGTGATGATCAGCAATTTGAGTACTTGTACCGCTTTATTAGTAAAGGTCGCTACCAGCCAGATAACCGGCAGGCCAACCTTCATCTGCTGGATGAGGGCACGCTGTATTGTGCGCGCTTTAATGATGATGGCAGCATGCAGTGGTTGCCCTTGGTATTTGGACATGGGCCGCTGACCGCTGAAAACGGCTTCCATAGCCAGGCGGATGTGCAATTGGATTGTCGTAAAGCGGCAGATTTACTGGGGGCGACCCCGATGGACAGGCCAGAGGATGTAGACGTTAACCCGGTAACTGGCCAGGTTTATGTAATGCTAACCAATAACAGTAACCGCCAGACCGCACAGGTGGATGGCCCTAACCCCAGAGCGAAAAATCTGACCGGACAAGTGCTGGAGCTGACGCCGCCAGGTGGTGACCACTGTGCCGACACCTTTAGCTGGGAGCTGATGATTGTGGCTGGTAAAAAAGGTCAGTCCGGCAGCCAATATCATCCGGATATTACCGACAATGGCTGGTTGGCCTGCCCGGATAACTGTGCCTTCGATAATCTGGGTAACCTTTGGATTGCCACTGATGGCGCTGAAGTGCTGGGTGTTGCAGATGGCATTTGGGCAACCGAGGTCAGTGGCCCTAACCGAGCCTTGACCAAACGTTTCCTGCGCACCCCTGAAGGCGCGGAATTGTGCGGGCCGTTTTTTACTCCCGACTCGCAAAACCTGTTTTGCTCGATACAGCATCCTGGCGGCGGCAGTAGCTTTGATAATCCCAAAACCCGTTGGCCAGATTTTAGGGATGATCTACCGCCAAGGCCCTCAGTGGTGGTGGTCACTAAGCAGGGCGGGGGACGTATCGGCAGCTAGTTGCCGGTCTTGAATATTGACGACGAATGCTCCTGCAACGTCGTCATTCAGTCCCTCCATGGACATCGCCGCTCTTTGGCATCCATGCTACGAAGGTATACGACCGCCATGGACGGCGGAAGTGCAGAAAATGCAGGAGCAATTTTTCGGCCGACCGCCAGGGATGGTGGAAGTGCAGAAAATGCAGGAGCACCATAGCGTATAGAACGCTATGGAACAGCTTTAGCTGGCCTGCAACGCAGGTAAGCTACATGGAAGTAGCTTATAATTATCTGCCCGTTCATCCTGAACATCGACGACGAATGCTCCTGCAACGTCGTCATTCAGTCCCTCCATGGACATTGCCGCTCTTTGACATCCATGTCACCGCGGCATACCGTTCATCCTGAACATCGACGACGAATGCTCCTGCAACGTCGTCATTCAGTCCCTCCATGGACATTGCCGCTCTTTGGCATCCATGCCACCGCGGCATACCGTTCATCCTGAACATAAAAAAGCGGAGCCTGGGCTCCGCTTTTTTGTCAGTCAATTATCGGTTGATAATTAGAACTGGCCAATTAGGCTGATGCTGTAGATATCTGCATCGTTTTCGTCAGCACTGGCGTAAGCAGCAGATACTGCCCAGTTAGTGTTGAAGTAATGCTTGGCGTTGATACCCCAAACATCGTCGCTCGCTTCGTCAGCGTAGCTCAGGCCAACAGAGGTCATAGTAGTGAAGTAGTAATCACCGCTAATACCCCAGTCAGTGTCACCGTCGTTGTCAGTCACAGACAGTTCTGCGGCAATAAAACGGTCTTCGCCCAGTGCACTGAAGTATTTGCTGGACGCTGTCCATACGTCGAACTCATCGTCAACGTTCAGGCTAAAACCAACATAGTCAACACCGCCCAGAGAGTGGGTGTACTGAGCACCGAAAGTGGCGAAACCGCCGTGCTCTAAGTCAGTGTAATCCGCTTTTACCAGGAAGTTAGGGTTGATCAGGTAACCCAAGGTAACTGTGCTGCTGTCGAAATCGTCGCTGCCTACTTCGGCGCGGTTGTATTCGGCACCAAACAGGAAGTTGTTATAGAACAACTCGCCGCCGATGTTCAGGTCATTAACTCCACCTTCACTATCAATGTATGCACCGTAGACATTGGTTTTGTCGTTGATGTAAGACAGTTCTGCCAGTGGGCCCAATACCGCTTTCTTGTCAAAGTAGTAAATGGAGCTTACACCGAGAATGTCGGCATCGGCTTGGCCTACTTCTGCACGCGTGTAGTTCAGCTCACTGAACAGGTTATATTCTTGTGCTACTACGGAAGAGGAAAGTAGAAGAGAAGTCAGCACTACATTAATTTTTTTCATGATGTTCCTTTATCTGTTGTTCTGCAAACAAGTTTGCGGCGCGCATCCTATCGGCTGTGAGATTTGATTGGAAGCCTTAAATAACGTGGTTTTCAGGTGAATTGTTTCAACTGATGTCTAATCCATCGATATTGAAATAAAACTGTCACAATTGTAATTTGATGGTTTTTATCCTTTACTTTTTGTTAACCGAATTTGTGTTTTTTTAGCTTGTTACTTTTTGTGACTACAGGGTAGCTACTAAATTATTTGTTATTTTTTGACCAGAACCGTGTTCTAAACTGTTTTTAAGTAACTGACATTATTCAGTGGAGAAGCGCCTATAAGTGGCATAAACTGAATTTGTCCCATTCGCTAAAGGACTGATCTCAGGCAAAAAATATGCTTGAGAGGACATGAGTTATGGATGTAGTTTTCCGCTGTGACAAGAGAATACATCATGCTGAATCAAGTAACAGTCAAAGTGCGGTTGGTGATCCTGGTTGCTTTACCGCTATTTTTCTTTGCACTTTCTGCCTTTAATTCCCTTCAGGACCTTCGTCAGTTAAACCAACAAATCGATAGTTTGTACAAAGACAGAGTGGTACCGCTGCAACAAATTAAAGTGGTATCAGACAATTATGCCGTTGAAATTGTCGACATATTGCATAAATACCGGGCTGGAGTGATTTCCAAAGATGAGCTGTCTCGTCGTATGCAGGCAGCGCAGGACACCGCAGATAAGCAATGGCAGGACTATAAAGGTACCAAGCTGACTAGCGAGGAAGAACAACTGGTACGTCAGGTTGAATCCAACCTGAATGCCGTACTGACGAAGTTGGCTGACTATCGCCGATTGATGGCGCAGGGCAGTCTTTCATCTGTTGACCCTAATAGCTTTGTCAGAGAGCTATACCTGGCTTTCGATCCTTTGAGTGCAAGTTATGCCGATTTGATTCAACTGCAATTGGACGAAGCGAATAAATTTCGTCAGCAGGTGGCAGCAGATTATGAGACAACGGTAACGCTCTTCATCGTTAAGATGGCGGTACTGTTTTTATTGATGTTAGTAATAGCCTGGTTGATCTACCGTTCTATCAACTCCCCATTGCTAGGTCTTCGCGACACTATCACCAAGATTGCGGATTCGGCGGATTTGTCCGTAAGAGCTTGTGTGGTTGGGCAGGATGAAATTGCCCAGACGGCGAAAGGCTTTAACAATATGCTGGAACGCATACACACACTGGTTAAGGAAGTGATCCAGGCCTCGACTACTCTGGCCGCCTCAGCGGAGGAAATGCATGCTATCAGTACGCAAGTTGCCAGCACGGCCAATGAGCAGGAACATCAAAGCACGCAAATTGCGACGGCTGTGACTGAGATGACTGCGGCCATTCAAGAAGTGGCGCAAAATGCATTGCTTACCTCACAAAAAGCCAATGACGCTGATGAGCAGGCCCAGCTCGGTCAGCAAAAGGTACAGCAGAATATCCACTCCATAAACCAATTATCCGGTGTGGTTAATCGCAGTAGTGAAGTCATTCAGCAGTTACATAGTCAGGCCAATGACATTAACCAGGTTGTTCAACTGATTCAGAATGTAGCAGAGCAGACCAATCTACTGGCGTTGAATGCGGCTATTGAAGCGGCCCGGGCTGGTGACTCTGGACGCGGCTTTGCGGTGGTGGCCGATGAAGTGCGACAACTAGCGCATAATACCCAAAAGGCCACAGAGTCCATCAGCGAGATGATTGGTAAACTGCAAGTGGCGGCTAAGGACGCAGTGGAAAGTATGAGTCAGGCACAGCAGATGGCCACAGACAGTGTCAATCATGCAGAAGACTCTTCACAGGTTCTTAAAGACATTATCGCGTCCCTGACGGTGATTGCCGATATGAATATTCAAGTGTCTACTGCCACCGAAGAGCAGACGACAGTGGCCAATGAGATCAGTGCTAATGTCAACGACTTCAGCACCAGCATTGCCAGTGTCACTGACAGCTCCAATCAGAATGCCCAAGCCAGTGATGATCTGTCGCGATTGGCGGTGAATCTGCAGGGGCAGGTGTCGGTATTCCGAATTTAATCATCTACAACAGGCCGGGCATTCCGGCCTTTTTTATACCTGCGATTGCCACTGATTACCCTTTCCAACCGGATTTTATCAGTAACACAATGAGTTAGCTCCCTGCCGCGGAGCGAAACCTTGTCTGACCGCTAGTGTAAAAAGCCCGCCAAAACAGGCCCCAGAGCACTGTGTTTCAGATAGATGACAGACTATCTATTTGATTTTAAAGAATAAAAAATTATCTGCGCGTTTAGTGTTGGGACAAGGCGACAGTATTTACTGATGAATTCCTCGCGTAATTTTCTATCTGTTTGTTTTAAAAGAAAAAAACAAAGTTGGCATTGAAGTTGTAATGTCTAGTTCAAGCGCTAGCGACAACGCCGTTACCGCTACCCCGGCAACGATGCCGACTCGACTTGCACTAACACCAAGTCGGGTAATAACAAAGTCGAAGGAGAAAGTTATGAAAAAGTTCGCATTTATTTTGTTTTTCCTGCCTGCCACTGGTGCTTTGGCTAGCGGCAATCTCAGCGACCTTTTTGCTGCCCTGGACAAGGACGGTAATGGTGCGTTGAGTAAAGAAGAAGCCTCTGCTGAAAGCCGCTTGGCTGCGGCGTTCGATGAGATTGATAGCGATGGCGATGGCCAAATCTCTCGTGCTGAATTTGATAAGTATCAAAGCAACTAAGCATTAATGCTAAAGCGTACCCGGCCTTAATTAGCTGAATGACAGGCCGGGTCGTCCCAATGTTGAAGGAGAATATTATGAAAAAGTTCGCATGTGTTTTGTTTTTCCTGCCTGCCATGGGTGCATTTGCAACAGGTGCTGATTTGTTTACATCCCTGGATAAGGATGGCAATGGCGCACTAAGCAAGGAAGAAGCCTCTGCAGATAGCCGCCTGGCGGCCGTTTTCGAGCAGATTGATACCGATAGTGATGGCCAAATTACTCGGGCTGAGTTTGACAAGTATCAAGGTAACTAAAGCTTAAGATCTTACCCGGCTTGCTTATCAGTGTGACAGGCCGGGACATTGCAAAAGTCAAAGGAGACTAAGATGAAAAAGTTCGCATTTATTCTGTTTTTCCTGCCTGCCATGGGGGCATTTGCAACAGGTGCTGATTTGTTTACATCCCTGGATAAGGATGGCAATGGCGCACTAAGCAAGGAAGAAGCCTCGGTAGATAGCCGCCTGGCAGCTGTTTTCGAGCAGATTGATACCGATAGTGATGGCCAAATCACAAGGGCAGAATTTGATAAGTTTCAAGGTAACTAAGCCTTAACAATTCTCAACCTGGGTGCGCCACATGGACGGGCGCGCCATTTCCCTTGCAGGGAAAGCTTATTCAGGTCCATATGCTGGAGGGACTGATGACAAATTTTCATGTACAACGTCAGGCGTTGAAAGAGTTGTTGGTTGGTTTTCCAAGTGGCAGCGCCAAAATACCCGTCACAGAACTGGATAAACTGTTTCAACAAGCTGAGCTGATTAAGCAAAACCCTCGTTCACTGGCAATGATCTATGGTTATCGTGATCCTGGTGCAGGGGACGCATTGCCAGAAAGTCTCGCCTTATCCCGAGCCGAAGCGGTTAAGCGAGAGCTAATCAGTTTTGGTATAAGGCCCAGTCTGTTGCATATCGTTGAAGACCAGAATCTGCTTGTTCCTCATCCGTCTTTGCAAGGTGCGGCGATGACAGTGCTTATTCAGCAATGTTCAGTAAGTTAACGTCTTTGACTTCACCTGATTTGCCCTTTTACCATTAAACCAAAGCGAACGTTTTGTCGTTCGCTATGCCTGTTTAGCCCCAAACAGTTCCATACACTTGCCTACAGCTATCAACAATTTGCTCACGGAATTGTGTCCGATACGGGATGTATAGTGCTCTTCAATACGAGTAGGAGCATGTATGGATATTCAAACTCAACTAACTGAATTACTGAGTAATATACTCAGTCGACCGGCGACAGACTTTAACGCCGATACGCGATTGCTGGGAGAAATGCCCGATTTTGATTCCATGGCCTTGATGCTACTGTTGACGGAAGTCAGCCAGAGCTTCAGCCTGGATGTTCAGGATGCTGGGTTTGATAGTGAGACCTTTTATTCTGTAGCAACACTCACCGACTTTATTAAAAAGGCCAAGGCTAATGCGTGATGGGCGAATCAGCATACAGCAGCATTCGGTGGTTGTTCTGCTGCGATTTTTGACTTGCTTACCGCGTCGCACTCGCCCCTATCTGGCAGGTGGTTTGGCGCGTTTGATTCTTGCTGTGGCAAGACGTACCCGGACCCGGGCGGCTGGCAATGTAAATAAGGCCTTGCCGAATTTGAGTAGCGAGCAGGTGAAGCGTCTTTGTTTTCGCTCTTATGCAACAATAATCCGTGGTTTATTGGACTGTCTGGATCTGAATAACCTTGAGATAGAGATCTACTGCGACGAGTCAGTGCGTCAACAACTTAGCGGAGGTCGGGGGCTGTGCGTAGCAACTTTACATACTTGTTGTTATGAGTTGGTGCCGCTGGCGCTACAACGCCTGACCGGTCGCTCGGTTACCCTCACACATATGCCGGCCTTTATTCCCTCCGCACATAATCCATACCAGCAGGCAGGGATAAACTATGTGGAGAAGAAACAAGATGGAGCCTTTGTGCGTTTACTACAGCATATACAACAAGGTGCGGTAGTGTCTTTGCATGCAGATTTATTTGCCAGAGATGTGAACGTCAATTTCTTCGGGCACCAGACTACCGCACCTGCTGGCCCTGCCATGCTGAGCGCCTTTGCCGGTACGCCTATGTTGCTTGCCTACGGCTGTATTGGCGAGAACGGTCGATATCAGGTTTACATTGAGTCTTTTATGACAGAGCCGGTTGCGAGGACTAAACACGCCTATACAGAGGCGATGCAGCTTTTGTATGACAGATTTGAGCGGATCATTTTGCGCTACCCTGAGCAGTGGTATTGGTCGTTTAATCGCTGGCGCACATGAGCGTATTCACCACTGCAAAGGCTGACGGTGACGGAACAAACCACCTGTTGGTCCCTCATCAGGCAGGGTCGCCAGCCAGATGGGGGTATCGGCACCTTGCTCAGCGGAAAGCGGTGCATCTGGACCTCCCATATCCGTTCTGACCCAGCCTGGACAGGCTGCATTGACCTTCACCTTATCCCCTAACGCGCGGGCCATATTAACAGTCATGGCATTAAGGGTAGCCTTGCTGACCGAATAGGACATAGGGCCACTTAAGCCATCGTAAAAGGTACCCCATCCCGACGTAAGGTTCACAATTCGCCCCCAGCCGCGCTGTTGCATCAAGCTACCTAGTACCTGCATCAGTAAAAAAGGCGCAATGGCATTCACTTGCAGAGCTTGTTCTAACTCTGTTCGCTGACAATCAGGAGCTTCGCCAGGCAGCAGTATGCCCGCGTTGTTAATCAGAATATCTATCGGCCCTAACACCTGGGCTATGGCCTGCGCACGCAGTTCGGGCTTATCCAGTAAATTTAATTCTACGCCTACGGCACCATGGCCAATATTGCGTGCGGCGTTCTCCGCATCTACTTTACTGCGAGCTGCCGCCAGTACTTTGATGTTCCCTCTTTCGGCTAATCCTTTGGCAATGCTAAAACCCAGTCCTCGATTGGCACCAGTTATCAGGGCGGTTTTGGTTTTTTCTGTCATGAGTTGTCTTCAGAAATGCCGTCAAGCTCACTACAACTTTAGACCTTGATTGGGCGAGCAGGGGAGTTTGTGGCGGTGAACTATTAGATATAAGCCCACCCCCGAAGGGTGGGCTTATGGACATTAAGATTTCTCTACAATTTCAAGCTTATCTACGACTTTCGTGACATCAGCGGTGTTTTTGGCGATGGCGATGGCCAGATCGCGCTCTGCGTCAGTGGCGACTTCGCCCTCTAAAGTCACTACACCTTGTTTTGCATCAACATCAATATTGCTGCCGGTGACTTCAGATTCAATCAGTAGGCGGGTTTTAACCACGGCGACCACTTTCGAGTCTGTCAGGGTTTGCACCACTTTACTTGGGCTGTCGCTGTTAATGACAGCCAGCTTGTTATGGACTTTGGTGACACCATCCAGGCTTTCAATCAATTCTCCAGCCAGGGATTTGTCCACTTCGCTCTCGACCTTACCGGTAAGGGTAACTTCACCATCTTTGACATCGGTGTTGATGTCGAATGAATTCAGATTGGTGTTTAGCAGTAAGGTTGTCTCTGCCTTGCCGTCAATCCAGGCGTCCTTGGCTTCCTTTTCCCAGCTATTCTCTCCTGCCATGGCTACCGGGGCCGCAATCAGTGTCAGAGTCATCAGGGTGGTTGTGAGTTTCATCATCGTCTCCTTTGACATTGTCATTAAACTCACTTTACCTGTAGCGAAGATAATGCCAACTTTTAACTTATTGAAAAATATAAATATATTTTTTGTTGGATGGTGTTTGTGTCGCCTGTAGGGGACATTTTTTTGGGTGTGGCTGAATTAGCTCTCGCTGCGAATGGATTTAAAACAGAGCCTAACCTTTGGATTGAACCCCTGTATTGGCGGGCTCTTCAGCCGTTTCTACAGCATGTGGGATAGGGTTAACGAGGTGTTGGTCACTAATGTCCCCACAGCCCGACAATTGCTCGCAGCCCCTATTTTGCAGGGCTGCGAGTCATGTCATTTGAGGGTCGGTGCCAAAACGTTTAGGGACGCCGGGCGAATCTGGATATCCAGCGGAAGGTCGTCGAATACCTCGCCATCAATCACATAGCTCGAGAGATCTGGCCCATCGATACGAATGCGGGTTATCTGACGATGGTGGATGTTTTCCCCTGTTGGACTGATACCTGCCAAAGCCAGCTCGGTGAGGCTTAACAGATGCTGTGTTGAGTTTTCGCTGGGTGACAACCAGGTGACATCCAGTTTGCCGTCAGCCAGATCGGGTTCGCCATCTCCCTGGGCTAATAAGGTGGTAAGCGGCGCTGCATTGGCGACCACCAGACTGTGAGTGTGGAGAGTCTGCGCGGGCTCATCATCAAACTGCACCTCAAGTTGCAGGTTTTGATTTTGCTCAATTGCGCGCCAAAGTCCCAATAAGTAAGCAAATTGCCCCAGTGCATTCTTTTCTTTACGATTGGCGGCTTCAATCATCTGCTGTTCAAAACCGACGGCGGCTAATAGCAAAATCAGCTTGCCGTTGCATCTGGCAGTATCAATGGCGCGAACTTCCCCTTCCAAAATAGCCTGGCAGGCCGTATCTATGGGAAATACTTTGCTTTTGATGCCGCAAATTGCATAGCTTAGGGCATTGGCGGTTCCCATCGGAATGATGCCCAGCGGCACTTGGGTGTCAGTCAGCACCGAAGCGACTTCTGTGATGGTACCGTCGCCGCCGCAGGCTATTACTATGTCTGCCCCCGCCTTGATGGCTTGCTCAGCCAACTTTCGGCCGTTCTCGTCAGGGCTGGTGAGTTTTATTTTTAGCGCGAGCCTAGGGGCAAGTTGTTGTTCTATCTGCGCTTTACAGTCCTGCCATTTGCCGCCGCCCGCCACTGGATTTGCAATTAACCAGGCGTTTACCGCAAATCTCAACTTGTCTTCCTGATGCAAGTACTCTAGTTGTTTAAATTGCCAGCGGTTTAGTCTGGCTGTCTGGCGTATAGCGCGGATACTGTCCAGCACCTCATTTGCCGATTTATCTGGCTGTGTAGCCAAAAGGTAAGCAGCGGCGACTAACACCGAGCGTCCCCGCCCCAGGGCACAATGCACTAGCACTTTACGCCCTTGGCGGTGCTGTTGGTGTAGCCAGTTGATGGCCTGATTTAGTTGTGCGGCATTCGGTGCGCTATGGTCCAATACGGGTACATTCAGGTAGTGAAGGGGCTGTTCTTCAATGGCCCAATCCAGACCATTGAACTCAGCAGTAACGTCTAACACAGCTCGAATACCCTGTGCTTTTAGGTAGTTCAAGTCGCGGCTAAATAATCGGGCACCAAGGTAAAGCTGATCCGTGATTTTCTGTACCTGCGGCACCTTGTCCCGCTTCCTGGCCCAATAGTTGTAAAGCGTGGCACCAAATAAAAATGGAATGAAAAGCCAGCGAATGGCTATGGGAATCGAGCCGTCAGCCCGTTTGCGAAATAAGGCCGGATAGTTGAAAAGATAGGCTAGACCCACCGCAAGTAATGACAAACTGGTCCAGGCCAGGATGATACTGAGGGCCATCCATGGAGAGAGTAAAAACAGAACAAAGGCAGCTAGACAGCCACTTAGGTAATACATCGCAACCGGCATTCGTCCTCCTTTTAACCAGACTGGCGATTTGCCGAATAAAAAGCCTCGCAGCTAAAAATGGCTATTGAGTCAAAGTGAAAAGGGGGGCTTTCGCCCCCCTGTTGATTATTAGCATTCCTTGTCTTTAAACTCGGCTTTCTCCTTCGCTTTTTCGCAAAGTTCCTTTAATTTATCGGCGCTGGTCTGTGCAGCGTCATCCAGCTTCTCGCCGGTTTCTTCTGCAAGGTTCTCAAGATCGTCCTTAGCGGTTTGCATCTTGTCTTTTGCTTGTTCCAACGCGTCATCCAGCTTTTCACCGGCTTGCTCAACGGTTTGGTCAACTTTCTCGCCAGCTTGTTCGGCTTTGCCAGCATTATCACAAGCCGTCAGGCCAAGGGTCGCCAGTAACATTGCCACTGCTAAAGTTTTGTTGTTCATGATATTTACTCCGTTAATTAAGCTGAATTTACAGTTTTGGTCGTTTTCCTCTTAACGCATTGGCTAGCAGTGATATCAGCATCAACAGAATAAACACGAAGAAGATGACTTTCGCGATACCTGTTGCCGCTCCTGCTATACCGCCAAATCCTAATAACGCGGCGATAATGGCAATAATTAAAAAGGTAAGTGCCCAGCCTAACATAAAGCCTCCTGTTGTTTCGGCCGGCGATCCTTCTGCTTGCCAGCCAATGAGTCGCAAAAGTTAATAAGCCAGAACTGTGCCAACACCTATCTGGTCAGGGGGTTTTTAATTGCTCAGCGCGTTACTCTGAAGGCATTTCTTCATGCTGCTTTGGGCAGGAGCTGAGTCTCAGTCCGGGTCAATCAGTCTGGCGCCACAACCCTGCTGGGATAAGGTATCACCGGGATTTCTCAGCCAACAATGTTGTAGGGACAAGCAGCCGCAACCAATGCAATTACTGAGGTTGTCTCGCAAGGCGATGAGGGTATCAATTCTGTGGTTCAGATCGTCCAGCCACAGACTCGACATGTGCGCCCAGTCTTCAACATTAGGTGCTTTGTTGTCGGGTAACGACGACAGGGCATGGGCTATCTTGGCCAGAGGCACGCCGACTTGTTGAGCGGTTTTAATCACTGCAATACGTCGCAGTACATCGCGATGATAGCGACGCTGATTGCCCGCATTGCGGCGACTTTGTATGAGTCCTTTCTGTTCGTAAAAATGTACCGCCGAGACGGCAATGCCGCTGCGTTTGGCAACCTGGCCAACGCTCAGTGTTGTGTGCTTGCCACAATCAGTTGGGTTTGTTTCAGAATTTTTTTTCATCTGACGCTTGACCTTAACCTTGCTTGAGGTTTTAGCCTAAGTGACATCGCTGGCTGTGTAAATCAGTAATAGTGCTGTGTAAAAATGATTTAGGCCGCTGAGTGAATCTGTTCTTCGCCTAGCAAGGAGTATTGCATGTCAGACAAACTGAATATCGCCGTTATTATGGGCAGTACCCGCGAGGGACGCTTGTGTGAGCGTGTGACTGATTGGTTAATGGGGGAATTAGCTGCACTGAATGCATTTCGCCTGAGTTTAATAGATCCAAAAGACTTTTGTGAGCCGTCTGGCGGACTGTCTGAACTGGTTATGCAAGGCATTCGTTCTGAGCTTGGGGCGGCGGACGCCTTTATTGTGGTCACACCCGAGTATAACCACAGCTTTCCTGCACCCTTGAAGCAACTGATTGATTCTGTCAGTTCCGAATGGCATACCAAGCCGGTAGGTTTTGTGAGTTATGGCGGGGTATCCGGCGGGCTGCGGGCGGTCGAACAACTCAGACAGGTATTTGTGGAACTGCAAAGTGCCAGTGTCAGAGATTCGGTGTGTTTTATTAATGCCTGGGAACAATTCGATTCAAACGGTGTGCTTCGTGAGCAAGAACGCCCACGCCGCACCTTGCTGAAAATGTTGGACCAACTCAGTTGGTGGGCAAGTGCGCTCAAACAGGCCCGTCACGAAGATGTGCGCCACCGCAGGTTGTCTCAAGACGGGATGGCCTTAAGGCTAGCCTGTCAGGCGGGCTGAGTGGTCCGCCGTTTTGTCATTTTGCGTAGCCGTAAATTCCACGCTCTTCAAGCCGTTGCTGCCTGACAAACAACGGCTTTGAATATAAGAAGATGCTGAATAATTAATACACTTTCTTTAAAAACAATGAGATAGCTTATTCTTGCTGGAACTGAAAAGTTCCGTGAAACTTTTGTGACACTGCGGCGTTGTAACAAAAGTGTCACTCTCGCCAGTTAACCTTGCCTCCGATTTGTTAACCCATATTCTCAAAATTTCGGAGAGCTCAATGGAACTCAAAACCATGTTTAAGGTATCTGCCGTTGCTGTAGCCCTGGTACTGGCTGGCTGTGGCGGAGATATCAATATCACCCCAACCGTTAACGACAACAGCACTGTAAACAACCCTCCATCAAACGGTGGTGATAACGGTGGCGATAATGGCGGTGATGAGAATCCTTGTGCTTCCTATGAAGCCAGCGGTGAAACGGTGCAGGGCACCTATGACAGCAGCAGCAAGATTTGTACTTACTCCACTACCTTCGTAAGCGCAGCTAAGCCGCTGACCGTTGACGTGACATTAGGTACTGACCTGGTGCATTACTTTAAGAGTTCTCTGGCTGTAGGTCAGGACTGTAACACCAGCCAGGGCTGTAGTGTTGATATGGACGGTCCTACCCTGACCGTTGATGCTGGTGCAACCGTGGTATTCGACAACGCGGCGTCTCGTGTTCAGATTAACCGTGGCGCCAATATCGAAGCGGTAGGTACACTGGCTAAGCCAATTACTTTTACTTCTGCTAACGCTATCGCTGCCCTTGACTCCGTAGGCTCAGGCCCTTCTCCACAAGACTGGGGCGGTGTGATCATCAATGGTTTCGGTATCACTGACCAGTGTTCTGACGCAGAGCGTACAGCTGGCAGCTGTAACGCTGAGAGTGAAGGTGCAGTGTCTTACTACGGTGGTAATAACAACCAGGACGACAGCGGTTCACTGAAATTTGTGAAAATCCACTATGCAGGTGGTCTGCCAGCGGGTGCTGAAGTGGGTAACGACCTGAACTCACTGTTCCTGAACTCTGTAGGTTCTGGTACTGAAATCGACTATATCGATATTTACGCCGGTTACGATGATGGTATCGAGTTGTTCGGTGGTGCGGTAAACCTGAAGCACATAGTTATCACTGATACTCAGGATGACAGCTTGGACATCGATGCTGGTTGGCAGGGTAATGCCCAGTTCGTATTGATTAAACACGGTAGCGTAAAAAATGCCAGTGGTGAAACCCTGAACATGGGTAATGGCGGATTTGAAGCGGACGGCCGTAAAGGTTCATCCACCGCTCAGGCGCCAGCTTCTGCACCACATATTGCTAACGTGACTGTTATCACCACTGACGAAATGTCAGCCCGTGACGACGATCCTTCTTTGGCCATGAAGCTGGATGATTTCATCAACGCCACTTTCTACAACATGGTTCTGAAGAAAGAAGCGGCAACCCAAACCTGGTGTATCAACTACTCAGGTGACGCGGCTGATGAAATTGTGACAAACCGTGCATCCATCAAGTCGTCTATCGCAGCTTGTGCGGCACTGTCTGCCACAGGCAAAGAAACCGTCACTACTGCCAGCGGTACGACTACGGTAACCGAGTGGTTCACCAAAGACGCTGCAAGTGAAGTGGTTAATGGTTCAGACACGGTATTGGCCAACAACGGCTTCTCAACGTCTGCCGAGGTGACTGTAACACCTACCGACATGACCACAGTTAACAGCTTCTTCGAAGCCACTAACTTTATCGGTGCGGTTGCCGCATCCGACACTTCCTCAGATTGGTACAAGTGGGCGAAAGCCGCGTTTGATAACGCAAACGACGAATAAGCATTTTGTATCGAGACAAGTAGGCGCCCCGGTAGCGCCTATTTGTCGATTAAGTGTGGGAAAAAATGATGATGACTCGATTCAGAGTGAATAAACTTTCAATAGCCGTCGGCGCTTGCTTGTTGACCGGGTCGGTACTGGCTCAGTCACAGGAAGACAACGCGATTGAAGAAGTGGTTGCCACTGGAACACGTTTGCAGGGGACTGCCACGGCAGTGATCGAAGAACGTAAGAACCAGGCATTTGTGGCAGACATCCTGGGTGCGGAACAAATTTCCCGTACTGGTGACAGTGACGCTGCCTCGGCCCTTCGCAGGGTGACAGGTCTGACCCTGGTAGACGGTAAATTCATCTACGTTCGTGGTTTGGGTGAACGTTATTCCAGCGCCCGCTTAAACGGCGCCAGCATCCCCAGTCCAGACTTGACCCGAAATGTTATCCCGCTGGATATCTTTCCTTCCAATGTAATTGAAAGCCTGTCGGTACAAAAAGCCTATTCACCCAACATGCCAGCTGCCTTTGGTGGCGGTAATGTGGATATTCGCACCAAGTCTATTCCCAGTGAATTCGTCGCCGGGATCCAATTAGGTGTGGAAGCCAATTCAGATAATTCCGACGGCTTTACTTACAATCGTAATGACAGTGGTACACCAGCCGCGCTGCGTGATGCCATAGTGCATTACCGTGGTGACTTCTCGCTGCGTAACATCATTCAGCGTGATGGTTTATACAACAACGAGAACGGTACTGCTGCACAGCAAGCTATCGCTATTAATGACGGCCTGTTGCGCTCTTTGCCAAGAGACATGGCGCTTAAAGATGAATCGCTGGACCCCAACTATTCAGCTCAGGCCTATATTGGTAACAGCTTTGAAGAAGATTGGCTGGGCGGTACCATTGGCTTTTTAGCCTCGGTGGCTTACGACAATAAATGGAATTACAAAGAGCGTCGTAACGCCGTGGTCAGCGCCAGCTTGCCAGAAAATTGTTCAGAGTCTATGCAAACTGCAGAAGACGTTAACAACAGTTGTTTTGACAGCATGGTGGACTCTCAGGTCACCAGTGAGAATGAGCGTATTAATGGCTTATTCACGCTGGGCTATCGCTGGAATACCCATAGTCTGAGCTATACCAAGATCCTGATCGAAGACAATGAAGATGAGTCGGAAATTGCCACCGCGCAAAACCCGTCTCAGAACCAGACCATCGCCGCAGACGGGATAGCCGATTATTCACAAAGCTTCACCTACGAAGAGCGTTCACTGGATGTGGATCAGTTCCGTGGCCAGCATACCTTTCTGGATTGGTGGGGCGTGGGGGTTGACTGGCACTACACGCAGTCCGAAGCCGAAACCGATATTCCGCTGCAAGCTACCTTTAACTTCAGCAATAAGTATGACGGCAACGGTAAGTACCTGAAAACCGACGTCAACGGCGGTAACGGCCAGGTAGAGTATGACTACGTCTCCATGGACGATCATATGAAAAACTGGGGAGGTAATGTGACATTGCCTCTGACGCTGGGTCGTTTTGAAGTGGAACTGAAAGGCGGCTGGGACTTTGTTGACCGTGCCCGTTACTACACAACGTCCAGTTTCTTTGTGAATAACAGTGGTACGGCCATTGGTATTAGCGACAAAGAATCTGAGCTGCTGAATCTGCCGTCCTATCTGAGCGATGCCTTTATCGCCGAGCAGAATCTGTTTGTGGCCTTCAACGAACCTGATGCGCCGGAAGCAGATGATTATCTGGCGGCGCAAAAGATTGATGCCGGCTATGGTGCCTTTGATGTCATTTTTGACAACACCTGGCGCTTTAGTGGCGGCTTGCGTTACGAAGCCTTTAAGCAGGTAGCCCTGGAAACCTCCAGTTTGATCTTCACTGCCGAAGATCAAGATGTGTTTTTCAATGCGGAAAACATCAAGGCGCGTAGTATCGATACCGATGACTTCTTTCCGTCATTGAGCCTGACCTACATTGGTGGCGACAGCTATCAGGTGCGTGCGGGCTACGGTGAGACAGTGGTGCGTCCAGACTTGCGTGAAGTGGTGCCGGTTGGTTATTTCGACCCGCTCACCGATATCCGTACCACGGGTAATACCCAGTTGGTGTCCAGCACCCTGAAAAACTACGACCTGCGCTACGAGTTGTATGGCGAGATGGGAAATAACCTGGCGTTGTCTTTGTTCTACAAAGACATCACTAACCCCATTGAAACCGTATTGCGAGTAGGAGACTCAACCTATACCGCCAGCTTTACCAACGGTTCTCAGGCAGAACTCTATGGTATCGAGGCCGAGTGGTTGTATGACCTGGGCTGGGCGGTAGATGGTTTCTTTACCTCAGGTAACATCACGCTAAGTGATTCTGAGGTAGATATTGAAGCCTCTGATGCCGGCAGCTTAACCAACACCACCAAGCGTATGAACGGTCACTCCAAGTATGTCGCTAACTTCCAGCTGGGCTATGACTCTGCCAATGGCGAGCACAGTGCCTCTTTGGTCTACAACGTATTTGGTGAACGTATCCTCGCTTCAGGTATTGATGGTCGTCAGGATGCCTATGAGCAACCGTTCCATTCGCTGGATATGATTTACTCCTATTACATGGACTTCAACAGCACCATCAAGCTGCGCGTGCGTAACTTGCTGGGTGAAGACCAGGAAGTAACCCAGGACGGCGTCACAGTGCGTAGTCGCAGTGTTGGAACCACCTTCCAGCTCAGTTACAAGTACGACTTCTAAACAAGCAGAAGGGCCGCTAAGCGGCCCTTTCTTTTTTACTGGGACAGCGGGCCAAAACAGTTGATGCAGGGGGATTATGAATCACGTCATAGTCTTCAATTTGTAATAAAACTGTCACGGACAACCCCTATCCTGTGCGCGAATTCCAAAAGGTCAGTATCCCGCTGATCGTGTTTAATTAGGGTTTGACAGTATGAGGCTTTTGAAACTACTTCCGCTGACCGTGCTTGCCACGACCTTGGCAGTCACTGCCCCGTCAATGGCGCAGCAAGACAAGTATATTGAACCTGTTGTGAAAGAGGCCGGTAAGATCAATACATCGGCTGCTGGTTCACAGCAGAAGATCGACAAAATGACAGATCAGATCGACAGCAAACTTCAGCAGTTCAAGACCATCAACAAAGAAATCGATGGTCTGATGGTATACAACGCGCAGTTGCGTAAGCAAATCGACAATCAGCTTCAAGAAGTCGCCGACCTGAACAAAGCCATTGATGAAGTGAGCGTGATTGAGCGTCAGATTACACCGCTGATGTTGCGCATGATTGAAGGCCTCAAGCAGTTTGTTGAACTGGATGTGCCTTTTTTGCCCGAAGAGCGCAGCAAGCGCCTGGCCGATTTAGCCGGTTTAATGGAGCGTGCTGACGTGGCGCCTTCTGAAAAGTTCCGTCGTGTGATGGAAGCTTACCAGATTGAGATGGACTACGGCCGCACCCTGGAAGCCTACAGTGGCCTGCATACGGTTGATGGTCAGGAACGTGATGTGGACTTCCTGCGCGTCGGCCGCACTGCCCTGATTTACCAAACCCGCGATGCCAGCCAGCAAGGTATTTGGAACAAGCAAACCCGTCAGTGGGAAGCGTTGCCTTCCAGCTACCGTACCCAGGTAACTAAAGGTCTGCGTATGGCTAAAAAGCAACTAGCCCCTGACTTGCTGTCCCTGCCAGTAGCCCTGACCGACTAAGAGAGTAGAAACCATGAAATCCATCGTTAAAGTTCTGACCACTGGTCTGTTTGCCTCTTTAGTCGCCACTGGCGCCATGGCGCAGAGTGCAAGTGACAAAGCCCTGGATCTGGATCAACTGCTGAAACAGTTGGAGCAGGGCCAGATTGCCCAGAATAAAGATAACCAGCGTCGTGAAAAAGAATTTGCTGCCAAGGTTGCCGAGCAAGACCAAATGCTCAAGGACGCCACCGGCAAGCGCAACGACGAGCTGAAAAACAGCGAAAACCTCGAGCGTCAGTTCCAGGAAAACGAATTCAAACTGGCCGATTTGAATGATGCCCTGACCAATCGTCTGGGGTCACTCAAAGAGCTCTTTGGTGTGTTGCAGCAAGTGTCTGGCGATACCAAAGGTAAATTCCAGAACTCTGTAATTTCAGCGCAGGTGCCTGGCCGCGCAGAGTTCCTGGACGGCCTGGCTCAGTCCATGGGATCCAGCTCCAAACTGGCCTCCATCGATGAAATCGAGCGCGTGTGGTTTGAAATTCAGCGTGAAATGACCGAGTCCGGCAAGGTCACCAAGTTCACCACCGACGTGGTGGAAGCCGGTGGCAACAAGGTCAATAAAGAAGTGGTTCGCGTCGGTTCTTTCGCCCTGGTAGCCGACGGTAAGTACCTGGATATGAACCCGTCTACCGGCACGGTTGCCGAGCTGATTCGCCAGCCGGCTGACCGTTATGGTGAGAGCGCAGCTAACCTGCAAGCCTCCAACGGTGAGTTGGTGGAATTTGGTCTGGACCCAACCGGTGGCTCTATCCTCGGCCTGTTGGTGCAAGCGCCTAACTTCCAGGAGCGTATTGAGCAAGGTGGTCTGGTTGGCTACATCATTCTTGCCGTGGGTGCGGTAGGTCTGCTGCTGGCACTGGAACGCCTGATTAGCCTGACCCTGATTAAAGCCAAGGTTGACCGTCAGTTGAAGAACCAACAGCCAAACAAAGACAACCCACTGGGTCGTATTCTGCATGTACGTGAAGAGTTCCCCAACGTGGATACCGAAACCCTGGAGCTGAAATTAACCGAAGCCATCCTCGGTGAAGTACCTAAGCTGGGCCGCAATCTGACCATGATTAAGATCATCTCTGTGGTGGCGCCGCTGATGGGCCTTTTGGGTACGGTAACCGGTATGATCAACACCTTCCAGGCTATCACCCTGTTTGGTACCGGTGACCCTAAACTGATGGCCGGTGGTATCTCAACTGCCTTGATGACAACCGTACTGGGTCTGGTGGTGGCTATCCCGATGACACTGCTGTACGCGATGCTCAATACCCGCAGTAAGAACATCGTGTTCATTCTTCAGGAACAAGCCTCAGGTGTGATTGCAGAACGCGCTGAACGGAGCTAATCGCTATGTTCGAGATATTCGAAGCAATACGTGATTTTACCGAGACGGGTGGCCAGGTCCTGCTGGTCATTGGTCTGCTGATTTTCATCATGTGGTTGCTGATTCTGGAACGTGCCCTGTACGTGTTTATCTGGCACAAGCAGTTCAAGAACCAGACCATTGCTGCCTGGGAAGCCAGAAGTGACCGTTCATCCTGGTTTGCCGAGCAGATTCGCCAGGCCATGATTTCCCGGGTCAGCCTGAAACTGAAAGGCTCGATTCCGGTCATTCAGGCGCTGGTGGCACTCTGTCCACTGCTGGGCCTGATGGGAACAGTAACCGGCATGATCGAGGTGTTTGACGTGATGGCCATTTCCGGCTCGGGCAATGCCCGTTCCATGGCATCCGGGGTGTCCAAGGCGACTATCCCGACCATGGCCGGCATGGTGGGCGCGCTGTCAGGGGTATTTGCCTCTACCTGGTTAACCCGTATCAGCAAGACCGAAAAAATGCATATTGAAGACGCCATGACCTTAGATCATGAGCCAGTTGCAGCCAGTCGTCAGCAAGCCTGATGACTGCCTGCCCAGCACAGACATTTTAAGAGAATACTATGAAACAGCATTTTCAGAATCTGGTAGACGAAGAAGAAGCCACCATCGACCTGACCCCGATGCTGGACGTGGTTTTTATCATGTTGATCTTCTTCATTGTGACCGCCTCTTTCGTTAAAGAAGCCGGTATCGATGTGAACCGTCCGGAAGCGGCCACCGCAGTGAAAAAAGACCGCGCCAACATCCTGATCGCTATCAGTGACAAAAATGAAATCTGGATCAACAAGCGTCGCATTGACGAGCGTGCGGTGCAGGCCAACATTGAACGTCTGTACGCCGAAAACCCGCAGGGCAGCGTGGTGATCCAGGCGGATAAGAAGGCCACCACCGAGACCCTGATCAAGGTAATGGATGCGTCCAGAGCCGCTGGTGTGTTCGATGTCTCTATTGCAGCCCAGGAGTAAGTGGCGGTGCAATTTTTCAGGCAAGCCGTTAACTCTCAGTCAGGAGTGATGCATGGCTAATGCAACTATTACCGCGCCGGGCAGCAGCTCAATGTTCGGCAGACTGATGATTGCCTTGGTGCTCTCGGCAATCGTCACCCTGAGCTTATTCTTTCTGATGCAATCGCTGATCAAAAGTGGTGGCAGCGCATTAACCGACCCACCTGTGGGTTCGGTGCTGGATTTTGTGCGGGTCAAAGAAGAAGAGCAGGTCGAGAAAAAAGACCGCAAACCCAAGAAGCCGCCTAAGCCGGAAGAGCCGCCGCCACAGATGCAGCAGCCGCAGATGGACTCTCCCACCCCCAATGCCGAAGGCAGTGGTGGCATGGACTTCTCGGCCGATATTGGCTCAGACATGGCGCTATCCGGCGGTTTGGCCTTGGAAGGTGGTGATGGTGAATACCTGCCGATTGTTAAGGTCGCACCTGTCTATCCCAGACGAGCACTACAGCGTGGAATCGAAGGCTATGTGATAGTGGAATTCACGGTAACTAAGGCCGGTACGGTCAGAGATCCAGTGGTGGTGGAAGCCAATCCGGAAGGGATCTTTGAACAGGCAGCCATGGATGCTGCGATGAAGTTTAAGTACAAGCCAAGGGTTGTGAATGGTGAAGCCAGCGAAGTTGCGGGCGTTCAAAACCGCATAACCTTCCAGATCGATGGTTAAGGTGAAGGCCATGTTTGCAAAGAAAACAATCAGCCAGCTGGTAGCCCTGGCGCTGCTGACATCGACTGTATATGTACTGCCCAGTGTCAGCCAGCAAGGTATGGCGCAGGCGCAGGAAAAGCAGGATGAACGCAAGACACGTCGTACTCCGGCGCTGCGTGCCAAAGTGTATGAACAGTTGGCCCGTGCTCAGACCCTAGCCGATGAAGATAAGATAACCGAAGCATTGGAAGCACTGGAAAACGTTAAGAGCAAGTCCAGCTCCATGAACAGCTATGAGCTGGCCATGATGTATAACTTTTTCGGTTTTATTCATTACAACGCTGAACAGTATGACAAAGCCATTGAGGCTTTCGAGCAGGTTGTGGAGCAGCAGCCTATACCCGAGTCGTTTGAATTGTCGACCTTGTTCAGCCTGGCCCAACTGCACATGATGCAGGGCAACTACGACAAAACCCTGGCGTTTTTGGAACGCTGGGAAGCCTTGAATCAGGGCGAGATACCCGCCAAAAACTTCCTGATCAAAGCCCAGGCCATGTACCAGCTTAAGGATTACGAGCGGGCGTCGCGCTTTATCAATCAGGCCGTGGAGATGGTGGAAAAAGAAGGCAAAGTACCGGAAGAAAACTGGTATGTGCTGCAGCGAGCTATTTTCTATGAACTCAAACAGCCAGGCAAAGTTAAGGATGTGCTGATCAAAATGGTCAGACACTACAATGACGGCAAATACTGGACGCAGCTTGCCGGCATGTATGGCGAGTTAGGTGAAGAGAAAAAGCAGTTAGCCATTTTGGAAGCCGCCTATCAGCAGGGGTATATCACCTCTGGCTCTGATGTCTTCAACCTGGCCCAGCTCTACTACTACCATCAGGTTCCGGTGAAAGGTGCCAGACTGATGGAACAGGCCATGAACGACGGTGTGCTGGAGCGTAACCTGCGTAACCTGAAGTTTGCAGCTAACTGCTGGGCGCTGGCTAAAAATGATGACAAGGCGATTCCGGTATTAACCGCGGCGGCTAAGTTGTCCGATGATGGCGAACTAGATGCTCAGTTGGGGCAGATGTACCTCAATCAGGAAAAGTTCGACAATGCCATTGATGCCACTATGGCCGCGCTGCAAAAAGGCGGCCTGCGTAACCAGGGTATGGCGCATTTGGTGCTGGGTATGGCGTACTTTAATAAGCAGCGCTTTAATGATGCCCTGAACGAATTGGCCAAGGCTGAGAAGTTTGACAGTGCCAAACGTATGGCCCAGCAATGGGGCAAATACGTGGAGTCGGAAAAGGTCAGCCACGAAAGGTTAAAAGCCGAGTTATCTTCCTAACAGTAGTTTAATGACTAAAAAAGCCACCTTTGGGTGGCTTTTTCTCTTTAATACCGTCGGACTAAGCTTGTTTTAGCAGCTTAATGGCCAGCTTGACGAAATCAGAAGAGGTCAGTATGCCTTCCAGTTTGCCTTCGGTATCTACCACCGGCAGGCAACCGTGTTTGTAGTTGACGAAATACTCTGCCACTTCCAGCAATGGTTGGTTGGCAAGGGCAGTGTCGCCGTCTTTGATGGCTACATCCATAATGGGCACCAGTTGTTCTTGCTCGCTAAGACGTTCCTGACCATATAGATTTGCCAGTTTCATTACTTTTGAAATCAACGCCTTCTGGGTGACGATAGCCATGTACTTGCCAGTCAGTACATCGACAATCGGGATATGCCGAATACCAAATTCACGACTCATATTATGCGCATCATGCAGGGTGGCTGATTGCGTTAGGGTATGCAAATTACTGGTCATAATGTCTTTGACTTGCATAAGTATTCCTTGCTGATCACAGATTTTATAGCATATCGTTAAGCCGGGTTAACTGCCATGATGCGTATCAAGTATTTACCTTTGATTATCAGCTGTTGCTGCACATTGCTCAAAGGTCTGTTCTATCAGCCTGACCAGCTCCCCACTTTGGCTAAATTCAGCCAGTGCATGATTAATCTTGGCTAACAGCTTATCTGCCAGTTCGCTTTTGCGACTGACTGCAAAGTACAACGGACTGTGCTTGAGCAGCGGCTCTACTACTTCCAATTGGCTAAGATTGTCTGTAGTACTTAACCAAGGGCGTTGGGCCTGACTGAGGTTATAAAAAATGACCTGTGGATCTCCGATTATCAGATTAACCCGCCCGGCTAACAGCATGCGCGCCATTTGCAGGTCATTGTTCGCCTCTACAACTGTAAAGTAACCATCATCCATCAGCCGGTCGAATTCCGGGGTATTCTGGTACCCTCTGACCACGCCGATTATCTGATTTTGTAAGCTACTTAGATCGCCATCAAACCGCACCGGATCACTTTTTCTCTGCATAAATGCAATATTCCCGCCGGGAAAGGGGTTACTTAGTTGCACGTGCGCAAGTCGCAGAGTATTGGGGTAAACATCCGATGGCGCGCGCTCTTCAATCCAATACTCTGGGTAAAGCAGGTCACTTTTGCCTGACTCAACTTCCCTAACGGCCCGTGCCCAGGGTAAAAACTTGGATTGTATGCTGTAGCCTTGGCTATGCAGCAAGGCAACGGTCAATTGCTGCACCCAGCCATGTAGGCAAAGCGTTTCGCCTATATAGGGCGGCCAATCCAATGTGGCAGCCTTAACTAGCTGTCCATCCTGATGCATAAACAGGTAGCCTTCCGCATTGCGCGTTCCGATCACTTTATGTATCTGCCCCTGATACCGATAGCTGACTTCGACGGCATCGCAAGGTATCGCCCACAAGAGCCAAAGTATCAGAATCAACAGCAGGGCAGGGGGTGGAGCTGCTTTAAACATCTGACATTGAACAGTTAACAGACCGGATAACAAAGAGTTTAGTGCACTTGACGAATGTTGCTATTTCGTCAATCAATCTGTTGCCAAACATCTTTGCTTGCCATTATCTAATAATGCTTTTTGTGTTTTTTATACCTATTCGTCACGATTTTAGGCTTTGTCTTTTACTTTCTTGACAAGGTTTTATCCTTGTACCAGTATAAAATCAAAGGGTTACAAAAATCACTCAAGGACGAGGTGATGTATGAATATGGATACATATTCGCTGCAGGTTGTGCACTTAAATCACGCTGCACAACAAGCTCAAAACAGTGATGTTTTCTTACGATTATTACAAACCTGCCCCGTCACTATTCATCAGGTTTTTGATCCCGCCATGATTCAAAATCCTGGTCAGTTTGATCTGTTGTTTTTCAATATTCAGCAAGCCTACTGGGGTGAAATGTTGCCCGGCTATTTGCTGGATTTGGCAACCAGCCACAGAGTTGCTTTGTTTAATGCTGACAGGAATGGGATATGTGAGACCCTGACCTTGCTGGCCGGTATTGATGGTGTGTTCTACCGGGAAGATCCGCCGGATTTGATCCTCAAAGGTATAGGACTGCTATTGGACAAGCAGCGCTGGTTTAGACGAGAGGCTATGGACAGGGCACTGCAAACTTTACTTAAATGTGCGCCGCAAGTGGGGCTTAACAGGCAAACCCTGGATGAGGAATTTGATGCCCTGACCAAACGTGAAATGACCATTGTGCGTATGCTGTCCAGCGGCGCGCAGAATAAAGAAATTGCCAACCAACTGCATATCAGCACTAACACGGTGAAAACACACCTGTATAGCGTGTTCAGAAAAACCCACTGCCGCAACCGTCTGGAGCTACTCAGTTGGGTACAGCAGCATTTGCCGATGCAAATTTTGATGTAGCCCTAACTGTAGACAACTGTCTGATTTATAAAGTAAGTTACCTTTCCTATGTGCGCAGTATTAGTGCTATTTGAAGGATAGGTAATGAAAGGAATGTTACTGTTTTTGTTTACCCTGGTGTTAACTGGCTGCGCCAAAACCCAAGTGCATTTGTATGGACGCTACCTGCAACCAGAACAAATTAACAGCGTGAGTGAGGCCTTGAAAGCAGCTGGGTACCAGGTGGAGGTGAATAACCTGAACTTCCCTGGCGACATACAGCAATCCTCTTTGATTTATTCTTTAATGCTCAACGACGTGAGTAAACTGGATACCGTGCTTGGCGTGGCAGCCGAGCAGGGATGGTACGTTAATAATATATCCGCCATGGTTAAAGGTAACCACTGGTATACCAAGGACAGTATGGGCTTATTCTTGCTACCGGATGGGGTTGACCCCGCCAACCCCACTGCCCCTGAAAACCTAAGTTTCCTTTACCAGAGTGTGGGTTGTGATAAAGCACCAAGACTGCAACTTTTTTCTGATAACACTTTTCGTATTCAACCCGTTGCAGAGGTACCTTTTGAAGCAGACTGGCATCAAGGCTCCTGGGAATTAAAAGAGTCAGTGTATCTGACACTGACACCCAAAGCGGATAAAACCTGGTCTTACTATTTGCAGGTGGAAAGGCGTACCGAGCAGGATCAACTGGGTAAGGCTGATGTTATTCAGCTGACCCCAATGCGTACCTACTTGATGTTCGGTACCTGTAACTTTGAATATGGTGTGCGCAGTTAATCACTGTGCTATGGAGTATTTGTTTTCTTACCACTAAGGCCGCGAAGCACACTAAGGGATACGAGAGTCTTAGCTTTGTGCAGCGGCCCACACTTTTTTATCTATTCCTTTGTGCACTAAGTCGGTCAGGGCTTTCTCAATGGCTTGTTTTACACAGATATGCATGGGCTCATTGGTAGTAAAACCGCCCTCGGCTTCGGCCAGGCGTTTAAAGCTGACGTAGCGGAAAAAGCCGGCTCGCATTTCCTGACTCAATACAGTTTTGCTGGTGGATACCGACAGCAGCACCTGACCGGTACGCACATCAATAGCTCGCAGGTAGACGGATATCTGGTCTTCCCGGTACAACTCGGATGCACCAATACCAAAGTACTCGGCACCAAAGCCCCCGGTGCGCACATTCGAGTCGTAGCTGATGATCCCGCCTTCCAGCAGTAGTTTTGCGGTAGTAAGGGGAGGCAGCTCATCCTTCTCTTCTTTGCCGTCAGCCTGCAAGCCGGCGCGGATAATTTTACGTTCGGTCAGAATGTTCTGCAGACCCTCACGTTCCACCGGTAAGAACCAGTTGGAATCGGCCAGTGCCTGCATCAGTATTGACGTGGCACCTTGTGTTACTGCGGTGGAAAAGGAACTGACATTGGCCTGGGGTTTGTATTGCCCGGTCTGATCGCGAAAGGCATACACAGACACAGGAATCATGCCCTTGGGCGCTGGTAAGGCCAACAAATCCTGATAGTTATCAGTGGGGCTGAGGGCCACGGCCGGTTGTTCGTCCGGCGGAAACAAGGGTCCTAGACTGCTGCATCCCATCAAAGACAGCAAAGCCGCCAGGCAAAGTAGACGCAACATGGGCTTATCCAAACTTGGGGACTTCAATCACAGTGATTTCACCATTGAGTAAATGGGTGATCTGCACTGTGATACTGTCGCTGTTACTGGTCAGAATTTGAATTTCATAATCGCCACTGACAAACACCGAGTCCTGATTAAACACGCTATCGTCAACGTCTTCACCAAAGGCTAAATCCGTTATTTCGCGCACCATTTTATTGATATATGCCCGTTCCAGGGATTCCTGAAATTTCTCAGCGTAACTGCGTTCTTCAATATGATCTTTGTGTTTGTTCTGGGCCTGAGCTTTGCCCATTAACAGACTGCCGTTGAGGGGGTTACCCCCAAAGCTGGGATTGATTGGCGTGTATACCAGCTCGGTGGCGATACTGTGACTGGCAATCAGGCTAAGCGAGATTGCGGTTAAGGTGAATTTGTTCATTGGTTTACCATCCGTTGTCGGCCATATCCTGGCTGCTGCTGTCAAATCTGGCATTAGCCATGGCTTGCAGCAGGGCCAGCATGGCCTCTTCAACCTTGTCTTCCATGGGAGACTGTCGCCGCCCCATGTAGGTGATATAGATAACCTGATTGTTCAACTGCACTGTGAGGCGAGTGCCAGCGCGCGGCACCACCTGCTCTTTAACCACAACATTAAAGCTTTGGGTTTGTGGCACATCCTGCCAGAGCCGACTGAATTGCTGATAGAACTCCCGGCCAAAACGGCTGAAGGTGTTATCCAGCATCAAGCCACCGAGTTCGACCTCGGCAAAGCTTGGTCTGGGCAAGCTGCAAAGCGCCAGTAGCAGTAAACATCTTGGCAAAAACATAAAATGGCGGGCCGCCGAGAAAGCTCTTTGGCCCGCTCCTCCACGCGCTATTGCTGAACTATAGTGGCGGTGTTCCAGTCGCCCACCTGGGCAATACTGATACTGCCGCCATTGCTGATCACGGCGCCTTCAACAATATTGCCATTGCCAACCTGACTGATGGATAACTGCACCGAATCACCGCCTATTAGCATGGCGCTGCCACCTTCACCCACCACCATGTTTTCATTGCCTTCCTGAAGGATGTCAATGAGGTGATTGCTGCCTTCAATCAACAAATCCAGTGCGTTCAGGTCGCCATTCTGGGCGATATCCACTTGGTTGTTATTGCTGTTGAGCAGGGTGCTGATGTTGACTACGGCATCGTTCATGTTGCCGTCCTGCATCAGGTTGATGTCGTTGTCATCCGTAGTGAGGCTGAAATCGGGGTAGGAGGCTTGCACCACAGCCACGTTTTCATCACCGCTTTGGTTGATGGTGACGTTATTGTCGTTGCCGTTGAAATTCACCATATGGCTTTGGTTGGCATCGCCATTTTGTACTGTGGTAAAGTCATTGCCTGAGCCAATTACACCCATGTAGGCATCATTGCCGGTGCCTATCTGCATCAGGTTAAAGTCATTGTCTTCACCAATCAGTTCAAACTGGGCCACATTCATGTCGCCGGTTTGGTTGACCATCACGTCATTGTTATCGCCGGTGAATAACGCCGAAGTGGCGCTGTTTTCATCGCCGTTTTGATCAATGCTGATGTCATTGCCGCTACCGAGAATTTCATCCAGGGTGACAGAGTTATACTCACCATCCTGGTCAATCTCGATATTATTATCTTCACCCTGCAGCATAGATAAGGTGAACTGGTTGCGACGACCGTCCTGCACGGCTTCAATTTCATTGCCGTCGCCTTGCAGGTCCCGCACCCGGCTGACGTTCCAATAGCCATCCTGTTCTATATCCACGGTGTTGGCATCACCCGTCAGCGCATCTAAATGGGTTTCGTTCCATTCACCGGTTTGCAGTATGCTGATGTCATTGCCTGCGCCTTGCAGGTTTTTCACATACCCCCACTGACCACCTTCACCCTGGTCGATACTGATATGGTTGTCATTGCCTGTGACAATAGCCTGGGCTTCGTTGGTAATGCCCAGATAGCCGATGTCTTCATTCTGGGTAATGTTCAGCTCATTACCGTCACCGGTGACCACTACTTCAGCGGCATTTTCGTTACCCATCTGGCTGAGACTGAGGGAGTTTGCTTCACCCGTTAAGGTACTGACACTGAGGTTTTCGGTGCCAACCTGGGTTACCTCGGCTTGGTTGGCATCACCTTCTACCGTGAGGGCTAAGCCATTGACGTCACCTTCCTGGAACAAGCTAACGTTGTTGCCTTGGCTGGCACCGCCGGTGGCGATTTGCGTAAGTTGAATAACGTTACCGACCGCGTCAGCAACGATGTCGGTTTTGATCACGACATCCGTACTTTTGCTGTCATCGGCCATTGCCATCTGACTGGCCCCGAGGGCACTGAGAATGGCGCATGTTAGTAGGGTTTTTTGGATTTTCACCTTATTCTCCAAATTGTTTTTCCGGGGTCAGCGTTGATAGACGTTGACCACCATGTTGCTTCCTATCTGGTGAACCCGAAACTGCTGCTCACCGCTCTGCCAGATATTGGCTGTGTTGGCATTGCCTTGTTGGATGACGTCCAATTGATTGCCTTGCCCCCACTGCTGCGCGTTGACGGCGTTATCCGTTCCTTGCTGCAAAATGTTGGCGACATTACTGTCCCCCTGCTGCAGTAAGGCAACTTGGTTACCGCCATTAGCGCTCTGGCTGATTGTTGCGTTGTTGAAAATTCCGTATTGGCCAAGTACCAGGGTATTGGTCTGGTGTTGAACCGATGTCGATAGGCTGATTGACAGAGGAGAGTCCTGCAAATCAGTACCAGAGAGTAGATCCTGTGCGTGCACAATTGTGCTGAAAGCCAGCCAAAATGCCCCAAAGCCCAGGCCTGGTGACCTGACTAATTCCCTGAATGCATTGTTGTTTTTATTGGTTTTCATATTGTGGTGCTACTAACTTGATACGTTCGCCAGTTCACTCTAGGGGGTTTGCCAGAGGATGAATATCACCAATAAAGCTTAACTTTTCTGCACCGCTCGCTGCCTTCGTTTGCACCCCTGCTAATGGGTTTTCTCATCTCATCAACCAGTTAATCTCATACAAAAGTGCTAGAGAAGAATTCATGCATAAGTACTAGTTATGTGTGAATAGAATGAGGTAACTCATGCAAAAGTCGTGTTTTTGCCGGTTTGACTGGCACCTCGTGTTTGACTCTGCTAATTCTGGAAGCGTTGCGAAAATTCCCGATAGTGACATGGAGAATCCTTCAGGCGCCGGCGTTAGCCGGTTTTAAGGAAAAAGCTAAGATGGATTCCAACCATGAAATACAAACTTTCTGCTCTTTCATTGGCACTTTTGCCAATGTTGGCCAACGCCTCTGTGGATATTCAACAGGTCTCAGGCTATGCGCCGGATTCACTGATTGTGGTTTACAAGGAAAAGGCCAGTCTGGCCGATCGCCGTGCCGTAAGAGGCTTGGTGGCCGCCACTATCAGTGACAGTAATCTGGACGAGGTCGACGACAGATTTAAACATTTGCTGGCCGGTCGCATGGCCAAGTTTGATCTACGCGGCATGTCTGTAAAGGTCGCGCTGGAAAAGCTGGAGAAGCATCCGGCGGTCAGCTATGCACAGCCCAACTACAAAGTTCGCGCCTTAGGTGTACCTGACGATGGACGATTTAGTGAGCTATGGGGTCTGCATAATGAGGGACAAACCGGGGGCACCCCCGATGCCGATATTGATGCGCCTGAAGCCTGGGATATTTCAACCGGCAGTCGCGATGTTATTGTTGGCGTCATTGATACCGGTGTGGACTACACGCACCCGGATCTGGTTGGCAATATGTGGAGCAACCCCGGCGAGATTCCCGGCGATGGTGTGGATAACGACGGCAATGGCTACATAGACGATGTCCATGGGATTAACAGTATTTTAGACAACGGTGACCCTATGGATGACCACGGTCATGGTTCCCATGTCGCTGGTACTGTGGGGGCCGAGGGCAACAACAGCGTCGGTGTGGTCGGGGTTAACCATCAGGTATCACTGGTGGGATGTAAATTCCTGGCTGCAGACGGTTTTGGTAGTACCGCCGATGCGATTCAGTGTGTTGACTATTTTGTGGCTCTGAAGAATGCCGGCCACAATGTGCGGGTGCTAAATAATAGCTGGGGTGGCGGTCCTGAAGAGCAGGCCCTACGCGATGCCATTACGGCTTCAGAACAGGCGGATATCTTATTTGTGGCGGCGGCCGGTAACGATACCAGCAACAATGATGTTAGCCCTCACTATCCTTCCAATTACGAGCATGAATCTATTTTGTCGGTTGCCAGCACCAACCACAATGACGGGATTTCGTGGTTTTCAAACTGGGGATTGACCAGCGTCGACCTGGCTGCGCCAGGCTCTGACATCCTATCCACTTTGCCAGGTGGCTATGGCAGTGCATCGGGTACATCAATGGCGTCTCCCCATGTTGCCGGGGCGGCAGCATTGGTGCTGGCGGTGAACCCAGGTCTGAGCGCGCTGGAAGTGAAACAACTGCTGATGGACAGCGGTGATGATAACGCCGATATGCAAGGAAAGATTGTCTCCGGCAAGCGTCTGAATCTGTTAAATGCGGTGGAGGCGGCCGACCCTGCGCCGGGATTCCGTTTGTCTGTATCACCGCGCAGTACCACCATAACCGCAGGGGAGACGGCCAGCTACGAGTTCAGCGTGAGTTCTGTGGCTGACTGGGATGGCAGTGTGACGCTCAGCCTGGACTCGCCACTGGCGGGAGCGAGCTTATCGGCCAGCACGGTATCACCGGGTGATACCTTTATGCTGGATGTCGCCACAACGGCTGAAACTCAATGGGGTGACTACGAGTTCAGTGTAACCGGTAACAGCGGCGAGCTGGAAAAAAGCCAGGTGGTCGCTTTGACCTTATTGCCGCAGGGACTGACAGACTTCACCTACACTAATGAAGACGCCCAGCCTATCCCTGATAACGATGCTGCTGGCATTACCTCGGTGATCAGTATTCCAGACGACATCACCGTGTTTGGAACTGATGCTTATGTGAATATCACCCATACCTGGTCAGGTGATTTGATCGTAAAACTTACCTCGCCAGCGGGCACCGAAGCGGTGTTGCATAATCGTACCGGCAGTGGTGAGGATGATATCGACCGCAATTTCCCCCTGGATGTGTTTAATGGTGAAGTGGCAACCGGTGACTGGACTCTGAGCGTGTCAGACAACGCGTCCAGAGATGTGGGGACGCTGAATCGCTGGTCGCTGACCATCACCGGCATTGGTGAAGTACTGCCGGCTCCGCCTCAGGCTGCCTTCAGTGCCGAGAGTAACGGTTTGCAGGTGAGTTTCACTGACGCCAGCACAGATTCCAACAATGATATTGTCAGTTGGAGCTGGGATTTTGGCGACGGTAACAGCAGCGACGCACAAAACCCTGTGCATCTGTACGGTGCTTCCGGTACTTATCAAGTCACCCTGACAGTGACAGACAGTGAAGGGCAGACCGACAGCCACAGTATGGAAGTCACGGTGTCTGATAGCGAGATTAGTCTGGAAGTCGAGCGGGCTTATCTGACCGGACTTGGCTATTTGCGGGTTGATTTGGCCTATAGCGGGTCACCGGCCGCGCAGGTGGATATTTACCGCAATGGCGTGAAAATCGCTACGGTCGACAACACCGGTGTTTACCGTGACCGCGAACGCCGCGTTGTGGGTACGCAATTTGTGTATCAGGTCTGTGATGCCAGTGATACCTGCTCAGACGAAGTGAGCGTTAGCTTCTGAATCTGAGCTCATCACCTTAAGCCGCCGCTCTGGCGGCTTTTCTATTTTTACCGGTTGTGTGAGTATGCGCTGATGATCACCAAGAAGGACAAGCAGCATGCCGTTAGTTCCCGCTACACAAGCGCATTTGACCAACATGATGGCCTGGTTTGACAGCCAGGTCAGCCTGATGACCTGGGGTGGGCCGGGTATGACCTTTCCTTTTGATTTGGCGCTTTTCAGCCGGGATGTGCGGTTGGCGGAACTGCCCAGTTGGGCTTTGGTCGCAGCGAATGGCGAAGTGCAGGGGTTTGGCCAGTACTATTTACGTGAAGGGCGTTGTCACCTGGGGCGTTTAGTCATTAGCCCGGCCTATCGTGGCAGAGGGCTGGCTAAGCTGTTAGTGCGGGAATTGGTCAGGTTGGGGAGCCGCGCTTTGCAGGTCGGCGAGGTGTCTTTGTTTGTTCTGACAGACAATACCACAGCGCGCCGATGCTATGAGGCGCTGGGCTTTGCATATGTCGAGTATCCGGGTCCATCCATCGGTATTGATAACTGCCTTTACATGGTTGCCAGGGCAGACCATATTTTGGGGACAGACAGCCCGAAAAGGTAAATGGAATGACCCCTGTGGATTTCTGGTTTGATTTTGCCAGTACCTATAGCTATCCCGCTGTGATGCGCATTGAAGCGCTCGCCGCAGAGCACAATATCACCCTGCGTTGGCACGCATTTTTGCTTGGCCCCATTTTTAAAGCCCAGGGCTGGCAGGACTCGCCGTTTAATTTATTTACTGCCAAAGGCAACTACATGTGGCGTGACATAGAGCGGGTGTGCGCACGCCATGCATTGCCTTACTTTAAACCATCCCGTTTTCCGCAAAATAGCGTGCTTGCCGCTCGCATTGCTTGTTGGTATGAAGACGCACAGTGGCTCAGCGGGTTTGTCACCGCGGTATTTCAAAGCAATTTTGTGCAGGACAAGAATATTGCTGATCCCGAGGTAGTCAGTCAGATCCTGAGCGACTTGGGATTGGATGCCGAAGCGATCATCGCACAGGCGCAAAGCCCGGAAAGCAAGGCCAAGTTGCAAGTGGTGAATCAGCAAGCGGTGCGCCAGGGCATATTTGGCGCACCATTCTTTATGGTGGGGCAGGAGCCATTCTGGGGGCAGGATAACCTGGAGCTTGCCCTGCAAACCGCAGGGCAAGGTTAACCCCTGGCTAGTCTTGTTTGGCTAACTGCCGGTACATCAGGTACAAGTGCGCGGCGCTCCAACTGAAATTGCTCGCGCCTTGCACCGCCCCGCTCAGGGGATGGTAGTTTTCCCGAATGGCCCCCTCTTCAAGCAGGCCGTCGGCATGGTGAATTAATCGCAAAGCCAGCTCTCGGGCTTGGTTGTGATAGCCGTATTTGTCCAGTGCCATCACACCAAAATACCATTGATCCAGCCACACCCGGCCGCGCCAGTAAATATCCGGATGATAAGCCGGGTTGCTGAGGGCGGCTGTGCCAAGGGGAATATGGCTGTTAAATTCGCTGGTGGATAGCATAACCTTGGCAACCTGGTCGGCCCGCTGCTGGTCGGCAATGTCAGCCCATAGCGGTGACCAGCCTTCTGGTCCGCGGCCCCTGGCGGTCAGTAGTTTGCCGCCACAACCCGAGTCATCCTGCTCACTCAGGCCAATTTGCCTGTCGTAGTAGAAGCCACTTTGCGTATCGAAGAAGCACTGATTGACCTTCTGAGCCAGTTGCTGGCTTTGCTGCTGCCATTGCCCGGCTTGCGCTGTCAGTCCAAGTAAGGAGGCCATCTTGGCCAGTAAGCCTTTCTCCATTGCCAGATAAGCGTTGAGTTCAACGGACTCCTGATCGATGGAAAAACCCAGCAGTTGTCCATCCGCATTGTGGTTTTCAAAAAAACGCACTTGCCAGTCTTGCCTGGCTTGCTTGATATCGCCCTGATAATGCGTCTTGGCATACGCTTGCAGTTGTTCTTGGTTGATAAAGCCAAAACGCGCAGCATTATCCATACCAGACTCCCATCCGGCACCGTGCTGGGCGCCGATATCAAGCTCCAGATACTGACCGGATGTCAGCACCTGTTCGTAAAGGTCGGCCCCCGCGCATTGGTACCAGCCGTCCGCTTTGCTCTGACATGTTGCATGGATACCTTGTGCAAGTGTGGAGTCAGCTTGCGGTTTGATATCAAAGCGTATATTGCCCTGACTGTCGTTATGTAAAGGGTGGGCTGTGGCACCGTATTCGGCCAACCCATTCTGATTATGGTCACGATTTTTGTACCACCACTGATGGTACGCCACCAGTTTGGGGTAGAGCTGTTCAATTAGCGTCTTGTCAGCTGTGGCTTGGTATAGCTCCCACACTGCCCAACTCGCCAGCGGCGGCTTGGTATTGCGCTCATTCCAGTTGCCGCCGTCACCACCACGCTGGCCGTCTTTGTTGTAAAAGATTGCATCAATGACCATGCCTGCATCATGGGGACGAAGGCTATCCGTGCTTTGCACCTGATAGTCGAACATGGCCAGAATGTTGTCTTTAGCCACCTGTGGGGCAAAGTGTGCCATGGCGGCGGCGTGTTTCCAGCTATCCCAGGCCCAGGCACCGTTAAACCAGCGGGCGGTGACCGAGGGGGTAACCACATCATGTTTTAGCGCACCAGCATGGCCACGCCAGTTGCCCAATAAGGTTTGCATGGCTTTCTCGGCCAGGCTGGCCGGTAGTAGTGAATCGGTACGTAACCCTAAGTTACGGTATGCCTGCCAACGTTCACGGCTTTGTTTGATGGCTTGCTGCGGTGCATCAAACACCTGATTCAGACGCGCCTCTTCGGTTTGCCATTCCTGTTCATCATGCACATAGCTATGGCTGGTGTACAAAGTTTGCTGTTGGTTGCCAGCCAGGGAAAGGCTGGTTTCAGCTTGATAGGCCAGCTCGCCGTGCACCTGACTTTGGGCATTAACAGAGCGTCGGATCTGATAAAGGCTTGTGCCGGACAGCATCATATTCCAGGTGCTGCGCTGCGCGCCCAGGGCAATATTTACCTCTTTCGAATTGACCGAAAGACCGCGTTGCCAGGAGGGGTACTGGTCGCTGACAGCTTGGTCCTTTTGCCAGTCTGTCAGCAGTTGTCCTTGCCAGTGAAGCTGAAGGTTTCTTGGCTTGTCTTGTTTGTTAACCAACTGGGTGCTGACCAAAGCTGTGCGTGGCGTCACGAAGTCCAGAGTCAGAACCAGGGTCAGATCCGACCATTGGTAGTGCTGCTGGAGGTGTCCATCCTGCTCATCCAGGCGGACTATGGCGTCTTCGTAACGGTATGCTTTGCCGCTGGTAGTATCGACAATTTGCAGCTTCTCAAGCTGGCTGGCCAGATAGAGGCCGTATTCCTCGGCGATAATCATTGGCCCATTAAAGGTGCCATACTCCGATACTTTGCTGGGCTGCAAGAACCCATGCCAGGCGCCCAGATCAAACAAGGGATTAAAGCGTTGGTTGCCAAATTGATCCAGCATGCGCATGGCATCTGGACTGCCGTGGCGGTCCAGTTTGGTCTGTTGTGGTGCAGATAAGGTTTCTAAACCTTGTTGGTGCAGACTGCAGCCAGATAGCAGACTGGTGGTCAGCAATAATCCTAAACCGCTGCGCTTCAATAACGTAGTCCTGAACATATGATTCCTCGCAATCTGCCACCCTGCATTTCACTCATCAAAGAGGCAAGGGAAGACGGTGCTTATTTTTGATGCTTCATTTTATACTATAAATAATGCAATATGAAAATTCATCCTGTTTGTCGATGGCTTGTATCGCCTTTGTGCATGGGCTTTCACGGCAAAGGGTGTCTCGCTCAAATGAATTTGCATGAAATTTCTTCTGTTAATTGTTTGTAAAATGAAATTGAGTTATTTATATTATAAATAGTTTTAATGTGATGGTATTGTTACTGACGTAGCATCGATGTCCTTCTTCCACATGAAACTGAACAACAACAAACTTGGACTCATTTAAAGCACGAGGTATAAGCATGCTAGCTGGAAAACCTAAACTCGCGTACTTGCCCATGTTGGTGGCCTGTAATCTGGGCCTGGCATTACCTGCCATGGCGCAAGACCAGGCCCTGCAAGGTGAGGATGCACAGGTTGAAGTCATTAATGTCAAAGGGATTAAGGGAAGTCTGATTCGTTCCATGGACATTAAGCGCGAAAGCGCCAACGTGGTAGACGCGATTTCAGCCGAGGACATTGGTAAGTTTCCCGACCAGAACGTTGCCGAATCATTACAGCGTATTACCGGCGTATCTATTGACCGCGAAGGCGGTGAAGGCCAACTGGTCACGGTGCGGGGGATGGGCCCGGAATTTAACGCCGTACTCTTGAACGGCCGGATGCTGGCGACTGTGGGCGATCCTTCCTCCATGAGCTGGGAAGGTACGCCAGGTGGACGTGCATTTAGTTTTGATATTCTGCCCACCGAGCTTATCAACGGCGCCGAAGTATATAAAACCCAATCAGGCGAGCTGCAGGAAGGGGCCATAGGTGCGACCATTAATATCACCACCATGCGCCCCTTTGACAATAAAGGTTTTCAGGCTGTTGCCAGTGCCAAGGCCCTGTACGATGACATGACCGGCAAAACTAAGCCGCAGTTATCTGGGGTTATCAGCAATACCTTTAACGACGACAAATTTGGTGTGTTGGTGTCTTTGGCCAGCTACCAACGTGAAAGCCGTTATGAAGAAGCTAACACTGCTTACTATTTCAAGACTACCAGTGATCTGGACGGCCAGAACTATGGCGAAATCTATTTCCCGCGTAACTATGATCAGATAGTACAAAGCGAAGACAGAGAGCGTTTAAGCGGTACCTTTGTGGCCCAGTATGCGCCAACTGAAGATCTGACCATGACCCTGGATTACATGCACTCAACCTATGATGTGAAGGGCAGACAGGATATTTATCCTTCCTGGTTTACCCCTGGCAACGTGCGTAATCCGGTGCTGGATGAAAACAATACCCTGATTTATGCCGACTTCGTCGATGTGTATGTAGAGTCTATGGCGCGTCAGTCTGATGCCTCCAGCAGTCTGGATGCCTACGGCTTTAATGCTGAATGGCAAGCTACAGACAACTGGCGTATGGAACTGGATATCAGTGCGTCCAAAGCTGAGTCCGATCCGGGTAAAGGTTGGTCTGATGTAGTTGTGGGCCGTCCTGGCACCTTCTCTTATGACCGCCAGCAGGGCCAGCAAGTGCCCACCATGACCTTCGATCAGTTACAAGCCGGCGATACCCTGACCGCTGGCTGGACTTCGTTGCAAGGCACCAAGCTGGAAGACGAGGTTTTCGGTACTAAGCTGGATAACCGTTTGTATCTGGAAGCCGGTCCGCTGGTGGAAGTGCGCTTCGGTGCCCATTATTCAGACCGTACTTTGAATAAGGTCTATGGTGAAACCGAAGGCCCACTGTCCTGGATCTATGCAGATAACAGCGTGCGTGTGCCGCTGCCTGACTCTTTGTTCAACTTGTTTGATGCCGACGGCTTCCTGTCTGGTGCCTCAGGTACCCCGGTTAACCAGTGGCCGACCTTTAACACCGACGAGATCATGGCCTATCTGAGCCGCGACGAAGTGATTGCACTGCTCGATGATCCCGAAGCGGCTAAAGCGGTATTCAGCCGCAACGGTTTCGGCATAGTGCCAGACCAGTCCGCCTATGAAGTGAATGAAGAAGTGCTGGCTCTGTATGCCGACTTCAAACTGGAAGGCGAAGTAGGCGATATGCCCTGGAGCCTGGTGGCCGGTATGCGTTATGTGGATACCCAAAGCACCTCCAGCGGCAAACAGATTGCCCTGCTAGATCTGTTACCTTCACAGAATGAGCCTAACAAGGTCTTTGCTGTGTACTCCGACGACTATGTTCCAGTGGAGATCACCAACAGCTATCAGGACTGGCTACCCAGCCTGAATGCCAATATCAACTTTACAGACACTCTGGTAGGCCGCGGTGCGATTTCACGCTCCATGACTCGCCCCGAACTGAACGAGATGAGCCCGCTGACCAGCTATGGTGACGGTCAAATCGATGGTTTAAGTGGCTCCGGTAGCAACCCGCTGCTAGCACCTTACACCTCAGAAAACGTCGACTTGTCGCTGGAATGGTATTACGAGGAAGGAAGCTATGCTGCGCTGGCTTACTTCAGTAAGGACATTGACGGTTATTTGGGCACCAGCGTGTTGCCAGAGACCCTGAATCTGCCAAGCGGTAGCTACAAGTACGAGATTTCTCGTCCAGTGAATGAAAACAGCACTAAGGTGGATGGTTACGAGTTTGCTGTACAGCATATGTTTACCACCCTACCTGAGCCGTTTGATGGATTGGGTGTGATCTTCAACCTGACCAAAGTGGACAGCAAGTCTACCGAAGACAGTCTGCCGTTGATTGGTCTGGGAGACTCGCAAAACCTGATCCTGTTCTACGAGAAAGACGGCTTCCAACTGCGTCTGGCCTACAACAACCGTTCACGTTTCCTGCAAACCAAGCCGGTTACTTCGGGCAGCAGACAGCGTGATGGTCACTATGTGGATGACTTCGCGCAGCTGGATATCAGCGGCAGCTATGACATCAACGAGAATTTCACTGTGTTCTTTGAAGGGATTAACCTGACCAATGAACTGACCGTGAAGAGCGCCGAGTACGCCAATCAAACCTTGCAGGTGATTGAAACCGGCCCTCGTTATGCATTGGGTGTTCGCGCCAAGTTCTAAGTTTCCTGTGCCTGTCTGGAGGTGTACGCACCTCCTTTACTGTCAATCCCGGGCTATGCCCGGGATTTTTTTATCTGCTTACCATTGTGAAAAACCCTGACGTTGTGCCGGAGCTGATGCCTTTGCGTGCTGTGTGGAATTTCGCCATTCAATACTAATAATCTTATTTATATTATAAATGTTGTCATTGTTAATGGCTTGTAATATAAATGGAGGTTGACTCAAAGGAGATGTCGCTTATGTCCCAACCTCGTCAGCCCAGTTTGCTGCAAGCCCTTATCCCTATTGCCGCGCTCTTGCTTCTGCTGTTTCTGGCGGTGTATTACTTTGGTGATGACTCCTCCTCTGGCCCCAATCAGATAGCCCTGTTGTTGTGTGCCGGGGTGGCTACCGTGATTGGCCGCTATAACGGTTATCGGCGCGAGCAGATTGAACAGGCCATAGTGAAGGGCATCAGCCTGACGCTGGGGGCGATTCTGATCCTGCTGGCGGTGGGTTCACTCATTGGCAGTTGGCTGCTATCCGGCACCGTGCCGACCATGATTTACTATGGCTTGAAGCTATTAAACCCAGACTATTTCTATCTGAGCAGCTGTATTATTTGTGCCATTGTGGCGCTGAGCATCGGCAGCAGTTGGACAGTGGCAGCCACCATAGGTGTCGCACTAATGGGGGTCGCCAGTGGCTTGGGTCTGTCGGAAGTGATTTGCGCCGGTGCCATTGTCAGCGGTGCCTATTTTGGTGACAAGTTGTCGCCCTTGTCTGACACCACCAACCTCGCTCCCGCAGTGGCAGGCACCGACCTGTTCACTCATATCCGTTTTATGCTGTACAGCACTCTGCCAAGTTTTGCCCTGACCCTGGTGTTATTTCTGATCCTGGGCCTGCAGGAAGGGCGCGGTGCGCAGCCGGTGGAACTGGACGCCTTGCTGGGCAGTTTGTCTATGCAGTTTCATATAGCCTGGTATTTATTGCTGCCGCTGGGGATCACTTTGTTTCTGGCCTTTCGCAAGGTGCCCGCTTTTCCCGCCATTGGCATCGGCGCCTTGTTTGGCGCTCTGATGGCGGTGCTATTTCAGCAGGACTTTATCCAGGCCCAGGCCGATCCCAGTCTGGGCGAAGTTGGCGGCACTATCACTGTGGTGTGGAAGGCGATGTATGCCGGGGTAAATCTGGAAACCCCTGACCCGCTGCTCAAAGATCTGCTCAGTGGCGGCGGTATGGGCTCGATGCTAAATACCATCTGGCTGATTATCTCGGCTATGACCTTCGGCTCGGTGATGGAAGCCACGGGGCTATTGCAGCGTGTGGTGCAGTCCTTGCTCAAAATGGCCAAGTCAGTAGCCGGCCTGATTATCACCACCATCAGCACCGCCTTTGGTACTAACCTGATTGCCGCCGACCAGTATATTGCTATTGTGATGCCTGGGCGGATGTTTAAACCCGAGTACGAAAAGCGCTATCTGGCGCCGGAGAATTTATCCCGCGCGGTGGAAGATGGCGGCACGTGCACCTCGGCGCTGATCCCTTGGAATACTTGCGGTGCCTATATGCAGTCGGTGCTGCTGGTGAATCCCTTTGATTATGCCCTGTATGCCTTCTTTAACTGGCTGACGCCACTGACGGGGATTTTATTGGCCCTGCTGGGCGTGAAGCGCCTGCAGCTACCCAATACCCAGCTTAATGGTGGAGCGGAGGCAGAGCATGCAACCCAGACTCGCTAGACTTTTCCTGCTGCTTTGCCTGCTCGCTGGCAGCCTTCACGCCTCGGTTAAGGCCCAGGACATCAATGTGCAGGATTTTGGTGCGGTGCCTGGCAAACCGGATGTCAGCCAGGCAGTGCAAGCCGCCATTGCACAACTGCATCGCCAGGGCGGTGGCACCTTGCGTTTCCCTGCTGGTGAATATCATTTCAAGTTGCCCGGCGCACAAGCAGATTTCGCGCGTTTAATGCGTGGGGAACTGCACTACGACACTAAATGGGGGAAGCCGGGCATTGCCTATCATAAAGCCATGTCTTTTGTTGGACTCAGCAAAGTGGAGATCATCGGCGAAGACGCCAGATTGGTGTTTCACGGTTTAGTCCAGCCAATGGAGTTTGTCGATTCTCAGCAGGTTCGCGTGCAGGGGCTGAGTATCGACTGGCAAAGACCGGCGTTCTCGGTAGGCACTGTGGTGGCCAGTCGCGCCGATGGTTTTGATCTGCAGGTGGACAACGACTTTCCGCTGCAAGGGGGCGAACCTGTCTGGGCGCTGATGGATTTTGATGTGCAGCGCAATCGCTTGGGGCTGGTGGATGACTGGCGCTTGTCTGCTCCACTGCAGCTTTTGGCGCCACAGCTGGTCAGGATCAGTGGCAGCAAGGCTGTGCCGGTGGGGAATCGCGTGATTCTGCGTCATGTAGGCAACTATCGTCCTGCTATTCATTTGCTGCGGACAAGTCAGGTAAGGTTTGAAGACGTGCAAATTCTGGCCGCACCGGGTATGGGGATTATCGGTCATCAGTGTGCTGACATTGTGATGCAGAATTTGCAGGTAAAGCCTAAAGGGGGCCGCTTGATGTCCACCAATACTGATGCCACGCATTTTATTAGTTGCACGGGCGAAATCCGTATTCAGGACAGCTACTTTGAGGGCATGGGGGATGATGCCACTAATGTGCATGGCTTTTATCTGTCCATACAGAAAAGCGTATCCACTCATAGCGTCAGGGCCTATTTGTCGGTGAACACCCAGGATCTGTTACCCGACTGGCCGCAGCCCGGTGATGAGATGGAGTGGGTCAGAGGCGACACCCTAAAACCCTATGCCAGAAATACCCTTACCGGCATTGAGCTGAATGACGACGGCAGTGCCGATTTGCATTTTGCCCAGCCAATTGACAGTGCAGTGCTGCCTACGGATCTATTGGCCAATGCCAGCAAAGTGGCGCGGTTAGTGTTTAAGAATAATCAGGTAAAGCGCATTCGAGCCCGGGGAATTCTGTTCCAATCCCGCGGCGCGCTGATTGAGAACAATGAATTTGTTGATAATACCGGCACCGGCATCCTAATTGATACGGCCACCGGCTGGATGGAGTCTATTGGTACCCGGGATGTAGTGATCCGCAACAATACTCTGGTTGGCAATGGCTACGGGGATGGCACCTACATGGATGCTTCGGGCATAGCCGTGCTCACTGAGTCCAGTGCCATGGCCCCTGGGGTGCACAATGGCCTGCTGATTGAAAACAACCGCATCCAAGGGGTAGGCAAAACCGGGGTTTATATCTGTTGCAGCCGTGATGTGACGTTGAAAGACAACCAGATAGCCGGGAATGAAGTTTCACTGCGGTTGGAATACAGCGATAAGGTACAACTGGATGGGCATTTTCCTGGCTGGATAAAAGGCCGCGGTAACCAGCATATTCAGCTGTCTGAGCCTGTCAGCGCCACGCCACGCTGACGCAGCATAGGGCTTAAGTCGCTAGTGTCTTGCCCTTGCTATCTGCTAGGCTAGGGCAAATCGCCTTATTCTGAGGCGGTATTGCATAAACAAGGCATTCCTTTGGCGCTTAAGCCCACCATTTTTAAGTTTATTATTTCCTTGTCTGATCTGGATCGGGATTATTACGACACCCTGCATCTGACTGTGGCGCAGCATCCGTCAGAATCGACCGAGCGTATGATGGCGCGGGTGATGGCCTATTGTTTAAATGCCCGGGAAGGCCTGGTGTTTACCACCGGACTTAGTACCCCCAATGAGCCGGATATCTGGCAGCGCAGCCTGGATGACCAATTGCTGACCTGGATAGATGTGGGTGAACCTGCCTTCGAGCGCATCAAAAAGGCGTCACGCCAGGCTGGCGAAGTCAAAATCTACAGTTTTAATCAAAAATCTGAGGTGTGGTGGCAGCAGGAGCAAGCACAGTTCAGGCGTCTGCCCATCAGCGTAATGCGTTTCCCCTGGCCGGCCATTCAGTCTCTGGCTGCACTGGTTGAGCGTTCTATGATGTGCTCGGTCAGTATCAGCGGCGGCACGTTGTATGTGGCGGCCAAATTAGGTGAGGCTGAGATCCCGAGTTTGGTGTTACAGGGGTAAGTATCAATCTGTGACCAAGTTTGGTTGACGCGTTCTGAAGCCACCTATGTGGCTTTTCTTATTTTTGCCCGCCGAATATTTCACTATGTGTTGAATAAATCTCTTTACATCTGAAATTTCATATATATGATTTTTCGCATGTAAAAGGAGGGCTTATGCTATCACCCTTGACGTTTTTTAAATGCCTGGCCGAGGATACCCGGCTTAAATCCCTGCTGCTGATCAGCCTGCATGAGGAGCTGTGCGTTTGCGATCTGCAATCGGCATTGCAGCTAAGTCAGCCTAAGGTATCGCGGCATCTGGCCGATCTGCGCAAATGCAATCTGCTTAGCGATGAGCGCCGCGGCAAATGGGTGTATTACCGCCTGCATCCCGAATTGCCAGTCTGGGCGCAAGAGGTTATTGCCAGCGCCGCGCAGCATAACAGCGAATTTTTAGCCGACTGCCAGCAACAGCTGACGGCCTGTTCATCCTGTGAGTCATAATATGAAGATTCTGTATATCTGCACCCATAATCGCTGTCGCAGCATTTTATCTGAAGCTATTACCAATCATCTGGCAGATGGCCTGATTGAAGCCAGAAGTGCCGGCAGTCAGCCGGCCGGTCAGGTGCACCCCCTGTCACTTAAATACCTGGCCGAAGCCGGTATTACCACCGATGGCCTGCAAAGCCAGTCCTGGGATGAATTTGAGGACTTTGCCGCGGATTTGGTGATTACGGTGTGTGACTCGGCGGCCGGTGAGAGTTGCCCACTGTGGTTTGGCAAAAGCTTGAAACTGCACTGGGGGCTGGAAGACCCGTCCAAACTCAGCGGCAGTGATGAACAAGTTAGCGAGGCCTTCAGGCACTGCATCGACCTGATTAAAGCGCGGGTATTGGCGCTAAAAGACCTGGCTGGCCAGGATAAATCCACCTGGGCCAAGGCCCTGCAACAACTGGGAGCCAGTCAATGAGCCTACAGGATATGTCACTGCCTAATCTGGATGAAAGCCAGTTTCAGGTGCCGGATGCACAGCAATTACAAGCCCCCTTATCCAGCCATAAGCCGCGCTTTTTATTGCTGTACGGCTCGCTTAGAACCCGTGCGTTCAGCCGTTTGGTGATTGAAGAGTGCGCGCGCCTGTTGACCCGTATGGGTGGCGAGGTGCGAATTTTTGACCCCAGCGGTTTGCCGCTGCCGGATGATGCCGACGAGAGCCATCCTAAAGTGCAGGAGCTACGCGAATTGGTGATCTGGTCAGAAGGGCAGGTTTGGTGCTCACCCGAGCGCCATGGTGCCATGACCGGCATTATGAAAGCGCAAATTGATTGGATCCCGCTGTCGATGGGAGCCGTTAGGCCCACGCAGGGCAAAACACTGGCAGTAATGCAGGTGGAAGGCGGCTCGCAGTCCTTTAACGTGGTCAATCAACTGCGGGTATTAGGGCGCTGGATGCGTATGCTGACTATTCCCAATCAGTCGTCGGTGGCCAAGGCCTTTTTAGAGTTTGACGACAACAACAGAATGAAGCCTTCCAGCTACTACAACCGTATTGTGGATGTGATGGAAGAGCTGATGAAGTTTACCCTGCTGACCCGGGATAACAGTGCCTATCTGGTGGACCGTTATTCCGAGCGGGTGGAAAGTGCTGAACAACTGATGCAGCGCGTTAATCAGCGTTCATTATAAGGAAGCGGGCAATGGGATTATTTGAACGTTATCTGTCTTTGTGGGTGGCACTGTGTATTGTCGCCGGGGTGTTGCTGGGCAATGCGGCGCCTGGGCTGTTTGCCCAGGTGGCGGCACTGGAATATGCCCATGTTAATCTGGTGGTGGCGGTGCTGATCTGGCTGATGATCTACCCGATGATGATCCAGATTGATTTTGCCGCCATCAAAGATGTGGGTAAAAAGCCCAAGGGGCTGGCACTAACCTTAGTGGTGAACTGGCTGATTAAGCCGTTTACCATGGCACTGCTGGGCTGGCTGTTCTTTAAAGGCCTGTTTGCCGACTGGGTGGACCCGCAAACCGCCGGTGAATATATCGCCGGGATGATTTTGCTGGGCGTGGCACCCTGTACGGCCATGGTGTTTGTCTGGAGCCAGCTAACCAAGGGCGACCCCAACTACACATTAGTACAAGTGTCTATCAACGACATTATTATGATTTTCGCTTTTGCCCCTATCACGGCGTTTTTGCTGGGCATCAGCGATATTCAGGTGCCCTGGCAAACCCTGTTGCTGTCGGTGCTGTTGTATGTGGTACTGCCGCTGATTGCCGGGGTGATCACCCGCAAAAAACTGGACAAGGCCGATGATCACAGCCGCTTAAATGCTTTTGTCGCCAAACTTAAACCCTGGTCTATTATCGGTCTGCTGGCGACTGTGGTGCTGCTGTTTGGTTTTCAGGCCGAAACCATTTTGGACAAGCCATTGGTGATTGGCATGATTGCCATACCGCTGCTGATCCAGACCTACGGCATCTTTGCCATTGCCTACTTCGCGGCCAAACAGATGAAGCTGCCGCACAATGTTGCCGCTCCGGCCTGTATGATTGGCACCTCCAACTTTTTTGAACTGGCGGTGGCGGTGGCCATTTCCTTATTTGGTCTGCATTCCGGCGCGGCACTGGCCACTGTGGTGGGGGTGCTGGTCGAAGTGCCGGTGATGTTATCGCTGGTCTGGTTTGCCAACCGTACCCGCCATTGGTTTGGATAAGCTTATGCCACAGGACGTACACATTCGTTACGCCGGGCGGGATGATATTCCGTCCATCTGCGCTATCTACAATCAGGGCATTGCCTCGGGCCTGGGCACCTTTGAAACCGAGCCCAGAAGCAATCGCGATATTGCCAACTGGCTAAAAACTGACACTCTTTACCCGGTGTTGGTGGCCGAGCAGTATGGCCAGGTGCTGGGGTTTGCCCGCTTGTCTGAGTACCGACCGCGGGATTGCTATAAAGGCATTGCCGAGTTTTCTATTTACCTGGCCGATGACGCCAAAGGCCAGGGCATAGGCACTAAGCTGTTAGCCGAGCTATTGGTAGCCGCTAACGCCTGGGGCTTTTACAAAGTGCTGTCACGCATTTTCACCTTTAATCAGGCCAGCCGCGCCTTATGCCGCAAACTCGGTTTTCGGGAAGTGGGGGTTTATGAGCGCCATGGGCAGCTAAATGGGGAGTGGCTGGATGTGGTGATAGTGGAGTATTTGGTGCCAGAGGCTGATTAGGATTGGTTGCATGGAAGCTTCGGCTTCCATGCTCCTTGAAATGTGCCTGTTGTTTTAGTGAATTAAACGACTAACGTTTGCCATTTCTCTAGCTGCTCATTTTTAAATTACTTCCCTGTTTTTTATGACACGCCGTCCTTGGCGCGCCAGCCACTTTTGGAAGGACCCAAAAGTGGCCCAAAGGTCCTTCGCTCAGAACGGCTTCTGATTCCGCCTCCACAGCAAGCTTGCTGATCGCACCGACCGAAGGCAGCATCCCTGACAAAGCTCTCGGCCTCTGGCGAACGTCCTGTTCGCCAGTGCGGCAAGCTCACCGCTGCGCCGGGAAGCCGTATTCGCTGCATTAGGCGGCAAAGCCGCCTTAATTGCCCTTTTAAACGCCGTGCTCATAAGGATTTTAAGCGGGATCAAAGCGGCTGGGCCGCTTAAGGGCATCATCGGTTGATTTGGAACGAGGCTAATCTACCAATAAACAGACTGTTTTTATCAATCACAGATGCAAGGAATTCAGAGACGGTGCCGTATAACAGCAATGGTACGGAACAGTTCCGCCTTTCCCCGGCACCATTTTGGAGCAGGTTAAAAAGCCCTTGCTAGGCAAAGGGTTAGAAGCATGCTACAAAATGGCTATGTAAAAGTTCCGTGTTTAAACACGGAGCTCTTCCGGCTAATAACATAGTTAGCATTTAAATTATTCGGAGTATGTTTTGTCAAAAGCTTTTATAACTATTGTTTTTTTCTTGATGTTGAATGGTTGTGCGTCTTTAGAATCTATAAATTATAAAGGTGAAGATGCTGGTCATGCAGTATTAACAACCGTGTTGGGAAGAGGTTCTGAGACTACTGCCACATACCACATTACAATTAGAGAGGTATCAGGCCAAAAAACTTATGAAAGTTTTTCTTATTCTCCTGGAAACTTGTTTTGGGGAAAACCATCAGATTTTTCAGATTCTGAAGGGATGGGATATGTTCATGTGGCAACATTAAAACCAGGAAAATATGAAATCTTTAGCTGGACGGCGCTTAATAATAATTGGAATGCAACGTCTGATGAGTTTCCTCCATATCAGTTTGAAATAAAATCGGGCCAAACCACTTACGTAGGAGCCTTTGCTTTCAAACCTTTTCGAGGCAGAAATTTTTTTAATATTAGTGTACTTGCTGGATTTGACTTTGTTCCAGTTCCTAATATCAAGAGAGATATGAAAATAGCTAAAACCAAAGAGAGCTCCATTGTTGATTCACTAGTGATAAATGCTAACAATGACACTCAAGCGGAAACAAAATAGTTGGCTGGTTTCGCTTCGCTCACATCATAGCCAACTATTTGTTCCGCTTAATGCGGCGTTAGCCACCAAAACGGAGATTTTAGTTTTGAAGAAGTCATTGGCTTTGATAGGTCTAGTTTCAATAGTCACAGGCTGCGTCAGCTTTCAGCCAACGCAACTTGAATATGTTCCCACAAATAGCTCTCTGCTGGTAATTGACCAAAGACCAACTGAACAAAAAGAAACCGAGATGCTCTCTTACTTGATAACCAGCTGTAAATATGGAATTCAGCGACTAGGTGATGAGTGGACTGTTCCCAATAAAATAGAGTTCTTAAAGGCCGAGATCTCAAAAACACTGCCTAATGCAAGGCAGTTAAAGATCTCAAATTTTGTATTTTACAACAATATGCAGTACCAGCTTCGTGAAGGGAATATATACAGAGGACCTATTTGGTCATTGATTGAATGCGATGAGAATACGGACCGATTTACTCAATACACGCCAGAAGAAAACCCAGAAAGGTTTAATATTCTGATTGGTACATTGGAAGGGGAACTTGATGGTGTTCCGTTTTCCATAAGAGCTGCAGAAATACCGGTATGCCCAGAAAGTATGGACAAATGCGATGGTTTGATGGCGCGAAACCATGCGATTGAGAAAATTCTTGATCAATTAATTTATTTTTTAGTCAAAGGTGGCTAACAATTCAAGTCATCGCAAAATCACTCGCAAAGCCTTACCCAAAACATTTACGTTTTCTGCTGTTCAGCTTTATGTGAACTGGAATGGACAAACCAAGAATAAGAGTGGACTTCAACGAGCTTATAGAGCCGAATTTGGTGCTTCTCTCTAAAACTGATGAAGTGGAAGATTCAGCAGGCCATATTATTCTGCTGCAGGTTGGTAAACCTGTAGCAGTGTATGAATATAATCATTATGAAAGTGGCGAGAAGGAATATTTGCTGGCTGAGGGGGTGGCAGTCCTAAATGAAATCCAACAAAGTTCCGTTGCTAAATGGTGCTGCCGTATAAATTCTCATGGAATGAGTAGAACGGTAAGCTCATAACAAACAAAGTAAGCACTCAAGGGCCCAGACTCCTTAATTGTTGAAAACTAAACACCTCTCCTCAATGATTACGAACTAAACGGGGAGGAAAACTATCCAAATTATTGGTTGGTAGAGCACTGTGAAGCACCTTCTTTTTGTTTTATTTTTTATTAGTGAGTTTGGATTGGCTTGCTCGCAGACCTATCTTGAAGGCTGGTCTGCTGAGGACAAGTTCCTCTTGGCTGTTGAAAAAGCAGACTTTGTATTCGTTGGAAAAGTTATTCGACTATACCGGCAACCAGGTCAAGCTGACCTTGTTAAAGGCTACACTGGTTTTGTGTTCGAGGTTCAAGAGAAAATCAAAGGTAATCAATCGCCTTTTGTTGATGCCATATTAACTCCGGATTGCGGCATAAACGGCTTACCATGGTTTGAAGATGACCAATACTGGCCTAATGAAATAGGCCAGAGGTTTGTGGTTGCTGGGAATAAACAAAAAATCGGCACTAGTGTTTTTGCGGTATGGCCCTACAAAGAAGGCGAGCCTCTTATGTATAGAGTGAGAATTTCTGCTAACAAAAGGATAACAAAAGGATAAACAGGGTCAGATCCAAATTAGTTCAGAGTGTTCTCTTTTCGCCACCCTGTCCGTCTGCCGCGTTTACCTTCCCGCAACGCTTTACCCGTAAGTGCTTCAACTTCGCCTACAAATCGCTCATTACCCAAAACCAACCCTTTATTCGCCGCCTTACGAATATCTTCTAACAGCTTTCCCACCACCTGATGTTTGAACAACGCTCTGCAATGCTGTTGCCGCTCTTTGTCCGTTCTACCTAATCTACCTTTTTATCAACCCCTTTTATCACCATGGCTGGAAAAGGCTGTATTAAGTGGGCAAGAAGTAATGTCGTGCAAGTATCAACTACCATCTAAAATGAAAGTCGAACTAGATGATATTTAGGCTGACGGGCTGACAAGCGCATCAAATACAGGACATTTAGAGACATTGCTTTGCGGTGCGCGCTGGACTCGCAACAAGTTGCTCGCCATTTATATGAGCGGTTTGCAATCAAACAAAGGTAGGGTGCGGAAAATGGAAAGTGAAGAATATAAAAAGTTAAAGGAAGCACTAGGTAAAGAATACGTGCTTATTACTCAAGGAAGACTGTGGTCTTTATTTGGCGGCTTTTTAGGTGTCCTCGTTGCCGTAGGTTTTATAAGTTTTAATTCTGCAAAAAATGCTTTGGAGTCGAGCACGGCGGCTAAAACAATTGCTGAGCTCAAAGACTTTCATGCAAAGGCAAGTCGGTACACTGAGGAGATCGAGGCTTATAGAAACCATAATAAGGAAAAAATTGAAAAGTTCGAGCTCTATTTTTCGGAAACTGAGCGTCAAAAGCTAGCTCTTGCTAACGCAGAGAAAGAATTGGATAAAAGAGTGATGTACAACTCAAACATTGAAATCCACAACGCAAAATTGCCTCACTTGGTAATGGATGTTGATTGGCCGAGAGGAAATACGCCAAGTAAGGGTACTAAAATACAAGTTTACGACGATAAGAGTAACGATGCTCAAACATGGCAAATTAGGAAAGATTAATTGGATGAAGGGGCAGTATTATTGATGCTGTAAAGGCATACGCGACTTCGTGATCACTACTGTTTAGGACTGTAGAGGCTATACTATTTTCGCCTATCTACCATGGAATCAATAGGGTCAGAACGAATTGATCCAACTTATTGCTACGGGAACAAGAGGTTACTGATAACCCGCATATTTGCAAATGTCTCACCTTGCTTTACTAGATACCTGTTGACGACCTTGGGGGCAATATAGATACGCGAAGGACGACAGAGATTGTCCCCTCTTCGTGTTCTTCTGATCTTCGTGGTGAGAAAACAAAATTCAAATCAACACGAAGGACACGAAATACACGAAGGGGTTAATAGCTGCTACTACAGTTTAAGATATTGATTTTGTGTGCATTACCTTCATTCATCGTAGTGGGGGTATCTAACAGCATTTTTGATCACTAAGATCGGAAGCGGCTCGAAGAAGGTATCCTTCATCACACCGAGTTCTGGCTTTTACAGTTTTTAAGCAGAGCAACATCAGCCAGGATTAATGGGTAACCCCTTGAGAGCCGCTTAATATCGCGGTAGCGGTTAAAGGTGACATGTTCATCTTATTGTACATGTTAGAGGTTAAGGCTATAGGTATGCAGTAAATTGTACATGTGGGGAAACTTTGAGAACTGTGTCTTTTACCGAAGCAAGAAATAGCCTCAAAGCGGTACTAGATTCCGTGGTTAATGACGCCGATGTTGCTGTGATTACTCGCCGTGATTCGGAAAATGCTGTTGTGATGTCGCTAGACTACTACAACAGTCTGATGGAAACGGTGCACTTACTGCGTTCACCGGCAAATGCTGAGCATTTGAATCGCTCAATTGAACAATTTAAAGCAGGTAAGGTAGCTCGCAGAGACTTGATTGATGAGTAGTCGTTTACTGTCATGGACCGACGAATCCGGGCGCGATTATCCGTATTGGCAAACCCAGGACAAAAAGACGCTTAAAAGAATAAACCAGCTTATATACGACGTTAGGCGCTCATCCTTTGAAGGTATTGGTAAGCCAGAGCCGTTAAAGGAAAACTTGGCTGGCTTTTGGTCACGCCGTATAGATGATACGAATCGACTGGCTTCCTTGCCATCTAAAAGAGGCTGGTTTGTAGGAAAGCCATGCTGTTCACCGGCGGTGAACAGCATGCTAGCTGACTTCGATTAATGTGAGTGGCGTGGCAACTTATCCCGCAGCTTGCTGTACTTGAGCATATCCACAAATACCGCGCCTTCGTCGAGATTAGAGACTTTGGCCCGGTAGATTTCCTGCCACCAGGTTTGATTGGCCGGGTACTGGCTTTGCAGGTCGAGGGCGGCGCGACGCTCGGCCAGTTCTTCGTTGCTGATCTGCACATTGACCCGGCCCTGGTTTAAGTCTACATGGACCAGATCGCCGGTTTTTAACAGTGCCAGACCGCCGCCGTCGGCCGCTTCCGGCGAGGCATTCAGTATAGACGGTGAGCCTGATGTTCCGCTTTGGCGGCCATCACCCATAGTCGGCAGCGAGCTGATGCCGCGGGCGAGTAAGGCCTTAGGCGGCTGCATATTGACGACTTCTGCCGAGCCGGGGTAGCCCTTGGGCCCGGTATAGCGCATCACCAGAATGCAGTTTTCATCGATATCCAGTTCTGGATTATCAATCTGGCTGTGATATTCCTCCGGGCCGTTAAATACGATGGCGCGGGCAGTAAAACAATTAGGGTTAGCCGGGTTTGACAGATAGCGCTGACGGAAGTCCGGGTCGATGGCCGAGACTTTCATAATGGCGGAGTCAAACAGGTTGCCGGATAGCACCATCAGGCCCGCCTGGGCCTTTAAAGGGCGCTCAACTTCATAGATCACGTCGCTGTTATACAGCGGTGCGCCTTGGCAGTTCTCGCCAATACTCTTGCCGGTGACGGTCAGGGCCTGGGCGTTTAATAGCCCGGCTTGCAGTAGCTGGCCGATCACCGCGGGCAGGCCGCCGGCGTTATGGAAGTCTTCACTTAAGTATTTACCCACCGGCTGGCAGTTGACCAGCTGCGGAATATGCTGGCCCACAGACTGCCAGTCCTGAATTTTAACATCCACGCCCGCATGGGCAGCAATGGCGTTGATATGAATCGGTGCGTTGGTCGAACCGCCCAGTGCCGAGCACACCCGGATGGCGTTTTCAAAGGCCTCGCGAGTGAGGATTTTCTCTGGCGTCAGATCTTCCCAGACCATATCCACAATTCGCTTGCCGGTATGGTAGGCCATTTGCGCCCGCTCGCGGTAGGGCGCCGGAATAGAAGCACAGCCAGGCAGCATCATCCCCAGGGCTTCGGCCAGGCAGTTCATGGTCAGCGCCGTGCCCATGGTATTGCAGTGGCCGGTGGAAGGTGCCGAACTGGCCACTTCAGCGATAAATTCGTTGTAGTCGATATCACCTTTGGCCAGGCGTTTTCTGGCATCCCAGATAATAGTCCCGGAGCCGACACACTGGCCTTTATAGCGGCCATTGAGCATTGGCCCAACCGAGTAGGCAATGGCCGGAATATTGACGCTGGCGGCCCCCATCAGCAGGGCCGGGGTGGTTTTATCACAGCCGGTGGTCAGCACCACGGCATCAATAGGGTAGCCATGCAGTACTTCAATCAGCGACAGACATTGCAGATTGCGATCCAGCGCCGCAGTGGGGCGACGGCCGGTTTCCTGGATGGGATGCACAGGAAATTCAATGGGAATACCGCCTGCATCGCGGATACCGGCTTTTAAACGCTCCGCCAGCTCAATATGAGCGCGGTTGCAGGGCACTAAATCTGAGCCAGTCTGGGCAATACCTATAATAGGTTTACCGCCTTGCAGTTCTTCAATGGTCAGGCCGTAGTTCAGATACTTTTCCAGGTACAGGGCGGTCATATCCGGGTTGGAATCGTCGTTAAACCACGCTCGGCTACGCAGTGAAATGTCCTTTTTCATGCCTGATTCTCCTGGGGCTGACTAAGGGAAATGAAACGGTTTATCAAGGTTTCGGCATTGTGCTTAAAGGCCTCAACGCTGATGCCGGGCTGATAGAGCGAGCCGCCCAAACCAAAACCCCGGCAGCCTGCGGCCATATAATCGGCCATATTGCTGCTGGTAACGCCGCCAACCGCACAAACTAAAGTACCGGCTGGCAGAATAGTGCGAATAGCTTTAATCACCGCGGGTGGCGTGAGTTCGGCCGGGAAAAACTTCAGTGCGTCGGCACCGGCGTCCAAGGCAATTAATGCTTCAGTGGGCGTGATACAGCCTGGCATGCAGTACATGCCCGCCTGTTTGGCAGTGCGAATTACGTCGGCATTGGTATTGGGCGCCACCATCAGCTTGCCACCTACTGCGGTAATCTGCTTAACCTGTTCCACGCTAGTCACTGTACCTGCACCAATCAGCACATCCTGGCCAAACTCTTTGGCCAGTAACTCGATGGATGCCAACGGTGTGGGCGAATTCATCGGAACTTCGATCATCTGATAACCGGCATCCACCAGAATACGCCCCAGACTCAGGCACTCGTGCGGTTGAACTCCTCGTAGGATGGCAACCAGCGGCAGGTAAGAAGACTCAGACATGTGCTACCTCTGAAACATAGGATTACTGGCCTGTGGCCAGGCGGTGCAGGCCGGCTAATACCGCCTGCTCGCCGGAAACGATCCGGCAGGGTAATTGGTAAAACCCAAGTGCTTGCTGATAACGGTGGGTGAGTACCTCAGAGCCAACTAGCAACAGCGGGTTATCTGTGCTTATCAGACCTGGCTCGGCCATCGCCTGACGGGCGCCCTGGATCTCGGCACCGATAACCAGCCCGGACAAATAGCTGCCTGCCTGCTCGGGGCGCATTTGGCCGGTAACTACCGCCGCTCTTGGGCTGAACAGCAAATGGGATAATCCGCGTACATCCGCGGCTTGCTCCAGACCAAGTAAAAAGGCCGGCTCATCAAAAATATGGGTATTGCATACCCCGGCCAGCGAACTGTGTTTAGTCAGCAAAGCAAACAGCTCGCCGGTAAAAAAGGTGGAAAACGCGCCGATATCGCCGCTTTCGGCTTTGGCCCACTTACTGTGGGTGCCGGGCAGGCACAACAGCGCGTCAGCCATATCTGTTAGTTGCAAGGCGCCGATAATCTGGGTTTCTTCACCGCGCATCACATCCATCAAGCCGCTGTGTCCGGCGTATTGTAGGCCGGGTACCAGTTGCACATTTGGGTGCAATTCAGTGTCAAGCTTGACCAACGCACGGGCTATATCTTGCGCACCAGCCGGGCAGGACAGATAAGGTACTTCCTGCCAGCCGTTACGACTGCCCACCATACCCGCCATTAATACCTGCTTGGATTGGGCCAGCCAGGGGCCGCAGTGGTTTTGCAGATAGGCTGCAAAGCCCTGGCCCTGAAAACCTAAAATGCCCTGATCTGTGCTGAGGGTAGCCAGTACTTCGCCCTGCGCATCCAGATGCCAGGCGCGAAAGCTGCTGGAGCCCCAGTCAACCGCAAGCATGCTCATACTCGTCCGCCGTCGACCACCAGGGCCTGGCCGGTCAGCATGCGGGAGGCCTGGGAAGCCAGAAACAGTGCCGCTTCGGCAATATCCTGCTCTTCAATACAGGCTTTTAAGGCTTGCTGGTCCAGGCACTGTGCCACTGCATCGGGGGTGGCCCAAAGCTGTTTCTGGCGCTCTGTCATTACCCAGCCGGGGATCAGGCTATTTACTCTGATGCCATTTGGCCCCAGTTCACGGGCCAGGGCTTTGCTCAGCCCCAAAATCGCAGATTTAGCCGCTACATAGGCAGGGTAGCCGGTCAGGCCCAAAAGAGCGGAATTGGAGCCAATATTGATAATACTGCCGTGCCCTTGGCTGGCCATCAGCGCCGCCACGGCCTGGGCGGCAAACAGATGCGGGCGCAGGTTGATATTCAAACTGTCGTCCCATTGCTCAGGTGTCAGGCTGGCCAGACTATGGCGGTTATCCGAGGCGGCGTTATTTATCAGCACGTCCACCCCGTCCATTTCGGCGCAGGCATTTTCTATACAGCGTTGCAGCGCGGCTATGTCGCGAATGTCGCAAGACTGAAAATAGGCCTGACGGCAAAACTCGGCTTGCAACTCGGCATTTAGCCTTGCTGCGGCATCGGTTTGTATGTCTACAAAGGCCACCTGGGCACCTTGTGCGACAAAGGCCCTGACCAATGCGGCACCTATACCTGAGCCGCCACCGGTGATAAACACCCGGGCATCGGCGAGATCGTTATATTGTCCGAACATCAGACCCTCCTGGCACATCCTATGATGGCACTCTTGATATATTATTTATAATATAATTATACATTGGTCAAATCAAACCAAATTCTCTTCAGTATAAGAAAAATCCAATGCCTGATTTCACTCAGGCTAGTATTTTGTTTTTAAAAGAGAAAGTGAACGCAAGATAATGAGTCAAAGTGACTGAATAAGTGTCGCGGGAGAAGGTGGTAGACCACTAAGATACTTGGGTGAGAGGAGCCAAGGCACAGCCGATTGATTGTACCTTAGCGTATAGGGGCTCGGTTATCAGCCTTTGATGCGGTCTTCGATAAGTTGCAGGGCCTCGGCTTCCATCACATGGGAGGTCTGATGGGCAAGCTGAGCGTCACCGGCTGCAATGGCATCATAGATTTTACGGTGATCCAGGTAGCTGGCGCTGTCCACACCCTTAAATTGGTTCGTAAAGCGGATACTGACCTTCAATGCCGTTTCTATAAAGCTGCGCAGCTGCATAAAGAACGGGTTCTTGCTCGCGCGCAGAATGGCCGAGTGAAAATCAATGTCGGCGATCAGCGGGTCTTCAATACCTTCTTCGGCGGCTTTGATTCTGCGCAGGGCATCGGCAATGGCATCCAAATCGGACTGTTCGGCATTACGGGCTGCCAGGGCTGCGGCTTCCGGCTCAATGGCCAGACGCAATTGCAGAAAATCACGTAAGGTTTGCAGGCTGGGGGTGCTGGATAAGATCCAGTCCAGCACATCCGGGTCAAACAGGTTCCAATGCTCGCGGCTTTGTACCGTAATCCCCTTACGCGGACGGGAAACCAGCAACCCTTTGGCGGCCAGCATCTTAACTGCTTCGCGGGTAGCGGTGCGGCTAATCTGATAGCGATTGCAGATTTCCGCTTCGGAAGGCAATCCTTCGCCCACGGCAAATTGCTCGCGCACTATGGCTTTACCCAATTCATGCACCAATTGGTGAGTAAGATTGTTGTGACTGGCGGGTTGAAGCATGGTGGCCACCGTATTTTTATACTATTTGTATGTTAAAGGGTTCTGGTCATGGATACCAGATATCTGTTTGGTTTTCCTACAGTTGTTTACTCAACAAAACGGGAATTACGGCCCGTCTGTTGTTGTGGTCACAAAAGTAGGCTCGGTTAACGCCCTGGCATTTACCTGGTAGATAAACAGATCGCCGGCATAAGGTTGAGCCTGACGCTCGGCGTCAGTCAGCTCATCCCAGGCACTGGTAACAAACAGCAAATCGCCCTGCTTGCCGCCGAGCGCCACACAGGTCGGTTGGCTGACCGGCACTGGCAATTTGCCCAGCAACTGGCCATCCGCTGCATAGCAACATATTTGGCTTGCGCCCCACTGGGCATTCCAAATCCGCCCTTGGCTGTCGGTGCAGGAACCATCCGGGCTGGCACCGCTTTCTGTCTGAACAAAAAGCTTACCGCTACTTGGCATGTCAGCAAAATCATAGCGGCAAATCTGCCCAAGGGGTGAGTCGGCATGGTACATAACCCTGGCATCCGGGCTCCAGCATAAACCGTTGGAGATACGGATACCGTCAAAAGCAGGGGTTAACTGCCCGTTAGCGTCAAAGCGGTATAAACTGGCACTGGCCCCGGATGGGTTAATTGCCGGGTTCTCCACCATAGTGCCAATCCAGAAGTTGCCGTCCGGGCCCACTTTGCCGTCGTTAAAGCGGTTGCCTGGCAGATGACTTTCCCCTTCGTGCAATATCTCAGTCTGGCCTGACTCAGGCCAGTAAAGGGCAATAGCGTGCACGAAAGCCACAATTAAGCAGCCTGGCTTATCGGTAAAGCCAAAGGCGCTGATGGCAAAAGGTGGCGCAAACTGCGCCAGTCTCTGTTCTGTCAGGTCGTAGCGGTAGAACGCTTTACCTTTAATGTCGGTCCAGTAAACCGAATCTGAGGCCTGATGATACAACACCCCCTCGCCAAGCCGGTTTTGTACCGGCAGGCGGGTAATGAGTTCGGCCTGAATGGCTGAATGCTGCATGCTTACCACCAGGTGATGTACAAGGCTGCCAGAATGGCAGTGACGGCCAGGGTGGCCACATTGTACGAGCCTGACGTGGCAAATTGCACACCGTCCAGCAGGTTCTGGCCACGGGCCTGGGCATTGCGATCCAGCTTGGAGACCAGCATGGCCAGCACTAAACAGCTGATAAATACCACGCCAACCCGATCAATAAAGGGTAGCTCCGGAGCCATAAATTTCAGCGCAAGTGACAGGGCAAATGACCCCAAAGCCGCAGCCATGGCACCTTTGGAGGTGGTCGGTTTCCAGAACATACCCAATAGGAACAACACAACAATACCTGGGGTAAAGAAGCCGGTGAACTCCTGAATATACTGGAAGGCCTGATCCAGCTGACCCAGCAGCGGCTTGGCGCAAATCACCGCCAGCAACATGGCCGCGACACTGACAATACGACCAATACGCAGGTAGTGTTTATCACCCAGGTTGGGGCGATAGTGGGTATAAATATCCATGGTAAAGATGGTTGAGATACTGTTTGCCATGGAGCCCAGCGAAGACACTATCGCCGCCACCAATGCGGCAAATACAAAGCCTTTAATGCCTTCAGGCATCATGCCAAGCAGCATGGGGTAGGCTTTATCCGCGGGTTCCAGACCGGGCTGCAGCACAAAGGCCACAATACCAGGCAGCACTACGATAATGGGCATCAGCAGTTTTAAGAAGGCAGCGAATACTATGCCTTTTTGCGCTTCTTTGAGATCTTTGGCCGCCAGGGTGCGCTGGATAATGTACTGGTTAAAGCCCCAGTAAGACAGGTTCATAATCCACATGCCGCCGATCAACACTGACAAACCGGGCAAGCTCATGTAGTGCTCGTGCTCGGGGGCCAGGATCATATCGAATTTCTCAGGGGCTTTATCCAGCAGGGTGGTAAAGCCATTGATAATGCCGCCGTCACCCAACATGCCAAGGGTGATATAGGTGAGCAGTAAGCCACCGGCAACCAGCACCACCACCTGAATAATATCGGTGTAGGCTACGGCTTTGAGGCCGCCATACAGGGAGTAGGTGAGGGATAGCAGCGCCAGGAACACCAGGCCTACTGTCATATCCACCCCTGTGATGGTATTAATAGCCAGCGCCCCTAACCACAGAATGGAGGTGAGGTTGACGAATACATACACGCCCAGCCAGAAAATCGCCAGGGTCAGGCGTACGTCATGGCCGAAACGCTGTTCCAGAAACTGCGGCATGGTATAAATGCGGTGTTTGAGGAAAATCGGCAGAAAGTATTTGCCGACAATAATCAGGGTAATCGCCGCCATCCATTCATAAGAGGCAATGGCCAGGCCAATGGCGTAGCCCGAACCCGACATTCCGATAATCTGCTCGGCAGAAATATTGGCTGCGATCAAGGATGCGCCAATGGCCCACCAGGGCAAGCTGTTACCAGCCAGGAAGTAATCCTGGGTGTTTTTTTCATGGCCGGCTTTTTCCCGTGAGACCCAAAAGGCCACGGCAACCAGCATCACCACATAGGCGGCGAACAGGGATATATCGAGTGAGGACAATGACGACATGCTTAACTTACCCGGTTAACTAAAAGATAACATTCAATGTATTATTTATAGTATTTATTTACAACCAATTTTACCTTCCGCGTGTCGAATATTGCATGCCAGCCCTTATTCCTACAGGAAGTTCGGGTATCTTATCTGACAAGGTCGACGGCGTTAGCCATGTTAATAAACTTGAGCCCCTCTTGTCAGCGGGTTAAATATTTGTATTATAAATAACACGAATTTGTCGTCAGAGGTTGTTATGAAGAAAGTTTCCAGCCTGTTGCTGGCCGGTATCCTGTGTGTACCGGCCATGGCCACACCCCGCGCCCCTTGGGAAGATCACCAGGTTTTTGGCATCAATAAACAAGACCCGCGCGCCAGCGGTTTTGCCTATTCCAGCGTGGCGGCGGCCATGGTTGATGATTATCAGCAAAGCGCTAATTACTTGTCTTTAAACGGCCTGTGGCAGTTTAACTGGCAACGCAGCCCCAAAGATGCTCCGCAAGGCTTTGAACAGCCAGGGTTTGACGATAGCCAGTGGCAGCAGATCCGGGTGCCGGGTAACTGGGAAGTGGAAGGTTTCGGCTATCCCATTTACCTGGACGAGCGCTATCCCTTTGACGCCAAATGGCCCGATGTACCTAAAGACTACAATCCTATAGGTTCGTATCGCAACAGCTTTGAACTGCCGCAAAACTGGCAGGGTAAGCAGGTCTTTATTCATGTGGGCGGTGCTCGTTCTTCCCTGGAAATTTGGCTCAATGGCCAGTACATCGGCTTTAGCCAGGGCGCCAAAACTCCGGCCGAGTTTGACTTAACCCCCTATTTAAAGCCGGGTAAAAACCTGATTGCTATGCAAATCCGTCGCTGGACTGATGCCAGCTACCTGGAAAGCCAGGATATGCTGCGGGTTTCCGGGATTGAGCGTGACGTGTATTTATACGCCACACCCAAGCAGCATTTATATGACTTCCATGTCAGGCCAACCCTGAATAAGGCCCTGGATGAAGGCAAGATGGCCCTTGAAGTGGACCTGCGAAACTACGCCGAACCGGCGGCGGTGTCAGTTGCATACCAACTGCTGGACCCTAGTCGCGAGATGCAGCTGGTCGCCAGTGGCGAGCAGGCAGTAACGCTGAGTAAAACCGCCTCAGTGCAGTTTGCCGCCTCTGTTAAAAAGCCCAGACTGTGGAGCGCCGAAACCCCGAATCTGTACACTCTGGTGATGACCATGAAAGATGCGGATGGCCAGGTGCTGCAAAGCGTACGTGACGATATCGGTTTTCGTAACATTGCCATTGAGGGCGGCCAGTTAAAGGTTAACGGCAAAGCCATTTATATTCGTGGTGTTAACCGTCACGAAACCGATCCACGCCGCGGCCATGTGGTCACCCGCGAGTCGATGGAGCTGGATATTAAGCTGATGAAGCAGCACAATATTAATGCGGTGCGCTCCAGCCATTATCCTAATGATCCGTATTGGTACGATCTCACCGACAAATACGGCATGTACGTGATTGATGAGGCCAATATCGAGTCACACCCGCTGGCCATCAATAAAGACACCCAAATTGGCGACGAGCTAAGTTGGCTGCCTGCCCATCTTGAGCGTACCAAGCGTATGTTCGAGCGGGATAAGAACCACCCATCCATTATTGTCTGGTCACTGGGGAACGAAGCCGGTGAGGGCCGGGTTTTTGAAGCTACCTATAAGTGGCTGAAAGAGCACGACGGTAGCCGACCGGTGCAATATGAACCGGCTGGTACCGATCATTACACCGATATTTTTGCCCCTATGTATCCAAGCATTGAGCGTTTGGAAGAATACGCCCAGACCCACAAGGATCGCCCCGGCATTATGATTGAGTACGCCCACGCTATGGGTAACTCGGTAGGTAATCTGCAGGATTACTGGGATGTGATTGAGAAGTACGATGTGCTGCAGGGCGGTTATATCTGGGATTGGGTAGACCAAGCGCTGGAATACACCAACGACAAAGGCCAGAAAATCTGGGCCTACGGCAAAGACTTCCACCCCGAGCTGCCCACCGACGGTAATTTCTTAAATAACGGCCTGGTCAATCCAGACCGTGAGCCGCATCCGCATCTGCTGGAAGTGAAGAAGGTCTACGAGCCGGTGAAATTCAAGGCGCTGGATATCAGCAAGGGCCTGTTTGAAGTGCGCAATAAGTTTATCTTTGCGTCGCTGCAAGGTTATGACCTGGCCTGGCAGATTGAAGCCGATGGCGAGCTGATTGCCAAAGGCCGGGAGCCCATGCCGCAGGTGGCTGCTGGCAGCACCGCCAAGGTTAAGCTGGCCTTGCCTGTGCTGCCCAAATCGGCCAGCCAGGAATATATCCTGACCTTATCGGCCCGTTTGAATCGCTCCATGGGCCTGCTGGATGATAATCACGAGGTGGCCTTTGAGCAGTTTGCTTTGCCGGTAAAAACTATTTACCTGCCACAACCTGTGGTTAAAGCAAAGCCTCTGAGCATAGACAAAGGCAGCGATCTGCTAAAAGTGGGCAACGAGCAGGTACAACTAGCCTTTGATGCCACAACAGGTTGGCTGAGCCAGTATCAGGTGCAGGGCAAGGCGCTGTTAAAGGCGCCGCTGAAAGTGAAATTCTGGCGTCCACCCACGGATAATGATCTGGGTAACGATATGCCCCGTTGGGCGGCTATCTGGCAACACGCTGAAGACAGACTTAAGCTGCAAAGCCTGACCAGTAAGGCCGAGAAAACTGAGGTGGTGGTGAGTGCGCTTTATCACAGCCCGGATTTTAAAGGCAGTTATCAGGTGCAATACCGTGTTAGTGCCGATGGTCGGGTGGCGGTAAACAGCAAGCTGGATCTGGCTGATGGGCAGGAACTGCCTAAGTTGCCCAAGTTCGGTATGCAACTGCAAAGCCCGGGTGAATACGGTTTTGTTAGCTGGTTTGGTCGCGGCCCCCACGAGAGCTACGCCGACCGTTTCCGCTCGGCACGGGTAGGCTTGTATCAGGCCCAGGTGCGCGATCAAATTCATCATTATGTGCGTCCCCAAGAAAATGCTAATAAGCAGGACTTACGCTGGATTGCTCTGACCAACGAGCAAGGCGCGGGTTTACTGGCGGTGGGTGAACAGTTGATGTCGGGCAGCGCCTGGCCTTATCTGCAGTCGGATATCGACTTCTATGCCGGTGACAGCGAAGCATCGGCCTCGGGCCTGGTACCTGTGACCAGCAAGCATGGCCTGGAAGTACCGATGCGCGATCTGGTTATCTTAAACCTGGATCACAAACAGATGGGCGTGGGTGGTGACACCTCCTGGGGCCGTCCTGTGCATGATAAATACAGTGTCCCTGCCCAGGATTATCAGTATGGCTTTACCTTGATCCCATTGAGCGCGGGCGATAACCCGGCGAGGCTCGCCAGAACCAAATAAACCGGCGAGCCGGTGGGCTCGCCTCTTTCGATTTCGTTGATAGGAAAGACTATGACGGCGCGACTTTTGGATGCGGATATTGCTCAGTATGTGGCAGCGCATTATCAGCTAGAGGGTGAGCTGACCCGGCTACCCGGTTACTGCGACCTTAACCTGCGCCTGCAAACCCAGGCCGGTCAGCACTTTATTATCAAAGTGGCGGGAGAGGGCGAAGCGCCCGTGTATCTGGACCTGCAAAATCAGGCCATGAATCATCTGGCCAAGCGTGGTTTGCCTGTACCGCAGGTACTCACTGACGCACAGGGCCGAACCTTGGGTGAAATAGCCGACAGCACGGGTGAGCGTTTTCCGATTCGGGTGCTGACCTATCTGCCTGGCCAGTTTTATGCTGACTTGCCTAAAGGCCAGGGCTTTCCCGCCCTTTGGCAGCACCTTGGCGAGTTTATGGGGCGTTTAGATAAAAGCTTCGGTGATTTTCGCCACTCCGGTCTGAACCGTTACCTGGACTGGGATCTGGCCTTTGGCCTGGAGGTCTGCCGCGACAAACTGGCGGCGCTGGAAGGTGACAGGCGCAAGCTGGTGGAAGGCTTTTTGCTGCAATACCAAACTCAGGTTAAGCCGTTTTTATCCAAACTGCCGGCTGGCCCCATTCATAACGATGCCAACGACTACAACCTGTTGGTGGATGACCTGGCTAACCCCAGCCAGATCAGCGGGTTGATTGATTTTGGTGATATGTGCTTTAGCCAGCTGGTCAATGAGCTGGCCATTACTTGTACTTACGCCATGCTGGATCAGCCCGATCCTGTAGCGGTGATCGGCACTATCGCCAAGGGGTATCACAGCCAGCGTGCCCTGAGTGAAGATGAGCTGAAGGCGCTGCCTTATCTGATTTGTCTGCGTTTGTGTGTGAGCGTATGTAACTCTGCCCATGCGATTCGCCAGACGCCGGACAATGACTACCTGCTAATTTCGGCCCGCCCGGTGTGGCAGGCGCTGGAGCAGTTTAAGCAACTGGATTTGGCCGTTATTGGTTTGAACCTGGTTGCCGAGCTGCTGGGTATTGCCCAAGGTGGGCGCAGCAAAGCGTCACTGCTGGCCAGCCGCCAAAGCCATTTCAGCCGTACTCTGAGCCTGAGCTACCAGGAGCCGCTCAAGATAGTACGTGGCCGCGGTGCTTACTTGTTTGATGAGCAGGGCCGCGACTATCTGGATATGGTGAATAACGTCTGCCATGTGGGCCATTGCCACCCGAAAGTGGTCGCCGCTGCGCAGCAGCAAATGGCCCTGCTGAATACCAACACCCGTTATTTGCATGACAACCTGGTCAGCTATGGCGAAAAACTGCTGGGGTATTTCCCCGATAAATTGTCGGTGTGTTTTTTGGTTAACTCTGGCAGCGAGGCCAATGAGCTGGCCTTTCGTATGGCCCGCTGTGCCAGCCAAAGCCGCGAACTGTTGGTGGTGGACGGCGCCTACCATGGCAATACCAATGCCTGTATTGATGCCAGCCCTTATAAATTCGATGGCCCAGGCGGTGAAGGGGCGCCTGCCCATGTACATAAAGTGATGCTGCCCGACCCTTACCGCGGCCCCTATGCCGGTTACGGCCTGGAAACCGGCCATCAGTATGCTGCTGACATTCAGCGGGTGCTGGCGCAACTGAAGGCTGAGAACAAAACGCCCGGTGCTTATATTTGTGAGTCGGTACAAGGTGTGGCCGGGCAAATTGTGATGCCACAAGGCTATCTGGCTTCGGTGTATGAACAAGTGCGTGCTGCCGGTGGCATCTGTATTGCTGACGAAGTACAGATTGGTTTTGGCCGGGTTGGCGAGGCCATGTGGGGCTTTGAAACCCAACAGGTGGTGCCGGATATCGTCACCCTGGGTAAACCTATAGGCAATGGCCATCCTATGGCGGCCGTGATCACCAGCCGCGAGGTGGCTGATGCCTTTGTCACCGGCATGGAATACTTCAATACCTTTGGTGGCAACCCGGTCTCCTGCGCCATCGGCCAGGCGGTGTTGGAGGTGATTGAAGAGCAGCAACTGCAAGTCCATGCCAAACGCACCGGCGATTATCTGCAAGCCAAGCTTAACGACATGGCCAATGAGTTTGAGCTTATCGGTGATGTACGTGGCCTTGGCCTGTTTATCGGCGTTGAGCTGGTCACCGACCGTGACAGTAAAGCCCCCGCCACGGCGCACACCAAATCCCTGATCGAACACTTTAAGGCCCAGCGCATATTGCTTTCTACTGAGGGGCCGTTTAACAACATTCTGAAAATCAAGCCGCCCATGGTATTTGGGCTACCTGAAGCAGACCGCTTCCTCGACACCTTACGCAGCGGTCTTAAGGGCTTGGGTCAATAACCCTGCCCACGACAAAAAGAGGATTAATGATGGAATTTCTGAAACAACTTAACCTTGGCGCCAGCAACGCAGGTGCCAGCACCGGCCAACAATGGTTAGCTGATGACAGCGCTGAGCAACTGGCCATTCACTCCCCGGTTAACGGTGAGCTGATCGCCAAGGTTAGCCTCTGCACTCAGGCCCAATACCAGCAGGTTATCGAACAGGCACAGCAGGCTTTTGTGGCCTGGCGTCAGGTCACCGCGCCGCAGCGCGGCGAAATTGTCCGCCAGATTGGGCAGGCCCTGCGTGACTACAAACAGCCGCTTGGCGAACTGGTGTCCTATGAAATGGGCAAATCCTTGCAGGAAGGCCTGGGCGAAGTTCAGGAGATGATCGATATCTGCGATTTCGCTGTGGGCCTGTCTCGCCAGCTGTGTGGTTCCACCATGCACTCCGAGCGCCCGCTGCACCGTATGTACGAGCAGTATCATCCGCTGGGGATTGTCGGCGTAGTGTCGGCCTTTAACTTCCCGGTCGCGGTATGGGCGTGGAATGCCATGATTGCAGCGGTGTGCGGCAATGTCACAGTATGGAAGCCGTCTGAGAAAACCCCGCTGACCGCCATTGCTTGCCAGCATATCCTAAAGGACATTCTGGTTCGCAATAACCTGCCAGAAGGCGTGTTCTCGCTGGTGGTGGGCACCGGCGCCGAGATTGGCGAGCTGATGCTGGATGACAAACGTGTTCCACTGATGTCGGTAACCGGCTCTACCCGTGTAGGTCGCCATGCCGGTCAGAAAGTCGCGGCGCGTTTTGGTAAAACCATTCTGGAGCTGGGCGGTAATAACGCTATTATTATCACCCCTAATGCTGACCTCAAAGTGGCGATCCCCGGTGTGGCCTTTGGTGCCGTGGGTACCGCCGGTCAGCGCTGTACTACTACCCGTCGCGTGATTGTGCATGAGTCGGTGTATGACAAGGTTAAAGACGCCCTGGTGGGCGCCTATGGCAAGCTACGCATTGGGAACCCGCTGGATCAGAATAATCATGTAGGGCCGCTAATCGACCAGGCCTCAGTGCAGGCCTTTAGCGCGGCGCTGGATAGAGTGCAGGCCGAAGGTGGCAAACTGCTGTGCGGCGGCGAGGTATTAAGTGGTGAAGGTTATGCGTCTGGCTGTTATGTAAAACCGGCCATTGTTGAAGCGGAAAATCACTTCCAGATGGTGCAGGAAGAAACCTTTGCGCCCATTTTGTACCTGATTAAATACAGCGGTGATGTGCAGCAGGCCATTAATCTGCAAAACGATGTGGCCCAGGGCCTGTCCTCTGCCATCTTTACCCAGAATCTGCTGGAAGCCGAACAGTTCCTGGCCCACTGGGGCTCGGATTGCGGTATTGCCAACGTAAATATCGGTACTTCTGGTGCCGAGATTGGTGGTGCTTTTGGGGGTGAGAAGGAAACCGGCGGTGGCCGCGAGTCCGGCTCCGACGCCTGGAAGGCCTATATGCGTCGCCAGACCAATACCATCAACTATTCCACTGCGCTGCCGCTGGCACAGGGGATTAAGTTCGATTTGTAATAAGTTGAATGGTTAAGTTGGAAGCCGGGTGTTGCCCGGCTTTTTTGTAGGTTAAGTGAGTCGTAGGTTTTGAGTGCAAGGATGTCTCTCGCATCCTTGCGGTTTATGACTCGCTTCCCAGCGAGCCAAAAGCTCCTGCGCTCAAAACGGCTTCTGATTTCGGCTTCACTGCAAGCTTACCGCAGCGCCGGGAAGCCGTATTCGCTACATAAGGCGGCAAAGCCGCCTCAAAAGCCTGTTTATTGTCCTCCGGTGGCGAGTAGCCAAAGTGTTGCTTCACTCAGATACGTGGAAGACAAAATGCTGGCGAGTTTCTTCAAGTAGTTGTTAGTATGATAAAAATGAGTGGAAACTGTGATTTCTCAGCTTTTTGTCATATATGGCATAAAGAGTGCACAGGGTCATGCGCTTGTTACGTTTCAGGGGAAGATATGAGACTTAAATATGCTTTGTTGGCATTGTCATTTGTAACCACCTTGTCCTCAGCACTTGAGCTACATATCGGTTTAACTAAAAATCATACTCTTACACTTGATGGTAGTGATATCTCACTAGAGACTTTGCGCAAAAAAATTGATGCAGCTAAATCGAAAAACGAACCAATTAGAATTGTTATTGGTGGTAATCAGAGATATGCAAAAGAATTAAAAGAAATGTTAGGAGAACTGGAAAGGTATATTGTTCCAAGTGAGCCATCTATTTTGATACTGCAAAGTGATGAAAAGCATTAATAAATAAGGCAAGTTAAATCATTGGAAAACTACTCGCTACGCTCACGTTTTTTTGCTGTATAAAACGCAAGGTATAAATTGAGTAATGAAATTACTTATTTTGACTATTGGTTTACTCATAACTTCTATAGCCTCAGGTGTGATGGTCATTACTATGTGTTCTTGGGGGTGTCCGAGAAATTCAAATATCTTTATCCTACTGGGAATAATTGCAGTTTTATGTGGAGCAGCATTCTTAGTTTTGTTCATCATAAAGTTAATTACGTGCTTAGGTGGAGTGAAATGAATCTATATGAGATCAACGAGGGCAGGTTTATTGAGGCTGTAGATAACTGAAGTGGTTGCACTTCTCCTGACCTTTCCCCCAAAGATAAATACCAATCATTAGTTACCTATTCTTTTTCTTCGTTTTCTCTGTGTCCTTCGGGGTGAGATCTTAGCAGTTGAAAGTCCAGTAGATGGCACCTCTTAACTCCACTACTTTAGCTATGTAGTAACAAGATATTTCCATTCTTAATCGTCAGTTGAATTGTTCTCTCTGATACCTTTACACTCCGAAAATCCTATAAAAATCAGGTGGATTGGGTGAGATTTATCAATAGCCTCAAACTTCAATTTTGTGCCGTACTCACTGTAGTGGCTGGTGATAGTTTGGCAACGCAACACATTATCTTGGCGAATGATGGCAAGGCCGAGGATTACTTTGGCTACAGCGCGGATATCGATGGCGCTACGCTAATTGTTGGTGCCCATAAAGCGGATATCAATGGCGTCAAAGATGCTGGGGTTGCGTATGTTTATGTTTTAGGTGACCGGGGCTGGTACCAACAAGCCAAACTCGTTGCTGATCCTATCTTCACAGACGACACACTGGGCGGCAAAGTGGCATTAAAAAACAATGTGGCCATGCTCGGTGGGATGCGAAGGGATGACAAAGGTGAAGACGCGGGCGCCGTTGTTTCTTTTGAGCGTGTCGCCAATACCTGGACACAGAAGCAGATTTTTACCGCACCTGATGCCATGCCTGGGGATGCGTTTGGCCAGAGTGTTGCACTTACTGATAACTACCTCGTTATTGGTGCGCCGAATAGTGATGCCTTGGGCGTCGACTCCGGGGCGGCGTATATTTACCAGCGGGAAAACGGCATATGGCGCTATCAAAGCAAAATCACTGCCAGTGATGGCGCAGCAGGGGATTTGTTTGGCATCAGTGTGGCTATAGACGGCAATACCATTCTGGTGGGCGCGGACTTACATGATGAAAAAGCCGAAAACGCCGGGGCCGTGTACGTTTATGTGGTGCAAAATAATCAGTGGCAGCAACAAGCTAAGCTTGTGGCATCTGATGGCGGTAAAACCGATATTTTTGGCGTCAGGGCCGCGATTTCAGGCGACACCGCATTAATTTCGGCCAGGCGAGACGATATTGATGAGCTGGGGGTAGATGCCGGCTCTGCCTATCTCTTTGTGCGAGAGGGGGATGCCTGGACGCAAGAGGTTAAATTGATCTCCCCAGACGGCGCGGCAGACGACAGATTTGGCCGCGGTGTAGCGTTAAGTGGCGATACCGCCATTATCAGTGCCATGAATCACGATGCCAATGGCACCGATACGGGGGCATTGTACGTATACAAAAAAGGCCCACATGGTTGGCGATATACCAGCAAGGTTGTTGCTGAGAATGCTAAGTCTGGCGACCAATTCGGCTGGAATGTTGCGCTATCAAAGGGCGTTGCCGTGATAGCCACCCCCCATCATGATGCTAACGGCCAGCAGTCTGGCGCTATATACGTGCAAGACTTAAATAGTGATAGTGCATCCGGCATTCAAAACCCTGTTGTAAGTAGATTGGAACAATCAGACAAATCCGCGCAGTAGGGAACCGAATAGAACTGGGACGAGGTTTTATTTGTAACCGGGTAAATGAGTAGATTAAAAGCCGGGCAGCGCCCGGCTTTTTTATCATAAATGGCAAGCGGCGAAGGTGAGGGCGCGGCTAAATCCGCAATTAAACCCACCTGTGGCTATGAAACAATTCCGGCCGTTGCGGCCATGCAAATAGTGACTACTTTTAGTTAAGCCATATTTCGTGGCAGGGAGTTAACGACGGAGAGCACTATGTTTATCGTAACAAACCGCGAAGTAAATGAAGCAAAGCATGAAGTAACAGAAGCCTTTGGCGAAAAGCCCATGGCTGGAGCGAATTCACTGCGTTTGGCTGAAGCCAGCCGCAAAGGTAAAAAATGGCATATTGATATCCTGCCTGATTTGTTAACGAATGAGCAAAAGAAGCAATTAGCTAAAGGCTTAGAGGCACAGAAGTACGCTAGCGCATATGTGGCAAGTAAGCTTATTAAACGTTGCAGAGGCGAGGAAAATGGGGGGCAAGGCAGAAACTTGTTGCTCTATGTGCACGGCTTCAATAATGACATTAACGATATTCTTGAACGGGCAGAGCAACTGGAAAAAAACTTCAACGTTGAAGTGTTGTGTTTTAGCTGGCCGGCCAATGGTGGTGGATTGCAAGGCGTACTTAGCTATAAAAGTGACAAGCGCGATGCGTTAGTGTCACTTGGTGCACTGGATCGGGTATTTGAAAAAATGTCTGATCTTCTGAAATTACTAAATCAGGATAATGTAGAGGCTTTAGAAACCAAAGCGGAGGCTAGATTCGGCAAAAACAGCGAAGCCTGGGACCGCTATTTTACTAAAGAAGTAAACAAGAAGTGCCCCTTTACGGTGAATCTAATGCTGCACAGTATGGGCAACTATTTGTTTAAGCACTTACTCCGCAGTTCTACCTATAATGCTAATCGGCTGCTGTTTGACAATGTAGTAATGATAGCTGCCGATACCAATAATCAGGGTCATGCCCAGTGGGTTGATAAGATTCAATTCCGCAATCGTCTCTACATTACCATTAATGAAAAGGACGTTGCGTTACGAGCGTCGCGGCTGAAAATGGGGGAGCAGCAACACGCGCGTTTGGGGCATTATTTACGCCAACTGGATGCCCAAAATGCCACTTATGTGGATGTTACTCATATGGCCCATATTGGCGACTCTCATGCCTATTTTGAAGGCGAGGCCCTTGAGAATGCGAAAGTACGTACCTTCTTCAATAAAGTGTTAAATGGCGAAAGCGGCGAACGTACTGCCAAATTTGATGTGGCAAGGAACGTCTATCGATTATAGTTCGCAGGTTGTGCCGTACATTGAGTATCGAGTGTTTTGATTTTTGGGAAAGACACTTCGTTATCGACATATAAATGACATGCGCCATTACCCGCGAAAGAAGCGAAGCACACAAGAAAGATGTCTTTCTTCGTGTTACCTGTGTGCTTCGTGGTGAAACATTGGCATTAGATGCTTCTATTTTCTCGCAACTCGCAACTCGCAACGCCAAGCCTTGCTGCGGTATCAGCGCTAATGCAGTTTAAGCTTAGGCCGTACTGCGCGATTGATTTTCTCCACCAATATCATCAGCATGCCTTTAAGCCAGCCGTGAATAGCTACCTGATGCATGCGATACAAACTGATATACACAAAGCGAGCGATGCGGCCTTCAATAAACAGGCTGTTGCCGGTGAGGTTACCCATCAGGTTGCCCACAGTGCTGTAACGACTTAAATTCACCAGTGAACCATGGTCTTTATAGTGGTAGGCCTTCAGGGCTTTACCGGCACGGCGGCGCAGAATATTAGCGGCGATAAGCGAGGCCATCTGGTGCGCCGATTGTGCCCGTGGTGGTACCCAACTGCCGTCTTCTTGCTGGCAACCGCAGCAATCCCCCAGCACAAATACATCGTCTACGCCTTTGGCTTGCAGCTCGGGGGTGACCAGAATCTGCTGCATTCTGTTTAACTCAAAAATACCTAGTTGCTTGATAAAGTCCGGTGCTTTAACCCCGGCTGCCCATACCATCAAATCGGCGCGAATGGTTTTATCCTCGGCGGTAAAAAAGCCATTTTCTACCGCAGAAGCAACCTTGGTGTTTTCCAACACTTCAACCCCAAGCTTGATCAGCTCGGTGCGGACCGCATTGGAAATGCGTTTAGGCAGGGCGGGCAATATACTCGGCCCTGCTTCAATTAAACTGATGCGCAAACGATGAGCATTAATCTGCGGCAGACCATAGCGCTGGGCCAGCGCCGCCACATGATACAGCTCGGCAGACAGCTCTACGCCGGTGGCGCCACCACCCACTATGGCGATATTCAGATACTCCCGGGCATCGGCCTGATTAACCCGCACAAAAGCATTAATCAGTGAGCGGTGAAATTTATCCGCCTGTTTGGGGGAGTCGAGAAAATAGCAGTGCTCAGCCACACCCTGTGTGCCAAAGTCGTTGGACACACTGCCAATAGCCATAATCAGAGTGTCATAAGCCAGCTCGCGCTCAGGCACCACCAAACGGCCTTCTTCATCGAACATGGCGGCCAGGCGCACACTTTTGCTCTGGGCATTCAGCCCAATCATTTCTACGTGCTGAAACTGGTAAAAATGCTTAGCGCCATGGGCACTGTATGCGACTCCGTCGGTGCTGGTGTCCAGCGAGCCGCTGGCCACTTCATGCAGTAACGGCTTCCAGATATGGCTGGTGTTTTTATCCACCAGAATAATCTGCGCCTGCTTTTTCTTGCCCAGTTTATGCCCAAGCTGGGTTGCCAGTTCTAAGCCTCCGGCACCTCCTCCGACAATAAGGATGGTTTCCATAAATGCACTCCAAAGTTAGGGATCTGTTTATCTTTGCCATCGGAGGGTTGATCAGCAGGTGCTTTATGCCGAGCTGACAGTGGGTAATTGATGGGCTGCTGGCCAAAGGCAAAGATAAACCGTCCCGCGGGTGGCGAGAACCTGATGTGTCCGGTGAGTGGACGGGCAGGGGGAGGAGTGATGTGCATAGCCATATAATAGGGGCGAGCAGGGTGAAAACCTATGGCTCACCACCTGTAAATGAAAAAAATATGTCACTAAATTTTGGTAAAAAACTCGGGATTACACTGTTACTTTCAAAAGACTGTCATAAAGCTTGGTTACCCTGCGCGCAGATTTTCGACTGGAATTTGCATAATGAAGTTGACCCGCAGAAGTTTCCTTAAAGCCTCGGCTGCTGGATTTGGCGCCGCAGTGCTGTCTTACGGGCTGACAGGTTGTGGCAGCAGTTCAGACAGTGGCAGCGACAAAGTAGATGTTTCTTTTGACCATGGTGTAGCCAGTGGTGACCCACTTCACGATGCAGTGGTGATTTGGACCCGTGTCACCCCCAAGCTGGCTGCGGCCAACTCGGTGCAAGTGCGCTGGGAAGTCGCGCTCGACAATACTTTTAAGGAAATGGTGCACGACGGTATGGTGCAGGTGGGTAGCGACACCGATTTTACCCTGAAGGTCGACTTACAGAACCTGGAAGCCGGAACCCGCTATTACTACCGCTTCGCCTCCAACGAGCGTTTATCCCCTGTGGGCACTACCCGCACTTTGCCTGAGGGTGAGCTGGATCAGGTAAAGCTGGCGGTGATGTCCTGCTCTAATTACCCGGCCGGTTACTTTCATGCCTATGCCGAGGTGGCTAAGCGTGACGATCTGGATGCAGTACTGCACCTTGGTGATTACATTTATGAATACGGCGCTGGCGGCTATGCCAGTGACGATGCCCAGGCACTGGGCCGCAGTTTCCCGGCCGACAACAATAGCGAGCTATTAACCCTAAGCGATTATCGTAAACGCTATGCGCTGTATCGCACCGACAAGGACCTGCAGGCGCTGCACCAAGCCGCGCCCTTTATTACGGTGTGGGATGACCATGAGGTAAGTAACGATACCTGGCGGGATGGTGCACAGAATCACAATGAAGGTGAAGGACACTTTGATGACCGCAAACTGGCGGCGTTAAAGGCCTATTTTGAATGGATGCCGATTCGAGGCCAGGACAGCAGCCAGCCAATTTATCGCAAATTCGAATTTGGCGACCTGGTCAGCCTGTATATGTTAGATACCCGAGTGCTGGCCCGCGACAAACAGCTAAGCTATGCGGACTTTGACCTGACCAGTCAGGCCGGACAAGGGGCTTTTATGGCGGCGCTGACCGATGCCAATCGCAGCCTTTTGGGTGGCCAGCAGCTTAACTGGCTAACCGACAATATGGCGCTATCTGCCGCCACCTGGCAGGTATTGGGCCAGCAAGTGCTGATGACTAAAATGTGGCTACCGGCCGAAATTATGCTGATTTTAGGTAGTGTAGAAGCCACCTTGGCTGCTGGTGGGGATGTGTCGGCAATATTGGCAGAGGCTAATGTGCTGTTTGCTGAACTGGCGCAAATCAAAGGCCGCGTGCTGGCCGGTGATCCCAGTGTAACCGCGGCTGAGCGGGCCAGAGTGGAAACCACAATCCCTTATAACCTGGATGCCTGGGACGGTTATGCCTACGAGCGTGAAGCCTTGTTAGGTGCCGCTCGTGCCATGCAAAAGAACTTGGTGGTGCTGGCCGGTGACACTCATAACGGCTGGGCCGGTAACCTAGTCACCGCAGCCAATAATCCGCTGGCCGCTAATAGCTATGCCGGGGTGGAATTTGCGACCTCGTCGGTATCTTCACCAGGTATGGAGGAGTACCTTAGCCTGGACACCACTAACCCACAGGCCATCGCGCAAACCGAGCAGGTGATAGGACTGCTGATTGACCATCTGCATTATACCAACCTGACCGATCGTGGCTTTTTAACCCTGACCTTCAGCCGCAACTATGTGGATGCCCAGTGGCACTATGTCAGCAGCGTCAAACAGCGCGACTACCTGATGTTGGAAAACCGCCGCCATACTATGCGGGTATGGGCAGGGGCTAATCGCCTGGATGCCTAGCCTTTCATTGGCGGAAAATCACCACAAGCGGAAGCTGTTCAATGCTTCCGCTATTCTTGGATTTTGATATTTACCACTAAGAACACAGAATGCACGGAGGGGATGCTTTTAGTTGTTCTTCGTGTGCTTCGTGACCTTCGTGGTTTTATCTTGTCTTCGGGAACCCCAAGATGAAAGCGTGCATAAATGCAGGTCTTATCTCCATGGTTGGTAGACTCATAAAGCGTTAGTTTTTCGCCACTAAGAACACAGAGAACATAAAGGGGATTACTTTTTGTATTTCTTCGTGTGCTTCGCGGGTATTTATTGAATGCCCAGCGCTGGGCTAAAACGTAAAATACCAGGGCATAGAGGTTCTATACACCTACCTTCTATGCCCAGACTGCTTTGTATTCGCAAAGCTCACTCTATGGCAAATGCGCCAACTCTTGCTGGATCTCCTCGGCTGTGGGCCTAAGCTGCGGCTTGCCTTTGGCGGCGCGGCGTTTACTTAATATCGACAGAATCGGCGTGGCGATAAAGATGGTGGAGGAGGTGCCTATCACCACCGCAAACAGCATGGGCAGAGCAAAGCTGTTTACCGCATCACCACCGGCGATACCCATGGGCAGCAGTGCCAAAAAAGTGGTTACCGAGGTATACAAGGTACGGGTTAAGGTGGAGGTCACCGCCCGGTTCATCAGGCTGTCAATATCCGCCTCGGGTTCGAGCCTAAATAGCTCCCGTACCCGGTCAAACACCACCACTTTGTCGTTGATTGAATAACCCAACAAGGCCAGTAGGGCTGCCACGGCGGTGAGGTTAAACTCAATGCCGGTGAGGGCAAAAAAGCCGATGGTTTTGGTTAGATCCAGGCCGATAGTGGCCAATGCTGCCACGGCAAAATGCGCTTCAAAGCGCAGCCACAAGTACACCAGCATACCGCCGCCAGCAATCAGCAAAGCCAGAATCGACAAATCAGCAAACTCGCCGCTGACCTTGGGGCCTACCACATCCACCTTGGGAAAGCTGGCGTCGGCATTAGCTGCAACAATAGTGGCCTTTAATTGCTCAACAACCTTGGGCGCAGGACTGTCACCGCCATTGTTAGCCGCGCGCAGCAAAAATTCATGCTCGGCGCCGTATTCCTGGATTGCTATCTCGCCCAAGCCCTGGCGTTCAATGGCAGAGCGCAGATCGTCCACAGCCATGCCCGGAGCATGCACTTCCATCATAATGCCGCCGGTAAAGTCTACCCCGTAGTGCAGGCCGGGTTTAAAGAACAGGCCGATAGACAACAGTGTCAGCGCCACAGAGACACACAGCGCCGGTACTTTGCCGCGTAAGAAGTTCACTTCTTTTTTCGGCATCCAGCGGCTGATATCCAAGCCACCCATCGGCATGGGCTGGCGCTCCTTGCCTTTGACCCGCCACTGCATCAACAGGCGGGTCAGGGATACCGAGGTAAACAGTGAGGTCAACAGACCCAAAGCGATGGTTACCGCAAAGCCTTTGACCGGGCCGCTACCGAACATAAACAGCAGGCTAACGGCAATTAATGTGGTGAAGTTAGAATCGATAATAGTGGCGAAAGCCTTATCAAACCCCGCTTTTAAGGCAATACCGGCGGGTCTGCCTTTGCGGGTCTCTTCCTTGATGCGCTCATTAATCAGAATATTGGCATCCACTGCCATCCCTATGGTCAGTATCAGGCCGGCAATGCCCGGTAAGGTTAACGTCGCGCCAAATAAGCTCAGTAAACCGAACACCAAACCAATATTGACACTCAGCCCCACACAGGCAATCAGGCCCCAGCCCCCATAGGCAACCAGCATATACACCAGTACCAGCGCCGCACCTAATATGCCGGTGGTCACGCCCATTTGAATGGCGTCGCTGCCTAAATCCGGCCCCACAGTGCGTTCTTCCACCACAGTGAGTGGCACTGGCAGGGCTCCGGTTCGTAGCATCAATGCCACATCGTGAGCTTCGGCCATAGTAAAGCTGCCACTGATTTCACCGCGCCCGCCAGGAATGGCGCTACGGATAACAGGTGCAGTAACCACTTCATCGTCAAGTACTATGGCCAGCACCCGGCCAATATTGCTTTTGGTCATATCGCCAAACAGCTTGGCACCCTGGCTGTCGAGTTTGAAGTTAACTACTGGCTGGCCACTTTCCTGACTAAAGGCGGCCTGGGCATCAACAATATGGGTGCCTTCCAGCGCGACGCGAGTTTCCAGAAAGTAAGGCATGCCCTGACGGTCTTTTACCATTATCGCCCCGCTAGGCGACGGCTGTTGCCAGTGAAAACTCATCTGCGCTGTGGTGCCAAGCAAGGCTTTGATTTGTTGTGGATCGCTCACCCCAGGCATCTGCACTAAGATGGCATCTTTGCCCTGGCGGGTAATGCTGGGCTCGGTTAAGCCGGTTTCATTCAGTCGTTTACGCACTACATCCAGGCTGCGGTCAATGGCGTCTTTCAAAAGCGCCTGTTGGAAAGCCTCGCTGAGCTGCATCACCACTTTATTGCCTTGTAGTTCAAGGCTGATACCGCTACGACCATTGTTGAGCAGATTGAGGCTGGCTGCCTGTTTGGCCACTTGAGGCCATTGGCTGACATCCTTAAGCACAAAGCTGCGCTGTTGTGGCTGGTTGTTGTCACCACGGCTGTAGCGAATATGCTGCTCCCGCAATGCGCTCAGTAGCTGGTCACTGGCGTCATCCAATTGTTGTTTAAATAACGCCTGGGTATCGGCTTCTAAAAGCAGGTGTGAGCCGCCTTGTAAGTCCAATCCTAAGGCCAGGGTATTGTGGTTGTACCAATCGGGTAATTTGTTGGCTACCGAGGTTGGCAGCAGGTTAGGCGCGGCGCTTAGCAGGCCGAGCAGCATAATAAGCACGTACCCAAAGGCACGCATGGAAAATACGTTCATAAGTAATCCTGAAAACACAAAATGCACAAGCAGCCGCGCTGCAAACAGGCGGCTGGTTAATAAGGCTGTGAAGAATTACTGAACAGGCGGCGCTCTGGCCTGAGGAAGGCCGTAACAGCTATGGGTAGTGAAATCACCGGCGATTGCCGGTGCGTCAAGGCCTTGATGGCCAAAGCTGTTAGGGCGGCAAGCTGTTAGCCCATGATCAAGGTCGTTGCCGCTGTCATGACGCTCTTTTTGTATTGCCGATGATTTACTGGAGCGCAGCGTGACCGTGGCCCATTGGGTAAAGGGCTGAATCTGAGTAGAGTCATGCTGAACTAACTGCGCACGGGCAGTCGGCGTAGAACCGACCGAAACGCCCAGCACAAGAATCGCCATAAGCATCGCTGAAAACAGCGAGGCCATGCGGCTGGTCATTGTGTGGTTAGGTTCGTGGCGCATCAGAACTCCGATAAATCAGACGCTACTATACAGTAGCTGAAGATAAAAAGCGGGTGAATTTTCGGCGTTGTTGATTTGGCCTGCTTTTCTTAATACAAAAAGGCAGGTAGATGAGAATTCAAGCCCTTGCTTTCCTTCATCCCTGACGCGAGCGCCAAATAAACAAAAACGACTCCCAGGGGAGTCGTTATATGTCTCAAGCAAGTTTTACCCTAGGCGCTTTCTTTTGCGATTAACCGCTACGCCAAGCAAACCAAGGCAGATTAAGGCGAGTGACGCGGGTTCAGGTACGGCTGCAGCGGCAGAGGTTATTCTGGCATTTGCAATAATATTTACAGGGCTGTTCGCTGTGCCAGCAGAATACTGAAAATCCCCAGTTGCGCTGCCTGATTGCAAGGAAGACAGGGATATATACCAGAGAGACCAGTCGCCAAAATTGCCTGAGCCGGTAAAAAAATGTGTCACGGGTCCTTCGCCAATTAGGTCTGCACCCAGGAATAATAAATTGCCATCTATAGTAAACATGTCGGTTCCGCCAGTGATAAAGTTCTTTGTCACCGAAAATCCAGCGGCAGTAGAGTTAATATGGCTTTGGCTGGTGTCAAGGTTGGTAAAAGAGAAGCTCCCAGAGTAAATGCCGACTTCGAAGTTCCAGGTGCCACTGATAATGGCTGCCTGCGCACTGCTCACACTTACCAGTGTCATTACCATAACTAACATGAATTTACGTAAAGTTGTCATAACCATGGATCCTTATTGTTTTTCAAAAATCTCTCCAGCAAGTTATGCGCCAGTAAATATACTTCAATAATAACAAATGCTTGAGTTGTCTCTTTGGAAGAAAAGTGATGGTTTTGTATAAAAATCCGACAGCATTCCTGTTTGGTCAATTGAGTTAAACCTTAGTTTTATAGGCTGAAGCAGAGATTTAGTTGAGAAACATTTGTGAATGCAAACTGGGTTTGTTTATTTACTTTGCATGAGGCGCAGCTACTCACCGCAGGGCAGGGTAATTGCAACAAGTCATGTATCTTTGGTCGCTACGTTTGGTGTTCTTGGTGGTGAATGTATGAATTACCGCAGCACTAAAAGCAAAAAGCCCGGCAACGCCGGGCTTCTTCGTATCAGGCAACAGAGCTTATCGATCCGCGCGCCCTTGGAACTTGCGCTCTTCAATATTCACACGGATCCAATCGCCGGTGGCGACATATTCGGGTACTTGTACCACCAGGCCGGTGGAGCACTTGGCTGGTTTGGTGCGAGACGTGGCAGAGGCACCCTTGATAGACGGATCGGTTTCTACTACTTCCAGTTCTACACTGATAGGCAGGTCCAATGCAACTGGCACGTCGCTTACGATCAATACCTGGATACCGTCGGTTTCTTCATTGATAAACAGAATCTCTTCGGCAATGGCATCTTTGTTCAGGTTGTACGGGGTGTAGTCTTCCTTATCCATGAACACATACTCGTCACCGTCGATGTAAGAAAACGTGGCCTGACGACGCACCAAATCAGCCAGTTGCAGCATGTCGGAATCTTTAAAGGTTTCGTCAAATTTGGCACCGCTTACCACATCGTACATACGCATACGGTAAATGCTGCCACCTGCACGGCCTTGTGGCACAGAACGCTCGATATCACGAACGATACAGGTTTTGTTGTTATAAACGATGGTTGAATTCTTTTTGATTTCACTTGCTTTTGGCATTGCTATGTCCTGATTGCAAACTGGGCTAACCAATAAAGGCGGCATTTTAATCCATCTATTGACGGCTGAATATGGATTATTGCCAATACAGCGCAGCCGGGAATGCGTATTTAGGTTACAAGATAATTTTTAATTATGCTGATAGCCGCAATTTTCCTCGGCTTCAGCAATGTTTCTAGCCCCTTTAACCATGAAATCCATTTGAACACGAGTGAAAACAGGCTGACCTTGAGACTCATTGGTCGCTGACTTCCAACGCCACTGGGCTAAAGCATCTGCGGCTTTTTGATCAAATATCCCTTGAGGATAGGACTTTATTATCCGGTACCCTTCTGGGTGACCCTGTGCATTAATGCCGAATTCAAACTGTACACAACCTGACCGCCGGTCGGCGGCAGCAGCAATAGGGTAACCTGGATAGGTGCGCTTACTTTCTTGCCAGTATTGGCGTTCTGGCTTGTCGCCTTGAACGGCCGTTAAGTCCAAATAGGGTAGGTTGTTATTCTGTTCTGGCGCAGGCTCAGTGGTGGACTGGCAGGCGCTCAAGCCCAGTAATGTTCATAAAATAACGTGTTTCATGGGTGTCATCCTGACGGTGGCAATCTATTGCGTATCTTGCTGAAAACTTACCTTATCAGCGCCCCGGCAAGGCGACAAATATTCTGTTTTACTGACTAAGCACGGTAGTGATTAACCGCAAAGCTGAACATAACCTTGAGCATAAAAAACACCGAGACCAGGGCAAACCAAACCGGCAGTGCCAGTTGCATCAATACCAACAAGCCAGCGCCCATCAGGGCGGCAGCGGTAAACAACTGAAAGGGAGAGCCGTGCAGGGCATTTACAATCAGCGCACTGACGATAGTTATGGCCCAGATAAGTGCGGCACTTGCCAGGTCGGCACCCATTAGCCAGGCAACCAGCGGCAGATGCAGGTGAATGGCAATAAACACCAGGCGGCTGGAGGGGCGCTTGGCATAATAATTATTGGTGCCCTGACTGAAGTTGGCGATAAACCCGGCCAGAATGTCGGCCACGATTAACAGACCCACCATCAGCTTCCAGCTTGCTAGGTTGTGCGGCAGCAACTGAAACTGATAGTAGATACAGGCCGTACCCAGCAGGGCAAAGAGCAAAATCACCAGGATCTCTGTGACAGACTGCTGTTCACCAAATACCTCATGTAGGGCTTGTGGCATAGGACGACGGCGCATCAGCATTCCTTAATGAACTGAAAAAATAGCTGAGTTTTTCGCTCGGCATGTTGCTTTAACTGCTCGGCTGACAAAGGCATCCGGCCGGTCATTTGCAGCTCGTCATAGAAACCACTTTTCCATAGCGCGAAAAGCATGTGGGCGGCCTCTTCTGCTGTCAGTTTATTTCCATGTGCGTGCAGAAAAGGCGCTAGCATGGCGGTCAGATTGGCCAACACCCTGGCCGGGCCACAAGTGAATAGCTGCTTACCAAGCTCCGGGAATTGGCGCTGGGCGGCGCTAATTGCTGTATCGAACAGCAGTACATCGGGACGGGAGATCAGGCTAAGGATTTGATAACCCAAGGACGATAATTGAGTCTGCAAATCCCTTTGGGTAGCAGATTGGCTGTCGCTACTTAAGGCTGGTTCTGTGCTTAACGCTTGTTCGGTATGAAATGTCACATAGGCTTGCACCAGGTTGGCCAGATCGCCATAACGGCGATACAAGGTAACCTTGGAAATACCGGCGTGCTTGGCTATGCCTTCCATGGTCAGTCCGGCCAGGCTTTTCTCCATAACAAGTTCGGATACGGCCTGCCATACCGCCTGAGTACGGGCCGGGTCTATGGGTCTTCCTGACTTTGCCATGGGCTAAGATACGCAGTTCACTATATGTTCGCACGGTAGCACTTGAATATAGTGAACACAATCGTTTCGTTATTGGTTTGTTTTACGTCAGCGGGTTGCGGTAGTTTGCTCGCACATGGTTTTGCTGGCCGGTTCACAGCCATCCAGGCACATCACCAGGCCTTTGTCATTGCGCTCGGCGCCGCCGCCAAGCGCGGTTGAACACCAGGTTTGCATATTCTGATCAATACGACATTTGCCCTTGCCGCACAGCACCTCTCCCATGCGGTCGCGAATGGCTTCGCCATCTTTAAAGGCTGAGCAAAATACCTGGCCGGATGAATCCCGCGCGCAGCTGCCTTTACCACAGATCACATCGCCCCCGGCGTCCTTTAAGCAGTCGGCCTGTGCACCGCTAGCCATGACCCCTAAGGCCAGAAACAGCGGCACTGCGACCTTACTCAGACCAGACCGCATATTCATTCTCGCTGGGATCGGTAAAGTGGAAACGCCGACCGCCGGGGAAGGCGAAAATGGGTTTGATAATCTTGCCGCCAGCCTGCGTTACGGCATCTTGGGTGGCGACAAGATCCTGGCTGTACAACACCATCAAAAGGCTGCCGCTGGCCACGGACGCAGACGCATCAGCGCGGTAAAAACCGCCGTCCATGCCGCCGTTGGTAAAGCAGCTATAGTCTGGCCCGTAGTCAACAAACTGCCAGCCAAACACGCTTTGGAAAAAGGCGCGGGTGGCCTCAAGATCTTTGGCCGGTAACTCCAGATAATTGATTTTATGATGTTCCTTCATGCTTGGCTCCTAGTGGGTTATTCGGCGCGCAGAATAGCGGCAATTTCCTCTTCCATTACTCTGGCTGCTTGTTGACGGGCTATGGACATAAAGGGCGACCCTGCGTCCCATACCTCTTCAATAACCTCGTGATTGCGTTTAAATTTCTGTTCGACATCTTGTAAGGCAATGATCATTTGTTCTTTGGTCATGACTTTTCCTTGAATGGCTTGTGCTGCTCTTGCGAAATTATCAGAAGGTTTAGCATAAATCATCGGTCAGGCATAACCTTATCAGGCCTGCGAGTAACTCTTTTCCCAGTCCTTCCAAACTGGCTGCATACCCGCCTTTTTTACTGCTTCCGCGACCACTTGTGGGGCTCTGGCATCGTCAATCTCGAATTGCTCCAAGGCCTTGTCTGCATTGGCATAGCCACCAGGTTGAGTGCTGGATCCGGCGCTTAAGCTGGTGACACCCAGGGGCAGTAGTTTGTCTCTGAATTGCGCCGACTCGCGGGTGGAAAGGCTAATTTCCACTTCACTGTCCAGTAAACGGTAGGCGCAAATTAACTGCACCAACTGGCGGTCGCTCATCTGGGTCTTATCCAGCAAGCCCCCGGAGCAGGGCCGCAGGCGGGGAAAGGACAGCGAATAGCGGCTGCGCCAGTAGGTCTTTTGCAGATATTTTAAATGCAGGGCAGCGAAAAAACTGTCGGTGCGCCAGTCATCCAGACCAATCAGAACCCCCAATCCCATCTTATCTACCCCGGCCCGGCCAAGGCGCTCAGGGGTATCCAGGCGCCAGTCAAAGTCCATTTTTTTGCCTTTCAGATGATGCTTGGCATAAGTGCGCCGCTGGTAGGTTTCCTGATAAACCAGCACGGCATCCAGGCCCAGTTGGCACAGTTCACGGTATTCGGCTTCGGCCAGCGGCTGCACTTCCATGGTCAGGTAGCTGAAGTGGCGCTTGATAACCGGCAGGGCCTGGCGAAAATAGTCCATGCCCACCTTAGTTTCATGCTCGCCGGTGACCAACAGCAAAGAATCAAAGCCCATGGCTTTGATGGCCAGACACTCGGCTTCTATTTCGTCCAGGCTGAGGGTTTTACGTTTGAGCTTATTACTCATGGAAAACCCACAGTACGTGCAGTCATTGGCACACAGATTCGACAGGTACAAGGGAATGTAAAATTGCAGGGTATTGCCAAAGCGCTGACGGGTCAGACGGTAAGACTGCTGTGCCATCTCTTCCAAAAAGGCGTCGCCGGCCGGTGAAATCAAGGCCATAAAGTCCTGTAGATCCCGCTTGGATTTGCTCAGGGCACGGCGCACATCCGCTTCAGTGCAGGCATTAATTTGCAGGGTAACGTCGTCAAAGTCCCAGTTTTCAAGCAAGGCGGCAAAGCTCATAAGTGCTCCAGAAAACCGGTCAGGGGGCTGGATGCCACGGCATTTTTTTGCACACTGCCAAGGCCTGCCTCAAAGGCGGTGCGCCCGGCTGTCACTGCTTGTTTGAAAGCCCGCCCCATGGCTACAGGGTTAGGGGAAACGGCAATGGCGGTATTAACCAGTACCGCATCCACGCCCATTTCCATGGCCTGGGCAGCATGACTGGGCGCGCCGATGCCAGCATCGACAATCACCGGCACCTGGCTTTGCTCGACAATAATGTCGAGAAAGTCTTTGCTTAGCAGGCCGCGGTTGGAGCCAATCGGTGCCCCCAGGGGCATAACCGCAGCGCAGCCAACTTCCTGCAAACGCATACATAACACTGGGTCAGCGCCGCAATAGGGCAGCACGATAAACCCCTCTTTGACCAGCTGTTCTGCTGCTTTAAGGGTTTCGATTGGATCCGGTAGCAGGTAGCGCTGATCCGGATGGATCTCCAGCTTAAGCCAGCTAGTCCCTATGGCTTCGCGGGCGAGGCGAGCGGCAAAAACAGCCTCTTCGGCGGTTTTGGCCCCTGAGGTATTAGGTAATAAACGCACCCCCAGCTCTTGCAGTGGGGCCAGAATATCGTCTTTGTTTTGCACCAGATCCAGCCGTTTCAGGGCCAGTGTGACCAGTTCGGTGCCACTGGCAGACAGCGCTGCCTGCATGCTTTGCCCGCTGGCAAACTTGCCGGTACCGGTAATCAAACGGGAAGAAAATTGAGTATTGGCAATAGTGAGCATATCAACCTCCGGCCACCACTTTAAATAAGGTTATGCGATCAGCATCCTGTAGCCGGGTTTGTGACCACTGACTTTTGCTGACCACCTGGGCATTGACCGCCACCGCCACGCCAAGCGCAGGCTGTTTAAGAGCCTCTAATAACTGGCTGACCGTCAGCCCTTGAGCAAATTGCTGCGGCGTATCGTTGATAATCAGTTGCATGGCTTATCTCCACATACAGGACAATCAGGGTCTTTGTTCAGCCCCAGGCTTTGCCATTGGTGCACTTTGGCATCAAAGAGTTTTAACTGGCCAAAGGGCACGTTTCCTGCGCCTGTTAGGTATTTGATCGCTTCCAGGGCCTGCATCAGGCCGACAATGCCCACCACCGGGCCAACAACGCCGCTATTGGTACAGTTCATCGGTGGGCTTTGCTGTGGATGGTAAAGGCAGCGATAGCAGCCGTGTGACTGCGCAGGATTAAGGGCCAGAAACTGGCCTTCAAAACGAATGGCCGCACCTACCAACAGCGGCACGCCGGCCTGATAACAGGCCGCGTTGATAGCCTGGCGGCTGGCCATATTGTCGGTGCAATCCAATACCAGTTGGCAGTCGCTTATCTGCTCTAGCAGGTTGCTTGCATCCAGGTTTTGTTCAAAAGCTTCAATATCGATATGTGGATTGACGCACGCCAGACGGCGCTTGGCTTGCTCTGCCTTGTTGTAGCCAATACTAAAACTGTCGAATAGGGGTTGGCGATGCAGGTTGGTAACATCCACTTTATCGCCATCTGCCAGCAGCAGTTTTCCCACCCCGGCGCCGGCCAGATAATGGGCGGCAACGCTGCCAAGCCCGCCCAGGCCGATGATCAGCACTTTGGCTTGCTTAAGCCTTTGCTGACCGGCCTCTTCAATATCTTCCAACATCAAATGCCGGCTGTAGCGCATAAAATCCTGATCGTTAAGCATTTTGCCACCTTGCCAGTAAATCTTTGACTACCTGTTCGGGGTTGCTGGCCTCGGTAATGGCCGTCACCATCGCAATGCTACCTACACCCGTGGCTGCGACTGCCTCAACCCGTTCCAGGCTAATGCCACCGATGGCGACGGTGGGCATGCCTTTGAGCAAACGCACATAATGGGCTAGCCGCGCCACGCCTTGTGGCTTGGACGGCATGTCTTTGGTGCGGGTGGGGAAAATGTGGCCAAGGGCGATATAGGAAGGTTTCAGCGCTCGTGCGCGCTGAATTTCTGCATAGCCATGGGTGGAAATCCCCAGGCGCAAACCCGCCTGGTAAATGGCTGCAAGGTCTGCCTGCTGTAAGTCTTCCTGACCCAAATGCACACCATAGGCACCAAGCTTGATAGCCAGTTGCCAGTGATCATTGATAAACAGTCGGGCATTGGCTTGCCTGCCAAGGGCTACTGCTTTGGCGATTTGTTCTTCAAGCTCAGGTGTAAGCGCCTGCTTGATACGAAGCTGCAGGGTGCGTACACCCCAGCCAAGCAGTTTTTCTAACCATTCAAGGCTATCAACCACTGGGTACAGACCAAGGCTTTGGCTATCCACCGAGGCAAAGCCGCTGTGCTGCCAAGGGGGATCAGCTAGCAGACTAAAAGCCGGGAAATCCTCTGCCCGCACCGGCCAGCCTAAATGAGCGACCGGCCCTGGTCCCTGGCCAAGGGCCACGGCGCCTTTCAGACCCTGGTTGATATAGGCTTTGGCAATGCATATGGCATCGTCCATGGGGTAATCCAGACAAAGCGTGGTGGCGATGGCACTGGCAAAAGTGCAGCCGGTACCGTGGCCGTGGGGCGTATCGATACGCGAGCTGGCAAAACGCCATTGTTTGGTTGGGCTAAGATACCAGTCCTGGGACTCCTCACCTGCCCAGTGTAGATGCCCGCCTTTGACCAGCACCGCACCAACACCTTGTTCCAGTAGTACATTGGCCGCCACGGCCAAGCTGATAGCGTCGGTTGGTTCGATGCCGGTCAGCAGGGCCAGTTCATTGGCATTGGGGGTAATCAGGTCAAGCAGCCTTAGCAGTGGTGCACAGTCGGCTAGTTGCAGGGCCGCCAGCTGCGAGCCACAACTGGCTCTGGCCACCGGATCCCAGATAATCAGCGGGGCCTTGGGCTGTTGCTTCATCCAGTGCAGAAACTCGGCCAGGGCAGCTATTTGACTGGCATCGCCGAGCATGCCGATTTTTACCGCGCCGGGCCATAAGTCTGACGCCAGTGCATTTAGCTGATTGCTCAGCACTTCTATCGGTACGGCCTGTACCTGCGTTACCGCCACCGAGTTTTGTGCGGTAATGGCGCTCACCACGGTGCAGCCGTGGCCTCCTAGGGCCTGCACTGTGAGTAAATCGGCTTGTACTCCGGCGCCACCGCCTGAGTCAGAGCCTCCGATACACCAAATTATCGGCTTTGCCATATCAGACACTCGCTTTGGATTTGGCCGGGTGGTAAAGCTCACTGCCACTTTGCTTAAAGGCTTCAGACATTTGCTGCATACCCAGTTGCACGCTTTCCTGCTCGCCGTTAAGGCCGGTCAGTTTAATCGCGGCTTGTTCCTGCGCAGCGGCGTAGTCACGCACTTCCTGAGTGATCTTCATGGAGCAGAATTTGGGCCCGCACATGGAACAGAAATGCGCGACTTTACCTGACTCCTGCGGCAAGGTTTCATCGTGGTAGGCGCGGGCGGTTTCCGGATCCAGCGCCAGGTTAAACTGGTCTTCCCAGCGAAACTCAAAACGCGCCTTGGACATGGCGTTGTCGCGAATTTGCGCGCCAGGGTGGCCCTTGGCCAAGTCGGCCGCATGGGCCGCAATCTTGTAGGTGATCAAGCCCTGTTTTACGTCTTCCTTATTGGGCAAGCCCAGGTGCTCTTTGGGCGTGACGTAGCAAAGCATGGCACAGCCAAACCAGCCAATCATGGCCGCACCAATGCCCGAGGTGAAATGGTCGTAGCCCGGCGCGATATCTGTGGTCAGGGGGCCCAGAGTATAAAACGGCGCTTCGTGACAATGCTCAAGCTGTTCGGTCATGTTCTCTTTGATAAGCTGCATGGGTACATGGCCGGGGCCTTCGATCATCACCTGCACATCATATTCCCAGGCGATCTTGGTTAGCTCGCCTAAGGTGCGCAGCTCGGCAAACTGGGCTTCGTCGTTGGCGTCATACACCGAGCCTGGGCGCAGTCCATCGCCTAATGACAAGGACACATCATAAGCCGCGCACAGCTCACAAATTTCACGGAAATGGGTGTAGAGGAAGTTCTCCTGGTGGTGGCTTAAACACCATTTGGCCATAATCGAGCCGCCGCGTGACACAATACCGGTCAGGCGTTTGGCGGTCATGGGTACATAGCGAAGCAGCACACCGGCGTGGATAGTAAAGTAATCCACCCCTTGCTCGGCCTGTTCCAGCAGAGTGTCGCGGAATACCTCCCAGGTCAGGTTTTCGGCAATGCCGTTAACCTTTTCCAGCGCCTGATAAATAGGCACAGTGCCGATAGGCACCGGACTGTTACGTAAAATCCATTCGCGGGTTTCGTGAATATTACGGCCGGTGGATAAGTCCATCACCGTATCAGCGCCCCAGCGGGTGGACCACACCAGCTTTTCCACTTCTTCTTCAATGGAGGAAGTAACCGCCGAGTTACCGATATTAGCGTTTACTTTAACCAGAAAATTACGGCCGATAATCATCGGCTCAGATTCCGGGTGATTGATATTGGCTGGGATAATGGCGCGGCCTTCGGCCACCTCACGGCGAACAAATTCCGGGGTGATATTGTCAGGCAGGTTGGCGCCAAAATGCTCGCCTTTGTGCTGGCGATTCAGCAGTTCGCTTTTGACCCGCTCGCGGCCCATGTTTTCACGTATGGCGATGTATTCCATTTCGGGGGTGATCACACCGGCGCGGGCGTAATGCAGCTGGGTAACACATTTGCCGGGCTTGGCGCGACGCGACTGATGTTTGAGCTCAAAGCGCAGGTCATCCAGGCTGATATCGGCGGCGCGGGCCTTGGCATAGCTTGATGAGCTCTCCTGTAACGTTTCGGTGTCGTCACGCTCCAGGATCCAGTTTTGTCTCACATGTTGAAGGCCTTGGCGCACATCAATGCGGGCATCTACATCGCCGTAAGGGCCGGAGGCATCGTATACGGGTACGGCTTCGTTGGGCTCATACACTGGCTGCTCTTTGCTACCGCCCACTAAAGTATCGGCTAATTGAATCTCACGCATGGCGACACGCAGGTCGGCACGGCTGCCTTGCAGGTAAATGCGCTTGGAGTTGGGGTAGTGCTGGCCCTGCAACTGGTCTAAAAATTCCTGGGCCTGGTTACGTAATTCGCGTCTGGTTGACATAGCATTCTCGCTTATTCAAATGGCTGAAATGCTTGTCAGGAGTGTTGCAAAGAATAACGCCGGTTGGATCTCTGCCCCTGATTGACTGGGGATAAGTTGGCCTGAAGCCTGGGCGTTACGCTCTTGTTCCCTTCGCAGGTATTAGCCTGATCAGGTTCAACGGATCCCGCATTTGCGGTCTCAGCTCGCCCGGTAAACCGGACTGAGCACTCCGACAAGATATAAACTGTTTAGAGCGTGTTGACCTTTTGAGTATAGATTTTGTTCAAATCCAGTCCCTTCTGGTCACGACGCCGGGCTGCAGGCTTAGGGGCCTAAGTCAAAGCCCGGCAACACAGAGCAGGAGGGGCTGGGTTGAACCCTTAGGGCAGCGCTTGTGGGTCCTTTCTACGGCGTTTTACGAAATACCTCCTTGTATTTCGCCGAAGGCCAGCAAAGCTGTTCAAGTCCGTTCCATACGGACTTGTCACTCACTCATGTAGAATAACTACACCACGTTCGCTCTGCCTTGTATAAAGGGCCCACAAACTGCTGCAAAATCATACTCAAAAGGTCGACACGCTCTAGTATATGGCCAGAAAATCCTTAATTGCAACAGGGGGATACGCTGGTGGTTATCAGATTGCGGCGTCCAGATATAACGGCTTGGAATGGACCAGTGGGTTGGCAAACTGGCTTTAGTTGCACCTTTCAGCACCAAGGACACTGAGAACACGAAGTGAAAAGCGACTCCAAAATAGGATGAATTCAGCCCTTCGTGTACTTCGTGTGCTTCGTGGTTGTTTTCAGATTACTTCTCACCACAAAGAACACAGAGGACACGAAGTAAACAGTGGCTCCAGAATCGGATGACTTTGGTCCTTCGTGTACTTCGTGCACTTAGTGGTTGTTTTGTAATTACTTTTTTCTGCGTTCAACGTGGCTCAGCGCACGTAAGTGGCAGTTAAGGTTGCCTTCGCCAGGGCTTTACTATTCAGGGTATAGCCGACGATGGCCGGGGAAATATCCACTGGAAAATCGAGTTTTTCATCCGGTAAGGCCCAGATGGTGAACTGGTATCTGTGCATACCATGTCCAACAGGCGGGCAGGCACCACCAAAACCGGGCTGACCGTAATCGGTGCGGGTTTCCAGCACCTTATCCAGCTTGCCGGATGCACCCCGTGGCAGACTCTTTGTATCGGCAGGAATATTCAGCGCCAACCAATGCCACCAACCACTGCCGGTTGGTGCGTCGGGATCGTAGACAGTAATGGCAAAACTTTTGGTGCCAGCCGGCGCATCTTTCCATGCCAGGGCCGGTGATTGATTCTCTCCGTCGCAGCCAAAGCCTGAATATTCGAAGGTCTTGGCCATTCTCTGGCCTTCCTGAATATCCGGGCTACTGATTTCCAGTGCGGCTAAGGGCATGGTCAGTGGTAACGTTATAGCGAGCAGAGCAAGTTTGCGCATGGTTATGTCCTTGTAAGGGGAAAGCTATCGGCTATTTGGGTAACAACCTGTTTTGCTCAAGTTGTTGCGGAATTATTGTTGATTGCAGACGACCAAATAGCAACCTTACTTGTTGCTGTTGCGATGCCTATTGTAGGAAAGCTGGGTTCCCAGCCAGATACTGTAACCGTAGAGGCAAGCGACTATTGCCCATACCAGTGCGATAAGCGGAATATCGGCAGGGGAGATGTCCTGGGTGGTGATTAAAATAGTAATAAAAATGGTGAACGACAGCAGGCCCCATTTAATCAAACCTTCCAACAGGATAAAGCGCAGCAAGCCTTTTTTCTGGATATCCTGCCATTGCCTGATTTCGTCAAAATCCCAGTACTGATACTTGGTGTTATATTTAATAAACAAATCTTTCAACACAACGGCCTGTCCGTAGAAAACTATTCCCTGGTGGTTCACCGTTATCAAGCCTGTTTTTATTTTTTGCTATGCCTATAGGCATTGTTTTTATTGGCTTGCCGGCATTTTTTATAGTTATTTTTATTGAGTGCACTGTCTTGTCATAACTAGAGATGGCAGGGTGCGGAATGCATCCTAGCCGACTGCCTATAATCGGATCAATGTTAATTAATTATTTTTTAATGACGATTTTTTGCTCTAAAAAATTCCACGCTTATTTATTGGGTATTAAAAAATAAACCAGATTGGTTTGGTTTGTTTTTCTATGTCTTTTAGCTCTTTTTTGTAAGCGGCATAATTAAAGGCTTTATGGCCAGTAATATATTTATGCGTATAAAAACTCAAAGAGGTTGAAAAATACCTAAGTTGAGTGTTCATTTATCTTGGTGGCCACAGGCATAGGCTAATGCTGTTTGTAAAAGCAGGTTGGCCCCGGTGTGTACGTCCTGCCAGTGTGTCCATTCGTCTGGTGCGTGACTGATGCCGCCGACACTGGGAACAAAGATCATGCCGGTCGGGGTAACTTTGGCCATATACTGGGCGTCATGGCCAGCGCCGCTTGGCATAACCTGATAATCAACTCCCATCTTTTCTGCCTGCTGGCAAAAGCCCTGTATGACTTCACTGGACATAGCCTGTGGCTCAAGCCAACTCATCTGTTCAAATTCAAACATCAGATTGTGTTTACGGGCGATGCTGGACAGCACCCGTCGACAAGCATCTGCCAGATTGCGCATAGTTTGTGGATCTGTATCCCGACCGACAAGCGTGAATTCGGCTTCCCCGGGAACGGTGTGCGCATAGCCGGGTTTTAGCTCAACCCGGCCGACGGTCAGGCGGCTTTTATCCGAGCCTTCCTCATTGATAATGCGGGGGATCTCATGGGCAAAGTCGGCCAGTCCCATAAAGGCATCGCTACGCATGTCCATAGGTGCGGTACCGGCATGGTTGGCTTTGCCGATCAGTCTGACCAGCCACTTATAAACACCAGAGATGGCCTCCACCACACCTATAGGTTTGCCGATTCGCTCCAGCACCGGCCCTTGCTCTATATGCAGCTCAAGAAAGGCCCGGAAGTGCTTAGGGTCAACCCGGGCATTGAGAGCTTCTATGGCATTTAGACCACAGCTTGCCATCTCATCTTTAAGATAAATATGGCTGGCGTCATGGGCGGTTTCTAACCAATCGGGAGTGAGCTCCCCGGTGATGGCCTGCACCCCCATCATGCCGCCAAAACGTCCTTCTTCCTCGGCAAAGGCATACACCTCCAGTGGGTAGGTGACATCCAGACCGCTATCGCGCAGCACACGCATACATTCCAATCCTGATAACACGCCTAAAGTACCGTCGAACATACCGCCTGCGGGTACCGAATCGATATGTGAGCCCATGGCGATCACTGGCCTGTCAGTATCTTGTTGCATACTGCCTATTACGTTGCCGGCACTGTCCAATTTTGCGAAAAATCCTTCGTCCTCAAACTTTTTGATTAACCATTGCCTGGCCTGCATATCTGCCGGTGTAAAGCCGAGTCTGAATATGCCTTTTGATTCTAAGTCGTACCCAATGTGAGATAACTCAAGTAAATCGTTTTGGAGTCTGCTTAGGTTGGTCTGCAATTCGTGAATCATGGACTGTCCTTATGGCGGTGTGTATTTAATCAATGGGGTGAATTTTGTTTCGTGTACTAATAAATGTTAGCATGACCGTTAATGAATAAGCAGAGGAGGCGTCATGAGGGCGATCCATACGCTGTTCCTGGGATTGTTGATGCTGGCAAGCATCCCGGCGTTTGCCGTGCAGTCTCTGGAATCCAGGGAAGGTTACTTTGTACTGGAATTTAGTGACTACAATGCCAGTTATGACAGTCTGGAGGTGGTACGTCTGGTTGATGGCACACCGGATACCCAGAGTCTTCAGCAATTTAATGTGAGTGGTCAACGCCAGGCGACTATGTCGGGGTTTGCCAATGGCCACTACTTGGTGCGGCTGTTGGACAGCAGCGGCAGCGAACCGCCGATCAAGTTAGCTAAGGTATGGGTGCAGCACCGTTCTTTGTATCAGGCGCTGGCCTTGTTTGTACTTGGGTTGGCGGCATTTTCTATGCTGGTTGGGATTTTAATCGGGTTTGTGCGCAAGGAGCGAGACGGCCAATATGCTTGATGCCCAGCTAGATTCAGGCTTAGCTTTGGCTATCCTGGTAGGCTTCGGCCTATTGTGGGTTGCTTTTGGTTGGTATCTGGGACGCAACAACCGCAGTATTGATGACTATGCACTGGCGGGGCGCAATGTGGGTTTTGCCTTTGCCACGGCAACGGCCATGGCGACCTGGATCACCAGTAATACCACGCTGGTGGCACCACAACTGGCATATCAGTTTGGCGTCTGGGGCATGATTGGCTACAGCATGGCTGCCCTTGGTCTTATCTTGTTTGCGCCCATGGCGGCGCGGATCAAATCCTTAATGCCGCACGGCTTTACCAGCGGCGACTTTATTCGTACCCGTTTTGGCCCGAAGGCCTGGGCCGTGTTTATGCTGATCTCGCTATTTTATGCCATGGGCTGGCTGGTTAGCCTGGGCATGGCAGGGGGTATCCTGCTGTCCTCGCTCAGCGATCTGGATTATCACACCGGCATGACGGCCATCTTGCTTATCTGCGTGGTCTATACCTTACTGGGTGGATTAAAGGCGGTGATTGCGACCGACTTTGTGCAATCTATTCTTATCCTGGTTGGCGTGGTGGTGATCGCCTGGTTTTGTATCGACAAGGTCGGCATCAGCCAAATTCATCAAAATGTCTCCAGTTTGCAGCCAGAGCTCCTTAATCTGGCCTTTCCCGCTGCAATTATGTTTTTGTTTAATAACATTTTCTTTGGCATCGGTGAGATTTTCCATTCCAACGTCTGGTGGTCCAGAGCCTTCGCCTTTAAAGGTGGGATAGGCAAGAAAGCTTTTCTGACCGGCGGTTTGCTTTGGCTACCCATTCCTATTGTCACGGGCTTCGTTGCCTTGGCGGCCTTGTCATTAAATATCCTGCCGCCCAGCGCTGACATGGTGGGGCCGTTGGTGGCGGCCAAACTGCTGGGAGGCATTGGTGCGGTGTTTGTGTTTGTGGTGGTGTTCTCGGCCCTGGCATCCAGTATGGATAGTCTGCTGGCCGCTACGTCAGATTTGCTCACCCAGGATGGCTACAAACGCCTGTTAAACCCCAAAGCCAGCAGCGACCGTTTGTTGAAGATAAACAAGCGCATTGTAATTGGCCTGGGGGCACTGACCTGGTTGTTATGTCTACCCAAGGTGGCCACTCTGGGCGCGCTGTTAAATTTCACCGGTGCTTTTGTGGCGTCTGCCATCTGGCCGATTTTGTTTGGCTTGTATCACCCCGGCCTCAACGGGCGTTTTGCAACGGCCGCGATGAGCCTGGGGATTGTCTGTGGTTTGGTTTTGTATTTTGTGATCGGCTTTTATGTGGCCGCCATCAGCGCGGCGCTGGTGTCGTTGCTGATTTGCCTGGCTGGTCTGTATTTGGCACCTGGCCAATTCGATTGGCGTGTCTTCAAAGAGGCCGAGCATGTACCTGAGTGAAACCCTTTTAGCTGTGCTGGTCTGGGTTGCCTTAGTCGGCAGTGCTCTGGCACCAGTGATTTTACTTCTGCTTTATCAGCGCGATCTCAAGGATAAGAATCTATGGTAGATCCTAACCTGGAACAGGTTGTTCAGTTTGAGCGCCGCCGTCCCGATGTTCAGGGCGATGCGCATCCGAAGAAGCTGCTGCGGGCCATCATCGAAGATGGTGACCATTTGGCCAAGCTGGCTAATCAGCATATCTATTCATCGGATCAATTTGATCGACCGACCTTGTTGCAGCTATTTCGCCTGGCCGCCAAATATGAAGCCAATCCAGACAGATTCAGCAGTTCATTGAACGGCCAGATCCTGATTTCGGCCTTCTATGAGCCCAGTACCCGTACCCGCTTGTCATTTGAAAGCGCCTGGCATCGTCTGGGCGGTGACATTATGTCTATTACCGATCGCTCCACTACCGGCATTGCCAAGGGCGAATCGTTAATGGATGTGGCCGAGATGTTCAACAACTACGGCGACTGTGTGGTATTGCGTGACTCTCAGGAGTCATCTGTGCGGGAGATGATGGAGTCTTTGCGTATTCCCATTATCAATGCGGGTAATGGTACCGATGAGCATCCGACCCAGGCACTTGCCGATTTATACACCATCTTTAAATGGCGGCCGGATTTGCTTACCGACACACCAGGAAAGCCGTTAAACCTTTGTCTGGTTGGCTTTCCTGCCAAGATGCGCACGGTGCGCAGTCTGCTTAAGTTACTGTGCTATTTCCCCGAGGTATTTAGCAGTGTCACCGTGGTGAATGACAAAGGCTGTAATGCCATGTTCGCCCCCGGTCAGCTAGAGCAGCTAGAGCAGTTTGGCTTAACAGTTAATACCTCGGATGATCTCGAACAGGTGCTGCCTAAAGCTGATGTGGTGTATATCAATGCCATTTCCTGGGAAGGGGATTCCTTTAAGCAGTATGGCAAAAAGTACCATCTGGATGCGTCGTCGCCGCTTAAACAAGACGCCATCATTCTGCACCCATTGGCTCGGGGCGAAGAGCTCAGTACGGATTTGGATAGCACACATCACAACTGGTATTTCTCGCAGGCCAGGGGCGCGGTGTTTTTGCGTATGGCGCTGTTAACCTGCCTGGTGAAGCGGGCAGAGCGTGTGTTGGATGTGATCTAGCTGCGAGCTAGGAGCTACGAGATCTGCTCGCGGCTCGCTTCCCGAAGCTCGAAACTGAATAAGGAGTAAATATGTGTGGAATAGCAGGCATTTTCGCCGCCCGGCCCGAACAGGAGGTGGACTCGCAGGTGTTGGTCAATATGGCCGCCATTATGCACCACCGCGGGCCGGACAATTATGGTTACTGTAACCCGGCCGGCGTCGGCATGGGAATGAGCCATGCCAGGCTGTCCATTATAGATTTGAATGAAAACCGTGGCCGCCAACCCTTCTTTTTACATGGCGGTCAGATGATTTTTGCTCACAACGGTGAGTTTTACGATTATCAAAGATTGCGTGCGGAGCTGACTGCCGAAGGCGAACACTTTGAGACTAAAAGTGATTCGGAAATAGTGCCCCATCTCTATCTGCGTTTGGGCATGGCAGAAACCCTCAAGCATCTGCGCGGCGAATTCGCCTTTGCACTTTTTGATGAAAGGCAGGGATGTCTTTATCTGGTGCGGGATCGCTTTGGCATCAAGCCATTGTACTGGACCGAAGTGAACGGCCAGATTGTATTTGGCTCGGAAGTGAAAACCGTGTTGGCCCATCCCGAGGTCAAGCCTGAGATTGATAGCCAAGGTTTGTTTCATCAACTTATTCAGGTCATGGTGCCAGGCACTACGGCCTTCAAAGGGATTCACCAGGTTGAACCTGGGCATATGCTGAAAATTCAGCGTCGTGACGGCCAGTTTGCGATTGAAACCTGCAAATACTGGGATATGGATTTTCCCACACCGGAAAACCGTCCGCGCCTGGACGATGAAAGCTATATTCAGGGAGTGCGCCGTCACTTACTGGAAGCGGTGCAACTGCGCTTAAATGCCGATGTGCCAGTGGGCTGTTATTTATCCGGAGGCATTGACTCTTGTTCTATCCTGGGGCTGGCCTCGGCGGTGAGTCAGAATCCCATCCGCGCCTTTACTATCAGCTTTGACAACGACGAGTACGATGAGGCCGGCATTGCCACCGAAATGGCGCGGGCTACCGAGGCTGAGCAGGATATTCTTAAACTCAATGCCGATTTACTGTATGACAACTTTGCCCGCACCATCTGGCATACCGAGCGCACCATCTACAACACCCTGGCGGTCGCCAAGCTGATGATGAGCCAGCATGTGCGGCATGTGGACTACAAAGTGGTGCTGACCGGTGAAGGTTCGGATGAATTGTTTGCTGGCTATCCGGCCTTTCGCAAGGACATGTTCCTGCATGGTATGGAAGGGCTGGACAAGGAGCAGGCCGAAGAATGGCAGCGCACGCTGATGGAGTCCAACAAACTGTTTCAGGGCGCTATGCTGCCTAAAGATGAGTATGTGTCAGACAGCATTAATGCCAAGGTAGGTTTTACCCCAAGTTGCCTGCAGCCCTGGTTGGGGTGTTCGGATTTGGCCAGACAGCTGCTGCATCCGGCCATCCGTGATGAATTAAGTGGCTATGAGCCCGGTGCGGCTATCGCCGAGCGCCTGGATGACGCCTATTTGCAAGGTCGGCATCCGCTGGATAAAGCCCAATATGTATGGATTAAAACCATGCTGGAAGGGCAGATCCTGACCTGGGGCGGCGACAGAGTGGATATGGCTAACTCCATGGAAGCCCGACCGGCCTTTTTAGATCATCATCTGGCTGAGTATGCCGCCACTATTCCACCTGAACTGAGGATCCGCGGCAGCAAGGAAAAGTATGTGTTGCGCGAGGCCATGAAGGGCCTGTTGCCGAGCGTACTATATGAACGTCAGAAATTTGCCTTTATGGCGCCGCCGGCCCATACCGATGACAAAAAATGGCAAAAGCTCAAAGGCTTGTTTGTCCGCTACGCCTCGCCTGCCCAGTTGCAAGAAGCAGGACTGATTGACGCCGATTTTGTACAGGAATTGATGTCCCGTCAGGAGAGTCCGGCCACCGATGCCGCCGACAAAGTGCAAATTGATGCGGTGCTAAATCATGTGCTGGGGGTGATGCTGCTACACCATCATTTTATTCAGCAGGATATCAGTCAGCTAGCCTATGACCGTGCCCAGCAGCTCGGCTGGGTTGTCTGATAGGGAAGTAAAACTCAGGCCCGATACGGGCCTGAGTGAGTTGCTGTTAGATTTTTACCTCATTGGAATAGCCTGAGGCACTGCTGCCTGCCATGGCTTTGACCCGATAGATAAAGGTGCCTGAACCTGGATCCTCGGTATAACTGATGCTATCTGCCGCCAGTGTGGCGATGGGCGCGAAGTTACAGACTTTTGTCCTGCCCTTGCCAGTTTCCTCACAGCGTTCTACCACATAGCTGTCTTCACTCGTGGCGTTGTCCTGCCAGTTCAGTTGTACCGATTTTTGTGCGTTTTTACCTTTGCCTGTGCGCGTGACCGTGGCGGTCAGGTTGCTTGGCGCAGCCAGTGGATCGCCGCTGCCTGGGTCGCAATCATTTAGACAAAAACTCATGCTGGCATTGGAGAGACTGATGTTGTTAATGGAGATATTAGTCTGATTGATTTGCCCGCGCTGGTAAGTGTCGGTATTGGGATGCCCCCCGGGGCCAGGGTTGATACTGTTATTGGCCAGCCCATGGTACAAATCACCGCTGTCACCACGATTATTGCCCCTTTCCAGATGGTAATTGCCGTCGGCCTGCAGCAGCGCCACTTTATAATGGTTGCCGTTCTCCGGCCAGCGCGATTGACCTGGGTAGCCCTCCGTGTTGTAACCGGCCAGTTCGTCTATATGCCAGATGGCAAGGCCACCTTGTGGCAGGGTGCAATCAAACCCTGCATTCTGGCGGTTCTCAATCAGCAAGTACTCACCAGATGGGAAACCCTGAGTGATTTTGTACACCTCAGGATGACTCTCTGCCTGATTCAGACTGTACTCACCGTCCTGACTGATGACTGTGGCCTGATACCAACCAAGGCGTTCTTTACTCCAGGGCGAAAAATGGGGCGGGCAGCGCTGGGTGCCCTGAAAATCCCAGGAGTTGGCCATCAGACCAAAGGAGCCAATGCCAGCCCCACCGCCGTTGGTGTCGTAAAGATCTGGCAGACCAAAGAAATGGCCTGTTTCGTGGGCGATGACGCCAATCCGGCCGATGGCCGAGCCTGAAGTGCCCCATACTGCCGGGCTAATGTGATAATCGCTGACCGACACCCCTTCATCTGAGGTCCAGTTGGTCATGGTCCAGCGATGTGACCAGATGCGGTCATTGTAATGGCTGCCATAGGCGTCGGTTCCGCCCCACTCGGCGCCATAGCCGGAGTGTAAAAAGGTGATGGCGTCGATTCGCCCGTCGTTGTCTGTATCAAACTGGCTGAAATCCAAGTTTTGATCCACCACATCCAGCGCTTCTCGCAGGCCTTCCCATAAGGTCTGGTCGCCGGATACGCCGTTAGCATAGTAGCTTTCCGTGCCGGACACCGTAACCCAGGCGGCAATGGTTGAGTTGAGCCGCATCTGACCATAGGAGTTTTCCAGGTAAACATCACGTACGCTGCCGGTAGGGGCAAGCTGCGGGTCTCCCCCTACCGCATTAAACAGAATATTCAGGTCATTCTCTGAGGGTACGCTGCGGCCTGTGTGGTCGGCAAAGCGGATCATCACTACCAGATTACGGATATCACCACTGGGGGGAACGGCTTGAATACTACTGACCGACTTTTGCGTTTGCTTTCTGACATCGGCAGAAGGCAGCAGATTTTTACTAAGGCCCAGGGCCTTGGGATTGCTCTTACCCACCGCATGCTGGGAAGCCACTAATCGACCGTTATTCAGGGTGGCGTACTTGTACCAGCCATTTTTTTCCCGAACCACGGTGTAGCCCTCGAGATCCTGGCTCCAGTTAAAATGTTCATCGCCACGAACCATGAGTTGAATAACCGTGCCGTCTGGTTGCTGCTCAAATTTGGCGTGGGGGCTGGCGGGCATGGCGTTGAGGTTACTGGTTAGCAGAGCCAGGCCCATGCCAAACACATAAAGGGGGCGAAAGAGAGACTTGTTCATGATACTGGTGCTCATTCTTGCGTTGTGAAGATATGTCAGAGAGCCGATACAGCATAAGTGGGGAAGGGTGCTAGAACGCAAGTGCTTCCATTGCTGACAGCCTTTGACAACGACATCGCTGTGTATGCAGGCGAATATCTTCAATATAGTTAAGCACAGGGGTAATGCCAGGCGCGGGGCCTGGCATTTAAACAGGTTATACCAGCATTTCCAGCAGGCTGTTCAGATAGCGGCGGCCTTGTTCTGTCACTTGCCAGCTCTGTTGTGTTTGGGCCAACAGTCCCATGTCGGTGGCACGTGCCAGTTTGTCAGCAATACCGTATTTATGCAGGGCCAGTCCGGTGAAACGGCTGTAATCCTCTATAGGGCAAGGTTCCACCAGGCGCAGGCGGTTCATCAGAAATTCAAAGGGACGGTCTTCCTCTTCAACCTGATGTATCTGATCCAGATAGGCCTTTGACAGATCCATATAGCCTTTGGGGTGTTTGACTTTCACTGTGCGGGTGATAGTACCTGCCTGGCTGTCGGTGATCTTGCCGTGCGCGCCACAGCCGATCCCCAGGTAATCACCAAAGCGCCAATAGTTAAGGTTGTGCTGGCACTGGTGGCCCGACTGGCTGTAGCCGGAGATTTCATACTGCGCGTATCCGGCAGCCTGCAGCAAGGCATGCCCTTGTTGCTGAATGTCCCACAAGATATCGTCATCCGGTAATACCGGTGGCTTGGAAGCAAACTGGGTATTGGGCTCTATAGTCAGTTGATACCAGGACAAATGCGGGGGCTGCTGGGCGATAGCTAACCTGAGATCTGCCAGGGCGTCCTCCAGGCTCTGCTCCGGTAAACCGTGCATTAAGTCCAGGTTAAAGCTGCGAAGTCCGGCCTGATGGGCATAACCCGCGGCATTTTGCGCTTGGCGGCTGTCATGAATACGCCCCAGGGCCTGAAGCTTGTCTGCCTGAAAACTCTGCACGCCGATGGAAATACGGTTAACACCGGCCTGGCGAAAACCAACAAATTTTTCGCTTTCCACCGTGCCTGGGTTGGCTTCCAGGGTAATCTCGGCATCGCCTTGCAGGTTAACCCTGGCTTGCACGCCGCTTAATATCCGCTGGATCCCCTCGGCGCTGAAGAGGCTGGGGGTGCCGCCGCCAAAGAAAATACTGGTGACGGGTCGGTCGCCCACCCGTTTTGCATCCTCGGCCAAATCATCAAGCAGATGACTGATATATTCCGCCTCAGGCAGGCTGTGTTTTTGCCCATGGCTGTTGAAGTCGCAATAGGGGCACTTTTGCACACACCAGGGAATATGGATGTACAGTGACAGGGGCGGCGCTTGCAAGCTTGGCTTAGACAAGGGCGGCTTCCAGTTGCGGTAATAACTGCCTAAGCGCCTGAGCACGATGACTTAACTGGTTTTTAACCTCGCTAGACAGTTCTGCACTGGTACAGCCTTGTTCTGGCACCCAGAATACCGGGTCGTAACCAAAACCACCGGAACCGGCGGGGGTGCGGGTAATGCTGCCTTGCCACTGTCCCTGACAAATAATAGGGGTGGGGTCATCGGCATGGCGTAGCCAAACGAGCACGCAGATAAAACGCGCACTGCGCTTGTCATCGCTGACATCCTGCATGGCGTGCAGCAGCTTTTGCAGATTGGCAGTATCGCCAGCGCCCTGTCCTGCATAGCGGGCAGAATAAATACCCGGTGCGCCGCCTAAGGCGTCCACGGCTAAACCTGAGTCATCGGCAATCGCCGGTAAGCCGGTAATACGTGCGGCATGACGGGCCTTGAGAATGGCGTTTTCCACAAAGCTCAACCCGGTTTCATCGGCGTCTTGCACACCAAATTCGCTTTGTACGCGAATATCCACATTCAGGGGCGAAAGCATTTTCGCCAGTTCTTTTACCTTACCTGGATTGCCGGTGGCCATTACCCATGTTTGCTGCATAGATTTACATCGATTTGCTGGAAAGCCCTTAGTTTATCAGACTACAATGCCGGTTCAGGAATAGATTCGGAATTTAAAAGGATTTAAATATGCGTTTTGCCGTTTGTCTTTTGATCTTGCCGTTTTTGGCCCAAGCCCAGCCTCAGGATGCTGCTCAGCAGCTTAGAGAGGTGGTGGAAGCTGTGCCAGTGAAGCGTGTGCATCCTCAATATCCCCTAAATCAAGTCAATAACGGTCGTGAAGGCTGGGTGGAAATGAGTTATGTGATTGAACCCGACGGCACTGTCAGTAACGCTATTATCGAAGACTCCTCTGGTAACAAAGGGTTGGAGCAAAGCGCCATCAAGGCAATAGAACAGTGGACTTTCCGCCCTGCCACGGAAAATGGCCAGCCAGTGCAGCAGTGTGAATCCCGGGTACGCTTTTCTTTTCGGGTGGAAAACGGTTCTGATGGTGTAACACGTAAATTCAGAAGCCAGATCAAGCAAGGTCTGAATCTGCTGGAAGAGGGCAAGCTAGATGAGGTAAATGCCATTCTTGTAGATATGGAAAGTCGCGAGCAATGGAACCTGCTGGAAGATGCCTGGTATAACATGCTGAAGGCGACCTATCATGAAAAAAATAATGAGCCTTTAATGCAGTACCAAGCTTTGCATCGGGCTTTGTTCGGGCCTGAAAGTACCTTACCTAAAAAGGTGCGCCAGGGAATATTACAGAAAAAGTTGCAGATGGAAATACAGCTAAACCGCTATGCTGATGCCAAAAGCAGCTATGAGCGTTTGCAGGCGTTGGATGAAGACGGCGAGGTGGTGGCGCTGTTCACTCCCTACATGGAAAAGGTTGAAGCGCGTATTGCCGGGTCTGAGATTATTGGTTTGAAAGGTCATATCCGGGACGACAAACCCTGGCAGCATAAACTTTCCCGACCAGCGTTTTCCGTTACACAAGTCAATGGCCAATTGGACAAACTGGATGTTCGTTGTAAGCTGCGCCGCATTACCTTTAGCATCGAGCCAGACACAGTGTGGCAGGTGCCGGCCAAATGGGGTCAATGCCATGTGTATGTGTACGGTGAAGCCGACGCGTCTTTTACCTTGCTTGAGTTACCTGAAGAACTCCCCTCGGACTGGGACGTTGACGTACCTGCCGACTAACAGCCTAGCAGGGGGAAGTTTGTGATCCCCTTGGTTTTTCATCCCATCTACAGCCAACTGAACCTGCCGGTTCGTCATCGTTTTCCTATCGAAAAGTACCAGTCTATCCGTGATGCACTGCAGGTAATGGGTGTGCCGGATAACTGGTTTTTTACCCCCGAGCCGCTGGATATAAAAGCCTTGGAGTCAGTGTTCTGTGCCGAGTACTTACAGCAGTTGCAATCCGGTACGTTAGCGCCGCAGGCTATGCGGCGTATCGGCTTCCCCTGGTCAGCGCAACTGGTGCGCCGCACACTTACTGCCAGTGGTGGTACAGTGCTCACCGCCAGACTTGCCCTTGAGCATGGCAAGGCCATCAACCTGACCGGCGGCTACCATCATGCCTTTGCCGATTTTGGCTCGGGCTTTTGCATGATCAACGATTTGTATCTGGCAGCGCTGGAAATGCTCTGTGCACCCGGCATAGATAAGGTCCTGATTGTGGACTGTGATGTACATCAGGGAGACGGCACGGCTAAGCTGGCAGAGCAGGATGAGCGGATTATTACCTTGTCGTTGCACGGCGAGAAAAATTTCCCTCATCGCAAGCAAGTCTCAGATATGGACTTCCCTTTGCCGAAAGGCACAGAAGATGAGGCTTATTTAGAGGTGCTGGACAGCGCCTTGATGCTGGCGCTGAATATCCACCGGCCCGACGCGGTGATATACGATGCCGGGGTGGATGTGCATATTAATGATGACTTGGGCCATCTGCATATCAGTACCGACGGAGTGTTTCGGCGCGACAGCCTGGTATTTAACACCTGTCAGCAACTTGGGCTGCCGGTAGCCGCGGTGATTGGTGGCGGCTATCAACGGGATATGGCGGCCCTGACACAAGTGCATTTACAGCTGTTTCGGGCCGCTGGGGTAGTTTGAGAACGTCGACAGGCTATTTTTTTAGCTTTTGTTGATGCTAAACGGATAGTACCTGTATTGCTTGGTTGGCTTTTAGTTTCACCGCTTTACGTTCACCGTTTACAATCACTTCGAGCTGCTGTGCGACAGGAGAATAAAGCCTTAGACTGGTGGCCATTCCGTCTTCCCATTCGATGTCGACTTCGATATTCCCTCTGGCCTTAAGCCCCTGGACTTTGCCATTTTTCCAAGTCGTCGGCAGAGCTGGCAGAATTCTAATCAATTGTTGTTCATGGGATTGGATCAGCATCTCAGCTACGCCAGCACTAAAACCAAAGTTACCATCGATTTGAAAGGGGGGATGCATGTCGAACAAATTGTCTGCAAGTGACTTTTGCAGCAAATACAAAATGTTGTCATGGGCTAAATCACCTTGCAACAGGCGGGCGTTTAGGTTGATAAACCATGCTCGACTCCAACCCGTGTGGCCACCGCCGTTGGCTAACCTTGTTTCTATGGTCTTTTTCACAGCGTCAACCAATTCCGGCGTCTCTTGATATGTAATATCCACACCAGGGTGAAAAGCATAGAGGTTAGACATATGTCTGTGTCCGGGCTCAAATTCTTTGTACGGGCGGTCCCATTCCAATATACGGCCATCTGTGCCCAGTGCTATTCCTGAGCGTAATTGGGGGAGTTGCACCGATATCTTCTTGGTCCAAGCATTTTCAATACCGAGTATTCTGGCGGCTGCTAGGTAGTTAGTGAATACTTCATGGATAACTTGCTGATCTTTAGCGCTGCCCGCAACCAGCACTGCTCGCTCCCCGTTAATGTCTATAAAACTGTTTTCGGGGGAGGACGATGGAACTGCAACCAGCTTACCGTCTCTGGGATCGCGAACCAGCCAGTCACTGTAGAACTTGGCAACTTCCTGAATGGCGGGGAAGGCCCGGTTTGATAGAAACTCTTCGTCCTGGGTGAACAAATAATGGTGCCAGTAATGTTGCATTAACCAACCACCTGCACCGAAAGAGGCGCCCCAGTAAGCAGTACCTGACCGCATCCAGGCGGGAGCCCAAAGATCGGTGGCATGAGGAATGAAAGCGCCTTCGCAACCAAACGTCTGCTGCGCGACAACTTTGCCATTTTCAATGAGTCGGTCGATAAAGTCGAAGAGCGGCAGATTTAATTCATCAAGATTAGTGACATTCGCATGCCAATAATTCATCTGCAAATTAATGTTCAGGTGGTAATCGGCATTCCAGGGCGCTTCGAGCAAATCATTCCATATTCCCTGAAGGTTGGCAGGGTTGGTACCTGGCCTGGAAGAACTAATAAGCAGATATCGACCGTAATTGAACAATAGTTCTTCTAAGCCGACATCCACCTTTCCATCTTTTATGGCCTGCAGGCGAAGGTCTGTTGGCAGATCAACTTTGCTGTTGTTGATATCCAGTTTCATTCGTCGATATAGCTTTTGATAGTCGCTAATATGCCTGCTTAGGGCTTCTTCAAAGGAATGTGAAGACAGGGAGTCAAGGTGGGTTTTGCTGTTGGTAATGTAGGATGTCTGGTCATAAAAACTGGTGTTGGAAACCAGATAGAAGGTAGCCGTTCTTACATTTTTTAGCTCAATGCCATGCTTATGGTAAATCAGCTCACCGCCTTCATGTTTAATCTTCAATCTGGTGTCGAACTTTACGCCGAAAGTTATCGGCCGGTTTTCGCCATTAAATTTCCCACCGTACTGTGTGACTTCGCCTTGCATAACCAGCGCCTGATTTTCGACAAAACTTGTCGCTGTATCATGACCATTATCCTTGGGGCGGGTCATAGTTACCATTCCGCTTAATCCTGAATCTGAGTCAGAATGGTATTGGATCAAAAGGCCGTCGTCTGGATGGGAAGTAAAGATTTTTTGCGTAACGGCGGCACCATCGATAAGGTAGGAGGATTGAATGACTGCGGTGTCTAAATCCAGAGAACGGCGGTAGTTCTGATAATGCACCTTACCAAAATCTATCCAAAGATCACCCATAGTTTGGTGCGATCTGACAATAGCATCTGATTGAAATTTCTCTAAAAATAAAGCATCGGCCTGGGGATGACGACCTTCAAAAATAAGCTGGCGAACTTTAGCCAAATCCTCTGGCGAGCCATCCTTATTAACCCAGCCGTCATCTCCTGGCCACAAGCTGTCTTCATTCAGTTGGATCCTTTCTCTTTGTGGATCACTGAATACCATGGCACCTAGACGACCGTTTCCAATCGGTAATGCTTCTATCCATTCCTGAGCTGGTTGTTTGTACCATATGGTTTGCTCGGGGCTAGACGAGGTATCAATAGCATTTTCATGCGAACTGCAACTTACCATTAGTAAAGTTAGCAGAGCGATTCGCGAGGAAATAACCAAGGAATCTGTTAAGTGTTTTCTACTAAGCGTCATGTAAAAAATCCAAATGAGAAATTGTCAGTAGCATATCGCTTCTTTTTTCTTGTCAGATATCATCCTTCATTTTTTCAACAAGACCAATAGTGCGTAGCAAAATACATTATTTTTATTTGATTTTTGTTACATATCCGAGTCTGTGATTCCATGAAATTTATCTTCAAATGTATGATGACATATATGTTGGCTGGGTGTAGTGATATTTAACCTGAGAACTTTGTCCCTTTCAGCTGTCTGCGCTTTGGTAGTTAACAGGGTTTGAGTTGGTTCTTCTTTGGTATTGAACCGCCGCCGCTCTATTTAAACTCGCTTTTAGCAACAGGGAACAGATTAAGTAGCAGGGTTGGATTAGTACAAAATTTAAACTCAAGAGATTAATACGCTCTAGTTTGGCGCATGTACCTAAATGCGGTGCGAGAAAACTTGGTACTAAAGGTTCTGCAGCTCAACTTCTCAGCGGGATATGGCGGCCCTGACACAAGTGCATTTACAGCTGTTTCGGGCCGCGGGGGTAGTTTGACTGGGTCGTCAGATTACTTTTTCTTGGCGGTTTTTTTCTTGGCCGCGCTTTTCTTGCCTGGGGCTTTTTTCTTTTTCACCGGTAATTTGGGCGCCTTGTGTTTAGGCTTTAACTCTTCAATCACGCGGCGTTTTAGTGCCTCGCCCGTGTAGCGTTCAACCTTAGGCACCATGGCAATATCATGGGCTTCCACTAAAGAAATGGCGGTGCCTTTTTTACCGGCCCGGCCTGTACGTCCAATGCGGTGCAGGTAGATATCTGCAGTACGCGGCATATCGTAGTTGATGACATGGCTGACATCCGGTACGTCGATACCGCGGGCGGCCACGTCGGTAGCGATCAGCAGCTTCACTTCACCGGCCTTGAACCTGGCAATGGCCAGATTACGTTTGTCCTGTGGCATTTCACCTTGCAGGTAACAGTTGGCAATGCCTTCTGAATCCAGCTTGCCGCGTAGTTCCATTAAGCGGTCACGGGTTTTTACAAACACAATGGCGGTTTGCACCTGGTTTTGCAGAATATGGCGAAGCAGGGCAAATTTATGCGTTGCATCGTCACACAAGTGGATCCACTGCAGGATCTTACCTTGTTCGCTGCGGGTAGCGCTGGCCTGTACTTCAATGGGGTCGTTGAGAATGTCACGGGCAAAGCGGGCCACACCACCGCCTTCTAAGGTGGCGGAGAACAGATAGGTTTGCTTGCGCCAGCGTGCCTCGGCGGCAATCTGGTTAACTATGCCGCCAAAGCCCATGTCCAGCATGCGGTCGGCTTCATCAAGAATAAAGATCTCGATTTCACGGCAGTCAAAGCTTTCTTTCTCAATGTGTTCGAACAGACGGCCTGGGGTGGCAACCAGAATATCCAGATTCTGCTCAAGCAGATCCTTGTCGGTACCATAGTTGATGCCGCCGGTGATTACGCCGCAGTTAAAGCGAGTGAACTGGCTGAGCGCCTTGGCTTGCTCAAATACCTGTAGGGCCAACTCGCGGGTAGGGGTGAGGATCAAAACACGGCAAGCACCGGGATCGCGGCGTGGGTTATCCAGCAAAAATTGCAGGGCGGGCAGCAAGAATGCCGCGGTTTTACCTGTGCCGGTTGGTGCCGAGGCGAGGATATCGCGCATTTCCATCGCGGCTGGAATGACTTGTTGCTGGATCCCAGTGGGCTTTTTAAAACCCATTTCTTTACAAGCACTTACCAGCGCATCATCTAAATCCAACTCGTCAAACATCACCCGCCCCCTAATGGCCTTCATCAATCAGCCGGCGATTATAAGTGAGTTTTCGCTTGGCTGCCTAAATAATTGACTACGGAAACCTCGGCCACGCCTTATCTTTTAAGCCCAGCTCTTCTCTGACTTACCAATTGCAAATAAAGCCCAACCACGAAGCGCACGAAGGGCTAAAGTCATCCTATTGCGGAGCTTTTGTTTACTTCGTGTCCTCTGTGTTCTTCGTGGTGAGAAGTAATCTAAGAACAACCGCGAAGCGCACGAAGTAAACGAAGGGCTAAAGCCATCCTATTTCGGAGCTGTTGTTTACTTCGTGTTCTCTGTGTTCTTCGTGGTGAGAAGTAATCTAAGAACAACCACGAAGCGCACGAAGTAAACGAAGGGCTAAAGCCATCCTATTTCGGAGCTGTTGTTTACTTCGTGTTCTCTGTGTTCTTCGTGGTGAGAAGTAATCTAAGAACAACCACGAAGCGCACGAAGGGATGAAGTCATCCTATTTTGGAGCTGTTGTTTACTTCGTGTTCTCTGTGTTCTTCGTGGTGAGAAGTAATCTAAAAACAACCACGAAGCGCACGAAGGGATGAAGTCATCCTATTCTGACATCATCGTTCTGAGGTTGTACTTTGCGGTGAGAAGCAAAAGCGGGCTGATTACTTAGCCAAACAACATAGCCAGGGCGCAGAGGATCAGCATCAGACACACGCCTTGCTTAAACTGTCGCTCGTCCACTTTGTGATGCAACTTGTTCCCTATGTAGATGGCCAGGTAAAGCACCGGGACATAGGCCAGAATGGTTAAGGCCACCGGCTGTATTTTGCCCTGCATGAGCATCACCACACTGTACAGGCTGTTCAGACAGAACCACACATACAGCAACAGGGTGCGAAACTGGCCTTTGTTAAGCTCGCGGCTGCTGATGGCATACACCAGCAGCGGCCCACCAGAACCATACAGGCCCTGGCAGATACCGGCCAGAAAGGTCCAGCTTTGTTGCCACCAGGTGGGGCGGGGCTTTACCGGCAACTGATGATAGAGCTTGTACCATTCCCGGGCCGAGAACCACAGCACCAGAATGGCAAAACCGCGCTTCAGCCAAACTCCCGGCAATTGTTCCAACAATAAAATTCCCAGACCAAGACCGAGGATCATGATTGGCAAAATGCCTTGTAGCAGTAATTTTGCGTCCAGTTCGCGGCGAAGCTTCCAGGCCATAGCGCCGGTAGCAAAGATATTCAGCGGCACCAAAACCGGCAGTAGCTCAGGTATGGCAAACATCAGGCTGCCAATAGATACCGCAATCACCATACTGCCAAAACCAATCATGGCCTGCACGGTAAAGCCCAGCCAAATGGCCAGACCCAGCCATAGGTAATCAATGCTCATGATAAGGCGGCCTTAAAGCCGTCTTTATAGCGGCGTGACAAATTGAGTTTATGGCCGGATTTCAGCTGTATTTCGCCGTCGCCACTGTTTTGATAGCTGATACTCTCTACCGCGTTATGATTTACCGCATAGCTGCGATGAATACGGCTGAAGCCCTTTTGTTGCAGGCGTTCGCTAAGCTCACCCAAGGTAGCGCGCAGCGGATAAATACGCCCCTGGCTGTGCAAATTCACGTAGTTGCCGGAGGATTCCAGATAGTCTATATCGGCCACTTTAACCAGAAACTCCCGGTCCAGTTTGCGTACCAGAAAATGTTCGGGCGCTTGGCTATGGCTGTCTTCCTGTTCATCCACCGGGCGGGCTTCGCCCTTCAGACGGCTATAAACAAAGTGATAAAGCTGGTACATCAAAAACCAGAACAGATAGCCCCAGGCATCTTTACGGTATTCGTAGAAAAACTCTCTAAGCCAGGGCGCAAACTGGTAGTTACCGCCGGTAAAGTAATAAATCACTTCGCGAAACCCCACCATCAGCCCCACATGCAAAAGCGCAAACACCAGGGTAGCCAAAAAGTGCAGTAGCAACTGCCTGCCAGGGGTAGATAAACGTGGAGGAACGCGGGCAAACCAGGCAAAAAGTAATGGCGCAATCAAAAAGAAGGCCAGGGCACTGGTGTATTCCCAGGCGAAGGGCTCCCACAGGGCAATTTGCGGCGCGCCATTGCGACTGTGTTCCATCCATACCGAGGTGGCATTAATGCTGTTATTGATAAACAAGTAAGCGCCCAGGAGTAACGCCACATATAAACGTGGGTGGCGGTCAAATCGTTCGAACCAGCTCACTGAAAATAACTCCAAATTTCATCCCAGCATTCCACCGCTTGTCCCCAGGCCGCGTCAATTCAACCTTTGACTGTACTGGGTAGGTGATGCCATCGCCATTATAGGGGCCTGACTTTACCTTAAGGGCTCACTATGACTCAAATAACAAATTCTCGTCGCTATGATGTCGACTGGCTGCGGACTCTGGCATTCGGCATCCTGATTTTTTATCACCTGGGTATGTACTACGTGTATGACTGGGGCTGGCATATTAAAAGTGAGCATCAAGCGCAATTTGTCTGGTTGCAGGACTTGATGATCCTGACCGGCCCCTGGCGTATGTCGCTACTGTTTTTTATCAGCGGTATTGCCCTGGCGCTGGTAGCCGACAAATACAGTCAGGGCAGCCTGGTCAGGCTGCGCAGTGTCAGGCTGTTTATTCCGCTGCTATTCGGCATGTTCGTCATTGTTGCGCCGCAAACCTATTTTGAGGCCTTGGATCAAAAGCTGATCCAACCCGGCTATTGGGCCTTCTGGGTCGATTACATTAACCCCTGGACCTCGCTGCTGGTGGAGCATCACAGTATTATTGGCCTGCTAACCTGGAATCATCTGTGGTTTTTGCCCTACTTGTGGCTCTACAGCCTGTTGGTGATTGGGTTTATGCCTTGGCTTAACAGGCTAGGGGCAAGTAACTGGCTGAGCAGTGTAAAAGGCCGCTGGGTGTTATTAACGGTGATAAGCGTACAGATCTGCGCTTGGTATTTCCTCAAGAAGGCTTTCCCCAGCACCCATGATCTGGTACAGGATTGGTACAACCATGCCAAGTATCTGCCGGTGTTTATCGGCGGTTATCTGCTTGCCCGTCAAGGCAAGTGGTGGCAGCAGGTCATTGCCTGGCGACATGTGTTTTTAGCTGTAGCGGTGCTTGGCTATATTTTCTTGATTCTGGACAAACACGGCGCCTTCGCGTCTTTGGCTGCCCAGTTTGATACAGATATCGCGATTAAGCTGTTTTACGGTGTGATTTCTTCCACAGGCTACTGGGCATGGATCCTGGCTTGTGTAGGGCTGGCTGGTCATTATTTGAATCGTCCCAGTAAACTGCTGAGCTACACCGATAAAGCCATCTTGCCTTGGTATATGCTGCATCAAACCCTGATTATTGTGGCGGCCGCCAACCTAAAGGCCTTGCAGTTATCCCCTGGGTTTGAAGCCCTGGTTATTTTGCTGCTAACAGTTGTTGGCTGCTATCTGGGCTATGAAATTATCCGCCGCGTGCCTTTGCTGCGCTGGCTTTGCGGGCTGAAAAGCCAGCCTGCTCAGATAAAAACGGCACTTGCCCCGCAAGCCCCCATGGCTTAAAAAAGGTTGTCTGTTATCACCATTAGGCAATCTGGTGGATATTCATCCCAATCAACTAAAGCAACTGGCCTTGCATCGCCAAGGCCTCACCTACACCAACGGCTGGCAAAGCGAACAGGGTACCCTGGAGGCTATTTGCCAACTCGGTTATGTGCAAATCGATTCCATTAATGTGGTGGAGCGCGCTCATCACCATAGCTTGTGGACCAGGGTGGCAGACTATCAGCCAAGGCATCTGGATAAGCTCTTAAAAGACCGGCAGATCTTTGAGTATTGGTCACATGCGGCGGCGTTTTTACCCATGCAGGATTATCGTTTTGGTCTGTGGCGTATGCGCCGCATTGCCCAAGGGGAAAAGCATTGGTTCGAACGGGACGATAAGATTATTCAGGAGGTGCTGGCGCGAATTCGTATCGACGGGCCGCTAAGTGCCGCTGAGTTTGAGCACAGCGGCAGTGCCAATGGCTGGTGGAACTGGAAACCGGCCAAGCGCGCACTGGAGCAACTGTATATGGAAGGTGAGCTAATGGTCACCGAGCGGCGTAACTTCCAGAAGGTCTACGACCTCGCGGAGCGGGTCTTGCCTGGGGATACCGACACCCGCCTGCCCAGCGATGAGGAATTTGCCGACTACCTGATTTCCCGCTACCTGCACGCCCATGGTTTTGGCAGCGCCAAGCAAATGGGCTATTTGCGTAAAGGCCCTATCCAAAAACTGCTGCAACAGCGGTTAACCCGCATGCAAGAAGAAGGGCGCCTTATCGCCTTTAACCTGGCCGGACAGCGTTATTTCGCCGACCCACAAGACCTGGCCAAGCTGCCTGAAACGCCCGAATCCCAGGCGCGACTTTTGCTGCTATCCCCTTTTGATAATCTGGTTATCCAGCGCGAGCGCCTAAAAGCCCTGTTTGCTTTTGATTACCAGATTGAATGCTATGTACCTAAAGAAAAACGCCAGTACGGCTATTTCTGCCTGCCGATGCTGTGGAAGCAACAGTTTGTCGGGCGAATGGACGTTAAAGCCGAGCGCAAAAGCGCAGTGCTCCAGGTTGTACAGCTCAGCCTGGAGCCTGATTTTGTGCTGGATGATGAATTTATCCAGGCCCTACGCGAAGCACTAAATCACTACGCCGCATTTAATGTCTGCAAGAGCTATAAGGTAATGGCGGTGAACAGGCGGGGAGTGTTGCGGGCGGTGAATAAGCGATAGGGCTGCGCATTAATCAATATTACTTGGTACTGGCGTACAAAATGGCTCAAGAATAGAGCATTTAGTATTTGAAAAAAAAGGAAAAAGTAGATAGAACTGGTCTTGGCAGGTTGGACGTAAATGCCAAAATCTGTCGGTGCGAATAATAATAATTGCAGGATGCCGCTGATGTACCCGACCTTAGTGCCTTCTACATACTTAGAATCACATCTATGGTTTATTGAATTACTAGCCTGGTGGCAGGGCAGAGTTAACGCTACGGATTTGTCGCGGCATTTTGCTATCAGCCGCACTCAGGCTAACAAGTATATGCAGCGCTATCGCGCGCTGTTTCCAGATAATCTCGATTATTGCAAAACCATCAAAGGTTTTGTGCCCCAACCCAATTTCAGCCTGCGTTGTATCAGCGGTGATGCCAGTGAATATTTGGACTGGCTGGATAAACAGGGATCCACAGTTTGTAACTCCTCTGCACACAGCAGCCATCAGTTCGATCATCAACCCATTACTCACACCAGCCTGACGTTGCCAAAACGCCAAGTGTCGCCGGTAATTATGCGGGCATTGGTTAGCGCCATTCGCACCCGTCAACGGCTGGAGATTGGCTATGTATCTTTAAGTACGCCAGATGACCAGGGCCGGGTGATCCAGCCCCATACCTTTGTTAAAACCGGCCTGCGTTGGCATCTACGCGCTTATTGCGAGAAGTCTTCAGTATTTAAAGACTTTGTACTGAGTCGCTTTCGGGGGGAGCCCGAATTATCCGGCCCTGCCAGGCATGATCCCGCAGAGGATCTTGGCTGGAACACACAAATTACCCTCACTTTGCAGCCAGACCCAAGGTTAAGCGCCGCCCAGCGGCAGATCATTGAACACGACTACCAGATGCAAAATGGCGAGCTGAAATTACCTGTGCGAGCAGCCTTGGCTCAGTACCTCTTGCAAGAGTTACAGGTCAGCACCAAGTTTCTGGCGGGCAGTGGCGAAGCCCAACAGTTGGTGTTAGTGAATCGGGATGAAGTTAAACCCTGGCTGTTTGACAGCTAACACCTGTCAACAAAGTTGCCTGGTTTTATTTCAGGGATTGTTGGCTTAAGCGTGAGTGCTAGATTGAGGCAATAACGGAACAACAGTTACCAAACAGGAAAAATGTCACAATGAAGGACTTATCCCCTAGTGATCTAAAATCCATATTGCATTCCAAGCGTGCCAATATGTACTACCTGCAGCATTGCCGGATATTGGTTAATGGTGGACGGGTTGAATATGTCACTGATGAGGGGAAGCAGTCTCTTTACTGGAATATTCCTATTGCCAATACCACATGCTTGCTATTGGGCACAGGTACTTCTGTAACACAAGCAGCCATGCGTGAACTGGCAAGAGCAGGTGTGTTGGTTGGTTTTTGTGGCGGTGGTGGTACACCTCTGTTTAGTGTCAACGATGTTGAAGTTGAGGTCGCTTGGTTTAATCCGCAGAGTGAATATCGACCTTGCGAATATTTGCAGCAATGGCTGACGTTCTGGCCTGATGATGGCAAAAGGCTACAAGCCGCCAAGTCCATCCAGCAGTACAGAATTGATTTCACATTAAGGCATTGGCTTAAAAATAAATCCTTCATTGAAAGCGGCTTTGTTGTCACTGAAAGCCAACTAAGTTCAGTGTTATCGCGTTTTAAGCAAGATGTGGATGCCGCTGATGGCACTCAGTCTCTGATGCTAGCCGAAGCCCGCCTAACCAAAATGCTATACAAAATTGCGTGCAACACTTTAGCGCACGACGACAGTTTCACCCGTGCTAAAGGGGGAAGTGGCATTGACCCGGCCAATCGCTTTTTAGATCACGGTAATTACTTGGCTTATGGCCTAGGGGCAACGGCTACTTGGGTTTTAGGTTTGCCACATGGCTTTTCGGTGCTGCATGGCAAAACCCGTCGGGGCGGTCTGGTATTTGATGCTGCTGATTTAATTAAAGACGCCTTGGTATTGCCGCAAGCTTTTATCAGTGCAATGAATGGCGACGATGAGCAGGAATTCCGGCAAAGCTGCATCACTAACTTTCAACAAGCTGAAGCGCTGGACTACATAATCGATTGTCTGAAAGCCATAGCTGCAGAGCACGGTGGTAAGCAATGAACATTATGCTGGTATCGCAGTGCTCGAAAAATGCGCTTACAGAAACCCGGCGCATTATCGATCAATTTGCCGAGCGGCGCGGGGACAGAACCTGGCAGACAGCAATAACCCTGCAAGGGCTGGATGTGTTGCGCAAACTGCTGAAGAAGTCTGCTCGGCGCAATACGGCGGTGGCTTGCCATTGGATACGCAGTAAAAATCATACTGAACTGCTATGGGTAGTGGGTAATCAGCGTAAGTTCAACGTTGATGGTGCCACTCCAACCAATATGACACAGCGCAATATCCTGCGAAGCGACGATGAAAATAGCTGGCACAATGCTGAGGTTATCGCCTTATTAGCCGGTATAGCAGGCTTGTTCCATGATTTTGGTAAAGCCAACTTGCTATTTCAGCAAAAAATTGACCCCAATATAAAAACGCAGGGTTTCGAGCCTTATCGCCATGAATGGGTATCACTGCGGTTATTTCAGGCATTTGCTGCCGACAAAACAGATAAGCAGTGGCTGACTGATTTGGGTGATGCAAATGCAGAGTTTGAACAAAGTGTTCTGGCCAAGCTATACAAAGATGCGCCACATGATAGTCAGCTAGAACCTTTTGCCGGATTGGCACCGATTGCCCGACTGGTTGGCTGGCTAGTCGTTTCTCACCACAAACTGCCAATTTTTCTAGATAAAAATTCTGATGTTAAGCCTGTGTTTGCAAACATAGATGCAGATAACTGGCTTGATCATTTCGATGTGCTTTGGAATTCAATGAATAGTACCAAGAGCACTGAGCAACAAAGAAACGAGCAAAACTGGCTATTTACCAATGGTACACCCTTGCTTAGTGCAACCTGGCGACAAAAGGCCGGTGAAATTGCCCATAGAGCCCTAAATTGCAGCAGATTGTTTGAGCAGGATTGGTTTGAGCAACGCTTTACCAGCCATACAGCGCGGATGGCATTGATGTTAGCTGACCACTATTACTCGGCACAAGAACCAAAAACAAAATGGCAAGATGCGGACTATCAGGCGTTCGCCAATTCAGACCCTAAAACCAAAGCCCTTAAGCAAAAACTTGATGAGCACAATATAGGGGTAAGCCACAATGCCTATTTGCTGGCCAGAAGTTTACCAACATTAAAAAATACGCTGCCAGCTATTACCCGGCACAAAGGTTTCAAGCAACGGGCCAAGCTGGATAAATTTCGCTGGCAGGACAAAGCTTATGACTTGGCTTGTTCGGTGCGGGAAAGTTCTGTATCACAGGGCTTCTTTGGCATAAATATGGCTAGTACAGGTAAAGGTAAAACTTTTGCCAATGCTCGTATTATGTATGGTCTGGCCAATGAAAAGTTGGGCTGCCGCTTTAGTGTGGCATTGGGGCTACGAACATTAACCTTACAAACCGGCGATGCGTTAAAAGCGCGTTTGCATCTTAGTGACGAAGATCTGGCCGTGCTGATCGGTTCGGCAGCACTGCAGCAATTGCATGAAAGCAACAAACTTGCTCTGCAAACTGAGCAGGCGGTTAGCAACAGCGCTACCGGCAGTGAATCGCTGGCCGATCCCATCGCAGAGCATTTTTACGTCAGTTATGAAGGTAGTTTGTATGATGGCCGCTTAAGGAACTGGTTAAGCAGCAGCCCTAAGTTAAATCAATTGGTTAGTGCGCCGGTATTAGTCAGTACTATCGATCATCTGATGCCAGCAACCGAAGGTGTGCGCGGTGGTAAGCAGATAGCCCCTATGTTGCGTTTGTTGACCGCAGATTTAGTGCTGGATGAGCCCGATGATTTCGATACTGCCGATTTGCCAGCACTTTGCCGGTTAGTGAACTGGGCTGGTATGTTAGGGGCCAGAGTGCTGTTTTCATCTGCTACATTGCCACCAGTATTGGTTTGTGCTTTGTTTGAAGCCTACCGCACAGGCAGAGAATACTTTAATGAGGTGAATGCTGATGTCCGTGCTCAGTTGCCCATTATCTGTGGTTGGTTTGATGAGTTTGTCTCAGTAAAAGCGGAATGTGCGGACAAAGCACAGTTGATGCAGCAGCATTCTGCCTTTGTGGATAAACGCGTGAAGGCGCTGCTGGCTCAGCCAGTGCTGCGAAAAGCCAGTTTGCTGGAGGTATCGGCCAGCAGTAAAAAAACAGACCTTATTATCGGCCAACTAGCGGGCTTAGTGCAGCAGAGTATCTGCAAGTTGCATAGCCAGCACCATCAGGTTGCACCCAGCGGACAAAAAGTATCAATTGGCCTGGTGCGAATGGCCAATATCAATCCTTTAGTGGCGATAGCAAAGCAGTTATTACAAATGGATGTACCGGCTGATTGTTATATTCACTACTGTGTTTACCACAGCCAATACCCACTGGCGGTGCGTTCAGCCATAGAGCAGAAACTGGATGCTGCATTAACTCGCCACAATAAGGATGCACTTTGGCAGCAAGCTGAAATCAGGGATGCCCTGACAACGCACCCGCAAAGCGATCATTTATTTGTGGTGCTGGCTACCTCTGTTGCTGAGGTGGGCAGAGATCACGATTATGACTGGGCAATTGCAGAACCGAGTTCTATGCGTTCCCTTATTCAGTTAGCTGGGAGAATTCAGCGACATCGGCAGGAAACTGCGAACAGCGAGAATTTATTGGTCCTGTCGCGAAATTTTAAAGCGCTAAAAGCGGCAACATATATGGATGGTAGGCCTCGGCCAGCTTATTGTCAGCCCGGCTTTGAGCGGGACGACTTGCTTCTGCAAAGTCATGATCTTAGAGATGTCTTGCCAGCAGAATATATTAAGCATATCAGTGCGTTACCTCGCATCGCCAAACCACATCTGGTGCCGTCTAAATTCTATAGCGATCTTGTTGTATTTGAACATTTGGCGTTGTTGCAATGTTTATTACCTCAACCTGACAACTGGCCAGAAGGTCATCCGGAATGGCCGCGGGGATATGCCGCAAGATGGTGGCAGCATCAGGTCACTTGGAGTGCAGAGCTTCAACGGCAAACGCCGTTTCGTAAGTCTTCCCCTGATGAGCCTTACTGCCTGATGTTATTCGACGAAGGTGATGAGCCGGTATTTACCCGGATAAATGACGCAGTCTGGCCAGCTGAATATATCGAAGCAGAAAACGTTACTGTTGAACGTTGGGAGCCCGTGAAGGGCAATTACGCCTGGTTCAAGCTAGATGCATGGTCGGTTTATCAACAGTATGCGAACCAGTTTGAACTGTCGCTTGAAGATGTTAGCGAGCGATTTGGTGAAATTCGCTTAAGAGAAAAACAGAATGCCGAGAAATGGCACTACCACCCTGTTTTGGGTATCTACCAAGATCTATAACTGCAAGGAGGTATTATGCAATATGAAGGGTTAGAAGCATTAATCGCTGACTATATAGACCAGCGAAGATTGCAAAAGCTGGAACCGATAGAGAAAGCCTTGGAGAAGGCACTAAAAGGTGTAGAGGATAAGGTTGAGCACGCACAGATCAACGCTGAGTTTGCGCCTCAGATTTTGCAGATAAACCAACAGTTTAAAGTGCAACATTGGTTAGATGATGCTGCAAAACGTGCTAAACAAATCAGTTTGGTGACCCACGCGCTGAAGTTTACCCATGGCGATGCTAAAGGCAGTAGTCTGCTGTCTTTGGAATATATGCCGGATTCGAACTATCTCGTCACTGCCAGCTTGTCTAACCCGGTTATTGATGCTGTTGGTAATGCGGCGGCATTAGATGTTGCCAAGCTGCTGCAGTTGGAATTTGAAGGGCAAAGCCTTGCTCAGGCGCTCGCTGATAGTGATGTCAGCGCGCTTGAAGTGTTCAGTGAAAATCATGCGCAACTTATGGAATGGGTGGAAGGTTTTAAGCTGGCGCTGGCTGACAAAGAGTTGTCATCTCATACCTTAGCGAAGCAACTTTACTTTCCAATGGATGATGGCGAATACCATCTATTGAGCCCGCTCTTTGCTTCGTCTCTTGCGCATCAACTCAACGGCAAAATAGGTGCAGCTCGCTTTGGCGATGAATCCAAAGCTATTCGGGAAGCACACAAGGCTGGACGATATCATGACAAACCAGACATCCGCTTTTTAGATACGGCGATACAAAGCTTTGGCGGTTCTAAACCACAGAATATTTCGCAATTAAACAGTCAGCGGGGTGGGAAAACAAACTTACTTAATTGTTCAGCACCCTCCTGGCAATCGACCTTAAAGCCGCCGTTAAATGAGCGTTCAATCTTTTACAGTCGTGAGTTTAACCGCCGGGTCTGGCGCGACTTGCAAGATTTTCAGCGTTACTTGCTTAGTGTAAAAGGGCGCGATAGTACTTTAGATATTCGCCGCAATATTGCCACTTATGTGAATGACCTTATTGATGGCTTGCTGAATTATGCAGCTGAAGTGCAGGGGCTAACAAAACACGCAGGCTGGAGTCTACAGGATTGCAGGCTGCAACAGGCCGAACAGTTGTGGTTGGATACTTGGTGCGAAGATCCACAATTCCAGCAAAAGCGGACTGACAGCAACTGGCAGCAAGATATTTGCGTGGCTTTTGCGGATTGGTTAAACCATAAGCTGAATCATGCTTTGAAAAGTGATGGATTAGTGTTTGGTACTGTACAGCACCGGCATTGGGCGAAGTTGTTGGCTCCCATATTGCGAGAATACGAACTGGGCACCAGCGTGTTTAGCGTGAATTCCGTGCAGCCGGAGGCAGCAATATGAGCAATTACATTTTGCTGGAACATATCCAGATACAAAACGCCAATTGTATTGCAGGTTTTACTTATGGCTTTCCGGCCATTACTCACTTTCTTGGATACACCCATGCGCTGTCCCGCAAGATTAAGCAAGATTTTGATGTTGCATTAACCGGTTGCGCGGTGGTGTGTCATCAGCATCAGGTTCAGGCTTACCAGCCCAGTGGCTGGGGTGATTACGTGTTTGCCTTAAGCCGTAACCCTTTAACAAAAGAGGGAAATACCGCGCCTATTGTAGAAGAAGGGCGAATGCATTTGACGGTTTCATTGATCCTGGAGGCTGACAAAGCATTTAGTCTTAGGCAGCAACAAACGCTAGTTGAAACGCTCAATCGATTGGCACAAAAGCAAAAACTTGCTGGTGGCCAGGTGGTTAACTTAAAAGGCGTTAGCCTGTATAGCGATGATGACGAACAAATGCTAAGCCGTAAATTACTACGAAAAGTGCTGCCTGGCTTTGTACTGACGGATCGCTCAGAGCTGTTAAAGCAGCACTATCAGCAATTATTAATGGCGCAGCCTGCGGCCTCTATGCTGGATGCCTGGCTGGATTTTGCCGCCTTAACCTATCGGGCTATTGTGGAAGAGAATGTTGATACACCATCAGAACCGCGTCCGGCAAAATGGGAACCTGTGCCCAAGCCCGGCAAAGGCTACTTAGTACCAATAACAACTGGTTATAAAGCCATTTCAGCTTTGCACCCTGCAGGTTCTGTTGCCAATAGTCGTGACCCACAATACCCCTTCTGTTTTGTTGAATCGGCTTATGGTGTTGGCCAGTGGTTAAGCCCGCACCGCGTATACGATGTACGAGATGTGATCTGGCGTTATCGCCAGCAGGGGCCTTGGTATTTATGTACAACAAACACCGCCAAAAAACCGCTGAATCTGCACCCCGAACAGGAAGTCGCTTTAGCTGAAATGACCGAATCTGAACTTAATTACTTCTAAAAGGAACTGACTTATGAGTACTACATTAAAAACCGCATCAGTACTGGCATTTGAAGCCAAGCTGGCCAATTCAGACGCTATTATGGCCAGTGGCAACTGGCAAGAACGAGGTGATGCAAGGAGTTTTGTACCTGTAACCGTTAAGGAGAAGGCAGTGCGTGGCACTATCTCCAACCGGCTAAAGTCTGCTTTGGCCAGTGACCCGGCTAAGGTTGATGCGGAAGTACAAAAAGCCAACTTACAAACCGTAGATAATGCTGCATTGCCATTTGAACACGACACGCTTCAAGTAAGCTTTTCCTTAAGAGTCATCGGTGATTTGGCTGCGCCCTCAACCTGTAATGATCCTGAATATCAAAAAGCACTGGCTGATCTTATCAATGGCTATGCAGAGCAAACGCAGTTTACTGAGTTAGCTAATCGTTATGCCGCGAATATTGCTAATGGCCGTTTTCTTTGGCGCAACCGGGTAGGGGCTGAAGCGGTGGAAGTTCAGGTAACACACGGAAACGAATGCTGGGTATTTGATAGTCATCAGTTTGATTTGCACAGTTTTTCAAAGCCGACCGGCGATTTAGCCAAATTAGCGCAAGTGATTCAGCAAGGACTAACTGGGGAAAGCTTTGCTCTGCTTAAAGTCAATGCCTTTGTCAAACTCGGCGCAGGCCAGGCTGTTTATCCTTCACAAGAACTGGTAATGGGGGGCGGCAAAGGGGATAAAAGCAAGTTCCTTTATCAACTGAATGGTGTGGCAGCCATGCACTCGCAAAAAATAGGTAATGCGCTGCGTACAATCGACACCTGGCACCCTGAAACTGCAGCGGTTGGTGCTATCGCAGTAGAACCTTACGGTTCAGTAACGAATCGCGGCAAGGCTTATCGTCAACCCAAAGACGGTATGGATTTTTACAAATTACTGGACGGCTGGATTTTGAAAGGTAAAACACCAGCCTTGGAGCAACAACACTATATTATGGCCATGTTTATTCGTGGCGGAGTGTTTGGGGAAGCGGGATAAAGGCTTATGGATAGCTATATCGAAATCACGGTATTGCCAGATTTGGAAGCAGATGCCTGTTTTCTAATGAATAATCTGTGCTCCAAACTGCACGCAGTGCTGGGACAAACAACGGACGGCAAGGTCGGGGTGAGTTTCCCAGAATATGCCGTAACAGGGAAGAATCTCGGCACTAAACTGCGGCTTCACGGTTCTGCAGCATTACTGGAGATATTAATGGCGCAAGGCTGGTTAAAAGGACTGAGAGATTACTGCCATTGCGGTGTTATATCGTCAGTCCCGGCTAATGCCAAACAGCGTTATTTTGCCAGACGACAATTGAAAAGCGCACACAACAAGCGGCAACGCTCAGTCAGCAAAGGCTGGCTGACACCCGATGCAGCATTGACGAAATTTAGTGATGAGCCGCAAAAGTTGCTCAAGTTGCCATATTTGCAGCTCACCAGTCGAGGCAGTAAGCAGCAAATGAGAGTGTTTGTTGAACAAGGGCCGATAGTGGAGCAGCCGACAGACGGTTGTTTTAACTCATATGGTTTAAGTCGCCTGTCTGAAAAAGTAACGGTACCCTGGTTCTAACCCTTTTTATTCTGTTTCCCTGCAGCCCTTTAAATTAAAGGGCTGCTTTTGAGTATCAGAAAAAGGGTAAATTGATAAAAATCTCAATAGCTCTTTAATAATCAGATGATTAGTGCTTAAGTAATCTACTTCACTGCCGAATAGGCAGCTGAGAAAAATACCGTCTGCCAAGCTGTTGGTGTCTTTCACTTCACTGCCGAATAGGCAGCTGAGAAAGTCGTAAACATCCCGTTAGCCGCAGAGACGATCTTCACTGCCGAATAGGCAGCTGAGAAAAGTTCGTCGGGAAAGACCGAGGCGGCGTAACCCTTCACTGCCGAATAGGCAGCTGAGAAATGGGCAAGCTAAACGAGCCAAGGCATAAGCACCTTCACTGCCGAATAGGCAGCTGAGAAACAAGGGGGCGGCCGCCATCGGCCTTAAAGCCGCTTCACTGCCGAATAGGCAGCTGAGAAAAATGCCGCTTTGTGCGTCGCACACCACATAAACTTCACTGCCGAATAGGCAGCTGAGAAAAACGCAAGGCGTCGACACTACCACGCTACAGACTTCACTGCCGAATAGGCAGCTGAGAAACGCATCGAAACCCGCACCGTCCACCCCCGGTACTTCACTGCCGAATAGGCAGCTGAGAAAGGAATCATTCGCACCCGCCGTGGCAACTACAGCTTCACTGCCGAATAGGCAGCTGAGAAAAAATGGGCTAATGCCCGTTGCCATAGCCAGAGCTTCACTGCCGAATAGGCAGCTGAGAAAACGGTGGTGTGGAGCAGGATATTGTTTATATCCTTCACTGCCGAATAGGCAGCTGAGAAAACCTTAAGGGTGATATCGTCGTACATACTGGTCTTCACTGCCGAATAGGCAGCTGAGAAAAGTTCGTCGAGCTTGTCGTAATGCATTTGCAGCTTCACTGCCGAATAGGCAGCTGAGAAAACAACTGCCGGTAACTGGTGGGACGCGATTACCTTCACTGCCGAATAGGCAGCTGAGAAATAATCGGGGGTTGCGTACTTAACGGTAGATGACTTCACTGCCGAATAGGCAGCTGAGAAAAAGTACATATCTAAAAACATCAACGCCAGTCACTTCACTGCCGAATAGGCAGCTGAGAAAATAGCCAGCAGCAAAACCAGCCTCAAAAGAGGCTTCACTGCCGAATAGGCAGCTGAGAAAAATACCATCGCTAAAGAAGGCCACCGTTACCGCTTCACTGCCGAATAGGCAGCTGAGAAACAGAAGGCGGCATATGAAGCCGAGAGTAATTTCTTCACTGCCGAATAGGCAGCTGAGAAATGGCACCGAATTAGCCAGGTCTTCGACTTTAGCTTCACTGCCGAATAGGCAGCTGAGAAATTCTGGCAAGTCGGCGCTCTCTTCCTCTTCAACTTCACTGCCGAATAGGCAGCTGAGAAAAACCCGGAAAAGCGCCGGATTGAACTAATGGTCTTCACTGCCGAATAGGCAGCTGAGAAAAAGAAAAAGTTCTGGGGTCTATCTAAAAAAGTCTTCACTGCCGAATAGGCAGCTGAGAAACGTTACGATAAAAATGAATGATACCGGGGATCCTTCACTGCCGAATAGGCAGCTGAGAAAGCTGTAAGTTTGCCGCTATGGCTCATAAGTTACTTCACTGCCGAATAGGCAGCTGAGAAAAAGGCCAGAAAGCAAACTAACGAGCAGATAGCCTTCACTGCCGAATAGGCAGCTGAGAAATGAACAGCGCCCGAACGGATTTAGAGCTTTACCTTCACTGCCGAATAGGCAGCTGAGAAATTGCGGTTTTTGCTTGGCATTTTTCATAAGATCTTCACTGCCGAATAGGCAGCTGAGAAAGAAGAAGCCAAAGACAAATTTAGAGAAACTCACTTCACTGCCGAATAGGCAGCTGAGAAATGCATCTTTTTGCCTCTGAAACGCCGATTGCATCTTCACTGCCGAATAGGCAGCTGAGAAAATCACCCACAATAATATGGTCTAATACTCTTACTTCACTGCCGAATAGGCAGCTGAGAAAAATCGGTTAGCTGGTGGTCAGGTGCGGAGATGCTTCACTGCCGAATAGGCAGCTGAGAAAAGCCGCGCTCAACGACGGACATTTGCATGAAGCTTCACTGCCGAATAGGCAGCTGAGAAAAGTGGTTTGATGTAATACGAACATGCTGTCGACTTCACTGCCGAATAGGCAGCTGAGAAAGCATCGCCAGTCGCAGCCGCCCAGGCATTAGCCTTCACTGCCGAATAGGCAGCTGAGAAATGGAAGTCGCTTATGCCTTTGGCTTTGATGTCCTTCACTGCCGAATAGGCAGCTGAGAAATTAGAGGCATAGGTGAGCTGATAAGCGGTGGACTTCACTGCCGAATAGGCAGCTGAGAAATATTCCCAGGCCAAGAACCTGGTAATACTAAGCTTCACTGCCGAATAGGCAGCTGAGAAATTCGCCCACCCCATATTGGAAAGGGTGTACCACTTCACTGCCGAATAGGCAGCTGAGAAACTGGTGATGATTCGCTACACCTACCCACAGCACTTCACTGCCGAATAGGCAGCTGAGAAATTCATGCTGCGGCCTGCCCTGGCAATTTTTCGCTTCACTGCCGAATAGGCAGCTGAGAAAACGCGATAAAGGTTTGGATACCCTTGCGAAATCTTCACTGCCGAATAGGCAGCTGAGAAAGGGCCTGATTGGTGATAATGGCTAAATCCCTACTTCACTGCCGAATAGGCAGCTGAGAAATGATTGACCCGGTTGCAGAGGCCGCAGAATTACTTCACTGCCGAATAGGCAGCTGAGAAATATCGCTGCGAAAGGTCGAGCTGGAATCACTACTTCACTGCCGAATAGGCAGCTGAGAAATCGTCACTATCATTTGCCGATGCCTGGAGTTCCTTCACTGCCGAATAGGCAGCTGAGAAAATAAGCGGCCTTGAGCCTTTCTATCAGTTCGACTTCACTGCCGAATAGGCAGCTGAGAAATCAACCCCTTATCTGTACTAGCTTCTATGCATCTTCACTGCCGAATAGGCAGCTGAGAAACAGGAACAGGTGATCTTTAATGACCACTTAGACTTCACTGCCGAATAGGCAGCTGAGAAAAAGAAGCGTTCGCGTAACTGGTCTGGGTCGTCCTTCACTGCCGAATAGGCAGCTGAGAAACGCCGGGAACTCCTGCCCCGCATCCCATTCAGCTTCACTGCCGAATAGGCAGCTGAGAAAGACGCCGTTTACCGTGGCATGCTAAGCGAGCACTTCACTGCCGAATAGGCAGCTGAGAAAAGCTTCATCGCCCTGGCCGCTCTTGGTCTGTACTTCACTGCCGAATAGGCAGCTGAGAAAATGACTGAAAGGCCGCGCCTAGTAGTCAGACACTTCACTGCCGAATAGGCAGCTGAGAAAATGCTGGCCGTGGCAAGCAGCCAGCAAGCAGACTTCACTGCCGAATAGGCAGCTGAGAAATCAAACGACTGCATGCTGAGCCGCGCCTATCGCTTCACTGCCGAATAGGCAGCTGAGAAAACGTCCTGTCCCCGAACAAGTAAAACGTCACCCTTCACTGCCGAATAGGCAGCTGAGAAAGATACCCAGAGGCCGGCGTGACATTCGGCGCACTTCACTGCCGAATAGGCAGCTGAGAAACTTGCGGGCGGCGGCAGGCTGGCAATGGCCAACTTCACTGCCGAATAGGCAGCTGAGAAATGATTTATTATTGATTGCTGACCCTGGTCCCTCTTCACTGCCGAATAGGCAGCTGAGAAAGCAATGGCATTGGCATTGCCATCAGCGGTGATCTTCACTGCCGAATAGGCAGCTGAGAAATTGAACAAAAGTCACGCCATTGTCATAGCTAACTTCACTGCCGAATAGGCAGCTGAGAAAGGTAACAAAGTTATCCATGCCACTGCCAGCCATCTTCACTGCCGAATAGGCAGCTGAGAAAACACCAAAGCCAAACTGGGCAAAGTCCAGAATCTTCACTGCCGAATAGGCAGCTACCAAAATCAAAGGGAGTAGGAGACTGTATTTGAAAACCTGGCAGGTTAAAAACACAATTTAATCAGGCGATTCTGCGTTTTTGTACTTTCTAACGCTAAGCCAGGCAAGCCATGCTGCAAGTAATAACCAAAACACCACTATTACCGTGTAAGCCAGAGGGGATTGGGGCGTTGCGCCAAACTCCGCGACTTTAAAGTGACTCTCACCCATGGCACTGGCGATACCTGTCCACAGCACGGGAATGTTGATCCAGAATAGTGCCGGTATAAATGCCGCTGTTACGTGCAGTAGAACCAGCAAAATAGGTAAGTGGAATATCAGGGCCAGTATGGCAAAGCGTTTTATAAACCTTGTTTGATAGCGCATCCTTGTTCTATCTCCATTGCGTTATTGGCGAGGCTTTCTCAACCTTAGATCAGTTTGGCGACCTTATTTATAACTCACATCATACTGTATTTGCACAAAATCATTGGCGAAGGCGGTGGCTTTGGCATGGCTAAGCATGACTTGCTGGGAGAGCTCACCAAATAACGGAATACCTTTGCCCAGTAAAACCGGGGCCTGGGTAATAGTTAAATGGCTGATAAGCTGTGCTTGTAAAAATGAGGTAATGGTCGCTCCGCCGTCAATATAGGCATGCTGGTAGCCTTCGCGTTGTAGTGTGCTGACAAGGGATTCAATATCGCCTGCATAAAGTTCTACCTTGCCTTGCAAGTTGGCCGGCACCTGCTGAAGGCGCTGACTTAGGGCAATAATACGCAGGTTGCCATAAGGCCATTGCTCAGGAGTTAGGTTAAAACTGGCCAGTTTTTCCATACAGCCGCGGCCCATAATCATGCAGTCCACACTGGCAATAAACTGGTTAAAGCCCATATCCGCCTGAGTGCCCAAATCTACCTCATTGCCGGTGTCGAGCCAGTCTACCCCACCGTCTAGGGTGGCGATGTAACCGTCTGCACTAGTGGCAATAAATACCGAGCATTTCATAAGCCTGTCCTTTATTCGCTTTGCGTTTGATGAGTATCTATGCACAAGGTGAGGGAGGCAACTCAAGCTGCGCTAAGTGCTTAACTTCCGGCCACTTGAGCTTAGACTGGGCTGCGCCAGTTGGGCTTATGCTCAGTAGCTGCTGAATTTCGCCAGCTATTCGCGCTTGCGACTTTTAAGTTGCCTACTAATGTGAGGAAACTATTACCCAGCCAAGATCGCAAGTACAATCCTTTGCCTGCCGAAAAAAGGAGATGCGGATGGATCTGATTAATTTACTGGCCTTTGTGGTCGTTGTGGCGTTACTGGTTATCTCGCCTGGTCCGAACGGGCTGTTGATTGCCAAGACTGTGCCTGTCTCCGGTCGGGCAGCTGGCTTTGCCAATATTTGGGGATTTGTGGCGGCTTTCTATGTGCACGGTACCTTATCGGTATTTGGTATCTCGGTGTTATTGGTGCAGTCCGCTCAGGCATTTTTTATCTTTAAAGTACTCGGCGCCATGTATTTATGTTGGATTGGCGTGAAGTCTCTGCTGGCAGCCTGGAAAGCACAAACTGTGGTTGTGTCGGCCGATGTAAAAAAGGCTAAGGCGGTCAACCTTAAGGGGGCCTTTGCTGAGGGCTTTTTTACCAACGTGCTCAATCCCAAAGTGTCGATGTTTTATCTGGCCGCTTTTCCTCAGTTCTTGTCTATGGACGCATCCGCCAGTCAGGCCTACTTGCTGGTATCAGCACATGCGCTTATTAACCTTATTTGGTTCTCTTTCATGGTGATGCTGCTGTCCCGGCTTAAAGGGCTGGCCGGTAGTCCAACCTTCAGCCGCTGGCTTAAGTCGGTCACTGGGGTGGTGTTTATTGGTTTTGGTGCCAAGCTCGCTTATCTCAAGCCCTAAGCCGGTTTGCTTTTTTGTGACACGGCGCTGTGTTTAAACGGACGGCGACAGGTTACGCCGTTCATTTTTGCCCATTTATCAGGAGAAGTTGATGTTTTTAAGGATGGCCCCGTTTTTATTGTTATTGATGCTATTAAGTGGTTGCAGTAAACCGCTGCCTGACGACAAGCTGATGTATGCTGGCGAGTGGCAAAGCAAGGAAATGTATCTGCTGATTTTGCCTGATGGTACGGTGGCTTATGAGCGGCTTAAAAATGGCGGTACCACCTCGATAAACGGGCCACTAAAAGAATTCAACGGTGATAATTTTGTGGTGGGGTTTGGCCCATTTAACTCCAATTTTGAGGTAAGCGAACCGCCGTATTTGGTGGACGGGCAATGGCAGATGGTAGTGGATGGGGTGCGACTTACCCGCAGCCCTGACTAAGCCTATTTGGCTGTTTAGGAACGATGTGGTTTAACAAAAGGATGGGCTGTGAGAGCCGAGCTTAGAGTGAAAATTATTCACGTATGCGATAAAAAGATGGCCAGTAAGGGTGAGAATGTCGGGTTGTCATTTTATGCGTTTTTTGCCAATAAAAATGACAACCCGGCACTGCTGATGGAAGCGGCTACCTGGTGGATCCAAACCCATCAACTGGATCACTTCGTTAAGGCTAAAACCATTAAGCAGATGGTTGAGCAGGGCCTGTAAAGCAGGCCTGCATCTGCCATGGCGAAATTTACCCAGCACTCGCCAGGTGCTGATTGAAAAACGCCAGGGTGCGTTGCCAGGCCAGTTCGGCGGCGTCTTTAGCATAACGCGGCGTCGAGTCATTGTGAAAACCATGCTGCGTGCCGGGGTAAAAGTGCACTTGATGGGCTTTGTTGTGTTGATTCAGGGCTTGCTGATAGGCTGGCCACTGGCTGTTTACCCGCTCGTCATTTTCTGCATATTGGATCAGTAGTGGTGCCTGAATTTGTTCAACCAGCTCCAGCGGTGCGGCGGAGCCGTAAAAGGGCACGGCAGCATTGACCAAGTCAGGCAGGACGGCGGCCATGCGGTTGGTCATGGCACCACCAAAACAAAAACCTACCACTCCCAGTTTACCGTTGCCTTGGGTTAGTGCTTTGGCATAGCGGGCGGCGGCGAACAGATCTTCTCGCAACTTGTTGGCATCCAGGCTGCGCTGCATAGCGCGACCGTGGTCGTCATTGCCAGGATAACCGCCAAGCGGCGCCAAACCGTCTGGTGCCAGGGCGATAAAACCGGCCTTGGCAAAGCGCCTGGCCACATCCTTGATATAAGGATTGAGCCCGCGGTTTTCGTGGATAACCAAAACCACAGGGCGCGGTGTTTCCAATGGCTGGGGCAGCACCAGGTAGCCCTTGCCTTCGCCATGGCCGTCAGGGGAGGGGTAGGTGACATAAGTGGCTTTTAGGCCAGGATCATTAAAGGATACCTGTTCGGCAGCCGCATAATCCGGGCTGAGATACTGATACAGAGTTAACGCGGTAATGCCGCCAACCGCCAGGCGGCTCAAGCCTTGCAAGAATGCACGCCTGTCCATCTGACCGTGGGCATACCGGTCGTAAAGATGGAACATTTCATCGGTCAGGGCGGGGTGGCGTGGTTTGCTCATGTTTATTCCCTAAAATGTCAGTTGTACGCTGAAACCTGATCAACAGGTGTATAGCCTCAAGCAACTTATCGTACTTTACAAAGTCATTGGTCGCAAAATAGGCAATGCAATGACTTGAATCTGGTTCCTTTCGTGCGCATTAATTGCCTGACGCATTTTCCAATCAAGGACTCGTGATGACCGACAACAACGATTACATTCCACCAAAAATATGGACCTGGGACGCCGAAAGTGGCGGCAAGTGGGCCAGCATTAACCGTCCTATCGCCGGGGCAACCCATGATAAAAGCCTGCCGGTGGGCAAGCATCCGATGCAGCTTTACTCGCTGGCTACCCCCAATGGTCAGAAGGCGGCCATTATGCTCGAAGAGCTACTGGCGCTGGGTATCAAGGAGGCTGAGTATGATGCCTGGCTGATTGATATAGGTGAGGGTACGCAGTTTTCCTCTGGCTTTGTAGAGGTAAACCCCAACTCCAAGATCCCCGCCTTACTGGATACCAGTTCACTGCCGCCTATCCGGGTGTTTGAGTCAGGGGCGATTTTGCAGTACCTGGCTGACAAGTTCAGTGTGTTGGTGCCAAGCGATGCGAAAGGCAAAGCCGAATGCCGCAACTGGTTGTTCTGGCAGATGGGCGCTGCGCCATACTTAGGTGGCGGCTTCGGGCATTTCTACGCTTATGCGCCGTTTAAGATGGAGTACCCAATCAATCGTTTCACTATGGAAGTGAAGCGCCAATTGGATGTGCTCGACCGCCATCTGGCGGAGCATCAATATATGGCAGGTGATGAATATTCCATTGCTGATATTGCGATCTGGCCCTGGTATGGCGATCTGGTACTGGGCAATATTTATGACGCCGCCGAGTTTTTGCAGGTTCAGGAATATACCCATGTGCAGAGATGGGCAAAACAGATTGCCCAGCGCCCGGCGGTGCAACGTGGTAGGCGGGTGAATCGTACCTGGGGTGAAGAACAAGAGCAGTTAGCCGAGCGCCATAGCGCGGCTGATTTGGACTAAGGCGTTAGCAGGCTTTAATCACACTGAGCGAAATGCACTTGTGCCTGGTCAGCCTCGCGGGCTGCCGATATGGCAACCTGCTTGAGCTGGGCACTGGCGTCAAACTGCGCGCCGGTGCCAGGCCAATAGTAATGGGTGCCTAACTGCATATTTTGGCCTTGGCATAGGGTAAGCAGCACGGGATAGTCAGGGATAAGTGCGTCTTCGCCTTGCTCAAGGGCCATGGCAAAACGCAGCGAGTGGGTGGGAGTTCCACGGATCATCTGTTGCACTTCGGCCGTATAAATATGCCACTGCATCTCTGGCTCGTGATGATCATGCTTAGTTTGCACCTGCGTGATCTTTACCACAGCGCTAAAGGGCGTTTGCTGCACGGCGGTGTAAAGAGCCTGTTGCTGGGCCTCGTCCAGAGCAACATGTTCAAGCTGGTTTGTCTGGCTACATGCACACAGGCCAGCTGTCAGCGCGGCCAAAATCAGCCATCCTCGCCGTGCATTATGCTTCGCTGCCTGCGGCTGCGGCGTGCTGCGAATAAAGGGGTAAGTCCACCCTGGTTTCATCAAAGCCTTCCGGTACCACAAAGCTGTCCCATACGTCACGACTATAGCGGGCGATGTTGACGCTGTCGCGCTGATTTCCACCCAGCATATAAAGTGATTTTCCATCGGCGCTTGTTCCTGCCACAAAGGCCACGTGTCCACCGCCTTGACGGCTTTTAATGCCAATGGCTCCATATACCGGCTGGGCAATCTGCCGGCCAAAGTGCCGCCACTCTTTGGCCCGGTAAGCTTGAGCTACAGGTGTGAAGCCACTTTGTTGCATTACCCAGGCGACAAATGAGCCGCACCAGGCATTTTCTCCGCCAGAGTCGTCTGTTCCCCAAAAACCGGCGGCTTTGAAATACGCCAGGATACGCGCATTGGCCTGGGGCCCTGGCACTTCTGTTTGACCGATTTCAGCCATGGCGATAGTCATCCAGGGCACATCAGACCGAACTGACTGCGCAGGCTCATTACTGGTTAATGCGGCCAGCTCGCGGTTAATTGTTCTATGTGTCTTACCATTGACGTCAACCCGTCCGTCCGGCGTCTGCATCTTGACTACCTGAGCCTGAAAATACCTGATAGCGGCAACGGTTTTGGCTTTGTCGGGATCACTACCCAGACTGCCATCGACGCTGAGCGGGGCGATATGCGCGGGGCTGAGCAATTGATTAAGCGCAATCTGCAAGGCGCGGATGTCTTCGGTATGGTTAGTGCCCCCCATACCTACAGAGTGATTAAGTGTGAGCGGTGCCATGAAGTGGCCTCCCAAGCTTGACTTGAATGAACTGCACTGGCGATTATTCAGTCAAGCAGGGCGATGGCTTGTTGTCCAACACATGGCAAATAAAACCGCAAGCTGGGACACGCGAATAAGCACAATGCTGGCTAGAGTTGGCAAACACCCTACCAAGAGGAACTCTCAATGATAGATCGTGAAGCCCTGGTATTAGCGCGGATTGAACGGGCGGTTGTCCTGCTGCAAGCCCATTTGTTTGATGAGCCACCGCTGGAGCTGGCAAAACTGGCTGAGGCGGCAGCGCTTTCACCTTTTCATTTTCACCGGCTGTATCGTCTGGTTACTGGCGAGACCTGTGGCCAAACCCAAAGCCGTCTTCGCTTAGCGGCGGGCGCCAAGCATTTATCGGCAGCCGCCAGCGTGACGGAGGCGGCATTGCAATGCGGCTTTTCATCCAGCCAGGCGTTTGCCAAAGCGATGAAACGCCAGGTTGCGCTCAGTCCTTCTCAGCTTCGTGATGATCCAGAGTTATTGGATAACATCATCAATCGCTTGTCGCAGCCAGCCAGCGGTAACCAGGCGAACCCTCAGGGTTGGTTGGCGGTAGAGCTGGTTTCTCTGGCTCCGATGCATTTAATAACGGTGCGCACCGAGCATTTGTATCCGGATTTGTTCGATACTTATACCCGCTTGTTCGAGGCTGTGGGAGGTCCACAGCATCTGGAGGCTATTATTGGTATACCTCGGGATGATTCAGCGCAGCAAGCTGGGGTGTTCGACAGTGCCCTGTTACTGAGTGAAGCGGTGACGGGTGTTCCGGATGACTTATTCTGGCAGGACAGCGCAGCGGGCCTGTATCTGCGAACCCGCCATAACGGCAGCTTCGACGGACTGGAAGCGGCGGTGGATAACTTGTATCTGACCCTGTTGGGGATGGATGCGCTTTGGCCGGCGGATACGCCTTGTATCTATCACTATCTGGATGACCCGGATATGGTCGAAGAGGAGCAGCTTAGAACCGATATTTATTTGCCTGTAATACAAACTGACAGCGAATAAAATCGCTGTGTCTTGGCTGTGAATCTAGGCGTTAGGGCCGTCAGCCCTCTTCGTGTATTTCGTGCTCTTCGTGGTTAACCCATTTTTGAAAAGCTAAATTCACCAAGAAGACAGCAATGTCTTGAAGAGGTTCTGGGTATTTTGTCTTGCCTTCCTGGTCAGAGGCTTTTTGCTCAGGGCTGAGGTGCTTGCCACTGCGCTTTTATCGTTGCAATGGCGGTGGTGCGTTCTCGGTCCAGCGCCTCTTTTATAGCTTTGCCCTGAATACCCTTGGCGATAATCAATTGAACATCCACCGCGGCGGCGGCTTGATAGGCGGCGCGAAAGTAGTCGGCCTGGGGGTAGGGTCGCTGCTCAAAATGCAACCGGCCTCTGGCGTCAGCTTCGCAGGCCAGTAACAATTGCTCAAACCGGGCCGGTTTTCGCCACGCATCACAGTGATTTAATACTCTGAGCACGGTGGTGGGTTTCAGCTCTAAGGCTTTGTGTATATGAGTATGAAATTCGCCCACCAACAACGCCAGTTCACGACAATCGTTAGGTACTTTAAGCCGTTCGCTTAAGCGGGTAATCGCGGCCAGGCCTGATTTTTCATGGCCGTGATGGGCTGGCCATTGCTCGGGCGGGGTCAGGGCCTTACCCAAGTCGTGCACCAGTGCTGCGTAGCGCACGGCTAAATCCTGGCTGAGGGTGGCGGCCATGCGTAACACCATCATGCAATGCACGCCGGTATCGATTTCCGGGTGCCACTTTTCCGGTGCGGGCACGCCCCAAAGGGCATCCAATTCGGCAAACCAATGTTTAAGGGCGCCGCAGCTGCGCAGGCTTTCAAAGTAAACTTCCGGGCTGGCTTCGAGCAAAGCGCGACTGGTTTCTTTCCATACCCGTTCCGTGGTTAAGGCAGTCAGTTCGCCAGAGGCGGAAATAGTGCTCATCAGTGCCTGGGTTTCGGCAGCAATGGCAAAGCCTAGATGGTGATAACGGGCCGCGAAGCGCGCGACACGCAAAACCCGCAGAGGGTCTTCTTCAAACGCCGCCGATACGTGACGCAGGACTTTATTGTGCAAGTCTTGCTGGCCGCCATAGGGGTCGATAATCTGACCTTGCTCATCCATGGCCATGGCATTCACCGTCAGATCGCGCCGCAGCAGATCTTCTTCCAGTGTCACGCTGGGGTCGGCAATGCAGTCAAAACCTGTATAACCCACTCCGGTTTTACGCTCGGTGCGCGCGAGTGCGTACTCTTCACTGGTATCGGGGTGTAAAAACACCGGAAAATCGTTGCCCACCTGCTTATAGCCGAGCGCCAGCATCTGCTCAGGCGTTGCTCCAACCACCACATAATCGCGTTCAGTGATGGGGCGACCAAGCAAAGTGTCGCGGACAGCGCCGCCTACCAGGTAAATTTTCATGGGCTAAAGGATTCCAGAACACAACATTGGCTGGGCACATCAATATGCCATCATGCCTTCTATGCCGCCATTATGCCAAAGCAAGCCAAGGGCAGCCAGACAGGTGTATCCGGCTTGGCAGGTGGCAACTAGTATGGGATGCTGGACAAAAAAGGGAGAATGTATGAAAAAAGCACAATGGGTAACGCTGTGGAGCATTGGATGGTTGCTGTTGTTAAGCGCCAGGGCAGGTGCTGAGCAGCTTAGTTTAAGTCATCCTCAATTTTCTGAGCCCTTGTTGTTTAATGTTCAGTTACCCGCCAGTTATCAGCACAAACCAGAAAAATCCTATTTGCTGATGTTGGACTTCCATCCTCGCGCTGGTAACTTTTTGGGTGGTGTGCATGATTGGCTTAGTCACAATGGTGAGTGGCCTTGGCTTGAAACTATTATCGTAACCCCCGCACCAGGGAATCCAGTGGGAAGGCTGTTCGACCCGAGCGGTAACACTACCCCTTTGTTGGACTTTTTTGAGTCAGATCTGTTTCCCAGACTGGAACGCACCTACAGAACCAATGGTTTTCGTATTTTCAGTGGCTTTAGAGTAAACGGCACTTTGGTGCTCTCAGCACTGCTTAATAAGCCTACTTTGGCTAACGCTTATATTGCTGTGAGTCCTGAGCTGAAGGATGACTATGCCGGTATTTTATCCAGTGCAGCAAAGAAGCTGGAAATGCTCCCCAAAAAACGTCAACCCTTTTTATTCTTCAGCCATGGTGACGGTGTGAAGGAAGAGCACCAGTTGCAGGATTACGCCAAGCTGCAGCGTCTGCTGCGAGCCTCTGCGCCATCACAATTAACCTGGCACTACCGTCAATATGCGCATCGCTATTTTATGTCATTACCTGTGCTTTCTACTATAGAAGGGATTGAGCTGCTGTTTGATGATATTCATCAGGGCTTAGCGCCGGATTCTGAGATTGCCAACCAGGGGGTTGAGGCCATTGTGGAACACTATAAATTACTCTCCGCTCAGAAATACGGCTTTGATGTGTCTCCAAAAGCCTCTATTCAGCGCTTGGCTGATTATCAACTTGACAAAGAGCCAGGCAAAGCGGTGGAAATACTAAAGCAACAGTTGGCACTATATCCAGAGGACGCATACAGCTATCACTATCTTGCGGCGGCTTATGCGAAGCGCGGGCAACATGCTCTGGCATTGCAGTATCAACATCAGGCCGTAGCGTTAGCTGATTCGATGTTGGATTGGCATAAAAAAAGGATGAAGGCAGCGTTGCAGGAGTATCAGAACCAGGATGGACGGCAGCACAGGGAGTAAATTGGCGGCTATACTTTGAATTTGGACATTTGCTTTCGTAAGGATACGGCTTATGACAAGTTCTACTGCTATTCCCAATAACTATGCTGTGCATGTTGTACAGCGCCTGGTTCCAACCATTGCACTGGCTCAGGAACTCTACAGTCAACCGACAGCACAAACCATTGAGCACTTTATATTTGTAAATAGCCATATTCAAAACGGTGTGGCTAAGCCGGGCCAGGTCGTGTTGATTTCGCCAGCAGATTCCATGGCCTGCACCCCGGCTGAGCAGGAATTTTTGAATTATGCCCGGCAGATTGATGACAAGCTTAAAGAGCTAAGTTTTGCAGAGCAGGAACTGCTGGCGGAGCGATATGATCTACTTTCCAATATTGCTAAGTAGAACGGGCTTATGTTGGGATTGGCAAATAATTCCTGGGGCGCGCAGGTAAAAAATGTAGAAGCGATGCTTAAGGAGTTGGAACAGGCTTATGTGCATACCTATAACAGCCAAGGAAATCTGCGCAATCAACGTTTCTTTACCCGTCGACAGCAAATTTTTTCCAGACTTAATGGGGCGCTAAGCCGCTTTGGCCAGCCGGATCTGGGAGGTAATCTGGTGCCCGGTGATATGCGCCGAAACCTGGGGCTTAGTAGTAAAAGCATAGTCTACCAATGGGACAAGCTGGGTGGCCCGGCAAAGAGTATTCCCGGTTTTGCCGAAAACTATAAAACCACCGCCAATATGGCGAAAAATCTTAAGCAGCTTGGCTATGTCGGGATTGTCTTAACCGGTGTGGAAGCCCATGCCAATATTCGTAAAGCCTGCCTGGAAGGGAGTGAACAGCAGTGCACTAAGGCAACTTATTTAGAAACAGGTAAAGGAATTGGCGCTGTGGGTATAGGAACATTTGGAGGGTTTGCTACAAGTTATGGTGTTTGCAACTTGGTATTCGGCCTTCCCTCAGCAGGTACTAGCTTTTTTTGGTGTGGAGTGGTTGCGGGTGCTACTGGAGGATACGCTGGTGCCAAAGTTGGTGAATGGGCTGGCGAAAAAGGGGGGGATCTCCTCTACGGAGTGTTTAATTGATGTCTTTTGCTGAATATTTCTTTCTTATTTCTTTTGCCATCAGTCTGGCAGTATTGTTCTTTATTCTCCTACCATTTTTGTTGTTTTTAAAAGGAAAGCCAATGATGTTAGCGGAAGACGAGTTGGACAATGGAAAGCGATTTTATTCGCTGAACATAGTTATGGCAGGCCAGGGGGCTTTGCACTACGGCAGTGTTTTTCTATTTGATTGGTATGCAAAGCGTTACCATTTATTAACGCTTAGAGAAAATGTTCCAGAACAAGTGAGAAGCTGGTTTAAATGCTATTACTTACTGTTTTTGGGAAGTTTTCTGCTTGCGGTGTTGGCAATTTGCGCGCTGTATTTTGCCCAGTAGTACTGTCTGAATTGTTGCTCTTATTTGCTGCTATTGGGTTGTTAATGGCGATCTTTGTGGTTTTTCCAGTGTTGTTGTATCTGAAAGGAAAACCAATGAGGGATGTGGAAGATGCGCTTGAAGGTGGCATACGTTTTTTCTCACTGAATATATTTATGGCAGGTCACGGGGCTTTGCACTACGGTAGCCTCTTCTTATTTGACAGGCCGGCACGTCGATATAAGGTGCTTGAAAAGCGTGCAGATGTGCCTGTTCGGGTACGCTGGTGGTTCAAGTTGTACTTTGTGCTGTTTATGACGTCTGCGGTACTGTTTTTGGGGCCTAGTACCTGGCTCTACTTAGATAGCTAGTCACATCCTAAGTTTTCACTCCTAAGTTAGCTTGACGCCGTCGCAAGGCAATTTCACTGCTTTTCCCAGGCCGCCTTTGACTTGCCTTCGTCGAATCGTTACCTTAGTTGCCGCCCTTATCACAGCCTGCATAGCAGACGGTTTTGCATGTATCTGAACTATTTTGGATTAGCGGACAATCCTTTTTCCATCGCGCCCAATCCTGACTATTTGTATATGAGTCCCCGCCATAAAGAAGCGCTTGCTCACCTGACCTTTGGTTTGCGTGAAAGCGGCGGCTTTGTGATGCTTACCGGCGAGGTGGGGACCGGCAAAACTACAGTGTCCCGAAAGCTGATGCAGCAGTTGCCTGAAAATACCCAGGTGGCGATGATTTTAAATCCCACCTTGTCTGCACTGGAATTGCTGGCGACCATTTGTGATGAACTGGGCATTGCCTATGAGGATAATCAGGCCAGTTTGAAAAGCTTCACCGATAAAATTCTGGCGCATCTGGCCGCCAATCATGGAAAGGGTATCAATACCGTTCTGATTATTGACGAGGCCCAGCATTTATTACCCGAAGTGCTGGAGCAACTGCGCCTATTAACCAATTTAGAAACCAACCGAGAAAAACTGCTTAAAGTCGTGCTGATTGGTCAGCCCGAGTTGCAGCAATTACTTAAACGCAATGAGTTGCGTCAATTAGCCCAGCGCATTACCGCGCGTTATCACTTACTGCCACTCAGTGGCAACGAGGTTAAAGCCTATATCGCTCATCGTCTGCAAGTGGCCGGTGGCGATGTCAGTATTTTTGCTGCTACCGCCTTGCAGGCGGTCTATCAGATTAGTGGTGGCATACCGCGGGTGATTAATCTGTTGTGTGACCGGGCATTAACCTTGTCGTTTACTAAGCAGCATCCGGTGGTACGCCGCTATATTTTTCTGGCTGCGGCCTCTCAGATCCTGGGGGACGATGTTGTGCGTCAGCGCCAGGGTAAGCAATGGACACTGATCCTGGCTGGGCTGCTGTTTACGGGGCTGGCGCTGGGCTATTGGATAGGGAGTCTTCATGCTTAAGCGTATCAGGGTAGACGATTTACAGCCTGGCATGGTGATTGTGCAAATCACCGCACAAAACGGCCCGGTACGTATCCGTAAGTCAGGTTTGGTCAGCAGCCAGGAAATGGTGCAGGGCCTAAAAGAAATGGGTGTGCAGGAGCTGGAAATCGATACGGCGCAAACGGTCGAATTGGAGTCGACTTATTCGGTGCCAACGGCCAGCTCACCAACTAAAACCCTGCTGATGCAAGGCGCGCAGCAAGCCAATGTTGACCATAAACTGTCAGAGCATTTTAACCGCAGTTTGTTTCTACCGTCGGTGCAGTCACTGCCGGGACGCTGGCATTATTACGGACGTAAAACTTTGGTGGCTGCCTTGGTGTTGTTTGGTGGTATGGGACTAGGCTATACCGCTGCGGTAACGCCATGGCAACAGTTGCTAGCGCCCAGGGATGCGCCGACTGTAGTGATGGTGGCTGAACAGCCTCAAAATGCCGTGCCAAGCCCAGCCTTAGAACCTGAGCCAACCCCGGTGGCTGAAGAAGCCCCACAAACAGCGTTAACCCCAGAAAATACGTTAACACAGGCAGAACAGCTCGAAGAAGCCGGGGCCGTGCCGGTAGATGTGGTGAATACCGATGCTGAGGTGCCACTGGACAGTGTTTCCCCCGAATTATTAAGGCGATTCCGACAGGCCGTATCTGAAACTGAGCAAAGTACGGAAGAACACCAAACTCCCGGCGCGGCTAAAACATCTCAAACACTGCGGGTAGATCAGTTGCCAGCCTGGGTGTTAGCTGAGCTGCCGTCCATGAGTTTTTCCACCCACTTATACGCCTCAGTACCGACTGAACGTCGGGTGCGGGTTAACGGTGTGGAGCTTGGTGAGGGTGATTGGATTAGTGACAATTTGCGCATTGCCAGAATTGAACCGCAGAAGGTGATACTGACTTACAAGGGCCAGGAATTCAGTCTACCTGCGCTGGGTGAATGGTAAATACCTACGGCTGTCTGACTCGCTAAGTTACTTGCGCTGATGGGATAACTGCAAAAGGAAAAAAGGATGAAAAGACAAGGTTCGTGTTTATGTGCGGCGGTGAGTTTTGAGATTGATGGCGACTTTGAACAGTTCTTTCTGTGTCATTGTCAGCATTGTCAGAAAGATACCGGTTCGGCCCATGCCGCTAATCTGTTCTCCCATACCGCCACCCTTAAGTGGCATGAAGGGCAGGGGTTGGTTAAAACTTTTCGGCTGCCGGGCACCCATCATCAGCGCGCGTTTTGTTCGCAGTGTGGTTCAGCAATGCCTTATCTGCTCAGCGAGTTTTCCATGTTAGTGGTACCTGCGGGTAGTCTGGACGACAACCTGCAGATGAAACCCAATGCCCACTTGTTTATGGCAAGCCGGGCCGATTGGGATAACGAACTGGAAAAGGTGCACAAACTGGATGCCTTGCCTGGGCAGTGAGTCGGCTGTACAGCAGGAGTTAAACCTGCTGTAGCAACACGTCTTTAAAGAACTTGGTCAGGTTTATTTTAAATTCTTCCGGCCTGACGCTGGTTTCTATCTCATCACCGACTTTACTCAGGTCCAGTCGTTTAATCTCGTTGTACATATTGGTGCGCACGGAGTAGAAGCTCATCACCACCGGGCATAAGGGGTCTTGCTTATTGGCTCTGACCACGATGGCCAATTTGCCGCTTTTCAGTTTGACCAACGAGCCCACCGGATGCACGCCGACACAGCGGATAAATTGCTGCACCAAAGACTGATCAAGTAAGCCCTGGCTGGATGACAGCAGGCGCTTAAGCGCCTGAGTTGGGGGTAACCCTTTGCGCCATGGGCGGTCAGAGGTCATGGCGTCATAGCTGTCTACAATGGCGGCCATGCGCGCATAAACCGATAAGTAATCACCGCCTTTGCCGCGAGGGTAGCCGGAGCCGTCCATACGTTCGTGGTGATTGGCGATTACGTCCCGAACCACATCCAAATCCATCTCTGACTGTTCCAGCAATTCAAGGCCGAAGTCCACATGGCCTTCAACAATCTGAATTTCGGCCTGATCCAAACGGCCGGACTTACTCAGAATATCATCAGGGATAGTGGCCATACCTACATCCATCAATAAGCCAGCCAAACCCAGTTCGTCGATAAGTTCTTTATCAAAGCCCAAATGACGGGCAAATACAGCCATCAAGATGGAGCAGTTCAGTGAATGCTCTAACAGATATTGGTCGCGTTCTTTTATCAGAGTCAAACAGCACAAAGCGTCGGGGTTATCGAACACCGAATCAATAATATCGGCACTGGTTCCCATTAATTCTGAGATGGAGACTTTGCCGCCTTTGCGTACTTTCTTGAAAAATTTGGATTGAACCGATTTGGCCTGCTCATAGAGTTTATGCGACTCATTGAGCGCTTCTCCTTCGGTTTGCTGCGGCTTTGCAGTGGTTACCGGGCTCTCGTCTTCCATCGGACTTTCCATGGTCAGCTCTTCATGCAAAATACTGCGGGAAAGGTCGATTTCTACTTCAAGAATGCCACGTGCCTTAAGTTTTTGGATCAGTCCTTGCTCCTTTACCAATCCCTGGGTTTTGATTTTCAGTTGTGCGGTTTGACGGGTAACCCGATTGACGAACATTCCGGGTCTAACTTCATCGATGGAGAACAGTTTTAGCATGTTGGATGTTTTTTTAACGGCAAGGAACAGCCAAGAATATTGACCAGAACCCACTAAGTATCAAGGGAAAACAAGACAGAATCAGAGGATTTGCTCAGAAGTTGAGCTTAATCAACGAAACGGTCACTATGTAATGAAGAGGCGTAGGTAAAATCTCCGGTTTGGATAACATGCTTGAAAACCAAAGGTTACGGTCAACTCTGACTAGAATCAGTGCCGTCACACAAACGCATTCGCTAATTTCCGTTTTCTCTTAGTTGTTGCATCGGCAACGGACCAATCTCTTTAATCGCCTCTTGCAGGGCTAGAGTGACTTTCGGCAGCAAGTCCTGATGCTTTTTATGCAGGTAATGGTAGGCTTCGATGTTAGTTAACTTCACTTTGGAATATGTGTTTGGGTCAATTGATGCATAGTTGCCAAAATCTGGACTATCGATGGATATGATGTACTTGAAGCGCTGCCTGTAGAGCAGCTCTGCCAGCGCTTTACCACTTTTTACATGGTACAAATGCGCGGCTTTATCTTTCATATAAAAAGTACTTGCGTTTGAGCCGCTCACTACTCCTATGGTGACATTGGGTTGCATTAAAACGTCAGAACCACAATGAACGTCTTTCTGACAATACAAAGACAGCTCGCCTTTAGACAGGATAACGGGCACGCGGATAAAGTCCGAAAAGGAAGACTCAGCCGATGAGACTCTAATGGTCAACGCATCAACATACCCTTTTTCTGCTTCTACGCCCTCTCTCCCCGTAGGAATAAACTTAAAATCAATGTCTATTCCCAGCTTGTCGTACGCTCTGGCGATATAGTTTTTATACCACGCAATGATTGGTCCTTCGTCTGCAGTACTAATGAGCAAGGCCTCTTTTTTCTGTTGAGCGTTAGCACAATCAGTGGCACAAACTATTAAGATAAAAAAGACTAATACATAGTGTTTCATTGAAAATTTACCGCAATTCAAAATCTACATGCACAGTGTAGTCTTTTATTAGGTTAGAGCCGCAATAGTCGTAGCGATAGCGACGTAAAGTAGTCGAGCAGCGGCAGCGCCTAAAATGACCCTAGTAACTAAGCCGGAGTTTTTTGTGCTGCCTCAACTTTTTCAAATGTCTTGTCTGCATCTTTTGTAGAAATAACCGGTGCAGTTTCAAACGAAGCGTTAATAAGTCCAGTAGTAAACAATGTAGCTGGTTTAGTCGTTTATATTTGTTTGATGAAATTGCCCCTGATTGGGATACCTTGCATGTTTTGATGAGTTAATGAATATAAGTGGAGCGGTACACTCTATTACAGGTGCAAGTGTGCTTAGGGGCTGGATGGAATTTTACCTTGTCGGGCATAACAGACGGTTGTCGGGAATACCGGCAACCGTCTTTTCGGGATTAACGCCAGGCTGGCATTGCCTTCTCGTAGCTATCAATACTGCTCACCAGTTCAAGGGTCTCACCGATAGCATCTAAGCCTTTAATCAGCTTGTACTTATGGTGTTCCTTGATCTCAAAGTCAAAACTTTGGTCGGCTACCCGTACCTGCTGTGCGGGTAAATCTATCTCTATTTGCACTTGCGGGTCGGCTTCAACCGCAGCAAACAGGGCATCCATCTGGCTGTTGTTCAGGGCAATAGGCAAAAGTTGATTGTTCATGCAGTTGCCGTAAAAAATATCGGCAAAGCTGGTGGCAATCACGACTTTGAAGCCAAAATCGGTCAACGACCAAGGTGCATGCTCACGGCTGGAGCCACAACCAAAGTTCTCTCTGGCCAGCAGAATTTCGCTGCCCTGATGCTCAGGCTTGTTCAGTTCGAACTCCGGATTGGGGACTTTTTCTTCCAGATCCAGATAGCGCCAGTCATGGAACAAGTGTTTGCCGTAGCCGGCGCGGGTGACAGCGGTTAAAAATTGCTTAGGGATAATCTGATCGGTATCCACATTGGCACGATTCAGTGGCGCCGCTTTAGCGCTTAGTTGTGTGATGCCTGTCATTTATCCAACTCCCTTACATCAACAAAACGGCCTGCCAGTGCAGCAGCGGCGGCCATCGCCGGGCTGACCAAATGGGTGCGGGCGCCGCGGCCCTGACGGCCTTCAAAATTACGGTTACTGGTGGATGCGCAGCGATCACCTGCCTGCAGAAGGTCATCGTTCATGCCCAGACACATAGAGCAGCCAGGCAAACGCCATTCAAAGCCGGCGTCCAGAAACACCTTATCCAGTTGCTCAGCTTCCGCCTGCTGTTTTACCGCGTAGGAGCCGGGTACTACAATAGCGTTCACGCCCTGAGCGACTTTGCCGGTGCTGGCAATCTTGGCGGCGGCACGTAAGTCCTCAATGCGGCTGTTAGTGCAAGAGCCGATAAACACATGACTGATCGCCACATCTGACAGTTTTTGCCCGGCTTCCAAGCCCATGTATTTCAGGGCTTTTTCTGCTGAGGTGCGCTCAACCGCATCGGTGAAACTTGCCGGGGCCGGAATGGGTTCGTCAACTGCCACCACCTGGCCTGGGTTGGTGCCCCAGGTAACCTGTGGTTTGATATCTTCGGCACTCAAGGTGACAACAGTGTCAAAGGCGGCATCGGCATCGGATTTCAGGCTCTGCCAGCAGGCCAGCGCTTCATCCCAGTCTGCACCTTTGGGGGCGCGCTCTTTATCTTTGAGGTAATCAAAGGTGATTTGGTCGGGGGCAATCAGTCCGGCTTTAGCACCCGCTTCGATACTCATATTACAGATGGTCATACGCTCTTCCATGGACAGCGCTTCAATGGCGCTGCCGGCGTATTCCAGTACATAACCCGTGGCACCGGCATGACCAATCTTACCGATGATAGCCAGGATAATATCCTTGGCGGTAACACCAATAGGCAGGGTGCCGTTAACTTCCACCTTCATAGCCTTGGCTTTACCCTGTTTCAGGGTCTGGGTGGCAAATACGTGTTCCACCTCTGAGGTGCCGATACCAAAGGCCAGGGCGCCAAATGCACCGTGAGTAGCGGTGTGCGAGTCACCACATACTACTGTCATACCAGGTAAAATTAAGCCCAGTTCGGGGCCGATAACATGGATGATACCTTGTTTTTGGTGGCCGACCGGGAAGAGTTCCACGCCAAATTTTTCGCAGTTATCCATCAGGGTGCGAAGTTGCAACTGGTTGGCCGGGCCACAGGCATCCAAGGCCAAAGAGCGGGTAGAGATACTGTGATCCATAGTGGCAAAAGTGCGATCCGGACGACGCAGCTTACGGCCTTTTTCCTCAAGGCCGGCAAAGGCCTGCGGAGAGGTGACTTCGTGGATCAGGTGACGGTCGATATAAATCAGGTTGTCGGTACCTGCCTGGGCCACTAAATGCATGTCCCAGATTTTGTCGTATAAGGTCTTACCCATCAGACCAACTCCTCCAATTTGGCGGCAATGTAATCGCCCACCTGTGCCGTGGTTTTGGCTTCATTTCTGCGCTCTGCACTTAGCAGTTCGGCGGTTACATAACCGTCATTCAGCGCTTGCTGTACGGCATTCTCAATAGCTTCTGCTGCGCTATTTTCGCCCAGGCTGTAACGCAGCAACATGGCAGCAGACAGAATTTGCGCAATAGGGTTGGCAATGCCTTTACCTGCGATATCCGGGGCACTGCCCCCTGCTGGTTCGTACATACCGAAACCGTCAGCGTTGATGCTAGCGGACGGCAGCAGGCCCATGGAGCCGGTGATCATGGCGCACTCATCGCTGATGATATCGCCGAACAGGTTAGAACACAGCATGACATCAAACTGATTGGGGTAACGCAGCAGTTGCATGGTGGCGTTGTCGATGTAGATGTGCTCCAGCGCTACATCTGGATAGTCTTTGGCGACTTCCTCGGTAATTTCGCGCCACAACCGGCTGCATACCAATACGTTAGCTTTATCTACCGAGGTTACTTTTTTGCCGCGCAGGCGTGCTGCTTCAAAGGCGATTTTAGCAATGCGGCGGATTTCACGGCGCGAATAACGCATAGTGTCAAAGGCGTACTCTTCTTCACCTTCACCGGCCATACCCTTGGGCTGACCAAAGTAGATACCGCTGGTTAATTCACGCACCACCATTACATCGAACCCGCTGGCAGCGATATCCGCTCGCAGCGGAGATAAGGCTTCCAGTCCGGGGTAGATTTTGGCCGGACGCAAATTGCTGAATAGGTCAAAGTGGCTGCGCAGTTTTAACAGCGCGGCGCGCTCGGGGCGCTGATCCAGTGGTAAGCTATCCCACTTGGGGCCACCGATAGAGCCGAATAAGATAGCGTCAGCTTGTTCACAACCTTTCAGGGTGTCTTCAGGCAGGGCGTGGCCGTGTTTGTCTATGGCAGCGCCACCCACATCAAACTGGTTCAAAACCAGATTCAGACCAAACTTGCGCTGAATGACGGCCAGCACTTTCTCTGCTTCACGCATGACTTCCGGACCGATACCGTCACCGGGCAGTAAAGCTATGGAATACGATTTCATCTACACCCCTGCTATTTTCTGTTGTTTCTTTTCATCTATCTGGTCAGCCAGACAGGTGTTATTCAGTACGTAAATCAACGCCTTTACGCCGGCTTCGACAATGTCGGTGGCCAGGCCAATACCGTTAAAACGGCGGCCGCGGTATTCGGCTACTACGCTCACTTGGGCCAGGGCATCGGCCCCTTCACCTTTGGAGTCCAGCTTAAAGTCAACAATCTCTATGTCGTTGTTGCCTGTGACCTGAATAATGGCGTTAAACGCGGCGTCTACCGGACCATTGCCGGTGGCTGATGCGGTACCTTCCTGATCGCCCATGCGCATTTTGACTGTTGCGCTTGGGATCATGCCTTTTCCGGCATTGGCATGCAGGTACAGCAACTCATAGTTGGCTTCCTGCTGCTTTTGCTGGTCGAAGAATACCAGCGCTTCCAAATCGTAATCGAATACCTGGCCCTTTTTATCAGCCAGTTTCAAAAACGCCTGATACAAGGTATCCAAATCGTAATCTTCGTCTTTGTAACCCAGCTCATGCATGCGGTGCTTGATCACATGACGGCCGGAGCGGCTGGTCAGGTTCAGGTGGTTCTTATTAATGCCGACACTTTCCGGTGTCATGATTTCATAAGTGTTCTGGGCTTTCAGGATGCCGTCCTGGTGAATACCGGAAGAGTGGCTGAAGGCGTTAGCGCCAACTATGGCCTTGTTGCTCTGCACCGGCATATTACACATTTGGCTGACCAGCTTGGAGGTACGGAAGATCTCCTGGCTGTTGATACCGGTTTGCAAACCCAGCATGGCTTCGCGGGTTTTCAGGATCATAGCGACTTCTTCCAGCGAGCAGTTACCGGCCCGTTCACCTATACCGTTGATGGTACATTCAATCTGACGTGCCCCAAACTGTACGGCGGCAATGGAGTTCGCCACAGCCAGACCTAAATCGTTGTGACAATGCACGGAGATAGTGGCTTTGTCGATGTTGGGGACGCGGTTAAACAGGGTTTGGATAATGGCGCCAAACTCACTGGGAATGGTGTAGCCGACAGTATCTGGAATATTGACTGTGGTGGCACCGGCGTTGATGGCGTTTTCCACCATGCGGCACAAGTAGTCGATATTAGTGCGGCCAGCGTCTTCACAAGAGAACTCCACGTCATCCGTGTAGCGCCTGGCGTGTTTGATGGCAGCAACGGCCATGTCCAACACTTCATCCTGAGACTTACGCAGCTTTGAGCCGACGTGGATATCTGAGGTGGCGATAAAAGTATGGATACGAAACTGCTCTGCCACCTTCAGGGCTTCGCCACAGGCATCAATGTCTTTCATCACCGCCCGGGACAGACCACAGACGGTGGCATTCTTGATTTCACGGGCGATGGTTTGCACCGATTTGAAATCACCAGGAGAGGAGACCGGGAAGCCAGCTTCGATAATATCCACGCCCAGACGTTCGAGGGCCAGGGCAATCTGCAGCTTTTCTTTTACGCTCAGACTAGCCGGAAGGGCCTGCTCGCCATCTCTTAACGTGGTATCGAATATCTTGACTCTATCTGTCATGGTCTTTCCTCTTGTTGGTTGACCCGCCACACTGACACTGGTTTTTACTTGGTTCGAAAAGTGAAAAACCCGTGCAGTGCACGGGTTTTTCTAAAATTTTGCCTGTCTCTCGGCTACAACCTACCCGTGCAATCTTGCTGCCATAAGGAGGAGTAGAGAGAGGAACTTTTGCATTTGTTCTGGCCTGTGTTTCAAACAGGCATATTAGTATCGTTTTAAGGCCTGCACGTCAACCGCAAGAGGTAAATTAATTCGAAATTGAGCGGGTTTATTTGGCATAAGCATATGCTTGATGACATCAAAGCGGTGTGATTGAAATGAATATCCTAATTTCCCCTGGTTTTCTGGTCGCCCAGTCTTGTCCTGAGAAGCATCCTAGTTGCTAACACCTAACACCTAACACCTAACACCTAACACCTAACACCTAACACCTAACACCTAACACCTAACACCTAACACCTAACACCTAACACCTAACACCTAACACCTAACACCTAACACCTAACTAAAGTCTGGCGCGCTTATTGCTAAACCTGTTCAGCCGTCAAAATTCTGTTGTAAGTGTATGGAACTGAGCACATACCTAAATCGATTCGATAAGAACAGCGTCAAGCAATTCACCTCGGGCCTGGGCGCACCGATAATCCTGCTGGCTATCATGGGCATGGTGATACTGCCGATGCCAGCGTTTTTGCTGGATATTCTGTTTAGTTTCAATATTGCCCTGTCATTGGTGGTCATCCTGGTCGCGGTCTTTACCAAGCGCCCTATCGATTTTGGTGCATTTCCGCTGGTTCTGCTGATTGCTACGGTACTCAGGCTGGCGCTGAACGTTGCCTCTACCCGGGTGGTACTGCTGGAAGGACATGAAGGGGGAGATGCCGCTGGTAAAGTGATTCAGGCCTTTGGTGAAGTGGTTATCGGCGGCAATTTTGCTGTGGGTATCGTCGTGTTTGCCATCCTCTTGATCATCAACTTTAAAGTGGTGACCGCCGGTGCTGGGCGTATTTCCGAAGTAAGCGCCCGTTTTACCTTGGACGCTATGCCGGGTAAGCAAATGGCCATTGATGCGGATTTGAACGCAGGCTATATCGACTCAGATGAAGCGCGTCGCCGCCGTCAGGAAATTACCACAGAAGCTGACTTTTACGGCTCTATGGATGGTGCCTCCAAATTCGTTAAAGGGGATGCCATTGCCGGCTTGTTTATTATGTTGATCAATATTGTCGGTGGGCTATTCATCGGCATGATTCAGCATGACCTGACCTTCGGTAACGCTATTGAGATCTACACTATTCTGACTATCGGTGATGGCCTGGTTGCTCAAATTCCGTCGCTGCTCTTGTCTGTTGCTACTGCCATTATTGTGACTCGAGAAAATGACTCCCAAGACATGGGCGGCGAAGTAAAGAAACAATTGGGTAATAGACGCGCATTGTACATTACGACCGGCATTCTGTTTGTTATGGGCATTGTACCTGGCATGCCGCATTTGGCTTTCTTAGGCTTTGCTGCCTTAATTGGTGGTTACGCTTATTACGATTGGTGGCGTGAGCAAAAAGAGCTGGAACAACCGGCTGCCGGTGAACTGGTACCCGAACAAACGCGCGCCCCTGCCGAAGCCAAAGAACTGGGTTGGGATGACGTTCAGCACGTTGACACTATCGGCCTGGAAGTTGGCTATCGTTTGATTCCTCTAGTGGATAAAACCCAGGGTGGCGAGTTGTTGGCTCGTATCAAAGGGGTGCGTAAGAAGCTATCCCAAGAGCTGGGGTTTCTTATTCCTCCTGTGCATATCCGTGACAATCTGGATCTGAATCCCAACACCTACACTATCGCTATGTTGGGTGTGACTATTGGTGAAGCGGATATCACCCATGATCAGGAACTGGCTATCAATCCCGGCCAGGTATTCGGCAAGTTAGAGGGCAAGCCCACAAAGGATCCAGCTTTTGGTTTGGATGCGGTATGGATTAAACCTTCCCAGCGTGAACATGCCCAGACCTTAGGTTACACAGTGGTGGATGCCGCAACCGTAGTGGCTACCCATTTAAGCCAGCTATTGACCAATAATGCCTATCAATTACTGGGTTATGAAGAAGTGCAGCAGCTTCTGGACATGCTGGCCAAACAAAATCCTAAGTTGGTAGAAGGTCTGGTGCCGGATATTCTGCCGATGAGCACGGTGGTCAAAGTGCTGCAAACCTTGTTGTATGAAGGCATCCCCATCCGTGACTTGCGCAGCATTGTACAAACGCTGTGCGAATACGGGCCTAAGAGTCAAGATCCCGACGTGCTGGTGTCCGCCGTGCGTATCGCTCTTAAGCGTCTGATCACCCAGGAAATCAACGGCAGCAGCAAAGAAATACCTGTTATTACTTTGGCACCCGAATTGGAACAGATGTTGCATCAGTCGTTACAGGCGGGTGGTGGCGATGGAGCCGGTATCGAACCTGGTCTGGCTGAGCGACTGCAACAATCTCTAGCGGATGCCGCACAGCAGCAAGAACTGGCGGGAGAGCCCGCAGTACTTCTGACCTCAGGTATGTTGAGACCGGTACTGTCCAGGTTCCTAAAACACGCCATCGCAGGATTGCACGTATTGTCTTATCAGGAAGTTCCTGACGACAAACAGATTAAGATTGTCAGTGCCGTAGGCCAGTAAGCTGACGTAGGGGGTAAATGTGAAGATCAGACGTTTCTATGGCAAAGATATGCGCGACGCTTTAGCTCAGGTCAAAGATGAACTGGGTGGCGATGCAGTCATTATGTCAAACAAGAAAGTGGCAGATGGTATCGAAATAGTGGCGGCCTATGATCGTGAACCGGTAAGAAAAACACCAGCTCCTAAATCCGGCGCAGATGTCATCGCTAAACCTAAAGTTGCAGCCAGCAGTCTGCCCAAAACTCCCAGCCTTAGCGAGATCATCGGTGACTCAGGACCAGATAGCCTCAAAGCACTGTTAGAAAAACAAAGCCAGCAGACTCCAGCGGCTCAACCTGTGGTTGAACAGAGCGTTTCTGCCAGTCCAAAAAGTGCGCCGGTTACACGGCATGATGACGCAGAACTGAATGATATCCGTCAGGAGCTGAAATCTCTGCGCAATGTGCTGGAATTCCAGGTAGCGGGACTGATAAAGCAGGAAAGACAGCAGGCCAGGCCTTTGCATGGTTATCTTATCGACAAGCTGGTTCGCATGGGCATTACCCCGTCCCTGGCCGAGCAGGTAGTTTCCTATGCGCCCGCCCAATGCGAAGAGCGAGATGCTTGGGTTTTCTTACTCAAGCTGTTAGCCAACCGTTTGCATACCACGCAGAATGATATTCTGGGCAAAGGCGGCGTAGTGGCTTTGATGGGGCCAACAGGTACAGGTAAAACCACCACTATTGCCAAACTAGCCGCGCAATATGCACAACGCCACGGTGCTAATCAGGTTGCCCTGATTACCATCGACAGCTATCGCATTGCGGCCTATGAGCAATTGTCTACTTACGGCAAGATTATCGGCTGTACCGTCAAGAAAGCCGCCAGTGCGGAGGAATTATCCGATTTACTTCACCAGTTCCGTAATAAGGGCCTGGTATTGATTGATACCGCCGGATTTAGTCAAAGAGACACCAGACTAATCAAACAGTTAGATACTTTGACTCAATCATCCTATGCTAATATCAAACATTATCTGGTGCTGGCTGCTAATGCTCAACATCGAGTAATGGAGCACCAGTTGGCAACTTATCAGCAGATTTCTTTGCAAGGTTGTATTTTCACTAAACTGGATGAGTGTTACAGTCTCGGCGAAGCCATCAGCCTGGCCTTGGAGCATCGTTTACCCGTCGGTTATTTGACGGATGGACAGAAAGTACCCGAGGACATTAAAGTGGCTGATGCCAAGTACATAATTTCTTGTGCAGCAAGGCTGTTTAAGCAGTATGCTTTAACTCCCACAAGAACTCAGCAGGTTGTAAACTCAGCAGTATCATTATGATTGAGGATCAAGCGAGTAGCTTAAGACGAATGAACCAGCCCAATCTCATTAAAGTTATCGCCGTCACCGGTGGCAAAGGCGGGGTGGGAAAAACCAACATCACGCTGAACACTGCTATTTCGATGGCTAAGCAAGGAAAACGGGTTCTGGTTTTGGATGCCGACTTGGGGTTGGCCAACGTCGACGTTATGTTGGGCCTGCGGGTCGAAAAGAATCTTTCCCATGTGTTGTCAGGTGAATGCCTGCTCGAAGAAGTCTTGGTTGAAGGCCCGTATGGCGTGAAAATCGCTCCGGCGACATCGGGCTCGCAGTCCATGACAGAACTAACGCCCACGGAGCATGCCGGTTTAATCCGCGCTTTTAGCGAACTGCGCAGCAAAATTGATGTGTTGATTGTAGATACCGCTGCCGGTATCTCGGATATGGTGCTGAGCTTTTCACGGGCAGCCCAGGATATCATGGTGGTGGTATGTGATGAGCCTACCTCGCTCACCGATGCTTACGCGCTAATTAAGATACTGAACCGTGACCATGGTGTGTTTCGTTTTAAAATTGTTGCCAACATGGTGCGTAACGTCCGTGAAGGTCAGGAACTCTTTGCTAAACTGTCCAAAGTAACTAACCGTTTCCTGGACGTTGCTTTGGAATTAGTGGCCACCATTCCGTTTGATGAAAATATTCGTAAAGCGGTGCGTCGTCAGAAGTCGATAGTGGAGGCTTACCCAAGCTCTCCAGCTGCTGTGGCTATTTCTAATCTGGCCAAGCAGGCGCTACGTTGGCCAATTCCTACCCAGCCGGGGGGGCACTTAGAATTTTTCCTGGAACAGTTGGTAAATCAGAATTCCGCGGTCCACAGAGATAAAGAGTGAATAATAAAGCAGCCGCCTATCAGCAATTCGATAGTAAAACCAAGCTGGTTGAGCAACACGCCTCGCTGGTTAAACGTATCGCGCATCACCTGATGGCTCGCCTGCCTGCCAGTGTATTGGTTGACGATTTGATTCAGGCTGGCATGATTGGTTTGCTGGAAGCGGCCAAAAACTTTGACGGTTCTAAAGGTGCCAGTTTTGAAACCTTTGCAGGCATTCGCATACGGGGTGCCATGCTGGATGAAATTCGAAAAGGTGATTGGACGCCCCGCTCTGTGCATAAAAATAGTCGCGCTATCGCTGAGGCTATTCAATCTGTAGAGCGTGAAACTGGCGGAGATGCCCGTGATGCCGATGTGGCCGCTAAGCTTCAGGTTAGCCTGGATGAATATCACCAGATGCTCAATGAAGTGAATGCAGGTCGTTTGGTAGGTATAGAAGACCTTGGGGTGACTGAGGATGTAATCAGTACTGAGCAAACACGAGGGACGGATGCACCCTTTGATGATTTGTTACAAGGATCGTTTCAAAAAGCGTTGGCCCATGCTATTACTACCTTGCCTGAACGGGAAGCCATTGTGCTCTCACTCTATTATGACGAAGAACTGAACCTCAGAGAGATCGGCGAAGTCCTTGAAGTCAGTGAGTCTCGGGTCAGTCAAATCCATAGCCAAGCCATGTTGAGACTTAGAACTCGCATGCAAAGCTGGCAAATGGAATAAAATTTAATAAGAATAACAGTTGGTTGAATCCTCACTGGAGGCAGTTTTGGATAAAAACATGAAAATTCTTGTTGTCGACGATTTCTCGACGATGAGACGTATCATCAAGAACTTACTGAAAGACCTGGGCTTTACCAATGTTCAGGAAGCTGATGACGGCAGTACCGCATTGCCCATGCTGCAACAGGGGGATTTTGATTTTGTCATTACGGACTGGAACATGCCGGGAATGCAGGGTATCGACCTGCTTCGCGCTATCCGAGCCGATGACAACCTCAAACATACTCCCGTGCTGATGGTCACGGCGGAAGCGAAGAAAGAGCAGATCGTAGCGGCGGCCCAAGCCGGTGTTAATGGCTATGTTGTGAAGCCCTTCACCGCAGCCACGCTAAAAGAGAAACTCGAAAAGATATTTGAGCGCCTTGGGTAGTCCCTGGCGGATCCTAACGCATAAGGAACGCCTTAATGACGATTACCGAGCAAGCTCCTGTTTCGCTTGAGGATGCCCGCCAGTTGGTGGCATTGCTTGAGCAGGGAGATAATCAGGGAGCGGCACAGTTATTGGAGTCCATCACTATGGCGGATTCCATGGAACTTTTTGCCGAGGTGGGTAAGCTGACCCGCCAGCTGCACGATTCCCTGAATAACTTTCAATTAGATGCGCGTATCGCGGATTTGGCGCAGGAAGATATTCCTGACGCGCAGAGTCGCCTCAATTACGTCATTGAAACCACTGAAGATGCTGCCAACCGCACTATGGATGCGGTTGAGACCAGTATGCCAATTGCAGAACGCTTGAATGCCCAAATAAACGGTATCTTGCCTGAGTGGAAGAAGCTCATGACCCGGCAGCTACAGTTGGGCGAGTTTAAAGCCCTCTGCCATGATATGGACAAGTTCCTTGACCAGGCCAGCGGCGATTCTGCCAAACTCAATGAGCTACTGACCGAAGTGCTGATGGCACAAGGGTATCAAGACCTCACCGGCCAAGTTATTCGCAAAGTTATTGATCTAGTTAAAGAAGTAGAAGATAGCTTAGTGCATATGCTAACGGTGTTTGGCGAGCCTGAGATCGACGAAGATGCCAAGCAAGCTAAAAAAGAGGCCAGCAAGGAAATGGCCGAAGGGCCAATCATTGATGCGGCTAGCCGGGACGATGTGGTAACTGGTCAGGATGACGTTGATGATCTACTTTCAAGCTTAGGGTTTTAAGGGGAATTGATGCATGGCCTTTGACGTTGATGAGGATATCCTGCAGGACTTCCTGGTTGAAGCGGGAGAAATTCTCGAACTGCTGCAAGAGCAACTGGTTGATTTAGAAAATAATCCTGAAGATGCTGACCTGCTCAATGCCATTTTTCGTGGTTTCCATACCGTCAAAGGTGGTGCCGGGTTTCTGTCACTGACAGAACTTGTCGATGCCTGTCACGGTGCGGAGAACGTGTTTGATGTTCTGCGTACCGGCAAGCGTCAGGTAACCGCAGAATTGATGGATGTCATCCTGCAAGCGTTAGACAGCATCAATGAAATGTTCGCTAACGTCAAAGCCCGTGAGCCACTGGAACCGGCGGCCCCCGAGGTACTTGAAGCCCTGCATCGTTTAAGTAAGCCTGAATCGGAAGATGAGGTGGCCAGTACTCCTGTCGAGCCCGAACCAGAACCTATTCCTGAACCCGAGATTAGTAGTGAAGCGTCAACTGGTGGCAGCATTGACGATATCACCGAAGATGAATTTGAAGCCTTGCTTGATGAACTTCATGGCCCCGGTGGCCCTTCAGCAGCCAATACAACGGCACCTGCAATAGACTTGAATGTGGGTGATGAAGATATCACCGACGACGAATTCGAAGCCCTTCTGGACCAGTTGCATGGTGAAGGCAAGTTTAACGCACAAAAACAGGCTGCTTCATCTGCTCCTGCCTCACCTATTTCAGAACCGGTAGACGGCGACGATATTACTGACGATGAATTTGAAGCTTTGCTGGATCAGTTACATGGTTCCGGCAAAGGGCCAGGGGCCGAAAAGGCCAATGCCAAACCTGTGGCTAAAGTTGAAGCTGCTAAACCTAAAACCGACGCCAAAGTTGCCAGTGCGCCGGTGGCTAAAGCCGAGCCAGCTAAACCTGTCAGCAAGCCGGTTGCCAAAGCCGCTGAAGACGAAGATGAGGATAAGGCTGCTAGTACTGCTTTACGAGGCGCAGATAAGAAAGCTGCGGCTGCTCCACCGCCTGCGGAAACCACAGTGCGGGTGGATACCAAACGTCTGGACCAGATAATGAATATGGTCGGTGAATTGGTATTAGTACGTAACCGTTTGTTAAGCCTTGGGGTTAACCTGAATAACGAAGACATGTCCAAGGCTATTGCCAACCTGGATGTGGTAACGGGTGATTTGCAAGGTGCGGTGATGAAGACCCGCATGCAGCCCATCAAGAAAGTCTTTGGTCGATTCCCGCGGGTGGTTAGAGATTTAGCTCGCAGCCTGAAAAAGGAAATTAACCTTAATCTGGTTGGTGAAGAGACAGATCTGGATAAAAACCTGGTCGAGGCTTTGGCTGATCCTTTAGTGCACTTGGTTAGAAACTCTGTTGATCACGGTATTGAGATGCCCGATGAACGAGAAGCATCAGGCAAGAAACGCACAGGTACAGTGACCTTGTCAGCTTCTCAGGAAGGCGATCATATTTTACTGACCATCGAAGATGATGGTAAAGGGATGGACCCTGACAAACTCAAGGACATCGCGATTAAACGTGGCGTGTTGGATGTCGATGCGGCCGCTCGTATGTCGGATGTGGAAGCCTTCAATCTGATTTTTGCTCCTGGTTTCTCTACCAAAACAGAAATTTCGGATATTTCCGGCCGTGGCGTGGGTATGGATGTGGTGAAAACCAAGATCAACCAGCTAAACGGTACTGTGCATATCCATTCCGAAAAAGGTGTGGGAACACGACTGGAGATTAAGGTACCGCTTACCTTGGCGATATTGCCAACCCTGATGGTTATTGTCGGTGAGCAAACCTTTGCGCTGCCGTTGGCAGCGGTGAGCGAAATTATTAATGTGGATATGAGCAAGACCAACACGGTAGATAGTCAGCTCACCATGATTGTTCGTTCAAAAGCGATACCGCTGTTCTATCTGAAGGAATGGTTGCATCGTAGTAAAGGAAAAGTACAGATTGAACGCAGTAAAGGTCATGTTGTGGTAGTGCAGATTGGCACCCAACAAGTAGGTTTTGTCGTAGATGCCCTGATTGGTCAGGAAGAAGTGGTAATTAAACCTTTGGACGCATTGTTGCAAGGTACGCCAGGTATGGCTGGTGCGACTATTACCAGTGACGGCGGTATCGCATTGATTCTGGACATTCCAAGCCTACTAAAGCGTTATGCGAAAAAGGCCTTAAAGACAAAAAAAGCAATTAACTGATGCAATACAAGGTTCTGGTTGTCGACGATTCGACATTCTTTCGTAGACGGGTTTCTGATTTCCTCAACCAGGATCCGGGCCTGACGGTAGTGGGAGAGGCCAAAAACGGCCAGGAAGCCATAGATATGGCCGCTAAATTGCGGCCTGATGTGATCACCATGGATGTCGAGATGCCGATCATGGATGGTATTAGTGCGGTGAAGCGCATTATGGCCAGTAATCCGACGCCGATTTTAATGTTTTCTTCTTTAACCAAAGACGGTGCTCAAGCTACTTTAGATGCATTGGATGCCGGTGCATTAGATTTTCTGCCGAAGAAGTTCGAGGATATTGCTAAAGAGCGGCAAGAAGCCATTAGTTTGCTTCAGCAGCGTGTTAAAGCCTTAGCCAGACGCCGGGCATTTTCCCGACCCAGTTTACTTAGGACAACACCCAGCCCGGTTGCCAGCTTGCGAGACAGTAGGGCTGCAGAGACAAAGCCAACGGTTAGCGTTGAATCTGTTCGTCCACCTAAAGCCAGCGGCAAACGCTATTCCGCCTTGGCCATTGGCGCGTCCACCGGCGGCCCAGTGGCACTGCAAACTATTCTAACCAAGTTGCCAGCGAACTTTCCTTATCCTATTTTCCTGGTTCAGCATATGCCGGGCACTTTTACCACGGCCTTTGCCGGGCGGATGAATAATCTTTGTCAGATTAAGGTTAAGGAAGCTGAAAACGGCGATCTGATTGAACCCGGCTGTGCTTATCTGGCCCCTGGTGGTAAGCAGATGTTGGTCGACGGCACCAGCCGCTCATGTCGAATTCGTATTGTGGATGACCCTGGTCTGGACAATATTACCTATAAGCCCAGTGTCGATTTAAGCTTTGCCTCACTGGGTCGGGTTTATGGCGGCGATCTATTAGCTGTTGTTTTGACCGGTATGGGTGCAGACGGTCGTGAAGGCTGTCGGTCTCTTAAGCAACGTGGTGCGACTATCTGGGCGCAAGACGAGAAATCTTGTGTGGTTTACGGAATGCCTCAGGCCGTGACGGCTGCTGGACTGTCTTCAGCCAGTCTGGCTTTGGGTGATGTTGCTTCGCATATTTTGGCCGAGATGCCTGCCTGAGGCGGGCTGGCTTCTATTCCTGTAAGGGCTGAGTTGTGATTGTCTGGACAGTGGCGAACCAAAAAGGTGGGGTAGGTAAAACCACGACGACAGTGACATTAGGTTCCTTATTGGCCCTAAAGGGCAAAAAGGTATTGCTGGTCGATACCGATCCCCATGCTTCGCTTAGCTATTACTTCGGTGTGGATTCCGAAGAACTCTCCTCCAGTTTGTATGATGTGTTTTTGGCGCATAAGAACCTGACTGCCGACAGAGTGTTGGACAGTTTGTGCCCAACCAAGTTTGACTCCTTGTTTATTCTGCCCGCCACTATGGCTCTGGCAACGCTGGATCGCAGTATGGGCCATCAGGGCGGAATGGGGCTGATAATTAAAAAAGCCTTGGAACTGGTAGAGGACGAGTTTGACTTTGCGATTATGGATTGCCCTCCGGTACTGGGTGTATTGATGGTCAATGCACTGGCGGCCTGTGAGCGAATATTGATTCCGGTGCAGACCGAGTTTTTGGCCCTCAAGGGCCTAGAGCGCATGATGCACACCCTGGAGATTATGAAAAAGTCACAGCCGCGTGATTACACTTACACTATTGTTCCCACCATGTACGACAAACGCACTAACGCGGCACTAGAAGCCTATAAGAAATTGCGTGCGACCTACGGGGATTTGGTTTGGAATGGTGTGGTACCTGTAGACACGCGTTTTCGGGATGCCAGTCAGGCACAAAGCCCGCTACCGGTTTTTCACCCTCGTAGCCGGGGGGTCTATGCTTATAACAGCTTACTGAATTTCCTTTTGAGTCAGGAGCCGAATCAATGAGCAAGGGCCAGTTCGCCAATGAAAAGGTGATGGAGGATTACCTGTCAGCTCTGCTTACCGAAGAGGTAGTGATTGAACAAGCGCAGCGCCAAACTGTGGCTAAATTGCTTGAAGAGGCTCAGCCCTTTGTTCAAGAACCCGAGATAGTAACAGAGGTGCAAGCCCCGCAGCTTGCTGAGCCTATTGAAGCCAGGCCACAGGAGCAAGAGACACCTGAATATCGCCAGGGCCAGTTTCAGGCGCTGTTATTTGATGTGGCGGGTTTAACCCTGGCTGTTCCTTTGACTGAGTTGGGTGGGATCCACCAGTTTGAAAAGGCCTCACCCTTAATCGGTAAGCCGGATTGGTTTAAAGGTGTTATGCTGCACCGTGATGAAAAGCTCAAGGTTGTGGATACCGCACGTTGGGTGATGCCAGAAAAATACTCAGAAACACTGGCAGAAGCCTTAAATTATCAATATCTTATTATGTTAGGAACCAGTGGTTGGGGGCTTTGCTGCGAATCATTGGTAGATACGGTCAGCTTGCATCAGGATGATGTGAAATGGCGCGAGAATCAGGGCAAGCGTCCCTGGTTAGCTGGGCTGGTCAAGGAGAAAATGTGTGCCCTGATCGATGTTGGCGCATTGGTCGCACTGTTTGAACAGGGGCTGGGCAGTAAAGATGCAGATTAATCCGCTAGTCGGGAGCGAAGCATATGAGTGATGACAGAAACAGTAATGCAGCCATAGATAACGACGAAGTCCTGCAGTGGGTGACCTTCAGATTAGGAGAAGAAACCTACGGCATCAACGTGATGCAAGTGCAGGAAGTGCTGCGTTATACCGAGATTGCTCCGGTACCGGGAGCGCCGGATTACGTGTTAGGTATTATTAACCTGCGCGGTAACGTAGTTACGGTCATTGATACCCGTGCCAGATTCGGTTTGGACGCCAATGATGTCTCTGACAACACCCGTATTGTGATTATTGAGTCAGAACAGCAGGTAGTGGGTATTTTGGTGGATAGTGTCGCTGAAGTGGTGTACCTGAAATCCTCCGAAATCGACAGTGCCCCGAATGTGGGGACTGAAGAAAGCGCCAAATTTATTCAGGGCGTTAGCAACCGCGATGGCGAGCTACTGATCCTGGTTGATTTGAATAAGTTGCTGACAGACGAAGAATGGGATGAAATCAGCAGTATGTAACGGCTGATTCGGTAAATAAACACCCGCTTAGCCGGGTGTTTTTGTATCTGACTAAGGAACCACATGGCTTGGATGGGTATTGGAATAGGATTGGCACTACTGGTCGGCGTTATGCTGGTGGTGGTTCTTTTACGCCAGCAGGCCGCGTTAAGCATTAGCCAAACTCAGGCCGGACAGCAAAACTCAGAAGTTCAAGCCCTGCGAAAGGAATGTCAGGCCTTGGCCGCGGAGTTGCATGAATTGCGTGCCGGTAGTATTGGTATGGGGCAGAGGATCAAACAACTGGAAAGCAGACAAAGGGCCTTTGACAACAGTTTGCGGGAGACCCGTGAACAACAGCAGGAATTAGCTGAGATGGATCCCGACACTAAGCTCTACAACAGGGCGGTGAAACTACTGCAACAAGGGGCATCGGTAGATGAACTGATGCATGAATGTGAACTGCCACGTGCTGAAGCCGAACTATTGTTTAGTATTCACGGCAAGCAGAGTTAGGAGTTAGGAGTTAGGAGTTAGGAGTTAGGAGTTAGGAGTTAGGAAAATATTTGTTATATCAGAGCGCTCAGTCAATACTTATCTGCCTCACGCCTCACGCCTCACGCCTCACGCCTCACGCCTCACGCCTCACGCCTCACGCCTCACGCCTCACGCCTCACGCCTCACGCCTCACGCCTCACGCCTCACGCCTCACGCCTCACGCCTCACGCCTTGTCATCCACCTTGCCATGCATATTGTTCCAGCTGTTGGGGAATTTACCCTGTAGCACATAAGAAAAAGCGATCAGTTCAGCGATGACAATATACAGCTCCCGCGGTATTTCCTGACCCAGATCGAGACTATTCAGAAAGCCTGCCAGCTGCTCATCCTCGTGGACCAAAACACCATGTTCTTTCGCCAGGGCAATAATTTCTTCGGCTAACTCGCCAAAGCCTTTGGCAATAATCTGCGGTGCTTGTTTAGGGTTATCTGCCTGATATTGGATACCGACGGCGCTTTTAGGTTTGTCTGTCATATCACTAAGCCTGTGTCTCAAAGACCTGGTAGGGTCTTTGTTGCAGATGTTCAGGAATTTTACCCAATTGGCATTGGCTGTGATTAACCTGAATACCCAGTGCCGTCAGGCGTTTTTTCAAATGTGGAATGAATTGGATCACCTGATCCCGAAGGGCGGCATTGGCGGCATAAAAGTCCAGTTCCACTTCGGTCTGGTAGAGCCGCGCTTTGGCCAGTAAACCACCTAGCTCACCAATTTCCAGCTTCATGGTTAGGTTCCATTGCCTGTCAGCCGAGTGTTTGCTCTTGCTCTTTTTATCAGGTGGTGGTTCGCGGCGTATCAGCAACTCAATATCACGACGGACTTCTCCCTGACCTATGGGTAAGTTGTAGTAAAAGCTATCTTGGCCTTGAAGCTGAGCTTCAACGCCACGTAATTTAGCGTGACTATGCCCGCCAAGCAGCCGCCCCAAAGTGTTGAGTAATTGGTGTCGTTGCTCAAGCTGAGCCATATCCGACAGATTTCGCTGGTTAACTGGCGTTGAACTGGTGCTTGGGCGCACTGTTTCCAACAAGGCATTTAATCCGTCCAGTAGTTTCTGCCCCTGACCGGCTTGCAACTTACCACTCTGATTGGCCAGCCTGGATGTCAGCGCAACCTGCAACAAGGTCACTAATGCGCCCACCAACCCCTGGCTGTTGTTACTGCTGACCAATTGCAGCGGAGTTAGATTCAATGCCGGTGTAGTCAGCAGGCTGCGCAGTGCTGCAGCATCTTGTTCATTGCCCTGCGGCAAGCTCTGTTTCAGGTGTTGGCTAAGTTGCTGCAAAAGCTTACCGGTATCCGTGGCAACGGTCCGGTTATCCGCTAATGCCGTATCAATCTGGTTGAAAAGCCGGGCAGGAGAGTCCTGCTGGCTCATCAAACGGCGTCCCAGGTCCTGGAATTTTTGCAGCAAGGGGCCTTGTGGATCAACTCTTTGGGCTGCTTGTTGGGTTTTGCTAAGGCTTGGCTGTTGTTCCTGTACCGTTCCCGATGTGACAGGCCCATTTTGTAACTGTGTTGGTGAGGGGGGCCCGGCGAGAACCTGACCTTCCACTTTAATTGGGGTTTGAGCCTGAATAAGTGGCGTAGCGGGTGCCTGTATCCCTTGGGGCAATTTGCTGGTGTCCAGGGTTGTAGGCGGTGCAGCAGCGGAAGTGGGAGTTGGCACAGGGGGGGCTGAGCCCACTGTGGGCTGCAGGCTGGAAATCATCTGCTGCAGTACCGGTTTTCCAACTACCAGCGTCGCGACGGGTTGTGCCCTGTTTAACAATAGTTCGGGCTGACTACCGGTCGGCCATTGCAATTTGACTGACTGCACTTGTCCCTCCGGGCCAAGCAGTAAGGGCATCAGAGACTTCTGTTGAGCGACGGGCAGTTGACCAACCCATTGTTTAAGCTGAGCAAGGTCCAGATTTTGAGGTTTACTCAGTGCTTGTGCAAAACGAAGCAACTCAGTGCTTTGTTTTGGTATTGGCCATTCGGCAGTCGCTGCCTTGGCGCTAGGTGTATGACTTGGGGGGCTGGACGAGGATAGCTTAGGTTCTGCTGAACCTGATTCACTCAGTTTCACATTTTGTGCATCAATTTTTATTGTCCATTGACCTTGCTGGCGTTGATAGTTGACTTCCACCGGCTGGCCCGGACGCAGTTCTGGGAGCGGAGCAGACAATGCCAACTTGAGCGTCTGACCTTGGATATCAAGTATAAGCGCGGCAGCCTGCTGATTCAGCACCCTGGCGGGAAAGCTCAGCGTGTCGGGCAACCCTGGCTGATTATTGACGATAGCGGTGAGCAAGCTATTGAACGCAGCGCCCCCCAGTGGTATGGACTGCTGGCTTGTTGGGGCCGGGGTGGCAGTAATCTGCGGATAGAAAAGTAAACGTCCCCCGTCCTTATTGTCGGTGAGCAACTGGTAGAGTTGGCCGTTTTGTAGCTTACCCTGCAGGTCCTTGGCATTGATGACGACCTGGCGGTTAGCCAGGCTCAACAGCAGTTGGTTGCCGGGTAACAGTTTGACTTCTACCTGACTAAGCTGTGCGGCGACGTTATCGGGCAGGGCTAAACCGGCCTGCTGCATTTGTCGCATGGCATTGAGCAGGGCTGACTGAGGAGATAATTGCAGTTCTGACATAGGCTCTTATCGACAGACATCGCGCTTAGCTGAATGTCAGGTGGGTTATTTAATAGAATTTTTGATGATCTCGATCAGTATATCAAGGGCCGTGAAAACATCCCCAACGGCGACTGTCTATGCTATTATCCGCCGGTTTTTGTGTAGTGCATTGCATTAAGAATGCCAACCACCTAAAAGGCTAAGTTTGTCCTTACTATCGGTTAACAAATTATCTTGCGTAAAGCGTGATCGCATTTTGTTTGAGGAATTGGGCTTTAGTATGCAAGCGGGTGAACTGCTGCATGTTCAAGGTCCCAACGGCGCAGGCAAAACCAGTTTATTGCGGTTGCTTGTGGGGTTGTCGCTACCGGATAGTGGCAGCATCCAGTGGCGTGGAGAAGATATCCGCCGAACTCCTGGCCAGTATCAGAGTGAACTCTGTTATTTCGGCCATAAACTGGGTGTGAATCTGGCGTTAAACGCCATAGATAACCTGCGTTTTTGGTGTCGTATGCAAGGGTTACCTGCCAATCAGGATCTTTATCCACTGCTTGAAACCCTGGGTTTGGTGGGATTAGAAGAGCTTCCCGCCGGGCAACTGTCTGCTGGTCAGCAGCGTCGTATTGCCCTGGCTCGTTTCTGGTTAAAATCCTGCCCTTTGTGGGTACTGGATGAGCCTTTTACCGCCTTAGACAAACAGGCGGTCGCGTTACTTAAATCACGACTGGCTGAGCATTTGCAGAGTCAGGGCCTGATCATTATGACCTCTCATCAGAGTCTGGACTTTCCCTTGCCGGTGCGCGAGCTGCACCTGGAGTACCGCTTATGATAGCCAGACTAACCGGCTTATTAGGGCGTGAGATGGCGCTGGCCTATCGACAGAAATCCGAATTGATCCAGCCACTGATATTCTTTGTATTGGTAATTAGTTTATTTCCTCTTGGTGTAGGACCCGGCCCGCAGATGCTGCAAAAAATTGCCCCCGGTGTAATTTGGGTGGCGGTGTTACTGTCTTCGCTGCTGGGTATGGAGCGGCTGTTCCGTGACGATTTCAGCGATGGCTGGTTGGAACAAATGATGCTAAGCGGTTTGCCACTGTATGCGGTGGTGCTGGTGAAAGTGACTGCTCACTGGTTGACCTGCGTATTACCGCTGCTGTTGATTTCGCCACTGCTGGCCCTGTTTTTGAACCTCACCCCTGAGATGTATGTCGCGCTACTGTGCAGTTTGCTGGTTGGTACCCCCCTACTGAGCCTTGTGGGTGCTACGGGCGTTGCGCTGACTCTGGGGTTACAACGTGGCGGCGTATTACTGTCGCTGTTACTGTTGCCGCTGTTCATCCCATTATTGATTTTTGCCACCTCGGCGGTGGATGCGGCCTCAATGCAACTTCCCTATAATGGCCAACTAGCCATTATAGGGGCGCTGTTGTTGCTGGCACTGGCGTTGACGCCAGTGGCCACCGCACATGCTTTGAAAATCAGTCAGAATTAAAAAACTATCAGGTGCAACTGACTATGTGGAAATGGTTACATCCATACGCTAAAACCGAACGGGCCTTTGCCCTTTGTAGCAAACTGCTGCCATGGTGCTGGGGTGGTGCCGCATTAGGCTTGGCTATCGGCCTGGTCTGGGGGCTGGCTTTTGCCCCGGCCGATTACCAGCAAGGCGATTCATTTAGAATCATATACTTGCATGTACCCAGCGCAATTCTGTCAATGGGGGCATACAGCGGTATGGCTATTGCTGCCTTTATTGGGCTGGTTTGGCAAATCCGTAGTGCCGATATGGCGGTTGCCGCTATCGCGCCGGTAGGGGCGGTGGTCACTTTTGTTGCCCTCTTTACCGGAGCTGCCTGGGGCAAGCCCATGTGGGGCACTTGGTGGGTGTGGGATGCCAGACTGACTTCAGAGCTTATTCTGCTGTTTCTCTACCTGGGTGTGATGGCGCTCTATCAATCTTTTGAAGACAAGCAACAAGGCGCCAAAGCGGCTGGTATTTTGGCCCTGGTTGGGGTGGTGAACCTGCCTATCATTCATTACTCCGTAGAGTGGTGGAATACCCTGCACCAAGGGGCAACTATAACCAAATTTGGTAAACCCTCTATTGCGCCAGAAATGCTCTGGCCGCTTCTTATCAGTATTGTCGGCTTAGGGCTGCTGGTTGCAGCGCTGAGTCTGTATCGATTACAAAGTGAAATGATCCGCCGTGAAATGCACCGCCCCTGGGTGCAAGCCATGTACCGCCAACAAGAGGGCCAGTAACCATGCATTTTGAGAGTTGGTCAGCCTTCTGGGCCATGGGTGGATATGCATTTTATGTCTGGCTGGCGTTCGGTGTCAGCGGTTTGGCCTTGCTGCTGTTGATTGTACAGAGCGTCAAAGCGCGTCGTAGTCTGCAGATAACCTGGCAGGCCGAACAGGCCAGGCAGCAGCGTATTGCTGCCAGCCGCGCCCGCCAGCAACAGAATTCTAAACTTGCTGAAGAGGTGGATTGATGAATCCAAGACGTAAACAACGGCTGATGGCCTTTAGCGCAGTGATCCTGGTGGTCGGTGGTGCTATTGGTCTAATGCTCTATGCCCTGGGGCAGAACATTGATTTGTTCTACACCCCAACCGAGTTGGTAGAAGGCAAAAAGGGCGTGAAACCCCAGGTCGGTCAGCGCCTGCGAATTGGTGGTATGGTGGTACCCGGGTCGGTGAAACGAGTTGACGACAGCCTGGCAGTGAGCTTCGACCTGGTCGATACCGGGCCTGTTGTTACTGTCAGTTATCAGGGCATTCTGCCTGATCTGTTCCGCGAGGGGCAGGGTATTGTCGCCACCGGCGTATTAACTGCTGCGAACCATATCGAAGCAGAAGAAGTCCTGGCCAAGCACGATGAGGAATATATGCCTCCAGAGCTGGCAGAAGCCATGAAAGGGATTAAACACGTTAAACCATCCGAGGCCGTCTACGGCGATAAGGGGTAGGTGATGCTGGCAGAATTAGGTCACTTTTCGCTGGTTCTGGCGCTGCTGATGGCCATCTTGCTGGCTATTTATCCCATGTGGGGTGCCCAGCGTGGTCAGGTACTACTGATGCAAACAGCCAAGCCGCTAACTGTCGGGCTGTTTCTTTTTACCCTGTTTGCCTATCTGTGTTTAACCCAGAGCTTTCTGAATAACGACTTCTCCATCGCCTATGTCGCGCATAACTCCAACAGCTTACTGCCTTGGTATTATCAAATAACCGCGGTGTGGGGGGGACATGAAGGGTCGTTTCTGCTGTGGGTATTGATCTTTGCTGCCTGGGCGGTGGCCGTTGCCATGTTCAGTGGTGGCATTCCGCAGGATATCCTGGCACGGGTATTGTCGATTATGGGCATGGTCGGAATAGGATTTTATCTGTACATCCTGCTGGCATCTAACCCATTTGAACGTTTATTACCCTTCTTTCCGGTTGATGGACGCGACTTGAATCCCCTGTTACAAGACTTTGGCATGATCATCCATCCGCCTTTGTTGTATATGGGCTATGTGGGATTCTCTGTGGTGTTTGCCTTTGCCATTGCGGCCTTGGTGGCTGGCCGCTTGGATTCTACCTGGGCTCGCTGGTCAAGGCCCTGGACACTGGCCGCCTGGGTATTTCTGACCCTAGGCATTGCTCTGGGCAGTTGGTGGGCATACAAAGAGCTTGGCTGGGGCGGTTGGTGGTTCTGGGATCCGGTTGAAAACGCCTCCTTTATGCCCTGGTTGGTCGGTACTGCGCTTTTGCATTCATTGGCGGTTACCGAAAAACGTAAAGCCTTTAAATCCTGGACGGTTTTGCTGGCTATTGCGGCTTTCTCATTAAGCCTGTTGGGTACCTTCCTGGTGCGTTCCGGCGTGTTGGTATCGGTACACTCCTTTGCCTCTGACCCTACCCGTGGTCTGTTTATTCTGGGCCTGCTTGTGCTGGTTATCGGTGCGTCATTGCTGTTGTATGCGCTTCGTGCACCGCAGCTGCGTAGTGTCGGACGCTATGAGTTGTTGTCTCGGGAAACCATGCTGATAGGCAATAACATTCTGCTTTGCAGTGCCACGTTAGTGGTATTGATGGGGACCTTGTTACCTTTGGTACATAAAGAGTTAGGACTGGGTTCTATCAGTATTGGAGCGCCCTTTTTTGACCAGATGTTTGTTTATCTAATCGTACCTTTTGTGCTGCTGATGGTGATGGGACCGCTGAGCCGTTGGAAGCACCAGACATTGCCGGCACTACGTAATCAGATACTGGCTGGTCTTGGGCTGAGTGTCGTGGCCGTTGCACTGCTGAGCTTTGGTCGTGATGGATTGTCTTACATGGCCACGTTGGGTATGGCACTGTCGGTGTGGATCGCGATTGCAACCGTGCAGGAGATTCGCCAGCGTTTATCCGCAAGTAAACAAGGGCTGGCCGGTCTGACTTCTCTGACACCCAGTCATTGGGGGATGGTAATGGGGCACCTGGGATTCGCCGCCATGATTATGGGCATAGCCATGGTAACCAGCTATAGCGTTGAGCGGGATGTGCGTATGACTCCCGGAGACCGCATTGAACTGCAAGGTTATGAGTTCCGTTTTCTGGGGGTTGAAATTCTTAAGGGGCCGAACTATTCAGGCCATGTTGCCAAGCTTGATGTATATGACGATGGTCGTAAGGTCAGCCATTTGGAAGCGCAAAAACGCTTCTATACGGTGCAGCGCAATATTATGACCGAAGCGGCGGTAGATCCTGGTTTTACCCGTGATCTATACGTCGCCCTGGGTGAACAACTTAACAACGGCGACTGGGCCTTACGTGTTTATGTCAAACCTTATATCCGCTGGATTTGGGGTGGGGCTGCGCTGATGGCCATAGGTGGCTTACTCTCCATGAGTGACAAGCGCTATCGGATGAGCAAACTGGCTAAGGTTCGTGTTCAGTCCGATGCCATGGCAGGAGAGGCTGCATGAAGCGCATAGGCTTGTTTTTGTTGCCGCTGGGATTGTTTCTACTCATCACGGTGTTTTTGCTACAGGGGCTTTTCTCAAACCCCAGGGATATTGAGTCCAGCCTGCTAAATCAACCAGTGCCAACGTTTCGCTTGCCGGATGTGATGGATGCCTCCATCGAATATGGCCCTGAAGTGTTTGACGGTGAGGTAACACTGTTGAATGTGTGGGGTACTTGGTGCGTCACTTGTGCTATTGAACTGCCGTTTTTAACTGAGCTGCGTCAACAGGGCGTGCGCATTGTCGGTCTTTATTACGAGCAGAACATGGATCCCGACTTTGGCGGTAAGACCCTGCCTGAGATTCGATTGGATATCGACAAAACCCTGTCTCAATTAGGTAACCCCTATGTGTTTAATATCTTTGATGAACAGCGGGATACCTCTATGGACTTCGGTGTCACTGGGGCGCCTGAAACTTTTCTGATTGATCGCGAAGGCAAGGTGCGGCTGCACCATGTGGGTGACTTGAATGAGCGGGTATGGCAAGCCAAGTTTCTGCCTTTGTACCAGGAGCTAAGCCAATGAGAAAACTGCTATGTGCATTGGCCATGATGCTACCCCTGTCGGTCTTTGCTGTTGAAGAAGTCTATAGCTTTGCCAGTGATAAACAGCGTCAGGAGTTCAAAGAACTGACCGAAGAGTTGCGCTGCCCGAAATGTCAGAATCAGAATATCGCGGATTCTGACGCGCTGGTTGCCCAGGATCTGAAACGTAAGGTTTATCAGTTGATGCAACAAGGTAAAAGCAAAGGCGAAATCATTGATTACATGAAAGACAGGTACGGTGATTTTGTTTATTACCAGCCACCGCTAAATCCAGCCACCATACTGCTGTGGCTTGGGCCCATCGCCTTTATCGGTGGGGCAGCCTTGATGGTCGTCAGAAGGCGCCGTAGTACAGCGTCCGAGTTGGATGCGGCACTTTTAGCCCAGGCTGAACAACTGCTGGACAAAGATCAAACGCAGGAGAACAAACCTTGACCATGTTTTGGATTGCCGTCGCGGTTATGGCTTTACTGGCCGCGTTTCTGGTCGCCTGGCCCTGGCTGGGTAAGACCTTTAATAAGACAGTGGATGGCCAAAGGTTAAATGTGGCGTTAACCCGCCAGCGCCTGCAAGAATTGCGTCGAGAGGTGGCTGAAGGGTTAATTGAAAGTAAGGATCTGGAAACTGCCGAACAGGAGTTAAAGCTGGCCCTGGCGGTTGAGCAAGGTGAGGCTGAGCAACAAAGTGCGACAGGCAGCAAAACCATACTGATTGCTGGTTTACTGATAGCTGTGATGGTGAGTGCATTGAGTTATTGGAAGGCTAATGAGATTGATGCGCTACAGGATTGGCAACAGGCTAATTCGCAGTTAGCAGAGCTGGGACGCCGAGTGGTAGTGGAAGCCGATCCGACCGTAACGGTGGATGAATTACAACGCTTCGCACTTGCTTTGCGCACTAAGTTGAATGCCGAACCCGCGGCGCCAGAAGGCTGGTTATTGCTGGGGCGCTTATATGCCAGTTTGAGTCGCTTAGACAGTGCAATTGAAGCCTACGAAAAATCCCTAAGCCTTGATCCTGAGCGGGGGGGCACCTTGCTAAGTCTGAGTCAGGCATTGGTGATGGTAGGCAGTGAAGAAAGCTTGATCAGAGCGAAACAACTTTTGACAAAACTTCAGTTGCGGGAGCCGGAAAATCAGAGCAGTCTTGGGCTGCTTGCTATTACGGCGTCTCAGTTAGGTGATACCCCTCTGGCGATAAAAAGTTGGACTGCGCTAGGCGCGATGTTGCCCGTCGACGATCCCATGCAGGCTTCCATACAGCAGCGTATTAGTGAACTAAACGGCATGTCCAGCACTCGTCTGCTGGTGCAAGTCGCGCTTAGTGAAGAGGTGAAAGCGCAACTACCGGAACAGGGCTATCTGATTGTATTTGCCCGCAGCAGTGATGGCGCCATGAAAATGCCGGCAGCCGTGATTAAACAACCGCTGTCAGCATTACCTATTGAAATTGAGTTGTCTGATAGCAATGCAATGTTGCCCAACTACAATCTATCCAGTCTTGCGCATGCTCAGGTGATCGCGCGGGTTTCCCGGGACGAGAATGTCGAAACCGCACCCGGTGAATTGCAGGGCGAAATTCAGCTTGAGGTGGCGAAAGGCACCACCATGCGTGCCGAGATACTGATCGATAAGGAACTGAATTAATGAGATTGAACAAGTGCCAATTGGGCTTGTGTTTATTGTTACCCGCTTTGCTTTTGGGCGGCTGTGCCAATCAGGGCGCTGCTGAACAAGCTGCCGCTGCACAAACCAATGCAGTGGAACAGAATAATGACGTGAAGGGCGATCCAAGAGATCCACTAGAGTCTTTTAACCGCGCCATGTGGACCTTCAACTGGGATTACCTGGATACTTATGTTGCCCGCCCCGTCGCTGTGGTTTACCGCGATTATATGCCAGGGTTTGCCCGTACCGGCTTACATAACGCCGCCTCCAACCTGGAAGAGCCAGCCAACACGGTCAACAACTTGTTGCAAGGCAAGGTGGGTGACTCCATGGTCAGCCTGGGACGTTTCCTGCTTAACTCTACCGTAGGTCTGCTCGGCACCATTGATGTTGCTGGTGAGATTGGTATGGACCGCAAGGACGAAGAGTTCGGTGAGGTGCTGGGGGTCTGGGGAGTTGGCAATGGGCCTTACGTTATGCTGCCAGTATACGGTGCCAACGATGTGCGTGGCGGTGTCGGGGATTTAGTTGATTCTGCATACTGGCCAATGGATACCCTGAGTCTCCCCTTAAGTTTGTTTCGCTGGGGGATTGATGCGGTTGAGACCCGTATCAAGCTGATGGACCAGGAGCAATTACTGGATGGTGCGGTAGATCCTTACGCTTTAGTTAAAGATATCTATTTCCAGAATACAGAGTTTAAGGTGAAAGACGGTAAGGTCGAACAGAGCAAAGAAGACAAACAGCTCGACGATGATATTGATGCCTACTTAGACCAACTCTGAGTTTAGATGCTTTAACTACCTTTGGGGCGGATTCTGTGCCGCCCCTGTTTATCCAGTGACAGTAAATCAATAGCACTTCTTCTACATTTCCTGGATCCGGTCTTTTCATTTGCCAGATTTTGTCACTAAGTGACAAAAAATTGGCTATTGCCGTTGACTTACTATCCAGATCCATCACCATAGCAAAAATCAAAAAATTGATGGAATTTTGAGGGACAAGTCAATGGAAAAGCAGTTGCTCAATGGTCAGGAAGTGAGTCTGGCTGTTATCGGTTTAGGTTATGTGGGATTGCCGCTGGCGGCTGAGTTTGGCAAGAAACGACCGGTTATCGGTTTTGATATTAATGCCAAACGTATTAAAGAGTTGCAGGAAGGGGTGGATTTTACCCTGGAAGTCAGCAAGGAAGAATTGGCTGAGGCTTCTCAGCTTAGCTTTACCTGTGACCTTGAAGATTTGCGTCGGGCTAATGTGTTTATTGTTACTGTGCCGACTCCCATTGATGATTTTAAGCGTCCAGATTTAACCCCCTTAATCCGCGCCAGTGAAACTATTGGCAAGGTGCTTAAGCAAGGGGATATCGTAATTTATGAATCCACGGTTTATCCGGGTGCAACGGAAGAAGACTGTGTGCCTGTGCTGGAGCGAGTGTCTGGGCTGAAGTTCAACCAGGACTTTTATGCCGGCTACAGCCCAGAGCGAATTAACCCGGGTGATAAAGAACACCGGGTGTCCACCATCAAAAAGGTGACCTCTGGCTCCACCCCCGAGGTGGGCGTGTTGGTGGATGGTATCTATCGCGAAATCATCACCGCCGGAACGCATCTGGCCAGCTCTATTAAAGTGGCGGAAGCCGCCAAGGTGATTGAGAACACCCAGCGTGACGTAAATATTGCCCTGATTAATGAACTGGCCATTATCTTTAACCGCCTGGGTATAGATACACTGGAAGTATTGGAAGCGGCAGGTACCAAATGGAACTTCCTGCCATTCAGACCCGGTTTGGTTGGTGGTCACTGTATCGGTGTCGATCCCTATTATCTGACGCATAAGGCGCAGGCTATTGGCTACCATCCGGAGATGATCCTGGCCGGCCGCCGCTTAAACGACGGTATGGGGCAGTATGTGGTATCTGAACTGGTTAAAGCCATGATTCAAAAGGGTATTCAGGTGCAAGGTGCTAAGGTACTGTTGCTGGGATTAACCTTTAAAGAAAACTGTCCCGACCTGCGTAATACCCGTGTGGTAGACATAGTTGATGAGCTTAAAGAATACGGTGTGGCCGTGGATATCCATGACCCCTGGGCTTCTCCGGAAGAGGCCATGCATGAGTATGGCTTGGAGCTAACCGCACAACCAGCCAGTGGTACTTATGATTCAGTAATATTGGCTGTGGCGCATAAAGAATTCAAAGACTGGGGCAGTGAGAAACTCGCCTCTTTGTGTAAGGACAAGCGCGTAGTATACGACCTTAAGTATGCACTGGATAAATCGCTGACGGATATGAGGCTGTAAAGAATGGATAGATTTTCCCGCTTACTGAGCGAACTTAAACTTAACCCGCAAACCTGGTTGGTAACCGGGGTTGCCGGGTTTATTGGTTCGAACTTACTGGAGGCCTTGCTTATGGCCAACCAGAAAGTGGTAGGGCTGGATAATTTTGCCACAGGTCATCAACGTAATCTGGACGAAGTGCAGCAGTTGGTGGGCGAAGAGCGCTGGCAACAGTTTCGTTTTATTGAGGGCGATATTCGCGATAAAGCCACCTGTTTTGCGGCGGTGAACGGAGTTGACAGAGTGCTGCATCAAGCGGCGCTGGGTTCGGTACCTCGTTCGTTAAACGATCCTATTACCAGCAACGAAGTGAATATCAGCGGTTTTCTGAATATGCTGGTAGCCGCCAAAGAGCACGGGGTGAAAGCCTTTGTATATGCGGCGTCCAGTTCAACTTATGGTGACCATCCGGCTTTGCCCAAAGTTGAAGAGAATATTGGCAAGCCATTGTCGCCTTATGCTGTGACTAAGTATGTTAACGAACTGTATGCCGATGTATTTGCAAGGGCTTATGGTTTTAAATCAGTAGGACTGCGTTACTTTAACGTGTTCGGACGTCGCCAGGATCCAGATGGCGCTTATGCAGCGGTGATACCTAAATGGACCGCGGCTATGAAGCGTGGTGACGAAGTGATTGTGAACGGTGACGGCGAAACTAGTCGCGATTTCTGTTATATTGAGAACGTGATCCAGGCTAATTTGCTGGCGGCCATGACAGAGTTGGATAACAGTGAAGTGTTTAATGTAGCAGTAGGTGACAGAACCACCTTGAATCAGCTATTCCAGGCTATTAAAGATGCACTGGATGAGCAAGGTGTGAAGTACCCCAAGCAGCCCGTCTATCGTGATTTCCGACCTGGTGATGTGCGCCATTCTCAAGCGGATATCAGTAAAGCTGAAAATCTGCTCGGCTATGCTCCTCAGTACCGCATTTTTGAAGGCATCAGCCTGACCATGCCTTGGTATGTGGCCAATGTGGGCTAATGACTAGGCGGTATTACCCGTATTTATTTTCAAAAGCGGGTGTGAAAAGTAAAAAAGGGCAGTGATACTGCCCTTTTGTCTTTTTAGTGCCCCTGCACATTCAGAAGCTGTGGATTGGGCATAAAGGCAAATTGTTTAAGGCACAAGCCATTAAGGCAGCGCCCACTCACTGCGTAACTTCTGATATTCGTCCTCGGGTAACAGCAGTAGTGCCGGGTGTTTTTCCGCTTCCAGCCAACCTAATAATTTATCCATAGCGCCTTCCGGCATCGCGGTACATCCTGCGGTAGGCTTGTCTTCTGCACGCCACAAGTGCATGAATATGCAGCTTCCTGCACCGGAGATATTGCCGCCGTTGTGTTCCACCACTATGCCCTTCTTATACAAGTCATCACCATTATGCAGGTCGCGGCGCATCCCTTCTGTTGAACCCTCAACGGCCTTTTCACCCACTTTCTGGCTGTCTACTATCTGGTTGTAATAAGGGGAGCCGTTCACATCCATACAGTAGTGGCTGGATTGCATTTGCTCATAGGGTAGTTGCAAATTGTTCAGCGCTTGATAACCAAAGGCTGTGGTCAGGCGAAATACTCCGGCTGGTGCTTTGCCGTCACCCTCCTGTTTTTGCTGCCCAGGTTGTTCGGGATGCAGGCCAATTCCCCACGCCATGCCGGTACGGCCAATAGTCACAGGGGTCGTTATGTCTGCGGCTTGCCACTGGCCGTCTTGACGCTGATAGACCTGCATTTGTCCCTGAATGGCTTGCCAGTCCTTGGTGGTGACGACCACCAACTGTTTCACATCGCTCGGAACTTGCCAGTTTGCCAGGGCGACATTACATGCCAGTAAGGCCGCCAGGGGGAGAAGTTTCTTATAGTGTTTCATGTTACTCTGCCCGTTGGTATAGAGGTAATGGTCCGATAATAGAACAAGTACCTCTGTGAATAAAATATTTAATTTGTATTCATTTTTGGTAAATTAATATTCTTGTTTGCTTTTTCTGATTTGGATAACAATGCATCACCGACCCACTCTGGCCAAAATTAACTTGTCAGCAATACTGAGCAATTATCAGCAAGCTTGTAAGCTTGCGCCCAAAGCCAGACAAGTTGCGGTGATCAAAGCCGATGCCTATGGGCATGGCGCCATTGAAGTGGCCACGTATCTTGAACCTCATGTGCCAGCATTTGCTGTGGCTTTTCTTGATGAGGCACTGGCGTTGCGGGCGGCAGGTATTGGAAAACCTATACTGATCCTCGAAGGGCTGACTGGCGAAGAAGAGTTGCGTTTAGCGGAGCAATTCAATTTTTGGCCCATGCTGCATAGCAACGAGCAATTGTTAGCCTTAATGTCTTTAACGCCAACTCCTGAGCTGCAGTGTTGGTTAAAAGTGGACACCGGTATGCACAGGCTTGGGCTAACACCAGTAGAAGCACAGAGTTGGGCAGACAAACTCTGTAGGGAAATGAAACAAAGACCCGTGCTGGCCAGTCACTTTTCTTGCGCCGAGGTGTTAGATTCCCCCATTAGCAAACACCAGATGCAGCAGTTATTTGCGCTGGCAGCACATATGGAATGTGAAGTGAGTCTGGCGAATAGTGCAGCCCTTGTCACCTTGCCCCAGTCCGCTGTTGGCTGGAATCGACCAGGTATCATGCTTTATGGCTGTCCGCCCATTGCTGATAAGACTGCTGCTGAGCTGAACTTACAGGTGGCGATGACGGTTACCAGTCAGATTATTGCCATTCGCGAGGTTATGCCGGGTGAGGCTGTGGGCTACAACTGCCGCTGGCAGGCTGAGCAGAAGAGCCGAATTGCGACGCTGGCGATCGGTTATGCAGACGGCTACCCACGCTTAACTAACAGTGCCAGCGAGGTCTTTTTACATGGCCAGCGGGCCAGGGTGGTGGGCACTGTCTCTATGGATATGTTGACCATTGATATCAGCCATATCCCTGAAGCTAAGGTCGGTGACGAGGTCGAGCTTTGGGGGGCCAATATTCCGGTTAATGAGGTTGCCGCCCATGCTAATACCATCGGCTATGAGCTGCTGACTCGTGTGACTCAACGCATGCACAGAGCTTACCTAAGGGATTAAGTCGTTATCGATACTGCGTCTGCTGGCGTATATTGCCGTTGTCTTTTGCTGGGCGGTAATACTCAGAATCGTTGCAAAAGCCTGTATCAAGCTAAATAGTCTGCAGGACGCTTCTAAGACAGTTTGCAGTAAGTGCAGTTTCTGGATTAAATCGATATCCATCTATTTAGGTGCGTTTTTTTAATTAAAACAAAGTGTTATTATATTTTTCTACTTGATTAGAATTACTGTGAATAATACAGAAACGACTTGAATTGCTGAGCATAAGGAAATGAACGATGAAGCTAAAGGCATTAATCACTGCAATGTTAGTCGCCGCTGTTGCTGGCAAAGCGCATGCCGAGTTAAACCCAGCCGATTGGCGCTATGCCACCGATCCTCATGGTAGTACTGCCACTTATAGCCACCCTCTAGTAAAACAAGATGAAGTGGCTATTTCCTTTGTTCGGGTGCCGCGTGTCGACGCACAAAATAATTCCTGGGTGGAGCTTATCTACGATTTACCTAATCAATCATTGCAAGGAGTAGACAGCGTTAAGCTGACTTACCAAAGCGACAAACCGCTGGTGATTAAGCTGTCTCAAAAGCAGTATGGCGGGGATGGGGATAAAAGTTACGCTCACTATCAAACCTTGCTGCCAAGTGCCACCGATTGGCAAACCCTTAGTGTTAAGTTGGCAGATTTCAGCAGACCTGATTGGACACCACAGTGGTCAACAGACCAAGGTATAGTCAAAGACAGTGTATCAGCCCTTTACTTTGTTCCAGATCTTACCGATGCAGAAGGTGGGCAGGCCTGGATAAAGATAAAAGCGGTTGAGTTGCAATAAAAGGCCTCACTATTCCAGCGAGTCAAAACCTGGCGACATCCCCATCGCCAGGTTGTGTGCTTTATCTTTGCTGCATTTCCTTTTTGTTCTGTCGTTCATGGCTATTGTGTTTGACCTGCTGGCGATTGCTGTGCTGGCTGCGATCTGCTTTTCGACTGTTTTGCTGCTGATGAATCTCGCGAGCTGGCTTGCTTGGCTGCGAGTAACTTTGCCTGCGAGTTTCGGTTGAGGCACTGAAACCGGATACGGCTCGACTTTCAGCCCGAGAGCTTGGCTTATCTTTCAGTCGCTCTGGCACCTGCTGGCGTTGTAGCGGCTTTTCCTGATGGCGTTTACTGGGCTCGCTGCGCGGTGATTTTTCCTCAATACGGCGGATGGTTTTCTCTTCCCGGGGTTGGACTTTATCCACTGGGCGTCTTGCTTTGTCTATGTCGCGCTTTGGAACTTGTCCTTGCAATGTGCGGCTTACTGCCGGTTTGTCTGGATGACGCACAATCTCCCGGCTTTTAACTGGCTTTACAAGGTGCCTGCTATTGCTTTCCATCGTGCGGCTATGGTGCTCAACCGATTTAAACCTGGGGTTTTGCTTTACCCGGTTCACATGTACCGTGCCACCAGGCTGGCCGCTTTCCCTGTTATAGGTAACCTGACGGTAAGCGCGGGGCTGGTGGTAACGAACGCCGCGTCTGTGGTGCACATCGTGGTGCCAGCGTCTGGCATCATTTCGATACCAATAATGGCTGGGGTAGTAGTGACGAGGCGTGCGGTAATAATCATAATTCACCACAATATGACGGTTGTGCCAATGAAAGGCACTGAAGTAGAACGCGGGGCGTACCCAAACACTATGACCCCAGTGAATGTCCACTGACAAACTACTGGATGGCCAATAAACCGGAGGGCGGTGCCACCACCAATCACCATATACCACACGGCTGTCGTAATAGGGCACATATACCACTTCACGTTTTACCGTTTCGATGCGGATTACTTCAGGTTCTTCTTCCACCACCACATGATCATTGCTGGACAGAGTGCCCTGACTGTAAGCCTGGCGACGCAGATGCTGAATACGTGCAAGCACCAGCCCTTCATCAGCCAGATTGGCTTCACCAAGATCGCGCGTCCAGTCTAAATCCTCACTCATGCGTGTTAGCAGGTCGCGAAATGGTAGCAACGCCTTCACGCTGGGATCCCAGTCTTTGTTTTCACTGGCCTGCAGTACATCCTCGGCGTCCAGATCCGCGTTTTTTTCACGCCAGCGCGCGGCTTCTACAACTTCCAACGGATAACTGCCGGCAATCAGAATATGTGACAGCAGGGTGTCCGGATATAATGCAACCGGTGCCAGCAGAGCATCCAGTTCTTCCACATCCAGGGCTGCATCTTCCTCAACTACCCTGACCTCCTGTGCCCATGCACTGCTAAGGGATACTAAGGTAAATCCCAGCAGTAGCACCGCCAACAGTCGCAAATGTGCTTTCCAGTAAGCTAGGTTAAGCATCTTGTGCCTCCTTTGATAAAGCTTGCGGGCGTTGAACAAATAAACGGCGAAGTTCAACCTGTTTTAGGGTTATAGGCGCGAGGCGCTTAACCTTAACTGAACCATGTTTGAACTGGCTGGTTGAAAAAGTGAGGCAACCCGGCGATTGGCTTGGTTCGGAGGGACGGTCGCCGCCGGGTGCCTCAAGAGGGCAAGGGGTTAATGACTGGCCAATAGGTCCGATTCGGGCAACGTTAAGCTGCCGCCAAAGGCGGTATACACATTGGTCAGTGCAGAGAAAGTTCTATGCTGGGCCTGCACCAGATTGTCGTGGGCGGCCAGCAAGGTGCGCTGACTGTCGAGCAGATCCAGCAATTCAATGGCTCCAGCGTCATACTGCAACTGTGCCAATTGCAAGGCCTGCTGGCTGGCATCAACCTGGGCTTGCAATAAATGGCTTTGTTGTTGGCTGAAGCTGTAATCGGTTAACGCAGATTGCGCATCCGCCACGGCGTTTAGCCACTGCTGCTGAAGATTGGCCAGGGCGGCTCTTTGTCTGGCATTGGCCACATCGATTTGTGCTTCCACAGAAGACATATCAAAGGCAGGTAAGCGCAAGCTTGGGGCCAGACTCCAGGCCCGGGTTTGGCTGTCAAACTCGGTAGTACCCAAAGATAAAAAGCCCAGAAAACCATTTACTGACAGCTCTGGATAGCGGGCGGCTTTGGCGACACCTATGCGTGCCGTAGCGGCGGCCAGCTGACGCTCTGCCTGCTGCACATTGGGGCGTGCTTGCAGCAAGCGTTCAGGCTGGCTAATGGCCACCGGCTGAGACAGCTTGGGCAGCGCCCGGTCTTGCCATTGCCAGTCGGGCAGTTGCTGACTGCCGCCTGCCAGGGCCAGTAAGGTATTACGGCTACGCAGCCGCTGTGCTTCAAGCTGCGGAATACTGGCTTCTACACCTTTTAGCTGGGCATCCATTCGCAGTAAGTCCAATTGTGAGGCATAGCCTGAATCGAGTCTGGCCTGAATAATGGCGCGGGTTTGCGTCAGGCTTTGCAGGTTTTGCCTGGCCACCTCGATGCGACTGTTTAAGGCCTGGCTGGTGACGTATTGGTTAGCCACTTCGGCCAGTAAACTAATGCGCACTTCCTGCCAGGCTTGCTCGCTCGCCTGGGCGTCGGCCTGCGCCGCCTCGGTGGCCCGGCGCAGCTTGCCAAACAGATCCAGTGTCCAGTTCAGGTTTGCCCCTAAACGGGCAGAGCGGCTGTGAATTCGCGCATCGCCCATACCGGGAGTGAGCTGGTTTTGCGCCTGATGGCTGGCTTCGATGTCACCACTTGGCAGAATATCGTTGCTAGTGTCCATAAACTGGGCGTAAGCGGCATCCACATTGGCCCTGGCGGCGGCCAGGGACGGGTTGTTCTTAAGAGTCGCTTCAATCAGCTGATTAAGTTGTGGGTCATCAAACTGACGCCACCAGAGCGGATCCTGGCTGACCCCTGACTGCGCAGCAGCAGTCAGGTTAGTCAGTTCACTGGCCTTCAGTTCCGGTGCCTGGTAATCCGGTCCTACCGCACAAGCACTGAGGATCGCAGTGGCCAAGGCGGCCAGTGGCATTCTGAGCATACTGTTAGTCATGGGCCAGAGCTCCTTGCATAGCAACTTGTTCGGCTTGCTTTTTCGCTTTGCGATTTCTCAGCAAGTGGTAAAACACCGGGGTCAGAATCAAGCCGAATATGGTTACCCCAATCATGCCGGAGAATACCGCCACTCCCATGGCCTGGCGCATTTCTGCACCGGCACCGGAGGACAACACCATGGGCACCACACCCATAATAAAGGCGATGGAGGTCATCAGAATCGGACGCAAACGCAGACGACTGGCTTCCTTGATGGCATCCATGGTGCTCAGGCCTTTGTCCTCAAGCTCTTTGGCAAATTCGACAATCAATATGGCGTTCTTGGTGGCGAGCCCGACCAGCACGATAAAGCCAATCTGGGTGAAGATATTGTTATCCCCTCCATAAATAATCACCCCGGTCATGGCCGACAGCAGCGTCATAGGCACAATCAGAATGATAGCCAGTGGCAGTGTCAGGCTCTCGTACTGGGCAGCCAGCACCATAAACACCAGCAGCACCACCAGCGGGAACACCAGCATCGCGGTATTACCGGCCAGAATTTGCTGATAGGTCAGTTCTGTCCACTCATAGGTCATGCCAAGCGGCAGGGTCTCATTCAGGATTCGCTCAATCGCCGCTTTAGCCTGACCAGAGCTATAGCCTGGTGCCGGTGCACCGTTAACCTCGGCCGTCGGATAAGCGTTGTAGTGCATCACCCGATCCGGTCCGGCACTGTGATTCGCACTTAAGAATGAGCCCAGCGGGATCATATGGCCGTCCTGATTGCGCACTTTTAGCTGGGCAATCTGCTCAGGCTCCTGACGGAAACGCTCGTCTGCCTGCACATTGACCTGATAGGTACGGCCAAATTGGTTGAAGTCGTTCACATACACAGAGCCAAGATAAGCCTGCATCGTCTGGAACAGGGTATTCATATCCACGCCCTGGCTCATGGCTTTGGTTCGGTCGAGTTCCACATCAAGTTGCGGCACATTGACCTGGAAGCTGGTGAAATTACCCGTGAGCTCTGGGGCGGCCCAGGCTTTACCTATAACTTCCTGGGTGACGCGATACAGCTCTTCATAACCAAGACCAGCTCTGTCCTGAATTTGCAACCTGAAGCCGCCAATTGTGCCTAGCCCTTGCACTGGTGGCGGTGGGAAAATGGCGATAAAGGCTCCCTGAATAGCGCCAAACTGCTGATTTAATTGTGCAGCAATGGCACCGGCAGAAAGTTCAGGGCTGTTTCGTTCCTCAAAAGGTTTTAGTGCAGCAAATACAATGCCGCTGCTGGGACTATTGGTAAAGCCGTTGATGTTCAAGCCCGGGAAGGCCACGGCATTGGCGACACCTGGGTGTTTAAGCATAATGTCTGACATCTCGCGGATCACCGCTTCGGTTCTGTCCAAAGAGGCGGCATCCGGTAGCTGGGCAAAAGACACCAGATACATTTTGTCCTGACCCGGTACATAACCTGTTGGGGTACTTGAGAACTGCTGATAGGTCAGCGCCATCAGGCCGGCATACAGCACCAGAATAATACCGCTCATACGTACCAGCTTGCCCACACCTTGGGTGTAACCTTTGGCACCACGGTCAAACAAACGGTTGAATGGACCAAACAGCCAGCCGCCGAAGACCTTGTCCATACCTCGGGTTAGCCAGTCCTTGGGGGCGTCTTTGCTTTTCAGTAACAAAGCCGACAGGGCAGGGCTGAGGGTTAGGGAGTTAAAGGCTGAGATGACTGTTGAGATAGTGATGGTTAACGCAAACTGCTTATAGAACTGGCCGGTCAACCCCGACATAAAGGCGGTGGGAATAAATACTGCCGCCAGCACTAAGGTAGTAGCCACAATAGGCCCGGTTACTTCGCGCATAGCCTGTTTGGTCGCTTCTATCGGGCTTAAACCGTCATGGATGTTACGCTCAACGTTTTCGACTACCACTATGGCGTCGTCCACCACGATACCTATGGCCAGAACCAGACCAAACAGCGAGAGAGCGTTCAGGGAAAAGCCCATCAGATGCATAATGGCAAAGGTACCAACCAGTGAGATAGGTACTGCCACTAAAGGGATAATTGAGGCGCGCCAGGTTTGCAGGAACAGCACAACCACCAACACCACCAGTAATATGGCTTCCAGCAGGGTATTGATCACGGCTTTAATGGAACCGCGCACAAACACTGTTGGGTCATAAACAATCTGGTAGTCCACGCCTTGTGGGAAGGTTTTCTTCAGTTCGGCCATACTGGCCCGTACATCATCTGAGATCTGGATGGCGTTAGAGCCCGGTGCCTGAAATACACCAATGGCTACCGCTGGTTGGTTATTCAGTAAAGAACGCAAGGCATAGAAGCTGGAGCCCAGTTCAACCCGACCTACATCACGAATACGGGAGATCTGCCCATCTTCACCGACTTTGATGATGATATTGGCGAACTCTTCTTCATCTGCCAGACGGCCTTTCACGTTGATCAGCAATTGAAAATCGCTATCCCCGGCTGGCTGTGCGCCGAGACTGCCGGCCGCGGCCTGCTGGTTTTGCGCGCGTATTGCAGCAACCACATCACCCGGGTTTAGGTTTAGGGCCGCCACTTTCTCAGGATCCAGCCAAACACGCATGCTGAATTCGCCAGCGCCCCACTGCTGGGTGCTACCTACGCCTTCGATGCGTGCCAACTCGTCTTTTACGTTCTGGTGTGCATAGTTGGACAGATACAACATATCGTATCTCTCATCCGGGGAAATCAGGTGCACTACCATGGTCAGATCCGGTGAGGACTTCTCGGTTACCACACCTAAGCGCTGTACTTCCTGCGGTAGGCGTGGAATGGCGCGGTTAACACGGTTTTGTACTAAGGTCGTGGCATCGTCCGGATCTGTGCCTATGGCAAAGGTGATGGTGAGTGTCATACGCCCATCAGAGGTGGCAGAGGAAGACATATACAGCATATTTTCCACGCCGTTGATTTCCTGCTCCAATGGGGATGCCACTGTTTCAGCAATCACTTTGGGATTGGCACCGGGATAGTTGGCTGTGACCACTACCGTGGGCGGCACCACTTCCGGGTATTCAGTGATGGGGAGTTTCCAGACCGCCAGGGCGCCTGCGATAAAGATCATCAGCGACAATACACCGGCAAAAATGGGACGCTGAATAAAGAACTGGGAAAAGTTCATTTTAGCCTCCGAACTCGCCGGTCAAACCCGACTGTCTGGCCAGTTGAGTACCGGGAAGGAGGGTATCCAGGCGGTCTTGCATGGCTTGTAGTTGCTCCAGTTTTTGTGGGCTGGTCATATTCACCAGTTGGGGATTCACTTCACTGCCAGGACGCACCCGTTGCAGACCATTTACAACAATCTTGTCAGCAGCGGTTAAGCCGGACTTGATGATGCGCAGGCCTTGTAGCTTCTCACCCAGCTCTACCGCGCGGTATTGCACTTGATTGGCTTCATCCAATACCAGTACAAACTTGTTGCTAAGGTCAGTGCCAATGGCTCTGTCTTCAATCAAAATACCGTTATAGCTGGCACTGCCGGTCAGCTTGATGCGGGCAAACAGGCCGGGCAGGAATTGCCCTTCGCTGTTGTTAAAAACCGCTCGTGCGCGGATGGTGCCTGTGGCGGGGTTCACCTGGTTATCCATAAAATCCACCACCCCCTGATGCGGATGCCCCTTGTCATTTGCCAGTCCCATAAATACCGGGTGTTCGCCATCACGGGCGCTGGCGCGGCTGCCTTCTTTAGCCAGTTTCAGGTACTGCAAGTAGGTTTGCTCGTCTGCATCAAAGTAGGCATACACCTTGTCGGTGGAGACGATAGTGGTGAGCAGGCTTTGACCGGCGTTCACGTAGTTGCCTTTGGTAATCATGGCGCGTGATACGCGGCCTGAAATCGGTGCTTCCACACGGGTATAGCCACGGTTCAAGCGAGCTACGTCGAGTGCGGCACTAACCGAGTGAATGCGGGCGGTGGCCTGTTGAAGCTGAGCGCGGCGATTATCCAGTATCTCCTCTGATATTGCCGATTGCGCAGCCAATTTCTGCGCGCGAGCGTACTCACTTTTTGCCAATTCTACTTGGCTTTGTGCTTGCTCCAGTTCTCCTTCCAAGCGTCGAACTTCGGCTTTGAAAGGCTGGTTATCAATAAAGAACAAGGGATCGCCGGCTTTGACCAAAGCGCCTTCTTCAAAGGCGACCATATCAATATAGCCGGACACTCTGGGGCGCAGTTCCACGGTTTGTGGTGCTTCCAGCCGGCCGGTAAACTCGTCCCATTCGGTAATACGTTGACTGATAACCGGGGCAACGGAAACTTGCGGGGCGTGCATTTGTGGTGCGCCGGATGGTTCCGTACCACAGGCGCTGAGTAAACTGACAGTTCCTGCCAAAAGGGCAACTGCGAGTATGTGTTTAGTGGACATGTGTCTCTCCATAAGCCATTTGCGACGCTGGCAAGTATGGGAGTTTAGTTGTTATAAAAAAAATTATAATTTTGCATGATACATATCATGATATTTGATGTATTATGCGGCGCAATATGGGATAGGAGTATGTGATGCGACATCAAGACCTGAATCTACTGATGATTTTTGACGCCATCATGACGGAAGGCGCTATTACCCGGGCAGCCGACCGTTTAGCCATGACCCAGCCTGCGGTGTCAAATGCGCTATCCAGAATGCGTAGCGCCTGGAAAGATGAGCTGTTTGTGAAAGACGGCAGGGGCATCCAGCCTACCGTATTTGCACAAAACCTGTGGAGCCAGATCCGTGATCCTTTGCGTCAATTGGAGGATGCTGTCGACCCGACATCTTTTGATCCGGCTACGGCGACACGTACCTTTCGCCTGGTGATTTCTGATATTACCGTTAGCATGGTGTGGTCGCCGCTGCGACGTTACATTGAACAGCACGCACCTAACATTAATATCCACGCCATTCCCAATACCATAGTGAATAACGAAAAAGCCCTGAACGATGCCGAAGTGGATATGATTGCGGCAGGGCAAACTATGGTGTCCAGCGTGATCCGCAGCGAATACCTGTTCACCCCGCGTTATGTGTGCGCCATGCGCCCAGGTCATCCCCTTGCTGGTGAAGAACTGAGTCTGGAAGATTTTATCCGTGCCGAACATCTGTTGGTATCCATGTCCGGCGATACCACTGGCATCACCGATATCGCGCTGCTGCAATTGGGTATGACCAGACGGGTTGCCATGTCAGTGAACCATTTCTCTGCGGTGGCCCCCCTGTTAAGAGATAGCAATCTTATCTGTGTGGTGCCGTCCATGGCCGTGGAAAAGGAAATCTTTAATGGCGAATTGGCGGTATATGAAACTCCCATTGAGTTACCGCCCACCCAATTAGGCATGCTCTGGCATAAACGTCAGGATGGCGATCAAGGTTTGATGTGGCTTCGTGGGGTGATTGGCGACCTTTTGCGCAAGCGCGCTAATCAGCATTTTGCTGACCTGTCACGTTGCTGCCGTAAAGGCTATTGTCCGGATGCCATGGCTAAAATGCTGGCGACCTGTGATAAAAGTAAAATTGCCGATGTTCACACTGCAGAGATGGAATAAGCGCGAGATAACAAGACCAACGACAGGGGGCAGACGATGACAGGGCTTGTTGTCTGAGCAACGCCTGCCACTATTAGGCGATGTTTCTCAATTTATTCAGGACTATGCGTTCCATTTGTTTGTGGTTATTGTTGATGTTCAACTGGTTTGCCTGGGCCGGGCAGAGCGGTGGCTATCAAATTCAAGGGCGACAGGCTTTTGATGAAATACAGCAAGCCAAGTTGAGTCAATGGCTTGAACATGCCGTTAGTGCCACTCGAAAGACACTTGGGCCCTATCCCTTCGAGATGCAACTGATATTGCATCCTCGCAAAGCCAATCAGCCGGTGCCTTGGGCAAATACCTGGCGTGAAGGGCGTCAAACGGTGCATTTTTATGTAGATCCGCGTTTTACTGAGCAGAAGTTTATCGATGATTGGACTGCCTATCATGAGATTAGCCACCTTGCTATTCCCTACCTTGGCAGCTGGAACAGCTGGTTTGCCGAAGGTTTTGCCAGTTTTATGCAATATCAGATAATGGCAGAAGCTGGTGTGTTGGATACGAGTCTGGAAGCCGCTTATCGAGCCAAAATTGCTCCACAGGTACGCTGGTACAATAGCCAGTACAGTGCCGCGACGGTGGCGCGCAGGCTAATGCAAAATCGTCAGTATCCGCCAGCATATTGGGGAGGTGCCTGGTTTTTTGTGTTGGCAGATCGCCAATTACAGCAAGACTATGGTAAGTCGTTAACCCAGTTGCTAAGTCGTTATCAGGAATGTTGCCGGATGACAGACCAAAATGTCGAACAACTGCTGGATTCCTGGGATGGTCTTTTGCAGAAACCGCTGTTCGTCCCTTTACATAAGCAGTTTGAAACGGCACCTGCCAAGGTATTCTTCCGGGAATGGTTTAGCGCTGAGGATACTGGCAGTAACGGATAGACCCCTTGCTCTCCTGCGTTACCTCACTCATAAGGTTGTACAAAGATTTCAGTAAAGTATCTAAATGGTCCGGCGCCTGCTCGCAGACCAAAACGGCGATACTCACAGAAACAGGGCTGTAACGACTGGCTAGGCTATCCAATAATTGTCTATGTAAGCGGTCCAGTATGCCTTTAGCAAGATCCTGCGGGGCCTCGGGCAGTAGCAGGGCAAATTCGTCGCCGTCAATTCTTGCCACAGTGTCGCTGCTTCGCAGGGCACCTTCCAATTGTCTGGCAATAGATTGGAGCAATTGATCGCCAACCAAATGTCCTTCATGTTCATTGACCCGCTTAAAATTACCTAATGCTACAAAAGCGATACTGAAAGGCCGATGATAACGACTGCAACGCTCAATCTCGTATTCCACCATCTCGGTAAATGCACGGCGATTGGCACATTGGGTTAGTGGATCTCTGCGGGCCAATTGCCGCTCGCGGCGCAGGGCTTCGGTCAGTGCATCCTGCATTTGTTTTACCTCGCGCATCTCGCGGATAGTACATATCACAAATCTTTCGTCATCCAATTCCAGTGGACTGAGCATAATATCCACTGGGAATGTCTGGCCATTTAGGTGCTGCCCGTACAAGGTCATCACCGAGCCCATCATTCTGCGTCTCGGGTACTGCATGTATTCATGCACATGTTTGGCATGCTTAGTATGGTATTCGCTTGGAATCAAAGTATGCACGGGTTCGCCGACTAAAGACTGGTTGGGATAGCCAAACATCTGCTCAAGTTGGCGGTTACACATCAATATTTGCCCCTGATTATTGACCACCAGTGTCGCATCGGGCATGGCATCTAGCAGTGTACTTAGCGGCAGGGATGGATCCAGCATCAGTTATCTCAGGCTTTTTAACCACACTAATTGTGTGGCTACCATAGTAATATCAGCTTTCTGCCTGTTTTTTGATCTGGATCTATAAGCTGAACTGGACAGGAGGCTACTTCCATGCTTCCTGCCCAATTAATTAACGACGTAGCGGAATAGCCAAAGGGCGCATTGGTGCGGCATCTGCACCCTTTAGTTTGAGTGAGGCACCTATAAATACAAACTCATAGATTCGTTGTTTGGCCAAGGACTCCAAATTAACCAATTCCATGATTGGGATCCCTTGCTGTGCCAATAAATACGTGTGGACTGGTACATAGTTACCGCTCACCTCAGAAGGAAAGGCTTCAAAGCTTAGGTTGTCAGCCCCTACCAGCATGGCGTTCCCTTCTTCTGCCAGGTAGCGGGCTGCCTGCATGCCAAGTCCCGGGGCATTGTGCATAAACTGCTGGGCCTGCGCGTAGTTTTGCATACGCCCGGTTCGAATCATCACCACATCGCCTTTATGCAAAGCAACTTGCTGTTTTTGCAAGGCCAGCTTTATATCTTCAGCGCTGATCCTGTAATTATCTGCTAATTGATCAACGCCTAAACTAGCAGCAATATCTATCATCACGCCGCGGGCAATGATAGGCGGAAGCGTCTCTGCGCCACTGCGACGCCAGCCTCTGTCTCCTAAGTGTTGATCTGCGCTAAAGCCGTTGTAGATCTGTCCGTTCAGACCAAAATGGCTGAGGGCATCGATATGTGTGCCCGTGTGGGTATACATAGATATAGCACTGCCAGAATAGCTCACATGTTTGTTGATGGCTTCACCCTGCCCGAGCACGTTATCAACTACGGCGCCCCGGGGAGTGTGCGTCATCCATATCTGGTAGCTTGGATCACCTGCAGCCTGCCAGCTCGGCATGCCGACAAAATAGTCAACCGACAGGTCATGCACCTCAGACCAATCAGCCGTGGCCAGTAGTTTAGTTCGGTCAATTTGTTCCATTAGGTTAAGGCGACCTAATTGATCCTCCTCGCCCCAAGGACTTTTACCAACCTGCGCATCTGCAGAAACCCGGGTGTCAGCGTTTTGATGAGCCAAACTTTGGGCCGTTAGTAATTGCAGCGCGACTAAAATGGGCAGATTTATCAATGAATATTTGTTCATACCAGAGCACCTTCAAGCTTGTTCAGGTTGTGAAAAAGGGTATACATCTCGCCCTGAGTCAGGGTTTGTGAAATCAACCGCTGATTGTTGATATACAGGCTGGGTATAGAGCGCACACCAATTTGTCTGGCCCTTAGGTTGTCTGACTCAACGGCATGGATAATGGGTTCGCTACTCATCAACCTGGCTATTTCCGCGCGCTCGAATCCTTGTTCCGTGGCGATATCCAGCAGCGTGTCTGTGTCTGCTATATTGCGATTTTCCTTAAGATGGGCAGTTTGAATGGCATCGAATAACTGCCAGTGACCGGCCTGACCAGCCAGAATTTCCGCACTCTTGGCTGCTAATGCTGCCTGATAGCCGCTGGGGTAATTGAAAGGTTTGGCTCGCATACCTTCAATATTGAACCGTTCCGGTTGCTCGGCATGTTGCTGACAGGCCTGCCAGTGCCGCAGGATTTCATCCTTGGCGCTTTGCATGGAGCCAAAACGGGCAATCATTTCCTGTTCATTGCGCTGTAGGACAAAGGCCCTATGTACAATTTTGATATTCAGATTCTGGGCTACCTTGCGCAGTCGCGGTGACTGCAGATAACACCAGCCGCATACGGCGTCGTGGAAAAACTCTACTTGCATTGTGTTTTACTCTTCTGGCTCAAGTGCAGGCAGAGTAAATAATGTCAGTCTGAATGAATAATGAGGCTTTTTTGGGTTATTGATGCAAATAACTTATGTACTGAGCAGGGCATCCCGTAAGGTCATAAGTAATTCATCATCCTTCACATTGGGATAGTAGCCCAACTGCAGGGAAACGTGCCTACTTGCTCCGTCAGTTAACGCCAGTTTCTGCATTACGCCTTGTGCCAAGGGAGCCGTTATGGCCCACTCAGGCAGCCAGGCAAAGCCCAACCCGGACTTTATTGCCGCCGACGCGGATGGGATATCCTGAACCGACAGGCGAAGATCGCTGCCCAGCCACCCAGAGTTGGCATTGCTGCGCAGGCCCATATCGGAAATAACAATTTGTCGGTATGGGGTTAGCGCTTCAATATTCAGGCTGGCTTCTTTTGCCAGGGGGTGCGACGAGGCGGCGACGGCGACCAGTTTAATATCTGTTAAGGGATGACTGAGGATGTGACCGGGCAGGCGACTGGCAATGGCTAATTCAACCTGTCCGTCTTCCAGAAGTTCAGCCGCCCTGGATAAACTGCTGTGTTGAACTTTAACCTGTGTGCGAGGAAACCTTTCAAGTACCTTGTTTAACGCTCCTAACCATTTATCACTGGGAAGTAAAACATCGACGGCTATGCTGATAAGTCTGGCTGGCTGAGTGAAGCTCATGGCTTGGTTTTCCAGATCATTAGCCTGACTGACCAGATGTTTGGCCTGGGGTAACAAGGTAGCACCAAAAGGGGTTAGTACAGCTTTTCTACCCTGAATATCAAATAGTGATTTACCCAGCAACTGCTCAATCTTGCGCACCCCATGGCTGATGGCCGGTTGTGTCTTAAACAGCAATTCTCCGGCTTGGGCAAAGCCTCCGCCTTCAACTACGGCGACAAACATTTTCCATTGTTCCAGACTGATTTTACTCATAAACCGCTCCATCCATTTGTTGCTCAGGGTTATACCGGCTTTATCGGATAACGCCAAGGGGGGAATTCTAGTTTTGCCTGACCGGATAAGGCTGACCGCTAACCCACTTGTGATACAGCCAGCCACTTAAGGTAATAAGCAAAGCGCCAGTTAGTACAGGTGCAATCAGGAAAGGCCAATCCTGGGCCGTTAGCATTACCACTAGTGGATTGGCACCGGCCGGAGGATGCGTGGTCTTGGTTAGCAGCATCAAGCTGATTGCCATGCCAACAGCAACACTCAGGCTCAGTGGCGTCATTCCCCAGGTATGCAGTACTACCAGGCCAACTAAAGTTGTCAGCAGGTGGCCAAGGATAATGTTTTTAGGCTGCGCAAGCGGGCTGGCGGGTAAACCAAACAGAATAACCATGGTTGCACCAAAGGGGGCCATCAGCCACAACTCATGCTGCCATTCATCCAGATGGGTGAGCACCAAGGTGCAAAGGGTGGCGCCAATTCCTGCAATCAGGGCCGGGTGAGTTAAGACTAAGCGAGCATATTTCAAAGGTTACCTCAAGTAGACAAGTCTGTATATTTATATGGTAGACAGATCTGTGCATTTTTATCAACGCAAAACAGAGTTTGTTTGCCGGAGTATCGGGCATTGCGTCAAGGTGAATTTGTCGTCTTGTCTGAGAATGAAAGAGAATGGAGGAATCGCGGCACTTTGCATCGGTACCGCGATTAGATGGATTAAATGGGATGGTAGAAACGGTCGCCACGTGGCAAATAAAAGTTGTCGTAGTTGAGGCTGAACAGCACATGATGGGCACGGCCACGAATCTCATGTCGGGGTACAAAGCCGATAACTCTGGAGTCGGCGCTGTTATCTCTATTGTCTCCCAGTGCCAGATATGCATTTTCTGGTACTTGAACCGGCGGGAAATTTGCCAGGGGCTGGTGGCCGCGTTTAATCCGCACGCTATGCTCTATGCCAACTAAGTTTTCAACCAGATCCTGCCCGTTTGTGTGTGCCCGCTGGGTGACATAAGTGAGCGCTTCACCGTTGATATACAGTCGATTATCTCGCATTTCCACCACATCTCCGGGTATTCCCACAACCCGTTTAACTAACTGGTTGCCGGCTTTTTGTGACTCAAACACAATAATGTCGCCACGGGCCGGGTCGGCGAGTTTTTTCAGGGAAATCTGGCTAAAAGGAAGGCGAATATCGTAGGCCATTTTGTTAACCAAAATACGATCACCTTCGAGGATAGTTGGCTTCATGGAGCCGGTAGGAACGTCATTCCAATCCGCTACTGCGCTGCGAAACACCAGCATCAGCGCAATAAAAATCAGCAGGCCTTTGTTTTCTTTTAGCAAATTTTTTAATTTTAGTTTCATAGTGAATTCAGTCCTTGTTACTAAGAGGCTCTGAGTGCTGCTTTTGACAAAAATTCCCACCAGGGCGTGGGATAAATGTAACAAAATGCCAGGCATGCATGCCTTAATCAGTCTGCTACTCTGTTACAACAATTTGCCCGGTGACTGGATCCCAGCGTGGGCAATCTGTTCTGTTGATATCAAAGGGACCGACCCACCAACTGCTTGTACTGGTTGCACCAGTGGGCGTAGCTATACTGACCATACGCTGTGGCCAGTCTGTGCGTGATGGCGCTATCTCAATCAGACCTTGCACAGCTGCTTGTTTAAGCAGCGCCCAAAACATCAAATCGCCAAGGTGAGGCAAAGGTTCAAGCTTTAGTGTCAATTCGCGAAATAGCTGCCCACAAGTGCAAGGGCCTTTGTCCCGAAGCATTTGCAAGGTTAACTGTAAGGTCAGGCCCATGCCGCAGTCTGTCCAGGGCAGTTCTTGCATTTGCCGTTTCAGCGCAGCAGCCAAAAACGGCAGTGCTTGTGTGCCCTGACGAATAATGCGGTTTAGCTCGGTCAGATTGCCCTGTTCAAAGGCATACCACAGTTTATGTGCCTCCTGGTACTGAGCGGCAGATACCACCTGACGCTGTTCAGTGTATAGCTGTTCTAGCTGATCCGGGGAAAGCTGGCCCAGGCCGATAAAAGGTTCGATGCCAGCAAAGGCAGAAATACAAATAAGTTCCAGACGAGTTCCCAGATTGGCATCCGCCAGTCGGGTTAATAAATAGGCAAGGATAAGCTGGTCATAGTTGTCATGCTCAAACCACAAGACGATATGGGCATACTGAGAAACCGAGCAAAGGCGCTTGTAAGCTAGCGTTTGTCGTTGTTGCAGGTCAGCCAGGGGGATTTCGTAGTGGGTTGCCAAGAATGCATTGCGTCTGGCTGTCCAGTCACCGTCACCGCCAACCGGTCCCTGGCAAAAAGGGTCAGAAAATTCCAGAAAATCGCCAATAAAGCCGGCTGCCTGAAGGCCTCGCTGAATATCGCTGCCGCAGCGAATATGCAAAGTGTTTGGGGTATCCAGGGTGGTCATGGGGCAGACTGATTTAGGATTGTATGGCCTACAGCGTAGGAGACTGTTTCCGGCTCCTCAAGAAAAATTGCTGGCCTGTGCAAAAAAGCTCGATAAGATTGGATTGTATCCTATACCAGCTTCTATGCTGTTTATAACGCGGCGGGTCGTTTCGATAACTGAGGTGTGCGTGACGCGATATCTAGTCTTTTTTGTGTTTTTACTCAGCGGTTGTCAGGTTTCCCAAACGGTTTCGCCACAGGTGGTTATTTATACTTACCATTCGGATCCCCCATTTTTCCTGCCAGATCAGCCAACGGATCTCAGTCGAGCTTGGGTTGACCGCTTCAATCAGTGGCAGTCTAAAATTCAACTGCGAGTTGAGCACATAGAAAGAGGCGTCTTGAATCAACGGATTGAAGAAGGTAACCCCTACCTTATTTTATGGGCCAACCCGCTGTTCTTTGTCAGCCGGGACCCCATGCTTCTCTCGTCTGATACGATTTTTTGGGATGCAGATATTCTGGTTAGCCGTAAGCAGCAGCCAATTGACTATCACAAGCCGTCCGACCTGATTGGTTATCGTTTAGGTGGGCGGCGAGGCTTTTACTATAAAGGGCTGAATGAACTGAGTGATGAGGGCAAGTTAACGCGTATTGATGCTGACAACGATAATCAGAACTACGAGCGGCTGCTCCAGCAAGAGGTTGATTTGTTTATTATGCAGCGTTCAGCTTGGTACTACTGGCGAAGTAACGGCTTGGATGAAACTTTGTTGTATGTGGCCAGTGAGCCTCACGACGGCTATTCCCGCCACGTGCTGGCCAGTGCTGAGTATGCGGAATTACTGCGCTTGATAAACGAATTTATTGCGGTATCCAAGCAAGATGCAATGTGGCGAGCGCAACTGATGAAGTGGGGCGTGGAGGGTTTGATGAACCCTTTTGAGCTGGAGCTGGAAGAGCTACTGGATGTCGATGTGGACAAGCAGAGATAACGGCGGAGGTAAAGATGGCGTTAAACTTGTGATCCGGGATTTGGTCGCAAGTTGCATGGTATCTGCTTGATATTCTCGGTAGTCTCCTGGTGAGGTTAGAATAACAATTAAAGGATTACTCAAGCATGAAACGTCTTTTTGTTCCATTGGCCTGCTTATCTGTCGGTGCAGTACATGCCGCTGATTTGGATATGGCGAATAAGATCCGCAATGAGGGTTTTTATAATTCTCATGTGATGCATACCTTAGAGCACCTGACCGATAAAATCGGCTCCAGAATTACCAATTCTCCGCAGATGGATGAAGCCAACCGCTGGACCATGGAGCAATTAAAGAGCTGGGGATTGAAGAACGCACATCTGGACCCCTTCGATTTTGGCCGAGGATGGTCTCATGATTCAGCCAGCATCAATCTGATTGCGCCTCGTGACGAGTCTTTGCACGGTATTCCTGTGGCTTGGACGCCTGGCACGCAAGGCCGCATTGAGGGTGAAGTGGTCATGTTGGATGCGGTGACTGAAGCGGAGTTACAGCAGTATAAAGGTAAGCTGAAAGGTAAAATCCTGTTAATGGGCGATCCACCACCTATCGGCAAACCGAAAACCATTATTTTCGAGCGTCACGACAGCAAAAAGCTCAGCGACCTGAAAGAGTTTGACCCAAGTCGTCCCGCCAGCCACGAAGGCTGGATGACACCGGCGCGTAAAGACAGCCGCCTGCAAAGCTACAACTTCAACAAGGCGTTGGAAGCCTTTTTGGCTAAAGAAAAGGTGGCAGGGGTGATCTATCGTTCCAGCCGTCAGGGTGGTTTGGTCAGGGTATTTGGTAAGAGCCACAGGGTTGGTGAAACCTTCCCGGTACCGGCCATTATTATTGAGCAGGAAGATTACAGCCTGCTGCAGCGTATGTTGGATCGCAAGGAAACCCCCAAGCTTGCTCTGGATATCAAAGCCAGGTTCCACGACGAGCATACCGATGCGTATAACACCATTGCTGAGATTCCTGGCTCTGACAGTGATCCTGAAATTGTTATGGTAGGTGGGCATCTGGACTCCTGGCATGCCAGTGACGGCGCAGTAGACAATGGCGTTGGTGTTGCTGTGGCGATGGAAGCGGTGCGTATCTTAAAGGCGTTGGATGTTCAGCCCAAACGCACTATACGCATTGCGCTGTGGTCGGGTGAAGAGCAAGGTTTGCACGGCTCGCGCGCGTATGTGGAAGAGCAATTTGCCACTCGTCCAGAGCCGACTGACAAAGCCGAGCGTGCGTTGCCCCGCTACTTGTGGAAAAGTCCTGGCTGGCCAATTGAAACTAAACCGGCCTATGACAAGCTGTCTGTCTACTTCAATATGGACAATGGCAGTGGGCGATTCCGCGGTATTTATACCGAGGGCAATGTGGCGGTCAAACCCATGTTCAATGATTGGTTCGGCCCTTATACCGACCTGAGCACAGGCGCGATTTCGAATTTGTCCACCGGCGGCACGGATCATGAATCTTTTGACGATGTTGGTTTGCCTGGCTTCCAGTTCATCCAGGATCCGCTGGATTACAGCACCAGGTTGCACCACACCCATATCGACTCTATCGATCACGTGATTGAAGACGACCTTAAGCAGGCCTCGGTGATTATGGCCGGTTTCCTCTATGAAGCCGCGATGGCCGATGAGCGTATGCCGCGCAAGCCTATTCCGGCAGCCCCTTCCAAGCTCAAACAAGAGCGTCAGCAGCTTGAAACTGAAAAAGAGCGCCGCACCCGCGAGCGTGATGCACGTCAAGCCCTGGATACCAAACCCTACGGTATCTGATTATCAGCCTCGCAGCATGTGCTGCGAGGCGTTTTCTCCCGCCAGAGTTAGCCACAGCGAGCAAAGCCATTTTGGTTCGTTGAAGGGCTGCAGCGGCTATTAGTCTCTATTTTCCTTAAGTTTGTCTGGCATCGCTGTTCGACTGTATAAAGGTAGTTTATTCTTATTGTGATCGAAATGTTGTAATAAATAATTCTTTGCTGTAGCGTTGTTAATGAGAACACGCTGCATTACAGGAAAAGAACATCATGACAATGCGTAAGCACAATAAGATTCTGTTGGCCGTGCAAGCGGCTCTGATTGCCGGTGCCCTACCTGCCCTGGCGCAAGAACAAAAGCAAGCTGAAGAAAAGCAGGCTGAAGTCGAAGTAGTGGAAGTCAAAGGCTTCCGCGGCTCGGTGCAGAAAAGCTTAAACATCAAGCGCTTATCCAGCACCATAGTGGATGCTATTTCAGCCGAGGATATTGGTAAGTTCCCCGATCAAACCGTTGCCGATGCCATGTCGCGTATTACTGGTGTGCAGGTGGAAAAAACCGACGGTGAGAGTGACAAGGTGAGCATTCGTGGTACTGCTCCTCACTTGAATCTGACTCTATTGAATGGTCAGAATGTGGCGTCTGCCACCGCATCCACCTCCATTTTGACGCCGTCTCGTGGCTTTAACTATTCATTGTTGCCCGCCGAAGTGGTGGAAACCCTGGAAGTGCATAAATCCGCGCAGGCCAAGGTAGACGAAGGCTCTATCGGCGGAACCGTCATTGTGAAAACCCGTAAGCCATTATCAACCGACAAAAACTATCTGGTGCTGTCGGCCCGTGATGCTTATCAGGAAAGTAGCGGTGAGCACAGCCCATTGCTGTCTGGTTTCTATTCCTGGAAGAATGAAGACAGCAACTTTGGTTTGAACGTCGGTGCGGTTTACAAAGACAACAGTATTCGTCGTGACCGCTTAAATACCGCCGGTTTTGTTGAGGCGCAGGTTGACGGAAAAACCTTGTATGCCCCCTCTGAGGTCAGAGCTTCCCGCTATGAATCAGATAAAGATCTGAACACTTTTACCGCCACTTTTGAATATGCGGCCACCGATAATCTGAAGCTGACCTTCAACAACATGTTATCCAAGGTCGATGTCAGCAATAAGCAAGTGGCCAACGGTGCCTATGTGGTTGGTAGTGTCAATGACATCACTAACGCTCAGGTGGTGGGTGACACTATTGTATCTGGTCAGGTGCAGGCCAATGACGCCGACGTAAACTGGGCCAAGGAAGTGCTGTATAGCGCTGGTAGCCACGATGGCAGCTATGAAACCAAAGTGCATGATCTGCATCTGGAATACCGTGGTGATAACTTTACCTGGACCACGCAGCTTGGCCATACTCGTGCCGAGGGGGATATTCAGGATGATCAGGTAGAGTTTCAGTCTTCAGCTCTGGTAGGTTTTGATCTTAGTGGCGGTCAGGTTCATTACGACCTGCCCGATGACCTGACGCCCGCCGGTTACGGCGGTCTGTATACCCACAGAAACCTGATCAGCAATGCGCAAAAAGAAAGCTATATCCAAACCGACGTTAACTGGTTGCTAGACTCTGAATGGCTGCGCTCTGTGGACTTTGGGGTGAAATACCGCGACCACAACAAAACCTCCGGCTTGTACAAAGTGGTATGGCACCCCAATGATGTAGGGGCCATGACCCTGGCTGACTTCACCGACGGTTCGCTGGTGGACGACTTTATGGGCGAAGGCCGTGAGCAGTCTGACTTGTACCAGTTCCGTTATGCCAGTTGGGATCAGTGGACCGCCACTACGGCACCACTGCGCGAATATGACCATATGCAGTATGGTTTTGATCTGACCGAAAAGACCACTAGTGCTTATGTGCAGGGTAACTTTGCCTTTGATAAGCTAAGCGGAAACCTGGGCGTACGTTATGCACGTACCGATCAGCGCAGCGAAGGGGTGGATTTCTGGATGAAATATACCTGGGATCCGGCATCCTGGGTGTGGGTACCTGTGATTGTTGAACGCGATTACTCAGATGTATTGCCCAGCTTAAACCTGAATTATCAGCTTGATGATGATGTGATCATCCGTTTCGCAGCGGCCAAGGTCATGTCCAGACCTGACTATGATCTGCTGACCAGCCGTAGGGGTTATCGTAAGAGTGCCTGGTCCAACCCGAAAAACCCGGGTTTCCAGGGCAATCCTTATCTGGATCCTTACCGTGCCGCCCAGTATGACATCTCGGCCGAGTACTATTTCACTAAATCGTCGATTTTGTCACTGGCCTTCTTCTACAAGGACATCAGCACTTACATCGATGAACAGTACTTCCCGGTTATGCTGCCCGATGATGAAGGTAATGTGGACGAGTACAACCTGAAAACACCGGTAAACAGTAACGGTGGGGTAAACCAGGGTATCGAAGTCAACATCCAGCATGACTTTGACAACGGCTTTGGGGTACTGGCCAACTATACCTACGCCGATGCGGACATGGATGAAGAAGGTAAAGAGTTGCCCAACAACTCAAAAGACACCTACAACGCCACGGCTTACTACGAGAAAGGTGATATCTCAGTACGTCTGTCATACAACTATCGCGGCAGTTACTACGCCGGGGTGGTAGGGGATATGCGCTGGTATCAGAAAGGCTACGGCCAGTTGGATGCCAACCTCAGCTATAACCTCAATGACAACATCACCTTGTTGCTTCAGGGGGTTAATCTGAGTGACTCCAAGCAAGAAGCGGATGTGGGAGATGGCAATCGCCCTTACTTTATCAATCACTACGGCCGTCGTTTATTCGCCGGCGTGCAGATGAAGTTCTAATAACGTTCCCGTATGCGTAAAGGCCACCCAAGGGTGGCCTTTTTCATAACGGGTGATAATCAGTAACGCCAGGTTAGTGAAGCCTGAACTTGTCTTGGTGCACCATAAAAAGCCTGATCCCAGTAAAGACTGGCCAGGTGTTTTTTATCCGTCAGGTTGGTGACATTGAGCGCCAGATTGAGATTCTCGCTTACATCGTAGCGAACAAATACATCCACTAACGCATAGCCCGGCTGCTCCCGGCTTTGAGTGGGCTGTGCCGCAGTATAGATATCATCCTGCCATTTTACACTCGCCCCCACCGATAGTTCTGACAAGGTTTTGGGGTAGTAAACACCAGACAGCTTAGCCATGTTACGTGGCACATAAGTGCGAACCTGCTGGCCTTCATGACCTTCTACGCTGTTTAACCAGGTGTAACCAAAGCTGACATTAAACACGTCTGCGATGGAACCAACCAATTCAAGTTCGGCACCATCAGATTGATAATCCAGGCCAAGGTAAGTGTTTACGCCATTATTGACGGCGGCAAATTCGCCAACATTTTTCAAATCGGCGCGAAACACCGCCAGGGTGGCGGTGGCATTGTTATTCAGATTGAACTTGGCACCTATCTCGGCATTGTTGCCCTTGGCTACGCCCAGTGCTTTAAAGTCCGGGTCAACAAATGACTGGGGGGTAAATACTTCGCTGTAGCTGGCATACAACGCCATGCTGTCATTCAGTTCATACAAGCCGCCAACATAAGGCACTGTCTCGGTGGCATCAGAACTTGAGTCTGTACCATAGCTATAGCCATGCTGAGCTACCGACATAGTGCGGGCGCCTAGTAACAAAGAGAATGCGTCGCTTAAATGCAGGCGGGTTGCCAGGTAAACCGAACGGTGGATCTGCTTATCCTGATGCCCACTGCTGTATGGATCTGAGGGATCAAATTCGCCAATTTGGGTTTTTCCCGCTGCCCAGTCAGCGCCCAGCATGGCACCGCTGAATTCATTGTCGTAAAACGACTGACCAAAGAGCTCAATGTGAGCGTAGTTTATCCCGGCCATCAGTTCGTGTTGGCGACCGAACAGGTTGTAAGTACCGCTTAAATACACATCGGCGATACGTTGGGTTTCATCCAGATCATACTGATTCGGCAGGCCTATCATGCCAAGGCCGGTGTGCTTATCTGGCGCACCATATACGTACATCACAGCTGAATCCTGCACCACTTTGTTGTGGCTAAGCAGCACATTCAGACTCCAATTATCGCCAAGCTGATGGCGCAGTTCAGCAAAAGTCTGGCTGTTTTTTACATCTCGGTAGGCCCATTCGGGGGCGGTACTGGTAGACACGTCAAAATCGGTCGGGCTGCCATCACTGTAAAAAAGGGGCAGGGCACCAGATAAACTGCCGTCCACTTTATTCAGATTGTAACTATGGCCAAGGGTAACGGCAGTATTGGCGTTAAACAGGTATTCGCCCACCAAATAGATCAGGCTGTTATCGTCTTGTTTGCGGTCCAAATAGGAATCGGCTTGCTCTTTTACCACCACAGCGCGGCCGTTTAGGCTATCGCTAAGGTTGCCTGATACATCTCCTTCAAAGCGTAAACGACTCTCTGAGCCTGCTGACAGGCTGGCATAACCGCTTAGCTGCTCGTTTGGGCGTTTGCGTAGGTAGTTAACGGTGGCCGAAGGATTGGCCAACCCTGTAACCAAGCCAGCTGCTCCTTTGAGTACTTCCACCCGTTCAAACACCGCCGTATCTGGGTTGCCATGAGATAAACCGGCAGAAAAAGGTACGCCGATGCCGTCGTACTGAAAATTTACCACGTCGAAACCGCGGGCGGTGTAGTAGATCCTATCGGTTTCCACCTTTTCCACTGTTACCCCAGGGGTGTATGCCAGCAAGTCGTTGACCGAACGCAGGGCAAAATCGTCCATCTGTGGTCGAGATACCACAGTGACGGTTTGCGGGGTTTCATAAACAGTCAAGTCGAGCTTGGTTGCCGAGCGGCTGACTCCTTGATTACCGTATACCTGAATAACTTCTACCTTGTTTGCCTGGTCTTCGATGGTGCTGGCAAAGGTGGTGGTGCTCACTGCACAAGAGGCGATTAAGGCAAGTTTTACCACTTGCGCTGTGGTACTGAGTGTCGGTGTTTTTGGCATAGCTGTGTTTGTGGTCATCTAATTTAAGATGAGCGGGATCATATTCAATTACCTCTTTTGTGTAAATAAGAATGATTATCAGTAATGCGCTTTGAGGTGTCTAAGAGCTTTGATTTTCCTCAAATGTTCTAAAATTAAATTCGCTTATATTCTGAGCTGAAGGATCTGAACTACAGCAATTGGCGTATAAGCCGATTAAGGAATAGCATCAATAGCCGCCATTCACATGTTTTGAGGTTTTGTCATGTATTGGAATAAAACATCGCATCCTTTGTTCTTCATCATATTCAGTCTGTTGGTAATGGAGACATTGCTGTTGGCGTTCTGGTATGACACCTGGGGAGTGGCACTGCTTATCGGCTTACCTCTGGCTGCCATGCCTATGGCCGCAATGAAGTGGAATGGTGATTCTGCCAGTACCCCGCATGTGGTGGCTATTGCGCTGATGTTGTTTACCGCACTGCATATCCATCAAAGTAATGGCCTATTGGAATTCCATTTTGAAGTCTTTGCTTTTATGGCTTTCCTGTTGGTTTACCGTGATTGGAAAGTTCTGGTTACCGCGGTGCTGGTGGTTGCTGTCCATCACATCGGCTTTTTTGCCATGCAAACCAATGGTTTGCCACTGATGGTGCTGGAAGAAAGCCATGCCACCTGGGGACTTTTGATTTTACATGCGGTTTTCGCCGTGACCGAGGCCATTATTCTTGGCTTGGTGGCAGAGCAAAGCCGTAAGGAAGGCATGGCGGGCATGCACCTGCGTGCCAGTATTGAGCAAATGCTGGCAGAGCCAGAGCAGATTCGCCTGAAACAGGCGCTTGCCTACTGTCAGACACATAATCTGGCAGCCTTTGGTGGTTTTTTGCAGACCCTGAATGAGCAAATAGAGAAGGTTACGCACGAAACCCGGCATCTGGAAGCACAGTCTGACACGCTAGCTAATCTGACCCAGGAGCTGCATGCTTCTGCCAATACCCAGAAGTCCACAGCCATGGACGCGTCACAAACGGCCGAAGCCTTGGCTGATGATATGGCCAATTTAAGTGACAGCGTGCAAAGCCTTAGCAAGTTGATTGATTCCGTGGTGGAAAAAAACGCCGATGTTAATCTGGCCCTGAAAACCTCATCGGCGAGCGCGGACAATCTGGTCTCCCAGTTCCAGCAAAGTCGCGTTCAGATCGCGCAGTTGCAGCAGGTGGGAGATCGTATTGTTGATGTGCTCAATTCCATTCAGGGCATTGCTGATCAAACCAACCTACTGGCCTTGAATGCGGCGATTGAAGCCGCTAGGGCTGGCGAGCAGGGACGGGGCTTTGCGGTGGTGGCAGACGAAGTCAGAGCGTTGGCGGGCAAAACCAAAGACGCCACCTTAGTGATCGCGCAGCAGACCACTGAGCTACGGCAGGTTGTGGGATCCACTGTGGATGCTTTCGCGCAGTCTGAACAGCAAGTGTCGCAGATGAGTGACGACATCAGTAAGAGTACCAAGCTGATTGAGGAAGTAGACCAAGCAATGGGGGATGTACAAGGCGTGACATCCAAAGTGGAATATAGCGCAGAGCACGGCGCCAAATTTGCCGCCGATGTCTCCGATATGTCGGTGCGCCAGCAAGAAGCCATCAGCGCCGAACTACAAGCTATTGAAGAGGCGACTGTCATTGCCGGGCAGGTGGCGCAGTCTGCCGATGTGTTGTTCAATCAGGTTAAGGCCTTTGATAGCCAGTGAAGCGTGCATGGTTATGGCCAGTGACTATCGGTATCTGGCTGCTCTATATGCTAGGGGCATTTTTCCTGATGGGTGACAGGCATTTGCGCTGGTTTGACCCGGAGCAGAAGCTGACCGTCCAGCAAAGCGCCCTGCAAGCTTATATTGTCGATTTACCCGACAATACAGTTATCGAGTTTGTTGAGCCTGGATGCTACTGCAACCCCTTTTCCAGCGAGCATCGTGAGGAACTGCGGCACGACTTTGCCAAGCAGGGAAAAACCTTGCGGGTGGTAACGCCGGGAGACGAGGAGCGTGTCTGGCTACCTTCTGCACCAGCGGTTCTGGTTGTTGGGGAGAACAAGCAGATAGTGTATTTGGGTCCTTATAGTGCTGGATTATATTGCAGTGCGAATAACAGTTTTGTGGTGGCAGCGATAAATAACTATCAGCGTGCCGGGCTTGCGACGGGCATTTTGGATGATGCCCAGGGCTGCTACTGTCGCCTTTAACTGGCAACTCACCAGACCTAATTGCCCTGGCGGTTATTCACTTAGGTCAAGCCATCCAGACATTCTGTGCTAAGCCTTTGATTGCGCTGACTCTGGCCCTGCGCCATTATGCCTGTCCGACAAGAAGCGATTTATGGATGGTGGTGATTGCAGCAGGCCGATGTACCTGAACGTTTTGGTGTGAGTCTGGCCATTCTGGCCGCCTTTGGCTTTTCCTTCAAAGCCATATTCGTCAAGCTGGCGTACGCCAGTGCCGAGGTCGATGCGGTGACCTTGCTTACCCTGCGTATGCTATTTGCCTTTCCGATTTTCTTTATTGTCGGCTTTTCGGCGCTGCGCGGTGGCCCGGCGTTAACCAGAAAAGACTGGCTGTTGCTGGTACTGCTTGGGTTAGCGGGCTACTACGGCGCATCCATTTTGGACTTTATGGGGCTGGCTTATATCACCGCAGGGCTGGAACGTTTAATCCTTTTTACCTATCCCACCCTGACGATTTTGCTCGGCGTGCTGTTCTTGGGTAAGCGCTTTGACCAGCGATTGGTATTGGCACTGCTGCTTTGTTCTATGGGTATTAGCCTGGCATGTGCCACGGACTTTGGTTCGTCAGACGATGATTCAGCCGTGCTTACCGGCGTTTTACTGATTTTTGGCTCGGCTTTGGCCTATGCCTTCTACAGTGCATTTTCTGAAGTCTCAATAAAACGCCTTGGCTCAATGCGTTTCTCAGTACTGGCCATGTTGGTCTCTATTTTGGCCGTACAAACCCACTTTCTGCTGGTAAATCCGCTGGAAAACTTAATTCAGCCCATGCCCGTCTACCTGTATTGTGCTGCGATGGCGGTATTCTCCACTGTGCTGCCGGTGTTCTTTCAGTCTGCCGCCGTGCGACGTATCGGTGCTCCGCGAACCGTGTTGATTGGCACTCTGGGACCGGTTCTCACCTTGTTTTTCAGTTGGCTGATCCTGACCGAACCCCTGACTTTACTGCAATTTGTGGGTACTGCCCTGGTGATTATCGGGGTTATGGTGGTGAACAAACCCAAGCGAAGCTAGTACAAGTATCGGAACCACCTTAGCTTGCCAGCCTTGCAAAGCCTTGTACCTAAACAAAATATGCTTATACACTGAGGACTTACTGAAACTGATTAAGTCGGGAGTGTGCCATGCGTATTGTGACTCTGGGGATCTTACTGAGCTTGCTGGCCGGGTGTTCCAAACCGCCAGTGACGGATGTGGCCAAAAGCCAGCCGGACACCGCAAAGGTTCAGCAGGAACAACGTTTTAATGTGCTATTAAACGGTAATGTGGTGGGGCACTTGTATGCCACGCAGCAGGGCAATGACATCAGCATCGATTTCGACTTCAAAAGCAATGGTCGGGGGCCTGCCTACAAAGAGCAGATAAGCCTGAATGACCAGGGCATTCCTCAGAGCTGGCAAATAAGCGGCAACACCACCTTCGGTAATCCGGTAGAAGAGCAAATGCAGATCCATGCCGGGCAAGCCACCTGGCGCGACGCTACAGGTCCGGGAGAAGCCAGAGTAGAGAGCAGTGCTCTCTACGTGCCGCAAAACAGCAGCCCTTATCAAGCCTACATAATGACAAGGGCCTTGATGAATACCGAAGGCAAACGCATGGCAGCGCTGCCGGCCGGTACCATGCGCCTGACTGCACTGGAAACCTTAACCCTGGATAACGACAAGGGGCCGGTGACACTCAATACCTTTGCCCTAAGCGGCGCGCAATTGGATCCCGACTATTTGATCCTGGACGATAAGAAGCAGTTTTTTGCCTATATTACACCGCGGCTTATTGTGATCCGCGAAGGCTATGAAGCCGATGAAGCCAAGCTGCGCCAATTATCGGCCAAGTATTCCACCGAACGTTTTGAGGCTATTCAATCTGAATTTGCCCATCAATACCAAGGGGCGGTGCGGATCCGCAATGTGCGGATTTTTGAACCTCAAACCTTAAGCCTGAGTGCGCCAGTCTCTGTGCTGGTTGAGGGCGAAAAAATTGCTGCCATTGAGCCATTGGAGGTGGCCACCCAGGCCGGTGAAACCGAAATTGATGGTGCAGGCGGCACCTTAGTGGCCGGACTGTATGAGATGCACAGCCATACCGGCGATGACGATGCGCTGATGAATGTGCTGGCCGGTGTAACCACAGTGCGAGATATGGGCAATGCCCTGGAAGTACTGGATGAACTTAAAGACAAAATCGACAGTGGTGTACTGGCGGGCCCGCGTATTACCCGCTATGGCATGATTGAAGGCAAAAGCCCGTCCAATAACAACAACGGTATTTTGGTAGCCAGCCAGGAGCAAGCTATTGAAGCGGTACATACCTATGCCAAGCACGGTTTTGAAGGGGTAAAACTCTACAACAGCATGAAAGGGGAGTGGGCCCCGGCTATTGCCGAGGAAGCAAAACGTCTGAATATGCGGGTAACAGGTCATGTGCCAGCGTTCTCTAACGCCAATGCCATGATCCGCGCTGGTTTTGATGAAATGACTCACATCAATCAGGTGATGCTGGGTTGGGTGTTAAAGCCCGATGAAGACACTCGTACCTTATTGCGGCTGACTGCGCTGGACCGCTTGCCAGCATTGGATTTGACCAGCCCGGCGGTACAGGAAACCCTGGATTTGATGGTGGAGCATAATGTTACCATCGACCCCACCCTGGCTATTCACGAATATCTTTTGTTGTCGCGTAATGGCGAGACCCGTGCCGGGGTGAGAGATTATATCGAACATATGCCGCCAGGTGTGCAGCGTAGCGCCAAGGTGTCACTGGCAAAAATTGCCAGCCCTGAGCAGGACCAAGCGTACCGCGGTGCTTACGAGCAAATCCTGACGGTACTAAAAATGATGAAAGCGCGGGGCATCAAACTGTTGCCTGGTACCGACCTGGGCGGTGCATTTAACCTGCATCGGGAGCTGGAGCTTTATGAGCAACTGGGCTTTAGCCCGGCCGAGCTGTTAAAGCTTGGCAGTTATGATATGGCCAATTACCTCGGCCATAGTGACCGCGGCAGTATTGAGCCGGGTAAACTAGCGGACTTCTTTTTAGTGCCAGGTAATCCGACTGAAAATATCAATGCCATTAAAACCATCAGCCTGGTGTCTCGCGGTGGCGTATTCTATTACCCCAGTGAGGTGTATCCGAGCTTTGGTATTAAACCCTTTACCGATATTCCCAAGGTGCAAGTGCCCGCCAGCTTGTAGTTCAAAGGGATGAACAGGCTGGCGACGCAATTTCCATATCGCCAGCCTGTTTCCTATCAGTTCAGTCACATTTGCCCTAGTTGGCTGTCTCTTTTGTCAGAATATCGATCATGGCTTTGGCTACCCCGGCCGATGACAGGTAGTTTTGCCCGGTGATGATCCGTCCATCGATTTCAATATGTGGTGTGTTGCGCGGGCTATACAGGAAGGTGCCACCGCGCTCTTCAATGGTTTTGGTAATAAGAAACGGGAATTCCTGGAAGTAAGGCCTGTCCTGATGCTCATACACGTCAGGATAACCGCTGATACGTCGCCCCGTAACCAGGTATTCACCGTTTTTCAACCTAAGGTGGGCAATGCCGGCGGTGCCGTGGCAAACCGCAGAGATAATGCCGCCATGCTGTTCATAGATGGTCATGCTGATTTTTTGCAGTTGTGGATGGTCAGCTACCCCATACATGGCGTTGGTGCCGCCCACGTAATGGACGGCCCGGTAGTCTTGTGCCACCACTTGCTCGGGTTTCAGGGTATGGCCAATGGCATACATAAAGTCGCTGTTGTACAGATACTTTTTGTGCATGGGGTCTGAGGTATTGATGTACGCCAGTGGCAACGCGCCACCTTGCGGACTGACAAAGTCTACGCTGAAGCCTGCCTTGGCAAATTCGTCGTAAGCATTGACGATTTCCGAGAAGCTAACGCCGGTAGGCAGGTTGGAATCACCATGAAAGTGTGCGCTGGATAGAATAAACAGGATGCGTTTGCCATTATGTGGGCTGGCTTCGCCTACCGCGCTTTTGCTTAAAATCTGCCACACCCCATCGAGCTTTTTCAGTAAAAACATATCGATATAGCGCTGCTGCCTGGCTGGCATCAGGATTTCGGCTTTTACTGTGGCCAGGTTGCCTTCCCTGTCTATATGCAGAATACGGCCAAGACGCCCGTTGAACTTGCCCTGATTAGCCTCCTTGTACCAATTGATATAGTCAGTGGCCGGTACTTCCCAAAAGGGCGTGTCCGGCTTTTCCAGATACAAGCGGGCCTGGCTATGAAAGGCTTGTTTTAGTCTGGCTTTATCGCTGTAAGCACTGCCGTGGAAATAATCTTGGATGGCGGTTTCTATGGCTGCATGTTCTGTTGCTGCGGTTAATTCTGCGTCTGACCGGGCTGCTGCTACCTGTGTATAGGTGAGCAAAATCAGCCAGGTGATAAGTGCGAAAAATCGATGTTTCAAAATAGTACCCTCCGTTAAAGTGGCTGGCCACGTTAACGAAAAGGCCTTGAAAAACACTACGAAATGATAATTCCGTAGTGTCGAATTATGCTTTCGAAGCCTTGGCTGGTGTGAGCTGGCGGAATTTGGCCGGAGTGGTGCCGGTAAATTTCTTAAAGGCCGAGTAAAAGGTGGAAAGGGAGTTGTAACCCGAGGCATCGGCGATATCTTCGGCACTTAACGAGGCATCTGACAGCAGCAAAGACTTAGCATGCTCAATACGTTTTTCATTCAGGTAATGGGGGAAGGACATAGCCAGGTTGTCGTTAACAAACTGCGATAATCTGGAGGTGTTAGTGCCCAGGCGCTTGGCCAGTTGCGCCAGGGTCAGGTTGGGATTTAGGAACAACTGCTCGTCGTGCATCAATTGGTTAAGCCTGACCAGCATAGCGGCCGCATCATCATGCGGAATTTTTTTATCCTGATAGCGGTGTTGTTGGCGTTCCCGGCGGGCAAGAACCGCCATCATGATGCTCAGATACAAGATCAGCGAAAAACTCAGTGCACCACTGATATAAGAGGTATAGGCACCCGTGAAGTAGGCAAGCCAGATCACCGCGGTACCCAGCCATACACTTAAACAAAGTGTCTGTGGGTTGGATAAATCCAGCGGCTTTTGCCTGACTTGCTGCAGCAAGGGGCTAACGTGCCGCAGGCTGAGTAGCAGGTAAAACAGCCACACATAGTTCACCACTTTATACAGCACATCACCCCAGAGTGGGGCGTGGGTTTGATATGGATAAAGCACGCCGATAATGAGGATGGCCGACAGTGGCACCAATACATGGAGCCAGCGAGACTTGGGAAGGGGGGCCTGATGGCTTATCGACTGGCAATACAGATATAAAAAGGGCCCAATCAGCAAACAGGCAGACAGCCCAATTTGCAGGAAGACTTTGGCAAGATCCGGCGAGAAATAGAAAAACACCGACTTACCCACACGAATACTAAGCATCAGCAGCAGACCACCAAGTAGCACGTCACTTTGGCTGCGGTGAGCTTTGCTTAGCAGGTAACCTACCAGCAATAAGGCGTTAAATACCCCCAGGGCGCTAAAAAAGAAAAGCAGTTGTCCTGTCATCAGTGTGTGTTCAAATTATTGTTATGGCTGAAGCGGTGGTTTTCGCCGACAACTATATCTTCTGGAGCGGGCAGGGCAACCGTAAAGTGTAACTGGCTATATAGGTTTCACTGCGCAAGTGGCAAGTCTCTGACTAAGCGGGGGAAGCCAGTTTATTAACATGGAGCCAAACGGCTGGCCTGCTGAGCCAGATAAAATAGGATGTTTAACCCCGCCTCTATGCCAACAACGCATCCGAGTTGAGCCTGGCTGTTTAGGTATTTGCGGGAATGCTGAGGGGATTTTGTATCTTTTATATTCAGGGCTTTGGGGCAGGTGTTCTGCCCCTTTTCCCAGTTAAGGCCGTTGGCTACCAGGCACCGCTGCCAGCGTAGAAAACAGTGTCCCGGGCCTGAGATTCGCCGCTGGTAAGTTCTTCTATGTAAAAGTGAATGTCGTTTTTCTCCTGCTCTGGCGCATCCGGTACCGACACCGCCAGTACGGTGGTAGCGTGTTCTCCGGCGCCCACTTCAATCTGAGTTGGGCCTTTAATCTGCAGATCATTGAGGCCATCCACACGAATACTGTATTGCTTGGGGTGCTGGGATTTATTCAGGGTTTTCAGCACAAAAGTGTTCTCTATATCGCCCAGGTTGTTGATGCGGTACAACGACTGGCGATCGCGGTTTACGCTAACTTCAAAGTCAAAACGGTGCGTGGCCCAGACAAACATCATGGTTAACGTCAGCAGCACTGCGGCACCATAGCCAAGATGGGCGGGCCAGTTACTTTTACTGCCTGCTTCAAGCGCATAACGAATCAGCCCTCTGGGGTAGTTGAACTTATCCATGGTGGCGTCACAGGCATCCACGCACAGTCCACAGTTGATGCAGGCGTATTGCAGGCCGTCGCGAATGTCGATACCCACCGGGCACACCTGGACGCACAGGTTGCAGTCGATGCAATCACCGGCACCTTTGGGTTTTGCCACCCCACGCTTTCTTGGCCCGCGCGACTCACCGCGGGCTGCATCATAGGCAACCAGTTTGGTGGATTTGTGGAACATGGCAGACTGGAAGCGCGAGTAGGGGCAGATATGCTGGCACATTTTCTCGCGCAGCCAGCCGCCGTTGATATAAGTACAGACCGCAAAGAACCATACCCAGCCCTGGATAAGCAGGCTGGCCTCTAAGGTAAAAAATTCGGTATAGAGTTGCCTGGCCGGTACAAAGTAGGAAATAAACACCAGCGCCGTACCCAGAGATAGGGCAATCCACAAGCTATGCTTGAGGCTCTTCTTGGCGAGTTTCTGGGTGCTCCAGGGCTGACTATCCAGAGTACGGCTGTGGCTGTGACTACCTTCCACCCGGCGTTCAACCCAGTTGAACATTAGTGTCCACACCGTTTGCGGGCAGGCGTACCCACACCAAACCCGGCCATACAGCTGGGTGATATAAAACAGCATAAAGGCACCGAGGATAAACAGCAGCGCAAATATCGCCAGGTCGTGCGGGTACAAGGTGACGGAAAATACCGTCAGGGTCTGCTGCGCGATATCGAACTGTATGGCCTGTCGGCCGTTGAATTGCAGCAGCGGCAGCAGCACAAACATCCCGACTAGCAGGAAGTTCAAATAGCGGCGGATGCGCTGGAATCGGCCGCTTTGCTCTCGGATGTAAATCTTGGCCGGCGAGGCAGGCACCTTAAGAATAATGTGCTGCTCAGCGATGGATGAATTATCCATGTTACCCCCACAGGATCTGGTGAAAGACCCGCGAAAGTGTAAGGATTAATTCTGTCTGTAATAGATACAATAAAGTAAATTACAATAGGTACAGATTGGATAGATGACGCACGCGCATGACGAGTTTTATATACGAGCAATTGGCCCAGCGTTTTAGCGAACAGATTCACACCGGACTTTGGCGCCCGCAGCAGCGTTTGCCGTCTATTCGCCAGTTGAGTGAGCAGTTTGGGGTGGCCAAGATCACCGTCCAGCATGCTCTGCATAAACTCGAAGCCAGTGGGCTGGTGGAAGCCCGGCCACGCTCCGGTTATTTTGTCTGCCTGCGTCCCATCCCGGCTGCGCCATCGTCTAAACGTTTGCTGAACACAGAGCCGAGCCTGGTTAATATGCCGCTGATTTTTCAGGATATTATGGCCAGAAGTGCGGCTTTTGATCTGTGCCCTGGCGCACCCTTTAACGAACCGGCCAGTCACTTGTTGCAGCTTAATCGCCATATCGGCAGGGCGATGCGCCAGCAACCGCTGCACAAAGCGGTGTATTACACCGGCCCTCAAGGCAGCTTTGCCTTAAGAGAACAAATCGCGCTGCTTTACCAGGGGCGTGGCTGCCCGCTCGATGCTGAGGCGCTGTGTATTACTGCGGGTTGTCAAAATAGCTTGTTCCTTGCTCTGATGAGCTGCTGTGAACCCGGTGATACGGTGGCGGTGGAAAGCCCGGCCTTTTATGGGGTGTTGCAGTTGCTGCAACAGTTACGGCTGAAAGTGGTGGAAATACCTGTGTCACCCACGTTGGGCCTGAAAGCCGCGGATCTGGAAGCTGTGGTGCGCAAATGGCCGGTGAAGGCCTGCGTGATCACGGCCAGTTTTGCCACCCCCACAGGTGCGTCGATTCCTGGCGAGGAAAAACGTCAGTTGGTGGCACTGGCAGACCAATATTCTCTAACCCTGATTGAAGATGATATCTACGGCGACTTGGGTTTTCACTTTCGCCCTGAACCGCTTAAAGCCTTCGATAAACAGGGCAACGTGATCTTATGCAGCTCGATCTCTAAATCGCTATCCAGGGATTTGCGTTTGGGCTGGATAGCCGGTGGCCGCCACCATGACAAAATTGTGCATTTAAAGCTGATTAACCAACTGGCCAGCGGCCAGGCCATACAGGAAGGACTAGCCAGCTTTATGGCCGAAGGACATTACAAACGCCATTTGCTGCAATATCGTCAGCAACTTAAGCGCCAGCGCGATGACTTACTCAAGGCCTTAAACGAGCTATGGCATTTTCCTTTCCGTTATACCGTGCCAGAAGGCGGCATTGCGCTATGGCTGGAACTGCAAAAACAGCAGGACACCGCCCGTTTTTACCAGCCGCTGCTGAAGGAAAACATTGTGATTACCCCCGGCGCACTGTTCTCCACCCAAGGGCATTTTAACAACTACCTGCGCCTAAGCTTCGCCCATCCGGCCACTGGCCAACGGCGACAGGCCCTGGCCAGATTGGCTGGGGTGTTTGCTGGTGGCAGTTAAGGGAATTCGACTACCCATTAAAGCGAGTCAATACCACTGCCAAGCACGTACAGATAGATAGTCATCAGATAAAACACCACGGCCAGAAGCAATGCACCAAGTAATGACATGAAATTTCCCTTCGGCAATTGGCTGCGCCAACCCCTAATCAGCACGACAAGAGAGAGCATGGCCAGAAGCCAATGCGAGATAAACCACAAATTCTCGCCCAGTCCCAAACGGTAGAAATTATCCCAGTTAAGTCTTAGCAGATAATCTACTGCCACTATGGCTAGCAGGCCACCAATCCAAACTAATAGTGCTTTTCGCATAGAAGCTTTAGGAAGCGTATTCATGAAACCTTCTTATCAGTGGTTGCGAAGGGCTGTAACAGATAGAAACCTAGTCAAAGTGATAAGTTATGGCAAAGCTGGTTTGATGGGGAATTGGTGAGGAAGCTAAAAGGCGTTGCCCACCTAGGCCGTGAGATTATTACCCGCGTTCACCGCTGGCGGATGGAGTGGACCGCCCCGGTCTAGTTGCCTTTACTTGGTAAAATCTCTCGGCTTAAAGCCTTTAAAAATGGTGGCCCCAGCTGGACTTGAACCAGCGACCTACCGATTATGAGTCGGGTGCTCTAACCAACTGAGCTATAGGGCCATTTTGAGACGCGTTTTACGCCATTGCGGTGTAAAAGCGAGGCGCAGTATAAGCAGTTTTGTCAGTGCTGTCATCAGTTTGCAAAGTCTGGGCGGCACAAGAGGCGAATAATTGTGCAATCTGGTCTGTGTTGGGCGATGTGCTGTGACTTAATTGCTTTTACAGCGAAACAGGTAAGCCGCAGAGCAGGGGCATCTGCGGGCTTACCTTTAATGCATCTACAATGGCAGAGGCATTGGCTCGCCGTTTAGCAGCGCTTCACCTTGTTTAAGACTAAAGGTGCTCTGATAGCCTTCCGGGGTTTCCACCAGTAAACCTTGCTGCTGCAGCATTTCCAGCATCATAGGGGCGCGCTCTGCTGCCATTTGTTCTGCTTGCTCTTCGTCTATCTGGCCTGCGTTGATGGCACCTTGCATCTGTCCGAGCATTTGTTGCTTGGCCACAAACAGCAGTACCTCTTTATCCGCATTTAGCTGGGCATCCACAAGCAGGTTGCTGAGCCAGAACTCGCGGTACATCCAGTCGCTGTCCATGGCGTCGTCTTGCAACTTGATACGGCTGTTGATATAGCCGTCAAACTTACCCATAGGCAAATTGCCGCTGAGTTTAGACAGGTTCAGAGCTGGGCTATCCAGCAGGGCGATGGGCAGGTTTTCTTCAATAAACTGCATCATGGTCTGGGGATCGGCAGCGTCACCGGTGCGAGCCAGTTTCTGGTATTCCATCAATACGCCTTCATTGATGTCTTGCAGTTGCACCTGCATAACCAGGTCGCTGGCCGGTTGACCGGCTACCGCGATGTTGTCTGCCAAATAGGCCAGTTCCATATTTCCTGTGCCTTTATCTGCATTGCGGCTGCTTTGTACTTCAATGGCTAGGCCGCTTGCGTCCACTTCACCAATTTCGGTGCCGGGTACGCTGATAAGCAACTGTGCCAGGCTGATGCGGGTTTTACTGTTATAAAATCCCCCTTCCATCATGGTGGCAAGGCCGACATCGGCATGCATATCAATTTTCAGGTCATTGACGGCCAGGCGACGCTCACCATTTTCTTCACCCAGCAGACTCTGCGCTTTACCGCTGTAGTACATGCGCTGACTTAAGATTTCACCACTGCCCTGATAGCCACTGAATTGAATCTGGCTGTTGTCTTTTTCCTGGAAGCGCCAGGCTGGCATTTGGTCGCTGAAGCTGTGCCCGCCAAACAAACCACTCACACCACTTAGGCGATAAATGGGCTGATCGTCTGCCCAGCTAAGCTTTTCGCGCAAGGTGTCAGCGGCCACATCAGCTTGCCAGGCACTTAATCCCAGCAGACCTTGAGAGGACAGGACAACCGGGCCGTGGGTTAGGGTGAGATTAATGTTAAACATCGGAAACGCTGGTAATTCCGCGGTGGGATCCAGTTCGTGCATGTCAAAATGGACTTCGATCACGGCCTTGGCGTCGAACCAGCCGCGCTGGTATTCCTTCACGCTGGCCTGATAACCGGCTTGTTGGTTTAACTGAGCAACCTGTTCATTGACCAGTTGCTCTATTTGTTGGCCAATAAAATGTGGGGCGATAAGTGCACCGGCGACAGTCATGGCTACCGCGCTGGCGATGAGTCCTTTTTTCACGAATGTTCCTTGTTGAGGAGATATAATGCGGACGCGAAACCTACTAGATTCTGCGCCGCTTATCCAGTCCTCTGTAGGCCAGCAGGGTCAAAAGCAGCCAATAACCTAATGTACCGCCACCACCACTGTCGGTTGGGCTGCTCGTGGCCGGAGCATTAACCTGAATCGTGACGCTGTCGCTAGTGCTTACACCGAATATATCTGTGGCGGTAAGTTGCAGGGTGATTGTGCCGGCGCTACTGGGCGCAACAAAGCGGGTGACTAGACCGTCACTGGTCAGTTGCACTGAGGTTCCACTTGTTTGCTGCCAGGCGTAGGTTAGGTTGGCTTGATCGTCAGAGGCAGTAGCTTCCAACAGATTCACCTGAGCGCGGGTATTTACTTGCATATCCGGCCCTGCATTAACATTGGGGGCCTGATTGCTGTCATCATCCAATATGCTCAGTTGCAAGGTGCTGGGTTGCCCAAGCTGCGTTTCTCCCGCGGCTTGTAAAACCAGTTCGAGAGTTTCAGTGGCTTCACTGAGGCTGTCATTTAGGGGCTGTAACTGAATGGTTTTTGGCGTGTTGTCTCCGTCTGCCCAAACCAGGGTATTGCTGGTTTGTTGGATATCTTCACCCGCAGTAGCGGTTTGGCTGACCAGGCTGTAGCTAACACGTAACTCGCCACTTTGCCCGCCGATACGCTGCACCTGCACACTGTAGCTAGGCTGATTTTCCAGCAAGGTGAGGGCACTTTGGCTAAAGGCAATTACACCAGGCGGCACTATGCCGGCAATGTCGACCCGGGTCAGGTTGGTCTGCCCAAGGGTGACACCGCTTCTTGGGTCAAATAAACGTACAAAAAAGCTCTCTGGCGGTTCGTTATCCAAGCTATCGGGTTGAATTTGCAATTGAATGGTACGGGATGTCTGGTCGCTACCATTCCAGGTAAGGCGGCCGCTGGTGGCGGTAAAATCCGCAGAGGTTGCTGAGCCTTCCAGAGTTTCGTAACCCACATCAACCAGACCATCAGCGGTGCGCTGCAGTTCTACAACTAGGTTCAGGGTGAGTCCTTCTTCTGTGTTGACCTGGGCTTGACTCAAACTCACGCTGCCAAGGGGGCTTTGGCGGCTATTGTCGCGCAATATATACAGCCCGGTGTTGACATCGCTGACCAGGATAAGGCCACTTGGCAGAAAAGGATAAACACCCCAGGCACCATTGAAGGTGGTTTGGTCGCTGGTGGGGTAGGTATCAAAAAAGCCGGCTTCGGTTGGGTTGGCTGGGTCACTGATATCCAGAATCGTCAGGCCGCGTTCGTAGTTAGACATATAGTAACGGTTGCCGCGCACAAAACCGTTGTGATCAATGGCTCGGGTTGGGCCAGTCCAGGTGCCAGCCAATTGCGGGGCGGTCAGGTCACTGATATCAAAAATTCGCAGTGTGGTGTTTAAACCCAGTCTGGCTTCATCCAGCTCATCGTGTACCAGAATGTAGCCTTTATCCTCGCTCCACCATCCCGAGTGTACATAATTGGCTTCTTGGTAGGTGGTGCTGCTGAGCTGCGTGGCTTCAGGTAATTTTTGCTGCCATAGCCGGAATTCGCCTTCGTTAAAGTCCAGCAACACCAGGCAGCCAAGCTGATTTTGCTCACATTGCGTGGTGGCCCGTTCATCCGTAATAACCAACGATGCGGCATCATGGCTGTAGTCTTCGCGCCCAGCACGAGGCGTGGTGTACTCCAGCGTTAGGTTGGTTGGGTCGGCAAGACTGAAGCCATGCAAGGAGCCTGAGCGGTTATCGGCGCCACTGATATTAACCAATGGGGTTTGGCCGGATAACGGAATGTTCAGGCTGTAATCCACATTGCTGATGTACACATTATGCGCTGCATTGTGCAACGCCTGGCGCTTAACCAAACTTACACGTTCAGGTAACTGGTTTAGGTCAATGATGGTCAGACCTTCGGTGACCGAATCGGCCGTGGCGTATGCGTAAGCTTGCCAGACGCCGAGCTGCGGCTCAAAATATTGATAAACTTTGATATCCCGCCACAAGGTCGACTCGCCGCTGATATGCCCAACTACCGCGGGGTTTTCAGGCGTGGCAAGGCTAACCACTGACACGCCGTTGGCCAGCCCAATCAGTGCGTATTCTATGCCGGTATTTAAGTCGATATGCCCCCAGATATCATTGGCTGACGACGGGGAGCCAAGGGCGCTAAGTGGTAGATGCCCGACCAAATCGACATTGCTGCAGCTATAACTTCCTGCCTTACCATCCATACATGCCTGCGCAGTTTGCTGCTGGTTCAATGACTGGATGGTATGCAAGCTTCGCGTTACTTCAGCGGAGGCTGCTTGGTGGCGGTCTTGTAAGGCAATAAAGCCTTGCTCAGTAACACGCTGTAGATATTCAGGGGGAATGCCACTTATAAATGTTGGATGGCTGTCGGGCGCCTGCGATTGATACAGATCGACACGGCTGTAGCCACCCTGGACCGGCACTAAACTGCTTAGCAATGCCAAAAGTTCCGGCTCTGCCAGCGTGTTGTAGCGTCCTGCTGCTACAAGCACTTTATCGCCCTTATTGGCCCGACTGACAGCATAGGCAATAGTTTGGCAAGGGCGCAAGCGATTGTCACAGACGCCCTGATCTTTTCCATCCATGGCCACAAATCTGGCCTTATCGTGTTCGCTATGGCTTAAAGCGCCTTGACTGAATAGCGCAGAAACCAGCATCATAGGCAGAAGCAGTGGCCGCATTCTAAAACCTTAATAAAAATAGCAATATGACATTTAATCCTGTGGCAAACATAGCAGCATTTTTTCAACCTTTAAAACCTTCTCTCAGGGTTTTTCTGTTTGTGTTGTGTGGTCCTCTTTTGCTAACGGGGTGTGGCTTTTTTATGCCATCCCACAAACTTCAGGTTGAGCTTCGTTTTGACGGCAGGGCATTGCCCTGTGGCACGGCGTTAAGCCTGCAAGGCGCACCCTGGTATCTGGAGCATTCTAAGTTTTATCTTAGTGAATGGCGGGATCAGGACGGCAAGGCGTTACCCTTAGTCAACAATAAGTGGCAGACCAGCGAGACTGTGTTGGTTTCCATTGAACAGCGCGAATGTTGGCAGGATGGGGAGATGGCTGGTAACCACAAAGTTGTTTTTGATAGCGAGGTGGATTTATCTGAGGTGTCTGAGCTGCAGTTTGTGCTGGGGATCCCGTTTGCACAGAATCATCAAAACCCCTTGGCTCAACCCTCGCCATTGAATCTGTCGAGCATGTTCTGGACCTGGCAAAGCGGTCATAAGTTCGCACGTATTGAACTGAAAGCTGTGGCAGATAGTTGGGCATTCCATCTTGGCAGCACCGGCTGCGACGCTGATTCAGCCATGCGTGCACCGGCTGAGGCCTGCGAGCATCCCAATTTACTGGTATTTAACCTTAAGCGCCCTAAAGGCAAGGCACAAACGCTGGTGTTTCATATAGATAGATTGCTGGAAGGCATCCGGGTGGGGCAGGAAAACAGCTGTACCTTTCACCCCGATGAAAGCGCCACCTGTGAGCAGTTATTAGGAAATTTGCGGCAAGCCGTTATTGAGTGGATTTAAATGCGGCCTGCGGCGGCCCTTATTTTCACTTGGCTGTGGGTACTGGTTGCCTGTTCCCCTGTTGAACCTACCTATCAATGGAAATTGCCTCCTGGCTTTCCCGAGCCGGATGTTCCCGCCGACAACCCCATGTCTGACGCCAAAGTTGCCCTTGGACGCAAACTATTTTACGACCCCAATTTATCTGCCAATCAAGGCCAGGCTTGTGCAAGCTGCCATCAGCAAGCATTCGCCTTTGCCCAGCCTACCGCTGTGGCGGTAGGAAGCACAGGGGAGTTGCACAGGCGTAACAGCCTGGCACTGGTCAATGTGGCCTACAATGCCACCTTAACCTGGGCTAACCCTAAACTGACGAAGCTGGAACAGCAGTTGTTGATCCCCTTGTTTGGTGAACATCCTATTGAGTTGGGGATTAACAGCCATGACACAGAGGTGCTGGCGCGCTTTAGCGGTGACGACTATGCACCGTTATTCAAGGCTGCCTTTGGTGACGCCGAAGCCAGCTTTGAGCGTATTGTGATGGCGCTGGCGAGCTTTGTGCGTAGCCTGGTGTCGTTTGACAGTCCCTTTGACCGCTACGCTTATCAGATGCAGGACGATGCCTTGTCTGAGTCAGCCAAGCGCGGTATGGCCTTGTTCTTTTCGGAACAGTTGGAATGTCACCATTGTCATGGCGGATTTAACTTTAGTCAGTCCAGCCGTCACGCAGAGCAGACGCTGATGTTGCGGCCCTTCCACAATACCGGTTTGTATGATGAAGATGACAGAGGAGCCTATCCTAAATCTGATCAGGGATTGTATGAAGTGACCGGGCAGTTAAGGGACATGGGGAATTTTCGCGCGCCCACGCTTAGAAACGTCGCCCGCTCTGCACCTTACATGCATGATGGCAGTGTAAAAACTTTGTCAGAGGTGATTGAACTGTATGCCGCAGGAGGGCGCAGCCAAGGGCAGGATAATCCGCATAAGAGTGTGTTTATCAAGGGCTTTGTCATGAGCGAAGAGCAAAAGCAGGACTTGCTGGCGTTTTTACACAGCCTGACTGATGACAACTTTCTGACTAATCCTCAGCATGCCCAACCCTGAATGCTAAATTCGAAAACCAAAGCTAAAACCCGGTTTTTTCTACTGAAAGTGGGTAAATTATGGGGTGCGAAGTCAGGAAAACTCTGATATCTTTTGGCCAATTACCAAGCCCATACTATAACAATAACGTCAGTTGCTACGAGGACGAACATGACTGAAAAGCCTTATTTGCTGAGTGGTCGTAATACCATCATTCACAAGTTGCGCAAGTTTGACTTGCTGGTTCTCAATGGTGATGACAATCCCCCTATCCTGGTGACGCACAAAGGAATCAAGGAATTCACCGGTCAGGTTCCAGAGAGTAAACGCGACGCTAAGCTGATGGATATGGAGCTGCTGGATGTCACCTTGGGTGATTTCTTTGGTGAAGAAAAGATACTGCTGTTTATTCAAACCCTGAATGGTAAAGAATACAAAATTGACTATAGCAAAGTCGGTACTGAGTTGTTTATCCGTATTCACCAAGACAGTATCATCTGATAGATATTAATGCTGTTTTCAAAAAGGGCCTTCTAAGGCCCTTTTTTGTGATTCTCAGGCTGTGACTTGTTTTCTCAGAAAGTATTTTTGTTACATTTTTTGCTGGTGAACTGAAAAATTATTTTAAGGAACGCCTGTTTTTGAGTTTTTGTCATCCAATACGGTCAATTCGTCACTTAGTCCCCCAATTACAGCTTATCCCTCGCTAGACTTACTATGTTGGCCTAGTGAACCAACCTGTACATATTTTATAGATATGTATTGTTTCCCTGATTGGGGGCCTATTTGGCCCCCGCTTTTCGCTACTAATGCTTGTCATTTCTCTTGTTGCTAGATCTTTGCACCCCGCATTTTTCGTTTTGTTCAGCCAGATGGTGGTCGCTGACTAACGCCTTGCGCCCCAAAATTGCTGTGTTTTTGTGCATCCAAGGGGTGAGAAGAGATTAATCTTTGTTAATTCAAAAGAATCTTGCTATCAATAAGTTTAGGTTCAACAAGGCCGTTGCGTTGTGCCATTTCATGGACAGAGTTGTAATCCATCAGAATCTGCAGGTTTTCCTCTATGTTCTCTGTATTGATTTGTGACGACTCACAAGTAGCGCGTAAGCAGGTTGCCAAATGCCTTCCACAAGACTGGGAGGTAGCGGTGCATTTTGCCCGCCATGGTGAAGAAGCTGTGACGGCCTTGGCAGAGGGAAAGGGCCAACTACTGTTATTGGACTTGAATATGCCGGTTATGGATGGCTACCAAGTCTTGGAACATATTCAGCAAGCTGGGTTGCAAACCGCTGTTGTGGTCATTTCTGGCGACGTTCAGCCGGAGGCCCACGAGCGTGTTAAGCGGCTCGGGGCACTGGAATTTATCGAGAAACCTATCAATCCTGAGGTGCTTCGTAACCTGCTAATTAAGCATCAACTGTTCGTTCGTGAAGTCACTCAGCCTGCGCCAGAGTTAGACCGGCTGGATCCTGCCCTGCGTGACTGTTATCAGGAAATCACTAATATCGCCATGGGCCAGGCCGGCGACCATCTGGCGCGTATCCTCAACGTCTTTGTCAAACTCCCCATTCCGAATGTAAACCTGATTGAAGCTTCTGAACTTCTGATGATGTTGCAGGATATCGAGGACAAAGAAACGGTATCCGGGATTTGTCAGGGGTTTGTCGGCCCAGGAGTCTGTGGTGAGGCGCTGTTTATTCTCAGTGATTCCAGCTTCAATGACGTGGCGAAAATCCTCAATATCGAAGAGGAGGTGGACGACCGGGTGCAGTTGGAGCTGCTGATGGATGCTGCCAATATCCTGATTGGTACTTGTTTGAATGGGCTGGCCAATCAACTGGATATACATTTTAGCCAAGGTCACCCGGTTGTACTTGGACAGCACCGCAATATCACTGAGCTGATTAATACCAATCGCACCCGCTGGCGACGTACGCTGGCGATCGAGCTGAGTTACGGGCTTGAAGGATACAAGGTGCAATGTGACCTGATTTTGCTTCTTACAGAAGAGTCACTCAAGGTATTGAACAACAAGCTTTCCCATCTGTTGGAGGACTGACCATGAGTAACGCCTTGCTAAGCGATATGACAGAGTTCCACTGGATGATGGATATGTTGCAAACCGTTGATGTTGGTTTGGTGGTATTGGACAGACATTTTAAGGTAAAGCTGTGGAATGGTTTTATGGAGAGCCATTCGGGTTTGCTGCCCAGCCAGGTGCGAGAGAAGTGCTTATTTGATCTGTTTCCTGAAATAGACCAAAAATGGTTTACCAATAAAAGCCGCCCCGTGTTCGAACTAAGAAACCGGGCATTTATTATCTGGGAACAACGTCCTTATTTACTGCGGTTTTCTAACTATCGACCATTAACCGGTACCGAAGATTTTATGTATCAGAATATCACCTTGTCGCCTCTCACTAGCACTACGGGGCAGGTCGACAATATTTGCATGATGATCTATGACGTAACGGATGTGGCAGCCAGCAAAAAACTGCTTGAGTCTACACAGGTAACACTGAGTGAATGGCAAGAGCGTACTTAACCCTGATGTCAGTTATGCCGATTACCCCATTTTTTATCCTGCTGGTCTGCTGACCCTATGCCAATTACTTATGTCAAGGCAAAATAGTTAGCGTAATGGTTAATGGGATCCACAACGTGAAATGGTGTGTTGTGCTGCTTGGACTGCTGGGCTTACCGGCTCAGGCGGCGTTTAAATGTGAAGCTGACCTGCAATACGGTTTAGCGGTGAATGACCGCTATATTCGTGTGATCAATTCTTCCCGCACGCTTTACCAAATTAATCAGAGCAAGCAGTTGATTGTGCGCGGTGAATGGGTTGAGCTGCCACCTGAGCAGCAGGAGATGCTTCAGGAACTGGCTGATGGTCTGCATTATGCCGTGCCCAAGGTGGTGTTATTAGCCAGTGAAGGGGTGGACTTAGCCATTGGGGCAGTTGATCACGTTTATGTGGGTTTGGTTGGCAGTGATCATGAGAGCTATGAGCGTTTACAAAAGGCCTTGTGGCGGGTTAAGCAGAAGGTTAAAACCAAGTTCATTCGTGCCAGCGACAACTATTACATTGGTCCCCGCAGTTTAGAAAATGTCGACGAGCTGATGGACAACCAACTAGAAAGCCAGATTGAGGAAGCATTGACCACCTCGGTGGGTGGCATTCTGTCTGCTATTGGCGGATTACCTGCGCAGGGCGACGAAAATCTGGAAAAACGTATGGAGATGCTGTCTGCCAAGCTAGAGAATATGGGCGCGGAGATAGAAAAACACATCGCCCCACAAGCCAACAGCCTGCGACTGAAAGCTGAATGGTTTTGCAATGAAATTAAACGTTTGGACGGGGTTGAGGAAGAGCTGCGCCGCACGGTACCCGCTCTGGCTCCCTACGATTTAATTGTCACCGGTCAGGCAAATCCGCTTAAGTAACCTGTAAGCCGAGACGATATTGATCTTGTCTGATAAGACTAAAAACATGATATTTATAATGTTTATTGTAAATGTTTTAGATTAGGATTAAGCGTTAAGCGCCAAAGGTCACTCAGGAGCGGACATGTTTCAAGAACTCTATCATTTCATAGAGAAGACCTTCTTCTTTACTCTCAGCCGCAAAATTATCGGCAATCTGACTTTCCTGTATCTGTTTCAGGTGCTTGCCTTGTGGCTGGCATTCTCTGATGCCAGTTGGGCTCAATCATCGGTCTTGCATATTGCCTTAGGTGTGATGAGTGTACTGGTGTTTCTGTTTACGCTTTTTTATATGAATTACCTGATTGTGCGTCCGGTACGTGCAATGGTGAAAAATCTGGACGAGATTAACCACAGGCAGGGTGATCTTTCCGGACATTTGCCTGCTTTTACCCATGATGAATTCCGCCAGTTGTCAGATGGTTACAATGCCTTTGTGGATAATCTGTCACAACTGCTTAAGGGGATTGGTAGCCAGGCTGCCAGCGCCAGTAGCAAGAACCAACAGGTATTGCTTAAAGTGAACAACGCCTCGGCCAATGCCCGGCGTCAGGACAAGATCAGTGATGAGATCTTTGCCTCCAGCAAGCAAGTCAATGATGAAATTCAGGCCATTGTCACTCGTACTGACGAAGTGGCTGATGCTACCAAGGATAATCTGGGCGCTGCTCAGTCATCTATGACCAGACTGGTTCAGTTGTCAGAGGATGTGGGTGATATCGACAGTTTGCTCAAAGAGTTCGATAATACCGTCGGCGGTATGAAGGAAAATGCCGACAATATTCGCAACATCCTGAAAATGGTGCAGGAATTTTCCGATCAAACCAATTTGCTGGCACTTAATGCCGCCATTGAAGCTGCGCGTGCAGGAGAAGCGGGACGAGGCTTTGCCGTAGTGGCTGACGAGGTTCGCACCTTATCGGTGAAAGTGAACGAAGCAACCGGCCAAATCAATACCTTCATTAACCAAATGGAAGGCTTGGTTAAAAACACCCAGCAAGAGTCATCAAAGCTAACCGAAGTGGCGAACAAAGCGCAAAGCGATATTTCACATACCAATGATCAGTTTGGTCAAATGGTCGAACAGCTTGAGCTGAATACAGAACGTCTTGCCGCCATTGGCGAGTCTGTGCACGCTCTGCGTCGCACCTATGATGCGGCACATGAATCTGTGGCGAATATCTCGACGTTAGGCGCCGAGATTCGTTATGACATGCAGCAGGTTGAACAGGAAATTCAGGAGCTAAAAGTCGAAACAGAGACCACCCAGAAACAATTGCAGCGTTTTGTCTAGGTGACATCCCACTCAGGCTTGTCTTTGATTCCTAAACTTTGCGAATATCCAGCCGCCAGCTAACCCTGTGGCGGCTTGGGTAAGCAAACCCAGTGCGCCTCTGGCGCCGGCAATCAGAGTAATATCCATAATCGGCTGCATGGCCAGGTGGATGCATAGCAGGGCGACAAAACCTGCTAAGGGATATAAAAACACAGCGTTAATGGAGAAACGTCTACTCAGCCATCCGGCTATACTGAAGGCCAAAAGCAGGCCAATGGCAATTATCAGCCCATAGGTGGGCAGTAATCCCCACCAATCACTTAAACTCATTTGCAACCTGTCTGTTAGCGCAACCTGAATACCTTGCCCGGCCAGGCCCGCCAGGACAAACTGGCTGTGCATCAGGCTGGCCAGGCTAAAGCAGCCAAGCCACGCCAGAAGAAAACGAATGATCAAGAAGCGCGTTCGCATGCTGCTCTCCCATAAAGAGTAAAGATTATTCACCATAACCATGCAACGACATTAACCCGTATAGCAAACTAGGTTATGGTTATGTCAGCATCTTGCCATCCACAGACAAGGAGATACAGGCCATGTATAAGATTTATCAAATTACGTTGTTGTTAATGGTTGGGTTGTGTCTGGGACGGGTATCAGCCACGGAGCAGCCGTTTGGGGATTATCAGATCAGGGTGCTGGCCGACAATCTGTCCTTTCCCTGGGCCGTGACGCAACTGCCGGACGAGCGATTGCTGGTGAGTGAGAAAGGCGGTCGGTTAGTCCTGTTAAGTGCGGATGGCGCAGTAACGCCTGTAGGCGGAGTGCCGGAGGTATTTGCTAAAGGGCAGGGCGGCTTAATGGATGTGGTGCTGCATCCCGACTATATCAAGAATGGCTGGATTTATCTAAGTTTTGCCCAAGGCGACGAGCAGGCAAACCATCTGCAGGTTGTCAGGGCTCGCCTGGATAACGAGCGTCTTGTTCAAGTTGAGCCTTTATTCACCGCTACCCCGGATAAGGCCACACCAGTTCACTACGGAGCCCGAATGGCTTTCCTGGGCGACCAATCACTGGTCATCGCCAGTGGTGATGGGTTTGATTATCGTGAACAGGCGCAAAATCCCGCTAATCATCTCGGCAAGCTGGTTCGCTTCAAGGATGACGGCAGTCTGCCTGCTGATAATCCCTCGTTTCATCAAGGGCTCGCAGGACTTTATACACTGGGGCATCGGAATCCCCAGGGATTGGCTTGGGATCCGGTGCGTGAGCAGCTATTTGCCAACGAGCATGGCCCAGCTGGTGGTGATGAGATCAATCTGATCCAAGCCGGAGCGAATTACGGCTGGCCGGTAACCACGCTCGGCAAAGATTATTCAGGGGCCAATATCAGCCCGTATAAAACCTATCCTGGCATGCAGCCGCCTTTGGTGGATTGGACACCTTCCATTGCCCCCTCTGCGCTGGTGATATACCGGGGAGCCATGTTCAGAGAGCTGGAGGGCGACTTGCTTTCCACCACGCTTAAATCAAAGGAAGTACGCCGCGTGATTTTATCCGGGCTGCAGGTGGTTCGTCAGGAAAGCTTGTTTACTGAGCTGGAAAGTCGTCTCAGAGACATTCATATTGGTAATCGCGGTCAGATCTACCTGCTCACTGATAGCGCTCAAGGGCAATTACTTGTGGTTGAACGTTAGAGGCTTTTTGCTGAGTAGATAGTCCTTTGGAATACGCTGGTATTAAAAAAAATGTCACAAAACTGTCATGAAAACGTCATTTTGATGCATACTTGCAACAACAATAGTTGTAGGTTTGTGTATGGCCAAAAAGTATTCATCTCCTGTAATTCGCCGGTTAGCTTATGCAGCAGCGTTGAGCTTACCTGCTTTTTCTAATGCTCTTGCCGAGCCATTTACCTTTTATGGAAAGTTGAACGTCTCTTACCAGTACGCCGATGAAGGTGAGGGAAGCTTCAGTGATTTAAAGAGTAATTCGTCAAGGTTGGGCGTAAAGGGTGAATTGGCACTACAAGATAATCTGACCGCTTTCTATTTGCTTGAATGGCAGGTGGATCTGGCAGATCTATCTGGTGACGATAATATTAAATCCCGCAACCAGTATGTTGGTTTGCGCGGTAATTGGGGGGAGGTTTCCCTCGGACGTCAGGATACCGCGCTTAAGATGGCGCAGGGGAAGCTGGATCAGTTTAATGATCTGGAAGGTGATATTAAGAACCTGTGGCGGGGCGAGAATCGTCCCAGCGACACTATTACTTACCGCAGCCCCAAGTGGCAGGATCTGCAATTTACCGGTACTTTTATTGCTGGTGAAAAAGATGGTCCCTCTACCTATTCAGCTTCCATCACCTACGGCGATGCTGGATTGAAATCCCTGCCCTGGTATCTGGTGGTGGCTAATGACAGTAATGTGTCTGGCTATGATATTCAGCGTTTGGGTGGCCAATATAAACTGGACGATTGGGTCATTGGAGCTATGGCACAGCGTCAGGAAAGAGAATCCGATGGGGATTCCAGAAATGGCTGGCTGCTGAGCAGTGCCTATACGCTTCAGCAACTTGCCCTGAAACTGCAATATCAGGAACTGGAGCAGGACTGGAGTATGTCAGCCGGCATTGATTATCCGCTTGCCAAGCAAGTTAAGCTTTATGCCTTTGTAACCCGTCAGGACAAGCAGGAGTTACCAGACAAAGATTGGCTGGGTCTTGGCTTGGAGTTTCGTTTTTAAGCACGTTTTTCGTTCCGCATGCGATGTGTGGTAGGTAAAGTGCAGCATGGACAATTTGCACTGACTCTGGATTGATAAACCGGCCAGAAAGCCGGTTTATCAGCGTTTCCCAAAATCTGCCCGACAGCAGATGGAGTAAGTAGCCATGACTATTAAGAATCGTCTCTTCAGCAATGCGGCTATCGTTTTAGTCGCTATCATTCTGATGTTTTTGCTGTCCCGTTATGCTTCCTCAACCTTAAATCATCTCGCCAATACCCTGGCACAAGCTGAGCAGTTGAATGCCAGCATGTTGATGCTGCGGCGTCATGAGAAAGACTTTCTGGCCAGAAAAGACATGAAGTATATCGAGCGCTTTGATACCGAGATGGGGAGGTCGGTAGCGTTAATCGATGAATTGCGTGCAGCCTATCAGCAATTAGACTTGGCAGATCAGGAATTGCAGAACCTAAAACAGACATTTTCGGCTTACCGCGAAGGTATGCATAAGTTGGTTGAGCAGCAGCAGCTTATCGGTCTGGATCACAAGGATGGCTTGTACGGCAGTTTGCGGCAGGCGGTACATGGTATTGAGCAGGAACTAAAAAGTGCCAATGCCGATGCGCTGCTGGTGGATATGCTGCAATTACGCCGCAATGAAAAAGATTTTATGTTGCGCCGGGACATGAAGTATCTGCAAGACTTTCACAGCAATGCCGATGCATTCAACCTGCATATTTCTCAAAGTGCGTTGAGTCCGGCGAAGCAGCAGGCCTTACTGCCACTTCTGAAAACTTACGTTATGCAGTTTGAGCAGTTGGTTAGCGCCGAAGAGATCATCGGCCTGGATGAGCAGGCCGGCATTCGAGGGAAACTCAGACAAACCATCCAAAGTACCGAAGCGGTATTGGAATCCGTCGTTGAGCATACACGGGACGAGATTCAGTCCGCTGTCGAATTCAACAATTTGATGGTGACTACCTTAACCTTGTTTATTGCCGTGTTGGTGGCTGCTCTTGCGTGGTTAATTGCCCGCAGCATCATTATCCCTATACAAAATGTGAGTCGTACCGTACATCGCATCCGCAATGAAAATGACTTTACCCTGAAACTCGAGGTAAAAGGACGTAATGAACTGGCCGATATGGCGGCAGATCTTAACCGTTTGGTGGAGTCGTTTCGTAATGTGGTGATAGAGATTAACCGCTCGGTCAACATGCTCAATGATGCCTCCACTGAGCTGGCACAAAGTGCTGAACAGACCGCCAATGATATGCGTAGTCAATTGCAGGAAACTGATATGGTGGCAACGGCAGTGACGCAGATGAGTCATACCATTGACGAAATAGCACTTAATACCGAGAACACAGCCAGCAAGGCCAGAGACAGCAGTCACTATGCGTCAACCGGCGCCGGAGAGGTGCAGGCGAGTGTTGGGCAGATCCGCGAGTTGGCCACTCAGTTGACTGAGTCAGCGGGTGCGGTTGGCGAATTGGAAAAGGAAAGTCAGGTTATCGGCTCGGTACTGGATGTGATCCGCGGCATTGCTGAGCAGACCAATTTGCTGGCACTTAATGCTGCCATTGAGGCGGCCAGAGCCGGAGAACAAGGCCGTGGCTTTGCGGTGGTGGCTGATGAAGTGCGTAACCTGGCGATTCGTACTCAGCAAAGCACCGAAGAAATTACCACCATTGTGGGCAATTTACAGCGCCGCACGCAGTCCATCGTACATTTGGTAGATAGCAGCCATGGTAAAGGGCAGGAAGCGGCTGAGCGTGCTAGTACGGTGGGTGATTTGCTAAGCAGTATTATCGGTGACTTGAACAGTATTATGGACATGGCAACCCAGGTTGCAACGGCTATTGAAGAACAATCCAGCGTGGCCGCTGAGGTGGGTAAAAATGTTGTGCAGATTCGCGATCTGGCCGAACAGGTCAATGGCGCCTCTATTCATAACAAACAAGCCAGTGAAATGGTTGCTGAACAGGCGGCTAACTTAAAAACGTCGGTGAATAGGTTCAGAGTCTAGGCAGGGGAAATAAAAAGGAGGACACGGCAGCAAGGCCGTGTCCACAAAACGCTTAGTTGCAGGCGTCTTTCAGAGCTTTACCAGCTTTGAATGAAGGCAGCTTAGAGGCAGCGATCTGGATAGTTGCGCCCGTCTGAGGGTTACGACCAGTGCGAGCTGCACGCTCAGATACTTTGAAAGTACCGAAACCCAGGATGGCAACTTCGTCACCGCTGGACAGCGCTTCAGTCACAGCACCAGTGAAGGCGTCGATAACACGGCCAGCAGAGGCTTTGGAGATGTCGGCGCGCTCAGCGATAGCATTGATCAGATCAGTTTTGTTCATTGGATGCTTCCTTTTGTTTTATGTTGATAATGAGCTGGAGATACGCTACCCCAGACTCAATTCATTGGCGATGTTTGTGAGGTATATTCCTGAGACGCTGAGTCAGCATTTCTATACCTCAACGTGCCATCGGCACAGTTCTTTACTTGTTCGTTAACATCATCGCTATCCGTCATAGAGTATCGGATAGGGTGATTCTGCCGGACAGGTATGACACTACGGTTAACAGCCGCTGCCATTAACGCACAACCAGCCGGATCCCGCAACCTTGCAAGTATTCCGCTTGCAGTTCCAAGTCTGCCACCACCAGAGGCGCATTCTGCAACCAGTCGTTGGCAAATTCCAGTAATAACTTATCTTGCTTGGCTTTTGCCTTGATTTGGGGCAAAAAATCGTCCAATCGCTTGATATTTAGCACCACGCCAAGTTGCAATATACAAATAAGTCGTTGCACCTGCTCATTGCGGTACTGAGAAAACTCCGGGAAATCGGACGTCTTTATCTTTTTGCGATGAAAACGTACCAAGGTTGCCAGCAGGTCTTGCTGTTCCTGATTAAAGCCCGGTAAATCAGCATTCTGGAGTATATAACCTGAATGTCGCTGGACGCCACGGGAATTTATCTGTAATCCCACTTCGTGCAACAACGCGGACCAGCCTAACAGGCTTTGTAACTCCTCGTGCTTAATATCCCAGTCCTCAGCCACCTGATGGTATAAGACCATAGTGGTATTCAGCACGCGTTTGGCCTGTTCGGTATCCACATCGTAACGAACTGCCAGGCTCTCGGCGGTGCGTTCACGAATATCCTGATGCTCCAGGCGGTCTTCCATTTCATAGATGACCCCTTCACGCAGCGCCGCCATGGAAAACTCCATCAACTGAATATCCAGGCTTTCAAAAATGGCCAGCAGAATAGCCAGACCGGCGGCAAAGATAGGTTTGCGGTCGTCCCCCAGCTCTTTGAAATTGAGCTTGTCGAGCTGTTCAGCTTTGACGCAAGCATCTACCAGCTTACGCAGTTCATTGCGTGATAGAGTACCGTTTTTCAGGTCAGGATTAATTTCTTGCGCCAGGCTAATAATGGTTTTGATGGTGCCTGAGGTGCCGATACACACATCCCAGCCAAGCTGGCGATAGCGACGGTCAATCATTTCCAGCTCTTGCTTCGCGGCCATGATGGCGCGGTTAAAGGCTTTGCTCTTAAGCTCGCCATTTTTAAAGTAGCGCTGGGTAAAGCTGACGCAGCCCATTTGCAGGCTGCGCATTAGAGCCGGCTTAAAACCTTTACCAATAATAAATTCGGTACTACCACCACCGATATCCACAACCAGGCGTTGCCCGTTATCCTCGGTGGTATGCGCGACACCCTGATAAATCATCCGCGCTTCTTCCACCCCGGAAATGATTTCAACCGGGTAGGGCAATACACGTCGTGCAGCCCGGATAAAGTCCCGGGCATTGTGCGCTTTTCTCAGTGTGTGGGTAGCAACAATACGTACCGAGTCAGGTTTAAAGCCGCGCAGGCTGTCGGCAAACTGTTCCAGGGCGGCAATGCCTCGGTCAATGGCGGGCTGGTCCAGATAGCCATCTTTATCCAAACCGTCGGCCATCCTGACCCGTTGTTTTACCTTATAGAGAATTTGCAGACTGCCCGCATTAATGCGCGCAACTACCAGGTGAAAACTATTGGAGCCAATATCCAGAGCTGCCACATGGGTGACATTTCTGGCTTCGACATCGGAAAATGCATTGGCTAATTGATTCATTGAGTCTGATTGTTCATTTCCAGAGCTTTCAGATAATCGTAGATTTCTACCTGTGAGCGCAACTTTTTCCTGTTTCCACGACGCACATATTTATTGGTTTGTTCCTGGTCTATCACCCTGGCCTTGATGGTATCCCTGAACTGGATAAGTAAAATATCCAAAACCCGTTTTTTCAGCACAGGGTCCAGAATTGGACAGCCCACCTCAATACGGTTGTCCATGTTACGGGTCATCCAGTCGGCCGAGGAAATAAATACTTTCTGGTCGCCCCCGTTTTCAAACACCATAACCCGGGGGTGTTCTAAGAATCTGTCTACCACACTGATGATGGATATGTTTTCACTCAAACCTTTCACCCCAGGCACCAGAGAGCACATCCCCCGCACTATGGCGCGGATCTTCACCCCAGCTTGACTGGCACGGTAAAGGTCGTCAATCAGCGGAATATCTACCAGGTTGTTTACCTTCAGCAGTATTTGCGCTTTAAGCCCTTCCTTGGCGTTTTGTACTTCCTGACGGATGAGTAACTGAATCTTGGTTCTGGCATTAACCGGGGAAACTTGTAAATGCTGGAACTTGAAGCGTCGATAGGGGTATTGGATAAAATCAAATACATCCACCGCTTCCTGAGCCAGTTCCTGGTCACGGGTAAACAGGCTGAAGTCGGTGTAGATTTTTGCGGTTTTTTCGTTGAAGTTGCCGGTGCCGAAGTGGGCGTAATGTATCAGTTGACCATGTTCTTCGCGGCTTATCACGCAAAGCTTGGAGTGGATTTTCAAGGTGGGAATACCCAAGATAACCTTGACACCCGCATCGGTCATCATTTTGGACCATTCGATATTATTTTCTTCATCAAAACGCGCGCGCAGTTCCACTACGACCGTGACCTGCTTGCCATTATTTATCGCGTCAATCAGCGAGTTAACAATGCGTGATTTACTCGCGACCCGATAAATATTCAGGCGAATATGCTTCACACTGGGGTCGAAGGCGGCCTGACGGACAAACTCGGTCAGGTGCAGGAAGCGATGATAGGGGTAATACAGCAGGATATCCCGCTTACTGATAGCGTCGAACACCGTATGGTGATCGGCAAATTCCCTGGTGTTGATAGCTGGCAGAGGCGGGTTTTCCAGATATTCCCTGCCCACATTGGGGAATCCGATAAAGTCTTTAAAGTTACGGTAAGCACCACTGGCAATCAGGCTGTCGTAGTTGGATATCTTCAGTTGCTTTTTGAGGAAGTCCAGCATGTCTTGCGGCATATCACCGTCATAGACAAAGCGCACCGGCTCGGCAATCAAGCGCTGCTTCATACTTTCAGACATTTTTTCTACGTAGCTTTCATCAATCTCGTCGTTAATGCGATATTCCGCATCCCGGGTCATCTTGAAGGAATAAGCTTCGAGCATATCAAACTCGATAAAACCGCGGAAAATCTGTTCCAGACACAAATTGATAATGTCATCCAGCAGCACAATGTGCTTCTTCTTACGGCTTTTCTCAGGCGGGATAAGCACAAAGCGAGACATATATTCGGTCGGTACTTCCAGTAGGGCGTACTGGGTTTTCTGCTCTTCCTTGCGAATGGCCACGAACAGGTAAGTAGCCGCGTCGTTTAACCTGTCTACCAGTTTTACCTTATTGCTCAGCAGTACTGGTGCCATGTAGCGCAAGATCTTGTTCTGGAAGTAACTCCTGAGCCACTGGGTTTGGTAGTTGTCCAGTTCATCTTTGCCGATCAGATAAATCTGGTATTTAGCCAAACGTGCTACCACCTCAGCATGGATACGCTCAAAATCGTCCGTCATCACCAGCACTCGTTCCTGGATTTTGTCCATTAACTGTTTGGTTTGCGCTGCGGCTTCCTGATTCTGATCGTTCAGGTGGATATAAATCTGGCGTTTTACATCAGCCACCCGTACCCGATAAAACTCATCCATGTTGTTAGAGTAAATACCCAGAAAACGAATCCGTTCAACGATGGGATTGCGTTTGTCGGCGGCTTCCTGCAGCACCCGCTGGTTAAAGGCCAACCAGCTTAATTCCTTGGGGTAATAGATTGTGTTGATACTCATCTTCTAGGCTACGGCTATCAAAAATTCGCAAAATTTTAGCAATACTGCCAGCGGGTTAATGTGAAGCTTTTATGACGGGCTATTGCCAGTCGATATCCACAATCAAATCGTTGGCAATCTGCTCCAGGGCATCACCTAAGGGATCGGTGTCGAAATCTTCGGGAATATCAATGATCACCTGGGCTTTAAACAAATTGCCTCCCCAGTTAGGTGCAGGCTCGCAGTGCGAGGTAAAGCGCACTATGTTCAAATTGAACTGATGCAGCACTTTGGTCAACTCCTGCACTATGCCGGGTTTGTCATTACCCATAATTTCTACTGCCACCTGGCGGGTTGTGTTGGTCTGAGGCTCTACCCCTTGCATCAGGCGGATATTCAATTCCGGCATGGCGTCCAGCTGAGTGAGCAGGGGCTGAACGTTATCTTTTGGCAACTGCACTTGCACAAACCCGGTAAAATGGCCGGCCATGTGTGCAAAGTTGCTGGATAACCAGTTGCCCTCTAATTGCCTGACCGTGCGAGATATTGCCTCCATGATGCCGGGTTTATCTTTGCCTATCAGTGTGAAAATAACGGTATCCATGCTGTTCTCCTGTGCAACGAAGGGGCGGGCGGTTGGCAGCGCAGATGGCTTCACCGCCGAATGACCCAACTATAATCCACAAGCGCTCTGGCGGCGAGTAAAGATCACCTGAGTAGTCAAAGCGTTAGTAATTGGCCCAAACGGCCTTTACAATGTCGCCAGCTCAGCGTTCCAATGGTTGTATCGTGCAAACTGATTACCCAAATCCATCGTCAAGCTTACGACGGCGTCGAACCCGGGATCGGCTGGCCGCACGCATTATTACCATAGGTGGCTGGACAGTACTGGCTACCCTGGCGATGCTCATTTGGCATTTGCTGTATGTCACTATTCCCCTGTTACAGTCACCTTCTTTGCAGCCTGGAGCCGTATGGCAGTTACCTCAGGAGCAGGTGTTGTTGCTGGAAGACTTGCAGCAGGAACGTGCACTTATTACCCGGGCAGCCGATTGTCAGCTCGGTTTTTTTCAGGTTCAGCCCAATCACGGGGCGGGGCTGACGCCGCTTAAACATGTGCCAATAAGTTGCCAGACTCAGGTTAAAGCCAAACATCATCTTGGCGGGCGTTATTTGTTTATGCTTGGGGCTGATGGCATGTTGCGGGTTGAGCGACTAACCCGAGTAGGGGGACAGGTACTGCGTGAGCCTCAGATGTCGCTGTTCATCCCTGACTTGCCCACAACGCTGAATGCTGAGCAGTGGCAGGTTGCCTTGTCTGACGATTGGCTGGGGCTGGCGGTGCAAAGCGCCGGAAAATGGCGGGTATATTGGGCATCCAGACAAATGCCGACGCAGCTTAGCCAACTTGAGTTACCCCTATCGGGTATGCCGACCTTGCTGCCCTCTATCCGCACCGCCGTGCAGGTCGGCCACCAGCAACTGCTGTTTACCGATATGAGCAGCAGCTTCACAGCCAAGTTAAATCAACCCGCCGCAACCATTCTGGCCTTTCCCGGCAGCAAAGCCTTTTTGCTCAATTACGCTGATGGCCGTATCGAAAAGTGGTCGGCGTTTAATGATGGCGGTCATTTCCGTTTTCGGCCTATCTATGCGCTGGAAGAACACTTGGCAATCAGCCAGTTGCAGATGGCACAAGGCAAGGACTTGGGGATGTTGCTTGGCGCCCAGGGACAACTTTGGCTGTTTCTGAGTAGCACAGGTGAGACCATTTTGCGCACTAAGGTGGCGACAGATGCGCAGGGCATGTGGCTGGTTAATGAGCGCCTTTATGTTTGGGGGCCGCAGAGTGTGCAGCAGTGGCAGGTGGACAATATCAGCTCCATCATTAGTTTTGAACGGCTGTGGCAGAAGGTGTGGTACGAAGGCTATGCCGAGCCTGCTTATGTGTGGCAGTCATCGGCAGCCGAAGATGTCAGTCAGGCCAAATACAGTTTGGTGCCTTTGGTGATAGGTAGCCTGAAGGCTGCCATTCTGGCCTTGATTATTGCCATTCCGCTGGCCGTCGGCGCTGCCATCTATACGGCTTACTTTGTACCGGCTCGCTTACGCAACTGGCTGAAGCCCGGCATCGAGCTGCTCGAAGCCGTGCCCTCTGTGGTGATAGGTTTTATTGCCGCAATTTGGCTTATCCCCATAGTGGAAGACTACCTGTTAGGTATGTTGATGTTTTTGCTGTTGTTGCCGGTGTCGTTATTTGCGCTGGCCATGTTGCAGCAGCCCTTATCTCGCGGATTATCCATCCGCTGGCAGTCAGGATGGGAATTACTACTGCTGGTGCCTGTGGTTTTGCTATTGGCCTGGGGAGCCTTTGTGCTGGGCGGTGAAGTGCAGAGCTGGCTGTGGCCGGATGGCTGGTTTCCTGGGCAGGACAATCACAGCAGCAAAAATGCCCTGGTTGTTGCGCTAGCACTGGGAATTGCCATAGTGCCAAGCATCTATTCTTTGGCCGAAGACGCTATTTTTGAGGTGCCGGGGCATTTACGCCAGGCCTCTTTTGCATTGGGTGCAACCCGCGCGCAAACCTTGCGCAGAGTGGTACTTGTGGCCGCTTATCCAGGGATTTTTTCCTCCATTATTCTGGGCTTATCGCGGGCATTTGGCGAAACCATGATAGTGCTGATGGTCACGGGTAATACCCCAGTGGCTGACTGGGACATTTTTGCTGGTATGCGATCCTTGACGGCCAATATTGCCATTGAGTTACCCGAGTCGGAGGTTAACAGTATTCACTATCGTGTGCTGTTCTTTACCGCCTTGCTATTGTTCGGTTTTACCTTTGTTATCAATACCCTGGCTGAGCTGGTCAGGGGCAGACTGCGGAAGCATTATCAAAGTGTTTAAGCATTTCTTGTTGAACAGGCAAAAAGAGGGCCTGCCCATTGTTGGTGGTGCGGCACTGGTGGCCATCATCCTGCTACTGCTGTGTGGCATGGTGGGCATTATGCTGGTTAAAGGGATGCAGCATTTCTGGCCGGCGCCTTTGTACGAGGTGACTTATCAGGACGCCAAGGGGGAGCCAAAAAGTATGTATGCCTCCTTGCTGTCGAAAGATTTCACCACCACCGGCGGACACAAACGTTGGTTGTTCAATCAGGCTCGCTTGTATCAGTTCAGTGATCAGCAGCATCTGTTGGAAGAGCAGCAGATTCTGCGCATGCAAACCTTGCCTGAGTTAATAGATATTCAACTGCGTAGCGGCAACCGACTCTTTGCCAGACTGTTGGGAGTAAATGACGGTGAAGTGCCGCTGCCGCTTGCGCAGTTGCCCGAGCTTTTGGATCAGGTCAGCGCAGAAGTGGCGGCGATTTCAGAAGTGGAGCAAGGCAGACTGGCGGCGATCCACCAACAGATTGCGCAATATAACCGTCGGGCCGTTGAGGAAGAAGCCCCTGCCAGGGTCAAGCTTGAGCAGGAATTTTCCACCTTGATGGCGAGTTTGGATGCGCGCCGCAAAACCCTGGCGCAAATACGTTTGTTGTTAGTATTTGATACGGGTGAGCATTACCATTTGCCCCTGGCCGACGTGGAAAAATACTTACAGATCAATCAGCAGGGCAATCTGCAAAAGTTTGTCACCTTTTTGGGTAACATCTGGGAGTTTGTCAGCGATACGCCGAAGCGGGCCAACAGCGCCGGTGGGGTCTTCCCCGCTTTGTTTGGTACTGTGGTGATGGTATTGCTGATGACACTGATCGTTACTCCGCTAGGGGTGATGGCGGCCATTTACCTCAATGAGTATGCCCCGAATAATTCTGTTACCTCCCTTATCCGTATCGGCGTAAATAACCTGGCTGGCGTGCCTTCCATCGTGTATGGGGTATTTGGCTTAGGTTTTTTTGTTTACCAGGTGGGCGGTAACATCGACAAATTGTTTTTTAGCGAGCATTTGCCGGCGCCTACCTTTGGTGCGCCAGGCATTTTCTGGGCGGCCCTGACCATGGCCATGCTGACTTTACCCGTGGTCATTGTGGCCACAGAAGAAGGCTTGAGGCGGGTGCCGGATAGTTTACGCCAGGGCAGTTATGCCCTGGGCGCTACCCAGTTTGAGACCTTATGGCGCACGGTAATCCCTATGGCCAGCCCCGGTATTATGACCGGCGTGATCTTGGCCATTGCCCGCGGCGCGGGGGAAGTGGCGCCGTTGTTATTGGTCGGTGCGGTAAAGTTTGCACCTACCTTGCCGGTGGATATGGAGTTTCCCTATCTGCATCTGGACCGGCAATTTATGCATTTAGGTGTGCTGATCTATGATGGCGCATTTCACAGCAACAGTATTGGCCATGGCTCGTCCATGATGTTTGCCTCGTGTTTATTGTTGTTATTGGTAGTGTTGAGCCTGAATATTGTTGCCGTAGTGGTGCGCGCCAAGTTGCGCCGCCAGTATCAGGCTATGGCAGGGCAGGGGTAATGACAGAGTTAGTGCATTATGTTTGAGTATTTTGACCTTTCACGGCAAGGCCTGGAATTAGATAACCTGCAGGATGAGCAGGTGGCCATCGACGTGCGCGATTTGACCCTGACCTTCGGTGCCAAACGGGCCTTACACAATATCAGTCTGAAAATTCCCAAGCGTCATGTTACCGCACTGATTGGCCCCAGTGGCTGCGGGAAATCCACCTTGCTGACCTGCTTTAACCGGCTGAATGATTTGGTGCCAGAGTGTCGGGTGGACGGTGAAGTGCTGATAAACGGCAGGAACATATACAACCGCAAAGAGGATGTGGCGCTGCTGCGTCGGCAGGTGGGCATGGTGTTTCAAAAGCCCAATCCGTTTCCCATGTCGATTTATGAAAACCTGGTATATGGACTTAAAATTCAAGGGGTTAAGGACAGGCGCACACTAGATAATGCGGTGGAGCAAGCCCTTAAAGATGTGGCATTGTGGCGGGAAGTAAAAGACCGCTTATTCGAGTCGGCGCTGACCTTATCCGGTGGCCAGCAGCAGCGCTTGGTGATTGCCAGGGCCATAGCCCTGCAGCCAGAAATTTTGCTGCTCGACGAGCCCACCTCGGCCTTAGATCCGATTTCCACCCTGACTATCGAAGAGCTGATCACCCAGCTTAAAGAGAAATACACCGTATTGATTGTGACTCACAATATGCAGCAAGCGGCCCGGGTATCGGACTTCACCGCGTTTCTGCATCAGGGCCATTTGATTGAGTACTCGGATACTGACCGCTTGTTTACCCGGCCCAAACAGCAACAAACCGAAGAGTATATTACCGGCCGTTATGGCTAAAATGACGGATATCAGAGTGATGGAAAATATTCCTCAGAACTTGGCGTTCGGGGACATATAACAGAATTTGCAAACTCGAAACTCGAAACTCGAAACTCGAAACTCGAAACTCGAAACTCGAAACTCGAAGAGGTAACGATGCAACAGATAAAACTCAATACCCATATATCCGGGCGTTTTAACCAGGAGCTGGAAAACCTGCGTAACTCGGTGCTGACCATGGGCGGAGTGGTCGAACAGCAGCTATGTGATGCCATTAGTGCCCTGCGAGACAATAATCGCGCGCTGGCTGAAAAGGTCATGCTCAATGATTTAATGGTCAACAATATGGAAGTGCAGATTGACGAGGAATGCACCCGGATTATTGCCAAGCGTCACCCTGCCGCCAGCGATTTACGCCTGGTTTTAGCGATAAACAAAGCCACTGTGGATATTGAGCGTATCGGTGATGATGTCGAACGAATCGCCAAACTGATCGTGAAAGGCAATTTACCCGTGTCCGAAGACATCAAAAACGGTATGATCGCGACCGGCAATCATGTGATGGAAATGTTGCGTCAGACTTTAAATGCGTTTGCGCGTCTGGATGCCGATGCAGCTTTGGCCATTCACATTGGCGATCAGGAAATAGATGAGCAATACAAGCAACTGTTGACACAGGCCGTTGCCGAGATGCAGCAGGAGCCGGAAGCCCTGCCACAGTGGCTGGATATTCTGTGGGCAATGCGTGCATTAGAGCGTGTTGGCGACAGGTGTAAACACGTTTGTGAGTATATAATCTATTTGGTCAAGGGTAAGGATGTCCGGCATATCTCCCGTCAGGCAATGCAGGAGAAAATGCAAGAACTACGATAGTTAAGACAGGATTGTCATAAAACTGAAATATTTCGTTCATATTCTGTGGTGTATCATGCGCCACCACGTTGAAGGTAGAAACAGTGCCATTTATGTCAACTAATTCATTTCTAGAGGTTTTTGCGAAATCTCCGCTAAAACCACTGGAAGAACACATCAACACCGTTTACGAGTGTAGTCAGGGTTTGTTACCGTTTTTTGAAGCCGTTTTCAGCAAAGACTGGAAAACCGCTGAAAAACTGCAACATGATATTTCCCACCTTGAACGTAAGGCTGACGACCTTAAACGTGAATTGAGGGCTAACCTGCCTGCTGGCATATTTATGCCCATTCAGCGCCAGGATCTGTTGGACCTGCTTAGTCAGCAAGACAAGATCGCCAACCGCGCACGGGATATTTCCGGTTTGATGTTAGGCCGGGAACTGGGGATCCACGAATCTCTGCACGACCTATTCCGCAATTTTGTTATGCGCTCCATTGACGCCACCCGCCAAGCCCAGAACGTCACAAACGAACTGGACGAGTTGCTGGAAACAGGCTTCAAAGGACGTGAAGTCAAGGTGGTTGAAGATATGATCGACCAGCTTGACCAGATTGAGGACGACACGGACAAAATGCAGGTGGTATTGCGTCGTGAACTGTGGAAGCTGGAGAGCCAGTTGAACCCAGTAGACGTAATGTTCCTGTACAAGGTCATTGAATGGATCGGCGATCTTGCCGACATATCACAACGCGTTGGGTCGCGACTCGAATTGATGCTAGCCAGCTAAAGGGCAGTTCTGATGGATATTTTAACTACTTACGGCTTTATGCTGATAGTCACGGCTGCGGTCGTGGGATTCCTAATGGCCTGGGGTATTGGTGCGAATGACGTAGCCAATGCCATGGGGACCTCTGTAGGCTCCAAGGCACTGACTATTAAACAAGCCATTTTTATCGCCATGATATTCGAGTTCGCCGGTGCTTATCTGGCGGGCGGTGAAGTGACCTCTACGATACGTAAGGGCATTGTCGACAGTGCTTACTTTGTCGATACACCTGAAATCTTAGTTTACGGCATGATTGCCTCCTTGCTGGCTGCCGGTATCTGGTTGGTTATCGCCTCTTATCTGGGCTGGCCAGTATCTACAACGCACTCTATCGTGGGTGCTATTGTGGGCTTTGCGGCTGTGGGCGTCAGTGCCGACTCCGTTGAATGGGGCCAGGTTGTGGGTATTGTTGGCAGTTGGATTATTACCCCTGCCATATCCGGTTTCCTCGCCTATCTGATATTTATGAGTGCCCAGCGCCTTATCTTTGATACGGATACACCTTTTGCCAATGCCAAACGTTATGTACCTTTCTACATGGCGCTGGCTGGCTTTGTAATGTCGCTGGTAACCATTAAGAAAGGCCTAAAGCACATTGGCCTGCATATCGGTAATATGGAAGGTTATTTGATTGCCCTTGCTATAGCAGTTGCAGTCGGTGTGGTTGGTAAGCTGTATATCAATCGTATCCAGATTGACCAGGAAGCTAACCGTAAGATGCAGTTCGCCAGCGTTGAAAAGGTATTCGCCATTTTGATGGTGGTAACAGCTTGTTGTATGGCCTTTGCCCATGGTTCTAATGATGTGGCTAACGCAATCGGCCCCCTGGCTGCGGTTGTGAGTGTGGTGGAAAACCACGGTGAGATTGCCAGCAAAGCTAAACTGGCCTGGTGGATATTACCCTTAGGTGCCGTCGGTATCGTAATGGGTCTGGCTATTTTTGGTCACCGCGTTATCCAAACCATAGGTAAAGGTATTACTCACCTGACGCCAAGCCGTGGTTTTGCTGCCGAGCTGGCTGCTGCTACCACTGTTGTAGTGGCCTCTGGTACCGGCTTGCCTATCTCCACCACCCAAACTCTGGTTGGTGCCGTATTAGGTGTAGGTATGGCCCGTGGTATCGCGGCCCTGAATCTGGGCGTTATCCGCAATATTGTGGTGTCCTGGGTTGTGACTCTGCCGATTGGTGCCGCCCTGTCTATTATGTTCTTCTTTATGCTGAAAGGTATCTTCTCAGCCTAAGCCTAAGAATCTTATTAAAAAACCCGGCACCCGCCGGGTTTTTTATGTCCATGGATGGACGGTATGCCGTGATCGCATGGAAGCGAGAGAACGGCGATGTTCAGGATGGATGCCGCGGTGGCATGGATGTGAAAGAGCGCCGATGTTCAGGACGAATGGGCAGAAAAACTGCCTCCTTAGTCGCTATACCTCCTCCATCCCTGGCGGTTGGCTATTGTTCCTCTTGCAGCTTTTCTATGTAATCCCTGGGGGTCACGCCATTCCAGGTTTTAAACGCCCGGTTAAAGCTACGCGCGTCAGAAAAATGCAGTCGCTGGGCAACGTCTTCCAGGGCCAGTTGCTGAGCCAACAGGGTCTTGGCTTCCTGATTCAACACCTGTTCACGGCACTGGCGAAAGCTACTGTGGCTTTCAGTCAGTTTGCGCCGCAAGGTGGCCACGCTGTAACCCAGCTCGGCAGCTACCGCATCCTGGCTCTGGATACCTTGTTCAAGTAAATGGCGCACTTTGGTCACCAGATTGTTGTCGCCGTTGCCTTGACCTAAATGAAACTGCAACTGGTTGTAGACACTGCTTAAGGTCAAAGGCGCCTGCCACTGTAGCGGTTGGTCAGCCATATCTAATTGGTAATGCAATACATAGCAGGGGGCACCGAATTTGAGCGGTAAATGCGAAAATGCGGCCTGCAGTACCGAGTTATCGCCGTTGTCTGCACGGCTTTGTACTTTTACCAGGCTGTTGGCAGCAGCGTGTCCGCCCAGTGAACAGACCACCCCGTGAACGTAGAGTAAAACGCAGTCGAGATTAAAGCGGATATGTATGGGGTCACTGTCATCCAGATAAGGAAATTGCCGATCATCAATGATATACAGCAATTCCCGGTCACGGCGTTCGACTCTGTTGTAGGCTCCACCATGGATAAAATTGTAGGACGCGGCCAGCTCCTGCAAGGCATCCTGCAGGCTTCGACATTTGCCCAGGTTAGATAACACATGATCATTGGTGCCGGGCAGCAGCGGACGCTTGGACATATGCAAAGACTCGTCCCTTACCTCTACGGCGAAGGATTCAAGAATGCGCAGGAAGTCCACAATATTCAGCTGGGTGGCGTCACTCAAACCGGATTTTTGTAGTTGCTCGTCCAGGCGCATCCCGGCACTGGATAAAATCTGTGCCAGGGTACTTACGGCATTGGCCCGGATCATGGGGAGATCCGGGCTGAATGGTTGTTTTTCTGTCACGGGAAAACGGCACCCCATGGTAGACGGTTGAGCAAAATAGAGCATAAAGGTCACGCCATATCAATCCTGCTTACGTTAGGTGCCGTAAACTGGCTAGAGCGCGTTCAACCAGGTTTTGATTTGGTTGATACCGCTGCTTGACCAGCCAAGCTTCAAATGATTGACGTTAATGGTGGCGGAGCCACCGTGATTACCCAGACCACTGGCATCGTTACAGCTGGATACAAATACGACGCCGTCAGATGGGCCGGTATGCTCATTGTGGATCAAGGCAATATCTGCTTTGTTGCCACATAAATTGTGTACCCGTACGGCAGGATCGGTGCCCGCTGCCCGCACATCATCAACCAGCGAGTAGGGCAGGAAGGCATCAATGCCCTGTCCATGGGTGTAGAAACCCCAGCCGCCTTCGTAAGTGGTGTACCAATCCTGCTCGCTGACGGGCAATGCATAAGTGCTGTCCCAACGTTTAAGCATTTGCACCGAGCCTGGGAAGTAGCTGGAGGCGTAACTCCACTGGCTGCCGCTTTGCCAGATGCCGTAGCATAAAATGGCATCGTGAGCGGTAGGGCCGTTAATTACACCGCCACAGCCTGGATAAACCGCAAAGGTATGGGTCCAGCCATGACGAAATGACCAGTCGATGCCGTTATTTGGCCCGCCCAGCATAATCAAACGCCTGACATCGCCCTGGTAACTGGTGCCCCAGGATTGGGTAACGGATGAAATATACATGCGGGCGTTAAAGGCGCTTTTCGACCAGGTAACCAGGTCGACTTTACTCGCGCCGGTTTGGCTTTTGATGATGCTGATGGCATTGGCAATCTGTTCTGCCCAGATATAACCATCACCGTTTTTATGCGCCAGTGACAAGGCAAATACTTTGAAGTTGTCGGCCACCAGGGCTTGCATCAAACCCGTACTCGGGCAGCTTTGCTGGCCACAGCCATAGTCTCCTGCATCATTAGGGTTTGCCCAGGCCAGATCGGCATCCTGATTGGCACCATGGATCAGCAGCACAGGCACGGCTTTGCTGTTGGTATTCCAGTTTGGCGCGTAATAAAGCAGGAAGTTGTCTGATGATGGGCTGGAGTCGGCAAAGAAGGTGGCCCGCTGACCACTTTGATCGCCACGGCCATCACTGGGAAAGGCTTCCTGACCAATATTACCGCTGGTATCCCGCCAGCGTTCCACTTTTACCCAGCCGTTACTGATACCGCTGGTGAAGGTTGCCTGCAGGCTGGTAGGGCCGGCTAGCGCCGACATACTTAGGCTGCAAAGGGCCAGGCTGATACCTCTCAGCCAATGGGAAAGTCGAAACAACGGGGCGGGCTTACGCATTAGGTTCTCCTTGGTGCTGTTTACGGGGTGGTCAGATCCTGTTTAAGCTGACTGGCCAGTGCCTGCCTGGCTTCCTTGGCAACCGGCAGGTCACCAAAGGACAGAAAGGCATGAATGGTGCTTTCAAAGCTTTGGAAGCGCAGCAACACGTCGGCTTGCTGCAAGCGCCTGGCAAAACGCTCTCCTTCGTCTTTAAGCGGGTCGAAACCCGCCACCATCAGTGCTGTGGGGGGTAGATGGCTGAGATCGGTGAGCTGCATGGGAGAGACTTCAGGATTGTCGCTACCGGCATGTCCACCAATGTACCAGTCGCGGGTGCCGTCAATGGCCGCGTTGGCCAGCAGATAGTCACCGCCGCCAAACATCAAGCGTGACGGATACTGGTCGTGACTGCTATGCACATCCAGTACTGGGTAAATCAGGTACTGGGCTGCCAGTTGTTGGTTCCCCTGGCTGTGCAAACGGTGGCTGGCCACCAGGGCCAGGTTGCCGCCGGCGCTATCGCCCATAATGGCGATACGCTTTGGGTCAGCGCCTAAGGTCTCGGCCTGTTTGAATACCCACTCCAGTGCCTGACTAACGTCATCCAGTCCTGCCGGGTAGGGATGGTCGGGGGCCAGGCGATAGTCCAGGCTGATAAACAAACAACCACTTTGCTGGCAAAGATCCCTGACAAGTGCGTCATAACAGTCCAGATCGCCCAGTGCCCAGCCACCGCCATGGATAAATAACACCAGTGGCAGCGGTTTTTGGCTGTCACCTAATGGCCGGTACAGGCGCGCCGGAACTTTGCCGTCTTTGCCTGGGATAGCCAGGTCCGTTACCCGGCAATCGGGATTCACCGGCCCCTGAAGGCCGATAAACATCGCTCTGGCGCCGGCTCTGGACGCTTCAATACCGGTTTGTGCTTCATCGGTACTGGGGACATGCTGGTTAAATTGCGCCAGCAGCGCTTGGGTTTCCTTATCCATCATCTGTTAGAACCTGTATTTGAGGTTAAGACCATAAGTGCGGGGGGCGCCGTAGTAACCTAGTTGCACACCAGGCGATGCGCTCAAGTCGAAGCCATGCTGACGGTATTCTTTATCAGTCAGGTTGTTGCCATACAGGCTGACCTGCCACTGTTCGTCGTCAGACAGATAAGTCACCGACATATCCATCAGGGTGTAGGCCGATTGTGCCAGTACTTCACTGCTGCTGACGGTCAGATAAGTCTTACTACGATAACTGGCTGACACCGACCAGCTCAGACTGCCGCTATCCAAATCCATCCAGTATTCCAAACCAAGTCGGCCATTCCATTTTGGCGCGTTCACCAGTTCGCGTTTGTCGCTGATTTCCTCATCAAAATCGCCGATCAGTTCATCGTAGCCGCCACCCAGGTAACCGGCGTTCATATTCAGTGTCAGTGCATCGGTGAGCACGGCGCTTAGCTCCATTTCTGCCCCATAAATTGTGGCTTTACCGGCGTTTTCGAACAGCGATAAAAAGGCGCCGGTATCTGGATCGATAGAGAAGCGACTGAGCTGGAAGTTCTTATAGTCGTTATAGAAGGCGGCCAGGTTCAGGCGCACGTTGTCATTATTGAGCATGGACTTAGAGCCAACCTCATAGCTCCACATGGTTTCCGGGTCGAAAGGCTGAGCGAAAGAGGTCAAGCGGCCGTTGAAGCCGCCGCTCTTAAAGCCTCGGCTGGTGCTGGCATACAACAGGTGATCGGCGCTGAGCTTGTAGTCCAGCGACAGTTTGGGTGAAAAGTTGTTCCAGCTTTGCTCGGCATCATAGCCGGAGGGGCTGTAACCAACGCCTGTGCCGAATAGCCGTTCCATTTCTTCGGCACTATTGATGCCTGTACCGGCAAACTCTTCGCCGCGGCTGGATACTTGCTTCTTCTCTTTGGTATAACGAGCGCCTAAGGTCAAACCCAGCTCAGGGGTTAAATCCCAGCTCAGGTTGGCATAAATCGCACTGCTGGTATTGGTCTGGTCGCGCAGTCCGGCATTGACAACCGGGAAGGGGAAATACACATCATTGCCCAGCGGTACGAAAAACTCCGGTGCAACCGCTCCACCGAAGGTCAGATCGTCTTCCTTAAAGTAATACACCCCGGAAACCAGTGACATGCCGTCTAAGTTGTACAGCCATTGAAACTCCTGGCTGAGCTGGTCCTGATCCTCAAAGTTGTAAATCCCGAATGAGCTATCGGCGCTGCCATCCAGATCCAGGTGGGTACGGTAGTCCATTTGCCGGTAAGCGCTGATGGACTTGAAGGTACTATTACCGCTCAGGTATTCAAGCGTCAGCGCCGCGCCGCTGGTTTCCAGGCTTTCCAGATCGTTGTAATTCACATTGACCTTAAAAGGATCATCACCCGGCGGCAGCATCTTGCCTTGTGACACTGAATAAATGGCCGTTTCGCGGTGTGGTGTGCGGGAGTGATTGGGCGAGCTGTCAGAGCCGTCTACAACCAGGTAAGCCGACAAATTATCGCTGATCTGATACAGCAGGCTGCCACGCCAGGCCAAGGTGTCTTTATCGTAATCGTCCTCACCTGTCAGGGTGTTTTCGGCGTAGCCGTCACGCTTGCTGCTGGCCATGGCAAAACGGCCAAGCAGTTTATCATCCACTAAGGCACCCGTTATGCTGCCTTTGAGGTTCAGCAGTCCAAAGTTACCGACGCCTACATCCACATAGCCTTCGGTTACATCGGTAGGCTTGGCACTGGTAAATTTCACCGCGCCACCAATAGTGTTACGACCATACAAGGTGCCCTGAGGGCCACGCAGCACTTCAATTTGCTGGGGGTCTACCACGTCCAGAAACGAGCCTTGTACCCTGCCCATATAAACGTCGTCCAGATACACACCAACGCCTGGGTCGTTAAAGGAGATGGAGTCGATTTGCCCTACACCACGGATATAAATCACCGCGTTTGAGGCATCTCCCACATGCAGATTGAGGTTCGGCACATGGGACTCAAGGTCGCCCAGATCCAGGATCTGCATCTTTTCCAGTTCATTGGCCGACAGTGCCGTTATCGCAATAGGCACATCTTGCAGATTTTCGGTTTGTCGGGTGGCCGATACCTCGATGACTTCAATACTGCGCTCGGCTCGCTGCTGGGCTGGTTCTTGTGCGCTAACGGCTGGGCTTAACGCCAGACTTACGGCCACAGCAAGCAGTTGCTTGCGGGGTTTAAGCGATAATGTGAATGAATTGTTATTGTGTGACATCATTTTGTGTAAACGCTTTGTTAACTTGTGAGGAGATTGTTGCGGTAAGGGGGGAGCAACAACAAGGACAAAAAACTTCAATCTAAGGGGACAAATACGCTCAGGCAAATATGGTGCTTTCTGTTAGGATTAGCTAATTAGATTAACTTAATATCTTTTAATAGGTTAAATCACGAAGGAGTTCGGGATGAAGTGGCCCAATCTTAAACATTTGCACTATCTGGTGGTCTTGCATGAAGAACAGCATTTCAATCGTGCCGCCCAGCGCTGTTTTGTCAGTCAGTCTACCTTAAGCACCGCTATTCAGAATCTCGAAGAGCAGTTGGGCTGCCAGCTACTGGAACGGGATCATAAAACCTTTATTTTTACTGCGTTGGGGCTGGAAATGGTGGAGCGCTGTAAAACCCTGCTAAACGGTGCCAGCGAGCTGGTGGACTACGCCCACAGTGCGGGTAACTGGCAGGCCGGAAAACTAAAACTGGGTATTATTCCCACCATTGCCCCGTTCTTACTGGAGGGCTTGATCGGCACGCTTGGCGAGGCACTGCCTGACTTAAGTCTGCAGTTGCAGGAAAACACCACGGCAAACTTATTGCGCGAACTGCACGGTGGTGAGCTGGACTTGCTGATCCTGGCCTTGCCGATGGAAACCCCCGGCTGTAAGCAGATGGTCATTGGCCATGATCCTTTTCATTTGGTTGCTCATCCTGACATGCTGAGCCTGCTGCCCTCACCTATGGATTTTAGCGCCCTACCTAAAGACAGCGTGTTTTTATTGCAGCAGGAACATTGTATGACCGGCCATGCGGTGAGTGCTTGTGGTCTGAAACACAAAGAGCAGGTTAGCGCATTGGCAGCCAGCAGTTTGTTTACCCTGGTGCAGCTTGCCAACAGCCGTCTGGGCCTAACCTTCCTGCCTGAGCTGGCGCTGAAAAGCGACATACTGCAACACAGTGCGCTGGTGTCCTTTCCCGCCGAAGATAAGGCGTACCGAGAGATTGGTCTGGTGTGGCGTAACGGCACTACCAGGGTACGTTTGTTCCGCCGCATAGCCGAGCTGCTGCAGCCGCTCATGCCTAAAGCGGTGCTGTAATTAAATTTTTTAAAATTATTTTAAATCTCACCAAACTATTTTCTGACTGGCCTCGACATTAAGAGCAGAGAATAACAACACGGCACGGAAAGTGAGCATGACTGGGGAAGGCCTTGTTCGAACAATCTGATGAGAAGCTGATCAGCAAGGCCATGAGCGGCAACAATGCAGCCTGGCAGAAACTGGTTAAACGCTACGACAAAGCTGTCTACAACTATGGCCTGCGTATGACCGGTAATGCCGATGATGCGATGGATTTGTTGCAGGAAGTGTTTTTGTCTGTGTTCCGTAATCTGGCCAGCTTTCGTGGTGAAGGCAGTTTTAAGGCCTGGTTGTTTCGTATCGCCCATCATCGAATGGTGGAGTTTTACCGGCGTAAGCGTGATTACCAACCGCTGGATGATGAAAACCCACTGATGGATGAACAGTCTTGTGTTAGTCGCCTTACCATTGCCGACGCCGAATCGCGGGAACTGATCAGGGCCATGCAAAAGCTGTCACTGGAGCAAAAGGCGGTGGTGGAGTTGAAGTTTTTTAGTCAGTTTACTTTTGAAGAAATTGCCGAACAGCTTGGGGTATCCAGCAATACGGTGAAGTCCCGCTTATACACGGGGCTGGGTAAATTGAAAGAATTGATGGAGGTGCAATATGTCTGACAAGCATGAATTGTTTGCATTGTGGTTAGACGGCCAACTCTCGGCGTCACAGCAACAGGCATTTGAACAGCTTTGCGCTCGGGACGACGAGTTTGCCCGGCAGGTGGCAATGGCTAAACAGGTTAGCCATGCGGCCAAGCGCTATGAAGAACAGCCTGTGCCTAACTGGCAAATACCGGCCATAGGCCCACAGCCAGCTGCTTCGTCATCCTGGTGGCGATTGCGAGCCATGCCGTCTTTGTCTTTCGGTATGTCCATGTTAGCGCTGGTGATGGTGCTGTTTAGGGTTGAAGTGCAGATACAAAGTGGCGCGCTGACGGTCAGCTTTGCCGGTCAGGGTCAACAGGATGAGATTCGCCGACAGGTGGATGCCGAAATTGCCCAGTTCCGTGAGCAGCAGCAAGTGCTACTGGCCGATTACAGCCGCGACATGCGCCAGCAACAGCAGGATGTCAGCAGTCAGCTGACCAGCTACTTGCTCACCGCCAGCCGCAGTGAGCGGCGGGAAGATTTTGCCGAATTGATTAAGTTCGTCAATCAGCAACGGGAAGACGATCAACAGTTCTATGCCCGTCAGTTTAACAAGCTTCAGCAGCAGGTTTTTCAAAACCCGGAGCCTGTGGCCCAGGAAAACCTGTAACCAGTAACTATGAGGTCAGCCATGAAAAAGTCATCTATTTGTTTGTTGTTAGCCGGCATGTTTGCAGCCAGCGTGCAGGCCGCTTCCCAGCTTGATGAGCTAAGTAAAGAACTGGAGATCATGAGCAGTATCATGCAAACCAGCTACAAACAAAATCGCGATAAGAAAGGCATCAGCGTGCGTTCTTTGCAAAGCACCTATCTGGCTGGGCAGGGCGTGGTGTTCAGGATCCAGACCTCAGGCGGCAGCAATCGCTTTCGTTTTTCCTTCAATGGCTTGGACCATGTCATTCCTGTACCCCCGATTGAGCCGCAAATCGAAGTGCGTGGTAATGCAGTAGTGATCGAAAATGAAGGGCATGTGATTGAATATGAGTCCATTGGCGACGAGCTGGAGCGCGTGCGCGAACTGTTTATTGAGTCTAATGACAAGCTTAGTGAACTGCGAGACAAACAGCGTGAATTAAACTGGGAAGCCCGTGAGGTTGAGCGCCGTAACCGTGACAATGAGTTTGAGAAGCGCCACGCAGAAGGTGAACGCCGTGCTGAGCTGGAAAAGGAAACCCAGGAACTGCAAAAAGAGCTGGCCAAGATTAAAGAGCGTCAGCGTGAAGTGGAGAAATATGCCCAGCAGTTAGAAGAAGAACAGCGAGAAGCCAACAACAAACGTATGGCGGCGGCGCAGGAGCAAAGCAAAAAGTTTTTGGCCGAGTTTGAACACAACAGTGCCGATATTCTGTGTAAATACGGCAGCGGCCTGAAGAGTCTTCCCGCGGGTGAGCATATTACCCTGGTACTGGACAGTTATGCCGATGGTAAAGGCCGCAATAAGAGTCAGGATCGTATTTACGTGTTTGACTACAAAGACGTGCAGTCTTGTGTAAGCGGTAAACTCGACCCACAAAAGCTGCTAGGCAAGGCCAATACCTACGAGTTCTAGTTGCAGGGGCGAAAATGACGTCGCCTGATGTTGAGAAAAAGCCCGCTATTGTTCAAAGCGGGCTTTTTTATGCGATGAGTGAGTCTTGTGCTTCGCTTAACGTCAATGTGCTTTAAGCTCATATCACATCAAAGGTCTTTTCAAGCAGGTAGTGCAAGGTCGCTACAACCACCAGTATAAACAACATGGAAACAGCACGAATGGCGAAAAAGTGAGTGGATGACTGCCATTTTCTTTTCAGATAAAAGACATCAAACAGTATAAAAAGCACGGCTAAGATGGAGCCGACAATGCCCCCCACATAAAGCAGGGCAAAGAAGTATATTTTTGCAATCAGAAACGACAGGCTGCTGGTTTCTTCTGGTGCAGAACCGAGAATCAGGTGCATATAGCCAACGCCAAGTAGCAGTGCTGCCACAGTCCAAAGCAGGTATTCCAGCAATGACTTTCTTATAGTTGTCATATAATCAGAGCCTTAATGTTGGTATTCATTTGACAGGCAAAAATGTCTGTCTTGACAGTAAATATCGCTGTCACGCAATGCTTAAAACCCAGGGCTAGCCGCAGTGTCACTGGCATCTTTAGTGGTTTGTACGGGCGTAACGAGGTTGGAAAGGCGGTCAGATTTAACCAAACCATTCTCGTCGAAATAGCGAAGCTCACCACAGTGCCCATAAGCCTCGGCTTGGCAGGGGGTATAGTTAAACTCCGCTAACTTGTACTTTCCATACATGCCTAGCTCTTCCGTGACCATTCCGCCCAGGTCTTCTTCGTTCTCAAGAAAATAGGCGGTGCCTTCATCCTGGAAAACACTAATGGGGAAAGCCTTATAGTACTGATAAAAGAAAATCGAGGTTTCTTTCTCGTAGGCCAGTGTTTTACCCGCTGGAAACTCGCTTTTTAAGTGTGTGATAACGCGCTGCCGTATGGCTTGATAAAGAACGTCCACGTCCTCATCAGGGTACTTTACCAGGTATAGGTTGGGATAAACCTCAGACTGGATAAAGCGCATATTTTTATAAAAAACATTGTGAACACCTAACCCAATCAGGCCCAGTATCAGCGTGGCGTACAACACTCTGGCCCGCGTTTTATTTTTTAGGATCCACAGAATTAGCCTAACGCCTAGAAACAAGATGCCGCTTAGCATAAGCAGCAGAAAGATAATCAGGACTAGTTCCATTCGGCTTTAAACACAAAAGCAATACCGCGATCAATTAAGCGCGCGGTAGCGAAAGAGGGGCTGCTAAGCATCAAACTCTGTTTCGACGCGCTATTGGCAGTGTCATCTAACGGTACCAGTATGGGTGGAACTACAGGTTGTTGCAGCAGGCCGGAATAAATAGCGGCTGCCAGTGCTAGCACACAAAGTAGCAGTGCAAACAGCCGTTGTACTGCGTTGAGTTTATTCAGAAAGTTTATAACCGCCTCCGGCCTACAGTATGCTGGGCTAAGCTGACGTCAGTATTAACGATATGGCCGCACAGATAAAGTAAAGGCGCCCAATGGCGCCTTACTATAGTTGCAACTGTTATTGGTTGAGAGAGCTTCGGCGGTGTAAACATACCAATGCCAACATTGCCAGCAGCCACTGGCCGACGCTGCCGCCGGAGGATTTTTCTTTCGGTGGTGGGATCACTACTGGCACAGCCTGTACCGTTACCGACACAGTTGCACTGGCCACACCGCCACGACCATCACTGATTTGCACATGAATGGTATCCGTGCCGCTAAAACCGGCTTTAGGCGTATAACGTAACTGCTGCGACGCGCTAATGCTAACACTACCGGTTTGTGCCGTGGCACTACTGATGCTTAGCGTGTCGCCGTCGGCATCGCTGGCATGTTGTAACACATTGATGTCAATTGGGGTTTGATCATCTGTGCTGGCGCTGCTGTCTGTGATTACCGGTGCCATGTTGTAATACAGCGCAATTGTCACTGTGGCACTGGCGCTGCCGTTGTTACCATCATTGATAGTGTAACTCAGTGTGTCATTACCAATAAAATCCTGCGGCGCGGTATACCATAGGCTTAAGCCATCCTCGCTAATCGTTACCACACCAAAAGCGGCAGACGCCTGGCTGATGGTTAAGCTATCGCCATCTGCATCGGTATCGTTATCCAACACCATTAGCTGATGCGTTTGGTTCCATTGCTGGTTGTAGCTGTCGGCATTGGCGACGGGTTTGCTATTATCGCTGCGCTGCATTGATACGGTGCCCGGGTCGACAACTGCTGCGTTAACCAGGCCATCATCATCATTTGGTCCACCATCTTCAATGGTAAGCTGCACACACAGATGACCTTCGACTAAGCCAGGAGTCCAATCCGCCGCGCCCGGCGGTGGGCAATAGCCAGGATTGCCTGCTGCAGAGTGAATACTGTTATTTGCATCAGTCACAAAGCTCACCCAACTGCCTTTCTGGAATTTACGATAGACCGCATTCGTTGGTATTGCTGCGCGTTGTGGTAGCACTATGCGAACAGATTGCCCCGGTGTAGGCAGGCTACGGATAGTGAAGTCAAAAATACCACCGACAGGCTCAAAGATCGGGTCGGTTGTTAAATCATTCAGGGTGCCGAGCTCGTGATCGAGAACTTGCACGCCGCCCGAGTTACCGCTGCGGGCAAATAAGCCCAGGCCACAGCGCACGCCGGGGTCGCATTCAACCAGGAAACTGCTGGTGGTATTGATTTGCTGCGGCAGAATATTAGGCGACGGCATATTATCCAGATAGTTCGGAATACCGTTGTCATCGCTATCGTCACTGCCTTCAAGCGCGTCGTTAATACCGTCACGGTCGGTATCGTTGTTGGCATCCAGTACTGGCAAGGCGGTGATAACGCGGAAGTAGGTCGACGCCTGTACCTCAGCACCGGCCGAATCAGTTACCGATACCTGCACCTGATGCGCACCTGCCAGGTCAGCCGGGTCGAAGCTTATGCTGGCAGCGTCTTCGTTAAACGCTATGTCGTCATGCAACTGCCAGGTAAGACTATGCGTATCCGCTGTGTTGGCATCGGTGATGGTTGCCATGACGGTGACCGGACCACCGGTTGGAGTGACTAGTGACGTGGTAATCCCTCGCTGCATTACTGCCAGATTAACCTGAGGTGGCAGGTTGGCATCGGTAATAGTGACGCTAGTTCTGGCATCGACAGCCAGGTTAGGGCCACTAACCAGGGTGATCAGCAGGTCTTTTGTCGCGTCGGGTATCAGATCGGCAAAGACGTTAAAGCTAATACTGGCGCGCGTTCCAGAGCTAATTCGCACTGTACCGGCGATTAAGTCATGCTCGCCTGCCCTGGCAGAGCCGCCGACGCTGTAACCCACGTCAACCGGATAAATGGGCGACTCACCGTTAAGAATGACGTCGACACTTACCGCACTGTGATTGGCTACCGTCTGCGCTTTACTCAGTGATACCCGTGGCAGCACACGTAACAACTGGGTTGTGGTGCTGCTTAGGCCATCAGCATCGGTAGCTGACCAGTAAAGCAGGTGCTCACCCGGGCTAAATAGCAAGGTGTTTTTATCCAGGTGCACCGCTATTCGGTTGCCGTTGCGGTCGAGTGCTATGGCGACACCCACATCCACTTTAGTGAATAGGCCGGTGGCGTTAACGGTTAAATCATCTGGCACGGTAATAACTGGTGCATCCGGGTTAACTCCATCAATCTGCAGTGTAACATTGGCGCTGGCGCTAAACTCGCCATCGGTAATGCTGTAACGCAGGCTGACTAAGCCGTTAAAGTTATCTGGCGCACTAAAGCGCAGTTGATTATCCACGATCGTGACAGTACCAATGCTGGTCGTAGCGAACGTAATCGTCAGTGCATCGTCATCCGGGTCGGTATCGTTAGCCAACACGCCAAGTGGATAAAAACCATCCAGGCTAAACGGCAAGCTGAAGTTGTCATCAATGGCAGTTGGTGCATGATTGACATTAACTACCTGCAGGTTAAACGCCGGCAGTGCAGCAGAGAGTTCCCCATCAGACACGCTAATCACTATGCCATTACTGCTGCCGACGTGCTCTTTAAGTGGGGTGCCGGTTAACGCGCCGGTAGTGCTATTAAAGCTGGCCCAGCTGGGTTTATTGCTGATACTGAATGTCAGCGTGTCACCATCCGGGTCGCTTGCCGTTGGGGCAAAGTTGTAGGCTTCATCCTGTTTAATCGACGTTGCCGGAGCACCGCTGATAGTTGGTGCGGTATTCGTGGCTGTTACAGTAATACTAAACGCCGGCAGTGCAGCCGTTAAATTGCCATCAGACACGCTAATAACAATGCCATTGGTTGTACCGACATGTTCAGCCGATGGTGTGCCGGTTAAGGCACCGGTGTTGCTGTTAAAGCTGGCCCACGCTGGCACAGTGCTAATGCTAAAGTTCAACGTATTGCCATCGGCGTCGCTGGCTGTTGGAGTAAAGCTATACGCTGTACCTTGTGCCACGCTGGTCGCTGGCGAGCCGCTGATGGTAGGGGCTGAGTTAGGCGCCTGTGGTGTAACGCTGTTTGACGCAGTAGAAGCCGAACCTGTGCCGGTAGCATTGGTTGCCGTAACGGTAAATGTGTAGGCAGTACCGTTAGTTAAACCTGCTACTGTAAGCGGCGAGCTGGCGCCGCTTGCTGTCAGGCCGCCGGGATTCGACGTCACAGTATAACCGCTGATCGCAGAGCCGCCATTAGAAGCGGGGGCGCTGAAGCTAACCTGGGCTGCACTATTACCTGCTACGGCAGTTACCGCTGTGGGAGCGCCCGGTAGCAGCGTATTGGTCAGGCTCAGATCGTTACCATCGCCGCCGGCATAACTCACAATCAAATTGCTCGAGTTGCCGCCAGAGGCAAAAGCGCCACCTTCTGCGAGGCCGGTGAAAGTGCCGGTAATAGCATCTGCCGCATCATTGCTGATGATGTCATAGCGATCGCCATTCGCAGCAACATAGCTATGCGTTGCTGAAATATTGGCGCCGCTTAGCGACACAACTCCAGCAATATCCAGTTGGTCGTACTGGGTTACAGCGGCAGTGCCAGTGATATCCAGTAACAGATTAGCACCGCTGTTAAGTAGCAGATTTCCGGCAACAGTTAACAGACCCGGTCCCGCATTGCCAGGAGAAAGATTACCGCCATTGGCAACGTTAACTGCCGGGACAGTACCCGTACCGGCCAGGGTTGCTGCTGATGCGACACTAACACCTGAGCTGCTGGACAGGTTGCCGGTAACTGACAAGGTTCCAGCAGATACCTGAATCGCGCCGCTAAAGGTGCTGGTGCCGCCGAGCGTAAAGCTACCAGTGCCGGTTTTAGTTATTGAGCCTGCACCACTAATTACGCCAGTAAGCGACGTGCTGCTGTTGTTTGCTCCGGTAATCAGAGTTCCGCTGGTTAATACCAGATTACCTGCGCCAGCTACAGAACCGATGGTTTCGCTGCCGCTTGGTAGTATCAGGTTGGCGCCGGCACTTATCGAAACGGGCGCTGAATCTGTCAGTGCAGCGCCATTCGCCAGCGCTAAACTGCCAGTTGTAATGTTCACTGCGCCTGTGGCGGTATTGGTCGCGCTTAGTGTTAAGGTCCCTGCGCCTGCTTTGCTTAACGTACCGGAACCACTAATAACACCGTTAATTGTCATCGCATTGGTGTTGCTGATAGTCGCATCACCAGCAAGATCGATGGCATTGGTAATGCTTTGGGCAGTACCGGTCAGGGTTAATAAGCTGGCGGCGTTGATTGTGACTGTACCCGAGCCCAGATTGGTAGAATCTGCTACTGATACACCATTTGTACCCGAAATGGTTAAGCCGCCGGAGAAACTATTAGTGCCGCTTAGCGTTAAATTACCGCCACTGGTTTTGCTTAACGCACCACTGCCACTAATTGAGCCCGACAAAATGAGTGTTTGGGCGGCATTCAACACCTGCACACCGCCACCGCTTGCACCAAGTACTATTGGGTTATCAAAATTGAAGCTCGCCATATTATTGCTGAGTGTGCCGCCATTCAGCGTGAGGGTTCCCGAAGAGAACGCACTGTCGCTGCCAATCCACAACTCACCCGCCGATATAATGACAGCGCCGGAGTAACTGGTTGAATTGTTTGTATTGGTCAGCGTTAAGCGCCCTGCACCGGTTTTGGTCAATGCGCTTACACCCGTTAATTCGCTGGCCAGGGTTAATTGATCGCCAGTGCCATTATTTATGCTGAGGCTGCCACCCAGAGTGAACGTATTGCCGGTGATGGTTGCAGTACCCAGTGCATCGGCATCCAGGGTAATGCCCCCTGGAGCCATTAACGGCGACCCTAAGGTGATGGTGGTGCCACTTAAGCCTACAGCAAAATCCAATGTGCCATTGGCGGTAACATAGGCAAGCGCTTCACGAAGGGATAAGCCAGCACCATCGGCGATATCTGTCGCCAGGCTGCCATCGATAGTGGCATCGGCGCCTGAATCAGCATTGGTAGTTACCGTCACCGGCCCATCAATGGTGACAGCCAGTGCCGCTGACGCGCTGCTGATGTTGCCAGCGGCATCGGTCGCTGTCGCAGTAATATTGTGCACGCCATTGGCCATAGCGCCCGCGGTATAGCTCCAATTGCCTGAGCCATTAGTTGTCGTTGTGCCAAGCGTACCACTTAGGGAAGATATAACAGTCACAGTTGCGTTGGCTTCAGCTGTACCGGTAAAGGTTGGCGTATTGTCGCTGGTGATATTATCGGTATTGGAAGCGCCGGTATCCGACGCGGCATCTAAATCCGGTGTTGATGGCGCGGCAGGCGTATCGCGATCGACACTGTGGGGAGTGCCACTGCTATAGGTAGCTACGCCATTACCTGCTGCATCTGCAATATTGGTTGAGCCGTTGAGATTTAACTTGAGCGTTCCTGTACCTGTGATGGTATTAACCGTCACATTGACACTGGAACCAGAAGCAGCAGAGACACTGGCAACTGCACCTGACGCTGTTCCTGTCGTGACCAAAGTAAAGTCATCGGTAGAGATATTGCTGACCGACTCATCAAAGGCCACCGCAAAATCCATACTCGCCGCATTGGCAGCGGGGGAGCCCGTAGGGGCGATACTGGTGACACTGGGGGCTACGCTATCCACCACCAGCGCTTTATTTGCACCCAAAGAGTTAGCTGCGCCGGGTGTCGCCAAGGTTAAGGTGGCGTTATTGCCGGCCGCATCGGCGATAGAGCCGCCATTTAACACAAGGGCGTTGGTTCCAATATAATCCAGGTCAGCAGTCACATCACCGGCTTGGACTGTATAGGTGAAACTTAGGGTACTGGTGCCAGTACCGCTGGCGTAATTAATAGTGCGATCGGTATTGCCCGTTTCCAGCGTTAACAGTGGTGTGCCTGTAACAGTTACTGCTTCACTGAGGTTGACCTGGACGCCAATAGAGTCTCCGGCCTTGTAGATACCGTTAGCAGTACTGGAATTCACTGATGACACTGTTGGTGATGCAGTATCTATAGTTATGCTTATCCCTGACGATGCTGTACTGGTATTACCGGCAGCATCAGTGGCTGTAGCGGTAATAGTATGGTCACCCTGAGCCAGAGCCGCTGCTGTATAAGACCAGTTGCCAGAACCATCGGCGGCGGTGGTGCCCAGTGTGCCCGATACCGATGAAATCAGCGTAGCAGTAGAATTTGCCTCGGCAGTACCGGTAAAGGTAGGGGTATTGTCGCTGGTGATATTGTCAGTATTGGAAACGCCAGTGTCGGAGGTCGCATCCAAGTCTGGCGTACTGGGTGCGGCAGGCACATCCCTGTCCACGCTATGCACTGCGCCTGATGTATAAGCCGCCACATAGCCATTGGTATTATTACCATTGCCTGCAGCATCAGTGATGTTGGTATTATCTTTTAAATCCAGCCGGATAGATCCCGTGCCGGAAATAGAGCCGATGGTGGCATTATAAGTAGTACCTGAACCTGTAATCCCCGTTATCGTAGCTGTCGCAGATCCTGTCGTTGTCAGCTGAAAATCATCTGTGCTTACATTGCTGGCCGACTCATCAAATGCAACCACGTAGGTTATGGAGGCGGCATTAGCTGCAGGTGAACCAGATTTGGAAATACTGGAAACGGCTGGTGGGGTGGTGTCGCTCGCGCTAGCATCATCTACGGTGATATTGACTATCGCAAATCTATTGTCGTAAGTAATGTTGTTATTTGTATTAGAGTAGGGAAAGTCAAAGGTTACCCTATCAACGTCTTTCCAGGCTGGATCATCTGGAAAATCAGTCCCTCTGACTAAGGTAAATGCCGTATTTGATGTGGCATCGTATGGCAAAACAAAGGTAGTTGTTACTTGTTGTAAACCATCTGAATACCCCGTTATTTTAATGGAGTGATCGCCAACGGTGCTGGTTTGTCGATAGAAGGTTATGGCGTCGAAGCTAAAATTAACGCTGTTTGCTTCATACAGCACCATACCAATGCTTGGCTCAGTTGTTTGGGTGTTAAAAGACAAACTATAAGCTGCAGTTGGGTTAAAAAACTGCCAGTCATTGATATCGGTATAGCTGTTTGCTAAACCGCCATCAAAAACAAAGGTGACGTTGCCCGCAATATCCAGTACTACATCTAATACGTTATTAGCACCATCTCTTAAATCATTCAATCCGGAACCACTGCCGGTGGCATAGTTGATGGTTTTTTGAGTGGCAAAGGTTGGGCTGGCAAACAGAGATAGCAATCCGGCCAACAAAACTGCACTTTTTCTAATTAGGTTTGTTGTGTGCGGTGCTTTATTGGCGGATATGTTACTAGGCATTTCACCACCAAACAGCTTGTTTGATACACCGCGTATTATCAGATGAAAATAGCCTGGTGTTTTTTGTTGTGTATCCATCATGTTCCCTAAGGTGCTACGAAGTGTAAGTGGGTGACTACTTTTAAATTTGACTAATGTCCGAGCGGGAACCCAGAGCTATAGTGGTAGTTAGCTGGCATTAAGTGGCTCTTTTTCCAAGCAAGTAACTATTTGATTTGAACCTGGTTTTTTATATTGGTCAAGATATATTCAGGGCCTTGTTGAGCAAATCATCGTCAAGGCCAGAGCTCCCCTTACCCAGTCCGCTTAGCGGATCATCTTGCTCTCAGGCATCCCTAAACAGGTCATTTTATTCAGCACCGCGACCCGAGCCATGGCGTTGCCCAAACGATCCACAGAGAACCAGCTGCGAGGGAGTCGAGCCAATGCTCATTTTTTATATATCAGCGAGCCTGCGAGCGAGTTAATGCGTTTGTTCAGGGCTGCCAGCACTTAGCGCCCTTTTTTGCGATGCTGGTAAATATTGCTACAACGAACGTAACAACTAAAAACTGACCTAGTATAAGCAGCAACAACTTTGGCCAAAAAGTTACTTCCTCGGTGAATAATGGATGCCAGACATAAGCAAGTGTGACATTCCCAGGGAAAAGCAATATTTCGATACCGGGCATCGGGCCGCCCCAAAAATCCCAAATGCTCCAACTTAAAGCAAATGCAATCAAACCAACTACTGCCGCTCCGACACCACACTTAAGAGCTATATTCGATGGTTTGCGATGATTCATATTTCCCCTTAACGCCGCATTAAGGCGTGACGATACGTTTGCCATAATCTTGAGCGAAGCGAAACCGGCAAAGGTTGAGGAATTGATGTTCCCCCTATAAATCGCTCTTAAACGCTTTGTTATGCGATGGTGTGCGCCTATCCTTCACGCCCCTCTGTGAACGCAGGTAATTTAGGGTCTAGGTGACACCAATTTGCCTTATAGGCTGTGTAAATTTGGGCGTCTATTTTTACTGGTATATCATCGTCGAACGCAGAGATAGCTAACTCAGTTTCATCATGAGTTGAACCTTTAACACGGAAACCTAAACTCGAACCGCAATCAGAACAGAAGGTTCGAATAGTACCATTCGATGCAACAAACTCTTTTAGCAATTGCTCACCTGAAAGCCACTGTAACCCTCGCACCCCGACCAAAGTTCCAAAAGCCGCACCATGAAATTTACGACACATTGAGCAGTAACAGTTTGCGGCTTTTTCACTGAAACCACTAACAGAAAACCGAATGCCTCCGCACAAACAAGAACCTTTATATGTCTTACTCATCTTTAGCTTCCTCCATGTTGCATAACAGGTTAATAGACGAACAAGTTCCTTGTTTAAACACGGCGCTTCGCCGTACTTTTGCATGGTCATTTTTTAGCATGCTCTGTGGCCCTTGCCTAGCAAGAGTTTGACGGCTGCACCAATTTGGTGACGGGGAAAGTCGGATGTGTTCCGTACTATTGCTGTTTTACGGATATGTGCTTGGCGCTGTTTATATACAGAGCTTTAGGGGAGTGATAACTAGCATTTTTTTGCGTTGTATTCAGGCGTAGCCAATAAGGGGAGTGACCTAGCTATCTATTAACATGGCTATTTCTTGGCGTTGGGTTGCCATACTTTTATCTCTAAGCTCTTGCTAGTGGTGCGAAATAAAAGTGCAGAGTTAGCGGTTTTATTTGTCCGCTTATCCTGCATCATCCACCGCATCCTTTTCTCCATCTCTGCTCCTTAATACCAGACACTTTCCTTGGGTTTTAGCCAAGACCGTCTGGTTTGTTGTTAGCAAATTAGCTCTCCCTTGGCCTGTGTTGAGCAAATGGGAACCCAAATGAAGAATTGTTTAACATCAGTAAATTCAATTGGTTAGGTTCCCATTCACAACTTTTCACAGCACTTCAAGACACTTCATCTGGCCTCATTTACAAAAAATTTGCATCTGCCGGGGTAATGGCCTTGGTGGGTTCTCCCGGTAACCAATTATGGCAACGCCGAGACGTCCGGGATGGGTGTGCAAAGCAAATAAAAATACAAGGGGATCATGACAATGCATCAGTTCAACAAGGCCAGGGTAACCTGCGCCATTCAACTGGCCTTAATGGCGGGATTAGGCTTACAAAGCCATGCGGTATTGGCTCAGCAACAAACGGCCACCGAAGAAGTGGAAACCATTCAGGTGCAGGGTATTCGCGGCAGTGTGGTTAAATCGCTGAATACCAAACGCTTCTCAGACAGCATAGTGGATGCGATTACGGCGGAAGATATCGGTAAATTCCCGGATCAAAACGTGGCGGAATCACTGCAACGTATCACAGGAGTGTCTATTACCCGTGGCTACGGTGAAGGTGAGCGGGTGAGCATTCGTGGTACCACGGAAAGCCAGAACCGTACCTTGTTGAACGGTCAGGCGGTTGGCTCGGCTGACTGGTGGACCAACTCGGCACCCAGCCGCGGCTTTAACTACACTATGCTACCGGCCGAAATCGTTTCCGGCCTGGAAGTATACAAATCGCCCCAGGCGGATGTGGATGAAGGCTCCATCGGCGGGACTATTATTGTTAAAACCCGCAAGCCACTTGACCTGGATGCCAACTCGGTATTTGGCTCAGCCATGGCACAGCATAGCCAGGTGTCGGGTGAAACCGACCCGGTACTGTCTGGTCTTTACAGCTGGAAAAATGAAGACGAAACCTTCGGTGCCTTGTTCTCACTTATTCGCCAGGAGCGCAATTTGCAGCGCCACGGTATTGAGGCGTGGAGCTGGGGACACCGTGATATCACCCTAGAAGATGGCACAGTTTATGAAGACGTATACAGCTCAGGTGGCGGCGGCTCAGCGCGCTTTAGTCAGGAGCGGGTCAGAACCGGTCTGAATGCCGTTTTGCAATGGCGTCCGCAGGACAATCTGGAAACCACGTTGAACATTCTGGACTCCACCTTAGAAGCGGATAACGAAAACCAGAACTTCCTGTGGTTGCCGGAATACAACGGCTCCATGTACCAGGATGTCACTATTACTAACCATGATGTGGTGGGTAAATTCCTCTCCGCCGGTACGCTGGGCCTGGCCCCTGATGGTCAGGACAACATTCTGGATGAAACCAAGGTACGTAACTCTAAGCTGAAGACCAAGGTGTATGATTTTAGCCTCAAGCATGAAGGCAATACCTGGACCAGCAGCTTGCAAGCCGGTTATACCGAAGGTAGTGGGGGTTCACAAGCGGACCGCAGTGTGGGCTGGGGTGGCAACTATGTTCATAGCTACGATGCATCCCAGGTTAAGAGCATTGAGACCAGCTATGATGCCGATCCTAAAGACGGTAATCAGTGGGATCTGAGCTTCCTGCGCTACGACAATAACCTGGCAGAAGACGAAGAATACTACCTGCAATCCGATTTCTCCCGTGCGCTGGATTTATCGGTATTCAATAAGCTGAAATTTGGCGTGAAGTATCGTGATCATTCACGTTTTAACACCAAAAACACCACCGACGCGCGCACCGACCTGAACTGGAGCCTGGCTAACTACTCACTGGCGATGCCAAGTGGTTTCCTGTCTGGCCAAGGCACGGCAGGCACCTTGCGTGATTATGCTATTACCGATTCTAACAAGGTACGCGCCGAAGGCGATGCACTGGGCTGGAATTACCGGGTGCTGAAAGCCAGTACTTTTGAGGTGGAAGAGAAGATCCTGGCCGGTTACGTCATGGCCGACATTGATGTGGAAGGCATGCGCGGTAATCTGGGCGTGCGGGTGGTACAAACCCAGCAGTCGTCCAGCGCCTATGAAGGCCCGACAGGTGAAGAGCTGTGGGTCACCAAAGACAAAGACTATCTGGATGTGTTGCCCAGCCTGAACCTGGCCATTGATCTGGATGACGATCTGATTATGCGCTTTGGTGCTGCTCGCGTTATGTCGCGCCCGGATTACAACGCGATGACGGCGTCTACCTCGTACAACACCGAGACCCGCACTGGTACAGGCGGTAATCCCAATATCGACCCTTACTATGCGAACCAGTTTGACCTGAGTATCGAATGGTACTTCAGCGAGGCCGGTATTTTCTCAGCGGCGTACTTCCATAAAGACGTGCAATCTTTCCTGGATAGCGTCACTGCCTTTGAACAGTTTGAAGGTGAAGATATTCGTATCAGCCGCCCCAGCAACGGTAAAGGCGGCACCATTCAGGGTATTGAGCTGGGTTATCAGCAAGAACTCTATGAAGGGCTGGGTCTGATGGCTAACTACACCTTCGTTGATGGTGAAGCCAAGGATGATCAGGGTAACGACATTACTATTCCTGGTAACTCGGAGCATACCGTAAACGTTAGTGCTTACTACGAGAATGAGTACCTGAGCGGTCGCATTTCCTATAACTACCGTACCGGTTATGACTCTGGCTTTGACTGGCCAGGTTACATCGACGACTACGGTCAGTTGGATGCCAATATCGCTTACAAGGTAAATGACAATCTGACGCTAGTACTGGAAGGGATCAACCTCACCGATGAGATGATCTTCAGTTATCAGGAGAAAGGCGTGGAACATGCTCTGACAGGCCTGTATCGCGATGGTCGCCGCTATGTTGCCGGGATGCGTTTCAGCTTCTAGGTAACTTGAATCCGACGACAGCGTAAACAGATGCCCTCTCATATTGCTGTCTGGTGTTGGCCTCTGACTAACAAGTCAGGGGCCTTTTTTATGTCCATGGATGGACGGTATGCCGTGACCGCATGGAAGCGGAGGAGCGGCGATCTCCGGATGGCCGGTATGCCGCCGTGGTTGCGAACATTCCTGGAGTTGTTTTAAATTTTTATTTTGAATCAAGTATATAGCAGACAATGGCGATTATTTGAGTAAAATGGAACGAGCGTGGACGCTACGACCATTGGGAAGCTATTGTTGAGATCAGTTCTGTGCGGTTTGTTTGCCTCAGCGGCTTTGTTGCTCGCCAGCATGATGGTGAGAGCAGATCTATTGACGGCCACCGTTGCCTACCAGCAGGAACAATTTGACAAAGCCAGGCAGGAGTTTATGCAACTGGCCCGGCTGGGAAATGTGGATGCCTTGTATAATCTGGGCGTCATGAATCTGCATGGCCAGGGACAGGACAAAGACTACGCCAAAGCCTTCGCCTGGTTTTCCATTGCCGCCGACTTTGGTCTGTCTGAAGCCGGTTCGGCTGCCAGCCTGGTGTATCAGCAATTACCCGAGCAAACTCAACTTACCGAACTTAAGCAACAACTGGACAACGAGTTCGGTTACCTCAGTTATCAACATAATTTGCAGCCCGTGTTTATGCCCCACAGCGAGCAGCAAGATCTGCTGGCCCCCCAACGCAGCCATTTTCTGGAGCCTGTGTATCCAGAGGAGGCCTACAAAAAGGGCTTGGAAGGCTGGGTATGGGTAGAGTTTGATATTGATCCCAGCGGCGCGGTCAAAGATCTGGAAATTATTGACGGCTACCCGCCCCGTGAATTTGAGCGGTCTATCTACAATGCGGTGAGTCGCTGGCGTTATCAGCCACTGCTTAAAGAGGGTCAACCGCAGCCATATCACAGCCGTTCACTGCTTTATCATTTCAGCACCCATAAAGGTCGCCGTTATCGGGAGAGTTTTTCCCGCCAAAGTAATGCCTACCAGCAGCGTATTAGTGAGTTGATCGAACGCGCCGAACAAGGGGATGCGCTGGTGCAATACTATATTTCTAACTGGCTGATGACTGAGCAAAGCAATGCCGCCATGTTGTTGCGTCGCCATTATCAGCAGGATTACGCCGCCGGAGAAGTGTTGCTGGAGGCCGCAAAAAATGGCTACGCGCTGGCGCAGTATCGCCTGGGAAGCAGTCTGCTAAGAGGTCAGCTAGCCGAGTCGGACCGCCATAAAGGCTTGAACTGGGTACTTCAGGCCGCTCAGTCTGGTTTGGCGGTGGCGCAGTACCGACTGGCCAGAGAAATTCTCGACAGTAAAGACGTACAACAGGAATGGCAAAAGGCCGCCCGCTGGTTAGCCCAGGCCGCCGAGCAGGGGCATTTTCGTGCCATTCGTGATTTAGCCGAACTGAACCTGCAACAAGGTCTGCTCAATGACGTTGAGCCTTTACTGCAGCAGGGGCTAGCGCTGGATGACCAGCATCCACAACTGCTGTTTATTCAGGCCCGCCTACTGACGCTCCAGGGGCAGGGGAAAGCTGCCAAAGGGATAGGGGAGCAAGCCCTGAAACAAGCCGAGAATAGAGAGTGGTACCGGCAGGATATTCAGAACTGGCTTACACAAACTGGTAACTAGTGCTTACTGACGCTCCCTGAGCATCAGGTTGTTCTGCTGGGAGCTTAGCACACTCAACACCATTTGTTTTTCATCCGGGCTGACCGCCAGATTTAAGGTTAAGCCCAGATGCTGCTGGCGAATCGCCAATTGATGAATCAGCTGTACCTCGCCTGTTTGTCTGTCCAGTTTCAATAGGTCTGACTCAGTCAGGCCGGGCAGCACAAAATACAGATTGTTAGGCGTTAGCGCCGGGCGGATCCGGCTAATGGCCTGAGAGAGCCGCGCCGCAGGCACTTCAGGTAGCGCCTGTTGCAGTATCTCCAATATGCGTTCGTTAAAGTCATTGAAGCTGGCATTCAGTAGCACCGGCTCACCGGCTTGCGGGGCGATTAAATCCACCTGCTGCTTTTGCAGATCAAGCTGACCACTGACGGCTTTATCTCCTTGCACGGCACTGAAGTAAAGCTGCTGTTCGTTCTCCAGCCAGTACAATGCCGACACCTGTTTAAAATCCGTCAGTACCGGATGCAAGCTGCGCGCATACAGGTTCAGCAGAAATACTCTTTGCTGTTTGTCTTGCAACAATAAAAAACTGCCCTGGGGTGACCAGGCCAGATAATCCGGCTGTACATCATCCGGCAGGGCGGTGAGCAGGGTGGCTGTAGGCTTTTGGCTATGCTTAACCCACACTTCCTGATGTATTTGCTGGTCAACATAGTCAAAGTACTGCGAGATATAAGCGGTTTGCAGCCCATCGGCAGACAGTGCGGGTAAGTATTCAAAGTTGGGCGAGGAGGTCAGGGCATGCAATTGCTGCGGAGCTTGCATATCCATCACCACCAGGTTGGCCTGCAAGGTGCCCGAAGCCAGAAAGAGCTGCTCGCTTTTTTCGTCACTCACCTGCGCCATATCCATAATAAAACCTGGTGGCGCGGCCAGATTCTGCTGAGTACCATCAATATCGGCTAGGCGCAGTTGTTGCCCGGCCAACCAATATTGCTGGCCAGGTACCCGCCATTTAAGGCTGGCAATGGGCGGTGTCAGGGCTTGTAAATATTGCTGCTCAGCGGTTTTTAGATCGTCATAATCCAACTGCAGCAATTTGCCGCGACGACTGGCGCGCAGTAAATGGCGACCTGTGACATCCACATCAAAATACGCCACGTTCTGCCAGTGCTCGGCCGCTTCAACAGGCGTGGTATCCAGATTTAAGCGCATCAACTGGCGGCTAACCGGGTCGAGGTAGAACAGACCACTTTGTGTCCAGCGCAGTTTGCTTTGGCCGGCATCGGTTTGGCAATCCGTCAGCAGCAGGTCTTTGCTAAGTCGCCAGGTTTCTACCGGGCCGGATAAGGTCAATGTGCGAATTTGGCAGCTAAAGGCATTTTGGCGGATATAGGCCAGGCTTTGCCCATCCGGTGACCAGGCCGGCGACAACTCGTCATAACCGCTTTGGCGCAGGGCATGAATATTCTCACTTTGGCGGTCAAATACCATCAGGTCGCGTAAGCCGCTTTGTGCATCCTGCTGGGTAAAGAGTAAATAGCGCTTATCCGGCGATAGGGTTAAAAATGCTTCATCCCCCGGGCTGGCGGTTAACTGCGCTTTGTGATGGTAAGGATGCGGGCTCATTGGCCATAGCCACCAGACCAACAGACTTACAATCAGCAACAAAAATAGCGTCCACCCCGCGGCTTGGCGCAGCGTGATACTGGCCTGTGGCTTGGGCGTGTCGTCAGGGTAGTGAATATCGGCAATCAGCTGATAGCCTTTGCGCGGCACAGTACGGATAAAGGTGGGGCTGTCTTTGGGCTCCTGCAGGGATTTACGTAACTGGGTAATGGCCTGGCTGACCGAGTTGTCGCTAACCACAACGTCTGGCCAGATATTATCCATGATTTGCTGACGGGAAACGGCCTGGCCCTGATGCTCGATAAGCAGCCTGAGTAAGGCCAGTTGCCTGGCTTCAATGTCATACCAAATCCCGTCAATCTGTAACTTCAGGGCGGCGAAATCCACCAAGACCTGGTTAAGTCGGATCCGGTTGTTGCTACCCTGATTTGTCAACGGATTGTCAGCATCCCTGTAAGTTTGTGAAAATATTGGTAAATCACTGCTGTACAATGTTATTTTATGGTTCCGGAAGCGCCAAGGCAACGGCCAATCTGTGCCGGATGAAGCCAAATACACAATGGCTCCCTAAAAACTAAGCATCATCGAGGGCAAGACAGAATGCGAGGGCGGGGTTTTATTTTGACAGCGTTGTCAATTGTGGCGTCGGGTAGCTATGCCCAACAGGCCGATGACGCCTTTGAACATATCAAGATCCGCGGCATTCGCAGCAGCTTGCTCGAGGCTATCAACAGTAAAAAAGAAACCAGCAATTTCATCGACGCCATCTCAGCAGAAAACATCGGTAAGTTCCCGGATAAGAACGTTGCCGAATCCTTGCAGCGCTTAACCGGGGTGTCGCTTTATCGGGTCATGGGCGAAGGCGAACGGGTAGGGGTACGGGGTACGGCGCCCAGCCAGAACCTGACCTTACTTAACGGCCACAGCATTGCCTCTTCTGACTGGTGGATCTCCTCTCAGCCTAGTCGCGGCTTTAACTATACGATGATCCCCTCTGAACTGGTGGCCTCGCTGGAAGTGAATAAGTCACCCCAGGCTGACTTGGATGAAGGCTCGTTGGGTGGCGCTGTGGTGCTGAACACGCCTAAACCTCTGGATACTGAGCCGGGCAAACTGATGCTCAAAGCCCAGTTGCAATATACCGACCTTGCCGACAAATGGGCTCCGCAATTCTCTGCCTTGTATAACTGGCGGGACGAAAGTAATGATTTGGGATTGCTGCTGGCACTGGTTAAACACCAGCGCAACCTGCGCCGTGATGGGTTGGAGTCCTGGGGCTGGGCCGAGCGCAACTTTGACCGGGACAGCGATGGCAGCTTGCGTCAATCTGATGCAGACGATGCCGACATCCAAGGCTTATGGACACCTGGCGGTGGCGGTTCGGCCTTATTCCAGCAATCCCGTGATTTGACCAGCTCGTTGCTGTCTGGCCAGTGGCGCATCAGTAAAGACACCGATCTGACCCTGAATGTGCTGTATTCGGTGCTGGATGCCGACAATTCCAACCAGAATTTTTTGTGGCTGCCCAGTAACAGTTATCGCGCCGGTGGCCGTATCAGTGATGTGCGGATTCAAGATAACGCCTTGCTGGCGGCAACCTATCATCAATTACCCGATGCCGCTTTCAATACCTCTATGGAGGCTATCTGGCGCAATTCCCGTATAGACCAAAAAAGCGCGCAGCTGCATCTGAAGCATTTTGTCGAGTATTGGAAAATCCAGCTTCAAGCCGGGGTAACGGCCAGCTCCGGAGACACCAGCGCCGATTCAACCTCCCAGTGGTCGGCTAATACCGACTACCGGGTAGATACCAGTGTGGAGCGGGATATCCGCGTTAACTACGGGGTTTCACCCGAGCGGGGGCAGGACTGGTTTATCAGCGAAGTGCGTCAGGATGCCAGCTATTCCGAAGATGAGGAAAGCTACCTGCAACTGGATTTCAGCCGTTCCATGGACCATCCCATCCTGTCGGAACTGAGTTTTGGTGCCAAATACAAAGATCATGGTCGTGAACTTCAAAGGCTGCGTACCCGCAATGGCGGTTATGACGGGCTGGCAGGTGAACTGGGGTGGCGTATGAGTGACTACGCCGCTGCATTCCCCACAGGTTACTTGCAAGGTATCGGCTCGGCGCACACACTTAAGCATTTCGCTTTTGTGGATACCGGTGCCCTGGATAGCGCTTATCAGGACCTGCCGTTTGAAGTCAGTGAGGAAAAAGAAAGCCGTTTTATCATTGATGAAAAAGTGCTGGCCGGTTACCTCAAACTCGACCTCAAAGGGCGGGATTATCGCGGCGATCTGGGCTTGCGAATGGTGCATACCCGCCAGCAGTCCTCCGGCTATCAGCAGCTGCCAGGCGAGGGCATCCCTGACTTTAGCTGGCTAAGCCGTGAGCGCAGTTATACCGATATTCTGCCCAGCCTGAATTTATCCATCGATCTTAGTGAAGATCTGGTGCTGCGCACCGCCGCAGCAAAAGTGATGGCCAGACCCGATTACGAACATATTATGCCGTCGGTCAATTACAACAAAACCCAGGCTCAGGGCATTGCCGGTAATCCGGATTTAGATCCTTTCCGGGCCACCCAGTTTGACCTTGGCCTGGAATGGTATTGGCAGGAAGCCTCGCTGGCCTCGGTTGCGCTGTTTTTCAAAAATGTGCGTTCTTTTGTGGATGTGTCCCGCTCGCTGGAAGTGCATGAAGGCATAGAGATGAGTATCGACCGGCCGGTTAACGGCCCGGGTGGCACCATTAAAGGCCTGGAGCTGGGCCTACAACATGAATTTATCTATGGGCTGGGCGTCATCGCAAACTACACCCTGGTGGATGGCGACCGTGACTCCGGCGCGCCGGGTCAGGAGCTGTCGGAAATTCCGGGTAACTCACGACACACCTTTAACCTCTCCGGCTACTATGAAAATGATCTGGTGAGCGCCCGTTTGTCTTACAACTACCGGACCAGTTACGCCACCGGGCTTGGGGAAGAGCGGGCCAACAATACCGGCCAGTTGGATATGAACGTGACAGTGCATATCAATGACAACTGGGATCTACTGCTGGAAGCCATCAACCTGACCGACGAAGTGCTGTATTCCTACGACAGGGTGCGCAGCGCGCCGCTGGGCATCTATAAAAACGGCCGACGCTTTTATGTGGGTGCTAGCTATCGCTTCTGATACCAGCGCTGTTTGAGACGTAATCAGTAAAAGGATGTACTTATGAACAAACTTACTCAATTTGCAATCAGCCTGGGCCTGGCATTTACTGCTCTGTCACCTGCGATGGCCAGTGAACCCGCCAAGCCCAGTATTCTGGCGATTTTTGCCCACCCCGATGACGAGGTAACCGTGGGGCCGCTATTGGCCCGCTATGCTCGCGAAGGTCATGATGTGTATCTGGCGGTGGTGACAGACGGACAGCACGGGGTTGCCGAACATGCCGGTATTGCGGCAGGGGATGCCTTAAAGCAAGCCCGCCTGGCGGAAACTCAATGTGCCACCAAGGCGCTTGGGATTAATCCGCCCATTATGCTCGAGTTTGTCGATGGCAGCCTGGCCCAGTGGCAAAACCTTGAGCCGCTCGATACCCGCATTGCCAAGCTATTTGCCGAAGTGAAACCCAATGTGGTGATCACCTGGGGGCCGGAAGGCGGCTATGGGCATCCTGACCATCGTATGGTCAGCAATCTGGTGGCGCAGGTTTATCAAAAAGCCACTGAACACAGCCCGGATGCGCTGTATTTTGCCGCCGCCTCAGCGCTGGAACTGCACAAGTACAGTAGCGGCGAGTCTGCATATGGCCAGTTGATTAAAAACATCTGGCATACCAGCGAAGATAAGTGGCTAACCCATAAAGTCGCCTTTACCAAAGCGGATATGCAGCGGGCCGCCAAGGCCATCGCCTGCCATAAATCGCAGTTTACCCCAGCTGATATACAGGCTATCTCCCGCTTTGTAGAGGGCGCCTCAAGGCACATTTATTTGCGCCAATCACATATTGAACAGTCGCAGAAACAAGGTTTGTTTGAGTAATAGGTTTGGGGGCTGAGATACGTGTAATGTGTAGGCCCCAAGTGGCGTACCGAGCTTAGAACAATCTACCTTCGACCTTGTGGCAATAACACATCATCTGTCGAAATTGATCTAGGAATGCTTTCTGATTGAAGTGATTATTCGGACAAATAGCTGAGTTCAATAAACCTGACCCTTTGATCCTTTAAGGGGTACGGGGTAAGTCACTCAAGAATTTGAGCCGACAATGTGGATTTACCAACTTAGAAAAACGATAGCTAAAGGATTAGAACAGAGAAACTCAGTATCGTAACGCCCTGCAAAACTGATAATCAGAAACGGGGCATCAGCCCCGATTTCTACCGTCCGTGTTTACGCGGTTGTTAGACTTCCTTTCGTTTACGTGAAAGAACAAGTCCCGCCAAACCTAAACCTAACAGTGCAAAGCCACCTGGTTCTGGAACACTTGCTGAACTAAACGATGCGGTGAAAGCTAAATCCCCGAAGTCTGAACCTGGTGACCGATGAAACCATGCTTCTGTATCCCAAGTTCCAGCGGAACTATGGTTATCTTGCCAAAAAAAGCCGCCATCTACATAAGCTGTTTCATCAAGCAAAGAACCAATCTCAGAAGTTCCACTTGAACCATCAAACAACTCACTCGTACTAATGAATGCTATATAATCGTTGCCTGATACTAGGTTTAACCCACCTGTATTGAAAGTAATTGCCTCCATCCCATCAAAACCGCCATTATTTGTTGTTGAAACAGCAGCACTTTGATACAGAATAGAGCCAGTTGCCCTCGTGGTTGCGGAATCCCAATCCATGATGTAAAAAGCAAAGTCCACAAAATCCGGGTTTACGTAGTCATCTATGTAAAACGTCCAGCTATCCAATTGAGTGTCCGGACCATTGACTAAGAATGTCTGGCCATAGGTAGCGGTGCTCATTTCCCCAAAAACCCCTACGCTGCTTACCCCATCCCATCCAGTTGTAGTGTCAATTAGACCAGCATTTGCAAAGCCGCCAAAAGTTGAAATAACTACTAATAAAGAAGCTGAAAAAAACTTATTCATCTCCATCTCCTAGTTGTTTATAACTCCTGTTCATTAAGGATATTCAAAATTCACACCAATGTGCAGCCAATTGTTTTATTTAGCATTTAATATTGAACATCTCTGAGACTGTAAAATAAGTCGACACTGATGTGGAAGCTTAACAATTTACTTGCCGGACAAGTACGGTGTTTAAATTCGGCGCTTGTCCGTACTGTTGCTATGATACGGATGTTTGTTACTGCCTATGTCGATTTACCGCTTTCTTATGGCGCTAGTTGGCACCTTATTCCTCTTAAACTGAGGAAAGCGAAGTGCCGCAGTTTGAACGCAAAATAGCCAAATAGTGGGACTAGGAACGTTGGCGCTAATTGATCGCCGTTCTTTCAGCTTAATGCCTTGGAAGAAGCTAACTACCCACTACAAGGCGTGTTTTATCTACCAAGTTTACTGGGCCTGCGCATGTAAATCGTCACTAACAGGTCACAGGTCTGGCCATTGCATGACAAGATGGCGGCTTTTCAGTATTCTATGGGCTGAATTACAGCGGGAATTTTCCATGTCGCAAGCAGCCTCTCAAGCCGTCGTTATTAGCGGTAGCGGTCTTTGGACCCCCTCTCACAGCATTAGCAATGAAGAATTGGTCAGCGCTTACAATGCCTGGGCCGATAAATATAACCAAACTAACCAGGCCGCCATTGAGGCCGGGACACTGGAAGCCAAGCCGCATTCCAGTGCGGAGTTTATTGAAAAAGCCTCAGGCATAAAAAGCCGGTTTATCTACTGTAAAGACGGCGTGCTGGATATCGACCGTATGTATCCGCACTTTGCCGAGCGCAGTGATGAACAGGTTTCACAGCAGGCTGAAATTGCCATAGAAGCGGCCAAGGCCGCATTAAAAGCAGCCAATAAGCAGCCGCAGGATATCGACGCGGTGATTGTGTCCTGCGCTTATACCCAGCGCGCCTATCCGGCCATTGCCATTGAAGTGCAGGAAGCCCTGGGCATTGAAGGCTTTGGCTTTGATATGCTGGTGGCCTGTTCGGCGGCGACTTTTGGTTTGCACCGCGCCTATGAAATGGTTAAGGCTGGCACCGCCAGAGCGGTATTGGTGATTAACCCAGAGCTGGTGTCGCCGCAGATTAATTACACCGACCGTGACAGCCATTTTATCTTCGGCGATGTGGCCACCGCTAAGGTGGTGGAGTCTGCCGCCACGGCCAGCAGCGACCACCAGTTTGAAATCTTAAGCACCAAAGCGGTAACTAAGTTTTCCAACAATATCCGTTCTAATTTTGGTTTTATGAGCCGTGCCCAGGACACCGATCCTTTTGCCGTGGATAAGCTCTTTCACCAAAATGGCCGCAGCGTATTTAAAGAAGTGTGCCCTATGGCCGCCGCACACCTGGAAAGCCATGTGGCGCAGCATGGTTTGGGCGCTACGGATGTGCGCCGCTGGTGGTTACACCAGGCTAATATCAATATGAACCTGCTGATTGCCAAAAAGCTGCTGGGGCGGGATGCCAGCGCAGATGAAGCACCAATAGTGCTGGATCGCTATGCCAATACCGCCTCTGCCGGTTCAATGATTGCCTTTAATTTACATCATCAGGATATGCAATCCGGCGATGTGGGGGTGCTGTGCTCCTTTGGAGCAGGGTATTCCATCGGTAGTCTGGTTGTACGTAAACGTTAAGCGAGCTTCAGGGATGACGCAAAAATCGAACACTGGCGGCGATGTCCGCCAGGAACCGGCTATGCAGAATTTGCTTGGCCGTATGCCCAAGACGGTGGCCGACAGCTTTAATGACGAGCAGCTTAACCACCTGAAACTGGCACTGGGCGCCCGCAGTTGGGGTCGCCATGCGGTGGATGTTCGTACCACCTTGCCGGTGCCTTTTACCCGCTGGCGTTATTATCTGGTGTTTTTAATGGGTAAGAACCGCCGGGAATTATCCGAGCGGGAAAAAGCCCTGTCTGCCCTGGCATCTGCGGCGCTGTTAAGTGCATTTATTGTGTTCTGTGTATTGCTGGGCTTGCTGGTGCTGTACCTGATTAAATCGGCACTGGGGATTAACTTATTTGACGATTTCTCGCTGGGGATTTGGTCAGAGTTTAAAAAGCTCTTCGAGTAACGCTTCGGGTTGGGGTCGAAGCGTTACCCGTCAAGCTGAAAACTTAGCCTTGCTGCACGCGTGCTTTCATTTCGCGGCGCTTTTTATGTAGTACAGGCTCAGTATAGCCGCTGGGCTGTTCTGCACCCGCGAAAATCAGTTCAGAAGCTGCCTGGAAGGCAATGGCGTTATCCAGGTCTGGCGCCATGGGGATATACTCAGGGTCGCCGGCATTTTGCTCATCAACTAACACCGCCATTTTCGCCAGTGACGCCTGCACTTGCTGGGCATCCAATAAACCGTGTTTCAGCCAGTTGGCAATATGCTGGCTGGAAATCCGCAAGGTGGCGCGGTCTTCCATCAAACCCACGTTATTGATATCCGGCACTTTAGAGCAGCCCACCCCCTGATGTACCCAACGCACTACGTAGCCCAAAATACCCTGTACGTTGTTATCCAGCTCTCGTTGCAACTCATCGGCGCTAAGCTGTCTGTCTTTCGCCATCAGTGGGATCTGCAAGATGGTATCCAGGCCGTCAAAGTCCTCGCTGGCTAATTGCTTCTGAATGGCAAACACATCCACCTGATGGTAATGCAAGGCATGCAAGGTAGCGGCGGTCGGTGAGGGAACCCAGGCGGTATTGGCCCCGGCTTGTGGATGCCCCAGCTTGGCTTGCATCATATTGGCCATTTGATCCGGAATCGGCCACATGCCTTTACCTATCTGGGCCTTACCGGATAAACCTGATACCAGGCCGGCGGCCACATTGGCGCGCTCATAGGCATGGATCCAGGGCAGGGTTTTCAGTTCGCCTTTGGGGGCAAAGGCACCGGCCAGCATACTGGTATGAATCTCATCGCCGGTTCTGTCTAAAAAGCCTGTGTTGATAAAGATCACCCGCTCAGGGGCGGCGGCAATACAGGCGCGCAAATTCACGCTGGTGCGGCGCTCTTCGTCCATAATGCCCATCTTTAAGGTATTGGCAGCCAAGCCCAGCAAGGCTTCTACCTGACCAAACAACTGGTTGGTAAAGGCCACTTCTTCCGGGCCGTGCATTTTCGGCTTAACAATATATACGCTGCCGCTTTGTGAGTTTTTAAACTTACCCAGCCCCAGCAGGTCGTGTTTGGCAATCAGTGAGGTGATCACCGCATCCATAATACCTTCGGGAATCTCCTCGCCTTCAAACAAGATGGCCGGGTTGGTCATCAGGTGGCCAACATTACGGACCAGCATCAGGCTGCGGCCTTTCAGGCTAAATGGCTGCCCTTCTGGCGATAGATAGCTGCGATCTGCATGCATGGTACGGCGCTGAATTTTGCCACCTTTTTCCAGATCGGCACTCAGGCTGCCTTGCATTAATCCTAACCAGTTTTGATAGACCAGGGTTTTATCTTCGCCATCTACCGCGGCCACCGAGTCTTCGCAGTCCATAATAGTGGTAAGCGCAGACTCCAGCAGAATATCTTTAATGCCCGCCGGGTCGGTTTTGCCCACCGGGTGATTGCGATCAAATTGCAGCTCAGCATGCAGGGCATGGTGTTTGAGTAAAATGGCATCAGGCTGATCAGTGCTACCCTGATAACCCACATAGCTGGCAGGATCTTGAAGAGTTGTAGTGCTGCCGTCTTTAAGATCAATCAGCAAACTGCCATTATCCAGGCGGTAGCTTACTGCTTGTTGGTGCGAGCTCTTCGCAAGAGGGGCGATGCTATCCAGCCAGGTTCTGGCCCAGGCCACCACTTTTTGTCCGCGTACCGGGTTATAACCTTTGCCTTTTTCAGCACCGTCAGTTTCATCAATCACGTCTGTGCCATAGGCGGCATCATATAAGCTGCCCCAACGTGCATTGGCGGCATTTAGGGCGTAGCGGGCGTTGTTAATTGGCACCACTAACTGCGGGCCGGCCATGGTGGCGATTTCAGCATCCACTTGAGTGGTACTGATTTGGCTGCTTTGCGGTACGGGTTGCAGGTAGCCGATGTCTTGTAAAAAGGCTTTGTAGTGGGCAGGGTCAAGCTGAGGATGCTGGCGGTGATAGTCGTCAATCTGCGCTTGTAGCACATCACGTTTGGCCAGCAGGGTTTGGTTAACGGGGATAAGGTCGGCAAGCAGCGCTTCAAAACCAGACCAGAATGCATCAGCGTCTACTTGTGAGCCGGGCAAGGCCTGCTGCTGTATAAACTCATACAGACCGGGATAAATGGCCAAGCGACCCTTGTTGATTGTTTCCGCCATGCTGGGCTCCTTTGTGTAGGGCTGAGCCAATAGTGGCTCTATATTTATGTGTGCGCCAATAACTGGCAGCGAAAAATCTTGGTTTGGCCAGTCTAGACAGGTCAGCTGTGTTTGTAGAGTTTATGGACTGTATTTTCGGTATTCACCCTGTTTATAGTGTTGTGCGTATGCATGCTATGAAGACCTTTTTAGGTGCCGGGCAGCATGATTGACAGAGTGTTGTGCATAGATGATAAGGTTGCTTAGGATTTAAACAATCGCTTGAGGATGCTATGAAAGGGAATCTGTGGCTGGGAATAGGATTATTACTGCTTGGCTGGCTGGCCTATGAGTATCTAGGGCCTCAGTCACCCGCAGATACTACTTTTGTGGGGGATAATGCCACGCTAGAGAAGGGCTCAAACCCTTCTAACACCGAACCCCCTGCACACAACCCCTTCGTTATAGCAGGGCAGCAGGACAGCGCTGAGCAGCACATTAAGGCGATAGACTCGCATCGGGCAAATGACAATCAGCCTGGCACTATTGAAACAAGCGCGGGTTTATCTGTTCGTGAGGCGATAACCGATCAAGCGCCTACCTTGACGGTGGAGAGCACGGATGACCTGCATCGCGATGCTGAATTGGGTGACATTAATATGGAAGCGGCGCGACATCACTTGCCGGAGCCTCTTGCCGGGGCATTTGCCCAGACTCGCTATCGCTTTGCCAATGCTAGACAAATCAATCAGTTGCTTGAAAATGAGGCGGGCCGCAATAAGGCGTTGGAGCAACAAATCTCCGAATATATTGCGCAGGTAGCGGTGACCTGGGGAGTCAAAAGCTATGCGGTTATTTGCTCATCAGCGCAATGTATGTTGCTTACCACACAGCAAAAAGATTTTTACCTGAATTCACTGCTCAATGACTATTCCCATGATGTGGTAGAGCGCTTCCCTCTGCAATTGACATTCAGTTCCAGCAGCGCCCCGCCAAAAGCCGGGGATGCGCTAAAAGTCTCTTTTTACCTTATCCAAAAATCAGGATAATTCTTTAGCAATATCAATAATTAAGCGGCGCAGCCAGATATGCCCGGCATCGTGCTGGAGTAAGGCGCTCCAGGCCATTTTCAGGGCGATAGGCGGAATATCAAAGGGCGGCTCCAGGATCACCATATTGCTGTCGTCTTTGTAGATCTTGGCGGCGCGGCTTGGCAGCGTGGCAATCAGGTTTTGCTCACGAGCCAGCTGCAGCGCCACATGATAGTGGCGGGTAAACACCCGGATATGCCGCTTTCTGCCGAGCTTGGCCAGTTCCAGGTCCACCCAGCCGAGCTTTTGCACTTCATTAGGGTCGATACCCACGCCAACCCCAAAGCCGGTTTTGCTCACCCAGATATGCTGGCCTTTAAGGTATTTGTCTAAGGTGAAATGCTTCACCACAGGGTTTTGTTTATTCACCACGCAGGAAAAACTGTCGTACCAGATCACCTTCTGGTGAAAAGACAGTGGCAACTCTTCAAAGCGGTTAATGGCCATATCCACCTTGCCATGCTCCACATCATGAAAGGTCACATCCGACGGGGTAATCACATCCAGGGTAATATTCGGGGCCTGCTGATTTAGCTGGCGAATCACCTCAAGCAACAGGGTCGATTCGGCATAATCGCTGGCCATGATGCGAAAGGTCCGCTCACTGGTGAGGGGATCAAAATCACTTTGCGGCTGTATGGCTGCTTCCAGACGGGAGATGGCGTCACGCACCACAGGTTGTAACTGTAAGGCCCGCTGGGTGGGGGTCATACCGTCACTGGTGCGCACCAGAATCGGGTCGTTAAACAATTCCCGTAAGCGCTTTAAGCCGTTACTCATGGCTGGTTGGGTAATAGACAGCTGTGCGGCAGCCCGGGTGACGCTGCGCTCACGCATTAACACATCAAAATACACCAGCAGATTCAGGTCAACCTTGGCTATATTCATAAAACTAATGGCCGGTATGAGATTTATAAATTGGTTGAATCCTACCCCGGATGTCTATGCTTGTCATCAGCAGATTCGCCCATTAGAGGCACTTTCACTATCTGTACACAGCAAAGTTGAAGCGGCTGGTCGGGCAAGGCCAGCGATAACCGGAGAACGCTTATGTCAGCCTATTTACAGGATATTGAACATTTCACACAGTTGCTCAAAAGCCGCCACACCTGGGGTGCTATTAATCCCGAATACGCAGCGCGTATGAAGGCGCAAAACCAGTTTAAAACCGGTTTGGATATTGCGCGTTACACGGCCGCCATTATGCGCCGTGATATGGAAGAATATGATGCAGACAGCAGTGCCTACACTCAGTCATTGGGGTGCTGGCATGGGTTTATCGGTCAGCAAAAGCTGATCTCCATTAAGAAACATCATGGCACCACCGCCAAGCGCTACTTGTACCTTTCCGGCTGGATGATTGCTGCGCTGCGCAGTGAATTTGGCCCGCTACCTGACCAGTCCATGCACGAGAAAACCTCAGTGCCAGCGTTAATTGAAGAGCTGTATACCTTCCTGCGTCAGGCCGATGCCCGTGAATTGGGTGGACTGTATCGCCAGTTGGATGATGCCCGTGCCAGTGGTGACACCGCCAAAGCCGCCAGCTTGGAAAACCAGATTGATAACTTTGAGACCCACGTAGTACCTATAATTGCTGATATCGACGCTGGGTTTGGTAACGAAGAGGCCACCTACCTGCTGGCCAAGAAAATGATTGAAGCCGGTGCTTGTGCCATTCAGATTGAAAACCAGGTATCTGACGAGAAGCAATGTGGTCACCAGGACGGTAAAGTTACCGTACCTCACGCCGACTTCCTGGCCAAGATCAATGCCGTACGTTATGCCTTCCTGGAACTGGGTGTGGAAGACGGGGTGATTGTGGCACGTACCGACTCACTGGGCGCTGGCTTAACCAAGCAAATTGCCGTGACCAATGAGCCGGGCGACTTGGGTGACAAATACAACAGCTTCCTGGATGGCGATTACATTGAAAGCGCTGCGGATATTCAAAACGGTGATGTAGTCGTTAAGGCCAATGGCAAGTTGTTAAAGCCTAAGCGTCTGCAATCCGGTTTGTTCCAGTTTAAGAAAGGCTCCGGCGAAGATCGCGTGGTGCTGGACTGCATCACCAGCTTGCAAAATGGTGCAGACCTGCTGTGGATTGAAACCGAGAAGCCACATATCGGCCAGATCGCCGGTATGGTAAAACGCATCCGTGAAGCTGTGCCTAATGCCAAGTTGGTGTACAACAACAGCCCATCGTTCAACTGGACGCTTAACTTCCGTCAGCAGGTGTTTGATGCCTGGCAGGCAGAAGGTAAAGACCTGAGTGGTTTTGATCGTGCCAGCCTGATGAGCGCAGAGTACGACAGCACTGAACTGGCGCAGGAAGCCGATGCGAAGATCCGTAGCTTCCAGGCCGATGCGGCCCGTGAAGCCGGTATTTTCCACCACCTGATTACGCTGCCAACTTACCACACGGCGGCCCTGTCTACCGACAATCTGGCTAAGGGCTATTTCGGTGATGAAGGTATGCTGGCCTATGTTCAAGGGGTACAGCGTAAGGAAATCCGCGAAGGTATTGCCTGCGTGAAACACCAGAATATGGCGGGCTCGGATATGGGCGACGATCACAAAGAGTACTTCTCTGGTGATGCTGCGCTTAAAGCCTCAGGTAAAGACAACACCATGAATCAATTTGGCTGATTGCCACTTTGCTAAGCTCAGGCCACCGCTAGTCGGTGGCCTTTTTTATGCTGGCCAACTACCCTCAAAGACGCATCTTTTACCCGTTGAGGAATGATATGAGCCAAGACACTCCATGTTCAGATGTTTACCCATGTTTAATCTATGCCGATGCCCAGTCAGCTATTAATTGGTTATGTGAGGCATTTGGTTTTACCTGTCGTTTTGTGGTGCTAGGAGGGAGTGGGGAGGTCATTCACTGCGAGCTGTCGCTGGGCAGCACTGTGATTATGCTCAGTTCACCCAAACAGGAGTTTAATTGGATTAGCCCTCAGACGGCCGGTGGTTTGCCCATGATGTTAAGTTTGTATGTGGCTGATCCAGACAACCATTTTCAACAGGCTGTGGCGGCTGGTGCAGAGGTAGTCAGGGAGCTGCAAGACGAGGAATATGGCGCGAGGGGATATATGGTTAAAGATCCCCAAGGGCATATGTGGTATTTCGGTAATTACCGGCCCGGACAGTATTGGTCGTAACCCTATTGCTCGGTAAGTGCAGGAACTGGCTGATTAACCAATTCGTCACCCAGCCCATATTCATCTAACAACTGCTGGTAGTCTCCCTTAGCACGGAGTCGGTATAAGGATTGTTGCAGTAGCTCGGCGGTTTGTTTGCCGCTGGCTTTATTCAGCGCTGCGTATAAGGGCAAGGTCAATACTTTTTGGCGTCGCTCAATTTTATCGGCAAGACGTTTTAATAGCTGGGCCTTTTCTTCCTCCATGTTGATTGCCATCAACACACCGTCAACGCGCCGATGGGCAAGCATCATCAGGGCGTCTTCGATTTCCGTGACCGGATAATTGTTTTCTTTGTTAAAACGCTTGTCTGACAGCAGACGCTTTTCAATAGCGCTTTTACGAATAAAGGCCAGACGGGCTCTTTTAAACTGCATCGGATCTTTAAGATCCAGTGGCGGTGCATCAACTGATTGCCAAAGATACACATCCACATTCGCTAAAGGACCAACCCAGTAAAAGGCGTCTTCGCGCTCTTTGGTTCGGCCAATGGAATAAATCAGGGTGTGGGGGCTGTCTAATACTATCTGGTAGGCTCTGGCCCAGGGATAAATAGAAATCTGATAGGCCAGCTGATTATCTTCCATCATCCTTTTCAGCAGTTCGGTAGAAAAGCCGGTCAGTTTGCCTTGCTGCTGATAATTAAAGGGGGGGAAATGCTCGGTAACCAGTTGCCAGGTTGGCTGCTCAGCCTGACTTGGCGTTGAAATAAATAAAGTGCCAAGCAGAAGGCGGCCATACCATAACTTTGTTTTGCTCCAAGCCAGCCGCAACCAGCCGCTATTACCTGTTCGTAAGGTAAGCTGTTGGTCACATAGAACTTGGCGTTGACTCATTCAGGCAGACAACTTTGGTTCGGCCCATCCAAGGCAATGGTAAGTTGTTCAATCTTGCGCTTTTTATAGACAGGATGCAATAAGAGAACTGGCGGGGACATTGCCGCCGGAGAACCCGGCGGCAGAACAAGATTTACTCGTCGACTTCAGCGTTATGGTAGATGTCTTGTACATCATCACAATCGTTGAGCATGGTCATAAATTTTTCAAACATAGCCACGTCGTCGCCGCTTACCTTAGTGGTGGTTTGCGGTACGAAGGTAATTTCTTCGGTTTCAAACTCGATGTCGTCAAAGGCTTCGCTCAGGGCGGTTTTGACTTTGTAGAACTCGGTATGCGGTGCAAATACCGTGACCATGCCGTCTTCTACTTCCACATCCGTCACATCGGCATCGGCCATCATCAGAGCTTCCAGTACTGGCTCGTCGTCGTCGCCTTTAAAGGAAAAAATCGCCTGATGATCAAACATGTGCATTACTGCGCCCGGTGCACCAATTTTGGAATTGGTTTTGGTGAAACAGTTACGTACATCCGTAATAGTGCGGTTGTTGTTGTCGGTCAGACAGTCAACGATCACCATGCAGTTACCTGGACCGTAGCCTTCATAGCGCGCTGGGGTATAGTCTTCGCCGCCGGCACCTTTGGCTTTTTCAATGGCCTTTTCCACTACGTGGGCGGGTACCTGATCTTTCTTGGCTTTTTCCATCAGTCGCTTCAGGGCAACGTTGGTATCAGGATCCGGGCCACCGTTTTTAGCTGCGACGTAAATTTCTTTACCGTACTTTGAATATACTTTGCTTTTGGCGGCCTGGGTTTTGGCCATCGCTACCTTGCGGACTTCAAACGCTCTACCCATGGGAATGCTCTCTCAATTGTTTAATTCGTGGGATAACCCCATTCCATTAGCTACCTGGAATCTGGATAACCAATCGAATGGGCATCGAAGGGCTGGGATTTTAACGCTATACGGGGCGTTTTGACCAGTTTTTGCTAGGTGCCTTATTAAAGCGCCTTGGCAATTACGAACTGCTAGCTGTGGTCTTGGGGCGGCCATGCCAGAAACGGGCGGCCAACAGCCCACTGACAAAACCAAATAAATGCGCTTCCCAGGAGATAAAGGGCTGACTGGGTAACACGCCAAACACCATTCCGCCATATAAAAAGCCCACAGTCAGAGATATCAGCAGTTTAGTGACCTGGCGGCTGTAAAACCCTGCCAGTACCAGAAAGCCAAACTGGCCATAAACCAAACCACTGGCACCAATATGGTAGGCAAAACGGCCAAACAGCCACACCAGCAAGCCGGTGCAAAGCACAATCCAAAGGCTGACCCACAAAGTGCGTTTTAGCCCGTATTCCAGCATAAGCAGCCAGAAAATGGCCAGCGGCACTATATTCGACAGAAAATGCGCCAGGCTGCCATGTAACCAGGGCATAAACAAAATGCCGGGAAGTGAGGTAACTTCTCTGGGTAATATGCCAAACTGATTGAGCGCACGGCCGCTTAGCAGGTTGATAAGCTCTACCGCGGCAAAGGAGGCCAATAACCACAACAAGACTTTTAACTGATTTTTAAGCATATATTCTTTTCCTCACGCCTCACGCCTCACGCCTCACGCCTCACGCCTCACGCCTCACAATATAATATGCGGCAGATAGCGCGACATGTCCTGAGTAATGGCCTGCGTGTCTTCGCGTACCGAAATACCGGCTGCCTGATCGTTAACCAGCCAGGAGCCAATCAAGGTATGGTTGTCAGCAAAGCGGGGCAGGGGATGCCAGGCCTGACAGATAAAGCCTTCCTCACCATAAGGGCCCTCGCTTGCCAAAATGGGCTGGTTGTTTTCCAGCACACTGATATTGGCGCCTTCCCTTGAATAAAGCGGCTTTTTCACCAGTTTGCCGCTGTAGTTTCCTGGTAAGTTGTCTTCAAACCAAGCCGGTAATAAGTTGGGATGGTTGGGAAATAGTTGCCACAGCATGGGGAGCAGGGCCTTGTTAGACAAGATGCTTTTCCACATCGGCTCAATCCAATTTACCTGAGCGCCAGGAATATGCTCGGCAAAATCTTCGCGCTGCATAAACTCCCAAGGGTAGAGTTTAAACAAGGTACTGATAGCCCGGTCTTGCATATCGGTAAATAATCCCGTGTCGCTCAGGCCTATCTGCTCAATAAAGACAAAATCATCCACAAGGCCGGCTTCGCGTGCGCAGTCCTGCAAATATTGTACAGTGCCACGGTCTTCCACTGTGTCTTCACAACATGCGAAGTGCATTTGCTTTATCTGGTAATGCCGGGCGATGTCGCTAAAGCGTCTGACCAGCTTTTCTTGCAGGGAATTGAATTGGTCAGCCCCTTTACTGATATGGCCCTGATTCACTCTGTCTTCCAGCCACAGCCATTGCCAGAATCCTGACTCATACAAGGAGGTCGGGGTATCGGCATTGTTTTCATAAAGCTTGGCCGGGCCATTGCCCTGATAAGCCAGATCCAGTCGTGAATAGAGGCTAGGGTCGCGGCGTTGCCAGGAGTCAGCAATTTGCTGCCAGAAGGGCTCGGGAATCGCGAATTTTTGCAACCAGCGCGCATCCCGCACCACCACATCTACCGCCTCAAGGCACATTTGGTGCAGCGTTTCGGTGGGGCCTTCTAAATCCTCTTCAATTTGCTTAAGGGTAAATTGGTAGTAAGCGCTCTCATCCCAATAAGGTTCGCCGTACATGGTATGGAAATAAAAACCGAACTCGGCGGCGGTTTTCTGCCAATGCGGGCGGGGGGGAATGGGTATTCTCAGCATAGACTAATGCTTTTCTTTGCTGGGTCTTTCTCTGCCCAGCTCGACAATAGTTTTTTCCTGGCCGATAAATTCAACCAGCACCTGGGTTACAAACACGTCCTGCACTTTGTTGTTTTTGCCCCGGCCACTTAATTGTTGTAACAGCTTCACCTTTAGCACATCAACACTGTTGTCTTTGGCCAACTCGTTGGCGCGGAGGGTTTTAAGCGTTGCTACCACAATCTCTTCTGCCTCCAGGCTGTCCAGGGTGTCCACATAAGTCTGCTCCCAGACAATATGTACTTTGGCGGTCACCTGGTACTCGCTGTTATTCGCTGGATTAATCCGGATGGTGGGTAGGGATTGGATTTGGCCGGCCAAAACCGGGAAGGCCAGCAGGCAGAGAAGGAATAGTTTTTTCATGCGACGTCCTGTATGTGTAACCAAGCGCAAAACCATCGAATAGCTAATTTGTGGAGTAACGCCGCCAACGGCGAGCTAAGGCGCCGTTGGCTTTTACATTAAACCCCATAAGTGTTTGAGACTTTTAGCCTCCCCAGCTCTTACTGCTGGATTTGCCCCAACTGGATTTCGCCCTGACGGTACTGCCGAAACCACCGCGTTTTATCGTGCGGTTTACCTCAGGCTTGGGTTTAAAGGCGTCTTTATCCACTTTTAAACGGCGGTCTTTGTAGTAGCCGTAATCATAGCCATCCGAGGTGGTCCAGCGGTAACGATAGGGAGAGTAAGGCGAATAGGAAGTAAACAAGGGCTGTGAGTAATAGCCGCGTGGTGACATCAGATTTCCGAGCATAAAGCCGGCCATCATGGGCACAAAGAACGAGCCGCCAGAACTTTGCACCTGGTGGCATTGTTGCTGGCCAAAGTCGTACTCACAGTCTGCTGCACTAGTGTATTTTGGGGCGGTGCGTGACGCTTCTGTCAGCGCATCCTGATACGCCGTTGTGCACTGCTCGGTAAACTCTGGATTCTTGTCGATGCAATCATTGGCAGAGGTATACACATCTGCATCCTGACGATTGCCGCCACAGGCGCTTAAAAATACCGCCGCGACACCAACGGCCAGAGGCTTGGGCGCAAATCCTTTACGCATACTGGCCAGGTTAATACCTGACGAGCGTTTTCTGTTGGTTTGGGTCATGGCCGGCTCCTAGTATGACATGCAGGCCGCATTAAGCAGGCCCACGGCTACCGACATGGCTGCCAGCATCACACCGGCTGAAATTTCGTTATTGTTAATCCGCTCAACAATCTTGGGCATAAAGGTAAAACGCAGCAAGGCAAAGGCCAATAACTGCGCAACCAAGGCTACCGCGCCCCAGATGGCAAAATCTATCAGTGAAACGGCATTGGTGGCTGCACCGGCCAGGGCCAAGCTGAATCCCACCATAGCGCCGCCAAAACCGACCGCGGCGGCCACGCTTTTTTCTTCCTTAACCAGCTTCCACTCGTCGTGCGGGGTGACAAAGGCATAGAGGATCTTAAATACAAACAACAACAAAATAGATACGGCGAAATACAAGGCGAAGTTGCCCAGTCCGGCCAGTGATTGGCTAATTACGTCCATTTTTATTCCTTCTTTATTATCTCTGTTATCATGCTAAAGCATGGACTGTTTGATTGATACTCTGTGGCATGGTTCCAGGCCGTTAGCCATTTATGCGAATATCAGCCGGCTGCAGATTAAAGCCGGTACTGATTACCAAGCAACGGTCGGCGCGGTTATCGATAATTTTTTCCTCGCCACACACCAGCAAGGCTTCTACATCATCATGGCCAATCGGGCGCTCATAGAGCATCACAAACTGGTCGGTCTCGCTGATATCACCGTCTTGTTCATAGGTTTTCTCGGTCATTGCAACCGGGGGCGATTGCTCGCCAACCGCATCCCAAACACGATTGAATCTATTATCTTCCAAGCCGTAAGACGGCTGCGAAATTTCGCTGTTTATCAGTTGCTGCCATTGGCTGTCTGAGCCGACTGTCTTGGTTTCATAAAAGTACCAGAGCTTTACATCGGTGATATGTTGTTCGGTGTCGCCACCATCCAACACCACTTGCAAAAAGGCGTCATCATCGGTGTAGAAACGCAGAATTTTACCACCTGTATCCAAGTTTACTTCGCCCACAGCCTGAATCAGATGCGTGCGAGCGGCGCCGTCAATGGTCAGCTCTGGCTCGAGCAAACGCAAGCGCAGATCATCCAGTTGAAATGAGCCTCCCAGATACAAGCCCATAATTTCTGGTGCCTTGGGACCCTTAACCGGCTCTTTTGAGCCGAACCATTTACTGAACATGCATGCTCTCCCAGTCAATCTGACGAATACGGTTGACGGCAATGTAATAGAGTTTGTCACCGGTACTGAGCGATTTATCCAGCGGCGGATTAAGCTCAATACGCTTTTGCTGGTCTGCCAGGCCTATCAAGGTAGCATCGTGCTTCTCTTTGAGGGCACGAAAAACCTGGCCAACAGTTAGCTTTTTACCAAGCTCTGGCAGGGTGACCGAATACTGCGCCTGACCTTCCTGCACGCTTAACAAATCATGATGCAAGGCACTTGAACCGGGATCAAAGGCCGATTTGGCCAACATTTCCACCGCTACACTCGGTGTGCATTCCACATTCGGGCAGTGGGTTTGCAGCAGGCGGGCCAGGCTCTCGTCATGAAAATAGGCCAGGATATGGCCATGAGGATTGCGCTGATTGGCATATAGCGCGGTGGTCATGGTGATATCGTCATGTTCGTTATCAATGATAATCACTGCAGCCTGGCTGATGCAGGCCTTATTCATGTCGCCATCCTGATTGAATGATTCCACGCGCACAAACTCAATGTGGTCTGGCATGGGATTGTCTATTTCTGCCTTCACGCACAGCACAATACTTTGCTGCTCTGCGGTGTGCTGACGTTCGCGCAACAACAGATTGAGCAAATGCAAAGTGCGCTGGCCGTTCCAGCCCATGACCAGAATATGGTTATCTACATGCAGTTGTTTCAAACCTTTTACTCCTTTAAACCATTGGCTGGATACCCAGGCGGCTGCTCGCCCTAATATCAAGGCAAACAGGCTGAGGCCAACGGGGATAACAAACAGAGAAACGACATAGCGCCCGGCTTGCGTTGCCGGAGACAGATCGCCGTAGCCCACGGTTGAGCTGGTAACCACCAGGAAATACAGAAAATCGGGCCACTGGGTCAGGGCCTGCTCGTCGGCCCAGGCCAGCAATAACCAGCAGCTCAGACCATACAAAAAAAACGCCAGTACAATACTGTACCAGCGCATATCCTGGAAATAGCGGGCAACCAGCTTGCGTAGTTTATGAAACGTCAAGCTTATCTCCCTCTCGTTTACTTGCCGAGTATACGGCTCAGCTCATCATCGGCACTGCTTTTTCCGCCTTTGATGCCCGCTGCCGCCAAGCGCGCTTCCAGATCATCATTGGATTCGCTGCTGGCCAGCTCTTCCGCTGCTTCCAACTCGGCGCTACGCATGGTCTGGCGCTTTTGAATACGATCCAGTGACTCGGTGGCCGTTTTCATCTTGCTGTTGGCACCAAGGTGACGCGAAGAAACGGCGACCTGGGCTTTTTGTACCGACTCAGTGGCCTTTACCATATCTACCTGCTGCTCAAGACGACGCAGATTCGCCTTGGCTTGATTGATATTGGCCGCCAGTTTTTGCTCAGACGCTTTAAACTGATCCAGATAGCTTTGCTCGGTGTCCATGTCACCACGTAGCTCAACCACTTTCTGGGCACAGTCCAGCGCCAATTGGCGATCAGAATCCGCCGCCTGACGAGCGTGCTGCTCATAAGTGGCAATGGATTGCTGCAAGCTCTCTACTTTCTGTTGCGACAATTTGCACTTAGCCAGGATTTGCGTACGAGCATGATCTGACTTGCGTAATTCTTCTTTGGCTTCACGGATTTCCTGTTCAAGGATGCGGATAGCCTGGCTGTCAGCAACCGCCTCGGCTGCTTCTGTGACGCCGCCTTTAACCGCAGTAATTAATTTTTTCCAAACAGACATAATAGGCTCCTCGTTACTTCAAATGATCCTGGTAGGCATCCAGGAATGACGCTACGTTTTGGAACAGTGTTTCGACTTCAATCACTATGCTTTCCGCTTTTGATTGCGAGCTAAGCGCGCCAAAGGCGGTGTAATACTCTTCACCGGCCACTTGAGAAATGCCAACGGTAGTCAGTGGGAACAGCATATGGGTCTTGAGAATTTCGTCGTTCAGTGCAGCGCGGTCGCGGACCTCTGACGAACAGAACAGTAAGGTTTCCACAATAATCTGCTCGCCGCTGATAGCCAGCCAGGCATCGATGCCGTCTGAATTGGCAATCAACAGGCAATCTTCCTGTCTGGTTACTACCAGGTCATTGTGCTGTGTCAGCAGACTGTCAAGCTGATCAAGATCCCAGCTCATGGTTCACTCCTTCAGATTAAGGTAGTTGTGATAACTGCCACAAAGGCGGTCGTTAATTGCCGCTAATCTTAGTCAGGCAATTTCTTATTCGTCAAATTATTTTTTTCTCTTTTTGTATAAAATGAATTCTTGTTGTAAATTATACGTCACGTTTAGTGGGGGTGAATATGCAAAATCAAAGTGCCGATTGGCGACAACTGGTGCAAAGACTGATTAAAGCTGAAATGTCCAAGCGTGGCGTCAAGTATCAGGATCTGAGTGACAGACTGGCGCGCATTGGGGTTAATCAAAGCGCAGATAACCTGCGAAATAAAGTTAACAAGGGCATTCTGGGGGCCGACTTGTTGTTACAAATTATTACGGTGCTGAATGTGCGTCGTATTGAAAGGGATGATCTGCTCGATATCTTCGCGGATATGGGGGTCAGGTTACCTGAATAACCTGACCCGTCAGACGGGAGCGATACGACCTTGGTGCCTATGCAGTATCAGCGGGCTGCTTGGTTAGTTAGCCGGGCTATTACCGCCGCCATGCGGTTCTTCACTTCCAATAAGGTTTGGTTGTCCTCGGCGCAGGAGTCGGCGTGCACCCCGTTAAGCTTGGCGATATCCAGCAATTCAGACAGATTGGCCAATGCACGTTCACTGATCACAGCCTGCTGCCCCGCGGATTGGACTATTTGATCGTTTAACTGGGCAATCAAGTTGACGGTACTGGTGACATCCTGCAGTTGGCTATTGGCCGCATGTACTTTATCAACACTTTGGCTGGTCCGTTCTTGCCCTTGCTGAATAGCGCTGACGGCACTGTTAGCGCCACGTTGCACATTAGCAATCATCTGCTGAATCTCTTCTGTCGATTTCTGAGTGCGGGCAGCCAGGGTGCGAACTTCGTCAGCCACCACAGCAAAGCCCCGGCCTTGCTCACCCGCCCGGGCAGCTTCAATAGCCGCATTCAGTGCCAGCAGGTTGGTTTGCTCTGCGATACCTTTTATCACGTCCAGCACCGAGCCAATCTTACGCGCGTCTTCATCAAGTTTAGTGATGACTTCGGCAGTATCCTGAATTTGATTCGAAGAGGCGGTAATGGCTTCAATGGTATGTTGCATGGCCTGAATACTGTCATCAGCCGCCTGGTTTGCCTGTCTGGCCGAATCGGCCGCTTTGTGGGCATCCGCTGCAATGGTTTGGCCTGTGTCTACCATGCCCTGAACGGAAATCTGTACACTGTTGGTGCCATGGTTTTGCTCAGTTACCCCCTGGCTGATGGCACCGGCGCTGTCTACCAAGCTGTAGCAGACCTTATCCAGATCTTTCTGTGTGCTGTCTAAGCCCTCGCAGATATTGAGGGTATTCTGGCGCAAAATCTCAATGGCCTTGGACATTTGGCCAATTTCGTCCTCGCTATACACCAGTACTTGTTTATCGAGCTTGCCGTTGCTGACATCACGCAAATGGGTTATCAGCGTGGTGAGCGGTTTTACCACTTTGGCATTCATAAACCAGGCTGTCAGCGAAGTTACTACAACAATGGCAATAAGAAGCCCTATTGCGCTTATCCGCTCGGCAGATTGAGATGCCTCGCTGGTTTCTTTACTGCGCGTGATAATGTAGTTATTTAACTGCTCACTCAATTGTTCTAATTGCGCGGTGGGCTCGCGGTCGATCCCCGCTACGGCCTTATCCCCCGCGGTATGGTTAAAACCAGCTTGTTGAAAAACCTGAAATCCATTCTGGTAACTCTTCAGCAACTGTTGGTGTGTATGCTTAAAGTCCTGCATAATCTGTTTCAGATTATTGTCTAAGGGGAGGGCCAGATAAGCGTCCACATCCAGCTGAATCTGTTTGTGATAGGTCTGAAAGCTGCTCCAGTATTTGTCGCGCTTGGCCTGGTCTTCGCCTCTAAGCAGAACATTTTTCCATTCCTGCACCTGGCGCTTGAAATTCAGATTAATCTTATCGGCCAGATTAGTGGCAGCAACTTCCTGCTGAATCAATTGATCGTATCGCTTAATCTCTGAAGCGAGCAGTGATATGCCGTATTCTGCCAGTAAACCAACCAGTAGTATGCCAAGGCCCAGCAGTCCAATAATCTTCGGACGTAGTTTTTTTAATTGTGCAGGTAGCATTTACACCTCTGGCCGCTTAGTGCGACGTTGCAATGAGTATTCAGCCTAACATGAGAATAAAAGGTTATCGCTTTGATCTTAAATGTAAATATGTGATGTATTTATAATTTACTCTGTGCAGGTAAGAATATCGCTTTTAGCCCGGAAAAGGTGGGATTTTACCTGGCTTACCCCTAAAATATGCGGCCCTGATTGAAAGGCCGATTGCATGAAAGTATCTGATTTCCATTTTGACCTGCCCGATGAACTTATTGCCCGTTACCCAAAGGCACAGCGTACGGCCAGTCGTTTGTTGCATTTAAACGGCCAGGACGGACAGATTCAGCATTTACAGTTTCCAGATGTTTTATCTCTGCTGGAAGCAGGGGACCTGTTGGTATTTAACAATACCCGGGTGATCCCGGCTCGGTTGTTGGGCCAAAAGGAAAGTGGCGGCAAAGTGGAAGTGCTGGTGGAGCGGATTTTGGATGAACACCGCGTGCTGGCCCATGTGCGCGCCAATAAGTCCCCCAAGCCAGGCAATGTTCTGGTGCTTGAAGAGAAAGTCCGCGCCGAAATGACGGCCCGCCATGATGCTTTGTTTGAGCTCACTTTCCTGCATGACGAACCTGTACTTACCTTACTGGAGCGTTATGGCCATATGCCCCTTCCGCCTTATATCGACAGACCGGATGAGGATTCCGATAAAGAACGTTATCAAACGGTGTATAACCAAAAGCCTGGTGCCGTGGCAGCCCCTACGGCGGGACTGCATTTTGATGACAACCTTTTGCAGGCTTTGGCAGCAAAAGGGGTAAATACGGCGTTTGTGACCTTGCATGTGGGGGCCGGAACCTTTCAGCCGGTGCGGGTGGACAATATTCTCGACCATCAGATGCATTCTGAATATGCCGAGGTTCCTCAGGAGGTGGTGGATGCTGTGTTGGCAACCAAGGCGGCCGGTAAACGCGTCGTGGCCGTAGGTACCACGTCAGTGCGCTCCCTGGAATCTGCTGCTAAGGCATCGCTGGACGCCGGGACTGAGTTACAACCCTTTTTCAGCGACACCGATATTTTTATTTACCCTGGTTATCGCTTTGAGCTGGTGGATGCCATGGTAACCAACTTCCATTTACCTGAGTCGACACTGATTATGTTGGTCAGTGCCTTTGCCGGTAAGGCTCATGTGATGAATGCCTATCAACAGGCCATCGAACAGGGCTATCGCTTCTTTAGCTATGGTGATGCGATGTTTATCAACAAGGCGGGTTAATACCGCCTGTTAAATGGACATGGCAGAAAAGGGTTACGCGCCTAGTCAGATCCCTTATAATCGCCGGTTGAGTTTGCTCGCGTGTAAAAACGTAATTTATCGGCTTCGGACTGTTTTCCGATTCGCCGTAGAGGATAACGATGAAATTTGAATTGATGACGACCGACGGCAAAGCCCGTCGTGGCCGCCTGGTGTTTGATCGGGGTGTGGTAGAAACGCCCGCTTTTATGCCGGTAGGCACTTATGGCACCGTAAAAGGCATGACCCCTGAAGAGCTGGAAGTCACCGGTGCGCAAATTTGTTTGGGAAATACCTTTCACCTGATGCTACGCCCCGGTACTGAGATCATGAAGTTGCACGGCGACCTGCATGATTTTATGCATTGGCAGAAGCCAATTCTGACCGACTCCGGCGGTTTCCAGGTATTCAGCCTGGGCGATCTGCGTAAAATCAGTGAGGAAGGGGTGACATTCCGTTCACCGATAAACGGCGAGAAGATTTTGCTGACGCCGGAAAAGTCTATGCAAGTGCAGCGCGATTTAGGCTCAGACATTGTCATGATTTTTGATGAGTGTACGCCTTATCCTGCTACCTATGAGCAGGCACGCACCTCGATGGAATTGTCGCTTCGCTGGGCAGAGCGCAGCAAGCAGGAGCATGGCGATAATCCGTCTGCGCTGTTTGGTATTGTGCAAGGCGGGATGTACGAAGACCTACGTGAAGTCTCCCTCAAGGGCTTGGAGCGTATCGGTTTTGACGGCTACGCCATTGGTGGATTGTCGGTGGGTGAGCCCAAAGAAGACATGATCCGAATCCTGGACTCCACCGCACATAAAATCCCGGCCGATAAGCCCCGTTATCTAATGGGGGTGGGTAAGCCTGAAGATATCGTTGAGGCGGTGCGCCGCGGCATCGACATGTTCGACTGTGTTATGCCAACCCGTAATGCCCGAAATGGTCATCTGTTTGTGACGGAGGGCGTGATTAAGATCCGCAATTCCAGGCATAAAACCGACACGGGGCCGCTGGACGAAAAATGTGATTGTTACACTTGTAAAAACTATTCGCGGTCATATCTACACCATCTCGATAAGTGCAATGAGATCCTCGGTGCACAGCTGAATACTATTCACAATTTACGGTATTATCAGCGCGTGATGGAAGGGCTGAGAGCTGCCATTGAAGCAGGTACACTGGATGAATTTGTCGCCGAGTTTTATGCCCAAAAAGGCATGCCGGTACCAGAGTTAAGTTAGTTGGCCAGTGGGGTAGGATGCTCCACCATCGTTAATTCCTGATTAACGATGTCGCAAAGAAGACCACGCTTTTTAAAGCAATGTTGCCTTAAGGCAGGACGCCAAAAGGTAAATATAAAAACAAAATTAGGGGAAGTTTATGAGCTTGTTTATTTCTAACGCGTACGCCCAGGCAGCACCAGCAGGTCAGCAAGGCGGTGGCTTTGAGATGCTGATCATGTTGGGTGTGTTCGGCTTGATCTTCTATTTCATGCTGTATCGTCCGCAGGCCAAGCGTGTTAAAGAGCACAAAAACCTGATTTCCTCGCTGGGTAAAGGTGACGAAGTGCTGACGCAAGGTGGTCTGGTTGGTCGTATCACTAAAGTGGGCGACGACAAAGACTTCATCGAAATCGCCCTGAACGATACCACTAACATTGTGGTACAGAAGGCGTCGGTATCCGCGGTACTTCCCAAAGGTACGATGAAAAACATCTGACAATAATGAAGAGGCGACCAGTTCGCCTCTTTAATTTTTGCTGAGTATTGAAGGATAAGTTCGTGTTAAACAAATACCCGATGTGGAAGTACCTGATGGTGATCATAGTGATCGCTGTTTGTGCACTTTACGCCTCGCCCAATTTATACGGCGAAGATTATGCGGTACAGGTTTCCGCCAGCCGCAATGCCGAAGTGGATACCCGACTGTTTGAGCAGGTAAAAGAACAGCTGCAGCAAGACGGTATCGACATTAAAAGCATTGCGCTGGAAGAGTCACACCTTTTGGTTCGCCTGAAAAGCGGTGACGACCAGTTAGTGGTGAAAGAGAAACTGGAAGCCAGCCTGGGCAATAATTATATTGTGGCCCTTAACCTTGCACCAGCGACGCCTGAGTGGTTAGAAGGCTTAGGTGCCAGCCCCATGAAGTTGGGTCTGGATTTGCGCGGTGGCGTACACTTCCTGATGGAAGTGGATATGAAAGCGGCTATCACCCGTTCCATCGAACAGATGGAAGATGATTTTCGTAACAGCTTGCGTGAAGAAAAGCTGCGCTATCGTCGTGTTGAACAAAAGTCCGACCGCGTAGACGTGCAATTCCGCGATCAGGAAACCCTGGACCAGGCAATTACCTTCCTGGAAAAGAACAATCCGGGTGTGCTGTTTAAAGATGAAGGCGATCTGTTGATGACCGCCACGTTATCTGAGCTGCGTCTGAAGGAAATTCGCGAGTACGCGCTGAAACAGAACATCACCATCATGCGCAATCGTGTTAACCAGTTGGGTGTGGCTGAGCCAGTTATCCAGCGTCAGGGTTCTGATCGTATTGTGGTGCAGTTACCTGGTATTCAAGACACCGCGCGTGCTAAAGAAATCCTTAACGCTACGGCTACCTTGCAGTTCCGTATGGTAGATATCGAACATGATGTTCGGGATGCGGTAGAAGGTCGCGTGCCGCCCGGTGCTCAATTGTTGATGGATCGTAAGGGGCAACCACAACTGCTGGATAAGCGTATTATGCTGACCGGTGATCATATCGTGGATGCCAGCAGCAGCTTTGACGAGTATGGTCGTCCTCAGGTCAATATCAAATTGGACTCAGAAGGCGGCAATAAGATGTCGCGCGGTACGAAAGACAATATCGGTAAGCCGATGGCGACGGTATTTATTGAGTACAAACCTACCAGCGAAAAAGACAAAGACGGCAAGATCGTATTTGAGAAGCATGAGGAAGTGATCAACGTTGCTACTATCCAGGCGCGTTTGGGTAATAGCTTCCGTATCACCGGCATTGATTCACCTGCCGAAGCGCAAAATCTGTCATTGTTGTTGCGTGCAGGTGCTTTGGTCGCACCTATTTCTATCGTGGAAGAGCGTACCGTTGGCCCAAGCCTGGGACAGGAAAATATCGAATTGGGTATGCAGGCGATTTTCTGGGGGCTGGTGCTAATCCTGGCCTTTATGCCTATCTACTATCGTAAATTCGGTTTAGTGGCCAATACCGCACTGCTGGCTAACCTGGTGATGATCATTGGTGTGATGTCTATGATCCCTGGCGCTACCCTGACGTTGCCTGGTATGGCGGGTATCGTACTGACTGTTGGTATGGCGGTAGATGCTAACGTTCTGATCTTCGAGCGTATTCGTGAAGAGCTTCGTGATGGTCGTAGCCCGCAGCAGGCGATTCACCATGGTTATGACAGTGCCTTGTCAACCATTGCTGATGCCAATATCACTACGCTGATTGCCGCTGTAATCCTGTTCGCCGTGGGTACCGGTCCTGTGAAAGGTTTCTCTATCACCTTGGCTATCGGTATTCTGACGTCCATGTTTACGGCGATTGTGGGCACACGTGCCATCGTTAACGCGGTGTGGGGCGGCAAGCGTCTCAACAACCTGTCCATTTAAGGGAGATAAAGATGAGAGTTTTTGATTTCGATAAAGAAGTCCGCTTTATGTCCCTGCGCTGGCCGGCGATGATTTTTTCCACCTTGTTGATCCTTGGCTCTATTGTGTCACTGGCGGTGAACCAGTTGAACTGGGGCCTGGATTTTACCGGTGGTACAGTCATTGAGGTGGGTTACCAGCAGCCAGCAAAACTGGAACAGGTGCGTAAGCAATTGAACGAAGTGGGCTTTGGCGATGCCGTGGTACAGCACTTCGGCAGCTCTGAAGACGTTTTGATTCGCCTGGCACCTCGTGAAGGCGTTAAGTCAGATACCCTGGGCGATCAGGTTATGGCTGCCTTGCGCGCAAGCGGCGAGCAAGTCGATATGCGCCGTATTGAGTTCGTTGGTCCACAAGTTGGTGAAGAATTGACCGAGCAGGGGGGCCTGGCCATGCTGGTGGCATTGGTCTGTATCCTGATGTACGTGGCGATGCGTTTTGAATGGCGTTTTGGTCTGGGCTCCGTTGCGGCGTTAGCGCATGACGTTATCATAACCTTAGGCCTGTTCTCGGTATTGCAGCTGGAATTCGACCTGACGGTACTGGCGGCGGTGTTGGCGGTAATAGGTTACTCGCTAAACGATACCATCGTTGTGATGGACCGAATCCGTGAAAACTTCCGTAAGCTGAGAAAAGGCGAGCCTGAGGAAGTTATCAATATTTCTCTGACTCAGACCATGAGCCGTACCATCATTACCTCAGGTACGACGTTATTGGTGTTGCTGGCCTTGTTCTTTAAAGGCGGTGCGCTGATCCATGGCTTTGCTACGGCATTATTGTTCGGTATTTTTGTCGGTACCTATTCATCAATCTATATCGCCAGTTCTGTAGCCCTGATGTTAGGTATCAGTAAAGAAGACCTGATGCCCACAGAAGTAGAGAAAGAAGGCGCAGATCTCGATCCTCTGCCTTAAATCTAAGTGACCCGGCCCAGCACGGGCCGGGATATTTCACGGTTGTGAAATATTCTTCCTTGAGTTAGTTTTTCATTACGCCTCTTAATTTTTGCCATGTACGGCGAATTCATGAAAGTACCTTTTTGGCTGTTTGGAATAGGCTTCACCGCAAGCATTGCCGCTCAACAAGGCAATCAGGATGCGCTCTTTGCGCTGTCTTTTGAGCAGCTTCTCAACGTTGAAGTTCAGGCTCCCGGTAAGTTCAGCCAGCCGTTAGATAGCGCCCCAGGCGTAACCACAGTGATCAGTCGCAGCGAAATCCAGGCCCTGGGGGCAACATCCCTGATGGACGTGCTGGAGCGCGCGCCAGGGCTGTTGATGATGGGGTCATTCTTTTACCCGAATAACCTGGCGGTTATCCGTGGCTTACAGCTCACCCATTCCAATAACGAGGTTCTGCTGCTGATAAACGGTCGACCTGTGCGCGACAGCTTTACCGGCGGTGAGAACTTCGCTTTCTATACGGCGTTTCCAGTCAACAGTTTGGAGCGTATTGAAATTGTTCGCGGACCCGGCTCGGTGTTGTACGGCAGCAATGCGTTTGCTGGTGTTATTAATCTGGTCACTCAACCGCCGGAATCGCTAGGCAGGGTTACAGCGGCAGCGGGCAATCTGGGGAGCCAGGAGCTACAAGTTCATGATGCAGTAATAGGGGATGAAGGTTTTTTGCAGTGGTCTGCGCGTTTTTATCAAGATGATGGTTGGCAATTTGAAGCGTTGGATAATAACGGTAATCCCGGACACTTTGAGGCCCGCCAGCAAAATCATGCCTTGATGTTGCAGGGAGAATGGCAACACTGGCGCTTGAGCGCCATGAACCTTGTTAGTGAGCAAGGTTTCTGGGGCAGTGTGTCGAACTGGCAAGGGCCGGCGCAGGATTCCCGCCAGGTTCGCTCCAGGCGTTCACTGCTTGAACTGGGACGTAGTTGGGATTTAACCAGGCAACTGCGTCTGGATACTGACCTTAGTTACAATGCGTCGCGTTTTAGCCATTACAACTACAATGCCAACTCAGATAATTTGTTATTCGAAGCGCTGCTTGATTATGACATGCTGGAGCAGGGGCGATGGCTGCTGGGTGGTACAGCCTGGCGGCAAAAAGTCAGCACAGAGCCGGGTTTAGCTGCCGCGCCTATTCCGCGTTTTTCACGTACCTGGTATAGCTTGTACAGCCAGTATCAGACCGCATCGGATGACGCCCTGAACTGGAGTTTTGGCGCCCAGTACAACAAAGTGCCCGATGTCGATGCCAATTATGAATTGCGTGCCGGCGTGGTTTATCGGCTGAATGAGCGTAGTGGCGTTAAGTTAGATTACGGTGGTGCCTTTCGTGCCGCCTATGGGGTGGAAACCCACTTTAACCTCATTGTTTGTTGCGACCAGCAGGGTAACAACACTGGAGGATTACGGGGTAATCCTCAGTTGGAACCCGAGCGAATCGCAACCGTTAACCTGCAGTATTATCGCACTACAGAAAACAGCCGCCATGCGCTGACCTTGTTTCACAGTGATTTGTCTAATTTAGTTTCGCGCTTACGTGCCAGTGATCGGGTTCTGGATTTTATCAATATGGGCAAACTGCATAGCCAAGGACTTGAGCTGGAAGGCAAGTGGCTGTTTGATGCGGGGCAGTTGAATTACTCCTATAGCTATCAGCACAATGAATCTGACGGGAAGCAAGACTACACCCTAATGCCGAATCATATGCTCAAATGGAGTCTGATTTATGCCCTGGGGCAGGACTGGCATCTCGGTCTACAGCACAGTTGGTTTAGTGCTTTTCATTCCAATCAAATTCGAAATTCCAATACCAAATTCTACAATCCTGAACCTAGTCCGTATCACTTAGTCAGTTTTAAGCTTTCACATCATCTTTACTGGTGGCAACACGACGCCGAATTGGCACTGACGGTCAGTAACTTACTGGACGAAGAGGTGTATCAGCCCGAGATAGCCGGTCGCACGATTAACAGCCACCCCATGCGCAGTGGCCTCCGAGCGAACCTGGGATTGACCTTCGCGTGGTAAATGAGGGCTTTTAATGAAAACTGACACACTATGCTAAAGCAAGTTGGCGCTTTTGTGCTTCTTAGCCTGTTAGCGTTTCATTCCCCGTTTCTTCAGGCCAACTCAACCACTAAAGACGCTCTGATTCGTTTTGATAACCTCGGGCAGAGCATAGAGCTGGTTGCTCATGCCGGGCACTTTAAGATCCCTGGTCAGGAAGCTGAGTTACAACTGGCTAGCCGATTAGTGGTGAAAGTCAGTTCCGAGCAGTATGGTCATGCGCTTGCTGCTCGCTTTGACGCTGTTAACAGCGTGGCCTTACTTTACCAGGGGCGTGGTTTTTCGTACTTCCTGTGGGAGTTATCGAGCCTCACCGACATGGTGGCAATCCTTGAGGCACTCAGGCTCGATACAGGGGTGCTGCTGGTGCAGCCGGATCTGCTTCAACTTGATGCAGCGAGAATGGCAATGACTGCACCTTTATCCCCTGGTATCTTGGCTAGATCAGTGAGTGGAAAGGGCAGCGCGGTCAGAATCGCAGTGATTGATGATGGGTTTGTGTTATCCCATCCTGCACTGGCAGGTGTTAACCTGGCCTTCAGCTATGATACACAATCCAAAAGCCAGGATGTTTCCCCGGCTTACCCTTCTGATACCCACGGAACGAAAGTGCTAGGTGTCTTATTTGCGAACAGCCAAAGGGTAAACGGATTAGTTCCTGATGCTGAACTCGTTGCTATTCGTCAACCCGATACCTGGACGTCCAATACGTTGCTGGCCTTTCAAGTCGCTAAGCTTATGCAAGCGGATGTTATTAATTGCAGTTGGAATAGCCCCTGGTTAGTTGAGCCGTTAAAAGATGTGGTTGATGATTTGGCAGAGAACGGGCGCGCTGGCAAAGGCGTCGCAGTGCTGTTTGCGGCAGGAAATGCAGGTAAGCCGGTGCAAGAAAATCAGACTGAGGCAGGCCTGGCCAGCGCTATTGTGATTGGTGCCGTTGATAAGCAAGGAAACAAAACCTCATTTAGCAATTGGGGGCCTACCATTGATGGTTATTTTTACGGCGAAAATCAGCTGTCTTTAGATAACAATATGAAATATAGTTACTTTTCTGGTACATCGCTGGCCACGGCATTAGCCAGCGGGTATATTGCACAACTGATAACCAAAAAACCTCAGCTATCTCTGCACGATATCGAAGCGATTGTTCGTGAGCGGAAGTTAACAGTACGGTAGTAAGTATGCCCAAAGCTCAGCAATCCTTGACGAATTTGAAGGATTACTATGAGGAAATGGATTTTCGCGCAGAATGTTCCGGAAATTTACCGGGGCTTCTAAAACAATTAAATATTTCCCTGGCGTTTACCTCTTACCAGGCGTCAAGGCTTATGCTGGTGCGCAGCGATGGTGCCGAACTGGATATAAGCTATAAAAGTTTCCCCCGTCCAATGGGGTTGGCAGCCGATACCAACAGCCTGACCCTCGGTACTTTTACGCAAGTGTTGCGCTTTAGTCGTGAAGACGCCTTACTGACACAAATCAAACAGTCGCTGGCACCCATTGAAGACGATATCACGGCCCCGAGAATGAAAACCCGTCCTGAACAAGAGCAGGACAACAACGCTGCGCCGGACGAGCAAGCGCAGCAAGAGGCTGAATGGCAAGCCTATCAGGCTAAGCTTTTTGAACCTGTGGATGAACGCACTGATGCGTGCTTTATTACCCGCGCCAGCCACTATACCGGCATGATTAATATTCATGATATTGCCTGGGGGACGGATGGTTTATGGGCTGTCAATTCCAGCTTTTCTTGCCTTTGTACGCTTGAACCTGATTTTAGTTTTGTGCCCCGTTGGCAACCGCATTTTATTACTGAGCTGGTACCTGAAGATCGTTGTCATTTAAACGGCATGGCGCTTAAAGATGGGGTCCCTGCTTATGTCACTACCTTTTCTCAGTTCAATGAATTGGCAAAGTGGCGGGACAACAAAGACCACTGCGGTACCTTAATGGATGTGGCCAGTAATGAAGTGCTGGTTGAAGGATTGGCGATGCCACATTCACCACGCTGGTACAACGGGAAAGTGTATTTTTGTAATTCGGGTTTTGGCGAACTTTGCACCTACAACCCAACGACGGGTGACGTCGAGGTGATTGCCCGCTTGCCTGGCTTTACCCGCGGCATGGACTTTTACGGCCCGCTGTTGTTTTTAGGTTTGTCCAAGGTGCGTCAATCTGAGCAGACCAAATCGTCACCTTTGAGTGATATGTACGAACAAACTTACTCAGGTATTTGGGTGCTAAATCTGGATGATAATAGCCTGGTCGCCAGCCTGAGTTTTACCGGCAATGTAGATCAAATCTATGATATCGCGGTGCTGCCGGATTGCAGTTTTCCTGAATTAATTGAACCTCAACATCCTCGAATGCGTAACCACTTCTGCCTGCCTGGGCAGCCGGAGCGAGAGTCTTTATGAGCTATAAAAACAACCAACCTGTCAAAAAAGCATCGCTGAAACTGGCATTGCCTGCCTTGTTGTTGGCGCAGCCATTGCTGGGACATGCATCAAGCCGCACCTTAAGTAGCCGAAGTGGGGTACGCAGTAAAACGGCGGTGGTGTCGACGTCACCGTTTTCAACTGCAAAGCATAGTGAAGCATCAGCCCACAGCCCTTTTGCGACCTTCTCCACCCAGTCCTCTGCCAAGCAGGTAGCGGTCACCGATAAATCAACAGCCGATGCTGCCGTCAGACAAACTCTGGCCTTTTTAAAACAGCAGCAGCTTATTACTGGTGCGGGTAAACAAGCCGTGTCTTTATCCGGTAATACGTTGCAAGGGCGCAAACTGTTCGCCGGGGCAGGCTTTCCGCTGCTAAATACCGCCAATACCAGCTTTCAAGGTAACTTTGCTTTGCAAACCGTGACTTGTTCGGCACCTGGTGAAGTGTTTTTAATTACGGCGAGCACCAATAGCCTTATGTGTCATAAGGTTTCTGGTGGAGTATCAACATCAACATCCACAATAATAGGAAGGCCTCAAACTAATAACGCCTGCGTCGTAGCGTATAAAAGTTGTCTGGGTGGTTCTGCAAGCCCTGACAGTGATGGCAGCCTTACCACAGCGACGGGTGTTTCTGAGCCTGTCAGCATCAATACCAACATTGACACTACTTTAGAAGCAATTGATGTGTTTGATTTTACCTTGGGTGACGGGGGGACTTCAGACGCTATGGCGATGACAATTAGCCAGTTGATTGTCCAGGTGTCAGGTTCGTCTTCAGATAGCGAACGGGACAATATTACCTGGCGCTTAAATGGCCCTGACGCCAACAATGTTACCGGCATTTACAATAGTGGTAGCGATACCCTGACTTTTTCTAGCCTGAGCATTTCCATTGCCGATGGCGATAGTGAAACTTATGCAATAAACGCCTATTACAACAATACAACAGGTTTAACCGAAGATAATACGATAATCCTTAGCTTGAATGCTGCTGATGTCACCGTTGGCGGTACGCAGATGGCAGGATCGCAGAGTGACGTAACTAACGGTTCGGGCAGCAGCATTGAGGTGACGGCTACTAAGCTGCTCTTCACCACCGAGCCTGCTGGCTCGGTGTCTGGCTCATCGTTAACAACACAGCCGGTGGTTAAGGCAGTTGATGCCAATGATAATCCGGATGTGGACTTCACTGGTAACGTCAGCCTGACTGAGGCCAGTGCCGGTTCCTTGAGCGGTACCACTACTGTCGCCGCTGTCAGTGGCGTAGCCACTTTTACTGATTTAGTCTATGCCGCCACGGCAGACCAGCAGAGCTTCACCCTGACGGCAACCTCAGGTGGATTGAACGACGGAACTTCTGCATCTGTTGTTTCAGATGTCATCGCCACAAGGCTGCAATTTACTACTCAACCTGCACCAAATTCAATTACTACAGGGGTGTCGAGCAGTTTTAGCACACCGCCAGTGGTACAAGCGCTTGATGGGAACAACATCCTGGATAGTGGCTACAGCACAGATATTGTGCTGTCAGTAACAGACCCAAATGATGGCGTGGTGGACGGTACGGTAAATAGCCTGACCGGCACCGGTGATAGTGATGGTTCAGGAACAACAGTGACATTAACTCCGTCATCAGGTTCGGCGACATTTACCGGACTGGCAATTCAGTATACCAATAATGCAGCAACAGACACCCTGGCACTAAAGGCGACATCTGGCGGATTAACAACGGCAAACAGCACCAATATTACCTCCGGAACTCCCCCCACAGTAACCGATAGCAATATTGCCATTAGTGGCGCTAGCGGGCCCGGTGGCGCGTTCAGAACGGGTGATACTGTTACCGTGACCTGGAATAATACCGCCGGTGGCGACAATAACAGCGGCATCAGCAATGTTACCGTGGACTTCAGTGCCTTTGGCGGTGGCGCAGCGGTTAGTGCGGTTGAAAATGCTGGGGTGTGGACGGCCACATATGTGATTGTTGGTGGTGCCATAGACAGCAGCAACCTGAATGTATCGGTATCTGCCACCGGCACTGGTGGCGTGACGACCTCCGCGGATACGACCAATGCCACGGTAGATAATCAGCCACCTGTGCTAACCGACGCGAACATTGCGATTTCAGGAGCAACGGGCACCAGTGGTGCGTATAAAGCTGGCGATACGCTAGCCGTTTCCTGGGATAACAGTGGGGCGGGAGATAATAATAGCGATACCATTAGCAGTGTTACTGTCAACTTTACCGATTTTGGTGGCGGCGCGGCGGTAACTGCCACCAATAACAGCGATATCTGGACGGCCACTTTCCTACTGCCAAATAACCTCAGTACTAATAACCTGAATGTCTCTGTGACGGCCAGCGATGATGTGGGTAACAGTATCACCACCGCAGATACCAGCAATGCCACCGCAGATACTATTGTGCCAGTGTTACCTGTGCTGAGTGCGCCAACTTCAGCGGTGTTTATCAATGCCAATAACTACCTGATAGAGGGCTCTCATGTTGATGATGGCGTCACTATTGAGTTAGAAATCTATGATGGTGCTGTTGCCATGGACTATGTGCCTGTCACCACCACCACTGTCGCAGCGAATAGCTGGCAGTTTAGTCAGCCCTTAACACCGGATAGCGAACATCAATACCGGGTGCGTGCCGTAGATAGCGCTGGCAATGCTTCTGCTTATGTGGTGCTAAGCCTGATTACCGAAGACTCAACTGCGCCAGTTGACCCAGTGGTTTCAGCTTTCTTAGGCTCGACCAGTAACAGCAGCTATCCCATCAGCGGTACACATACTGAAAACGGTGTGACGGTTAAGCTTTACGCAGACGCAGACAATAATGACATAGCAGACAATACCACGGCATTGGCCAGTGCAGAGGTGACCGGTACAAACTGGAATCTAACCGTCCCGAGTTTAAGTGTGGGGGCAAATAATTATGTGGTAGCGGCCAGCGATAAAGCCGGTAATACCTCTGCTGATGTAAATGTGCCGACAATTACCCGCACCAATCCGGTTCCGCCAAATAATCCGCCGCTAATCAGTGGCACAGCAACGAGCTCTATTGTCGCCGGATTTTCCTACACTTTCGTGCCTACCGCGTCCGATGCGGATGGCGATACCTTGACCTTCTCTATCAGCAATAAGCCCGCCTGGCTGGATTTCAACCCTATTACGGGTGAGCTAAGCGGTGCACCTGTTATTACCGATGCTGGCTTGTACAACAATATCATTATCCGGGTCAGCGACGGTCAGGCGAGCGCATCTCTTAACCCATTTAGCATATTGGTCGAAGAGCCCAGTATGCCGCCAACTATTAGCGGCAGCCCTGCCACGCAAATTGAGGAAGGGCAGCTATACAGTTTCACCCCGCAGGTGGTGGACAATGACAGCCCAGCTGCAGAACTGAGCTTTAGCATCAGTAATCAACCTGCTTGGGCCAGTTTTAACACTGTCACTGGCACACTCAGCGGCACGCCAACGGAGGTTGGAACCTACCCCGCTATTGTTATTCGAGTGAGTGATGGGCAAAACACCAGCTCTTTGCCAGCATTTAATATTGAAGTAATTGAATCCGATCCCTATGAAGAGCCAGTGGCGGTGGATGACAGCTTCCTTCTGACCTACCGCGAAGATGGGTTATACGACCTGAATGTACTGGCAAACGATAAGCAAGGGGATGCTGCGGCACTGGTCATTACCAATGCGCAAACCGATACCGGCAGCGTCACCATATCATCGCAGGCTGAAGCCTTGTTGCTTAGCACGGACTTTGGTTTTACCGGCCAGGTTAACTTAAGTTACCAGTTACAAACCCAGGAAGGGACGAGTCAGGCGGTAGTGCAGGTGAGTATTGATGCAGACGCCTCACAACTGCCGATTATCAGTGAGCCTACAGTTAAACGTGTAGACGCCATCGGATTGCTTACTAAGGTGCCTTTTGACGCGCCATCGGCAACGGATCACGAGGGGAATCCTTTGGCAGTTACCCCCGATAAAGACAACGATAAGTTTGCACCGGGGCGCCATATCCTGACGTGGCGAGCCACAGGGAGTAACGGTCTGAGCGCGACGGCGCAGCAGCTCATTGAGGTTAACCCGATTATTTCTTTCGGCAAGAGCCAATTCGTACGAGAAGGCGACCCGGCCACGGTAACTGTGCATTTAAACGGCCCCAGCCCGGTTTACCCGCTAGAAGTTCCTTATTCAGTCGGTGGCACGGCGTCATCAATAGATACGCTCGACCATAGTGCGCGCAGTGGTACCTTGACCATTAACAGCGGCCTGCAGGGTGAAGTCAGTTTTAACACCATCTCTGACTCTATCTCTGATGACAATGAAACCGTAATTTTCAGCCTGGGCAATCAACTGAATCTTGGTGTGCGAAGTAGCACTACGGTTACTATCAAAGAGATCAATATTCCCCCTGTTATCATTTTTAGCGTTATGCAAGGTGGGGAAGAGCGCAGCACCGTATATCGCGATGACGGTCATGTAACGGTTAAGGCAGATATTACCGACCCTGATGGTTATACAGAATCGGCTACCTGGTTAACCAATGTAACCGAAGGGCAGGTTTCTTCGAGCGCCACGGAATATGTGTTCGATCCCAAACAGGTTTCTCCTTTTGCGCGCTCAGGGTCTGTCAGTCTGAGTTATTTCGAGAAGAATGGCGGACTCAGCCCCACCGCTAAAACCGTGAACTTTGCCATCAAGGACAGTAAACCGCAGTTAGGCAACGGTGATAGCGACGGCGATTCAACACCTGATGCACAGGAAGGGCTGGGTGATGATGATAGGGATGGTATTGCCAACTTCAAGGATAACAGCGCCAACGGTTGTAATGTTATGCCGCAGACTTTGGGTAATCAGACCAGCCTATTGATTGAATCGCAGCCTGGTAACTGCCTGCGTAAAGGTAGTACCGGGATGTTAGAAGATACGGGTTTGCAGATAGCCCCTCCGGGACAGCCTAATCTGCCGAAAGACAACTCGTTTATCCCTGTGGGGGGGGTATTCGATTTTAGTGTCACCCCCATTATTAATCAGCACACTTACCTGGCTATCCCGCAACAGATGCCAATTCCTGCTGGGGCAGTATATCGTAAGTTCAAAGGCGGCAACTGGCACACCTTTGTTGAGGATAACAACAATGAAGTATTCAGTTACTCGGGTGAGCCGGGTTATTGTCCGCCGCCGGGGGATGTCCTCTACCAACCAGGTTTAACCGAAGGTCACTGGTGTGTGCAACTGAAAATAGAAGATGGTGGCCCCAATGACGATGATGGCTCTGTCAATGGCTCGGTGGTTGACCCTGGCGGTGTAGCGGTACCTAATAATGGCAATCAGATACCGGTTGCCGTTGCCGACAGCACAGAGATGGCCTGGAATTCCACCTCACTGATTGATGTGCTGGCTAATGACAGCGATGCCGATGGGGATAGCCTGTATATTCTCAGCGCCTCTGCCGACCTGGGGGAGATAGCGGTGGAAGATAATAAACTGGCCTTCACGCCTCCACAGAATGTAGCAGGAAACATTGCGCTGAACTATGCCGTGAGCGACGGTAAAGGTGGTGTGGCGGTTGCCGAGGTAACTGTGTCTGTACTGTTTAACCGCGCGCCACAAGCCATGGATGATGTGGCCAGTACAGATGATCGCAGCGCGATTGTGATCGATGTTCTGGCTAATGATACGGATGCGGATGATGATAGCCTCACTCTTGTGACGGCCTCTGCCCAGCAGGGTAGCGTGAGTGTCAATAGCGACGGCAAGTTGGCTTATACGCCCAAAACCGGTTTTGCCGGCACCGATGTGATTACCTATACCATCAGCGATAAGTTGGGGGTGCAGGCTCAGGGGCAGGTGAAAGTATCGGTTACTGTGGTTGAAGAGGTTGTTGTAACCCGCGACAGCGGCGGTAGTCTGCCGTTATGGTTATTGCTGATGGCTGGCGCGTTGGGGGCCTGGCGTCGATTGACGATAACGGCCAAATAAGGCGATTCGATACCAGGCTGGCGAGATTACCTTTTCACGCTGGTCTGGTCAGAGAAACCGAAACAAAAAAGGGGACCTAGGTCCCCTTTTTTACATTTGGAAGTTTTACGCTTTCAGGCTTTTTACTATGGACTGCACCACTTTCGGGCCGCCGCATACAACATTGCCGGTGCGCATAGACTCGTGGCCGCCGTCAAAGTCGGTAACCAGACCGCCCGCTTCTTGTACCAGCAGTGTACCTGCTGCCATATCCCAGGGCTTCAGGCCCTTTTCCCAGAAGCCGTCGTAACGACCGGCGGCCACATAGGCCATATCCAGTGCCGCTGAACCGCTGCGGCGCACATCGCCACACTGATCAAAAATCTGGTTAAAGCTGTTCAGGTATTGGCCGAGGTTTTCTTTGCGCTTAAAGGGGAAGGCGGTAGCCAGTACGGTGCCGTTCAGGTCACGAGGCTTAGTGCAACGTACGCGGTAGCCGTTTAATTGGGCACCGGCACCTTTAGAGGCGGTAAACAGCTCACCACGCAGCGGATCAAATACCACGGCCTGGTCTAGCTTGCCTTTATGCAGCAATGCAATAGAAACTGCGAAGTGGGGGATGCCTTTGATGAAATTAGTGGTGCCGTCTAATGGGTCAATAACCCATTTAAAGTTTTCGTCGCCATCCACGATACCACCCTCTTCGCCGACGAAGCTGTGCTCAGGATAGGACTGTTTGATTTTGTGGATAATGGTTTGTTCGGCTTCTTTATCTATGCGTGTGACGAAATCATTGTCACCTTTGGCTTCAGTCATCAGGTCGGCGCGGTTTTCATAACCACGGACAATAACGTTTCCGGCTGCGCGAGCTGCGCGCACGGCAATATTCAGCATTGCATGCATAGAGAGTCACCACCAATTTTGAAAGAACAGAGTTGTGCTGGTTTCTGTCAGGCCTAAACGGCTTGATGGAAAAATCACCAGCGTCAAAAGCGGCGCGCAGTCTACCAGACCAACAGAAAATTGCAAAGGCTATGTTATGATGCGCAGCAGTTTTGAATCAAGAGAACCCCTGAATGCAGAATATCCGAATTGTACTGGTCAACACTTCCCATACCGGCAACATTGGCTCTACCGCCCGCGCGATGAAAACTATGGGGCTGAAGGAGCTTTATCTGGTTGACCCGGTAAAGGCACCTGACGGTCAGGCCAGTGCATTAGCGGCAGGGGCTACCGATATTCTGGCCAACTGTACAATAGTCCCCACCTTAGAAGACGCGATTGCCGGCTGTGGCTTGGTAGTGGGCACCAGCGCGCGTTCCCGTACTTTACCCTGGCCGATGCTGGATCCCCGTGAATGCGGTGAGAAATTGGTAGTGGAGGCTGACAATTATCCGGTTGCGCTGGTGTTTGGACGGGAAAATAATGGCCTGGCCAATGAAGAGCTACAGCAATGTCATTTCCATGTCTGCATTCCCGCTAATCCCGAATACAGTTCGCTGAATCTGGCGGCGGCGGTGCAAACCCTTTGCTATGAAGTGCGCATGGCGCATCTGAACCGGGAAGCCCTGCCAGCCATGGAGAATGAATACCCGCTGGTTGAAGATTTGGAACGCTTTTATACTCATCTTGAACAAACGCTGACCGACACGAATTTTATCGTGGCAAACCATCCGGGCCAGGTGATGACCAAATTGCGCAGATTGTTTAACCGGGCCCGCCCGGAAGCGCAGGAGTTGAATATTCTGCGCGGCATCCTGGCCTCGATAGATAAGAAGCACTCATCTTAATTATTGGAAGCCTGTTATGTTCGAACGTATTAAAGAGGATATCCAAAGTGTCTTTCACCGTGATCCGGCGGCCCGCACTACCTTTGAAGTACTGACGAATTATCCTGGCTTGCAGGCCATCTGGTGGCATCGTGTTAGTCACAAACTATGGAAAGCAAACTGGAAATGGCTGGCCCGGACCTTATCTACACTAGCCCGCTGGTTAACCGGCGTGGAAATTCACCCCGGCGCTACCTTGGGGCGCCGCTTCTTTATCGATCATGGTATGGGTGTGGTGATTGGGGAAACCGCCGAGATTGGTGACGACGTGACGCTGTATCACGGCGTGACACTTGGGGGGACCAGTTGGCAGTCGGGCAAGCGCCACCCCACCTTGGAAGACGGTGTGGTAGTGGGCGCTGGCGCAAAAGTGCTGGGACCCATCCGGATTGGCAAAGGCGCCAAGGTCGGCTCCAATTCAGTGGTGGTCAAGGATGTGCCGCCCGAGGCCACCGTGGTGGGGATCCCTGGCCGTATCGTCACGGTCAAAACGGCCGACGCCGAAACCAGCCACAGAGATAGAATTGCCAAAAAATATGGCTTTGATGCCTATGCCGTTTCTCCCGACAACCCTGATCCGGTCGCCAATGCTATTGGCCGGATGTTGGATCATGTGCATTTGCTCGACACCAAAGTCGAAGAGCTTTGTAAAGCGGTCAATGAGGTCGGCGGCAATGTTTGCACCGATGCACTTCCCAGCATTGATCTGGATGAATTTGATGGCTTAGCTAACAGCACTGAAAGCCATGCTAAGTTGGACGACTTTGATCCTAAGATTTAGGTGAATACTTGAGTGGAATGTAGGGACTTATACTTTACTAAATTAGTCAGGTATGGCATGCTTTGAACCCTGAAAAACTTAGGGTTTTGGCATGAAACTGACATCCAAAGGACGTTATGCTGTTACTGCCATGCTGGACGTAGCATTGCATTCCCAACGCGGCCCCGTGCCGCTGGCAGATATCTCTGAGCGCCAGGAGATTTCCCTGTCCTATCTTGAACAGCTGTTTTCCCGTCTGCGTCGCCATAAACTGGTCTCCAGTGTGCGCGGACCTGGCGGTGGCTATAAGTTAGGCCGTGACGCGAACAATATCTCGGTAGGTGAAGTGATCCATGCGGTAGATGAGTCGGTGGATGCGACGCGCTGCAGCGGCAAATCCGATTGCCAGGGCGGTGAACGCTGCCTGACGCACAGCCTGTGGAGTGATTTAAGCGAACGTATTGCGCTGTTTCTGGACAGTATCACCCTGGGTGAATTGATGGCCAAGCATGATGTTCAGCAAGTCTCACAGCGCCAGGACAAACATAAATCTCACCCCGATCTGAAAATAACTCTGCAAGTGTAACTGTTTCCATGAGAAAGCCTGTATACCTGGATTACGCCGCTACCACCCCTGTTGATCCGCGTGTGGCGGATGTAATGATGAAGCATCTGACAATGGACGGTATCTTCGGCAACCCAGCCTCCCGTTCGCACAAATACGGTTGGCAAGCCGAAGAAGCGGTAGATGTGGCGCGTAATCAGATTGCTGAATTGGTCAACGCGGATGCCCGGGAAATTATTTTCACCTCGGGGGCTACTGAATCAAATAACCTGGCCATCAAAGGTGTGGCACATCAGTATGGCGAAAAAGGCAGACATATAGTCACAATTACCACCGAGCATAAAGCGGTATTGGATGTGTGTGCGGAGCTCGAAGAGCAAGGATTCGAGCTAACCTACTTAAGCCCGGATAAAGACGGGCTGGTGGATGCCCAACAGTTTGCCGCCGCACTAAGGGACGACACTATTCTGGCGTCAGTGATGCACGTCAATAATGAAATTGGCGTGTGCCAGGATATTCATGCGCTAGGAGAAATCTGCCGAGCGCGCGGTATTTTGTTTCACGTTGACGCCGCCCAAAGTGCTGGCAAAGAGCCCATTGACCTGCAGAGCTTACCGGTTGATCTGATGTCATTTTCTGCCCATAAGGTATATGGGCCAAAGGGCATAGGCGCACTCTATGTGAGGCGCAAACCTAAAGTCCAATTGCACGCGTTAATTCACGGTGGCGGCCATGAGCGCGGAATGCGTTCCGGCACCCTGGCTACCCATCAAATTGTCGGCATGGGGGAAGCCTTTGCCTTAGCCCGCCAGGAAATGGCCGAGGAAGGCGTTCGGCTCTTAGCGCTGCGCAAGAAACTATGGGCGGGGATCCAGGATATTCAGGGCATAGTGTTAAACGGCCATGCCACTTTGCGTGTGGCGGGTAACCTCAACATTAGCTTTGCCGATGTGGAAGGGGAAGCGCTGCTGATGTCGCTAAAAGACCTGGCGGTGTCGTCCGGCTCTGCCTGCAATTCGGTAAGTGTCGAGCCTTCTTATGTGCTAAAAGCACTGGGCATGTCGGATGCGCTGGCGCACAGTGCCATTCGCTTATCCCTGGGACGTTTTACCAGTGATGAGGACGTGGACTTTGCTATCACGCATATCCGTGAGAGTCTGCATGCCCTGCGTAGTATGAATCTTGGATGGTAGCCTGCGAAACGCAGGCTTAGTGTTGTTCGGCCAGTGCGCGGATCATAGCCACTATCGCTCTTAAGCCGTTGCCGCGGGTGGGGGAGATATGACGCTCCAGATCCAGGGAATGAAAATACCCATCAATATCAAAGGCCAGAATTTGGGCGGCGCTTTTGTCCTGATAGGCGGCCATCACCAGCGCCAGTAAGCCATTAACAATAATGGCGTCGCTGGCCACGTCAAAATGCAGTTGTTCACCCTGGCTCTGGCTTTTCAGCCATACACTGCTTTGACAACCCCGCACCAGACGTTCCTCGGTTTTATCTGCCTCCGACATGGCGGGCAGCGCCTTACCCAAGTCGATAATATACTGGTAACGCTGTTCCCAATCGTCAAAAAAAGCCAGATCGTCAATGATTTCCTCGGTAGTCGGTAAGCTCATACTGATAATGCTGTCCTGTTTGTATTTTCCAATTGACCGGATTAGAAAAACAAGCCTGCTTCAAGCAGCGCTTCTTCACTCATTCTTTCGCGTGACCAGGGCGGGTCGAAGACCAAGTCTACCTTAACCTGTTCAACGTTCGGTACCATAGCGACCCGATACTCTACATCGCCAACCAAAACCGGGCCCATTCCACAACCTGGTGCAGTCAGGGTCATTTGGATGGTGACGGTTTTACTGCTTTGCTCAATGGCAACCTGGTAAATCAAACCCAGTGATACCAGGTTAATGGGAATTTCGGGATCGAAGATGGTTTCCAGCGCTTGCCAAACCTGAGCCTCAATGATCTGATCATCTTTTGGCGGCTCAAATTCCAGCACCTGAGGTTTACGCCCCAACGCGTCGGCATCGGTGCCATCTATGCGCAGCATGTTGCCTTGCCAGGTGACGGTGTAATTGCCGCCGAGATCCTGGGTGAGGTTAACAAATTCACCTTCCGGAATAACCTGGATCTGCCCGGACGGTACGCGTCTGGCTTTACAGTCACGCTGGGTGACAACCATTCTCTGCATCAGACTGCCTCTCAGCTAACGCTGAAGCTCTCACCGCAGCCGCATTCATTGACTACGTTGGGATTGTTGTACTTGATCATACCGTTGATGCCTTCCCTGACATAGTCGATCTCGGTGTTACGCAGTAGATCTGCCGCATCTGCAGCTACCGCCACAGTCAGCTTGTCACTGGCTTCTATCAGCAGGTCGTCGGCTTTGGCACTGTCTACTAAATCCAGCACATAAGCATAACCTGTGCAGCCACTGACTTTAGTGGACAAGCGCACCAGTTTACCCGGCTTATTCGCCAGGCTGGCTTCAAAATGTTTGACTGCAGCGTCAGTGAGACTGATCACTGTCGTACTGGGTACAAAGGTCTCAACCGTCATAACACACTCCTAGGCCAGCATGGACTGAGCTTTCTTCAACGCGGTAAAGAGTGCGTTGACCTCGTCCAGGCTGTTATAGATTGAAAACGACGCCCTGGCGGTACCAGGCACGCCTAATCGGCGCATCAAAGGCTGAGCGCAATGATCGCCGGTACGAATCGCAATACCCTGTCTGTCCAAGATAAATCCCACATCAGCAGGGTGGCTGCCATCCAATATAAAGCTAAGCACGCCAACCTTGTTTTTGGCGTTACCGATAATTGTCAGACTATTAAAAGCCTCAGCCTGTTCAGTGGCGGCTTGGATCAAAGCATGTTCGTGGGCTTGAACGGCTTTGAGATCCAGTTGCATAAACCAGGTAATAGCGGCGGCCATACCAATGGCGCCAGCAATATTGGGGGTGCCAGCTTCTAAACGGTTGGGCAAGCTGCCCCAGGTCGAGCACTCGTAAGTGACCTTGGCAATCATCTCACCACCGGTCTGCCACACCGGCCAGTTTTCTAACAGCGCCTCGCGCCCCCACAAAACCCCTATACCAGTGGGACCAAAAAGCTTGTGACCGGAAAAAGCATAAAAATCACAGCCAATATCCTGCACGTCTACCTGTCCGTGCGCTATACCCTGAGCGCCGTCGATCAAGACAAGCGCACCCACGGTTTTCGCCATGGCGGTCAAATCCTTGATGGGATTGACTGTGCCTAAGGCATTGGACACATGGGGCAGGGAAACAAAACGGGTGTGCTGGCTAAGCAGTCTGGCAAAAGCCTCTACATTCAACTCGCCATTGTCATGAATAGGAGCAATATGGAGCTCGGCGCCGCTACGCAGACAAGCTTGTTGCCAGGTGACCAGATTGGCATGGTGTTCCATTTCGGTGACCAGCACCTGATCCCCAGCCTTAAGGCGGTGGGCCATACCGTTGGCGACAATATTGATGGCCTCAGTCGTACCGCTAGTCCAGATGACTTCCTGGCGACTCGCGGCGTGGATAAAGTGCGCAACGGTGTCTCTGGCTTGTTCATAACGACGGGTGGCTTCATCGGCCAGTGCATGGGCACCGCGGTGCACATTAGCGTTACATTCAGTGTAGTAACTTACCAGCGCATCAATTACCGCCTGCGGCTTTTGCGTGGTGGCGGCGTTGTCCAGATAAACCAGTGGCTTACCGTCAATTTGACGGGACAGAATAGGGAATTGTGCGCGTAGCGCAGCAAGATCCAGGCTCACTTGACCTCCATCTGGCTGAACTTATGCCGGAGTTTGTCATGCAACCAGTTCGCCAGCGGTGCATTCGGGATTTCGTTGATCAGCTCCTGGATAAAACCAAAGTTAAGCATGATCAAAGCCTGTGAGCGGGAGATGCCGCGCGACAACAGGTAATACAGGGCCTTTTCTTCAATTTCAGCAACCGTGGCGCCATGAGCACATTTTACGTCGTCGGCGTAAATTTCCAGCTCCGGCTTAGTATTGATCTGGCCGCGACGGGACAGCAACAAGTTGCGGTTATTCAGCTCTGCCAGGGTCTTTTGTGCATGACGATGAATATGGATGCGACCGTTAAATACGGCTTTAGCACGGTCGCCGACAATGCCGCGGGCATTTTCTTCGGTGGTACCGTTTGGCACCGCATGCTCAATACAGCTATGCAGATCGAAAGTCTCGCCGGTACCTAACAGGTAAATAGCGTTGAATTTTGCGTTGGCGTGTTCACCAGCGTGTTCGATATCCACGTCCAGTCGGGATAAATCGCTGCCAAAAGCCACCAAGGTGCTGTTCAGCTGAGCCTTCTCTAAAAGGCGGAAATGGTTACCGCCCACTTGCAAGGCTTTGGCGGTGTGCAGCGCAAGACGATAATGTTCAAGATGCGCTTGGGCGCCAATCTGGTATTCCGCAAAGTAGGTATGCAAGCAGGGATCTTGTCCTTCACCTTGCTCAATCACACAAAGCCTGGCTTGCTCACCCAAGCGAACTACAACCCGCACGTGAGACTCTTTACCCTGAGTGGAGAGATTGATAATACGCACCGGTAGTGTGATATCAGCGCCGGGTGCCACATCAATAATCAGCCCTTGCTCGGCCAGCACATCGTTAACCAGACCAAACAAATGATGGGCGGGTTTTACTTGGGCAAAAAGTGCAGCAGCGGAATGCTCTTCGGTGTTGAGCGCGGTCAGCGCTTGAATGGTCAGGCCCTCAGGTAAAGACAGGGTGTTCAACTGCTGTTGCAATACGCCGTCGATAAACACCAGATCCAGGCTATCCAGCCCGGCGATGTTTGTGGGGCTGGCAGGTGCGGCTGACTCTGTAGACAGCTCAAGCTGTTCAACGGGCGTCACCGAGGTATAGCGCCAGGCTTCCGATTTACGGGTCGGCCAGCGCTGCTGTTTCAAGGCGGTTAATGCTTGTAAGCGTGGGCCGGTGAGGTTGGCCTGCTCGCCACGGGCAATTACTTGCTCAAGCCATTGGCTCATGCGTCTGCCTCCTGGGCTTTACCACCCAGCCAGGCGTAGCCTTCTTTCTCAACTTCAAGGGCAAGGGAGGCATCACCACTTTTAACAATTTTGCCGTCGGCCAGAATATGCACAAAATCGGGCTTGATGTAGTCAAGCAAACGCTGGTAGTGGGTGACGACAATAAAGCTGCGCTCTGGGCTGCGCTGACTGTTAACGCCATCGGCAACCACCTGCAGGGCGTCGATATCCAAGCCGGAATCTGATTCATCCAGGATGCACAACTTGGGCTCCAGCAAAATCATTTGCATAATTTCATTACGCTTTTTCTCACCGCCGGAAAAACCTTCATTAACGCCGCGCTTCAAAAAATCTAGCGGCAGATGCACTTGCTTACAGGCTTCCTTGGCTTTTTTCAAAAATTCGGCGGCGCTCAGCGGTTCTTCACCACGGGCCTCACGCATGGCGTTAACCGACTCTTTCATAAATTCCATATTGCTGACGCCGGGTATTTCTACCGGGTATTGGAAGGCTAAAAACAAGCCTTCGCGGGCGCGCTCTTGGGTTTCCAGCTCAAGTAAATCTTTACCACCCAGCTCAACTTGTCCATCTATAACTTCATAGCCGTCACGCCCGGATAACACATAGCCCAGGGTACTTTTACCCGCACCATTGGGGCCCATTATGGCGTGAACTTCACCGGGTTTAATCTCCAGGCTCAGGCCTTTGAGAATGGTTTTGTCTTCCACCTTGGCGTGCAGGTTATGAATCTTTAGCATGAAATACCCCAATAATACGTTTGTCGTAGCCATTGCTCTCAGGCTGACTACTGGCCGTTTCCGGCCTGATGGCGCCAAGCGCCGGATTAAACTTTAATTCGGTTTAGCCTACCGAGCCTTCGAGGCTGATTTCCAGCAATTTGCCGGCTTCCACGGCAAACTCCATCGGTAATTCTTTAAATACTTCTTTACAGAAACCGTTCACTATCATCGACACCGCCTTCTCGGCATCCAGTCCACGCTGCTGACACAAAAACAGCTGCTCGTCGCTGACCTTGGACGTGGTCGCCTCGTGCTCAACAATGGCGCTTGGATTACGGCTCTCGATATAAGGGAAGGTGTGTGCACCACATTGATCGCCGATCAATAGCGAATCACATTGAGTAAAGTTACGCGCGCCATCGGCATTCGGGCCCATTTGCACCAGACCACGATAAGCATTGTTGGCATCGCCTGCGCTGATACCCTTGGAGATGATAGTGGACTTAGTGTTTTTACCCAGATGAATCATCTTGGTGCCGGTGTCCGCCTGCTGTTTACCGCGTGCCAGCGCTACTGAATAGAATTCACCGACACTGTTGTCACCTTTGAGGATACAGCTTGGGTATTTCCAAGTGATGGCCGAACCGGTTTCCACCTGGGTCCAGCTGATATGGGCATTGGTGTGGCAGATACCACGCTTGGTCACAAAATTGTAGATACCGCCTTTGCCGTTTTCATCCCCTGGGTACCAGTTTTGGACCGTGGAATATTTAATCTTGGCATTGTCCAGTGCGACCAACTCAACTACCGCCGCATGCAATTGGTTTTCATCACGCTGTGGTGCAGTACAACCTTCCAGATAGCTCACATAGCTGCCTTCATCGGCAATGATTAAGGTGCGCTCGAACTGACCGGTATTTTGTTCGTTGATACGAAAATAGGTAGACAGCTCCATGGGGCTGCGCACACCTTTGGGAATGTAAACAAAGGACCCATCGGTGAACACGGCACTATTCAGTGCGGCGAAATAATTGTCAGAGCGGGGAACTACCGTACCCAGGTACTTTTTCACTAAATCTGGGAAGCGATGCACCGCTTCGGAGATAGGACAGAATATTACCCCGGCCTCTTCGAGCTTCTCTCTGAAGGTGGTGACAACGGATACTGAATCGAATACCGCGTCTACCGCCACACCGGCCAGCATTTGCTGCTCATATAAAGGAATACCAAGCTTTTCATATGTGCGTAGCAATTCTGGATCAACTTCATCCAGCGACTTTGGCTTGTCTTTCATGCTCTTGGGCGCGGAGTAGTAGGATATCGCCTGATAATCTATTTTGGCATAGTGCAGATGCGCCCACTCTGGCTCTTCCATTTTCTGCCAGGATTCGAAAGCCTTGAGCCGCCATTCAAGCAGCCACTGGGGCTCGTTCTTCATGGCGGAAATCTTACGGATTACCTCTTCGTCCAGGCCGGCTGCGAAGGTTTCTGACTCAATATCAGAGACAAAACCCGCCTCATATTTACGCGAAAGCGCCTGTTCGATTTGTTCACTCATAGGATCTGGTCTCTATCATCGGTTTTGGCCTGTGACGTCGTTAATTAACGCAATCTGACCTTGGTGGCGAGGAATGCGTCCACGCCTTACTACTAGTTAAGCCTGCCGTACCGGTATTTTATAGAATTGTCAGGCTATTGGCCTGTTATGATTGTGCCCAGGCACGAAACAAATAAGGGCTCACTACAGGGCGGATTTTATATTACCTGAGCATTTTACTCAAGTATTAACTCGGCCAAAACCGTCCTGTATGAACAGGGCGCGCACTATACCATCATGTCATTGATATTGGTAAGCCGAATAGTGAGTCAGGGAACGCCTGGTGCTTCGAGACATTCGTACTGCTGCGGGGTAGCGGCGGGGTGGTTGCAAGCGTCCAGCAGAAACTCTTCGTCCTTTTCAGCAAAGATTGCTTGTAACTTTCCTTGTGACAAGCGTTGCATGGCTTTGTCCCATTGATTGGCCAAACCTCGACCTTTCTCGTTATCTTTAAAGGCCGGGTAGATCTTGATGATGGCAAAGGGCGTGACTTGCAGCTCGTTTCGCATAGCGGGATGCTCATTCAGATAGGTATTGATTTCCCATATGTCATCCAACACATAGCGGACACGTTTTCCGTGCAGGAGCTTAAGTGCGATATCGAGATCTGAGGCCTCGTAAAATGTCATTTGCCATTTGGCCAGATACTTTTCAAATCCGTAATCACTAATCCAAGAAACGGTCTGCTGCGACAGACTTGATGAACCCTCCCATGGGGTATCCTTGAGGTGAATTGCTGCGACCAAATCAGCATCATGGGCATGATGCGGGTACAGCGCCCAGGATTCTTCCTGCTCATAGGAACCCAGCCACAAATCAGCCCTGCCTGTCGAGACTAAATGCTTTGAACGCGCATAGCTGGTGTAGATATATCGGATATGCTTACCAGGATAAACTTCGCTAAGCAGCAACTGATATATGCCATTCTCTTGATCATTGACAAAGTGAGGTGACCAAAGCGCCGTTGCCACCACAATACTATCTGCGGGTTTCGCCCAGCTCATCTGGCAAATGAACGCTAATATCAGGAAGTTCAATATCTTGCAGGCAGACATCTGTTCACATCGCAGAGGACTATTACTCAATAGTAGCCAAACTTATTTCGCTGTAAAAATATCTTTCAATTTGACACCGTTAATTTAGCTTTTGATAAGAATTCATCGTGGTGAATAGTCAAGCGCTATAAATTTGCATATAATCCGCCCTCAAAAATTTTAACCCCTTTATTTGGAGACTTTTACATGGCTCTGGAACGTACTTTTTCCATTATTAAGCCTGATGCCGTTGCGAAAAACGTAATTGGCGCTATTTACAACCGTTTCGAGTCTGCTGGCCTGCGCATTGTTGCTTCTAAAATGCTGCACATGAGCAAAGAGCAAGCGGAAGGTTTCTACGCAGAACACAAAGAGCGTCCTTTCTTCGGCGCTTTGGTTGCTTTCATGACTTCTGGTCCTGTTATGGTTCAGGTTCTGGAAGGTGAAGATGCTGTTCGTAAGAACCGTGAAATTATGGGTGCAACTAACCCTGCTGATGCACTGGCCGGTACCTTGCGTGCAGACTATGCTGTATCTATCGATGAGAACGCAGTTCACGGTTCTGATGCGCCTGAATCTGCAGCGCGTGAAATTGCTTATTTCTTCGCTGACGAAGAAATTTGTCCTCGTACTCGTTAATTCGTTGACGAGTGGAAAAAGGGAGCTGCGGCTCCCTTTTTTGCCAGTAGCGGTTGGTTTTCAATCGCGCCTAAAAAATGTACAATTCCGCCCCTTGAAGAGGTGATCATTCATGGCCCAAGCTAAAATCAATCTGTTGGATCTTAACCGTCAGGGATTGCGTGACTTTTTTGCCAGTATAGGTGAGAAGCCGTTCCGTGCCGATCAGGTCATGAAATGGATCTACCAGGCGGGCGTTGATGATTTTGAGCAGATGACCAACCTTAACAAGGTGCTGCGGGCCAAGTTGATGGAAGGTTGCGTTATCGAGGCGCCAGTCATTTCCCGTCAGCAGAATGCCTCTGACGGTACTATTAAGTTTGCGTTGCTGTTACAAGGTGGCCAGGAAGTTGAGGCGGTATGGATCCCCGAGACCGATCGAGCGACCCTTTGTGTTTCATCTCAGGTAGGCTGTGCACTGGAATGTACATTTTGTTCAACGGCTCAACAGGGCTTTAACCGCAATTTGTCGGTGGGCGAGATTATTGGGCAGGTATGGCGAGTTGCTAAAACCATTGGGTTGTCCAAGGATACATCAAAACGTCCTATTACCAACGTTGTGATGATGGGCATGGGCGAGCCGCTGCTGAACCTCAAAAACGTGGTACCAGCCATGGACATCATGCTGGACGATTTTGGTTTTGGTTTGTCCAAGCGCAGGGTCACTCTCAGTACTTCCGGTGTGGTGCCGGCCTTAGACATGTTGGGCGATCAGATTGATGTGGCATTAGCCATCTCTTTACATGCGCCTACTGATGAACTGCGCGATGAGATTGTACCGATCAACAAAAAGTATCCTATTGAAGAGCTGCTGGCTGGTGTGCGTCGTTATCTGACTAAATCTAATGCCAACCAGGGGCGGGTGACCATTGAATATGTCATGCTCAACGGTATTAATGACAGCACGGACCAGGCTCACCAACTAGCAAAAGTGCTGAAAGACACTCCCAGCAAGATTAACCTGATCCCCTTTAACCCTTATCCTGGCTCACCTTACACCTGTTCCAGTAATTCTCGTATTGACCGTTTCTCTAAGGTACTGATGGAATACGGTTTTACCGTAGTGGTACGTAAAACTCGCGGCGATGATATTGATGCCGCTTGTGGTCAATTAGTAGGCGATGTGGTTGACCGAACCAAACGAATGTTAAAAAAACAGATGAAGGGTGAGCCAATTTCAGTAAAAATGGCCTGATTCACCTAAATATTGGGGTTCTGATGCGCAAGTTATTCTTTTGTTTGTTGTTCCTGCTGACTGCCTGCGCTAGCCAGACTCAGGTCAATGGGCGTGTGACGGATACGGATTTTAATGCAGAAGATGCGGCCAGAACGCGTATTTCATTGGGTTTGACCTACCTTAAAAATGGCAACTATACCCAGGCTAAATTTAATCTGGATAAAGCCTTGGAGTATGCGCCGGGTATGGCGGATGCTCATTACAGCCTTGCTTACTACTATCAGCTAGTCGAAGAGAATAAACATGCGGAAGACGCATACAAGCAAGCAATGCGCCTGGATAAGAATAACCCTGACATCGTGAATAGTTACGGTGCTTTTCTTTGCCAGCAAGGCCGTTACAACGATGCCAAACAGTACTTCCAGCAAGCTTTAGATAATCAAGCTTATATTCGCAGTGCTGAGACTTATGAAAATATGGCCTTGTGCGCTCAGAATCAGCATCATCTGGATGACGCCCGCCAGTATCTGCAGGCGGCCCTTAATCATCAGCCATCAAGAGGTAAGAGTTTGTTGTTGTTGACCGAAGTGTTGGTGCAACAACAGAATTGGGCCGAGGCGAAAGCAAGTCTGACTAAGTTAGAACGCCTTGGACGTGTGTCTCCCGAAATGCTGTTACTTGGCTACAAAATTGAAGCAGGCCAAGGAAATCTGCAAAGTGCTCAGGGATACGGTAATATGCTCAAAGAGCTGTATCCTCAGCATTCGGCCACGACCCAATATCAGCAACTTGTATCGACGCCTGTGGCTCCCCAGAGACCAGCTTCTAAGCCTGTTTTGGCAGAGCCGGAGCCTGAGCCTAAAGTCGTCACCAAGGACGTTGAAGTCAGTGAGGATGTTGACGCCGCCGAAGATGCGCAGCCCCAATATCATATAGTGGCTGAAGGTGAAAACCTGTATCGGATATCACTCAAGTACAATATAAAAATGAAAACACTGATGGAATGGAACCAAATGCAGGATCCATCGTCCATTTATGTTGGGATGAAACTTCTGGTCGCTCAGCCATAACAGGTAGAGCGAACATTTTTAGCAAGCAGGTATCAGCAGTATTATGACAGATGAACAGGTAGCCGAGCAGACACAAGCCATGGGACCGGGACAAATGCTCAGGGAAGCACGTGTTGCTAAAGGCCTGACGGTTGAAGATGTGGCAAACAGGCTTAACCTGAAATCCAGTAATGTCCAGGATCTGGAAGCCGAGAAATTTGATGAACGCATCTCTGTTACCTTTATCCGCGGATACTATAAAAACTACGCTAAATTACTCGATGTTCCACAAGCTGACGTACAGCAAGCCTTTGATGCTCTGAATGCTGCTAAGCAGGAACCCGCCAAGTTACAAAGCTTTTCCCGCAAGGTCGCCAAGCAAGCCAGTGATGATCGGCTGATGATGGTGTCTTACGTTATTCTGGCCATTATTCTTGCTTTGGTTGTGGTTTGGTGGCTTCAGCAAAGCAACACCAGCGCCACAGAGACTGTACCGGCAAGCTCAACTGTTACTTCTGCTCCGCAAACCAAAGCGTCCGAGCAATCCGAACAATCCGAGCAACCTGTTCAGCCAGATGCGCCCCTAGAGGAACAGCAAGTGGTTGAGCAACCCTCGTTAGATGTGGTCGCGTCTGAAGATACACCAGCTGCTGAGCCTCAATTGAACGACGATACGACAGTTCAGGCTGCCGAGGCTAGCTTGCCAGAGTTGATTGGTGAGCTACCTGCCCAGGTGGAGTTAGTTTTTCAGTTTAGTGCGGATTGCTGGGTGAATATTATGGATGCAACCGGCGAGGCCATTGCTTTTGGTGTTAAAAAGGCCGGACGCACTATGCCGGTAAGCGGTGTTCCTCCCTTTGAGATTACGCTGGGCGCACCGGATGTCGTACAGATCCAATATGACGGTGAAGCTGTAGATATGACAGGTTTCCCTAAAGGACGTACAGCAAAATTCAATTTGCCGCTTAACTAATTCGTTTTCCTAGACCTTTACTGGACTCCCATTACCATGTTTGCTGAATCGCCTATCATTCGTCGCAAATCCACCCGTATTTATGTAGGGAAGGTGCCCATCGGTGACGGTGCGCCTATTGCGGTGCAGTCTATGACCAATACGCCGACCACTGATGTTGAGGCAACAGTGGCACAAATTAAGCGTATTCAGGCCGTGGGGGGGGAAATTGTGCGGGTTTCTATTCCTACTATGGATGCTGCGGAAGCCTTTAAACATATTCGCGCTCAGGTGGATATACCTCTCGTTGCAGATATTCATTTTGACTACCGCATTGCCCTGAAGGTAGCCGAGTACGGGGTGGATTGTCTGCGCATAAACCCTGGCAATATCGGCAATGAGGAACGTATCCGCTCGGTGGTGGATTGTGCTCGCGATAAGAACATCCCTATTCGCATTGGTGTAAATGGTGGTTCACTGGAAAAGGATTTGCAGGAGAAATATGGTGAACCAACCCCTGAGGCGTTGGTGGAATCAGCGATGCGCCATGTGGATATTCTCGACAGACTCAACTTTGACCAGTTTAAAGTCAGTGTCAAAGCCTCTGATGTTTTCCTGGCTGTCGGGGCCTATCGGTTGCTGGCGCAGAAGATTGATCAGCCTTTGCATCTGGGCATTACCGAGGCGGGTGGCCAACGAGCCGGCGCAGTAAAAAGTTCGGTGGGGTTAGGTATGCTGCTGGCTGAGGGGATCGGCGATACCATTCGCATATCGCTAGCCGCGGATCCTGTTGAAGAAATCAAGGTCGGTTTTGATATTCTTAAGTCCCTGCGCATACGTTCTCGTGGTATTAATTTTATCGCCTGTCCAAGTTGTTCCCGTCAGGAGTTTGATGTCATCGGCACGGTCAATGCCCTGGAGCAGCGCCTGGAAGACATATTGACGCCAATGGATGTGTCTATTATTGGCTGCGTCGTTAATGGACCAGGGGAAGCTGAAGTTTCTGATTTGGGCCTGACTGGAGCACGCAATATGAGTGGTTATTATCTTGACGGCGTGCGTCAGAAAGAACGCTTGGCCAATGATGATCTTGTTGAACAGCTGGAAAAGCGTATTCGTGCTAAAGCTGCGGTGCTTGACGAGAAGAACCGCATTGACGTGAAAAATGCCTGACCTTTAGCCAACAAGCCCCTATAATCGCGGCTTTTATTTTTAACCAGCGTTTAATTTAGAAACGCCGAAACGAATTGAGATATTGCACAGGTGAGTAAGCAAATCCAGGCCATTCGCGGAATGAACGATTGCCTTCCGGAACAATCCGGTCTTTGGCAGTGGGTAGAGCAGACTATTCGAGAAGTCGTAAAAAGTTACGGCTATCAGGAAATCCGCACTCCAATTGTCGAAAGCACCGAGCTGTTTAAGCGCTCTATCGGTGAAGTGACCGATATCGTTGAAAAAGAAATGTATACCTTTGAAGACCGTAATGGCGACAGTCTGACCTTGCGTCCGGAAGGTACGGCCAGCTGTGTGCGTGCCGGTAACGAGCATGGCTTGCTATACAATCAACAGCAGCGCCTATGGTACATGGGGCCAATGTTCCGTCATGAACGTCCGCAAAAAGGCCGCTATCGCCAGTTCCATCAGTTTGGTGTGGAAACCTTCGGTTTGCCTGGACCAGACATTGATGTTGAAGTGATCTTGATGACTGCCAGGTTATGGCAGAAATTCGGCATGGCCGATAAGGTCAGTCTGGAAATTAACTCTTTGGGTTCCAGTGAAGCGCGAGCTAACTACCGTGATGCTTTGGTTGCATTTTTGTCTCAGCATGCAGAACAGCTGGATGAAGACAGTAAGCGTCGCATGACTACTAACCCGCTTCGGGTACTGGATAGTAAAAATCCGGAAGTGCAGGTTCTGTTGAAGGATGCTCCAGACTTACTGGACTATCTGGATGAGGAGTCCAAACAACATTTTGAGCTGTTATGTGAACGTTTAACTCAGGCGGGTATCCAATACCGGGTTAATTCGCGCCTGGTTCGTGGACTGGATTACTACAACCGCACCGTTTTTGAATGGGTAACCGATGCGTTGGGGGCCCAAGGTACAGTGTGTGCCGGTGGCCGTTATGACGGTTTGGTCGAGCAACTGGGGGGCAAAGGTACACCAGCAGTTGGGTTTGCCATGGGCCTGGAACGTCTGGTGCTGTTGCTGGAATCTCTGCAACTGGTGCAGTTGCCAGCTGAAGTCGATGTGTATTTGAGTTTGCTGGGCGAAAAAGCCGAAGCCTTTGGTTTGACATTAGCCGAGTCACTGCGTGATGCCGTGCCAGGAATTAAGCTGCAGACCCATTGCGGTGGCGGCAACTTGAAAAAGCAAATGAAGCGCGCGGATAAAAGTGGGGCAGGTATTGCCCTTGTTATTGGCGAGCAAGAAGTTGATGCGGGTGTGGCGGGGGTAAAGTACCTGCGCGAGGACAAACCGCAATTACAGGTCAGTATTGAGCAGTTGCCGTCGCTGTTGAGCGATGAGCTGAAGCAGAATCATTAATAGGGGAATGGGATGGAAATCTACACTACCGAAGAACAACAAGTTGAAGCCATCAAAAAATTCTGGAAAGACAACGGTACCGCCATCATTTTGGGGGCGGTGATTGGGTTAGGTGGGCTGTGGGGCTGGCGTTATTACAATGAGCAACGCATTGTTGGCATGGATCAGGCTTCTGGCCAATACCAGCAGGTGATGCAGGGCTTGGAAAGCGATGACCAGGGGTTCAGTAAAGCGCTGGACTATGTGAATACCCATTCCGACAATAACTATGCGTTGCTGACAGCCATGCAGCTGGCTAATAAAGCGGTTACTCGTGATGATTTAAGTGAAGCTGCCAAGCAACTGAAGTTTGCCGCGGAAAAATCCAGTGTGCCGGCTATTACTGCCATCGCCAATCTGCGTTTGGCCCGTGTGCATGTGCAGTTAGAACAATATCCTGAGGCTCTGGCTGTGCTGGATGCTATTGGCGCTGATAACTATCAGGGGCAAGTGCAGGAATTGCGTGGCGATGTGTTCGTCAAGCAAGGTAATCTGGATAAGGCTCGGGCAGCCTACAGTGCTGCAATGGAAATCCATAGTGGCAACAATTTGATAAAAATGAAGTTGGATAATTTGCCAGCTGTTGCCAGCGTATAAGGAGTGCTGCAGTGATAAAGCCAATCAGGGCGCTGTGCCTACTGTCAGTGCTGGGCCTGTCAGGGTGTTCTATTCTGCCACAGTGGATGGATCCGACAACGTGGTTTGCTGATGAGGAAGAGCTTAAGATCAAAGAGCTTAAACCCATCAATGCGCAATTTGTGCCGGTAACCTTGTGGGAAGAAGAAGTCGGTGATGGTGTCGGCAGCCACTTCTCCCGATTAAAGCCTGCCGTTGCCTATGACAAGGTTTTTGCTGCGGACCGTCATGGCGAAGTTGTCGCCTTTGACAAGACAACAGGTAAGCAGGTCTGGCAGCGTAACTTCGCACAGTTTGATGATAGCGACTGGTATTCAGGTGTTTCGCGCATTTGGCAATCGGGCGAATCGGCCCGTATTGCAGGTGGCATGGCCGCTTCATATGAGAAAGTTTTCTTTGGTACCGAGAATGGTGATGTTGTCGCACTTGATGCCAACACCGGCGAAACCAAATGGCACACTAAGGTAAAAGGTGAAGTGCTGGCTAAACCTGCGGTATCTGAAGGTCTGGTCGTAGTGAATACCGGCGCAGGGATCATGTTTGCTCTGGACGCAGAAAGCGGTGAGCAGAAGTGGTTGTATGAGTCCGAGGTACCGCCTTTGTCCTTGCGCGGTATTTCAGCCCCAACAGTGGCTTCTGGTGGCGCCATGGTGGGAACGGCATCAGGTAAGCTTGCTGTTGTGATTATGGAAAATGGTCAGGTAGCCTGGGAGCAGGCTGTAACCGCGCCAACGGGTGCCACCGAACTCGACCGTATGGTGGATATCGATGTTGAGCCCCTTATTCTGGGCGGCGTAATTTATGTGGTGTCATTCGACGGTACCCTGGCGGCAGTTGAGCTGCGCAGTGGCCGAGTGATTTGGAAACGTGAATATCGCTCTTATCGCCGTGTGACTATGGATGCCAATAATCTGTATGTGGTCGATGCCGATAGCGTTGTTTACGGATTAGACCGCCGCAATGGTGTTGAGTTATGGAGCCAAACCAGCTTGCGTGGTCGTCAGTTAACCGCCGCAGAACCTGTAGGTGATTACCTGGTAGTGGGTGATAAGTTTGGTTACTTGCACTGGCTCAGCCAAACTGGGGGCGAATTGGTTGCTCGTTTGGAAGTCGGCGATAACGATGAAGACGAAGCTATTTTTGCCGCGCCGGTAGTGGAAGGTAAGGTACTATACACCTTAACCCGAGATGGTCAGTTAAGAGCTATTCAAACCCCCTGATCCAAGTGGATTGAAAGCTGATAGAATAGCGGCCCATCCAGGGCCGCTTTTTTATGTCCAGGGATGGACGGTATGTCGCGATCGCATGGATGTTCAGGAGCGACGATGTCCAGGATAGGCTGTGCAGATGCGCTCCTGCGTGATCTGCATTTGCGTCATATGTCGCTCATTCGATTAAGTGTGTTGCCGTATGTCCTCTGGTGACGGGTTAATCGAATGGGAATTTAAAAACAATCGTTAGGCCGTGCCAGCAATTTGGTGTTGATACGGTAAACTTTAAGCCAAGTGCCACCCTGTAGGTGGTCGGCAAGTAGGAATTTATATGCTACCAGTTGTTGCTCTGGTGGGACGGCCCAATGTGGGCAAGTCTACCTTGTTTAACCGTTTGACCCGCAGTCGAGATGCCCTAGTGGCTGATTTCCCTGGCTTAACCCGTGATCGTAAGTATGGTCAGGCCAAATATGAAGGGCTGCAATTTATTGTGGTGGATACTGGCGGTATCAGCGGCGATGAAAACGGTATTGATGCCGAGATGGCACAACAATCACTGTTAGCTATCGAGGAAGCCGATGTGGTGTTGTTTTTACTCGACGCCAGGGCCGGGCTGACCGTTGCCGATGAGGCCATTGCCCACCATCTGCGCATGCAAAATAAGCCCGTACATCTGGTGGCCAACAAGGTTGACGGCATCGACGGTGACAGCGAAGTGGCTGAGTTTTACCGCCTGGCGCTGGGTGACGTGCATCAGATTGCGGCGGCTCATGGGCGTGGTATCGGCCTGTTGCTGGACACTCTTGTTCAGCCGTTGTCTGAACAGTTCCCCGATATGCTGATACCTGAGGCAGACCCCGAGCAGGAAGAGCAGGACGCTGAAGCACAGTTGGAAAAGCTGCTTAATCTGCCAATTAAACTGGCCATAGTGGGTAAACCCAATGTGGGCAAGTCAACCCTGACTAACCGCATTTTGGGCGAGGAGCGGGTGGTGGTGTTTGACCAGCCAGGTACCACCAGAGACAGTATTTTTATCCCTATGCAGCGTGACGGGCGCGAATATGTGCTAATTGACACAGCCGGGGTACGCAGACGTAAGAAAGTCTCGGATATGGTGGAGAAGTTCTCCATCGTAAAGACACTGCAAGCCATTGAAGAAGCCAACGTAGTGTTGGTCGTTGTGGATGCCCGCGAAGGTATTACCGACCAGGATTTAAGCCTGCTGGGCTTTGTATTAAATTCTGGTCGTTCTCTGGTGTTGGCAGTAAATAAATGGGACGGTCTGGATACCTCGGTCAAAGATGAGATAAAACGTGAGCTGGACAGAAGACTGGGCTTTATTGATTTTGCCCGCCTGCATTTTATTTCTGCTCGCCATGGTACGGGGGTGGGTAACCTGTTCGAATCTGTTCAGGAGGCCTATGAGTCGGCCACCCGCCGTATTAATACCTCCATGCTGACCCGCATTATGGAAATGGCGCAGGAAGATCACCTGCCGCCTTTGGTACGTGGTCGCCGGGTGAAAATGAAATATGCTCATGCGGGTGGTTACAACCCGCCGGTTATTGTTATACACGGTAACCAAGTGCAGGATTTGCCCGACTCCTACAAACGTTTCCTGATGAATTATTTCAGAAAGTCGCTGAAGGTTATGGGTACACCCATCCGAATTGAGTTCCGTGAAGGGGCCAACCCTTTTGAAGGCAAGAAAAATCAGCTCACCTTGGCGCAGCAGCGTAAACGTAAGCGTTTGATGTCTTTCCACAAGAAAAAGTAGGTGTTTGAAATGCGTTGGATGCTGGTCATGTTGAGCTTACTGTGCAGCCAGTTTACGCTGGCTGAAGAGTATAGCTTGTACTTACTCAGACATGCCGAAAAGCAATCCGCACAAGGCAAGGACCCTGGCTTATCTGAGCCGGGGCTGCAGCGAGCAAAGGCCTTGGGGCAGCTACTGGCCAATGTGCCGCTTAGGCATATTTACAGCACTGACTATCAGCGTACCAAGCAAACTGTTGCCCCACTTGCCGAGGTTCGTCATTTGACGGTGGAATTGTATGCCCCTGACGAGTTACCGGCACTGGCTGCTAAACTTACTGCGCAGGGAAAGGATGCGCTGGTGGTGGGACACAGCAATACCACCCCACAATTGCTCAAGCTGCTTGGTGCGGGCGATATGCAGATGAATGAGTCCAATTATGGCGATCTGTACCAGCTCAATATTAAAGGCGATAACGTCAGGCTTATCCCTTTACGTATTCCGGCGCTTTAGGGCCTGTTCAGGGCGAAGGCTTTTTAACCTGGCTGACGATTTCACCGTCTGCCAGCTTAGTGGTCAGCATATCGCCATCCTGTACATCGTCGACACTTTTCACCACGTTGCCTTGCTTAAGGCTGATACTGTAGCCACGCGATAACGTAGCCAGAGGGCTGACAGTATCCAGTAGGTGTGCGGTACTGGCCAGCATTTGCCTGCGCTCGTTAAGTAACTGTTGAATACTGCGAAGCAGAGACTGATGCATAAAGCGCAAACGTTGGCTTTCCCCTTTGATACGATCTGCCGGAGATTGCTTGCTAAGACGAGTATCCAAGGCCTGCTGATTTTCTTGCAAATTAGCCAGCTTTCGCTGCATATAAAAGCCTAGGTTTTCTGCCAGTCTGTCCAGTTGCTGGGCCTGCTGATGTAAGCGGGTTTGCGGATGGTGGCGGGTCAGGCGGCTTTCCAGTAACTGGGCATTGTATGATTTGGCTTCCAGCAATGCCTGCAGACGTTGGCGCAAGCGAATGGCCAACTGCTGAATACGGTTTTGCAGCTCGTCTTTGTCCTGACTGACCAGCTCGGCCGCCGCCGACGGAGTTGGCGCGCGCAGGTCGGCAACAAAATCCGCAATGCTGACATCTACTTCGTGGCCTACGGCACTGATTATAGGCAAATTGGAGTGAAAAATGCAGCGGGCCAGCCGTTCATCATTAAAACACCAGAGATCTTCCAGTGAGCCGCCGCCCCGTCCAACAATCAGTACATCGACCTCGTTGCGCTGGTTGGCGTTTTCGATGGCATGAATTAACTGATACGGTGCTTGTTCGCCTTGTACCTGGCTGGGATAGAGTATGACCTCAATGGCCGGGTTGCGTCGTTTGAGTACCGTCAGGATGTCGTGCATGGCCGCGCCGGTTGGCGAGGTGACGACTCCTACTTTTAAAATAGGGTGGGGAAGCGGGCGCTTGTGACTTTGATCAAATAACCCTTCTGTCAGCAGTTTGCGTTTGAGCTGTTCGAATTGCTGCTTGAGCAAGCCTTCGCCCTCGGGCTCCATATGTTCGACAATCAGCTGGTAGTCGCCTCTGGGCTCATACAAGCTGATAGATGCCCTTGCCAGTACTTTGTCTCCTTCTTTGGGGAGCTGTTGAATGCGGCGGTTGGCATTTTTGAACATGGCCGAACGTACCTGGGCTCGCTCGTCTTTAAGGGTGAAATACCAGTGGCCTGAACTGGCCGCAACAAAGTTGGATATTTCGGCCCTGACCCAAACCTGGCCGATCTCCGACTCCAGTACTTGACGTGCATGACGATTCAAATGGCTGATGGTGTAAATATGCTGGTTGGGGGACGACATAAAAAACTTATCCAACGAAGAGAAAACAAGTTTACCCTAAAGGGCAAAACAGCTACAATTGCGCCGCAACTAAATCCTCTTTCTATAGGTGTTGTTGCGATGCTCAGAATCGAAAAAGAAGCCCTGACTTTCGATGATGTTTTGTTAGTTCCAGGTCATTCTACCGTCCTTCCTCATACCGCTAATCTCAAGACACGTTTAACACGTGGCGTTGAGTTGAATATTCCGATGATTTCTGCCGCAATGGACACTGTCAGTGAAGCCCGTTTGGCTATCGCATTGGCCCAGGAAGGCGGCATCGGCTTTATTCACAAAAACATGACCGCTGAAGATCAAGCCAGCCATGTACGTCAGGTTAAGAAGTACGAAAGTGGTGTGGTTTCCGATCCTATGACCGTCACACCGGACGCCACCATAGGTGAAATCAATACCCTAAGCAAGCAACACGGTTACTCTGGTTTCCCGGTCGTCGACAAAGACAACAACCTGGTGGGTATTGTCACCGGCCGTGACCTGCGTTTTGAGAATAACCTCAGCCTGTCTATTTCCAATGTGATGACGCCCAAAGAGCGCTTGGTTACCGTGAAAGAAGGTGCCAGCTCGGAGGAAGTATTGAGTTTGATGCATGAGCACCGTATTGAAAAGATTCTGGTGGTCGACAGTGCCTTTAAACTAAAAGGCCTGATCACGGTTAAAGATTTCCAAAAAGCCGAAAGTAAACCCAACGCCTGTAAAGACGCGCTAGGCCGCTTGCGTGTTGGTGCAGCGGTAAGCGTTGGTGCGGGTACTGATGAGCGTATCAAGCTGCTGGTGGAAGCCGGCGTTGATGTGTTGTTGATTGATACGTCTCACGGTCATTCGCAGGGCGTAATTGACCGCGTGAAAAAAGTGCGGGCTGATTACCCTCAGCTACAATTGATTGCCGGAAACGTCGCTACGGCAGAGGGCGCCAAAGCCTTGGCCGATGCAGGTGTGGATGCAGTGAAAGTGGGCATCGGCCCTGGTTCTATCTGCACTACTCGTATTGTAACAGGTTGTGGTGTTCCGCAGATTACCGCGATTGCTGATGCAGTCGAAGGCCTTAAGGGGACTGATGTACCTGTCATTGCCGACGGCGGTATTCGTTTCTCTGGCGATATTGCTAAAGCCCTTGCCGCTGGTGCTAGCTGCGTGATGGTTGGCAGTATGCTGGCCGGTACTGAAGAAGCGCCAGGGGAAGTGGAACTGTATCAAGGTCGTTACTACAAGTCTTACCGTGGTATGGGCTCACTGGGTGCCATGAATCAAAGCCATGGTTCATCTGACCGTTACTTCCAGGACAGCAAGAACGCCGAAAAGCTGGTACCTGAAGGGATTGAAGGTCGTGTGGCGTATAAAGGGCCTATCGCCAATATCGTACATCAGCAAATGGGCGGTCTGCGCAGTGCCATGGGCTTAACCGGCTGCGGTACTATCGACGAACTTCGCACCAAGGCGAAGTTTGTGCGGGTAACCTCGGCAGGCATGGGCGAGTCACACGTGCATGATGTGACTATTACCAAAGAAGCGCCTAACTACCGTTTAGGCTAAGCACGCTGTCTTTGCCAAGGGGGCGGTTTCGCCCCCTTACTTATTCCGTTAGGCTTTTAGGACTCATAAGACTGAAAAGCTTAGTGGAATAGGTAGTAATTATTTCCGGCGGCCTGGCCGCAGATTAACTCAAAATGGGAACTCCATGACTGCAAATATTCATGATCACCGCATACTGATTCTGGACTTCGGCTCCCAGTACACTCAGCTTATCGCACGTCGCATTCGTGAAATCGGCGTATATTGCGAACTATGGGCCTGGGATGTGACTGAAGCGCAAATTCGCGAGTTCAATCCGCAGGGGATTATCCTGTCAGGTGGCCCCGAGTCGGTTACCGAAGCAGGTTCGCCGCGCGCGCCTGATTATGTATTTAATGCTGGGGTTCCAGTGTTTGGTATCTGCTACGGCATGCAAACCATGGCCGAGCAGTTAGGTGGCAAAGTACAAGGCTCAGATATCCGTGAGTTTGGCTATGCTCAGGTAGAAGTGCTGCAAAGCTCCCCTCTGCTGGACAAAATTGAAGACCATATCGGCAACAACGGCAATGCCTTGCTGGATGTGTGGATGAGCCACGGTGATAAGGTTTGTGCAATTCCTGAAGGGTTCAGCACCCTGGCCAGCACTGATAGCTGTCCTTTCGCGGCGATGGCGAACGAAGATAAGCGTTTTTATGGCGTGCAGTTCCATCCGGAAGTGACCCACACCCGCCAGGGGCAGCGTTTGCTGGAGCATTTTGTACTGGACATTTGTGGTTGCGAAAAGCTCTGGACCCCGGCGTCTATTATCGAAGATGCGGTAGAGCGTATTCGCACTCAGGTGGGCGATGATGAAGTGATCCTGGGCCTTTCCGGCGGGGTAGATTCGTCGGTAACTGCTATGTTGCTGCACCGCGCCATAGGTCAGAAGCTGACCTGTGTATTTGTCGACAACGGTTTGTTGCGTCTGAACGAAGGCCAGCAGGTCATGGACATGTTCGGTGACCATTTCGGTCTGAATATTGTTAAGGTTGATGCTGAGGAGCGCTTTTTAAGTGAGCTGGCTGGGGTTGAAGATCCTGAAGCCAAGCGCAAGGTTATCGGCCGTGTCTTCGTGGAGATTTTCGATGAAGAAGCGGGTAAGTGCGTTAATGCTAAATGGCTGGCACAAGGCACTATCTACCCGGATGTGATTGAATCTGCTGGCTCTGCCACTGGCAAAGCACATGTGATTAAGTCTCACCACAACGTCGGTGGTTTGCCGGAAGATATGGAACTGGGCTTGGTTGAACCACTGCGCGAACTGTTTAAAGACGAAGTACGCAAAGTCGGTCTGGAATTGGGCCTGCCTTACGATATGTTGTATCGCCACCCCTTCCCTGGACCAGGCTTAGGTGTACGTGTACTGGGCGAAGTGAAAAAAGAATATTGCGATCTGCTGCGCCGCGCCGACGCTATTTTTATCGAAGAGCTGCACAAAGCCGATTTGTACAACAAAGTCAGTCAGGCCTTTACTGTATTCCTGCCGGTTCGCTCGGTTGGGGTCATGGGCGATGCGCGTAAATACGACTGGGTAGTGTCACTGCGTGCAGTAGAGACCATCGACTTTATGACCGCCCACTGGGCACATCTGCCGTATGATTTTCTGGGTAAGGTTTCTAACCGCATTATCAATGAAATCGACGGAATTTCCCGTGTGGTTTATGATATTTCAGGTAAGCCACCAGCCACTATTGAGTGGGAATAATCCCAGCTGAGCGGGTATTGAATTGAAAAGGCGCATAAGCGCCTTTTCTTTTCATTCGGTGGTTATTTCAGGTTATCGAACTGACGTTTTAGATCGTAGTTTTCGTCGGTAACGATTTTTTCCAAGGTTTGCACTCTTTCCTTTAAAGTACTTAGTTCCTGTTTGAGATTATTTAGCTCTGTTTCGTTAAGCTTTGGTGCTTTTTTATGTCTGGAATTGACCAGCTCAACGAGTGCCCAACAAACGATGGCTACAATGGCAACGGCAGTCAAATTCATGGTTTATCCTTAAGCTTGTTTGATTAGTATCCTAACTCTTTTTGCAAATAGTTAGCCAATCAAAAATGCTATATAATTCATGCAATTAAAATTATATGCAGAAAGCGTCTTTGCATAAAGTTAGTGAATCAAGCTAACAGATAGCCAATTTCGCCAAGTAAACCGGATGATTGATTGTGAACGATGAGATGTGGATGGCAAAAGCCATTGAACTGGCCAAGCATGCCTGGCAGGAAGGCGAGATTCCGGTCGGGGCAATCTTAGTCAAAGATGAGCAAATCATTGGCCAAGGCTGGAACAGACCCATTAGCAGTCATGATCCTTCTGCCCATGCAGAAATGCTGGCAATTCGGGATGCGGGGCAGAAGATTGGCAATTATCGTCTGCTTGATACGACCTTGTACGTCACCCTTGAACCTTGTTCAATGTGTGCTGGCTTGTTGGTGCACAGCCGTATTCAACGTGTGGTTTACGGTGCATCAGACCTGAAAACCGGGGCCTGTGGCTCGGTAATGGATTTAGTGCGTCATCCTCAGCTTAACCATCAGTTAGAAGTCACTGGCGGTGTACTGGCCGAGCCTTGCGGAGAATTGTTGTCTGATTTTTTCAGGTGGCGCCGGGCACAGAAAAAAGCCCTAAAGCAGCAAGAGCAGGATTAGCAGGCTTGCGCCATCCCCTCAGGTAGGTCGGTGGCTTGAAAGGTTTGACGACGTAGCTGGACTTTTTTCAGTACTTTCTTCAACACTTGGCGGCGACGTTGACCTGAAGCAACAGGTTTACGTGCCTTAAACAAACTTCTTTTACGCATATCTATCTCCATCTCTTAATCACAGCCTTACTGTTACATATCAGTGTGACAGTTTTTTGAAGCTTTCTTCATAGGCTGTTTGTTAGACAGGATATGATGGCGATTAATTCCCTTTCAATCGGTAGTTTGTAACTTTTCTTCTCCGTTTTGCGATTCAGGTTCCGTTTGTGGCAGTTGTTTCTCTCGCTGTTCTTCTAGCCATACCAGAGTGTCGTAATAGCGACGAATGTTAGATACATAGGTTACGGCCTCGTCTCCACGTGCGTAGCCGTACTTGGTGGTTTTGTAGTGTTTTTTCTGGCGTAACATGGGCAGTCGCAGTTTAACGTCCACCCACAGATCGGGATTGGCACCCTGACGCTCAGTTAATACTCTGGCATCTTCCAGATGCCCCATGCCTACGTTATAGGCCGCCAGGGCAAACCAGACTCTATCGGGATCGCGTATGCGATCGGGTACGCGCCGCAGCAATTCCTGCAGATACTGGGAGCCGCCTCTAATACTTTGTTCGGCATCTAATCTGGAAGTGACACCTAAATCCTTGGCAGTAGGTAAGGTCAGCATCATCATACCGCGCACGCCGGTGGGGGATTTCGCTTTGGGATCCCAATGGCTTTCCTGATAACTCATGGCTGCCAGCAATCGCCAGTCGAGGCCGCCCGCGTGCCCTTCAAACCATTTTCTGAATTTAGGTAGAATATTATCCACAGCCTGGATAAACAGTCGGGTATCGACGTAATTAAACTGCCTGACATGACCAAAGTATTTATCTTCTAACGCTGCCAGTCGACCGGATTGGTGCAGCGTGCCAAAGTAGTCCAGCAGGGCAGAAAATAACGAGTCATCAAGCTGCTTATTCATGGCCCAGGCCACCCGTTGAGGTTCTTGCAGGGTAAAGCCAATAGCAAGCTCGGGATGGCGGCGACGCATCAAAGCCAGAATATTAGAGTCGGTGATGGTGTAATCAAACTGTTCAGCAATAACGGCCTCCATCAGTTCTTCGGAGTCCATATCGTTGCTTTCCTGCCAGTTTAAGCCTGGATACTGCTGTTTTAAATGCTCCAAGGTATCGGTATGACTGGAGTCGGCTACAACGACCAGGCTGCCGGTTAAATCACTGACTTCCCGGGGCCGCTCTTTGCCTTGTTTAAACACCAATTTCTGGCTGACTTGCTGGTAGGGGGGACCGAAGCGGAATTTTTCGGCCCGCTGGTCGGTAACGGTGAGCTCCGCTGCTAAGAGATCCAGATTTTGCTCTTCTAAATGATAAAAAGACTGACTTAGGCTGTAGTAAGGAAATATTTCCAGTTTAACGCCCAGATAGTCGGCAAAGCCTTTGGCAAGCTCATATTCAAAGCCTTCGGGACCACTTGCACCGGTATAGTAAGTCGTTAAACCATATAACGTACCGACTTTTAATACGCCTCGCTCTAACACCAACCCCAGGCTGCTTTGCGGCGGTGTGCGATCGCAGGATGCCAACAACACGGCTGTTGCAACGACCAGCAAAACCTTGAGTTTATGCATTATTTTGGGGGGCAGCAGTACGGCCATCGGTTGCCTGTTTAAAATCCGAAGGACGCCATTGTGACGAAAAATAGACGCTGGTGCCAGTCCCGGAGTTGATTCATGCCCTCTGGCAAGCACCAATAATGTAAGGGATTTTTGCATAAACAGCTGATTCAAGGTCGGAGCAGCGCAAAGCTTATCAGACGAGGCATTTTCGACTATAATCCGCCGCGCAAAATCCTGACGAGCGAATCATCCGCCATAGCAGCTGCGCGGATGAATCTTAAACTACCAACTTGGATGACTAAAACATGCTAATCCTCCGCGGTGCGCCAGCCCTTTCCGATTTTCGAATTCAAAAACTGCTGACGCAGTTGGCCGAACAGCAACTGGAGGTGAACGGCCTGTACGCCGAGTACGTCCACTTTGCCCAAGTGAGTGGTGAATTGACTGACCGCGAAGCCGAGCTGTTAAACAGCCTGCTGGTGTATGGTCCCAAAGCCGGGGCCCACAGTAACGATGGAGAACTGGTTCTGGTTGTGCCTCGTCCTGGTACCATTTCGCCTTGGTCATCCAAAGCAACTGATATTGCCCACAACTGTGGTTTAAGTAAGGTTAAACGTTTAGAGCGTGGTATTGCTTTTTATCTGCAGGGTGTACCAGCAGGTAAGTTAAGCGAAGTTACCGCGTTGTTGCACGATCGCATGACAGAAGCCACTTTCAGCAGCCTGGAGCAGGCTCAGGCATTATTTGTTGAACAGCAGCCGGCACCCATGAGCAGTGTGGACGTGCTGGGACAGGGCCGCTCGGCCCTGGAAAAGGCCAACCAGGAATTAGGTTTGGCCCTTGCCGAAGATGAAATTGACTACCTGGTTGGCAGTTTCCAGCGTCTGGGTCGTAACCCCAATGACGTCGAGCTTTACATGTTTGCGCAGGCTAACTCCGAGCATTGTCGCCATAAGATTTTTAACGCCGATTGGACCATAGACGGTGTGCAGCAGCCCAAGTCACTGTTCAAAATGATTAAAAACACCTTTGAACATTGCCCTGACTATGTGCATTCCGCATACAAAGACAATGCTGCGGTGATGGAAGGCTCCTATGCCGGACGTTTTTTCCCATCTCCGGATTCAGGTTCGTATCAATACCACCATGAGAATATCGATATTCTGATGAAGGTGGAAACCCATAACCACCCAACAGCTATTTCACCTTTCCCTGGTGCCGCAACCGGCTCAGGTGGTGAGATCCGTGATGAAGGGGCAACCGGCCGTGGCGCAAAACCTAAAGCTGGTTTGGTGGGCTTTTCCGTATCTAACCTGCGTTTGCCGGGCAACCAGCAACCCTGGGAGCAAGACTTCGGTAAACCCGGACATATCGCTAGCGCCCTGGATATTATGATTGAAGGCCCGCTCGGCGGCGCTGCCTTTAATAACGAATTTGGTCGTCCGAACATTCTCGGCTACTTCCGTACTTACGAGCAGCAAGTTAATAGCTTTAACGGCGAAGAAGTGCGTGGTTATCACAAGCCGATTATGCTGGCCGGTGGTATGGGCAACATTCGTGCTCAACATACGCAAAAAGCCGATATCCCTGTTGGCGCTAAGCTGATTGTACTGGGTGGCCCGGCGATGAATATCGGTCTGGGCGGCGGTGCAGCCTCTTCCATGGCGGCAGGTCAGTCCAATGAAGATCTGGATTTTGCTTCTGTACAGCGTGACAACCCTGAAATCGAACGTCGTTGTCAGGAAGTGATTGATCGCTGCTGGCAGCTTGGCGAAGACAACCCAATCCAGTTTATCCACGATGTGGGGGCGGGTGGTTTGTCTAATGCCTTCCCTGAGCTGGTTAACGACGGTGGTCGTGGCGGTCAGTTCCAACTGCGCAATGTCCCTAACGATGAACCGGGTATGTCACCTTTGCAGGTCTGGTGTAACGAGTCTCAGGAGCGTTATGTACTGGCCGTTGCGCCACATAACCTAGAGCGCTTTGCGGCAATCTGTGAGCGTGAGCGCGCACCTTTTGCTGTGGTTGGCGAAGCTACCGAAGAACCTCACCTGACGTTGGCCGACAGCCATTTTGGCAATAAGCCAGTGGATTTGCCGCTGGATGTATTGCTGGGCAAACCACCCAAAATGCATCGCGATGTACAGTCGCTGCAAGTGACAGGCTCAGCACTGGTAACTGAGCAGATTAGCCTGGCCGAGGCGGCAGAGCGTTTGCTGCAATTGCCGACTATTGCTGAAAAAACCTTCCTGATCACCATAGGCGATCGCACGGTAACCGGTTTGGTTAATCGTGACCAGATGGTGGGTCCCTGGCAGATCCCGGTGGCCGACGTGGCAGTTACTGCCGCCGGTTATGATACTTACCACGGTGAAGCCATGGCCATGGGTGAGCGCACCCCGGTGGCACTGCTTAGCCACGGTGCTTCTGCAAGAATGGCAGTGGCCGAAGCCATTACCAACATTGCTGCCGCCGATATTGGTGAGCTGAAACGCATTAAACTCTCCGCTAACTGGATGGCCGCAGCCGGTCACCCTGGTGAAGATGCTGGATTGTATGAAGCGGTGAAAGCCGTGGGCGAAGAGCTTTGCCCGGCACTGGATTTAACTATTCCTGTGGGTAAAGACAGCATGTCTATGAAGATGCGTTGGCAGGATAATGGTGCCGAAAAGGCCGTCACTGCGCCGCTCTCATTGGTCATTACTGCCTTTGCCCGGGTTGAAGATGTACGCCGTACCCTGACCCCGCAACTGCGACTGGATAAAGGTGACTCTAAGTTAGTGCTGATTGACCTGGGTGCCGGTCAGAACCGTTTGGGTGCTTCCTGTTTGGCTCAGGTTTATGACCAGTTGGGCGACCAAGCACCGGATCTGGATAACCCTGAATTGCTGCGTGGTATGTTTAATGCCGTGCAGACCCTGAACCGTCAGGGACTGGTATGGGCTTATCACGACAGATCAGACGGTGGTTTGTTTACCACCATCGCTGAGATGGCGTTTGCCGGCAACTGTGGTGCAAATGTTCAGTTGGATGGTTTGGGGGATGCCCTGGCCGCGCTTTACAACGAAGAGCTGGGTGCGGTATTGCAAGTGCCGGCGGCCAAGCTGGATGACATTAAGCAGGTATTTGCTGACAATGGTTTGGCGGCGTTAGTACATGTGATTGGTGAGCCGGTTAGCGATGATCGATTGCAGTTCACCTTAGCTGGTCAGAGTGTGCTGTCTGAAACCCGCAGTCATTACCGTGCACTGTGGGCGCAAACCACGCATCAAATCCAATCTATGCGTGATAACCCAGACTGTGTTGCCCAAGAGCTGGCAATTAAAACCGATACAGCAAACCCAGGCTTGCACGCCAGTTTAAGCTTCGACTTAAATCAGGATGTAGCGGCGCCTTATATTGCTAAAGGTGTTCAGCCTAAGGTGGCTATCCTGCGTGAGCAAGGGGTTAACTCCCATGTGGAAATGGCGGCTGCATTTAGCCGCGCCGGTTTCAATGCCATCGACGTGCATATGAGCGACATTCTGTCGGGTCGTATTACCCTGGAGCAGTTCCAAGGCCTGGTGGCTTGTGGTGGCTTCTCTTACGGTGACGTACTGGGTGCCGGCGAAGGCTGGGCCAAGTCCATCCTGTTTAATGACATGGCGCGCGAGCAGTTCAGCCGTTTCTTCCATCGCAATGAGACCTTCTCGTTGGGGGTGTGTAACGGTTGTCAGATGATGTCTAATCTGAAGAGCCTGATCCCCGGCGCCGATTTGTGGCCACACTTTGTGACCAACCGTAGCGAGCGTTTTGAAGCGCGTTTTGCCATGGTGGAAGTGATGGAGTCTAACTCTGTACTACTGCAAGGTATGGCGGGTTCAAGAATGCCGGTAGCGGTTTCTCATGGTGAGGGACGTGCCGAGTTTGCACTGCAATCTGGTCCTCAGGCGGTGTTGGACAACCAGTCGGCAGCCCTGCGTTATGTGGATAACTATGGCAAGGTCACTGAGCAATATCCGGCTAACCCTAATGGTTCACCGCTTGGGATCACGGGGCTGACCAGCGCCGATGGGCGAGCCACTATTATGATGCCGCACCCTGAGCGGGTCTTCCGTACTGTGGCTAACTCCTGGCACCCGGATGAGTGGCAGGAAGACAGCCCATGGATGCGCATCTTCCGCAACGCCAGAGTGTTTGTCGGATAAGCCATAAAGGCTAAAAAAAGCGGACCATCAGGTCCGCTTTTATGTTCAGGACGAACGGTATGCTGCGGTGGCACGGATGCCAAGGAGCAGCGATGTTCAGGACGAACGGGCCGAAAATTGCTCCTGCATTTTCGCCACTAACTCCATCCCTGGAGCGCGTATGCTGCGGTGGCACGGATGCCAAGGGGCAGCGATGTTCAGGACGAACGGGCCGAAAATTATAAGCTACTTCCATGTAGCTTACCTGCAATGCAGGCCAGCTAAAGCTGTTCCATAGCACTCCGGTGCTATGGTGCTCCTCGGCTTAGTCTACTGAGTCGCTCTACCTCCTCCATCCTTGGAGTCGTGCATTCTCGCCACTCTCTCTGGCACAACGATGTTCACGAAGGCTTAGTACTTGCTCCCAGTCTGCTACCCTTCTTTGATATACCTAATGCCGCTTGTGAATCTGCAACCAATAGGCAGTGTTACTAATCTGCGTTCCATCTACCTAAGCGGGGTTAGCGCCTACCTTCGTTTCTTTGCTTTCACCCTTTCCATGATTTTAGCTACCTGTTCTACCCTAGTTCTTGCAAGATTTGCTGAGGTGAGGCGATCAGGCTTTGATCTTTCAGGAAAAGTTGCTGAAATGGGGCTGAACTTGAGAATTTTGTGGGGATAACCATCTTTTTCGCCAAAAAATTGACATTTTTTTCGCTAAGCTGTTGTTAAATAAATAAACTGTGTTTAGTATTTGTACCGTTTCGTAACTAAGTGTGATGACTTGTTGCTGGTTTCGAAACCAGGCTCTTTCAGCTGTCGGTTTGGCAGATGCGGAAATACCGGAGGGAGAGGGAGCCGAGCATGGATTTGTAGACAGTAAAAAATAATAACAGAGACAGTTTATGAATCGCTCATCGAGAGGTTTTGGTCTGGCAGGCGTGGTATTTGTGGTGATCATTATGGTTATCACCGCGTTCTTTGGTGCCAGGGCCGACGCTGCGGCCATGACGCAGCAAGAGTTTAGCGTTTCTGGTGACGTTCACGATTAATCAGACGCTGTTGCTCGCTTTTCTTTAACAGTACATAGGTGGCTGCCAGGCCGCCATGGTGTTTTTGCGCCGTATGAAAGGCCAACACCTGTGGAATTTGCTTTAGCCACTGATTTACATAGCTTTTCAGTAAGGCGGGAAAAGGTTTGCTGTGTAACCCCAGGCCATGTTGGATCAACAGAGTCCGAATTCCCCGCCGGTGCGACTGCATCAGAGTTTCAAACAAATTATGTCGCGCAGTTTCGATGGGCTGCATTTGCAGATTTAGGATCTCGTCAATCTGATATTGGCCAAGGCGAAGTTTTTTATGTACCCCTTCTTGTACTCCGTCTTTTTTATAGTCGAGAAAATCATGGGGATCGATGGGATCGACCTTTTCCACACTCAGATAATTGCCGTCTTGCTGTTGCTGTTTTTCCAGGGCCTGACGCTTTAAGTGCTGCGCCAGCGTGATAGTGTTGGGAGCAAGATTGATAACCCTGTTGTCCTGTGCAATAGGTGTGACATCACTCATTGCTTGCAGAAAATCGTCGGATTGCTGGTTGTCTTGCATATCACCCTTCCTCTTGCCTGCTATTATACCCAAGGGATTACGCCTTACAGCTCGGTTTGGATCTGTGCAGCCAGGTTTTTAAGTAACAGCTGCAAGTTTTCCACCGCATGTGGATAACCGTCATGTGCCATCTGCTGGGATTGGTTAAAGCTGCCCTGAAAATGGATGCTTCCTTGTTGGTCGAGCAACCAGTACTGCGCACTTAATATCGCACCTTGCTGCTGGTCGATAAGTAAGTGACGGATCTGTATTACCAGACGCTCTCCGGCTTGTAGCGCGCCAGGCTCGTTTTGGGTTACAAAGCGTACTTCTTGGTGATTGTTCAGCGCATCCACTAACACCTGTGGCACGCTTTGTTGCAGGGCCTGTGCCCACAAGTGTTGGCGGGAGACATGCAGTGAGCTGTCTGACAAACGCATGACCAGACCATCTTGTTGTAGATATTCGGGTAGGGGCAGTAACTCAAGACGTATCTGCCTTTTGGTCTGGGTGTGTGGCGCTGAGACCTTGGCCGGGGAGTCAAGCAAATAGTACTGCAAAGATGGCGGCGCACTGCTGCAGGCCGCCAGCGCAAACAGGGTAGATAGCGTGATGATTATTCGCATTATTGCGCTCCTTTGGCCTTAGGTGTGGGCTCTTCGCCCTGACCTGAGAAAATCAGGCGATTAGGTGACTGGTTTAATTGTTGCAGCAGTGGCTGGCTTTGTTGCAAGGTGCGTTGGATTTGCTGCAAGGTTTGCTGAATGTCCCCTTGGGTGCTCGAACCTTGGGAGAAGTCTTGCGCAAATTTCTCTACGCTGTTCAAAGTGGCACTTAACTGGCTGATTAACTTTTGTTCCTTAACATCGCCCAGCATGGATTGCATATCCTGCAAGGTGGTCTGCAGCTCCTGCATGGTTTGAGCGCTGCTGGTCAGCATGTCATTAACGTTGTTGCTTAAGTCTTGCAGTGGTAGGGCATTGAACTTATCCAGCAGTGCTGAGAACTTCTCGGTAAGTTGGGATAGCTCACCAGAAACTGTGGGAATAAGCCGGTAATCTTGCACTTTGGCGAGCTGCATATCATTTTCCTGGGTTGGGGCATAAGACAGCTCAATCAGTTGCTTGCCGGTTAGCAGATTGCCGTTACCAAGAGAGGCTCGCAGGCCGTTTTGCAGCCATTCATCCATTTGCTCAACCAACAACCGACGACCGGCGACATCATCACTCATTCCGACCAGTCCAGGGTAAAGCGCGATAAGTACCGGGATCTGATAGTGGGTGTCCAAATAGGCCTTAGGCAGTCCCAAGGGAAGATTCACAGAAAGGACTTTACCTATGTTCAGGCCCCGATAGGTAACAGGGGCGCCGGCATATAGGCCCTTCACTGAATCATTGAACAGCAATAAGAACTCTTTACTGAACTTGTAGTCCGGAGCTGTGGCTTGCTCATAGTCTGGGTACACTTTGAAATAGGTGCGCTCTTTGACAATCTCACCTTGGGGCAGATGCTCAGGTACGCCAAAGGTGACGCCGTTGGTCAGTAAAGTTTGGAAGGTGCCGGATTGTACGCTAACCCCTTCTGCGCTTAGATCCATTTTGACGCCGCTGATATTCCAGAAGCGGGTATGGGTGGTGATCAGTTTGTCATAGGGCGCTTGAATAAAGGCATTGTAGTAAACCGTGCGCTCGGCCACGTTGAAATGTACATGGTCAATTTTGCCCACTTCCATGCCTTTGTACAAAATCGGGTCTCCGGCCGCATAGGCAAAGTCTTGCCCACTGGATAAGGTCAGATGTAAGCCTGGCGCACCAGCAGGGGTGAGCGGTGGCGTATCCAGGCCATTAAATTGCAAGGCTTGCTCGCTACTGTTGCCTGGTTCAAGCTTGATATAAGCGCCTGAAAGTAATGTCGACAGACCGCTGATGCCACTTAGGCTAACCTTGGGTCTGACCACCCAAAAATTAGCATCTTGTGTCAGCAAAGGGGCGGCATCTGCTGTCATTCTGGCGGTCACCAAAACGCTGCTGAGGTCCTTTCCAAGCGTAATCTCTTTGACCAATCCTACTTCTACATCCCGTGCGCGAATTTTGGTTTTTCCTGGTTCCAACCCTTCTGCTGAACGAAACTCGATTTGAATCATTGGTCCTTGCTGGCTTAGTTGATGATAAACCATCCATACCCCGACCCCTAAAGCGAGCAGCGGGATCAGCCAAACCTTGGACCAACTGGTGACCGGTTCGACACGGGCTTGCTGTAGTTCAGAGTTATCTGTCATCTTGTTTATGGTTCCAAATCAATCGTGCATCAAAACTGTTCGCCGCCAGCATGGTGAGCAGCACAACCGCGGAAAAAGCCAGGGCTGCCGGTCCCGGATACACTGCCATGGTATTACCCAGTTGTACCAGACTGACCAGTATGGCAACGACAAAGACATCAATCATTGACCAGCGACCAATAAAATCGGTGATTCGGTAGAGCCGGGTTCGCCATAGGCGCAAGCTCGGGCTGTTGGTCTGGATGCTGTAATTCAGCCACGCCAGCACCAGCAATTTAGCGATGGGAATAAACAGGCTGGCGACAAAAATTATCAAGGCAATAGGGTAAGAGCCGCCCCGCCACAAGGTAATTACACCACCCAATATGGTATTGGGCTCTTCAACACCAAGCAACATGGTGGTCATAATAGGAAACAAGTTGGCAGGAATATACAAAATGACCGAGGCTATCAGCAGGGCCCAGGTACGTTGCACTGTCTTGCGGCGAGAGGGGGGAATGCGTTTGGCAGATTGCCAGCGGTCTTCCCCCAATTCTCTTAGGCGGTCGGTCAGTTGAAATTCATCCAGATACAGCACCACAGTGACCAGGCACAAGGTAAATAGCAGGTAGGCGTAGAACGACATACCTAGCTCAATCACCGCAATTGACTGCATTTTTATCAGGCTGATCAGGGCTCCGATTAAAAAGATTTCGGCCATGCTCCAAGGCAGTAAGGTAAACACCAGCTTTTTTACCCAGGCTCCGCGCGGTGGATATTGGCCGTTTCGGATAAACACTGTCAGGTATGTCAGGCCACAGAGAATACAGGCAGGAATCACATAGATGGCCAGAATTTGCAGTACTGCCAACATCAGATAATCCTGCTCTACCAAGGTCGTTATGCTCAGCGGCATACTCATGGTTTGAAACTGGCCACGTACATCGAAGATCATAAAATCGAATGGCAGGGAGGCCACTAAAAAGAACAAGCCAGCCAGGCTGAATGCCAGGATCTTATCCAGCGCCAGGTATCGGTACTGGCTAAGCAGGTAACCACATCGGGGACAGACCGCCTTCTGGCGATGTGCCAGAAGCGGGATCTGAACCTTGAGATCACATTCGTGGCAGCGGATATGCTGGGTGGCAGACATCGGAAAATCGACGGTTCCTTTGCGGACATAGACCCAGTGTAATCATCCCACCTTAAGATCTGCAAGCCCAAGAATTGTTTAGATTTGTCGCCCAGCTTGTACAGGTTGCCGGGCGTGAAATGTCTGGGGTTAATCCTGCCCAGACTTGTTCCCCGCGGCTTTTATTCTTAAGGTAGCGAAAACCCAATCAGTGGAATAACTAACATGACAATAAAAACCACCTTGCTAGTCGGGTCAGTGTTATTGGCAGGCAACGCCATAGCGCAGGACAGCAAGTTTAACGCCGAAGACATCTTCGCTTTGGAATATGCCAGTGATGTACAAATAAGCCGTGATGGTGAGCAAATTGCTTATGTGCGCAGTGGCTACGACATTATGACCGATGGTAATCGTCATAGTCTGTGGCTGTACAATCTGGATAAGCAACTCGACTTGCCTCTGCTGGCCGATGGGCACAACTACAGCCAGCCTCGCTGGTCGCCTGACGGTAGTAAATTGGCCTATATCTCGGATGCAAGCGGTAGTCGGCAACTTCACCTTTATTGGTTGGCACAGGGCAAGAGTGCCGTACTGACACAATTGCAACGCGGTGTGAGCAACTTAAGCTGGTCGCCTGATGGTCAGTGGCTGGCCTTTACCATGGATGTTCCCCAAGGGAAATCTGACTATGCTAAATCGGTGAAACGCCTGACTAAGCCTAAAGGGGCTAAGTGGGCGGAGGAACCTATTATTGTCGATAAGGTGCGCTACCAGGCTGATGGCCGAGGTCTGCTTGAGCCTGTGTTTAAACAAATTTTTGTATTGCCAGCCACCGGCGGTACGCCCAGACAGTTAACTCATGGCGATTTTCAGCACCAAGGGCCGCTCGCCTGGCATCCTGATGGCAAGTCTATTGTCTTTTCCGCTAACTTCCACCCAGAGTGGGAATATCAAACTGGTGAGTCCGACCTGCACCAGGTGGATGTGCAAAGTGGTCAGCTAACCACCTTGACGGAACAGCCCGGCAGTGAAAGTCAGCCAAGCTTCAGTGCGGACGGTAAATACCTGGCTTACTTGCAAGAAGGGAATGAGCCCGTACCATATCACACCAGCCGAGTGGCGCTGATGAAATGGGACAGCAAAGACACGAAAGTGTTAACCGAGAAGCTGGACCGCTCAGTGGATGCCCTGGCGTGGCAGGCCAGCCGTAATTTAGTGATCCAATATGACGACAAGGGTAAACGTAAGCTTGCCGAGCTGAACTTGTCAGGAAAACTCAAAGAATTGACCGACACCCTGTCCGGAACCAGTTTAGGGCGCCCTTACATTAGTGGCCAGTTCAGCCTGGCAGATAACGGCGCCATTGCCTTTACCAGTGGCAATGCACAGCGCCCTGCAGACGTTGGTTATCTGTACAAAGGTAAGACGCGTCAATTGACGGCACTAAATGAAGACTTGCTTGCCCACAAAGAGTTGGGGCAGGTGCATGAAATTGAGTATGCCTCTTCCTTTGACGGCGAGAAAATTCAGGGCTGGTATATCACACCGCCTGATTTTGACCCGACCAAAAAGTATCCTTTGCTACTGGAGATCCATGGTGGTCCACATCTGGCCTATGGTCCGCATTTTGCCGCTGAGCTACAGCGCTATGCCGCAGAAGGTTATGTAGTTTTCTACGACAATCATCGCGGCAGCACCTCTTACGGAGAGCGATTTGCTATGTTGCTGGATGGCAAATACAGCTCCAAGGAAGACTTTGCCGATCATAATTCCGGGGTGGATGCCATGATAGCCAAGGGCTTTATCGACCAGGACAATCTGTTTATTGCGGGGGGCTCTGCGGGAGGTATTGCCACCGCGTATGCTATTGGATTAACCGACAGGTTCAATGCCGCGGCAATTACCAAGCCGGTGATTAACTGGGTTAGTAAGGTATTAACTGCCGACAGCTACCTTGGCCAGATCCGCAACCAGTTTCCCGGCATGCCTTGGGATAATCTGGCGCATTACTGGCAGCGTTCGCCTTTATCCTTGGTCGCTAATGTGAAGACGCCAGCCCTGATTCTGACTGGCGAAGCCGACAGACGTACGCCAATATCTGAATCAGAGCAGTACTATCAGGCGCTTAAGCTACAAAAAGTGGACACTGTGCTGGTAAGAGTGCCTGGTGCTCCCCATGGTATTGCGGGCAAGCCGTCCAGAATGATAGCGAAAATTGAGCATACCCTGGCGTGGTTTGAACGTTATAAAAAAACGCAAAACCACTAATGATAGAAGAGCAGAGCGCATCTAGCGTTCTTTTGAAGGGCACCGCGGGGTGCCCTTATCAAACACCACTCGCCATACCCCATCCGCTTCTTTTTGCCACACCGAATTAAAGGTGGCAACCTGTTGTCCGGCAGCATTGAACACCGGTCCACTGCTATGCGCAAGTTGCCCGGATGCTAATACTTCCACCTGTTCTGGTTGCCAGGAAAATGGCGCGGCTTCGCTATTAAAGTAGCCTTGCCACTGTGCTAGTACCTGAGGTTTTCCCCTGGATACGGACTCTCCATTAAAAAAGACGGCGTACTCTGAGACCAAAGTCGCGAAACGTGCAAAGTCTCTATCGGCCATGCTTTGTGCAAACGCGGCTTCCGCTTGCCATACCTGCTTAATGGCCGTGTCTGAGGCCTGGACAGACTGAATACACAAGCTTAATAAGGTCGCAATTGTTACGTCGGTGGGTTTTAACATGGCTAACTCCTGTTTTGTCTGGCCTTAGGTATAAGCCATGTTCAGAGGTCAGGCCAAGGCAAACAGGTAAAATACGGGGATACGGGCTAAGTGCTTGTTATTGAGGGCCAACAAAGAGTAATGCTTGCTTTGTTGACAGCTCAGACATCTGTGGCAAGTACGCGGCATAGGGTTGGGTCATATCCAGCGCACTGTGCAAGGGCAGGGTGGCGACACCACTGATGGCAATATCCTGCACATTGGGGGTTTTGATCATTCTTGGCACATCCCGTTCACCATGCTGGGCAATGGATGGGATCAATGGGCGCAACCGAGCTATCAGCAAGTCCAGCAATTCGGGAGTGATATCTCCACCAAATATAATGGTCTGACTATTTAGCACAGATTCCAGCATATGTATGGCAATGCGCATGGGTTCTGCCGCTAGTTCCAGCCAGCGCTGAACTAACTGAGGTTGTTCATCCAGCAAGGACGACATGGCGGCCAAATCCATATTGGGTTGACGGCTTTGTTGGCGCAGGGCATCCAGGGAGGCAAAATCATTTAATCTACCTAACTCTGCATCTTTACCGCTGGTCTCTGGTGTCACAAAAATCTCACCCAGGGCGCCGGTCAGCTGATTATGACCCAGCATAATTCTGCGGCTATGCACCACCGCGGCTTCAATTTGTAAACCCAGGTGAATATAAACAAAGCTGTTCAACCCCTTGGCTTCGCCATGCAGCATATGGCAGGCCGCACAGGCGGCGGCGGTTGTTTCCAATACCGTTGGCAGACTGAGCTTGTCAGCCAGTAATTGGGCAAATTTCTGCCTGGCTTGATGGCTGGGATAGTGCTGATCGAACTGGTCTACAAAGCTAAGGCCTGCCCCAAGCACAGATTCATTGCTGACCTTATGCTCATTCAACAAGCTTTGCGCAGCGTGCTGCAAACCCTGCTCCAACGGCGTAGTGCGCTCAATCTGCATTTCACCTAACTTGTTGTTAGTGAGGTTATACAGGGCAACCTGGCAGTGACCACTGAAAACCCGAAAGCCCAGGCTGTATGTGCCTTTGGCAGATAATGCCAGCATTTTTGACGGTTTGCCGACAGCGCCTTCTTTCTTTATTCCTAACTCAGCAACCAGTTCTGCAGCCAACAGTTCATCCACCATATTGGTAATGGTTTGCTTGGTCAGTCCGGTAATCTTGGCAATCTCAGCCCGTGAAATGGGACTAAGGGTGGCAATATGCGACAACACCAGCCTAAGATTTAACGCTTTGTTTTGTTTGGAATTTGAAGCCTGCAACTAAGGATCTCTGGGTACAAATTAGCGCGATCATTGTACGTATTATGCCAACCCCTGCCAGCACTATTTCGCGTTTTTATAGTTAAGTAAAAATGATTGACATATGTTTCGTGGTCTCTACACTAACTGAAAATGTAAAGTTAACGTAATAGGGTTGTGAATGCGAAAGCAGTTGATACCACTACTGAGTGGCCTGATGATGCTGGCGGCACCGGCCATCGCCCAGACCAACGGCGACACGGATTTCGTTGCGGCGTTGGCGCAGGCTGCCAAAGCCAATGAGGTCATCATTAATGAACTTCAGCAGTATAAACTAAAAGGCATGGGATTGACTGCAGCAATGGCTTGGCATGGCGCTAGCCCTTGGATCAGTGCGGTTAACCGTGGCGCTAAGGAGACATTCGAGCGTCATGGTGTAAAAGTGCTGGTGACCACGGATGCGCAATATGACCCGGCCAAACAGGTGGCTGATATTGAAAATATCCAGGCACTTAAGCCTGACATGCTGCTGTCTTTAGTGATCGACGGTGTCAGCGCCAAAGTCGGGCTACAAAAAGCCGTAGATAATGGCAGCGGGCTTGTACTGCTCAGTAATCCTATTCCTGGTTTTGTACATGGTAAAGAGTACGCCGGTATCGTATCTGACGATATGCAGGGGATGGGCAACATGGCGGCCGAGGCGGTGAATCAGTATTTGCAGGGTAAAGGCAAGGTGGGCGTGATTTTCCATGATGTGAACTACTTTGTAACCAACACCAGAGATAATGCCTTTTTACAGGCATTGGAAGCTTATCCTGGTATCGACATTGTGGCGCGCAAAGGCTTTGTCAAAGAGCAAGATACCAGTGCCATCGCCTCAGCCATGATGCTTAGGCACCCGGACATTGATGTGATTTATGTGGCCTGGGATGCAGCCGCCGAAGGTGTGGTAGAGGCCCTCAGAGGAGATGGCTTTACGCAGGTTAAAGTGGTGTCTCACGATTTGGGGGTTAATAACCTGCTGGATATGGCACAGCGCGGCAATATGCTCGCCTCAGTCTCTGATAGGCCTTACGAAATAGGGGCTACTATGGCCAGAATCGCCATGCTGGCAAAGTTAGGTGAACAGGCTCCGCTTTTCACTCTGGTGCCTTTTGACCTGGTAACCCGTGACAATATTAAGGACGTCTGGCAGCAAGCTTATCAGGCCGATGTTCCGCGAATTATTAACCTTGCTCTTGGAGACTAAGATGTCCACCACTTCCTCTGTACTGGGGCGCCATGACTGGAGTGCCAGGCTGCTAAAGCGACAGTACTTTATTTATTACATGTTCATTCTTGTGCTGGCGGGCTTTGCCCTGTTCTTAAATGATACGGGCTTTTTAAGCCTCAGCAATTTTATGAATATTATCCGCCAGACGGCACCTATAACCATCATGGCCGTGGGCCTGAGTTTTGCGCTGGCCGTGGGACATATTGATTTATCCATCGGCTCGGTGGTGGCGCTAAGTGCCATTGTCGGGGCGATTTTGTTGCAGTATGTGGGCATGCCTTTGGCCGTGGCCGGTGCTTTGCTAACCGGCGTATTGGTTGGCCTGATTAACGGCTTACTGATTGAGCGGCTGCGTGTTTCCTCTTTACTTATCACTTTAGGCACCATGGGGGTGATCACCGGTATTACCCGCCAGGTCAGTAACCTTGAGTCCATTCCTGTTATCGATCCTATGTTCAGGGCCTTGTTTGGTAATGGTGAGTTTCTGGGTATTCCCGGCTTACTGTGGTGGACGATAATCTTCGCCCTGATCGGCTATCTGGTGATGAACAAATTAGTGTTTGGTCGCCATCTGCTGGCGGTGGGCGGCAGCCCTGATGCAGCAAGAGCCATGGGTATTCGTATCGAAAATGTGCGTATCAAAGCGCTGGTGGTGTGCTCCTTATGTGCCGCTATCGCCGGTCTGCTGTACGCCGGTCGCTTGGCTGGTGCCCGTTATACCTTAGGGGAAGCTGACTTGCTGACCGTGATTGCCGCCGTGGCCATTGGTGGTGCCAGCCTGTTTGGAGGACGGGTCAGCATTATTGGCGCGGTCATCGGCTCCTGGCTGATGGGCATGATAAACAACGGCTTGATCCTTTCCGGCTTTTCAACTGACGAGCAAATGATCACCCGTGGTCTGATTTTAATCACCGCTGTGGCCATTGGTGCCAGGGAGGCAAGAAATGGTTAGAAATGCATTAAGCCAGACCATTCTGGAAGTTAAAGGTATCACCAAACGTTTTGGCGGAGTTGAAGCCCTGCGTGGAGTGAGCTTTAAAGTCAATAAAGGTGAAGTGGTTGGCCTGTTGGGCGACAACGGTGCCGGTAAATCCACCTTGGTCAGGTGTATATCCGGGATTCATCCACCCGATGAAGGGGACATTCTGATTGCCGATAAACCAGTCAGATTTAACTCACCCATGGACGCCAGAAACGCGGGGGTGGAAACCGTGTTTCAGGACCTGGCCATCGTGCCCGAATTTGATGTGGTGCAGAACCTTTATCTGAATCGTGAGATCCGTTCATCTAATCCGCTGCTGCGCTGGATTGGCTGGCTGGATACCAAGGCCATGACCAAACGTAGTCAGAAATCCCTGAATCGTCTGAATAGCCGGATCCCAAGCCTGAGTGAAAAGATCATTAATCTTTCCGGTGGGCAGCGCCAGGCTGTGGCTATTGCCCGGGCGGTCAGCTGGGGTGCGGAAGTAGTGATTATGGATGAACCGACCGCCGCCTTGGGCGTTGAGCAAAGTGCTCAGGTTAATGAACTGATTAAGTTAATCAGTTCACAGGGGGTGGCTGTGGTACTGATTAGCCACAATATGCAGCATGTGATGGATACCTGTGACCGGGCCGTAGTGCTTTATCAAGGCCGCTGCAGTGCAGACGTGGCCATTGCCGATGTGGACAAGAACGATTTGGTGTCGCTGATTACCGGTGCCTCTGGATTGCAATTGGCTGAGTCGGCATAAAAGGAGCAAAGGATATGCAGCGTAATATCAAACAGCTTATCGACGCCATGAGCTTGGAGGAAAAAGTCGGGCAACTCTTTGTACTGGCTTTCGCCGGCCAGGATAAAGACTATGCCAGCTATCTGGTCAGAGAGCGCCATGTGGGGGGCTTCTATCTCACCGACGATAATGCTGCCACGCTGGAGCAGGCAAGCGCATTAGCCAGTCATCTGCAACATGTGGCTAGTCTTCGTACTTGTGATGCGCCCTTATTGCTGGCAGTGGATCAGGAAGGTGCCTGGGGTATTTTGACTAAGTACCTGGATCTTGGACCAGGTAATCTGGCTTTGGGCAAAGCTGATGACGACACCCTGACCCGTGAGGTCTATCAGATGTTCGCCCGGCAAATAGGGGCCCTCGGCTATAACTGTATTCTGGGTCCTTGCGCAGACGTTAATGCTAACCCGGATAATCCTATTATTGGTCAGCGCAGCTTTGGTGAGCGGCCTGAGGCCGTAAGTCGTCAGGTCAAAGCGGCGGTTAAGGGGCTGCATCAAGGCGGTGTACTGGCCTGTGCCAAACATTTTCCCGGTCACGGTGATACCGCCGAAGACAGCCATCAAACCTTACCAGTGGTGGATAAGCCGCTAGAACACTTAATAAATGAGGATCTCGCGCCTTTTCAGGCCGCAGTGGACAGCGGTGTCGATTTGGTCATGACCAGCCATATCCGCTTCCCCCAGCTGGATGCGGCTAAGCCTGCTACCTTGTCGAGTGCTATTCTCACGGATTTGCTAAAACAGCAAATGGGCTTCAATGGCATCATTATTACCGACAGTATGAATATGTGGGCGATGCGTCGCCAATACGATCCGGTGGAAGCGGTTCTGATGGCTCTGGAGGCTGGAGCACACCTAATTATGTTGTCAGAAGAGCACTACGAGAATCAGACAACTGACTATAAGGCCATACAGCAAGCGACTTTGGATGGGGTGGTTGCAGCGTTTAAAACGGGCCGACTGAGCGAGTCTGTACTAAACAGCCGCCTGGGTGACGCACTGACATTGCGCTATCAGAAGCTGCAAAAACCTCCTGCTGCTATTGGGCAAGAACAGGACGCAGCCTTGTCTTTGCTGGCCGCACAGAAGGCCATCAGGCAGCTTCGTGCCCAAACCCCACTGCCACCGCCGCACCAGCCTTGCTACTTTATTCCATTGGCAGACCCTGCCAACCAGGAGCTGCTGGTGAACAGCCGTGGGATTGGTCCCAATGATCCCCGTGCAGCCAGCACTGAGTTGTATAGTGCGCTGCAAGCTAAAAGACCAAATCAGTTGATTCCGGTGAGTTTCACGCAGTTTCAGGCATTTTTGCATGCCCCTGACGGACGCTTCGCCGACAAGCCTATTTTTGCCGTTTGGGAAGATTACCCCTTACCCGGTGAAGATTTTGACCCTGAGCAAAGACAGAGACTGACTCAGTTAATCACGCTGTATCCGGACAACCTGCATTTGTTGTTGTTAGGTCCGGATTACCCGCTCCGCCATTTCTCTGATGTGCAAAGTTGTATCTGCACTTACTCAAGTCGCTGGGTGTCAGCCCAGGCCCTGGCTGAGTTTTTAATAACCCATCATTAACTTTTTTAACAAAGAGTTGACATTAGTCTAAATGATGGATAAATAATAAGTAAAATTGAATGACATATCTTTCAACACCAGATAGCAATTACTACGAGAGGAAAGGGAACATGAACAGATCATTTAGCCGCTTGACTCTGGCCATTCTGGCCGGCTGTTGCGCCTTACCCGTTACCGCCCAGGAAACTGCCGCTGCTGGCGCTCAGGGGGCTGACAATACCGAAGTTATTCAAGTCCGCGGAATTCGCGGAAGCCTTACCCAGGCGCTAGCTACCAAACGTATGTCCGATTCTGTTTTGGACAGCGTGTCGGCTGAAGACATCGGCGATTTCCCTGACAAAAATATCGGTGATGCCTTGCAACGTATACCTGGCATCACGGTAAACCGGACTTACGGTGAGGTTGATGGTGTCAATATCCGTGGTACTGCTCCAGAGCACAGCATTTTGTTGCTTAATGGACAAAACGTTGCGTCCACAGGTTGGTTCGACAATGACGGTATCACACGTAGCTTCAACTTCGAGTTGGTGTCGGCTGAGCAGATCGCGGGCATGGATGTATATAAATCTACAGAAGCGCATGTTAATGAAGGTGCTATGGGGGGAACGATAGATCTTAAAACACGTAAACCCCTAGATATGGACGCTTTTACTGTTTTTGGTTCGGTGGAAGCCAGTAAAAACACCAATGGTGACGGATGGGAGCCTGGTTTATCTGGTTTGGTGAGTTGGAAGGACGACAATGAACAGATAGGTATTTTGGTTGCCCATTCTATTGAAAAGAGCGATATCGTGCGTGAAACCCAGAGTACCTTCGGTGGTGCAATCAGCTGGACAGGTGCGGGGGGAGGACCACAGATCCCTGACACCGATGGTGGCTATCCTGTTATGCCACTGGGTTTTGCTTCCATTTTGTTTGACGAAAAACGAGAGCGCAGCAGTTCACAGCTTTCTTTTCAATATCAGGCCAGTGATAAGTTGCTGTTCTCTGCCGACTACTTCCGTTTTGAACTAGACAATGAACACGTAAACACAGCACTTTTTGATTTTGTGTTTATCAATGGACAAATTGACGCTGACTCAGCGGTATACAATCAGCAAGGAGTATTAGTAGCTGGTCGCAGTGAAATCCGTGATGAAAATGGCGCGTCGATGCCGGTATTCAACAATACTGTGGTCAGGACACCCAACATGATCTCTGATGTTATTAATCTGCGAGCGGATTATGAGGGGGATAACTGGGAGTTAACTGCTCTTGTAGGGCGTTCAAAGGCAAAGACTCGGGGGCTGCAGTCTAGCACTTGGTGGGGTGACTTAGACAACAAGCAGAATGCTGGCGTGACCTTTGATCTTCGTGGGCCGCACAAGTTTGTCCCAGATGATCCGGCGGTGTTGCTCGACCACAACCAAATGAAGTTATTTCAAGAGTTCTCTTATCTCGACATCGTTCGGGACAATGAAATCGAATATTACCAGTTAGATACGCAATACCATCTGGACGTATTGGGTTTTACCAGTATTGATGCTGGAATTAAATATCAAGAACAAAGCTTTCATAATTCTCAGCATGCCCGAGACGCGGGTTTGTTAGAAAAAGGTGTGGCGGCTGGCCTGACGATGGCAGATTTTGATGGCGGCGCTGTGAGTGGCATTCTGGGCGAAGTGTCAGGCAGTGGTGCTTTAAGTGACTTCGCGGTTATTGATGCAAGTGTCTTGGCATTCGGTGATGCCAATAAAAGTAGCAGTGTGAGCTTCTTGAACTTCTTTAACATTGACGAAGAAATCACGTCTGCCTACGTCAAAGGTAACTTTGAAGGTGAGAACCTGCGAGGCAATATTGGCCTTCGTTGGGTTGATACTGATGTGTTGTCCAGTAACCTGACTGACAAAGGAAGCAAGAACTACAGCAACCTGTTGCCGAGTGTTAATCTGGTTTACGACATTCAGGATGATTTGTTACTGCGTTTTGCCGCCAGTAAAACGGTATCTCGTCCGCAGTATGAACAGATGAAGATGTCTTCTAACATTACCATTCAGCAAAAGACCGCAACGGTTGGTTCTCCGGACATTGATCCTTATAAGTCCAGTCAGTTTGATTTAGGCATTGAGTGGTATTTCGATGAAACATCTTTGTTTGGTGCGACACTGTTTAGAAAAGACATCAGTGATTATATCGAGCAGACACAGGAACTGGACAGCATACCTGGTTGTGAAGGTTGCTTGGTTACAACTTATCGCAATGCCGGTGATGCAGATGTGCAAGGTTTGGAGCTGCAATATCAACAAGATTTGGGTAATGGTTTTGGTTTCCAGGCGAGTTACACCTACACAGACAGCGAATTAAACAGTGCCGTGTCTGGTAAAGGTCCTGTATACGGTGTTTCGGAAAACTCCTACAACCTGTCGGCCTATTACGAAGATGAGCTCATTAGTGCCCGTATTGCATACAATGGCAGGGATGAATGGCGCCAGAAGTACAATGGTGTTGAAGGTACAACTGAACCATTTAAACAGGTTGACGCATCTCTAGTGTGGCATGTCAGTGAACGCATAGATGTCTCATTGGAAGCCGTCAACATCTTCAATGAAGTACGCCGAATTAACCGCCCGGAGTTTGGCTACATGCACGCATTGGATGAATTTGGTGCGCGTTACTTTATTGGCGCAAGTTTCAAAATGTAACCACTTGCAGAGGTGAGTCATCAGACTCACCTCTCTTTTGTTTCACTGACCATTTTCTTTTTTGAGAGCAATTTTGCCTTAGCGCAGAAGGAAGTGCTGCTGGCTTTTGCACAGTAACCTTAATCCAGTGTTTAGCGAATACGTGCTTTTGGAAAGGACGGTCAACTTACCCACTGAGATGCTGTAGCTGTCGGTCTCATACCATCACTAACCAGAGGATCGGATATGAAATTGAGATTGTCTTTGCTGGCCGCCTGTTGTGCGGTATCTGTCAGCGCACAAGCCAACAATGGTGGCATTCAGGACTTCCTGGATGCGTTACGTAACTTTGAATCAGGCATTAACCCCAATCTGGCAGATTTCTATCTGCAGAATTTGAATAATCCTGTTTATACCTACGCGCAAGTATCAGCGCCGGGCAAGATGGTGCGAGACTGTACCACAGGCAGTATGATCCCGGAGCCAACCACTATCAGTGAGTTTTTCACCAAATTAGGAGTAGATGGCTACTACAATTCGCAAACGCCTTATGACGCACAAATGTACCGCAATATGCAGTACAACTCGCTAAATGCCTGGGGCTTTGTGGGCTATCAGTTGGGAGAAGCGCTACTTATTGACACCGGTTACTACAGCCCAGTCACCAAAGTGGTTAATGGTGTTGAGTACGACAGTTTCTATATCTTCGTGGATGACAGCAACTGGATTGGTTGTCAGACCGAAGCCTTGGTCGAAGTCGTGGGCTCTGGTGGTAACAAGGTGGTGGCCACTTCCCTGAATAACTGGGAAGGTACCTTTATAGGTAAAAACGGTATTAACTCTTTTGCTGATTTACGTATTCCTGAGAAACAGGAATTAGTGATGCGCGATGCCATGCGTTTTAATTACAACGTTATGTCCCAGCTACTCGAAGACGCCAACATGACCTGGGCCCAGGCGCTAGCGAAAAGCTGGCCAGACACCGATGATAACGGTAATCCGATACAAGTACAGGCCACCATGTCGGGTTTGTTGGCGGCAGCTCATCTACGCGGTGCTTGGGGAACCGGTGCGCTGTTGACTAACGACCAGATTACCTGTGATGAATTGGGTACTTGTATCACCAAGTACGTGCATAAGTTCGGTGGTTTCAATACGTTATTCGATACCCCCGCTACCGAAACCATCCAAGGTTCCAGCTACGATGAAACCCTGTCAGCCGGATGGGGTAATGACACAGTGATTACCGGTGGCGGTGTTGACACTCTGTTACTAAATGAACAGTCTGGCTCAGCAGTAACGGTGAATGATTTTACCCTGGGAGAAGACCTGATCATCCTGCGAGACTGGGCTGATCCTGCGCCGTTATCAAATCTGGTGGTCTCTGATACCACCGACGGAGCGCTACTGTCCTTCTCTTCTCAATCTGTGTTGCTCAAAGGCGCTACGGCGGCTCAAGTGAATGCCAATACCTCCGCCGTCATTGTGCAGTCCAAGGTTTACACTATGGCTTGGAGTGGCACGCAGGTAGCGAACAACTTCAATCCGGCGGTAGATAAGATCCGTGGTACGGCGGGCATCGGCTTTAAACACCTGAAAGCTTATGAGAGCAATGGCTCCTTGTTCGTTGGTGTGCAGGCCGCTGATGGTGGCATTTACAGTTATGTGGAAATGCCTGGACTCGGATTGGCTGATTTGCATGTTGGCATGTTTGACAATATGACCGGCAGCTTTGACCGCTTGGGCTACATTGTGTCGCTCGGCTGGCAAACCTGGGGATGGAATATGGTGGTGACAGTGGACACCTTCTTGCCAGCAAAAACGGAAATCAGCCTGGGCGTATTCCAGTATAGCTTCAGTCAATTGCAACTGACGCAAAGTGGCGCTGACACGGTTTTGTCTCTGACACCAGCCGCATCCGGTGGCAATAATAAGCAAGTGGTGCTGAAAAATACCCTGGTCTCAGAGCTGAGTGCTGCCAACTTCTCCGGTGTATCTGGCAATTTCAGCGATATCACCATAGATAATCCGGTGTACTTTGATATTTCAGCCAGTGTTTCTGGTGGAAACGGTAGCATCAGCCCGGCTCCGGTCGGCGGCGTTATCAGTGCACAGGGGGGGCAGAATTTTACCCTGACTTTTGTGCCTGATAGTGGTTATACCGTCGATACCATCACCGTGGATGGCGTCGCTGTTGCCGCAGCCTCAAGCTATACCTTCAATAACCTGAATGCCGCCCATTCCTTGGTGGTAACGTTCAAGGTCGGTACCACCGGGCCAACTTGTCCGGCTGCATGGGACCCGGGCGCTGTTTATACCGGTGGAATGCAAGCTACCTATAACGGCGTGATATATGAAGCCAAGTGGTGGTCGCAGAATAATCTGCCAACCGCGGGCGACCCCTGGAAAGTCATTGGGCCTTGTAGCTAAGGCTTGTCGGCACTGGGGAAGCTCCCAGTGCCAAATCAATGATTGATGTAACGATAGGTCAAACCGGCCGGGACTGGCCCTCTCGTCCCGGCTGGTTTATTTACTTTGTGGCAATGGTTTTAGATTCAAACCTGACAATCTGTCTCGCAGCTTATGCATAAAGGCAAGATCAGGATCCGTCTTATGAGTCAGGTAGTTATCGTCCTTTTCCTTCCACAATTCCGTGCCTTTAAACTGCTGATATTCGCTATGTCCTATCACATAGTCGATAGGGTATTTTGCCGCCAGATATTGGATAAGCTTGGCATTTGCGTCTAACTGGGCATCTGTCATCGGCAAGGTTTTGCCATCGGCAATATTCTCAATGCCAATCGCCGTATAGTTAAGGCCTATGACGTGACGTGCCATGGTGGTCTCTGGCAGAAATTGGTAGATAGTACCGTCTCTGTCGATAACAAATTGGCTGGATACATTCAGCGCTCCCCCGGCTTTGATGCCGTCCCGGTGTGAAGGCAATACGGCTGGGTTGAATGCGTCAAAGGTTTTTTCCAGCGTTGGAATGACCGTCCAATGCACCACTACCATAGTCGGGTTAATGGTAGGTTCGTCCTGTTCGATACCATAACGTTCTTGCATGTACTGCAAAGTCAGCGCTTTACGTTGCTGATCAAAAATAATCGGCTTTTGCACTATCTCGATGTCCGTGGCGTGCTTTTGTGGCACGCACGCTGTCAAACTGATTGCGCACAAACTAAGTAGTAACTTTTTCATATTATTCTCCTGATGTGGGACTGGTATTAGGTTCCTTATTGCCCCAGAGGCGAGACGTAGCGGGATTAACAATAAGACAGGCGCATACTGTTGCCAATATGCGCCTTGATTATGGGAAGGTCTCAATTAGAAAGTATGGGTAAAGCCCGCATACAGAACGCGACCACGCACGTCATGAGTTGTCGCATCGTACCCAGGACGTATGCCATCTCCAAGGCTGGGCGGTGCTTTGTCGAACAGATTGTTAACACCAACGTTCACTAAGGTACTGCCAGCGCTGGACTCGAAGGTATAGGAATACTTGAGGTCCACCGAGGTGAATGCGGCAATTTTATCGTGCTCGTCAGCGGTCAGATCATTATCGTAATTGCTGATGTAGCGCACCGATGCATTGACGGCGTGATTGTTGAGCTTCCAACTGGCACGGGTATTTGCACGGATTTGTGGCATGGCTTTAAAGGCATTAGAGCTATTGTAGCTGCCTGCACCATCAATAGCCGGTTGGCCGTCAATGGCAACAATATCAAAGGTGGCTACATAGGTGCTGTCAAAGCCAAGGGTCAAGTCGCCCATGGCGTCCAGATCCAGATCATAGTTGGCGCTAAAATCAATGCCTTGGGTCTCAACCGAGCCTGTATTGATGTAATTCAGTGTTATCTCACGTAACTGGCCTTCGGCAGAACGATTGATGCGTGGATCATCTTTAGGTTTTCCGCCTTGCGCCACACCCGCACATTGCGCATTCACTATACCGGTAGCGCTGGAGTCCTGGGCAACCAAATCGCTATAGTCAAATGACCAGAGATCCGCTTTCATCATCAGGTTCTTGGTCGGCTGATAAACTAATCCCAGGTTCCAGCTCTTGGCTTTGCTTGGCTCAAGGGCGTCGCTACCCTTAGTGGTGATATAAACGTAGTTGCTGACACCCGTTGGATGGCAAACCGGCACGCCATTTTGTACAGACACAGGATCATCAATATAGGCGCCACCTAATGTTTCGCCGGTTTGCAGGTTAGTAGGTGCTTGGAAGGAGGTACCGAATGAGCTACGCAGAATCCATTGGTCGTTGATATTCCACTTCACCGCTATCTTAGGATCCAGTGTAGAGCCCGCCGTATCATAATCTTCGTAGCGCAGTGCGGTTTGTACTTCTACATCTTCATGTACAGGGACAAACAATTCGGCAAACACGGCAAATACGTTAGTGTCACCAGCGATGGAGGCTGATGGGGTAGAGCCAAAGCCCAGCCCTTTTGCCGACAAGCTATCCGGTGTGTATTGGTAGTCTTCATAGCGGTACTGAGTACCGATGGCCAAGCCAACAGTACCGGCATCCATTTCGAACAAGTCGCCACTGGCAATGGCTTCAACAACCTGCTGTTCACTGTAGGTCTCGTCAACAAATGAATGTAATACGGCTGCTAGTTCTTCTTCGCTGTTGCCGGCCACAGAGGTACCGTCTTTAGGTGAAACCAAACCTGGATTGGAGATGGCAGTACCAAAGGGATTAAACCGACCATCCAGTACGGCATCGTTAAAGGTGGTGCTGGATACACCCAGATGTGTGGTCTCGGTGCGTTTGCCGACTGCATACACGTATGAGGTGTTTAATGTCCAGGTTTCGCTGATATCGGCTTCAAAACCGGCTACGGCGCGATAGTAATCGAAGTCGATATCCAGAGCATTATTGATACCGCTGGCGGAGTCGCCGGTGGTGTACACACCAAACGGACGAGACTTAGCCACCACATCGACGGCTTGGTGGATATTATTGTCCCAGCTTTGTGGATCAATATAGGTAAGGCCATTACCGGCTTCGTTTAGTACAAAAAAGTTGAATGGGTGATCTGCCGGTACAAAGGTGCTGCCGCCTTTGACCAAGCCGTTTGAGTAAAATGGTGAGCCTAAAATCGCTTTTACTTTGTTGCGGGAGAAACTCAATTCACCGTAAGCCTTGACCGAGTCTGTGACATCATAGGCAAACTCACTGAACATCTGGAAGCGGTTTTCGGCGGGTAATATTGCCAACTGGTCAATAAAGCTGGTTTTACATACGCCACCCTGCAATACACCACCTGCAGCCTCACAGTTTGGATCGGCAATCACTGATCCTGTTGGTGTAATTACCCCGTTTGCGTCGGTTTGCGCTAGCTGGTAAGAACCCGGTGAGCCGGTTGAAGACAAAAATTTAGAGTCATAAATATTGCCGTTGCCGCCCACGCGTTCGTTGATGAAATCGAAATCAGAACGATAGCTGCGAGTCTGACCGGTTAGTGTGGCATATAGGTTAAACTGACCGCGTTCATTGGCGGCGCCTGTGACCAGGTTTAGGTCATAGGCATCGTTAACAGCGTCCTGATAACGGCCTGACACTTCCAAACCCTCAAAGCCTTGGCGGGTAATAATGTTGGCAACGCCAGCTACCGCTTGAGAGCCGTAAGTTGACGATGCACCATCGGTTAGAAACTCGATCCGCTCTATCATGGCCAAGGGCAATTGATTGATATCAAAAAACTGGTTGCCTAAGGTGGTTGCCACCGGCGCAATGCCGGCACGACGACCGTTTATCAGCGTTAAGGTCGAGCCTGGGCCCAAGCCGCGAATATTGAATTGCGAAGTACCGGCAAGCTGTGCATTTTCATTGGTAAAGAGTGAGCCTGAATTGATGGTTAGATTATTGGCCACATCAATCATGTTTTGCGCACCCGAGTTCTCTATTAGTGCTTTGTCAAACACGGTGACGGGCATGCTTTCTTCCAGATCCGCGCGTTTGATCAATGAACCAGTTACGGCTATCCGCTCAATGCTCTTAGCTGGCTCTTCTGAAGCGTAAGCTGTTGGCGAAGCTGACAAGATGGCACTTATGGCCAGATAAAGGGGCAGGGGAGAGGTTGTAAACTGTTTCATTTATACAAATCCTATTGTTAACAGATTTGTAAAATATTTTATTTTTGACAGAAATATTTCAATGAATAAATGATTCCATGAGGCGAAAAGATTGTTATAGGTAAAGTTGTTGACTTTTTGCTCAATCTATAGGTTTGCCTTGTATACGAATGGCCATGCCATATCTGGCTAAGTATTTGAAGTTTTTTGGAATGTGGCGTCCCCACCAGGAATCGAACCTAGATCTAGCCCTTAGGAGGGGCTCGTTTTATCCATTAAACTATGGGGACTAAAGCGTAGGAAACCGCAACGCTCAGGCTGGGCATTATTACCTATGGTAGCGGTGAAGAAAACCCTTAGCGCTTGGATACAAAATCGTTTGGCTGAATATTGGCCAGTGGTGCGCCATTAGCCGACTCCAGTAAGGCGTAATCTTGCTGTACTTGTGTGACTATCACTTCCACCGGATGCAGAAAATATTGATAGTGTGAGTGGCCAAGGGGATCCATAAATTGATTGAGCTTAAATACACGTAGCTTATCTCCGCGGTTCACGCCTTGATGCTGACCCATATTAATGGTGAGTTGTTCATTGCTGACTTTCAGCACTCTGCCGTTGGCTGGCAGGCAAGATACTTCCTCATCTACACGTTGGGCGACTGACGTAAGCAGGTCACTGACTGCCATACCATAGCTGGACTGCCAAAATTGCTGACTCTCAGGTTGAATGCTGTCGTGAAGACTAAATTGCCAGGGGGCGCTGGTATGGAATTGCTCTTGCATTAATACTTCCCCTGTCATCCCTTCCACCAGGGTTACCTGTAGAGCAAATTGCCGCTCAATGGTCGCGTCACGCCAAAACGTGAGTGCGCCTGGCGTGCTTTGCTGATGGCTAAGATCGGTGATTTCTGCCAGAAGTGCCAATTGTCCGCCACTGCGCTTGGTCAGTCCCATGGCCTGAGCCGCTGGATGGAGATCTGGTGTCAGATAAAAATTCTGTATGGCATCGACTTGTACATGTCGGCTCGATAATGAAAAGGCACGACTCAGCTGTTTAGGTAAGGCTTTGCCTAAGTCAAATACCTCACCTAAGGTGGCTTGGCGTTTGTCTTTAATGGGGAACCAACTGGTCACCAGACTTTTACGATAGTCGGCACCTGAACATTGCGCTTCTTCTGGGAAAATATCGGCGCGAATCGATACGGTGACGATATCGTCTTGATAAACCTCGTTGACAAGCTCAACCCTATCCACCTCTCCGCCTGCACGGATTTCGAAACGGTCATCTTGCAACAAACCATTGGCCAGCTTTTGTACTGAACTCACCCTGGCGCCAGCGAACATCAAGGCTTGCTTAATTGCTTCCTGAGTGGCCAATTGCCTGGCCTGCTGTTTATCGCCCTGCACAATCACAGCCTGACCAGTGGCTTCAAACCAAATCGCCTGACTAGCAGGGCTTAGCAATATTGATATCAGCACTAAAAACCGTTTCACAGGACTACCCTTATAAGCTAAATGCCAAGTGGTTAAGCACAAAACGTACCGTTTTATTACAGCAAAACTTTGACGCCTAGAATGCGGTACGTATTTTGCTTTATCTATTGCACATATATAGGGAGCAGCCCTTCACTGCTTTTTCGTTAGAGGTGACTATATGCGAGTTCTGGGATATTGCCTGTTGTTTGGGATGTTGACGGGTTGTTCTACATTTTATGATAAGCAGGTTGAATGGGAGTATATTGAGCCCGAAAGTTATCCCCTGTTAAAAGCAGTTGGCTACGCGCCCATTGCCGCGCAACAAGGTAGTTCAGACACCGTCAAAATGTTGCAGGCCATCAAAGCGTCTAAGCTCGATGCCTATCGTGAATTGGCGGAGCAGGTCTATGGTCAGCGTTTGTCCGGTCAGCAGAATTTGTCTAATCTGGTATTGGAAAACGCACAGTTGCGCTCTTCGGTGGATGGAGTAATTCGTGGCGCCAGAGTAATCAAAAGCTACGCGGTGGATGAAGATACCTATGCCACAGAGTTAGAACTTGATATGCGCAAGGTGCATGATATCTATCTTAGTGTGGCTAAACCAAAGCGTATTAAAGAGGTGAAATATTACTGAGGCGTGTTGGGGTTAAATGACGCGCTGGTTAAGTCGCCAAGTAATTTGCCTAGGCGCTAATACCGCTGCCCCGACTGCCTGAATGCTTTTTGCCTGCTTTGTCATAGGTCAGGCTTTCTTTAGCGCGAGATTCAACTATCAGATTACGCAAGTGTTCAAGGCGCAGTTGACCTTGTTCCACTGCGGTAGCGTTAATTTGCGTTCGGTATTGGCAGTCTTTGACCAGGTCAATAATCTGCTCTTTGAGGGTGGCTTGCTGTTCGGTTAGTTCGCTTGGTAGTAGGGTTGAAAGTTGCTCATCCTGCTGTTGAATTTGCTCCAACAAAACTTCTTTTTCTTTAACTAAGCTAATTAAGGCTTCAGCATCGCGACTGCTGATCTGTTGTAACTCTGTGTCTAATAAAAGCTGTAGGCGCGCCAGAGCGTCCTTTTGCTGATTTAATAGCTCAAGACTTCTCTGCGTAGACACTTAGGACTTAATCCCAAACAACTCGGATTCCAACTTGGCAATTTTTTGCGCCAATACTTCAGGATTCACTTTGTACTCACCAGACTGAATGGCACGCTTCAGGCGATCCACTTTTTCCTGATTAACTGGTGTGTCATTACCTTTCTTCTGCACTTGTGCCAACTGCTGAGCAGATTGTGTCAAAGACACGGAATCCTGCCTGGGAGCCGTTGTTTGTGCCTTGGCTTCATTCGCCTGGGCGGCCGCTTGGTTTTGTGCCTGCTGCTGTTGATTGAGCTTTTGGCTGTCTACCTGCGGCTTGTTCAAATTACCATTGATATTGTTAATCGACATGCTCACATCCACTACCTGATAAACCTCTGCTTACGTTATCGGCAGATGCTAGGGTTACTTTAGCAAATTATTTCAACCGGCTCACCTGTTGGGAACAGTTGCCAATTGTTTATCGACACAGTTGCTGAAAATTTGAGCCAAATAGCATGATACATGACTAAATTCCCACTGCAACTTCCCCCGCACTAAGTACGCGGGCGTTAATCTGTTTCTCGGAGGCGCGATTCTTAATGAGTATGGTATCGCCGACGTTACCGTCCTGTAGAGCTATACCCGAGGTTTTAATCTGCAACCCTGCGGCATTGGCTCTGATCACTATGCTATCTCCCTTACAGACATAGCATAGCTGCGAGGGTTCAAGTGGTTGTCCAGCGCGCAAGCGACGTTTGCTTCGGGCACCTGCGAGATCACTAATATTGGCAAACGTACTGCTGTGCAACTGGCCAAGTTCCATCTGAATGACTTCAAGCTGAGATTCGTCCAGCAATGTGCCGGGGGAAACCGGCACTTTGGTCACCACAACAGCTTGGGTTTGGCGAACTTTAACCATCACATATAAAAACCAGTTAGATGAGACACAACTTACGCGGACTGTGACATTAGACTGCGACAGGCTATTTTCGCTAGCCTGAGCAATAAAAGGTTCAGCGCACTGAGGGATTTGTAAGCGTTCATCTACAGTCGCAGCTTCCACATCCAATTGACTGGTATCAGGACTTAACTGGGTAAGACGTTCTAGCACATATTGTCTGGCCGTGTCGCTGACTTGCTGATGTGGTGATGCAATAGCCGGCACTTCGGCTAAAACGCCGACACTTTTTATGGTTAGTAGCAAAAAAATCAATATTCTCATAACTCTAGCTGAATTAATCATGTTTACTTCAGGCCACTTTGGCTATGCTTAAAGACAAATTCTAGTAACATAGGGTCTGGGCATTGAAACCGTATGTGTGTTCGCTACCCGTTAAGCTTATTGACGGAAGCAATATATACGCAGGTTTTTAAGCCGAAGGGTTGACGAGAACTAGGCCGGGGATGAAAACACCTCGGCATGTCAAAAATCAGTCGGCTAAAGGCCTAATTCAAGTCTTCTAAGGCAACCTATGCGCAATTGAATGAGTTATCGCAAGTATTGTGCCTGAATTGATTCATCACTGAGGTGTTTTATGGCGGGAATCTTAGATTCGGTAAACCAGCGTACACAACTGGTTGGGCAAAACAGGCTGGAGCTGCTGCTATTTAAGTTACGTGGGCGACAGCGTTTTGGTATTAATGTGTTCAAGGTGCGGGAAGTTTTACAGTGTCCGCCCCTGACTGCTATGCCAAAGCTTAACAAGTTTGTGCGTGGTGTTGCACACATCCGTGGGCAAACTATTTCAGTGATTGATTTAAGCTTAGCCACCGGCGGTAAACCTATCGAAGACATCAGCAAGTGCTTTATTATCATTGCTGAATACAACCGGTCGGTGCAGGGATTCCTGGTGAATTCCGTTGAGCGGATTATCAACATCAACTGGGATTCTATTTTGCCGCCACCCAAAGGGGCAGGGCGCGCCAGTTATTTGACGGCGGTCACCGAAGTTGATAACGAGCTGGTTGAAATTCTGGATGTTGAGAAAATACTCAACGAAATTTCGCCGCTGAAAACCGATGTTAGCGCGGAGGTGATTGCCGGATTGGATGTATCCGCGGTTCAGGATAAGCTTATTTTTGTTGCCGACGACTCCTCCGTCGCACGTAACCAAGTAGTAAAAGCATTGACAAGCTTGGGGCTGAAAATTGAAACAGCCAAAAATGGTATGGAGGCTTTGGTTCGTTTGCGAGAGCTGGCTGAAGATACTGGTAACGTGACTGATCGTGTAGGCGTATTGGTATCAGATATTGAGATGCCAGAAATGGATGGCTACACTCTGACTGCAGAAATCAAAAACTCCCCCGAGCTGAAAGACCTTCATGTGATTCTGCATACCTCACTGAGTGGGGTATTTAATCAGGCAATGGTAAAGAAGGTTGGAGCAGACGATTTTATCGCTAAGTTCCATCCAGACGAATTGGCCAACTCGGTCAAGAAATGGTTAGGTCTTGAATAATTAGAGATTAATTTGTGCCTGATAAAGAGATAGGAATCCAAGACTATGCCATGTTCCGGGATTATCTGGAGCGTCAATGTGGCATCGTTTTAGGCGACAATAAACAGTATTTAGTGCGTAGCAGATTGTCGCCCTTGTTACGTCGTTTCAATGTTGCGAATCTTCCTCAGTTGATTGGTAATGTTGTGAATGGTCGCGACCGAACACTGCGTGAAGCGGTGATCGATGCCATGACCACCAATGAAACTTTATGGTTCCGCGATACTTACCCCTTTGAATTGCTGAAAAATGAGTTGTTACAGAAGTTTAAAGGTAAAGCGGGTCCTCTGCGTATATGGTCTGCGGCCTGTTCATCCGGCCAGGAGCCTTATTCCATAGCGATGAGCATTCTGGAGTTTCTGCAACGTAGTCCCGGGGCTTTCCCTGGCGGTGTGCAGATTGTGGGAACGGATATTTCTTCAGATATGCTTAACCGCTGTAAAACTGCAGAGTATGACAATCTGTCATTGTCCAGAGGCTTATCTGATGAGCGTAAACGTCAGTTTTTCGAGCCCACGGCAAACGGTACGATGCGCTTGCGGCCGCAAGTCACGAATATGGTTTCGTTTCGGCCGATTAATTTGCTGGAATCTTACAGCTCGTTAGGCAAGTTCGACATTGTGTTTTGCCGCAACGTGCTGATTTACTTTTCAGCACAGATCAAAACACAGATACTGCAACAAATTGCCGCAGGCCTGAACAAAGAAGGAATTTTGTTCCTCGGTGCCTCCGAATCTATGTCTGGATTGTCCGATGCGTTCAGCATGGTGCGTTGTAATCCAGGCCTGTATTACCTTAAAAAACAATAGCCTTCCTGCAAGATTCAACACTGCCGGTTTGATGACACCATTGAACTGGCACGTGTATTGCTAAGTTTTTCCTAACACAAGCTTCGTGCTTAGGAGAAACAGGTGGCAATCAGCTTAGATAGATTAGTCGGTTTGCATCATCGCGCCTTGCAAGTGCGAGATGAACGCATGGAAGTCATTTCCGGAAACCTGGCTAATGCCAACACGCCCGGTTACAAAGCTCGCGATATTGATTTTAAATCGGCTATGCAAGCGGCTCAGGCCGAGCGTTCATCCAGTCTATCCCGTACCCACGAGAAACACTTTGCTGTGGAAATCAGAAATCCCGGCGAACAAATGTTCAGGGTACCAAATCAGCCTGATACCGGCGACGGCAATACCGTTGATGTGCAGGTTGAGCGTAATAGCTTCTTAGATACCGGCATGCGTTATCAGGCTGGCATCGAGTTTCTTAACGGTAAATTTAAAGGGATGAAGAAAGCCCTTAGCGGAGGACAAGGCTGATGAGTCTGTTTAATGTCATGAACATTGCTACCACTGGCATGAGTGCAGAGTCAGTACGTTTAAATACGACCGCCAGCAACATTGCCAATGCCAACAGTGTCAGCAGCAGCATTGATGAAACTTATCGGGCCAGAAAGCCCGTGTTTGCCGCAGAAATGCAAAGAGCCATTGATGACCAAACCGCTGGTACCGGCGTTAAAGTTCTCGGTATTGTAGAGAGCGACCGACCATTGCAAATGGAATACAACCCAGGTCATCCAATGGCTGACAAGGATGGCTACATCTATAAGCCGAATGTCAATGTGGTGGAAGAAATGGCTGACATGATGTCCGCGTCTAAGGCTTATGAAACCAATGTTCAAGTTGCTGATACCACTAAGCGTATTTTCCGCAGGGTACTGCAGCTTGGTCAAGGGCAGTAAGGGCTGAGGATTAACAGATGACAAATTCAGTTAACAATAGTGATATCCGCGACCTTTATTGGCCCCAGGAAACTAAAGCGCCAGAAAACACCAATGGGCAGTTAAAGCAGGAAGATTTCTTTGCTTTGCTGACCGAGCAGCTTGCCCAGCAGGACCCAACGAAGCCGGTAGACAACGATCAGATGATCGCCCAGATGACCAGTTTCACAATGGCGGACAGCTTAAGTAAGTTGCAAAGCAGTTTTGAAGGGTTTGCTGCCAACATGAACTCCAGTCAGGCGCTAGCGGCGTCAGGTTTGATTGGGCAGCAAGTATTGGTGATTGGTGATAAAGGCACATTGACAGATGCCGAGGGCGCAGAACTCTCAGGGGTGATCATCAATGAAAAAGCGGCCCATGATATGAAGATCACCATCGAAGATAAAAGTGGTCAGACTGTCAGAACCATGAGCCTGGGATCTAACGCGGCCGGCAACATCGAATTTAACTGGGATGGTACGGACAACAGCGGCAATCCATTGCCACCCGGCAACTATACGATTACCGCTACCGCTAAAGTGGGTGAGCAGCGTATTGATTTACCTACTGCCATTAACCGTCATGTAAATAGCGTCAGCCTGGCGTCCAGTACCCAGGGTGTCATTCTCAATCTGGCCGGCGAAGAGAGCGTGAAGCTCGCTGACGTGCTGCAGATTGGCAGCTGATAGGAGAGAACCAAGATGTCCTTCAATATAGCATTAAGTGGAGTGAACGCTGCACAGCGCGATCTGGATACCACGGCGAACAACATCGCTAACGTAAATACTGTGGGCTTTAAGCAGTCTCGTGCGGAGTTTGGTGACGTGTATGCCACTTCACTACTGGCTGGCTCGCGTACTAAAGTGGGCGACGGTGTTCTGACCCAGGAAGTGGCTCAGCAGTTTACTCAAGGAGCTCTGCAGTTTACCGAGAGTGCGCTGGATTTAGCTATCAGCGGAAATGGTTTCTTTGCCATGGCGCCGGATCTGTCTTCCCGGGATTTCTCTTATACCCGTGCAGGTATGTTCAAGCTTAATTCCGATAACTATATTGTTAACTCTGGTGGCCAACACTTGTTAGGTTTTCCGGTTAACGCCGATGGCACCTCTGCGTCGGTGGCGACCAGTACTATGGTGCCTATTCGTGTACCAGATTCATCCGGTGCACCTCAGGCTACCACCGAAGTGGATATGAAAATGAACCTGCCAGCCAGCGCTGTGGGTTTGGATCCTGCACAATTTGACCCTGCCGATCAGTTAAGTTATCACGCTAAGACTTCGATTACGGTTTACGACTCATTGGGTGATAGCCATGTGCAGACCTTCTATTTTATAAAAGACGGCACCGTTGGCCCGGCACCGGCTAATCCCAACCAGTGGGTGATGGTGACTGCGGTAGATGATCAATTAGTCAATATCAATGACTCTACCGGCGTTGTACCACCTGTGCCAGCCCCTCCTCCAGCAGTCCCCGCTCCTGGCGATGCTGTTAACTATGCAGGTAATGCCACTGGCAATCCGGTGACGGCTGCACGCTTAGAATTTAATAGCGGTGGTGAATTTATTGGTATCTTTGCAGCAGACGGCGTGGCCACCTCTGACTACAAACTGGAGACTGCGCAACTAGGTTCAATTTTAACTAATGGTGCCGATACGACTCAGACGCTGAAAATCGATTTCAATTTCTCCACAGGTCCACAAACACCAGAAGAACCAACGCAATATGCCGATCCTTTTGTGGCAACCACTTTGTCACAAGACGGTCTGCCGGTTGGTCGTTTAACCGGGATAGAGATCAATAAAGATGGTTTGGTATTGGCGAAGTACTCAAACGGTACTTTTGACCCTGTTGCTCGTATTGGCCTGATTCGTTTTGCTAACGAACAGGGTCTGACGCAACAGAGTAATACTCAATGGAAAGAAAGTATTCTGTCTGGTGAAGCATTGGCCGGGGAAGCTACCACAGGAACCTACGGCGATATTAACTCTCAGGCGCTAGAATCGGCCAACGTCAATCTAACTACAGAATTGATCGATATGATTGTCGCCCAGCGTAACTTCCAGGCTAACTCACGCGCCCTGGAAGTGAATAACCAGTTGAACCAGACAGTACTGAATATCCGCTAGAGATAGATAGTTAGGAGAGAAGCGAAAGGGGTAAGATGAGCAATCGTCTTACCCCTTCTTTTTTAGCCTGTTCGAAAGAGGGAAAAACTATGAGGCTTCAAAATAGCTGATTCATCATAAAATCACCTAACACCTAACACCTAACACCTAACACCTAACACCTAACACCTAACACCTAACACCTAACACCTAACACCTAACACCTAACCATTCTGGCACCAAAATTGCTCAATTCAGATTAAGTCTGTCTTTGAGTCAATAAACCGTCATGGATAAGTTGCTCTACATTGCTGCCAGTGGTGCCAAACAAGATTTACTGGCCACTGCCGTACGCGCCAATAACCTGGCAAATGCCCAGACCAATGGTTTTAAAGCCCAGTTGGAGCAGGCCAGAGCCATGCCTGCGTTTGGTGAAGGGTTACCAACCCGGGTTTTCTCTATGACAGAAAGTCCCACCAACGACTATGAGGGCGGTGCCATGATTCGTACCGACCGCGATTTGGATGTGGCTATTCAGGGAGCAGGTTGGTTAAGCGTGCAGGACAGGCAAGGTAATGAAGCCTACACCAGGGCTGGCAATCTGCAAGTGGGGCCGGATGGCTTACTTCAGGATGGTCATGGCAATCTGGTGATTGGTGACGGCGGCCCTATCGCATTACCGTTACCTCTGTCCAAGATAGACATTGCCAATGACGGAACTTTATCTATCCGCCCTCAAGGCGCACCTGTTGAAGTGCTCGAAGAGATTGACAGGTTAAAGCTGGTGAATCCCAATGTGGCGGAAATGGAACGGGGTGCGGATGGCTTGTTCAGGTTGAAGAATGGCCAGCAAGCCGATGGCGACCTGAATGTCCGACTGGCGAATGGCACTTTGGAAGCCAGTAACGTCAATCCTGTTGAAGAAATGGTCAGCATGATTACCTTGCAGCGTCAGTATGAAATGCAAGTGAAAATGATGAAAGAAGCAGCTGATTTGGACATGCGAGCCAATCGACTGCTTCAAATTTTGTAATTAAAAGACAAGGCGGAGGTGACTTATGCACCCGGCATTATGGATCAGCAAAACCGGCCTGGATGCGGCCCAAACCGATGTTTCGGTGGTATCCAATAACCTGGCTAACGCCAGTACTGTCGGCTTTAAGAAAGGTAGGGCGATATTTGAAGACTTGCTTTATCAAAATATCAATCAGCCTGGCGGTCGTTCATCGGCAGATACTGAACTGCCTTCTGGCCTGATGTTAGGTGCAGGCTCAAAGGTTGTGGCGACGCAAAAAGCCTTTACCCAAGGCAACATGCAAACAACCGACAATTCGCTGGATATGATGATTCAAGGCCGCGGTTTCTTTGAGATCCTACAACCCGACGGCACTATAGCTTATACCCGCAATGGCCAGTTCACCTTGAATGAGAATGGTGAAATTGTCACGCCGGGTGCCGGTTTTCAATTACAACCTGTTATTGCAGTGCCGGAAGATGCTCAGCAGATCACCGTATCTCAGGATGGCCAAGTATCAGCGACAATTCGCGGCCAGGCAGATCCCGTGGTGCTGGGACAGATCACGATTTCGGATTTTATCAATCCTACCGGTCTGCAACCTATTGGCCAGAACTTGTATGTAGAGACGGCGGTCAGTGGCGCTCCTCTGCAAGGAGTACCCGGCTTGGCTGGATTTGGTACGGTGATACAGGGGGCCCTTGAAACCTCCAACGTTAATGTAACCGAAGAGCTGGTTAATCTGATTGAAAGTCAGCGTTTGTATGAGATGAACTCTAAAGTGATCTCATCAGTGGATCAGATGCTTGGCCAGGTTATCCAGCAACTTTAATGAAGGGTAGTGCCATGAAAATCCTGATGTCGTCAATGCTGTTCTTGCTGGTGGCTGGATGCTCCAGCACGCAACCGATGCAGCCGGCGCCCAACGACCCGTTTTTTGCGCCTATCATGCCGGATATTCCTGAGCAAAAGGTCAATGATGACGGCTCTATCTTTCAGGATAACTTCTCCAGCAGTCTGTATTCGGATGTAAAAGCCCGCCGTATTGGCGACATCATCACTGTGGTACTGCGGGAAAATACCACGGCCAGAAAATCTGCTGGAACAAACACCAATCGCGCATCTGAAATGGCACTGGATCCTATTACCGGACTCGCTGGCAACCCACTAGCCATTGGCGGTGAATCCGTTCAGCTCGGAGTTACATCGAGTAATGATTTCACAGGTTCCGCGACTGCCAATCAGAGCAATAACTTGGTGGGCAACATTTCGGTGACTGTATTGCAGGTCCTGCCTAATCAGAATTTGGTGGTACGAGGCGAAAAGTGGCTGACACTCAACAATGGTGACGAATACATTCGCTTAACCGGCATTGTGCGTGCGGCAGATATCAGTCCTGAAAATGAGGTGAACTCAACCAAAATTGCTAATGCCCGTATCCAATACAGTGGCACCGGCACCTTTTCTCAGGCTCAGCAACAAGGTTGGCTGACGCGATTTTTCTCATCCGAATGGTGGCCCTTCTAGGAGGCAATATGGTTAAGTTCAGCTATGTTCTGATTGTTGGTTTATTGCTGAGTGCCCCATTGCAGGCGGCTCAGCGAATCAAAGACTTAGTATCCATTCAAGGGGTGCGTAACAACCAATTGGTAGGCTATGGCCTGGTGGTGGGCTTGCCGGGTACGGGGGAGCAAAGTCCTTTTACCGAGCAGAGCTTTCGCACTATGTTGTCTAACTTCGGCATTATGATGCCCAGCAATTTAAAGCCAAAAATCAAGAATGTGGCAGCGGTTGCTGTACACGCTGAATTACCTGCCTTTATAAAACCCGGTCAAACTATTGATGTCACAGTGTCCTCTATTGGTGAAGCAGGCAGCCTGCGTGGCGGTACCTTACTGCAAACTTTCTTAAAAGGCTTGGACGGTAATGTGTATGCCGTTGCACAGGGAAGTTTGGTGGTGAGTGGTTTTGGCGCAGAAGGGGCGGATGGTTCCAGAATCGTGGCGAATACCCCGACAGTCGGCAGTATTGTCAATGGCGCTATCGTAGAGCGCGCGGTACCCAGTGGACTGATGCAAAACGACTATCTCACCTTGAACTTACACTACCCGGATTTTTCTACTGCACGCAGTCTGGCTGATGCTATTAACAAGCGTTTGGGGGCTGACCCTGCTAATGGTTATGCCATTGCCACGCCTATTGACGCTGCCTCTGTCAGAGTGTCGGCTCCCCGCGATGTGGGGCAACGTGTGGGCTTTTTGGCTACATTGGAAAACTTTGAATTTGAGCCCGCGGATGCGCCTGCCAAGGTCATCATAAACAGTCGTACCGGCACTATTGTGATAGGTAAGGACGTGCGTTTACTGCCAGCAGCCGTGACACACGGTGGGTTAACCGTAACTATTACAGAGAATCAGCAGGTCTCACAGCCGAACGCATTAGCCGATGGGCAAACCGTGGTTACCCCGCAATCTGTGGTGGACGTGAATCTGGATGACAGTCGTATGTTTAAATTTGACCCTGGAGTCACACTTGACCAACTGGTCAGGGCCGTGAACGAAGTGGGGGCTGCTCCTGGTGATTTAATGGCAATTCTTGAAGCGCTCCGTCAGGCCGGTGCCCTGCAAGGTCAACTGATTATTATCTAGTTATGGATCAGAACTTTTCCATCAAACAGCTCGAGCAGTCGCGCAATGTCCATGACCTGAAGGGCTTGGATGATTTGCGCCGCGCGGCTCAGGCTGGAGACGACAAAGCACTGGACGAGGCTGCTAAACAGTTTGAAGCGATCTTTGTGCGCATGATGCTGAAATCTATGCGCGATGCTCAGGATGTGCTGGCTGACGAAGATAGTCCGTTCAACTCCCAGCAGGTCAAGTTTTACCGGGATATGCACGACCAGCAGCTTGCTACCGACCTTGCCACTAACGGCAGTCTGGGTTTGGCCGATATTATCGTAAAGCAGCTTGGTCAAAATGTTGAAGGCTATACCCCTGCCAGCATATTACGTGATGACGGTAACTTATCCAGTATCAACCGTGAGCAGATTAAAGCGCTGGAGAACATTCAGCAGAACGTATTAGGACCGGTTAGCTTGCCCGGCAATAAACAGCCAGCTTTTGCTAATGCGGAGGAATTTGTTGCCGCTTTGCTGCCACATGCTGAAAAGGCGGCCAGACAGTTGGGCTTAGATCCCAAAGCATTAGTGGCTCAAGCCGCCGTGGAGACTGGCTGGGGTCAGCAGATGATCCATATGTCCTCAGGACAGAACAGTCACAATCTCTTTGGCATCAAAGCGGATAGCCGCTGGCAGGGTGATAAGGCTGTGGTGGGTACCCTAGAGTATCAGCAGGGGGTGGCTAAACCTCAAAAAGCAGCGTTCAGAGCATATGAATCTTTTGCGGATGCAATGCAAGATTATGTGCAGTTTGTCCGTGATAACCCCCGCTACAGCAAGGCCGTTGAGCAAGCAGCGGATAGCCGCAATTACTTCAATGCGTTGCAACAAGCCGGCTATGCCACAGACCCCAACTACAGCGATAAAATTTTACAAGTCCTTAATCGTCTGCCTTGATTCTCATGGCGGCGGCCCACCCTAAAATCTCATATTGGCGTAATTTTTGCTTTTAATTTGCCAAGGTATCAGGAATTGACACTTGCCAAGTTGTCGATTCCGCACAAGCTTTATTGGGAACTTCGATGACCCTGATTCGTAGCGCTGATCTTTTGAATATTGCCTCGTCGGCAATCAATGCGCATAACAACATGTTGCGTACCACAGGTAATAACATTGCCAACGTGAATACCGAAGGCTTTGTGCGTGAACGTACCACCTACGTTGCTGAGTTAACCGGAGGGGTGGGGCGCGGCACAACAGAGCGCATACTCAATACTTTCGCACAGAACCAATTGCGCAGAGATACTTCAACACTGGGGGAAGCTCAGGCGTTCTACGACAAAATATCGCAACTGGACAACATGCTGGCCAGCGAAGCAAACAGCATTTCCGGCAGCCTCAGTCGTTTCTTTGCCTCTATGCAAACAGCCATTGATGAACCAGGCAATCTGGCGTCCCGGGATTTGGTATTGGGGGAAGCCAATTCGTTGATGGAACGTATGTCCAGCCTGGCTAAGTACATGCGACAGATGGAAAAAGACGTCAATCAGGAACTGGCAAGTGTGACCTTGGAAGCCAATGATCTGATTAAGACCATCTCTACCCTGAATGATCAAATCCGCTATGTGGAGAGTGCTTCAACCCAGCAGGAAGCCGGTGTACTGCGAAATGAACGGGACTTGGCGATTCAAAAGCTGTCTGAGATCGTATCAATTGAAACTCGCACTATGGACGATGGTTCAACCTTAGTGCATCTCAAAAATGGCGAAGCGCTGGTGATGGAAGCGGGAGTTTTTAACCTGTTCCAAATTAGTGGCGATCCCGATGCGCAACGTCGCAAGCTAACTTTGGTGGCTTCCAGCGCCCCCGTGACGCTTGGCGTGGACGAGACCGATATGGGCGGGAAAATGGGCGGCCTGTTTTCCTATCGTGATGAGGTGCTCGGTCCTAAGCAACGTGAGCTTGGTCAATTGGCACTGGCCTTTGCTGATGCCATGAATGAACAAAATCAGTTGGGTATGGACTACGACGGCCAGCTGGGTGCCAAGTTGTTTGAACTGCCAGAGTTTCAAGCTTTGGGCTATCAGGATAACTCCTCCTCTAACTTGTTAATGAACGGTAGGGTTGAAGAAAACCAGGCTGAGCATCTAACCACCTCTGACTACCGAGTTACAATTAACGCGGTAAATGCTGGCGCACCACCGACTTTGGATGCCACGGTCGAGCTATTTAATGCCGACGGTTCACCAACCCTGGATACCAATGGCAACCCTATTGTTTACAACTTCTCTGGCGCCAATGCGTTGGTGACAGGGGCGGGGAACTGGAACAAAATTGGCGATGGCCTGGAGCTAGAGTTCCCCAGTGGCGCTTATGCTGTTGATGACAGATTTTTACTGCAACCCACGCGCAACGCCGCGTCGCAAATTGATGTAGATGTGCTGCGTGGTGAAGATTTGGCCTTTGCCTCTCCCATTAAAGCCGAAGGTAGCATCAACAACCTGGGATCGGCAGTCGTGGTATCAACTGAGGTGACTAATACCCATGTAGATAATACGGCGCCCTTTGATCCCAATACATCTGCATTTGACGGCGCAGGTGGATTACATGGCCCAGGAGTAGCGCCTGGTGGTGGTGTGGGGGCTCCTACGCAAATTCGTTTTACCGCCGCTGATACTTTTGAAGTATTGGATAGCGCGGGTACTGTTATCACTACGGTCACCGGTGCCGCGGATCTACGCAATCTGCTTGAACAAGCCAAGGGAACGCCAGGTTGGCCTGCGGCGTTTAGCCCTCCGGCTCAGGCCGATTACCCAGGTTATGATATTAGTTTGGAAGGCGTACCCAAAGCCGGCGATACTTTCTCCATAGGTTACAATACCGACGGTGTGGATGATAACCGTAACGGCCTTGCTTTGGCGGGCTTGCAGGATGTCAATACGGTTCGTCGAGATGCCAGTAAACCCTATAGTGATCAGAATGCTACAACCTTTCATGGAGCTTATGCGGATACCGTCAGTTCAGTAGGTGAAAAAGCAGCATCTGCCAATATTGAGTTAAAAGCCGCTAAGGCGATGGTTCAGCAATCTACCGATTGGTTTCAGTCGGTGTCGGGAGTCAGTCTGGATGAAGAAGCGGCTAATTTGATTCGTTTCCAACAAGCTTATGCCGCTTCTGCAAGAATATTAAGCACGGCACAGAGTCTATTCGATACTATCCTAAGTGCAGCAAGGTAGTGAGGTAACAGGATGAGAATTTCAACCAGTCAATTGTTCGACCGCGGTATCAACAATATTCTCAATGGGCAGGGAGAGCTCTCCGATACTCAGCAGCGCTTGTCTTCTGGTAAAAAGTTGCTCAGACCCTCGGATGATCCTGTGGGCGCTTCAAAGGTAATTCGCCTGACCGAAGAGCTCGATCAGATCACACAGTTTCAGCGCAACAACGAATTATTAACCGGCTCCTTGAAAGAGCAGGAAGCGGTGATGCGCAACATCAATGAAGCCGTGACGAAGGCGAGAACATTGGCTATCCAGGCGGGTAGTGGAGCGATGACGCCGGAAAGCCGGGCTGCTATTGGTGTGGAAATTGCGGAAATTCGCGACCAGGTGTTTGACCTGATGAATTCGAAAAATGCCGCAGGTGAATATATTTTCGCCGGCTATCAATCTAAGTCCCCGGCCTTTGTGTATGACCCCAGTGCGACGGGCAATAAATACTATTTTCAGGGCGACGAAGGAACAACCAATTATCAATTGTCTCCGTCGGTGCAAATTCAGGGAAATGACTCAGGCAAATCCGTGTTTGAAGATGTGTTTGCCCGATTTAAGGCATCTGTTACTGCCACTACCGCTGCCGATGCTTCCATGAGAATCAGTGAGCAGAACGATTTGGACCGCTTTCACAAGCAGAATTACGATGCGGTTACGCCCGCCAATAATGATTATCAGATCCAAGTGAATCCGGCTGGCGATCAGGTTACGGTGACAAATGTTGGTACGGGAGCCAATCTAGGCACTTTTAATTTTACCTCTGGGCAACCTTTTACTTTCAATGGACTGCAGTTCACTATAGATGGTGCGCCTGGTGATACCCTGGACTTTTCATTGAACCCGCCTGAAAAGAAAAATCTCGCGCAAACATTAGATGATTTTTTTGTTGCCCTGGATGATCCCGATATTCCCCAGCAGGATTTTCTGGTTGCCTTAGATGATGCCATTATCGGTATGGACAACGGTTTAAATGCCTTAGGTGCAGCTACCTCCGGCGTGGGGGGGCGATTAAATGTGTCGAGCGCGGTTTATGAATCCAATCTGGATTTGGAAATTGCGACCAAGGAAGCACGATCTGTGGTTCAGGATGTCGACTATGCCAAGGCGGTATCCGATCTTAGTCGCCAGGAGACGGCGCTGCAGGCAGCCCAGGCAACATTTTCACGGGTAACCAGCCTGTCTCTGTTTGATTATGTAAGATAATGCCGCGCTGGAGGGCGCATGACTCAACTGAGTAATACGTCATCTAGCGTGAGTTTTGTAAGGTAAATACAGGTTTTGTTCTGTTGGTGGCTGGAGTAGTAACTCACATACAAATCTTTGCCACGTTTGACGAGGCCTGGGTAGCTGGTGTCGCCACCAGAGGGAAAAACATGCAACAAAGAGGGTTTCATTGTTGCTATCTCTAATAATACCAGTGCAGTCTTTGGGCCAGGTTGTTGCCAGATTCGTCCAGCCAGAATTACGTAGTTTTTAGACAGTTTCAACATGGTTGGTCCGCCCAGATAAAAACCCAAATCGTGCCAGGTCCAGCGCCTATAAGGCGGTTTGGATACCCCAAACTGGGCGGTACAGCTGTCGGCGTCTCGGCGCAGCAAAACATGGGCTGTACCATCATCACTAAAGTACATATCACTTTCGTTGGGATAACCCTTTCGTTGTTTTCGCTGGCTGAACAGGTGCGGTTCGATACATTGAAAAGTTCTGCGTGGAAAGCCTGCGTACAACCTGGTGTTCTGCGCTTCTCGGTTGTAACCCACGCCATAAGCCTTGTCTTGGTGCCATCGTATACGCCACAACCACCAGTTTTTGTCGCCTAATGGCTTGGCTGTTGACCAACTCTTTCCATCTGGTGTTTGCCAACTGTAGGCCTGTCTATACATAGGCTCTGGTTGGCCGTTGTATACCTTGGCATAGGCGAGCAAAAGCAGTTTTCCATCTGGTGTCAGGGATAATTTTGGATCGCGAAGATCAGCCCCTGGCATGTTTACCTGTTGATGACGAATCAGCTTCCCCTGCAAATCCAAATACAACAGCCTGATTACGCCATCTGGACTGATATGGTTGGTCGCTTCCCGGAAACTACACACCAACATGCCATTGAATTCGCATAAATCGGTAAACGCATTGTGTTGGGCTCGCTGCCATATACAAGATTGCCACTGTTCACGCATTTTTCTTTTCTAACCCAATTTTCTAGAAAGTTATTGAAACGCAAGTTGTTTCGGAATGCAAAGGCGGCAAGTTTTTTCCGCTTTTTTGCCGGGGTGGCAAAATTTTTCTAAAGGAGTTTGCCGGGGCGTCGATAACCTTAAGCGAGAGAGCCAGTAACACTAACTTTTTAACCAAAGTTATTGTTCTTAAAGTGTTTTTAACCTTCGGCGTGAGCCGGATGCCAGCGACTGCTGGACTGAGAGTGTAGGAGAGGTTTATGTCCTTATACGTTAACACCAACGTTTCGTCTATCAATGCGCAACGTCAATTGTTCAACTCCGGATCAGCATTGAATGTCTCATTCGAGCGTCTGTCTTCTGGTTTCCGTATTAACCGCGCTGCTGATGATGCCGCAGGCTTGCAGATCACTGATCGTATGACCTCGCAAGTCCAGGGGTTGAATCAGGCTGTGCGTAACGCTAACGATGCAATTTCACTGACCCAAACTGCTGAAGGTGCTTTGCAAGAAATTACTACTTCTTTGCAGCGTATCCGTGTGCTAGCGGTACAGTCACAAAATGGTATCAACAGCTCAGCTGACCGTGCTGCACTGCAAAAAGAAGTATCTGCGCTGAAATCTGAGATTTCACGTATTGCCACAACCACTCAGTTTGCTGGTGTTGATTTGCTGAAAGGCGGCTACTCAGCGGCATTCCTGGTCGGTGCAAATGCTGGACAGACTATCTCTGTTAACCTGTCAGCGAATAAGCTCGGTATCGGCGGATTCAGCGCGACAGGCTTGGGTCTGGCTGCGACCAGCGTGGCAACTATTGGCGGTGCTTCTACTGCCTTAGGCACTATAGATGACGCAATTTCTGCGATTGGAGGCATTCGTGCTGACCTGGGTGCCTTACAGAACCGCTTCCAGTCAACCATTCGCAACCTCAGCAACATCTCTGAGAACGTGGCGGGTGCCCGTTCACGGATTCGTGATACTGACTTTGCAACAGAGACCGCTGAACTGACGCGCAACCAGATTATCCAGCAAGCCAGCACCACGGTGCTATCGCAGGCTAATCAGCGTCCTCAGGCAGCCTTGCAGTTGCTGGGATAAGCAGATAAGCAGATAAGCATTGAGCCGATGCCAGGAGGTAGTGTCGATGGGTCTTGGTTCAATGCGTGATTTCGCTCAATCTCTCCTAACGTAGAGCGATTTGACCGGGGGAAACCCCGGTCTGTTTCCCTTCCGGTAGTAAGAGTAACATCCTGAAAAACCAAGTGTTTTTCGGGATTTTATGCGTTTCTAAATTTTTTCCTAAAGTTTTCATCCGATTTGCTCGATAACCTAAGCATAAGCACTGAGTAACAAAAATAAAAACAGCTCAGATGCAGGATAAGCCAATAAAAACAAAAAGATAGGCTTATCTAAAGTCAGATAACTAATAAAAATAACAAGTCTGGCTTGAATATTTATCAAGTTAGGAGAAAAAACATGAGTCTATATGTAAGCACCAACGTCTCGTCGTTGAACGCGACTAGACAGTTATTCACGTCAAATATGAATCTGAACACCGCTTTTGAGCGCTTGTCTTCGGGATTTAGGATTAACAGCGCCAAAGATGACGCGGCAGGTCTACAGATCTCAGATCGTATGACTTCTCAGGTCATGGGATTGAACATGGCAGTACGAAATGCCAATGATGGTATATCTCTGGCACAAACTGCGGAAGGCGCAATGCAGGAGATTACCACAGCACTGCAGCGTATCCGGGTATTGGCTGTTCAGTCTCAAAACGGTATCAACAGCTCAGCTGACCGACTGGCGCTGCAAAAAGAAGTCTCAGCACTTAAACAAGAGATCAGCCGTATCGCAATCACTTCGCAATTTGGTGGAGTGAATATTCTTGATGGAACCTATTCCGCGGTGTTTTTGGTAGGTGCCAACGCCGGCCAAACCATCAGCGTAAATATCTCACGTCCAGGTGGTTTTACACCTACAGGTCTGTTCGGTGCTGGAAATGATGTATCTGTAGCCAGTGCAGCAGAGGCGTCACGCGCATTGGGCCTGGTAGATCTGGCGATTTCCACTATCGGTGGTGAGCGTGCTGACTTAGGTGCCATTCAGAACCGCTTTCAGTCAACCATACGCAACCTGAGTAATATCTCTGAAAACGTATCGGCGGCAAGATCGCGTATTCGTGACACAGACTTTGCCGTTGAGACGGCAGAACTTACCCGCTGGCAGATTATTCAACAGGCCAGTACCACAGTCTTAGGCCAAGCCAATCAAAGACCTCAGTCGGCTTTACAGTTACTGCAGGGATAATAGATGGATTGGATAGTGGCCGACTGACAGGCTCGATGCCAGGAGGTAGTGAGAGGTTTGAGGTAGGCCATCAAACCTGTCAGAACGGCCAGAGCTTTCGCTCACTCACATGATTTACAGGTTGAGGGACCTGCAAGCCATGAGTCAGTTTCCTGACTACATAGAAATAATTGCACATGTCGTGCCAAAAATTTTTAAGTACATAGCCAAATATAAAAAAAACAATATCAGGCGCAAAGTTAGGAGAAAATCATGAGCTTGTATGTAAGTACTAACGTATCGTCATTAAATGCTACGAGGCAGTTGTTTACTTCCAGTAGCAATTTAAACACTGCCTTTGAGCGTCTGTCTTCGGGTTTTAGGATCAATAGCGCCAAAGATGATGCTGCAGGTCTGCAGATTTCTGACCGAATGACATCCCAGATCATGGGGCTGAATATGGCCGTGCGTAATGCTAATGATGGTATATCCCTGGCGCAGACAGCTGAAGGGGCTATGCAGGAAATTACCACAGCACTACAGCGAATCCGAGTACTGGCGGTCCAGTCGCAAAACGGTATTAATAGCTCATCAGACCGTTTAGCGCTGCAAAAAGAAGTTTCTGCTTTGAAGCAAGAAATCAGCCGAATTGCTGTTACATCACAGTTTGGTGGAGTGAATATACTGGATGGAACCTATTCAGCGGTATTCCTGGTTGGTGCCAACGCAGGCCAGACTATTAGTGTAAATATTTCCCGTCCCGGAGGATTTACCCCCACCGGGTTGTTCGGAGCGGGTAATGATGTCTCAGTTGCCACGGCCGCAGATGCATCGAGGGCATTGGGCTCAGTAGACATGGCTATATCTATCATTGGTGGTGAGCGCGCAGATTTGGGTGCGATTCAAAACCGTTTCCAGTCAACGATTCGTAACCTGAGTAATATTTCAGAAAACGTATCGGCGGCAAGATCGCGCATCCGAGACACAGACTTTGCCGTCGAGACGGCAGAACTCACCCGCTGGCAGATCATCCAGCAGGCCAGTACAACGGTATTGGGACAAGCAAACCAAAGACCACAATCAGCATTACAGTTGTTGCAGGGCTAAGTTTAAAAAGGTGTTTGAGAGGGTAGGAAATGAGAGGCCGACCCAGGTAGCCCAAGCGGTTACCAACTTGAAAGCTTATACGGATCATTCTGTATAAGTTCCCCCTACCCCAGCTCGCTGGGGTAGGGGAAGGAAGAAAACGCCGACTGACGGACTGAGAGTGTAGTTTTGGTTGAGAGGCCAGTTTGCATTCTCTAACCCGCAGTCGGACCGAAACCGAATTTGCTCGTTCTCCTAACTTGAGCAAGTTGGCCGGGTCATCTGACCCGGCTTTTTTATGGTCGTCAAAAAACAGACAAGCCATAAAAGAACCACGCATATTGTTAGCACCATCCATGCCATAATTTCTAGCTGCTTAGCTTTTTTTGCGAAAAAGAGCCATGTTCACTATGGGGATTTGACGCGTTTTCTATATTACTCCTGCTCCCAAGTCAAAAAAGTTATTCCCAAAACCTCCATGTAGTGACTACTTATAGTGGTTTTAATCTTTTTAAATCAAAGCGTTGAAACTTTTTTTTAAAAAAATAAAAAAAATCCTAAAGGCTCTCAAAAGTCGGCCGATACCTATAGTTGAGGGGTAATTTAAGTTTTGAATTTTGACCTGGCGTCAATGTTCAATCATGAGGCAGCCCAGAAATGGGTTGAAATGAGGCGAATCTACTCTGGTATGAGGGTACCAGGATAGATTCTCAGGAGGTATCTTTATGACTCTATATGTAAACACCAATGTGTCATCATTGAACGCCCAAAGGCAGTTGTTTAATTCAGGTAATGCACTTTCAGTGTCTTTTGAGCGACTCTCTTCTGGCTTCAGAATCAATAGGGCTGCTGACGATGCGGCTGGTCTGCAAATATCAGATCGTATGACTGCGCAGGTTCAGGGCCTGAATCAGGCGGTTAGAAATGCAAACGATGCCATTTCTCTGACCCAAACTGCAGAAGGTGCACTATCAGAGATCACTACATCACTGCAGCGTATTCGTCAGTTGGCGGTTCAATCACAGAATGGTATCAACGGTTCTGCTGACCGTGCTGCTCTGCAAAAAGAAGTATCAGCGCTTAAAGCTGAAATTTCACGTATCGCTACTACTACCCAGTTTGCTGGTGTGGATTTGCTGCAGGGCAACTATTCTGCAGCGTTCCTGGTAGGTGCGAACGGTGGTCAGACAATTTCTGTTAACTTGTCATCTACCAATCTAGGTGTGAATGGTTTTAGTGCTACAGGTCTGGGTTTGGCGAGTACTTCTGTCAAAACTGTAGGTGATGCATCTAAAGCATTGGGCACCATTGACGACGCAATCTCCGCCATTGGTGGCGTTCGTGCTGACTTGGGTGCGCTGCAAAACCGTTTCCAGTCAACGATTCGTAACCTGAGCAATATCTCTGAGAATATTGCCGGTGCACGTTCACGAATTCGTGATACTGACTTTGCAACTGAAACGGCTGAGCTGACTCGTAACCAGATTGTTCAGCAGGCATCATTGTCGGTACTGAGCCAGGCGAATCAGCGTCCTCAGTCGGCATTGTCACTGTTGGGATAATTAGTAAAGGCCGCTACACTATGGGTGTCGGCGGCCACTATTTCAGCATGTGGAGGTGAAAAATGGACGTTGATTTTTCACAAGGTGGCCAGAGTCTTGCTAGACCTGATACCTTGCTGCAACCGCGGGCTAACCTCGTGGATAAGCAAGATCAGAATGGTAAAGAGGCTACAAAGCTTGGTGAGCAGGAACGTCAATCACAGCAGGAAATCACTCAAGAAAGTGCTGTTGTGGCCGATATCAAAGAAGCTGATGTTGAGTTGGCGGTCGAACAGGTAAAGGAATTTGTCTTTTCGCACAATCGTCAGTTAAGTTTTTCAGTAGATGAAGATAGTCGGCGCTCTGTTATCAGAGTAACGGACCCTGAATCTGGAACTGTTATCAGGCAGATACCTTCTGAGGAGGTATTAAAGCTAGCCGAGCGGATTCGCGAATTGCAGTCTGATGTCGGCGCAGCTGTGGGGGTGCTGTTTAACAAGGCCGTTTAATTAAGAGGTTTATCATGGCTATTCAATCTTTAGGTGTAGGATCGGGGCTGGCACTTGACGATCTGGTCAAGCAGTTGCTTGAATCGGAGCGTAAGCCAAAGTATGACCGACTCGATCAAAGAGAAGAAAAGCTTGAGGCCGTGATATCCGGCTTAGGTGCGTTGAAGTCAAAAATGGATGACTTCAAAGATACGGTTAATGCCCTTCGTAAAGAAAGTCAGCTAGGTCAGCGTTCTGCTACGGCCTATCATCCCGGCGGTTCTAGCAGTGACGATGAAGATGGCGCAAACACGGGGGCGTTCAGTGCTGAGGCGTCCAATTCTGCGGTAACCGGCTCCTACAAGATTGCAATCACCCAGCTTGCCAGCGGTAGTCGTTTGGAAACGGCCAGTGCTGCCAGTGGTGGCTTCACTTCCAGTAGTGATGTGGTGAGTAACACCGCGGGGTCCATGACCTTTAAGGTTGGTAGTGACAGCTTTGATATCAATGTTACTGCGGGGATGACACTTCAGCAGTTACGCAATGCCGTCAACAACGCATCAGAAAACTTTGGTGTAACAGCCAGCATTATTAATACCGGTACCGCTGACGGTGGTGCCAAACTGGTATTTAGTTCAGAAAAAACCGGTGCAGGTAACGATTTGGTCATCGTTAATAATGATGACATTGCCGACTTGCAACGTGTGTCTACTACAGACTCATCTGAAACCGCTACCTATCTCGCGCCTGCCGTCGGCAATGAAGCAAAGAATGCAAAAGCGACCATAGATGGTATCGAAGTAGAGAGCACTACCAATAAATTTGAAAACGTAATAGAAAATGTCAGCTTCGACGCCAAAGCCTTATCAAGCAAAGACGCAAATGGTGTTTTCGAAGAATCTACCCTTAAAATTGGTTATGACTCCGATGGGGTTGAGAAGCTCGTTCGTGATTTTGTTGATAATTACAACGCTTTGATCGATGAAATGAAAACCCTGACCAAATACGGTGCCTCAGAGCTAGAAGAAGATGGCCCGCTGGCGGGGGATTTTATGGCCAGAGATATCCGTACTGGTCTTGCTAATATTGTGGCGTCCAGTGTTCCTGGCTCTGAATTGGGCAGTCTATTTCAGTTAGGCGTATCATTTGACCGTGAAGGTAAGTTACAGATTACTGCCAATGACGAGTATGGTATTGGTTCAGGCGAAGACTTACTAAAGGGCGCCCTTGATGATCATTTTGATGAAGTGGGCAAGTTGTTTACTGACGAAGAGAGCGGTATTGCCAGCCGGATTTATGATTATCTGCACGAGTACACGACATTTGGTGGTTTACTGAGATCTCGTGAAGATTCTTACAAAGATCAAAGAGAAGAAATCTATACTGAACGGGAGCGTCTTGACTTACAGATGATGGATTTTGAGCAAAATTTGCGTAAAAAATATCTAGGCCTTGATATGACCGTGGCCCGATTAAATCAAACCAGAAATGCTATGATCGCATCCCTGAGCTCGATGGGAGGATGATGATGTCGTTAAAAGGCATTAATGCGTATAAAAAAGGCAACCTTAAGCAGGAAATTGCCCAGGCAGATCCACACAAATTAACCTTGATGTTGATGCAAGGGGCGTTGGATAGAATGGCCTTCGCTAAAGGTTGTATCGAACGTCGTGAATTTGAAGCCAAAGCCGAGCACTTGTCGCGCGCTGGGGCCATCGTGATGAACTTGCGTGATACGTTAGACTTGTCTATTCAATCCGAGATTTCTGACAACCTTTTCGCGCTATATGACTATATTTTGCAGCGCTTAGTTGATGCTAACGTGCAGAATAACTTGAAGATTATGGATGAAGTCATTAGTCTGATGCTACCCATTAAGACTGCCTGGGCTGAAATACCAGAAGCGGCTAAACAGCAGGCCTATGAGACCCGGCGGCAGAAAGAGCAAGCGGCAGTGTGAAAAAGATCAATTTGGATCATCCTTATTCGTTTCCCGCTCTACGTGAAAATAGTGAAGCCCTGATAGGGCTTCTTTTGCATGAATCCCCCGATATTGATGACTTGCTCCGCCTTATCGAACTCCGTGAATCGTTGATTTTTTCTCACCAGGAAGAACTGACTGGCGACGAAAAAAAAGCCTTTCTTCAAGCAGAGTTGGCATGTAACCAGCATCTGAATGATGTTATCGAACCAATGCGTTTAGAAGCAGAAATGGCGCTATCGCAGTTGGTGAGAGGTAAGAAGGCCGTAAAAAAATACAAGAAGTAACATGTTAAAGAACATCAGGCTACACATCGAGAAGGATGAGACCCGCCAAGCAGAGCTGGAAGCTAAATTGGCCACGCATATTGCCAAAACCAGTAATGAAAATCTCAATGCTTTCCAGCGCCATATCCCTTCGCTGGTTGACTATTTTCACGAAACAAATCCCAATATCTCTTTGTTTTGTAACAAGTTTGGTGAACTGAATGTAGTTGACTATGGCAGCGGTCGTACCTTGTACGGACTGTATCCAGAGCAGGAAATCATTAGCCATGTCGAGCAGTTTTGCCAGCATCCTGTCTATGTGGATTTTTCGGCTGACCATGCAGCCCAACCTTTACAAGAGTGCGTAGGAGATGAGCTGGCATCGCTGCACAACTATGCGCGTCTTTTAGCCAGCCCTTGCCTTCCTGATGCCCCCGAGCTGGTTATTGTATTGGGACTTGGTCTTGGGAGACATCTTCGTTATCTGATTGAACACTATGCTATCAAGCACCTCATCATTTATGAGCCTGAGCCACAGTATTTTAAGTGCTCATTAAGTGCAGAAAGCTGGAAGGAAGTCTTGGAAATTGCCAAGCAAAAAGGTACTGCATTGTATTTCCAGATTGGCAAGGATGGACGGGACATTGTCGCCAATTTGAATGAGCTGCAGGCTCACGTGCCGGTTAAAGGTGCCTATCTTTATCAGCATTATAATCATCCTATTTTCAACATCCTCTATCGTCAGTTGCTTACTAAGTCTTGGTCAGAGTTGATGAAACAGGGGCTGAGCTTTGCCCAGCAAGAAAAGCCCGAGGAGTATTGCCCTGCTTGGTTAATGGCGTCGACGCCAGAAAATTGGCGTTCTTTAGCGGCGGGTGATGAGGTGTTACAGCAAAACCTGTCGGCGTTTGCACAATATTTTCCTGACATTTACCAAGAGTTTAAGAGTTATCAGCCAATGTATTGGTGGCCGGTACGTATGCCTGATGGTGATGTTAATCTGGTTGAGCGTCACCGATTGGTTAGTTGGTACGGCGAGCACCCCAAACAAGAGAGCGAGCTAAGTTATCAAGGTTTTTCGAATCACCCTCATAAAGATGGGCTGGTTCTGGGTTATCACGGGGTAAAACTTAAGCACTATCTGCATTACAAGTTTGTCGCTAAGACACAAGATATGCTGGTTGAACTGGAGGACGAGCAGGGGAGTCTGCCTCAGACGGTCAAGTCGCTAATCTTGTTTGGCTTGGGAGCAGGCTATCAATTGGAGAGGCTGCTTCAGGAGCATCAGGTTGAGAAGCTGTTCTTGTGTGAACCCAATCGTGACTTTTTCTACGCTTCACTATTTGCCATCGATTGGGCTGCTATCTTACGACAGCTAGATGACCATGACGGACGGCTTTACATTAACATCGGTGATGATGGTAGCCACTTATTCCGAGACTTACTGAAGCAATTTTACGCTGTCGGCCCTTACATTCTTAACAATACGTACTTTTACCAGAGCTATCACAATGGCGCATTGAATCATGCCATCGCCCAACTAAGAGAGCAGTTGCAGGTGGTGATTTCCATGGGGGAGTACTTTGACCATGCATATTATGGCATTGCGCATACACAAGAAGGCTTTGCCAGAGGTTATCCGCAATTGCGTAAGCAAACGCCTGCGCTGTTATCTGCTGGCCACAAAGAAGTACCGGTGTTCCTTGTCGGCAATGGGCCCTCGTTAGACTTCTCTATTGATGCCATAAAAGAGTGGCGTGAGCAGGCAATTGTCGTATCGTGTGGAACCTCTTTGCAGGTGTTACATAGACATGGCATTGTGCCTGATTTTCATGCCGAGATTGAGCAGAATCGGGCGACCTTTGATTGGGCCAGCAGAATTAATGATTTCGACTATTTAAAACAGATCACCCTCCTTTCCTGTAACGGCATTCATCCGGATACAGCCGCGTTATATAAGAATGTCTATCTGGCCTTTAAGGAAGGAGAGTCGTCTACTGTATCTTCTCTGCAAGCGCTGGATGAAGCGCAGTTTGAAGTGCTGCGATTTTCTTTTCCAACTGTGACCAATTTTGCTCTGAATCTGTTTACCACGTTGGGAATGCATCAGTTGTATTTGTTGGGTGTTGATTTGGGATTTGTGGATGACAAACATCATCATTCAAAACACTCTGGATACTACCTTAATGGTAAAGATGAATTATACGAGTACGCGAAGTTACACAACACGGCGTTAGTTGTACCTGGTAACTTTCGCCCCAGCGTTTTTACCAAGTATGAATTCAAAGTTTCCAAAGTCATGTTGGAACAAATGCTGGCAGGAACTAAGATTGATTGTTACAACTGTGCGGATGGTGCCGCAATCGTGGGTAGCAGGCCGCTTAAGGTTGAGGACCTGTTAATCATCACCAGCGAGTCAGACAAACAATCAGCCTTGAATGCGATTTTGTCGTCGGCCTTTGTCTCTAGCGATGGCTTTGCTAAGCGTTATGCCGAGAAGTATAGCCAACAGACTTTGCTTAAAGAACTAAAGGTTTTCAGACAACTCTCCAACCAAGATATTACCACCATTGCCGAAGCGGAAGGGGTAATTGAACAACAGAAGAAGCTCTTGTTCTTGTCCTATCAACAAGGTACTTCGCTACTCTTTTATTTCCTCTATGGGACGGTGAATTACGCTAACTCAGTATTGACTAAAGTGCTGTATGCAAGTACTGATGAAAGTAAAGTAATTGAGGGATTTAATCGAGTTTTGTTTGAGTGGCGAAATAGCCTGAATCAGGTTGAAGAAATACTTAGCCATGAAGAAATGAACTTTGATTTATCTACATCTCATGCGGAGCAACGCAGTGTTTTTCAAATCAGGAGAAATAATTCGGAAAAGGTATTTACTTTGCGAACTAACTCTCATCGTTGTATTGATGCAGTAGAGCATGTCAATCAAATTTATAGTTGGTCAATAAAGAAGCAGATGCAAAATTTTTCTACGCCATATGATGAAGCCGAAGGTGATATTGTCGTTGTGTGGGAAAATACTGAACTTCCGACTTTCTTTGATTTTGGAAAAATAAATTCGCTATCTAAAAATAAGCACTTTGTAATATTTATCAGTGATGAAGGCCAGTTGTCAGATATAGATTATATACCAGAGAATGTAACATTCTTATATCTGACAGGAGACTACAGAAAAGAAGGTATATCCCCTCAAGCGAATGATCCTCATCGATACATGTTGTTTAATGGGTACTTTGACATATTTAAAGACTGCCGTTTTATCGCTGCTAAACTCATTTGTGAAACTGGTCATCCTGTCCAGTTGAGTGAGGCGGCCAAGAGACTGGTTTCATCGCTTTATGCATATAATTTTGTTGACTCAGTGTGTTTTTATTCTAAACCTCAAAGTATCCAAAAGCTGATCGTTAACTCCGGTAATCGGGGAGCTTATATGGGGCTTGGATGGTCTGGAGAGAACTTGGCCTCTAGAGAAGAAGAACGAGGCTTAATTGCAGAGAAGAAGACTAGAGTCTCTGAACATTTCCCTTATTTAGTGGGCGAGGATAGTTTGTATGTTTAATAATAAGACAGTTCTTATTACCGGAGGCACAGGCTCCTTTGGTCAACGTTTTATCGCCAGGATTTTAAAAGACTACTCTCCTACACGTTTGATTGTTTATAGCCGTGATGAGCTAAAACAGTCGGAAATGCAGCAAAGCTTTTATCACCCTAGTATGCGTTATTTTTTGGGTGATGTTCGGGACAAGCATAGATTAAAGACCGCTATGCGTGGCGTGGATTTTGTTGTGCATGCCGCTGCACTTAAGCAAGTTCCTGCCGCGGAATATAACCCCATGGAATGCATTAAAACCAATATCATGGGGGGGCAGAATGTCTTGGAAGCGGCGATAGAATCTGATGTTAAAAAAGTCATTGCACTTTCTACAGACAAAGCGGCAAACCCGGTTAATTTGTATGGTGCAACAAAACTGGCATCTGATAAGTTGTTTGTGGCTGCTAACAATATTTCAGGGGCAAAAGGCACGCGTTTCGCCGTTGTACGTTATGGTAACGTGGTCGGGTCGAGAGGCTCTGTGGTGCCTTTTTTCCAAAAGTTGGTCAACCAAGGAGAGAGTAAACTCCCTGTTACCCACGAGCAGATGACACGTTTTTGGATTACGCTGGATCAAGGCGTTGAATTTGTAATCAATAGTTTTCAACGTATGCAAGGCGGTGAGATCTTTGTGCCTAAGATCCCATCAGTACATATTCTTGATTTAGTTGAAGCCGTCAGTGGTCGTCGGGAATACGAGGTCGTTGGTATTCGTCCCGGAGAAAAGATCCACGAGATGATGGTGCCGGAGGAAACCGCTCATCATAGTGTGGAATTTGACGATCACTTTGTAATTCGTCCGCCCATCACCTTCTTTGAAAAGAACATTAATTACCATAAAAACAAGCTGGGGGAAGAGGGCCGTGATGTGGCTGATGGTTTTGAATATCACTCAGGCAAGAACCCTCACTTTTTGACAGTTGAAGAGTTACGGCAATTAAACGAGACGGCTCTATGATTCCCTATGGTCGCCATCACATTGACCCTATCGATGTGGCAGCCGTGGTGGACGTCCTGGAGAATCAGTTCCTGACTCAGGGACAACAAGTACCTAAATTTGAAAATGCGCTTACGGCCTACTGCCAGGCAACACATGCAGTTGCAGTGAACAGTGGTACCTCAGCATTACATATTGCTTGTTTGGCCCTTGGCATTGGGCCGGGCGACCTTGTCTGGACATCGCCTATTTCTTTTGTCGCGTCGGCAAACTGTGCCCGTTATTGTGGCGCAGATGTCGATTTTGTCGATATAGACCCGGCTACCCGCAATATGTGTGTGGCGGCTCTGGAAGATAAGCTTAAACAAGCCAAGATAAGTAATAAGCTCCCCAAGGTTATTATCCCTGTTCACTATGCAGGTTTGAGCTGCAATATGCAGGAAATCAGGGCGATAACCCAACCTTTGGGGATTGCGCTGATCGAAGATGCTAGTCATGCCCTAGGCGGTCACTATGAAAATAGACCGGTTGGCAGTTGTCAGTATTCTGATGCATGTGTGCTTAGTTTTCATCCAGTGAAGTCCATTACCACCGCCGAAGGTGGGGCAGTGTTGACCAACAATGCCGAGCTTGCCAAAACGCTGCGATTATTCTCCAGTCATGGTATTACCCGTGACCCAGGATTGATGGAGGGGAAAAGCGAAGGTCCTTGGTTCTATCAACAGGTTGCATTGGGCTACAACTACCGTTTAAGCGATTTGCACGCCGCCCTGGGCATATCACAGTTAACTAAATTGGATGATTTCATCAAGGCCAGAGCAGCTATTGCACTGCGCTATGATGATTTACTGGCTGATTTGCCGCTGAATCTACCTGCCGGCAGCGAGAGCGCGCGCAGTGCCTGGCACCTGTACAGCATCGAGTTGTTAGAGCACGAGCGTGCCGATATATTTGTCAAACTGCAGCAGCAAGGCATTGGTGTGAATGTGCATTATATCCCTATCCATTTGCAGCCTTATTATCGTCAACTGGGATTCAGGCCAGGAGATTTCCCTCATGCCGAAGCCTTTTATCAACGCGCCATTACCTTGCCATTATACCCCGCGCTCGATGAGCCGCAGCAGTTGCAGGTGGTTAACACATTGATCGGCAGCCTGGCCTAAGTGCAATCGCACGCTTTCATTTATTCAGAGCGAAATACAAAGTGGCAATAAAAAAGACTAATAAAATTCTCTTAATCAGGATGTTGGATAAAGGCGATGCGCTGTGTATCGGTGTACCGGCGCTACGTTATTTTCGCCAACGTTTTCCCGAAGCCAGCCTGCATTTTATGGGTTTTGCCCAAGGTAAAGAATTGGTTAAAGCTGCGGAGCCTGATGCAACGGTTAGTGGATTGGAACAGCATCAATGGCCGGAGCATATTATTCCTGCTATGGAAACCTTTTTAGGGCTCGCCGAGCAGATCATCGCCGAAGGATATAGCCAGATAGTCTGTCTGGATACTGCATTTATGCCTTGTTTTTTATCCCGTTTTCTTAAAGATGCCGGTGAACCTGTGGTGGGGAATTACATAAGTTTGTCGGTACAAGAGCTGATTGACCAATTTCAGTCCCAACAACTCAGACCCGAATATGTGAATGATGCGGCAAACTATTTACGCAGCGATTTTTTCGCCATGGCTCGCTGGCATACGCCATGGTGGCAATCATCGCCGCAATTGGATTATGGCTACCCAGAATTTTACTTGCGTCATTGTTGTGGTTTTGACCAGATTGAAATGGATATGTCGGTTAACTTACCTGAGTCTGCAACGTCTTCCGACCAAAAAGGAGAAAGGAAAGTCGTGGCATTGGCCCCCTTTAGTGAAAATAGTGCCTATGACTATCCTTTTGCAGACCAATTAAAGGCAGAGCTGACGGCGCTTGGTTATCAGGTATGGAGTATTCCTAAGCAGGATGCTTCAGTGCGCAATACCTTGATGCGATTAAAAGCTTCGGATTTGTTGGTCACGGTACCCTTTGGTGCACAGTGGCAAGCCACAGCGGTGAACTGCGCTAGTTTGGTGATTTGTGGTGATATGGATCCACGTAGATTAATTCCTGACTATGCCACAGATCCGCATATCGGCCCGATCCCGGCAGATAGCTTAGCGCAAAGTATCCATTCAATATTTACCGAATCTGCAGATAGCTGACCGGCTGTAAAGCAAAGAGTAAAGAAATTGGCGGTTACTGCCGATGTATAGGGATGCGGGAGGAAGTATCAGCATGAAAACTGTCATCACTTACGGCACCTTTGATCTGTTCCATATTGGTCATGTGAATTTACTCAAGCGGGCGAAAAGCCTGGGAGAGCGGCTGATTGTCGCTGTGTCTACCGATGACTTTAATCGTCAGAAAGGTAAAACAACCCTGGTTCCTTATGAACATCGCCATGCCGTAGTGGAAAGCTGTCGCTATGTTGATCAAGTGATTTCCGAACGCGACTGGCTGCAAAAAATCGACGATATCGAAAAATACCAAGTTGATGTCTTTGTCATGGGAGATGATTGGCAGGGCAAGTTTGACGAACTTAAACAGCACTGTGAGGTGGTATATCTGCCCAGAACCCGGGATATTTCCTCAACCGCCATTAAGCAGGCCATGGCAGTAATCGCCCAGGTTGAACGGGAACTACGTTGATATGTCCGCACCTAGTGTGACCGCGTTAATGACCACCTACAATTGCGCTGATGTGGTGGGGGAGACCATCCAAAGTATATTGGCACAGACCCTCGCAGACTTTGAGCTGTTGATTGTTGACGATGGTTCCACAGATGGTACGGTGGAAAAAATTAGGTCTTACGGCGACCCACGAATCCGCCTCTATCCACAAGCTGATAATGCGGGAGTAGGGTATCGTCTAAATCAAGCGCTACAATGGGTTAATTCCGCATTTATTGCCAAAGTCGACGCTGATGATATCTGTATGTCTCAGCGCTTTGAAAAACAAAGGGATTTTTTGTTGGCGCATCCTGAACTTGGCATGGTGAAAAGCTATTTTGAGTATTTTACTGACGATCCTGTGGTAGCCGGTAGTGAGCGCTACCGTCAGTTTCGACAGGTAAAAGAGCCTCAGCACAATAGCATCGACACACCTCAGGCTCTGGCTTTACAACTAATGCGTTGGAATTGTGTGGTCCATACCAGCTACTTTGCCAGAACCGATGTGGTCAAAGACATTGGTTATCCTGATACCCGAATCGGCGAAGATTACAGTTTATTTTATCGGGCCGTGAAAAGTGGGGTAGGTATTGGCTGTGTGCCTGAATGCCTGGTTAAAATGCGATTGAGCCAATCATCCGTAACAACCAAAGCCGATTCTGCCCTACATTTCGCTAAAACCCTGGTTGAGCTGAAGCAAGACGAATTGCGGGCTTTACATCAGCGACATGGTGAGCTTTGGATATATGGAACCGGCGCGCTGGCCAAGGGTATTATGCAGAGCCTACCTGAAATAGGGCTCAGTGCCAGCGGCTTTATCGACCGAAACGCTGCCGATTTTTATGCACCAGAGCTGGGCCGATACCCGGTACTGGCACTCAGTGAAACTCTGCCTAAAGGCGTTGTGATTGCAGCTCAGCCTGTGCGGGATGAGATCTGCAGCTTCTTTATCAACGCGGGTTGGGTGGAGTGGTCTGATTTTATGGTGATTGCTTAATGAAAGTGTCAATTATTACGGCAACTTACAACAGCGCCAAAACCTTGCGTGCATGCTTGCAAAGTGTTGCTGTGCAAGACTGCCTTGAACAAATTGAGCATATCATTGTTGATGGTCAATCAAGTGATTCTACACTGGCCATTGTTAATGATTTTCCGCATATCAAGCAGGTACATTCCGAGCCTGATGAAGGGATTTATGATGCCTTTAATAAAGGGCTGGAGTGGGCAACGGGTGACATTATCTATTACCTGAATTCAGATGACGTATTGTTGCATGCGGGAGCCATTCGACAAGTACTCGATAGCTTTAGTGATGGTCTGGAATACGTAAGTGCTAAAGTCATGTTGAAAGATCCCACTACCCAGGCAATGTGGCTGCAGAATTCCAAGCTTTTGAATTTCAAAGATATATCCTTTCAACATCCTTGCCATCAAGGCTTCTTCGTCCGCAGGGACTGGCTGCGTCAAGCTGGGGGATTTCCCCGTTACTTTGATATTGCGGCGGATTCTTACATTATGCTCAAAGCTATTACGTCTGTTTCGGGATGCTTTTTAAATGAACCCGTCGCGTGCTTTGAACGCGGTGGTTTTAGCAGTGACCTTAAACACGCGGATAAATTACAAGCCGAGCTAAAGGATATCTATCAGATGCTGAGTATTGAGGGCGCTGGGACTTTATCGGTGGAAGCCTGCAAAGCCCAGTTTAGTCAGTGTAAATCGTTGCTGGCGAGTGTGCTGAACAAACAGCCCTTAACTGCGACTTTGAATCACCAGCGTATTGCCATTTTTGGCACCGGGCAGATGTCGGTACTTATTGCGCAAATACTTGCTGCTAATGACGCAGAGCTGGTGTGCTTTGTGACAACAACCGGCGGACAATCTCCTTGTATGGGACGAGATGTGATTGCATTAGCGGAAAATTTACCTGTCGACGTTGTCATCAATGCCATTGAAGGTGAACATTACAAACAGATTGAGGACATGATAGTGGCGCAAAATCCAGGCATAACGGTATTGAGATGGTTTGATATTTATGAGTAGTAAAAAAGTTGCGCTGATAACTGGTGTTACGGGACAGGATGGCTCCTACCTGGCAGAGCTCTTACTGGAAAAAGGATATGAGGTGCATGGTATTAAGCGCCGCTCATCTTCCTTTAATACTCAACGAGTCGACCACCTCTACCAGGATCCGCATGTAGATAATCGTAACTTTATATTGCATTACGGTGACTTAACCGACACATCGAACCTGACTCGCTTGGTACAGCAGATTCAACCCGATGAAATATACAACTTGGGTGCACAGAGCCATGTAGCCGTGAGTTTTGAAGAGCCAGAGTATACGGCTGATGTTGATGGGCTTGGTACGCTGCGCTTACTTGAAGCAATCCGATTGCTGGGACTGCAGGATAAGACTCGTTTCTATCAGGCATCCACGTCGGAGCTTTATGGTCTGGTGCAGGAAACCCCGCAACGAGAGAGCACACCTTTTTATCCCCGTTCCCCTTATGCTGCTGCCAAACTTTATGCCTATTGGATCACGGTCAATTATCGCGAGTCTTATGGCATTTACGCATGCAACGGCATTTTGTTTAATCATGAGTCGCCACGTCGTGGTGAAACTTTTGTAACCCGAAAAATTACTCGTGGTTTGGCGAATATTGCTCAGGGTCTGGAGCATTGTTTGTATATGGGCAATATTGATGCGTTGCGAGATTGGGGGCACGCCAAAGACTACGTCTATATGCAATGGCTGATGCTGCAACAATCTCAGCCAGAGGACTTTGTGATAGCAACTGGTCAGCAATATTCGGTGCGACAGTTTATTCTGTGGGCGGCGGCTGAATTGGGGGTGCAATTACGCTTTGAAGGGCAAGGCATAGAAGAGATTGCCGTTGTTGAGAGCATTACAGGAGACTGTGCGCCAGCATTAAAGCCTGGCGACATTGTTGTGCGTATCGATCCCAAGTATTTTCGTCCTGCTGAGGTGGAGACCTTACTGGGAGATGCCAGTAAGGCGAAAGAAAAACTGGGATGGCAGCCTAAGATTGATGTGCGTTCGCTTTGCGAAGAAATGACTCGTCATGATTTGGTCGAAGCGCAAAGGGTGGCCTTTTTAAAGCGCAATGGCTTTGATTGTGCTTTAAGTGGTGAAGGATAAATGGCAGGGGGACTTCATGAATAAGCGACGGGTATATGTCGCCGGACATCTCGGTATGGTTGGGCGAGCCTTGTGCCGGCAACTTGCTCTAGATGCCGATGTAGAGCTAATCTCGGCGCCCCGCACTGAACTGGATCTCACCGACCAGCGAGCTGTACATGCTTTTTTTCAACAGCATCGAATCGATGAGCTGTATTTGGCAGCGGCTAAAGTGGGGGGGATTTACGCCAACAACACTTTTCCGGCTGAGTTTATCTATCAAAATATGATGATACAGAGCAACCTTATTCATGCTGCCCATTTAGCCGATGTGCAGAAAGTTCTGTTTTTAGGTTCCAGTTGTATCTATCCCAAGTTCGCCCCTCAGCCAATATCTGAAAAGGCGTTGTTAACCGGGCCACTGGAACCCACCAATGAAGCTTACGCAATAGCTAAAATTGCCGGTATTAAGCTGTGCGAAAGTTACAACCGGCAGTATGGCAGGGATTATCGCAGTGCAATGCCGACTAATCTGTATGGCCCCTATGACAACTTTCATCCAAAGAACAGTCATGTTATTCCCGCGTTGATAAGGAAATTCCACAGGGCCATACAAAACAATGAACCTCATGTGGATATATGGGGAAGCGGCAAAGCCAGGCGCGAATTTATGCATGTTGATGATCTGGCAGCCGCTTGTTTGTACCTAATGGCTATCCCGCAAACTCAGTATTGGCGGAAATTAGATCCTATGTGCTCGCATATCAATTTAGGTACGGGTACAGACTGTTCAATTCGTGAGTTGGCCGAACTACTGCAAGCTATAAGCGGCTTTCGGGGAGAATTAGCATTTGATTGTAGCCAACCAGAAGGCACTCCTGTCAAGAGACTGGATATTAGTTCTTTATCTGAATTAGGTTGGCAGGCAAGCACTTCATTGTCGAATGGTCTTCAAAATGTTTGGCAATGGGCGGTGAAGAATGGCGAGTTGCTCATCTGAGCATTCAGATCAAGTGTTTGACTGCAAGTTTATTGCAGCGATTAATAAGTTGAGTAGGGCGATATGCGTCACGTTTTAGTTACTGGGGCTGATGGATTTATCGGTTCTCATTTAGTTGAGCATTTGTTAGCTAATGGTTATCAGGTGCGTGCGCTGGTTCAATACAATTCATTTAACTCGGCAGGCTGGTTAAACGAAATAAAACATGCGAGTTTGAAAATAGTCTTTGGTGATGTTCGCGACAAGAGTTTCTGTGTAGAGCTGTGCCGAGAGATTGATGTCGTTTTCCACTTGGCTGCGTTAATTGCGATTCCATATTCTTATCAAGCGCCACAAAGTTACATTGATACCAACGTGAGCGGTACATTGAACATGTTGCAGGCCGCAGTGGAAACGGGGGTAAAACGTTTTATTCAAACCTCAACGAGTGAAGTCTACGGAACGGCGTTGTATGTGCCAATTGATGAAAAACATGCTTTACAGGCCCAGTCACCCTATAGCGCTTCAAAAATTGCGTCTGATGCAGTGGCAATGAGCTTCTACCACTCTTTTGGTTTAGCTGTGAGCATTGCCAGACCATTCAATACCTATGGACCTAGACAGTCTGCCAGAGCGGTGATTCCAACTATCATTGGTCAGATTGCAGATGGTGCCAAACTGATTAAGTTAGGTGACACGAATCCAACAAGGGATTTTAACTACGTAGCAGACATCTGCAAAGGCTTCGAGGCAATTAGCATGTCTGAAGCAGCCGTTGGTGAAGTGATTAATATCGCTTCAAACTATGAAGTTTCTGTAGCTGACACATTGAACATGATTAAACGCCTGATGAACAGCGATGTGTCCTTTGAACTTGATGAGAAGCGCTTAAGGCCAAAGGACTCAGAAGTATTCAGGCTTTGGGGGGATAACACCAAGCTTAAATCCCTTACCGGCTATGTTCCTGAAACGACTCTAGAAATTGGACTTAGACAGACTATAGATTGGTTTTGCAAGGCTGAAAATTTGTCGCGTTACAACACATCCGTGTACAACAAGTAGCTGAACAATGCAAAATCCGTTATTTAGTTTTATCCGCGATTTATATAACACAAGTGATTTTATTCCGCTGCACGCTCCCATTTTTACTGGCAATGAATCACTCTATGTTCAGCATACGATTGAATCAACTTATGTCTCTAGCGTTGGCGCCTATGTTGATCAATTTGAAGATAGTTTGGCTAATTACTGTGGAGTGGCAGGTGCGGTTGCGGTGGTAAACGGTACATCAGCGCTACAGGTAGCCCTTTACGCTTCAGGGGTAGGATATGGCGACCTGGTTATCACCCAGTCTATGACCTTTGTGGCTACCTGCAATGCCATACATTGGCTTGGTGCATCTCCTGTATTTGTCGACATATCCAGTATCAGCCTTGGGCTATGCCCTGATGCACTCAAAACTTTTCTGGATGAAAACTGTGTTGTTACTGCACGGGGGTGTATGCATAAGCAGAGCGGGAAGATAGTTAAAGCTGTTGTCCCAATGCACACTTTTGGACACCCTGTGCAAATGGATGAACTGATAGCAGTGTGCGAGCAGTGGGACATCGCAATTATTGAAGACGCCGCAGAGAGCTTGGGTTCATTATACAGGGGGAAATGTTGTGGTAGCTTGGGAACAACATATGCGGCTTTGAGCTTCAACGGTAATAAAATTCTGACTACAGGTGGCGGGGGCATGGTGCTATGCAAAGAAAAAAGCGCAGCTCGCTACCTCAAGCATATAACTACAACCGCTAAACTCCCACATAGCTTTGAGTTTGAGCATGATGAGTATGGATTTAATTTTCGTATGCCAAATTTGAATGCTGCATTAGGTTGCGCACAGTTCGAGCAATTAGAGAACTTTATTGTGGATAAAAGACTTATAGCATCTAGTTACCAAGAGTATTTTGACGGCTCGGACTTTGAGTTTATTCGTGAACCTGACTACTCGCGTTCTAATTATTGGCTCAACGCAGTTTTATGTCCTTCAGAGTCTGCCCGAAATAAGCTACTAAACGAATCTGTTGAAGCGAAAGTGATGCTAAGAGCCGTCTGGAAACCCATGCATCAACTGGAAATATACAAAGGATGCATAAAAGGTAATCTTGAAAAGACGGACTACTATGCTAAACGTTTAGTTAATCTGCCCAGTTCTGTCCGCGGGAATTAGGTATACTGTGTTTTACATACGACATGCAGGCATCAACTCTGCTCATTTCTAAAGTAAAACCTGTAACCACCAACTTCAATAGATGGTTGAAAATTTTTGAAGCTTGTAGCTCTAATCCTTTTTCTAATTTCATTCGCTGACATGTTGTACTTAATCTCGCTAAGTGCGTTGAGCTCTGCTCTTGTATATTTTTTCTCAGACCATTTTTCATTGGTTAATGAGATTGAGTTGTTGGTAAGTACCTCACCCATGACTTCATAAAATAAACTCAGTTGTATGTCATAAGTTTTGGTCAGCAATGTCGATACGTTATCGCATTCTAAAATTGGAAATCGCTTAACGCGTATTATGGCGCCAGTATCTACTTCAGCCTCCATCAGATGGCAGGTTGCACCGTACACTGCTGCATTGTTATAAAGCGCAAAATTACAGCAACCTATTCCTGGGTATTCTGGAGGGGCTGGATGGAAATTAATGGCTGCGAGTTTTGCTGACTTAAGTAGACTTTCAGGAAGTATCCATCTGGAAAGGTAAGATATCACTAGATCTCCTGACCAGTTCTTTAAGGACTCGGGATAGGGAGTGCCCCATTCTCCATAGTATTCCTCTAAATCATTAGTATACTGCTTAATAAACTTTGATGCTTTAGATGTCCAAGTATCATTAGCCTTACCAAGAAATAGTACTTTAAGCTCTGTTCTTTCCAAAATATTTCTCTCCCACTTTTTTAACTGAAAATCATGCTAAGGCAGGCTAAATTTACTGTAAGTGAACTAGTATATATGCATTAAACCTCATAAATGATGGGGGTTACTTTGTTCATAAATATTGTGCCTGGTGGGATGTCTTGGGTGACTATGGCACCCGCAGCTATAATAGATCCCTTGCCAATCCTTACACCTCTTAGTACTGTAACGCCAAAGTTAATCCATACATCATCTTCGATGATAATGGCTTTGCTTTTAATGCCAGGCAATGCATCAACACTCTTGGGGTGTCCTGATGTTATTATTGCTTTGAACTGAGCATGCCTTTCGTCAGGAATGGGAGAGTGGGCTGTACCGTCATGGATATTTACATTATGAGAAATTAGGACTCTATTACCTATGCTAATGCTATCCATTGACCAAATTTTTGTCCCTTCCCCTACATAACACCAATCACCAATATTAATTTTTCCCCCATGCCCGTAGGTTAACAAGTGACCACGGATATAAGTATTATTACCAATAACAACTCGTTCTTTTCCTCTTGCTAAATTCTCAACTTTTGCCTCTGCAGCAAGTGTTGTTGAATTTCCTACCGTGCACTCTCTAGTGTGATTGATTTCTTTTCTGGTATTTTCTAACTCTCTAAGCATCCATTTGAAGAATTTGAATTTAATATTCTTTAACATCTAAGATCGCCTTAATATAAGGTAACTAGTGAGTTGTGAAAGAGAATTTTGTCAGGGTTAACCCCTAAATCAATAAGTTGCCTGTAAATGTCTGCTGCATGTTCACTTACTACATAAATAGCGTCAAATTCGGATGTTAAAATGGCATCTGGGGAAAAAATAGTTATGCCATTCAAAGACTTTCCATGCTTTGAACTGTTGTTATCCAAAAAACCCTTAATATTAAATTTGGATAAATTTAGTAAGGAAAAATCCTCTCCATTTTTTCCAGACCCAAAGACGAATATATTTTTCTTTTTATTCTTGCTGCGAGAAAATACTCTGAAGGTAAATCTATTTACCTTGGAAAGAAGGATTGACTTCTCAGCAATAATTTTACCCTTGAATAAAGGGCCATGTTCAGATTTATGCTGGTAATGCGTCAGTCGTTTTCCTCTTGTTGCCATGTAATATCCGTATGGCAGTGTTTTTTCTGGTTCAACAACCAATTCTCCACTTGATAACAATGAGAAAAGTTCATCACTAGATGCTGGTTTGTATACACAGTCCAACTCTGAATACCAAGCTATTGGCCCTGCCATTATTGAGGGCTTTCCATAAAACACGGCTTCAATGCCAGTTTGTGAGCCATAGGTAACAACTTTGTGTGACACATCTATTAGCGAATAGGAACTGCATTTAGAACTCTCATCTATTATGGTCAGGCTATGTGTTGATGCTAGCTTTTCCAAGTCCTCATGCCAGGTAGCAAGAAGTTTTGGTGAGCTTTTCTTCATATGTGGATGGATTCTAACTACCAAATGGTATGCCGGATTATTATCGGTAAAGTAGAGAAGATCATCGATGAGAGAGAACTGAGTTTTCCAAATCCGTTTATCTACGATATCAAAAAGTCCTTCATATTCATCTTCTGTAGATGTAAAGAAAGATATTATTTTTTTATTCGGAAGAGGGGGGAGTTGACCTTCGATTTGACCTTTTGAAAATCGCTCAATGTAACCAATTTCACCTATTCCCTTTCGGTTTTTAGAGAAAAAATCACTAGCAATACTTTTGGCTTCTTCCTTACATGGTAAATTATCCCACTCGCTAATCATATATTGTTGATTTCTGACTAAATCGTGTGGTCGACTTGGATATTCTGTATAGTGTGAGCTATCGCAACCACCCTCGTGAATTTTAAAAGGAATATTGAGTTCTTTTATGACCTCATAAACTGCACGATAACAACAAAATCGTCCGTTCATGAATATTACTTCAATATTCTCTTTGTCTTCCTTTTCTAAAAGTGATTTGGTGAACTCATAGACAGATATAGAGCTAATATACATGTCATTTATGATATCTTGATATGGCTCTAGGTTTGGTGATGGATCTTTTAAGTAAGAAATTAATGAGGATGTAATCCCCAGTCCGACATTAAAGCTTTTGTATTGGAGGGATTTGAGTGATTCCAGATCTGATACTGTAATATTTTCGCTTTTTTTAAGCCTTATTTTTGGTTCTAAATATTTGAATTTTCCACCATTGATTAGTTTTGATATTTTTTTTGTTCGACCATCAAAACCCAATACCTTCAGTAATGGGTGTAAAGTGTCGTGTAAGAATTCTTTATAAGGAACAGATTCACCAAGAAAATAATATTCGACCTCAAAGTTTCTATCCACATAATTTTTAGCTATATCAAAAGACTGACCAACGTGAGGTGTGCAACTAAAAAACTCAATAAATATTTTTTTCATTTGGTTATTACTTATCACAATACTAATTCTTCAAGGCTAATGACATCTGTAACTACCATTCCCCTTATTTCATCAATTCTGCTCTTTCCTGATAAGTAACTCAGTTTTCCCTCTTTGTCTCTTGATTCTCTTATCTTGGATTCAATGTATGCTTCCTCAATACTCACCTCTTTCAAACCGTTCAATCTATCATTTCGAACAAAAAATAAATTGTTTCCTGCGCTATTTGAGCCAACAAGAGAGTAGCCTTTCTTCTCGGCGAGGAAAGACAAGGCTGATATTGATGCACCATAAAAAAGGTTACTATGGTGTGCAGTGCTTCTATTGAATTCAGCATCGTATGGGATAGAAATGCACTTTTCTGCACCAAAAACGCTATTCCATTCAGTGATGACAATAACAGGGTTGACGCAACTTATTTCTTCCCAAACCCAATAGTCATTGCCGTCAATATCTATGCTCAGAATCCCAATATCTCCCCCAAATCCATTTTCTGTCAATAATTCATTGATATTATCTCTAGTTATCCATGCGCTTTTGGCTGTCAAGTCATGTCGCCAATAATAATCTTGGCTTTTAATTGACTCTATATTTTTTGGTGAGCCATCAAATACCAAGCCTCTCCAGTTATTATTCATGAGCAAGAATCTAGTGTTAGACTCTAAATAATTCTCAACTCCGAACTCAATAAATATCCTTTCCTCAACCTTAATATTAGTTTTCTTAATGAGGTATTGTATTATTCCATCTTCACCAAACTGAGAGAAAACTCTAAACTCGACATCATGAATAGAGTTTACCTCCAATCTTTTTTCATTTTCTATGCAAAGTTGTTTACCTTGCAGAAGCATAAGCTCGCTAATTCTTTTGTTTAGTTTTGAAAGTCCATTTCTTACTGCTATTTCGACATGCTCAATGATTAAGTTCTCAATATCTTTTTGCATTTTCACCTCAATTTTTGGCTGTGAGCATTGCATGCACTATAGACTGGTATTTTTTTGCAAAAATTTCTCTAGAAAGTTGATGTTGTTTAATTGACTCAATATATCTAGCTTTCTCTCTTTGTTTTTCTTCATCTCTATTCTGCCATACATTTTTGAGATGGTTTGCAAGTGAAATGGGATCTTCCGCTGGAAAATAAAGTGCATCGATTGGTGCTTGTTCTCGGTGGACGGGGATATCTGAAAGAATAAGTTTCTTGCCTAAACATTTGGCTTCTTCAACGGTTGAGCTCCATCCCTCGAAGTAGGATGGATTGATTACTGCGAGACAGTTAAGTAGTAAACTAATCATTTCGTTTCTGTCTACCAGGCCAAGTACGACAAACCTGTCCTTCAATCCAGAATTAATTATTTTCTTCTCAATGTTTTTAAAGTGTTCTGGATTTCTAATGTCACTGGTGTTTCCAGTGCAATAAATTTTTACTTCTGGTGGAAGATGGCTTAGTGCATCTATGATTACATCATGGTTCTTGTGAACCCAAAACTGATTAGGTACATAAAAAAAATTTTCGCTAATATTATTTTGTTTGTTTTTATTTTTGTGTTTTTTTATTGATTCAATTTCAATGTTTGGTGTGAAATTCAGAACATGTGATTTTACATGTCCTAGATGTGGATAAAATTGTCTGAAGTCAGATTCGGCTGCATGACTGCTGAGCAAAATGTTGCTGCAACGATTTCCAACTAATTCAATGTTTTTGTTTCTGTTTTCAATCTCTATATCACTGAATAACTTGGGTAAATAGCAATGTTGAAAATCTGGCATCCAATACAATGTATTAGCAGTGAAACGTTTACCCGGCAAAGCATGAGTAATGACATCAAGTTTATAAATTTTCGAGTAATATGCGAGCCTTATATCAGTTTCAAAGTGTCTGCATAGATTTCTTACTCTTTCAGATTTGTTAAGTAAAAAGTCAGCTTGTATTACTTTAATGTGCTTTCTGTAACTATTGTTAAATATGTCGCTTCTGTTGGTCAAAACAAAAACTTCAAGTTCTTTTTCATTATACTCATTGATTACCGAGAGCAGGCTTAAGAAGTAGTTTAAACCTCCCATCCAAGCGTTATCATGAATAACAACTGGTATGCCAACTCTAATCATATTTGAGACTCATTGAACCAACTTATATATCTCGACAACCCTGTATCGAGAGGTGTTTTTCTTAAGGATGAAAATGTATTTTGTGCTTGCTCGCAGGGATCGGCAACGAGGCAATCGGGGTCTCCGATTTTATCCTTTCCGGAAAATATTGGGGGATCTGTATAACCTGAGAGGCAAAGAAGGCGAGAGATAACATGGCTTATCTTCACTGCTTGGCCATTACCTGCATTAACTATTTCGCCGGTATAAGGAATGTTCGCGTCAATTTGCTGGGTAAGAAACTGTATAAAGTCTTCTATGTACACCCAGTCTCTCTGTTGTTCACCTGAGCCAAAAAAAGTAAAGTCACCGTTTCTGGCTTTTATTAATACATCCCAGGGAAGCTGTTTTTTTAGTCCTTCCCCGAATATGGAGAATGGGCGAATGATTTTTGCTCTTACGCCAAAGGTTTTCACGTAATAGAGAATTATTTCTTCCGCAATTTTCTTGTGTAGTCCATAAACAGATATTGGGGAAAGTTGGCATTTCGTTGACGTTTTCGCTGTCGCGTACTTCCCGTAGACAGCCGCACTGGAGATAAACAGCAGTTTGCTTCTTTTCCAGTCCCGATACATTTTGTTCATCAATGAGCTAATATTGGGAAGGGTTTTCAGAAAATCTGAGTGAGGGCTGGTTTGTGATTCTAGTACAGAGGAACCACCTGCAAGATGAAAAATATAATCTGGTTCATCGCAGCTATCCAACAATCCTGTATCAATATCGCCGATAATTGTATTGATAGGCTCAATGTCTTTACACTGATTAGATCTGACAGTGATCTGCACCTGATATCCTTCAGACTTTAGTTTTTGATGGAGGTGAGTTCCGATAAATCCACCTCCGCCAAGAATTAAAATTTTTCTTCTCAAGCCCATCTCCATAACTGCAATGTTTAGTGAAAAGAGACAATTTGGTTCAAGTCTTTGAACCGCATGTCTTTCTATCTAGATACAAGGCGTAATCAAAGTCATGCTGTACATCAATGTCGACAGAGTGCTCCCTTTCCATCAAATAGGCATAAACCTTTTTTCCGTAATGTATACCTTTGTTTTTCAATAAATAATCACTCTTAAAGCAATAGATGGCACCGTTTAATCGGTAGTAGGTGGGGAATTTTTGACTGGCTTTTAGCTGCTCTTGCCTAACAAAATTTTCCATACAACCATCATCTGGAAGAAAATTTGTCCATATAGGGGGGTGCTCGCATTCTGTAACCGATACAATGCCGTCTGCTGATTTTTCGAATAACAATTCTATACATTTGTCGATATCAATTGTTCTTCGTAGCGGGGAAGTCGGTTGTAGCAGCATGAGAATATCGGGCTTTTGATCAACAGAAGCTAACATATGCAAAATTACATCATTTGATGTTGAACTATCGGTAGCCAGTTGTTCTGGTCTAGAAAATGGTACGTCAGCACCGCATTCTGAGGCAATTTTAGCTATTGCTAGGTCATCAGTACTTACTACAATAGAATCTATGTACTTACTTTTTTGCGCCGCATATATGCTTCTGGCTATAAGTGGGCAGCCATTGAAGTCTAGTATGTTCTTATTAGGAAGCCTTTTACTGCCACCTCTGGCCGGTACAAGTGCCATGATGGATTTATCATTGTGCATGTGCGTGCTTTTGCTGACTAAAATAAAATATTTGCAACATCAAGTTGTGCTCGGTGGAAGTCATCAAGTCGACCAATGTCCATCCAATATTCATGTATCGGAAACATGATTACCTTTCCTGACTTGTTGATGATGGAGTCAAGTAAGTCTGTCATATCTAGTTTCTCTTGCTTGCTTATTGTGTTTATTATTTCAGGGCTTATTGCATATATACCTGCATTGACGAAAAATCTCTGGATAGGTTTCTCTTCTAACTCGGTAATTGTTATGCCATTCCCCTTTATTACGCCAAAGGGAACCTGATACTCATAGTCTCTGACACACATTGTCGCATCAGCATTATTCTTGTTGTGAAACTTTAATAATCTATCAAAATCAACATTAGTCAGGATGTCTCCGTTGATAATTAATACGGGAAGGTCCGGCAGCTCCTTGGGCAGTAAACTGAGCGCTCCTGCTGTACCTAAGGGGGTATCTTCATAGACATACTTGATACTGACTCCCCACTTTTCTCCGTTGCCAAAATATTCCTCTATGACTTCGGACAGATAATGAGTTGAAATGAAAAAGTTGACAAATCCGGCCTTGATGAAATTTTTGAGCAATATTTCAAGGATAGGTTTGTTTCCTACTCTGAGCATAGGCTTAGGACAATTATTTGTAAGAGGTCTTAGCCTTGAGCCATAGCCTCCGGCCATCAGTAGCACTGGATTCTGGTAGGTCGCAGCCCGTCCCACCCTGTGCAGTGTTTCTAAGCCCACAACCCTCGCGTTGTCTTCCAATAGAGGAATGGCTAGCAGTTTGTGATACTCCATGAGTTGCACGAGTTCATTACGGGACATCGTCTTGTTGCCGGTTAACGGTCGAGTGTTCATTACTAATTCAACCTTATCCTGGATACTGATGTTTTTCAGCAGGCCTCGACGAATATCACCGTCAGTAACAACACCCAATAACATTTCCTTAGTATCTACCACGAGGGCAATACGTAGTGCCTCATTGTCTATGACCTGCAATACATCGCGGATTGGCTGCTCCGGGCTGACCAAAATATTCTTCCAGTCGTAGCTCATTAGTACTCTCTCTGCATATATCGCCTGTGCTGATGGCGATGACTGCCTCTTTCATTTCGTGCGATACTTGGTTTCATGCCATGTTTGTATAACGGCGATTTCATGATCTACTCGTAGAGTTCGTCGTCAGTTTTGTAGCTCCTTGATGATTGTGTCGACAAAATTTCCCAATACTTGAATGGACTTGTGCCATTACCGGGTCTTTTGATGCTCAGACATTCAGGGCCGAGGCATTCGCCAGCGCTAATATCTCTTGCTGCGACTAGGCTTTTACGAATAATGTCCCTGTTTTTCAATTCCGAAGGGCGTGGTTCTTTGATCCCATTTCCCAACACCATTTCTGTTGACCTTATCCCCTTTACCATGGCCTTCAGTTCATCGGGATTCAATGATGCTTTATGATCTGGTCCTTCCATGTCTTTATCCAGAGTAAAGTGTTTTTCTATTACCACTGCTCCTCTTGCCACGGCGGCAATTGGAACAATAATCCCTTCACTATGATCTGAGTACCCGGCTTTTACACCGAAAGTATCAGCGAGAGTATTCATTGCGGAAAGATTGATATCTTCCAACGGAGCTGGATATTCTGACGTGCAATGCAACAAGGTTACTTGTTTTTTTAGCGCTAGCTGGCCGGCTTCTGAACAATAGGCTTCTTGAAAAGCGCTAATGCTAGGAATCGCATCCTGGGGCGCAGTATAGCCAAATGCCAAGACACCTAGAGCCTGCTCAACTTCTGCTAAGGTTGCCATCCCTGTCGATAAAATAACATTGCAATTGGTTCTGGCGTGCTCTAGCAAAAATGGGGCATTGGTGATTTCCCCTGAAGGTATTTTCAGACGTGTCAGGTTGAGCTGATTGACTAGAAAGTCCAAACTCTCAGAATCAAATGCAGTTGATAGAAACTCAATATTGAGACTTTTGCAGTAATCCCTCAGTCGAAAATGAGCGTCAAGGGGGAGTTCAAGTCTTGCTAGCATTTCAAACTGTGACTCTGCTTTCCCTATATTGATGGCTTGATATTTGGCTTGTTGTGCATGCCGTGTTACTAAATTTTTTGCTTTGAATGTTTGAAATTTTACGATATCGGCACCTGATTCTTTGGCCACATCAATCAATTTATAGGCTAATGCTTCATCACCATTATGATTAACACCGGCCTCTGCAATAATTAACGTCATACAACCTCCTTAATCAACATGAAAGCCTCTGCAGCCATTGCGTTGCATTGAGCTCCACGTACATATGATAACGATTCCAAGGCTTTTCTTGAGCGAGGGAAAGGAAAGTCACCTAGTTCAGATTGGTAAACTTCCAGTATGTCTAATTTTTGTTCTAGATAGGGGGCTATATTGACAAAAACATTAGGTCGGAATCCGCCATCTTCTGGTTTTAGCCCAAAGTCGGTTTCCGACATTGTCTCGTAACTCAATACACGTTTAATAAAGGGGGAACGAAAGGTTTTAGTTGCTGCCATGACCGCATCATATACCTCACAATGATCACTATGAGCATCGTTTCTATAAGCTGTAAAAACTTGCTCTGGCTTAACCGTATTTATTACGCTGGCTATTTTTTTGATGAGCTGCTCTTTGGGCTGAATATCTAGTTGGGCTGGCGGCAGCCTTAATTGATGCACACCATGAAACCCATATAAGGCACTTACTTTTTCTATTTCTTGTTCACGATTTTGAATTTGCTGCAGACAAAACCCTGCTGATTCGGTTGGATGCGTAATTAGTAACCAATGGACGCTGTGTCCTTCAGCAATATAGCGCAGGATGCTGCCGCCACACCCTAATGTTTCATCATCGGCGTGGGGGGCAACAATAAGCACACAACTCATAGATAATCTCCCGTTTCTATCTCGTCGGTATCCAAATTACATAACCAAATTGCGTCTTGACCGTCGCATTTAACTAATACAGCTCCCGGTCTTTTGTTCATCACTTTGCCTGGTTCGATGTTGAGATTGGCAGCACGGTATGCAATCTCGCTGCTAATCACTTTGATGTATCGACCTTTGTATAAAAATTCTGCGCCAGGATAAGGTGGGGCTAGTGCACGAATGAGGTTGTGAATACTAGCGGCGTTCATTCTCCAGTCAATTAATCCATCAATTCGGGTGCGCTTTCTCCAGTACGTTGCCTTGTCATGGTCTTGTGGAATGCTTAACACTTGACCTTCTTGTTTGATCTTTCTCGTCAGAGATTTTAATTGTTTCACCGCAGTATCCATGACTTTGCTATATAGCGTTCTGGCATTATCGGCCGCCAAGATAGGTATCGGTTCCTGACTGATGATCGGACCCGAGTCCATTCCTTCATCCAGCAAAAAAAATGTTGATGCAGTTTCTTGAAGGCCCAGCACTAGTGCCCAAATTAAAGGGTGCCTGCCACGATTCTCTGGCAACTTTGCAGGATGAAAGCCAATTGCGCCAACTTTCCCTAGTGCTATCACTCGTTTGGGGAGTAAGTAACTCCATCCCAAACAGTAAATGAGATCAATATCGAAAGAATTTAAGAATTCGTAGGTTGCTTCTCGGTTTGCTGTATCTTCATAGTGAAGTGGGACCGAGTATCGATTACTAATCTCAGAAAGGTCACAAAAGTCTGAATTAATTGCAGATTCAGCCTTGGTAACTACAGCAACAACAGTGATATCTTTCATTGCTAACAAAGTACGTAGGAAAACGTAACTCGACTCTACACAGCCAATAAAAGCGATCTTCATTATGTGCTACCTGGTAGGTCGTAAAAGTGTTTGCGGATGATCTCTTTTAGCTCGGTGTTCATCAGGGTTTCTAATATTCTTTCCGAAGCGAGACCATCTCCGTAAACACTCTTGGATGTTGTGCACTTTTCTTTAAAGTCTTTGCTCAACACCTTTCTTACTGCCGCATGAATAGAATCCTCATCCTCATCACAATGTATGACAGTATCATCGGTAATTCTCCCCCTTTGTCTGCTGCCAATATTGATGGTCGGGACATGGAAGCTTGGAGCTTCTAATATTCCGCTGGATGAGTTTCCAATGACTGCGTCACAGTATTTGAGCAGGCTCAGATAGTTCTGTTGCCCAACGGATTTTACAACTGTTACGGTGTCTTTATTCTTATACTTAAATTCATTAAGAAGCGCTATTAGCCTCCTGCCGTGCGTGTCCGCATTCGGGTAAGTAATAACCAATTTATGAGATTGGGTGGCTGATAGTACTGAAAGCAATGCTCTAAACTGCTCAATAGCACCGTCAGGACTTAACGTCTCGGGATGATAAGTAACAACAAAATATGGAGAGTCTGTCAGGTTTATTCCTACAATTTTCGACAGTACTTTCAGAGGAATTGGGTTTAAACGACGGATGCTATCTAGTCCCGGTGCGCCTACATGAAAAACTCGTTCGGGATGTTCTCCCAACTGAATTACTCTTGTCCTGTATTCTTCTGTTGATGTGAAGTGCAAATGGGACATTTTAGTTATTGAATGGCGTATAGCTTCGTCAATCAGACCTTCAGTTCTTTCACCGCCATGAATGTGTGCTATTGGGATGCGTGCTACCATCGCGGCTTGAGCCATTGCAAGAGCTTCGAATCTATCTCCGAGCAAGACCAGTAAGTCTGGTTTATGACGCTCGAAAGCTTCAGCCCCGCTAATTGTCGCTAATCCCATGGATTTTGCTATGCCCACAGGCGTATCTGAGGATAGTAAGAACTCGATTTTCTCCGTTATGGGAAATCCATCTTGCTCAATTAATGCTGCCGTGTATCCGAATTCCGGAGAAAGGTGCATCCCTCCGACAATCAATTGTAACTGAGCCTCATGATGCTCATGTAACCCTCGGATCACCCATTGCAAAAGGCCATACTCTGCCCTGGTACCTGTAAATACGGCAATTCTTCGCATCATTATTCCCACGGTATTTATATTCTTAATGCTTGTTTTTTGCTCGGCTCGGTGTAGCAGTTATTTGATTCTGCTGACGAGTTTTCTTGGTTAACTATTACCCTTCATCAATGATATCTAACAGCCTGACAACGTGACGGGTGGCATCGTAACCAGGATTCGCAATGATGTGCCTATGCACTCCTGTCATTACCCTTACGGTCTGCATACCCAGCTTATTGAGGTTGACAAAATCCTTGGCCGGGTTGTCACCAATGTACAGCATATCTTGCCAGTCGCAGCCTTCGGCCTTTTTTATTAGCTCAAAACAATGCGTTGATGGTTTAGCATGCTGTATGCCGAAGCGGTGAGTGATAAATACTCGTTTGAATAGCGGGCCGATGCCGAGGGCATCAACTTTGTTCTGCTGAACGATTTTATGCCCGTCAGTGACCAGGTAGAGTGGCTTAGGGAGTTCGTTTAGCAGGGCAAGATGCGCTTCGGGCATCTTTAGACTGGGTTTATGCAGCCGATAGCTGCGCACGCAGGCCTGAATATTGCCTTTTTTTGCCAATGAATGTGCCGCCAGCCAGTCATCAAAAATGCGCCCACGTCCTTGGCTGTCAAGTAGGTCAATCAGTCTGGTAAAGCTTTGTGTACTGTCCAGACCCCAGCGCTGCTGTGCCATGTTTGCCACGGCCCTAAAACCGCTTTCAACATATTGGCGTTCGTCGTACAGCGTATCGTCTAAATCAAAAATATAAATCATAGATAATGGTCGCTCGCATGGCGCACCTGGCGGATGGGCTGTGAGGCAGAGGTAAAGGGGAACGCAGTCAGGTCATAGCCAAGGCTTTCGGCCAGACTCCAGTAAAGGCTGTCTAGCCCCGCGCGGATCCCTAAGGTGGAGGCGCCGCCAAAACGGCTGTTACACTCAATGACATTCAGCCCGCCGTCGTTATCTATAATGGCTTGTAATACCACAGGTCCACTTAGCTTGAGTTGTTCCAGCAGAGCGCGAATGGAGCTATCGAACCGGGGCAAACTTACGGTGCAGCTAATCTGCGATTCGCCATGCACGACCTTTTCGCGGTAGCGGCAAATATGGCCTTTCAATTTATGGTCTCGGCTAAGCCAAGCATCAATACTGATTTCCTGCCCTTTTACGAAGGGTTGAAATATCGGGTGGTTTAGCTGCTGCGCATGCTGTAGTGCTTGGCTGTGGCTTAAGTCCAAGCCTAAAGACTGACTGCCTGCGCCAAAACGCTCTTTCACGACTAACCGTTTGGCTGATAGGTCATCCGCTCTGCGACTGGCCGGAATGATCAGTCCGTCAAAGTCTGTGGTGAGTTGTGCGAAGGTGAGCTTGTCCAGGCACAGCGAAATGGCCTCAGTAGGGGCTGTGAGTATTTCAATGCCATGCTGGCGAAAATACGCATTGTATTTAGCCCAGAATAGTAGCTCACCATCTCTGCTTGGCAGAATGTGGCTGATATTGAGTCTTTGACAGCCGCGCAAAATATTATCGAGTTGCGATTCTTCGGTTGCCGGCATGGCCCAAAATTCATCCGCAAGGTATCGGCAAATAACCTGCTCGGATCTATCCGCTGCGACTACTGTGCCTGAGGGATCCAGCTTCTTTACCGCCGTATCCAGAGCCTTGAGCAAAGGCACCTTGGCTCCGGCACTGCAGAGCAGTACACGTAAACTCATGTTGCGTGGCCCGCTAATAGGTACTTGCAGACTTGTGCTTTCATGTCTTCCACTGGTAACTGTGCACGACGGTTTTGATATTCAGTAATCTTTGTACCTTGCTTGGGCTCTTTCCAGTTGCCATACATAAAGGTTAGAAAGTTCTCAGCGTTGGCAGGAATGTAAAATAACTGGCCTAGAAAGAGAACCTCATCATAGCGGGCGAAGTGTTCGGCGGGGCCGAAGAACAAACCTGAAGAGGATACTAATTCGGAATGTTTGCCTTGCTGTCGACGCATTTGCAGGCTTAAGTCAAACGGCACAAAGTCAGCTCCCGGTCTGGGGCTGAATTCGATGTTAATACAGCAGTCTTCACCATTTACCTTGAGCATGAGTATTTGCCAGTCGAGCTGGGTTTGCTCGGGGAGCTGGGCAAAGAAGGCGGGGATACAGCGGGTCAGTTTGGCAAATTCAGTCTCATCTACAGCTAAATCAATATCATCATCCCAAGGGATAAAATCTTGATGGCGGATGGCGCCAAGTAATGTGCCTGAATCCAGACAGGCGGAGATCCCTTGGGTTTTGAGAAAGCCGTTCAGGCGAGTTAACAATTTATGTCCCAGGGCCAGCGTCGGCGGATGTTGGAAAGGCAAAGCTGCTTTGACCTGCTGTTTGGCGGGTACCTCTATCAAATTGTCTGCAATGCCTATTTCTTCAACTAATTGGGTACGGATAGCATCGGCCCATTGGCTGGTAATTATCACTCTATCAAATGTCAGCGTACTTATTGCTTGGGGCGAAAAAACAGTTTTACCCAGATATGTGGAGCCCTGACGGGTGGGATCATTGTCTACAAAACCTACAACCTCCAACTCAGGATGTTGGTTTAAGAAGCATTCTCCAGCCTTGCTGGCCCCAAACAGCAGTACGGGCATGGTTAGATTAACTCCCAACTCATCGGGGTGCCTTTTGGCGCATCGACTTTCACCACTTTGCCCAGCAGCAGCGGAAGATATTTGGGGGCAAGGCCCAGTCCCGGTCGCACAGAGCGCAGATTCTTCTCTGTTAAGATATCCCCGGCTTTGACGTCTTCGGCAATATACAAGGAACGACGATGGACTCTGGATGCCAGTTCCTTGTCCGTACAGCCGTAATAGACTTTGCCAAGTGCTGTCCAGGCCCGCTCGGTTTCCTCTACTAACATTTTGACTTCATGGGGTTCCAGGGAAAACTCAGCGTCGACTTCTCCTCCGTTTCTATCCAGTACGAAGTGCTTTTCCACTACGGTCGCGCCTAGCGCAACGGCAGCCACGGCAACGCCCACCCCAGGGGTGTGATCAGATAAGCCTACCTGGCAGTTAAATAGCTCGGCCAGATGAGGAATGGTGCGAAGGTTGGCATCCACAGGCCGGGCGGGATAATTACTGGTGCATTTTAGCAGGATAAGATCTTTACAGCCGGCGGCTCGCAATACATCCACCGACTCGGCTAATTCTGTCTGACTGGCCATGCCAGTTGACACGATCACTGGTTTGCCGGTTTTTGCCACGGCGGCTAACAGTGCATGGTCGATGTTTTCAAACGAGGCAATCTTGTAACAGGGGACGTTGAGACTTTCCAGAAAATCAACCGCAGTCAGATCAAATGGCGTGCTAAACGCAACTAACCCTTTACTGCTGGCATAATCAAACAATTCCTGATGCCATTCCCAAGGCGTCATGGCTTCCTGATACAGGTTATAGAGCGAATTTCCCTGCCAGAGACTATTGGGATCAGCGATAAAAAACTCGCGTTCATGCACATCCAGAGTGATGGTATCCGGTGTATAGGTTTGCAATTTGAGCGCATGAGCCCCTGCTTTTGCGGCGGCATCAATGAGCGCTTTGGCTTTTTCGATAGACTGGCCGTGATTGCCTGACATTTCAGCAATGATAAAAGGCGGGTGGTCTGAACCAACCTGATGGTGACCTATAGTAATACTAGCCATTCATACCTCTGATGGTTCTCTCGATTTCTGCTACCGCATATTGGGTGCCAGCATTGGCTGGCACTATTTTATTGGCGGCACGTGACATCATCTCTAACTGGTCAGGCAAAGTAAGATACTTCTCCAACTGTGACGCCAAGTAGTTAACACTCATCTCTTCAGCATCACCCAACCAAACACATGCCCCTTGTTCTGCAAGATAACGGGTGGTGGCGACCTGATTGTCGGCTACGGTAACTACCAGGCCGGGTAGTGCACAGATGCACCTTTCCCAGTGACTGGTCCCGCCGCTACCCAGCATTAGGCTTGCATGGTGCATTAAGTTAGCAATGTAATCACACTGCACATGCAGTGCTATGTTGGTTTGTTGGGCCAACTGCAATGCTATCTGCTCTCGCCATGGATTGCTGGCACCAATTACAATATCGGCGCGAATACCACAGAGCTTTAGTTGCAATAAGGCATCAATTGCCATGCCGGTCAGGTTCTGTGCATCACTACCACCAAAGCTAATCAGTATTCGGTTAAGTTGTCTTGCTGGTGCCGGCAGATAAAATTCTTCGCGCAGCAGCGCAAAACGCGGCCCAAGCAATAACTGGCATTTCGCAGATACGAGATTGGTGTAGCGAGATTGCGCATCAGGTAGCAGATTTTGATCAAGCAAGATATCGCAATCGTGCAAGCGATTAGCCAGATCGTCAATCACCATGATATAGCGGCATTGGCTGCGCATGACACGACAGTACTTGGCTCCTAGATTGTAATGGTCAAGGATCAATAAGTCGTAGTGCTTATCAAGACCTTGCAGACTGGCAGAGGCGTCTTGCTGCTCGTTAAATGGTACCGTGGCAGGCAACATCCGCAGTTTAAACCCCCGGGCAGTAATCATTTCTCCCAGGTGGCCTGTTTCAGCGCGACAAATAAAGGTGATATCGGCAGAGGAACTTAAGCGTGCCGCCAAGGCCAGACAGCGCATTACATGTCCACTGCCTATATCGACAGAACTATCAACCCTGAACAGGATCTTCAAAGATAGCCCTCTTGTTTCAGTAGCTTGTAAAGCAGCTCGGCTCTCTTCCAATCGTCCAATGTATCAATATCCTGAACCAGATAGTCGGGTAGAACGAGCATTTGTGAGCTCGGGCTAAAGATGCGTTTATTCAGATCCAACCACGTGCTGAAGTGGCCCCAGTAAAGTTGCCCCGCGTCATGAAAGGCAGGAGGAAGGTCCTGAGAGCGCTTACCTATACTAACCGGGTCAAAGGGCGTCACACCGCCTGATTCTGTCTGCAGAATAGCCCGTTGGATTGGAAAGGAAAAACGCGCTGCAGCAAACACATAATCGGCATTGCCTGATACTCGCTGCTGGTATGCTTGTGCGATGAGACGCTGAGATAGCAGCGGTGCTGTTGCATAGACACAAGCAACATAGTTGAGCGGCCAGTTAAGCTTCAGGAGTTCCTCGATGCAGTGTCTGACAACCGGGCTGGTTCCTACATAATCATCTGCTAACTGTGGCGGGCGTAAAAAAGGAACCTCGGCACCATAGCGTATTGCAACGTCGGCGATTTCCTGATCATCTGTGGAAACGACAACTTTGTCCACCACGCCGCTTTCAAGGGCCGAGGTAATAGAATGGGCAAGCATAGGCTTACCGCAGAAATCTTTAATGTTTTTACGAGGAATGCGCTTGCTGCCTCCTCGGGCCGGAATTACAACAATATTCATTACATATATCCTGCCGGGTAATGCCTGGGTAACGGATTAGTCATGTTATAGCTTATCGGCCTTGCACAATAAAACCTCACTGACAACTTAAGTCATCCCTTTGGCAAAGGTTGGCGGTAACTTAAACAGCGTAGCCAGTTGTTGTTGCCAACAGTGTTGAGCAGCGATTATTTGTTGCGCGGCGGCACGCTGCTCTGCATAAGTGTCGTCATCTATCTCTATGGATACAGATGAGACATCGATACACCCTAGAGGGAATGTTTGATTCACGTAGGGCGTATGGAAGGTGAGTACCAAGGTGCCTAACGAAAGAGGATAAATTACCCGCTCATGCAGTCCACGTTCAAAACCTGGGGAGTTATGTAGCACGTAGCGGGCTTTAGCCATAGTTTCTAGTAAAGCGGTGAAATCCATCGCGGGTAGGTATTGGTGTGCTGGCGCAATTGCTTGATATTGATGCGAGTCTCTGCCAATAACCTGCAACACCAGACCTTGCTTCTGGCATTGCTGTAAACAGGTCTCGCGCTGTTTGGCGCGAAGGTAACTGTCAACAGTTACGCACACTCTCAGTACTTCCTCATTCAATGGCAAGGTTGCTTTTCGGGTGGCAAGAGGGAGTACCCCTAGCATTTGCATAAATCGGGTGACTGACTGACTTTGTTCCACCCATTTTCCAATTTGTTGCCAGTAAGGCTCGAGTGCCTGCCGGTGACGAACTGAGTCCATAAAGGAAATTGGAAACACAATATCGTCATTTTTATTGGATACAGGGGTTACTGGAAGCCGTGAAAATTGCTGTTTGCCAATGGCATGAGGGAAGTAGACGGCGTTAAATCCGCATAGCTGTGAAAATGCTACATGTTCCTCATCAACACATAAGACAACGACATTCAAACCAATAAAACGCTTTAGCAGATGCAAAGGATGGTCAACACAGAAGACATAGGCTGGCTGACGTTTTAGGTAATCAGGAACGGATAATCCCGCGTATTCCAGGTGCAGCCCCATGCCATTGAAACTAATGACCTGATCATACTCTTCTAGCGGTAAAAGTTGTGGGAAGTCTCTTTGCACACTTTGTTCTGATTCAACCGACAATGTATCGCTGTCAACGCCTGCTGCCTGCAAGTCTTCGCGCATGCCTGCCAGAAAATGACTGACAACACCATATTGGTTCTGTCCAGTGATAAAGAGTACGCGCATAAAATTCCTGTTCCGTTTTTTTGTTATTGCTTGTCATCCTGTTTATCGGATACAGCGCAACTCAAAGCCAATAGACTTTACGTATGAAATTTGTCGATAAAGGTATGGTTTGATATATCTTCGCTTTATTTGATTGCTTACTTTCCCACCACCCCTCTGCTATTCTTAATGCTGAGGTTTGAGGGGGGCTTATGTTAGAGATTAACAGTACCAAATCCAATGCGTCTTTGCTGCAACAGGTTCAGCAGAAGCAGAATTCGCTGTTTGAAAAACTGGCTTCGGGTAAGCGGGTAAACAGCGCGGCTGATGATGCAGCGGCCCAGCAGATTATTGATCGTTTGACGTCACAAACATCCGGTGTTCGTCAGGCTTATAACAATGCCTATGACGGCGTGTCTTTAGCACAGGTTGCTGAAGGCGGTTTGTCAGGTATCAGCAATGATGTAAATCGTATCAGAGAACTGTCGGTGCAGGCTGGTAGCGGCATTCTGACGGATGCTGATCGTAAAGCCCTGCAAAAAGAAGTGTCTCAGTTGCAGGACAATATTAAACAAACCATTGAGCAGACCGAGTTCGCTGGTAAACCACTGTTGTCTGGCGAAGGTAATGTGGATTTTCTGGTCGGCGCGAACGCTGGCCAATCTATCAGTGTCGGCACTAAAGATATTGCTGGTGGTTTAAGTGATGTGCTGAATATTGATATTAGCACTGCCCAAGGTGCTGCCGATGCGCTGGAAACAGCGGATAATGCGGTGGATTATGTTGGTGCGGCGAGGGCTGATTTGGGAGCGACCCAGAATCAGTTTGAAAGTGCAGCACGCAATCTGGCTAACACCGAAGTGAATGTGCAGGCGGCTAAAAGCCGTTTACAAGATTTAGATTATGCACAGGGCACGGCTGATAAAGCGGCCAACGATATATTGAGTCAGGCATCTATTGCTGTGCAGTCACAGGCTAATCAGCAAAAAGGCCAGGTCTTAGCACTGTTAGGCTGAAAGCTTTCGTAATTAAAAAACGCCGCAATTGCGGCGTTTTTTGTCAAGTATATCGCTTTTTACTTCTTCACTATGCCCGCTAGCTTTCCTTCATTTAACACCAACAATGCAGTGATGTTATTCTGTTCCATTAGCATAAAGGCGTCTGCCATCTTAGCGCTGATATCTATGCTCTTAGGGTTGAGTGTCATCATTTGCGCGGCATTTAGGTCGAAAACGTCCTTTTTATGGCGGGTAAAACCACGGCGTATATCGCCATCGGTAATAATCCCATAGCCTTGTTCTGTCTCGACAATGGCAATACCGAGTTGGCCACTGCTAATTGCGTCTACTACTTCAGCAAAACTGGCAGATAGGCTAACTAAAGGTAGCGGAGTGCTAACCATTTCATCCTGTACTCTGGAAAGCAGGCGTCGCCCAAGGCTGCCTCCAGGGTGGAATCGGGCAAATTCTTCGGGTTTAAAATCCCTGGCTTTCATTAAGGTGACGGCCAATGCGTCTCCCATCGCCAGTGTTGCTGTGGTTGAGGCTGTGGGGGCGAGTTGTAAGGGACAGGCTTCTTTTTCTACGCTGACATTCAACACAGCATTTGAGGCTTTGGCCAGACTAGAGGTGATTCCACCTGTCATACCAATAAGGAAATTACCGTTCTCTTTCAGAAAAGACAGTAGCTTCAACACTTCTTCTGTTTCACCAGAGTTGGAGATAGCAATAAAAATATCTTCCTTGGCAATCATACCCAGGTCGCCGTGATAGGCTTCGCCTGGGTGCATAAAAAAGCTCGGCGTGCCTGTACTGGCCAAGGTTGCTGCTATCTTTCTGCCAATTTGCCCTGATTTACCCATACCGCAAACCACTACACGTCCTTTGGCTTGCAAAATGGTTTCAACCGCTAGGTTGAATTGTGAGTCTAGGCGCGTGGAGAGCTGGCTTACAGCCTGGGCTTCAATATCAAATACGTCTTTGGCAATTTCTAAGTAATTCAATGCAGGGATCCTGTTTGGGCAAACCGCTGGCTGATGGGCGTTATTTTGACGAAAGCTTAGCGGCTTGTCGAATATACTAGAAACGGCCAAATGAGCGGAGTTCACAAAGATTCTGTGTCGCGGCTACATTGTGTGATGTACTCTGGTGTTGGCTGCCAGCCTTGCCGTTGCTATTCTGGATATAGCTAAAGCCATCTTAGCTAGCATTTGCTGCAGGTGGTACTGTTGAACATTAGATTCATGGCCCCCGAAACAACCATTCCAGGTGAATTATTGTGCGCTTCTTAAGCGCTTGATCGTAAACCTGAATCTCTCAGGTTGCCATTGATTGGGTAATGGTTAAAATCCATAGATAGATGACAGAATCTTGGCTGATTAATTTGCCGTTCTGCACACTCTCGTTTGGCTATGATTTAGTTAGCCAAGTTTAATGTTTCGCGTGGGTTGTCCGCAACTTTGAGGTCGCTAAGGTATGAGTAAAATTCTGATTATCAGTGGGCTAGAGGCTCGCCGGATAAGTCTTCAGACGGTACTCACCTTTATGGGCGAACATTGCGTTTGTTCATTGCCTGAACAGAGTATTGACTACCTAGCCAAAGATGGGCCTTACGCCTGCGTATTGTTGGACGCTGACTGTGGCGAGCTTAACGATACGTTATTGCGACAGTTTCCTGCTCAGCCATTTGTAATGGTCGGCAGCGACGGCCATGAACATCAAGGTAACCTGGTTGGTATATTGCCAGAGCCCGTTACTTATCCACAACTGACGCAAATGTTGCATCGTTGCCAGGAGTATTTGCAAAGACGCCCTGCACCTGTCGGCTCTGTACAGAACAAAACCAAGTTGTTTCGTAGCCTCATTGGTAAGAGTGCCGGTGTTCAGTTAGTGCGCCATATGATTGAACAGGTCGCGCCAACTGACGCTAATGTGCTGGTGTTGGGGGAGTCAGGTACAGGTAAGGAAGTGGTGGCACGTAACGTCCATTATTTGTCAAACCGTCGTGATGGACCATTTATCCCCGTCAACTGTGGTGCCATACCTGGCGAATTGCTGGAAAGTGAACTTTTTGGCCATGAAAAAGGTGCCTTCACCGGCGCAGTAAGCGCTAGAAAAGGTCGGTTTGAGCTGGCCGAAGGCGGCACATTATTTTTGGATGAGATCGGCGATATGCCACTGCAGATGCAGGTTAAGCTATTGCGGGTTCTTCAAGAACGCAGCTATGAACGTGTTGGCGGTACCAAGCCCATTCAGTGCGATGTACGTGTGATTGCGGCCACACACCGTGATTTGGAAGGCATGATCACTGAAGGTAAGTTCCGCGAGGATTTGTATTACCGATTGAATGTGTTTCCTATCGACAGCCCGCCGCTCAGGGAGCGCAAAGAAGACATCCCCTTATTGCTTCAGGAATTAGTTTCCCGGGCGTTAAGTGAGTCTGGACGCTCCATTCGCTTTACCGAAGGGGCTTTAAAATCACTGATGGAGCACCACTGGGCGGGAAATGTCCGTGAATTGTCGAATCTAGTAGAGCGATTACTTATCCTGTTTCCCGATAAAGTTGTGGATGTAGGTGATCTTCCACATAAGTATCAGCATCTTCAAGCCGACAGCTATGAGCCTGATTATCCTGAAGAATTATTGGAACGTGAGGCTATTAACGAATTGTTCGGCGGCTACGTCGAAGAGGACGATGAAGAGGCCGACAATAATGAGTTTGCCAGTGCGTCTGCACCGGATTGCGAGCTCAATGGACAATCTCAGGCATTACCAGAGCAGGGGTTAAACCTTAAGGAATATCTGGCCGAGTTGGAGGTTAGCCTGATTACTCAAGCCTTGGAGCAGCAAGAATGGGTTGTCGCTCGGGCCGCCGAAGTGCTTGGCATGCGTCGTACGACTTTAGTGGAAAAAATGCGCAAGTACGGGATGAACAAAGGCGACGAGTGAAGGTTTCACCTTCAATAACGAGGTTCTGAGTTTTCATCTGCAGCGAGCCGCTATCCAGCTTGGCGCTTGCTTTTGCACAGGCTAAGCTGTTGGCTTTGTTAATATTAAGCGAGGCAACAACATGGCACGAATCCTGGCCTTCTCCGGCAGTAGTCGCAAAGATTCCTATAATCAAAAACTTGTTGGTGTTGCTGCAAAGGCTGCAGAACAAGCGGGGGCGCAAGTTACCCTGATTAATCTCGGCGATTTCCCTATGCCTATTTACAATCAGGATTTGCAGAATGAGCAGGGGTTTCCAACATCGGCGTTGGCGTTTAAACAGCTATTACTAGAGCATGACGGGCTGCTAATAGCCTCTCCTGAATACAACAGTGCATTCAGTCCCCTTCTTAAAAATGCTATTGATTGGGCATCTCGTGCCAGCGATCCTAATGAAGCGCCATTAAGTGCTTATCGCGGTAAAACCGCCGCAATTATGTCTTGTGCGCCTGGGGCCCTTGGTGGCCTGCGCGGGCTGGGCTTTTTGCGTATGTTGCTACAAAACATTGGCGTAATGGTTGTGCCGAATCAGCGTGCTATAGGGCTGGCGGGCTCAGCCTTTGATGAGCATGGTCAGTTGAAGGATGCTGAGCAGCACAAGGCAATTACACGTCTGGCTGAAGAATTAGTAAAGATAACGGATAAGCTTGCCAGTCCTTAACTGGTGAGCTTTGGGAGAATGAAATGCAAGAGCAGTCGTTGATTCATGCGTTGTTACTGGACGGGCAGGGGGGCGCTAGCGAACTTGACTGGCAAGCCGTTAAACGGTGGCAACCTGAAGACGGCATTCTCTGGGTGCATCTGGATTACAGTCAGCCCGAGAGTATTCAGTATCTGGAACAAGATTCCGGGGTCAATCCCATTGTGTGTGATGCTTTGCTCACAGGGGAAACCCGACCAAGAACTATCCGGGTTGAAAATGGATTACTGCTCGCTTTGCGTGGGGTGAATTTGAATCCTGGCGCCGACCCTGATGATATGGTCTCGGTGCGGCTATGGGTGGAGCAGGGACGAATTATTAGTACCAGAAAGCGTCGCTTATTGTCGGTTACCGATGTGGCTAACGCGCTAAAGGCCGGAGAAGGGCCTGCCAGTGCTGATGAAGTACTGGCGAGTATTCTGTCGAGACTGGTAGTTCGAATGTCAGACACGGTTGATTATTTTGAAGAGCAGGTCGCTGATTTTGAAGAGCAGGCGCTGGAGCAACAAAATGCCCAAATGCGCGCAGACCTTGGTCGTGTGCGCCGGCAGATCATTTCCCTGCGCCGCTACTTGGCCCCGCAAAGAGAGGCCATTTCACAGCTGTTGTTAGATAGGTTTGAGTGGATTGGCCGTGATGTTCGCCTGAGCTTTCAGGAGACCTTGGATAGCTTAATGCGCCATGTGGAAGATTTGGATGCAGTGCGCGAAAGGGCGGCGGTTACCCAGGAAGAGATTGGTAATCAACTGGCTGAGCAGATGAACAGCAGAATGTATGTGCTGTCTATTGTTGCCGCATTTTTCCTGCCCTTGGGTTTTCTTACCGGGTTGCTTGGCATTAATGTGGGAGGAATACCAGGTGCCGAGAATCCGTTAGGCTTTGGCGTATTTATTGGCTTGTTGATTCTGGTCTGTGCTCTGCAGGTTGTTTGGTTTAAGCGAAAAGGCTGGTTGTAGACGCAGAATTTTAACAATTTATCTACAGGGCTATTGAGTTTTTAGCCCTTTGCTCCATATTAAGGGTATGAGCATTTTTCGGTACCGCCACGTGCGTCAAGCTGTTTACCGGCCTCCTTATTTCAGTCTCCTTGCGACCGCATTCTGCTTGTTGGCATGTTGGTTAGGCAGTGCAGCAAGTATTGCGCAGCCTATATCCGATTCTTCTCTTGTTACGGCTAATCAGTACACTGATAGTCAGTATTTGCAAACCGAACTGGACAAAGACGAACCCAGCCTGGTTGGGGCTTTGTCTGCAGTTAAGGTGATCAATCAGGCCTATCTGTTTGTTCCTTCCAGAGTCTCTGACTTTTACGTCGATACTGTTGGGTTACCACAACCCAGAGCGCCTCCTCAGGCAAGCTGAACCTTAAAAACCGTCCCGCATCGCCTATACTTATAACCTCGGTTTCTTTGCGAGCGGGCTAGCTATGTTCAGTTTGTTGGAGAATCCAAATGACAAATAAAATGTTGAAAACATTGGCGTTAGGCCAAGTAACCCAGTTTTGTACCACCGAAAGTGTTGAACCCTTAAGCCTGGATAGTGCCGCGACTAAAGTGGTGACAGATTTTACCCGCCGCAGTCCGCAGTTAATCGACAAAGACGTTTCTGTGGATCAGGCTTTGTTTATGAAGAAAAAAGGCCATGTGAAGTCGAAGTTGGTCGTGGATGGTGATCAACAGTTTTTGGGTATTGTCAGCTTTGCGGATCTTAACAGCCGTAAAATCTTGATGATTGCCAATCAACGCCAGCAGGACAGAAATGAACTGACAGTGGAAGATGTGATGGTACCGCGTAGTGAGTTGCATGGTATTCGCTACGAACAACTCAAAAATGCCACCATTGCTGATCTGATAGATACGCTGCGCAGCTTGGGGGAACAGCATATATTGTTGACTGATGAACAGAGCCGCTTGCGAGGGCTAATTTCTTCCAGTGATATTGCCCGTGCACTGCATATTCCGCTGGATATCAGCCTCAAGGCGAGTAGTTTCAGAGATATCTTTAACGTGTTGCATGAGCACAGTGAGCTAGTCTGATTCACGTCCTACACCGAGAGTCAGCAGGCGCCCCCCGCGCCTGCTGAAATTCCTCTTAACCTAAGGCCCTCTGGGCCTGTCAATCCCTTGCGTAATCGGCTAAAATCCGGCTCCTTTGTAAGCAAGATTTATTAGCTGATTTATGTTTGAAATCAATCCGGTAAAAAACGCCTTGGCGGATGTCCGGGAGCGCACTAACGCGCTCAGGGGGTATCTTTGACTTCGATAGCAAGCAAGAACGCTTAGAAGAAGTCAATCGTGAGCTCGAAAGTCCCGACGTCTGGAATGAACCCGAGCGGGCGCAAGCCTTAGGCAAAGAAAAGGTTGCTCTGGAAAAAGTCGTCGAGACAATCTTGGCTTTGGATAACGGGGCTGAAGATGTGGATGGTTTGCTGGAACTGGCGGTAGAAGCCGAAGACCAGGAAACCTTTGACGAAGCCCAGGCTGAGCTTGAGCAACTGATCGCAAAATTGGAAGACCTTGAATTCCGCCGCATGTTCTCTGGCCCTAATGATGCCAATGACTGTTATCTGGATATTCAGTCAGGTTCCGGCGGTACCGAAGCGCAGGATTGGGCCAACATCATGCTGCGTATGTACCTGCGCTGGGGTGAAGAACATGGCTTCAAGACAGAACTTATTGAAGTGTCTGAAGGTGAAGTCGCTGGTATAAAAAGCGCCACTATTCGTTTCCAAGGTGAATACGCCTTTGGCTGGCTACGTACCGAAACTGGCGTACACCGTTTAGTGCGAAAGTCGCCCTTTGACTCTGGCAACCGCCGCCACACGTCTTTCGCCTCCGCCTTCGTGTATCCGGAAATTGATGACGATATCGAAATTGAATTGAATCCGGCCGATTTGCGCATTGATACCTATCGCGCCTCAGGTGCCGGTGGTCAGCACGTTAACCGAACCGACTCTGCGGTACGTATTACCCATGTTCCCAGCGGTATCGTGGTGCAGTGTCAAAATGACCGTTCTCAGCATAAGAATAAAGATCAGGCCTTTAAGCAGTTAAAAGCCAAACTGTATGAAATGGAACTGATGAAGCAAAACGAGCAGAAGCAAGCCATGGAAGACGGTAAGTCAGATATCGGCTGGGGGAGTCAGATTCGTTCCTATGTGTTGGATGACTCTCGCATTAAAGACCTTCGTACCGGGGTGGAAACGCGCAATACCCAGGCCGTACTGGACGGTGGTTTAGACAAATTTATCCAGGCCAGCCTTAAATCTGGTCTGTAAACGCAATCAGTAATCAGGAACAACGCAGATGACAGACATTCAACAAGATGAGAACAAATTGATTGCGGAACGCCGGGGCAAGCTGGCAGAGATTCGCAGCAATTGTCCGGCTAACGGCCATCCTAATGAATTCCGCCGTGAACATTATAGCCAGGATCTTGAGGATGCCTTTGGCGACAAGGACAAAGAAGAACTGGAAAGCCTGAATCATCAGGTCAGTGTTGCTGGTCGTATATTGGCTAAACGTGGCCCCTTCCTGCTCCTGCAGGATATGAAAGGCCGTATCCAGGCTTATGCTAGCAAAGAAACCCAGCAGGATATCAAACAGCGCTACGGTACGCTGGATATCGGTGACATCATCGGGGTAAAAGGCGCACTGCATAAATCCGGCAAAGGCGACTTGTATGTGGATATGGCCGACTACCAGTTGCTGACCAAATCACTGCGTCCGTTGCCTGAGAAATTTCATGGTCTGGCCGATCAGGAAACGAAGTACCGCCAGCGTTATGTTGACCTGATCATGAGTCAGCAAACCCGTGATACTTTCAAAGTGCGTAGCAAGATTATCAATGGCATCCGTAAATTCCTGACCGAAAGGGACTTTATGGAAGTGGAAACGCCCATGCTGCAGGTTATTCCTGGTGGTGCATCGGCTAAACCTTTTGTAACTCACCACAATGCGTTGGATATCGAAATGTATCTGCGTATCGCCCCGGAGCTTTATCTGAAGCGCTTGGTGGTGGGCGGTTTTGAGCGCGTGTTCGAGATAAACCGTAACTTCCGTAACGAAGGTTTGTCGACCCGTCACAATCCGGAATTCACCATGATCGAGTTCTACCAGGCATATGCGGATTACCATGACCTGATGGATCTGACCGAAGATATGCTGCGCACCCTGGCGCAGGACGTGCTGGGCACCACAGAAGTGATCAATACGGTGCGCGATGCAGATGGTAATGTGCTGCAGGAGAAACGCTATGATTTCGCTCAGCCCTTTACCCGTCTGAGCATGGGCGATGCCATTCTTAAATATTGGCCAGAAGCTGATGAAGCGGCGATTCGCGATCCGGAAAATAACCTGGATGCAATGAAGGCCATGGCGAAAAAGCTGCATATTAAAGAGCCGGAAGTAGATGGTATCTGGGGGGCTGGTAAATACCTGTGCGAGATTTTTGAAGCCACTGCTGAAGAGCAGTTGGATCAACCGACCTTTATTACCGAGTATCCCTGGGAAGTGTCGCCACTGGCGCGTCGTAATGACAATAATCCATTCATTACCGACCGCTTTGAGTTCTTTGTTGGTGGCCGTGAACTAGCCAACGGTTTCTCTGAGCTGAATGATGCCGAGGATCAGGCTGCCCGTTTCCGCAAGCAAGTGGAAGAGAAAGAAGCCGGTGACGATGAAGCCATGCACTATGATGATGACTATATCCGGGCATTGGAATATGGTTTACCACCAACGGCAGGTGAGGGAATCGGTATTGACCGTCTGGTAATGCTGTTTACCGACAGCCCCAGTATTAAAGACGTAATACTGTTCCCGCATATGCGTCCACAAGCCGCAGAATAAAAACAAAAAAGCCGGGCGATGCCCGGCTTTTCTTTTGCCCTAATCTTAGGGCGGTAAGCTTGTGTATTAATGGTCGTGGCCGCAACCGCCTTCACCATGCACGTGGCCATGGGCCAGTTCCTCTTCTGTGGCGTCACGGACAGCAAGGACTTCCACATCGAATTTCAGGGTAACGCCGGACAATGGGTGGTTGCCATCTACAACAACTTCATCATCAGTAATATCAATAATCATCACGGACTGCTCACCATCATCTGTGGTGGCGCGAAACTGCATACCAACTTCCACATCCATGCCTTCGAACATATTCTTGGGGACCAACTGGATCAGTTCATCGTGGCGCTCACCGTATGCATCCGCCGGAGCGACTTCTGTGACAAACTTATCACCTGCTACTTTACCTACCAGGGCATCTTCCAGGCCTTTTATCAAAAAATGCTGTCCGTGCAGAAAGCTCATGGGCTTACCATCGCGAGAAGAGTCGATTTGAACATCCTCTTTGGTGCTGACGGTGTAGTGCATGGTCACGACTTTATTTGGAGCAATTTGCATGGATAGATAGCCTTAATTTTCAAGTGAATAGGGTAGGGGCTGAACCTCGAAGATGGCGTCCGGGTGTGCTTTACTGCGCAGCAGAGCACCTTGCTGTGTGTCATTGGGCAACACGGCCATCAACCAGGTTTCCTCGCTTAAGGTGGCACAGCTTAACACAGTCCCTCCTCGACGCCAGTTTTCCTCTAACTGGACTTCCAATGTCTCTCCGGCCTCCAATTGGATGCTATGAGAGCATCTCAGAATATAAGCCGCTCGCTTATTTTTTCCTAAATAACGAGTACGCGCCACGGTTTCCTGGCCTATGTAGCAGCCTTTGGTAAAACTGATTGCATCCAGTGCCTGCATATTCAGCATTTGTGGCACATATTCATTGCTGGTGGCACTGGCAAGGCTGGGTAAGCCAGCCTGAATATCCAAGGCTTGCCATAATGTGGATGAATGATGATGTCCTTGCATAGCGTCTGTTAAATGTGTTGCATTCGATTCATTCGCGCCTACTAGATAACGAACTGATGGGAAATCATAGCGTATAACCAGTAACCCTTCAGTTTGTGTATAGCTCAAATGTTCTTGAGGTAATGGCTGAGATAGGGCTTGTAGGTATGACTCAAAAACGGCGCCTGCACCACCAAACCAGCGTAGTTCATTTGCTTGCCAATTTACTTTAGAAAAGACCGCGTACTTTTTTAACTCTGGTAGCGACTTTTCAATTGCCTGGCTATCTCCCAGTAAAATCAACGAATCGGGTAATACAATAGTTTGATAAATCGCCCAGGCCTTGCCTTTAGCATCACAATGGCAGGCACGCATTACTTTGCCTGGTGTTTGCTTACCCAGATCGTTGGTAAGCTGACCTTGTAAGTACTTAAGCCGTTCCTCCCCGCTTACTTGAATTTCGCTAAGCTGAGGTAACTCCACCAGGTAGGTGTCGGGAAACACACCCGCATTAGGTAAAGAGAGGGGCATCGCTGACATAGTGATCCTGCCTTGTTTGTCTGGTCTCTGATCATGGGGATTAAGCTAAACTGAAACAAGATCAAGTCAGTGAATTGGGTTAATATAGCGGCCTACTCAAGTTGTCTTAGAGAGGGCAGGATGTTTACCATGCAAAGAGTTAACCGTATCCGCTGGGCGTGCCGGCGCGGTATGTTGGAGTTGGATGTGTTGTTCCAACCTTTCTTCGATGAGGCCTTTAGTGATTTGACGGATGACGACAAGGAAACCTTTGAGCGTCTGCTGACTTGTGATGATCCTGACTTGTTTGCCTGGGTAATGGGCCATCAGCAATGTGAAGATCCTATGCTGGCGGCCATGGTGGAGACCATTGTGAGCCGTGTCAAAGTATAGAATAGAGATTAGCCGTTCAAATTTACGCATTGTTTTATTGTTAGTGCTTTATTGCCTGCTGATTGCTTCTGTATGGTTGTGGCAGCCAAGCGTGTTGCCCTGGCAGACGGTTTGGCAGATGTTGGTTAGTCTGGTACTGCTTGGGTTATTCTACCGACAGGTACAAATGCGACCAGAGTGGGGCGTGGCTAATGTTTCGGAGCGGGGGGAGTGGCAGTGGTTAAACAACCACAGTGTGCCTATGCAGATCACCTCCGATAGCCGCGCAACATCTTGGTTACTTTTTATTTGTTTGCAGGATGTATTGGATAGTAAGCAGCACCGGTACCTATGTATATTTCGCGATGCTGTGTCTGAGGCTGATTATCGACGTTTGTGTCGTATACTCAGTCAGGGTATCTCATAGCGTACGGAGAGTCGTTGATGAATATCATAGAGTTCACCCCAGAATCTTTGCCTAAAGTGCCGGCGATGTTGCTGCGTGCCGCGGTGAAGTCAGGCCAACAGGCCCCAGCACCACAACTGCCGCAATTGGTATTGCGCTGTGACGGCTTAACCGCTGACTCCGAAAAGCTGGACGAATACCATGACCTGTTAGTCTGGCATCGAGACGATGTTCATCCTGCCTGGTTACATTGTCTTGCACTACCGCTGCATCTAGGGTTGTTGCTGGATAAGGGGTTTCCCTTCAAGGTAATGGGATTGGTGCATATGGAGAACCATATTCGCCAGTATCGGCCGGTTAGCCGTCATGAAAAACTCTCTATTAGTTGCAGGTTCGATAAACTCAGGCGTCACCGCTTGGGGTGGCAATTCTCTTTATTAACGGATGTGCAGGTTGGTACTGAATTAGTTTGGCAAGGACGAAGTGTCAGTCTGGTTCGCCAGGGGGATTTACCTAAGCGTAATCTGCCGTCAACCTCTGCAAACTTGCCCGATGGCGAACATTGGCATTTAGATGCCAACCTTGGTAGGCAATATGCCAAGGTGTCCGGGGACTATAATCCTATCCATTTATATCCCTGGTCGGCGAGGTTTTTTGGCTTTAAATCTCAGATTATTCATGGCATGTGGAGCAAGGCTCGCTGCATCACCGCGTTGGCACCAGTGTTGGGCGGCGCATTTGAATTGGGCGTGAGTTTTCGTAAGCCGGTATTTTTGCCCTGCGACGTGAGCTTTCATCAGCAGAACGATGTGGATGCAGGCACTTTTACTTTGGGTTCAATGGATGGCAAAGATTTACACTTAAGCGGTAAATATCAAAGCCACCCATTGGCTCCACTGAATTAGAGAGCGGGCTTCAGCGCTATCTTTTTTGATAGCGTTGAGGATACAAAACCGAAGGCAGTGGGGTGTCCTGTAAATCCGGATAATCCAGGTTGTAATGTAACCCTCTGCTTTCTTTCCTTTGCATGGCGCATCTAACAATCAACTCGGATACGGTGAGCAAGTTTCGTAGCTCCAAGAGGTTGTTACTAACCCGGAAATTACTGTAATACTCATCAACTTCCTGTTTTAGTAATTCAATGCGCCTTAAAGCTCGCTCTAGTCGCTTGTTGGTACGTACTATGCCCACGTAGTCCCACATAAAAAGTCGCAATTCATGCCAGTTATGCTGAATAACCACTTCTTCGTCTGAGTTACTCACCTTGCTTTCATCCCAAGGTAAAATGTCTTCCTTTTCGTCGGCCTGATCCAGTCTTTGCATAATATGGGTGGCAGCCGCTCTCGCAAACACGACACACTCAAGCAGGGAGTTGCTGGCCATACGATTTGCGCCATGCAGACCGGTGTAAGCCACTTCGCCGATGGCATACAAATTATCCAAATCAGTGCGGGCATCGAAATCTGTCATTACCCCTCCACAGCTGTAATGGGCGGCAGGCACGATGGGGATAGGCTCCCTAGTAATATCTATTCCCAGTGAGCGGCACTTACGATAGATAGTGGGGAAATGCTTAATGATAAAGTCTGCGGGCTTATGTCTGATATCCAGATACATACAGTCAGCACCCAGGCGTTTCATTTCGTAATCTATGGCTCTTGCTACTACATCTCTGGGGGCAAGCTCAGCCAGTTCATGAAACTTATGCATAAAGCGTGTGCCATCGGCATGAGTCAGATAAGCGCCTTCGCCGCGCAGGGCTTCGGTGATCAGGAAGTTTCTTGCCTGGGGATGGTACAAACAAGTGGGGTGGAACTGGTTAAACTCCATATTTGCCACCCGGCATCCCGCCCGCCAGGCCATGGCAATACCATCACCACTAGACACATCAGGATTAGATGTATATTGATAAACCTTGCTGGCGCCGCCAGTGGCAAGTGCTACAAAGCGGCTTCTTACCACTTCTACACGCTCTAGATTTCGATTCCAGGTGTAGGCTCCCAGCACTTTATTGGGAGCGAGGCGACTTCGAATTAGATCTACCGCGTTGTAGCGCTCAAACACTTCAATGTTGGGATGGTTACGCACAGCATCAATCAGCGTGGTTTGCACCGCTTTACCTGTTGCATCTGCCGCGTGCAAAATTCGCCGATGGCTATGACCACCCTCACGAGTTAAATGGAAGCGTGCCTCTCCTTGAGCGTCGGTTTCCTGATCAAAGGGCACGCCAAAGTTAATCAACCACTCCATGGCTTGTTTGGCATTACCTGCCGTAAACTCTACCGCGGCACGATCACATAAGCCGGCACCGGCTATCATGGTATCTTCCACATGTGAGTCGATAGAGTCGGTTTCATCGAAAACAGCTGCTATGCCACCTTGGGCATACATGGTCGAACCCTCACCGATACTGCTTTTACTGAGTACAATGATGCGACATTTCTGGGCCATTTTAAGTGCCAGGCTGAGCCCTGCTGCGCCGCTGCCGATGATTAAAAGATCACATTGATGTTCAACCGCTTGATGCATGGAGTAAACTGTTCAGGTTCTATTTCGTTTAGGCATGATACTATCTTATTGGTTTGGTATGAATTCCTGTATGGAGCAGACTGTTTTCCGGTGCTTAGGATGGGCTTGAAAAGTGTGATTTAGCGCATATTTTGAAAAAACTTGTCATAAGCTTGAAATAATTTCGAACTTTTTTTCAGACTGACAGTCTATTTAGGTGCTTGCGAGAGCCAAGGCATCAGAAAAGCGGTTCAATAGGGGATGTGGCTCGGATGAGCGAGCAATTTACAGATCAACAATTGGTTGAGAAAGTACAACAGGGCGACAAAAACGCGTTTAATTTTTTGGTCATCAAGTACCAACATAAAGTTGCCCATTTGGTGTCCCGATACGTCAAGAACACCGGAGATGTCGCTGATGTGACGCAGGAAGCCTTTATTAAGGCCTATAGAGCGTTACCTAGCTTTCGCGGTGAAAGTGCTTTTTACACTTGGTTGTATCGGATCGCGGTAAACAGCGCGAAGAATTACTTGGTGGCTCAAGGTAGGAAGCCACCGGCTAACGATGTGGATGCAGAGGAAGCCGATTTTTACGACGGCAGTGATGCGCTTAAAGAGAATGCGTCTCCAGAGCGCAAGCTGATGTCGGAGCAAATGGAAAAATTGTTGTTTGACACTGTTGATAAGCTGCCTGAAGATTTGCGTATGGCTATCACCTTGCGTGAATTAGAAGGGCTAAGCTATGAAGAGATTGCAACCGTAATGGATTGCCCTGTTGGCACTGTACGGTCGCGAATCTTCAGAGCTCGGGAAGCTATCGATAAAGTGATTCAACCCCTGTTACAGAAATAGCTGACACTGAAGTTAAGTGCCACGTTAATCAGGAACTTTGTTTGATGAAGCAGCAAAAACTAGAAAACCTTTCAGCCATGGTAGACGGTGAGCAGTCTCTTGAAGAACTGCAGCTTGATGCCCATGCTGAGGGGGAACTGGTCGAAAAATGGCGTAGCTATCACTTGATTCGTGATGGTTTGCGAAAAGAACTGCCTCCCGAGTTGAACTTTGATATCAGTAGTAAAGTATCGGCAGCGTTGGAAAACGAGCCCACTATATTGGCACCACGCAAGCGTTTGCATGACCTGCCTGTCATCGGCCATGTTATCCCTCTGGTTCGCCAGGGCGGGCAGTTTGCCTTAGCTGCGTCTGTAGCCGTTGCCATGATTTTAGGTGTGCAGCAGTTTAATCAGCCTAAGCCTGAACAGCCTTTTAGTTCTGCACCTGCATTAGCTATTCCGGGTATGCAACAAGGTGGCCTGTCCCCTGTTAGTTTGGAACAGACCCGCCCTTTGCCTCAAACTGATGCGCTGGAGCAGAAACGTCGCATCAATGCTTACCTGACTGACCATGAGAGACAAATGCGTTTGAAGGCTATTCAGCAAGGTAAAGAACACCAGCAGACATCCCAACCAGAGTCGCAGCAGAAGTAATATGCGGCGATGGTTGTGGTGCGTAGTTTTTAGTTGTTTTTCGGTCGTAGCCCAACCTGACGATAGCGCTCAAGCCTGGATGGATAAAATGGCTGCGGCGCTTAAACAGCTCAATTATCAAATTTCCTTTGTATTGGTTCAACCTAATGGCGGTTTCGAGCCTTATCTATGGCGTCATGCTATAGAGGATGGTGTTGAAGTTGAGCATTTGAGTTTGCAAAATGGCCCCGGTCGGGAGATTGTGCGAATCGGCGACTTGGTCAGCTATTTTGAGCCTAACGTTCCTGCTTATTCTATTCGTTCCACGTCAATAAACGGTCCCTTGCCGGTTACCTTGTTTCGTCAGCCTGAACTTCTAAATAACAGTTATGACTTCGTGGTGGTGGGACGTAGTCGAGTAGCAGGGCGCTCTGCCCAGCAAATTCGTATTGTCAGTAAAGACCGCAGTCGTTATGGCTACAATCTTTGGTTAGATCAAGATACCGGGCTGTTGCTCAAATTAGATATGATGAATCTTCAGGGCGAACCGCTAGAGCAGGTGCAGGTGACGTCTTTGCATGTTACCCCTGAGCCGGACGAATATTTCTCACGTATCGAAGCTGAGAAGATGCCTGATGTTGTGTTGTTAAATGAGGCCGAACCTGTACCTGGTCATTGGAAGGTTAATTGGCTACCTGCCGGCATGGTCGAAGTTCGCAGGGATATGCACAGACTGCCATTGACCGGAAAGATGGTGGATTACATTATGCTCAGCGACGGTTTGATTGACGTGTCGTTGTATTTGCAGGCGGTTGAACCTGGGGCATCTGAGAATGGCTGGTTGAAGTACGGGGCCAATACCTTGTTGTCTTTACAGAAAGGGCCACTAGAAATCACTGTAGTCGGCAAGCTGCCACCTCAAACGGCGAATGCCATTGCTAACTCAGTTCAGTATATTGAGGCACCGCAGTGATTGAAGAGCTTGGCGTGATTAAGGCGGTTGATCAGGATCATATCTGGGTCGAAACCCAAATCAAAACCACCTGTGGGGGCTGCAGTGTCAATCAGGATTGCGGAACTGGTGTGGTAGCCAGAGGGTTATCTTCGAAGAGCCAGTTATTGATTTTCCGCTGCGACAAACCCGCGAGAATTGGTCAGCAGGTAAAGCTGGGGATACCTGAGGAAGACTTGCTTGGTGCCTCGGCCTTGATGTATTTACTACCCTTAGTGATTTTGCTGGTTAGTGTTGCTTTGGGCAGTGCATTGCTCCCTCAGGTAGGCCTTGAGCATGAACTCTGGAGCGCATTGTTCGCCGGTATGTTTACCGGGGTAGGCTTTTGGCAAATTCGCCGCTATTTGCAAAGTGCCAAACGTTCCCAGTATCAACCTCGTTTACTGGAATTGCTTCCCTACCGTGGCCAATCTCTGGATGTGGTTCAGGTAAGCGGCCAGTAGCCAGGTTCCCCTACTTTAAGTCTCGTCTTTTCACTAGTTCAACCCCATACCACAACAAGATCGCAAAGCGCGCAATAAAACGGTAAAATCGCCGCCTTATTGCAATAGTTCAGTTTTTTGGCCTTAAGTAGGAATGTCAGACATTACCATGCAGCTCAAGCATATCCGCAATTTCAGTATCATTGCCCACATAGACCACGGTAAATCCACCTTGTCCGATCGCCTGATTCAGCATTGCGGCGGCCTGACCGACCGGGAAATGGCTGCTCAGGTTCTCGACTCGATGGATCTCGAGCGTGAGCGTGGGATCACCATTAAAGCGCAGAGCGTTACCCTTAACTATAAGGCCAAAGACGGCGAAACTTATCAGCTGAACTTTATCGACACCCCCGGGCACGTCGACTTTTCCTATGAAGTGTCTCGTTCACTGGCCGCCTGTGAAGGGGCATTGCTGGTAGTTGACGCCGGTCAGGGCGTAGAAGCTCAGACTTTGGCCAACTGTTACACCGCAATTGAAATGGATCTGGAAGTTGTTCCGATACTTAACAAGATTGACCTGCCTCAGGCCGAGCCGGATCGTGTCGCTGCTGAGATTGAAGATATTGTTGGTATTGATGCCATGAGTGCGGTGCGCTGCTCAGCTAAGACAGGTGTTGGTATTGAGGATGTACTGGAAGTTATCGTTAAGCAAGTACCGCCACCGGTTGGTAACAGCGATGGCCCATTGCAAGCATTGATTGTTGATTCTTGGTTTGACAACTACCAGGGCGTTGTCTCGTTAGTGCGCGTGATGCATGGCGAGCTGAAAGCCGGTGATAAGATTAAGATCATGTCTAATAGCCAGGTACACCAGGTCGATAAGATTGGGATCTTCACACCTAAAGCCACGGACACCGGTGTATTACGTACCGGCGAAGTAGGTTTTCTGATTGCCGGTATCAAAGAAATCCATGGCGCGCCAGTGGGGGATACCATCACGTTGGCGAAGCAGCCGGCGGATAAAGCATTACCAGGCTTTAAGAAAGTGAAGCCGCAGGTTTACGCTGGTATGTTCCCTATCAGTTCTGACGATTACGAAGATTTTCGTGATGCGCTGTCCAAGTTAAGCCTGAATGATGCGTCTTTGTTCTTTGAACCAGAGAACTCCAGCGCACTGGGGTTTGGTTTCCGGATCGGTTTCCTTGGCATGTTGCATATGGAGATTGTACAGGAGCGTCTGGAGCGCGAGTATGACCTGGATCTGATAACAACCGCCCCAACCGTAGTCTATGAAGTATTGACCACCAAAGGGCAGACCGTTCAGGTTGATAACCCGTCCAAGTTGCCTGCCGTCAACGATATTGCCGAGATTAGAGAGCCTATCGTTGAAGCGAATATATTGGTACCCAAAGATTATCTGGGTAACGTCATTACCTTGTGTATCGAGAAGCGCGGTATGCAAACCAATATGACCTACCACGGAAATCAAGTGGCGGTGACCTATGAGTTACCTATGGCCGAAGTGGTGATGGATTTCTTTGACCGACTCAAGTCAACCAGTCGCGGCTTTGCGTCTTTGGATTATAACTTTAAACGTTTCCAGACGGCTGACATGGTGCGTTTGGATATTTTGGTTAACGGTGAGCGGGTAGATGCGTTGGCAGTGATTACCCACCGTGACAATTCTCAATACCGTGGACGGGAATTGGTAGAGAAGCTGCGTGAGCTGATCCCAAGGCAGATGTTTGACATTGCTATTCAGGCGGCTATTGGTAACCATGTTATTGCGCGTAGCACAGTTAAACAGTTGCGTAAAAACGTTATCGCCAAGTGTTACGGTGGTGACGTGAGTCGTAAGAAGAAACTGCTTCAGAAGCAGAAAGAAGGTAAGAAACGGATGAAGCAGGTTGGCAACGTGGAACTGCCGCAAGACGCCTTCTTGGCCGTACTGAAAGTAGGAAAGTAAATGGCAAATTATTTCTCCATTGGATTGGTGTTTATCACCCTGGCATCAGGTTTGATTTGGTTGGCTGACGCACTATTGTGGGCGCCAAAGCGTAAAGAGAAGATGGCCTTGGCTAAGGCCAGTAACAGTGCCAACCTGGATGATGAAACCCTGCAAAAGATAGCACCGGAGCCGTATCTGGTGGATACCGCTAAGCAGATCTTCCCGGTCATTGCGTTCGTGTTGGTGTTACGTTCATTTTTATACGAGCCTTTTCAGATTCCTTCCGGGTCGATGATGCCTACCTTATTGGTCGGTGACTTTATTCTGGTGGAGAAATTTACCTATGGTTTGAAAGACCCGGTAGCACGCAATAAGTTTATTGAAGTCGGCGAGCCTGAGCGCGGTGACATTGTGGTATTCAAATATCCCGAAGACCCAAATATCGACTTTATTAAGCGTGTCGTCGGACTGCCCGGAGATACTGTGGTGTACAAGAATAAGCAGGTGTTTATTAAGCCCGCTTGTGATGTAACGACCACGCCGGAGTGTCCTCAATTAAAGCCGGTGGAACTGACCTTTGAACAACGTGGAGAGTTCTTCCAGGACCTGGTGCCGCTGGAACGCTTTACGGAGAAACTGGGTGAGGTAAGTCACGAGATTCTGCGTAACCCCGCCGTGCCACCTCATCCTCAGATGTATTACCAGCAACCCGGTACTGCTGCTGATGAGTTTCTGGTTCCCGAAGGCCAATATTTGGTCTTAGGTGACAACAGGGATAACAGCCGTGACAGCCGTTATTGGGGATTCGTACCGGATGAGAACCTGGTCGGTAAGGCTGTGGCTATCTGGATAAGCTTTGAGTTTGATCGTGAGCCAAGCAGTTGGGTGCCTGGTTGGGTGCCAACCGGTGTGCGTTTCTCTCGTATTGGCGGTATTCACTAGATGCTTGATCCTTATAAGAGCCTGAGTAGGAAACTGGGTTATCAATTTAAGGACGTGAATGCGCTTGAACTGGCACTGACACACCGTAGCGCGGCTAAGCAACATAACGAGCGGCTGGAATATCTGGGTGATTCGGTGTTGGGTATGGTTATTGCCAGAGCCTTGTATCTGCGTTTCCCGGAGCAACCGGAAGGTAAGTTGACCCGTATGCGGGCAACACTGGTTAAAGGCGATACGCTGGCTGAACTGGCGCGCGAGTTTGAACTAGGTGAACTACTCAAGCTGGGGCCCGGTGAGTTAAAAAGCGGTGGTTATCGTCGTGATTCCATTCTGTCGGACGCCATGGAAGCCATTATCGGTGCGATATTCCTTGAGGCCGGCCTGGACACGGTTAACAGCCTGATTCTGGCCTGGTACGCCAGTCGTATTGAACAACTGGATCCTAATGTTCACCCAAAAGATCATAAGACCCGCCTGCAGGAATACCTGCAGGGCCGTAAACAACCACTGCCCGAGTACGAGGTCGTGGATGTAAAAGGCAAATCCCATGATCAGACCTTTGAGGTGGAATGCCGGATCGTTGAATTAGTTGAACCTGTTCGGGCCCGCGGTAACAGCCGTCGCCGCGCCGAGCAACAAGCCGCCAAGCTGGTACTGGAGAAGCTGAACCATGCACTCTGAACATAACACCTATTGTGGCATGGTGGCCATTGTTGGACGCCCCAATGTGGGTAAGTCAACATTGCTCAACAAATTGCTGGGGCAGAAGGTCAGTATTACCTCGCGTAAACCGCAAACCACCCGTCATCGTATCCTGGGCATAGATACCGAAGGGGACTATCAGGCTGTGTATGTGGATACGCCGGGGCTACATCGCGAAGAAAAGCGTGCCATTAACCGTCTTATGAATCGCGCAGCCTCCAGTTCTTTGGCGGATGTCGGCCTGGTGTTGTTTGTTGTTGAAGGCACACGCTGGACTGAAGATGACCAGATGGTACTGACTAAAATCCAGGAATCCGGATTGGAATGCTGGCTACTGGTTAACAAAATTGACCAGATTAAAGACCGCGACGACCTGCTACCTCACCTGCAGTGGTTAGGTAATCAGCATAAGTTTGAGCATGTGATTCCTGTTTCAGCCAAGCAAGGCAGTAATTTGGACAGACTGCGTGAGCTGGTCCACCAAAGCCTGCCCGAGTCAGATTTTTATTTCCCGGAAGAATATGTCACGGACCGCTCATCGCGTTTTATGGCGGCTGAGATCATTCGCGAAAAACTGATGCGTTTCACTGGTGACGAGCTGCCTTACTCGGTCACCGTGGAAATTGAGCAGTTTAAGCTGTCCGATAACGGTATTTACCAGATCAACGGTTTGATCTTGGTAGAGCGGGACAGCCAAAAAGCCATGGTGATAGGTAAAGGCGGGCAACGTTTGAAAACCATTGGCCAGGAAGCTCGTCAGGATATGGAGCGCTTGTTTGATAACAAAGTGTTTTTGGAACTGTGGGTGAAGGTCAAGTCTGGCTGGGCAGATGATGAAAGAGCACTGCGCAGTCTAGGCTATGGAGAGAATGACTAATTTATAGTCGCTAATTAGGCCCGCGCCCGGTGGGCCTTTTCTTGGGCGCGGTATAACCTGTGTCAGATGGGGGAAGTAGATGCTGGACAAATTAGCCGATATTCGCCGTGAATACAGCCGAGGCGGGTTGGACAGGAAAGACCTGAGTGAAGACCCCTTTGTACAGTTTGAGCACTGGTTGAAAGACATCATTGCGACGGGCCTGCCTGATCCGACCGCCATGACAGTGGCGACTGTTGATGCGGATGGGCAGCCATCTCAGCGCATCGTGCTGCTAAAAGATGTCAGCCCCAAGGGCTTTGTATTCTACACCAACCTTGGTAGTCGCAAGGCCGCAGAGCTTAAGGCTAATCCCCGTATTTCGCTGCACTTCCCCTGGCACCTGATTGAGCGCCAGGTTAAAGTTTGTGGCGTGGTTGAACCCCTATCAACCCTGGAAGTCAGTAAGTATTTCTTGTCCCGTCCTCGTGAAAGTCAGTTGGCAGCCTGGGCATCAGAGCAAAGCCGACCTATTTCTACCCGTCAGCTATTAATGAGTAAATTTGCTGAAGTAAAAGACAAGTTTGCCAAGGGCGAAGTGCCACTACCCAGTTTCTGGGGCGGTTATCGGGTGATACCCCATGAGATTGAGTTCTGGCAGGGCGGCGAGCATCGTTTGCACGACAGGTTTGTGTATCGCCTGCAGTCTGATCAGCGCTGGGCTATTGAACGGTTGATGCCTTAAGCTTAAGGCTGATTTCACCGGCTCTTCAGGACAGGGTATGATCGACAGCCACTGCCACTTGGACTTCGCTGCATTTGACCAGGATCGTGAACAGCAGATAGCACTCGCAACTTGCCAGGGCGTAACAGATTTTATTTTACCTGGTGTGCAGGCAAGCCAGTGGCCTGCACTGATTCGCTTATGCCAGACATTACCTTCTTTGCATTTTGCCCTGGGGCTGCATCCTTACTTTCTGAGCGACTATGCGCCTCAGCATTTGGTGTTATTAGACGCTCTGCTGAGTGAACAGCATGGGCACGTGGTCGCAGTTGGAGAGATTGGCATCGATCTGGCAATTGAGGTGGATGGTGGCTTTCAGGAGTCACTGTTTTGTACACAGCTTGAACTCGCGCAGCAGCACCGTTTGCCGGTTATTGTTCACCACCGAAAATCCCATCACCGTATTATGCATTGCCTTAAGGCCTGCGGGTTTAAACAAGGCGGGGTGGTCCACGCTTTTTCAGGCAGTCTGCAACAGGCTGAGCGTTATCTGGATATGGGCTTCAAACTTGGCATTGGTGGCACTATCACTTACCCAAGAGCAGCAAAAACCCGTGAAACCGTGCGCCAATTACCGCTGGATGCCATAGTGCTGGAGACGGATAGCCCGGATATGCCGATGCTAGGGTATCAGGGACAACGTAACAGCCCAGCGAATCTGGGAAAGGTGCTGGATAGTCTGGCTGAATTGCTGAACCTTGATCGCAAGGCCATTGAAACGCACACCGACCGCAATACCCGGTCGCTATTTAAACTCGGGTCCAGTGCGGCTTGATTCAATATCTACTGAGAGTTTGCGATAACGAACCTTGTAAAAGGCTCTGGTGACTAACACACCAATAGCAAAGGCCAACAGCAGTAAGGCATAAGTTTGCTGGCGGCGATGGTCCTGCACCTGTGTCTGGTATTGCATGATGGCCTGTCTGTCCATGATAAGGCGAATGTAACCAATCAGCTGATTACCTTCGAATACCTCTTTAACGTACACCATAGGTTGGTGCTGTACGTCGGTTTTAAACTGTGACACCAGATCAAGAGATTCACCAGCTTCGTACATCAGCTCACCTTTTTCATTATGCATGGTGGCATTCAGTACGTGATTGTCCTCTACCAGTTGCTGCAAGGTGCGCTGCACCGCACTGATGTCTTCATCCTGCATCAAGGTGGCGGCCAGCTTTGCGCTGTGGGAAACCAAACTGTTACCCAACAGATCGGCTTGTGCTGCAAGAATATGCTGGTCCTGATCAACGCTGGAAAGCCAGATGTTGATACCGATAATGGCAGCAATAACCGCCAGACCAAAGTTAGCCAGACGTTTATAGATGGAGTAAGTGCTGGGCAGCTCCCACTCTATATGAAAAAGATGCTTGGTGTTCATAGCCGCTACAATAGGGCATTGCCGTTTAAATGCAAGTCCCCTGGTTAATCCTGTATCTGTGGGTTTATCACGCCAAGCTTTGCCAAATGGGCAATGTCCTGTTCAGATAATCCAAGGCGCTGCTGCAGCACGAATTCAGTGTGTTGTCCCAGAGCTGGCGGCGGGCTGTTGTATTGCACCGGCGATTGGCTAAATTGAATCGGATTGCCGACAAAAGGTTGTGCTTGCCCATTCTGGCCTGTGAACTGGCGTTGCATCTGTCTATGCTGGACCTGAGGATTAGCAAAAGCCCCTGCCAATGTATTGATGGGGCCGCAGGGAACAGACTGTGCTTCCAACTGTGTTAGCCACCAATCACTGGGTTGGGTAAGTAAAATCTGCGCTAGCAGGGGGACTAGCTGGTCACGGTATTTTACTCGTTGGGCATTGGTACTGAACTCTGGCTGTTGCAGCAAGGATTCGCAGCCGGGTAGGGTGCAAAAGCGGGCAAACTGCTGGTCATTTCCAATCGCCAAAATGATATGCCCATCGGCGGTGGCAAAGCTTTGGTAGGGGACAATATTCGGGTGGGCGTTACCTAGTCTGGTTGGTGACTCGCCGCTAACCAGATAATTCATGGCTTGATTGGCCAGGCTGGCTATTTGCACGTCCAGCAAAGCCAGGTCAATGTGCTGACCAAGGCCGGTAGCATGACGATAAAGCAACGCCGCCTGGATAGCGTTACAGGCATACAAACCAGTAAGAATGTCAGCCAATGCCACCCCTACCTTCATAGGCGCGCCGTTTGGCTCACCGGTAATACTCATCAGGCCACCCATGGCCTGGATCATAAAATCGTAGCCGGGTTGAGAGGCAAGCGGCCCGCTTTGGCCAAAACCGGTAATAGAGCAATAAATAAGGCGCGGATTAAGTGCCTGCAGGCTGGCATAATCAAGACCATACTTAGCCAGACCGCCCACCTTGAAGTTTTCCACTAGCACATCCGACTCGGCAGCCAGGCGGCGGATCAGCGCTTGTCCTTCTGCTTTGCTAAAATCAATGGCAACGGATTGTTTGTTGCGGTTAGCGGTATGAAAGTAAGCGGCATCACTGCTTTGCTCACTTTGAATGAACGGAGGTCCCCAGCCCCGGGTATCATCGCCTTTAAGTGGTGGTTCAATCTTCACAACGTCGGCACCAAAGTCTGCCAGCATCTGAGTTGCCCAGGGACCGGCCAGGACTCGACTGAGATCCAATACCTTAATGCCCGCCAACGCTGAGACCTGATTGTTCTGCATATACCCTCCGTCTTGCAGATTGAGGCATTATGCTACAACGTCAGCGGTGCTTTTAACTATTGAATTGTGCGAACAAGCCTGCAAGAATCCTGAGCCTTATTTCGCCAGTCCCGCCAAGGTAGCAGAGTGACCGAATTACAACTGACTCCCCAGCAGCTAACGTCCAGTGCGTTTCTTTCTAAGTTGTTTGCCATCCCAGAATTACAGCTTTTTCATCTGGCACCGGCCAGTGTTTGTACAAACTTAACAGCAGACCAGCTAGGCGGTATGGCCTGTTCAATGGGGGATGTGGTGCAGCCCGAGGCCGCTGCGGATTGGCAGGTGGCGACCATGATCGTCAATGCCCAGGCGCTGACATTGGAAAAGCTGCTCGCCGTGCAGGATGGGCTTAAGCCCTGGCTGCAAATTGGCCGCTTTAGTCAGACTCATCAGATTGGCCAAGAAAGCCTGGCTGTCACCATGCAGGTGAAGGTGTGCCCACAAGGGCTGCCGCCAGGCACGCTGCAGGCTCTGGCTGTTGCCCAGCAGCTAGAGTTGAATCTATTGCGGGCTCAGCCGCGTTTGGATGTGCCCGGATTATTGGTCATGGATATGGACAGCACCGTTATTCAAATGGAATGTATTGATGAAATTGCCCAGTTGGCGGGAGTGGGGCCTCAAGTGTCTGAAGTGACAGAACTGGCCATGCAAGGCAAGCTGGATTTTGCCCAGAGTCTGACGCAGCGGGTGGGTTGCTTAAAAGGCGCCGATGAACAGATTCTTCGCCAGGTCAGAGATTGCTTGCCGTTAATGCCGGGGTTGGAGCGTTTGGTACGGGAGCTAAAGGCTCACGGCTGGAAGATTGCCATCGCCTCCGGTGGTTTTACCTATTTTGCCGATTATTTAAAAGTGCGGTTAGGTTTAGATGCCGCGGTATCTAATCAACTCGGCATCGAAGAAGGCAAGTTGACCGGCCTGGTAGAAGGGGACATTGTCGATGCCAAGGTTAAAGCGCAAACCCTAAAGGGACTGGCTGAACAATATGGCATTGCACCAGAGCAAACTGTTGCCATGGGTGATGGGGCCAATGACCTGGTAATGATGGCCGCCGCAGGCCTGGGGGTGGCGTACAAAGCCAAGCCTGTGGTGCTGGAGAAGGCTGATGCGGCTATTCGCTTTGGTGGGCTCGACGAACTGCTGCATTTATTGAAGTAGACAATCATGAGCGGTGAGCTGATACATCAATCAAGATATCTGGATGGCGGCGACCATAAGCTGCATATTCGCCATATTCAACATAGCGACCACCCACAGGGGCCGGCTGTGTTAATGGTGCATGGCTCTATTGAGAACGGTCGGATTTTTTACAATGACAAAGGCCGAGGGCTTGGCAGCTACCTAGCCAGGCAGGGATTCAATGTTTATGTGTTGGATCTGCGTGGACGCGGACAAAGCAGCCCGGCCATTGGGCGTGGAGATGAACACACCCAGTGGCATTATCTGAATGAAGACTTACCCCATGCCATGCAATGGGTGGGGAAACAACATCAGGGCAAATTTAGTACGGTAGCGCACTCCTGGGGCGGCGTATTAATGATGGCCTGCCTGCTGCGTCATCCCCATCTCATTAATCAGGTGGAGCGTCAGGTGTTCTTTGGCAGTAAGCGCAGTATCAGAGTACATAATCCCGAACGATGGTTTAAGGTTGATTTGGTATGGGGCCTGGTGTCGCCTTTGGTGGCCGGATTTCACGGCTATTTACCGGCGAAGAAGCTAGGTTTAGGTGCTGACAATGAAACTTTTGCTAATTGGCGGGATGTGACTAAATGGGTCAGGCAGCGCCGCTGGATTGATGCCTCTGATGGCTTCGATTATCAGGCCGCGGCGAAGACGTTGCGCCTCCCCGCTACTTGGTTTATCACCGGGCAGAAAGATTATTCCCTTGGACATGTAAGAGATATGCGACGTTTTATGGCTGAACTTGGCATGGCGGATGCCCCTCAGGCCTTGCTTGGAAAGCAAAACGGCAATCTGCATGACTATGACCATATCAATATTCTTACCCATGCCGCCTGTCAGGATGATCATTTCCCTAAGGTCAGTCACTGGTTAAAAACCGGCAGTGACAGATTGGATAGCGACTGACGATTCGTTACCTGGGGAACCAATGGCTGCGCCGTTTGTCTATTGTTCCGACACAGGTACAATGCCTGTATAGATTAAAGCTGATAGATAACCGGAGCGAGTATGAAAAGAAGCACTGATACGCCGCATCAGCATGAGCGTGGCACTATTACCGACAATGCGCTAAAAGCGCTGGTCACCAGCAAACTCTTTACCACCAGGGTGGTAAAAGCCAAAAAGGGCAAAGGTTCCTACTCCAGAAAGGGGCGTAATTCAAAAGATTACGCCTTTTTTATTGGCTGTCTGTTAAGGCGCTATTGAGCCATCTTCTCGTTTTTTTTACCTTGTACCTGGTTGTCGTTATCTTCCACCTTACCCACGTTAGCGTCGATATGATGCTGGTTAAAACCATAGCGATACATGATCTCGGCCGTGACATCCAACATGTCTGCCACGGCAGCCACATTCCATAACTGCTCTTCCAGCATCTTGGCTTTATGCACGGCGTAGCCACCCACGTAAGTGAGCTCTGAATGCAACAGGCTAATATCCGGTCTGCCGGTTTTGGTGAGGAATAGTTTCAGAGCATAAAAACGCCCTTTGCCCATGGCCAAGCTGATAAATTCTCTGCGTTGAGCGTCATTGTTAAACTGCTCTACCAACTTAACCTGAATGGCTTGCTGAATACTGCCTAAGGTTGGATTAAAGGCGATAAAAAGTTCAAAAGCAGCGGGCACATTATGGGTGCGCATGTTTTTCAGCGTTTGCTCAATAAAGCTGCGACTGTCTACTCTTGCCGCATACAAGGCATACAGATTCAGATTCTGCTCATCACCTCGATACGCCAGTAAAGGCTTGAGGCTGTGTTCAGAGGGGACATGAGCAATACTGTCGGGGAGCAGTTGAATACCGTCTTTGCGGATAAATACCGCAATGTTCAGAGGATTGGCGGCATAAATATTTCGTAACGACTCTCCAATCCCAGCCATATCCTGCTGCTCGTGCACAGGTTTAAGGCTACGCCTGTTATTCTTAATCAACTCCTGAAAAAACTCTTTGGCATGCATCTCACGGCTACTGTCGCCCAGCATCAGATGCACGATATTGCGGTCCGCACTGACATGCACCACCTTATACGCTATTTCGGTAAGATGGTGTTTTTGCGTGAGTTTTTGCAGTTTTGGCAAACTGATTGCCAGTTGCGCGCCTACTTCCAAAGGAAACAGATTTTGCAGTTCCACACGCAGTCCACCGGCAGAAAAGTCCTCAGTAACGCCGGTAAGTTTCAGATCGTCATTGAGCAGATTGACAGGAGTACGCAGTAAAAAGCGTGTTTCCCGCCTAAGCTCCTGATACTTGAATCTGAACGGAGCGATGGACACCGGAGGGCGGTTTCGTGGGTGGCAAAACACCTGCAATTTGGTTAACAGCTCCTTTTGCAGTTTGCGTTTCTGATAAGCCTGCGTTGCCCATTCACTGCTGATATCGGTTACCAGGGCAATGTAACGCAGACTTTTCAGTTTGGATTGCAGACGTGGTGAAGGTGGCTGGTTTTGCCGCCGTACCATTTCACTCACCGTGTCGGGCAGAGACAGCGGAATATGGCATTGCTCAGGATGCATATCGGTAAGCTGTAATTTAAATACCCGCCAGCTCAGTTTGCGAGAGCCATAGGCCAGAAAAGCACTTTTGAGTTGAGGCTGGGCATCCAGTTCATGGCTGCTGGCTGAATAAAAATAACAGCGACCCTGAGTGACGTGAGAGAACACAAAAACTGTCATCTCGCGCTGTCCAGGGGCTAGCTCTCGCAGTTTTTGCAGGCGTTGGTGGCCAAACAGATAGCCTAAGCGTAAGTTGTTGTCTTCATCCAGCCAATACTGATAAATATCCCGGTTGCAGTCATTAAACAGCAGGTATTGTGGCTGCAGGTCGTCCTCGTGCTGGCTGATGTATACCGGTAAAGAGGTAAAGTGGGGGATGTAATATTGTTCGTAACCTTTGGCGACAATAGCATCAATGGTGTTATCCATATTCACTTTGTAGCGACGCTTATTGCCTTGAATGAATTTTTCCAGAAACTCATCGAAGGCCTTTTGTTCTTGATCATACAAGCGCTTAAGGGACAGACGCTGCTCTTCACGGCTGCGGTCGATATCGGTAAGCAGGTAATGTACCCCTTCTCCCCGATTTAAACCGTAGTCCAGCTCCAACCCACGAAAGTGCACGGTAATGCGCTCGCCGGGTTTGAACAAATAACGTTTAGGGGCTTTTACCTTAAGGCCACTAACAGAAATGTCGATACTGGTTGCGTGCACGGACTCTTTCAGCTCGGTGAATAGTTCTACCGACACCACAAAGTTCATTCGCTCTTCCCGGCGCTGACGCACGCCGGAAAAATCCACCACAGGTGCCAGATAACGCACTTCTAAAGGCAGGCTTTGTGGGCTGTCACTTTCTGTACCGAGCACATCGGTGTCTGGCTGATCCTTGCTGTGCATGACGCGAAAATTGTTTTCGGTATTGCATACAGCCTCGTAAACGCCAATGGTATAGCCACCAAAGCAGCGTACCTGGCGTTCAAACATTTCCTGCGCTATGTCATCCAGATAGTGAGTGATGCCCTCATGCTCGTAGGCATGGCAATCGCCGTCTACCGAGCCGCGCAGATCAATGCGTCGCTGACAGGGTTTAGCCTGTCGTTTTAATTCCATCTTTATCAGAAAACGCTTGGGGCGAGGAACGTTGGCTGCAACCTGAGACAGTATTTGATTGAAGGCTGGCTCTTTAACAACCGGTTTTAGCTGCTCAATAAGTTCCTGATATTGTTCTATTCCTGTTGTCATGCCTGTGCCGAGCTCGAAATATCCTGTTTATCTTATCGGTAAATAATCCATTTACTTGTGTAACCTTGTGCTATCCGGGCAAAAAAAGTCAAGGTTTCTACTTATTTATGTCTTTCGTCGGGGGATTCTTGACCACCTTCTAACGTACTTTTGTCTGGCAGGTCTATGGCATGTCGACTGGCGGGCCTTTTTTGTGCAGACGATTGCCTTCAAACTTCGAAATTCCGGTAAAACTGATATGCTTGGCGCCATTATGGATTGGTGAGGGCCTGTATGGCTAAACGAAAAACCGCGTTTGTTTGTTCCGATTGTGGTGCGGAATTTCCCCGTTGGCAGGGGCAATGTAATGATTGCGGTGCCTGGAATACCATCTCTGAATTTGTTGTGTCAACAGCACAGTCAGGTCCAGATGCCCGTCGCCATGGTTATGCTGGTCAAACGTCCGCTCAGGTCCAGACCCTGAATAATATTGACTTGCAGGCTCTGCCGCGTTTTTCCTCGGGTTTTAAAGAGTTGGATCGGGTGCTCGGCGGTGGTGTGGTGCCTGGCTCTGCCATACTTATTGGTGGTTCTCCAGGGGCGGGTAAAAGTACCTTGCTGCTGCAAACCATGTGCAATCTGGCCAAAGAGCGCGAAGCCTTGTATGTCACAGGCGAAGAGTCTTTGCAGCAAGTAGCGCTGCGCGCCCACCGTCTGGGTTTACCCACAGATAAGCTTAAGCTGTTAGCCGAGACCAGTATTGAGACTATCTGCGATGTAGCACTTGCGCATAAACCTAAATTGATGGTGATTGACTCCATACAGGTGATGCATGTTGCCGATGTGCAATCAGCACCAGGTAGTGTTTCGCAAGTCAGAGAAAGTGCCGCCTATCTGACCCGCTTTGCCAAACAGCACCATATCGCCATGTTGATGGTGGGGCATGTGACCAAAGATGGCAGTTTGGCTGGCCCTAAAGTGCTGGAACATTGTATCGATTGCTCAATGATGCTGGAAGGGGACGGTGATAGCCGTTTTCGTACATTGCGCGGCCATAAAAACCGCTTTGGGGCGGTCAACGAATTAGGTGTGTTTGCCATGACGGATAAAGGGCTCAAGGAAGTCAGTAACCCATCGGCAATCTTTTTAAGTCGTGAAGAGGAAGCCTCACCCGGTTCGCTAGTCATGGTGATCTGGGAAGGTACCCGGCCCTTGCTGGTGGAAATCCAAGCCTTGGTTGACTACTCACAGATGGCCAATCCCCGCCGTCTGGCAGTGGGTTTGGATCAAAACAGGCTGGGTATGTTGCTGGCTGTTTTACATCGCCACGGCAATATTCAGATGAACGATCAGGATGTATTTGTGAATGTGGTGGGCGGGGTAAAAGTCGCGGAAACCAGTGCCGATCTGGCTTTGTTGATGGCGATGATTTCCAGTTTTCGCAATCAGGCGTTACCTAAAGAGCTGATTGTATTTGGCGAAGTTGGCTTGGCGGGTGAGATTCGCCCCGTGCCCAATGGCGCAGAGCGTTTGGCTGAAGCGGCTAAACACGGCTTTACGCGCGCCATAGTGCCGGCTGCCAATATGCCTAAACAGCCCATTCAGGGCATGAAAGTAACAGGGGTGAAGCGTTTATCTGAAGCGCTAGAGGCCCTTTAGGTATTTGAGTTTGGGGAAGCGAGTGCCTCCAACTCCCTTTTCAGCAAAGAGTCGTCACCTACGTTCAGTTCAATCAGGCGGCGGAGATTTGATGCACTGTCGATATCAATCATATTGATTTTGATGCCAACCTGTTTGTCGTCTGCATGTTTAATCATGCCATCGAGCATAATGCTGCTAGCCATACCTGGAAGGCTAACGACTAGTAACACCGACTGGCTTAAATCTGCGTCAAAGGCCGGGGGGCATTCGATCAATACGCCTTTTAGGGAGATATCCAATAATCCACATTGCCATTGGCGTTGACCCTGGCGCAATTCGCAGGGGGCAGAAAATACTATACGGGTAAACTTGCGGCGGTTTTCTGCTGTCATCGTATTTGGCCTTGCCATAATGTTTTAAGCATAGTCATAGATGCTTAAAAATACACATTGTACTACTGGCTAATTGTATGATTCATAGTGAAAAAACCAAGAGTAAGGGCGAAAAATTTTAATCCAGTATGTGCCAGCCCAAGCGGCACAAGGCCCCGCAGGTGGCGTTTGTATTGGGCAAACAAAAGCCGGGCAAATGCCCGGCTAGAATTTTATCTAAACTTCACTAAATGTTGCGACATCCTGTCGCAGGTAGTCGAGCTTTACTTACTGATCTTTTTATACTTCAGTCTATGTGGTTCGGACTCTTCGATCAGCCGCTGTGCTTCCTGCTGCGCGGCTTAAGGGCGCAATACCAGAGTGAACCCGGTATCGCTTGCATTCCTATGGGAATGAGGCGACGTCCTGTCGCTATTCGTAGAACCTTACTTTGAAATTTTCTTGTACTTCAACCTATGTGGTTCTACGACGTCCTTACCGAAGTTTTCTTTTAGCCAGGCTTCGTAGTCGGTGTAGTTACCTTCGTAGAAGTTAACTTGACCTTCATCGCGATAGTCCAGGATATGGGTAGCAACACGGTCAAGGAACCAACGGTCGTGCGAGATCACCATGGCACAGCCAGGGAATTCCAACAGAGCATTTTCCAGAGCACGCAGGGTTTCCACGTCCAAATCGTTGGTCGGTTCGTCAAGCAGTAAGACGTTACCGCCAGCTTTTAACAGCTCTGCTAAGTGCAAACGATTACGTTCACCACCAGAAAGATCTTTAACAAACTTCTGCTGGTCATTGCCTTTGAAGTTAAAGCGGCTGACATAGGCGCGGCTGTTAATCTCAAAGCTACCGATACGCAGAATATCCTGACCGTTAGACACTTGTTGCCATACCGTCTTGTCACCGTCTAAGTGATCACGGAACTGATCTACACTGGTCAGTTTGACTGTTTCACCTACAACAATTTCGCCACTGTCGGGCTGCTCAATACCGCTTAGCATACGGAACAAGGTGGATTTACCCGCACCGTTAGGGCCTATAATGCCAACGATGGCGCCTTTGGGCATAGTAAAGCTCAAATCATCAATCAGCACCCGGTCGCCATAAGACTTACGCAGGTTTTTCACCTCGATGACTTTGTCGCCTAAACGTTCACCGGGCGGAATAAACAGCTCGTTGGTTTCATTACGCTTTTGATAATCGCCAGCTGACAGTTCTTCGAAGCGGGCCATACGCGCCTTGCTTTTGGCCTGACGGCCTTTGGCATTACTGCGTACCCATTCCAGTTCCTGTTTAATCGAGCGCTGACGGGCCTGCTCACCTTTTTCTTCCTGCTCAAGACGTTTATCTTTCTGCTCCAACCAGGAAGAGTAGTTACCTTCCCATGGAATACCGTAGCCACGGTCGAGTTCCAGGATCCAGCCTGCGACGTTATCCAGGAAATAACGGTCGTGGGTAATAGCGACTACCGTGCCTTCATAATCGTGCAGGAAGCGCTCCAGCCAGGCAACGGACTCGGCATCCAAGTGGTTGGTTGGTTCGTCTAAAAGCAGCATGTCAGGTTTTTCTAACAGCAGACGGCACAGTGCAACACGGCGACGTTCACCACCAGAGAGTTTGCTGACATCTGCATCCCAAGGGGGCAGGCGTAAGGCATCGGCAGCGCGCTCTAATGCGTGGTCAAGATTGTGGCCGTCTTTAGCCTGGATCACCGCTTCCAGCTCGCCTTGCTCTTTAGCTAGCGCGTCAAAGTCAGCATTTTCATCGGCATAAGCGGCGTAGACTTCATCCAGACGCTTCAAGGCATATACCACATCGGATACGGCCTCTTCGATATTACCGCGTACATCTTTGCTTTCATCCAAGCGCGGTTCTTGCGGCAGGTAGCCAATCTTTATCCCAGGCTGTGGACGGGCCTCGCCCTCGATGTCCTTGTCAATGCCGGCCATAATGCGCAGTAGGGTGGACTTACCCGCACCGTTTAAACCCAACACACCAATTTTGGCGCCAGGGAAAAAACTCAAGGAGATATTTTTTAGGATTTCACGCTTAGGTGGCACAACTTTACCTACCCGATGCATGGTATAGACGTATTGAGACATGAAATTCAAGGCTCTGCTGGTGGTTGATGGGGGGTATTCTAAACAGATCAACAGGCGGTTTAAAGCCAGTCTATCAAGCCTTTATAGCAGTTAATTTATTGTTATCACATTTGGACCTGCGGCAATCGGCGCAAGCCTATGTACATCCTGGGCAAAATGGCTAGAATATGGCCTCTTTTTTCGCAGACCGATTTGGCCGACGACGGCCCCCATTCCCTGAGGAGAAACGATGCTTTCACGCGCCATGAATATCCAAGATTTCGACCCTGAACTGTATCAGGCCATTCAGAATGAGACTCAGCGTCAGGAGCATCATATTGAGCTCATCGCCTCAGAAAACTACTGTAGCCCCAGAGTACTGGAAGCACAGGGTTCTCAACTGACCAACAAATACGCTGAAGGTTATCCCCATAAGCGTTACTACGGTGGTTGTGAGTATGTAGACGTAGCAGAAGACTTGGCCATTGAACGCGCCAAGCAACTGTTCGGTGCTGATTATGCAAACGTTCAGCCTCACTCTGGTTCACAGGCCAACAGTGCGGTATTTATGGCCTTATTGGAAGCCAATGACGTGGTATTAGGTATGAGCCTGGCACACGGTGGTCACCTGACTCACGGTGCAAAAGTCAGCTTCTCAGGTAAAACCTACCACTCGGTTCAGTATGGTTTGAACGAAGAGACTGGTGAAGTGGATTACGCTCAGGTAGAAGCCCTGGCGCTGGAGCACAAGCCGCGCATGATTATCGCCGGTTTCTCTGCCTACTCAGGTATTATGGACTGGTCTCGCTTCCGCGCTATCGCCGACAAAGTAGGTGCTTACCTGCTGGTCGACATGGCGCACGTTGCAGGTTTAGTGGCAGCGGGTCTGTATCCCAACCCTCTGCCTCACGCGCATGTGGTAACGACGACTACGCACAAAACTCTGGCAGGTCCTCGTGGTGGTCTGATTCTGTCTGCCTGTGGTGATGAAGATATCTACAAGAAGCTGAACAGCTCTGTATTCCCAGGCAATCAAGGTGGCCCTCTGTGCCACGTGATCGCAGCGAAAGCGGTGGCCTTCAAAGAAGCCCTGCAACCAGAGTTTAAAGCTTACCAGCAGCAAGTGATTGTAAATGCCAAAGCCATGGTATCTGTTATGCAGGACCGTGGTTACAAGGTGGTTTCAAATGGTACTGAAAACCATTTGTTCCTGTTGGATCTGATTGACAAGGACATCACAGGTAAAGATGCCGATGCTGCCCTTGGTCGTGCCAACATCACAGTAAACAAGAACTCCGTACCTAACGATCCTCGTTCTCCTTTTGTTACCAGTGGTCTGCGTATCGGTACGCCAGCTATCACGCGTCGTGGTTTTAAAGAAGAGCAGGCCAAGCAAGTGGCTAGCTGGATTTGTGATGTGCTGGACAATATGGGCGATGAATCCGTGGTTGAGCGTATTAAAGGTGAAGTGGTTACCCTGTGTGAAGCCTTCCCGGTTTACGCGTAATCAGGATATCTGCTTGATATAAAAAAACGCAGCCAATTGGCTGCGTTTTTTGTGTCTTTATTTGTGTCTGAGTTTAGACCTTAAAGCGGCCTACATTGTCATTTAATCCCTCTGCCATAGAGGCGATTTCATCTGCCACCCCTTTAGTATTACCCACCACCGCCATGTTTTTCTGGGATAGGCTGTTCAGCATGCTGATGTTTCGATTTATCTCATCGACAACTTTGCTCTGCTCTTCGGTGGCTGTGGCAATCTGGTAGATCATATCGTTGGTTTGGTTTACGGCATGCTCCACCGTATTCAAGGAGGTTTGAATGCGTTGTGACATTTCAACTACACCGTCAACTTCGCTGGTGCCGGCGTTCATGGCGCTGACCGCCTCACTGACACCGTTTTCCAGACCCGCGATCATACGCTGAATATCTGCGGTTGACTGTTGCGTGCGGCTCGCGAGGGTTCTCACCTCGTCAGCTACTACGGCAAATCCCCGGCCTTGCTCACCGGCGCGAGCTGCCTCAATGGCGGCATTCAGGGCCAGCAGGTTAGTCTGCTCAGCAATCCCACGGATAACGTCTAGTACTTGGGCAATGTTTTTGGATTCTTCGGCCAGTTTGCTGATGACGCTGCTAGCATGACTAACTGAGCCTGACAATTTGCTAATACTGGCCACAGACTCATCCACAACAAGCCCTGACTGGCTGGTTTTCTCTTTTGCTTCTCGCGTTTCTGCCAGCGCGGTTTGTGAATTGCTGGCCACCTCATGTACTGCATGGCTGAGTTCGTTAACCGCAGTAGCTATCTGATCAAGGTTTGAATTCTGCTCACCAGAAATATTATGGCTTTCATCAGCCGACTGGTTCAGTTTGTTGACGGCAATATCCAGTGTTTCTGCATCACCCTTGATCATTTTGATCAGATCTTGCAGTTTCTGCATCAGGCCGTTAAAAGTACCCGCCAGTTGCGATAATTCATCTTTGCCGGAGCTGTCCAGCCGCCCTCTTAAATCACCTTCACCTTCGCTAATGGTGGCAATCATGCGGTTAAGCTCCGCAACCCGGTTAGTGACTAGTTTAGGACCGAATAGGATGCTTACGGCACTGGCTAGGATAACCAGTAAAATTACCATCAACATAATATTACGTTGCGTGGCATTTGCCTGCTGTGCGCTTGTGGCAATGTCATCCGCTAGCTCTTTGACCATGCCTCCCATCACGTCATAGTGCTCCCTGAGCTGCGCGAATTTCGTCATTACCTGGGTGCTGTTGTGTTCTGCCGCTTCTTGGGTCTTTCCTGCGTCGGACAGGCTGAAAACCTTGTTTGCCTCATCTAGCCAGGTTTGGTAGTCCTTATCAAAGTTACCCATAGCTGCGCCAATCTGCGGGTAGTCTTTGACCAGGCTACGCACCTGATTCATGCGATCCAATGCCTGCTTGGCATTTTCTTCAAAGTCTTTTCTGTCCTGTTCTGCCCCAGGCAATTGCAAATGTCGTTTGGTGACATAGCTTTGGCTGGCCGTCAACGCTTGATACAAATCCCTATCAGCATTTAAACCTGTGTCGATAGCGTTCATAAAGGTGGAGGAAAGCAGGTTGGCGTCGCTGGATAGACTGCGCGCACTGTTAATGCTCAGCACACTGACAAGTACTGCCAGCAGACCAACAATCAATAAGGGAATGGAAAATTTAACCCGGATGGTAAGGTTATTGACGTCAACCATGATGGTGAATCCTTCTTAAACGAATGTTCGGACATGCTGGAGCTGCACTTGTAACAATAGCGCAATCTAAGCAAGGTAAAAAAGCATATATATCGACACCTTAGTATGACCATAAGGCATTTGGAAACAAGGTGATAGGTTATGCTTTGGGGAATTTTAAGGTATCTGGCGCCGGATGTGCGCCGAAACACTGGGAGAGACCCATAGTGCAGATTAAAACCATCGCAGTCTTAACAACCCTTACCTTGTTCAACAGTGCGTATGCGGCTGATTTGAATCATCAGGGGCAATTTTACGCCAAGTTAAATGTGAATGGGCAACTGGCCGATGAAGGGCTGGACAACTTTACTGAAATTCGCAGTAACAACTCCTGGATTGGTGTCAAAGGCGATGTGGCGCTGGAAAATGATATACAGGTTGTCTACCGCCTGGAATGGAAGGTTGATATAACCGGGGAGAAGGGCGTGGATAACCTGACCGAACGTCCTCAATACGTTGGTCTGCGTGGCGGTTTCGGCGAATTAACGCTCGGCCGCAACTTTACTGCACTTTGGATGGCGCAGGGTAAGATTGACCTCTACAACCATTACGAAGGCGATATTGCTGCCATTTGGAAAGGCGAGAATCGTCTATCGGACCTGGCCACTTATACATCTCCTGTATTTGGCGGTTTTTATGGGGTTGTCAGTTATCAGGCTGAAAAGTCTGCAGACGGCAAAGATGCCTTATCAGCAGGTATTTTCTACGGTGATGCAGAATTGAAAAAGGCAGAGGTATTTGCAGCTCTGGCACAAGATATTGATGTCGCTGGCTTCGATGTAACCCGGGCTTCATTCCAATACAAGTTGGGGGATGGCAAGTTGGGTCTGATGCTACAAAGGCAAGAGCCTGCTGAAGGTGGTGAGAGCCGCAGTGGTGGCCTGGTGAGTTACAGCCACCGATGGGGTGACTGGGAGTTAAGGGCGCAGGCGCAAAGTATGGAGGATGATCGTAGCTACAATCTGGGGATGGATTATCGACTGGGCAAGCAAACCAAAGTGTATGTCTGGGGGGCGAACATCGAACAACAAGATAACCCAGACCGGCGTTATTTGGCGCTGGGCGTTGAACATAAGCTCAGCGTGGCGTTTTAATCCTAATTTTTCTGTATTTACTCGCGTAAAAAGTGCAGGGTGAAGCCCTCACCCTGCATGGATTCAACCCTGACGACAAGTTTGTTCTGCTGTCTTTGATAATGTAAGCGCTGCGGAAAATCATGGGCAGGATTTACAAATACCGCCTCAGAAGCACTGCAATTTTCCAGTACAAAAGCAATTGGAAGGGGATTTTCGCTGACCTTGGCCAGATAAAATATCTGTCCTTGCATCTGCACCAAACGCAGTGCTTCTTGTGATTGCTCTTTATTGTGGGTGCTGCCTGCCTGGCCTTCGAAGCTGTGTTCACTGACTTTTTGCCAATTTTCCCAATAACGCTTGTGATCTTTTTGCGCTTGCCAGTCGCCAAGCAACCAATTTAGCTGCTCAAGTTGGTGACAGGGAGTGGCATACAGGAATGGACTGAGAGCCATTAGCAGGCTAATCAACAAGGCCCTAACCAGCCAATACATAGCTATCTCTGTTAACTAAGACGATTTTTTGATAGCTTAGCGGCGGCTGCCTTACTCTACAAGTTATGCAAGCCTCTGCCGCAGTTCGTTTTCCTTCCTGGAGTGACCATGTATTGTCCCTTTTGTTCTGAACAGGAAACCAAAGTTATAGATTCGCGTTTGGTGGCCGAAGGCCATCAGATCCGCCGTCGCCGTGAATGCCTCAAATGTCATGAGCGTTTTACCACCTTCGAAACGGCTGAGTTGGTTATGCCTAAAGTGGTTAAGCGGGATGGCTCCCGTGAACCCTTTAATGAGGAAAAACTGAGGGCAGGTCTACAGCGGGCGTTGGAAAAGCGACCAGTGAGCACTGAGCAAGTCGAAAAATGTGTGAACCGTGTAATGTCAACTTTGCGTGCCACCGGTGAACGGGAAGTCAGCAGTAAACTGATTGGTAACGTGATTATGGACGAGCTCAAAGAGCTGGATAAGGTTGCCTACGTGCGCTTTGCCTCGGTGTACCGTTCATTTGAAGATATCCGTGAATTCGGTGAAGAAATTGCCAGGTTGGGAGACTGATATGTCGCTATTCAGCCAGGCTGACCACCAGTGGATGGCCAGGGCCATACAGCTTGCTGCGCGCGGCCGTTTTACCACCTCTCCAAATCCTAATGTTGGTTGCGTGATAGTCTCTGCTGCTGGCGAGTTAATTGGTGAGGGCTGGCATGAACAGGCCGGGGGCCCTCATGCTGAAGTTTTTGCCCTGCGTCAGGCAGGCAGCCAGGCTCGCGGCGCCACAGCCTATGTCACTTTGGAACCTTGTAGCCATCATGGTCGAACACCGCCTTGCGCAGAAGGGCTTATTCATGCTGGGGTCACCAGAGTGGTGGCTGCCATGCAAGATCCTAATCCTCTGGTCGCTGGAAATGGTCTGCAAATGCTGCGTGATGCGGGTATAGAGGTACAAGTCGGGTTGTTGCAAGGGCAAGCTGCAGATTTGAACCAAGGCTTTATCCAGCGCATGCGCCAGGGCCGTCCTAAGGTAACCCTTAAACTGGCAGCCAGCCTGGATGGAAAAACCGCCATGGAGAATGGCCACAGTCAGTGGATCACCAGCGAAAAAGCGCGCTTGGATGTACAAAAGCAACGTGCCATGAGCTGCGCTATTTTGACTGGCTCTGGTACCGTGATGATTGATAATCCGCAGTTGAATTTGCGTGTTAGTGCCGATCAGTTAGGTATAGGTAATCTGGCGGTAAGACAACCACTTAGGGTGATAGTCGACAGCCGCAATCAATTGACGCCAGAGTACCGTTTGTTTCAAACCCCTGGACCTATTTTATTGGCGAACAAATCTGTCAGTCCGCATCGTTACGGCGAGCAGGTGCGCCAATGGCAGTGTGCTGAGAAGGGCAACCGTGTCAATTTGCCCGCGCTGATGGCGCATTTGGCAGAATCTGGTGTTAACAACCTATGGGTGGAGGCGGGCGCCGCTTTGGCTGGCGCATTATTGCAATATCAGTTGGTGGATACATTGATTTTGTATCAGGCGCCCAAACTTATGGGTGATAAAGCCAAAGGGCTGGCCTTATTGCCAAGCCTTAGTCATATGGAACAAGCCATAGGTCTGACATGGCAGGACATCCGGCTGGTTGGTGAAGACCTCAGGCTGACGGCCAGCCTGCAATATGCAAAGAACTGAACCTGAATCATAAGTGACGGGGTAAAAAGTGTTTACAGGTATTATTCAAGCCGTTGGTAAGATCAACGCAATACAACCGGTGGGGGGCGATGTTCGTCTGACCGTGGCGACCGGTAAATTGGATATGCGCGATGTGGCGTTGGGTGACAGTATTGCCACTAATGGTGTTTGCCTGACCGTCGTGGAGTTTTCCGACAGCCATTATGTCGCGGACCTTTCGTCAGAAACCTTGAAGCGTTCCGGGTTTGCCGGTTATCAGGTGGGGCATAGGGTGAATCTGGAAAAAGCCATGTTGGCGTCCACCCGATTTGGTGGCCATATTGTCAGTGGCCACGTTGATGGTGTGGGGCAAGTGTTATCGGTGCAAAGCACTGCCAGAGCGGTGGAAATCTGGATCCAGGCGCCGAATGAGTTGGCTAAGTATATTGCCGAGAAAGGCTCTATTACCGTTGATGGCGTCAGCCTGACTGTCAATGACGTGGATGGGGCACGATTCAAACTGACCTTAGTGCCGCACACCCTCAAAGAGACAAATATCGGTGATTACCAAAGTGGCACCAAAGTGAACTTGGAAGTGGATGTGGTTGCTCGTTATCTGGAGCGCTTGCTGCTAGGCGAGAAAGCGGCAGAGCCGGGTCCTGGCAAAGATATCAGCTTGGCGTTTCTGGCCGAGCATGGCTATTTAAATAATGGGCGTCGTTAGGCGTTGAGCGAATTTTTATTCACCGGCCCTGTGCCGTTTACCCTACAAGATTGAGTGAAGAATATGGCATTGAACACCACCCAGGAACTGATTGAGGATATTCGTCAGGGCAAGATGGTGATCCTGATGGATGATGAGGACAGAGAGAACGAAGGCGACCTGATTATGGCCGCCGAATTTGTCACGCCTCAGGCGATTAACTTTATGGTGACCCACGCGCGCGGCTTGGTATGTTTGCCGATGACGGCTGAGCGTTGTATGCGCTTGAACCTGCCGTTAATGGTGAACAATAACGGTGCCCAGTTTTCGACGAATTTTACCGTGTCTATTGAAGCTGCCACTGGGGTGACAACCGGGATTTCCGCCGCCGACCGAGCCAGGACTATCCTGGCGGCCGTGGCGCCGGAAGCCAAAGCGGCAGATATCGTTCAGCCCGGTCATATATTTCCACTGATCGCTAAAAATGGTGGGGTGCTTAATCGTGCCGGTCATACCGAAGCTGGCGTCGACCTGGCGCGTTTAGCCGGTGCTGAGCCTGCGGCAGTAATTGTCGAGATCCTCAATGAAGACGGCACCATGGCGCGCCGTCCTGAGCTTGAGCAATTCGCTGAAAAGCATGGCTTGAAGATCGGCACCATCGCAGACCTGATTGAGTATCGTAATCTGAATGAGACGACCATCAGTAAGGTGGCAGAGTGTCGTTTGCCAACCGAATATGGTGAATTTGATTTAATCACCTTTAAAGACGAAATTGATGACCAACTGCATTTTGCCTTGCGTAAGGGGGAAGTAAGCGCTGATACGCCGGCGCTGGTGCGAGTGCATTTGCAGGATACCTTTGGTGACTTGCTGGCCTCTCAGCGTTCGTTGGACCGCAGTATGGGGCTGCCCCAGGCCATGGCCCGGATTGCCGATGAAGGCGGGGTTTTGTTGCTGCTCGGCAAGGCCGAATCTAATCAGGATTTGATTGCCAAGGTGCAACAGTTTGAAGCAGAAGATAAGGGCGAACAGGCCCCCGCACCCAACTGGCAGGGTACCTCGCGAACGGTAGGCGTGGGCTGTCAGATTTTAGCCTCATTGGGGGTGCGCAAAATGCGTTTGCTCAGTAAACCTAAGAAGTATCATGCCCTGTCTGGTTTTGGCCTGGAAGTGGTGGAGTACGTTAGTTAAATAAGGGCGCAATGCGCCCTTTATTTTGTGTTTTGCTAAGCTTTTCCTGAGGATTGCTAAGGCCTGTCGGGTTATCAAGCCAGCCTTATTGTCTTCAAACTACCCGCAACCCAATTGACCTTGCATTTTAGCCGTTCACCTCACTGCCGGCTGTGGTATCATACGCGCCGTTTTGACTATGGGGATAGAGCATGAATATCATTGAAGGTAACCTGCGCGCTACGGGCAAGAAATTTGCTATCGTTGTGTCCAGATTCAACAGTTTCGTTGTAGAGAGCCTGGTAGACGGCGCACTGGATACGCTGGAGCGGGTCGGTGAGGTCAATGATCAGGATATTACCCTGGTACGTGTACCAGGTGCCTACGAGCTGCCGGTTGTTGCCAAAAAGTTAGCTGAAAAGCAGAAATTTGATGCCATTATCGCCCTGGGTGCGGTTATTCGTGGTGGCACTCCCCATTTTGATTTTGTTGCCGGTGAATGTAACAAGGGTCTGGCCCAAGTTTCACTTGAGTTCGGCATTCCTGTTGCCTTCGGTGTTATTACTACCGACAGCATTGAGCAGGCGATAGAGCGCTCTGGTACCAAAGCCGGTAACAAAGGTGCAGAAGCGGCCATGGGTGCCCTGGAAATGGTCAATGTCATCGACCAGATCGAAGGAGTCTGACCGGTGAAACCCTCAGCTCGCCGTAAGGCACGTGAACTGGCATTGCAAGGTGTTTACTCCTGGCAGATGTCTAAAAACCCGGCGCACCATATTGAGCTGCACCTGGCCACAACCAATGATATGACCAAAGTAGACCTGGCATTCTTCCAGGAGTTGCTGCGTGCTGTGATCAACGATTATGACGAGCTGGATACCAAGATTCGTCCTTATCTTGGTCGTCTGCCAGAAGAGCTGGATCCAGTAGAGAAGGCCATTCTGCGCTTGGCTACTTACGAGTTGGTCAAACGAGTGGATGTTCCTTACAAGGTCGTTATTAACGAAGCTATTGAACTTGCGAAGGCTTTTGGTGCCGAAGAGAGTCATAAATTCGTTAATGGGGTGCTGGACAAAGCCGTTCGCACTCTGCGTAAACACGAGCAAGCCTGATCCCTGTGAAAGAATTCGATATCATTGCCCGCTATTTTAAGGAACGCAGTCACCTTCGTCGTGACGTACAGCTAGGTATTGGCGACGACTGTGCGGTGGTTAATGTGCCACAAAATCAGTCCTTAGCGGTCACCACTGATACTTTGGTTGGCGGCGTACATTTTCCTAATGATACATCGCCGCGCGCCATTGCTCACAAGGCCGTGGCGGTCAACCTCAGCGATTTAGCCGCTATGGGCGCTGAACCTGCCTGGATCAGTTTGTCACTATCCATGCCGGATGTTGACGAGCATTGGTTGGATGAATTCTCACTGGGCCTACAGGAGCTGACCGAGTATTACTCTGTGCAGCTTATCGGTGGGGATACCGTTCAAGGACCTTTAAGTATCACGCTCACCGCACAAGGTTTCGTGCCTAAGGAACAGGCTCTGACCAGAGCTAAAGCCAAGCCTGGCGATTGGCTGTATGTGACCGGCACCTTAGGTGATGCCGGGCTGGGGCTGGATATGTTGCAGGGGCGTATGGATGTGCCGCCCAAACATCGTAACTTTGTTGCCAACCGTTTGAATTATCCCACCCCCAGAGTTCTGGTCGGTACGGTGTTACGCCGTATTGCCAGCAGCTGCATTGATGTCTCTGATGGTTTAATTGCTGATTTGCAGCATGTGCTTAATGCATCTCACTGCGGTGCTGTACTGCAAGTGGATAAGCTACCTCTGTCTGAGGCGATGCGGGACAGTGTTTCCCTTGAGCAAGGGATTCGTTATGCCCTGAGCGCCGGGGACGATTACGAATTGCTGTTTAGTGTGTCGGAAGAGCAAAAAGGCAATTTGGATCTTGCTATGGCTACCGCCAGCGTATCCGTTACCTGTATCGGTCAGCTAAATGGCGTGCAAGGTAAGCTGGAGTTGCGCGACGGCAAAGAGCGCTATGCCTTTGAAGGAAAAGGCTATCAACACTTCAGCTGAGCCAAATCCGGTTCGCCTGCTAAGCCTCAAAAATCCAGCGCATTTTCTGGCGCTGGGATTTGGCTCAGGACTGGCCCCAAAAGCCCCTGGTACCTTTGGTAGTCTGGCGGCTATTCCCTTGGTATTACTGGTAGCCCTATCCGGTAACCTGTTTTATTTATTACTTACCATACTGGCCTGTGTCGCCGGTGTTTGGATCTGCGGCAAAACCGCCGACGACATGGGCGTGCATGACCATAGCGCCATTGTCTGGGATGAAGTGGCCGGGATGCTACTGACCTTTATCTTGGTGCCGTTAACCCCTGTTACTTTGCTCGCGGGCTTTGTGTTGTTTCGCCTGTTCGACATTCTTAAGCCCTGGCCCATCAGCTATCTGGATAAGCACATTCATGGCGGACTAGGCATTATGCTGGATGATATTCTGGCAGGTATTCTGGCCTGTGTGGGCTTACATGCCCTGATGACTTTCGGTGTGATATAAACCCTAAATCTGCTTAGCATAAGCTAGCAGCTGCGCTCTGCTTTCTCTTCTTGACTCTTTACTTTATCTGCCGACTAGCGCGGATGCTGTGGTGTATTGGTGGGATAAAAAAGGTGAAGTCACGACTTCACCTTTTTATGCTGCTCAGACTTTTTCGTTAAAGGCCTGAATTTGCGCCACAATGCCGGGACCATCAATCTGATGTTCGGCATACATTTGTTCCTGAGTGCCTTGCATGATAAAGCTATCAGGCAAGCCCAACGTCAGTAAGCGGCAAGCTAGCTGCTGGCGATGCAGGCATTCACCCACTGCGCTACCGGCACCGCCCATCACGGCACCGTCTTCCAAGGTGACCAGTAACTCGTGATCTTTAGCAAGTTCAGCCAGCAAGGCCTCATCCAGGGGTTTAACAAATCGCATATCGGCAACAGTAGCATTTATTTGTTTGGCCGCTTGTAGCGCGCCTGGCAACAGCGTACCGAAGTTCAAAATAGCAATATTGGCGCCTTTGCGCAGCACATGCCCTTTACCTAGAGGCAGGGCCGTCATTTCGGATTCAAGTGCGGTTCCCATGCCCTGACCACGAGGGTAGCGCACCGCAGCCGGGCCATTGTGCAAGTGACCGGTGTAAAGCATCTGACGACATTGGTTTTCATCAGAAGGCGTCATAATCACCATATTGGGAATGCAGCGCATAAAGGGAATGTCAAACACGCCCTGGTGGGTAGGGCCATCAGCACCCACCACACCGGCGCGATCAATGGCAAACAGCACCGGTAGGTTTTGCAGGGCCACATCGTGAATAAGCTGATCATAAGCGCGCTGCAGGAAGGTGGAGTAAATGGCCACCACGGCATTATAGCCTTCTTTAGCCAAACCTGCGGCAAAGGTCACCGCGTGTTGCTCGGCAATCGCTACATCAAAATACTGCTCGGGGAATTGCTGGGAAAACTTCACCATACCCGAGCCTTCGCGCATGGCTGGCGTTACCGCCATTAGCTTGCTGTCTTGGGCTGCCATATCACACAGCCAATCGCCAAAAATGCCGGAAAAACTAGGGCCAGTGCTTTTCGCTTTGGGCAGGCTGTTTTCGCTGGGATTAAACTTGGGTACCGCATGAAACTTAATCGGGTCTTTTTCGGCTTCTTCGTAGCCTTTACCCTTTTTCGTCACTACATGCAGAATATGCGGGCCGCTCATTTGGCGCATGTTGCGCAGAGTATCGACCATGCCATTGACATCATGGCCGTCGATGGGACCAATATAGTTAAAGCCCAATTCCTCAAAAATGGTGCCGGGAACCACCATGCCCTTAATATGTTCTTCGGCACGGCTGGCAAATTCTTTGATAGGCGGTACGTTGGACAGCAGCTTCTTGCCGCCGTCACGGATGGAATTAAAGAAGCGACCTGTGAGAAGGCGTGCCAGGTGACTGTTCAACGCCCCAACATTCTCTGAAATCGACATTTCGTTGTCGTTTAATACCACCAGTAAATCTTTCTTAATGTCACCGGCATGATTCATGGCTTCAAACGCCATACCTGCTGTCATGGCACCATCGCCAATCACGGCAACCACTTTGCGCCCCAGTGCTTCCTTTTCGGCGGCAACCGCCATGCCTAAGGCGGCACTGATTGAGGTAGATGAATGCCCCACGGCAAAGGTATCGAACTCGCTTTCCGGCGGCCAGGGGAAGGGATGCAAGCCGTTTTTCTGTCGAATGCTAGGCATACGTTCACGTCGGCCGGTCAGAATTTTGTGCGGGTAGGCTTGATGGCCAACGTCCCAGATGAGTCGGTCAAAGGGCGTGTTATACACATAGTGCAACGCCACGGTAAGCTCTACCGTACCCAAGCCCGAGGCAAAGTGCCCGCTGCTTTGGCTGACGCAGGTCAACAGGTATTGGCGCAGTTCCTTGGCCAGTTGACGTAATTTATCCTGAGGCAGCTCGCGAAGTTGCTGCGGTGTGTCGGCTAAGGCCAAAGTTGGGTAGTGAGCTAAATCCAGAGTCATGTGCACTTATTGTTTTAGTGGTTACGGTCGACGATATATCCGGCAAATGACCGCAAAAGATCCGTATTGTAAGGTAAAGGCTGCAAGGCTTGAAGTGCTTGTTGGTAAAGTTGTTGTGCCAAGGCCTTGGCGCCGTCCAGTCCGAGTAGTGCCGGGTAGGTACTTTTGTTGAGCGACTGATCTGAACCCTGCGGTTTCCCTAGGGTCTGGGTATCGCCGGTGACATCCAGAATATCGTCCTGTACCTGGAAGGCCAGGCCGATTTTTTCAGCGAATATGGCTAACTGTTGCTGCTCGCTGGCTGGAATGTCGGCCAGAATGCATGCCATTTTGACAGACGCTTGTAACAGCGCGCCGGTTTTACATTGATGCAACTGTTCCAGTTGCTGGATATCTATCAGTTTATCGGTAGCGGCCATATCCAGGGCCTGCCCGCCACACATACCCAGATAACCTGAAGCACTGGCCAGAGCGCTGACCAATTTGACGCGCTGTGGCTCGCATTCTGCGCTCATTGGGTAGTCACAAAGCAGCGAAAAAGCCAGGGTTTGCAGGGCATCGCCGGCAAGTATGGCGCTGGCTTCGTCAAAAGCGATATGACAGGTAGGCTGACCACGACGTAAATCATCGTCGTCCATGGCAGGCAAGTCATCATGGACCAATGAATAGCAGTGAATACATTCCAGTGCCATGGCTGCAGCATCTAAGTCTTCCAGCTTGACGCCCAGCATTTGCCCTGTGGTGTACAACATGGCGGGGCGTACACGTTTACCCCCCATGAGTAGGGCATAGCCCATGGCATCACGTAACACCGGTGCCAGAGCGGGTAGGTCTTCGACCTGACTTTTCAACAGCTGTGTGATTCTGGCCTGATGCTGGCTAAGTGCCGCTAACCATTCTTGAGACATGATTTATTCGCCAGGTTGTTCGAATGGAAGCAATTCAGATTGACCCTGCTTTTCCATCAGAATACTGACTTTCTGCTGAGCCTGGCTTAATTTTGCCTGGCTGTGACGGGTTAACTCGATACCACGTTCGAATTGGGCTAAAGCCTCGTCCAGGGGAAGGTCGCCGCCTTCCATTTGTTTGACTATGCTCTCCAGTTCGGCAAGCGATTGTTCAAACGAAAGATTTTCAGTTTTCTTGCGGCTTGTCATGGCTCTCTACTGACTGTTGAATGCCCGTCCGAACAGGGTGTCAGCCGGGTGGGAAACCGGCTTCGCACCTTACCCGAGGGGCCATTTGTGGTCAATCACTTTTACCCCGGGTAAAAATGCGCTTTAGAAAGGTGTATAAACGTCGATAAATTGGTGAGCCAAGTCAATAAGTTAAGTCATGCTTATCCGATATCATTGGTAATGCTAAGATTGTCGGACAAGCAAAGTTGCGGCAAACTTTGCCGGTCAGCTTGATTAGAATCCGGGGCAAGCCTGGTGGTGTTAGTACATTTGGGGAGAATGGTGTGGATTTAGCAACCCTGATAGGTATGTTGGGTGCCATTGGTTTTATCGTCATGTCTATGATTTTAGGTGGCGATATTATGATGTTCGTCAACGTGCCATCTATCCTGATTGTATTCGGTGGCTCACTATTTGTGGTGATGAGTGCCTATACCATGGGGCAGTTTTTCAGCGCCGGTAAAATCGCAGTTAAAGCCTTTATGTTCAAAATTGAGGCGCCGGAAGAGTTGATCGAGAAAATTGTCGAGATGGCCGACGCGGCACGTAAAGGTGGATTCCTGGCTCTGGAAGAGGCTGAAATCAGCAATTCCTTTATGCAAAAAGGCGTAGATATGCTGGTGGACGGTCACGATGTGGATGTTGTGCGTGCCACGTTAGCTAAAGATATCAGTCTGACAACCGAGCGTCATGAGTTCGGTGCATCTATTTTTAAGAGTTTGGGAGATATTGCCCCGGCCATGGGCATGATAGGTACGCTTATTGGTTTGGTGGCCATGTTGTCCAATATGGATGATCCTAAAGCTATCGGTCCGGCTATGGCGGTTGCCTTGTTAACCACCTTGTACGGCGCATTTTTTGCTAACGTTATTGCCTTGCCTATTGCGCAGAAGCTGGGTAACCGTTCCGGTCAGGAAAAGCTTAACCAAAGCTTGGTGCTGGATGGAATTTTGGGTATTGCTGATGGTCAAAACCCCAGAGTTATTGAAGCGTTGCTGAAGAATTATCTGGCCGCCAGCAAGCGAGCCACCGGCGACACAGAGGAGTAGGGCGCATGTCTGACGAGCAGGAATGTCCCAAATGCCCATCCGGCTTACCGGCCTGGATGGCGACTTTTGCCGACCTGATGTCTCTGTTGATGTGCTTCTTTGTTTTGTTGTTGGCGTTTTCCGAAATGGATGTGCTGAAATTTAAGCAGATTGCCGGCTCCATGAAATTTGCTTTTGGTGTGCAAAACAAAATCGAAGTGAAAGATATTCCCAAAGGGACAAGCGTAATTGCTATGGAGTTCAGGCCTGGGCGACCTGACCCGACGCCGATTGAGAATATCCAACAGCAGACCATAGAAATGACGCAGCAAATGCTGGAGTTCCAAGCGGGGGATGAAGATTCCGCCGGTGGTCGACAGAAGCAGCGGGGCACCCAGCGTGGCGGTAAGTCTCAGCAGACGGCTCAGGAAACGGCCAGCAGTTCTTCGCAGGCCGCCAGCCAGGAGCAAACCAACGAGTTGGTGAAAAAGATTGCCCAGCAAATGGAACGTCAAATCCTCGATGGCGCCATAGAAATGGAATCTCTCGGTCAGCAAATTACCATCCGTATTCGTGAAAACGGGGCGTTTTCCGCAGGGTCGGCCTTCCTGCAGCCGCAATTTGTGCCTGTGCTACGTAAAATTGGTAGCTTGCTGGTAGATATCCCCGGAAAGATCGAAGTTTCAGGTCACTCAGACAATCAGAATATATCCAATGAGCTGTATCGGTCTAACTGGGATCTGTCTGCACAGCGCGCTGTGGCCGTGGCCGAAGCTATGCGTGGCGCAGAAGGTTTCGATGAATCCCGTATGACAGTGGTAGGTATGGCAGATAATCGACCACTGGCAGCCAATAATACCGCTGAAGGACGAAGCCGTAACCGTCGGGTGGAGATTGCCATTAACCAGGGCTCACCCAAAGAGTCGAAACCCATATCCATAGTGGAGCCGCAAGACAACTAGTTTCACATTGGAGAGCTATGCTGGAAGGACAAGGGAACGAATACCGCAAGGTGTTGTGTGATGAAGGTACAAAGTAGCGAACAGCAAAAAAAGATTTTGCCAGGCAAGGCGTTAGGCGTCGGGTCAGAGCCTCGCAAGCTCGCCATTTTGACATCCATCACCCAAGCAGAGTTGACCAGACTTGAAGCCCTGATTCTGCAAACTTTGCGTCATCAAGGGTACACCGCACAAGTATGGCAGCCAGCCTGCTCATTTCGCTGTGACTTGCTAGTCGGCCTGTTCAATCAGGTATTTGGCGGTAAAGAGGCAGATTTTTTGGCCACGTCAGAAAGTGTCATTGTGGTATATGACGAGACAGGTGACAGACACGGGGTTGATCTTTTTGCCTCCATCAAACAGGTTCGGGAAAGCTTGTGTCGCCAGGAATATGTGCATGCATTGAGGTTGCATAAAGACCAGGAAAGGCCACAAAGCTATTGGCAGTTCCGCACCATGCTAGCAAAACATCTGGGCATCGAATTGTTCGAGGCCGTGGAAATTGATCAGCAACCGCCTTTACACGAACTGGTACAGAGAACTTTGGCAAGAGCGCTCAAAGACGCCTGATGATTGGCTGCGATGCTGATAACCTATCTGCTCAATGTAAATCTTCACGCTTATAAATTTCCCCCCTTCTTTGCTATACTCCGCGCACTTTTGCCCTAGGTTGTACCCCGATGAAATTTATTCTTAAGCTGCACCCGGAAATCTCGATTAAGAGTGACTCGGTGCGCCGCCGCTTTACCAAGATCCTTGAATCCAATGTGCGTAATATTTTTAAGCCTTATGAGTTCAAGGTAGCGGTCTGGAATAAGTGGGACAAACTGGTGATGGAAGCCCGGACTGAGACCCGGGAGCAAGAAGCGCAAGTGGTGGATCAGCTCAAGCGTATTCCCGGTATTGAGCAGTGTTTGCAGGTACGCCAAAGCGAATATCAGGATCTCGATGACATTTATCAGCAAGTCAAAGCCGTCTGGCATGACAAATTGGCGGGCAAGAGCTTCGCGGTGAGGGTAAAACGTCGTGGCAAACACGAATTCAGTTCGGTGGATGTGGCCCGTTATGTGGGCGGCGGGTTGAACCAGCACTGTGACACCGGCGGGGTTAACCTGACCAAGCCTGATGTAATAGTAGAGCTGGAAATCGATAAAGAGCATCTACTGATTATTGATGACAGGTTTAAATGCTTGGGCGGCATGCCTCTGCCAACCCAGGAAGATGTGGTGTCTTTGATCTCTGGTGGTTTTGACTCTGGCGTGGCCAGCTATCAGATGATTCGCCGCGGCGCCCGTACCCATTACTGCTTCTTTAATCTGGGCGGACGCCAGCATGAGATTGGTGTTAAGCAGGTCGCTTGTTATTTGTGGAAACAATATAGCGCGTCGCATCGGGTTAAGTTTATTGGCGTGGACTTTGAGCCAGTGGTGGCGCAAATTCTGGAGCGGGTAGATAACGGCCTGATGGGTGTGGTGCTCAAAAGAATGATGCTGCGCGCCGCTAGTATTGTGGCCGACAATTTGGATATCTCCACCCTGGTAACCGGCGAAGCCCTAGGCCAGGTATCCAGCCAGACTCTGTCGAATCTGGCAGTAATTGACCGGGCCACCGAAAAGCTGGTGTTGCGTCCGCTTATTTGCTGGGACAAGTCAGACATCATCAACCAGGCGCGCCAGATTGGTACCGAGGATTTCGCTAAAAGTATGCCCGAGTATTGCGGGGTGATTTCTAAAAAGCCCACGGTCAGAGCCATACTCAGCGAAGTGGAGGAGCAGGAAGCCAAGCTCGATGCCGATTTGATTGCCAATGTGGTAAGAGCGTCCCATGTGCTGGATATTCGCCGCATGGCACAGGAAGCCGAGCAGGAAGTACCGCAAATTGATGCCAGCGATGCCTTGCCAAGCGGTGCCGTGGTATTAGATATCCGCAGCCCCGAGGAAGAAGAAGACAGCCCTCTGACGGTAGAAGGTCATGAGGTTAAGACCCTGCCATTTTTCCGCCTTGCCAGTCAATTTGGTGACTTGGACCAAAATCAGGAATATTACCTGTACTGTGCCCGCGGTGTAATGAGCCGTATGCAGGCGCTGCTATTACATGAACAGGGCTATCAGAACGTTAAAGTGTATCGGCCGCTTAGTAGGTAACCAACCTTTAGTACGGATTAAAACAGGCGGCCAGTTGGCCGCCTGTTGCCTTTCAAGCTGACAATATTTTTCGCCAGGCTTGCCATTTCTCCTCTGGATGTCCACCCAAGCGTTGATAAAAGCCTTGGGCAGCCTGATTGCCGTTTAGCACATTCCACAGTAACCGTCGGCAACCTTGTTGATAGACCTGTTCCTGAACGGCCTTGAATAAGTCTCTACCTAGTCCCTGACCTCTGGATTGTGGCACCAGATACAGTTCTTTTAGTATGGCATTGGGGGTTAAATCATAGGTAAAAGGCACCAGTAACCACACCGCATACCCTAGTAAAACCCCTTCACTGCCACTGACCACAAGACAATAACACTGCGGATTTTCGCTTAGCATGCGCTCTCGCAGGTCATCAACAGCGACGCTGAAGTCATCCAGATAGTCTTCAAAGTCGGCCAGCTGCCGCATCAGATTAAGCAGTGCTGGCAGGTCTGTTAGGGTGGGGGGCCGAACATTCAACACCTTACAAGCTAGCGAAGACAAACTTTTCATCCCGCCAGCCTACGATACCGCCAATCATGATCTTTACTTTGAATCCCAACCTGGCGATAAACTCAGCAGCCTTATCAGCTCCATTGCAGTGTGGGCCCGCGCAATACACCACGAAGGCCTTACCTTGGCCGAGGCTTTGCAGCACACTTGCGGTGATCTGTGCGCGGGGCAGATTGAGTGCGCCAGGAACATGGGCTTTCGCATAGGCATTCGGCCCTCTGACATCCAGCAGCACAAAATCATGATGACCTTGCTCTAAGGCATCAAACACGTCGGCACAATCGGTTTCAAAGGTCAGCTTGGCGGCGAAATGTTGCAGTGCATCTTCGGGTTTGGCGGGTTCAACACGCATAACTTCTGATGTTTTCATCCTTATCTCCTGTTAAAAGTCCTGCCTGTCGAGGACGGGAACATTTCATCAGATTGCATATACTGCTAACATTGGCCTGTTTAACAAAAATAGTTATTTTTCAGCCATGACTAATAAAAAGCCACATCGTGTTGCCATTTGTGTCTACGACGGTCTCTCCATGCTTGAGTATGGCGCGGCGGTCGAGATTTTCGCCTCTCATGGGCGGGGGCGCAGTGATTGGTACCAAACTCAGGTGGTGGCCACCGACACTCCGGTAATCCAATTGCAAGGCGGAGGCAGGTTGGAAGTGGATGGCCGGGTTGATGACTTGCCCGGCTATGACACTATTCTGATGCCGGGCTGGCGACATATTGATGCCCAAGTTCCTGCGCCATTGCTGAGTGCTTTACGCGAAGCGGCAAGCCTGAACCGACGTCTGGTGTCATTTTGCTCAGGTGCTTTTGTATTGGCGGCTGCTGGTGTGCTGGACGGAAAAGTGGCTACCACACACTGGAAATATGCGGATGCCTTTGCCAGACGTTTTCCCAAGGTTAATTTGCAAATTAACCGACTGTACGTACAGGACGGAAATATCCATACCTCAGCCGGTAGCGCGGCCTGTCTGGACTTATCCATTCAGTTGATTCGAGAAGACTTTGGCGTTGAGCAGGCTAACCGCACTGCCCGGCGTTTAGTGGTACCAGGGCATAGAGATGGCGACCAGCAGCAGTTTATTGAGTTACCCGTGCCAAAGCGTCGCGATGAGTTGGGTAAGACCTTGGAATGGGCCATCCAGCACCTGGCTGATGGACTGACGGTGGATAGGCTGGCCGAACACTGTCATATGAGTAGGCGAACTTTCGATAGAAAGTTTACCCAGAGTTTTGGCTTAACGGCTAAGCAATGGCTGTTAAACGCACAGTTGGAGCGCGCGCGATACTGGTTGGAATGCTCTGAACTGGCGATTGAACTTATCGCCCAACAGTGTGGTTTTGCTACCGCCTTGTCGCTGCGTTTGCACTTTGAAAAGAGCCTGGGGGTGACGCCAAGCCGATATCGCCGGCAGTTTGCGTTGCAACAACGTCAGGCCTGACGTGCGTGTATCTTCTGCCACAGAGCCAAATGATGGGGAAGTGCTAAACCCAGTCGCTCAGCTTCTTTGAGCAGATAGCCATTGATATAGTCAATTTCTGTCGGACGGCCGTGGATAACATCCTGGTGCATAGACGAGTAATTGGCCGCGGTGGCGTTGATCACCTGAGCGAGTCGCGATGGAATATCTTGTGCGCCAGGAATGTTAAGGGCTTGCATTAGCGTCGCTATTTCCTCATTCAGGGCTTGGATTGATGCCTGATACTGCGGCTGGGCTAACTCCCCGTTGGAAATATTGTGTAGTGCGGTAAGTGGGTTTATTACCGCATTCACAGCAAGCTTGGCCCACTGTAGCGGAGCAATCTGGGCATGCCACTGGCAAGGTACCAATATACTTGAAAGCAGATGTTCTGCCTGCTCGCGATTAGCCGTGTTGGCAGGCGCTAATGCCCAGCCTAAGTCCGAACCCCCTAATCCGGTTTCGGTGACCTGAGTGCCCTGTTTAAGCACGGCCATTCTGGTGATGCCAAGGGCCAGCGGTAGGCCAGGGAGCAGAGCTTCGATCTCACTTTGTGTGCCCATGCCGTTATGCAATAGCAGCAGTGTCTGCTCAGTCAGGTAAGGCTTAAGGGCGGTTACGGCTGGCAGAATCTGATAGGCCTTAAGCGGCAGAATAATAAGTTCATTCCCTTTCAGCTCAAGAGGCTCAATGGATTCTGGCAAAAATGCCAACCGCTCACCCTGATATGCAATCCATTCAATGCACTGCAAGGTCGATGTTCTGCCCATTACCTTGTATGCCAGGCCTTGGATTTCGCAGCGGGCAGCCAGTGCACTACCTATGGCGCCTTGGCCGACAATAACAATATTCATGAGCCCTTACTTAGAAACTTTTTACCCAACTTAATTAGTATCAGCAGCACATAGCCCAATGCAATGCCGGTTAGGTTTGCCTGTAAATCGTCCCAACTGCTGTGACGATGGGGCACCCAGTGCTGGGATAGTTCAGACAGTACGGCGAACAATAGCAGCATGCATAGTTGCCAGGCGGGATGATAGCGAAGACTGAACCAACAGAGTAAGGTCAGTCCAAAAAAGAAGCCGATATGATGCTGCTTGTCATTGCTGCCGTCGACCAGCAGGTATTGGGTGGGCAACCACAGCATGACGCAAAAAATCACCAGTGAGGCCAGCATCAGGGCAAATACCCAAGGGTGGCGAACACGGCGTTGCCAGCGGTAACGTGGTTTGCTCATAAGGCTGTCCGTTTTAGGTTTAAGTGCGGCCAGGGCAGTTGCCAGGGGGATAGCAAATCCTGCAGTGCCTGCTGACATCTTGCCTCAGTAAAATACTGGCCGTATCCGGGGACACTGACTATCTGATGTTGCTGACCTTGATACTCAAACTGCAAAGCAAAGGCGTGAAGATAGGTTCGGTCTGACGGCGTGCCTGCATACAACGAGTCACCCAAAATCGCGCTGCCCAGGCTTTTTAGCATCACTCTGATTTGATGGGTTTTGCCCGTGCGGGGCTTGATAATAAAAAGTCGCAGGCCATTACCCAGCCCACTACTGAAAAACTGGCTGATGGCGGGTGACAGTTTGCTTGGCAGGAGTTTCCATTGCCCGCGGCGGGCCTTTTGCATATCGCCAATCACCGCCCCTTGCTTTTTGTTGGGCTTTTTATCAGACAGCGCCAAGTAAAACTTTTCCACCTGGCGTTCGGCAAACTGGCCAGATAAGAGCGCCGCTGCTTCGGCATTTTTCGCCAGCAACAACGCACCAGATGTAACCTTGTCCAGTCTGTGTACTGGCCATAGTGGCTGGCCGCCTAGCTGCTGGCTTAGCAGGGTAACTATACCTGGTTGTTCAGCTTCCTGGTGCATACCAATACCGGCTGGTTTGTCGATTACCAGAAAATCGTCGTGTTCATACAGTACTTCAGAGATCATAAAATGGCGCAAGGTAATGGTCAGGATGCATCCCGAACTTGTTCTAACAACTGGATGGCCTGAGCGTACTCCAGATCACAAATAAGATCGCGCAGTTTGCTATGGGATTCTGAGTCAAGCGCCAAGGCATTCAGCCACTGATCAAGATAGCTGGGTGACACAAACTCATTGCGTTTTAAACTAGCCAACAAGGCCTCATAGGCGTTGGCGTCCTGCAACTGATTAGGTTGTGACTGCGTATTTTGGCTGGGCGTTGAGTTTAACCCAGCAAGCTCAATGAGCGTATTATCCAAGGCTTGCACAAAGGCGGGCAAATAGCGCTCAGCCTCAGGGTCGCCCTGCTTGAGTAGCTGTTCCAGATCGGTTGCTGCCTGATACAAAGGGGTCATACCAAGATTTCCGGCAACCCCTTTAATGCTGTGCACCAGTTGTCTGGCATCCTGCCAATTATGACTGGCCATTAACGCTTGGGTGTCGTTATTTGCCTGCCCGTATTGCTGGATAAAACGCTTAAACATGTTTTCCAACAATACCTGATCACCACCGACTTGTTTTAACGCAAAGTCCATATCCAGATACGGCGTCATGGGGTCTCCTGTCTGTTTCTTGCAAGCCAACCTCAGTTAAAGTGCTTAGATGCCAGCAGGCAAGGCTTGCGTAAAACTAATGGTAACAGGAAATTTCTGATGGATAAGATAAATGGCGTAATTACTGTAGAATTTCCTGACGAAAATGAAATATTTGTTATGACAGACCGGTCGGGTTGTAACCTGTGTTTCTGGCGTTGGGCAACGGCTTTGCAAAAATGCTCGGTTGGCAACGCTTGAAATTAGTTTAATACTACCCATCTATGGGGTCTTGTATCCAAATTAGGATCGATTTTGCAGCAGACTACATCGACTTTTGCCCAGCGACTTTCTACTTTGGCCTCTCCTGAGGTAGCCAACACCCTAAAAGGTGTGATGCGTGGAATTGAGCGGGAAACGCTGAGAATTAATGGTAACGGCAGCATTGCGCAAACCGCTCACCCTAAACCCTTGGGCTCTGCGCTTAGCCATGAACACATTACCACGGATTTTTCCGAAGCCTTGCTTGAGTTCATCACTATACCTCATCAGGATCCTCGTCAGGCGCTGGCGCAATTGCGCGACATTCATAAGTTTGTGCTGGCCAGAATGGGTGACGAGCGCCTGTGGCCGATGAGCATGCCTTGCTACATTGAAAGTGAAGACAGCATTCCTATTGCCCAGTACGGCACCTCTAATGTCGGCAAGATGAAAACCTTGTATCGGGTGGGTTTGAAAAATCGCTATGGCAGCATGATGCAGGCGATTGCTGGTGTGCATTTTAATTTTTCACTGCCGCAGGCATTCTGGGACAAATGGCTACCTGCAACGAATGCAGGGAATGCCGATCAAGATGCGGTATCGGCTGCATACTTCGCGCAGATAAGAAATTATCGCCGCTTTTGTTGGCTAATCCCCTATTTGTATGGCGCGTCTCCGGCCCTTTGCGGTTCCTTTATCCAAGGCAAACAGTCCAGCCTGCCTTTTGAGCGCTTACCAAGCGGAGCTTATTTTTTGCCATATGCCACCTCTTTGCGTATGAGTGACCTGGGCTATACCAATAAAGCGCAGTCTGGTCTGAATGTGTGTTACAACGAGCTGGACAACTATGTGCGTTCACTACGCCAAGCGATTAATACGCCCTCGGCTGAGTTTGCCAAGTTTGCCGGTAAAAAGGATGGTCAGTACCAGCAATTGAATGCCAATGTGCTGCAAATTGAGAACGAACTCTATTCACCCATCCGGCCCAAGCAGCCAACCCAGAAACTGGAAAAGCCAACCGACGCTCTGGCGGCGCGAGGCGTCAGCTATATTGAAGTACGGGCGCTGGATGTGAACCCCTTCAGTGAAGTGGGAATTTCACTGGAACAGTTCTATTTCCTGGAAGCCTTCTTGGTCTATTGTGCGATTTTCCCAAGTGCCGAAATGAACGCGGCAGACTTCAGCGAAACCGAGAAGAATTTGCGCGCGGTGGTAATTGAAGGGCGCAAGCCTGGACTGCATCTGCACAAAGAAGGTCAGGCTGTGGCACTTCAGCAGTGGGCAACTGAGCTGCTTGCCGGCATAGCTGAGGTGGCCAAGATTTTGGATCAGGTTCACGGCGGGAGTGCTTATCAAAGCTCAGTAGCGCATGAACTGGAGAAGATTCATCATCCTGAACTGACCCCATCGGCGCGTATTCTTCATCACTTGCAGAGTACAGGTGAGGGCACAGGGGCTTACGCCTTACAAATGGCCGAACAGTACAAGCAGCGTTTGCTGCAACATCAGTACAGTTACCATACCGAGCAGGAACTGGAACAAATGGCGCTGGCGTCATTAAAAGCGCAGCAAGACGCTGAGCAGGCCGACATCCAGTCTTTTGATGAGTTTCTACGTGACTACTTTGCTCAGGCCGACAAAAGTTGTGCTTGAGCAACGTTGTGGTAAAAAAAAGCCTGGCACTAAGGCCAGGCAACTAATTTCTAGGGACACACTCAAACACACATACATTCAGAGTCGATAAGTGCAAAGAAGTTCAGCCTGATGCAAAAAAAATTTTTACTGCCTGTTTGTTGCTGTCTGCCCTTGCTGTTAGGGGGCTGCGCTACCAGTCCGCCTAAAGACAGTAGCAACCTTTGTGAAATTTTTTATGAAAAACGCGATTGGTATGACGCCGCCAGCGATATGAAGGAAAAGTGGGGTGTACCTATTCATGTGCCGATGGCCATGATGTATCAGGAAAGCTCGTTTCGCCATGATGCCCTGCCACCCCGTGATTATGTGTTTTTTGGCTTGATCCCCTGGGGCCGAGTTAGCTCTGCTTATGGTTACTCTCAGGCCAAAACCCCCACTTGGCAGGATTATGTACGGGAAACCGGTAATGGCTGGGCATCCCGTGAAGATTTTGATGATGCCATGGACTTTATGGGCTGGTTTATCAGTAAAAGTCATAAAATCAACGGGGTATCCAAGTGGGATGCCTATGCTCAGTACCTGAACTACCACGAAGGGTGGGGCGGCTATAAGCGTAAGTCCTACAACCAAAAAGCCTGGTTAAAGAAAGTCGCAAGCCGGGTGAAGGAGCGCTCCCTGCGCTATGCCGGGCAGTTGAAAAGCTGTCAGGAAGATTTGGACAAAAGCTGGTTGTGGCGAATGATTTTCGGTTGAAATACGACACTCTTTGTTGTTTCTAGGCTTTGTTTCTGCTGCGTGATGATTATGGAATCACTTATCAAACTAATGAAATCTGCCAATCCTGTAGCCTAGGGTTGCTGCATCCTCAACGCTCTCGCATTATTTACTTACTGGCAAATCATCTGGGTAAATAACTTTGCTAAACAGGGAGATAACATTGAGCAAAAGGCATTTCTTTGTCATTTTGACACTTTTATTCTGGAGTCCAATTTCCTACGCCACGCTGAAATTACCCATGCTACTGTCTGACGGAGCGGTACTTCAACGTGATAAGCCGTTAACTCTCTGGGGGGAGGCCGCCCCCAACGAAATAATCACATTGACACTTAATCATAAGCACTTCAAAGGGCAAGCGAATGGTCAGGGTCAATGGTCCATTCAAATACCGGCTAACGGAGCCGGTGGGCCTCATGAGTTGCAGATTCATGGTCGCTCTGAGAGTCTTCGTGTTCAGGACATTTACTTCGGCGATGTATGGCTTGCATCAGGTCAATCAAATATGGAATTGCCTATCCGGCGCGTGCTGGAAAAGTATCCGGAGCTGGGAAAGCGCAAAAAATTCCCCCTAATACGTCAATTTCTGGTGCCGAAAGCTTACGATTTTCATCGCCCTCATGAAGATTATTCTCAGGTAGCTTGGCAAGCAGCAAACCCAGAGAATATTCAAAATTTCTCGGCGGTGGCATATTTTTTTGCAGAAGCTCTCTTAGATAAGTTAGATGTGCCAATTGGCATTATAAACAGTAGTTATGGTGGTTCACCTGTTCAAAGTTGGATGAGTGAACAGGCCTTAGCTAGTTTCCCCGAACACTTATCTATTGCTCATCATTTCCGCCATCCGGAAAGTATAAAGGAGGTGGAATTGCGCAATAAAAAGCGTGAGCTGCAGTGGCACAAGGATGCTGATGCACAGGACAAAGGTATGCAAAGCGTCCCTCCTTGGTACGTTAAAGATGGGAAGGATGAAGACTGGCAACCTATTTATATGCCTGGTTACTGGTATGAGCAGGGCGAGCCTTTTCAAAATGGTGTTTTGTGGTTGCGAAAACGTTTCTACCTAAATGATAACCAGGCCGCACAGACTGCGATTTTGAGACTGGGCAGCATCACGGATGCGGACCAAACCTATATCAATGGTGAATTGGTTGGCAATACCACTTACCAATACCCCCCGAGAATTTACAGGGTTCCAGAGGAAGTCCTCAGGTCGGGTGAGAATAGTCTGGTTGTGAGAGTGCTCAGCCATCGGGGACACGGCGGATTTGTGCCGGATAAACCTTACGAATTGAGGTTGGCTGGAGAGAATATTGATTTAAGTGGCGAATGGCATTACCGGATAGGCACTGCTATGCCAGCCTTGGCGCATTCCGAGTTTATTGCTTGGAAACCACTTGGTTTGTTCAATACGATGTTGGCTCCTGCAACCAGGTTCTCTATAAAAGGTGTGATTTGGTATCAGGGTGAGTCTAATACGGACGCTCCTGAAAACTATTCAAAGATGTTTAATGCAATGGTCAGTGACTGGAGGCAACAATGGCAACAGCCAGAACTGCCGATCATATTTGTGCAATTATCTGCCTTGAATCCCTACCATGGAGAACCAGTGCAAAGTAACTGGGCTGCATTACGTCAGCAACAATTGGAAAGCTTGAAGCTGAAAAATATCGCCATGGCGGTGAGCTTTGATTTGGGGGAATGGAACGACATTCATCCCCTGGAAAAAAAACGCCTTGGACAGCGTATGGCGCTGGCGGCCAGATATCTGGCTTATGGTGAACGAAATCTCGTATATTCCGGTCCGCTTTTCGACAAGCTTAGCACTGATGATAGCAGTGTCTTAATATCCTTTACCGAAGTCGGTAGTGGGTTGACGGCGTTTGGAGAGAGTTTGACGGGTTTCACCTTGGCCGGTAAGGATGGCAAATTCGCTGTCGCTCAGGCCAGGATTGAAGGGCACCGTGTAAGAGTATGGTCAAAGCAGGTCAAAGACCCCGCAAAAGTGCGCTATGGGTGGCAGGACAACCCTCAGGATGCGAATTTATACAACCAGGAAGGCCTACCCGCTTCGCCATTTGAAGTGGATATAGACATCTCGCCAATTCAACAGGCTGAGCAATAAACAACTCAAGTGGTGCATGACTAATGCTACGACTTAACGGCGGAGGGGGAGTATATGATTCTGAGTGGCCAGCTGTCTGAGTTTTATTGCAGATATTGGTACGCTAGCTAAGTTGATGCAGGCAAAGGTGATATTAGTTGCGAAGCTTACATACAAAGATCAGCCAATGTTAAGTAGAACCAAGAGTGCACCATTGCCGCCCCATTCCAGCGGTGCCTGATGAAAGGCCAATACGTCGGGGTGTTGTACCAGCCAGTTTGGAACAGATTTTTTCAAGATATGCTCACCTATGCCATGCACTATACACACGCAGGCACAATGCTGCCTGATAGCGGTATGCAGCAGCGCGGCAATTTCCAGTTTGGCATCGTCTCGTTTCAAGCCATGCAGATCGAGAATCAAATCTGGCGGATAATCGCCGCGTCGAAGTCGCTTCACTTCATGGCTGTCGCTGCCGGGCTTAACGTATTTCAGCGGCTGGTTTGGGTCAAACCAGGCTTCAAAGCCATCAGAAAAAGCAAAACTGGCTGCAGCCTGACGGGCTTCTCGTTGCTCCTGCTGGTTAGTTCGCTTTGATCTAAGCTCTGCGGTTTTAAACTTGCTGGCGGGGGGCTGGGGGGGTATTTTGTCTTGCTGAATGCGTCTGACGCCCTTGATTTCACTGTGAAACAGTGACAATTCCTCATCATTCAGGTCGTTTTTCTTACTCATGGGGTCAGTGCTCGGCCAATTCAGTCGGCATAATAACAAGCTCGCCTAAATCGGCATAGCGCCGGATAGGCAGGTTTTTTTGCCTGGTGGCCGATTTACAGTCGGCACAGAGGCTGGCAACTGGCATAATAGCCGTGGTTTTTATTCGGATATTAATTCATGACAGATAAGCTCAAATGGCCTGATGCCGTTACCGACCTCCACAGTGTGCTGGATATGATGCGCTGGGCCATGAGCCGCTTCAACGAAGCCGGTTTGTATTTCGGCCATGGTACCGACAATGCCTGGGATGAAGCGGTGTGCCTGGTATTGCAGGTGTTGCATTTACCTCAGCAGGATCCTGCTGCCTTGTACAATGCGCGTCTTACCCAAAGCGAGAAGCAGCAGATCGTAGAACTGGTGCAGCGCCGTGTTGAAGAGCGGATTCCGCTGGCTTATCTGACTAATCAGGCCTGGTTCTGTGGGCTTCCCTTTTATGTGGACGAGCGGGTATTAGTGCCGCGCTCACCCTTTGCCGAGATGCTGGTGAACCATTTCACCCCCTGGCTCGACTATGAACCTGATACGGTACTGGACATGTGCACCGGCAGCGCCTGCATTGCCATTGCCGCGGCGTACACCTGGCCCGACGCTCAGGTGGATGCGGTAGATATCAGCCCGGATGCGCTGCAGGTAGCAGATATCAATATTCAGGAACACGGCCTGGGCGAAAGAGTTTTTCCTATCCAGTCTGATCTTTATGCCAATCTAGGCGGGCAGCGCTATGACCTGATTATTGCCAATCCCCCTTATGTGGATGCAGAAGACATGGCGGATCTGCCCGAAGAGTTTCATCATGAGCCCGAGCTGGGTCTGGCAGCCGGTGAAGACGGGCTGGATCTGGTACATACCTTATTAAAAGAGGCACCCCAGCATCTGACCGAGCGCGGTTGGTTGTTTGTGGAAGTGGGTAACTCCATGGTGCACATGGAGCAGCAATACCCCGAGCTGCCGTTAAGCTGGCTGGACTTTGAACAGGGCGGTTTGGGCGTTTTTGCCATTAGCCGTGCCGATCTGGTGGCCTATTGGAATCAACAAGCAGGATAGAGAATAAAGCAACACTATGGCTGGAAATCATTTTGGAAGACTCTTTACCGTTACCACCTTTGGCGAGAGCCACGGTATTGCCCTTGGCGGTGTGGTAGACGGTTGTCCCCCCGGACTGGAACTAAGCGAAGCGGATCTGCAAATCGATCTGGACAGGCGCAAACCCGGTACCTCACGCTATACCACGGCCCGTCGGGAAGACGATGTGGTGAAGATTCTATCTGGCGTGTTTGAAGGCAAAACCACAGGTACGTCCATCGGCTTGTTGATTGAAAACACCGATCAGCGGTCCAAAGACTATTCCAATATCAAAGATATCTTCCGTCCCGGCCATGCAGATTATACCTACCAGCAAAAATACGGCCTGCGCGATTACCGTGGTGGTGGCCGTTCCAGTGCCAGGGAAACGGCTATTCGTGTGGCGGCTGGTTCTATCGCCAAAAAATATCTGAAAGATAAATTGGGCATTGAGATTACCGGCTATTTGTCGCAGCTTGGCCCTATTGAACTGGCGCCGGTAGACCTGTCTATTACCAATGACAACCCGTTCTTCTGTGCCGATGCGGCCAAACTGGATGCGCTGGACGAGTACATGCGCGACCTGAAAAAATCCGGGGATTCCATTGGCGCTAAAGTCTCAGTAGTGGCCCGCCATGTGCCGGTTGGCCTGGGCGAGCCGGTATTTGACCGTTTGGACGCCGACATTGCTCACGCCATGATGGGCATCAATGCGGTCAAAGGCGTGGAAATCGGTGATGGTTTCGCTGTGGTTGAGCAAAAAGGCTCTGAGCATCGCGATGCCATGACACCCCAAGGCTTTACCAGCAATAGTGCCGGCGGCATTCTGGGCGGAATTTCCAGTGGCCAGGATATTCTGGTGCATCTGGCTCTTAAGCCTACCTCCAGTATCAGTGTGCCGGGCGAAACCGTTGATATTAACGGGCAGTCCGCCGAGATTATCACTAAGGGCCGTCACGACCCTTGTGTAGGTATTCGTGCGGTGCCTATCGCTGAAGCCATGCTGGCGTTGGTGTTGATGGATCACTTCCTGCGTCATCGCGGGCAAAACGCCGACGTTTGCTCACAAACACCAGTACTGCCGGGAAATCTGTCTGAGTAACCCCAGTCCCATAGGCCGTGGCCCGCTGATTTGGCTGGCCCTGGCTTACCTTTTATATTTCGGCCAGCTGGGGGTGTTAACTCCATATCTGGCTATGTTTCTGGATGGACGCGGCCTCAACTCGGTAGAAATCGGCCAGTTGCTGGCGCTTATTACCCTGACCCGAATTCTCGGCCCGAATCTGTGGGCTAATCTGGCCGATCGTAGCGGCAAAAGTTTACGCATCTTGCAAATTGGTGCGGCCCTGGCGCTGGCCAGTTTCTTTGTGATTTTTGTCGCGGATGGCTTCTGGGGCCTGACCTTGTGTTTTGGTCTGATCATGATGTTCTGGACCGCCATTATGCCGCAGATGGAGGTTATTACCCTCAACTCTGTGGCGGGGGATGCACACAAATACAGCCGTATTCGCCTGTGGGGCAGTCTGGGCTTTATTCTGCTAACCATTAGCGCTGGACGGCTGATTGACTGGTTTGGCACCGAAGTCTTGCTGGTCATCTGCCTGGCGTTACTGGCCGCTTTGTTGCTGGTCAGCACCCGATTACGTGAGCCCGAACAGCTGCCGGATAACTCGCCGAATACAGGCTCTATTTGGAGCAAGTTAAAAAGCCCGGTATTTCTCGGCTTTATATTGGCGTTATGCTTATTGCAGGTAGGGTTTGGCCCCTACAACAGCTTCTTTACCCTGTTTATGAAAGACCTGGGGTACAGCGGTATGCAAACCGGCCTGTTGCTGTCCCTTGGGGTATTAGCTGAGATCCTGATTTTTTTGAAGGCCGGCAGGTTAATTCAGCGTTTTGGCATCAAATGGATGCTACTTATCAGCCTGGCGTTAACCGTGGTCAGATGGACGCTACTGGCGAACTTTGCTCATCTGCCCTGGGTGCTGATTGCCACCCAATGTATTCATGCCGCCAGCTTTGGTTTAACCCACGCGACCGCTATTCAGTTTATTCATCGTTATTTTGGCCGCCGTTATCAAAGCCGCGGGCAGGCGCTGTATGTCAGTCTGGCGGGGGGCCTTGGCGGCGCTGTGGGCAACTTTGGCGCGGGCTTGTTGTGGCAGCAAGGGCAGGGCGCCACACAGGCGTTTTTAGCCGCGGCTATGGTGGTGGGTGTGTCGCTAGTGGTGATTCTGCTTATCCCCTCACGCCATCTGGAATGTTCATCCGAGCCAGCGCGCTGAGCTACAGTTTTATACAAAGCCCTACAACTCTCCACAGACCTCTCACAGCTTCCTGCTGATGCACTACTTATGCTGTTACCTGCACATTCATTAGCAGGAACATGCCATGCAGAATTTACCTTTTAAACTGTCGGCCATTGCGCTGACCGTTTTTGTCAGTCAGGGCTTGGGGGCACAGGAGCGCCTGGAAAAAATCGAAGTTGTCCACAAGCGCAGCAGTATCTTGTCTGAAATTACTGAAAGCAGTGAAAAGCTTGTCGCTATGCCTGGCGCCTTGGGCGATCCGCTGCAAGCGGTATTTGCCTTGCCGGGCGTGGTGGCCGCGGGTGGCTCCATGTCGTCACCGGCAGTGCGCGGCTCCTCCCCCAGCGATAACAGCTTTGAAGTAGACTTTATGCCCGCGGGTTATATTTTCCATGACTTTGGCAACTCTATTTTTAACAAGTACCTGCTGCAGGATTTTCAGCTTTATTCTGCGGCCTACGGTACCAGTTACGCTAATGTAACCGGCGCGGTGTTTGATGTGGCCTTGCGTAATCCCAAATACCAAGCCGTGAAAACAACGTTGGATTTCAGCTTGTTTAATGCCGGGGTGTTTGTGGAAGGGGCCATTACCGACAATCTGGCGTTTTATCTGTCGGCACGAAAGAGCATGTTGCCGTTTTTCTTTTCCGAGGGCGAAGAAATTGAGGATGAAGACGGCGAGAAAACCGGGGTAATCATTAATGACGCGCCGGATGACAATGACTACCAAGGCAAGCTGGTGTGGGAGCCCAATGGCAACAACCAGTTTAGTCTTTCCTTTACTGGCGCCAACGACAGCGCCGCAGCCAATTTCAGTCAACTGGCCGAATTCTCACTGAAAAATCCTGAGTATCAGGGGGATGCCAAATTTAAACGCGGCTTTAACAGCCAAAGCCTGATTTGGGACCACTTTGCCCAGATTTATCAATTCAAGTTGGGTATTGGCTCGCTTGCGGGGGATGAACGCCTGGAATACGGTAAACAAGCCACCGGCACAGACGGCTTTTTCCAGGATAAAGAAAACAAGCAACTGTCTCTCAAGGGGCGCCTTAATTATCGGCTCAATGCAAAGCATCACCTGCTGTTTGATGCTGGCTATTTTGACCACCAGGTGGTCTTTGACTACGACATGTTCTTGTATAACTGTACTGAGCTTGACCCGGACTGCGACCTGAAAAAAGGTGAGCGCATCACCGATAAGCACAAGGTGGATTACACCAGCCAGATGCTTGCGGCGTCACATATCTGGCAAATCAACGATGCGCTGCAATCGGAGCTCGGTGTGCAGTGGCACCGTAACGATTTGACTGACGAGAACTTTATCAACCCTCGCCTGGCTCTGCGCTATCAGTTAAATGACAGCAACCGTATTAACTTCAAGGCGGGTCGCTACAATCGTCTGCAGGATATTGAATATCTGGTAGAAGACATTGGTAACCCAGAGCTGGACTCGCAAACTGCCATGCATACCAGTATTGGCTATGAACAGGATTTGGCCGACGAGTGGAGCTGGTCAGTAGAAACTTACTATAAGACCATGGACAAGCTGCCGTTGGGACTCAGTGGCTACGGTGATGCGGACAAACTTTACAGCAATGAGGTGGACGGGCGAGCCTACGGTGTGGATCTGATGGTCAATAAAAATCGTACCGACCGCTGGTATGGCTGGTTTTCAGTAAGCTATGGCAAAAGTGAACGTACCGACCTGCGCGCCGATGTGACCCGCGATTATTATGCCGATACGCCTTTGGTGGTGAATGCGGTATTTAATTATCAGATTAACGAGCGCTGGAATGGTGGCTTTAACTTCACCGCTCGCAGCGGTCAGGCCTATACGCCAATTGTGGGGGTACGTGAAAATCCGGATTTTGACGGACGTTTCCTGCCCATTTACGGCGAGCCTTTTTCCGAGCGCTTTGATACATACAGTCGCCTGGATGTACGCTTTGAGCGGAAGACCGATTTCTTCGGTCTGGATGCCAAGCTGGTGCTGGAAGTGATGAATATCCTCGGTACCGAAAACATCAGCCATATTGATCTGGACTACCGTAAGATCAATTCCACCTCAGATCTTATCCTTAAAGAGGATGAAGACGACTTTGGTATGCGCCCCTCGATAGGTTTTAGTGTGACCTTTTAAGATGTTAGCCAAGGCGGTGATCCCCGCCTTGGCTGTATTGCTTGATTTGCCCCTGCCGACAACTTGGGTACAGCTCTTGGCAATGATACAATCCGCGCCGTTTTGTGGTTGTAGGGCTTACTCGTGTCAGACATGCATCAGGTGGAAGATTTAATTACCCTGTTTAACGGCCAGTTTGCCGCCAGTTTCAACACCCGTCTGGTGCGCGGTGAGCACGAGCCCTTATACCTGCCCGCCAATTCCCACACCCCTTATCATCAGGTAATTTTCGCCCATGGCTACTATGCCAGTGCCCTGCATGAGATTGCCCATTGGTGTCTGGCCGGCGCCAAGCGCCGCGAGCTGGAAGATTATGGTTACTGGTATTGCCCGGATGGCCGGGATGCGGTGCAGCAAGCCGAATTTGAAAAAGTGGAGATAAAACCCCAGGCCATTGAATGGGGGTTGTGCGCAGCGGCAGGTAAAGCCTTTCGCGTCAGTACGGATAACCTTAACGGCGTTGAACCGGATCGCGCCGCCTTTAGCCGCGCCGTGCAGGCCCAGGCTTTAAGTTATCTGGCCAATGGTTTCCCCCCCAGGGCCAGACAGTTTATGCAGTGCTTGCAGCAGTTTTATGCCACGCCTATCTTAAGCCCGGCCAATTTTACCCTGGAGCCCGCCTATGTCCTTTAAGCTTGGACTGATTATCAACCCTTACGCCGGTATTGGCGGTGCCTTGGCATTAAAAGGCAGTGACGGCAAGGCTATTCGTGAACAGGCTCTGGCCATGGGGGCGGTGCAACTGGCCCCTGAGCGCACCCGTCAGGCCCTGACACTACTGCTGCCTTATCAACGGCAGTTGCAGATAGTCACTGCATCCGGCCCCATGGGCGAAGACTTGTGCCGTGAGATGGGCTTTAGCACCCAGGTGATTTACCAAAGTCCTGCTCAGTCAGAAGCCGAAGATACCGAAAATGCCGCCAAGGCAATGCTAACCGAGCAGGTCGACCTGCTGCTGTTTGCCGGTGGCGATGGCACGGCGCGTAATATTTGCAGGGCAGTAGAAGACCGCATACCGGTGCTGGGTATTCCGGCAGGCTGTAAAATTCACTCCGGGGTGTATTGTGTTACCCCCAAAGCGGCCGGGCGGCTGGTGGAAATGCTGGTACAGGGCGAGCTGGTCAGTTTGCTGGAAGCCGATGTCATGGACATTGATGAGTCCGCCTTTCGTGAGGGCACAGTGCGTGCCCGCCGCTATGGCGAGATGCGTATTCCCAGTGAACTGCGTTATGTGCAGGCGGTGAAAATGGGCGGCAAGGAGTCCGATGAGCTGGTGCTGGAAGACATTGCTGCTCATGTGATTGAACAAATGGACGAGCAACTTTTTGTGATGGGCTCAGGCTCCACAGTTGCTGCGATAATGGCTGAGCTGGGATTGGAGAATACCTTGCTGGGCGTGGATCTGGTGCAGCACCAACAGCTTGTGGCCAACGATTTAACCGCCGCCCAGCTTCTGGACGCCATTGATGGCCACGAGGTTAAGCTGGTGATTACCTTAATCGGTGGTCAGGGGCATATTTTCGGCCGGGGCAACCAGCAGCTAAGCCCCAAGCTGATTCGCGCTATTGGCCGCGACAATATTTTTTTGGTGGCCACCAAGAGCAAGTTAAAGGCGCTGGGCGGCAGACCGCTGATTGCCGATACCGGCGATGCCGAGCTGGATAAGCAGTTAAGTGGCCTTATCCCCGTGATCACCGGCTTTCACGATGAAGTGCTTTACCCCGTGGCGTCACCCGATTAAGCCCGTACTATTTCCAGAGGAAACCGAAGTTATGTCAGAGCAGGCGTTTAACCAATTTGTTGATACCACCGAAAATGCCTTTGATCAGGCGGTGGTGCAGGGCAGTGATCACGAACTGTTTGTTTCCAGCTACTTAAGCGGGCATTTTTCCCTGGTGGTAGCCAAAGCCCTGACCCAGGCAAATTACTGTCTGGCAAACCTTGATACGGCTATGCAGCAGAGCCTAAACGATGCCTTTGCCAACAACGAGCTCGACCCTGCCGACCAGCAGCAAGTATTGGCCCTGTGGCAGCAATTGCTGACACAAGGCAGTTAACCATTTAGATCGAACACTTCAACTGCTGGCCGAGCATGGCGGCTGTGACCAGCGTCACGCCTTTGCTGGTGACGCGAAAACCGCGGGCCAGATCGTCGTCCTTGTTGATGCCGATTTGCGTGCCGTCGGGAATATCCACGCCGCGATCAATAATGGCTTTGCGGATATGGCAATGCTTGCCGATATGCACGCTGGGCAAGATCACTGAGTCTTCCACTTTCGAATAATCGCTGACTGTTACCTCGGAAAACAGCAGTGAGCCGCGAATACGGGCACCAGAAATCACGCAGCCGCCGGATACCATAGAGTTGGTGGCCATGCCTACCCGATCGCCATCTTCCAATACGAATTTGGCCGGGGGCTGCTGTACCTGATAGGTCATAATCGGCCATCTGTCATCGTACAGATTTAGCTCGGGTACCACCGAGATTAACTCCATATTGGCTTCCCAGAATGCATCCAGGGTACCCACATCACGCCAGTATGCGCGCTCGCCGGTATCCTGATTGCGAAAGGGGAAGGCGTAGACCTTGCAGCTTTCTATCAAAGACGGAATGATATTTTTACCAAAGTCATGCTCGGAGCTGTCGTTGTCGGCGTCTTTGACCAACTGATCAAACAAAAACTCGGTGTTAAATACATAGTTGCCCATGGAGGCCAGAGTCAGGTTGGCATCGCTTGGCAGTGGTGTGGGGTTGGCCGGTTTTTCATCGAATTTACGAATGCGCCAGTCTTCGTCAACCGTCATGACCCCATAAGCTCCGGCTGCTTCCTCGATGGGTACCTCAATGCAGGATACCGTCATATCGGCGCCGGACTCCACGTGGTAGGCGAGCATTTCTCCGTAATCCATTTTGTAGATATGGTCGCCGGATAACACCAGCACGTATTTCGGGGCCACAGAGCGGATGATGTCGATATTCTGGAAAATCGCGTCGGCGGTGCCTTTGTACCAGGCTTCTGAGGTGCGCTGAGAGGCCGGCAGCACATCAACAAACTCGCCCATATTCACATTCAGATTTGACCAGCCGCGCACCAGATGCTGGATCAGCGAGTGGGCTTTGTATTGGGTGGCTACGCCGATTTTCTTGATACCTGAGTTCAGGCAGTTGGACAGCGGAAAGTCAATAATGCGGAACTTGCCGCCGAAATACACTGAGGGCTTGGCGCGCCATTCGGTCAGTTCATGTAAGCGTGAGCCTTTGCCGCCAGCGAGGATCAAGGCATAGGTGTCGCGGGTGAGTCGGCTGATAAAACGCTGATTCTTGTCAAGCATCGGGATCTCCATCTGGGCAGGTCTGAATTGATAGCAAATTGGCCACGTGACAACACAAACACGCGCTGCACTTCCTGTGCATCCGTTTTCACCAATATAACGTTGAAGATCCGGCCTTGATAGTCACAGATAACAAAAAAGTGAAAAAATACAGCGGGCTAGATTTGTGGGGGGCTAAGGCTAGTCGTCGTTTTGTGACCTAGAGCCGGAACAACGCGAGTTAGAAAAACCACCAAGAAACGAAATGATCTGGCGCTACAGCTTTCTAACCCACTTCGTGTCCTCTGTGTTCTTTGTGGTGAGAAATAAATTCCTGATAACCACAAAGGGCACGAAGAACACGAAGGAATACAAGTGCCGGGGGCATAAACTCTTTTATCTTTTTTATCCTTTGAGAGCTTCGGGGGGAATAAATTCAAATTAACCACGAAAGGCACTAAGTACACGAAGGAAGAGATCTGCCTGGTTTTAGGCCTCTTTATCTCTTCGTGTTCTCTGCGTTCTTCGTGGTGAGATATTGTGACAATTATTGGTTGTCGGTAACCGGCTTACGCTGACAGTCGCGTATCACAAAGCGGTTGGGGCTAAGTGCGGCCAGTATGCTGTTGTCCAGCGGCAGCGGCTCGCCGGCAAGCTGACTGGCAAGGGTCTCGGCCAGAAGCGGCGCGCTGCAAAGCCCGCGGGAGCCAAGGCCAACAAAGAGATATAAACCCGGCAAATCGCATGCCTGCGGGTAGGTAATATCCTTTTTACCCAAATAAAGGTCGGCATAGTCCTGCTTTTGCCTGGCGACATCGGGCATAGCGCCCATCATAGGTAAATGGTCCGGCAAACCTAATCGAATGGAAGCGCGCCCCTGACCATCGGTCACTAGGCTTTGTGTCCAATCACAGTCACTCATGGCCTGACGATGGGTGTTGAGGTTTTGCTCGGCTTCGCTTTCACGATGCTCACAACTCATATCCATTTTTACGTAAGTGGACCCCAGCGCATGTCGACCCTCGAAGACTGGCGTCATATAGCCTTTGTGACAAAGCACGGTTTTAAGTGAAGCAATGGCAGCTTGGCTGGGGATATGTTCTACCTGGCCTCGCACGGGGCGAAGAGGCAGTGCATCAAACAGCGGCAAGTTCACTGACTCTGCTCCTGTTGCCATCACCACAACCGGATGAAGATCCTCGCTACCGTCCTGCCATCTTAATTGCCAACGCTTGGCGTCGACATCATAGTGGAGCTCTTGCAGTTGCTTGCTTTTTTGTACATTCAGCGCGTTTCCACATGCCGCCAATAGCGCCTGGGTCAGTGCCTGCGGGTTAATCCAGCCACCGCCTGCCATATGCAGTGCGGGATAAGGAATGGCTATACCGGCCAGTTCGGTGGCTTGCTGGGCATCTAGCGGTGTGATTAAGTCTTTTGGCCAGTGGCCTTTGGCCGCTAACTTTTGCAGTTTTTCCTGCAAGGCTGGTGTGAAGGCGATTTGCAGAACACCACAAAAATCATAAGGAACCTGATGGGGAGTTAATAAAGGCTGATACTCACGCCTGGCAAAATCAAAGGCCTGCGCGAGCAGACGGCTGGCCAGATTGTCATCCACGTGTAGCTGCGGATAGAAACCGCCCTGGCGATTACCAGACGCGCCATCAGCTATGCCTTGGCTGTACAGATTAACCCGATATCCACGCCGACATAGGGCATAACTCAAGGTTGCTGCTGCCAGGCCGCCGCCAACTATTGCAATAGTTTTAGCCGGGTTGGCACGTCGTTGAAACCAGGGCGCCTGAGTGGCGGCTTGATGCGGGGCTGCCAGGTGGCCGGCCAACATATCGCGCTTATGGCCAAAGCCTTTGCGTTTTTCCACGTGAAAACCAGCTTGCTGCAGACCGCGTTTGACAAAACCGGCCGCGGTAAAAGTCGCAAAAGTGCAATCTGGGCGGGCTAGACTGGCCATCTGCGTAAACAGTGACTCTGTCCACATGTCAGGGTTTTTGCTGGGGGCAAAGCCATCCAGAAACCAGGCATCGACTAAGCCTTGTTCCGGGCGATGCCACTGCGGTAGCAGGTCATGCAAGTCGCCGAGCCATAAATCCAGCACCACTTCGCCGCCAGGCACGGCAAAGCAAAGGCGGTGACAGCCACCGGTTAGATAAGGATAAGCTTGGATTAATTGCTGGCTGTACGCGTCCAACTGCGGCCAGTGGGCGAGGGCACGGGCCAAATCTTCTCGGCTTAAAGGAAACTTTTCGGTGGAGATAAAATACAGTCGGTTAAGGGGCGACTGGGGTTGCTGGCGGCGAAAATCTGCAAAGGCAGCAAAACTGGCAAGAAAATTAAGACCTGTGCCAAAGCCGGTTTCGGCAATGGTAAAGTGCCGGGACATTGCATTATGCCAACGAGCAGGTAACTGATTGTTGTGCAAAAATACGTAATGGGTTTCGGCCAGACCATCGGCATTGGAAAAATATACATCGTCAAAGGCCTCGGCAACCGGAGTACCTTGTTGGTTAAAATGGATTTGGGCGGTTTCGATGGCCATGCAGGGTCTTTTATCAGTTCGCTAAGGGCGATATTCTACGCTATAGCCAGTTGGCAGTAAAAATGTGTCAGGCCTGATTTGTGTTCTTAGACTATTGTCTACAGGCCACCGATGGAACGGAACAAATACGCTGTTTGTACGTCACAAAGAGCAGACCAGTTATGTCGAGAAAATCATTACCATAAGGACACTTTTTCAAGTGAAGGTATCAAAATGAGAAGAGCCGTGATTACCGGTCTGGGCGTGGTGTCCAGCATAGGTAACAATAAGCAGCAAGTACTGGAATCCCTGCAGCAGGGCAAGAGCGGCATCCGCCACTCCCAGCAATTCGTCGATATGGGCCTGCGCAGCCAGGTGTGGGGCAATATCGAGCTGGATGTCAGCGAGCATATCGATCGTAAGGCCTTGCGTTTTATGGGCGAAGCGGCCGCCTATGCCTATATCGCTATGCAGCAGGCCATTGAAGATGCCGGCCTGAGCGAAGAGCAGGTGTCGAATGTGCGTACCGGCCTGGTGGCTGGTTCCGGTGGTGCATCATCTAAAAATCAGGTGGAAGCCGCGGATATCCTGCGCGAGAAAGGTGTTAAGCGGGTAGGTCCTTATATGGTGCCTCGCACCATGAGCAGCACAGTGTCAGCCTGTCTAGCCACCCCTTTTAAGATTAAAGGTATTAACTACACCATTTCTTCAGCCTGTGCGACCAGTGCTCACTGTATTGGCCATGCATTGGAGCAGATCCAATTAGGCAAGCAGGACATCGTATTTGCTGGTGGCGGTGAAGAAGTGGATTGGACACTGGCCATGCAGTTTGACGCCATGGGCGCGCTGTCGACCAAATATAACGAAACGCCGGATAAGGCATCTCGTACCTATGATGCAGACCGTGATGGTTTTGTTATCTCAGGTGGTGGCGGTATGGTTGTTGTGGAAGAGCTGGAGCATGCGCTGAATCGCGGTGCCAAGATCTACGCTGAAATCATCGGTTATGGTGCCACCTCCGATGGCTACGACATGGTGGCGCCGTCGGGTGAAGGCGCGGTGCGTTGTATGCAACAAGCCATGCACGGTATCGAAGAGAAAATTGACTATCTGAACACCCACGGTACCTCCACGCCAGTTGGTGATGTGAAGGAGCTGGAAGCCATTCAGCAGGTGTTCGGCGGCAGGTCACCGGCTATCAGCGCGACTAAGGCCATGACCGGTCACGCATTGGGTGCGGCAGGTGTACATGAAGCCATTTACAGCTTACTGATGCTGGAAAACGGCTTTATCGCGCCATCGGTTAACGTTGAGAATCTGGACGAAAAGGCGGCTGGTCTTGATATCGTTACCGAGCCACGTCAGGCACAGCTGAATACGGTGATGTCCAACAGTTTCGGTTTTGGCGGTACTAATGCCACGCTGGTGCTGCGTCGCTACCAGAAATAAGACTAATTAAGTCAGAAAAAGGCAGCATTTAGCTGCCTTTTTATTTCCAGCTCAACGTTATATTGCTTGGCATCGCATGGACATTTTTCCTCCGTGCTGTTATAGTCCGCACCTCTTTTTTGGCATCCGTCGGTCGGTGCCTGTCTAGCGAATCCCAACCCAAATTCCCCAGACGCTATTATTTTTCCCGCCTAAGACCGTGTCAGTGCCTTTGCACTGAGTAGGCCGGTTACGGAGTACAATTTTGAATTCATTTGACGAGCTTGGCCTGTCGGCCGAACTGCTTCGTGCTGTTTCCGAACAAGGTTACAGCCAGCCAACCCCTATTCAGGCGCAGGCCATTCCGGTGATCCTGGACGGACGCGATGTCATGGGGGCGGCGCAAACCGGTACGGGTAAGACCGCCGGTTTCACCTTACCTTTATTACAACGTTTAAGTGCATTGCGCCCCGCGCAGGGGGCAAAACCGGTGCGCGCATTGGTTTTGACGCCAACCCGTGAACTGGCGGCGCAGGTGGGCGACAGTGTCGCTGATTACGGTAAATATCTGCCACTGAGCAGTGCCGTGATTTTTGGTGGGGTGAATATTAACCCGCAAACCGCGGCGCTAAAACGTGGTGTGGATATCTTGGTAGCCACGCCCGGACGTTTGTTGGATCACGCTAATCAACGCAATGTGGATCTGTCTAAACTGGAAATTCTGGTGTTGGATGAAGCGGACCGTATGCTGGATATGGGTTTTATTCACGATATCCGCCGGGTACTGAAATTACTGCCCGCCAAGCGCCAGAACCTACTGTTTTCAGCTACCTTCTCTGATGAGATCAAGGCTCTGGCTGATGGCCTGTTAGACCAACCTGTGTTGGTGGAAGTGGCCAGACGTAATACCGCTTCCGAGGCGGTTGCCCAGACTATCCACCCGGTAGATAAAGATAAGAAACGCCAGTTACTTTCTTACCTGATTGGCTCTAACAATTGGAAGCAGGTGCTGGTGTTTACCCGCACTAAACATGGTGCTAACCGTCTGGCTCAGCAGTTGGAAAAAGACGGCCTTACTGCGGCGGCTATTCATGGCAATAAAAGCCAGGGCGCGCGTACCAAGGCGCTGGCTGATTTTAAATCCGGTAAGGTAAGAGTGCTGGTGGCCACCGACATTGCCGCCCGTGGTCTGGATATCGATCAGTTGCCACATGTGGTTAACTTCGAGCTGCCTAATGTACCGGAAGATTATGTGCATCGCATTGGTCGTACTGGTCGCGCTGGCAATGTTGGCGAAGCGGTATCCTTGGTGAGCGTGGATGAAAACAAACTGCTGCGTGACATTGAGAAACTGATTAAACGCGAGCTGCCTAAAGCGGTCATTCAGGGGTTTGAGCCAGATCCTAACGCTGTGCCTGAGCCAAAGGAAAAACCACAAGCGCGTCCACCTCGTCGTCGTTTGGGCGAAAAACCCAGACCACAGGGCAGTGAGCGCCCGAGCGGCGAGCCGAATCGTCGCCGTCGTCGTCGCACTAAACCGAAAAATCCAGCCTCCCAGGCGGCCTGAACCCTCAGATCGGACTGGTAATTCAAGTATAAGTGGGCAAAATAGCGGACTTTGTCGTCCGCCTGTTTTGCCCATGCATATCTATTGTGAAGATTCCCTGTTGTACGCCCGCGAGTATTTTGCCGGGTGGGGAGAGTTACATTTCTTTAGCGGCCGTAATCTGGATCCGCAAACCCTGGCTGATGCCGATATCCTACTGGTGCGTTCTACGACCAAAGTGGATGAGAGGCTGCTTAGTCACTGCCCAAATTTGAAATACGTAGGTACGGCCACAGCCGGTACTAATCATATGGACCTTGCTGCGCTAGAAGCGCGCGGTATTGCCTATGGTTCTGCTGCAGGTTGCAATGCCATTGCGGTGGCCGAATATGTGATAAGTAGCTTGCTTGTTTTGGCTGAGCAGCAAGGCTGGCAACTTAAAGACAAGCAGGTTGGTATAGTGGGTGCCGGGCATGTAGGCAGCCAGTTGGATGCTAAACTAAAGGCCATTGGGGTTAACACCCTGTTGTGCGACCCGCCGCTGCAGGCCCAGGGCGATAAGCGGCCGATGGTCGATATCGATGCCATTATGGCCTGCGATATTATCAGTTTGCATGTGCCGCTGGTGGAGGATGGAGCGCATCCCACCCGTTTGCTGTTTGATAAACACCGTTTAAGTGCGCTGACTGATCAGCAAGTGCTGATCAACGCCTGTCGGGGTGAAGTGCTGGATAATCAGGCGCTACTAAGTCTGTATCAACAAGGCAGACAATTTACGACTGTACTGGACGTGTGGGAAAACGAGCCTGATATTCTGACCGAGCTGCTGCCTTATGTCGCGCTGACCAGCGCCCATATCGCCGGCCATACCCTGGAAGGTAAGGCCAGAGGCACCTGGATGCTTTATCAACAACTGGCTGAGCTGTTTGATTTACCTTGTGAGCTGTCGCTGAACTCGGTTTTGCCTGCATCTGAGTTTGCTCCTGTATCGCTTGCTAGTCTGGAGCAGCAACAAGTGGCGAATATGGTGCTTAGCGTGTACGACATTCGTCGTGATGATCAGCAGTTCAGAACTCTGGTAAACAAGCCGGGCGGCTTTGAATATATCCGCAGGCACTATGCTATTCGAAGAGAATTTGCTGCATTGCAAGTTAGTGCTGGAAATTCTGCGGTGAAAAAGGCAATCTGCGGGCTCGGCTTTAGTCCAAAGCCGGATACTCTTTGATCAGCGTAGCTGATCGTCAGGCTTGACCTCAACTAAGGAGATTAAACAGAAAATGTCACGAGCCTTTGATGTTGCCGTTTTAGGTGCTACCGGCCTGGTAGGCCAGCATATGATCGAAATCCTTGAACAGCGGGATTTCCCGGTTAACAAACTTTACCCACTGGCCAGCTCTCGCTCTGCTGGTGGTACGGTGAGTTTCAAGGGTAAAGACGTGACAGTTCTGGACGCCGACACCTTTGATTGGTCACAGGTGCAGCTGGGTTTCTTCTCAGCCGGTGGCAGTGTGTCTGCAAAGTTCGCTCCCATTGCCGCAGAGGCCGGTTGTGTGGTTATCGACAATACCTCACAGTTCCGCTACGAACCCGATATACCTTTGGTGGTACCGGAAGTGAATGCCCATGCGCTGGCAGATTTCCGCAATCGCAATATTATTGCCAATCCAAACTGTTCAACCATTCAGATGTTGGTGGCCCTGAAGCCCATTCATGATGCTTTTGGTATCAGTCGTATCAATGTTTGCACCTACCAGTCGGTCAGTGGTGCAGGTAAATCAGCGATGGAAGAGTTGGCCAGACAAACCGCAGACTTGCTGTCCGGCCGTGAAGTAACGCCAAAAGCCTTCAGCCGCCAAATCGCCTTTAACGTGATCCCGCAGATTGATGTATTCATGGACAATGACTACACCAAAGAAGAAATGAAGATGCACTGGGAAACGCAGAAAATCATGGGTGATGACAGCATTATGGTGAATGCCACTGCTGTACGTGTACCGGTTTTTTATGGTCATGGTGAAGCCGTTCATATAGAAACTCACCAGCCTATTGATGCTGAAGCTGTCAAAGAGCTGTTGGCCGATGCGCCTGGTATTACGTTGATGCGTGAGCGTGAAGACTTCCCAACCCAGGTTGGCAATGCCAGTGGTAAAGACGAGGTATTCGTCGGACGTATCCGTAAAGATTACACTCATCCCAACGGTCTGAACCTGTGGGTGGTATCTGATAATGTACGTAAGGGTGCCGCAACTAACAGTGTGCAGATTGCTGAAGTGCTGATCCGCGATTACATGTAATTGCCGGTAGTCTGAATAAAAAAGGCCTGGAACCCTGTTCCGGGCTTTTTTGTATTTAAAATAGCTTAAATACGGCCGATATGGAGTAGTTGGCTTTATGGATCAGGGTTAGTATCTGGTTTATAGTTCGTGTTGGAATGCAACTTGCTGTATTTTTCTTGATGCATTGTAGAGTGGTAGTAATCCGGCGGGTTACTTATAAAAAGTGATAACTATTATATCTGCGCTAAGTACGAGCTGTGCGGGTGATTTGTTGGGGCGGCGAAGGACAAATATGAGAATACGACAGTTGCTGATGCTTTGTTTAGCAAGTTTTTTCTCCGTTACCCTGTCGCTGACCAGCTACGCTCAGTCTGTTGAAATTAAAGGCCCAAAGAACGCTACCCGCGAATACTCCGGTGTTGTTTACGGCCCTATTACCTCAGAAGATACCTTGTGGCGAATTGCCCAGCGTTATCGTCAGAATAAATCGCTGAGTTTGTATCAGGTCATGGTGGCCATTTACGAACTCAACCCCAACGCCTTTGAAAAGCAAAATCTGAATTTAATGGTAGACGGTGCCATGCTGCGCTTGCCCAGCGAGCAGTATATCGCCCGTATTGATGCGGCGTTGGCTAAGCAAAAAGCCGACCTCGATGAACTGGCACTGAAAAAGCCAGGCACCAATAACAGTGGCAGCAGTTCCGAACCGCAGCCCGGAAGTAGCCTGGTTACCCCCAAGAATGCTGCCAGTACCGATGAACTGGCAGAAACTCGTCAGGCCATCGAGGCAAAGCTTAGCAATATCGATCAGGAAAACCGCCAACAATTCGACAGTCTGAGGCAACAAATTGCCGCCTCTATTGATTCAGTGCAGGCCTTGCTGGATGAAAATAATCAGGTGCTGAAACGCCTGGACAAAGTCAATGAAGATATCGAAGCCTTACGTCAAAGCCAGGAACAGGACAAAACACAGCTTTCTTCATTACTAGCCCAGCAAAATGAACTGGTGGATTTTTCCCGCGAAATCAAAACCCAGCAGGAAGCCGAGCGTCAGCAAAGCTGGTTGAACAATCCCGCAACCTTGATTGGCGCAACCATGGTGCCGGCCCTGTTGTTGCTTGGCGGATTAGCCTTTTGGTTACGCCGTCGCAATCAAGCCAGCCAACCCGAACCTGTTTTAACCCAAGCTCCCGCCCCTGAGCCTGTTATCGAAGACAGTCCCATGGATGACCTGTCGGATGCCCTGGCCGATGAACTGTCCGGTGAGCTGGAGCAAGAAGACAATGACGAAGATCTATTTGGTGAAGAGCTGCTTGATGATGTGCTGACCGACGAGTTGGAAGAGTCGTTGGATGCGGCCTTAGGCGAAGAGTTTGATGACTTCCAGGAGCTCGCGGATGAGATGCTGGTACCTGAAGAAAAAGTCAGACAGCCTGAGACGGACGTTGGTGGTGGCCTGCTTGACCAAAGTGAGCTGGATGATTTGTTTGGTGAGGAGCAGGAGCTGCTCGATGAAGTGAGTGATCTGGATGATGGGCAGTCCATCGATCTCTCCGAAGTGGAAGATGTGAAAACGCCGCCGGCCGCTGAACCTGCTGAAGATGACTGGGATGCCGCCTTAGAAGAACAATTAGCCTCAAGCAAAACTGATGAAAAGCCGGAGATAAGCATCGACGAGCTGCTGGATGAGCCTATGGCGCAAACGCCACAGGCGGATGATGATGGTTTCGACCTGGATGAATTCAGCAAGAATGAGTCACTGAGCGATGAATTAATTGAGCAGTTGGATCATGAAATCGCCAGTCAGGGTAAGCAACTGGATGAATTAACCGATGAACTGCTGATGGAGTTGGAGCAAGCCGATAATCTGCAAGATGATTTGGCCGATGAGCTGCTTGCTGAGCTTGAACAAGGAGAGGAACAGTTACTCTCCGATGAACCCGACGAAGCAGAACCTGAACCGCAGGCGCAGCCGTCATCTGAAATGGATGACCTGTCAGATGAACTGTTAAATGAACTGGAAGCCGAGCAGCCGCTAGCTGATGAACAAGACGTGCAGATGGACGAGGCTGATGAACTAATGTCTGCTGTTGCAGAGCCAGAGCCAGAGCCAGAGCCAGAGCCAGAGCCAGAGCCAGAGCCAGAGCCAGAGCCAGAGCCAGAGCCAGAGCCAGACGACATTGAACCGCAAAGTGAACTGACAACTGATGAAGTAGCCTTGTCTTCGGAGCAGGCTGAAGAACTGGACGCTATGCTGTCCGAAGATTTTGCCCATGAGCAACCCGACCCGCTGGAAAATGAACTGGCAGAATTTGAGCAAGCACTGGAAGCCTTCGAACAGGAAGACTCACCCGTCGAGCCGGAAAGTGTTACTGATGCGCAGCCGCAAGATTCAGATGAAATTGATGAGCCGACGACACAGGCTGATGAACCCGGTTTAGATGAGATTCTTGACGATGATGCCCTTGAGCAGGCACTGGCCGACATGGCGGATGAGTCGTTGTCTTCTGATGAATTAGCCAAAGAGCTGGATGAGTTGCCTGCGCTGGGAGATTGGCTGGAAGGCAAAAAGCGCCCCGATGCTGCACCTGTTCAGGAAGATGAGCAGTTATTGAATGAGCTGGAGTCCTCTGATTTCGATGAAATGCTGGAGTCCATCGAGTCTGCTGATGCGGCCGAAGAAGCCGAGCAGCATGAGGTTTCAGATAGCAGCGCTGCTGACGAGGAGCAAGAGCTGGATTTGGAAGCTCTGCTCAATGAGCATCTGCAGGATCCTGAACCACCTAAGCCCTTGGCGGAATCCGAAGATGATTTTCTGGATATCGATGCGCTGCTAAGTGAGAGTGTCGAGGCAGAAGAAGAGCCGCAAAGCGAAAAAGCCCTGAACCTGGATGTGGATCTCGACCAGTACGCCAGCGTCAAAGATGATGAAGACCGGGTTGATGTGGACGAAGACAGCGGTATGAGTGCCAAGCTTGACCTAGCCCGCGCCTATTTGGAAATGGATGATAAGGACTCAGCCATTGAATTATTGCAGCAGGTCATCGATAAAGGCAGCGATGACCTGCAACGTGAAGCCCAGAACATTCTGCAGGAACTAGCCTGATCCTTTGATGATTGAGAGGTTTTAACCGCCTTGTATATTCCTGATATACTCCGGCCTCTTTTCATGGTGGAGTAGCGGCATGCGGATTGCCCTGGGCATTGAATACGACGGTTCCAAATACTACGGTTGGCAGCGCCAACGGGAAGTTAATAGCGTTCAGCAGGAACTGGAAACCGCCTTAAGCCGTATTGCTGACCAGCCCATTGAACTGGCCTGTGCCGGCCGCACCGATGCTGGCGTGCATGCGACCGGACAGGTGGTGCATTTTGATGTAGATAATCCACGCGCCATGCGTGCCTGGACGCTGGGAATGAATGCCGCGTTGCCGGATGATATTGCGGTTAAATGGGCAACCCAAGTACCGGATGACTTTCACGCACGTTTTTCTGCCACCGCCAGACGTTATCGTTACGTTATCTATAACCATCCATTGCGCTCCGGCATTTTGCGCCAAGGCGTAACCCACTACCATAGCGAACTGGATGTAGCGCGAATGAATAGCGCCGCACAATGTTTGCTGGGCGAGCATGATTTCAGTGCCTTCCGTGCCGCCATCTGCCAGTCTAAGTCGCCTTTTCGTAATGTGACGCATGTAGCCCTGCACCGATTGGGGGATTATGTGGTGCTGGAGATTCAAGCTAATGCCTTCTTACACCATATGGTGCGTAATATTACCGGCTCCTTGCTTGAAATTGGCAGTGGACGGCGTCATGTAGAATGGTTAGAAGCCTTGCTGATTGGCAAAGACCGCAGCCAGGCAGCAGCAACGGCCAAGCCGAACGGGCTATACTTAGTGGATGTGAGTTATCCAGATGAGTATCAGTTGCCTGCTGTCGTGCCAGGTCCTTTGTTCTTGCCTGTTCAGCTTGGATAAGCAGGGGCTTAACTTCTAAGACCAGTTAATATTTTTGGTCGAACCAGGATTTATGCTCTAATAGCGCAAATTTATAGGGAACATGCCCGTTGTTGAGGGCGTGTGACCAGGCGGCAAGTGTGTCGGCCACTAAATTATCAGGCAGCGCAGGGCGTTGCATAACAGCAGGAATAACGGTTTCATGAGCTGGATTCAGAAAATACTTCCCCGTACTCAACAGTCATCTTCCGCGAAGGCTAATGTGCCTGAAGGGGTATGGACTAAATGTTCAGAGTGTAACGCAACCCTGTACAAGCAGGAGCTGGAACGTCAGTTGGAAGTTTGCCCTAAGTGCGACAACCATATGCGCATCAGTGCCAGAGCGCGTATTGACAGTTTTCTTGACCAGGGTGAACGTGTGGAGCTTGGCGGTGATTTAGAGCCGCAGGATATTCTTAAATTCAAAGACTCCAAAAAGTATAAAGAGCGTATCGCTTCGGCGCAAAAAGCCACTAACGAGAAAGATGCATTAGTGGTGATGAAGGGCAAACTGCACGGCAAACCTGTGGTGGTGGCCGCCTTTGAATTTGCCTTTATGGGCGGCTCTATGGCTTCTGTTGTCGGCGCCCGCTTTGTTAAGGCCGTTGAAGCCTGTTTGGAACACAATTGTCCTTTGGTGTGTTTTTCAACCAGTGGCGGCGCGCGTATGCAAGAAGCTTTGCTGTCGCTGATGCAGATGGCGAAAACCAGTGCCGCACTGGCTAAAATGAGTGAGAAGGGCCTGCCCTATATCTCGGTTCTGACTGACCCGACTATGGGTGGTGTGTCCGCCAGTTTAGCTATGCTGGGTGACGTTAACGTTGCCGAGCCTAAGGCGCTGATAGGCTTTGCCGGCCCCCGCGTAATTGAACAAACCGTACGTGAGAAATTGCCACCGGGCTTCCAGCGCAGTGAGTTTTTGTTGGAAAAAGGCGCCATCGATATGATCGTTGACCGCCGCGAAATGCGTGACCGACTCTTTGGTCTGCTCGACAAACTGCATCACTCAAACTGATTTATGTCTCACCCATCTTTTAACCAGCCTTCCAGTTTGGAAGGCTGGTTGCAATACTTAGAATCTATTCATCCCTCTACCATAGATATGGGCCTGGCCAGGACGCAGGAAGTTTTTGCGCGTCTGAAGCTGGATTTCAGTCAGATGACAGTTATCACCGTAGCCGGTACAAACGGCAAAGGCACCACCTGTACTTTCCTTGAGCAAGCGTTTACGCAATTGGGTCATAGCACTTGTGTATACAGCTCGCCGCATATACTGGATTACCGCGAACGCTTGCGATGCGACACTCAGATGCTTAGTGAAGACGCACATTGCCAAGCGTTTGCCAGAGTCGAGCAGGCGCGTGGTGAGATTAGTCTGACCTATTTTGAGTTTGGTACCTTAGCAGCCCTGGTCTTAATCGCCGAGCGTCAGCCCGATTTTGCTATTTTGGAAGTGGGGTTGGGTGGGCGATTAGATGCTGTGAATATACTGGATGCGGATATCGGAGTTATCACCACTATTGATCTTGACCATCAGGATTGGCTGGGGGATACCCGAGAGTTAGTGGCGGCCGAAAAGGCCGGTATTTTCCGTCAAAATGGCGTAGCCGTAATAGGTGATGCTCAGCCACCGGCTAATTTGCCGGAGATTGCCGGTAAACTGAATCTGGATGCCAGTTGGCAGGGTAGTGAATTTTCTTACCGTCTGGAGGATGGGCGTTTTTACTGGCAGAGCCATTCTGGTGCAAGTCTTTGTGGTCCGAGACCCGCCATTCCCGCGGCAAACGTATCTACCGCGCTTTGTGTATTGGAACGTCTGGGTAAACTGCCGTCGTTAGATGTAGAGCGACTGCTTAGCGAAGTAAAAGTGGTCGGACGTTGCCAGCTGGTTGGCGAACATCCCAGCGTGTTGGTTGATGTGGCCCATAATCCGCAATCTGCCGGTTACTTGCTAGAGCAAGTCCAAAGGTTTAGTGCCACGCAGGTGCATCTGGTGGTCGGTATGCTCAAAGACAAAGACATTCGAGCCTGTCTGTTGCCTTTCACGGCGTTGTCACCAAACTGGTATCTGGCGCCACTGGGTGGCCCCCGCGGCGCCAGCTCAAAGATGTTGGCTGACTTGCTGCCAAAGGGGCAAAAAGTGCTAGAATGCCAATCAGTTAAGCATGCATACCAACAAGCTCTGCAAAATGCACAGGCGGAGGATCTGGTGGTAGTATTTGGTTCATTTTTCACGGTGGCCGAGGTACTGGAACCCAGCGTTCAGTAAACTCAGTTAACAGCCAAATCCGGGAGGTCGTTTTGTCTTCAGCATTCCAGAATCGTCTGGTAGGTACCATCATCCTGGTGGCGCTGGCGGTAATTTTTCTGCCTGATCTGCTTGATGGTGAAAAGGTATCGCACAAAGATACCTTTTTGCCTGTGCCGCCTCGTCCTGCTCAGGAACCTGTGTCAAAAACAGAATCTTTCCCTTTGGAAGAAGTGCGTGAGCGGGTCAGCCGAACGGTTGAGGTGGTGGAGGACGTGGCCGAAGATGATCCTGTCGAGGCTGCAACTGAAGAAGCCCCTCCTGTGCAGGTTGCAACACAGCCCGCTGAGCAAGTTGAGCGACCTGCCGAGAGTAAACCTGAGGTGGTAAGCGCGGGTTGGGTTGTGCAGTTAGGTAGCTTCCGCCATCAGAAAAATGTTAAGGAACTTACCGACAAACTGGAGGCGGCCGGGTATCGCACTTTCAGCCGTAAGATTAAAACCAGTGCAGGGGAGCTGACCAAAGTCTTTGTTGGGCCGGATCTGCAACGGGACAAATTAGAGAAAGCCTTGCCACATCTTAAAGAGCTGACGGCATTGCAGGGTAAAATTACCGAGTTTAGGGCTGAATGATTCAGCCCTTTGTATTTTTTGCACTGCGCCTTTGGCAGTTGAAGCTAGGAATAAAGGAGATTTTCAAACTGGCTTCTGCTAGAATGCGCGCGGCATTTTTCCATCGACATACGGCATGAACTGGATCGACTACTGCATTATCGGCATCATCCTGCTTTCTACTCTGATTAGCCTGGTTCGGGGCTTTGTTAAAGAGGCTGTCTCTCTCGCTGTATGGTTCGCCGCATTTTTTATTTCCAGTCAGTTTTATGCCGATTTAGCGGTCTATCTGGATAACATATCCGATCAGGTACTGCGCAACGGTGCTGCTATCGCCATATTATTTGTTGCCACACTGATTTTAGGTGGGTTGTTAAACTATCTTATCGGCCAGATGGTCCAATACACAGGTCTATCCGGTACTGATCGTGCTTTAGGTGCGGTATTTGGCTTGCTTCGTGGTGCGCTGGTGGTTAGTGCACTACTGTTTTTTATGGACGCATTCACCGGCTTTGCACAAGCACAGTGGTGGCAGCAATCTGTCCTGATCCCGGAATTCAGTATTGTCATCGAATGGTTCTTCGAATACCTGCAGAACCATTCCAGTTTCTTAAACCCTTGAGCATCGACGCCTGATGGCATGATGCGCTGGAAAATATAGGTAACTTGCATGTGTGGTATCGTAGGTATCGTGGGTAAAGGCCCGGTCAATCAGGCTTTATATGATGGATTGACCGTATTGCAGCACCGTGGGCAGGATGCTGCTGGTATCGTCACAGTCGACGATGGCATGTTCAACTTGCGTAAGGCCAATGGATTGGTTCGTGATGTGTTCCATAGCCGTCATATGCAGCGTTTGACGGGGAATTTTGGTATCGGCCATGCCCGTTACCCCACTGCAGGCTCATCGAGCTCTGCAGAAGCCCAGCCTTTTTATGTGAATTCTCCTTTTGGGATTGCCTTTGCCCACAACGGCAACCTGACCAACGCCCACGAGTTGGAAGAAGAAGTGTTCCGTATTGCCCGTCGCCATATCAACACGAATTCTGATTCTGAGTTACTGTTGAACATTTTTGCTCACGAGTTGCAGGAAGGCTCAGGCCTTACTCTCGAACCACAAGATGTGTTCAATGCCGTCAGCCGTGTGCATCGCAAAATCAAAGGGGCTTATGCGGTAGTGGCGGCCATTATCGGAAACGGTATGGTGGCATTTCGTGACCCCCACGGTATCCGCCCACTGGCACTGGGTAAGCGCGAAACGGAATTTGGCGACGAATACATGGTGGCTTCTGAAAGCGTTGCGCTGGATGTCGTCGGCTTTACCTTTATTCGTGATGTTGCCCCTGGCGAAGCTATTTATGTCACAGAAGACGGTCAGCTGTTTACCCAGCAATGTGCCGATCACCCCAGCCATTCACCCTGTATTTTTGAGTTCGTGTATTTTGCTCGTCCGGATTCCTTTATCGACGGTATCTCCGTGTATGCATCGCGGGTGAATATGGGCCGTAAGCTGGGACAAAAGATTGCGCGCGAATGGGCGGACCTGGATATTGATGTAGTTATTCCTATTCCAGAAACGTCCAATGATATCGCGCTGCAAATTGCGCAGGAACTAGACCTGCCTTATCGTCAAGGCTATGTGAAGAATCGCTATATCGGTCGTACCTTTATCATGCCTGGCCAGACTCAGCGTAAGAAATCGGTGCGTCGCAAGCTCAATGCCATTTCTTCCGAGTTTGCCGGTAAGAACGTGTTGTTGGTAGATGATTCTATTGTGCGCGGTACAACCTCTGAGCAGATTATTACTATGGCTCGGGAGTCTGGTGCGAAGAAGGTGTACTTTGCGTCTGCTGCACCGGAAATTCGCTTCCCTAACGTTTACGGTATCGATATGCCCTCAGCCAATGAGTTGATTGCTCATGGTCGTGAGATTGATGAGATTTGTGAGCTGATCAAGGCTGACGGTTTGATCTTCCAGGATATTGAAGATCTGGTAGAGGCCGTGCGCGAAGAAAACCCGGAAATCCAGTCTTTTGAGACTTCGGTATTTGACGGCGAATATATTACCGGTGATGTGGATCAGGATTACCTGAACCGCCTGGATCTGTTACGCAATGACAAAGCCAAGCATAAAAAAGGTCAGATGGAATTGTGTAACCTGGAAATTCATAACCTGGACGGTGAAGCTTAATCACCTACATTTGAACATCGAAGCTCCTGTTCATCCTGAACATAAAAAACCGCGCAATAGCGCGGTTTTTTCTTTGCAGCTTGTTTAGCTCATGTACTCTGGTCCAAATCCCATACTCCAGAGGATTACGGACGCTGCCATAATGATAACTAATAGTACCAGGCCACAGGTCACCACCGAGCTGGCATAGATAAAGCCTTTCTCTTCAGGGATCTTCATGATGATTGGAACCCCGGAATACAGCAGGTAAACCGAATAGGTTAGTCCGGCTAAACCGACCATCATCACAAACCACAATACTGGATAGAGCGCAGCAAAGCCCACCATAAATAGTGGCGTGGCGGTGTAGGCGGCCAGTTCCAGCGACTGAGTAAAAGATGGTTTGGCATCAAAGGTTTGTGCCATCCAGTGCACCAGATAAGCCAGGCCAAGTACACCGGCAACCAAAGCCAGGTACATGCCGATGCTCATCATCATGGCACTTTGTTCGGTCAGTTTAATGACATCGCCTACTCCTATGCTCCAGCCTAAATGGGCAGCAGAGTAGTAAGCGGTAATAGCTGGGATTAAGGCTACGATTAAAATGTGGGTCAGGCTGTATGTTAGACTTTCATGACGTTTTTCGATTGTCTGCCATTCTTCCCTGGGGTGAGCATAAAGACCCCATAAATGGTTCAGGATCATAATCTACCTCACTTAGCGCATTGGCGTTTGCTACGTTGGTCCCGACTTGAGAGCGGGGAATGAATTAATGTGCTTAACATTAATTTAACATTAGTTTCTGTGACCTTATTGGATTCGTCAATAGTTTATTTTATGTACAAAATAACTCTCTATTTTTCAGTTGGTTACTTTTTGAACTTAAGTTGAATAGGAAGAATGTAATTTTTAAATCGATTAAAAAATATACGCACTTGTTTATATGAGTGAGTAACTCTTATAGCTGGTCGAACAAAATTGCGGATTTTCACTTTGTTGCTTAATCGCAAGCTCGGCTTTTTTCTGCCCCGCAGCACAAAAACGGTTAAAATACCGGGGTCGGATCCCGGATGTTGATATATATGTTGAATAGTCTGCTAGAACCCATTCATGCCTTTTTGCACAACACGACCCCACAAGCCTGGTTGGACGAAGCAGCCAAGCCGCAGAATTTACCTGTCTTGCTTATCGATCATGCTAATTGCGAACTGAAGGCCGCCCAAACGGCCATGTGGTTGATTCGTACTTATGCGGTAGAAAAGGACAGCGGTGATGCGTTGTTGGCATGGTTAAAGCCATATGAAGACTATGTGTATCGACGTATTGGTAATGGCGACTTTAGCGGTTATCAGTCAGGGCTATCGAAAAAGCTGATCAGCAAGACGGACTTTGCCTTTGGTGACGAGCTCATCGATAAAATGGTGCTGCTTATCAAAGAAGAGTTGCATCACTTTCAACAGGTTATGGAATTTCTTGACCAGCGCGGTATTGCTTATGAAAACTTAAGCGCCGGTCGTTATGCCAAGGGGTTGATGCAACAGGTACGTAATCATGAACCGGCGCGACTGGTAGATAAGCTGATTTGTGGCGCCTATATTGAAGCCCGATCGTGCGAGCGTTTTGCCGCGCTGGCACCTTATATGGATAAAGAGCTAGGGGATTTTTATGTTTCGCTGCTTCGCAGTGAAGCGCGGCACTTTCAGGATTACTTGTCCCTGGCGGAAAAGATTGCCGGTGAAGATATCAGTGCCCGTGTCCAGCACTTCGGTACTCTAGAGGCCGGACTTATCAGCAGCCCGGATGCTGAGCTGCGTTTTCACAGTGGCAGCTTTGTAGAACAATAGGGTAGTCCCTTACCCTATCTATTTGATTAGCGGTTAATCAGCGCCAGTTCGAGATCAGCGTTAAGCACGGCCCACCAGCGATTGCCGAAGGTTTTATCAATACCAACCAATGGTTGGTTCTCACAGGCAGCATCACGGGCTGGCTTGCTTGTCAGCCAGTCTTCATTCCAGCTTTGTTCAATCACGCAATCGGCGCTGGCCAGTGCCTGCCATTGACCATCTTGCAAGCTTGCCAGCAGCAGCTTGTCAGCCTCCAAGCTATCCGGGCCGGTAAATTGCACTACATAGCTGTCGGCTTTGGCATTGCTGATATCCCAACTGCCCTTGGCCGAGTCGGGTAAGGCGACAGGAGACTTATGGCTACCATCGGTTTGTGACATGGGCAGTCCGTTTTCGCTCTGAATATCTTTGGCCGCACCGTATGCACTTTGATAAAGCCCGGCTTGGTTCTGGGTACCACTGATTATCAAACGATCAGTGACGGTATCCGCGGTTTTACCCAGCCAGCTCAGCGTCACATGTTCTTTCAGGTCTATAGTGGTTTCAGGGATCAGCAATTCATCTTCTGCTTCATCGGGGATTACCCGCATTGGGCTGTTCAGATTGGGTGTCCAGGACTCGTGGGCAATAAACAGCCACTGATAGGCTAGGCGAGTCAAGTCCATCAGGCTTTCAGCGCGGCTGATCCCCGGCGTATAGGACATGCTGCGAGTGCGGGTATCAGTGCGGTTGAAGGTATCATTGCTGCCGCCAATTAAACGGGCAAAGGTGCCATCCTCAGCATAACAGTCCGTGGTCAGGTATTGGGTTTGGAAGACTAATACCGGGCGGGTGTCATGGTGAATGGAGTTGGGGTAAATCATAGTTTCACAGCGATTGTTACTGCGTGAAAATTTGTCCATCAGATACCAGTCGGCGCTAAATTGCTGGTCGGCATTGTTGCTTTTAGCGGTATGAGGCGCGGCATAGCTTTGGTAATCCACCCTGGGGCCTGTGAAGGTGAGCAAGCTGGAATTAACATCAAAATGTTCTGAGCCTTTGTCATAGGTGGCATTTTTTTGTGCTACCACCATCTGCACCAGTTCGCGCTCGCCGTAGCGGTATTCGTAGCCCTTATAAGAGGCATTACCAGCCATAATCTGGGTGTAAGCCCCCATTTTATAGTTCCCCCCTGTGGGCGTTGAGCCCGAGGGCAGGGTGGTGAGAGTGGTTTTGGCGGTGATCAATGAACGCTGGTATTGGTGTTCATGGCCCTGTACATAGATAACATCATGCTCGGCAAAGAACTGGCGAATTTGCGGCTGCACATCGTATACCCAACCATCATCTTTGGTGCCGTCAACAATCTGCTCGCGAGTTTGGCCATATTTGGCACCAATGAGTCCGTCATGGCTAGCCACCACAATGTGCTCAACCTGGTCCTCAAGACTAAGCACAGTGTCTTTTATCCACTGGAACGCAATAGGCAGATTGTAATAAGCCAAGCCAACAATCAGCACATTGTCGCGTACCACGTAGTAGTTTACCCACTCATAACCGGGCATATGCACGGCATCCTCCGGAATAAACTCACGCATATTGTCTATCCACTGCACGGTATAGGCGTAACTGGTTTCGTGGTTACCCATCACAGGCAAAAATTCAATGCCTTGCTCCCGATACTGGCGGGCCACAGATATCCACTCATCAAATTCTACTTTGCTGCCATTATCGGTGAGATCGCCCAGGGCGATGACCATATTCACGCCGTTTTCGGCCTGGTGCTTGAGCACTTCGCTCATCGGATGCATGGCCACATGTGCCTGACCTTGGGCATCGGTGCCACCTTGGGTGTCGGGTAATAAACCCAATACAAATTGAGTCGGGGGAGTGGGCTCGGGCGTGGGGACGGGATCCGGCGTTTGGCCAGTTGGTGGTGCTGGGGTATCGAAGTCTGAGCCGCCACAGGCGCTCAGCAGGGCGGCCACAAGACCGCAAAGTAGCGGACGAAATAAGGGGTTGGATTTTGTTGCCATAGGCATGTTGTATTTCCTGAAGGTTAAAAACCATAGATCACAACAGCCTTTGATGACTTTTTTATTTAATCCAGACTACTGTTATTTGAATATTTTTTGACCATTCACTTGTCCGCTGGCTGATTATCGGGCTGCCCTTTAGGACAGCCCGGCGTTGATTAAAAGGCGCTTAGGATTTCATTGATACCCGTAGGCTGATTAGCCTCAACCTGCTTGTGTAGCACCTTATCCAGAGGTTTGAGAACCGCATCGCGTCCCTGATGGAAGCTTTGTTCTTCGACAATCAGTTTATAGGCCTTATTAAGTGCCAGGGCCCGTTCAATGCTGGGCATCAGCAAAGTGGAAATATCCTGATTTAAGCGAGCAAACATCGCCGCTTTAGGGCGGCCTTGGCTATCAAAGAACTTATCCTGCACTTCTTGATTGGCGCGAAACTCATCGCCAGTGGGGTTTTGCTTGAGGTAATAGCTGTATTCGTATTCACCGTCGCTTTCACGCCTGGGTTCGGGTAATCCTGCCAGGGATTTTTGCTGCCAGTGATACCAACCCTGCTGGAAGTTGTCCGCGGGCAATTTGCGGTAGAAGGACAGGGTGGTGTCGACTAAGGTGCCCATGCCACTATGGCAACCGGCGCAAGTGCCATGTTCTTCGAAGGTTTGCGGGCGCAGTTCGCCTTGCTTGTCTTCAATAAAGCCTTGGTAAGTCCAGCCTTGGGCAATTTGCACACCGCGTTCGGCGTTACCGCGCAGTAACTTGGTACGACTGGGGAAGTCATGGCGCTCCTTGATCTCATCGGCCACTATCACTTCCAACTGATAGTAAGTCAGCCACTGGTCTTTGCGGGCGTAACGCAACTCCTTCATACGTGGTGCCATGGCAATTTGTTGCTGCCCGTTGATATCCAGGTAGCGTACAGAATGCAAAAACTCAGTGCCTTCAGGGAAGAGCTTGGCGGCTAAGTGTAGATCGCCGCTCTTTTGTGCCAGCCTGGCTTTACCCACATAGCTCATCCAGCGCTTTTCTAACGGTGCCCAGTCGTATCTCACCTTACTGGCTATACCAAGCTGGCCGTCTTTGTCTAAATCCACGGCCAATACTTGTTCGTCCACCGGGTCAATGGGCACGTCCTGCTCGCGGATCATAGCCTCAACTATGGCTAAATTGGTTTTGTACACGGTCAGGTCAAATTGACCTTGCTCGTTTTGACGCAGGACCTCAGCCAGACGAATGCTGACATCATCGGTCGAACCATTGGTGGGCATAAAGCTGCCCGGAACCGGGTAATAGGCATAGCTGCGCCAACCGGTGTAATCGCCTGCGGGGCTGCGGTCAAAGCCCTGCTGGTCGAAGTTGAAATAACTGTCCGGCAGATAGCCATCCCACCTGCCATTGTCATTTTGATCAAAGGCCAGTGTTTGTTTGGTTAACCGCTGCGCGAGCTTGATCTCGCCTTTGTCATCCAGATAGTTATCCTCTCGCACATAAGCCAGTATGGCCTCATCGGCGATAGCGGCGATCTGTGCCTGTCTGTCCTTGTACATATTCAGCCAGGGATTTAGCAGGGCCTTTTCCGGAAAGCTGTATTCTTGTTGTACGTCGGTATCGTTTAGCAAATTAGGGCGCTTACTGTTGGTATGACAGGCATAGCAGGGGTTGGTGGTGCGCGTGCTGTCGACCACCGGGTCTGTATAACACTGCGGCGGGATATATGGGGTAGCATGGCTGAGTTTGTTGACATACTGCGCTGAGCTGGCCTGAGCGGAATTACAAACAACAGCAAAGAATGTCAGCGCAACCAAGGGGTAAAATTTACGGCGGGGCATAGTCAATCTCTTTTTCAATACACAAAAAGGGGGCATGCGCCCCCAGTCGATATCAGCACGCCAAAGTCTTATTCAGACTTGGCCGGGAACGGACCGACATAACCGGTATAGGCGCGGTTTTCACCTGTACCTGTGTTCTTGTCACCATCTGATTCACCGTAAGGGTGCTGGATCACACTGGTCAGGTAGGCCCAGCCGTTAATGTTTGGATACCAGTAAGGTGAGGTGGTTTCTGAACCGTAAGGTGTGGTCTGAATACGCGACAGTTTCTGGGTTTGCAGATCAAGGGCCCAAATGACGTCATTCTGGTGGCCGCTACCGGTATCTTCACCAATGATCAGGGTGTCATGGCCGGTCATGTAGGTGACGTTGTCCGGGTTGGCGATGCCGTCGATATGACAGTCATTCATACCGTTAGTAAATTCTGCCGGATTCGCTTTCACGGCGGCGGTGTTAGCCATGCCTGCCACGGCAGGAATACCCTGAATCAAACCGCTGATATTTTTTGCCACATAGTCAGAGCCGATACCGTTATCGGCGGACACATCCAACTGATACACACCACCACATTGGTTGTAGCCAATCTTGATATCGTTGTTGCCGCCTTTGTCATAAGAGCTGCTGGCACTGCCGTTCTTACCGAAGTCTTCCATACCTCGACCAATTTCAGACATGGCCAGGTACAGCTTGTTACGGGTTGGATCGTAAGTAATACCCTCTTCCTTACGCAGTTCGGTGGTGGCGCCCTGCATCGCAGCATAGCGGCGGGTTTCCAGGCGGGAGGCTACTTTTTCCATACCGGTTTTCAGCTTCAGACATTCCTGGCCAATGCCATTTTGGTTGACTGAGGTGTAACCATTGGCGCAGCTGCCATCAACCGGGTCGACCGTATCAAAGATGTCAGCAAACTTAAGCTGCGTGTTGCCGTCAACATAAGGTCGGATTTCTTCGTCAGTGGCGTGGCCCAACTCAATCCAGCTCAAGTTGGCAGCACCCATACCTTCGGCGCTGGTTTGTTGCCATTTCATGGCATACAAGGTGCCCGCGGTCAGATCGCCCGCTACATCGGCGATATACATATACAGACCGACGTTGGTACCGTCATCGGTCATATACACGGTTTTTTGATCAGGCATAACATACGCCAGCTCGTAGGCAAGACGACCGAAAGAGTAGTGCTTGCTCAGCTCTGCTGCCGGTGTGGCCTGGCTGGCATCGACTTCTATCTCGATAGGCCAACCCAACTGGTAAGGGTTCCACTTAGTGACGTCATTGTTATGGTATTCCATAAAAGGCGCGGAATAGCCGTCATCCAGCGCGTCTTGTCCTGTTACCAGATAGCGGGCATCCGGTTCATATTCTTCCGACGCAAAATGGGTATTCCACGGGGTAACTGAGCCGGCACAATGCACCCAACCACCGTTAATCTTGGACATATCCAGTTGCCACAGTTTCTTCACGCTCAATTCGCCGTTGCTCTTGTCCTGATCCAGTTCCATCATAAACATGGCGCCAGGGCGTGATTCGATTTGTGATACAGAGAACAAACGGTCGCCGATGGGCAACAAGGAAGTGAACTCGTTGGAGTCGGAAATCTTACGTGCACCGTCTTCGGAGAATAGCGGCTGGCCGCTGCTATCGATCAACTGACCAAAGGCCACATCGCCATACTCGTCACCAGAGCGAGCCAGGATATGGTAGCCCACATCCAGCATACGGGTTTCATTGCCATCTACGGCTTTGGCCTGGCCTACCAGAATTTGGCGTTTTTCATAGTTAGTGGCGGGGGCGGCTACGCTATCAAACTGAATACGTGCTGTGGCTGCTAAGGGCTGTACGCCAGTTGCTGCCGAACATACCACTGACTCACTTTGTACTTCGTCATCATCTAACTGTTGGTTATTGTTTTTATCCAGACCCGCTTGCATTTTAGTGGCACCGTGCGGACATTCAGTGCTGGCTGGCATATCTATAACCTTAGTCAGGCTGGTCAGGCCGTTACTGCCATCAACACCATTGTTGCCGTCGTTGCCATCATCGCCACAGGCGACCAGGGTGATCATGGGGATACCAATCAGTAGTGCGCGAATGCTCACGGCAAGTTTCGACTGATTAAACATAAAGCGGGTCCTCTCTCTTATTCTGGTTTGTTGTTGTCGTGACTTTCCCTGTCTGGCAGTCCTGCCAAAACAATATGAAAATCATCAAGTTGGATTGAGAAATCTAAGAGAAAGTAGCAAGTCAGTTTGACACTGAACTTGCAGTTTTATGAAGTTTGCGTGATGGATTTGTGACGTCTTTGGCGATGGGATGTGGCGTAAAAGGCGATATTTTGCTTGTTTGAATAGCAAGAATACGCCGCTAGAGCGGCGTGCTGGACAATGACATGCCGCTAGCGTCTGCCGTCAGACAACTGCTTTGGCTGTACCAATCACCTAACACTATGCGTGTAGCATTCCGGCCATCCAGCATAAACTGATGCGTGGCAGGTCTGTGAGTATGGCCGTGGATCAGGGTGAATACGCCGGCTTCGCGCATTACACGCTCCACCTCGCTGGGGGTAACGTCCATAATGTATTCGGGTTTGTTGGCATTGTGCTGTTTGCTTTTGGCCCTGGCATTTCGCGCCACCCGGCGGCGATACCACAACGGCATGCTCAGCATCAGGCGAGGCCACCACCAACCCCGGGATTTCTTGCGAAAGGCCATAAACACCTCATCACGGGTACATAAACTATCACCGTGCATAATCAGCACTTTCTCACCGTTAAGTTCGATGACTTGTTGTTCGGGCAAGAGGGTGATGCCGGTTTCTCTGGCAAAACGGCGGCCAATCAGAAAATCCCGGTTACCGTGGATAAAAAATACCGGTACACCGCTATCAACCAGTTGCCTGAATGCTTGTTTAACCTGTTGGTTAAACGGGCTTTGGTCATCATCCCCAATCCAGGCTTCAAACAGGTCACCCAAGACATAGAGAGCCTGCGCCTTGGTGGCATGTTGGCGCATAAAACGCAGAAAGGCCTGAGTAATATCAGGCCTGTCTTCGCTAAGATGCAAATCGGCTATAAATAGCGTTGGCTGCACCAATGGCTTATTCACTCACCTCAACGGATTGAACAACCACATCTTCATTGGGTACATCATCGTGATAGCCGTGGCGACCTGTATCCACTTTACGGATTTTATCCACTACGTCCATGCCGTTAGACACTTCTGCAAACACGCAATAACCCCAACCTTGCATATCTTCGCTACGGAAGTTTAAGAAGCTGTTGTCCGCAACGTTGATAAAGAACTGACAGGTAGCTGAATGTGGATCATTAGTGCGCGCCATGGCTACGGTACCACGGTTGTTAGCTACACCGTTGTTGGCTTCATTCTTAATAGGATCCTTGGTGGATTTTTGCTGCATGCCAGGTTCCATGCCGCCGCCTTGGATCATAAAGCCGTCAATAACACGGTGGAAAATGGTGTTGTCGTAGAAACCTTCTTTGGCATAAGACAGGAAGTTCTCAACCGTCTTAGGCGCTTTGTCAGACAACATGGTCAGTTCGATAGCACCAAAGTTGGTGTTCAGGGTAACTTTACTCATAGTGGCTTTATCTCATTAGCTTAATATTGGCGCTAAGTTTACCTAAAAGCACAGCCCAGGAGAACTGACAAATCCCATTGCCGGATAAAGGATGCGGCTTCTGGCTGTTTTTAACAGTGCTCACAGGCTGGCGACTAAAAGGTATCTAGCGGGGCCAAATTCACCGGTGAATCCTGCCTTTGTGGCGGGATTTTTGTTTATCAATCGGGTACACTCCGCCCTGAATCTTCACTTAGACAGGAACCAGTAGATGTTGCACATTTTCAATACCCTAACCCGCCAAAAAGAGCTGTTTACACCTCTCAAACAAGGTGAAGTTGGGTTATATGTGTGTGGTATCACTGTCTATGACCTCTGTCATATGGGCCATGCCCGTACCTACCTGAGCTTTGATACCATGGTGCGCTATCTGCGCCATTTAGGGTACAAGGTCAATTATGTGCGCAATATTACCGATGTGGACGATAAGATTATCCGCCGCGCAGCCGAGAACGGGGAAACCCCGGCACAGCTGACGGAACGCACTATTGCCATGATGCACGAGGATTTTGCCGCGATTAATTTGCTGCCGGCAGATGTTGAACCTCGTGTCACCACCCATATGGACGAGATTATTGCTATCACCCAAACCCTAGTGGAAAAAGGCCACGCCTACGTAGCGCCAAGCGGAGATGTACTGTTTGATGTCAGTACCTTTAAGGAATACGGTAAACTCAGTCGTCAGGATCTGGAACAGTTGCAGGCTGGTGCCAGGGTCGAGGTCAACGAAGACAAAGACGACCCACTGGATTTTGTGCTGTGGAAGTCGGCTAAGCCTGGCGAAGTGAGCTGGCAATCCCCCTGGGGCGCTGGGCGTCCTGGCTGGCATATTGAATGTTCGGCCATGAGTGAAAAACACTTGGGCAGTCATTTTGATATCCATGGTGGCGGCTCTGATCTGATATTCCCTCACCATGAAAACGAGATTGCACAGTCCTGCTGTGCTTCCAGCCAGCCATTTGCCAACTATTGGGTTCACTCCGGCATGGTGCAGGTGAATCAGGAGAAAATGAGTAAGTCTCTGGGCAATTTCTTTACCCTGCGTGATGTACTTAAAGAATATGATGCAGAAACCCTGCGTTATTTCCTGTTAAGTGCCCATTACCGCAGCCAGCTTAATTACTCAGAGGACAATATTAAGCAATCCAGAGCGGCCTTGGAGCGTTTGTACACGGCACTTCGAGACGTTGAGGCGGACCAAAGTGTTGATATCGCCTATGGCGGTTATATGGCGCGCTTTAACGCGGCCATGGACGATGACTTTAATACCCCTGAGGCGTTCTCCGTGCTGTTTGAGTTAGCCCGCGACATTAACAAACACAAAGACAAGCCTGCGGATGCGGCGAAACTAGCGGGTGTGCTGCTTAAGCTGGCCGCCGTATTAGGTTTGCTGCAGGGCGATGCCAATGCTTTCCTGCAATCCGGCATGGATGAAGGTGTTGATGTGGCTGAAATTGAGCGTTTGATCCAGGCCCGTGCTGACGCCAGAGCTGCCAAAGATTGGGCGGCGGCAGATGTGGCTCGTAATGCCCTGACCGAGATGGGTGTGGTGCTGGAAGATGGCCCGCAGGGCACCACCTGGCGCAAGGCTTAACCATCACTGGTTTTATGCAAAAGGCCGGCGTTAAGCCGGCCTTTTCTATTCATGTAGCAGGAGTTTGGGATTAAACGTAAACGACCTGCGGTTATCTAAATACAGCTGTCTGCCATCAAAGGCCAAAACTAAGTTTGAGCATGATTAATACGATGCTCGAATAGAGTATCGAGATGGGCAAACCAAATTTGGCAAAGTGGCTGAACTTATAATTCGCGGCACTAAACACTAACAAGTTGGTTTGATAGCCCCAGGGCGAGATAAAGCTGGCGCTGGCGGCAAAGGCAACCGCCAGGGCAAAAGGCAATACCGGCGCATCCAACAGCTGCACCAGGCCCCAGGCAAATGGAAACATCAGTGCCGCGGCGGCATTGTTAGTGACAAGTTCGGTCAGGAGCAGGGTGAGCAGATAGATCACCACCAGCGCGACAAAGGGGCTGCTACCCTGCAGATAGGGCAGTAACCATTGGTTTAGGCTGTCAATGACGCCGGATTGTTGCAATGCGGTAGCCATGGCCAGCGACCCGACAATCACCATCATCAGATTTAGCGGAATATTACGTTTAATCTCATTGCCTGAACTTATCCCAGAGAAAACCAGCAGCGCCAGGAAGAACACCAAACCCACAGCCAATGGCAGTACCGAGGTGGCGCTGAGTATGACCGTCAGCAGGAAGCCACCCAATGTGAGCTTTTCCTGCAGCGGCGTGAGTTTGCGCGCCAGTGTATGTTCGGTAAGGATAAAGAAGTTTTTGGACAGGTTATTGCGACTGGCGAAATCTGGCCCTGTAGCCAGCAGCAGGTTATCACCGGCTTGTAACTTAATTTCCCCTAACTTGCCCGACAGGTTTTCACCGTCACGACGTATGGCTACTACGGCCGCGTCAAACATAGCGCGAAAGCCTATTTGTTTAAGGGTTTTATCTATCAGTTGGGCACGGTTGGAGATAACCACTTCGGTGAGGTTTTCCCGCAGCAAACCGTTGGACTCAGCGAACAGGGTTAAACCGTCAATATGACTAAGGCTGTCTACCCGTTTTACATTGCCCGAGAAGATCAACTTGTCATTAGCTTCAATGAGCATTTCCGGTGTAACCGGGCTTATCAAATGACCGCTTCTGACGATTTCCACCAAAAACAGCTCGGGTAGGTTACGCAAGTGGTTTTCTTCGACGGTTTTCCCTACCAATGAGGAGCTGGCATCTACCTTAGCTTCGATAAAGTATTGCTTGTAATCGGCTTCTGTTACGGCAATGGCTGGCAATAAGGGCGAGATAACAAACATCAGCAAACCGCAGGCCAGCCCGGCAGTCAGGCCATATAAGGTGAAATCCAGAAAGGCAAAGCCGCTGTGGCCTTGTTCTATCAGAAAACTGTCCACTATCAGGTTGGTGGAGGTGCCAATTAATGTCACCGTACCACCCAAAATAGCCGCGTAAGACAGGGGAATTAACAAGCGCGACGGTGGATGAAACTGGTTTTGTTTCACCGGGCCTATCAGGCTGGCGACAATGGCCGTGTTGTTCAGCAAGGCTGAGGACGCAAAGGTGACGCCAAATAGTCGCCAGTAACTTTGCGTGTAGCGGCTGGTTATCAGTTTTCGTCCCAGCCGTTTAATCAACGAGGTTTTGTCGATGGCATTACTGACCAAAAGCAGCAGTACTAAGGTCAGCAGCCCCTGGTTGGTCAGGCCATGACTGACCTGGGCCAGGCTAAGCTGGCCGCTTGCCAGCAAGACCAGTACCGCCATGGCAAAGATGGCCGACGGGCGTTTGTCGGTCAGGGCCAGGGCGGCGATAGTGGCAAAAAATGTTCCGCCAACCAGGAGCTGGTTTATGTCCATATTTGTCGACTCAGAGTTTGCTGATATCCAGCGCCTGCCAGTGAGGGAAGTGCTTACGCACCAAGGCATTGAACTCCAGTTCAAATTCTGAGTATTTGTGCGACTCCTGAGATTTGCCTTGCAGTGCCTCGATAATCATACCAGCACCGACAGTACCATTGGTCAGACGGTCGATAATGATAAAGGCACCGGTTTTACGGTTTTGCTGGTAAGGGTCGCAAGCGACAGGTTGGGTCAGCTTGATTTCACCGACGGCAATTTCATTCAGATGCAAATGCACCGCATCTTTGTGCGCCATGCTGTTTACATCAATCTGGTAATCCAGCTCTTTGACCGAGCCGCTGACAGATTTAGTCGCAAACTTGAACTCGTATTGCTTGTTGGGCATCAACGGCTCTTCTGCCATCCACACCAAATGGCTACGAAATGCCGTGGATTGCAGCGGCAGATTGTCGGACTTAACGATCATATCGCCACGGGAAATATCGATTTCATCTTCCAGTGTCAGGGTCACGGCTAGCGGCGCATAGGCCTCGGCTAAGTTACCGTCAAAAGTAACAATGTCTTTGACCCTGGAGGTTTTACCTGAGGGCAGAGCGGTGACTTCATCACCAGGTTTTATCTGGCCTGATACTACTGTACCGGCAAAGCCACGGAAATTCAGATCCGGACGGTTAACATACTGCACCGGGAAGCGGAAGTCGGTTTGGTTGACATCCTTGGCTATCTCAATGCTTTCCAGCAACTGCATCAGGGTTTGTCCCTGATACCAGGGCATCTTGTCTGAGCGGTTGACTACGTTGTCGCCTTTTAAGGCCGACATAGGCACAAAGTGAATATCGGGTATGGCTAATTGTTTAGCCAGTTGCAGATAATCTTCACGGATCTTGTTGAACACATCCTGGTCAAAACCCATCAGATCCATTTTATTGATGGCCACCACCACGTGTTTGATGCCCAGCAGTGAGACTAAAAAGGAGTGACGACGGGTCTGGGTTTTAACTCCACCGCGAGCATCGATAAGGATTATGGCCAAATCGCAGGTAGAGGCGCCGGTTACCATGTTACGGGTATATTGCTCATGCCCCGGGGTATCGGCAATGATGAATTTACGCTTATCGGTAGAGAAATACCGGTACGCTACATCAATGGTGATACCTTGTTCACGCTCGGATTGCAGACCATCAACCAATAAGGCCAGGTCCACTTCGTCACCTGTGGTGCCGACTTTTTTGCTGTCTTTGCTAATAGCGGCCAGCTGATCTTCATAGATCATTTTGGAGTCATGCAGTAAACGACCAATCAGGGTGCTTTTACCGTCATCTACACTGCCACAGGTTAAAAAGCGTAATAGATCCTTACGCTCGTGTTGCTCCAGATACTGAAGAATATCCTGCTCGAGAAGTTCGTTTTGATTGTTCATGGCTGACTTTACTCATTGACCAGACGCGTGGGCGCTGACCAGAAAAAACGGGTTTAACAAGGATTCTTTTTGGTTGTAGACCAGCGGCTTGGTTGCTTCATGGATGCGCTGGCCAACGGCTAATTCAGTGACATTGCCCCCGGCGGCCAGCACCACGGCATGGGCCGCTGCGGTATCCCACTCGCTGGTGGGGCCTAACCTTGGATATAAATGGGCTCGCCCTTCGGCAACCAGGCACAGCTTAAGCGAACTGCCCATGGCCACCAGTTCTTTATCACCGTCCAACTGTGCCAGAAAGTCCTCAATCTCAGGGCTTTGGTGAGAGCGACTGCCGACAATTTTCCATTCGTCACCTGGCTGGTGGAAAGCGGGCTTGAGGGCTGCACGCTGTCCTTGATTTTCCTTGTAGGCTTGCTCGCCGACTACGCCGACATACAAACTATCCAACACTGGGGCGTATACCACACCCAGCACAGGATGGCCGTTTTCAATCAGTGCGATATTGACGGTAAATTCACCGTTTTTCTTGATAAATTCCTTGGTGCCATCCAGAGGGTCAACCAGCCAGTAGCGTTGCCAGTCGCGGCGCTCAGCCCAGGCAATAGTGGCCGACTCTTCAGAGAGTACAGGTAAATCGCTTATCTCGTTTAAGCCTGCCACTATGATGTTGTGAGCAGCGAGATCGGCTTCGGTCAACGGACTTTTATCTGCTTTGTCGTAAATAGCGAAATCCTGCTGATAGATAGTCAGAATGGCACTACCTGCGGCGCGGGCAATACGGCTGACCTGTTCAGCCAGCGCTAAGGTGTCACTCATGCCAGGTATCCTTTCGCTTTAAGGGCGACAATCAATTGTTCAGCGGATTGCTCGGCAGTTTGTCCGTCCTGATATTCAAGATGGATCTCCGGCGCTTGCGGCGCTTCGTAGGCTGAATCTATACCGGTAAAATCTTTAATGTCTCCGGCCCTGGCCTTTTGATACAGACCTTTGGGATCGCGCTCTTCGCAGACGTTTAGTGGAGTGTCGATATAGACTTCAACAAACTCCTGGTCACCTAACAAGTGGCGGCAAAAATCTCGGTCTGCACGGAAAGGGGAAATAAAGGCGGTGATCACAATCAACCCGGCGTCCACAAACAATTTTGCTACTTCGCTGATGCGACGGATATTTTCCACCCTATCCTTATCGGAAAAGCCCAAGTCACCACAGAGGCCATGACGGATATTATCGCCATCAAGCAGGTATGTATGTTTATCCGCCGCACCCAATTTCTGCTCAAGTAAATTGGCAATAGTGGATTTGCCAGAGCCGGACAGGCCGGTCAGCCAGATTACCAGCGGCTTTTGCTGTTTCTGCTCACTGCGCTCGGCTTTGCCGACTTTATGTTGGTGCCAGACGATATTGCTTGCCATCAGAAGTAACCCTCCATCTTTTTCTTTTCCATGGAGCCAGCGCTGTCATGGTCAATAACCCGACCTTGGCGCTCAGAGGTTTTGGTCAACAGCATTTCCTGGATCACATCCGGCAAGTTGGCTGCGGTTGAACGCACTGCACCGGTCAGGGGGTAGCAGCCCAAGGTGCGAAAACGTACCCATTCTTGCTGCGGAACTTCGCCGTCTTTAAGTGGCATACGCTCATCGTCGACCATGATCAATACACCGTCACGTTCAACTACAGGACGCGGTTTAGCCAGATACAGCTCGGGGATCTGAATATTTTCCAGATAGATGTACTGCCAGATATCCAGTTCGGTCCAGTTGGACAGTGGGAAGACCCGGATACTTTCGCCTTTATTGACCTTAGAGTTATAGATATTCCATAGCTCAGGGCGCTGGTTTTTTGGATCCCAGCGGTGGTTCTGATCGCGGAACGAATACACCCGCTCTTTGGCGCGTGACTTCTCTTCATCGCGACGGGCACCACCAAAGGCGGCATCAAACTGATATTTGTCCAAGGCCTTTTTCAATGCCTGGGTTTTCATTATGTCAGTGTGCTTGGCGCTGCCGTGTACAAAAGGACTAATATTCATATCCAGCCCTTCCTGATTCTTGTAGACGATGAGGTCCAGTTGATGCTCGGCAGCCATGCGGTCGCGAAACTCAATCATTTCACGAAACTTCCAGGTGGTATCCACATGCAATAAAGGGAAGGGGATACGCCCGGGAGCAAAAGCCTTGCGAGCCAGGTGCAACAGCACGGAAGAATCCTTACCTACGCTGTATAGCATTACCGGGTTTTCAAACTCGGCGGCAACTTCGCGGAAAATATGGATGCTTTCGGCTTCCAGCTGTTTTAAATGAGTAACATTGGGAATGGCGACCATGTCGTGTCCAGTAGCTAAGTGGCAATCTTAAATTAATTATCTGCTTAGAACATTATCATAAAGAAATAACTGCAGCCTATGCGAGATAGCTATAAGTAATACTGATTGTACAGAGTTAATTGCTTAGATATTGCGCTAATACTAGCAACTCAATGCGGGTATGTTCGTTAACTAGGACTTACCTGTCAAATTTGCCTTGTGATCAACCCATATTTTCTCTGACGGTTGCCCAGCGAACTGAGTCTACATACAAGCGGGTAACCTTATCGATACTTAGCTCAAGCTGTTTACATAACTGCTGTGCGCTTGGCCAATCTGCGGCCTCGAAGGCTTTAGCCATCAATAGATAATCCGCTAATCTACCTTCCCCTTCAATAAGGGCAGCCTTGATGGGGGGGCTAAGGGGTAACTTGTCCAGCAGTTCTGGTAAAGAGGCGTCCAGCAAACCGTCCAGTAATGACAGCATGCCGGTAAGAAATGCACCTGCTTCACTGCTGTGTTGTCCTGGCTGGGCGGACAAATGTTCGCAGAATCTGGCGCGTACCAGCGACATGACGGTCAGTGCGGCTGGTTTTCGGTCAGAAAATTGTGCGGTGAAAAGTAAGGAGACAAAACGCCTCAGTTCCTGTAGGCCAAGGGCAATAATGGCTTGCTTGATGTTAACGATGTCGTTACGGCGTTTGAACAGTGGTGACTGCGCATAACGCAGCAATTTAAACGATAGGTTAACATCGGTTTCAAACACTTTGCTGATGGCTTGCGTGTCTGGCTCTTCGCTGGCCAGCTCGGTCATCAACTGCGCGATGGTCAGTTGTGAGGGATCCAGGGTGCGGCTGCGCATCACTTCCGGTTTGCTGAAAAAATAGCCCTGGAAATAGCTGAAGCCCATTTCAATGGCCTGGTGAAACTCTTCATGGGTTTCTACCTTCTCGGCCAGTAATTTGATGGAGGGGAAGGGGGCGGCGGCCTTTCTTATTTCTTCGACTTGTTCGGGGGTACTGTCTCGCAGGTCAACTTTAATGATGTCTACGTATGGGAAAAAGTGCAGCCAGACATTCTTATGCACATAATCGTCCAGGGCGATTTGGTAGCCTTTTTCCTTAAATTCCTTACAGACTTCCAGCAACTGACGGGTTGGCGGCACAGACTCCAGTATCTCAACTACCAATTGCTCTTTGGGCAGCATCAGTGGGTAACGCTGCAGCAGGGTTTCCTGGGTAAAGTTGATAAAGGCTAATTTGTTTTCCGTCAGGGTATCCAGGCCCAGGTTAAATTGCAGGCCTTCAATGATTTTTGAGGTGGCGATATCTTCACCAATATCTGGAAACACATTTTTCAGGCTTTCCCTGAACAACAACTCATAGGCAACCAGTTTTTTATCTTTATCGAGAATGGGTTGCCTTGCCGCAAAAAACGCCATGTTGGTTCTACTATCCTGTTGAATCGACCCGCATTAACTTATCACATAAGATGTTAATTGTGAGTAATAAAAAATTAACCCGGCAGATGCCGGGTCAATTGTCAGGCTTGATCTGCTTGGAGTTTATTTTCCATCTTAGTGAAAGTGTCTTGCATCGCCTGGCTGGGCGGACGGGTAAATAAACTGACAACCAGAATGGTCAGTGTACACAAGATAAAGCCGGGCACGATTTCATACATCCAACTGCTCAAAGACTGGCCGTTGATGGTGACTGGGGCATAGATCCAGAACAACACGGTTCCTGCACCGACTAACATACCCGACAGCGCGGCGGCTCGGGTCATACGCTTCCAGAACAGACTAATAATGATCACAGGTCCAAAGGCTGCACCAAAACCGGCCCAGGCATTGCTGACCAGATTCAGGATGGTGTTTTGTGGATCCCAGGCCAGGGCGATGGCCACTATGGATACTATAAGCACGGAGATACGACCAACCAGTACCAGTTCGCTCTGGCTGGCGTCTTTACGCAGGAAAGCCTGATAGAAATCACCGGTCAGAGAGCTGGACGTAACCAGCAGCTGCGAGGAAATGGTACTCATAATGGCAGCCAGAATGGCCGCTAACAGAAAACCACCGATTAACGGGTGAAACAGAAATTGTGAAAACACCACAAAGATGGTTTCGGGGTCGTCCAGCGTCATTTTGGTTTGGGCTACATACGCCACGCCGACAAAGCCCGTGGCCAAGGCACCAATAATGGAGACAATCATCCAGCTCATGCCAATGCGGCGGGCGGTTGGAATTGCCTTTACGGAGTTAATCGCCATAAAACGCACAATGATATGAGGCTGACCGAAGTAACCCAGTCCCCAGGCTAATAAAGAAATAATCCCCAGGGCACTTAAGGCCTGACCGGTTTGCGCATTGGTAAAGAGATCCAGCATCGCGCCATTGATATGACTAACATCGGTTGTAACCTGCTCAATGCCGCCAAGATGGTTAAAGGCAACCACAGGTACTAACACCAGAGACAAGAACATGATGCAGCCCTGAACGAAGTCGGTCATGCTGACTGCCAGAAAACCACCAAACAGGGTGTAGGCTGCAACTACCCCGGCAGTTACAAACAAGCCGGTGCTATAGTCCATACCAAAGGAGCTGTCGAATAACTTGCCGCCAGCTACCAAACTGGCCGAGGTATACAGGGTGAAAAACACGATAATCACCAACGAAGACAGGATCCTTAACACCTTGGATTTGTCTTCAAAGCGGTTGGCAAAGTAATCGGGAATGGTAATGGAGTCATTGGCCACCTCGGTGTAAACCCGTAGGCGCGGTGCCAGGATCAGATAGTTTAAAAACGCACCTATTACCAGGCCGACCGCAATCCAGATTTGCGAAATACCCGCCACATACATGGCTCCGGGTAAGCCCATCAGCATCCAGCCACTCATATCAGAGGCACCAGCAGAGAGTGCCGTAATGCCAGGGCCTAAACGTCTGCCTCCCAGCATGTAGCCGGAAACGTCGTCGGTAGAAGTGCGATAGGCATAAAGGCCAATGCCGAGCATGGCGATAAAATAAAGGGCGAGTGATATTAAGGTGCCGGTTTCCACTAAGGTCTCCTGTGTTGTTATTCTCACCTAAAGGCAAGGAATGGCCTGTTGCTATTCCTGACGCCGGTTTACCCCGACGGCCCGCTGAGGCTCCTTCTTTTTGAGGAGCAAGCAAAAAATTGTCCGACCAGAGTCGGACAGGAAAATAAGATAAATCAGTCAATTGCTTTATCATGCTAACAAGTCGTTAATCTTTTCTCCAGAGGGCTTATGAAAGTCAAATTTCGCTGGTGTAAATTCCAGCAATTACAGTTGTTGGAGTTACAGGCTGTATTCGCCTTACGACAGCAGGTTTTTATTATTGAGCAACAAAGTATCTACACCGACATTGATGGTCTGGATGCCGATAGTTGGCATCTGCTCGGCGAAGATCAGGGGGGACAGCTGGTTGCCTATGCGAGGTTAAGAGGGGATAGGCAGTCAGGCTGCTACAAGTTTGAGCGAATCGTTCTTGCTCCAGAAGCCAGGGGCTGTGGATTAGGTGATATGTTGATGCAGCAGTTACTGGATAAAGCTGCCCAAGGTGCTGAGTTTTCAACGCTGAAACTCAGTGCCCAAAGTCATCTGCAGGGCTTTTACGCGAAATGGGGATTTATTGGGGTAGGGGAGGAATACGACGACGGCGGTATACTGCATCGGGATATGCACAGGCCGTTGACGTTACCCTAAACCAACAAAAACGCCACCCTAAGGTGGCGTTAATACGTTTAGTTCAGCACCTTAAAGCGGATGGAACTGGGATATTCCGCACTGTGATAAAGCTTGTGCTCGGCTTTAACAAAGTCAGCTTCCGTGGCGTCGAAGATATTTTCCACGTATTTCTGTGGGTTCATATCGATAAAGGGGAACATGCTGCTTTGTACCTGAATTTGCAGCTTGTGACCGCGCTTGATGGTATGTAAAACATCTTCAAGCTTGAACGCTACCTGAGTGGGCTTGCCAGATTCAAACGGCTTGGGCTCGCTCATGCTGTCGCGAAAACGGCCGCGTATCACGCCCCAGCGAACTAGTTCATGGCGGTTACCTGTGGCACTGTCAACCTTATCGTCATCGGCAAGTTTACCTGGGAAGACATCAACCAGCTTAACCACAAAATCGGCGTCGCCTTGAGAGGTGGATACCCATAAGTTCAGATCGAGGGGGCCTGCCAGGGTCATGTCCTGTTCGGCAACCTCTGTTTCAAATACCAGCACATCGGTGCGGCGGGCAGCGAAACGCTGGTCTTCAGCCATATAAGGGCGATCCCAGCCGCGGCTAACTTTAGCCGAGTGCGGTACGGGCTTCTTCGGATCACTGATGTAGTCGGCATAGCCGCCTTTGCTCTCTGGCTGTGTCAGCAGGCGCTGGTCGGCACCGAAGTACAAGGTGGTATCTTTACCCTCTTTAGGTGGCCACTGGGCAAATTCACGCCAGCGGTTGGCACCGGTTTCAAACATAGTCGCGCGGGCTAAGCCTGCTGATTTTCCATCTTTTAGATGCTGTTTGAAAAACGGCAGCAGCACTTGCTGTTGAAACCACTCGCTGGTATCAAAACCAAATTGAGCTTCGCCCATGCTATCGCCTTTGCCCCGGTTCCACTGACCGTGGAACCAAGGGCCCATAATCAGCTTAACGTTATCCTGAGAATTGGCTTTCGACATGGTTTGATAGGTCGCCAGGGGGCCATACAGATCTTCGGTGTCATACCAACCGCCGACAACTAAAGTTGCCGGTTTCACTTTATTTAAATGCTGCAGCACGTCGCGGGCTTGCCAATACTCATCGTAGTTGGGGTGCTGAATCACTTCATTCCAGAATGGACGCTCGCCTTTAAAATAGTGCTTGTTGACGTTGCTCAGTGGGCCCAGTTTCAGGAAAAAGTCATAACCATCCGGCGTTTGTTCCTTCATTTTCTCTGGCCAGGCGTAGTGCAGGCCATCACGAGGCTTGTCAAAGCTATCGAAGAACAAAAACGCCATGGGCGTCACAAAGGCACCATTGCGATGGAAATCATCAAAAAACCAATCCGCAATTGGCGCTTGCGGAGAGATGGCCTTTAAGGCTTTGTGGCTGTTAATGGCACTCACGGAGGTATAGTAGCCGGGATAAGATACCCCCCACATGCCTACATTGCCGTTGTTGTTTGGCAGGTTTTTCACCAGCCAATCTACGGTGTCGTATGTGTCGGTTGCATCATCGGTAGCTTTATTGCCCCGTTTGTAGGCATCCTGCGGGCGCATATTGACGTATTCGCCTTCGGACATAAATTTACCGCGGACATCCTGGAAGACGAAGATAAAGCCTTCCTTCTCAAAGATTTCACTGGGTCCCAGGGCTTTTTTGTAGTCGCTGGCACCATAAGGTGCGACCCGGTATGGGGTACGCTGCATCAATATGGGGTACTTTTGTGATTTGTCGTAAGGCACATAGACAGAAGTGAACAGCTTGGTGCCGTCACGCATAGGGATTTGATATTCATATTTGGCGTAGTGTGAGCGAATGTAATCCGCCCGCGCTTGTTCGGCCTTTTTGTCATCGGCATAGACGCTACTGCTAATACTCGTCCATACCACCAGGCCTATCAGCCACAGGAGTGAGATTTTTTTCATTTTTTGTTCCATTGGATAACGAAGGGTGTTGCCTTGTTGACCATACACCCGAGCATCGATAAATCGAACTACTAACATGTACTGATCAGGTTAGTTGGCAATAATCGGCGATAAACGGCGGATGGCGTATTCCATTATCTTCAATAAAAAAGCCCTGAAATTCAGGGCTTATAGGTTTATACGGTTTTGGTTTTCCAATGGCCTCGGCGGAAATACCAGATGCCGACAACCGCCAGCAAAGATTCGGCAATGGTAATCGCCATAAAGACCCCATTGGTGCCTAGTCCCGCATATTTAGCCAGGCTGTAAGCCAGTGGTATCTGCAGCATCCAGTAGCACAGAAAGTTAATACGGGTAGGCGTCATCGTATCTCCTGCACCGTTAAACGCCTGCACCACTATCATACCTATGCCGTAGAACCCGTAGCCATAGGCCACAAAGCGTAAGCAATTTACCCCGTCACGAATAACCGCCGGGTCGGTGGTAAACAAGCCGATGATAAATTCAGCAAACAGAATAAATACCACCGCCACACTCAGCATAAAGTACAGGTTGTATCTGGCGATTCGCCAAACGGATTGCTCGGCACGGTCGGGCTTTCCCGCTCCCAGGTTTTGTCCCACCAGAGTGGCCACTGCGTTACTCAATCCCCAGGCTGGCAGTATGGTAAAGATCACCACGCGAATGGCAATGGTGTAGCCCGCCACCGCCGCACTGCCGTAGGTGGAAACGATACGTACCAGAGCAACCCAACTGGCGGTAGCAATCAAGAACTGGAGGATCCCGCCTATACTGACTTTTATCAGGCCTAGCATCACTTCTAGTTGCGGCTTGAGTTCAGCCAGTCCCACTTTGATACGACTGGCGTGGCCACGCAGGTGATAAAGCTGATACAGCACCCCTACACCACGACCTATAGTGGTGGCCACTGCAGCGCCTGTTACGCCCATTTCTGGAAAGGGACCAATACCGTAGATGAGCAATGGATCGAGCACGATGTTTAAACCGTTGGCCAGCCATAATGAGCGCATGGCCACGGAAGCGTCACCGGCTCCCCTGAATATGGCGTTGATCAAAAACAAGTACAAAATGGTGATTGAGCCACACAGCATAACCAGGGTGTAGTCTGCCCCCACTGCCAGTACCTTTTCGTCAGCGCCCATTAATCTCAGGATATCCTGGGAATAGACCAGGCCGACAAAGGCAACCAGCATGGACACCAGCATGCCGACCCACAGGGCTTGCCCAGCCACCTGATTAGCTTTTTGCGGATTTCCTTCACCGATGCGCCGGGCAATCAAGGCGGTGATACCCATACTCAGGCCAATGGCCACGGCGTACAGAATAGTCAGCACCGCTTCGGTGAGACCAACTACTGCAACGGCCTCAAAACCTAGTGAGGCAACGAAAAAGATATCGACAATGGCAAAGATGGATTCCATGGCCATTTCCAGCACCATTGGTACGGCTAGCAGGAACGCTGCGATACCGATAGAGCCTTTAGTAAAATCATGCTGCACATCCCCCCTCAGGGCCTGTTTAAACAGCTGATAAAGTGATGGACGTTGAGTTTGTTCCGTCATAACTGTTCCAAATAAAAAGCGGCAATAAACGCCAAGCGGCCACCGGCCTGCAAGAAAACAAGCGCAGTTGTCGCAGGCGGATCAATGCCTAAGCGAGCAAATTCTGGTGGGCATGAGCCCGGTTTTAGTTAATCAATGCCAAGCAATGTGGCGGGGTGGCTCCCGATCAAATTCGCTACCGAATAATTCGACGAATTCGACCTGTGAGGAACAAGACCGGGAGCCTACATGCAATATCAGCAACGCAGAGGATCATCTGCTTAGAGGACGCTGACTTGTTCATGGGCCTTCTCCGATCTGAGGGTTAAGGGGTTACTTTGCCAACAGCCATAGATACTGTCAACCGACAGATATGAAATCTTTGTGAATAAATGTGATGAAAAGAAATTGGGGGCTCAGTTGCCCCCAATTTGATGTCTTTTATGCTGAGAAACGCAGCTTGGCTTTCAGCTTTTCTTCCAGAGGTGTCAGTATTTGTTGTTTACTGCCTACCAGAATCAGGCTGGCTTGTTGCATATTCAGTGCTTTGCCTTGGTATTCCTGATCACTGAAGTATTCAGAGAACTTCATGCTTTCACTACTGGGCACAATAAACACGGTGATCTTACCTTGCGGGCTGCCAACCACCATATGCAGGCTTTTGATTCGCTGGAAGTCACAAAAATTGGCGTAATAAATCTTGCCAATGTCTGCAACAAATTCGCCACCGAAACTGGCCAGCTTGGCGTTAACTTGCTCTAAGCTCAGGTTTTCATCCACCACCAGGGCTTTGTGCTCGTGGTAAACATGGGCCAGGGCATTTTCTGCCAAGTCAACCTGACCAGGCTGCCATAGCGTAAAAGTCAGCCCTACCACCAACACGGTGGACGCGGCCAGCCCTAAAAACCAGTTGCGCTGCTGTCGTTGTTTGCGATGAGCCTGCATGGACTGGCGCAACAGCAGTCGCTGGGCTAAGCCATCCGGCACCGGTACTTTAGCGGCTTGTTTCAGCTTGTCATCAAACTGACGGGCTTCCTGCCAAGCCTGTGCTTTAGCTGGATCCTGCGCAATGGCTTGTTTAAGCCGCTCGTCACGACTGTGAGGATCAGCATAAATGGTGCGGCGAAATTCTAAATCATCCATTTTTACGTCCTCGGCGTTCTGATGCCTGTTCAAGGGCATCCTTTATCTGGTTTCTGGCCCGGAATAAGCGGGTCATTACGGTATTCTTGTTGAGATCCAGTTGTTCGGCTATTTCATCTCCGCTGTAGCCGAAGATGACCTGCAACATCAGAGGCTCACGGTATTCCTCTGCCAGTGACCCGATAAGTTGATGAATTTCCCGTTGTTGCAGTTGCGTATCATGATCCGGGCCGTCATCCGCCAGGCTATAGTCATCCATATCAACCAAATCAAACTGCTTACGCTCAAAACGACGGGCGTTTTCACGGCGAAGGATAGTGATCAACCAGGACTTGGCGGCCTTTTCATCCAATAAGGAATCCAATGACTTCCAGGCGCGCAGGAAAGTTTCCTGCACTATGTCCTCGGCGACGGCTTTATCCCCCACCAACCAGTATGCATATCTGTATATATCGCCATGCAACGCCTGCACCAGCGCTTCATAACGTTGCTGTTTCGTTATCATGTCTGCATTGACCGAGGCAGGCGGACTTTGCTTTCGAAAAAACATAATTATCTGTTTTCCAGGCCGGGCTAAGGCTAAGTGTATAGGAGAGGCAGAAATAGAAAAGTCCGGTGTGGCCGGACTTTTCTTGGTTTATCAGGCTTTCTGCGCAGCTACCCAGGCCTTGATTTTGCTTTCCAGCAGATTCAGCGGCAAGGGCCCGTACTTGAGCACTTCGTCATGGAAACCACGGAAGTCAAAATCTTCACCCAGTTCGTCCATGGCATATTGACGCAGTTGCATAATCTTCAGCTTACCCACCATATAGGCGGTGGCTTGTCCGGGCATAGCGATATAACGCTCAATGGCCTTGACCACGTCCCCTTGTGGGTTGGGGGTATTGTCCAGCAGATATTGTATGGCTTGTTCACGGCTCCATTTTTTGCTGTGCATGCCGGTATCGACCACCAGTCGACAAGCGCGCCACAGCTCCATGGCTAAACGGCCAAAATCTGAGTAGGGGTCGGCATAGAAGCCCATGTCTTTGGCCAATTCTTCGGTATACAGTCCCCAACCTTCGGTGTAAGCCGTGAACGAGGCATATTTCTGAAAGTCGGGAATACCCTTGAGTTCCTGGGTAATGGCACGTTGCATATGGTGACCCGGAATACCTTCATGATAAGCCAGTGCTTCCATCTGGTAGATGGGCATATTGTTCATGTCATACAGGTTGGCGTAATAGGTTCCAGGACGACTGCCATCTAGTGCCGGGCTTTGATAGAAGGCTTTGCCAGCGGATTTTTCCCTGAATGCTTCTACCCGTTTAACTACCATGTCGGCTTGCGGAATCAGACCGAAGTACGCGGGCAATTGCTCGCGCATAATGTCGATCAGTTCCTTGGCTTCACTCAGGTACTGAGCACGGCCTTCATCGGTATTGGGGTAATAGAATTGTGCGTCGGTACGCATAAATTCAAAGAATGCCGGCAAGTCACCCTCAAATCCGACTTTAGTCATGATCTGACGCATTTGCTGGTGGATGCGTGCGACGTTATCCAAACCAAGTTGGTGTACTTCTTCAGCATTGAGGTCAGTGGTGGTGAACCAGCTCAGACGGTTGCTATACCAGCTTTCGCCGTCTGGTAAACGCCATACACCATCACCTTCAGGTGATAGCTCGCGCTGATGTTTTAGTTCGGCAATCATCTGCTCGTAGGCTGGCTTAACACTAGACAGCAGCGCTTGCTGAGCGGCCTCACGCAAACTTTGCTGTTCAGCCTCTGGCAGGTTTAGCGCCGCCAGCTTGGTAGTAAAGTCATGCCAAAGGGTGGAATCTTTACCCGTATCGTCAAACGGCGCGCCACTGATCACGTTTTGTGACGCAGCAACCATCTGATCATAAGACCATTTTGGCGGGAAAACGCCGAGTTTTTCTCTGATCTTTAATTGCTCAATCACCTGATCAAACAAGTTTTTAACGCCATTTAAGCGGGCAACATAGGCGTTGGCATCACTGCTGTCGGTAATTCGGTGGATATTGATCAGGAAGCTGGGTACCTGGGTATGCCAGGCACTGAACTGATCCATGATATAGCTATGATGACGGAATTTGTCATTGGCCAGTTTGCGCTCCAAATCCAGGCGATACAGCGTCAGACTGAGCTGTTCCTGTGCATCCAGCTTGCCCATGTCGAACTGGGCTGCCTGACTGAGACGTTGGGTATACAAAGCAGCTTCTCGCTCCGCAGCCTGTTCGGAAACATCGTCCCATTTATCGTAATCCCATTTCAGTCCACGATAGCTTTGTGTCATGGGAGAGCGTTGCAGATCCTCTTTATAGCTCTGGGCGAAGAAAGCCGATAGGCGCTCGGATTCGCTCTGTTGGCTAACCTCGGTGCTGGCCGTTGCCGTGGTGTTTTGCTTTGGTGGCTCGGCCGGGCTACAGGCACTAATAGCCAGCGCAATCAGGCTGGCCTGGAATAATCGTTGAGGTTGCATGAGCGTCTCCAGATTGTCGTTTTAGTTATAATCAGGCGATATTCAAGCTGACCAAGCCTTCACCAGGCCGCTGCTTACGCCTTTTTTGCTCCTTGCGTAGTGTTATCAACGATGCCTTCAATCCATTGGCATCCCAATCGGCACCTGTTGGTGCATAGCGACTGGCAAGTAATTGTTCTATGGCGGTGTTTAAACCTGCGTCGGTAATACGTTGGCGACACTGAGCCAGGCTACCCTTTATGCCAAAATGCAGGTTTAACCAGCGGGTCAGTGCCTGCACGGTTTGCTGACTGTCTCGGTTTTTCAGGGCTAACATTAGGTTTTGCCAGGCCTGATCTTCGGCTTCATTTTTAACCTTTGCAACAGGGCGTTTAGGTTGTTTTCGACTCTGCCACCACCATAGCAGTAAGGTCAATAACCATAAGACCAGTAGCACCGTACTGCTGATAGACCACCAACCATCATGGGTTTGGAAGCTGACCGGCGGATGGATATCCATCGGCTCGGCTTGCTGATCAGGTGCGGGCGCCTGATCCACTGCCGGCTGCTGAGGAATGGCATTGGTACTGCCTGGTGCGGCAGGCTCAATTTGGATGGTCTTGGCCGGCAAAGTGGCGAACTCGGTCTGGCGCGTGACAATGTTAAACCAGGGGATACGAATTTCTGGTAACAGCAGCTCACCTGCTTTGGACGGAATAATGGCCACTGTCTCGGTACGCTGAGCAACCAGGGTGTCGTCTTTTTCTACTGTCGCGCTGTTGGCCTGGTCGGGGTAGGTTTTCACCGAATCAGGGTATTGGCTTTCTACTGCAGGTAACTGTTCTTCCACCACGCCTAACGCCGTTAAGGTGACAGTGCGGGTGATAGGCTCGCCAACCCGGTATTCCTGACTACTACCTTGCCATTCTTCATGTAATTCTACATATTCACTGGGCAGCCAGTGATAAGGGTAAGCTGCTGGGATGGGCAGTACTTCCACCTCGATGGAGGGGCCGACTCTGGTGATGGTTTTGGTTTGATTGAAAAAGCCAAATGACTGACTGTTGCGTTCAACCACTTCACCGTCAAACAGCGGGCCTTCAATAGTAAACTTGCCGCTGGTTTGCGGAATAATGGCAAAACGACGTTCAATCACACGGTAGCGCTGGCCGTTTTCGATTTCACTGTATTCCTTGTCCTTGCCAATCTGGCGTATGTCTGCCCCTTGCAGTTTGGGGGCGGACAAACTGCCTCTTTGAAGATCTCTGGCCAGATAGAGCTTTACTGTGTAGTGAATTTGTTGCTGCAGATATACCTGGCTGAGGTCGGCCTTAGTATCAATAAAAATATCCCGTGCCTGGCCCCGTGTCGCTGAGCTGGCGGGCAATACCATCAGATTAATCGGCTGGCTGCGCACGCCATCAATTTCAAATGCCGGGATCTGGAAACGTCCTGCCTCTCGTGGAATCAAATGGGTGGTCCACTTGGTGGTGCGGGTCATATCAAAGTTAACGATCTGGGTTTGGGTGCTGACCGAGGTTCTGCCCACCACAAAGTCTTTAAGCAAAGGGGAGGGATCAAACTTATTGTTGTCCACCGAATCGTTGGCGGTCACTTCAAGGACGATACCTTCATCTACCATAGCCGGATTTTTGTCTACCGAGGCATGCACTTCGGTGACATCGGCACGGGCCGTTTGGCTCAGCATCAGGCTGGCCAATACAACTAAGAAAACGGAAAACGTGGTTTTAACGAACACTGATTGCATCACCAATTCCTTTGAATTCGGTTAGGCAGGCTATGACGACGGCGCTGCTGGTTTTCCAGCAACATCTTCCTTTTTAACAGGTAAGCGGGATCATCCGGCACCTTACGCAATAGATTTTGCAGGCGCTGCTGCTCTTCGCGGGCTTCCTCATCGGACTGGGCCTCCTCGGCTTGCGCCTGAGCCTGCTGCTGTTCCTCACCATCTTGCTGTTGTTCGGAAGGTTGCTGCTGTTCTTGCTCTTGCGCCTGTTGATCTTGCTGGTCCTGCTCGGACTGTTGCTGCTGGCCGTCCTGTTGCTGGTCCTGCTCAGACTCCTGCTGCTGACCATCTTGCTGGCCCTGCTGTTGCTGCTGGTCTTGTTGCTGTTCCTGTTTGTCGCCTTGCTGATCCTGCTGTGGCTGACTGTTAGAAGACTGCTGTTGTTGCTGCTCCTGCTGCTTTTTCATCTGCTCCAGCAAGGCTTTATTAGCTTTGGCATCTTCGTTATCCGGCTCGTTTGCCAATACTTTGTCATAAGCGGCAATGGCTTGGTCGAACTCGCCCAGGTGAGCCAAAGCATTGCCTTGGTTGTACCAGGCTTGTGGGCTATCAACTTTGGAAAAGGCATCAAGGGCGCCCTGGAAGTCACCGCTTTTATACAAGCTGCTACCTTGCCACATGGGGTCACTGAATTGCTTGGCGGCTTGCTCGTAGTCTTTGTTGGCAAAAGCCGCTGCGCCTTGCTGATCGCCACGTTGCCATAAATCGTCCCACACGCTCGCATATACGGGCTTGCTCAACAGCGGGCTAATCAGCAGGCTTAGGGCAAAAATGCTTAAGATCCCACGGCGAAAGCCATACGCGGCAATGGGCAATAACAGCAATAACAGGTAAGGCCCGGCTTCCTGCCATTGGTCACCGGCTTGCTGTTGCTGGTCTTCACTGGTTTCCCGCGATAGCAGTTCCTGACTGGTCAGGTATTCGATATCTCTGTCGTTGGCTTGCAAACGGGCATAGCGGCCGTGACCTTTGTCGGCCAGCAGCTTCAGATTGCTCTCATCCAGGCGCGGAATGACGATACTGCCATCACTTTGCTTAAGCAGTTCACCATTGGTGAGTTTAATCGGTGCGCCTTCGTCGCTGCCTACCGCCAGAATCGACAATCTAAATGGTGTATCCCCAATCAAATGGGTAATAGGCGCTACCTGGCTGGGCTCGACACCATCGGTTATCCAAAATATTTCGCCTTGCTGGTATCCGGCATTACTCAGCAGTTCAATGGCCTGACGCAGCCCTTCGGTTGGCTCGCTACCTGGCACCGGCATAATCTCAGGTGCCAGGCTGGGAATTAACGTATTAAGCGTTTGCGCATCCGAGCTTAACGGACTGATGGTAAAGGCCTCTCCGGCATAGGCCACCAAACCGGTTTCGCCCTCGCCAATGGCATTGACTAAATCCATGGCCTTGTAACGGGCGCGGGTCAAGCGATCAGGGCTGACGTCGGTGGCTCGCATAGACAAAGACATATCCATTACCACTACTTTACCCGTGTGCAACTGAAATACCGGTTGCGGCAATCTCTCCCAAGTGGGGCCTGCCAGGGCAATGGTGGCCAAAAGCCAGCCCAGCGCTAACAGACTGAGCGGTGGGCGCTTTTTGCTGGTCGCCGCATCGGTGACCAGATGCCGGTATAAATGCCCGGCCAGAACACCTTGCCAACCGGATTGGTGACGCCCCAGATAGCGCAGCGACAACAGTAGTGCCAGAAGCGGCAGCAGTGCCAGTAACCAGCCTGGGCGCAGAAAATGAAACTGACTGACGTCTATCATGCGCTCCTCCTAGGCAGATTCATCAACCAGCGACCAACTGGGCTGAGGCTGAGTAATACGGTGAGCGCCAGCCCCAGGGCCAGAGGGTAATGGAACAGCGCGGTTTGCGGGCGCATTTGACGGCTTTCCCGGGCAACGGGTTCCAGCTCATCCAGTCTGGCATAAATGGCTTCCAAACCTTGGGTATCGCGGGCGCGGAAATACTGTCCGCCGGTGCTTTGCGCCAGTTCGGTCAGCATGTTCTCGTCCAATTCCTGCGAAGGATTAACCTGACGGGTGCCAAAGAAGCTTTGTACCAGCATGCTGTCAGCACCCACGCCAATGGTATACACAGTAATATTGTGCTGAATAGCCAGGTCATTCGCCTGCCTTGGGGTAATGTTGCCGGCGGTATTCTGACCGTCGGTTAGCAGAATCAATACCCGGTTGGACTCTTTGCGCGCCTCAAAACGTTTTACCGCCAGGCCTACCGCATCGCCAATGGCGGTTTGTTCACCCACCAGACCAATCACGGCTTCATCCAACAGTTGATGCACGGTTTCCCGGTCATAGGTCAAAGGCGCTTGCAAATAGGCGGTATCGGCAAACAGAATCAGGCCCAAACGGTCACCCACCCGGCGCTGAATAAATTCACCCAATACATGTTTGATCATCACCAGACGGTCAACAGTACGGCCATTGACCTGCATATCTTCCACTTTCATGGAGCCGGACAAGTCCACCGCAATCATCAGATCCCGTCCCTCGGCAGGTACATTGACCGGCTCGCCCAGCCACTGCGGACGGGCGGCCGCCAGCACCAGACATAACCAGGCAAGCGTAGCCATCACCAAACGACTACGGCTACTGCCGGTTTTGCGTGAGGTGCCGACAAAGCTGGCGTCAAGATGCGGTACCCGTAGGGCGGCGCTTTGGCCCTTGTGCCGCTCTGGCAATAAACGAAATAAAAACGGCAGCGGCAGCGCCAACAGGGCCCACAGCCAGGCAAACTCAAACATGGCCTGCCTCCCGTAAGCGTTTTTTCGACGGTGGCAGTGCTTGGTTTATCCACTGCTTGGCGAGACCCCGGTAGTGCTCGGCATTCTCCAGTTTGGCATCGGCCCGATAGAGATTATCCAACAGCGGCTGGTAGTCGCGGACAAATGCCTCCCGGCGTTTTTGTGGCAGCAAACCGGCCAGTAGGTTTAACCAGGCTTGCTGGTGCAAACTGGCACTGGCTTCGCGGGGTAAATAGGTCAAGGTTAAACGTTTAAGCAGGCTGTTAAGGCTATCCGGCCAGTGAGGCTGAGTCAGATCCAAGCTGGCCAGTTCGGCCTGGGCTTGTCGAATTGCCAGCTTTTTGCGCCGGGCGGCCACAAGGGTTCTGACTGTGAAAATCAGCAGCGATAAAATCACCGCTGCCAGTAGCCACCACCCATAAGCAGGTGGCCAGGCACTGACCGGGTCGGGTAGATGAATGTCTTTCAGTTCTGCGAGGGGATTGGCGTTCATGCTTTGGTCCCCAATTGCAGCTCTAGCGGCAAAGCGCAGGATACCGGTAAGACCTGACAACGGCATTGTTTAAGCAAACGAATCATGGCATCGGTTTGTTGCTGATGAGTTTGAAAATACTGCTCGGCAGCCTGCTTTTCCCCAAGCAGCAATGTACGTTGCTCGCTGCCGTCTGTGACGCTGACTAGCTGCGGCACTTTGACCGACGGCAAGGCATGTTCAAATGGATCGCTGATGGGGTAGGCCACCAGTTCGCAGTGACGGCCCAAACGATGCAAATGCTGCTTGGCCGTATCGTTTAACTGGCTAAAATCGCTGATCAGAAAGATCAAACTGCCAGGGCGGGCCAGGCGGCGTAATCTCGCGCAGGCGTCACTGAAACTCAGTTGCTGCGGCTTATTTTGATGTGGCTGATGCAACTGCATTAGGCCACTCATCAGCGACATTACGGCTTTTTGCCGGGTCAGTGGCTTGTATTCCAGATGCTGGTCCTGGTTGTACAGCAAGCCACCGATACGGTCGCCCCGTTTGCGCGCCGACCAGGCGATCAGCGCCGTCAGGTGAGCGGCCTGGACCGACTTAAACAAAAAACGGGTACCAAAATGCATACTGGCAGACAGATCGGTGAGGATAAAAATCGGCCGCTCTTTTTCTTCCCGATACAGCTTGGTATGGGTTTTCCCCGTGCGGGCCGTAACGCGCCAGTCAATGGCACGAATATCATCACCGGGCTGATAATGCCTGGCTTCATCAAATTCCATCCCCCGGCCTTTGGTTTTGGCCAGGTAAGTCCCGGCTAGCTTGGCCTGAATGGTCTTTCTGGGGGTTAAGTCCAGCAAGCTGGTTTTACTTTGGTAATACAACAACTCACGAATCGACAAATTAATGCCGTCGCTGTGATGTTGCTGTAACCAATGCAGTGCGTCTTGCGGGGACGAGGTGTCGACCACGTGCTGCTCCCTCATCACCATCAGGGTACCGGAACCAGTTCCAGAATTTTGTCCAGCACCTGATTGGTGGTGATGCCTTCGGCTTCGGCATCATAGGACAGCAATAAACGGTGACGTAATACATTGTGGAACACCGCCTGAATATCGTCCGGGCCAACAAAGTCCCGGCCTTGCAACCAGGCATGGGCACGGGCGCAGCGATCCAGAGCAATAGTGGCACGGGGGCTGGCACCAAATTCAATCCAACCAGCCAGGGCGCTGTCCAGAGCGTCTGGGGTGCGGGTGGCCATAATCAGTTGCACCAGGTATTTTTCCAGCGATTCGGCCAGATGGATTTTCAGCACCGCTTCACGGGCGGCAAAGATGTCCTGCTGGGTTAAGTTCGGCGCATTAACCTTGGCTTGATGCAGGGCCTCGTTACGGGTCAGACGCAAAATTTCCAGCTCAGTGTCGGCACCGGGATAATCGATTTCCAAGTGCATCAGGAAGCGGTCTAACTGGGCTTCTGGGAGGGGATAAGTGCCTTCCTGCTCAATGGGGTTTTGGGTCGCCATAACCAAAAACAGCTCGGGCAACTGGTAGGTTTTATTGCCCACGGTAATCTGCCGCTCCGCCATGGCTTCCAGCAGTGCCGATTGCACTTTGGCCGGGGCCCGGTTGATTTCATCGGCCAGTACCAAATTATGGAACAGCGGACCACGCTGGAAGACAAAACTGCCGTCTTCCGGACGGTAAATGTCCGTACCGGTTAAATCGGCGGGGAGTAGGTCCGGGGTAAACTGCACGCGGTGAAAATCCCCTTCAATACCCTTAGCCAGGGCATTGACTGCGCGGGTTTTGGCAAGCCCGGGAGGGCCTTCTACCAATAAGTGACCATCCGCCAGCAGGGCAATCAGAATATTTCGCGTTAAGGTGGACTGCCCGATAACCTGGGAGTCGAGGTAGGCTTGCAGTTGTTTGAATTGTTCGGCTGCCATGGTACTTCCGTAGTTTTTCCTGCCCCTGTCGGGCTTCGGATTCAAATTGTCAGATTCTATTCACTTGTGCATGCCGCATTGCGGCCGCATCTGTTGCCTGAAGGCGAAAACGCAACAGGATGCTGGTCTTTGAGGCTCAAGTCTATATAGGGTTCCAAACCAGAAATACAATGTTACAGAATTAGATTCCTTTTGTTGCCGTGTTTAAAAGCGCTTAAAGCGGCATAAATGGAGGCATGCAGAGGCATTTTGCAGGCTTTATTATCCTCATGTTGTGCGAAATAAATTTTTTATTTTCAGATGGTTAGCGGGATTTTTGCGATTAATTTGGGTGGCATGAGTGATTAGTATGCGGTTTCTAAAAACTTTCTCTAGTCTAGAGCATAGGTGAGGAGGCAACTCCCATTATTCTGAAGACAAGCGAAGGAGTCTGATCATGAGCAAACTAGACAGTCTGAAAACTAAGGTAAATGACGCCGAAGATTTTGCCCGCAAGATCTGGTTGGCCGGGTTGGGCGCATACGGCAAGAGCCTGGATGAAGTACAAGGTCGCTACGAGAAATTAAATGCCGATGCGGCCAAGGTGTTTGATGAGCTGGTGGAAAAAGGCAGCAAGATTGAAGCCGACACTAAAGACAAGCTCAAAGAAAAAACCAATGTTGAAGCCAGGGTGGCTGAAGTGCGTAAGAAGTTAGGCTTGGACAAGCCGGATATGGAGCAAAAAGTGGATGAGCTTTCTGCCAAGATTGACGCTCTGGCAGCAGCGGTAGCCAAATTAGCTGAGAAGCAAGCTAAATCCTGACTATAAAAACCGCGCAGCAGCGCGGTTTTTTTATGTGGGATTAATGGGCAGGTTTCAACATCGTTTAGCCCAAAGCTATTCCGAACTTAAATGACGGAATGCTGTTTTGGGAACTAGACGTTAAAAGGACAGGCAAATGAAACAGCAAACCAATGGTAAAGACAGCTATCGTAATCTGTGGTTGGCCGGGCTTGGCGCATTTGAGCAAGGCCGCCAGATGGCCGATGCGCAGTTGGATAAATTGCAGGCCAGTAGCAAAGCACAATTTGCACAACTGGTAGAACGCGGTGAAGCAGAGCAGGCTAAATTAGGTGAAAACAACCTGGTAGCGCGCTGGTTAAGAAAACCGGCACAGCAGGTTAAAGCGCATTTGGCCCCCGGACAGCAGCGTTTGGCTGACAGCATCGAGCGGCTGGATCAGGTGATGACTCAATTGCAGAGCGTGCTGGAAAGCGAATTGGCGCAAGTTGAGTCTCAGGCTGAAAAGGTGGCAGAAGCGAAAACTCGCAATATTGCGCAAGATGCCAGTCAGGCAAAACAGCCATCCGCTGACACCAGTAAAGCAGCACAACAAACCCAAGTGGCGGTGACATTCTCTGCTGATTCAACCATAGCGGAAAAAAGTACGGAAAAATCCGTGGCGGCCAACAAGCCAACGGCAAGTAAAGCTGCAGCGGCTGCGCGCCCAAGCCGCGCCACTAAAAGTGCACCAAGGGCCGCTAAAGGCACAGAAAGCTGAGGGCGGGTAAGTTTCCTATCCTCAGCGCTACTGAATAGAGATTCCAGCCACTGTCAGCTTAAACTGGCAGTTCCCGGATAGGGCGAATTTCTATGCTGCCAAGACGGGCCGGCGGAATACCGCTGGCCAGTTTAATGGCTTCGTCCAGATCGGCGGCTTCCATCAGGTAAAAACCGGCCAACTGCTCTTTGGTTTCGGCAAAGGGGCCGTCGGTTAGCTGCAGCTTGCCTTCACGAATTCTGACCGTGCTGGCGGTATCCGTCATTTGCAGGGCGTTGCCACCGATACAATGCCCTGAGCTGCGCACGCCGTCACCAAAGCTCTTACATTCTTTATTCAGATCCAGCCACTGCTGCTCTGTCATGTCTTTGATAATCTGCTCATCGTAGTAAACCAGGCATACATATTTCATCTGTTGCTCCTTGTTGGTCATGTTTACAGCATCAGAAAACGCCGAAACGGGCGAGGCTGTGATGTGTTGTTTTCCTTAGGCGTTGGTTTTTTAGCATCTCGCTTGGTGTTGTCTGACATAGGTAAGGCTCCTGTATTTTTTATTCATTCACCAGCTTGTCGTTTCGCCTTAGCCCATTTCGACAAGCGTCCTTAACCCAATTAGACAAAAGCCGAGTTATCTTTCCAGTTCGGCCAGGCATTTTTGCAGAAAACGCATTTCCGGGCCCTGTTTGGTTAAGCTCAGTGCCTGCGCATATGCTTGTCGGGCTTCGCTCTGTTGCCCTAAGCGTCGGTACATATCAGCCCGCGCGGCATGAAACAAATGATACTGGGCAAGCTTGTTTTCCAGCCCCTGCATTTCCTGTAAACCTGCGCTTGGCCCATCCCGCATGGCAATGGCGGCGGCGCGGTTTAGCTCCACCACCGCGGTGGGAGAGGCCTGTCTTAGCAAATCATACAACTGCACAATACGCTGCCAGTCCGTATCGGCAAAGCGCACGGCCAAAGCATGTTGAGCGGCTATGGCAGCCTGCAGGGCAAAACTGCCGATTTCTCCGGCCAGCATGGCCTCCTGAACCAGTATTAAGCCCTGGCGGATTTGTGCGTGGTCCCACTGACGCCTGTCCTGAAACTCCAGTTGGATTAAATCCCCTTCGGCGTTGTGCCGGGTCATGCGTCTGGCGTCTTGCAACAGCATTAGCGCCAGCAAGCCGCTGACTTCGGCATCCCGCAAAAGTTGCCTGAGCAGATGGCCGAGGCGGATGGCTTCGCTGCAAAGATCCTGACGAATCAGGTCGTCTCCCGCTGTTGCTGAATATCCCTCATTGAACACCAGGTAAATCACATGCAGTACGGACTCCAGTCGCTCTGGAAGATCCTGCTCGCCAGGCACCACATAGGGAATTTTGGCATCGCGAATCTTATTTTTGGCCCGCACAATGCGCTGCGCCAGGGTGACAGGTGAGGTTAGAAACGCACGGGCAATTTCATCTGTGCTCAGATCGCAGATTTCCCTTAAGGTCAGGGCTAGCTGCGCTTCAATAGACAGGGCAGGGTGGCAGCAAGTGAAGATAAGACGTAAGCGGTCATCTTCAATATCCGGCTGCTCGCTATGGTCTTCTTCATAGCCGGGCTCGCTGTTATGGCCAAGCTCCTCAACAAGATGGCTAAAACGCTTATCACGGCGAATCTGGTCTATGGCTTTAAAGCGACCGGCTGACACCAACCAGGCACGGGGATTATCGGGAATACCCTCATTTGGCCACTGCTTTAAGGCGGCGCTGAAGGCTTCCTGCAAGGCTTCTTCTGCCAGCTCAAAATCTCCCAGCAAGCGGATCAGGGTGGCCAGCACCCGGCGCGATTCATGCTGATAAATCCGCTGGATCTGCGCAGCGATAAGGGCTCCTGAATCAGATTCTGCCTTCCACATTTATCATTCCCTGCCTGATATAGAGTAAAGCAGGGTAGCAGCACTTCACCGCGCTGAAAATGCCTGATAAACCCTGCCGCTGATTTTTCTGTCAAACCGTTCGATACTGAAATAAAGTTGAGAAATCAATAAATTGACACGGGTTAGTGGCTTTAACTAATGGCGTGTTAGGCAACATCAGTCCTTTTTTCTGCTGTATAGCTGTTATATGGACACCCGAAAACTATTAGCCTTAACCAGACACTTGTCGTAAAGAAAGTGTCAGGGCAACTAAGGAGTATCTGTGAAACATTTAGTAATGTTTACTTTGATTCTTTTGTCTGGGTGTGCTTCCCCACCAAAGGATATCAACGAGTTTTATAGCGGAAAATTTGCAGTAAGAGATCTTACTTCTCCTTATAGCCCAGAACAAACTCACAATTTATTGTTCACTGAACTAGTGAAATGCTATCAACGAGAAACGACTTCAATAGTGCCAATTCCAGCAGTGGGAGCGGCGGTCAAAGTAAGCCAGTCGTCGTATGTTGAATATAACATTCTGGAAAACGGTACTAGACAACTTGCCCTGGTAGGCGAAGCAGGTTGGAACCGTTTTTATCAGCAGTTAGTAGAATTAAAAGCAGCCGAAGATAACACCACTTTAGTGCAGGTTTATGAAATCAGTTCTGGCTGGGAAAAACACACTGCAAGAATAGCTGGCTGGCTAAAAGGTCAAGAAGCTTCTGGGTGTGGTTTATGGTAGCCCTAACAAGCAAAGGCAGCAGACGCTTACCGGGCAGCCGCTTTGAGCGTTAGCTGGGTCAAAGGAAAGATCGAATGAAGGATTATACTAACGAGCTGGAATACCTTCGTTTTATTGTTACGACTCATCGAAATGAGTTTGAAAAACGCAGAGCACTACAACTCCGAGGTTTGCTCTCTTTGATAACCGCACTCTGTTTGTCAATGGCGTTAAAACTAAATGAAAAGAGTTCTTTACTAATCGGCCAAATACCAAATTGGCTCATTATTACTAGCTTGTTATCAATAACGATTATAGGCAGTGCCTTTTTGTATTTAGGGCATAGTGCAAATGCGTTCAATAAAAATGTTGCTCATAAGGCAGAAGAATCACTTCAAATGATGTTTAACGGCTCACCTGTTGTACAGCTAGATCTATACTCCGGCGCAGCTAAGCTTGGTTTTTTTGCAAAATTCTCAGTCGGGAGTGGAGGATATTGGGGGTGGTTGTTCGAAACCATTGTGTTGGTTGTTTTCTCAGCAATTACCTATGCTGTGTTGTGCAGCTAACAAAGCAAGCCAACATCGGCTTGGACTTCCAACAGCTACACTATTTGAAGTGTGCTATGGGACTGCCGCTCCCGGCCCGTTAATGGGTTTACTTATGGCCATGATGACAAATGGGTGAGGAGACCATTAGAACGCCAAAATGACGGCTTGCGGCAGGAGCACAGGGATAGAGCGAGTAATTTCGCGGTTGAGGGATCTAATTCATTAGCTGGCTTTTTTGCGTCTTCGCAAATGCTGAAACATCATCCCTTAAGCGGCCTAAGCCGCTTTGACCCCGCTAAAAAATTCCCGGTCGGTTCAGGGCGCTGCTAAAAGGTGGGCAATTTGCTAGGAGCAAATTGAGTGGAAGACGCGTCGGGAACGTCGTTTTCATGACCGCCTTTTAGTTGTGGCCTGGACTGATGTTGTTGGGAATCCAGCGGGCGTGTTTCTTTTGGTTACTTTGATTTGCACGAGCAAAGAAAAGTGACTGGCGCGCGAGGGACTGCGTGTCATATCCAACAGGGAAGTTTAGCAATTTCTGCTTTTTCGTGGAGGTCTTCGCAGTAGATACTGAAACTCAGTTTGGCCAAACAACGTGGTCTCCGCGGGACTGCTTGCGCTACGCCAGCCCACTAGTAAAGCATTGCAACATCAACTTCTTGCTCATAATGATTAGTTGTCCTACTATTTGTACGTTATCTTGTACTTTTAAAGGTTCCTTATGAGTCGCATTCGTCTTGATCAAGATATTCAGCCATTGTCTGAGTTTCGCGCAGGTGTCGCTTCTTACATCAAACAAATCAATGAGACTCGTCGTCCATTGGTTATTACGCAACGTGGTAAGGGGGTTGCCGTTGTTCTTGATGTTGCAGAGTACGAAGCAATGCAAGAGAAAATCGAATTACTGGAAGAAATGCGCACAGCGGAAGCTCAGCTGGCTTCAGGACTTGGTGTTTCTAATGAAGATGCGCGTGCCCAAATTCTGGGGCGTATTAGCAAGTGAAAGTAGTTTGGTCTCCATTAGCGCTTCAGAAGCTAGGCGACGCCGCTGAGTTTATTTCTTTGGATAATCCATCTGCTGCAAAAAAGTGGGTAAACGACGTTTTCGATAAAACGGCATTGCTCAGAGGTATGCCTGATATGGGGCGCTTTGTTCCTGAAATGCCGCATACGAACTATCGCGAAATCATCTTTGGTCACTATCGTATTATTTACAGTTTAAGCCATGAGATTCGTGTGCTAACAGTTCGTAACTGTCGTCAAATGTTGTCGGAAGATGACCTGTAACACCGCCTTCTAAAAGCATTTTAGAATGAATCCCATACCTTAATGCAGCATTAGCCCAAGGCTTGCTTGGGCTCGCTGGCAGGGCCTGGCAGATTGGTTAGGATCTGCGCTTCACGCTGTTTAAGCTGTTGCAGATAGTAGCGGAACTGCTTACTGATCTGGGTGCTGCGGCGAATCAAATCCAGTTGCGGCCAGGTGGCCCGCTCACCACTTTTTATCAGTTCGGTAATGCTCTGCTCGGTGGGATTGGCCAACAAGTACTTTAAGCTGCCAAGCCCTTGCTGCGGCAATATGTTGATATCTCCCACATATTGCTGATCAATGATGGAACGCAGCTTATGAATGCCCAGTTTGGCGGCCTTACCTGGGACCAGGTTTTCCATAATATCAAAGGCATAGATGCTGTTGCTTTTGGCAAGGCCGACCAAATGGCGTTTGGTCAGGGCCAGTACACCGCGGCTATGTTGTTTACGCCTGGATAAAAACGGCACCGCCAAAGGGTTGGTCTGGCTGACAATGCTGTGGTTAACCCCATACAAACGGGCCAGTCGGTTAAAGGGCAGATCAGCCATCAGTGAGCCGTCGGCAAAGCGGCGGCTGGGGATATAAGGCACAATTTCACCGGCTTGATTCCGCGCTTTAAGTTGCACGGGGTCAAACACCAGGGGAATGGCGCAGGAGGCCCGTACCGCCTGAGTAATAATGGCGTTGGGGCTGGTCTTGGCATTAAGTAAACGTGAGTACTGGTGTAGATCGGCTGGGGACACCGTAATAGTCACTTGCCTGCCAGTGAGCTTGTAGGCATCTTCGAAGGTCACTAAATCAAACAGCTCAATGAGGGCATTTTCCAAATTGGTGCTGTCCAGCCAACTGCCTTTGCCTGGCCCTTGCCAGATACTCCATTTGTGAAAACGGGCATAAATGGCCTCTGGGCTGAGTAGGTCCATCAACTCTGCATCGCGTCGGGTAGCCAGCAGCGCCGCTACAATAGAGCCTGCGCTGGCACCGGAAATCACCGGCGGCAAGAGATCATGTTCCAATAAGGATCGCACCACACCACAGTGGAAAAAGCCCAGGCCGGCACCGCCACTTAGCATCAGACAGCTTTGCCCGTAGGCGTGGGTGGTTTCTTCAAAAAATGACAGTTTTTCATGAAAGTCGATGTCGCGCTCATCGGCATTAAAGATAAATTCCAGTGCCGAGCACACTTCATCCAGAAAGGTCTGGATAAGTACTTTTGTGCCTACCTTGGCATAGTTACCCAGTTCTGGATTTGCAATGTTAGCCAGATTGCCGTGGATCCCTTCGTGCAGGATAAACATCAAACCGGCGGCGTCGTTATTGGCTTTAGCCGCCTGCATGCGTTCCACCCGTTTGCGGATCAGGCGAAAGTCATAATCGTTGGATTTATCCTGTTGCTTCCAGTCATCTGCACCGGATAGCCGGTCGTGCTCCAGGCTGGCTTGCAGGAACTCGTCATAACTGGCTGCATTGTCGATAGCCAGTTGTACTTTGCTCAGCGCTGTTTTGTTTGCCATATACCACCCCGACCAACATCAACATATATACTCTGATCAAATGCAAAAAAATTGGAAACGGCAACCTAATTTTTGTATGAGGGGAATAAGGAGAGCAAGGGAGAAGGACAATGTTTCGTCCCCAAACGGCATTTTGCCGCGAGATAAACTGTAAACCCGTTGTTAATTCATATGGTTGACTTTGTATCTGGTGTGGAATAGGTTATTCCTGAGTGTGAATATTGGAAGGAATAAATATGTCAAGGATTACTCAATCGTTAATACTCGTTTCCCTCGCTATGGCGGGCAACGAAGCCATTGCTGCGCCTAATGATACCGAAGCTTATTATTTGTGTGCTCACAAAATAACAGACAACACCAGTTGGAACTTTGGTACCGCGCCTGCCTACTGTGATATTGAACCTTTTGGCGATCCCGAGTTTGTACGAACCTATTTAGCCGAGATTGCCTTTAATACCGCTCAGCCTACCGGCGATGAACGAGCGCGATACATGAATGCGCTTAACGCCACTATCAGGGATGGCGCGGCCTATTATCTGTCGGTGAGAAAACCCGATGCCTCTGCTGCCGAAGAAGAGGCCTGGGTGGAAGCCATCAAAGCCGTCGCCAATCAGGAAACTTTTTGGAGTCATTACCGTGACGCCGTGGTCGATGGCAGAATGAAAATGATGCGGGGCGACTCGGGCCATGGGCATGGCATGATGCAAGTGGACGACCGCTGGCACTTTGCACGGATAAACGAAGGTAAGGGCTGGCAGATCTTTGAAAACATGCTGTACGCCATGGAAATTTTCTACAGCGAATGGCAAAACGCCGCGCAAGCCAGCTGTTTATCGGCGCCAGATAACTGGTCTGAGCGCACGCGCGCTGCCTATGCCGCCTATAATGGTGGTCCCAGCCGGATTTGTCGTTGGCATGACAATCCAGTGTGGCAAGATGAAGGTTTTTTGGGCAAGTTCCAGGCTAAAAGCTGGCTAAACTACATCGCCAATCTTGATGCGACTGCCCCAGTGGACGTTGCCTGTATGCTGGAAGGCGTTGAGTTTTGTGTCCCTGAATATGTGCCGCCAGCCCATTCTATTGATAACCCCGAAACGCCCTGGCAATACAATTACCTGGAGCTAACCAGTGGCGAAATCTGCTTGCTTGAAAATGGTGGCTTCCATTGTGTGTTGCAGCAACAAGACGCGCCTTGCCTGAATGCCATGTTCGACCGGGTATCTATAGCCCAAGCGATAAAACTGGATCAAACCCAAAGTGATGCTTACCCAAAAACGGTGTATGAAAAACACCAATGTCTTGCGAATCTGGAAAACAGTTTTGCTGTTGGGCAAAGCGTGGTTGCCGAGAAGGCGACCAACATCCGTCATACCGCGGCGGGTACAGACACGCAGCATGATGCGGTTGTGGGTAAGGTTTATCAAATTCTGGATGTGGTAGCAGGCACGCCGGCGGATCAATCTCGTTACTACCGAATTCGCTATGCTACCGATGCCGAAGGCTATATCTATGCCGGTGGAGTGCGAGACTTTAGCAGCTGGGCAACAGCCGCAAGCCATGAAAGTCTGCCGGATAGCGACAAGCTGATAGCCATGACGGGTGATACCCTTTACGTTGTTAATGCGCAAGGGATCCCGGTTAAGGATGCGGCTGGAGAGCAGGGAGCACAGATAGGTAAGTTCGAAAAAGGCGATGCACTTGAGGTACACAGCACCCAAAGTATGGGGGAACATAATGAAATCTATTATGAAGTCAGTACCACTGCGCTAAGGGGTTTTATTTACAGCGGAAGTCTTCTGCCCAGTTCAGACCTGGCTAGTTGGACGTCATTTGAAGCGCCAGAACCCGAAACACCTCCAACACCCGAGCCACCTGTCACTGAGCCTCCTGCACAGCAAGATTCAGGCGGCGGTTCGCTGAGCTATGCATTGCTCTTGTTGTTATATGTGGTCAGAAAGAGGCGTCTATGAAAGGCTTAGTACAAGCGGGAGCGCTTATTGTTGTTGTGGGACTATTGCTCTGGAAGCCATGGTCATCAGATAAATCGGTGCCAACGGGGTCTGAAGGCGAGGTAGCTAAAAGCGCTGATAACGGAAAATCAGCCCTACAGGATGCAAACGCCGGTGTTCAGGCAGAAGGTCGGGCCGATAAGGTTAAGTCCTCAGCCAAGCCTGGGAGCGAATTTTACGCCAAGCGTGAGCAACTTCTGGTTAGTCTTGATGCGGCAAAGAATTGTCAGACTAGCGGTGATTGTGTTTCTACCGAGGACGACCCCAGAGCTGGTATGTTTGAGCAAGAGAAGCGTTTAGTTGAGGCACTGAAATCCATACAAGACTTGTATGCTGCCGAGCAGTTTGAGGATGATGAACTTGCCGCTATCACCGGGGAGTATCTAGCCAGTCCATTAGGCCGGGTGCAATATCAAGCTGTTGAAATGATGCAGCAACAGGCGCCTAACAGGCAAAATGCTGAAACATTGCTTCGCAAACTGGATGACAGTTACGACACTAAAGTGATGGAGCTCGCTCTGGATGAATTGGCACGTTATCCCGAGCTTAACGAGTCTATTGACGATCTGTTCGTAAAGAACCTGAGAACCGGCAGTTTCTATGTGTCCAGAACCATCGCTGAAGGTATCACGCCTTATCTCAATCAAGATAACCTGATTCTTTATGAGTCAACGTTGGCGGAGTTGCCCCCTCAATCTGCCAAAGCGAGATTGCTAAGTGCGGCGATTGAACGGTATAAAAAGAGTGCTCAGTAAAGGTTAGAGAATGGGCAATGGTGACATTGCCCATTTCCCTCAGGGCTCCAATGATGAATAGGTTGTTCTCAACAAGGTGCCAGATGTTTTCGCATCAAAGCTGATAAAACCTTTTTGAAGTTCAATAGACACCTTACATAGCAGGTCTGGCTGCGAAATATAGTTCTCTGGTGCTCTGATTACGTCAAAATAAGCTTCGTTCTCAGCTTTCAGTTGTTCGACGATAGATGTCACGAGCCTGGTATTTTCGTCACTCGAGTAGACGGCCCTGTCAGGAGCCTGACTTCTGATCAGTGCAGCAAGTGCGGCGAATTCTTGTTGCTGAACGGCCGCAGACAACTTTCCTGCGTTTCCAATATGGTATTCCTGAGGTACTTCATCGACATAGGTATAGGATGAGCAAGTCAGAGGATAGTCAATTTGAAGCTCTTCCATCTGCGCTATCATGTTTTTCCAGTAGCCGATTATGGCTTCATCGTCAGCATGAGAGGCATAGTGATACAGTCGGCTATCTCGCAGGGCCATAAACTCTTGCGATATGTCTTTTACCGGCAGCCCGCTTCGCATTCCTTCAACATTGATCCTGACAACGTCTTGATAAACCTCGTTATCAAATTCCTTCATGGCCACCAGGTAATCATGAGTTAACAGGCCTGACTCAACAGCTTCTGCCGTTACCTCTGAATCATCACCGTATCCACTGAAACCATAGAAAATACTGTCAACGATTTCGTCTACAACCTTGCCGCGAAGTAACTCATCTGGTGATGGCGTCCAAAACTCCTCACTCGGCGTAGACATAATCTTCTTGATAAACCAATCGGGGACACCTGATTCTCGGTAAGCTGCCGCCATTTCAGCAGTAACATCCTCATGCTCGTGCAATGAGGCGCCTCCCATAGATGCAGCGTGAAAGTTCAGTTTTCCATCCTCTGCCAGCAACCTTCTTGTGCCTGCCAGGTACACAGTAGTGCAGGCTGAGCTACAGGACTCTTTAACGTATGTATCAAGCTGATATTCCTTAACCAGCTCGGCTAACCGGTAAGCACCAAGCAATCTGCCGCCCTGGCTATGTAAATGTAAGAGTTTAACGTCTGGATTTGCTGTTAGTGCCTCTTGTAGAAGTATTTCCGAGCCAACTTCAATGCCACCATAAAGCTCCAGTTCGGTACCGGCATTCCTTAATCTCAGCTTGGTTGGCGGGTATTTTTGTTGGCTAACAATCAGCGATACACCTTCCTTTATGGCAGGAATACCCAGTTGATACATTTCAACGCCGAACCTGATGAGGCCCACAATAACCATGAGTTTGGCAATGGCTGCCCATACCTCTGAGCCACCTCGTTGCGGATGTTTGCTTGCTGAGCGGTAAACGCCAACACTTTGCCAGACAACAAGAATAATTAGGGTAGTAAAAAGCAGCAACAGATAAACACCCAGTTGCCATTGCCCATCGGCGTCACCTATTAACCTTTGCACGAAGGCGCTTAGGCCAAATACAAACAATGCCGTTGCAATACCCACCACCCAGTAACTAACCGGCAGAGAAACCTGGCCTTTCCAATACCGAATAAACCAGTTTGGGTGCAATTTTTCGTCAGCTGGTGGTTCTGCCATATCAGCATGGATCTGAGGTGCAGGTGGGGCACCCAGGCTTTTCTCTTTATTTGAAATAGCCTCGATAATGCGTTGAGCTCGTTCAGGATAGTTTTCCCGGTCAACACTGCGCAGCGCATCGTGAAGTTCGTCGAGTGAATACTCTGTGTAATCCGGCTCCATGGGCACATTTCCGTTATTTAAGTAACCAATTGATTAGGCTATCGTTTTATCTTACCTAGTGCCATGTTTCTAGTTTTATTGATGAGCCGTATAAATGACTCAAATTCAACCTATTTCGCCCCACATTTGGAATTAGCCGGACATCACACTTTTACCCCAATGCTGGCTGCTCGAACAACAGAGTCCGTCATTGAGTATTTAAAACCTGGTGGGGCCCAAGGCATAACCGTCATAAAGGTTGGGCTTGGTTTCTGTTAAATACTGGCCAAGGTAGTGTTTATTTAGTTCAGATAGCCTGAGTTTTGCATACCACGCCAAATCGCTTCGTAAGTGGCCTCACGTTCGCGTTTTCGCTCCAGCCTCAATTGGCGCTCTAGATTACGCTGATTTTTTTCGGCCACCTGTTGGTTATGCTGATCAATTCTGCGATTACGCTCTTCATGCTCGGCGATATATTGCTCAAAACGGGCAAAGCGCTGCTGCTCACGCACTGATAACTGTTTAACGAGTTGATCCATCCATTGATTGCATTGGCAATCGCGGGGGTATTTTGCATAGAGTTTGCGGTTTATTGGGCTTTGGGTTAAATCGCCGCCAATTTTCATAAAGAGTGCTTTTAGGGCGCGAGCATCCTTTCCTTTCGCATTGATCAAGCAAGCCCGCCACGCAGCATCTTTGTTGTCGTATGCCTCCCAATCGACATTTCTATCGTCGTAAGCCGGTACCTCAGGTGCCTGAGTGCAATTATCCGGGTAGCTAAAATTCCGCAATTGCTGTTCGATAGTTGCATCGGCCATTACCCAGGCCGGTAATAGTAGGCTGCTTACGAAAAGGGCAAAAATGGGTCGAATCAACACAGTAAACCTCGCGATAGACACAACAAATAACCATCTTGTCTATGGCAGTCTAGCACTGTGGTATCGAGTCTTAAACCCAATGGTCCAATAAATTCAATGAGTTACCAATAGATTTGCTAGCTTTGCTATTTAAGCTCACTAAACGCAACGCTGACAAAAGATCATTTGTTTGTGGGCGGTTCAATCTCAAAATCATCAAAGTATGAATCGTCATCAAAAGTACGTTTATTCGTTGGCTGTGCTGGTGAATAATCCGTGTTCAAGTCAGATATGTTTTCAATATTAATGGGGGCGGGCGCATCAACATCTAGTGGGCGCTTTAGCCCATAGCATTCAATCAGTTCTGCCAATTGCTCGTTAGGCTCATGGGCGGTTTCGGCAACAAGTTTTCCATTTACAAACTGCAGCGTCCAACCTGTGACATTGCTGTCGCTCTCAATAATCTCCCTGATGGCTTCGCGGATAGAATGTTCGCTTTCATCGCCGGTAAGTATCGGCATTCTGTCAATAATCAGCGTACCGCTATAGTTGAGTGGCAGGTTAACCTTAGGGTAGAACCAGAAGTTATCCGAGGCCGGGCTGGCTTGTACGCCATTTAGCGCCGGAGGCTGAATACGCTGGCGCCGGTTTGGACTAAATAGGCTGTCCAGAGGATCATCCAGGGTAGGGGAAACTTCGGTATGTTCTAGTGGCCATTGCCCAGCTTGTGGCTGTTGTGACAAAAGACCCTGATCGGGATGATGATTGCTATACAAACTGAATAAATGCAGATGCTTGTTGATTAGTCCAAAAGAGGCGCTATAGCCCAGCGGGGTATAGCTATCTGTAGTGCAGGGGGCGATGCCATAGTCCCGGGGGCTAAACAGGCCGCCGTCAATCAGCTGATACCAATTGCCGCGAAATTTGATTGTGTCAGATTGATAGGCACTCATAAATTCATCATCAAAATGGTATCTACACCTTTATTCATTGCCCAATGTAGATAACGTCAGCAAGTAACCAGTTAAAACTATCTGGCCATGCTACGCCATGTAAACACTTTTGTGATAATACTTAGCCTTATTAAACTAAGTTAACAAAATCATGATGTTATTGCGCGCCCGCATATTAAAAGCGCTCGCCGCTCAGGCGCTGCCTACCGTTAACATTCACCAATTAGACGCAGATATCTATGATGAGCATTTTATTGCCGCGTTTCGTTGGCTGGTGGAGAAGGGCTATATCGCCGCAGAAAATGAGGCAAGCTGTGGTTTATTGATTGATGCTGAGGGTAAAGCACAGTGGACGGACGCTGACATCTACATTACCGATTACGGCAAAAATTTTATCCTCCACAGGCAGGAATGACGCTTTAGGGCTGCCAGGTGAGTTGATGCTAAATATTACTTCTCACCCAGGTAGGATAACCTACAAGATGCCGCTGTGTTGTATGACCGTCTCATAAACTGTTGTAAATCATAAACTAAGGATGAACAGCCCGCGCTTCCACTGTGACCCGATCAAGTGTTCGCAATACCCTGGTGATGCCATTTGCCCCACCTTTTACTTTAGGGTAAGGTCTTTAAATTACCGTCAAATCAATGCTAATTGATTGTATTAACGGAGTTTAACTATGCCTCTATGGATTAGCCGCGCGGTTGTCTGTCTTGTTTTGCTGTTACCCCTCACTGTCTATGCGAAGGATGAATCCGCTGAAAAGTTGGTGGGTTTTCTCAATTACACTGCCTGGGGCGTGCCTAAAGATAAGGTAGACCTGTCAGCCCTAAGTGCAAAAGTTGCCAGCATAGTCACCGACGACCCAGAAACCCGGGAAAAAGTCGCCAATCATTTTGCTCAATGGTTTAGCCAGTATCCCGGTATCGCCGTAGAAGTAAGAAAATCCTCCCAAAACGATATTCGTGTTAGTGCTTTGGGTACAGGAACCTTTGGCAACTTTAAAGGGCTGGTATTTGTTGTAGAAGATAGGTTGGTTGGTGACCGCAAACCTATTGGTAATTTCTATTTGCTTGAATTATCACAGGATAAAAGTTCCCCTCGTGTTATCGACGTTGTGTATGCCAATGAGGCCCTAAGTTATGCCACCTGGATGGCATACGACTTATATTTCGCCAAAAATCCCAGTAAAGGCTTGCTGCAAAGGTTTATACCCTCTGCGGAACTGTCTGACCAGGATTGGACTATTTTCCAAAGCATATGGGAGCATCGTGGTCGCGAGGAGTGGAAAGAGGTTATGGCTGGCTTTGACATGTTGTCTCCCAAGGTTAGGGTATCGCCACTTATGCTGGCGCTTAAATATAAACTCCTTGACCAGCTTGAGATTGATAAACCCAGAGTGGGGGCGGCCAACTTTGCGATTAAACAGCGTCACTTAAAAAGTACCGCCAAGGTAGTTGAACAAGTTTATGGCGACAGTATTTATACGGCATTACGGCTGTTGCCCTGGTATTGGGACCAAGACCTATACCAGAAGATGAGTAAGGCGTTGTCGGTTGTCGAAAGCAATTTTGGCCTGACAGACGCTATTATTCGCCATCTGGTGAAATCTTACTCAGAGTCAGGTGATTATAAATCCGCAGTACGATACGCCCAGATACGGCTAGAAAACGAGCCTAATGAGAGAAACTATGCCGCTTTGGTTGAAATACTCCTTGGTGCCAAAGACTATGAACAAGCACTGGTGTATGCCAAGCAGGCCTATAACGAGTACAAAGATAAAGATAACGCAGTGTTGGTGGCAGCAGTGCATTCGCTACTGGGAAACAAAAAACAAGTCAGACAATTTCGCCAGTTATTACTTGATCAATATGGCATGCAAGCATTGCAGATTGATATGGTGCTCTCGTTAACCAGCAAGGACTTTAAGACCTTTGTGAAACTGCTCGATGACAATAAGGAGCAAGTCCCGCTGACCCCCTCGGATATGGAAGGCCAGTTAATCTTTGCAGACTTTTTGAAATCAAAAGAATATGCCAAATGGGCGAAAAGGTTTGATTGATCTTGGGGGGTGAAAATCTAAGGTTCAAGCAACAGGCTCACTAAGCTTGGCGGAAATTGAATAGGCACAAACTAAGCCAGGCTATAAGAGCGGTGTGATTAGTTTACTGCTGTTCGTGGCTACAATTCTGCCAAGCATCTTTCTATTTTATTGGCATCACTGCCTGACTAGATTCATAGTCGTCGGGGTTAGCTGGCCATCTTTACTGTAGCTCTCATTTCTTAAAATTCTATCTTTATCTACAAACTCAAAAGACAGCGAGTGCTGGTGACTATCTGCCAGGCTTTTTAGGTTTGTTGCATCTTGAAATACAAAGGAAATGCTATTTTGGCTAGCCGATTTATCAAGCTTTAATCTAGGCTGATTGCCTTGCGGGCAATAGTGCGTCGCAAGCAAGTTTTCGCCATCTAAGTGATACAGAGTAAGGGAATGCGAAGCGCCCTTATAAATCCAGTTTTCTATCAGCACACTGCCTTTAGCGGTCGTTTGATAAGAAATATAGAAATCACTGTTGTCACTTTCTGCTCTTTTCCACTCTCCAACTAGCGACTTGAGCTTTTCAAAATCTTGACGGGGATCGGCGGTGGCAGAGAGTGAGGTCACTAATATCAGTAAGGCCCAGATCATTTTCATACTATCAATTCCTTTTAATTCAGTTGTTCTGCAGCGCTAGGTTAGTGCATCAGTGTAAAAAACCACCGCCACTTTGGCCACCTAGCTGTCAGTAGGTGGAAGGGACAATGCAATTTTGGGAATACCGTGCGATGGCGTCCATCGCTTGTATTCCACAAAACCCTGCTTTTGGTATAAATCGATGGCTGGTGTATTTTCTACCGCCGTTTCTACCAGTGCCTGACTAAAACTGAAGTGAGTTAATATATAACTCAGTAGTTTTCTGGCGATCCCTTTTCTGAAATAAGCGGGGTCCACCGTCAGGCTATCAATGTCCAGTGTCTGACCCGTTAGGGAAATTTCAATTACGGCGGCCAGACAATCGCCCTCCATGTATCCATAGAAGAATGATTCGGCTGTTTCTATGGCATCCGCAGTGCGAGCCAGGGGAGGGAAGTTTGCTACCCCTAATAACTGGGCTTCTACCTTATACGAATGCTGAAACACGCTATAAATGTCGCGCGCAACGTTTTTATCACTATGTTCAAGTTTTCTTATCATTTTTCTTAGCTTACAAATAACGCTTTAAACAACAGTAAAAAAACAAAACTGTCTGCTGGCCTTCGACATAGTTAATTCAAATGTTTAACTAATACACTAACCAATAGTAATGTCTGGTGATATGGGGGTAGTAACTGTTGCATGCACAAATTCCCCGCCTTTTGCTGAAAAGCAGTACCTGATAGTCGATTCGTATTGAGATACCAAATCCGTATTTGCTTTACATACAATAGAACACTGAAGCATCCACTTCTGTTCAAGTGGAGAATTGCTAATTTGTGTAACTAGGTCAACGTGCTTTTTAACTTCATCTGCACAAGCCTCAGAAGAGGCTTTTGTATCAAATGAGGCTAGCCATGCAAATTCATACTCTTTAGTTGGGTCAAGAGAGACCTTCTTCTCTTTGTAGTGAATCCGACTTGCTCGCATTTTCGAATAGACCAAAACAGCAATAGCTACAAATATAAGTAGAATGGGTAATTTCAAAAGCCCTCCGCAGGGCTGGTGCGCACTCAGAGGGTGAAAAATTATGGCGGTTTTCTTCGGGTCTTTTAAGAAAATTCGACATAATTTTTAACCCGGTTTGAAGGCATGCTATATGTTGATTAGAACAAAAGCAGAAATAAAACATATAGTTGCGACTAAAATGCCAAGAAATGGAATTTTAAACCAGTATTTTTGAGCCAGAAGCAAATATGAAACACCGACTATAGAAGGCAATACTGAAAACCAGCTGCTACTTACAATGAGTTGCATATGCGAGATCGCTAACGGTATATAGATTGTCGCAAAGAATATTGCGCCTAAACTATGACTGGCGTTAAAACCAATCCAGGCCAGCCAAATGGTGGTTTCCGTTGTTAATACCGGAGAAGTGCTTTTCATTGCATAAGTAACATCAGAATTATAAGCATCAAATTTATTAGAAAAAAAAGTAAAAAGGAGGTGGATTAAACCTAAGGTACCAAATATAGATGCACCAAAAACAAATAGAATTTGTGATATCACGCATAACTCCATTTAAACATATCACGCCGCAAACACGAGCTGAGCGACAGCGAGGTACAGACAGCGTGCTTTTTTGCGCTGGCGACTGTGCTTGGCTTTGTTAGATTTTGTATTTAAGAACTACATTTACAACTAGGTCTTGTATAAAATCAGTTGCCTTAATCTCAGATATCGATATGCCAGAAGGGTGCGCGCTAGAGTTACGCGTTCCGAGTTTTTCTTCAAGTATTTTTCTCACGTCATTAGTGATTATCTTTGCTGACCGGCAAAATTCGATAAATTTTCCTTCAGGAATCTCCGTAAAATCATCTATTGAGGTAAGTTTTTTCAGTTTAGTTCTTTTATCAGTATTCGAAGAAAGAACCGCATCAAACTCATTTTTCTTATTCTTATATATGTACTCATATAAATGGTTAACAGTTAAAATCCAGGCAAGCACAATGCTTGCCCTCTTTGCACCAATTTCATAACAATCAATTGCTTCCTGAAGGAAGGCTTTTTGATGTGTGTTTGAAATATCTTCAAGCAGGTTCCTGAGAAGAAATGATGTTTCCTTCTTTTCAGGGCCTGTGCTGAGTGTCTTTTGAATCTCCAGCTCTCTAGACCTCTCCAGTATATATCCGCCACTTTTCTTAATATATTTCTTTCCTTTTCCTCGCCTGCTTTTCTGCGAAAGATATGAAGGAATATTTGAGTACGGCTCTATTCTCAAGCATTCAAAGCAATCTTTGATTTTACGAATATCGGTGACTTCCTCCTCGTTAATGACCGTTATGAAATACACAAAGTAGTCAATTAATTCCGCCTTACTTAGGCCATCAAAGTTATCAATTTTAAGAATGTAATCTTCTAGCTTGTGCTGCATCTATTTACTTTCCTTTTTTCTTGGGCAAATCTCTCTCTACATAATCTTCACCAATGTGATGCAGCCCTGAATTCGTGCCATCCTTGATGATATGTGACGCCAGCAGAAGATTCGATAAAACCGATGTTAATCGTTTGGGGGCTTTTTCATTTACCGTTCTAAGACCGGTAAATATCTCATCTTTTGTCAGGTATTCTTTCCCTGTGTTTTTAACAAGCCAGTAAATAACAACCAGCACATGATCAGACTGGCCAGAAGGGCTTTTTTCAGCGTAAAAGTCCTTAAATGCTTGTCTTTGTCCTGCATCTAACCCTAAATCCACGGTTTTATAGGTTTCCGCTTTTCCGGATGAGGTTCGCTTTGGCTTGGCAGGAGACTTAGACTTCTGTTCGGATGTGTCCTTTTTCTCATCTCCACCACTTTCGCTTTGGCCATTTATGCTATCAGCGTCATCCTCTTCCGAATTGCTGTTGGAAAACTGCGTCTTAGCTTCAATCAAAGAAGGTAAGAAACTCTCTAGACGATCGAATACCATATCGAGAGATTCGCTAGCAGCCTCAATATTTACCGCCCCAGAATTCAGATCAATATTTATTTTCACTACATCTGACATTTTATCGTCCTTTATTTATGACTAAAAATCTAACGCCCACATAAGTGGCGAAATATTGCTTGGCTATACTAAGCGAAGAATGAGCGCAGCCAAGCTTTTTGCGTCCACCCTTAATGCGATTGTTATACCTACTCTCCATTTGCGTTTCGATCTTGGCGTTTTAACACACATTTAAATGGTGCCATGTGGTGTTCGCCATCATCATATGAAGAGAAAAAGCCCTCTAAACTACGCCCATTACCTCTAAGCATGAGGCTCAAACTACCACGATCAATATGTGAGCAATCTTGGTTTTCATATTCACCAGTCAAAATAAGATTTTTGAAAGAGCCTTTTACACTGTATGTGTGAATGTCACTAGCGCCACCTATTTCAACAATTTGGCCAAAAATAGAATGTCCGACTCTTTTAATTTCCACTCTAACCTCAATGGGAGCCATACCTGAACCTATTTTTAAGAATATTTTTCGATCAATTAACTCGCTTTCATCTTCATCCTGAGTGGACTTTACGGGCTCTTTAAATATAAGTTCAGCATCAATATCACGCTCAACTTCGTTATCTTTAGATGTGGCGGATATAGCTAGTGAATTTCCATTAGAGGCTTCCACTTGACCTTCTTCCTGTGCCTTTTTCCTTTTCCTACGACGCCTTTCTACAATGCCAAAAGCAACATCAATTCTTCTTTTATCGATCTCTTCAATACCAATGTATGGAACTAAAACTCCATTCCACACCCCTTCTAACCTAGTGTCTTTATACAATAAATTTTCGATCCAAGGAGTAATATTAGACTTCCATAAAATGGTAAAAATTAGGATCAGGATAGAAGTTACCACGCCTCCAATTACACCATTTACGATCGGTTCAGCGAGATCAGCTTGTGTTTGAGCTGTAAATTTAAACCAGTTCCAACACAAGATTCCAAAGCTCAAGAAAATTAAGTAAGGAGTTAATGATTTAATTGTCTTCCATAACCAGTTTACAAACTTCATGATTTAACTTAACTCTTCCGTACTTTTGCATGGTTATTTTTTAGCATGCTTATAAGTCTTTGCCTAGTATGAGTTTTTTTGGATGCACCAGGCTGGTGCCGGGAAAGGCGGAACTGTTCCGTACTATTGCTGTTATACGGATGTGTGGTGGCTTTTGTGTAGATATACAGTCTGTTGCGAAGGTGCCGCGACCTTATTTACTGCTCCAACTGTTTGCGACGGCCGATAGCGGCATCAGTAAGAAAGTGCGCAGCCCAGAAGCGGCGCACTTCGCCAATAAGCATAGCCGTTATTCTTTGGGTCTTAGGTCCTCAATAATTTGTGCGTCGATCCAATATAGGTCGGACTGGGAGCCGGACTTGCCATTGCCATTTGGCACCATTCTGTTGAACAGCAGGTACTTGCCGTCAGGGGTGACTTGTGGGCCACCTTCTTCGGCGTCGGTGTTGACCTTATCGCCCAGATTAATGGCTTCACCCCAGGTGCCATCTTTCTGTTGGAAACTGATATAGATATCAGAGGCGCCATAGCCGCTCTCTCTTTCTCCATCCCACATAATGTAAGACTCGTCTGGTGCTATAAACGGATGGGCATTCCACTTGCCAGTGTTGATAGTTTTAGGTAGTGGCTTAGGATCTTCGCGTTTGCCTTCGATAACACGCGAGTAGCGAAGAATGCCGTCTCCGCCTTTGCTTCTGGCATTTTCATCAAGTACCAAGGTTCCTTTGGCGGACGCTGTAAGCCCCATAATACGAATGGCCTCGAAGGCAGGGCCAAGACTTTTGAGCTCTGACCAGCCATCAGCCGTAAGTTCCTGATAGTTGCCTCTGAAATAGCGGGTCTTACCATCCGGTGAGAAAGCGGGCTTACGCGTGCCGCTTGGCATCAGGGTTTTATACCAACGATTACCCACCTGGTTAAACTCAAGCGACTCAGGCTCTTTTGCATCAGCAGTATGTTTCCATCTGGCCACATAAAAGGTCTGCATATCGGGGGAAAAGCTGCCAGCGTCTCCCCATTCTTGTGTATTTACCATACCCGGTGCGAAGGGCTGTGCAATCAAACCCGGTGGTGTTTGGCCAAGATAAGGCCCTTCAAGCAGCGGATGTTCGGCCTGAGCATAAGTGTGAAACCCCATCAGCAGAATAGGTAACGTCAGGATTAATGATGTATGAGTTTGCACTATAACTTCCCCCTTAAAATCAATTGGCTATTAACGTTTTGAACAAGCAGGGGATTAATCTAATCAAGACCGCATGCAAAGGCCTGACGTTGTTATGACTTCTGGCTGAATTTGCTCTGATGACCTCCTAGGTATTGATTTTCAGGTTGTTGGCATAGTCAATTGGAGCCTGGGGGCGGTGTAAGTGGCCCATTCTTCCCAATTTAATGAATTCCACGATAGTCTTATTTTGAAACCGTGCTCAAATAAGCAGACCACAATGTGGTCTCTCGTTGTTACCACGAAAGACGGGCGACTACTCGCTGCTCATCAGCGCGTAGCGTGAACGACCAGCCATTGCGCTCACATAAGCGTTGTACAATCCCCAACCCCAGTCCATAGCCGCGGGACGACGCTTCGGTCGGAGAGTATTGCGCATCAGTGCCATTGCTTAGTTGATTGGTAACCAACAGCTCGTGCTCATCAATACGGATCCTGACTGGGCCCTGGCCAGCTAACGTGTGCTCAAATGCATTGCGCACCAGATTATTGACCGCGATAGCAAAAGCCTGAGGATGGCCGTTGACGGCGGGGTTGGCGAGATAGTCGATTTCCACATCGACCAGTTTACGGCTAAGAAGATGGCGCTGCAGCTCTACCGCGTTGCTCACCAGCGGCCTGACGAAAAACTGCTCTTGATACAAGCCGTCGTCGGTTTCACGGGCGAGACACAAGAACATCTCAATCGTTGTCCTCATATCAAGCGTCGCGCGTCGCACCCGATCCAGCGCTTTCATATCGCTCGTAGACAGCTCGCTTTGCTCCAGAAGCTCTAGCGCGCCGGTAATGACAGTGATTGGCGTGCGCAGCTCATGACTGGCTGAACCGGTAAAGTACCGTTCTCTGGCAACAAAGGCGCTAATACGCTCAAGCATCTTTTCAATTGTTGCCGCAAGTACACCGACTTCATCATCGCCAAAGCGGCTGGATGCAATACGTTTATAATCATCCATCGACAGATGCTCTACGTCGATGTCGGCGACCGCTTTGGCCAGTTGCGCCACCGGGGCGACAGCCCGGCGCATCACCAGCACGCCAAGGCCAAAACCCAGCACACCAAGCGTACCGACAACCCCGGTGATAACCAGCAGCAGCCACCAATCCTCTGACGATGCGGCCTCAATCCCGCTAACATCAAAGACGACAAAGGCTCGTTGCCGTTCATTGCCTGAATCTACCACCGCGACATGCAACTCTTCGGCTTCGAATTCGTACAATCCCACGGCGGGGTTGGTCAGAGCCCATGCCTGAAGCTGCGCCGGCAAGCCGGCTGTCGTATCATAGCTGCGCATGTTTGCAGGCATAATGGGATAGCTGTTGGCGGCAAGCTGCAGCTGTTGCGTCAGCACGCGGTCTTCGCTTAGCCTGATCGCAGCAAAAAAAGCAAAGCCCCAGACGACGCTGAGAACTGCAACGCAGAGCGCAAAGGCAATGGCGACACGCTTGCGTAAACTGTGCCGGTACATTTTACAGGGCATCCTCTGCAATACGGTAACCGATGCGATGCACAGTATGGATCAGCGGGCTGTCAAACGGCCGGTCGATGGCCTGGCGTAGCTTGTACATATGCGAGCGAAGCGCGTCACCATCGGGGCGCTCGTCCGCCCATAACAAGGTTTCAAGCTCATCCCGCGCTACCACAGACGGCGCTTGCTCCATCAGGCGTTGCAGCAGTTTCAGACACGCCGGATTAAGCTCCAGGCGCCTTCCTGATCTATGTACCTGCAGCGTGGAGCGATTCAGGGTCAGATCAGCTACCGTTAACAGGTTGTCGGTTTTGCCATGACTGCGTTTGTAAAGTGCTTGCAGCCGTGCATGCAGCTCCTGCAGTGCGAATGGCTTGACCAGATAGTCATCGGCGCCGGCCGCAAAGCCTTTCAGTTTATCGTCCAGTGTGTCCCGCGCCGTCAGCATCAGCACCGGCGTTTCGACTTTGGCATCAGTGCGTAGCTTGTGGCAGAAACTCAGGCCATCCATCCCCGGCAGCATCAAATCCAGCACGATAATATCGAACGGATTGGTTACCGCCAGGTACATCGCGCTGATACCGTCATAGGCAAAATCCATCACATAGCTATGCTTTTCAAGATAAGCAGCAATGTTCTCGCAGATGTCGCGATTGTCTTCGACAATCAGCAGCCTAACCGGCGCTGAACCAAGCGCGTGAACCATAGGTCGTTTCCCCTTACCAGGCATAATCCAGTCGCAAACCAATTAGCGGCTCAGCTTCGCTATCATCTTGCACCAGCACACCGCGACGGTAGTCAAACTCGGTGTCGTCGCTCGACGATGCCGCCGTTACGTTGATGACATCAAGAAAGGCGGTGATATCTATCGGGCCAAAGGCGCGCCGATAGTCAACGCGAACGTTTAATATGCCAGAACTGTCTTTACGGCCGACATTGCGCTCAGTGATCTCTTTTGAGTAGCGTAGCGGTTGCCCCGGCCCTAATACATCTGCATGAATAATAAAGTTGTCGTCCGGCCGACCGGAAAGATATTTATAGCGCGCGGCGACCTTCCAGCGGTCACTTATTTCCCAGGTTAAGCCAAGCGTAGCCACATGCTTGCGATTGAATTCTGCCGCTACGTCACCACGCCCGTCTTGGCGGTCAACAACGGCATCGTTGTAAGAATAGGTTGTACTGGCGTAAAGGCCTTCGAAGATCGTACCGTTCAGGACAATATCTATGCCATACGAGCTGCCTTCACCTATATTGGCAAAGGTGCCGCTGGCCCGGTCAAGGCCTACCACCAGGTCATCGAGGCTTTGATAATAAGCCTCGGTTAACACCGACCAATTGCTGCCTGGGAAATATTTAAAACCGACACTGGTGTGGGTGATTTTTTCAGTCTTAAGCTTGTTAGACTCATTGGCGGCAAGTTCTAAATACCGGGGGGACTGATGATAAAGCCCTGCGCTAGCAAAATATCTGATATTTTTAGTAGGCTGCCAGTTGACGCTGAATCTGGGCGCTGCGACGCTTTCGTCGGCAAAGCCGTCTCGTTCCAGGCGCAAGCCCGCACCAAAATCCCATTCACCGAATTGAAAAACCTGCTCCAGATAGCCAGCATAGCTGGTTTCTTTTTGCTTTACGGCCGAGTTTAAGCTGTCTGGGGTAAGCACGATATAGCGCTGCTGTGGGTCGGCTCTGAAATCATCGTCGTCGTATACAAAGCGGATCCAATTCCCATCTAAAACCGTGTTGTAGTCCAGTTCAATTTGAGTTACCCGCACACCAGCACTTAATAATCCCCAATGATTGACTGTCTCAAAATCGCTTCGCCAGCCGATCTCTGTTTCGTTTTCAGCTATGGTAATAATGTTTTCACGTACCGGAAAACTGGATGCGGGTGAGCCTTCTGGTGCCAGATCAGGAAAGGCTTCGCCCTCTGCGCTTAGCTTGTCGCTTTTACGGTAGTAAAGCTTGTTGGTTAACACCGCTTTTTCACCGATTAACGAGCGCAGAGTCATGCCGTATAAATCACTATCCTGTTTAAAATCCAGTAGCGCGGCATCTTCAAAATTGGGCGAGGCGAACACGTGCGTGACGTCGCGAATATAGTCTTCCTGTGTATCTATCAGCAGAACTTCCACTGTGTGGTTCTGGTTAACCGGTATAACCGACTTGACGATAATATCTCTCAACACGGGCTCGCCAATATCCAGCTCTTCAATGGTTTCAAACAAGGCGCCAAAGTCCAGCCGTCGGGCCGATACCAGCATCGTTGCATCATCCGTGATCCCAGCAGGGCCGTCGTAACCCACTTCGTAACCGGCAAGGTCGAGGCGCAAACTTGCCGAAGGGCTCGGATTACCATCGGCAACGTCTAATTTAAGCAGCGATGCTGCCCGGCCGCCATAAGCCGCACCCCAGCCTCCGGGGGAGAATTCTGCGCCACTGATCACATTAGGTGCAAAAATCGAGAATCGGCCGCCGCCGCCGACATCTTCCTCTTCACCCAGCGTGGCATCAAAGTGCACTGCTTTATCGAACGGAAAGTCATCAACGAATAACAAATTATCTCTAGGGCCACGGCCGCGCACGCTAAAGCTGGCGAATTCGCTGGCAGATGCCAAGCCAGGCAAGCCGTCCAGAGACAACAGTGGATCGGCGCCACCGCCCACAGCACTGCGCAGCGCCTCACGGTCCAGATATGTGCTGGAGCCTGAGGCAAAAGTATCCTTTTGCTGTGCTCTAACTTCTACCACCTCAATGGCTTCTTCTCTCAGTTCGAATGCGATCCTGATATTTTTCCGCGTTACCACCCGTACACTTGGCTCATACAATGACGCAAAGCCGTTTTTGGCCAGGTTCAGCGAGTAAAGACCGGGGTCAAGTTGTTCAACGACTATGCGACCTTGTTCATCGGTTTCAATAGTTCGCGTGGAGGAGGTTTCCCGTTCCTTGACTGTAATTTTCACACCCGCAAGCGGTCTGTCAGTATGCTGCTCTTTGACGACAACAGTCAGCGTGCCGGGTGCTTCTGCGGCCTGGCTGAATAGTGGAAAGCCAATTAGCAGCGCCCACAGAGTCAACCACCATATTTGTCTTAATTGCCTGTTCATTTTGCCACCTTCCAAAAGTTGACCGTATTTATTTGATGGAACAAACGGGAAGCTAGCAAAACCAATGTAACTAAAATGTCGCTGAAATGTGAAACCTGTATCAGCAGGGCTAGATTTTTCCATAAGGGGTAAAGGGTTAATGGGTTTCAATGCTTGGCTTTCCACGAAGACAGTTGATTCGTTTACAGACGATATGCCGGTTCACATTCCTTAGTAAAAGCATGATCCTGCTCCAGCGGAAGTTGAATCAACGTCTACTGCTTTATAGGAAAAGAGACCACAAAAGATCATTGGGTTCGCTGAAACTATGGATGCCAGGGAGGGGCTGCGCTCTGGTACTTTGTAAGCTGGTGGAGGTTGAAAGTTGGGCGCATGTTTTTGAGATGACTAGCACTAGGATATGGGGTCAATTCTTACCGATGCTATTGGTATTCAGGCTGAATTCGCGCAGCAGCCTCCGGCTGGCTATGTCATGGCACATCAGACTAATGGCATGGCTAACTTGCTTTTAGATTGACCATTCTAATTTCAATGGTTAGCCTGATTTGCAGCTGCTACTTATAACAACAGGCGCTACGTTTTCGCTTATGGAATGGACTGTCGATACCCTGCTGCTGTTGCTGATCCCGCTTACCAGTGCACTGGTGGGGTGGTTTACTAACTACCTGGCGGTCAAAATGATGTTTTACCCGGTGGAGTTTGTCGGTATCCGGCCCATCTTTGGCTGGCAGGGACTGATCCCGGCTAAGCGGCGTAAAATGGCCGAGATTGAAGTAGAGCTGGTGCTGGGTAAGCTGTTAAGTGTCGAGGAGATAGTTAATCGGCTGGATGCGCAGCAGATGACTCAAGCCATAGAAAGGCGGCTGAAGCAGGTACTCAGGCGCATCGTTAATGATGTGATGCAGGAGTCTGCGCCGACCTTATGGGCAGCCTTGCCGGTACAAGGTAAGAATCTGGTTTATGCCCGGGTTGAGCTGGATATTCCCAATGTGGTCAGCAAGATGGTGCGGGATTTTCAGCAGAATGTAACGGAAATCTTTGATATCCGTGAAATGGTGGTGGAGCAGCTGGCTAAAGATCCTGAGCTGATCAATGAGATTTTTCTAAAAGCCGGGGCCAAGGAGTTTCCTTTTATTGAACGTTCCGGGCTGTATTTCGGTTTTCTGTTTGGCCTGCCCACTATGTTTATCTGGTCCTACTATCAGTTATGGTGGATCTTGCCCTTAGGTGGTTTGCTGGTGGGCTATGCCACCAACTGGATTGCCATCAAAATCATTTTCGAGCCTAAGCGGCCACGCAAAGTGGGCTTTTTCACCCTGCAGGGCATGTTCTTAAAACGTCAGAAAGAAGTGTCCAGGGTATATGCCGAGATCATCGAGAAGAAGCTGCTTAACTCGCAAAATATTACCCATGCAGTGCTTAAAGGTTCTGGTTCGGGGCAACTACTGGAACTTATTGAGCTGCATGTGAATGATGCCATCGAGCGCTATGTGGCGGTGGCACAGCCTTATTTTGCCTTAGCGGTGGGCAGCGAAGACTACTTCCGCATGAAGGAACTGGCGGTCAAACGTATTTTCGAGGACTCAGATAAGTTTCTGCATTACGCCCATGAATATGCCAATAGCGCGTTAAACATAGGCGATGATTTGCGGGTAAAAATGGAAGCGCTCAGTCCTGAGGAATTTGAAGGGGTACTTCGCCCCGCCTATAAACAGGATGAATGGAAGCTGATTGTGGTTGGCGCCATTCTGGGCATGCTGGCCGGTACCGGCCAGCTATATATGATGCTGCTATAAGGCTATTTTCTCTTTAGCTGAATATCAATCTTGTCGTAGTACAGTGTGGTTTTGCCTTCAAAGCCTGAATCTGTGCCGATAAACAGCCAGATGGTACCGTCACTGTTGGTGGTAAATTCCAGTTGGGTTTGGTCTGTGCTGACCAGTGATTTTTCTACATACTTACTGCCTTCGCAGTTCGCTCCACTGGCGGCGACATTGCCGATAATATTGGCATTTTTACCGCTGTTGCCCTGGGCCCCTTTATCCAGATTCAGATAATAGTCCAGCTGTTTGGGCTCAGTTTCACCAAAGCCAAATTTCACCCATACCGCTTCCCCTGGCGCACCGCCTATGCCCATACAACCCTCGCCAGCATTGGTCAGCAGTTTCAGTTGAACATTGGCCTGGTAGCGGGTGCTGGCTTCAAGGCCCGTGAACTTGCCTTTCATATACATAAACAAGTCATCGCTGCGATTATGCCCGGATAGCATAAAGCCTTGTTTCTGTGGGTCAGTAGGTAACGCTTTACGGCCGGATGCCAGTTCATAGATGGCCGCATTGTCGCTGGGATAATCAGAAAACCCGGCCTGCCAGCCATGGTCAGACTGTTCAAAATCAAAGGTATAGGACGGATTGTCTTTGTTGTTGGAACTGCCGACATCCAACTCGCAGCCGCTTAACAGCAGGGCTCCGGTTAACAGGTAAATGGCTTTGTTATACATAATGGTTCTCAGAGGTGAAGGTACAGATATGCTAAGTAAGCCGGGGGAGGCGAACTGTATCAGTTGTTAATTGCAAGGCGGCAATTTGTAAATACATGCAGGTAAAACCTTCACAATGTGTTTCGCTTGTTACCGGGAATTGCGGTAGAGTCCGGCTTTTACTTTGCAAAGGGACTTAAAGTGAAGCGCTATCTGCTCTTGCTGTTTTTCTTCTCCGGCCTGAGTCTGGCCGACAGCGCCGTTTGGCGACTTACTTATGCTGACAAGCAACTTTATTTGGGCGGCACCCTGCACATTCTAAGCGCCCAGGACTACCCCTTACCGGTGGAATTTGCCCGAGCCTATGAAGCCTCAGACAAGCTTGTGTTAGAAGCGGATATTCGGCAAATGCAGGAACCGGCATTTATTCAGGAAATGATGGCGCTGCTGACCCTACCAGCAGGACAGAGCCTGGCAGATAAGTTATCTGCTGCGACCCTAAATCGCTTAAGCCAGTATCTGACCGGCAAAGGCATGCAGCTTGAACCGCTGCTTCATTATAAAGCGGCGATGCTGGCACTGATGCTGACCAAAATGGAAATGCAGCAACAGGGGTTGGATCAACAAGGTGTAGATATGCATTTCCTGGCACGTGCCGAGAGTGACCACAAGCCCCTTGGCTTTTTGGAAAGTGCCATGCAGCAGATGCGTTATCTGGCCGAAATGGGCGTAGGGCAGGAAGACGAATTGATTGTCTACACCCTGGATGATATGCAAAGCCTGCCACAGATGCTGGAGGAACTGCGCAGTGCCTGGCGAAATGGCGATCTTGGCGCCTTGGAAGCCGACGGTATTAACCCCATGCGGGAAACGCATCCGCAGTTGTATCAGAGCCTGCTAAAAGCCCGCAATGATCAGTGGGTACCACAGTTGCTAAGCATGCTTGAAGATAAACCGGTTGAATTGGTTCTGGTAGGCGCTCTGCATCTGGCCGGTGACGATGGCCTCTTGGCGCAGCTTAGCCGTCAAGGCGTGAAGGTAGAGAAGTTGTCCGGCGAAAAGCCCTAAGCTGATGACAAATTTGTGATTTTTTCCGGATCCGAGCCGCTGATACTTTAACCATCGGCAAAATACCGTTAGTCTGATAGCACAGTATTTGTCCAGGCGATGGCAATGGCGAGCAAGACAGCACAGCGGATCCTGTTTACCAGTCTTGAGTTGTTTAATATCCATGGTGAAGCGGCGGTTACCAGCGTCGATATCGCCATGGAGTTGGATATCAGCCCCGGTAACCTCTATTACCATTTCAAAGGCAAGGAAGTGCTGGTGTCGGCACTGTTTGAACTGTTCAGCGAGCAGATGAAGCCGCTGTTAGCACGCCCATCACAACCGCTTAATCTGGACGAATTTCTCTACGCGCTGCACCTGCAACTGGAAGTCGCGGCGACATTCCGTTTTCTGTTTCGTAATCCCGTTGATTTACTGGAAAAGTACCCCTTACTGACAAAGCCGTTCAGACACATACTGAACGGCCAGCAAGCCCGCTGGCGCGAGTCGTTGGAATATGCCATCGAACAGGGCCAGCTTAGTCTGAGCCGTGAAGCTGTATCGCCGATGCTCCATCAACTGGGTTTGGTGTTCAGTCAGGCTGCCAACTATGCTCTTTTAAAGGGCGAAAATCTGGACAATGATGAATTTGCTCAACATTGTTTACGCAGTATTGTGTTTTTGCTGCATCCCTATAACCAAACAGAACGCCATGATTGGCCGTCGTTTTTGCCAGGTTAAACGCTGATAGAAATAAACAGGAAGCTGCACAGGTGACACGTAAAATCAGTTTTCTAGACAGAGCATTCTGGATCACCGAGTCAGACAACAACCCCAAGCACGTGGCGTGTTTACAGTTGCTGGAATTACCTGAAGACGCTAAAGCCGATTATTTGCCCACGTTGTTAGCACATTTGCGTAGCTTTGATAAGCCATCCAGCCCCTTTAATACCATTGTTGAAGATATGCTGGGATTTCCGCTCAGGCTGGTGGCGGTTCGTGAGCTGGATATGCACTACCATGTTCAATTACATGAGCTGGATAATGTTGAAGACAAGGCGGCGCTTAACCGTTTTGTCGCCGGTTTGCATGAGCCACGACTAGACCGCAATAAGCCCTTATGGCAATACCATTTGATTGCCAGCCGCGCGGGGCGGTGTTTTGCCATCTACGTGAAGATTCATCATATGTACGGTGATGGTGCGGTATTGATGCGTTGGTTTCAGGCCGGTTACCACGAGCAGCCTGATATTGAGCACTTCACTCCGGTTTGGGCTGTTACTCAGCCTTTCAGGGAAAGGCGGCGTAAACACTGGTTGAGTGGTTTACTTGGGGCGGCCTGGCACCTATTACGAACGGTCACCGACCTGGTTTGGATCTTGTTCCGCCTGTTAATCAAGTTAGTGCGCATCAACAGCCATTACATGCCTATTCCGTTTTCCGGTACCCGCACTGTGCTTACCGGCCAGGTCAAACGCGGGCGGGTGGTGGCCACTGCCGATCTGGACTTTCAGCGGGTTCAAGCGCTGTCTAAACGAATGCGGGCCTCAGCCAATGAGATCCTGCTGTGCTGTTTTGATATTGGCGTACATCGTTTTCTTAAAGATTATGGACACAGCTTTAATAAAGCCTTGTATACCAATATGCCGATAAATCTGCGTAAACCTGGTGAGAATACCGCAGGGAACAAGATTGCTATTGTGCCGGTAAAGCTGGCCCATGGTGAGGTTGATCCTTATCTGAGACTGAGGCAAATCATCGAAAATCACCGCATTGTTAAACATGCAGCAAAACGCTCGGAGCCGGGAGCCTTTAGCTATTACACCATTTTGATTCAGGCCGTGGCGCTGGTTTTCGAAGTGCTGCATTTGTCTGACTGGTTCAAACCTATTGCCAATATATTGATATCTAACGTGCCTGGTCCCAAACAAACCCGTTATTTACGGGATGCCAAGTTACTGGCGGCTTACCCCATTTCAACTATTACCCCAGGCGGCGGAGTGAACATCACTCTGCTGACCTACGGGCAAAGCGCAAACATAGGTTTGGTGTGCTGCAATACGCATATCAGTTCATTGGACAATATGGCGCATTACTTTGTTGAGGCTTTTGAGTTGCTGGATAAGTGCGCCGATGATCCGAGCCTGAGTATTGAAGACATAGGCGAACATGTGGATGATGACATCAAGTCCATCGTTGACGACGACCTTGGCCATGCCCAGGATGTTCTGCATTCACATCATTAGGAAGACTATGAAAGCCACTTTGCCACTGATTATGGGGTTAACATTACTTGGCTGCGCCAATGTCAGCTCGGTACCCGGCGCCGATGCCGTGAGGTTGATTGATGCTGCCGAGGCACAAGGGTGTCAGCGTGTGGGTTCGGCCAATGCCCAGGTTGCCGACAAAATTGCCTTTGTTGAGCGAGATGAGAAAAAAGTCGCTGAGGAATTGCTAGCCCTGGCCAGAAATGAAGCCGTGAAGCTGGGCGGCGACAGCCTGGTAATCGACAGCGCCATCAAGTTCGGTAGCCGCCGCTTCGTGGTATACCGTTGTCAGTCATGAAATAAAAACAGTAACTTGCCATCTTCAACTTTTACATTCTGGCCCAGGCGGGCGAACAGCCGTTCGTCTGGCAGATTGTCATCCAGTTTGTAGTCCAGTTGTCCCTGATTAATTTGCTCGAGTAACTGACGCTCGATTTGTGGTTGATGAAATTCCAGCACCTTTTGCTTGTTGCCGCTCAGGTACAAATCCAGGTAGCTCCGAGCCTCCTTATAAACAGGCCCACCTAACACATCCAGTGAGGCATTTAACCAGCCGCCAAGAACGTCGGGCACCAGGCGGCTCAGTATTTGTGCGCTGCTGCGAAAGATAAAATGATCGTCCTGAATCAGCTGCAATTTCGACAGGTTAACCTCAGCGGCGCGAATGCTGCCTTGGCCACGCATATAACAAGGGCGTCCATGCAAAACCGCCAACACATGGGCCTGATAGAGCTTGATGCCGTTAACATCGACCTGCAAATCGCACAGCAGCTCCAGCCGGAATTGGTCTGTGGGCATACGCACAGTGGCATTTAATACGGTTAAATGTCCTTTGCCTGTGGGTAAGGCCAAAGGGAGTTTCCACGGCAGATTGGCGCTTAGCATGCCATTTAGCTCTGTGGCGGAAATGCTGAAATGCCTTAAACGGCCAAGGCGGATCAGCAATGTGATCCACCAGTATTTGATTCGTGTCAAAACGTCACTGGCTGGCAAGACGTAGGCTCTCCTGAGCATCAAGTGGTCATTCAAGCCACTGTTATTCAATTGGAAAGAATACTATTTGAGTGGATTTTGTGCAGCTTATCAACAATAGTAAGTAGCAAAAATACCCAGCCCGACCGGTCGCGGGCTTATCAGGATGGCGAATAATAATAACTGGAGCAAGCGTAGATGTTTATTCCTAGTATTCTTCTCAAGCAACTGTATAACCGCGGCAGCCTGACACTGCATGGCAATGGCGTGCGTTTTTCTTTGAAGAACCGTCTTAAAGACGCATTGGTGCAAGAAGTGCTGGATATTCGTATCGATGGTCAGTCTATCGCCACCGATAAGCTGCGTCTGCAATTGGCGGACGGACAGTGCCTACCCTTACGTGAGTTCAATAGTATGGGGACGCATAATTTCCCATTGCGGGCCAGCTTGGCAGTCTTTGTTGACGATTTTAGCCCTTTGGCCCAGCAGAAACACCGGGTTTATATAAGCTTCCGTGCTTTGCCCTTTGGTGAGCTGACTTTTGAGGTGGATGATGTAGCCACCCAGGAAGAGCAAAACGCCAACAAAATTCCCCGCTCAGATGCCGACGATTACGGCAAAGATATTATCAAACAGCGCCAGCGCTTTTATGAAGAATTCAGTGGGACGAATATCGAGCATATTGCCCAGTACAGCATTGATCCGCAGAGTTTGCGCGGCAATATTGAAAACTTTATTGGTGTGGCCCAGGTGCCAATTGGTATTGCCGGGCCTTTTCATATTAATGGTGAGCATGCGCGCGGCGAATTTATGATACCGCTTGCCACCACCGAAGGTACGTTGGTGGCGTCTTACAATCGTGGTATGAAACTGCTGAATATGAGTGGTGGGGTGAAAAGCACCGTGGTTGACGACGCCATGCAGCGTGCGCCGGTGTTTGTATTTGAAGATGCCAGAGGCGCGCGAGATTTTGTGCAGTGGGTGAAAGAGCACATGGACAGTATCCGCCATGAAGCGGAGGCGACCTCATCGGTTGCTAAGCTAACCTATATCGATCATTTCCTGTCCAACAAGTTTGCGTTCCTGCGGTTTAATTTCAAAACCGGTGATGCAGCCGGACAAAACATGGTGGGACGGGCCACCTTCGCGGCCTGTGGCTGGATATTGGACCACTATACTGGGATTAAGAATTTTTATCTGGAGTCTAACTTTGCAACGGATAAAAAAGCCTCCCATATCAATATTATGCGCACCCGTGGTAAACGGGTGACCAGTGAAGTCACGATCAAACGGGAACATTTACTGGAAGTGATGCGGGTGGATCCTAAGCAAATCGACTACCACGGTCGGGTAGCGGGCGTGGGGTCATTTTTATCTGGGGTGAATAACACCGGCCTGCATTCTCCCAATGGGATTACCGCGATGTTTATTGCTACCGGCCAGGATGTGGCCAACGTATCCGAATCCTCTGCGGGCATCTTGTACAGCGAGCTCACTGATGAGGGGGATTTGTATCTGTCTTTGACCATACCTTCATTAATTGTGGCAACTCATGGGGGCGGCACGGGAATTGGTACCCAGCGTGAATGCCTTGAATTACTGGGTTGCTACGGGCGTGACAGGGTGTATAAGTTGGCTGAAATTGTTGGTGCCGTGGCGTTGGCCGGTGAAATCTCCCTGGCGTCAGCTATTTCATCGTCGGATTGGGTGTCTTCTCACGAACAATACGGCCGTAATCGTTAAGGTGTAAGGCCTGTGTCGTGGCAATGGGCGTTTAACCCAGCGGTCATCAGGTTGTCTTGTTGTGAGTGAATAATCGGCAAGCTGTCGACTAAATATGCAATCTTCGGGTGCGGTTGGCAGAATTTCTTTGATAGACTCACTGGTACGATGTGTAGTAACGCAAAGATGAGCGGACGTAGCCATGACACAAGCAAACCACTTTGACTTTATTGTCGTCGGTGCCGGTTCGGCGGGGGCCGCACTGGCGGCCAGGCTGTCAGAAAACCCGGCCTGGAAAGTGTGTTTGCTCGAGGCCGGCAAACCCGACAGTAACCCGCTTATCCATATTCCCTTTGGCTTGGCATTGTTATGTCGCTTTCGCGGTATTAACTGGAACTACACTACCCAGCCTCAGACCGAGCTGAACAATCGCAGTCTTTACTGGCCTAGAGGCAAAACGCTGGGCGGCTCCAGTTCGGTGAATGCCATGTGTTACATCCGTGGCGCTAAAGAGGATTACGATCACTGGCAGGCACTGGGGGCTGAGGGGTGGAACTGGCAGTCTGTCTTACCTTATTTTAAAAAAGCCGAAGATCAGCAGCGTGGTGAGGACGCCTGGCATGGTGTGGGTGGCCCGTTGACCGTCAGTGACTTACGTTATGTCAGTGCCTTGAGTCAGGACTTTGTTCAGGCCGGTGTTGCGGCAGGCTTAAGTGAACTGACGGATTTTAACCGTGATATGCGTGAAGGGGTGGGAGCCTATCAGGTTACTCAGCAACAAGGCCAACGCTGTTCAAGTGCCAAGGCTTATTTAAGCCAGGCTAAGACCCGCTCAAATCTGACTATCCTGACCTCCGGTTTGGTTAGGCGTGTGCTGTTAGAGCAGGGTAGGGCTGTGGGGGTGGAGTTTGAACAGCACGGCCAGCGTCGCCAGATTTATGCAGAAAAAGAAGTGCTGTTAAGCGCAGGGGCGATTAATTCTCCGCAGTTATTAATGTTGTCGGGGATTGGACCTGCTGCACATCTGGACAGCCTCGGTATTAAGGTTGAAGTGGATTGCCCCGGCGTGGGAGAAAATCTGCAGGACCATCTGGATGCCATTGTGCAGTACCGCACTAACAAAATTACCGGCTACGGCATAGCGCCAGGTGCCCTGCCTCAATATGTGCAGGGGCTGTGGCAGTATTTCAGTGGCCACCGCGGCTTAATGTCCAGCAATATTGCCGAAGCCGGCGGCTTTGCCAGCAGCAGTTTGGCTAACGGCTTACCGGATTTGCAGATGCATTTTATTCCCGCCATTTTACAGGACCATGGTCGGCATCTGGCCTGGGGTTATGGCTATGGGTTGCATATCTGTTACTTGTACCCGAAAAGTCGCGGTACAGTGCGTTTACAAACGGCTGACCCTGAAGCTCCTCCACTATTGGATCCGCGCTATTTAAGCCACGAGGATGATCGCCAGGCCATGTTAGATGGCGTTAAGCTGGCCAGACAGATTCTGCGCCAGGCGGCCTTTGAGAAATACCAGCCACAAGAATGGTTGCCGGGCGCGGCAGTAGAGTCTGATGAAGCGCTGCTGGAGTTTATTAAAGATAAGGCGGAAACCATCTACCATCCGGTGGGGACTTGCCGGATGGGCGACCCGCAATCACCGCTGACGGTGGTTTGCCCTGAGCTGAAAGTAAAGGGCGTGCAAGGGCTGAGGGTGGTGGACGCTTCGGTGATGCCTACCTTGATCGGCGGCAATACCAATGCCCCGACTATTATGATTGCGGAAAAAGCCGCCGCGCTGATAAAGCAAAACTATCTATAAATTCAATATATTAGCTTTAGCATCAAGTATGTCACATCGCTATCTGTAGGCTAGAATTTGAAATTTGCTCGGCAAATAGTACAATCCGGCCAAACAGGTCTGACCACTAAAAGGAAACAGAATGCCAGGTAACACCTCTTCCGTCACCCGTAACGTGACGACGCGTAGCGGAGACCGTATCGCCATTGTGGCCGGTCTTCGTACCCCATTTGCCAAAATGGCCACGTACTTCCATGGCGTGCCTGCCGTGGATCTCGGCAAAATGGTGGTAAACGAGATGCTGGTTCGCAATAACCTGGATCCCCGAGAAGTGGAGCAACTGGTATATGGCCAGGTTGTGCAGATGCCGGAAGCCCCGAATATCGCCCGGGAAATCGTACTGGGCACCGGCATGAATGTGCATACTGATGCATACAGCGTATCTCGCGCCTGTGCGACCAGTTTTCAGGCCACAGTGAATATTGCCGAGTCTATGATGGCGGGCAATCTTCAGGTTGGCGTGGCCGGCGGTGCAGATTCCACCTCAGTATCGCCTATTGGTGTGTCTAAGAACCTGGCGCGTGCGCTGGTGGACTTACAGAAGACCAAGACGTTTGGGCAAAAGTGGAACGTGATTAAACGTTTGGGCTTTAAGGATCTGTTGCCTGTTCCGCCTGCCGTTGCCGAATACTCGACCGGACTTTCCATGGGCGATACCGCCGAGCAAATGGCTAAAACGCACCAAATTCGCCGTGAAGATCAGGATGCGCTGGCCCATCGCTCGCATACGAATGCGGCGAAAAGCTGGGAAGAAGGTAAATTGAGCGGTGAAGTGATGACCGCCTATGCGGAACCATTCAAAGGCGCTCTGGAGAGAGACAACAACATTCGTTTCGACTCCAGCCTGGAAGGCTACGCCAAACTACGTCCGGTATTTGATCGCAAATACGGTACGGTAACGGCCGCCAATGCCACGCCGCTTACGGATGGCGCATCGGCTGTATTGATGATGACCGAAAGTCGCGCTAAGGCCATGGGTTATAAGCCATTGGGTTATATCCGTAGCTACGCTTTTGCCGCGATTGATGTGTGGGAAGATATGCTGATGGGCCCCTCTTATGCGACGCCAATTGCTTTGGATCGGGCCGGTATGAGTCTTAACGACTTGACCCTGATTGAAATGCATGAAGCCTTTGCCGCCCAAACCTTGGCTAACCTGAAAATGTTTGCCAGTGATACCTTTGCTAAAGAAAAACTGGGCAGGGATAAAGCTATTGGCGAGATGGATATGGATAAATTTAACGTGATGGGCAGCTCTATTGCCTATGGTCACCCCTTTGCCGCAACCGGTACCCGCATGATTACCCAAATGCTCAATGAGCTGAATCGTCGTGGTGGCGGCACTGGTTTGGTGACAGCTTGTGCGGCAGGTGGTCTGGGTGCAGCCATGATCCTGGAAACGGAATAAGGAGAAGATTATGACAGACGTAACCAGTGCATTTTCCCTAAGCCGCCGGGACGACGGTATTGCCATTCTGACTATGGATGTACCGGGTGAGAGCATGAACACCTTAAAGGCTGAGTTTGCCGAGCAGATCGCGGTTCAGCTTGATGAGATTGAAAAAGACAGCAGTATCAAAGGTCTGGTGCTGGCCAGCGGTAAAGCCAGCTCCTTTGTCGCCGGTGCTGATATCAGTATGCTGGCGGCCTGCCAGAGTGCCGAAGATGCGGTAGCCTTGTCCAAATCTGGACAGCAGATGTTTGCGCGCATCGAAAACATGAAGATTCCTGTGGTCGCGGCGATTCACGGCCCGGCCTTAGGAGGCGGTCTGGAACTGGCACTATGCTGCCATTATCGTATTTGTAGTCTGGACGACAAAACTGTTATGGGCCTGCCGGAAGTCCAGCTCGGCTTGCTGCCGGGAAGTGGCGGAACGCAGCGTTTGCCTAAGCTGGTGGGTATTCAAAAGGCCATGACCATGATGCTGACCGGCAAGCAACTGCGTGCCAAGCAAGCGAAGAAGGACGGTCTGGTTGATGATGCGGTGCCCTTGTCTATTTTGCTGGACGTGGCTATTCAGTTTGCTAAAAAAGCCAAACCGAAGCGTCAGCCGCCTAAGCTGAATCTGGTTGGCCAGGCACTTGAGCGTACACCCTTTGGGCGCAACTTCCTGTTTAATCAGGCTCGTAAACAAACCCGCAGCAAGACCCGTGGCAACTACCCGGCGCCAGAGCGGATTATCGACTGTATCGAAGCTGGTGTCAGTGGTAGCCGAGGCTATGATTTGGAAGCCCGCCATTTTGGCGATTTGGTGATGACCCCTGAGTCTAAGCAGTTGCGTAATATCTTCTTTGCCACCACCGAGATGAAAAAAGAAACCGGTGTGGAAGGGGTTCCGCCAGCCAAGGTTAAGAAAACTGCCGTTCTGGGCGGTGGCCTGATGGGCGGTGGTATTGCCTACGTTACTTCAAGTAAAGCCGGGCTGCCTGTGCGGATCAAAGACATCCGCAGTGAAGGCATTGCCAATGCCATGAAGTACAGCTATGACCTGATGATCAAAAAGGTTAAGCGTCGCTTTATGCGTAAATCTGAGATGCAAAAGCAACTGGCGCTGTTGACCGGCACCACGGATTACTCTGGCTTTGGCGACGCGGATATCGTGGTTGAGGCGGTATTTGAGGATTTATCCTTAAAGCAGCAGATGGTAGCTGATATTGAAACCAATGCCGGTGCACAGACGATTTTCGCCACCAATACCTCATCTATTCCTATTGGACAGATTGCCGCCAAGGCAGCAAGGCCAGAGCAGGTGATAGGTCTGCATTATTTTTCTCCTGTGGATAAGATGCCGCTGGCCGAAGTAATACCTCACGCTGGTACCTCGGATGCAACGATTTCCACTACGGTAGACTTTGCTCGTAAGCAGGGGAAAACCCCGATAGTGGTCAAAGATGGTGCTGGTTTCTACGTGAACCGTATTCTTGCACCTTATATGAATGAAGCGGCATGCGTGTTACTGGCCGGTGAACCCATTGAACAAATCGATCAGGCGCTACTAAACTTTGGTTTCCCTGTTGGGCCGATGAAGTTATTAGATGAAGTGGGTATCGATATCGGTGCTAAGATATCGCCTATTCTGGTTCAGGAGCTGGGTGAGCGCTTCCGTGCTCCCGAGGCGTTTGATAAGCTGCTGGCCGACGATCGCAAGGGTAAAAAGAACAAGCGTGGTCTGTATAAATACAGTGGCAAGAAGCCGGGTAAAGAGGTGGATGAGAGTGTCTATAGCTTGCTCGGCATCAGCCCGTCACAAAAGTTCAGCCATGACCAGATTTCAGAGCGTTGCGTACTGCTGATGCTTAATGAAGCGGCCATGTGTTTGGCTGAGAACGTGATCCGCAGCCCCAGAGACGGTGATATAGGTGCCATTTTTGGTATCGGTTTCCCGCCATTCCTGGGCGGCCCCTTCCGTTATATGGATAGTCTTGGGATTAATCACGTGGTGGCACGTCTTGAACATTATCAGGGATTGTATGGGGATAAATTTAGCCCCGCTCCGTTATTAAAAGAAATGGTGGAGCAAGATAGAAGCTTTTATGCTTAATAAAAAAGCCCGCTTTTAGCGGGCTTTTTTTATACAATTATTTATTTTCTATATTTAATTATGTGATTTTTTAAAATCTGTAATTATTCTGAAATATTGAATAATTAACCTATTTTCCCTTCTTATTCCCTCGGTTGTTTTTTTGTGTCCCTGGTTAATTATTTTGATAGATAGTTAAGCGCCTGTTAAATCAATTTCTCAGTTTGTATTTAATTGTATTCGTCGGTCTAATCTTTGAGCGATCTGTCTGTGCATAGGTTGACCTTATTGACCCGCCCTGCGTATTATCCGCGCCCCCCAAAAGGGGCACGACAGACTACATAAAACTGCAATTGTAGTGAAAATATATTCACCCCAAGTGGTAAAGTGGGAAACAATTTAAATGCATTCAAATTCTAAAATCTCCCGTGCTGTGCGTTATGCATTAGCTACAACAGCCGTATTTGGATTTTCGGCGCAAAGTTTCGCCCAGGATATAAATGAACCAGCGGTTACCGTAGAAAAAATTCAGGTAACAGGCTCAAGGATTTTACGTGAAGGTGCGATTGCGCCCTCTCCGGTCACCGTAATTTCAGGCCAGGAACTGGTAGAAACCGGTGCCATGAATATTGGTGAAGTACTAAACGAGCTACCTTCACTTGCTGCAACTTTCTCTTTGGCTAACTCCGGCCGTTCTATCGGTACCGCTGGCCTGAGCATCTTAGACCTGCGTGGTATGGGAACTGCGCGCACTCTGGTATTGGTTGACGGTCGTCGTCACGTTGCCAGTAGTGCAGGAAGCTCGGCGGTTGATACCAATACCATTCCAACTGCGTGGTTGGACTCGGTAGAGATCATCACCGGTGGCGCTTCTGCGGTATACGGTGCAGACGCGGTAACTGGGGTAGTTAACTTCCGTCTGAAGAAGAACATTACCGGCGTTGATTTCTCTGCCACTAAAGGTTTGGCAGAAGAAGGCCCTTACAAAAATGACAAGATCTCTCTGTCTTTTGGCCAGGACTTCGCCGATGGTCGTGGTAACGTGGCTTTTGCTGCCGAGTACGCCAGTCAGGATGGCATGAATGCCAACGATCGCGACCAGACTCGTACGCCTTACATGTCAGTGCGTAACCCTGACAGTAAAGATTATCGTGATGAGAATGGTGTGTTTATCCATGATGGCATTGCCGATAACGTTATTCGTTATAACACCGGTTGGTTAGACAATCTGCCTGGCGGTAATACCTATGTAAACGGTACGTGGTATGCGTTTGATCCTGATGGGTCAGTGCGCCCGCAAGATGTCAGCAACCCTGATACATCAGGTTATAAGTGTACAGATTGTGAGTTCCTGAATCTGACTAACTATGTGGAACTGCAACCGACTTTTGACCGCTTAAACCTGAACACCAAAGGCAGCTTTGAAGTGTCTGAAGCGTTGAATCTGTTCGCCGAAGGTAAGTACGTGCGTACTCGTGGTCAGGCCATTGGTCAGCCGGCATTCTATGACGGAACCAATGCACCGGTCATGATTAAGCGCGACAATGCCTATATCCACGAAAGTCTCGGCGCACTGATGGACGCCAACGATCTGGATACCCTGGAATTAAACCGTTTCCTGGAAGATGCTGGCCGTCGTGTTGAAGACAATACCCGTATCACCAAACGTTTTGTGCTGGGTGCAGAAGGTGTATTCGGCAGTGACTGGGGTTATGAAACATACGCTTTGTTTGGTGAAACTCGTCTGAAGCAGTGGAACCGCAATAACCTGGTGCGTGATAACTTCGCCAAAGCCACTGACGCTATTCGCCTGGCTAATGGCGATATCGTTTGCCGTGATGAAGCCGCTCGCGCTGCAGGCTGCGTGCCGGTTAATCTGTTCGGTGAAAACAGTATCAGTGAAGAGAGCCGTGACTGGATCAATACCACGTCATACAGCCACAGCACTATTCGCCAGACCGTATTTAACGCCAGCGTAAATAACAGCGCGCTGTTCGAGTTGCCAGCTGGCTTTGTTGGTTTCTCGGCGGGTGTTGAATACCGCAAAGAAGAAAGTGAGTCTGTACCTGATGCCTTTGCATCTACTGGTGCTACCTTCTTTAACGCCTTCCAGTATGAGAAAGGCGACTTTAACGTGAAGGAAGTATTCGCTGAGATTTCAGCGCCGCTGCTGACGGATCTGCCTTTTGTTGACGAGCTGTTGTTTGATGCCGCAGTACGTTATGCAGACTACAGCACCATTGGCTCTGCAACCAGCTGGAAAGCAGGCTTGGATTGGACAATCAATTCTGAGCTGAGAATGCGTGCTACTTACTCTGAAGCACTGCGTGCACCAAATATTGGTGAGCTGTATGGTCCACAAAACCAAACCTTCTTCAGAAGCATTAAGGATCCATGTGCGCTGGACAACAAACAGTCTGCTGCACGTGTTGAAAACTGTAAGGCACTGGGTATTGCTGAGGACTTCGTACTGAATGATCCAGGTGCCAGCGTAGAAGGACTGAATGGCGGTAACCCAAATCTGAAGGCCGAAGAGTCACAGAGCTACACTGTAGGTCTGGTTTATCAGCCTGAGTTCGTTGAAGGCCTGAGCCTGACCATGGACTATTGGTCAATCGATATCGACGATGCCATTGATAGTGTTGCAGCTCAGGACATCCTGAACAAATGTGTGGATTCAGCCAGTGGTCTGAATATGCAATTCTGCAGTCTGGTTGAACGTGATGCTGTGACTAAACAGTTGAAGCTGATCACTACAATCTCTCAAAACGTAGCAGCACAGACAGCCAAAGGCGTTGACTTTGAAGTTGGTTACGACTTTGATTTGGCTGGCGGACGCATGAGCTCCAAGTTGGTGGGTACTTATCTGGAGTCTCGTCGCACTTACTCATTCCAGGACCAACCTGGTGAGTACGAAGAAGAAGCCGGTACCGCTGGTGATGCTCAGTGGCAGGCTAACTTCAGCCTGAAGTATAGCCACGGTGAGTGGACAGCCAGCTGGCGCACCTTGTATGTTGATGCTGTGGCGCTGTATAGCGAGCAGGATCTGGCTATCAACCCTGATCCAAGTGACAACATGGGATACGGCAGTTACTTCCTGAGTAATGCTCAGGCTGCTTACCAGTTCGACAATGGTATCAAGGTAGCTGTGGGCATCGACAATCTGTTTGATCGTGACCTTCCTACCTTTACACGGGGTACTACTGAAACAACCGGCCTTTATAACAACATTGGTCGTCTGTTCTATACCACCGCGTCTTATAAGTTCTGATAAGAACCTTAGCGAAAAAGCCGGCTTGATTGCCGGCTTTTTTATAGGCGTCAAAAATCCGTTAACATAATTTTAACGAATAAAAACTGTTGTTTTTATCACCAATATGTATAATGCGCGCACAATTTATCCTTCCCTTGCCCTGGAGTTGTTATGTTGTTGGCAATCTTAGTCTCTGTTATCAGTGCGGTATTTTATTACGTTGAAGCATTCAGAACGGGATTGTGCGCAAAACACTGGGGACTGGCCGGTTTACTGTTTGGGCCTTTAGTGTTCCCGCTGTTTAGCGTGAGAAAACAAATGGCACTGCGTAAGGTACGAGGATTTGGCTCGGTTTATCTGAGAGCCTAACCACAAAGCCTGAATAGTTAGGCCAACATATCCTGGACACTGAAAACAAAAAGAGAGCATTGCTCTCTTTTTTATACCAGGTACGCCGATATGACTGCTTTCGGCTACGTCATCCTACAGCCGGTAGACTGTTGAACAACACCTTATGCTTAGATACGTACTGAACGAGGCTTCCAAGCTTGCAGAGTTTGCGTGGTTTCTGCTTTGCTTTTAACAGGAGCTTTAGCGCCGTCTGCAGCCTTGTCAGCAACAGGAGTAGCGGTAGTCAGTGCGATGGCAATTGCATAAGCTTTCAACATGTCGTTCTCTCCTAAAGGTTTAGTCTTTTTTGTCACAGTCTGTTGACTGCTCACAGATTACTTAGCTATTCCTGTGCCAACTTTGCAAGATATTGATATATAAGAACATTTATGTGTTTTTTGGTGCGTTTTAGATGGTGTCAAAAATTTGTTCGGAAGTGAAAACCCGCTGCACAGCAAGCTGCGCCAACTATTTGACTGATTTAAGAATATCTACTACGGGGCAATCTAGCGGCACAGTACGGCGTTTTATTGCCGCTTTTATGGACTGGTATGCCGTCCTGTTGAGGTTAGGTATATGGAGATTGTAGATGGAGAGGGGAGTGGCGCTGTGCTTAGGAAGCTCACGCCATGATCAGAAATTATTTTGCTTGATTAGCTTGGTCAGGCGACGATTTTCTTGCAGCAGCTTGGTAAAGCGCTCACTGCTCAGTGGTTTGCTGTACAAGTAACCTTGCAGCATTTCACATTCATAGCGGCGCAGAATACTTAATTGCTGCTCTTCTTCCACGCCTTCTGCGACCACTTTGAGGCCTAAATTGTGGGCGATGGTGATGATGGCGCTGGTCATATGGCGGTCTACCGCGCTGGTGGCAATATCATCAATAAAAGCCTTGTCGATCTTCAGCGTGTTCAGCGGGAAGCGTTTCAGGTAAGCCAGTGACGAATATCCCGTACCAAAGTCGTCCAGTGCCAGGTGGATGCCCATTTCACGCAGACGTTGCATCAACTCCAGTGACTGCTCCGGCCTTTGCATTAGGGTGCCTTCGGTAATTTCGCATTCCAGATGCAGTGGCGACAGTCCGGTTTGACGCAATACTTGTTCGATACGCTGATCCAGATCAGGCAGCTCAAACTGGCGGGCAGAAATGTTGATCGCCACCCGTCCGCTGAACAAGCCTTGTTTTACCCAGCGCTGTGTATCTTCACAGGCCTTGCGCAAAACAATGTCGCCAATCTCAATAATCTGGCCTGTCTCTTCTGCCAGGGGAATAAACTGATCGGGGCTGACTATGCCTTTTTCCGGATGTTCAAAGCGCACCAGGGCTTCCATACTGACCAGCTGACCTGAAGCGATATCCACTTTAGGTTGGTAATAAACGCTGAATAAATCCTCTTTGATACCGTGGCGGATAAGGTTTTCAATCTGCAACTGACGAACCGCATTCTGGTTCATCTCACCACTAAAGAACTGATACTTGTTGCCACCGGCATTCTTGGCAAAGTACATGGCCGTATCAGCATTTTTAAGCAGCTCCTGTGGACTGACACCATCTTCAGGGTAGAAGGCGATGCCCAGACTGCCGCCGAGCACAAATTCCTGGCGATTGATGATAAAGGGGCGCGCCATTTCATCCAGGATACGCTGGGCCAGATGGGTAATACGGTGAATATCGGTACTGTTCTCGACCAATACACTGAATTCATCACCGCCGAGACGGTAGCAGGTGGCGTTGGTTCCGGCGATTTTTTGCAAACGCGCCGCGATCTGCTTGATCAGCAAATCACCTGTCTGGTGGCCCATGGAATCGTTAATTTTCTTAAAGTTATCCATGTCCATGCATAGCAGGGCATGGTGAGCGCCTTTGCGCACCAGGTTTTGATGGCTGGCCTGGAAGAATGAACGGTTGGGTAACCCTGTCAGCGTATCTGAGTTAGCCAATTGCAGCAGTTCTTTCTCAGTGCGCTTGCGCGAGGTAATGTCTGAGAATACCCCTACATAGTGACTGATACTGTTATCATCGCTGTGGATAGCATCAATATTCAGATCTACTTCGTAACGCTCGCCATTTTGTCTGAGTGATTCAATTTCTCCACTCCAGTTACCTTTGTGCCGCAGTGTTTTGCGCACTTCTTCGGTAAATGCCGGTGGATATTGATGGAATGACAAGTAACTGGCCAATGCTTGTTCGCGGGTCTCACCGGTGTGGGTGCAGTATGCATGGTTAACCGAGATGATTCTGAAGCTGGTGTCTGTGATAAATACGCCGTCGGAAATGGTTTCAATTGAACGTTTGAACAAACGTAATTGCTCTTCCGCCTGCTTGAGGTGGCTGATGTTTTTCAGTGTACCTGTCATCCGCAAAGGATTCTGGCTGGAATCCCAGGCCACAACTTTGCCCCGGTCCAATACCCATTGCCAGTCGCCTTTAAAGTCTTTAACCCTGTATGTGGTTTCGTAATATTCAGACTTTCCTTGCAAATGCTGGCTCAGGCTGTCACGTACGCGTTCTAAATCAGAAGGGTGAATGTTGGACTCCAACTGAGTCATTACCCGGTGGTTATCCTGTGGGAAGTCCAGTACTCCCCAAATGTTAGCTCTATGCACTTCATTACGTTGGATATCCCAGTCCCACAATTCATCACCACTGCTCCAAAGCGTCAGTTTAAGACGCTCTTCACTATCACTGACGCGACGTTGTGTAACGCGGCGCAGCTTGTATTGGCGGAACCAGTAGCTGAGCAATAAAAAGGCAACAATGCCATAGGCTATCAACGCAGATTGGTGTAACCAGGCAGGGGCTTTAACCCGTATTGCCAGTTCGGCAGCAGGGGACCAGGGGCCATCTAGCTCACGTGCCTGCACTCTGAAGGTGTAGCTACCAAAGCCCAAATTGGTGAAGGTTGCCTGACGAATATTGTGGTTCGCTTCCAGCCACTGGTCTGACAATCCTTGCATTTGATAGCGGTAGCTGACTGACTTGGGGTTAACCGGATTCAATAATGCAAAGGTGAGGGAAAAGGGCGATGCCTTATTTTCCAGCTCAATAGCAGGGAGCTGGTAAACAGGTTGCAGTAACGGACTGTCAATGTCACCGACCCGAACTTCCTGGTTGAATATACTGAGCTTGGTGATACTCGGGGCGCGTATGGTGCGATTAACTTTATCGTTGAGGCGCTGGGGGTTAAAGATATGAAAACCCTTGGTGCCGCCAAACAAGATGTGATGTTGCGTGGTGACCAGTCCGGCTGACTCGTTCAGTTCATTAAATTCCAATAAATCCTTTGGAATGTGTCGTACCAGCTTGCCAGTTTGACGGTCAATTTGATCAATACCGGCGGCCGTCGCTATCCATACGGCATTTTCGTCCAACAGCATGGTCAGAATGCCATTGTCAGATAAGCCGTTCTCCTGGGTGTAATGGTGCTCAATCTGATAACTCTGTTTATTGAGTTTGAACAGGCCACTTTTGAAGCTGGATACCCAAATATGCTCAGGTCCCTCAACAATTGCATTGGTATCGCCAAGCGGCGAGGTGTTGCCGTTAAAGGCAAATAACAGATGATTAAACTGGCCAGAATCAAGGTTGTACAGGCTAATACCGTCATTACTGGCCAGCCACACATTGTTCTTACTGTCCACCATGCTGGGCTTAATCAGTTGGCCTTGCTTATTGGGTACCGGAATTTGCTCGAAGCTGAAGTCATTGACGTCGATGCTCGACAGTACGCCGGTTGTCCAAATCCAGGCGCGGCCTCCTGATAGCTGTACACTGTCTACCAGTTGCCCCGGCAGTAGATGCTTGACCTGATTGAGCTTGCCTGCTCCGTCCAGTTTGAAAACAAATATACCGTCAATGGTCGCCAGCCATAGTCTGTCTTGCTTATCAACGGCCAAATCCCAGATGGAGTGGGGGAAGTCGGTCAGGTAATGTTTGAAGCCGGCATTGGTTGGTTCAAACAGGTTCAAGCCGCCGGATTGTGTTGCTATCCAGATTTGTCCGTTTTGTGCCTCGGAAAACGCCCACACCATATTGTCTGAAATCGACACATTGCTGTGTGGTATCGCCTGATAGTGTTTGATAAATGCCGTACGCTCATTGTATTGAAAGGCACCGCCGGTAAAACTGCCTAACCAGATAGAGTCATTGCTGTCTTTGAACAGCTTAAATACGTAGCGGTTATCCAATGACACCAGCGCATCGTTAGTTTGATCGATGTTAAGCCCGGTAAAACGTTCAGGATCGATAATGCTTAAGCCTTCGGACGTACCAAGCCACACATCCTGATCGGCATCCTGAGCAATGGTCTGCACCAGATTACTCACAAGGGCTGGTTGGGATTCAGTCGTCAGGTGACGTTGCACCATCAATTGATCGTCCAGCACATACACGCCAAGCTCGGTAGCAAGCCAATATTGACCGTTAACGATTTTGACGTCATGTAGAAAGCTGGCAGGAATATCCAGTTCCCAGGGATTGTCGCCATTTAACGTATATAGACGGTCCTCTTTGACCTGATAAATCTGGATGCCGTGGCCGTAGCTGCCAAGCCAGAGTATGTCATTGTGAAATAGAATGCTTTTGGTTTCAGGGAAAGAATCAGTGTCGGCGAGCTGAATTTTCTGGAAGTTTTGTTGCTGTTCGTTAAATCGGAAAAGGTGATTTTTGTCGGCAACCCAGAGTTCGCCGTTAAGCCCCTCACTGATGGAGACAATAAGGTCGTCCGACAACTGACTATTCTGGGTATTAAAACGAGTGAAATTATCGCTTTGCCTGTTGTAACAGGCCAAACCGCTGTTGGTTGCTACCCACAATTTGCCGTCCGCATCGATAAAAAGCTGGCGGATAAATTTATCCGGTAAGCTATTGGGCAGATTAGGATCCAGGTGATATTGCTTGAACTCATAGCCATCAAAACGATTCAGGCCATTCACTGTCGCCAGCCAGATAAAGCCATATTTGTCTTCGGCGATGTCCAGTACGGTACTTTGACTGAGGCCGTCAGGCACAGAATAGTTTTTGAACTGGATATTAGAAAGATTGGTAGTGGCTTGGCTACAGGGCGAAAAAAGCAAGGTAAGGTACAAAACGACCTTGAAAATGCCAAGCTGAACCGAATTAAGACGCAATGGACACCTTTGTGCAGCGTTGCTGCTTTATAGTAATTATGTTTATCGGGTATTTTCTGCTTCTTGCTGTCCTTAGCGTTGCAATCTGCCGAAAAACTCATGCTAATCGGCTTTAACTGGCTAGCGTCCTGGCCTGCCAACGTCTTGTTGAATCCGTACGTTAAAATATGTCATGCCCCAAGTCAAAGCCCTGATTGTTGAAAAGTTTCACTTTTATCGGATCGGATTGGCTTTTGCTTTAAATTGCAGCAAATTAGTAATCAACTTTCCCTCCAGACTAGGTTCTGCCTGACGTGCATGTTGGCTATAAAGCAAGACTGAGCCAAAACCTTTGGTGGGGGTGAACCCCTGGCAAAATTCCAAAACTTGTTCGCGACTCAGTGCCAATAATTGCTGGGCCAAACGTGTTGGTTGGTCGAACTGCCAATCCTGGTTGCCAATGGCTAACCACAGACGTTGGCTGCGCATCGACAGGCTGGTGTCTCTACTGGTCAGCTGTTTCGCTATGCCTTGTTTTAGCAGTTGCCAGTCTTGTTCCTCCATGGCTGCAATAGCATCGGGGCTTTGTGTAAGAAACTGACGTATGGCGTCAACAAGCGCTTCAATTTCAACGTTGGGGGACTGAATATAAAAGCCTATGCCAGGATGCTGGTTGTAAGGCATGTAACCACTGCCTACCAGGTACCCAAGCTGTTTCTCGGTGCGTAACTCATTAAAGAAGGGAGCGGCTAATAACTGCTCGACCAGAATAGTTAAAGCAATACAGGAAACATCAGCACAAGGCGTCTGAAAATACAGCAATACAGCATTGTCAGGCCCCTGACAGGGCACACCAAGACGGTAGCTGTCGGTTAAAGTGATCACATCTCTGGGGAGTGCGTTGGCACGCAAGCGATTTGCCAGCAGTTGTTGTAGATCGGTGGCGAAATTTTCTGCCTGCCGGGCTGGCCAGTCGCCATGAGCAAAGGCTTCTAAATGCAGCGATGCCAACAGTCTGGACTGTATATCCTGCATTTGGGCAAAGTCTGCGGTTTCAACGATTGGCAGCATGTCTTCTAAGGCAAAAGACAGGGGCTGCATCAGTACAGAAAGGTGATTAAACAGTCTGTTTACCGGTTTGTTCAACAAACTATTTTGCATGGCCTGACCCTGTTTAGCTTTGGCCAGTTCAAACTCTTCATGGGTAAAATCGAAAGATAATACTTGCCTGAGCATTTGCTCCGCCATGGGAAACTGTTGATCGCTAAATCCGCTGGTATGCAGAGAGAAGCCGCCCTGATGTGCGTAAAAATGAAAATGCATACCAGCAATGTTGGCCTGGTAAAAGTCCTCGTTCAGCCGTTCCTGTATCATATTGGTCCAGATGCGTTTGTAAGCGCAAAGCCCGGCCCCTTCTAAAACCGCGCTGCTGTCAAAAGACAGATAAAGCTCCCCTTTGGGTTGTTTGAATTCGTCATCCTGACAAAACCAGAAACTGAAGCTTTCACCTTCAAGTAACTTGGTTGGAGTTAAATAGCGTCTATCCACATCATGCAGTGAAGTGCGAACATGCACATAAGGATTAGGCAGGGGTAAGGCCAGAGAAGGGATCACCGGGGGGGATTTCAGCTTTTGTAGCAATGTCGGGGGAAGTGCCTGAATAGCATAGGGCGTATCGTACCAAGCGGCGCGTTTATCTGTTTCTTGCTCCGGTAATATCAACTTCAGGCGCATATTGTCTGGCTGCATTTGCCCCAATAAGTCGTGGACTAATTCCGGTGAGAAATTCTCGAGCAGGTATTCTCCGCTCAATAAATCCTTGGGAGGATAGTAATGCAATTGCACGGCCAGATGGGATGCCAAATCTATTGCTTTGGGTTTGTCGTGGAAGTCAAATGCCATCTGACCGAATTTTTGTCGTTCTTCAAAACGCCACTTACTGACACCTTCTTCTTTAATCAATTCGATGCAGGCAAATAGGCTAAACAGAATGTCCTGCCAATGTTCAGCGCCGCTGCTGGTGAGCTGCAGATTAATATTGAAATCTTTGAAATTGCTCCCTTGTATGCCGCCGCCAGCGCTCAGGCTGGTGGCCCAGCCGCGTTCTTTCAAATAGCACAACAAGCTGCCTGGTCCTTCATCGCCGAGTAAATGGCTGATGAGATTTAATGGTTTGCTTTGGTAATACTGGTGTATGTCTTCCAGGGCAAAGCTGACAATCATGCGCCGTGCGGTTTTGAGTGGCACTATTTTCAGTACCACGCCCAACTGGTCTGGTAGGTAAAGAGGTGGATACGCTTTAGGTGCTGTGTTTTGCCCAATGGGGATACCAGAGAAGTGTCTACGGCACAGCTGCTCTTGCGCATCCAAAGGTAAATCGGAGACCAAGCACAGGCTCATATTCTTGCCATAATAATGGCGCTGATGCATATCCCTTAACATGCTTTGCAAAGTGTCAGTCTCAAAACGACCAAAAACCTCCTGATTGCCCACTGAAAACTTGCTGAAAGGATGGGCGGGGTTGCAAGTTTCCTTGTGAACCTGATAAAGACGCCGCAGGTCATCCTGCTTTTTCATATGAAATTCGGCATCTATGGCTTTTAACTCGTTCTGAATGGCATTTTGATCAAATAGGGGGGTGCTCAGCATAGCGCTGAACTGCGCGAGCGCCTCTTCAAAACCGTTACTCAACGCATCGAAGTAGAAACTTGATTGTTCTGTGCCTGTCCAAGCGTTAACATGTCCGCCGTTTAAAGACAGGTGGTCGGCCAGATGGTTGGCAGCAGGGTAGTCCTGACAGCCCAGAAACAGCATATGCTCAAGCAAATGCGTCAGTCCGGGGCAGGCGTCGGGGTCTTGGAAGTGTCCTAGTGCAATAGTGGCGCAAGCTGCAGACTTACGACTTTCGACATCATGCACCAACAGTACGTTAAGACCATTGTCCAGTACAAGGTGGCGGTACTGACATCTATCATAGGTGCTGGTTATCACGTGCTAGACCTGCTGGTTGGTATATAGGGTATCAAATAGGATAACGTGGCAAATTGCAACCAAGGCGACTTGTCGATTTTATTTGTTACCCATGCGTCCGAATATTTTCCAGAGATTTTGGATAATTGAGCTGTTAATGCAAATTTTCATCATGCGTCACGGTGAAGCGGAAAATCGCTTTATTGATGATGCCAGCCGTTGTTTAACTCCCCTTGGAGTGTCTGAAGCCGGGAGCAGTGGTACCTGGTTACGCGATGTTGTTGGCCATATTGATATGGCCTTGGTGAGTCCTTACGTCCGTGCCGTGCAAACCCTGGATGCCTTGATGCTTAAAGTGCCGGTTGAACTCACGCAAAACTCGGCCGATGTAACACCAGATGGCCAACCTGAACTCTTTCACGATTATCTGCGAGTTTTGCTCGCTGAAAATCCCCATATCCGAAACCTGCTGATTGTCAGCCATATGCCTTTTGTCAGCAGTTTGGTTGATGAGCTTTGTGGGCACTATCATTCCGTGTTGTTTGCTACCGCAGGGATAGTACAGCTCGACTATGATCTCGAAGCAGGCCAGGCTTCGCTGATCAGACAATACATTCCTTAAGTTTTTATTCTTCCCTGACTTTAGCTTTTTGCGCTTTCTCCGATAATACTCTTGAGGAGGAGGAGAGATGCCCGGTAAAAGTTTGCCAGCCCAGCTGCGCCAGGTGTTGGAAAATCACGTTGAGCAATCCGATCTTGTTTATGATGAGGAGCTCAAAGGGATTTTTGAACGGCTGAACAGTCTGAATGATCAGGTTGAGCGCCTAAAGGCTAATATTCGTCAGAAAAGATTGCGGCAGGGGGATAATCCCTAACTGCCGCTTGTCTGTTTAGCTGTTGAGGCTATCGCCACGTCCCTGCTCGGGCTCTTTGAAGTACATGGGTTTAACCCGCACCGTTTTGACCATATTGTCATTTATCTCAACGATTTCTATTGGATAACCTGCCAGGCGGCAGCATACCAGTTCCGGTGGGATTTCCTCAAAGTGCTCCAAAATCAGACCATTGAGTGTTTTAGGACCTTCAATAGGCAGACTCCAGTCCATTTCCTTATTTAAGTCGCGAATGTTGGCACTGCCATCAACCATCACACTGCCGTCTTCCTCAACATTCACTTCTTTGCTGTGGGTGGGCAAAATGGTGGTTGTAAAGTCACCGACAATCTCTTCGAGAATATCTTCCAGGGTAACCAGACCTTGAATGTCCCCGTATTCATCCACGACCAAACCAATACGTTCCTTGGCGGATTGAAACTTGTATAACAAAGTATGGAGTGGCGTTGTTTCAGGTGTGAAGTAGATTTCTCTCACAGCCCGTAACAGATTGGATTTGGAAAATTCATCTTTAGCTAACAAGCGCAGGGCATCACGGGCATGAATAAAGCCTACCGCGTCGTCCACTGTGTCACGATAAAGCAGTACGCGGGTATGTTGGGAATGCATCAGTTGTTTCTGAATGGCTTTCCAGTCGTCATTGATATCTATGCCCACAATTTCGTTACGCGGGATCATAATGTCTTCTGCCGTGACTTTTTCCAGATCCAGAATACCTACCAGCATATCCTGGTGCTGCTTGGGGATCATGGCGCCGGCTTCATGCACGACAGTGCGCAATTCCTCGCGGCTTAAGCTGTCTTCGTCGCCGTTTTTAGGGCTAATGCGAAACAGCACCAAAAATGCATTGGTAAAGCCGTTAATAATAAATACCAAGGGGTAGAACAGCTTCAGCATTGGCAGAAGCACTATCGAACTGGGAAACGAAATTTTTTCAGGATATAACGCTGCCAGGGTCTTTGGCGTGACCTCCGCAAATACCAGAATAACTAAGGTTAAGGCAAAGGTGGCGATGGCAATCCCCACATCACCGAACAGGCGCATGCCAATAATAGTGGCGATAGCCGAAGCGGCAATATTGACCAGATTGTTGCCAATAAGAATTAAGCCGATTAGGCGATCGGGCCTTAGCAGTAATTTGTGAACGCGAATGGCGCCTTTATGTTCTTCCTTGACCAGATGTTTAAGTCGGTACCGGTTGATGGACATCATGCCGGTTTCTGAGCTGGAAAAATACGCGGATAACAATATGAGAATGGCAAGCAGGATAAACAGCGTGCCGGTTGATATGTCGTCCAAAGATGGGGTTCCTGTGTTGTCTTAATGGTTCCTTATGCCCCTAAAGGTCATAAGGAATCGTTCGACGCTCTAGTTTGCCAAACTCGATTCTACATTCCCAGTAAAACTTCTTTGACAAAGCGACTGCCGAAGTAAGCCAGGGTCAGTAAAATGGCGCCAATAACCGTTGTGATCACAACCGGGCGGCCACGCCAACCGAAACGATAGTGACCCGCCAGCAACACCACAAACACCAGCCAGGCCAGACTAGACAGTACAGTTTTGTGCACCTGATGCTGGGCAAACATATCATTTAGAAACACAAATCCACTGATCAGGGACAAGGTCAATATCACAGTACCAACCAGCAACAATTTGAAAAGAATTTGCTCGACAATCATCAGTGGCGGAAGGGAAGAGTGCAGTAGCGACAATTGTTTGCGCTTAAGGCGAAAGTTGATAAACGCTAGTTGCAACGCATACAGCATGCTTATCATCAAACAACCATAGGCGAACAATGCTAGGGTGATATGGGCAATTAAACCTGGACGCATCTCAATATGCATAAGGTGGGTGTCGGGGACGAACAGGTTGAGCAAAACCGTCAGGGACGCGAAGCCATACACCACAGGTAATAATATGGCGTTGGGGAGGCTAAACGAGGCGATAGTCATCGAAAGCGTAATCATCCAAGCGATCAAGGATGCCACATTGAGAATACTCATGTTCTGTCCCGGCTGGCTGAAAATATCGCCGGTGAGCAGCCAGAAATGCAAAATGACAGCAATAGACCCCAAGGCAGCAGATAGCTTGTGCCGAGGACCTTCGTGATGAAATAGTCTGCTGGCAATATGAACAGCTGAGCCCAAATAGAGCAGGGTTACTGCCAAACCTAACAGGAACATCTTGTAGCCTTATTGATTTGCATCTTTATATATGAATCCTTGTCCGCTTTCGTTGCGCCGACTTAGCTCGGTTCTCCAAGTTGGCGCCAAGTATATCCCCTCGTTCTTCGCTAAACCAGCCTAATGAGAATAGATATCAATAGGTGAGGTTAGGCTATGCATGGAAATTGCCTGGCTTCGCCTATATAATCCGCGGCACCGGCTATTTGCCTGCTTTTTTTATTCCAGACACCGCTACAGCGGCGTCGAGAAGGATGATACCTGATATGTTTGAAAATCTTACCGAACGCTTAGGGCAGACCCTTAAAAATATTAGTGGTCGTGGCCGATTAACTGAGGACAACATCAAGGACACGCTGCGTGAAGTCAGAATGGCCTTGTTGGAAGCTGATGTGGCCTTGCCCGTGGTGCGCGAGTTTATCAATCAGGTAAAAGAGAAAGCGGTTGGCATAGAAGTCAGCAAGAGCCTTAATCCAGGCCAAGTTTTCGTTAAGATTGTCCGTGGCGAACTGGAAGTTATTATGGGCCAGGCCAATGAAAAGCTGGCCTTGTCCGCCCAGCCGCCAGCCGTGGTAATGATGGCCGGTCTGCAAGGTGCGGGTAAAACCACCAGCGTGGGTAAACTTGGCCGCTTCCTGCGTGAACGTGAAAAGAAAAAGGTGCTAGTGGTCAGTGCGGACGTATATCGCCCGGCAGCCATTAAACAGCTGGAAACCCTGGCTAACGAAGTGCAGGTAAGTTTCTTCCCCTCTGATGTCAGTCAAAAGCCTATTGATATCGTCAATGGTGCTATCGAGTACGCAAGAAAGCAGTTCTACGATGTGTTGTTGGTGGATACCGCCGGCCGTTTGCACGTCGATGAAAGCATGATGGACGAAATAAAGGCCCTGCATGCTGCGGTTAAACCGGTAGAAACATTGTTCGTGGTGGATGCCATGACAGGTCAGGATGCCGCCAATACCGCCAAAGCCTTTAATGATGCATTGCCACTGACCGGTGTGATCCTGACCAAGGCTGACGGTGATGCCCGTGGTGGTGCGGCGCTGTCAGTTCGCCATATCACAGGTAAGCCAATTAAATTCCTGGGGATGGGTGAAAAATCCGATGCATTGGAGCCTTTCCACCCAGACCGTGTGGCTTCACGCATTCTGGGCATGGGTGACGTACTGAGCCTTATCGAAGAAGTTGAACGTAAGGTTGATAAAGACAAAGCCCAGAAGATGGCCAAGAAGATCCAAAAGGGCAAAGGCTTTGACCTGCAGGACTTCAAAGAGCAGTTGGAACAGATGCGCAATATGGGCGGCATGATGTCTATGCTGGATAAGTTGCCGGGGATGGGCAACATGACCGAGCAGATCAAGGAAAAAGCCAACGAGAAGAACTTTAATCAACTGGAAGCCATCATCAATTCCATGACGCCAGGCGAGCGGGCTAACCCGGATATTATTAAAGGTTCCCGTAAGCGTCGAATCGCAGCGGGTTCAGGTACGCAGATTCAGGATGTCAATCGCCTGCTCAAGCAATTTACCCAGATGCAGAAGATGATGAAGAAGATGTCTGGCGGCGGTATGCAAAAAATGATGCAACGTATGAAGGGCATGATGCCGCCTGGTGGCCCCGGCGGTATGTTCCCCCGCCGCTAACTAGAATGGCCAGTTAATAATGCGCAGAAGGCAGTCTCTGTTTGGCACAACGTAAGAGTGCGTCAAACTAAACTGCCAACTGCCAACTGCCAACTGCCAACTGCCAACTGCCAACTGCCAACTGCCAACTGCCAACTGCCAACTGCCAACTGCCACGCCTTATTTCTCCTTGCATTTATAAGCAAAATCCGTACAATACCGCGGCCCTTCAACCTGGCATTTATGTCAGAGATGAAAGGTAAGTAAGGTAATGTCAACGCTTAACGAGTTTAGAGGCAACTATGGTTACTATTCGTTTACAGCGTGGTGGCGCTAAAAAAGCTCCATTTTATCAGGTCGTGGTGGCTGACAGCCGCCGTGCGCGCGATGGTCGTTTCATCGAAAACATCGGCTTTTTCAACCCGACTGCTCAAGGTCAGGAAGAAAAACTGCGTATCGATCTGAACCGTGTTGAGCATTGGGTTGGTGTAGGTGCAAGCCTGTCTGACCGCGTTGCTCGCTTGGTTAAAGATGCAAAAAAAGCAGCGGCTTAAGCCAGACTGCTGAGGTATAGGAATGAGTGACGCGTCTGAAACTCTGGTGGTAGGCAAAATCGGTGCACCTTATGGTGTGAAAGGTTGGGTCAAGATCACCTCTTATACCGAGCAACCTGAAGGGATTTTCGATTATGCGCCCTGGCTTTTAAAGTCAGAAAGCGGATTGAAAGAACTCAAGGTTGACCAATGGCGTGAACATAACAAAGGTTTAATTGCCAAGTTGGCCGGTGTCGATGACCGTGATGCAGTCGATAGACTGAAGAATCTGGAAATCGTGATTTCGGCTGAGTTGCTTCCTGAACTGGAAGAAGGTGATTTTTACTGGCGTGATCTGGTAGGCATGCAGGTCGTGACCGAAAAAGGTTACAACTTGGGTACCGTCAGAGAATTGTTCGAAACCGGCTCTAACGACGTCCTCGTGGTTAAAGCCAATATCAATGACGCCTTTGGACAAAAAGAACGCATGATCCCTTATCTTATCGACCAGGTCGTTAAGAAGGTGGATCCCGCGGTGAAAACCATCACGGTGGATTGGGAACCGGATTTCTGATGACCCGCAAGTTTTGTGTGGTCAGCCTGTTCCCTGACATGTTCGACAATTTCACCCAGCAGGGTGTGTTTGGCCGGGCGGTCAAATCCGGCTTGCTACAGGTAGAGTGTTTCAATCCGAGAGACTTTACTTTTGATAAGCATCGTACTGTGGACGACCGGCCTTATGGTGGTGGACCCGGTATGCTGATGATGGTACAGCCGCTGACAGACGCTATCCATGCAGCCAAACAGGCGGCAGGGGATAAGCCTAAGGTGATTTATTTATCACCCCAAGGCAGAAAGCTGGACCAGCAAGGGGTCAAACGGCTTTCCGAAACGGAAAACCTGATTCTGGTCGCTGGCCGCTACGAAGGCATCGACGAGCGAGTCATAGAAGCCGAGATTGACGAAGAATGGTCTATCGGTGACTACGTACTCAGTGGCGGGGAACTCCCTGCCATGGTGTTGATGGATGCGATAGCGCGATTTGTTCCCGGTGTGCTGGGACATGAGCAATCCGCTGAGCAGGACTCTTTTAATGATGGCCTGTTGGATTGCCCGCACTATACCCGTCCGGAGAACCTCGACGGTCGCCTGGTGCCAGAGATTTTATTGTCTGGCAACCACGAAAAAATTAGGCAGTGGCGATTAAAACAGTCGCTGGGGAGAACCTGGCAACGACGCCCTGAATTGTTAAACGACCTGGCTCTGACTGAGGAGCAAAAGCGTCTATTGAGGCAGTTTCAAGATGAAATTGCCCAGCAGCAAGCGCCTTTGCAGCATGACGACAGTTAATCCAGGATGAGAGGTTATGATGAGCAAAGTCAATCAAGATATCATCAAGCGTATTGAAGAAGAACAGTTGAAAAAAGACGTTCCTGCTTTCGGCCCAGGTGACACTGTAGTCGTTCAGGTACGCGTTAAGGAAGGCGACAAAGAGCGTCTTCAGGCTTACGAAGGTGTAGTTATCGCCAAGCGTAACCGTGGTCTGCACTCTGCATTTACCGTACGTAAGATCTCCAGCGGTGAAGGCGTTGAGCGTGTATTCCAGACTCACAGCCCGGCTGTAGCTTCTATCGAAGTTAAGCGCCGCGGTGCGGTACGTCGCGCCAAGCTGTACTATCTGCGCGAGCGTAGCGGCAAGTCTGCACGTATCAAAGAAAAGCTTAATTAAGATTAATCTTCCGTTGACATACCTTACTGAAAAAGCCTGGCACTCGCCGGGCTTTTTACTTTTTAACAGACCAATAGAGTTTTCATCAAAATTAACTTCTGAATGGGTTTGACATGCAACCAAATGGTTGCATAAGGTTGTGCTATGGATATTTTTACTGCCCTTTCCGATCCCGTACGTCGCCAACTTATTGAAGCGTTGTGGCAGCGTGGCCCCTTGTCTATCAAGCAACTAGGCGAAGGCTTGCAAATCAGCCGTCAGGCGGTGACTAAACATTTGGACATGCTGATTAAGGCCAAGCTGGTGAGTGCCCGGTATGCAGGTAAAGAACGTATCCATGAACTTAACCCCAGGCCTATGGAAAAAGTGGCGCTGTGGTTACAACCTTTTGCAGAACAGTGGGATGACAGACTGTCCCGCCTCAAAGTCTATTTGGGAGAACAGCATGAGCAAGATTGACAGTATTAACCGGGCGCTGAAATTCAATGTGCCTATTGAGAGAGTCTGGGCGGCGATCAGCGATCCAACACAAGTATCCTGCTGGTTCGGTTCAAAAGCCGAATATCAACTAGAAACAGGTAGTGTAGGTTGGTTTGAATGGCCCCCTGAGATCTGTGCGGGCCGTTATGCCATGCGTATTGAGCAGGTTGATGCCCCGCATTATTTGGCTTGGCGCTGGATGGCTGAACCGGACCTACCCTTTAATGAAGCAACATCTACGCTGGTTGAATGGTGGCTCGAGGAAGCAGAGCAGAGAACACAGCTAAAGCTAAAAGAATCCGGTTTCTTATCCCACAAACAACAGCAAATGAATGTGCAAGGATGGCAGCAGGAACTTGATGAACTGGAAAGTTTTCTGCTCAACTAAACCTGCTATTCTCCGTTGCTTACCGAGAGAAACACAAAGCCAATGTGGAGCGTCCTCGCGGACGTCCTAAAACGCAAGGAAAATTCCAGAAGTTGCCTAAATGGAATTTTCTCTGCGTCCTTACCTCTTAACGCACCTTTTCGGTGGAATACCTCAGACGCTAACGGTTTGGAAAATCCAACTGCTAGTCCTGGTATCCCCAAGGGGCTTCTGGAACAGGGACTTCCTGAGTTAAGTCAAAGTCGACGCGGAATTCACGACCTTCCCGCACCAGACGGTAGGTGAAAAACTCGGGGTAAATATACATCTGCCAGGTATTGCCAATGGACTGTGGTATGCCCTGACTAACGAACAATTCCTTGGAATATTGATCGGCAGGGAAAGACTGTACCTGTGGCCAGCCTGCATCGACTGTGTGTCCACCATACATGGTGGATTCATCATAAGTGCCGTCTTTATGGCGATGATCGTGCTTGAGCGACAGTCCCGCGCCGGTTTTGGTGATTATCCAAGTGCGAGAGGCATCGTCACCAACGTGAAAAGGGATCTGTAATTCAGTATCACTGCACTTTCGCACATGCATAGTCAGAGGCTTTCCAGCCATGCTGCCCGGCCCTTGGTTGTCCACCGCAATTTTGCCGGCAAAGGCTTTGCCGCACAGCGCTTTCAGATGACTAAAAAATGCATCCTGACTGGTAATGGAGACCTTTGGAGCCTCTGCTATAACCTGGCTGGCTGATGCTAAGGGACTGAGCATGCTGATAAGCAGGACTGAACGGCTAAATAACCGCATATTATTTTCCTTATGGTTAGCTTTCCTGGCGATGACTATAGGGAAGCGCTGCGTGCTTTACAACAGCGCGCCTGGCCTCTCAGGTTCACTGGGGGCGTTTTTGCGATACCTGTCTGGCCAGATAGCTGTCTAAGCCATTGGCGAAGGCTTGTTTTTCCCTGGCACCTAAAGGCGGCGGCCCGCCGGTTTGGACGCCACTACTGCGCATGGTGTCCATAAAATCCCGTATATTCAGACGTTGGCGTATGGTATCCCGGCTGTATACCTCACCACGGGGATTGATGGCCTCCGCACCTTTGGCCATGACTTCGGCGGCCAGTGGTATATCGCCGGTAATGACTAAATCCCCGGCTTCAACCCGCTGGACAATCTCGTTATCTGCCACATCAAAGCCGCTGGCCACCTGAATGGCACGAATGACCTTAGAAGGTGGCGTACGGATGGGCTGATTGGCGACCAACCAGGTTGGCGTAGCGGTGCGCTCAGCAGCACGAAAGATTATTTCCTTGATCACCACAGGGCAGGCGTCGGCATCGACCCAAATCGTCATGGTCAACTTTCCTCACTAATACAAATGCGATTGCGGCCCAGGGCTTTGGCGTTGTACAGCGCTTTGTCTGCGCGCTCAAAACACTGCTGCATGGGCTCCATGGCCTTCAAGTCGGCAATCCCGAAGCTGCAACTAATAGCTAAGTCCAGACTGAATCGGGTCTCTTCCAAGGTGTCGGTTATACGCCTGGCGAGTGCGACAGCATCCTGAAGGGCGGCATTGTGACAGAGGATGATAAATTCTTCACCACCCCAGCGAGCCACCAGATCATGTTCCCGTACACAGCGGCGTAACACGTCAGCAAGTTCCTGCAAGATACTGTCACCAATTTGGTGGCCGTAAGTATCGTTGACGTTTTTGAAGTGGTCGATATCCAGCAAGATCAAACTACGACTTAATTGCTCAGGGTTACGATTATCCTGTAATACGCGGTGATCAAAATAATGGCGATTGTGCAGTTTGGTAAGCGGATCGTGACTAGACAGGTAGGTCAGTTCAGCATTTTTTTCTTCAAGTTCATGACGCAGTGTCTCTAGTTGCTGATTCTGTTCGGCCAACTTGAGACTGTAGCGACGGATCCACAAGTTCCACAGGGTGAGTATTAGAATCGCCGTTAGGGTGACAAGACCAATTTGCCATGCCAGACGACGGTTGCTGTTTTCAACTATACGTAGGTTGTTCCAGTGGTTTTGAATCTGCAGGTGTTGCTCTTCGCTTATCGTCCACAGCGCTTGGTTAATGGCGGGGAGTAAATTAGCTACGTCATGGGTGAGGCCAATACGCAGTTCATCTTGCGGGCCTCCCCAGCCAGATATTTTCAAGTCGTGCAGTGAATCTTGCTGAATATAGGCATTGATAGAGTAGAGCGAGCCAACAAATAAATCAGCTCTGCCATCCGCTACTGCCTGCAAACCGTCGCGTTCTGTACTGACCGCCAGGGTTTTGATATTAGGATAATGATTACGTAAATATTCATGCAGTCGATAACCCGCGGCGACAGCCATCACTCTAGGACCGACATGTTCAAAGTTCTGCAGAAAGGGCTGATCTTTTCTGGCCACCATGACATTGGGGGCATAAAAGTATACTTGGCTGAAAGTCAGATATTGATTACGTTCTTCGGTACGATTCAGCATAGGCGACAGTTGACAGTCGCCCCGTTCCAGCTTTTCCAGCGTCTCCCGCCAACTGGATGTGGGTTCAAGCTCCAGCGCTATTCCCAACTGCTGTGCAATCAGCGCCAGATATTCCGATGACATCCCCACATGCTGGCCATTTTCTATGGCTTCATAGGGCATCCATTTGGGATCCACGCAATACCTAAGTTTCTTGGGGGGGTCTTCTGCGTCTGGTTTTGCCTGCGCTTTAACGGCGGCAGTAGGGAAAACAAACAGAATCGCAAAAACGACGCTAATTATCTTAATTGGGCCAGATCCACTCAATCTTAGGCTCTTAATTGTTGTTTTTATTAGTGTAAGGGCTTACAGCTTTGATTGCCAATGTGATGTCACAAGGTTTTTACACCATCTTGGGTAAAAATACCGCGAATAGCGCCGATTCTGCCTTGTCTGATTTGCCTGAACGACCTACTGTGGCAAACTTCGCCTGATAATTTGGAATACGGACTCGTACCCATAACAACAATAACGGAGTGACTTAATGACAGCTCAAGCGAATTGGACCAGCCGGGCGCTGGATAAGATAGAGAAAGTCGGCAATAAGCTGCCAGACCCCGCAGTAATATTTTTACTCAGCCTGGTTATTGTCTGGGTGTTATCAGCCTTACTGTCCAACATGAGTTTCGATGCACTGGATCCACGTACCGGTAAAAACATCGAAGTACAAAATCTGCTAACTGGCGCCAGCCTGGCTGACTTTATGTCACGTATGGTAACTATCTTTACCAGCTTCGCTCCTTTGGGTGTAGTACTGGTATCTATGTTGGGGATTGGGGTCGCCGAGCATTCCGGCTTTATCAACGCTGGTTTAAAGCGGATGTTGGATTCCACGCCGAAATTCCTGCTTACCCCTTCTATTATCCTGGTTGCAATTGTTAGCCACACCGCTACCGATGCCGGCTATGTGTTGGTTATTCCATTGGCAGGTGTGATTTTTTATGCCATGGGCCGTCATCCTTTAGCAGGTATAGCCGCCGCCTTCGCTGGTGTCAGTGGTGGTTTTGCCGCTAATTTTGTGCCTTCAGCTATTGATCCGTTATTGCAAAGCTTCACCCAAAGCGCTGCCCACATTATTGACCCCAGCCTGCAGGTTAACCCCCTGAATAACTGGTTCTTTACCAGTGCCTCCAGCTTACTGATTATCTGCATTGGCTGGTATTTGACCGACAGAGTGATTGAACCTCGCCTGCAAGCCACGCCGGTGGACGGCGATCCTAAGGAAATTCCAAAGTTTGATGAGCTGAGTGATAAAGATCGCAAAGCGTTGCGCGCGGCAACCCTGGTGATGCTCGCCGGTATTGGTCTACTGGTGGCGGTATTGTGGCCGGTTGACTCGCCATTGCGTGCGCCTGATGGCGATTTGGCGTCCTTCTCAGCACCTGTGATGCGCAGTATCGTACCGCTGATCTTCTTACTGTTTATTATTCCTGGTGTGGTGTATGGCCTGGTGGCAGGTACCTTTAAATCCAGCCGTGACATTATTGGCGCCATGAGTAAGTCCATGGGCAGTATGAGCTATTACATTGTGATGGCGTTCTTCTGTGCCTTGTTTATTGATGCTTTCGGTAAATCAAATCTTGGCGCCTTGCTCGCGATTGAAGGGGCACAAGTTCTGCAAACCTTGCAGTTACCGTCCATGGTAACCATTGTGGGTCTTATCTTCCTGACTGCTTTTGTTAACTTATTTGTCGGTTCATCGTCGGCCAAATGGGCATTGCTTGGCCCCATTTTTGTGCCGATGTTGATGCAGTTGGGAATTTCACCGGATCTGACCCAGGCGGCTTACCGGGTGGGGGACTCGTCCTCTAACATTATTACGCCGCTAATGCCTTACTTCCCGCTGGTAGTGGTTTATTGCCAACGCTATGTAAAAGACACAGGTATAGGGACGGTGTTGTCGCTGATGCTGCCATTCTCTATCTGTATTATGTTGCTGTGGACGGCTTTCCTGCTGATTTATTGGGGACTCGGGCTGCCGTTGGGCCTGCAATCCAGCTATGTCTACCCAGCACTATAAGCATTTTATCAGGCGGCACCTTGTATGAGCCAGCCCGCCGATTTTGCCGGCCTGTTGCACCAGTTGTTGCAACAGGCGCCTGAGGGGCTGAGTGAATATGATTTAATCAGTCTGCTTAAATCCGCCCCCCATTGTATATTTGCCAGCGAATTGACACTGTCAGATCCACTGGTCATGTTCCAAACCCACTTTGTGTTGTTTCATCAGCTATATCAGCTGCGTAATCACCTGCGTCTTCGTCAGCAAAACGAGCTTCTTATCAGCGCGATGCGCATCCAGTTGCAGCCTTATCAGCCCGGCAATGCAGACATTACTGCCCACGATGGTCTGGCCGCTTACTATCTTAACTGGGATAATTTCAGGCAGACCAGCGAAGCGGATGTGACGAGTTTGCTGGATGATTTTTGGCGGCGTATGAGCGGGGTGTTATCCCCCGATGAACGACGTGCTGCATTAGCCATACTGGAACTGGATGACAGCGCAGATCAGGCTGCCATCCGGCGTCAGTATCGGCGACTAATGCACCTGCACCATCCAGATAAAGGGGGGGACCATGCCTATTGCCAGCAACTCAGTGATGCCTATCGTAAGCTAACCTGAAGCGCACTGCTGACTATCCGGGACGATTCCTGTGGCGCTTTTAGTGGGGTTGTCAGGGCCTCCACCACTTGATGTAAGTTGTTGGATGCATGCTTGACCGCGTTTGACACATCGGTACGTTCAGATAGCGCAATATAGGCTTCTGATGACTCAACCACCTGAGATGCACAGGCATTCATCTGCACTAACACCGCAGATTGGGCTTCCGCAGCCTGGTTAAGATCGCTGACGACAGATTCGATACCACTGACATCACTGACCAGTTCATTGAGACGCTGCAAAGCCGACTTAGCTTCATCAGCATTGGTAATACATTGATCGCGTCCTTTTAGCATGGCGCTCACCGCGTCGGCTGAGTCCTGTTGAAAGCCACTCAGCATGCTTTGGATGTCTGCGGTGGAATTCTGGGTTTTAAGCGCCAATGAGCGTACCTCATCCGCGACTACAGCAAAGCCGCGACCATGGTCACCGGCCCGCGCGGCTTCGATCGCCGCATTTAATGCGAGCAGATTGGTTTGGTCGGCAATTTCATTAATCACCCTGACAACCCGGGTGATGTCCGCACTCTTGCTCTGCAGCGCTTCGATGAGTTTACTGGTTTGCTCGGTATCTATCACCAGACGCTCAAACCCTTTGTTGGCATTATCAAAAATGTGGAAGCACTGATCGGCGTTGTGTTTGGCCTGATTACTGGAATGGGACACCATATCCGTTACTGTCTGTAATTTGGTGACTATTTGATTAAGGTTTTCCATACCCTGCTGCAACTGATGCGAGACGGACTGCTGATCATGGGCGCCTTGGCTGATGATTTTGCTAACATCTTGAAGGGCGTCAAACGAGTGATTTACCTCTTGTTGTGCTTGGCTAAGCAGGTTGACAGTGGTTTGCATCTTGCCCTGCATGTGACGTGTGGCGTCCGCTAAAGCCCCGAGTTCATGCTGACTTTGATAGCGGATTGGAGACTCATAGTGACAGTTCATGAGGTCTTTGACCCCTTGAGTAATTGACTTAGTGGGGCGGATAACCTGCTGGCGAAGTACATAGAGGACTAAGGCAACAGTAGAGAATGTCAGCAGCAGGCTGAGTAACAAAATGGAATTAATCGCGGCATCGGTGGTACTTTTCATGGCCGATAACTCGCTTCTGGCCAACCCGGCAATTTTATCCTCCAGGCTGGCTAATCGCGCAGCAGGTTCACGGTCCATGCCTTTTACCACCTTGTCGCCAAATTTAGGATCGTGGTTGGCCTGAATAAATTGCGCTAAGCCTTGACGGTACTGCTCTGCCATCGTTTGATGGGCTAGTCTGAATGCCTGTATCTCAGAGAGTATTTCAGGCGGCAGCCGATAGTGGCGTTCCAGATCATCCAGCTCCCGCTGAATCTGTGTTTCGTGTTTTACAAAGCTTTGCCAGTACTTATCCAGATTCTTTTGTTCATAACCGCGTAAAAGCACGTTTTTCCATTCCTGCACCTGAGTCTTAAAGCTGGCCAGAATCGCTGAAGTCTGCCGCTCAGCAGACAAAGTGTTCTGCTCCATATCCTCAAAACGCTGAATGATACGTTGGGTTTGATAAAGCGATGTCATATTCAGCGCAAACAACACCAGTAGGCCAAATAGAACAGGCAGGGAAATAATTAGGCTAAGCTTTTTCAAGTTGGTTATCTCGTAAGGCTAAAGCGAAGGGGTTGGCGGCAAGGCTATCTTTGTCATGTGACAAATTGATGATCGTTTGGCAGATTTTTCTGCCAATAAAGTTACAAACTCACATGGGCAGAGACACCGTACAGAGAATGTCTTTCAATCTCACCTTGCAACAGGATGCTTGAAATGATAAAAAGTCAATCGTCTGTTATTTGAAAAATAATCATGAAAGTAAACATTTTATTACACTCCTTGTTTAAAACCTCTCGATACCGCTGATTTTTTCAGTTTTGCACCTTTTTTGGTGCCAAAATTCCTCTATCATTTGTAAAGACACTCATACAGGTAATGACCGCCATGTTAAAAGATTCCATTCATAACGTTCACGTTTCCGGTGAACAAGTTCTGATTACGCCCGATGCATTAGCTAAAGAAATGCCGGTCAGTGAGCGTGCTCTTGAGGTGATTGCGCAATCACGTGCCACCATCGCTGATATTATTCATCGCCGTGATCACCGTTTACTGGTGGTGTGCGGACCTTGCTCTATACATGATATCGACGCCGCCAAAGAATATGCGCTTAAGCTCAAGCAACTGCATGAAGAAACCAAAGACACCCTGTATATCGTCATGCGCGTATATTTTGAAAAGCCACGTACCACAGTGGGGTGGAAAGGTCTGATTAATGACCCGCACTTAGATGGTACCTTTGATATTGAAGCGGGCCTGCGAAAAGCCAGAGAGCTACTAATTTGGTTGTCCGAGCTGGAGTTACCGGTGGCGACCGAAGCATTAGATCCTATCAGCCCACAATATCTCGCCGAACTGTTTGCTTGGTCGGCCATTGGTGCGCGTACCTCTGAATCCCAGACTCACCGCGAAATGGCCAGTGGCCTGTCTATGCCGGTCGGCTTTAAAAATGGCACGGACGGCAGCTTGGGTATCGCGATTAATGCGTTGCAATCGGCGGCCTCAGGCCACAATTTTATGGGCATTAACAAACAAGGGCAGGTGGCCATTATTCAAACTCAGGGTAACCCTGACGGTCACATTATTTTGCGCGGCGGTAAGCAGCCCAACTATGACTCGGTATGTGTATCTGAATGCGAGCAGCAACTGCAGGCGGCCAAGCTGAGCGCTGGATTAGTGGTGGATTGCAGCCATGCCAACTCAAATAAAGATTATCGTCGTCAGCCTCTGGTTGCCGCCAATGTTATGAATCAGATTCTGGAAGGCAATCAGTCTATTATCGGTATTATGTTGGAGAGTCATTTGAATGCAGGCAATCAGAGCAGCGACGGCAAGAAGCCCGCTGAGCTGGATTATGGTGTGTCTATCACCGATGGCTGTATTGACTGGGCCAGCACCGATAAGCTGCTTAAACAGACCAGAGAAAAGTTGATAACCATATTGCCAATGCGCATGAAGAAAATGAAACAAGCGAGCTAAGCATGACCGAGCATGCCGATCCCCTGGCGCCTCTGCGCCAGCAAATTGATGAGCTGGATAGTCAGCTGGTGGAACTCCTGGTCAAGCGCCTGGCGATTACTCGCCAAGTCGGAGAGATCAAAAGCCAGGTAGGTTTGCCAATCTACGTACCCAGCCGCGAGGCTGAGTTGTTAGCCAAGCGACGGGCAGAGGCCGAAGCCCTGGGATTGTCACCCGCCCTGGTGGAAGATCTGCTCAGGCGGATAATGCGTGAGTCTTATCAAACTCAGCATCAACGTTATCGCTGTTGTAATCCTGAACTTGGCAAAGCGGTGGTGATTGGGGGGAAAGGTGCGCTCGGCAGTGTGTTCGTGGATATGTTCCAGCTAAGTGGTTACGAGGTTGCCATTTTGGAACAGGATGACTGGCAGAATGCCGACGCAATCTTTAACGGTGCCGGATTGGTGCTGGTGTCGGTGCCAATGAAGCTGACCGAAGAAGTGATTAGCAAACTATCGGGGCTGCCTGAACATTGTTTGTTGGCAGATATTACCAGTACCAAGTCAGGTCCGTTGCATGCCATGCTGGACGTGCATAACGGGCCTGTTCTGGGTCTGCACCCAATGTTCGGGCCGGATGTGCCCAGTTTGGTAAAGCAAGTGATTGTGGTGTGTCATGGCCGGTATGCAGAGCGCTATGGGTGGCTACTTGAGCAAATGCGCAGTTGGGGAGCAATTCTGAATGAAAGTACTGCCCAGGAGCATGACGATGCCATGGCATTTATTCAGGTCATGCGACATTTCTGTACTTATGTGTATGGCTCACATCTGGCCGGCGAGAATCCCGATCTGGAAAAGCTGATTCAGTTTAGTTCGCCTATTTACCGATTGGAGCTGGCAATGGTTGGGCGTTTATTTGCGCAGTCCCCCAATTTATACGCGGACATTATCTTCAGTAACAAACAGAGCCTGCCGCTACTCAAACGTTTTCGAGACCATTTAGACCAAGCGTTGAAGATGTTGGAAACCGGCGATAAAGCCGCCTTTATCAAAGACTTTTTCCATATTGGTCAGTGGTTTGGTGATTTTGCTAAGAAAAGTTTAGTGGAAAGTAAGAAGCTGTTGCTTAAAGCCGATGATGATCGCAGTTAAGTTACACCAGGGCGTCCTTGACGCCCTACCACTTTCATTACTTGTCAGCTCGATAGCGTGCTAAAAACATAGCAACGGTCTCATTGATAATATGCTGTCGCTGCGCGTTATCTGGCTCATCAAATCCATACAGGCGAGGGTAAAATAGAAAGGACTTCAGTTGCATAACAAACTGTTTGGCAGCCAACTCTATATCGTCAATTTTAAGTACGTTGGCAGCGACTGCCTGCGCCAGAAAAGTTTCCAGAAAGTTCATACATCCAACCTTACTTCCACTCAGGCGTTTTGCTAGTTCCGGTTGCTTGAGCATATGCAAAAAGGCCACTCTTGCCGTGCGTAAAAACTTTTCTGAACCAAGCATGTCGGCTTCTTGCTGGGCAATGTGCAGGAGCTGAGGCTGGATATCTTCATCAGTAATAAAGGTAATAGCTTTGGTGCTGCCAATCTGTTCGCGCATGCGGTCTAGAATGGCCTGAAATAGGGCATCTTTTGTTTCAAAATGATTGTACACCGTGCGTTTTGACACATTCGCCAACTGTGCAACCTGATCCATACTGGTTTGTTCCATGCCCTGTTGGTAGAACAATTGTTCAGCAGCCTCCAGAATGTGTTGTCGTTTCTGATCCGATAGTTTCATACATCACCTTATCTGATGCTTCACAGTTTACCTCTTTCAAAAAAAAATGCACTTAGCAGTTTACTTTTACTAAACCTAGCCTAAACTACACCGTGTAGTTTACATTTGGTTTTGTATGAAAAAACGGTTCAGTGCGGCAGGTTTCTTAGTTGCGTTAGTTTTAGGAGGGGGAGCTTTGAATAATCATCTCGTTGCCGATGGAGTGGTGTCGCCTGTCTCTCAGGCCAACTACCGCGATGGCAAATTTTTTAATGAAGAGGCGGTAGCACCAACCAGTCTAGCCAGAACTTTAGGTATTATGCTGCGCTTTTTTACCGAAAAGAAAGTGCATGCTGCACCTGACATCGTGTTGCCAGTTAAGCCGTTGTCCCGTGCACAACTGCTCGAGTTGCCAACTGATGCTTTGCATATGATTAAGCTTGGACATTCTTCCATTTTGCTTAAAGTTTACGGGGAATTTTGGTTGATTGACCCGGTGTTTGCCGAACGTGCCTCGCCTTTTAGTTTTATGGGACCGAAACGTTTTCATCCCACCCCTATTAGTATTGAAGAGCTGCCGGATATTGCCCGGGTGCTGATATCGCACAACCATTATGATCATTTGGACAAAGCAGCAATTTGTCAGTTACAGAGCAAAACAAGACACTTTATGGTGCCCAGAGGAGTTGAGTCCGACTTACAAAAATGGGGCGTGGCTGCTGACAAAATCATCAGTTTTGATTGGTGGCAGGAGCACAGTGTTGAGCAAGGTATGATTGCTTTCACACCGACCCGGCATTTTTCCGGACGGGGTTTGAGTGATGCTAATAATAGTCTTTGGGGCTCTTGGGTTATAAAGACACACAACGAGAGTTTGTTTTTCAGCGGTGACTCTGGTTACTTCCAAGGGTTTAAAGAAATAGGTCGGAAATACGGTCCTTTCGATATCACCTTTATGGAGACTGGTGCTTACGACTCTGATTGGCCCGATGTACATATGACGCCTGAACAAAGTCTCATGGCACACTTTGATCTGAGAGGCAAAGTGATGATGCCCATTCACAACGGAACCTTCGATTTGGCTTTTCATGCCTGGTACGAGCCCCTGGAGCGTATTCAGCAATTGGCTGATAAACAGCAGGTCCGACTGCTCACCCCACTGCCAGGTGAAGTACTTGGCAATGGAAGTTCCTTAACTACCGAGCGCTGGTGGCAAGCACTGGTTCCAATGTCCCGCTGAGGAGTGTTCACTATGGCATCTCTTTTTCCTGCTAATCAGCTATTCACCCAGATTAATGTATTCCGGGTTACTCCAGAAAATCAGAAACGGCTGGTGGAGTTTTTAACCCGCACGACAGAGGATGAAGTCAGGGCTATGCCAGGCTTTGTTTCTGCATCGCTGCACCAAAGCTTGGATGGCCAAAGCGTGACTTTGCTGGCGAAATGGCAGAGTGCATTAGCTGGCTGGGAAGAAAGCAACGCATTGCTTCCCTGTTTTAATCAGGCGTTGGAATTTGCCTCATTGGAAAGTGCTGTACATAAACCTGTAAGGTATTTTGAGCCTCAGGAGTTGCAAGTTATGGTGCTATCAGAGCCGCTGCGTCGTTTATCTGGTCGGCGGCTTAACTAACGTATTTCCCCTCCTGTGCTTTTTTATAAGCCTGTGTTCCCTTGGTTTCCGGTTATCGTCAAGTTACCTTGTTACAGCACTGGCCTTAATGGTTATCCCGCTTTCTGTTTTGTTGGTTATGTATCTGGCGGTTAGTAAAACGGCGCTGATTTAAAGGGGTGTGAGAAAGCGACGGGATATTCGGACTGTTTTTGACTGGAATAGGCACTGACTATTGCCTATCTTGTATTCGCCATTCAAACAAGAAAAGGAAATGCAGATGCCGCTAGTTGAAGACAATCAGTGCGACCTGGTGTTTTACACCAACCCCTGGTCGCGCGGGCAAGTAGTGCGTTGGATGCTTGAAGAAACTGGTGTGGCTTATCGTCAAGTCGTTTTGAATTATGGCGAGCAAATGAAAACGCCAGCGTATTTGGCTATCAACCCCATGGGAAAAGTACCCACTCTGGTCCATGAAGGGAAAGTAGTGACAGAGTGTCCTGCCATTTGCGCCTATCTTGCTGATGCCTTTCCTGAAGCAGCATTGGCCCCGCCTTTTTATGACAGGGCGGCTTATTATCGCTGGTTGTTTTTTGCCGCGGGTCCTCTCGAAGCGGCGATAGTGAATCGTTTGCTTAAGGTTGAGGTCAATGACGAGCAGCAGGCCATGGTGGGCTATGGTAACTATGATAAAGCCGTCGACGTGCTGGCGAAGGTGGTATCAGCCTCCAGCTATCTGGCCGGGAACAGATTCTCCGCCGCCGATGTGTATGTTGGCTCCCATGTGATTTGGGGCTTGCAGTTTAACAGTTTGCCTAAGCGTCCCGAATTTGAAGACTATGCAAAGCGTCTGATGGACCGCCCGGCCTTTATAAAAGCCAAAGCCATAGATGATGCTCTGGGTGACACACTCAAAGCGGCTGCACAAGACTAACGGTTTAGCTTTAAAGTTAGCGTCATGGTCATATCCTTTGACCATGACTTTCAATTGGCTATCAGCCCTGTAGTGCGTTGGCGGCAGCAACGCGGGTTGGCGTGACTTCTTCACTGGGATAGCAGCCCAGCACTTTTAATGAGCGGGTAATGCCACGCAACTGCTCGACGGCGGTTTGCATGGGGCCATCCTGCAAATTGGCTTCCACATCAATATAAAACATCTCTTCCCACGGGTTACCGTTGATCGGCCGTGATTCCAGCTTAGTCATATTGATCTGGTTATCCCGCAGGACCAGCAAGGCTTCCACCAAAGCACCAGGCTTTTGCACTGTGCTCATTACCAAGGTGGTTTTGGCCGGGATCTGCAGCGGCACGGTAACCGGTTTTCTGGCTACCACGATAAAGCGGCTGTGGTTTTCTTTTTGGTTGGCCAGGTTGGACTTAATTGGGGTCAGGCCATACAGAGCGCCACCCGGTGCACTGCCGATGGCAGCAACGCAAGGGTCCTGCATCTCGGAGACTTTCAACATGGCGGCCGAGGTGCTGTCGGTAGGTTTAACCTCAATATTGCCAAGCTCAGCCAGGAAATGACTGCACTGAGAGAATACTTGTGGATGAGCGTATAGCGTCTTAAGTTTACTGATATCGGTATCACAGGCGACCAGCAATGCGTGCTCAACCGGGTGGGTTAGCTCGCCAATGATCGACAGGCTAGTGTGCTGTAATACATCGAATACCTCGTTAATACTGCCTGATGAGGTGTTTTCGATAGGAAGCACTGCATAGTCTGCCTCACCGGTTTCCACTTTATGGATAATGGCATCGAAACTGGGGCAGCCAATTTCCATCAGTTCACCGGAGCGGCGGGAAAAATACTTTTGTGTTGCCAGATAGCTATAGGAACCTTTGTCACCCAAAAATGCCACGCGATTTAAGGGCTGGGCATTGTCAGGATTAGCCTTTTGCGCTAACAGCATCTGCTGATTAAGCACAGAATCTTCGATAATCACATGAAACAGGGCGGTAATGTACTGAGGTGTCAGCCCCAGCGACTGACCTTGCTTAATGAGTTTGATCAGCAACTGTTCTTCACGAACCGGATCTCTGACCTGCATATGCGCTTTGATTTTGGTTTCCGCCACCTGATTGGTGTATTGCTGGCGTTTAGCCAACAAGCTGAGTAACTCCGCATCTAACGCGCTGATATGTTGTCGTATCTGTTCCAGTTGTGCCTGATAGTCTGTCATCTGTGGTTCCTGTTGCTGATAAACGGGGTGTGATTTGCCCCAAAAAAGTCAAAAAAAAACCTCCCTGGTGGGAGGCTTTCTGTATTCGGCTTTTGCGCAGCCAACTACCTCCCGGATTCAGGTGAGGTAAAAAAATGCGCAAAAGAAAAATTAATCGTTCTCATGAGCCCGAATGTAAGGGGGCAGAGGCCCCCTTGTCAACCCCCAATTGGTTGCAGGGTAAGGTTGTAACGCGCAGGACCAGGTAACAGCCCGGTGCGCTGACCGCTACGCCAAGCTTCGTGGCCCACACCAAAATAGGGGGAAAGAGGATGGCCAGCCTGGCTGGATGGCATATGGAAGATAGCCTTGTCTTCGTGTCCTGGTGCGACCACTAAACGTTGGGAAGCACCTGAGCTGCTTTGTGCGACGCGAGGCATAAAGCTATCCCCAGCCAGTAACTCCTTAGGCATATCCGTGAGGTTGCCCAGCAGCGGTACAAAGGCACTGAGAGGATGGCGAATATCCACCGCGTTAAACTGCCCCCAGGTCAGCGTACGCCAGTCTCCGAAATCAGCGTCAAGCTTGGCCAGGCTGTCGGTTAGTGCGGCATTAAAGAGTTCCTGCCAACTGTCAAAATCACTGGGGATGAGGTGGGCAGGTTGCTCGCTGACCATTTGCCACAATGGTGCTTCCATCTGATTACGTACCGCATTGAAGTTAAAACGCCCTGAATGCTCCAGCATAAGGCGGTTCAAATCCTGATAGACCTTGTCCCTGAGGTTTAAGCGGAACTGGCGCACCAGCAAGTACCCCAAATCATGTTCCGAGGCTCTGGCTGTCCAGTTTTGCAGGGCTTCTTTGACCAGGGCTTTTTGTGGGTGATGACTACCAGGCAGCACACTGCTTAGCATAAAGTCTCGCCAGGGGGTTAGGAATACCGCTCGGTCGTCTAACTGAATATCCAGTAAGTCTTGCTCATTAAAACGATCTTTATTACGCAGCCCGTCGCGGATTTGTTGGTTGCGAGCACCCAGGGCATAGCCGCCATCGCCGATTTTGTCATACATGTCGCCGCCCACCACGCGAGAATTCGCCGTCCACAGCCTGTGTTCGGTGGGATTAATTACTTTGGGATAGTCCTCGGCGCTGCGATAGCCTGACCAGCCGGCGCTGCCATCGCTCCAGTCAGCGATGTAACGCCCATCGAAGCCATAGCGAATCGGCATAGGGCCGGAGATTGTCCAGCCGATGTTACCCTGGCTATCGGCCATCATCAGGTTTTGTGCTGGCATACCAGCCGTTGCCCCTACATCAGCCCCTTGCTCGACATTCTCAGCCAGTTCCAAGCCGATGAGATTAAGGTTAGCCCCTTGATTATCATGGGCCACCCAGCGCAGTGCCAGCGGTGTGCCATCTTCATCTTCGGATACCACAGGTCCCCAGATAGTCTCTTTTACCTGAATGGTCTGGGTGGGCGCCCCTTTGATGTTTATCTGCTGACTGACATAGTCAAAAGGTTGATAACCTGCAGGGGTAAGATATTGATCACCAGCCTCATTTAATTTGAGGCGGATAAGATCGCTCCAATCGCCGTAGCTGTTAGTAAATCCCCAGGCCAGCTTACCATTACTGCCCACCACCATCAGGGGGGTGCCTGGTAGCGTAACGCCGGTGACCTGATGGGCCTGGCCATGTTGTTGCCAGTTAAACTGCGCCTTGAACCAGATATTGGGAACGCGCAGGCCTAAATGCATATCGTCGGCCAGAATCCCCGCCTGATAGGGGCTCAGCGCTCCACCGACGGCCCAGTTATTACTGCCGATAGTGCGGTCTTCTGGTTGATTGTCCAGCATGACTAACTGCTGGTTATTGGAAGACGGCCAGCCTGATGAGGGCAGGGGACTAGTACTGCGCAGGCTGTCATCTATTGGCGCATCCCATTGACTCCCCTCGGGGTGTAAAAATGCATATAAGTCGGCAGGTAAATGGGCCTTCATCAGACTCAGGCTGAAGTCTCTGCGCCCGTCATGGTGTTGCAAGTCCAAATACATACTGTATAGCGTCAGCATGGTGTCGGCGGGTTGCCATTTGGCTGGCTCAAGGCTTAGCAGATAATATTCAAACGAGCGGGCGCCAAGTTGCTCCAGCCCCTGGTTTACACCTTCTGTATAGGCCTGGATTATCTTTTGGTGTTCCTCTGGCATGGTCGCTAAGATACGCTCGGCACGGTCGCGGAATCGGTGCAGACGAATTTCCTTATCGCGGTTTACTGCCGCCTCGCCAAACAAGGCTGATAGCTCTCCGGCTGAGTTACGTCTTAGTAAGTCCATCTGGAAGAAGCGTTCCTGTCCGTGCACAAATCCGACTGCGCGGGCTAAATCCAGTCTGTTCTGAGCGGTGAACACGGCCATGCCACTTTCATCCCGCGTGACGGTAACCTCCTGTTGTAAATCTGGCAGGCTTTGCTGGCCATCCAACTGCGGCAAGCTGGCGCGCAGTAACAAATAGGTACCGAGCAGAACCAGCAGAATAAGGCTTAGCAGGCCCAAAAAGGTGATTTTGAGGATACGGGATGTCGTCGAGAGCATGACGTAATTCCTTGTTTTTAGAACATCTTACGGTTATGCCGAAGTAAATTGAAGAGGTCGGACAAGAATAGGTTTATTAGGTATAAAAAAACCGGCCTTGGCCGGTTTTTTCTTAATCGTTATTGCCCCAGCAGGGAGCTTAACATTTTACGTACTTCGGCCGACTCAAAAGGCTTATCACAAAGAGCATTCACGCCAGTCTGCTGAATATTACTCATATGGGCGCTGTTTGCTTCTGAGGTCACCATAATAATCGGAATATGCGCGGTATCGGGGTTATAGCGAACAAACTCAGACAGCTCACGACCATCCATTTCCGGCATATTGTAGTCGGTAACCAATAAATCGAAGGCGTTATCTTTCAGAAAGGTGAGGGCCATGGCACCGTTTTCCGCTTCGGTAATCTTTTTCAGACCCATATTTTCTAACACGCGACGAATGTGGTTGCGCGCCATGCGGCTGTCATCTACCAACAATACACGTACTTCGTGGATATCAAACAGCTCAAGCTCAAGTTCTTCTGCATTGATCAGATCCAGTGTGGCATTCAGTGCGCGGGATAGGTGAATCGGTTCAAACGGCTTGGGCAGTATGGCAACAACACCGGCTTGTTTAAACTCTTCCAGCTTGGCTGGTCTGAACTCGCTGGATACCAGCATAAAGGCGACCGAGGCGGTTTTTTCGTCCTGCTTGATGGTTTTCAGCAGGTCCAATCCTGTGCCGTCTTCGAAATACATGGCACTGACCACCAGATCAACGCCGTGTTTATGAATATGTTCCAGTGCGGATTGAACGTTACCGGCGGTTTCGATCCGGCCGATTTGTTCCTTGGCCAGCATAGCACTGATGATTTTGCGTTGGGTATCGGACGGTTCAACCAGCAAAATACTCAGCTCGCTGCGGGAAATATGCTCCATTTGGGATCCTCAGTGACGATGTCTTGACGAAAGGCGGTTAGCCTCCGGCAAGCTTAACCTGAAAGCCTTTCTTTTCAAGCAATGCTTTTATCTTGTCGCGATTGTCACCCTGAATCTCAATCACGCCTTCTTTAACCGTACCACCTGTGCCACAGACTTTTTTCAGGTCGCTGCATAGCTGTTTGATGTCGTTATCGTCCATTTGCATGCCGTAAACCGTCGTCACGCCTTTGCCTTTGCGACCTTTGGTTTCGCGTTTGATACGGATAATGCCGTCGCCTTTGGGGGCTTGCTTAGCTGGTGTTGGTTCGGCAATGCGCCCGGTTGCGGTGGAATACACCAGAGGATTGTCGCTCATAGTCAGATTCTTGCTGCTGATTTGATGGGGCGATCTTAACCAACCTGGGCCACTTTGCCCAGACGCTTGATGGACTGATGTTGGCGGTGACCAACCTTGGCCTGCATTGGGGCTTCGGCTAGAATGCGCGGCACTTATAGCGGGCCGTTGGCGCCCTTTTGTCAGGATATACAGATGACCGATTTTATTCTTCGTCAGGCCGTTGCCCAGGATCTTGAGGCATTAACCGCCTTTAATCAGGCGATGGCGCTGGAAACCGAAAACAAGACCCTGGAAGCACAGACGCTGCGTCAGGGGGTTAACGGCATTCTTCAGCACCCCCATTACGGCTTTTATCTGGTGGCAGAGCGCGAAGGTGAAATCGTCGGTAGCCTGGCGGTAACTTATGAGTGGAGCGACTGGCGTAACAGCTTGTTCTGGTGGATCCAAAGCGTATACGTTGTGCCTGCAGCCAGACGACAGGGAATTTACTCCGCGCTTTATCATAAGGTGCAAGACATGGCTAAAGCGCAGGGTAATGTATGTGGCTTCCGCTTGTATGTGGAAAAGGAGAATCTTGTTGCTCAGGCGACATACCAGAAGCTGGGTATGCAGGAATGCCAGTATTTTATGTACCAAAGCAAAGCCTGAGTTTGATGCGGCCAAGGCAGAGTCTGAGACGGTGGATGACGTTCGTTGTTATTGAGAATTGTTATCAAAAAGGATAGAGTGACCGTCTTATCCTGTGCCGAACTGGCCGCTTGATCTTCGTAAGAGGGAAATTATGCTCAAACCTGTTTCTGTCCTTGCCCTTTTGTTATCTGCTGTGACCACCGTACAGGCGGCACAGGAAGTGAATGTTTATTCTGCACGTAAGGAAGCGTTAATTAAGCCGGTCCTGGATGACTTCACCAAGCAAACAGGTATCCAGGTTAATCTAATCACCGGTAATGCTGATACCTTGCTGTCCCGCATTGCTACTGAAGGCCAATTCAGCCCGGCAGACTTGTTGGTGACCACCGACGTTGGCCGCCTGCAGTGGGCTAAAGAATCGAATTTGCTGCAGAGCGCTCAGGCTAATGAACAGTTGATGCAATGGGTGCCCGCCAATCTGCGTGATCAGGACAATCAGTGGTTTGCCCTGACCAAGCGCGCCAGACCTATTATGTACGCTATCGACAGAGTTAAACCTGAAGAGCTGAATCGTCTGGAAGACTTGACCGACGCCAAGTGGAAAGGGCGAATCTGTGTGCGTTCATCCACCAATATTTATAACCAGTCTATGGTGTCGGCATTGATTGAGCAGCTTGGTGAGCAGGCTACGCTGGAGCTGGCAAAAGGCTTAGTGAAGAACTTTGCCCGCCCGCCCAAAGGCGGCGATCGTGATCAAATCAAGGCCGTTGCTGCTGGGCAGTGTGATATTGCTATTGCCAATACCTACTACCTGGCCGGTATGCTAACTGATGCGGATAAATCGCAGGTGGAAGCCGCTAAGAAAGTGAAGGTGTTCTGGCCGAATCAATCTGATCGCGGTACCCACGTGAATATCTCTGGTGCCGGTGTCACCAAACATGCGCCGAATGCAGAGAACGCCAACAAGTTACTGGTATTTATGCTGAGTAAAGATGCGCAGCAATGGTATGCCGAACATAACGGTGAATATCCGGTGCGCAGTGATGTGGAGTCCAGCGAATTGCTTAAAGGTTTTGGTGAATTTAAGGCCGAGTCTATCCCACTGGAAAAAGTGGGGGCGCGTAATACCGACGCCCTGATGCTGATGAATCACGCCGGTTGGAAGTAACGGATAAAACAGGGATAATGCGCGCCCACGCAGTTCAGAGGCAGAGCAAGGTTTGGCAATACTGAGATCCCCCAGTCCTTTTAGTGGCTGGCGAAGCATAACCTTGACGGCTGCCATACTGCTGGCGCTCCCTATTTTATTAGTCACATTCAGCCTCAGCCAGCCACAATGGCTGGTTTGGCAGCATCTGGCAGACACTGTGCTGTTGGATTATGTGCTCAACAGCCTGATGCTGGCCTTCGGCGTTGGGCTGGGTGCCATGCTGCTGGGGACTTCCCTGGCTTGGTGTTGCCATCACTATCAATTTCCCGGTCGCAGCTGGTTTGAATGGCTGTTGCTGCTGCCACTGGCAATTCCTGCCTACATTATTGCCTATTGTTATACCGGCCTGCTGGATTTTGCCGGTCCGCTGCAAACCGCCTTGCGGGAAACCTTTGGCTGGGACTACGGTGACTATTGGTTTCCTGAAATCCGTTCTTTAGGTGGTGCCATCACCATGCTAATCCTAGTGTTGTACCCCTATGTATTTATGCTGGCCAGAAACGCTTTTCGTGACCAATCGCAAAGTTTGTTGGAAGCCAGTCGCAGTATGGGCCAAAGCCCGCAACAGTATTTTCTGAAAGTGGCAGTGCCTATGGCCAGACCTGCCATTCTAAGTGGTACGGCCCTGGCTATGATGGAGGCCTTTGCCGATTTCGGCACGGTCGAATATTTTGGCGTTAGCACCTTTACCACAGGTATATTCCGTACCTGGTTTGGCATGGGCAATCATCTGGCAGCAGCACAGTTATCCGCTCTTTTGATGTTGTTTGTGATGGGACTGGTGCTCTGGGAGCAATACTCCCGTCGTAAAATTCAATATTACTACCAGGGCCATAAACGTCAGACGCAGGCCCGAACCAGGCCGTCCGAGGTGACGCGCTGGTTATTGTTTTCCTTTTGCGGCCTGATCCTGGCATTGGGCTTTTTACTGCCACTTGCCATGTTGCTGCACTGGGCCTGGCTGACAGGCCCTGAGCAACTGGACGCGCGTTTTTGGCGACTGGCCTGGAACAGCTTCTCACTGGCGCTGACGGCGGCATTGATCATTTTATTACTGGCCATGCTGTTTGCTTATGCCAAGCGACTGAAAAGCGATCCACTTATCAATGCGCCCGTGACGGTAGCAAAACTAGGGTATGCGCTGCCGGGGACTGTTATTGCGGTAGGGACTATGGTGCCGCTCGCCTGGTTTGATAAATCTCTGGATGCGTTGTTGCAAGCGTCTTTTGGGATCAGTACCGGTCTGCTGTTGTCTGGTACGGTGTTTGCGCTGTTGTTTGCCTATGCGGTGCGCTTTTTGGCGGTTAGTCTGCATCAGGTGGAAACAGGCCTTGCCCGGGTTAAACCCAGCATGGATATGGCTGGCCGAAGTTTAGGCTTAAGCCCGACAGGGGTCTTTAGCAAAGTGCATCTGCCGATGCTGCGGGCCAGTTTGCTTAGCGCAGTGTTACTGGTGTTTGTTGATGTGTTGAAAGAGTTACCGGCTACCTTGATTTTGCGCCCTTTTAACTTCGACACTCTGGCTATTCGCACCTATGAATTAGCCTCAGATGAGCGTCTGGCCGACGCTGCTGCACCAGCACTGCTGATCTTAGTGGCCGGGTTGCTGCCGGTTATTTTGTTGTCCAGAGCCATCAATAAGGAAACGGCATAATGTTGCAACTCGAACATGTGGCCATCAGTTATGGCACCAACAAGGTAGTAAAGGGCTTTGACCTGAGTTTGCTGGCTGGCGAAATCGGTTGTTTACTCGGCGCGTCGGGGTGTGGCAAGACTTCTGTTTTGCGGGCGATTGCCGGCTTTGAACCCATCAGCGAAGGTCGTATCGACTTACATGAGAAAAATGTCAGCAGCCCTGGCTCCAGCGTTGCACCAGAGAAACGCCGGATAGGCATGGTATTTCAGGATTTTGCCCTGTTTCCCCACTTAACCGTGGCAGAAAATATCGCCTTCGGCATTCGTGGTTTACCTAAAGTGCAGCAGCGTGAGCGGGTTGAAAGTTTGCTGACGTTGGTGGAATTGCAAGGGCTTGGTGAGCGATACAGTCATGCGTTGTCTGGCGGTCAGCAGCAGCGTGTCGCCCTGGCGAGGGCGATGGCGCCAAAGCCGGATTTGTTGCTGCTGGATGAGCCATTTTCCAGCCTGGATACTGAGCTGCGCGGCAGCCTGGCCACTCAGGTCAGGCAGATTTTAAAGCAGCAGGGCATTACCGCTTTGTTGGTTACCCATGATAAATCTGAAGCTTTCAGCATGGCTGACAAGCTGGGGGTAATGGATCAGGGCAGACTATTACAATGGGGCTGTCCTGCCAACTTGTTCAGTCGCCCAGCCAGCTTACATGTGGCTGATTTTATCGGCAAAGGCGCAACAGTGAAGGTAGAGTATTTGGGGGATGGTCGGATAGCCGGTGATGTTGGCAATTGGCCATTAGTGAGCAATGTCAGTGTTGCCAGTGGCACATCATTGAGCCTGCTGCTCAGACCGCATCAGGTTAAAACGGATCCTACCTCTGAGCTTAAGGCCAGGGTGCTACGGCAAATATTTCGAGGCGCGGATTATCTGTATGAATTGCAATTGCCCGGTGGCGAGTTGTTGCTAAGCAGTATGCCCCTGGATTGCGAATTTAGCGCTGGGCAAAGCCTGGGATTGTCGCTGGATTTGACCAATGCGCTGCTTTTTGATGCCGCCAATGGTCACAATGTTTTGCTGGAGTCACAATGAAAACCTACCTTGCTTTAGTCTCCCTGGTACTTTCACTGCTTAGTGGCCAAGCGTTGGCCTGGGGTGAAAAAGGCCACCGCACTGTGGCACTGCTGGCCTATGCACAGTTAAGTCCGGCTACACAGCAGAAAGTTGATGCCTTGCTAAAGCTCAAAGGTTTTAAGGATATCGGCGAAGCATCAGTATGGGCGGACAAAATCCGTGAACAGAAACTACCTGCCTATGCGCATACCGGCCCCTGGCATTATGTGAATATACCGCGCGATGCAGAGGTTTTTGATATGTCGCGGGATTGTGCGCGCCCTTGCATTGTCAGTGTATTGAAGGAGATGCAATCTCAGCTTCAAAATGGTGATAAAGATAAGCAAGCTGAAGCCTTGGCTTTTGTGGTACATCTGGTAGGGGATATACACCAGCCTATGCATGTGAGTTTTGCCGATGACAAAGGCGGTAACACCACTAAAGTGAAAGTAAAAGGCGATGAAGTCAGTCTGCATTACTATTGGGACGGCCTGGTATTAAAAGGCTTGCCACGCTCCGAACAACTGGCGGCCAGCTTGATGGAGGGCAGTGATGACGTGCAGCGAAGCCAGTGGCAATCTGCGCCATTAAGTCAGTGGATTGCTGAGTCATTTAATCTGACAAGGCAGGTGTACGCCAATCAATCCAACGTCGTGGATGCTGGCCGGCAACAGCGGGATCAAGCATTGGCGATTAAGCGCCTGCAAGTGGCTGGTGCGCGTTTGGCTGCGTTGCTGGAGCAGCAGTTCAGTCGTTAAAGCGTGATCTTTTGTTGGCCTGGCACGTACATACTTTTTTTACGTTGAGTAATCCTTGCCATGGATATCGCAGTTGTAGGAGCTGGTGTTACCGGTAGCCTGATCGCCGCTTCTTTGCAAAAACAAGGGCATAAAGTCAGTGTGTTTGAGAAGTCTCGCGGCCGTGGAGGTAGAACCACCTGTAAGCGTACGCATTGGGGGCAGTTTGACCTCGGAGCGCCGTTTATTCGTCCAACACAACTACCCGTGTTAAACATTATAAGCGAATTGGAAAGTCTGGGTATTGCCCGGCGTTGGATGGTCACGCCTTACCACCGAGGTGAAACCTTTGTTTCTGAAAAAGAGAGCGCGCCAATTTATGTGATGGTGCCAGGAATGAATGCGGCATGCCATCATTGGCTTACAGGCTGCAGATTGGCCACGTCGGTGCAAATCACACATTTGCAGAAGACTCCCAAAGGGTGGATTCTATGGGATAGTACTCAATGCAAGTTTGGTTTGTTTGACTGGGTGATAGTCACCGCGCCCTGGCCACAAACTTACTCTTTGCTTGCTCCCTATGTATTGTTAGCGCCTTTGGAAGAGAGGCATTGGCAACCTTGCTGGGCTGTAGCAGTGCAACTGCAGTCAGCACTTCCTGACGCTATGCCCATTGTCTATTCCTCAGATTCATTGCTACAACTCGCGGTATTGGACAGTGCTAAACCTCAGCGTCAGTCACAACTGCAAACTTGGGTAATGTATCTGACTCATCAAGCATCTGCTTCATTAAGCGATGAGAGTAGTGAAGCGGTCAGTTTTAAGGCTCTAACAGCGTTAGCACAGATGTTCGAACGTGATGCCGTAGACACATTACAGTGTTATGCCCATTTTTGGCGCTATGCCAGACTGGCATCTGAAGCACCGCGAATTGCCCCTGTGTTTGATTCTGAATTGGGCTTGGCTGCTGTTGGAGACTGGACAGTTGGAGGATCTGTAGAAGCATCAATCAAGGCTGCAACACAATTTTGTCAGCAATTTGGCGAAAACTTTTGTTATGCTCAAGTAAAATAATCAGCACAAGAACCTGATTGTATGGACAATTGCCGCCGATGTGATTGTGATGTACCGCTTGAATTTGACATTGCTATGGCTTTTCAGCCAATAGTAGATTTGCATACCCGTACCCTTTTCGCTTACGAAGCACTCGTGAGAGGCGTTAATGGGGAGGGGGCAGGGCAAGTGTTGTCTAAAGTAACAGAAAAAAACCGCTATAGTTTTGATCAAACCTGCCGTACCACCGCCATTCGAATTGCTTCAGAACTGGGATGTAATACCCGGTTGAGCATCAACTTTTTGCCAAACGCAGTTTATGAACCTGAGGCGTGCCTGAGAGAGACGCTAAAAGCAGCCCAAAAATATGGGTTCCCTTATCAGAGTATTATTTTTGAGGTGACTGAACACGAAAAGGTCGATGTTGCAAAAATTCTGGATATTTTTCGTACTTACCAAAAGCAGGGATTTATGACCGCGATAGATGATTTCGGCGAAGGCTATTCCGGTCTTAATCTGTTGGCGATGTTTCAGCCTGATATTATTAAACTGGATATGCTGTTAATCCGAGGTATTGACAAAGATCCCGCCAAGCAAGCCATCTTTAATGGCATGGCGTTAATTACCGAGCGTCTCGGTATTAAGCTTCTGGCTGAGGGGGTGGAAACTGAAGGCGAATTTACTTACCTACGGGAGAAAGGCGTGCGTTACATGCAAGGTTACTACATTTGCAAACCTCTGTTTATGAACCTGGCTGATGAGAAGCAGGTGTTCGGTGAACTAGACAGGCACTATGATCAGTAAGGTCAAAAAATGGTTGCAGTTGAGGTTGGAACCAGCGTCAACCAGCCAAGCTCTAGGAATAGATCTTGCCACTGCTGTGTTGTATGTCGAAGTCGCCCGTGCCGATAATCAGTTTGAAGAGAGTGAAATTCAGTTTCTTACTCAACTGTTGAAAAAGGAATTTTCAGTATCTGAATCTCAAGCACAGGCGTTAGTTCGGGATTCCAGACAACATGCGGAACAGGCGGCTGACTTAGTCAGTTTTACCCGGCTCTTAAACCAGCAATATAGCGGTACACAGAAAGTTCAGATCCTCGAAAACCTCTGGCAGCTGGCCTATGCTGATGGGCACCTGGATAGCCATGAAGAGCATATTATCCGCCGTATTGCGGACCTGCTGTATATCCCCCACAGCCAGTTTATTCAGGCCAAAATTAAGGCGCAGGATTAGCGCCTGTTGACCTTTTGAGCAGCGCTGTTCAGGTCCGTTCCATACGCACTTGTCCCTCACTTATGCAGAATAACGACACCAGCTTCACTCTGTCTTGTATTAAAAACCCAAAAGCTGCTGCAAGTTCAAAAGGTTAATCTGCTCTACTAAGTTTCAGCCATTCGCCAGGTAGACCAACTACCCGCCAGTCCCATTAAGCCCAAAAACAAGACAACCGCCGGAACCGACATACTCGCCACAAAGGCCGTGATGCCGCCTATCAGTAGCAGGAGTGTGCCGATGACAGTGTTGCTGACCGACACATAGTCAGTACGTTTGACGCCACCGGCCATATTGACCAGATAGGTTTGCCTGCCGATACGAACCCCTTCGTGGGCAATTGACAAACTCAGATAGAACAGCGCATACAGCCAAACCGGTGCATCATTGAGCTGAAGCTCTGCCAGCCATACAGCCATGCAACTTAGTGCCGCCAATACGCCGCCAAGCAGCATCACCCGGCGGCTGGATTGGTCTGCCATCAGCCCCCATATACTGGCGGATAGACTGGAGGCCAAACTGCTGGCCAGTAAAAAGAGGGCGAAGGTGCTGGTCTCGGCTTGCCTGTTTTGGGCCAGCAGCAGAATAAAAGGCGCGGACAGGGCAGAGCCCATCAGCAGAGCGCGGGAAAGTACAAAATGGCGGAACCTTCGGTCTTGATTGAGTAACTGCCAGGCGTTTTTAATTGCGGAAAATTTGTTGTTGCCAGGCGGTCTGCACTCCCCGGCTGGTTCCCGCAAGGTAAAAAACAACAGTCCAGCCATCAGCCAGAGCAGACCTGCTGTCAGCAATAACCATAGATAGGCCCCGGTACTTATAGACGTAGCGTCCATGAAAAACAGCAGGCTAATGATAAACGTCAGCGCACCAGCGAGGCTGGCGGCATAGCCGGACAGGCGTCCACGCTGTTGTTTGATAATGACTTTTCCCTGTATGTCCTTAATAGTGACCGAGCAGAGCGCGCGGGCCAAACTGAATAGCACCAACAACGCTAATACTGTATAGCCGGCGGCATTCCCTGTTAGACGCCACAATGCCAGCATCATGCCCAGAACGGCCAGTCCCTGTATCAGGGCGCCTAGTTGCCAGAGCCCTTTGCGATGTACGAAACGATTTACCCAGGCGCCAATGGCGATTTGTGGGATCATTGAGCCGGACTCGCGAATAGGCACCAGCATAGAAATAAGCGCCGGTGAAGCACCGACGCTGCCGAGTAACCAGGTCAGCACTATCTTGGGGGACGCGAGCAAATCACCTAGTTTAGTCAGAACTAATGCGGCGCACAGCAGCCAGAAAGACTGTTTTTGCGCAGCTTTGGAATCGTCTTGCTCTGTTAACTTGTAGTCGGCCGGCTGATTAGTTGCCATCTATTGTTCATCCGTAGATACCCGATTCCGGCCATCGGCCTTAGCTTGGTAAAGATGCTGGTCGGCACGTTGTAATAGTGCCTTGGTATTGTGTTCTGCAGTAGGTATAACACTGGATAAGCCAATACTGATAGTTAAAAAATAAGGCTTTTCATCAATCATGGCGGGTCGGCCAGCAATGGCCTGACGCATCTGCTCTGCCAGCAGGGCGGCGGCTGCAACTGTGGTGTTGGGCAGGATTACGGCAAACTCCTCGCCACCATAACGCGCGACTAAATCATTCGGGCGATGCAACTGCTCAGCCAGTTGTTCAGCAACCTGGATAAGTGCCTGATCGCCAGCAGGGTGGCCATATTTGTCATTAAAGGCCTTGAAATGATCGATATCGATAAGTAGCAAAGACAAAGGCTGCTTTTCGCGTTTGGCATTCAGCCATTGTTGGCGCAAATGCTCGTCAAAGGCCCGGCGGTTAGCAATGCCGGTCAGGCTGTCCTGAATGGAGAGTTGCTGTAATTTATTGTTGGCTTCCTGCAACTGTTGGGTGCGTTGAATGACGCGGTCTTCCAGTTCATCTATGGCGTCGGCTAATTCATCGCCCAGATGGGCAAGGCTGGCGGACAGATGCTGCACTTCTCGAATCTGACTGGTTTTGAAACTATTCTGCCGCAATGCATTTAAGGCCCGGCTGTTTGCCAGTTGCGAAATTTGTTCAATAGGTCGGGCAATAAAGCCCCCTAACAAGGCGCCGCATAGTGCCAGCAAGACTAAGGTCATAAGCACAAATCCCAGCGCTTGACGGGTGGTTTGCTCGGTTTTGCCGACAAATTCCTGTTCCGGCAGCAGCACGCCCAGTTGCCAATGTTTGCCATGGCCAAGATCAATACGGCGAATATTGGTTAGATAGCGGCTATCCTCGGCATCCAGGGCTCCCACAAATGGCCTATTATCCACCTGGTATTGGCTGACTTTACGCAGCAGTGCGCTAGGGTGAGTTGCCAAATGCAGGCGGTTAGATGGATTGTTGGGGTCGACAAAGGGCAGTGTGGGTGACGAGGTGGCAATCAATTTACCCTCAGCATCGGCCAGATAGGCGACTCCAGCGTTACCCAAAGGAATATCTGCCATAAACTCGTTGAGCCGTTCCAAGGCCATATCCACACCGCAAACGGCAATCACCTTACCCTGAGCATCAAGCACCGCCAGCGACATACTGATACCAAAGTCTGGCATCCCGGCATAGTGGTATATGCTTCCCCAGGCCAACTCGCCCGGTGTTTTGAGGGCTGCCAACATAAAGGGACGCTGTCTGGGATCGTAGTCAAGTAATTCTGAATTACGGGCTCCAAGGCTACCGTCAGGATTGGCCTGATAACCCGCTAACTTTAATCGGCCATCAATGAAATTAGCGGCAATATGCGGTTGGATGTTTTCGCCTGGATCGCGGGCACCGGTAATATAGCGTCCATCCGGTAAGGCAACAGAAATAAAAGAGATACGCTCAAACTGCCGGATTTGTGTATACAACCAGGGGGCCAGGCTTTCTGGTTGTTGAATATCCAGGCGTCCACCTAGTATACCTTCGGCATTTAAGGTTAAGACTGCGGGCAGTTGTTCGGTTAGTTGCAATATTTGGCTGGCTAGTCGCTTGCTGCGCTCTTCTGCCATCTGATGACCAAATGCTCTGCCTGTATCCAGGCTGGTATGCACAAATATGCCACCGATTAGCATGGCACCAACCAGAAACAGCAAGGTTGTGGGGATGATGATTAAGATCCTAAGAGGCAGATTACCTGCTCGACTCATTTTTCGCTTCCGTTCATACAACAGCTAATACCATGAACTAAGATTTTGTTATTTAATGGAATTACTATTTACTACCAAGTCTATCTGCTAATGTTACGGCAAGTTGCAGATAACTCGAAGCGCTTTGGTTTATATCAAACCATGAAGGCTTGCTGGGTGACAAAATAGCTTGTACATCGCCCGGGTATTAAAGGAGTTACATATGTATACCGCGTTGCCGAACCGGCCTGATTGGCAGACTTTATTAAAATCCGGTAATCGTATTTTTCTCGGCTCCCATGCCGCTGTGCCTAATGCGCTGATAGACGACCTGATAGCCAATGCCCAGGGCCTGCATGATATAGAAGTTGTGCATATTCTGACCCTGGCCGATCACCGCTGGGTAGAACCTAAATACAATGATCTTTTTAAGGTAAATACCTTTTTTATCGGCGGTGACAAAATGCGGGCAGCCGTTTCCGAAGGGCGAGCTGACTATACACCGTGCTTCTTGTCCGAAGTGTCCAGCCTGTTTGAAACGGATATTTTGCCGCTGGATGCCGCTTTAATTATGGTGGGGCCGCCGGATAAATTTGGTTACTGCTCGTTGGGTGTGTCGGTGGATGTGGTGCAGGCGGCGGTACGTAAAGCTAAGTACGTTATTGCCCAGATCAATCCGTTAATGCCGCGCACCAGTGGCGACTCTTTTGTGCACGTCTCGCAATTAAGTGCCAGTATTGAGCGCCAGCAGGAATTGCCACAAATGCCAGATATTGAGTCCGATCCTGTCACAGAACGGATTGGCCAGTATGTGTCGATGTTGGTGGAGGACGGTGCAACCTTGCAACTTGGGATAGGTAAGATCCCTAATGCCGTATTGCAATATTTGCAACATCATAAAGACCTGGGGGTACACAGCGAGCTGATAACTGACGGCATCATCGATTTGATTGCCAAAGGTGTAATCAATAACCGCAAGAAGACCTTCCACCCGGGTAAAACGGTTACCAGCTTTTGCCTTGGCAGTAAGCGGCTTTACGATTTTGTTGACGGCAATCCGCATGTGGAGTTCTACCCAAGCGGCTATGTCAATTCACCGGTAAATATCTCCCGTAACAATAAGATGGTGGCTATCAATAGCGCCATTGAGGTGGACTTAACCGGTCAGGTCGTAGCGGACTCCATCGGTTATCAGTTTTATAGTGGTATAGGCGGGCAGGTGGACTTTATTCGCGGGGCGGCTATCAGCCCAGGTGGTAAGCCCATCATCGCTTTGCCCTCTACGGCCAAAAACGGTAAGGTGTCCCGTATTGTGCCGCATATTACCCAAGGCAGTGGGGTGGTCACTTCCCGGGGGCACGTGCATTATGTGGTGACCGAATTTGGTGTCGCCTCGTTAAAAGGCCGCAGTATTCGTGAGCGAGCGTTGGAGTTGATTCGGGTTGCCCATCCTAAGTTTCGAGCCCAATTACTGGAGCAGGTGCGTAAACACTATTGGGTACCGCATTATCAGAAAGACTATCCCCGTGAAGTACCTGAGCTTGGCAAAATCAGTGTTAAAACCCTGATTATTGATGGTGTGAGCTTTGACTTGCGCCCTTTAAACCCGGCTGATGAACGCCGTTTGCAGGAGTTTTTCTACTCGCACACCAAGGAAACCCTGTTTTATCGATATAACTATTATCCTACCCAGATGACCAGGGAAAAGTCCTGCAGTTTGGTCAGTGTGGATCAGAGCCGCGACTTAGCGTTGTGTATCGTCAGACAGCAAGGCTCGGTGTCAGAAATTCAGGCGGTAGGGCGGTATTATCTTAATGACGATGGCAGCAGCTGTGAAGTGGCCTTTGTGACCCGTGAAAAATATCACGGTAAAGGCATGGCCCGCCAACTGCTGGCCGAAATGATCCGTATTGCCGGTATGCGGGGCCTGGAATCCATGCAAGCCTATGTGCGGTCGGACAATAAAAATATGTTGCGGGTGTTTGAAAGTGCCAACTTTAAACGTATGCCCGCTGAAGATCCTGGAGAAGTGATGTTAAAACTGTCGTTAAAGGCTGATTTATGAGCTTGGTATTTATCAGTCATCCGGCTTGCGCCCTGCATGATGTTGGAGATGAACATCCTGAATCACCGGAGCGTCTGGATGCTATCAACGACAGGCTCATAGCATCCGGACTAGATTATTCCATTTTGCGTGCAGAGGCGGACAAGGCCAACCGCAAGCAATTGTATCTGGCGCACGATAAGGCTTATGTGGACAAGCTGTTTGCCTGTACGCCCAAAGAGGGCAAAGTGCAGTTGGACGATGACACCACCATGATGCCACGTAGTCTGGAAGCCGCCCTTTATGCCGCCGGAGCTAATGTGATGGCGGTGGACATGTTGATGCAGGATAAAGTAGGGCAGGCTTTTTGTGCCGTGCGCCCGCCAGGTCACCATGCAGAGCGGGATAAAGCCATGGGCTTTTGCCTGTTTAACAATATTGCCGTCGCGGCACATTGGGCGATGCACAAGTACAAGCTGGAACGCATCGCTATCGTGGATTTTGATGTTCATCATGGTAACGGCACCGAAGACATCTTTTTTGACGACGAACGTGTATTGTTTTGCTCCTCTTATGAGTATCCCTTTTACCCATTTAATGTCGGACCGGGTAATGAGCATATTCTCAATTTGCCGCTGCCTCCCGGCACAGACGGCGACAGTTTTCGTGAGGCAGTGATTAACCAGTGGCTGGACAAAATTGATGCCTTTGCTCCACAGCTTATTTTGATTTCTGCTGGTTTTGATGGGCATTACGAAGACGATATGGCGCATTTTCGTCTGGTGGAAACCGACTACGATTGGATCACCCGCGAATTAAAGCAAATTGCCAACAAACATTGTAACGGCAAGATGCTTTCCACCTTGGAAGGGGGCTATGCAATGAGCGCCCTGGGCCGCAGTGTGACAGTGCATATTAAGGCGATGATGGAGTAAAGTGAGGCCCTTAGCTTGAAAAGGCCGCCAGTACTTTTCTGATGATGCCCGTTTAGATGCTACGGATCATCCGTAGCATCCAATTAACCTCCCTATTGTCGGGTGCTGCCGACCACTGTTTATTTAATAATCTTCAACCATTCCCCCTCCTGCGGCTCGCCGCTGGGGTAGTAGCCGTTGATCAGGCGCAGTTGTTCCTCGGCGTAGCGACCGATTCGCATACGCTTGGCGATGTCGGCAAAGGTGGTGCCGGGGCTCGCCTGCACATAGCTGATTGTTTTGGCTTTGGGCAGTGCCGCGGTGCCGCGAGCCGGGGCAAAACTATGGATGCTGTCCATAAACAGCTTGTCGTAATCCGTATCTGGCGCAGGCTTGTTTACTTCCCCCTGGAGCATATAGATAAGCGAACCACGATAGAAAATGGCAACCCGGCTGGGTTGGGGGAGTTTGTCATCCGCCGGGCGGATACCTGTGTGTCCCAACATACCGGCCTGACTAAAGTCTTCAGAACGCATCAAAAGCGGCACATCATAGTATTTACGTAAATAGTTACCTGGTGGTAATTCTTCCTGGCGACGGGTGACTTCCATATGGATTTGTGCACTTTTATCCGGCGCTTCGGCCACTATAGTGTGCCCGGCATTAGTCACTTGCCATTCATCCGGAAAGACCAGAGAAAAACCTAAACGGCTGTGAGTAAAACGGTTTTCCTCTGAAGGGTTATTCTGTTCCGGACGGCGGTAACTCGGGCCATATACCAACCCCTCCATGGTGTTGCGAAATTCTGCCGGGTCTTTAGCCACAACCTGAGTGTGCTTCTCCAGTTCGGCTGCTTTATCTACCACCTCTTTTAAGCGTGTGTCATTGCGCGGGTGGGTGGAAAACAAGCCATGGTAGGTTTGCTGACGGCCGGACTTTGCATTCAGATGACGGGTAAATTTTTCCTGGTCTTTGAGGGTGGAGATCACTTCAATCATCGCGTGAGGAGAATAGCCGGCTTTAGACAGATAGCGGGCTCCCAGACCATCGGCTTCCAATTCCATTTCCCGCCCGTAGCCCATTACAGCAGCACTACTCCATAAACTGGCTGCATCCCCCAAAGCCCAGCTACCAGTAGTCAGTACCGACATCACGGTCAGCACTTTGGCGCCGGTGCGGGCGGTGTCTTGTTGCACGGCATGACGCGCAGTGACATGACCAAGCTCATGGGCTAGCACGGCCGCTAGCTGAGCTTCACTGTGCATGTAGGCCAGCAGGCCGCGGTTGACATAAATATAACCACCGGGCAGAGCAAAGGCATTAATTTGCGGATTGTCCAGAACCGTAAAGTGATAGGTAAGCTCCGGGCGCTCACCAACTTTGGCCAGTGCCTGGCCGACCCGGTTTACATAGGCGGTGACTTTTTCGTCTTCATAGATAGGCTGAGTTTCCAGGATCTTCTTATGCATCTCCTGACCGATTTCCAGCTCACTGGACTCCGACATAGTGACGAACTCGGCATCACCCGTAGCCGGATTAGTAGCGCAACCGTTAACTAAACAGATGGTCCCCAGGATAAACAACAGACTAATTCTGTACGCCATGGCTCGGCTCTCCTTGTGGTTGGAAAAATTCGCTTAACTGCTTACCCAGTCCTTTGCAGGCCTCGCTTTCAACCTGTGCCAGCAAAGGAATTGGAATTACCACTGCCGGCATATAGGACGTGCCTTTGGCACTGGTATGAATGCGTCCCGCGACAACTTCGCGTTTAAGATCCCAAATTACCGACTCGTAGCCGGCCTCATCATCCCAACTACCAAAGCCCAGACACCCACCTCCCGGCACCAGAGCACAACTGATGGAGCCGACACTAGAGGTGGTCTCTGTATTACCATCTACCCAAATCAGATAGCGAAGATTTCGCTGTTCCATACGCTGTGCCAGCTTATCGTAGCTACGGAGTTTATTGATGCCCGGTAGATTGAGCGGTGCGGTACGGGGTTCAAAGAACGGATAAAATTCATCGAGAAACTCCTGCTCAGGGATAACGTTAAGGCCTTTATCTGCCATGGTTTCCTGTAAGCAGTTAATCAGCGACGGCTCGGTTTCATAGTTATTGGCATGTCGCCTGCCGAGGATCACAATAGACTCGCCACTGTTTAAACTGGTGCTACCGCTGCGAAATTCATCAATGGTGACGCTGGAGCAACCAGCCAAGAGTAGCAAGGGAAGCAGGTAGAATGGGTTCATGGTTTCTCTCCTCGGATAGCTAGGGTATGTTTATTGAGGTTTTGCTCCATCCATTGACGGATCTCCGGTACCCGGGAGAAATCCATGAGTAACTTGGCACCGGCATCGCGCAGGGCCATCTGAATTGCCAGCTCCAACCCATCAGCATCTGTGGTGGAAAAGGCGGTTGGGGTTTTGCCATAGGAAGTCATAAACCAGTCTGCTACCAGACGGCCGCTACCTTCGTGTAATTGCAGGTGATACTTAAACCACACTTCGTAAATCTTGCCGCGGGTTTCCCGAGGCACTGTGTATTGAAACTCTTCCACAACGGGGGTAAGGATCAGGTCGGCAGAGCCAGATTGGGCAGGCAGTTCCACCAGGTTTTTGAACATACCGCTCAGTACCCGGCTGAACATTTGCATTTGTGCGTCACCTTGCTCGATATTCCAATCTTCACGTGCTTCGTTGTTTTCTTCGTAACGGTAGTTACGTAACGCCACTGGATAGTAAGTCCCCATGGTCAGGGGCATTGGTTGAACCAAAGGCTGAGGAACCTGACTTTTAACCCTAAAGCTGCTGGAGCAACTGCCAAGCAGCAGACACAGTGCCAGTATTGCGAGCCGTCTTGTCATGTTTTCCTCCTGGGGTGCCTCAGGGCACAAGGTTGCCAATAGTTACCAGGGCTTAGTAGCCGGGACGAAAGTCATTTAAACCAATAAAAGTGCCGCCGTTCTGTAGAGTTAGTTCGCGCATCAGCGCAGCAAAGCGAATGCCGGTCATTTGGTACTGCGGCGGATTAGCAAATTGCACGGGTAGCCCGACCGCATGTATGCGCACGCGTTTCTGATTGCCTTCTGCCATTTGATTGATGCGCGACACTGTGTCTACCACCTGTTTGATGGAACGGCCGGTAAACTCGTCACCAAACACATAAATGCTGATTTTCTTATCCGGGGCATAAAAGGAGCGAATAGCAGCTAATACCCCTTCTACAGGTGACGAGTTACTGAAAGGATGCCAGCCACGCAGGCGCTGGATAATGGCACTACGACGGGCAGGGGTGTCAGGGATCCATTCGCGTCTGTAATTGCTGAACATGTAATCGCCCATGTCATTCATGATCTGAATACCTTTAACATTAGGGTAGATATCCAGGGTGGCGATGATCTCATCTATCATGCGTTGCCAGCCGTAATTCACCATGCTACCGGAGGTATCGATAATGAAAATGATGTATTCACTGTCCACGGGAATACCGCCGATCAGATCGTTTTTACGTTTATAGTTATCGCCCAGCAGACGACGCATTTCCTCTGTCAGGCTTTGTCTGGCCAGTTCCAGTTCGCCCTTCTGCCTGGCGCTCAGCTGCTGGGCATCCGACAGTCTGGCGTAGCGGCTTTGCATGAGTTCCATTTCGGTACGTAATCTAGCTATACGGGCTTTTTCCAGAGATAACTGCTCGTGCTTAGCGGTCATCTGGCGGTTTAACGTCTGGGTTTCGCCGCGCAGTTCGAATAACTGGCGTTGCAAGTCTTGTATCAAGCCTTGCTGATCCAGTTCGGCCTGCTCAATAACATCTGGCGGCACATTGCGCACAATCAGCATCAGAATAATGATGGCGCCAAAGCCACAGGAAATGACATCCAGAAACGAAATACTAAAGATATCGGTGATCTGGCGACGGCTTTTCATGGCCAGTCCTCCGAAGGGCTAAGAAAGGATCCGCCGGTATGTTGGGCGAGTTGCCAGAATGCGGCAGCGGCCATGGGGTCGCCCTCCATGGGGCTGAGTAGAGTATTAACTGGCACACCTTGAGGTAATCCTTGTACGGCCTTTTTAAACAGCTCCAAGCGTTCAATGCCTGAGATGGTATTCTGGCTGTTGGCTTGCAATCCCTGAGTCGGCAGACCATCGGTGATCAGGAATATATTGTCGGGCAGAGGATCCAGGCCACCGGCAGATAAAAAAGCCCGCTCCAGGCTGGTGCCGCCCGCAGGCAGAGCGGCGCGCATGCCGTCCATGGCCTGTTTCAGGCTGTCACGATCACTGACTTTCAGCCAGTTACCCTGAGTATTCTTAATTGCCGCTCGTGCATCGGTGTTAAACAGGTAAATCTGGTAATGACTGTCTTTGGGAAACTGGGATACCAGCCAGGAGACTCTGTCCTGGGCACGCAGCCATTTTGGGGACGCGCGCTGAATGTCCTCCTGCATATGACGGCGGCGTATGATATTGACCAACCGCTCGTCCAACATGCTGGTGCTGGCGTCCAGCAAGATCAGAATGCGCTGGCCACCCAGGCGAAGCCCTGTAAGGTATTGGCGGTCGCCGGCGCCAACAAACTTTTGTACGTTTTCGCCTTCACGCTGTTCGGCCAGCAGTTGCTGTTTTTCTTTTTCCAGTGCGGCCAGCTGTTCCTGCAGTTTTTTGATGGCCTCATTCCATTGTTCCGGATCCATGGCCTCCATCATGCTGCGTTGTTGTTTAAGTTCTTGCTCGATTTGTCTGGCCAGGCCCTGCGCTTGGGCCAGTTCATCATCGGCATCAGAAATGATGTTGCGGGCTCTGACCAGATCTTCTTTGCCAACGCGAATTTCCTCTTCGAGCAGCCTTACCTCGGACACATCTTGTTGCTGCAATTGTTCGCGATTTTCATCAATGCCGTGTTTGAGTAACAGAAACAGCAGCGCCGCAGCGCCAAAGCCGCAGGACATCACATCCAGAAAGGCCAGGCTGAAATTAGAAGTTTGGCGACGGCTTCTTCTGCTCATGGCATAACCCGGATACAACGAATTGGATGGACTGTATTGCCTCTACGCAGATGTAGCTCTGTACCTGGACTGAGAGTAGTGTCATGGCCTGCCAGTGAGCTTTGCCAGTTGTCACAAGGGCTAAGAACAAAGCCATCTGAACCCTGATGTATGCTAAATGCCATGTCGGTGGCAGAGTGCATTAATTGGTTGTTCAGCCAGCCATAGTGGCCCTCTTGTAGTGCCACGGCATGGTCTTCATAAAGTAAATGCGTTGCCCGTGGCAGGGGCCGACGACTGTACTTTGTGCGGGGAAGGCTATCAATCAGACTTATCCCGCCTGACGTTGCCTGCGGCAAGGTCAGTTCACTGATCGCAGGCACGTCGCTGCTGCTGAGAAGCCTGGCTTTTGGCAGTGATGCCGCCACACCGGGTAAACGGGCCAGGTGATGACTCAACCAAATCTGATGGGGGCTATTGTCCAACAGTTGATACAAGGGCGTAAGGAACTGCCGGATGACGCCCGTCAGCTCTGTGTTATCAAGTGTGAGAGATCTGTCAGCAATGCGAAGCGGTGATGGTGGCTGACCGTTGCAATACTGCCTGACCCATAAATACAAAGCCTGCTCGGTACTGCCTTGATGCATGGGGTCGAAACGCTGTTCCTGAATAAAACGTCTGGCCAGGTGTTTCATCAAATGCTCACATAATGGATCTAAGCCTACACCGCTCACTAGCTGATGATTGCCTTGGCTGAGGTTGTCAGATGCTGTGAGTTCGGTTATCACTGACTGCTTGCTGTGCAAGGCGATATGCAGGTGGGCGCCGGTTTCGGCGCCATTGATCAAGCTGGCAAGGGCGGTATTGATCAAGCCTGTAACCTGCCAGGGGGTTTCTCGCATAATACCCAGCAATAGCGAGAGTTGAGTCTGAGTAAGGCTGGCGGGTACCGCAACCAACACGGGGGAAGCGCCGACTTTTTCAGCTAAGGTCAATAGTTGCTGGTGAGCTAAGTCTGCCGCGTGGCGCACTCCTTCTGCGGATTTTATCGGCTCAAGGCTGAGTTGTTGCCAGTAGCTGCTGGTGCACTGCCCAGGAACTAAGCGCTGCTTGGCTAAGGCCTGTTGGTCAAACAATAACTGCTTGTCTTGCTCGCAAACCAGGCACAAATGTTCAATGTGTTGCCCTTGCCGATGAAGGCTCAAAGCAATATCGTTGATCGCCAGAATGTCCATCTTGCACCTCAATCCAGTTGCTTCATCCAGCGCAGCAAGTGTTCATCCGCGTAGCGTTTGGTTTGGGTGACGACGCGTTCTTGCTGTAGCTGTAACTGATGGCTGATAAACATGATGAATATGCTGATAAGCAAGGCGATAAAGGTTGAGTTAAATGCCACCCCCAATGCCTGAGTCACCCCGGTAATATCGCCTTCAATGGCTTTATGGGCCTGTCCCAGGGCATCGCCTATTCCCCTTACCGTGCCGATAAAGCCAATAGAGGGGATGGCCCAGGCTATGTAGCGCACCAGCGATAACTCACTGTCCAGTCGGTCAGACTCGGTATCACATTGTTCCTTGATGGCATCGGCGGCGGCGGTGACATCGCCGGTAGCCGCAAAACGTTGCAGGGCACTCAACAAAGTGCGGGGAGTAAGCAGTTGCTGCTGTTGCTCAGGCAGAGCTTGCAGCGGCCTGCACAGATTGACCGCATCGGCAGGCAGGATGGTAGTGCCTTGTTCTATAGCTAGCCAATGGCGCGACAACATACGCTTCTCGCCTTGTAACTGCCAGGCCTTAAAGCCCATGATGGCGCAAGCCCACAGCATCAGAATAAAACAGCTTTCCTGTTCAAAATCTTTTAGCACTACGTACCAGGAACGCTGAACCTGAATGGTCTGTCCCTGGCTTTGTAGTTCGGCTTGTTGTTGGATCAGCGCATCGGCCTTGGGCCTGATTAAAGATACATAGGTACCATGCACCAGGATAATGGCCAGTAGTAAGCTAAAAAGCTGGTAGATAAACTCACGGGGGACACGATTTTCCATAGCGAACCTCATATATCCGTGGGAAAAGAAACCGAGGCATCTTCGGAGATTTCCTCGGAGGGGATGAAGATGCCTTCGCGGTTTAACTCGGGTTGATCAGGGGCAAATGCTTGTCCGGTTTGACAACTCAGTAGCATCGCCAGCAGCATTAGTTTCAGCTTTCTGCTCATGGGCTAATCTCCGTGTTTGTGTTCAGGGATTCGGCATAACGGGCCAGGCGGAAACCTACATCGCGGCGGGCGTCGCTACCGTAATCCCGGTAAGACAGTCTGACTTCGGTCAAGCGACCATGGGCCCAACTGGCGCCTCGAATGACATGGTGGATACCTTGCTGAGCACCAAGAGGGTCGGTATCTGCCTTGAAATTCAGTCCGGAATGGATCTGATAAACGTCATGTACCCATTCAGAAACATTCCCCATCAGGTCATACAGGCCCTTATTGTCAGCGTGAAAACTGGCCACCGGCGCGCTGACCTTGAAGTTGTCTTCATAACCGGCCAGTACGTCACCAACTAATGCTGCGCTTTCCATGCCAGCCAGATTGGCAGTACCGGCTGGCGGAGGTAGTTGCTGACCCCAATTAAATTGCTGCATATGGTCCTGCTGATAGCGTGATGCCCAGGCCCATTCAGCTTCACTCGGCAGACGATAGCCATTGGCGGTGGCATTGAAGCCCTGATATTGATTGTCTTCGATAAGGTAAAAAGGCTGTAACCCTTCCTGCGTGGAAAGCCAGTTGCAGAAGCGGGCTGCATCCAGCCAACTGATGTTGACCACAGGTTGATTGTCGCCATCCAGACTGGCTCCTTCAGCATGAGAAGAGCTATGAAAGGAGGCAAACTGCCGGTACTGGCGGTTGGTAACTTCGGTGGTGCCCAGATAAAAGGGGCGGGCCAGGGCGACCTTGTGCAAGGTTTCATTGGCGCGACGTCCCTGTTCACGCCTGGATGCGCCCATTTCAAAGCTCACCTGGGGATGAAAGAGTTTCAGCCTGGCATCGCCCAACAATGTCAGCTGGCTTGGAAGCGCCTCAAACCGGGCTTGTTCAAGGGTCTTCAGCTTGGCCTGGACCTTGATGGTTTGTCCGGCCCTGGGAGTCAGTGTCTGGATAAAGTCGGCATGGCCAGCCAGACTCACTCGCAGTTTCTGTGGATGGGCGGCTAACTCCAGCGTTTGGTTGGCGCGACCAAGCAGAATGTCGTTGATATACAGCAGCGCATCCTGATGCGAAGTACTTACCGACACCTTGCCGAGCAGGGGCGCTAAATTCAGCGCCAATGACTGGCTGCTACCCGCGCTCGCCTGAATCTCGCGCCTGGTGGGTTGATACCCTTCTCGCAGCAATAACAACTCATGATTTGTTCCTGCACTTAGTGACAGTTCAAGGGGGGTTTTTCCTTGATATAAGCCGTCCAGGCTGACACTTGCCCCAGCAGGTGTCGATGTGAGCTGCAAGGAGGCCGATGCTGGCAATAATCTGGCCTGGCTAATAGCAAGGCTTTCACCCGCACGGATATCAATACGCTGCTGCCAGCTCTGATAGCCTGGGTGAGAGAGTTGCAGTTTATGACTACCAGCCAACAGCTCAATATCCAAAGGGGTTTGACCATAAGGTTGTTCGTCGACACTTAAGGTGGCACCACTGGGGTAGCTGTCCAGTGCCAGGGTTCCCCAGTTTGGCAACAGTTCCAGGTCAAACTGTTGCAGCTGATCATAGCCCTGCACTTCAACAACCTTTGACTGACTTTGATAACGCGACGCCTCAAAACGAAGGCTTTGTTCTCCAAGCGGCACATTAAGCAAGGTTTCATCGGTGCTGCCCAGTAATTGGTCATCAAGATAAACCTGTGCACTGACATTGCTGGAAATCTGGAGTCGACCTGGCAGAGGCTGCAGCTCAACATTTAGGCGAAAGTGATCTTCGCTGGCGGTATCGAGCTGGCGCTCATAAGGGGTGTACCCCGACTGGCTTATATACAGCTTATACTGGCCTGGCATTAACAATCTGCGCCCGGCAATTTGCATCTGATAGGGGCCTTCCAGCCGAATCTGGCTGGAAGATGGACTGACTTGTATATCCAGGCTGGTGGCACTGAGCAAAAAGCCAGCGACACCCAGCAAGACACAAAGCAATATGGCTACCAGCCACAGCCAGGGGCGCCAGATACGACGTCGAGGCTGCGATTGCCGGCTGCCAGGCTCAAAAACTGCCGGGGTGATCAGGGTGGCATTTTTTATCTGCAGATTGCTCATATGCTGCCTATTTTTTCGGTACAACGAATACTAATAGTGGTAGCGGCTTCGCCGGCTTGAAGAACAAACTCATGCATCACATCCCGATATCCGGCACGAGTGCCTTGCAAGATGTATTTGCCTGGGTAGAGCTGGATTTGCTTGCTGTCGAAAACCCCAAGTCCGCCAACCTTGAACAGCTGTACTTGAGTTTGTTTGTCGGATAAAAGCTGAACGGTAACAGGCTGTCTGGCCTGGATGAGCAAGTGCTGCAGATCATCTATCTGGTCGCTGAGGCGGGGGCCGGGTTGCTTTATGCGGCTGGCCTGATCCAGTAATTCGGCCGCATTGGCATAATGACGTTCATCGCGCAGGGCCAAAGGGGCAGCCAGTCTGGCGCTAAGCAGCTCATCCAGCTCGGCTCTGGCCTGAGCGCGAAGCAGGGCGACCCTTACCTGCACCAGTCCAGATTGCAGTGCATCAGCTTGTTTGTAACGCTCTATGGCCTCTGGCCATTGCTCGCTAGCCTCGAGTGTCTGGCCATCTTGCATCAGCAGAGCAATTCGCTGCGCCAGTTGCTTGCTTTTCGCTTGGCGCATGGCGTCCAGACTGTCCTGGTCTTTGGGCTTAAGATGAAGCGCCTGGGTGAAAGCATCGATGGCCTGCTGTGTATCGTTGTTGGCTAAGGCCGACAGTCCGCTTGACATATAACGGCGATGCAAGCGATCCAATTTGTTCTGCTGTAAGCGTGCCAGGGTTTGGCTGGCACCCAGATGCATTGAATCAAGGCCATGGGCCTGGTTAGCAAACTCAATGGCGTCGTCCAGCTTGCCATCTTCTTCAGCATATTGGCTGGCGGTGAGCAGTTTGAGTAGCGCTGGTAAATTTTGAGCGCGCTGTAAACCGGATACGGCAGCCTCTTGTTCTGGCGCCATGGCATAGGCCAGTTCAAACGCTTGGATGGCAGCGTCAACATCGTCATTGGCTAGGGCAGCTTGTCCATCATTTAAGGCGGCTTCCAGCACTTGCTGTCCTTGAGTTTGCAGGCTCTGCAAAGCCTCCAGACTTGTCTGGTATTGTGCCAGCGCCTGGGTGAACTGGCGTTGCTGATAGTAACTATCGCCGTCTGCGGCGAATTGCAGGGCTTGCTGAAAACTCTCCTCGGCCCAGCGCTGCACCGCTATGTTTTCGAGCTCTTGCTGCACGGTTAGCAGTTGCTGAAGGACATCCTGTGCTTCACGCCTGGCTTTCGCTAATTGCGCATCTTGAAACGGACTATCTTCAAGTTTACTGGTGACTGGCTCCGGCGCGGGGAGGGCTGTATTGTTGGCCTTGGGCAGCCATTCCGGCAGATAGAAGATGGCAACAATCAGCAACAGACTGAATAGCACCAGTGGCAGCAGAATATATGACCTGCCACCGGGATTAATGGGAGAGCCGACTCTTTCTACCGAGAAACTTGGTGGTGACGTCGGGTTGTCGTTGTCTGGTTTTTCATCCTGCATAACTACCTCTTCTTTGTGAGGGCTAGGGTTCGGATTGTCCACGTTCTAACTGATAAATTTCCCTGAGCAGCGCTTTCCACTGCTGGTATTGGTCATCTACTGTGCCTGACAGTGTGACGGTACGATCTTCCAGTTCGATACTCTGCGGCGCGATGCTGGCTTCCAGTGACTCTCCCAATTCGAGTAATGCGTCAACGTGGATCTGTGCCTGATCCGCTTTATCCATACCGCTTTTTAACATGTAGCCACCGCCAGCTACGCCAACGTAAGAGGCCGCGCGCGCCACAGCGTCTGGGCTTCCAGCACCTAATACGCCGCCGAGAATGGCTGCCGCACCGAGCATAATGCGTTTACGTGATTCTTCCTGGAGCTCCCGCATCGCAATGACTTCCTGATAACTCTGGCCACGCCAGGCCCTGTAGGCCACAGTCATTTCACGGGCGTACTGCGAGTAATATTCCTGCAAGGTATCTATGTACATTTGGTCACGCTCACGAATGGCCTGCAGACGCTGCATCATGTTGTCTCCGGATGCAGGAAGCCTGTTGATACTGACGTAGCCATTACTGTCCTGCTTTACGTAGTCACCAAATACCTGAGGAGAAAATTCACTGGCGAAGCGCAAGGCTGCCAATTCATGCAGATAGGCAACCTGCTGCTCGTTTAATTGCTGACGGTATTGCAGCAGGTCATTGGCGATGCGGTTGTATAGGTCAAGGAAGGGTTCTCCGGTTTGCTTATATTTGGGGTCATAGGCGTAGCGACTGGCCTGGCTTTCATATTCTTTTTCCAGCCAGGTTCGGCCACTGGCGTCGAAGGCATGGATCCACAGACGTAACTTCTCGCCATCTGAAGAGAGTATTTTTCCTGTTACATTCAAATCCAGGGGCACAGAGTTTTGAGGAACGATGCGAACCGGCCCCCACGCGGCACTTTTTTGCATGGCCTGCATTAACTGAAAAGGAAAATATTGGCTTTCTGCTTTACGTATTTCCGCAAAGTAGAGGGTGTTTTCGTCATCTTCCTCGGGCATTTCACCCGGGTCAAAGCGCACTATGGCAACATCCAGCAGTTGGTTTTCATTCAATAAGGTTTGCTGGGTGACTACCGGTGTCGTGTTAGTCGATTTCACTTGGTAGGTTGCACAGCCACCCGTCATTAATGCGACTAAAGCTAACGACAACAGAACTAAATGTTTCATTCGAGTTCCCCCATTTACCCTGATTGCTCGTTGGTGGCTTTTTTCAGTGGCAAGCCTTTATATTTTCGATATTCATTCCAAAGTTGTTCGCGTAGGGCAGGGTCACGTTCTTTGATAGCTGCTTCGCGGATTTGTCTGGCGACCACGTCATCCTCATTGGCATTGGGAATATCTGCCGGTACGCCGCCAATACCTGGTAAGGGGGTACCTCCTTCTGGCAAGGGAGAGCCAGCCGATGCAGGGACGCCATTGGAGGACGAGTCGTTTCCTTGGCTACCTGCTTCACTGGCTTTTTCACCGCCAAAACCTTGATCTTCCGTTGACTCAACACCTTCTTCCTCGCTTCCGCTTGCTTCGGGCATGGGGGCACCTTGTTTGGCTGTGCGATCCCGAATGTAACTATTTTCACGCAATATCATCTGGTCATATTGGCCCATGGCTCCTTCCAGGCGGGCATCGGCTCTGGCGATAAGCTGCTCGTCTGTTGCGTCACTTTGTTGGGAGTTTGGCGCTTGACTCGCTGAAGCGGCTTGTGAAGCTGAAGACGAAGAAGACGAAGAAGACGAAGAAGACGAAGAAGACGAAGAAGACGAAGAAGACGAAGAAGACGAAGAAGACGAAGAAGCTGCACTTACTTCCTCTGAAAAGTCGATATCATCTGACTCGCTTTGTCCTTCTCCTTGTATATCATCACTGGCTTCCTGGCTGGTTTCTTCACTACCATTTGCATTGCCGCCTAGGTCTTGCTCGCTCTGACCTGCGCCGGTTTCAGGTTGTTGCATCCCTTCGTTACCCATCCCCTCGCTTTGCTGACCCATAGTTCCTGAGCTGCCACTTGGGTCGCTGTTAGCTCCGGATTGCTGCCCGTCCTGCTGCCCCTGATTGCCCTGCTGGGAAGCCTCTGCGCCAGCCGAGCTTTGGCTGTGCTGCGCTTGGCCATCATTTGATGAGGATTGTCCCTGGGACTGGCTGGGTTGACCGCCACTGGAAGGCATTGATGGTGGAGACTGATTTTGACCTTGTCCCTGTTGTTGGCTTTGCTTTTGTCCCTGGCCAGATGAGCTGCTGGGCTGGCTTGGTGGACTGGGTTTAGATGGCAGAGGTGTTGGCGGCGTAGGTTGTGATGTTGACTCACAACCAGTGAGTGCTAAACACAATGCCGCACTGATTAGCGAAATTCTGTATCGTCTGACGGGGTGTAGAATCGACATATTGCTGCTCCTAAGGGTTGCTGAGTTTCAGCCGAACCCCCAATGTTTCTATTGGTTCCTCTTCTTCAAAGCGTGGGCGAAAACTGGCGGTACGCAAGAATTTCAATGCTCTGGAACGCATCGCGGTGGCATCCAAAGGGATAGAATCAAGCAATTGAATATTGTTGGCCTTGCCATGGGCATTGACGTCAAAACTGGCTAGGACAAAGCGATCGGGTTCCCGGTATTGGCCATCTTCACCAAGGAATATTTTTGAATCAGGCAGTAATGTCGGGCGCTCAAAAAGTTGAAAGGCATTGTTTTCCTGTCCCTGGCGAGCCAGTTCCCTGGCTTCGCGATAGGTGTCGAAAGCATGGGTGGTTTTGCCGAACATCAAATACCAGTCTGCCAGTCCCACTCTGGCCAGCACCTTATTCTGCATGGCTGCTGATTCGGTTTGGGCATCATAAATTTCCACCATCTTTTCTAAGGCCAGCTTGCCTTCACGATAGTTTTCAGTGCGATAGTCAACGGCTGGTAAGCCCATGTAAAAACTACCCTGACGCGTCATATCCAGGCTGTCGAAGTTGAACTCTAACTGAGCTGGTCCAAGCTGAGATTTAAAGAAGTTAGCCATGACCAATCCCTTCAGGCTTTGCACCATTCGTGGATCTTTGTCGCCGTAATTGGCCAAAATGATGTCGTGAGTTTGCTGGTAAAGGGCTTCGGATTGGAGCAGCCTGACATAGGTCTCGTTAAGAAACTCATGATGGTGCACAAACAGCAGCCAACTTGCATAGTTGAACAAGTAGGGGAGCAGGTGTGGATCGTCAGGCTGGTAGTTCCGGTTCACCAACCAATACACTCGTTGGTGCAGATCATCCAGTTCCTTCCAGCGATTCTGAGCCATCATGCTGCTATGCATTTTCTCTATGATTGGCACTTGGGCCAGGGCATAAATACCCTGACTGATTTTGGTGATTTGCAATGCACGGGAAAAACTATCAATGGCCAATTGATGTTGATTTTGCTGTTGGTAGGCAACCCCAAGCTGCGAGAGTAGTTGCCCTAACTGCGGGCTGTAGGTTCCCTCATCCTGCTGAACGCGATCAATTTCCTGTAAATAGGGCTGGATAGGTCGCATATCCAGCTCATCAGCCAAGGTGGGGCCGGGCAACAGCAACAATAGCAATACGGACGGACTAATCACGCAACGGGCAGCAATACTCATGATACAACCCCAAGGAACGAGTTATTTACCTGAAACCTAATGCCTGAGCACAGTGCTCAAACCTTTAACCAGATAGTGATAGTGTGTTTCCCGGTGTCCTGTGTGCAGCTGCTTGCCGGATATCGTTGTTTTGTTCTGGATCCTCTTGTCAAAAATGTCGAAAACGAAAATGTTGTCGCAGCATTTTTGCGCTTAAATTTGGTCTGAACCGCATTGCTAAAGGCATGACAGCGGTGACATCCTTGCTTATGAATCATACGCTTAGGTCGACAGAAGCAGACCTTAAAGCGAGTATAGTTAAGATGTAATTAAAAGGTTAAAAAATCTTGATTATTTTTTGTTCAGCCTGGTTGGGGCGTCATTAAGAAGGTCTGAGACGGTGGTTTGTATAGCAGCTTGAATGAGAAAAGGGCAAAAAAAGCCGGTCAGTGACCGGCTTGGTGCGTTACTTCAGCACATCCGCTGCGGGGGTGTTTACATCCGGCAGTGGCTTGCCTTTTAGTTCTGGAATCGGCTCGGCCTTCAGCTGTTTTTCCAGGTAGTCGATGGCATAGCGAAGCTGGGCATCCTGGCCCTTAAATGTCGCATGGGGGAGATTATCGACTTCTATGCTTGGTGCAACACCGTAGCCTTCCACAATCCAGCGTCCGTCCATGGCATATTGGGCAAACTCGGCCACCCGCGCCATGCCGTTATCGGCCAGACGATTGCGACCGGTCAGCCATACGCCCGCACCAGCTGTGCGTTTACCCACAACAGGTGCTAGATTGAGGGTCTTAACGGCGGCGGTAAATGTCTCGCCGTCCGAATAAGTATACTGGTCAGCCAGCACCACCAAATGCCCTCTAAATGCAGACTGCATATTGGTTGACGCTTCTCCTTGGGTGTTTTCCCAGAATGCCCAGGCCTTACGCATCAGCTTCTCAATCAGCCAACTGTCAATATTGCCGCCACGGTTACGCCGAACATCGATAACCAAGCCCTTCTTGTTGTAATTGGCGTAGAATTCGCGGGCAAATTCGGCAATATCATTACCGCCCATGGCATTAATATGCAGATAGCCAAAATCAGGGTTTGCTTGCTCCACTTTGTGGCGATTCTGGCTCACCCAGTCCAGATAGCGTAGTTGGTTGGCATCTCTGTTGCTAACCGGTGTTACCACGGTTTGGTGAGATTTTCCGCCGCGCTTAAGTTCCAGTAAAACCTGCTTGCTGTGCTGATTTCTAAGGGCACTGACCAGTTCACTGATTTGCTTAACAGGCTGTCCATTGACGGCCAGGATAATATCGCCCGGTTTGGCATCAACCCCAGGTTTCGCCAGCGGTGCAGCGCGTTCCGGCAGCTCAGGGTCATGCTGGAAGATATGTGAGATTTCCAGTCCTTTGCTGGTTTGTGTGAACCTGGCCCCCAGGGAGGCGGCACGAGGACGCTCGCTGGCGTTGGGGACGTCTCCGCCGTATACCTGTGAATGCAGGGTATTAAGTTCACCCATCATTTGGGCAAATACGTCGTTAAGTTCGTAGCGATCGGTGACCCGCTTCAGCAAAGGCTGGTATTTATCTTTCACTGCTGCCCAATCAAGACCGCGCATACGCTTATCAAACAGCGAGTCACGGTGCATCAGCCAGGCATCATGGAACATCTGTTGCCATTCCTCACTGGGATTCAGCAGCATTTGCCAGTCTTGGCTATTGAGTTTACTTTGGCTGGTATCGCTCGGAAATTTCTGTTTGGCATCCACGATAAAGATATTGGCATTGTCTGCACCGTCTTGCCGCACCAGCATTTTCTTGCCGTCAGTGGACAGGGCAAACTCTGCTACGCCCTCTTTAAAGGTTTCCAGCTTAGCTTGCGGGTTGATCTCAATGGATTTTATCACCGGCTTGCTGCCGGGTTCGCTGATTTGGTCAAGGACATACAAGTAGTCCTTATTTGCTTGCAGCCCCTTATAGTTACCGGCGGGAACGCTGACCTGCCAAAGCCGCTCGCTAATGCCCTGCCAGTCCAGTTGTGACGCTTTCTTGTCCTCTTTACTGTCTTTATCCTTTTTATCTTCATCGATGTTTTTTTCCAAGCCGGCTAACAGCTCATCATTGGCCTGAAAAGGGAAACGTGCCTTAGCATCGAGTGCGTAAGCAAATATCTGGCTACGCCGGTCGAAGGCCGGGCCCATATTGCGATCGCCCCAGGGCGAGTTTGGTGTAGCAACAAAATGGCGGTTAGACAGGAAATACAACCAGTTGCCATCTTGGCTGAAGGCTGGCGCATACGACTCGTATTTTTCGGAAGTGAGAATTTGCGAACGCTGCTTTTTGACATCAAACAGGGTGATTTGCCCACGATCTTTTCCTAAACCTGTGCCAGCAATGGCCAGCAGACTGCTGTCCGGCGACCAACTAAGGCTGGCTATAGGTGAAAGGCCCGCATAACCACTGAGTATTTTGCGGTTTTTACCACTGACGATATCCAGCAGCCAAACATTGCCTTTTTTGTCATCGTGGACCAACGAATTACCGTCAGGCGACAAGCTTAGATTCCAGCGATAGGTGTTGCCATCTTGGGTTAGTTGCTTGGCATCGCTTGAGCCGTCGGCGGCGTAGCGCCAGATTTCCATCTCGCCGCTGGCATCATTAAAGGCGTATACCCACTTTCCGTCGTGACTAAGCAGAGCATTGCGGCTGCGTGAGTTTTTCGGGGTGGCGATCTCAACCAGACGAGACTTATCAATGCCGGATATGGCAATACGCCCTCTGGCGGTCAATACGGCTTTTTCTTGTTCGCCGGCTAGGCTGGTGGAGGTCAGGTAACGCAGGGGCTTGTTTTCCCAGTGTTCACGCAGGTTGGGAAAATCCGAGGTGAGATCCAATGGCAGTTTTTGTGTTGTGCCAGTGGCGAGGTTCAGCAGTTGCAAGTCGGCACCCAACTGGAACACCAGGTTATCACCGCTGAGACTGGCATGACGTACGGCTAAATTGGTGAACTTAGTAACTTGTTCGGTGCCGGAACCATCCAGGTTCATGCGCCAGATATTATCGTTACCGCTGCTATCAGAAATAAAATACAGTTTGTTGTTATGCAGCATAGGACGGCGTACAGAACCATCATGGCTGGCGGTCAGCGCGGTGGCCTCCTGGTCTTTGCCTGGTATGAAATGCCAAAGCTCGCCGGTCGCACCGCCCCGGTATTGACGAGTATTATCGGCAGACACTTGCAACCCAAACTGACTGAAATACAAATGCTTGCCTGTGTCATCCAACACCCCGTCCACGGCGTCGGCTACTTCCAGTTCAGTGACCTTAAGATTATCAGGGTTCACTTTTAACAGGTTCCAGCTAAATGACATGCCGGCTCGTCCCGTGGTGCTGTACAGTACCTCGCCTGAGGCTGTCCAGCCGTGCACTTTTACCTGCGTCTGTTCGAACGTCAGACGCTTGGCCAGCCCACCTTCAATAGGCAGCATGTAAACTTCATTGGCGCCGTCATAATTTGCCACAAAGGCCACATATTTGCCGTCTTTGGAGAGGGCCGCCATGGTTTCTTCTGCAGGGTGGGTGGTTAGGCGTCTGGCCTGTGGCTGATTGATACCCGCTACCCATAGATCGCCTTCCGCGGTAAATACTAGTGTATCGCCTGCTAGCGCTGGAAAACGGTAATAGCCTTCTGTTGCATTTGCCAAAGTGCTGACGCCAAACATCAGGCTGAATAAGAGTTTTATCTTCATTAGGTGTCCTTGATGGCATTTGTTACATGCCTTTTCATTATTACTGCAGGTAAGCCTATGGCAGACGAGCAGGCTTGTGAACACTGACCTGTATGAAAACTGTAACAGACGCTAACTAAAACAGACTACTCTGGCTGGCCTGACGTGGTAGGTTGACAGTGAAAGGTGAGTTCTTGTTAGGCCAATCCTGAAAAAACTGTTCGGCCAGCCAGGGGGCATCACTGTTATCTGCCAGGTGGAAAAACACAAAAGGAGTTCTGCCTTCATCCAGCCATTGCTGCAGTTTACTGTGCCAGCTTTGGTAAAACTGACGGTTGGCAAGCATATCCGGATGGCCAACAAACCGCACTACGGGGTGCGCTCCGGTGGCAATCACATTGACCGGCACCCGTGGCTTTTTCATTTTCACCTCACCCAGCAGGCCGGTATTACCCTTGGCGCTGAATAGCCCACGGGTATCCATAATGACGCGATTGACTCCGTTATCTAGCAGTAACCTGTTGAATTGGCGCTCTTCGTCACCTTTGGCAAAAAACGCCGGGTGGCGCACTTCCACCGCGTAAACAAAGTCGTCCGGCAGTCGTTGTAAAAAGTGCTGTAAACGTGGCAGGTAGCGGGGACCAAAATGGGCGGGTAGTTGCAACATCAAACAGCCAATTTGTGTCGCCATAGGCCGAAACCGGGCCAGAAAATCTAAAGTTTGCTGCTCTACATCCTGCAGTAATTGATGGTGACTAATGCTCTGATGAAACTTAAAGCAAAATTTAAAGCGCTCGGGAACACTTTGCTGCCAGCGCCGCAGATTGGCTTCATCGGGAATCTGATAAAAACTGGTATTACCTTCAACAGAATTAAACAACCGGCTGTAATGGTAGAGGCTTTGTGCCGATGGCGTGGCGGCGGGGAAAATGCTGCCAGACCAAGCATCCATATGCCACATGGGGCAGCCGGCAAATAGCAATGAAGAAGATGGCATGGCATTCCAGACTGACGACAACGGCCAGGCAGTTTAACAAAGTATCAGGTGATGACAGAAGCCTGCGTGACACCTCGCATATTCGTTTGGTTTGGGTATACTATGCGGCCTTTGGTTTCGGCTTTTTTTATCGGCCAGTTCAGGGCCGTTTTTGTAGGACAAGGTTTTATTCATGCGCACAGATTATTGCGGCAATATCAATGCATCCTTTGTTGGTCAGGAAGTAACCCTGACAGGTTGGGTAAATCGTCGACGTGACTTAGGTGGCGTTATTTTCCTCGATTTGCGTGATCGCCAGGGCGTAGTACAAGTCGTGTACGACCCTGATTTGGCAGAGGTTTTCGAACAAGCCAATAAAGTGCGTAACGAATTTTGTGTGCAGATCCGAGGCTTAGTGCGTGCCCGTCCGGAAGGTCAGGTCAATAAAGACATGAGCACTGGGGAAATTGAGATCTTGGGCAAAGCGCTGACAGTGCTAAACAAAGCCGCCCCTTTGCCACTGGATTTTAATCAGGAAAACTCTGAAGAGCAGCGTTTAAAATACCGTTATCTGGATCTGCGTCGCCCTGTCATGACTCAGCGCCTGATGTTCCGCGCTAAAGTAACAGGTGCGGTGCGTCGTTATCTGGAAGACGAGGGTTTCCTGGATATTGAAACCCCGATCCTGACCAAAGCGACGCCGGAAGGTGCTCGCGATTACCTGGTACCCAGTCGCACCCATAAAGGTGAGTTTTTTGCCCTGCCACAATCACCACAGCTGTTTAAACAGCTGCTGATGATGTCGGGTATGGATCGCTACTACCAGATTGTTAAGTGCTTCCGTGACGAAGACTTGCGCGCCGATCGCCAGCCTGAGTTTACCCAGATTGATATCGAGACTTCTTTCCTCGATGCAGATGGCGTGATGGCCATTACCGAACGAATGATTCGCGGCTTGTTCAAAGACCTGCTGAATGTAGATCTCGGTGACTTCCCGCGTATGACCTATGCCGACGCCATGCAGCGCTACGGTAGTGATAAGCCGGATTTGCGTAACCCACTGGAGCTGGTGGATGTGGCAGACCTGGTTAAGGATGTCGAGTTTAAGGTATTCAGTGGTCCGGCTAATGATGCCAAAGGCCGTGTGAGTGTTATCCGAGTTCCCGGTGGAGCTAGTTTGTCTCGCAAGCAGTTGGATGACTACGGTAATTTTGTCGGGATCTACGGTGCTAAAGGCCTGGCCTGGTTAAAAGTGAACGACAAGGCCGCAGGTCTTGAAGGTTTGCAGTCTCCTATTCTTAAATTCCTCGGTGAAGAAGTGGCGAATGCCTTGTTGGCGCGCACGGGTGCTGAAACCGGTGATATCCTGTTGTTTGGCGCTGATTCTGCCCGTGTGGTCACCGAAGCCCTGGGCGCTCTGCGTCTCAAGTTGGGTGAAGACTTGAACCTGCTACAAGGTGAGTGGCGCCCTTTATGGGTGGTGGACTTCCCAATGTTCGAGGAAGTAGATGGCAATTTGTACGCCCTGCATCATCCGTTTACCGCGCCGCGTGGTATGACCCCAAAACAACTAGCTGCCGATCCGCAAAATGCCATATCCAATGCCTACGATATGGTACTAAACGGTGTGGAATTGGGCGGTGGCTCGGTGCGTATTCACGACCAGGCCATGCAGGCAGAAGTGTTCCGTATTTTGGGTATCAGCGATGAAGAAGCTGAGCTTAAATTCGGCTTCCTGCTTGAAGCGCTGCGCTACGGTGCGCCGCCACATGCTGGCTTGGCTTTTGGTTTAGACCGTATGGTGATGCTGATGGTGGGCGCAAGCTCTATTCGTGACGTGATGGCCTTCCCCAAAACCACCACCGCGGCTTGTCCGTTGACTGACGCGCCGTCCCCTGCCAATCCTGATGCACTGAAAGAACTGGCTATCCAGACTGTTAAAACCAGCCAATGAGTTTTAAACAGCCGCGCTCGGTGCTGGTGGTGATATACGACCAGCATCACCGGGTGCTGGTGATGCAGCGTCTGGATGATGCCAATTTCTGGCAATCGGTCACCGGCTCTATGGAGCCGGATGAGCATCCTTTCCAGACCGCTTTGCGCGAAGTGCTGGAAGAAACGGGTATTGATGTTGCGCACCTTGGTTATCAACTGGTGGATTGTGCTATTACCAACGAATATGAAATCCGTCCAGCCTGGCGTCACAGATACGCGCCAGGCGTGACCACCAACACTGAATACGTGTTTAGCCTGAAGGTGAAACCCAACCAAGCCATTGAACTTAGCGAGCACAGTGATTTTCTGTGGCTACCCTGGCAGGATGCAGTGGATAAGGTGTGGTCGCAAACCAATCGTAAGGCAATTCAACAACTGGCCTGCACTTGGGAGCAAGACCAGTGAGTATCATTTTGGGTATCGACCCAGGTTCAAGGATCACCGGATATGGCGTAATACGTCAGGTAGGCGGCAAATTTGAGTATTTAGGCAGTGGCTGTATTCGTTTGCCAGAGGGCGCGTTACCCGAGCGCCTGCAGCTTATTTACAATGGCATCACCGAGCTAATCACTCAGTATCAACCCACCCAGATGGCGGTTGAGCAGGTGTTTCTGGCGCGAAATCCGGACTCTGCACTCAAGCTTGGCCAAGCCAGGGGCGCGGCAATTGTGGCGGCGACCAATCAGGGATTGTTGGTCTCTGAATACTCGGCGCGGCAAATCAAACAAGCGGTGGTCGGCAAAGGCAGTGCAGTCAAAGAGCAGGTTCAGCATATGGTCACCTACTTGCTCAAATTACCCGGTAAACCTCAGGCAGATGCGGCGGATGCCTTGGCGGTGGCGTTATGCCACGGTCATACCAGCCAAAGCTTGATAAAGCTGGCCGGGCAGGCGAGTAAAACGGTAAGGGGCCGATTGCGCCGCTAAGCCAGGTTGAGTGGCGCAAGATATAAATAGTAGGAAATAACAATGATAGGCAGAATTCGCGGCACACTAATTGAGAAACAGCCCCCTGAAGTACTTATTGAAGTGGGTGGTGTGGGTTATGAAATCCAGATGCCCATGACCAGTTTTTACCAGCTTCCGGAGCTTGGCAAAGAGGCTGTGGTATACACCCATTTTGTGGTGCGGGAAGATGCTCAGCTGCTGTTCGGATTTGCCAGCAAAGCCGAACGGGCTTTGTTCAGAGAGCTTATCAAGGCCAATGGTGTTGGGCCTAAGCTGGCACTGACCATTTTATCGGGTATGTCGGCCAGCCAATTTGTCATTTGCGTGCAAAATCAGGATGTCAGTGCACTGATAAAACTGCCTGGGGTAGGGCGTAAAACCGCTGAACGTCTGTTAGTTGAGCTCAAGGACAGGTTGAAGCATTTCCTTGGCGACGATGAGCAAGCCTTTACCCTTGCCTCACAAACCGGACCGGTAGAGAATACTTTTGTGGTATCGGATGATCCTCGAGATGAGGCAATCAGTGCCTTAGTTGCTTTGGGGTATAAAACAGCGCAAGCGGAAAAAACCGTCAAGTCTTTGTACAAAGAGGGTGTAAGTTCTGAGCAGCTAATCCGCGACGCATTGCGTTCTATGCTTTAATGCCGTTGCCATCCACATTTCAGCCACGCATGAGTGAGATGCCTAAAACATGATAGAAGCCGACAGACTGATCCAGCCTACTGCCAGAGAAGAAGATGAAGCGGTAGATCGTGCCATACGTCCCAAAATGTTGGCCGATTATACTGGCCAGGATCATGTGCGTGAGCAAATGGAAATCTTTATTCAAGCTGCCAGAAAGCGTCAGGATGCGCTGGATCACTTACTTATCTTCGGCCCACCTGGACTTGGCAAAACCACATTGGCAAATATTGTTGCTAATGAGATGGGGGTGAATATTAAAACCACCTCCGGTCCTGTGCTGGAAAAAGCCGGAGACCTGGCGGCGCTGCTCACCAATCTTGAAGCCCATGACGTGTTGTTTATTGATGAAATTCACCGTCTGAGCCCTGTAGTGGAAGAGATTCTTTATCCGGCCATGGAAGACTATCAGTTGGATATTATGATTGGTGAAGGGCCAGCGGCCCGTTCTATCAAACTCGACCTGCCACCTTTTACCCTGGTTGGGGCTACTACCCGTGCCGGTTCGTTAACGTCGCCGCTCCGTGACCGCTTCGGTATTGTTCAGCGCCTGGAGTTTTACAATGTGCGCGATCTGACGCAGATTGTGCAGCGTTCGGCCAATTACCTGAATTTAAACATGCAGGAAGAAGGCGCGCTTGAGGTGGCCAGACGGGCCAGAGGGACCCCACGTATTGCCAACAGATTGCTACGCCGGGTGCGGGATTATGCAGAAATCAAAGCCGATGGAGTTATCTCTGCCCAAGTAGCGGCCAAAGCATTGGACATGTTGGATGTCGACAAGGAAGGCTTTGATTACATGGACAGAAAACTACTGAATGCCATTATCGACAAGTTTTCCGGTGGGCCTGTGGGGTTAGATAACCTGGCTGCCGCGATTGGTGAAGAGAAAGATACGATAGAAGATGTGATAGAGCCCTTCTTAATTCAGCAAGGATTTCTACAGCGCACCCCCCGTGGACGTATAGCCACCCAAAGAGCCTTCCTGCATTTGGGCTTTGATGTTCAAGGTTAGAGGTTGGGAGTGACTCAGAGGTGTCGGGCTCAGGTCCGACTCTCTGTGAAGCGGTAAACCAACAACAGATAACAACCGCCTAGCTATTTTGCCCGAGTTGGGAAAGTCTGGATAAATATTGACGTATCAATACGTTAAGCCAGAATTTCACGCCTTACGCCTTACGCCTTACGCCTTACGCCTTACGCCTTACGCCTTACGCCTTACGCCTTACGCCTTACGCCTTACGCCTTACGCCTTACGCCTTACGCCTTACGCCTTACGCCTTACGCCTTACGTTTAAAACAGGCAAAAAAAAGCCCACCTAAAAGGTGGGCAAAAGCAACAAGTGTTGAAGGAAAAGGAAAACTCTTCCAGGGAACATGTCAACAGGAGATGTGACAAATGCATCTGGCTCTCAAAGATGAAACATCGTGCGCTAGCTCAGAATACGAAGTGTATTTTACGGCTTTACGGTGATTGCACAATTGAGTTTTTCTGTCATTTATCATTAGTAAAACTAATGTGTAAACTTGTTGTTTAAATTTGTTATTGTAATTTTTCTGAAATAATCACTTCTAACGCCTTTAAAAACGCGACCTTGCTGTTTTGTCTATTTTACAATCTATTAAAAATACTATCGGATTTACCTTTGGTTATGGCTTTATGCAGTGTAGGTAAATAGATATGCAGTTATATATCATAAAGATGGATTTTCTGAGACTGTGCAAGACACCAATTCGCGCTCAATGCACATAGAATAAGGGCTTAGCATCTTTGTTTATTGGTATAAAAAAACATCAGTTGCGACAGTTTACCCGTTACAGAGGGTAGTCGGTCTTGGTATGCTAGGGGCTGAATGATAACTTTTGGAATAACTAGCGGTGACGACGCATATTCATGAAATCCGTGTGTATTATGAGGACACGGATGCTGGAGGCATAGTGTATTATGCCAACTACCTGAAGTTTTTAGAGCGTGCCAGAACCGAATGGTTGCGGGCTTTAGGTATAGAACAAGACAAGTTATTGGAACAATCCATAGGTTTTGTCGTCAAACGGGTGGAAGTGGATTATCAGGCGGCTGCCAGGTTTAACCAACTACTGCGGGTTGAATCTCAGATAACTGAGATAAAACGAGCCAGCTTGCTATTCCAGCAAAGGATCTTAGATCAGAATAACAACGTATTAGTGCGCGCGTCGGTGAAGGTGGTTTGTGTCAACCTGGTTGAGATGAAACCTATCGGCATACCGGAATTTATTTTAGGGGAACTGTCCAGTGTCAGGTGAAATGTCTGTATTTGGCTTATTTATGCAAGCCAGCTTGTTGGTCAAACTTGTTATGCTGTTGTTGCTGGCGACGTCAGTTGTGTCTTGGGCATTTATCTTTCAACGTAGCAAAGCGCTGAAGTTCGCTCAGGCCGAAGTTCGAAAGTTTGAAGATAAGTTTTGGTCTGGTGGTGATTTAAACCGCTTGTTCCAGGAAATTTCAGCACGAAATCAAGTATCCGGTATGGCGAGTTTGTTTGTGGCCGGTTTTAAAGAATTTGCCCGTTTACGCAAAAGTGCTGCTGCCTCACCACAAGCCGTCATGGACGGTACTTACCGGGCCATGCGGGTTGTATTGTCCCGAGAAGTTGATTCATTAGAAAGCCATTTGCCCTTTTTAGCCACGGCTGGCTCTATCAGCCCCTATATCGGTTTATTTGGTACTGTTTGGGGCATTATGACTGCCTTTATCGCCTTGGGAGAAGTGCAGCAGGCCACCTTGGCCATGGTTGCCCCTGGTATTGCGGAAGCTTTGATTGCAACGGCTATGGGCTTATTCGCTGCCATACCGGCAGTTATTGCCTACAACCGCTTCAGCCATCAGGTTGAGAAGCTGGAAAACAGCTATGCCAACTTTATGGAAGAGTTTTCCAGTATTCTGCATCGCCAGTCTCACGCCAGCGAAAGCGCAGCCTAGGAGCGGATATGTACGAGAGAAAGCGTCGCCGCCCCGTCTCGGAAATTAACGTCGTTCCTTATATTGACGTCATGTTGGTACTGTTGATCATTTTTATGGTGACAGCACCCTTGGTGACACAAGGCGTAAAAGTAGAGCTGCCCAAAGCCTCTGCAGAAGCACTGTCTGACGACTCTAAGCCACCAATCATTGCGTCTGTAAATATGGATGGCGAGTACTTTTTAAATGTTGGTGGAAATCCCGATAAGCCCATGGCAGCAGATGAATTGGCTGCTCTGGTGGCTGAACAGTTAAAGCTGCAACCTGAGGCGCCAGTTGTTGTTAAGGGCGATGGCAGAGTGGCATACAACCAAGTGGTTCAGTTGATGGTACTGTTACAACAAGCGGGCGTGCCTTCTGTTGGTTTGATGACGGATTCCACGGAGCAGTAGATGGACAAGTTGAAGATTTCCCTATGGAAATCCGTTGCTCTGCATTTGGTACTTGTTGTGCTGCTCGCTGTCAGTGTGAATTTTCATACACCTATGCCAACCCCGGATTTACCTCAGGTAAATGTGGTGCAGGCCGTCGCTATTGATAAGGCGGTAATTGATGCGCAAGCTAAGCGAATACAGGACAAGAAGGACGCAGAGAAGCGCGCTGAACAACAGAGACTGGCGGATATAGAGCGTAAAGCCAGGGAAGCGGAGAAAAAACGTCAGCAAGAAAAAGAGCGGGCGCGCCAACTTGAACTAGATAAAAAGCGTAAGGCCGATGAAAAGCGCAAGGCTGAAGCGGCTGCGGCCGAGGCTAAACGTAAACAGGCAGAAGAGAAAAAGCGTGCGGAGCAAGCTGAAGCCGAGCGTAAGCGTAAGGAGCAAGAGCGCTTAAAGGCGGAGAAGGCTGCCAAAGAAAAACGCGAGCGTGAAAAGAAAGCGGAAGATGAGCGTAAGCGTCGGGAAGCACAAGAACGCGCTGAGATGGAAAGGCAGATGCAGGAACAATTGCAGGCGGAACAGGCTGCTCAGCAGCGCCGTCGTAGCCAGCAAGTGCTAACTGAATTGCAAAAATATACGGCGCTGATTAAACAAACTATTCAGCGCAACCTGATAGTGGATCAATCCATGAAAGGGAAATCCTGCCGACTGAACATTCGTCTTGCTTCGAATGGACTGGTGACGCAGGTTCGGGTGTTAAATGGCGATGCGATTTTATGCCGGGCGGCACAAACCGCCGTTTATAAGGCCGAGACATTGCCCGTATCGCCCGAGCCGGACGTATATGAAAAGCTTAGAGATATTAACTTAACCGTAGAGCCAAATCTGTGATGAAAAAACTGTTATTTGCTGCTGTGGCATATCTATGTTGTGCCCTGAATGCTAATGCAACGCTGGAAATTGTCATTACCGAAGGTATTGATACGGCCAGGCCTGTTGCTATAGTGCCCTTCCAATGGAAAGGGCAGGGACCTATGCCGCTGAGTTTGTCCGAGGTAATTTCCGCCGACTTGGCCAGAAGTGGTAAATTCAATCCGATTAAAACCGCCAATATGCCGCAAATGCCGAGCCGAGATGGTGAGGTGGACTATGCCGCTTGGGCCAGTAAGGGCATTGAGGCAATTCTGGTGGGTAAAGTTGAAGAGCAGGGAATTGACCGTTTTTTGGTATCTTTTGAACTGATTGATGTACTGCGTGGCCAGATTACCGGTGGCAAAGCCCAAGTGTTGAGTAACGGTAAACTGGTCGGCAGTAGCGATCATATTCTGGCCAATCGTCAGCATGCTATAGACGGAAATAGCTTCCGGCAGCATGCTCACCGTATCTCTGATATCGTTTATGAAAAACTAACCGGTGAACGTGGTGCATTTTTAACCCGTATTGCTTACGTTATTGTGCGCGACAGAGCCCAAGAGCCTTTCCCGTATCAGTTGGTAGTCGCAGATTATGACGGATTCAACGAAACCGTTTTACTGCGCTCGAAAGAGCCTTTGATGTCGCCGGTGTGGTCTCCTGATGGCAGTAAGCTGGCGTATGTGAGTTTTGAGAATCATCGCTCACAGATATATATTCAGGATATTTATACCATGAGCCGCACCCGGATCACCGATTTCCCTGGTATTAACGGGGCACCCCAGTTCTCGCCAGATGGTAAGAAATTGGCGATGGTACTGTCTAAAGATGGTAACCCAGATATCTATATTATGGATTTGGCCAGCCGACAGCTTCGTCGCCTGACAGACAGTCGTAATATCGACACCGAACCAAGCTGGACACCCGATGGGCAAAACATCATCTTTACCTCAGAACGGGGTGGTAAACCTCAGTTATATAGCGTAAATTTAGGCTCGGGCAAGGTTCGCCGCTTGACTTTTGAGGGAGAGATGAACCTGGGGGCTACGGTCACGCCCGACGGCAAGGAAGTGGTGATGGTTAATCGCACTAATGGTAACTATCACATTGCAAGATTAAGTATGTCGTCCGGTTTGATGCAGGTGCTGACCAAGACTTATCTTGATGAGTCACCCAGTATTGCGCCGAACGGCAGTATGATAATATACAGTACCCTGCATAACAGAAAGCAGGTACTGTCGCTTGTATCGTTGGATGGGCGCTTTAAGGCAAGGTTACCTGCGGCTAATGGACAGGTTAAATCACCAAGCTGGTCGCCGTTTTTAATGTAATTTGTTAAAACCTTTGAAAACAATAAGGATCACGAGAATGCAACTAAACAAAGTATTCAAGGGCGTCATCATTGCTCTGCCAGTTATCACTCTGATGGCTTGTTCTTCCAGCAGCCAGGTTGATGATCAAGCGTCAACAAATCAGACTCAAACCAGCGCAGGACAAGAATCTTCTAACGTGCAAACCGGTACTGTTGAGCGTGTGAAAACTCCTCAAGAGCTGGCTCGTGAAGAGTTGGATGCACTGCAAAATGAACAAATCGTGTACTTTGACTTTGACCGTTCTACCATTGGTTCTGAGTACTACGGTATTCTGGACAAGCATGCGGCATTCCTCGTCAAAAACCCTGGTCAGCGTGTAACAGTTGAAGGCCACTGTGACAGCCGTGGTACCCCTGAGTACAACATTGCATTGGGTGAGCGTCGTGCTAAGTCTGTTGCTACCTACCTGCAAAACGCCGGTGTAAGCAGCTCTCAGATTTCAGTGGTGTCTTACGGTGAAGAGAAACCTCTGGATCCAAGCCTGACCGAAGCGGCGTTCGCTAAGAACCGTCGCGGCGTATTGGTTTATCGTTAAGTTTTGACGATGATTAAGCGCCACGTAGCCTTAGTCGCAACCTTTATGGGAGCCGCCGTTTGTGCGGCTCCTGCGCCCGTGACCGATGTAACTTCCGGCAGTTTGGAAAGTCGTATGGCTGCGCTGGAAAGAATGGTGGATGCCAGGACCAATGCTCAGCATTCTGTTCAAGCTCAGTTAGACCAGTTGCAGAACGAGGTTAACGATTTGCGCGGGGTAGTGGAATTACATAGCCACAAGCTTGAGCAAATTCTAGAGCGTCAGCGCGAGCTGTATCTTGAAATTGATAAACGCATTGATGCGGTTATGAAAAGACCTGTTGCTGGTCAGTCAGACTTTTCTACTTCTGCTGCTGATACAGGGCCGGCGGCTGGCTCAATGAGCGAGCAAGAAGCTTATGACAGAGCGGTAAATCTGATTCTACGGGACAAGCAGTACGATCAAGCCATTCCCGAATTTGAGGCCTTTCTGAGAGCCTATCCGAATTCCGGTTTTGCTGCTAACGCCAGGTACTGGTTGGGGCAATTACTGTTTAACAAACAGGATTGGAGTGGTGCTGCTAGCCATTTTGAACGGGTTATTAGCGAATTTCCTGATTCCAACAAGCGTGCCGACTCCTTGCTGAAGTTAGGAATGATTGCTCAGAATCAGTCAAATCTTGCCAGGGCACAGCAGCTTTATGAGCAGGTTGTGCGGGAATATCCTGACTCTTCGGCCAGAAAGTTGGCAGAACCTAGGCTTCGTACGCTTAAAGCCAATTAACTGTAAGTTGCAAATCTCATTGAACGCCGCAGAGTGCCACTCTGGGGCGTTTTTTTATGCCCGGTAGACGGCAAACCAGCTTCTCTCTATTCCCTCTGTGTGCAGTTCACACTTCACTGTGAAGGATCCTACGCTCGGAAGGCGTTAGCCCTGGAATGGCCACTCAAGTTGTATCGAGAGGGTCGCGGTGCTTTAAAGGAGCAGATGGATTTAGATTGTGGTGGGCTGGATTACAAAATACATCCTGTATTTTGCCCTATGGGCCATCGCTAACGACGCGATGTTCAAATTTTTTCCTGAAAAATTTGTCGAACCGGCTGGTTCTCACCCCACACGACCCAAAAAGCTTGTATCAAGTAGGATAGGAGTTTGGATTGCTTGGTTTTTTTAGATTGTGGTGGGCTGGATTACAAAATACATCCTGTATTTTGCCCTATGGGCCATCGCTAACGACGCGATGTTCAAATTTTTTCCAGAAAAATTTGTCGAACCGGCTGGTTCTCACCCAACACGACCCAAAAATGGTTGTATCAAGTAGGATAGGGAGTTTGGATTGCTTGTTTTTTTAGATTGTGGTGGGCTGGATTACAAAATACATCCTGTATTTTGCCCTATGGGCCATCGCTAACGACGCGATGTTCAAATTTTTTCCAGAAAAATTTGTCGAACCGGCTGATTCTCACCCAACACGACCCAAAAATGGTTGTATCAAGTAGGATAGGAGTTTGGATTGTTTGGTTTTTTAGATTGTGGTGGGTCGTGCTGGATTCGAACCAGCGACCAATTGATTAAAAGTCAACTGCTCTACCAACTGAGCTAACGACCCACAATCTTATGGAAGGTAGCAGATTTTCTCTTTGCCTGAATGCTTTGAGAAAGTGGTGGGTCGTGCTGGATTCGAACCAGCGACCAATTGATTAAAAGTCAACTGCTCTACCAACTGAGCTAACGACCCACTTGTTTTCGTTGTCTGCTGCAACGGGCGCATATAATACTTATTTCAGAATCAGGTGCAACCCAATTCTCCCAGAAAGTTTCATTTTTCTTTCCGAATGCTTTATTTATAGGCGCTTTGCGCAAAAATGACACCGTAATGGCCAAAAAATGTGCTTTTCTTGGCGAGAATAATGCAATTAAAGACGTTCTGTAAGACGTTTTTAAGTTTGTTCGCAGCCACATTTTTTTGTCTCACCAATACTTCTCGATGGTTATTTGCCCTGGTTGTCGTTTTAGGTGAGGACTTAATCCCAACTCTTTTAATATGGTTTGCGTTTCACTGACCATTTGCGGGTTTCCGCATAACATAAAATGGCTATTTTGAGCGTTGATGGTCAATCCTGTTGTCTGCTCGAGTTCACCACTACTTATTAAGGCTGTAATTCTGTCTTTATAGGCTCCTTGAAATGATTCACGGGTGACACTCAGGTATAAAGAAAACTGTGGTCGTTGTTTTTCCATGTTGCGAAGCTCATCCAGATAAGCCAGGTCATCTGCATTGCGCACACCATATACCAGCACAATGTTAGCAAAGGATGCCCAAACTTCAGCACTTCTTAACATTGAAATAAAAGGCCCAACGGCTGTACCAGTAGCTAACATCCAGAGATCACGGCAAGGAGGTATCTCATCCAAGGTCATAAAGCCACTGGCTCTGTCGCTGACCTGTATATCGTCGCCAACGTTAAGGTTCGCCAGGGCAGGGGAGAGTTTGCCATTTTCGACAGCGACAACCAGTATTTCCAGCAAATCGCCTGGTTGATTCACCAACGAGTAGGCCCGACCTATGCGCTTATCCTCGAATGGCAAAGCGACCTTAATAAACTGACCCGGAATAAAGGTGGGAATATCAGCGCGGATAAACAGCGAGAACAGCTTTTCATTCCAGTCTTTGCGTTTTGCAACAGTGCCTTCAATCCACATGTTTCCTCCTCATTACATTGCCTTTATATATAGAACATGACGCTCGTATTTATATGCTTCAATGTCATAGTTCTTTGACAACCGTCACGCCGTATCAATTCTTTTGTAAAGCTTGTATAATCCGCAGCCCCGTAGCAATGCCGAGCCGCACCATGATTCAGACTCAAACCATTGATACTCTCGAATATCCATTTCCGCCTAAGCCCAGAGCCTTAGATGAAGCGGAGCAACAGGTATACAAAGAGCGTATCAAACGTTTGTTGAAAGAAAAGAATGCCGTCCTGGTCGCGCACTACTATACCGATCCGGTTATTCAAGCGTTGGCCGAAGAAACCAACGGCTGTGTCGCTGATTCATTAGAAATGGCCAGATTTGGCCGAGACGCCAAAGAACAAACTCTGATTGTTGCTGGCGTTAAATTTATGGGTGAGACGGCCAAGATCCTCAGTCCGGAAAAAACCGTTCTGATGCCAACCTTAGAAGCGACTTGTTCACTGGATTTAGGCTGTCCGATCGATAAATTTAGTGCTTTTTGTGACGAGCATCCTGACCATACTGTGGTGGTTTATGCCAACACATCGGCCGCGGTGAAAGCCCGAGCTGATTGGGTAGTGACTTCCAGTATTGCATTAGAAATCGTTGAGCACCTGGATAGTCAGGGTAAGAAAATTCTGTGGGGCCCCGACCGTCATCTGGGGGCTTACATTGAGAAGCAAACCGGTGCTGAAATGTTGATGTGGCAAGGTGCCTGTATTGTTCATGACGAATTTAAAGCCAGGGCGCTGGCTTCGTTAAAGCAGCAATACCCTGATGCCGCCATATTAGTGCACCCAGAGTCTCCGGCTAACGTTGTCGCGATGGCTGATGCAGTAGGGTCAACATCACAGTTAATTAAGGCGGCGCAAACCTTACCCAATGAGCGTCTGATTGTTGCTACCGATAAAGGTATCTTCTATAAGATGCAGCAAGCGGCACCTGGTAAGGTATTCCTTGAAGCGCCTACCGGTGGAAATGGTGCAACCTGTAAGAGTTGTGCGCATTGTCCGTGGATGGCAATGAATGGGTTGGATGCCATTGGACAAGCCCTGACGGATAATAGTGGCCATGAAATCTTCGTGGATGAGGCTACGAGGGTTAAGGCGATGATTCCTTTGAACCGCATGTTGGACTTCGCTGCGGCGCATAGCATGAAAGTAAAAGGCAATGCTTGAGGCTGATATAGCGCTGACTTATGAGCCGTTTGTTTAATTATTTAGCGAACGACATGGTCAGCTCGATATTTTCCTTGATTAACAATAATGAATTCCCTAACATACGCGGCGCTTGAACGGGGGAGCTCGGCTTGCTTGTTCGTTGGTGTAAGTCACACCCCGAGTTTTACTCCAAAGTAGACTGATAAAATTTAGGTGAGGTGTCCGAGTGGCTGAAGGAGCACGCCTGGAAAGTGTGTATACGGCAACGTATCGAGGGTTCGAATCCCTCCCTCACCGCCATATAAAAGAAAAGCCCCGTCCATTTGGACGGGGCTTTTCTTTTATATCCCGTGAAGGGCGGACATGGTTTGACCCCTTGGTTCGACAAAAATGCCAGGAGCATTTTTGAACGCCGCGCAGTCAACGGCGGCTCGTAAGGCAGAATACAGGACGTATTCTGTAATCCCTCCCGATGTAAATTCCAAAACTGAATAAACACTTCCAACTGGACGGGGCTTTTCTTTTATTTCCCGTGCAGGGCGGCCATGGTTTGAACCCTTGGTTCGACAAAAATGCCAGGAGCATTTTTGAACGCCGCGCATTCGGCGGCGGCCCGTAGGGCAGAATGGTTGCATTCAGTCCCCCCTTCTGCAGTTCCAAATTTGCAACGCTGCCGTTATTCTGTGTATCTACTTTTTGCTTTGCTGTATCCATATCCTCACTTTATCAACGGTTTGATACCCTGAAGTGAGCTGATTTTTTGCTGAGCACCGAGGCTTTTCAACTGCCATAGATTTTTCGTGCTAACATGAAAATAATTCTTGTTTGGCTGGGCGCTTTGTTGCAATCGAATTTAGTCGCAAAAGGATGGAGTATGTTTGTCAGGACAGCGTTGTTCGTGATGCTGGCAATGCTGCGGCCTGCTTGGGCTGAGTCTATTACCATCTACACAGAGCATTTTCCCCCTTACCAGTTTATACAGGAGGGTAAGGTGGTGGGTATTAATGCTGAACTAACCATGATGGTGTGCGAACGGGCTGAGGTTGCTTGTGAGTTGGAATTGTTGCCTTGGAGTCGATCATTTCAGTTAACCCGGCAGCATAAATTAAGTGGCCTAATTTCTACCGCCAGATATAAAGAGCGTGAGCAGCAGTTTAAGTGGGTGGGGCCACTCGTGAAGTCAACGTCTTACCTTTACCGGCTAAAACATCGTGACGACATTTCCCTTACTTCTCTTAGCGAAGCTACGCGCTATACCATAGGAATTCAGCCTAATGATATTTATGAAGCAGTGTTGTTAAAACATGGCTTCGAGAAAGGTAGAAACTTGCTAAATGTGTCCTATAAAAATGCTGACATGCAATTGTTTATAAAAGGAAAACTTGATCTAATTATTGGTTCACCTTTGACGCTTCACTATCAAATTCAACCTTCAGGTTTTGTCATTGAAGATTTGATCCCGGTACTGGAGTTCCCTCTCGATGTTCAGGGGAACTATTTAGCTCTGAACACGTCCTTTCCCGAGCCACTCCGTGAGCGCCTGCAATGGGCCCTTGATAGTCTGCGCGTGGCAGGGGATGTTGATTCCCTGATTCAGAAGTATCAGGTTGCGCAAACCGCAACGAACTGAGTCTCAGGGAAGGTGATTGACGAAATTATCTATTAATTGAAACAGTTTTATCAATTATGTAGCGACAGCTAAGAAAGGCTAAGCTTTTCCCTAAAATGGCCACGAGTAGGTGAATTATAATTCGAAGGCGGAAGGCCGAGCTGACTCAGCCTTTGGGGATGCGGATCTTTTTCTCTTCACTTTCCCGGTATAACACCAAATTGTGACCGATAAGTTGTACGTTCAATGCTTTTGTTTCACGAGCAATGGCATCGCAAATTAAGCGTTTCTGTTCGCGGTCCGTTGTCGCTACTTTCACTTTTATCAGTTCGTGGTGATTGAGGGCGTTATCAATTTCAGCTAATACGCCTTCGGTTAAGCCATTGTTGCCAAGTAGAACAACAGGCTTGAGCGAGTGGGCTAAACCCTTGAGGTATTGCTTCTGTTTGGTAGAAAGAATCATTAGGTTACAAATTTATCTTTTAACTAAAACACACCAGCGTTAATTGGTATGTCTAAAGGGTTGAAAAACGGTATTCTACCGCCATCTTAAGCGCATGCCTAATGACATTAGCAGGTTATGCCAAAAAAGGTGACATCAGCTAAAGCTCAAAACGAGGTAGAGGCAGTGCGCTTTGTCAGGGGACGTTGTTAAAGTGGGACTCAGCTGCAGATAAAATGGTGTAATTCGGTGGGGCGCCTACGCTTTGTAGTAGAGCATTTAACCAGGTTTAAATACACCTTGTCTGTGACGAGAGTTGAGATGTCTTCGACAGAGTTGAAGTGACTACAGGGCTGCTAAGGCGCTGGTGTTATAGATTGATATGGCTTTTATTTCTCTGAACAAAGTTCACCCTTAAGTTCGGGGAAGGCTTCCGTAAATAAAGGGGGCCAAGAGGTAACCGGTTTCAAGGGGATATTGAGGCGGTTTACATAGTTTCGAGCGTCGAACTCTGGTAGGCTAAGCCTGCCGGACTCTGGAGCCGACCCTAATGCGGCATTGCCACATGAAGGGTAAGGGTTTCATAGGCGTTACATCCTGGTTGGTTTGGCTTGTACTACTGAGTAGGATACCGGTTAGGAAAACCGGTCCGGATAAGAACTGTTTTTACAGAGGTTACAGCGTTGAGCGATATGGCAAAAAATTTAATTTTGTGGTTGGTTATAGCCGTCGTATTAATGACGGTGTTTCAGAGTTTTACCCCAGGGGAATCTTCTGGACGCCAATATGATTACACCCAGTTCATCAATGAGGTGAATCAGGGAATGGTGCGTGAAGTGCGCATTGATGGTCGGGAGATCAAAGGCGTTTCCCGCAGTGGCGAAAGCTTTACCACCTTTATTCCATCTGTTGGCGATAACGGCCTGGTGACTGACCTCATCAAGAATGATGTGCGTATGATCAATGAGCCGCCTGAGCGTCCGTCAATGCTGGCCAACATTTTCATCTCCTGGTTCCCGATGTTGCTGCTGATCGGTGTATGGATTTTCTTCATGCGTCAAATGCAGGGCGGCGGCGGTCGTGGGGCTATGTCGTTTGGTAAGAGCAAGGCACGTTTGCTGGGTGAAGACCAGATTAAAACAACCTTTGCCGATGTGGCAGGTTGCGATGAAGCTAAAGAAGATGTATCTGAATTGGTGGATTTCCTGCGTGACCCGTCCAAATTCCAGAAGCTGGGCGGAAAAATTCCCAAAGGCGTCTTGATGGTTGGCCCTCCTGGTACAGGTAAAACCTTGTTGGCAAAAGCCATCGCCGGTGAAGCCAAGGTGCCATTCTTTACTATCTCCGGTTCTGACTTCGTAGAAATGTTTGTCGGTGTGGGCGCATCCCGTGTTCGCGACATGTTCGAGCAAGCTAAAAAGTCAGCACCTTGTATTATCTTTATCGACGAGATTGATGCGGTGGGCCGTCAGCGTGGTGCCGGTTTAGGTGGTGGTCATGATGAACGTGAGCAAACCCTGAACCAGATGCTGGTTGAAATGGATGGTTTTGAAGGCCATGAAGGCATAATCGTGATTGCCGCGACCAACCGTCCAGATGTGTTGGACCCTGCGTTGCTTCGTCCCGGCCGTTTTGACCGTCAGGTTGTTGTCGGCTTGCCCGACATTCGTGGTCGTGAACAGATCCTTAAAGTACATATGCGTAAAGTACCTATTGCCGATAACGTCGATGCGGGTGTTATTGCGCGTGGTACGCCTGGCTTCTCAGGTGCCGATCTGGCTAACTTGGTTAACGAAGCGGCGTTGTTTGCTGCTCGTGCTAACAAGCGCCTGGTTGCCATGGAAGAGTTTGATAAAGCCAAAGACAAGATCATGATGGGCGCTGAACGCAAGTCAATGGTGATGTCGGAAAGCGAAAAAGAAATGACGGCATACCATGAAGCCGGCCACGCCATTGTTGGTCGCATGGTACCGGAACATGATCCGGTTTATAAGGTATCAATTATCCCGCGCGGTCGTGCATTGGGCGTGACCATGTACTTGCCGGAACAGGACAGATTCAGCTACACCAAGCAGCATTTGGAGAGCATGATCTCTAGTCTCTATGGTGGCCGTATCGCCGAAGACATTATTTACGGTGGTGAAAAGGTTACCACTGGTGCCTCTAATGACATTGAGCGTGCTACCGATTTGGCGCGTAAGATGGTGACCCAATGGGGTCTATCGGACAAGATGGGTCCAATGCTGTACGCCGAGGAAGAAGGGGAAGTCTTTTTGGGACGCAGTATGGCGCGAGCCAAGCATATGTCAGATGATACGGCGCGTGCCATTGATGCTGAAATCAAAGCCGTGATTGATCGTAACTATGACCGTGCTGAGCAGATTCTTCGCGAAAATATGGATATCCTGCATACCATGAAAGACGCGCTGATGAAGTACGAGACTATCGATGCTAAACAGATTGATGATCTGATGGCGCGCCGCGAAGTTCGTCCCCCTGCAGATTGGGATAATGACAACAAGCCTAAGGGTGATACGTCAAACAAACCGGAAAGCAAGGCCGAAACGAAGAAAAGTTCAGATGCGGACATCAGTAAGCCAGGCGACTTACCCAGCTAAACTGCATCGTTATCATTAAAAGGCGCTACATAGCGCCTTTTTCTTATTGGGAACATTTATCCAATGAAATTTGCTGACAAATTTGTAGACCTTTCCACCCCAAAAGTAATGGGGATCCTCAATGTTACGCCTGATTCTTTTTCTGACGGGGGCCGCTTCAATAAACTGGATAGCGCCTTATATCAGGTAGAGAAAATGCTGGCTGATGGTGCAGCCTTTATCGATGTGGGCGGCGAGTCTACCCGCCCTGGTGCTGCTGATGTGTCGGTTGAGGAAGAACTGGCGCGGGTGGTGCCGGTTGTAGAGGCTATATCACAGCGATTTGATACTGTTGTTTCGGTTGATACCAGTAAAGCTGAAGTCATGTTGGAAGCCTGCCGCGCCGGTGCTGGATTGATCAATGATGTGCGGGCATTGCAGGAAACTGGAGCGCTTGAAATTGCGGCAAGGACGAATGCTGCGGTCTGTTTAATGCATATGCAAGGTCAGCCTCGTAGCATGCAAAATGAACCCCATTACCAAGATTTGTTCATGGACATTTTTTCATTTCTGGATGACCGGATTCAAGCTTGCACTGATGTGGGTATTGAACGTAGCCGTATTCTGCTCGATCCCGGCTTTGGTTTTGGCAAAACTTTGCAGCATAATTATCAGTTGCTACAAGGGATGGAGCGCTTCCATCACATGGGCTTGCCGCTTTTGGTGGGGATGTCGCGCAAGTCGATGTTAGGAAATCTTCTTGGTCGAGGCGTAGATGAACGCTTGGCAGGCAGTCTCGCCTGCGCGACAATTGCCGCGATGAAAGGTGCACAGATTATCCGTGTGCATGATGTGAAACAGACAGTGGACGTGTTAAAAGTAACGATGGCTGTGCTTGACCCAGATTCAATATAAAGACCGGAAATTATCCGGCAAAGCAATACAAGGAACACTATGAGTCAAAGAAAGTATTTCGGTACCGACGGTATCCGCGGCAAAGTAGGCGAGAGCGCCATCAACCCTGAGTTTGTTACTAAACTAGGTTGGGCAGCTGGTAAAGTGCTGGCTGGTCGCGGAACTAACAAGGTGTTGATTGGGAAGGATACCCGTATTTCTGGTTATATGCTCGAATCGGCGCTGGAAGCTGGTTTGTCTGCTGCAGGCATTAATATCGGTTTGTTGGGGCCTATGCCAACACCGGCTATTGCCTATCTGACCAAAACATTCCGTTCGGAAGCCGGCATTGTGATCAGTGCTTCACATAATCCTTATTATGATAACGGCATTAAATTTTTCTCAGCCGATGGCTTCAAATTAGACGATGATATCGAACAGGCTATTGAGGATATGCTTGAGCAGCCAATGGTTTGTGCTGCCCCTGACAAATTAGGCAAAGCCACTCGCATTAATGACGCAGCTGGTCGCTACATTGAATTTTGCAAAGGTACTTTTCCATCAGACCTGTCATTAACCGGCATGAAGATTGTGGTGGACTGTGCCCATGGTGCTACTTATCACATCGCACCGAATGTGCTCAGAGAGTTGGGGGCAGAGGTGGTCGAACTTGGCACTACCCCCAATGGTTTGAACATTAACGACGACGTGGGAGCCACGTCAATGCAAGCTATCACGGAGCGAGTCCTGGCCGAAAAAGCTGACCTCGGGTTTGCTCTGGATGGTGATGGTGACCGCATTATGATGGTAGACCATAAAGGCAACGTGGTAGATGGTGATGAAATTGTTTACATCATTGCCAGGGATGCTCTTAAGTCAGGTCGCCTGAACGGCGGTGGTGTTGTTGGTACGCTTATGAGCAACCTTGGCCTTGAAGTCGCATTAAGTCGCCTGTCAATTCCCTTTGCTCGCAGTAAGGTAGGCGACCGCTATGTAATGGAGCTGCTGCAGGAAAAAGGCTGGAACATCGGCGGAGAAAGCTCCGGTCATGTGCTTAACCTCGCAGTTGCTTCAACCGGCGATGGTGTTGTTTCGGGGTTGCAGGTGCTGACATCTATGTTACGTGCCGGTATGAGTCTGTATGAACTGCGCCGTGGTATGGAGAAATTCCCACAAACCCTGATTAACGTCAGATACAGTGAAGGCAGTTCTTCACCGCTGGAACATACGGATGTGCTTGCTGCTGTAAAGGCGGCGGAGCAAGATATGGGCGATGATGGGCGCGTGTTATTGCGGAAAAGCGGTACTGAGCCACTAATTCGGGTTATGGTTGAAGCCACCAAAGACGAACTGGCGAGCAAGTGGGCCGAGGCTATTGCAGAGTCGGTACGAAAAGTAACCGCATAGTAACATTTGACGCGCGAGCCACTTGTAACTTGTTTTGCGGTTGGTTACACTCTCGCGCGCTTTGAATTGACTCGCCAGACGAGCCAGGAGTCACAATGGCTGCGAAGATTAGACGCCCCATAGTGGCAGGTAACTGGAAAATGAACGGTAACCTGTCTCTGGTTAAGCAAATGCAGGAAGCATTAGGACAATCTCAGTTAGAGAATATGGATTCGGTTGTATGCCCTCCTTTTACTTTACTGAGTGGTTTCGATACAGAACAGATTAAACTGGGCGCTCAAAACCTCAGTGTGTATCCAAACGGAGCCCACACTGGCGAGATTTCCGCTGCTATGCTGCAGGATGTCGGTTGCCAATACGTCATATTGGGACATTCTGAACGCAGAGCGGAACAGTTTGAGTCAAACGAACTTGTCGCTGATAAAGTGCAAGTTGCGTTAGCGGCAGGTCTGACACCTATTGTTTGTGTTGGTGAGCCCCTTGAAGTGCGGCAAAGCGGCAAAGTGTTTGATTATGTTGCTTCCCAGCTAGATGCCGTCACACAGGTTATTGGTCAACAAGACCTGTTAAATGTGATGATTGCCTATGAGCCCATTTGGGCTATCGGTACGGGAAACACCGCAACGCCTGAGCAAGCACAAGAAGTTCATGCGTTTATTCGTGTCCATCTGGGCAAGTCCTGCCAGGATGCGGCAGCAAAAATAAGAATATTGTATGGTGGCAGCGTAAATGCCGCTAATGCAGCGCAGATTTTTGCGCAACCCGATGTGGACGGTGGCCTGATAGGTGGAGCCAGTCTGAAAGTCGAGGATTTTTTAGCAATTTGCCAAGCGGCAAACTGAATTGAGGTAAAGCATGCTTTACGAAGTATTAATGGTGATTTATCTGCTGATTTCATTAGCCTTGATTGGGCTGGTGTTGATTCAGCGCGGTAAAGGTGCCGATATGGGCGCATCTTTTGGTGCTGGCGCATCTAACACTGTATTTGGTGCCTCTGGTTCTGGTAATTTCCTGAGCCGCTCCACTGCCATTCTGGCGACGCTGTTTTTTGCAATCAGTTTGATTCTGGGTGCAATGACGGCAGGGAAAGAAAAGCAGGTAGACGAGTGGGAAAATCTGGAAGTGCCTGTTACTCAGCCAGCTGATACCGACGTACCTGTTGAGAAAACACAGCCTACCGACGTGCCTAACTAAAAACGTTAAAATTTCGCGGATGTGGTGGAATTGGTAGACACGCCATCTTGAGGGGGTGGTGTCGCAAGACGTGCGAGTTCGAGTCTCGCCATCCGCACCAAATTAAAAGAACCCGGCTAGGCCGGGTTTTTTGCATTTGCGAATCTGATCTGGTTCGCTGTCACAGGGTTAATGCAATGTAAGGCCTAATCAAACTGTGCCAACCTAGTTGCAACTTTGTCTGTTTCACGCCAGCATTTGACTCTCAAAACCCACTGAGGATAGCTCATGGACTATCTGCAAGCTCGTAGTTATTTACTTGGTAAGCCTGAAGCCGTTGAGGATTTTCCATTCGGGCCGGATGTTGCCGTGATGAAAATTCGCGGCAAGATGTTCGCGACCCTGGCAAGTGAACAGGGGGAAGGGCGCATGAATCTCAAATGCGAGCCTCAGCAGGCCATGATGCTCAGAGACATGTTTAGTGCGGTCATTCCAGGCTACCACATGAATAAATTGCATTGGAACACTATCCTACTGGACGGCAGTATCCCCGTTGGGGAAATTCAACGTATGATTGACCATTCCTATGCTTTGGTGGTGAAAGGTCTTAAAAAAGCGGACCGTGTTGGGTTATTAGCGAAATATGGAGAAGCACTCCAGCTCGATGTATAGCAATTTGTAAGTGCAAGCAACGTTCAAGTTACTCATAAATATCGACTTAAACTGACCCCAAGCTAAATAAATGTTTAATGGAATTGGTAAATCTTCCTCGCTATACTATGCGCCGCGTTAAAAAGCGAATATATGAACATTCAATGTAAGAAGCCTCTGCCATGAGACAAGGGGCTGTACTGGTGAAATCAATAGTTTCCAGTCGCAGTCACTTTGTTGGGCATCAGGCTTAATGTAAGGAAAATTAAGTGACTCCAATTACTAAAACCTTCCAATATGGTCAGCACAAGATCACACTGGAAACCGGCGTTATTGCCCGTCAGGCTACTGCTGCTGTTATGGCCAGCATGGATGACACTGCGGTATTAGTTACCGTAGTAGGTAAAAAAGAAGCCAAAGCCGATCAGGATTTCTTCCCTCTGACGGTCAATTATCAAGAAAAAACCTACGCTGCCGGTAAAATCCCTGGCGGTTTCTTTAAGCGTGAAGGCCGTCCTTCTGAAAACGAGACCTTAACTGCTCGTCTGATTGACCGTCCTATTCGTCCGCTGTTCCCAGAAGGTTTCAAGAACGAAGTTCAGGTTGTTATCACTGTGATGTCGGCTAACCCTGATATCCCAACTGATGTGATCTCCATGATCGGTACATCTGCTGCGTTGGCTATTTCCGGTATTCCATTTAATGGTCCAATCGGTGCGGCACGTGTAGGTTATAAAGACGGTCAATATATCCTCAATACCCGTAATTCTGAGCAAGCTGACAGCCAGCTAGACTTGGTAGTTGCTGGTACGCAAAGTGCGGTATTGATGGTTGAATCTGAAGCCAGCGTATTGTCTGAAGAAGTGATGCTGGGCGCGGTAATGTACGGCCACGACGAGCTGCAAGCCGTTATCAACGCGGTGAACGAATTTGCCACTGAAGTAAATACACCTAAGTGGGATTGGCAGCCAGAAGCAGAAAATACAGAACTGAAAGCTAAGGTGAAAGCCCTGGCCGAAGCTGATATGACTGCCGCTTACCAAATTTCTGACAAGCTGGCCCGTAAAGACGCAGTTACTGCAGTGACAGATAAAGTGGCTGCACAGATTCTGGAAGAAAGCCCAGAGCAAGACGCAAAAGAACTGAAAGAGCTGCTGCACGATCTGGAAAGTGACGTAGTGCGTTCACGTATTCTGAACGGTGAGCCACGTATTGATGGTCGTGACCCACAGATGATTCGTGCTCTGGACGTAGCCACCGGCATCCTGCCTCGTACTCACGGTAGTGCCTTATTCACCCGTGGTGAGACTCAGGCACTGGTAACCGCGACTTTAGGTACAGAGCGTGATGCGCAGATGATTGACGAGCTGGGTGGTTTAACCAACAGCCGTTTCATGCTGCACTATAACTTCCCTCCATACTGTGTTGGTGAGACCGGTATGATGGGGTCACCCAAACGTCGTGAAATCGGCCATGGTCGTTTGGCTAAGCGTGGTATTCAAGCGGTAATGCCGTCTGAAGAAGAATTCCCGTACGTGGTACGTGTGGTGTCTGAAATCACCGAGTCAAACGGTTCTTCTTCTATGGCTTCCGTATGCGGTAGCTCATTGGCACTGATGGACGCCGGTGTACCAATTAAGGCATCTGTTGCTGGTATCGCTATGGGCCTGGTAAAGAGCGACGACAAGTTCGTTGTTTTGTCTGACATTTTGGGTGATGAAGATCACCTGGGTGACATGGACTTTAAAGTGGCTGGTACTGCTGAGGGTGTTACTGCGTTGCAGATGGACATCAAGATCGAAGGTATCACTAAAGAGATCATGCAAATCGCTCTAAAACAGGCCAAAGAAGCCCGTTTGCATATCCTGGGTGTGATGGATAAAGCCATCAATTCACACCGTGAAGAGATGTCTGAGTTTGCTCCACGCATTTACACCATCAAGATCGATCAGGACAAAATCCGTGAAGTTATCGGTAAAGGTGGCGCGGTTATTCGTTCTATCACCGAGAAGTCTGATACCAACATCGAGATCGAAGATGACGGTACTATCAAGATTTTCGCAACCGAGCGCGCTAAGGCACAGATTGCTATCGATATGATCGAAGGCATCACAGCTGATGTGGAAGTGGGCAAAACTTACCATGGTAAAGTAACCCGCTGTGTAGACTTCGGCGCCTTTGTTGAAGTACTGCCAGGTAAAGAAGGTCTGGTGCATATCTCCCAGATCGCTCATGAGCGTGTGGCCAAGGTGAGTGATTACCTGACCGAAGGTCAGATGGTGGATGTTAAGGTCATGGAAATCGATCGCCAGAACCGTATCCGTCTGAGCATTAAGGAACTGCTGGAAAAACCTGCAGCCCCTGCTGAGTCTCAGGCAGAGCAGCCTCAGGACTGATAATCTTTCATAACTGATTGATTAAGAAAAATAAATGGCACCCAAGGGGTGCCATTTTTCGTTTTAATTTGTGCTATGACCTTGGCATTACGTATGCCTGCAACAATAATTTGATACAGCAAGGGGCTTTAAGCGGACAGCCAGAACAGGTATAACTGGCTGCCGGTATTTGGGCCGGAGTCTTAACAGGCCTCCCGCATTAAGACGCACCTAAAAGGAAAGCGACAGGTTAGATGATCATTAAGCTATCAAGATTATTTTTATTAGTGGCTGCCGTCATCGGTAGCAATGCCTGCAGCACAGTACCTAATGGTCAGTCAGGTAATGGGCAGATGGGCAACCTTATTTTGGTTGAACCTATGCCAGCGAATATGCGTAGCCAGATGGCGCTGGCAAGGTACAGTCAGATTTTGGCTCAGGTCGAGCTGGATAATTCGCAGCGTGCCGATCTGCTTTATCAGCGAGGCATGTTGTATGACAGTGTCGGTTTAGATGGCCTGGCGCAATTTGATTTCAGTATGGCGCTGAAACTGCGCCCTGATATGGCCGAAGCCTATAATTTCATGGGAATTCACCACACCCAGAATATGGAATTTATCCAGGCTTATGAAGCCTTTGATGCGACTTTGGATATTGACCCCAATCACGACTTTGCATTTCTGAATCGCGGCATCGCGCTGTATTACGGTGGTCGTCCAGAACTGGCGGTTGACGACTTAAATCGTTTTTATCATCGTGATGAAAGTGACCCTTATCGCGCTGTGTGGGCTTATCTGGCTGAGACGGAAGTCGATGCAACCCAGGCGCTTAAAACGTTGCGGGATAGCCGCAGCAAATTAAAACAGGACAACTGGGCGGTTGCCTTAGTGGATCTGTATTTGGGGGATATCTCTGAACGTCAGTTATTGTCCGAGTTACTGGTGGGTGTGCGCAGTCAGCAGGAGCTGGCTAATCGCTTGTGTGAAGCTTATTTCTATCTGGGTAAATACCATATGGCTAAAGGTCAGAAAGGGGTGGCGTCAAACTACTTTAAGCTTTCTTTAAGTACCAATGTTTACGAGTTTGTCGAGCACCGTTATGCCAGACTAGAGTTAGATTTGTTACGCGAGAAAACACTGCAAGACGAACCGGTACGATAAGCAAAGTATGTTGAAGTATTTGCGTTTGTTGATTATTGCTGTTGGCGGTGCCTGTTTGTCGGTAGCCAGCCAGCAACAATATATTCCCATAATGCTCAAGCAGGGGGAGAGTGACCCTGCCTCTTTGTTCCGAGCTGTGAATGTAGGCTCTGATGAAGCGCTCAGCGCACTGAGCGAATATGCACAGCAAAATCAGGATCCTTATTGGCTTAGGCAAGCAGCACAGCTTGGTGATGCACGTTCTTATTATCGTCTGGCATTAAACGAGACAGAAGAAGCGCCACATAAACGTTTGATGGCAAAGGCAGCATTGGGGGGCTTTGCTGCCGCTCAGCATGAAATGGCCTTACTCAGTGATTCTGCTGAGAACAAACGTCGCTGGCTGGAGCTGGCTGCTGAGCAGGATTACTTGCCCGCGATTATTTCATTGTATCAATGGCTGCTGATTGAGGAGCAACCAGAGCAAGCCGAAGCCTGGCTGGAAAAGGCCGCTCCGCGGGACGCTAACAGCGCACTGCTGTTGGCCAAGCTGGAGTGGCGGATTGGTAAGTACAAGCAGGCTAAAAGTTGGCTTAGCCATGCCCGAGATAACGGCGTTGCAGCAGCGGGGGACTATCTAACTTGGATAAACCGTTACTGGCAGCGCAAAGGTAATGGGCTGGCCGTGGCCAGGAATCAATGTGTGATCCGCCTACAGCCTGTGGTGATGTCACTAGAGAACATGCAACAGATGGCGCAATTGAGCCAGTCCTTTAAACAGGATGAGCGACTCGAATCTCTCCCCATTTGCCTGCTGGAGCCGGTTTGGGTGAAGCCCAAACAAGTAAAGTGTGATGAAAACTGGCAAAGCCATCGACGTTTGGGGTGTGATGTCAGGCAGTTGTCCCGATTACCACTGGCTGAGGATTTTACCCACTTGATGGTGCTGGCACCGCGTGGCAAGGCCAATGTACACAATGGCATTATGTATCTTGATCAAGGCGACACCTATTCGGTGTTTGTGCATGAATTGGCACATTTTGCCGGCTTCGTGGATGAGTATCCGCTGTCTACAGATATGGCCGAAATGGTCTGCCACCCGTATAGCGATGCACCGAATCTGGTTTTTGTGACCGAAGCAGAAGAACTACCTGAGAAGCTTGACGGTTGGCGTCAAACTGGTGAGGTATGGTCCATGGCTAAAGCCAGGACTTGTAACAATCATCAGATGCAGGCCTACAAGGGCAGCGACCGCTTAACCTTTATGGAATATCACGACCAAGCCTACATTCCGCCTTTGTATATGGCGTTATGGAAGCAGCGTCTGGAGAATCGTGCCGAACTTTTACCTGCCTTTGTTAATTTTGCCCAGGCCTGGGAAGCGGCAGGCAATACTGAGCTTGCCACACAATGGCGCCAACGAGCCAACCTCTATCAGTTTCCTGCGCTGGCTGACAGTTTTCAGGTGGATAGCGTCTTAAGCCCGCTTTGATCTGCGCCTGTGTGGATAGAGAGGGGAATGTCTGTTTTTTACAATTTCCACGCTTAGCATTTCACTACACTGGTCATAGATGTTTATTTAAAAGGACACTTTATGACCAGTTTTAAATATATTCCTTTGCTACTGCCGTTGCTCTACGCAGGTAAGCTGTATGCAAGCGAAGCCCTGGAAGTACTAAAGAGTAAAAACTATACGGCGGTGAGCGGGGAATTATTGTCTTATGCTGACGTAGTTGGTGAATCGCCCATGTATGTCAAATTCTGGGCGACGTGGTGTGTACCTTGTATGCAGCAGATGCCGCATTTTCAGCATGCCTATGAAGAATTCGGCGATAAGATTAAGTTTGTATCTATTAATTTGGGTGTAAATGAAACACCGGATGCCCTGGCTGAGGTCATCGATAGATTTAAACTCACCATGCCAATCCTTCAGGACAATTCAGGGGAACTGGCGCAGGCTTTCGGGTTAATGGGCACGCCCTGGCATATTTTGGTCACTCGTGATGGACGTATAGTGCATAAAGGCCATGATGCCGATGCCACACTGGATAAACGTCTTTCATTAATCGCGGCTCGCCAGCCCGGAGAGCTACCGGCGATTACGCTGATTGACGGTGAGCAACAAAATCTGGACATCCAGAAGCAGGGCTCGCAGATGCTGTATTTTACTGCCACCTGGTGTGATTGGTATCTCAAAGACTCCAGACCTGAGCAAAGCCAGAATTGCATCGCAGGCCAGCAGTTTTTCAACCAACTAAGCGAGGAATATCCTACTGCGCATAGCCTGGGTATCGTATCTCGGCTATGGACCGAGCAGACTGACTTGAATGAATACAGAGAGAAGTTCGCGGTTAAACATCCTCTTGCCATCGACACTAGTCTGGATGCGGCAATCGGCTACGGTATTAATCAAATGCCAACGCTGGTGATCATTAAAGAGGGTAAGGAGGTTTTGAGAATTAACTCCTTTGCTTCTCCTGATAAATTGTTACAGCAGATACAAGACGTAATGTAGGTCGAAAAAAATGCCGCGCTATGCGCGGCATTTTTATAAGTGTTATTCGTAACGCAAGGCGTCGATGGGATTGAGCTTAGCGGCTTTCACCGCTGGCATCAGGCCGAAAATCACGCCGATCGCCGTGGTAAAACCAAAGGACAGGGCAATCGCCCAACCCGGTACCAATGCGCCCGGCATGCTGGGCATCAGCATGGAGATAAAGGCTGCCAGCCCCCAGCCGAGCAACAAGCCAATAATGCCGCCAAATAATGATAAGACCAGGGCTTCGACCAGAAACTGCAGCATAATAAAGTTGGGAGTGGCTCCCAGCGCTTTATTGATGCCAATCTCGCGTGTCCGCTCGGTAACCGATACCAGCATAATATTCATCACACCGATGCCGCCCACCAGCAGACTGATACCTACTACGCCACCGGCGACCAAGGTTACCGAGGTCGTCACCGCCGCGAAGCTTTCCTTGGTTTTTTTGGCGGTGATAAATTCAAAGTCATCCTTATCGTCACCGGAAAGATGATGGCGCTTGCGCAGAATTTGCCGGATTTGGGCCTGAATATTATCCAGATTCGCCCCAGGGGCGGGTCTGAACAGAATATCAATATTCTCTGTTACTCTGGCGCCAGCCAGGGATGCCATAGTAGAGAACGGTGCAATAATATAGTTGTCCTGATCAAAACCAAACAGTGAGCCTCGCTCTTCTGCTACACCGATAATGCGAAACCATTCCCCAGACAGGCTGATAAATTCACCTATGGGATTGTCCGGAAGTTTTAGCTTCTTCCGTGCTGACTCGCCAATAAATACCACTCGGCGCCGTCTGTCATCGTCCGTGCTGCGAATAAAACGTCCTTGTTGGGGGAAGACTTTAATCACCTTTTGATAGCCAGAGTCGGTGCCTATTACCTGGGTTTGGATGGTTTCCCGGCCGTAGCTGACGGTGCTACCAAAGCTAAACGCCTGCATACTGGCACTCATATCTTCCACGTCTTTGACCTTGGCTTTAAGCACCAGAAAGTCGTCGTAGCTCAGTTTGTTGGAAAACCCCAGCATGGCTTGTTCCTGCGACGTGGTGGCTCGTAGCGTCACCATATCGCTACCAAGATCATCAAGCTGTGCATCAATACTGGAGCTCAAACCTTCCATGACCGCCACGACGGTAATCACGGCCGCCACACCGATAACAATGCCTAAGGTGGTCAGCGCACTTCGCATGGCATGGGCACGAATGGAAGCAAGCGCTGCCCGGGTGCCTTCAATGGCGGCATGTAGTCCGCTAAACATGCAGTCTCTCCCTCTGTGCAGCGTCATTGCGACTGTCTTTGGCCACCTTGCCGTCTACCAGGCGAATGACCCTTTGACAATGGTCGGCAATTTCCTGCTCGTGGGTTACCAGCACTATGGTATGGCCTTCCCGATGCAGTTCATCAAACAGCTTCATAATGTCCTGGGTTGTTTTACTGTCCAGATTACCTGTCGGCTCATCACCCAGTAAAATCGCTGGCTTGGTGACCAGCGCGCGCGCGATGGCTACTCGCTGGCGCTGACCACCGGATAGCTGGTTGGGGAAATGCCCAAGCTTATCTGCCAGTCCGACTCGCTGCAGGGCTTGTTTAGCCATATTCTGCCGTTCCGACGTTGGTAGCATGCGATATACCAGTGGCTGCATGACATTAGCGAGCACAGAGGCGCGAGGTAACAGATTGAAACTCTGAAAAATAAAACCGACGCTTTGGTTACGAATTTTCGCCAGCTCAGCCTCATCCATACTCGCCACGGGCTGGTCGTCCAGCAGGTATTCGCCGCTGCTGGGAATATCCAGACAGCCAAGTATATTCATCAGGGTCGACTTGCCTGATCCCGACGGACCGATGATCGCCACATAATCGTTGCGAGTGATATGCAGATTGATGTCACGCAAAGCGTAAAACTGCTCGCCGCCCATCTCATAGCGTTTGCTGATATTGCTCAGCTTGATTACCTGATCATCATAGGTCACTGTCAGCACCCTGCTTAAGTTGCACCTGCTGTCCTTCCTTAAGCTGACTGAATAGCCGCGATGGTCCCACCACCACTTTGTGCATGTCCTGCAAGCCAGATAACACAGCCTGCTGGATGTCGGTAGCCATACCGGTAGTCACCCACACCTTGGCAAGCCGGTTATCATCATCTACGCGCCAAACAAAAGACTTACCTTGCTCTTCCTGAATAGCAGCGACAGGTACATTCAACGTTGCTTCCCCCTGACTGGTGATGATTTCTGCCCGACAGCTCATTCCGGGATACAATTTATGCTCACCAGGGTTAAGCAATACCTTGACCCTGAAAGCCAGTCCTTCGCCGCTGGATAGGCGCTTAGCCGAGGTGCCGATGGAAATGACTTCGCCGGTAATGGGGGTTTTGGGCAGAGCTGCGGCAAAAATTTCTGCTGTTTGTCCTAAGGCAACCCGTGAAATATCCGCCTCATCGACCCTAAGTTCGGCCAAAATGGCACTGGGATCAGCCAACACCATGAGATCTGAGCCTACGATATTGGTGGTGCCGGCAATCACGGTTTCGCCGGTTTTAATATCTACCGAGGCTAACAGCCCATCCATGGCGGCGACGAATACGGTTTTGCGCAGTCGGTCTTTGGCCAAAACCAATGCGGCTTCGGCTTGCTCAAGTTGTGCCTGGGCAGCCTCTGTATTGATATGCGCAATATCCAGTTGGCTTTGCAGGGCATCCACGGTTTCCTGCTGAACCAGCTTTTGCGCCAGTAAACTGCGATTGCGTTCAACCTGGCGCTGCAGATCGGCTTCTACCGCCTGAGTGCGCTGAATTTCTATGCGCCGCGCATCAACCGCAGCCTGGTAACTTTCCACATCGGCATTAAAAGCGGTAGGGTCGAGGCGCATCAGCACCTCGCCTTGTTGTACTTGCTGACCTTCCTCTACCAGTACGTTCTGAACCGTGCCTGTTACTTCAGAGCGGATCTGAATTTGTGATTTAAACACCAGATTTCCTGAGGCCAGAATGGTATCACTCAGTACTCCCTGGCTGACAGAGGCAGCCTCTACCGTTACCTGGCCCTGATTGCCGGCAAAATGCTTATAGGCAACCAAGGCTCCCAGACCGCCAATAATGGCGGTCAGGATGACTAATTTTTTCATATTGGAATCCGCTTAGATCAAGGCGAACAGTAGCCAGATACCCATGATCAGGGTGAAGGGCAGTCCGGCGAACACATAAGCGGTAACCGGCTTCATTTTCGCCCAGATCTGTAAACCTGCAGCAGCAACCACTATGCCCCATACACTGAACAGGTTTAAGGCTTCGGTCCATGCGTATAGAGCATGCTCAACAGGTAAGTTCAGTACAAGTTGATTTAAAGAAGCATAGTTGGCGAAGTTCAGCGGAAGGTCAGGGCTGTCTGCCAGTAAAACCAACAGTGCCAAGCCCAAGGCATTGAAAAACATTGGCATCATGGCCCACAGACTAAAGCTGTACCAATCACCATAGCTGAATTCATCGGTGCGACTGACCAGTTTCAGATAGCCGGCATATAAGGCATTCATTATCAGGGTAACCAAAATAATGCTAATGGCGGCAATAGGTGCAGTGTAAGGTGCACTGTCCTGCATAAAGTTGCGAGCTTGATCTGCTTCGGCGGGGCTGACATCCCCCATCTGCGCAATTTGTTGTTCGACAATCCATTCCGAGCTCATGCCACTATATAGCCAGTAGGTGACTAGAGCGTAAAAAACGGTTGAAAAGATAAGTGCAATCCATCCCCAGCCTTTGGCTTCTTTTAAGTCCTCAAACAGGCTTTTGGGGGCCACAAAAACGTTGATTAATGCATTGGAAAGTGTTGCCACAAATTGTCTCCCTTGATTTCTTATACTGGGCGTTTTCCTGAAAGGTGTGTCGATGAAGTTAAGCTTCAAAATCACTGAGCACCCTATGCTAGTCGCCAGCAAAGCAAATTTATAACAAAAAAGATGTAAAAAGTTTTCTTGGTTTTTCAAATACCTCTTTGCTGGTATTGGCAGCTATGGCAAGGTGCCATTACACTTAAATATGTCGTCAGGTATCAGGGAAGGGCTTGTCCGCCAAATTTCTCTTGTTTTGAAAGGTGGTACTCTGAAGTTTCCTCGACTCAAATGGTTGCTATCTGCGGCCGTCTGCTACTACTTGACCGCGTTGTTGGGCATGACCATCTTGTCCCTTCCTCCCGGCAACATCAGCTTGTTATGGCTGCCTTCCGGTATCGGACTCATAATGTTTATGCGTACCGGTTTGCTGGCAATTCCTTTCGTATTTATTGCCAGTCTGGCTGCCAACCTGCCCCAGATGGATGCCGCTATGTTAAATCACGGCGCATATCATGCCGTTGTGGCAGCCTTCATCGATACATTGTCATCTGCTTTCACTGCCTTTTTAGTACAGCGATTTTTACCGCAAGGCCTGCGTAAAAGCTGGGATGTGGCAGTTTTTGTTCTGTTCGCTTGTATTGTGCCAATGGGAATGACCTCGCTGCTGCTATGCGTCAACCTTTGGTGGGGGGGCTATATCGGACTCGAGCAAGGAATGGACTATTTCCAAGCGTTGTTTCTGGCTGATAGCCTGGGAGTATTGTTGGTTTATCCCCTGTACCTGAGCCTGCAAAACCTTTCATGGAAGGCGTTGAGCTGGCCAAAATCAATTCTGCTTGTTCAGTTGTGTGCATTATTGGCCGTGGTGGTGGCATTTTTATGGCTGCCCGGTGTGATTTATTTGATATTCCCATTACTGACCTTCATTGCACTGCGTGGCTGTCCTTATCATTTGGGTATAGCGCTTATGTTGAGTGTCATAACCTCTCTAATGATGGCATCAATGGATCTCGGCCCCTTCGCACTGGCGGAGCAAAACGCTGGCATTGTATTGTTGATGTCTTTTGTATTCTGCATTGCTTTAGTATCGCTGGCGGTAATGCTACATCAGCAAGAGCTGAATGACGCCAATCGAATTCAGGCATTCTGGCGTGAAAAAGCCATCCATGATGACCTCACTGGCTTATACAACCGGGTGCATTTTATGCGTCGGCTGGAAGAGGAACGCCAGCGCTGTGAGCGCACTGGCATTCAATACGTTGTGGCTCTGATGGATTTGGATTGGTTTAAAAGAATCAATGACCAGCATGGCCACATTGTGGGAGACAGGGTGTTAGCGGGGGTGGCGGCATTACTACAAAAGCAGCTACGACAAATTGATGTGCTGGCCCGTATTGGTGGAGAAGAGTTTGCCCTGCTGATGCCTGGCGTCAGTATTGAGCAGGCTGGCCAAGCCCTGGAAAGACTGCGCAGTACTCTGGAGTTGCAGGGAATTAGTGTCAATGGAACTACCCACAATATCACGGTGAGTATTGGCGCGATGCAGGCAGATGGTACGCCGGTAGAGATACTGCTGCAAAAGGTTGATAGACTGCTGTATCACGCTAAGCATCAAGGGCGAAACAGAGTGGAGATGTATCTTGCCGGGCAATAGTAAAACCTTGTTGGTGATTGGCTATGTGTGGCCAGAGCCTAATTCTTCGGCTGCCGGCAGCCGCATGTTACAACTGTTATCTGTGTTTCGTTCGGCCGGCTATCAGGTGGTGTATGGTTCGGCTGCAGAAAGCAGCCAGCATGCGGTAGACTTGGCTGAGCTGGGCGTAGAGGCGGTTACTCTGAGCCTTAACTGCGCGTCTTTTGATGATTACATTCGCCATCTTAACCCGGATGTGGTGATGTTCGACCGCTTTATGATGGAAGAACAATTTGGCTGGCGGGTGGAGCAATATTGTCCCGGTGCCTTGCGTATTCTTGACTCCGAAGACCTGCATTTTCTCCGCCATGCCAGGCATATGGCAGTTAAACAAGGTGAGGAACTGAGCAACGCGCATTTATACAATGAGCTGGCTAAGCGTGAAATCGCCGCCATTTTACGTTGTGACATCACCCTGGTTATTTCCGAATTTGAATGGTCTTTGCTGCGTGATGTCTTCAATATTCCGGCTGAGATTCTGCATTACTGTCCCTTTATGCAAGGGCAAATGTCTGTGCTTAAAACTTTGGAGTTTGAACAGCGCGAACACTTTGTCAGTATTGGCAACTTTCGTCATGCACCTAACTGGGATGCCGTGCTGTATTTGAAAGAGCAGATCTGGCCGCTTATTCGTCAACAACTTCCGCAGGCAGAGTTGCATGTTTATGGTGCTTATCCGCCACCCAAAGCAACGGCTTTGCATAATCCAAAACAAGGTTTTCTTGTTAAAGGCTGGGCCGAAGACGCGCTGAGCGTCGTCGGGCAGGCGAGAGTGATGCTGTCTCCGCTGCGATTTGGGGCAGGATTAAAGGGCAAGTTGATCGATGCGGCGTTGTGTAAAACGCCGGCGGTAACCAGCAGTGTAGGGGCAGAGGGCATGTATGGCGCGCTACCGCCTGGATTGCTGGTGGCAGATGATGCCCAGGCCTTTGCTGAGCAGGCCATTGGTCTCTATCAACATAAAGCACAATGGCAGGTGCTAAGCGAATATGCTGGTCAATTGTTACCAGCGCGCTTTTCTCAGGCGGAGCACGGCCCCAGATTGTTGGCCTGTATGGAGCATGTTGCGAGCAATCTGGAGGCACTGCGTCAGGCTAATTTCTTTGGCAGCATGCTGCGTCATCACAGCCTTAAAAGTACCCAATATATGGCGCAGTGGATTGAAGCCAAGAACCGTCTGAAATCTCTGTCCTAGTCGTTGAATCAAGCTTAATGGTGTGTCGCCACCAAGGCTTGTTGGCAGCGGCGACAATGATAGACAACGCCCTTTTGAATGCGGTTGTGGCGTCTAATTGACAGTTGCACAGGGCCGCACTGACAATGATAAGGAAATTGCCGCCCTGCCACTTTGCTGATATCCATTCGATGGGTAGATGAGCCATTGAGGTTAAACAAAGACTTCATCAGGCCTTTCCACTGCGGGCCATGTGGACGCACCCGTCCAAATAGTGAGCCTCGCCCATGCAACTGCCAAACCAGTAAATGGCAGAATTCATGGGGGATCACTTCATGCATAAATTCATCTGGATTGTCCGCCAATAACACGGCATTCAAACGAATATGGTTACTTTGCAGGCGAGCGCTGCCGGCAATTCGACCGCGTTGGTCAAAGCTCAGGGTGGGCAAGGGAAAACGCCGCTGTAATTGCTGTTCAGCTAGCTGATGACAATACTGAAGACGTTGCTGTGCCTGTAATTTGAGATCGTTATCCAAGCGAGAGAAAACCCAAAACCATAACATTCTGGGCCTAAGTGTATCAAAGCGGTGTACGGTAAGGCCAACAGACCAGCAAGCTGTTGGCCTTTTGGGTGGTTATTTTTCAGTGACTTGATAAACCGTTACAGAACCACTGACTTCGTTACCTATCAGCAGAAGTGGATTGCCGTTGGGGCTGTGCTCTGCACTGATAAACTTGATACTTTCCGGTCCTAGATCGCCTGCATTGGGTACTTCACTACAATCCATGCCTTCGCCTTCATCGCAGGGATTATCCAAGTCGTCATCCAGTTCAAAATCGACATCGAAATTACGATTATTGTAATGGGCAACAAAGGCTGCCTGAAATGGGTTGGTAACATCATAAACAAACAAGTCGCCGGAACGCTCCTGGCCAATAAAGGCATAAGTGCGGCCTTCAATTTCACCCACATCAATGGCCTCAGGTTCACCGCCTTTATCGTCTGAGCGGTTGTCACCCTTATTCTCAGTATGGGCGCTGTTGAAGTTGTTACCTAACACGGCGGCACTGATTCGGCCAAAATCGTCACCAGAATCAAATACCAGGTTAATGTTTTGATCCCAGATTGAGAAAGAGCGAGCACCATAGGCGTAGAGTTTTTCCACGACTCCGTCGTTATTGGGATCGAGCCTGGCGGAAGTCACCTTCAGACGTCCCAGACCGTCTTTACCGCCGGTTTCATCATATAGCGCCTGTAATGCGGTGGAGAATGTCAGGTTGAATTTGTCCGGGTCGACAATATCCTTCACCCGGATATCTTCTGAATAGGCATCCCAGTCTCTGGAGTCCCCTTCATTAGCCGACAGGATAAAGGTCGCGCCATTCCAGCTATACGTGGCGATGCTGTCCGGCTGGAACATACCGTATACATTGGGGAGGGTTCTGAACGATGCCACTTCATCTTCATTGGTAAAGTCAATGCCGTATAACCCCCAGTCTTTAAGGCCCAGTGCTTTGACTTCAATGCTCATCTTAGTCAGGTCCAAGATACCAATGGCATTTGCTTCCTGCAGTGATACATAAGCGGTTTTGCTATCCGCGGCAACGGCAATGTACTCTGGCTCTAGGTCCTGTGCCACTGTGGTGCCGAGTGGACCGGCAAACTTAACCCCGCTGGCGCTAAGTAAACTGCGACGTTTAGCATCCGTATCGTAATCTTCAGCACTGAGAAGATCCGAACTGAAGGTCATATCTGTGCTGAGGTTGATCTCATCTGCCAGATCGGCGGGCGTGCCGCCAGTCATGCTGATGACACTGATAGAACCCTCGGGATCAAGGTTGTAATCCGTGTCGGGCTCTCCCTCATTGGCAACCAGAAGCTTGCTGCCATCCGGCGTAAAGGTGAGCATATCCGGCAATGCACCGGCCGCGACGGCTTTTACGAAACTGCCCTGACCTGTGCCATCCAGGGTGTAGAATAAGACTGCACCTGTGGCGGTTTTCTCTTTACCGGCCACGGCAATGGCCAGAATGTCATCATAAATGGCAATGGAATTAGCTTCACCCAGAAGAAGATTTACAGTTGTGCCTGCCGAATTTTTTACTGACACGGTATCCGGGAAGGTAAAGGCGGTGGATGACAGACTGCTGTCATTCACCGGACTGCCTACAGCGGCAGTGGGCAGGCTGACCAGTGAAATAACTTCAATGTGGTTGTCGGCGGCATTAATGGCAAACGCCGATTTAGAGGCAACGTGAAACTGCACGATTTCAGCCGCAGACTTGCCGTAGATGCCGGTGTTGAAACGCCCAACCACGTCAATGTTCAGGTCTCTGGGCAGATCTTTACCTGCATTACCATCCTGACCTGGGGTACCGTCCTGACCCGGTGTGCCGGCAGGCCCTTGGCTGCCATCGTCGCCATCCAGCGAACAGCCTGTCAGTATCGACATTAAGGTTAAGGTGAGTAGCGCGTGTTTTAGTGTCATTCGTGTTCTCATGCTGTTGTTTTTAGAGAACAAAATCTAACCGTGGTGAAATGACCATAGGATGACAGTTATATTGCCGAAATATGACGTGTTGGCGTTTCGGTGGCGACAAGATAACCGAGAGAGACTGATTAGACAGCCCGTTAAGGCTCGGTAGGGTAAGGTGATTGCCTTAGTTCAACCTCATTACCAAATACTCGCCAACTTGTAGCTTTGCTTTTGCTTAAGTTCAGCACGACCAGAAATACTTAAGGATGTGTAAGGGCGCGTAGGGAAAAACCTTTCGGTCATACTAAGTTGTCCATCATTGACAAAGACTTCCACGGCGCTGTGATCCAAAAACAGTCTGATTGACAACGCGTTGTCTGAGATTGTCAGCGGTGCCCTATGCCTGGAGGCAAACACCTCAGAAAAATCCGCGCGTCCAGCTTGAGAGCGGTCGATGTAAAACTGTCCTTTATCTACCCCCAGCACTAGCTTTTCGCCCAATTCATTGCTGAAGATAAGTTCAAGGATGCTTTCCTGCTCAGGCAGCCTGAATTCAAACCACCATTCCGATTGCATGATGTCGGTTTGACTTTGCATGGTCAGGCGGTTGGCCTCACGATGTTCAGTCAGGGATAAGGGCTGGCGCAGGGATTCCAGTTCTGCAACTGGACGAGATTTAAGCCTTAGTCCTTGTGCGGTACTGACCATATCCAGCGTTCTTGGCATAGTCATACTGCTTCGCCAGGGATGCGTTGGGAGCTGTTGTCCATACAACCAGTTGCTCATCCAGCCAATAAATAGGGTGCGCCCGTCTTCTACCCCTGACCAGGTTACGCCGGCATAGTTATCAGCACCATGGTCAAGCCATACGGCCTCCTGGGACTGCAAGGTGTTGGCAAAGTCCGGATCCAGAGAAAAGGTCTTACCATCAAAATCACCGATAAAATATTGGATCCCCGAACCCCCTTGTGGGCCGCCGGGGTTTAGGTTCAGCAGCAGTGCCCAGTGGGTCTGATCAGAGCCGGGCAGGGTAAAGGGCAGCAGATCTGGGCACTCCCATACACCGCCTTGGGCGCCCAGTCCCTTGCCAAAACTACTTTGATACTGCCAATCAATCAGATTTTTTGAGCGCCAGAACTGCACATGATCTGTCACCGATAATGCCATGACCCAATGCTGACTGGGTGCATGCCAGAATACCTTAGGATCACGGAAATCCTGGGTTTCGCCAGGGTTGGGTATGACCGGGTTGTTGGCATACTTTTGCCAGCTACGGCCATTGTCCAGGCTAAAAGCCAGTCCTTGTGATTCATGGTTACGAGTGTTTTGTGCTGCTGCTTTTGGATCATGGTAGGTAAAGAGGGCGACCAAAGGGATAACCCCATCTTTACCCAGACCGCTGGTATTAAGGGTGTCTGCCACGATACTACCGGAAAATATATAGCCCTTCTCATCAGGTGCCAGTGCGATTGGCAGATGTTGCCAATGTACTAAATCTCGACTGACGGCATGACCCCAATGCATTGGGCCCCAGCGGGTGGCATCGGGATAATACTGGTAAAACAGGTGATATTCACCCTGGTGATAGACCAGGCCATTGGGATCATTCATCCAGCCGGATGGCGGGGAAAAGTGCCACTGAGGACGATAGGGCTCCTGGTAATCACCAGCCGTAAGCTCTTGTGTATGGCCAGTCAGACTAATCAGCCATACCGTCGTTAAGAGGACGCCCCACCGCAGCATGTGTTTCACTTGTCGCCTATACGCATTTACCCAACAAACTTACTGCCAATATTGAGTACGGAAAGCCGGTTGTCTAGATTTTGGGCAATGAATACGAATTCATCGCCCAAATGAAGCGAAAGTGGCCTGTGATCTGCGCGTCTACTCTGGTTTTGGGATTTTAGGTTTCTTTGGCTTCTTGGGCTTTTTCGGTTTCAGGGGGCGTAAGTCCAGCTTGGACTCAGGTAAGGGCTGTTTGGGTTCAAAATCCGCCACGGGCTGACGCGGGATTAGCTGGCCTATTAGCCGCTCGATGGCACTTAGCTCAGCAAACTCTTCAGCACATACCAAAGAGATCGCCTGACCGGCGACACCGGCGCGACCTGTCCGGCCAATGCGATGCACGTAATCCTGGGTGATATGTGGCAGATCGAGATTGACCACGACGGGTAATTGTTTGATATCCAGTCCGCGTGCGGCCAAATCGGTCGCTGCCAACACCCTTACTTTACCCTGATGGAAATCGTTGAGCGCACGGATTCGGGCACCCTGGCTTTTGTCGCCGTGAATAGCGGCGGCAGAGATTTGCTGCGCCGTCAGGTTTTTGGTCAGGCGATCCGCCCCTTGCTTGGTGCGGCAAAACACCAAGACCTGCTGCCAGTTATGTTGCTGGATTTGGGTAATCAGCAGCGCATTTTTTCGCGCCTTATCAACGGGAATCAGCCACTGTTCAACTTCTGTTGCTGCGCTGTTGGACGGGTGAACCGATACTTCCTCTGGGGCCTGTAATAAGGTGGCGGCCAGCTGGCGGATATCTTCTGAAAAGGTTGCCGACAACATTAGGCTTTGGCGCTTACCCGGGAGCAGGTGCAACACCCTTTTTACCTCAGGTAAAAATCCCAGGTCCAGCATACGGTCAGCTTCATCCAGCACCAGAATCTGCAGCTGTTTAAAACCGATAGCATTGCATTGGTGTAAGTCCAGCAAACGCCCTGGTGTCGCCACCAAAATGTCGCAGCCTGAGCGCAGCGCCTGCATCTGCGGGTTAATTTTCACCCCGCCGTATACCGCCAGCACTTTTAAACGGTTTTGTCCGGCGTAGGATTTCATATTGTCGCTGACCTGGATGGCCAGTTCTCTGGTCGGCACCAGAACCAGTGCTCGGGTCTGATTAGCCCGTACACTGGGGCCTGATAGTAAGCGTTGAATAACCGGCAGCGCATAACCTGCGGTTTTACCCGTGCCCGTTTGCGCGGAGGCGAGTAAATCTTTTCCAGAAAGTACCACGGGAATGGCGAGCTTTTGAATCTCGGTGGGGGTTTGATAGCCGAGTTCTGCCAATCTGTGCAGCAGGGCCGGTGTCAGGCCTAACGCTTCAAATGTCATAGATGTTCAATGCCTTGCTGTATGTCATGCACTAAGTTCAAAATGGGATGGCCGAAGTGGCCTTTGCGATCAGTTCGCCAGGATTTGCATGGGCAACTGCAAAATAGGATGCTCTGCATCGGCAAAGGCGTAAATCACCGCAACATGGCCGGCCAGTGTCAGTATGTACCAGAGCGCGGAAAATATCCGGCCATAGCTGTCCAAAGGAACTAACACAGATTGGTGGCGGGTGCGCCATTCGAGCAAGATTTCAATCGCGCCAAAGAAGATGAAGAAAACCAGCAGTGCCAGCCCGAATATCCATGCAATACCCAGTCCCAGCGCCATACCTGCGATACACACACTCAAGCCCAGCCAGGAGCGCATGGAAAAGCTGATGCTTTTGATCACATGGCCGCCATCCAAAGGCAGGATAGGCAGCAGGTTAAACAGATTTAACAATGAGCCTATGACTGCCGCCCCGGCAAAAAGCTCCTGGCCGGTCAGGGCATAGAGCAGCAGACAACCCAGCGACATCAGCAATCCAAATACCGGTCCCATGATGGAAATCACCACGTCCTGCCAGCGGGTGGTAAGTTTGTCATCAGACAGCGCCAGCCCGCCAACAAAGGGGATAAGGTAAATGCCTTTGGTTTTGATGCCGAAATATTGCATAGCCCGCACATGGCCATATTCATGTACAACCAGGCAGGCAACTAACACCAGGGCAAACTCGATACTAAACAGCCAGCTATAGCCAGCCACAGAGGCAGCAGCCAGAGCAGCTTTCACCACCTTGGCACTTTTAAACAGCTTAAACCCCAGCGCCAGTAGGCCAATGGTTCCTTTGCTGGCTGGCTCCGAAGGTAGCAAAAACTCCTCACTTTGCACCTCCTCACCATCCAGGCTCAGCTGGTAACGCATCTTTGGGGTACCGGCAAGCATGGTCAGTTGCAGTGCTACCCTTACGCCATTGGCAGCGACAAAATGATGCTCGGTCAGTTCTTCATGAGACGATGTGCTGACTACCGTACCTGAATAGCTCAGATACTGCTGGTTATCGCGAATTTCCAGACTCAGAGGCTGATCATACAAAGTGGCGTGAAGTAGTTGCATCTTATGTTTCCGAACTGAAGGGGCGCTATGGTAGCCAAGTTCATTTGAATGGGAAAGGCGTTGTGTTTGCTAAGGGGTTGCACGAATAGCTCAAAATATCGTCTTTTGCGCTTTTTGAGACCGTCTTTCTGACGCTGCAGACGTTATGTACAACTTATTGATTTGTAATTATTTCCCTTCTAGTGGTCAGCTTTGATACAATCTCGCGCCGAATTTTTCGGTTTGTCGGTTTTTTGCACGAAAATTATTACAACAGAGGCTGATACCGGCTTGGTTAATTGGTATTTCTGCTTATTACGCGCACTGTAAAGGGATCATCATGAAATTGAACGCCATTGTTAAGGCTGCATTGCTTAGTCTGTTACCTGTTTCCAGCTTGCTTGCTCAGGAAGCACCGCAGTACGGTGCCTGGGTTGCAGGCTTTGGTGAGTACTATAAAGTTGATAACGACAAACCCAACGCTATGGATAATTTTGAGGATGCGTCCGGGTTTGGTGCCGAATTAGGTTTTCGTTTTACCCCTGAGTGGGGCGCCCGCTTGGAATGGTCTCGTTTGAATTTTGATTCCGAGTCTGGCCTGAACGATCGTGATGGCGATCGTTTTGGTATCGATGCTTTGCATTATTTTGATAAAAAGCAAACCTACCTGTTTGCTGGTTTTAAGCACCAGAATCTGGGTGAGAACTACCGTCTGGTGAACTTTGGCCTGGGTCGTCACTGGGATCTGAGCCAGGACTGGAAACTGGTTACTGAAGCGGCAGCTTATTATGACTTCGGTCAGGACTTCACTGATTTTGGCGTGAAACTGGGCCTGGCTTACACCTTTGGCGGCAATAGCAGTGGCAGCAGCGCTGGTGCGAATTCTGCTGCTCAGACCGTGGCTGAGGTGGATAGCGATGGTGATGGTGTAAACGACAGTCAGGATCGCTGTGCCAATACGCCAAGCACAGACAGAGTGGATGCTTTTGGTTGTACTGTCTTTGATGAGAAAACCGTTTCCAGCGCCTTGGATATGTTGTTTGCTCATGACAGCTACAAAATTGCCAATCCGCAGTCTCAACAGGTAAAGAACTTTGCTGACTTTATGCAGCAGTATCCAGATACCCGCGTGACTATTGAAGGCCACACTTCATTGGTCGGAACTGAGGCCTATAACCAGACACTTTCTGAGCGTCGTGCTGATGCGGTGAAACGTCTGCTGGTGGAACAATACGGTATCACGGCTGATCGCATTCAAACTGTTGGTTACGGTGAGAGCCGCCCACTGGACAACGCCGATAATGAAGCGGCGCATAAAGCGAACCGCAGAATTCATGCGCAAATCAGTACTACCAAAAAGGTTAAACTGAACCGCTAAGAGACAATAGAAAGGCGCCAAAGGCGCCTTTTTTATGCCCCTAAGAATCTCTTATCTTACTGAGCTAAGCTAGTTTGCTTCGGGTGGGCTTTGCCCTACGCTCTAGCCCTGAATATGAAGCATAGGTGGATGGTTGAGCATAACGCGGGAACCAAATCCCTATTCAAAAGGTCCACCCAATCTATTCATTAACAAGGAAGGTATGATGTTTCCCATCGATGTGTGGCTGACCTACAGTCTGGCTTGTATTTTATTGGTACTGTCTCCTGGCCCGGATAATCTGCTCGCCATTGGCCGCGGTTTGAGTCAGGGCAAGTTGGCGGCGATTTTTTCTGGTTTATCTTCCGGTACTGGGATCCTTTTTCATGTGCTGGCCGCTACCTTTGGTTTGACTCTGCTGATTAAAACCTCGGCTCTGGCGTTCTACGCGGTGAAGATTGTCGGGGCCGCTTATCTGATTTGGCTGGGGATTAAGGTACTTCGCTCACGCAGCCTGTTTAGCTTAGAGCCGGTAAAAAAGCAGTCACTGACCACCATCTTCAGTACAGGCTTTTTATCCGCCGCGCTGAATCCTAAACCCGGCATGTTTGTACTGGCCTTTGTGCCCCAGTTTGTAAACCCTGAACTCGGTTCTGTTACTGCACAGATGCTGGTTTATGGCGCTTGGTTTGCCCTGTTAACCGCCGTTGGATTTGCCTTAATGGGGATCTTTGCAGCCCGGCTTAGCCATTGGCTGCAGGCCCGCCCCAAAGTGGTAAACGCCCTGAATATTGGAGCAGGGGTGACCTTTATCGGCTCCGGCCTGGCCGTAGCGGCGATGAAGCAACGCTAGCCGGCCATCTTATCTATCGCTCTGGAATATTACCTTTTACGCCCAGGGCAACCCCTTTCCAACGTCCTCGCTATCCAAAACTTTCTGTTCACAAAATAACCTCAAGGCTATATAACTTCTGTGTATAAAAATAAATCTATACCTTCAAAGGGAGTACAGGGATGTTAACGCGCCTTTCTTTTTTAGGCCTGGCGCTGGGCCTGCTTATCTGTTTATCGTCATTTACAGCTTTTACACAGCCCTTTTCGTTCGTGGAGAAAGGTCGTTGGGGAACTGCAGAATATGAGAATGTGGTGAGCATTGGAAACTTTCTTATTGCATCATCTTCTAGCCATGTTGATGTTTTTGACCGACGTCTTACAGAAAACTCGACGCCGGTATCTACTTATGAGATGGATTTTATTACCGGGCTAGGGAAATTTAAAGATGAACTTGTAGTGCTCACTATTAATGCAACTGAAGTCTATTCTATAGATGCATCTGGAGAGTTGGTGCTGATTTTTAGTATTGAGCAAGGATTTTCTGATAATTCATGTATTACCTCAGCAAATGAAGAGTTTTATATATTGGGTAGAAAAGCCTATTCCAATGACGCAGAGTTTAGTTTATATACGGTAAAGAAATCTAAAGGGAAGTATGAAGTTACTGGTTATAAAAACGTAGATACTTCTATTCAATTTATATACGAGTGTAATATTAAATATGAAGATGGGAATATCTATTTATCTGACTTTGTCCGTAGCCATGAAGATGTGAGTAACTCACTTAGGTATTTGAAAGTGGGTGTGCATAATGATGATTACACTGAAGTTTTTCATGAGTTTGAATCCGTTTTTTATTATGGTGAGGAAGTTAGATTTATAAGGAAGGATAATATTGTTGTTTTTAATAGGTATCAAGGGATTCTGAGCTCTTACTCTATTAAGGAAAATGAATTTAATTTGCTTTATAGCGAGTTTAATCTTGATTATATGGATAGGAAAATTGTTGTCGATGACAGTAATGTTTACCTTGTTGGTGATTCTGTTATTGCCATTAGAGTGCTAAGTTCGGGTGAGACCCATATCGTTGGTGAAATTGCACTGCCAGATATTCATTTTCCAGATAATTATATTAGAAGAATAGTTAAAACATCCGATGGGTTTGCTGGAGTTTCCGATGATATTGGTGTTTTTGAAATATATTTGGCTGAAAGAGAAACAAAACTATACTTTAATCAAGGCGGAATTGTTCGAAGTGCTTTCTTTAAAAATGGAAAACAGTATGTGCAAAAGTCAAGAAATCTTCATGTTTTGAGTCTTGCAGACTCAAAGGGTGAAATAAAGATAGTTGATAACATATTGGATTTTCGCCAAGTTCCTAGTCTGCGATATTCTAATGGTAATATTCTAGCTATGGATTATTATAAAACGAAGAGTTATGGTGATATAGAGACTGGTAGTCTAAGTGAATTAGTTTCTGTTCGTCACGATTGTCAGTATTATCTTGAATCCTATAGATCTGTTGTTTTTAAGTCTTATTTGTTTTCTTTATGTGGAAAGTCAGGTATACAAAGATATAATGTTGAGTCGGATTATTCGATATTGGAAACTCCTTTAGATATTGTATCTGATGATGAATTTTTATCTCTTGTCGCAAGAGGAGATTACAGGTTTTTAGAATTTTCAGATCGATTATTCTTGATGGTTATGCTTTGGTCTGATGAAAAGCAGTTGAAATTTTTTGAATTTAATGATGACTATTCGGAAATTAGTTTAGTTAACTCGGTTAAGCTGCCTGAGTCTACAAATAGTTTTCCTGTAATGGGAAATGGTTCTTTGGTGAGTTCAGGAAGATATTTCTCTGTTAATTTTCTTGAAAATTCAAATTTTTCATCAGTGATTTACCGTATTAATGATGCTTTTGAACTTGAAGTTGTACTAGAGCAAGATGGTCAAATTTACGCTTTGCCTTTTTTGTTTGATGGATATCTAATTGTTCAGAATGCAAAAAGATTCCCAGACAGTTCTACAGATATATACGAGATAAGACCCGATGGAAATTTAGAACTTGTCGTAAGTAAGAAGGGAGGGTTTGCTGATTTGATCTTCCAAGATAGAGATGATCAAGATACAAATAATGTTCTGGTATCTAACATACATGAGGTTGCAGTTTGGCAATTTAACCAAGCTCCAGAATTGTTGGATTTGTCTATCTCCCTTGAAGAGGATAACAGATATACTTGGGACTTGTCTGGAGCAGATAAGGAAGGGGATAGTATTGATGTTGAGGTTCTTGTTACCCCTAATTCAGGGAGCTTGGAATTCTTGCCAGAGCAAAAATCACTCAGCTATACACCTAATGCGAACTTTTCTGGCTCGGATACCCTGTCTATTAAGCTGTCTGATGAGCATGGTAATTTCCATGAGTACGAGTTAACGGTTGACGTTTTGCCGGTCAATGACGCGCCTGTGATGTCACCGATGACAGGAGTGACAGTGAAAAACTCAACGCTGACAGGACAGCTTACGGCATCTGATGCAGAGCAAGACGTAATAAACTTTAGTTTGTCTAAAGCCCCTCAATATGGTCAGGTAACGGTAAGTCCGGAGGGCGCGTTTGAGTACACGCCGAATAACGACTTTGTTGGCGCAGATTATTTTGACGTTGAAGTGCTTGATGATAAAGGTGCCAAGAGCCAAGGAAGGGTGTCAATTGAGGTCAAGGCTGAGAATTTGGCGCCTAGCCTCGAGATTACCCAATTTGTGCTCGACGAAGACACTTCCACAACCTTTACTTTGGATGTCAGTAATGACGAAGGTTCAGAGGTAACGCTATTATTAGGCGATGTCTCAGGCCTGCAAGGGCTCCTGGAGCTTCTTGGCGAACACAGAATACAGTTTACCCCTAGCTCTGACTTTTTCGGTGAAACCCAGGCAACACTGGTGCTAACCGATAAACTGGGTGCTAGCAAAACCGAAACGCTTACCTTTGTCGTGCAAGCCGTTGATGATCCGCCCCGCCCACAAGCACAGACAGTAAGTACAAAAGCAGGAACAGCCTATCAAGGGCAATTAGCCAATCAGGATATTGACGGCGATACACTGACCTATACCGTCATGCAAACAACCAGCAACGGCGCTTTGACCCTGAATGCAAACGGTAGCTATAGCTATACACCCAATGCCGGATTCAGTGGTACGGATAAGTTCACCTACCAGGTGACTGATAGCAACGGCAATACCGCGCAAAGCGAGGTGCAGGTTACGGTCGCAAAAGCCACGACTCAACCGCCTGTATCGACAGATTCATCCGGCGGTGGTGGTGCTGTATCCTTTTTCATCATGGCGTTATTGTGGTTAAGTTATCTGCCTCGGCGAGAAAATAGGTAAATAGCTGCTACTGGATGGTATTGGTCGTGCAAAATATCAAAATTGAACAAATGTAAATAGAGAGTTTTGGAATGCGCGTTGTAATTGTTTTTTTATTGTTGATTTTGGTCGGTTGTTCGCCCGCTAAAAAGCTGGTTTTACTTGCCGATGAAAACAGCAAGGATTGCATGGTTAATAGGTTGGTGGCTTTTAAAATTGAGTTTGAAGAGCTCGATGTGTATTCTCCAGAAGTATCAAATATGAGCCATGCTATGGCTATTAACTCAAAGCAGTTACCACCAGATTGGACAACTGAGCAGTTTTTTTCTGCTTGTTATTATTCCAGTAAATTAGAGTTGAATCTGGGAGAAAGAGAGTTCGAAACATTAAAAGGTATTGCAGATGGACATGGGGCTGATGTGGTATATACGGATTATTCGCTTGGACAAAACAAACTGACGATTTGGATGAATGATAAATAGTAAAAGGATGCATATTAATCAGGGGGAAGGGCCAGCCATTCATCAGCCATTCAAGTAAGCGGTACCTCCCAGTATTTGAATGATACCGGGATATGAGAAAGAGAGTCTTCGCTCGGCAATCTAATTCGCGCCAAGGACCAATAGGGTCAAAGCTATCTCCACCAATAGTGATTTATGGCATTATGCCAGCCATACATTGGCGTCCTCGTTATCATGATGCACAAATCCGACCGGCTTTTTCAGCTCACTCATTTGCTGCGTACCCATCAGCCCATCACTGCGGCACAGCTGGCTGAGCGTATGGGATTATCGGTACGCACTATTTACCGTTACATGGATGACCTGTCGTTGGCTGGCATCCCAGTATATGGGGAAGCTGGCGTGGGGTATCAGCTAGTAGAGGGTTTTGAACTGCCGCCACTGACACTCAGCCCACAGGAGCTGGAAGCACTGATGCTAGGCGTTAAGTTAGTGGCATCACGTTCAGGGCATCAGTTAGGGCTGGCAGCCCGATCGTTGCAGGTGAAAATTGAGGCGGCGGTTCCGACAGCGCATACGCGGCAAGTAGCTGACAGGCGCTTTGTGCGAGTGCCCGAAGAGTCAGTACAGGGAGCCCACTTTGATGTTTGGGATAAGCTTTATCAGGCCATTGCCGATGGCCAGCAATTAGTTATTCAATATCTGTCCCTCTCAGACCAGCGAAGCAACCGACAAATTTTGCCCTTAGGGCTGTTTTACTGGGGCGGTAAATGGACCTTGGGCGCCTGGTGCTTTCTGCGTAGTGCCTATCGTGATTTTCGTGTGGACAAATTGCTTATCCTGGAGTCAGCACAAACCAATTCGCCTGTGCCCGAGCATATTTCCCTGCCTGATTATTTAGTCGGTAAACGCGTTTAAGCCACTGACACAAGGCTGTCAGTAGACCTACCTTAAGCTGCTTTCTCCACAACTAAGGAGAAATAATGAATTCACTAAATTTTAGTTCGTTTGTCGGTCTGGAATGGGCATGCTTTAAGCTTAAACAGGGGGGGAGCGAAGCGCAGTTGCTGGCCAGTCATGCCCGTGTAACCAAAGAGTTTATGTCTCGCCAGGAAGGGATTCTGGGGCATTTTCTGCTTAAAGGCCCGGAAGGTCACTATGTGGATTTGGCGCTGGCAGACAGTCAGGCGCGTGCCGAGCAGGTCTGTGCTATGTGGATGGAAAATGTGATAACGTTGGCAATGGTGGAGCAGCTCGACCCTGAGTCGGTCGATATTAGCTTCTGGCAACGTATCAGCACCTGAGTTTTCACCGGGCGTTCTGAGTATCTTGGATAAGGCAAGGTTGTTACCTTGTCTTAGTGTTATAACCTACTGATTCTTTTGCTTTTTTGGTGTGGCTAAAACCAGCGTCGCGTTTGTCGGCAATAGGCCTGGTATTGTTGTTGAAACCGGATGACCATTTGCTTCTCTTCAAAAGGCACATACCAATACTGCAATGCCATAAAGAATATACCTACTAATACCCAGGCAATTGGGGAGGAAAAGCAAAGTAGCGCCGCGCCGCTTAAACTCACTAGCATGCCCAGATACATGGGGTTACGGCTATAGCGATACAGGCCGGACTGAATGAGTTTATCCGGCTGACCAAAAGTCTGAACATTGGTGTGCTGACGGGCAAACAACCTTTTATGCCAAGCGGCGATGGCCAGACCGCCAATCAGCAGCGGAATGCCGATGAGATTGACAGGGTAGGACAGCCAGTGAGGCCCCTCGAATACATAACAAAGGGGGAGCATGGCGAATGCCAACAGCATAAACAAGTGTGGGGGTAACAGTCTTCGCATTTTAATTGCCCGTTTAATGATAAACAGGACTCAGTATGCCAACGACCTCAGGCGCTTTCCTTAACCTCGGTTAAGCCCATACGGGCGCGAATGCGAGACAGTGCGACATCGGTAATACCTAAGTACCGGGCGACTTGATAGAGGGGGAAATGCTGGGCGTCGTTGCCGTATTCACGCAAGAATCCCTGATAGCGCTGCTGCGCGTCCTGCATTAAAAAGCTGGCTTCACGGCGCTCTTTTTTTATTGCCAGCCCTTCCAGCAACATGCGGGTTAAATGATTCCAAGCGCTGTAATTGTCCGCCAGTTTTGTCATGTCACGGTAACTGATACAGGCGGTGAAGTTGTCAGTTAGCGCCTGAGTGGAAAATGGGCTGGGTTGATTAGCGATCAAACTGTGCATACTGGCAAACAGACTGCCAGGACGGGTCAGCGACTTATTGCACTCTTTGCCTTGTGGTGTCAGGTAGTAGTAACGACCAAAGCCTTCGAGAATAAAATACAGGCGTCTGGGTGTTTCACCGGCGCGGAAAATATGTTCACCGGCCTGCCAGGGTTTGATTTTGAACAGTTCACTGGCGGCATGCCAGGCAGAATCGTCCATTTGTAAGTGACGACCTAGGGCGTGGCGAAGTTTTTCCAGCTGCGGCATAGCGATCCTAATTGTTTGATTTTTGATCCGCGGCCGTACAGCTTATGTCAGTTGCCAAACGCTGTCATTGGATTTATGTTGTGGCTCCGTTTTTCGACCTGAGATCTCCACGTGCCGCATTGTATTGTTGAATATTCCAAGGCTTTAGAAGCCCGTATTATGCCGGAAAGCATATTACAGGCTGTTTATCAGGGCGCCGTAGACTCCGATTTGTTTACGCCCTCCGCCATTAAAAGCCGTGCTCTAGCCTGTGATTACTATTTGGTTGGGGATCAAGTTGCGGATTTTATTCATATCAGCCTGCGAATTTTATCCGGCCGGACTGATGAGCAGAAAAGCCGCTTAAGCAATGCGGTCTTGGCAAGGGTCATGGCATTGAATCTGACCCAGCTTTCGTTATCGGTTGAAGTGCTGGATATACATACCGAAAGTTATGCTAAGGAATTGCTGTAATTTCACTGCAACAAGGAGTTGTCATATGAAGAAAACCTTATTCAAACATTCCGCGGTATTTTTGGCAGGCCTGTGGTTTTCAGCGGCGCAGGCATATGAGGTTGAGGTTGTAGAGATCCCCAGTCAGAGTATGGCTAAAGCCCATAAAGCCACTTTGGTGCTGCCTGACAGTTACAAAGATTCTACTAAATCTTACCCGGTGTTATATCTGTTGCATGGCCATGGTGGTGACTATAAAAACTGGGCCGAGCGCACAGAGGTTGAAGCCCTGGCCGATAAACATCAGATGCTGATTGTGATGCCGGACGGCAATATCAACAGCTGGTATGTGGACAGCTCGTTTAAACCCAACAGTAACTACCAGCGCTATATTGGTGAGGAGATACCTGCCTACCTGGACAGTCATTATCGTACCTTAGCTCAGCGAAGTGGCCGGGCTATCACAGGGTTGAGTATGGGCGGATTCGGCGCGTTGAATATTGCGCTGGCTTATCCCACGCAGTTTATTGCCGCTGGCAGCACCAGTGGTGGTGTTGATCCTCGTGGCTTTGAAGGCAAATGGGGACTCAATGAGGTATTCGGGGATCCATTGGTGCATCAGGATGTCTGGATGCAAAAAGCCATCATTAATAGGATTGACGGCTTTAAACAACATAACCTGGCCTTGATTGTAGATTGCGGTGTGGAAGATTTCTTTGTGGCTGCCAACCGGCGTTTGCATCAGGCTTTATTGGATAAAGGCATTGCTCACACTTACATTGAACAGCCTGGAGGTCACAACTGGCCATACTGGGCAGCGAGTATAGGCTTGCAGGCCGAGTTTTTGTCCCGCTATTTTGCTGTTTCTGACAGCCCTAAAAACCCCGCGCCCTGATTCAGGCGCGAATCTTGACACAGTTCCGACCGGCTTTTTTTGCGTCATATAAGGCCAGGTCGGCCTGTTTCATTACGGCCATAAACTCGCTACTGGTTTGACTGCGCTGCGCTGCGCCGAAACTACAGGTCACCTGCACGCTTTGCTTGCCTGATGAAGTCGCGGGTTTTTGCTTGGCCTTGCGGCGAGACTGAGCGGTTTGTTTGGTTTTCTTTGCCGGACGGTCCGGGCTTCGGATCACCATCTGGTAATTGGCAATGTCTTCGCGCAGGGCTTCAAGATGGGCCTTAATCTCGCCAGGCTCTTTGCGTGGGAAGATAATAGTAAATTCCTCACCACCGTAACGAAAGGCTTTGCCTCCGCCGGTAACTCGGGTCATACGGCTGGCAACAAGGCGCAGTACCTGATCGCCCACATCATGGCCATAGGTATCATTAAATGACTTAAAGTGGTCAATATCCGCCATCACCACAACGTATTTTTTGCCCAGGGTTTGCACATATTGCATTAAGGCGCGACGTGAAGGGATACCGGTTAACTCATCACGAAAAGCCATATTGTGGCTGTCCATGATCACGCCGATTAAGAACACGATGGCTATTGCGACTATGGCTAACTGCCCGACTAAAAGTTGTTGTTTACCGGGATATTGCAACATGGGCAGCAGCAACAGACTGACAAACAGCGCACAATGGTTGTTGCTTGGATTTAGTACAACCCGGACAAGGGCTATAATCAGTAAGCCTGCATATAGCCCCGTTTCCAACGGGCTGAAGGCCGACAGATGGTGCTGCGGAAGCCAGGCAATTAGATTTGCCAGCCAATCCAGTGGTTGAGCACTAAGTTGCTGGAATACAAAATAAATAACAACCGCAGCCAGACTTATCTGGGCGACACTCAATAATGCATTGGGTAGTGCAAATCCGCGGTCTTTATCCCAGATAAGCCACACCATGCAGGCCATCAGCAGTAAAGACAGTGGCGGGGCCTGTAAGTGCAGCCAGGTGATCTCGGGCCACAACTGGGCGGCGTAAGGTAGCATCAGCATCAGGCTGAATAGCGCCATACGACTGCGGGAAAACTGCAATGCGATAAGGCCGGCAATCGCCAGCGCGATCAACGGCAGATAACTGAGTTGGCTGGACCATTTAATCAGCAAGGGATGGGCGCTTTGCGCCAGCAGGGTGCTGATGTACAGCAATATCAGGGCAGGGATGGCGCGTTTGGCCAATAGCTGCAGCTTTTGCACCAGGCTCTCCTTAAGGCTTCACGGTTCGCAGGGGCATAATGCGGCCTCATTTTAAAGTAAGTGCGAAAATAGTCTAACCACTTCGTATGACTTGATGGGTACCTGAAATGCCAATTTCATACCCTTAGGCGTTATATTCCCTTGACCTTAGTGGCGTTTAACAATCTGGCGCGCCAAGTAGTAAAACCAAGGGATAACGCATTTCTGCCTGAATAAAGGGGCTAAGGTCGGGCGAGCAAGGTAGCCATGCTGCTGTCCAGCAAGGCCTGCAATTTCATGGCCGCCTGGTTAACTTGCCATTCTTCGTCGCCATCTACCCCAGCTTGTGCTGCCAGCGTAAATGCGCGACCGCCTTGGTAGTCGGGTAGGCATACCTGGGCCAGCATCACCATCTCTGCACGCTTGCGTGTCTCACTGGGACCCGAACCTAACTTTTGAAAAATCCGCCATTTGCCATCGCTAATCTGATTGAGCTTAGTTCTGCTATCTCCGGGGCCATCTATTTGCTTGGCAATAGCATCGGCTAGCAGGTTTGAAATCCCCATCAACATGCCGCCATACTGATGCGTCACATCAGAGTGTCCCACCCCATAAAACAGCGTGCGGATGTCTTCTTCTTCAAGGCCCGGATGGCGTGTTGTTGGCTCAGCAATATGACTGGCCAACCGTTTTAGCCATTCAGCCTGGGCTAAGGTGGTCATGGGTTTATTGCCCGTCAGGCCGCAGTTATCACAGCGATAGGGCAAATAGCCAGGATCCCGCTGATTGTCGGTCAGGCGAGGCATGCTTACTGACTCTTTGGTGCTTCTGTCCTGCCAAGTATCGCTGCCGGGATCAAACAACACACTGCCATAGGCTCCCCGCATAAAAATATTCGGATTACTTAGCTTTAACCAGGCATCGTGGAATAGGCTGGTCAGATAATCCCGGCCACTGACATTAATAAAATATGAGGCGATAGCATTGGAATTGCCATCGGCCATACCAAAAGGGAAATAGGTGTGGATACTGGTAATCAAATCCGCTATGGGCACGTCGCCAGCCAGGCTGTTTGCGCCAACGCCGGATTGACGGGCTCTACTGACCGCCCCCGTAAATGCCATCACCTTGGAAGAACTCCACGGCTCGTAGAGTTCGTTTTGGCTGCTGCCGTTGGCCAGGTATCGATAGCTCAGGCCATTTTCTGTCAGTCTGTGATCGATAACCAGTAGGCGGCCATTTTGACTGTCGTTGCCAAAAAACTGCCAATCAGCGGCTATGCGCTGCTCCCAGCCCGGCGTTGCGTAGTCGGTTTGCGCCGCGCTTTGGTATTGTTCCGAAGACGCTTGCACAGTAAGCGGGCAATCAATATAAGGCTCACTCAAGTCGGCCGGCAAATAAGGAAAAACATCGACGCTTTGTTGATAAAAGACTTGGTCTTCCAGACGGGGAAGGGGGGATGTCTGTTGCTCCTGTGGTTGCTGTGTGGTTTGCGGTGAGGGTTGGCAGGCGCTCAGTGCAAGCAAGCTGGAACACAGCAACAACGGGCGTTTCAACATGTCATTTATCCTTAATGTAATATTTATCGTAAAAGGTGTAGACCCAGGTAGGGCAATAAATGATAAGCAAGGTAATAGTCATACCATTAAGCATGGCTTCTGGGAACAGCATTAGTGGGATCAGCAACAGGTAGTTATCTACGACTACGTCCCAGCTGTGAACGCCGTCCAGAACGAAGTACCCTCCCATTAGAAACATTTTTAAGGTGATAAGCATTGCGCCGGGAATAAAGGCGCACAGAAATATATAGATAAAGACGTGTCGTGGTAGCTTGTGAAACGACAGGTTATATATGAGGTACGCCAGCGCCAGTGGCAGGCTGATGCCCAGTAGGCCGTTAACCCCGAACATGCTCCAGCTTTCTTTACCCACTAAGGTGATGCCGGCCAAGGCTAAAAAACTGCTGAGCAGGGCACGCCTGAGGCCCAGCACCAGCGTGAGGGCCGACAACCACAAAAAATGCACGCTTAAACCGTCATAGATACCGGCGCGAAACAGCCATAGCACAAACACACAGGCCGCTGAGCCGAAGATCAGGTGCTGACTATGCTTGTCATGCAATAACTGGCGAAGCGGGGCGTTCTTAAACAGGCTTAACATCAGGCCCAGGTAAGCCACCCAGGCCAGGCTTTGCAGCGTGGTCAGATTTTCTAACACCTGATGTTACCGATACACAGCCCAAATGGGCGCATGGTCTGACGGTTTTTCGATTCCACGCAATTCGTAGTCAATCCCCGCTTCAACCAATTGGGCGTGCAGACTGGGCGTGGCCAGAATCAGGTCAATACGCAGACCGCGATTGTCGTCAAAACCTTTGGAACGGTAGTCAAACCAGCTGTATTGGTCGGCAACTTCCGGGTGCAGACTGCGGAAGCTGTCGGTCAGTCCCCAGCTTAGTAGCAGGTTTAGCCATTCCCGCTCTTCAGGCAGGAAGCTGCACTTGCCGGTTTTCAGCCAGCGCAGACGATTGGGCTCGCCAATGCCGATATCCTGATCCTGGTGCGAGATATTCACATCGCCCATCACAATGAGTCGTTCATCTGGGCTGTGATTGCCGGTTAGGTAGTCTTGTAAATCAGCGTAAAACTTGCGTTTGGCGGGGTACTTGGTTTCGTGATCCTGACTTTCTCCCTGCGGGAAATAGCCGTTTAACACCCGCACCTGAACGCCGTCTTCCATCTGATATGTGGCCATAATCATGCGACGCTGGGCTTCGGGATCATCACCGGGAAAACCGTATTGTACTGCCAGAGGTTGCTGCTTGCTGAGCAGCGCCACACCATAATGACCTTTCTGGCCGAAGAAGTTTACGTGGTAGCCCATGGCTTCAACTTCCTCGCGGGGAAACATATCGTCATGCACTTTGGTTTCCTGCAAACCGATAACATCCGGCTGATGTTTGTCGATTAGTGCCTGAAGCTGATGAAGTCTTGCGCGTAGTCCATTGATATTAAAAGAGATAAATTTCATGGCATGGTCACTTGGAAAAGGATGGGCTTATGTTAGCAAATCCCGTCGGCGCCAGTCACCCCGAAAAGACGCTGAATCCACTCTTACGCATTCAGCAGGTATGACCAAAGCAGCAGAGACATTTTTGCTTAACCTGATATGGTTAATTCAGGCTTTCACAGGAATGTTGTTATGCAATCCGTCACTATCGTGTTACTCGGCTTGGTCGGCATGTTGTTCGGCTGGCTGGTTTATTCCAAGTTCATTGCTGAGAAAATCTTTGCCATGGACGACAGATTTGTCACCCCTGCCCATGAATTGCAGGATGGCGTGGATTATGTACCAACCAATAAGGTGGTGCTTTGGGGCCACCATTTTACTTCGGTAGCCGGGGCAGCCCCCATTGTCGGCCCAGCCATCGCGGTTTACTGGGGCTGGGTGCCCGCCGTTCTGTGGGTGGTGCTGGGTACTATCTTTTTTGCCGGCGTGCATGACATGGGCGCGCTGTGGGCCAGTGCGCGCAACAAGGGTAAGTCCATGGGAGCCTTGTCTGAAACCGTGATTGGCAAGCGTACCCGCTCGCTGTTTATGGTGGTGGTGTTTCTGGTCTTGCTGATGGTGAATGCGGTGTTTGGGGTGGTGATTGCCAACTCCTTCGTCTCACAACCTAACTCGGTGTTTCCTGCCTGGGCCGCTATTGTGGTGGCCCTGGTTATCGGCCAGTTGCTAAAACGCAAGGTGCCGTTAATTCCGCTTTGTCTGGTGGGCGTTGGGATACTTTATTACAGCATTGTGGTGGGCAGTGACATGCCCCTGGCGCTGCCTACCGAGATGTTTGGTCTGAGCGATAAGGCCAACTGGATTATTATCCTGTTTATTTATGCCGCCATTGCTTCGTTACTGCCGGTATGGATGCTGTTGCAGCCACGAGATTTTATCAATGGTATGCAACTATTGGTGGGTTTAGTGCTGTTGTATGGCGCGGTGTTTGTGTCTATGCCCGATATCACCGCGCCAGCCTTTAACACTCAAACCGCGATCGACACCCCCAGCATTATACCGCTGTTGTTTGTGACTATAGCCTGCGGCGCGGTATCAGGCTTTCATGGCATAGTGTCATCCGGTACCAGTTCCAAACAGCTGGATAAAGAAACCGATGGCCGCTTTGTTGGCTATCTGGGGGCGGTTGGTGAAGGTTGCCTGGCCCTGATTACGCTAGTGGCAGTAAGCGGAGTGATGCTAGCCGCGTCACCTGAGGAATGGCATGAAGTATATAGTCATTTAGGGGCGGGAAGTGTTAATGCCTTTATTACCGGCGGTGCCAATCTTATTCAAAGTGGCTGGGGCCTGTCGGTGGAAATCTCCTCCACCTTACTTGCGGTGATGGTGGTGCTGTTTGCTGGCACGACCATGGACTCAGGTGTACGCCTGCAGCGTTATATCATCCAGGAGTGGGGTGAGATTTATCAGGTAAAGGCGCTCAGAAACGGCATCGTTGCCACCTTGTTGGCGGTGGCCTGCTGTTTACTGCTGGCTTTTGGTGCTGGTGGTTCTTCTGGCAGCGGCGGCATGATTATCTGGCCGTTGTTTGGTTCAACCAATCAGATCCTGGCCAGCCTGACACTGCTGGTGATTTCGGTGATGCTGATCAAGGCCGGTCGTCCCGCAATTTATACCCTTATTCCCATGAGCTTTGTGCTGGTGATGGCGTTTTTCGCCGGAGTAATTAAGCTCGGCGAATACTACCAGCAAGGTAACTGGCTACTGGTAGGGCTGGATTTGATCGTACTGATCGTCAGCGTATTGGTAATGCTGGAAGCTTGGTCGGTGATTGTTAAACACAAAGCCAGTGAAGCGGCGACATCCCAGGAATAGATTGTTTTAAATGCTGTCTCGCGGGAAGGTGATATGGCGCACCTTCCCGTTTAGTTGACCTAACTGTAATGATATCCCTGCAGTGTGCCTCTGATTGTCTGCGCATCCTCGCTTCGATACACCACCACCACCTTGCCACGTAGGCCACCTATTATCATTCTGTCTCTGCCATCTAGTTGATCAGCGCGACCTTCCGGTGCCTGGTTATTGAGGGTGGGATCGTTGAATTCAGGATTATGCAGGTGTTTATGCTTAGTGATATCGCGCACCAGCTTGAATTGTCGTTCGCCCCCGTCTTCTATTTCACTTTGCTGCCAGTTACTGACCGTTTTCTGCATGGTGGAGCGACGTGCATAATCGCTGAAGTAAACGTCTTGGTCCTGATCCACTATTCGGTATTTGGCAAAGGTTAAATGGCGATTGCTGGTTAGCTGCGCATTGGACACCGCAAAGTCCTGAAGCTTTGCTGTGTAGAATTCTCCCCAGTTGTAATAGATTGCGTAGTCATGCTGGCCTTCACGATAGTAACCAATAATGGCAATCCAATGGGCGGCTTCTCCGGCTTTTTGTGCGGGTTCGCCTTCAGTCACAGCGTCAACCGAAACGTCATAAGGCACGATAACCGGGCACTCCCAATCCAGTAATCGTTTCACCAATGCCGTGAAATTCTCGACGCTAACATCGACGACATTGCCGTCAAACTGACCCGCATACTGCGAGTTTTGGCCTTTAGCAACGCGGACCAAATCCATGGCATTAAATACCGAGCCCAACACTGTTAAGCCATGGTATTTACCGTATTGCCTTAGGGATTTAAATTGCCCATGTGCAGCCCGTTGATTTTTCTGCTGCCTCTCAGTGTTAGAACTGGGAGTTTGCTTTGGTCCGTCCATATTGCCGCGCGGTGGAAGAGGGGGTTGTACACGGTAGTCCCCGCCAAACTCTTCGAAGCGGCTATGCCAGTAATTCAGTACATAACCCAGGGCGTAAAATCCGCAACTTGGCCCCCGTTGATTGGGGAGTAATTCGGGGATGGGGTAGATAGCCTGAGCATGCTTTTGCGTAAGCAGATCAATGATATCTCCCTCGTATTTGCTCATACCTGCTATCTCCTGTTTTCTGCTGCTGATATGTACCCAACCGTTGTTGGGGCATATAAGGTTGCTGGAAAACGGATGATGACAGCTATAAAACCAACATCCATTTCGGTTATGTCACGCCTGATGACTGACTTGCTAACTATAGTTGATGTCGCGGCGGGTAGCTGAGTTGTTGGGTGAATTACTCCGATAACTGATCATAATCACCTTGAAAGCCAATAGACGTGACGGTTGAGCAGAGACAGGAATTGTGACGTAACTGGTAAATATTGGCTACTTCATCTAGTTTGAGGTTTTCCTGAAAATTAGCTGAAAGATAAAGCATTTAAAGCCGTTCAAAACTTGCAATAACAACATTTCAATAAGGGAACAATGTGATGTCGGATAATCAGTCTGTGTTTCGTGTCGATAAATTTATTGTGCCTCAGGCCTCGAAGCAGGAGTTTCTGCAGCGGGTGTTGGCCACCCACGAGATTTTACGCAAGCAGCCGGGCTTTATTCAGGACCAACTGCTGGAACAAGTGGCCGGTCCAGGCCGTTACAACATAGTGACTATTGCCCAGTGGCAAAGCCAGGCCACCATCGATGCCGCCAAGGCGGTGGTGATGGAAGCCCATCAAGCCATGGGTTTTAGTGCTCAGGAGACCATGCAAAGGCTGGGAATAGAAGGTGACATCGGTAACTATCAGGTCATCGGGGGCTAATGTGTTGCGGCTGTATATTGCCAATAAAAATTACTCGTCCTGGTCATTACGCCCCTGGCTACTGATGTCGACACTGGATATTCCATTTGAGGAAGTGCTGGTGCCATTTGGCGGACAGACCGCACCAGAGGCGTTTCAGCGTTTTTCCCCCACAGGCAAGGTGCCCTGTTTGGTGGATGGCGGCAATACCATTTGGGATTCGCTGGCCATTATTGAATATCTGGCTGAGCGTTTTCCTGGTGTGTGGCCACAGGATCCCGACAGACGGGCCTGGGCACGTTGTGCCAGTGCCGAGATGCATGCTGGTTTTATGGCTATCCGTGATATCTGCACCATGAACTGTGGTCTGCGGGTTAAACTGCATGGCTGGTCAAAACCTCTGGATAAGCAGTGGCAGCGTATCGACAGTCTTTGGCAGCAGGGCTTGCACGCGTACGGCGGGCCATTTTTAGCCGGTGAGCAGTTTAGTGCGGTGGATGCGTTTTATGCTCCCCTGGCGTTTCGCGCTCAGACCTATACGCCAGCGCTGAGTGATGAGGCACAAGCCTATGCGGCACGTTTGCTGGCACTGCCTGCCATGCAGCTCTGGTATCAGGCTGCCTTGCTTGAAACCTGGCGAGATGAAGAGCATGAACAGGAAGCCAGACAAGCCGGGGTGTGGCTGGCTGATTTGCGCGCCTCCTGACAAGGCTATGTACTTTTGCCACGCTTGGGCATGCCGGTGGCCACTCACGTGGCCGCTAAACAGGAACAGGGGGATAAGGCGGCATCAGTCGATGCCGCCTCGTCTGAAAAAGCGAGCCGATATAATTTGTTCGCCGTCGTCTGCACCACTTTGGTCACGATAGAGCAAACGGAATCCCTGCCAAGCGCCGTCTACACCCGCTAGTGATAAGGGATCAGATTGACCTTTAACCTGCCATTGAGGTTGCGAGAGGTCGATAGTGACCTGATAGGTAGCCCCGGCTGATAGCTCGGTTCTCTCCAGCGCCGCTTCGCTGCAATCCCGGTTCAATGACACCGGTCTCAATGTCTCGGCGTGCACCAACGTAAACCCACAGTGTGTTTTATTGTCAAAAACTGAAAGCGTGGCGAGGCTGTTGTTTTCAATGCTAAATTCAAGATGTTGGGGCGACCTATCCCGCTGTGGCAGCGTATCTTCCAAGTCGGCAAAGCGTGTACGGGTGCGAATCGGACTAAAGCGATGGCCGATGATGACAGGTGTGCCATCATTGCCCAAGGCGACCCGCATTTCCAGAGGTGTCTGCCAGGATTGGGCTTCGCCGCGAATGTCTTCCAATTCCTTCCCCGCGCCTTGTTCGACAAAGTATTTTTCAATGCCAAGTCGCAGCTCAGGTAGATTGTTGTAGTCAATAGAAGGGGCGAAACCGCGCACAAATAGACCGGCTTTGGGTGCTGTGTGGTCAACCGTTACCAGGTTGGCCACATCACGCTGATTGGTGCTGAGCTTGAGATAGACCTTTTCAGCACTGAGCTTGCTTTCCTGCATCAGCCCTCTTGCCTGATACACCAGCTCATAATCCAGCACCACGTAGTCGCCACGAAAAATATCCCTGGGGTCCACCGGCATGGTTTTCAGATAAACCACGTCACCGTTTGCCATAATACGTTCACGTTTACCGACAATGGCACCCAGTATCAGTAGCTGCGCGACTAGTACCACCGGCAGCCAAATATGTGCTTTTTTCATGCCTTTACATCCTTGTTTCTTTGATAGTACCAACCCACCAAGAACAGCCCCAGCCCCACTGCAACAAAGGCCAGGGAACGCAGTAGCAGGCTATCAAACAGATCCATAAAGCGGGCAAAAACCACAATGGCCAGCAGCAGGGCAAAGAAGCCAACCATCAGGCCGCGTTGCTGGCGATTGCCCTGACGAATAAACAATATAGAGTGTGTGGCAAGGATCAGACTGAACAGCAGATCCAGTATCTGGCCGGATAGCCACTCAGGGAAGTAGGCCAGGCTCAGAGCCAGGGCATTGCTTATGGCTAGCAAAACCAGATGCCAGCTTTTCTCCAAGGTGCTGTTGTCTTTCTGATTTCGCAGCATAAACAAAGTGACGAAGGCCAAAACGATGGCGGCTATGGTGAGCAGGCCAAGCCAATGTGCCGGGGTTTCCCCTGGGCTCCAACCTAGTTGTTTGGCGTCAAAACCAAAGGCCAGCAGCCACAACAACACCACAGTGTAAGCTGGATATAGCAAACCCAGCCGCAATTGGTATTGGCTGGTTGAAGTGCCTCTGGCATAGCCCAGGCTAATCACTAGGCTGCAGGCGGCCAGCACCATAAGTTCGGGGTACTCGCCACTGGCATTATAAAGGCCGGACAGCAGCATCAACAGGCTGACGTATGCGCTAAGTAACAGCAGCCAGGCTGGTTGAAAGCGCCAGCAAAACACGTAAAGCCCCAATAGGGCTGCCTGTGCGGGGTGCAAGGTGGCATTAAATTCCCAAACTTCAGCACCTGCCCAAACGCTTAACAATATCAGCGCTAACAAGCTGTGCATCCAGTTATTCAGGATAATAGCCAGGGCTAACGCTGACAGCCCCCACAACATAAAGAAGTTCGGGTAATGTTCATCAATATGGTAAATCTGCGACACCAGCCAGATAGCCGCACCAAACAGCATACTCCAGAGTAGTCCCATACCATTGGCCAAGGGCGGGGGCGGATTTTTTCGTTGTAAAGTCCAGGTGAGGGTGGCTACACCAATGCAGGCTGCGGCTATTACCAGTAACTTGAGGTAACGATGCATATCCTGCCAGTTGTAAGCAAAAAACAGAATAACCCCCAGGCCAAGGATAACGCCGGCAAAGGCATTGATAAGCCACTGGCCCCAATTGCTGTTGGGTGGTTCAGGATAAAGAGCCAGTATGGCCTGTTGTTGCTGTTCTGAGATGATGCCGCTGGTGTGCCATTGCAGTGTTTGCTCACGCAGCCAACGGATATAAGCATTCTTCATTGTCCTCAATCCTTTTGCTTCAGGGCATAGGGTCATTCCAGCTTGGCAGGCTTGCTGCCAAGCCGATACTGTTACCCAGGTTTTGGCCTGTCTAGTGTCGGCTTTGTCTTCCCTGACGTTATGGTGGCAGCCCAGAATGAACCCTGGCTGACTTATTGTTCCTGTTTAGACTTGTTCTTAAAACCGGTGCAGGTTATCACAATCAAGAGGTATCTGATTGGTGTAAGAGGATTTTTAGCCAACACGCCCTTGCTATTTAACATTAAACTAATTTATTTTGGTTACTTATTAACATTTGATTGAGGGACAATATGCGTGTGACTAACAGGATACTAAGCGTTCTATTTTGTGCTGTGTTACTAGCCTGGTGCAGTGAATCTGCTCTGTTTGCCGCTGACAAGGACTCGTCTGCATTATTATCAACATCGGCCAAAGCCGAGCAAAAGGTTGTCGGCTACTTTCCACTTTGGGAGCCTGAACGGGGCTATCGGGTTAAGGACATTGTGACCCGTGGCGCAGCCGAGCAGCTTACTCATATCTTGCTCGCCTTTGGTGGGCTAGCCGAAGGTCAATGTGTGCTGGATGAGATACCTGCCAGCATTGAACATCACTATAGTGCACAAGACAGCGTGGATGGTGTGGCTGATAGCGAGGATGCCAAGGTTAAAGGCGTTATTGGCCAGTTGATTAAGTTCAAAGCCATGTATCCAGATGTGAAGCTGCTGTGGTCTATTGGTGGATGGACAGGTTCGGTCGGTTTCATCGAGGCCGCTAAGGATGTTGAGCGATTCGCCGATTCATGCCATGCGCTGCTTAATGACCCACGCTGGGCGGGCTTGTTTGATGGAATAGACATTGATTGGGAATACCCCAATGCCTGTGGCGTTGAATGTGATAAAAGTGGCCCAGATGGCTATTACACCCTTATCAAAGCGGTACGGGACAGGTTTGGTCGCGACAGCTTAGTTACCTCAGCCATTGGGGCACCGCTATCTATACTAAGCGCTGCGGACTATGCTAAGGCTGCGCCTTATCTCGATTTCTTTATGCCCATGACTTACGACTACGCTGGTGCCTGGTCGCCGCAAGGGCCAACCTATCCCCATTCCCCTTTGTACCCGGTTGATGTTGCCAAAGGCACCACTCATGAGAAAAACAACGCTGATGATTCTATTGCTTACATGCTAGCCCAAGGTATTCCGGCAGATAAAATTTTGCTGGGTATCGGCTTTTACGGTCGCGGCTGGGCAGGTATTGAGCAAACAGAAGCGTTAGCAACCGCGACAGGGCCTGCTCAAGGCGCGAAGGAGCCGGGTGGTAACGCCTATCATGTGCTGAAAACACATTGTCCCGCTACGGGAACCCTGGGGGGCACGGCCTATGGCTTATGTAATGGGGAGTGGTGGAGCTATGACACGCCACAAACCATTTTGGGAAAAATGGACTACGTTAAACAAAAAGGTTTAGGCGGTGCGTTTTTCTGGCAGCTCAGCGGTGATACCAAAGACGGCGAGCTTCTGGGGGCTATTGTTGAGGGATTGAAGCCGTAGTCAGTCAACTCAGAGGCCGCTTCATCTGCAACTCTTTGACGCTGTGGACGTAGCGGCCAGTCTCATCAAGGCATTTAGCTATTTATTGTCTGGATGTCATGGCTTTTTCAATCAATATCGCGCGTCTCAACTTGCCCCTTCTGCTAGTGGTCTCTTTATATCTGACATGCTAATTTCGTGGATGGATTTGGACACCGCAGGTCGTCTTGTGCGTCAGATAATCTTGATATTTTACTCACTCATGTACATTTAGTCTTGAATGATTAGGTCGATTGTCCTAATGTTTAGGTCAAATGTCCTAGTGGCGATGAGACTAATGCAGATTTCCAAACGCGAACAGATAGTTGCTCAGGCCGATCGACTTTTTTATGAGCAGGGTTTTGAGTTTACTTCTTTTGCTAACATTGCCGAGGCGGTGCAGATTTCCCGTGGCAATTTCTACTATCACTTTAAAAGCAAAGACGAGATCCTCGAGGCGGTTATAGCCCGGCGGTTGGCGAATACCCAGGCAATGCTGGACAGCTGGCAGCTACAGGGGGATTCGCCGCGAGCCAGAATCAGCTGTTTTATCCAGATTCTGATTGCCAATAGTAGCAAAATCTTAAAATTTGGTTGCCCCATCGGCACGCTCAGCACTGAATTGGCCAAACTGAATCATCAGGCCCTGGGCCATGCCAATGGCTTGTTCAGTCTGTTTCGCCAATGGTTAGGTGAACAGCTTATGGCCATGGAATTTACCCCGCAGCAAGCCGACACCCTGGCCATGCATCTGCTGGCCCGCAGCCAGGGCATTGCGACCCTTGCCAATGCCTTTAATGATATGAATTTTATTGAACAGGAGGTCGAGCTGTTGAATCAGTGGCTTGATCTGCAAATTCAGTCGCTACAGAGTTAATCAAGGAGTGTTGATGTTTATTGTGTTATTAAAGTTTGCTAAGAACCGCGCCGATGCCGCGCAATTTATGCAGGCACATAAAGACTGGATAACCCGCGGCCGGGAAGCGGGGGTTTTTCTGCTGGTGGGCAGTTTGAAACCTGCGCAGGGAGGCATGTTGCTTGCCCACAATACCAGCCTGGAAGCCTTGCAACAGCGAGTGGCAGAGGATCCTTTTGTACAGCATCAGGTGGTTAGCAGCGAAATTATCGAAGTGGCACCCAACCAGGCCGACCAACGTCTGACCTTTTTACTTAATTAAGGAGTGCGTGTGAGTACCTATATTGAGCCTATGGATGGTCAGCCCCGTTGCAATTGGTGTGGCGGCGCACCTGAGTTCTTGCCCTACCATGACAACGAATGGGGCTTTCCGGTAGAAGACGATATCCGTTTGTTTGAAAAGCTGTGTCTGGAGTCTTTTCAGTCCGGCCTCAGTTGGCGCACTATCTTAAACAAGAGAGAAAATTTTCGGGGCGCTTTCAAGGGCTTTGATTTTCATCAGGTGGCCCGCTTTGACGAGCAGGATATTCAGCGGTTGTTGCAGGATGCAGGCATTATCCGTCATCGCGGTAAGATTGAGGCAGTTATCAATAATGCCAAACGAGCCATTGAGCTAATAGAGCGAGAAGGCTCGTTAGCCAGTTATTTCTGGCGTTTTGAAGAAATCGAGCCGGATACTGAACAGCTGCAAATGCGTTCTACCAGTATCCAGTCGGAAGCTTTGTCTAAAGCCTTAAAAAAGCAGGGCTGGAAGTTTGTGGGTCCGACTACCGTCTATGCCTTTATGCAGGCCATGGGGCTGGTCAATGATCATGCGGCCGACTGTGTAACCCGTCAAAAAGTGGCGCGGGCCAGGCAAACTTTTAATAAGCCCTAAAATGAAAATCACAATTAGACCCTACCAAACAGATGACGTGGAGCCTTTGTACGAGGCGGTGCGCTCGTCGGTGGCACACCTATCGGCGTGGCTGCCTTGGTGCAGCGAGGCGTATTCCCTGGAAGATGCCAGATCCTGGGTACAAGGGGCGGCAAGGGCCTGGCAGGAAGGCAGCGACTATCGCTTTGTGATTGTTGATGCCGTCACCGGTCGGCTGTTGGGGGGCGTGGGACTCAACCAAATCACCGAGCAGCATAAAGTGGGCTGCCTGGGTTATTGGGTACGCAGCGACATGTTAGGCAAGGGCATTGCCAAACAGGCCGCGGGCCTGGCGCTTAACTATGGTTTTACCCAGTTAGGGCTGGCGCGCATCGAGGTGCACGTATTGCTGGATAATGTTGCCAGCAATAAGGTGGCCAGTGCATTGGGAGGCCAGCTTGAGGCGGTGCAGCGTAATCGTCTGTTTCATTTCGGACAGCCGCGCGACGCTAATTGCTATGCCATTATTCCACAGGATGTAAAGTAATAGGAGAAGAGGAGCCGGTAGCCGGCCCCTTTTTTGTTTTTTACAAGGATAAATGGGCAGGATTAGCTGTTGTTTAAGCGCTTTTCCTTTTTATCCCGGCGTTTTTCTTTTATCGATTTAGTGGGTTTTTTCTTGTCTTTTTCTTTAGACATAACCAGATATTCTCCGAATTAAATGTGGCTAACTAAAGATGCCGCTGACTTTAGTACAATAATCTCAACAGGCTCTAATGCTGAGGCAGATCTTTTTGCGGCATAATTGCGGCTTCAATGTGTTGCTCTCCATTGTGTGTACGGGGTTCTTCGTCCTGGATATTTAAAATGTTTAGCAAGCGGAAGTGATACGCTTTATGTAAGACGGATACCTTGCAATAACTGCCGGGGTGTTTGCCAAGTAAAGCGATACCTAGCCCGGAACAGGCGGACAACAGTCCTTGCTTAGGGTCGGAATGTTGACTGGCAATCAGGGTCAGTTTCAGCAAGGTTTTATTTTGTAGGTCCCATACCAGAACCCTGTCACCTACAGTAACAGTGGTCGAATTTTCAGGGCTGCGCTGGCACGCCACCCGTTCTAAAGCGGCTAATAGTTCGACAGGTGAAAGAATAAATATCGACGGACTATAAATAAAAAAGTATTGAATACGGCTGGCTAAATAATTTAGCAGCCCAAGAAAACAAGCTTTCATCTAACTTCCCCAAAAAAATAGCAGCGATTTTTTATTGCCGGGAAGCGTAAAAAGACTCCCCGGCTTAAACCGGAAAGGGGGATTGATAATTTGAGATGTGATTGAACATGAAAACTCCATTTTTCACCGTGTTAGTTCTCTCAGGGAAATAACCCCAAGGCTGGTGAAATTCAGCATAGATCTATCAGAAATAGCCGGAAGATACTGGTGTATTAGACCAACCACTGAATATCCTCGACAACTGCCTTTTTAAAATAAAAACAAGGTGATGCTTTTTACATGTCCTCCTCAACTAATACCCGCTCGGGCTGACCTTGTTGATGTACGCGAAAAATAATCAGGCTTACCCCTTCAGCACCTGTTATGGCGGTATGAACCTGTCTTAACGGCACCTTAACGGCGTCGCCCTGGTGATAAAGCAGCGTTTCTTTGCCCTGCTGCCACAAGCTGACACTGCCTTTGATAACATAGGCAAATTCTTCCCCTGGGTGCCAATGCTTGGGCAGTTCGGTATGTGCGGGAATATCCACTTTGCTGATAATCACTTCTTTACCTGCAATACCCGCCAGCTCGCTGCTCATTAGTCTATCGAGCCTTATCTTGCCGTCTGGACGAGGCTTGCTGTAATCCACACTGTGGTCACAGCTGCCATCATCTTCACAGTCGTTGATACCGTCATTATTACTATCCCAGCTAGGATGCATAACAGGTGTAGCCGAGGTATCGGTGGGGGAGGTCGGCTCATGGGCAAACAGCGGCAGGGTGATGAGCCCTGCCAGCAGTGAGGTGAGTAGGACGCGCATAATCTAACTCTGTGACCAGGATGCCAAGACTATAGTTGGGATTAGCGCGTATTTCATTGGCTCTCCCCGTTAATTGCCCTGCGTCAGATGCTGCACTACATCCACTTTAAAGCCGCCTGGGTCGGTAAGCATAAAATGGATTTGGCCCCAGGGCTCTTCTTTTAGCGCCATGGCAATATTGAGTTTCATCTGCAGGGCCTGTTCGTAAGCCGCGGCAGCGTCTTTTACCTCCAGTGAGATCACATAGCCCTGAGGCTGCATTAACGGATGTAGAAAGCTTGGTTGGTTAGCCAGTTGCGGCTGCATAAAGCCCAGTTGGATACCGCTGGTCGGATGTAACAGATGCAGGTAAAAGTTTGGGTCAAAAAACACCGCTTCGAAACCGAAAACCTGCTGGTAAAACCCTTGAATGCTGGCCAGGTCGCTGGTCACCATGACCGGAAACATTGCGTGGATATCTATCATGCTTTTTTCCTCGTGAATTAGTGGGATAAAGCATGGCAGCGTGTTAGTCGGGGAGCTTGTATAAAACGGACAACTTGCCGAACTGGCTTGGGCTGGCACCACTCATGGTTTTAAATTCACGAATAAAATGCGCCTGGTCGTGGAAATGCTGTAGCCACAAGCCTGGTTGGGCATGCAGCTGCTGTAAGTGGTACTGGAACCGCCAGACCCGGGCGAAGGCCTTGGGGGATAAACCTAAATATAAGTGGCTAAGTCTTCTTAATTGTCGGGCCGACAGGCCAAATTCGCTGCATTGGGTATCACTTAGCTTCTCCATTGCTCCATTCTGGCTGCGACAATAGGCCATAAAGCGTTGCAGGCGCCGATCTACCTCTATCTGCTTAAGTTTGGATTGCAGCAGTTGGCTGACAAGTACGCAGCGCGGTTTAAATTCTGAGGCTTGTTGCAAGGCTTCAAATAGCCTTAGCGCAAAGGGCTCACCGACCAGCGAGCCTGAAGCGATGGAGGCAGTATCCGCCCATTCTCCCAATGCGATCGGGCTAAGGGCGCCTAGGCCTAAAGGCAGAAAACGAATGCCAAAGTAGCTGATGGGCCCATGCATGCTAAAGGCTTGTGCCTGAGTAAAAGGGCTGAGCAGAAAACTGTCCTGGGCATGCTGGCAACTGATGATCCAATCCACGCAATTGTCCGGCAAACTGGTATAGCCATAGTGCCCGTTTGGAATGCTGAGCTGCCAGAAGCACTGCACCCAGTGTTGCAGTGCTGGCGGTGGCAGGCACTGCTGATAGGCGCCGCTTTGGTAAACGGGTCCCTGGGTGACAGGGTAAGAAACAATGGGGCCTGGCATTTACTCTCACCTTTGTAGTCCAGACGTATCCGCGTTGCCACCTCAAACTTCCATCTGAGGCATTTGTCAACGAACCAGTATGCTAGCTGGCCTTCTCGTCTCTGGCCAGCCTTTTGCTAATTGTAACCACAACACAGTGCGCCCTTTACTTAGCCACCTTTATTCAGTAACAGCTTGACCAAGCTGAAAAGGTGCAGGAAATCGTGCAATACCTGGGTTAATCGTGTTGAGAAGGGGCGCTTAACCTCACTCTGTCAGGTGAATTTTTTAAAATAACGGGTTGTAAACCTTGCACTTATTCCCCTGACTGCTATTCGTCAATGTGTTGAACAATGCTGAAGCTCAGCTTCACCAAACAGGATATTTTCAAAAGAATGTTAGTTAACAAGGAGATAAACATGACTCACGTGCGTAACCTGTTTTTTATAGTGATCTGTGCACTGGTTGCATCTTGCGCCAAACCCTACAAAATTTCCTCTGACTATGACTCTAATACCAACTTTTCCACCTTTAAAAGTTATCGTTGGCACGAGCCAAATAGTTACAACGCGGCTTCTGCCAAGTACTTGAATAATGACATTCTCGATCAGCGGATCAGACAGAAAATAGACGAGAAATTACAGGCCGGTGGCTATGTACAACAGGAGTCTGGAGAGGTTGATTTTCTGGTTAACTATACGGTTTCATCTGAGCCAAGAACCGATATTCGCACCTACAATACCTATGGGGGCTTTGGTCCAGGCTGGGGATTTGGTTACTACGGATATGGACCCTATATGTACAGCGGTGTCGGTATGGCCAGTACAGAGACCAAGGTCAGCCATTATCAACAAGGAACCTTAGTGTTGGATATTATTAGTCCGAATAGCGGCAAGCTTTTGTGGCGCGCAACGGCAGAAGGGAAGATACCCAAGAATATGAATAGAGATGAGCGAATTGAGGCGCTGGATAATGTTATTGGTGATGTGGTATCTCAGTTTCCTCCCAACGCTAAACAAGAAAAATAGACGCCTTTTCAGATAGTTGAACGTGAGGTTAAACCTTAAAACGTCCTGGCAATGCTAGCTGGGACGTTTTTTATCTGTTTGTGTTCGGATTGTCTCACTTGCATGCTCTCCGTAGCATTACTGCCCATCTAGGCGCAAAGCGCGTACCAGTATTTATTCTAAGAATGACAAGCCAGGTTACTGATCCGGACCATTGTCTGAATACTGCGGGAGATTATCGCCAATATGGTGCCAGCCTCTCTGGCTGGTGGTCCAAATATGGTATTGGGGTTTTACCGAGTCAGGGTTATCCAGGGAGCACAAGGTAACATCCACTGTCTTGGCGGCCTGTTGTTTGCGAAATACCACAGGTGTGCCGCAGGTTGGACAAAACTCTCTTTGGTAGTCGGTGCTCGAGGCAAAAATGCCGGGGGTGCCGCAGGTGTAGCGAAAAGACGCAACTGCTATGGTCAGCCAGGCAAGCGCTGGTGCGCCACTTGCCCGCTGGCATAATCGACAGTAACAATATCCAGCGTCATGCAAGGGGCCATGTAGCTGGTAACGTAATTGGCCGCATAAGCATCCGCCTTGTTGATTAAGCATGTCAGCACCTCAATGTGGTTTTAGCTTGTCAGTCCAACGTCCTATTGATGATTTAAAATGGCTCCGGAATGCGTTTAACTTTATCCGGTATAGCCAGATCTCTATGATGTTCTTCCATGCCGGGCAGCTCCACTTTGGGAAAGGGGAGTTGCTGGTAAGGCACCAAAGATAAAAGATGGCTGATACAATTCAGTCTGGCCTTTTTATCGTGGTTTGCATCAATAATGTACCAAGGGCTGTCCTCGGTATCTGTGTGTTTGAACATCTCATTACGGGCCTGGCTGTATTCGCGCCAGCGGCTGCGTGAAATCAGATCCATATCGGAGAACTTCCATCGTTTTAAGGGATTATCCAGTCTTTCCTGAAAACGCTGCTCCTGCACATCTGCAGAGACACTAAACCAATATTTCACCAGGCGAATACCTGAGCGAATCAACATACGTTCAAACTCAGGGCAGGCGCGCAGAAATTCCTGATGCTCTTCATCATTGCAAAAGCCCATGACCTTCTCTACACCTGCTCGGTTGTACCAGCTTCGGTCGAACAGCACGATTTCGCCAGCGCTGGGTAATTGCTCCACATAACGCTGAAAATACCATTGCTCACGCTCCTTGTCCGAAGGTTTACCCAGCGCCGCAATCCTTACAATACGAGGGTTTAACCGCTCACTGATGGCTTTTATCGCGCCACCTTTACCCGCAGCATCCCGGCCTTCGAAAATCACCACCAGTTTTTGGCCGCTGCTGGCTACCCATTGTTGTAGCTGAATAAGTTCTACCTGCAGGGTTTTTAGCTGTTGCTTGTATTCTTGTTTATCCATGATTCACTCCGGCTGTCTTAGGGTTTTATAGCAGTTGTTGTTAAGGGCTTTAAGTCTTTTTAGTCGCTGGATGTGCTGTAGCGCAGCACATTGGCCATGTTGTTGAGGCAAATCAACGCCAAGTCTGACTATCAGAGGGAAGGGCTGAAAATTGCTCAGACAATGCCCTTGACGGGGTATTACGGCTGGTGTGTGATACCATGCGGGAAGGACAATAATAACAACGCCTTATGCTGCACCTTGTTCAATCAAACAAAATGGAAGTGTTGGCTGCCCAGCTATGCCAGCAGTTAGCCAGTGACAATCGGACCCTGGACAACTTGTTTACCCCCCAGCCTATTTGGGTACAAAGCCCCGGCATGGCGCAGTGGTTAAAGTTACAGGTGGCAGAGTCCTTGGGCATTGCCGCGAACTTGGAATTTCCTTTGCCTTCCAGTTTTATCTGGAATCGTCTGTATCTTAGGTTGTTGCCGGACTTGCCCAAACAGTCGGCCTTTACCAAAGACAACATGACCTGGAAGCTGATGGCGATTTTGCCGACTATGTGTCAGCAGCCCGCCTTCGCCGCTGTAGCGGGCTATCTGGGTAATGTCAGTCAGCCTGAGGGGCTAAAATTATTCCAATTGTGTCAGAAAATCGCTGACTTATTTGACCAGTACCTGGTCTATCGCCCCGATTGGTTGCAAAGCTGGGAGCAAGGAGCGCGGGTTGACAATCTGCCTGACAGTGAACAGGAATGGCAGGCGCAGTTATGGCGTGCGCTAGGCAAATACACCGAATCATTGGGTGAGTCGCCCTGGCATCGGGGCAATCTGCACCATAGTTTACTGGAAAAGTTGCAGCAGCAGGATTGTCGCGGTTTTTTACCGTCCACCTTACTGGTGTTTGGTATTTCTGCACTGCCCGCACAGCAGTTGGAAATCTTAGACGCCTTGGCCCGACAAATTGAGGTGGTGATTTTTTGGTTTAACCCCAGTCAGCAATACTGGGGGGATATCGTCGATGAGAAACGCAAAGCTCGCGCAGAACTGGCAAAGCTGACCCAAGGCAACGAGCTGGTCGATTATCTGGATGTGGGTAACCCGTTGCTCGCTTCCTGGGGAAAATTGGGGCAGGATTTTCAGGATATGCTGCTGGAGCGCTCACCCCAGCAACATGACTTATTTGTGGAGCATCCACCACAAAACCTGCTTGAGCATATTCAGCATGAGATCCTTAATCTGACCTTGCGTGGTAGCACCGAGCCGCTAAGCGCCGAAGCGCTGCTGGGGCAGGATAGCTCCTTACCCAGAGTGCAGATTGAGGACGCAGATGACAGTCTGATGTTGGTCAGTTGTCATTCCAGGCTGCGTGAGCTTGAAGTGTTACATGATCATTTGCTGGCATTTTTCCGTGAGCATCCGGACAACCACCCTGGGGATGTTATCGTCATGATGCCGGATGTGGCCGCTTATGCGCCGCTGATCCATGGGGTATTTGGCGGGCATCGTCAGGAGCTGTCCGTCCCTTATGCCATTTCTGATCGCAGCTTGAGTGAAGAATCGCCGCTGCTTAATAGCTTTATCAGCCTGAATAAACTGCACTTGTCGCGTCTGACCCTGGCCGAGGTGTTGGATATTCTCGAAGTGCCAGCGATCTTGCGCCGTTTCGAGCTCAGTGAAGCGGAGTTTGCACAGCTACGCCGCTGTCTGTTGGATGTGGGCGTGCGCTGGGGCCTGGATGGTGAGGATAAACAGCGCTGGCAGTTACCCATCGATGAACAGAATACCTGGCTGTTTGGCCTCAAACGCTTGATTAGCGGCTACGCCATGCAGACAGAGCTGTATGTGGAATCGCTGCAGGGTAAGACCAATATCATTGCGCCTTATGCTGAGCTGGAAGGCCAGAGCAGCCAGGTACTGGGCAAGCTACTGCTGTTTTTGCAACAACTAACCGACTGGTTGGATTTCTGCCAGCGTCAACTGCCCTTGGCGGAGCGCATTGACTGGGTACAAACACGCATCGAACAACTGTACGAGATTGATACGGAAGATGAAGGCGTGTGGCTTGGACTGCGTGAAGCACTAAGCGAATTGGCCGGGCATCATCTGCAATATGCCGAGGCGATTGACCAACAAGTGTTTTGTCAGGCATTGCAGCAGCGCTTGCAGGAGTCTGGGGTTGGGCAACGCTTTTTAGCTGGCAGTGTGAACTTTTGTACCCTGATGCCGATGCGCAGTGTGCCATTTAAGCTGGTGTGTTTGCTGGGCATGAATGACGCCGACTATCCTCGCCAGGTTACCCCGGTGGGTTTTGATTTAATGCAGCACAGTGCTGGTAGAAAAGGTGACCGTTCACGTCGCCTCGACGACAAATACCTGTTTATGGAGGCCCTGTTGTCGGCGCGTCAGCAGTTGTATATCAGCTTTCAGGGACGTAGTGCCAGAGATAATCAGGCGTTGGTGCCCTCGGTATTGCTGAGCGAACTGCTGGACTATTGCCGCCTGGTATACTGCGATTCGCAAGGTAATCCGCTTGGTGATGAGCTGATTAAGGCTCAGCATCTACAGCCTTTTCATCCTGATTATTTTCAAGTCGAACAGCCGCGTAGTTTTGACAGCTATTGGCTGACACTTGCCAAAGGCCAGTCGCAGCCTCCCGAATCCAAAGCTTTTATGAGCCAAAACCTGGCGACCATCGAGGTGCAAAGTACGTTGGGTTGTGAGGAGCTTATCAACTTTTTACTCAACCCTGCCCGGGGCTTTTTCCAACTGCGCTGGCAGGCACGTTTTGGCTATGCAGCAGACAGTTTGGAGGAGGATGAACCCTTTGTACTGGATAGCCTGCAGCGATACCAACTGCTCGATCGTTTGGTCGCCTGGCAACATAGCCAGGCCAGTGATGAGGTGCTGACTGCCCGTCTGCGCGCCGAAGGCCTGTTGCCTGGCGGGCACGCCGGTACACTGGCGCTGCAGGGCGTGATAAATCAGGCGGCTACGATACGCGACGCACTTATGCAGTATTGTCTGGATCATCAACCCAAACGCGAGTTACTGCACCTGGAACTGAATGGTATAAGCATGCAGGGCTGGCAGGATCATCTGTATGCAAACCAATTGGTATTGTGGCGGGCGGGTAAAGTGCGTGCCAGGGATAAGCTGTCATTATGGCTGCGTATGTTGATGCTCTGTGCCAACGGCTATCCACTTTGCTCGGCGGTGTATGTCGGTACCGACTCCGGCACATTTGAGCTTAAAGGGATGCCACAGCAGCAAGCCCTTGAACAGCTATCTATCTATGTGGAAGCCTGGCAAAACGGTCATAACCATCCCTTGTTGTTGCTGCCTGAGTGTGGCTGGCTGTGGCTGGAAAAAGGCGATATGTACAGGGTACTGACCAGCTATATGGGTAACGACTTTGCCAGAGGCGAGGGACAGGAAGCGCATACGGGACGTATCTGGCCGGATCTTGCGATGCATCAGGACGAGTTTATTGCCGTCAGCGACGCCTTGCTTGGTCCCTTATTTAACTGGAGTCAGGCATGAAGCCACTTGATATCGCCAGTTTCCCCCTATCCGGTCAATCACTGATCGAAGCCAGTGCCGGTACAGGTAAAACCTTTACCATTGTGCGACTGTATTTACGATTGTTATTGGGCGTGGGCTGTGCGCCATTGAGCGTTGAGCAAATTCTGGTGGTGACCTTTACCAATGCCGCCACCGCTGAATTGAAAAGCCGCATCCGCGCTATTTTGGCCAAGGCCAATTTGGATATGCTGATTGGTCAGAGTGACGATGCCATTATTGCCGGTTTGATTGAGCAGGTAGACGATAGGGCGCTGGCGTGCAGGCGCCTGCAACTGGCATTGCGGCAGATGGATGAAGCGGCGGTGTTTACTATCCACGGGTTCTGTCAGCGTGTTTTGACCCGTCATGCATTTGAAAGTGGTAGTCGTTATCAACAGGAGTTGATCCTGGATGAGTCACAACATTTACATCAAGCCATCAAAGATTTCTGGCGGGTCAGAGTATTGCAGTTATCCGCCCCGTTACTGGAAGTGGCACTTGGCCTCTGGCCTCAGCCATTAGCCTTGTTGGGACAGGTGCGTAGCTTGCTGAACCAGCCATTCAGCAGTCAGGATAAGCCCGTTGCCCTGGAAGAAATATTGGCAAAGTTCCAGTGGTTAGTGGCGGATACTAAAGCCTGGTGGCGAGACAACCAGGTATTGGAACGCTTGTGGCAGGCCAATCTGAATAAACGCTCGCGTCTGGGCAAGGGCGACGTGCTGACGCAGATGGACAGTTTTTGTGCCGGTAAAGGGCTGTTTTTGCAACAAGGGGCTGAGTTTGCGGATTTCCTGCCAGAGAAAATCGCCAAGGCGCTGAGTAAAAGCAGCCCGGATATATCCGACCTGGATTTTGCCCGTTTTGAGCAATTAGTGAGATTGCAGGAGCAATTGCAACAAGGGGTTAAGGTTACCCTCAGTCTGGAAGCCATCGACTGTCTGCGCAGGCAGGTGGCGAGCAGCAAATATGATGCGAATCAGTGGAGTCCGGATGATTTGCTCAATCATCTGGCGCTTGCCCTGCAAGGTGTGAATGGCCAGGCCTTACAGGAGGCAATACGACAGGCTTACCCGGCGGCCATGATTGATGAGTTCCAGGACACCGATGCGGTGCAATACCAGATTTTCAATCAGTTGTATCCGGCTGGGGCGACCCATTGCCTGATTATGATTGGTGATCCCAAACAGGCTATTTATGCCTTTCGTGGTGCCGATATTTTTACCTACATGCAAGCCAAACAACAGGTGGGCGATGGGCGCTGTTTTACCCTGGAAATCAACTGGCGCTCCGAACCTGGCATGGTGGAAGCCGTCAATCAGCTGTTCAGTCAAAGCCCACAAGGCTTTTTATACAACCAGGAGATCCCGTTTTTACCGGTACGCTCAGGTCAGACGAGCAAGCAATTATTGCTAGACGGCGAGCCGCAGACCGGCCTGGTCTTCCAACATTTAAGCAGTGACAAACCACTGGGCTTTAGCGCCGCTCAACAACCCCTGGCGGAACATTTTGCCGCGCAGATTGCTGATATGTTGGCATGGGGGCAGCAAGGTCGGGCGAAGATAAAACATGGCAGCGAACATCGCGCTGTTCGCCCGGCTGATTGCGCGCTGTTAGTCAGAGACAGATTCGAGGCGCAACTGATGCGCGATGCTTTGGCGAAGTTGCAGATTGCGTCAGTGTTTCTGGTCAGAAAAAGTGTCTTTTCCACGCAAACCGCCGCTGATTTGTTACTCATATTACAGGCAATCCATGCACCCAGTGAAGAAGCGCTGGTCAAATCTGCCATGCTGACCGAGTTGGTGGGGCTGAGTAGTGCTGAGTTTGAAGGCTGGCTGGCAGATGATAGCCGCTGGCAGGAATTGCTTGGTCAATTTTATCACTGGCAACGCTTGTGGCAGCGCCAGGGCATTGCCAGTGCTTTGGCGCAAATGCAGCAACAATTGGCGCTGATGTCATCACTGCAGGCACGTTTTGATGATGGCTTGCGACGCATTACCGATTTGCGCCATTTGTTTGAACTTTTACAACAGCAAAGCCAGATTTTACAGGGCGAAAGCCAGTTATTGCATTGGTTTGCCCAGACCTTGCTTGAACCTGATGATAATCATGAAGGTCAACAGTTGCGCCTGGAGACAGATGACAACCTGGTGCAGATTGTCACTATGCACGCCTCCAAAGGGCTGGAATATCCGCTGGTATTTATGCCTTTTGCCTGTCGTTACCAGAAGCGGCTGGATCCCTTGTATCACGATGACGAGCGTCGTTTGTGGGTGGACTTTCTTGGTCGCGAAGACAGCCTGGCAAAAGCTAGCCGGGAAAAGCTCGCTGAAGACATACGTTTGCTGTATGTGGCCCTGACCCGGGCCGAGCACTGGTGCAGCCTGGGGGTGTTCGATACCACGGCCGGTGGCCAGAGTCGAAGCTCGGCGTTGACCTCAACTGCCTTGGGCGCCTTATTGTTCGGGCCTGGCACTGAACTGGCTGCAGGTGAATTAGGCAACCGCCTGACCAGTCTGGCGGAAGGAAACTATGTGCATTATCAGCCTATGGGGCAGGCCGAGCCTGAACTTTATAAAAATCTGGCGACAGCGCCTCAGCCACTGGACTGTGCCAGAGTGGGGCGAAGCTTACGTCAAAGCTGGCGGTTAACCAGTTACTCCGCCATCAGTCAGCAGCAGGATCATTTACCCGCACCGGGTCATGATGAAGGGATGGCGCCGCTTTCTGCCGTGCTGGATAGCCAGCCAACAGAGGATCGCTTCGGTTTTATCAAGGGTGCTAAAGCGGGCTCATTCTTACATGGGGTGCTGGAACTGCTGATGATGGATGATAATCCCCAATCAGGGGACAAAATCACGGAAGCACGCTTATTGGAGAGTGTTCAGCAGCAGGCTGAATTATATGGCATTGAGCCGCGCTGGCATGACGTGGTGAAGGAGTGGTTGTGGGATGTGTTGCATACCCCCCTGATGCTCGATTCACCGCTGAGACTGGCAGATATTCATCAGGCGCGAGTGGAACTAGAGTTCCATCTGCCATTGCATCAAGTGCAGGCGCATAAATTTAATCAAATTCTGCAAGCGCATATGCCGCAGATGTCAGCGCGTTACGACTTTGAGACCTTGAGCGGGATGCTCAAAGGCTTTGTGGATCTGATTTTTATTCATGACGGCAAGCTGTATGTGGCGGACTATAAATCCAACCATCTGGGTAATGATTTTCACCACTACGATCAAGGCAGCATGCGACAGGCGATGCTTGAGCATGATTACCAGTTACAGGCGGTGCTGTATTGTCTGGCGTTACATCGCTGGCTACAAAGCCGCTTGAGTGAGTATGACTACGATAAACATGTGGGTGGAGCTTGCTATTGGTTTTTACGTGGCATGAGTCAGCACCAGCCTGGACAGGGAATTTTCCAGTTGCGGCCGGATAAAGCCATGATCCTGGCACTGGATGCCTTGTTTGCTGGTAAGCAAACAACCCAGGGGGAAATGGAGCAGCTTAGTTTATGTTGAATTCGACCTCCTATCTTAAACCTCTGTTGGATCCCGGCCTCAGTCCCTTGGCATTTACCGGGTTGGATTTGGGCCTTGGGGATTTTATCGCGGAACGCGAGCATCAGGGTGGTGAGCAACATGCCAGACAAATGGGGCTTTTGGCCGCCATCCTAAGTCAGCAGCTAAGCGCTCAGCATGTTTGTGTGCAACTGGACGAGCTGGTACGCCTGTACAACCTTTGTGTGCCGGTGCTGGCTGAGCCTTTGCCTATGCTATTTACCTCACAGCTACAGGAACTGCTGGAAGAGGCGGTAACCCTTGGGAAGGTTGAACAGGGGATTTCTCAGCAAGCTTTGCCCCTGATCCTGGATGGTCAGGCCCTGTACCTGCAACGTTACTGGCACTATGAAGTAACCTTGGCCGAACAGCTCAAACAGTTGGCGTCGGGTCAGTTTAGTTTCGATCTGACTAGCGGTAAGCAGCTGCTAGCACAGCTTTTCAGCGAGGAAACGCAGGGCACGGACTGGCAGAAACTGGCGGTGATCTTAGCAGCCAGCAAACAGTTTTGTGTCATCACCGGTGGGCCTGGAACAGGTAAAACTACTACAGTGACGCGTCTTATGGCGCTTATTCAAGGGCTGTGCGAACAAGCCGGCCAGAGTCCGCTACGCATAGTTTTGGCCGCACCCACGGGTAAGGCGGCAGCCAGGCTTAGCGAGTCCATTACCCTGGCGAAGGCGCGATTACCGCAAAACTTACGACAGCATTTACCTAACGAGGCGGCAACCTTGCACAGGTTGCTGGGTTATCAGGTGGGTAAAAGCACATTCCGACATCATCAGGACAATCCGTTATCACTGGATATGCTGATCCTGGATGAAGCCTCCATGGTGGACTTACCCATGATGGCCAAACTCCTGGCGGCCATGCCTGCTCACGCGCGATTGGTGATGCTTGGCGATCGCCAGCAGTTGGCATCGGTTGAGGTGGGGTCAGTGCTGGGGGATATCTGCCAAAGTTTACCGGAGGGGCTGTGGCAAGCCGAACAGGGCCAATATGACGCGAACACCACCTCAATGTTAAATCAGCTTGGCGAGGTGAATCTGCTGGCAGCTGACGCGGCGCGGAGCCTGGTTCAGAATAATCTGGTGATGCTTAGAAAAAGTCATAGATTCACGGCGGGCAGTGGCGTTGGTCAATTGGCCCGCGCCATCAACAATGGACAAACCGGGGCGGTATTAAGCTGCCTCCAAGACCCGGCATTAACGGATGTCAGCTGGTTTAATCGTGCCGATACTGCCCAGGTGGTGGATTTAATCTGTCGCTTGCTGCAGGACTATATGTCTGTGGTGGCTGAGCAAAATATTCAGGCGGCCTTTACGGCCCTGATGAATCAGCAATTGCTCTGTGCCACTCGCCGCGGGCCTTGGGGTGTTGAACAGTTTAATGCGCGTATAGAACTGGAACTTACCCGCCGCGGTATGATTAAACCCACTCAGGAGCTGTATCCGGGCTGCCCGTTGATGGTTAGTCAGAATGATTATCAGGTCAGGGTGTTTAATGGTGATATCGGTATCTGTATGCCGGATCAGGACGGTTTATTGAAAGTTTGGTTTATGCAGGCGGACGGCAGTGTCAGAGCGCTGTTACCCAGCCGTTTGCCAGCCTGGCAAAAGCTCTATGCCATGACCATTCATAAAAGTCAGGGCTCGGAATTTGAGCACGCCATTATCTGTTTGCCTCAAGGGCAGTCCAGCCTGATCAGTCGTGAATTGTTGTATACCGGTATTACCCGGGCCAAACAGCAGGTTAGTGTGTTTGCCGATGAAGCTAACGTAAAAGCGGCGGTCACTGCACATTGTCAGCGTGGTTCTCGCCTGGCTGCCAGGTTATCCGTGAACGGATAACCTGCAACCGCTGTCGGTGCGGACTATGCTTAAGCGTGGGATTTACAGGCGGCGGGTCATGCGGTTGAGGTTGCGCTGCTGGCGCTTTTTCCAGGCTTTATTAACCGAATAGCGCCACAGCAGATTCATTCCAAAGTAGCCCAGTAAGCCGAATACCACGGCACAGATCCCACAACCAAGCAAAAAGGCCGGGCCAATGGTTTCCAAGCTTTGGACTACCCATTCCCAGCTTAACTGAAAGGTAAATTCCTGGGCCGGCTGCCCCAGCACACTGACCCCCACCAGATAAGCACCATAAAAGATTGGTGGCATGGTAAAGGGATTGGTGATCCACACTGTGGCGACCGACAAGGGCAAATTGACTCGCAGCGGAATGGCGCAGGCGGCCGAAAGCCACATTTGGAATGGTACCGGCCAAAAAGCGAAAAATAACCCGAGGCCAAAGGCACCGGAGGCGGATTTGCGGTTCAGATGCCAGAGGTTGGCGTCATGTAATAAGGTTCCGAAGACTTTGAGGGCTTTTTGTTCCTTTATGGATTCATGGCTTGGTAAAAAGCGCTTAATCATTTTCTTCGGCATAGACATCTCTGATTCGGGCGCAGCCCAGGTGTAAAGGCGACATAACTATGGATGGTTGGCTTTTCAGTTTTATGACAGCTAGCGCGCTAATGCTGCTGTTCCCTGCGCTTCCTGTCGCCTGGTTGTTACCTGTTCTGCTATTTGGCGCCTTATGGTTTGCCTACGGTCGCCATTGGGTCTTGTCCGGTCTATTGACCGGCGTGGTCTGGATGGCGAGTGTAGGCCATTGGCAGCTTGCCTGGCAACTCCCAAACGACAAGATCCGACAAGTCGTTATTATCGAAGGGCGAGTGGAGACTTTACTAAAACCGGAATCCAGCCCGCGTTTCACGCTACGTCTGACAAAGTTTGATGAGCAGTCGTTGTGGCGTGATGTGCGCGTGAGACTGAGCTGGCGGGACGCTGATTGGTCACTCGAACAAGACCAGGTGGTGCGCCTGGCGGTCAGGCTCCGCCCGCCGCATAGTATGCTGAATATGGGCGGATTTAACTATCAGCAGTGGCTGTTTGCCAGCGGGATCAGGGCGACGGGATACGTGACTAACGCACCGCAAAATAAGTTGTTGGCAGAGGGAAACAGCGTCCGACAGTGGTGGTTGAGCCGCTTTGCTGAATTGGATATTGAGCACAGAGGCTGGCTGGCGGCCTTAAGTATGGGCTATCGAGGCTGGCTTGAGGCGGATGACTGGTCAATGGTACAGCGCACCGGCATTGCCCACCTGATAGCGATATCCGGTCTGCATCTGGGTATGGTGTCGGCATTTATCTACGGTCTGGTCACTTTTTCATTGGGTGCCGTGCTTGGCAGATTCCGGCAACGCATTAATCTGCATAAGTTGGCCCTAGTAACGGCTTTGCTGGCAACCTTAGGGTATGCAGCGCTGGCAGGTTTCAGTTTACCGACGCTACGCGCTTGGCTGATGCTGGCGCTGTTTGTCATGCTGTTAAGTAGCAATTTGCATTGGCGACCAAGACGGATCTTGCTGGTCTGCCTGGCACTTTTTGTAGTGCTTTTTCCCTTGAGTCTTTTGACGGTCAGCTTCTGGCTGAGCTTTGCTGCAGTATTGATTTTATATCTGGTGTTTTGGCGCTGGCCAACGCGCGGACGTGGATGGGCTATTGGTGCGGCATTATCTGTGATGCTACGGGTACAATTGGCCTTGAGCCTGTTAATGCTGCCGCTGGTGGCCTGGCAGTTTGGGTTGGTGTCCTGGGTATCGCCGCTGGTTAACCTATTTGCCGTGCCATTTGTGACCTTATTGCTGTTACCCCTTTGCTTGGTTGCATTACTGATACTGGGATTACACAGCGAAGCGGGGCAATGGCTTTTCGCTTTGGCGGATAAACTGGTGGACATGGGTTTATCGGCCATTACTTGGCTGGAAGCAGAATTGCAAAGCGCCTTGCTGCTTCCGGCTATTTCGGCCTGGATCTGGCTATCTGTGGCATTGGCCGCCATTTGGCTATTTATGCCTCGGGGTTTAGTGCCTCGCCCATTGGGATGGCTGCTGTTGTTGCCTCTTGTTAGTACCTGGCTGCCTTCGCGCAGTGACGCCTGGCATATTGAAGTGCTGGATATCGGCCAGGGGCTGGCCGTGGTAGTGCACCGACAGGGACGGGCGCTATTGTACGATACCGGGCCGGCGTATTATTCCGGTAGCAGCGCCGCATCGGCGCATGTGCTACCGGTACTGCGGGCGCTGGGGATCCGACAGTTGGATTGGCTGTTTATCAGCCATCAGGATAATGATCACGCTGGTGGCCAGGCGGATATTTTGGAGGGAGTTGCCGTTTTACAATTGATGACCAATTTAGGACGTTGCCAGGCAGGCTGGCAACAACAGTGGCAAGGATTGGATTTGCAGGTGCTCTGGCCCCAGCCGGGCGAATACAGCAGTCAGAACAATCAATCCTGCGTGCTGAAAATCAGTGATGGGCAGAATGTCTTGTTACTGCCTGGTGATATTGAAAAGAAAGTGGAAAGCAGACTGGTCGCCACGGAGGATCTTCGCGCTCAGATCTTAGTTGCACCGCATCATGGTAGCGCAACCTCATCGTCAACAGACTTTATTCACGCGGTAAGGCCACAACATGTGGTTTTCAGTTTGGCGCGTTTTAATCGCTGGGGGTTTCCGCGCCCAGAAGTGGTCACTGCCTACCAAGCAGCCGGGGCCATAACCTATGATACCGCCAGCAGTGGACAACTTAGGTTTAAAATTGAAGCCGGGCAAATTCAGGTGCAGCGCCTGCGCCACTCTACTTACAACCGATGGTTTATGCAGTAGCGATACGCTTAGGTACTGCTATAAATTTGTACAAAAAGCTATTGATAGTTGGGGAATTATTAGCTGGCGGTTACAATAGCTCGATTCGGCCCGGTGAATGCGGGCGTTAATGGAAAAGTCTGTCCTGTCTCATGAGTAAAAAAATCAGCGCTTCCGTTTTTCCGCGCTTTCTTCGTTATCTGCGCGAGTTCAAGCTGGCCTTTGTCATGGCCATTGTCGGTATGATTGGCTATTCAGCGGTAGATGCCTTTGTGATTTTCCAGATGCAGCCGCTTATTGATGAAAGCCTGGTCAAAGGCAATGTGGATTATTTGCGCATGGCCGCTTACTTGGTGTTACCGCTGTTTATTCTGCGCGGTTTGTTTAACTTTATGGGCAGCTACAGCTTGTCCTGGGTGGGCAATCAGGTAGTGATGCGGATGCGCCAACAACTCTTTAATCAATACATCCATCTGCCGGTGTCCTACCACGACCAGCATTCCTCCGGGCAGATGATTTCCAAGGTGATTTACGATACCGAACAGGTTGCCAACGCCGCTGGTAAAGCCTTGCTGACCCTAGTGCGCGAAGGGGCATTGGTGGTGTATCTGCTGGCAATTATGTTTTATCACTCCTGGCAGCTTTCACTGATTTTCCTGCTGATTGGCCCGGTGGTAGCGGTCATCGTATCTGTGGTCAGTAAGCGTTTTCGCCAGGTCAGTCGCAATATTCAAAAGGCCATGGGTAGTGTGACTAATGTGGTGGAGCAGGTCATCAAGGGCCATAAAGTGGTACTGATGTTCGGCGGCCAGGAACTCGAAGAAGAGCGTTTCGCTGAGCGTAATAACCATAACCGTCAGCAGAATATGAAACTGGTGGTGTCCAGGCTACTGAGCGAGTCCAGTATCCAGATTATTGCCTCAGTGGCCTTGGCTGTTGTGCTGTATCTGGCCAGCACCCCTGGCATGATTGAGAATCTGACCGCCGGGGTGTTTACCTCTGTGGTGGTAAGCATGACCATGTTGCTCAAACCCCTAAAACAATTAACCACGGTTAACGCAGAATTCCAGCGCGGTATGGCGGCCTGTGCCAGCGTATTTGAGGTGCTGGATGAACAGCGAGAGCAGGATAACGGCAGTGTGCATATACAGCGTGCGCGCGGCGAGATACGTTTTGATAACGTGGATTTTGCCTACCCGGGCAAAAACAGCAATGCCCTAAAAGGCATCAGCTTCCATGTGGCACCAGGCAAAAGCCTGGCGTTGGTGGGGCGCTCGGGAAGCGGTAAATCCACCATATCCAGTCTGTTAACGCGTTTTTATCAGGTGGAGAATGGGGGGATCAGCCTGGATGGCTATGAGCTCAATGATATCAGCCTTAAGGACCTGCGGCGTCAGTTTGCCTTAGTGTCTCAGCACGTTACTTTGTTTAACGACAGTATTGCCAACAATATCGCCTATGGTGCTGACAGCTCGGTAAGTCGCGCCAAAATCAAAGAGGCTGCGCGTATTGCCCATGTGATGGAGTTTGTTGAGCAATTACCCGACGGACTGGATACCAATATTGGTGAAAATGGATTGATGCTCTCCGGTGGTCAGCGTCAGCGTATTGCCATCGCGCGGGCCATTTTACGGGATGCGCCCATCTTGATTTTGGATGAAGCCACGTCGGCCCTGGATACCGAATCCGAGCGGCTGATTCAGGATGCGCTGGACAAACTCCAGCAAGACAGAACCAGCATTCTGGTGGCACACCGCTTATCGACCATTGAAAATGCCGATGAAATTCTGGTTATTGATAATGGTCGGATACTGGAGCAGGGCAACCACAAGGCCCTGTTGGAAAAAGACGGTGCCTATGCGCTTTTACATAAAATGCAGTTCAAGGAAGGAATGGGCGAATCGTGAGTTGGCTGGAAAAACGTTGGTACCAACCTGATGCCCTGATTTGGCTGTTGTTGCCGCTAACTATCTTATTCTGGCTGCTCTCAGCATTTCGCCGACTGCTATTCCGATTGGGTATTAAGCGCAGTATCCGGGTGGATGCGCCGGTGATTGTAGTGGGCAACATCTCGGTAGGGGGCAACGGTAAAACCCCTATGGTGATCCGTTTATGCCAACTGCTTAAGCAACAGGGGTTTCACCCTGGCGTAGTCAGTCGTGGTTATGGCGGTAAGGCACCTTATTATCCTTATAGTCTGACCATGAACAGCGATCCTAAGCTGGTTGGGGATGAACCTGTGATGATGCGCCATCACATTGGCTGCCCTATGGTGGTGGATCCTGATCGCGTGCGCGGTGCCAAGTATCTGATTGCAGAACATAAATGCAATATCATTGTGTGTGATGACGGCCTGCAGCACTATCGTCTGGCGCGGGATATCGAAATCCTGGTGATGGATGGTGAGCGGCGCAACGGTAACGGCTACTTGTTACCTATGGGGCCGCTGCGCGAAGGACCGTGGCGAATGAAAACTGTGGATTTCGTCGTGGTTAATGGCGGCGTGGCGCAGGAAGGGGAATATCTGATGTCACTGGAGCCAGGCCAATTGGTGAATGTGAAATACCCCAGCCAGACCCAGTCCATTTCTGAATTAAAACGTCCGGCCATCGCCATGGCTGGTATCGGTAATCCTGAGCGTTTCTTCAAGCTACTGGCGACCAGGCAGGTAAAACTTAAGGAGCGCCTGGTATTTGCTGATCATCATCCTTTTAAAGACGGCGATATACCTGATGATTTGGTCCTGATGACCGAAAAGGATGCGGTGAAGTGTCGCGACTTTGCCCGCTCGCAATGGTGGTACCTGCCGGTAAGTGCTAAGTTAACCGAACAATTCAAACAACGATTGCTGGAAAAAATTCATGGCATTTGACAAGAAATTACTGGACATCCTTGCGTGTCCAACCTGTAAGGGCAAGCTTATTTATCAGGCCGACAACGCCGAGTTGATCTGCCGTTTCGATCGTTTGGCTTTTCCTATCCGTGACAATATTCCGGTGATGCTGGAAAACGAGGCCCGCAGTTTATCCTTAGATGAGCTTGAACAAATTAAAGGCTGATACACCATGAAATTTACCTGCATCATTCCTGCCCGCTACGCGTCCACCCGTTTTCCTGGCAAACCTTTGGTGGATATTCATGGCAAGCCCATGATTCAACATGTGGTTGAGCGTGCCATGGAGTCAGGGGCCAGTCGTGTGGTGGTGGCCACCGACGACGATCGCATTGCCGAGGTCGTGCATAGCTTCGGCGGACAGGTTTGTATGACAGGTCGGCATCATGAGTCGGGCACAGAGCGACTGGCCGAGGTGGTGGATATACTGGGCCTGGATGCGGACGAGATTGTGGTCAATGTGCAGGGGGATGAACCTTTTATTCCGGCGGCTATCATTCAGCAGGTGGCGGAAAACTTAAATCAGCATCGCCAGGCTGAAATGGCGACCCTGGCGGTACGCTTAACCGACGTGGAAGAACTTTTCAATCCCAATGTGGTGAAAGTGGTCACGGACAAACTGGGGTATGCTCTGTATTTCAGTCGTGCCACTATACCCTATGACAGAGCGCGTTTTCTCGACGCTGACAGTATTGATGAAATTGGCGATTACTACCTTCGTCATATTGGCATCTATGCTTACCGGGCGGGTTTTATTAAACAATATGTAAATATGACACCGTCCGGACTGGAACAGATTGAGTCACTGGAGCAGCTAAGGGTGCTGTGGCATGGCGAAAAAATTCATGTTGATGTGGCATTACAGGCCCCGCCCGCAGGTATCGATACTCCAGATGATCTGGCCAGGGTATTAACTCAGGTTTAATACTAGGAGAAAAGACAATGGCAACCGTGGTGATTACCGGCGCAGGAAGAGGTATAGGTCTGGCACTGGTGCAAGGGTATTTGCAACGTGGCGACAAGGTTTATGGACTTTGCCGCCATGCCACTAAGGAATTGCTGCAAAGCGGCGCTGAGGTATTGGAAGGCGTGGATGTGGCAGATATAACGGGTTTGGCAGAAGCCCTCAAACCCTTAACCAGCGTACAAATCGATATTCTGATTAATAATGCTGGTGTGCTGGGCAATGAGACATTTGACCGCCCTGATCCTGCCAGTGTTGAATATCAGTTTAAGGTTAATGCACTGGGGCCGCTGATGGTCAGCCAGTTACTGGCCCCGCATATGCAAAAAGGTGGAAAGATAGCCATGGTGACCAGCCGAATGGGCTCCATGGCGGATAATGGCTCTGGTGGTTACTACGGCTATCGCATGTCTAAAGCCGCTCTTAATGCGGCCGGTGTGTCCATGGCGCGAGACCTTGGCGAGCGAGGTGTCGCCGTGGCGTTGCTGCATCCAGGCTACGTACAGACGCAGATGGTAAATTTTGGTGGTGATGTATCTGCGGATGTCTCCGCCTCACGTTTGATGCAGCGTATTGATGAGTTGAATCTAAACAACTCAGGTCGGTTCTGGCATGCCAACGGCGAAGTCTTACCCTGGTAAATAATAAAAAATTCTTCATGTGCGCTTGTTCTGCCATAGTTCCTGCTATAAGTTAACAAAGTGTCACCACTTGGTGACACTTTGTTACTGATGTATGCCCATCATCATGCAGGATTGCCAGATTGCAGAATGTCATAATTCAAGCCTGCTCTGAGCAGGATAAAGAGTGGTTGAGCCACGTTCACAGTGGTACGCGTATTGATATACAACTGCTAGACCAATACGACAGTCGGTTTCAAAGTGAGTTGATTGGCTATCGATTTGGCCGCTACTTAATCATCCGGTTTGACGAATTTGTTATTCCTCAAAGTATGAACTGCATCGGTTTAATTGCGGTTTGTCGCTTTCTGATTGAAGACAGCCTGGGAGAGTGTTTTGCCTTTAAGAGTGAAATTGTCAGTACCCTAAGGCGTCCTGATAAGCTGTTGTTTATGGCGTTTCCTGCGGAAATCCACCGACGCCCGTTACGGGCTACCAAGCGCCAAAGCCTGAAGATTCCTGCCGCTATTTCGTTACGTAGTGCTCAAGGTACCTCTCCCTCCTTCAATGGTGTTCTAGTTGATGTGTCAGGCAAAGGCTGCCGCTTTCAGTTCGACGCTTCCCATACCGGGCGCAAGGTGAATTTGCTGCCAATACTGATTCGCATCGATTGGCCGGAGCGAGGGATCCAAAAGGAAGTTAGCGGTATGGTGAGAAACTCAAAAATGCAGGATGGTTTTCTGACCATCGGCGTGCAATTTGATGAAGAACAACCGGATTTGGACATTTCGCTGTGATTGCACTTAACTAAATGCTACATCCCGCCGCCTTGGGTGGTGTTTTCTTCACACAGTCTTTCCTGCTCATCCCTTAATCGCTGAGGAGTTGAATCATGCAGCCAACATTCAACGAACCGGATAAGGCCGATGATCACTATTGGATCGAGCATTTGACCTTTGGCATGCGTGTTGATGTGCAATTGCTAGAGCTACAAAAGCGCCGCTACCATGCCGAGCTGATGGGGCTGCGTATTGGTCGTTATATTGCCTTGCGCTTTGACCCGCAAAACTGGCCGCTCGGGGAACAGTTAACCGGTATGGCCGTGGTTTGTCGTTATTTGGTTGAAGATGAATTGGGCGAGATCTTTGCCTTTAAGGCCGAGGTATTGCAGCTAATGCGTTTCCCTGACCATCTGATTTTTCTGACCTTTCCTGATGATGTGGCCAAACGTAGCCTGCGCGATACCGCCCGCAGTGAAGTTAATCTGCCCGCTACGGCGACTTTTGCTGAAAAGAACTATGTGGGGCAGATTACCGATATATCCGAAGGCGGTTGTCGGCTTTTATTGCCCCAGGCCCCCGAACTGCAAGACTGGGACAAGGCTGAAGTAGCACTGGCTATAGAATGCACACAAGGCCCCAAACAAGCCCTAACTGCCCATGTACGTAATCATAGGGAAGGGCGTGAAGGTGTCAGTGTAGGATTGCAGTTTGTCGCCCCTCAGGCCTGGGTACAGAATTTACCCTGAGCATTGCCTTTTGTTTACAATTATTTAAAGTGTTGGCACTTTGATTTGATGAGGAAGGCCATGGGTCCTCTGATGCTTGACTTGGCCGGACATGAGCTGAGCGGTGAAGAAAAAGAAATTCTTGATCATCCACTGGTTGGTGGAGTGATGTTAACCAGCCGAAATATTTATGATCTGAAACAGCTTAGTGAACTAATAGGACAAACCCGGACACATGCACGCAATACGCTACTCATAGGTGTGGAACAGGAAGGTGGAGATCACCAGATATTAAGAAGTGGTCTTAGCCCATTACCACCGCTGTCTGTCTTGTTCAGATATGCGGAAGGGCAGCTCGATAAAGCCTGTCACCTGGCTCAGCAGGTCGGATGGCTGACCGCAGCAGAGTTACTGGCGCTGGATATTGATCTGGCATTTGGTCCGGTGCTGGACATTCTCGGTCCGTCGCCACTCGTGGCCGATCGTGCCTTTCACAGCAAATCGCAACAAGTCATCGAAATGGCCGCCAGCTATGCCAAAGGTATGCAACAAGCGGGTATGAAAACCGTGGGCAAGCATTTCCCTGGTCTTGGTTATGTGCTTGACGTTGAAAAACGCATCGATCCAAGGCCTCTGGCAGAAATCCGCCACCATGATTTACGAGTATTTCAGGCCATGCAAGAGCAAAAATTGCTGGATGCGGTAATGGTTGCCCATGTGGTCTACCCGGCGGTGGACAAGTTATTGGCCTGTTACTCTCGTCGCTGGTTACGGGATATTTTACGCAAGGAATTAGACTTCGACGGGGTGGTGTTCTCCGGCAATCTAAGTGCCAGTGTCAGCCATACCCGCGAGTTTTCAGAGCGTGCCCGCCAAGCATTGGATGCCGGATGCGATATGGTGTTGGTTTGTGGTAACCGGGATGGTGCTATCGCCGTTTTGGATGCGTTACCAAGTAGCTACCAGGCCAGCAGCCGCTTGAATGCACTGCGTAAGTCCGACGCTCCCGGTCTCTCAGCATTACGTACAAAAACACTATGGCAAACTGCCAATTCAGCTATGGAAACACTACATGCCGGTTAAAACCTCGTTATTGCTGTCAGGTCCAATATTGGCAGGGTTGTTGTGGGGGCTTTTGTATCAGCAAGGTTTGCCTCTACCTATTGTCTGGACAGCCAGCATCACCTTACTGACAGCTTTTTACTGGATCACTGAGGCAATGCCGATCCCGGCAACGTCTCTGATCCCATTCGCTGCCTTTCCTATGACGGGGGTGCTCACTCATCAGCAGGCGGCGTCATCCCTTGGTAGCCACGTGATTATTCTGCTGATGGGCGCGTTTATGCTCTCTAAGGCATTGGAAAAATCCAATGTACACAGTCGTTTTGCGTTTTACATGGTTAAACTCACCGGGGCTGACAGTGCCAGGCGACTGGTGCTGGGCTTTATGCTTACCGCTGCGCTGTTGTCCATGTGGATCTCTAACACCGCCACTACCCTGATGTTATTGCCTATCGCGTTGGCGGTGATAGCCAGAGTTCAGGAGCCCCGTTTGGCGGCGGCTATTCTGTTGGGTATTGCCTATTCAGCGAGTCTGGGCGGAGTAGGAACACCCATAGGCACGCCGCCTAATATTATTTTCATGAGTGTTTATAGCCAGTCCCAGGGCAAGGAAATCAGCTTCCTTGACTGGATGAGTTTTGGTCTACCCATAGTGCTTATCGCCATTCCGCTAATGGCCTTATGGCTCACCAGGGGACTAGGTGCGCTGAACAATTTACAGATGCCGGCGGCAGGTAAGTGGGACAGTGGTGAAAAACGCGTGCTTTACGTGTTTTCAGTGGTGGCCGCCGCCTGGATTTTCCGGCCCTACTGGACGGCCTGGTTGGGTCTGGAGTCAGTTGGTGACAGCACTATTGCCTTAGCGGGAGTCGTTGCCATGTTTTTAACTCCCACAGGTAAAGAAGCCGGTGAGAAATTGTTGGATTGGAAAACCGCCAATGACATTCCCTGGGGCATGTTGCTTTTATTCGCCGGCGGTATTTGTGTTGCTAAAGCCTTTGATGCATCCGGCTTAAGTGCAGCCATGGGGCAGTGGTTGGGTGGCTTATCTGAACTTCCGGTATTGTTGTTAATTCTGGCATTGTGCTTATTTGTGACCTTCCTAACCGAGATCACTTCCAACACGGCAACGGCAACCTTGCTGATGCCGATACTTGCCACCGCTGGCGTGGCTGCCGGCGTCGACCCCAAGTTATTGATGATCCCAGCGGCCATCAGTGCCAGTTGTGCTTTTATGTTACCTGTTGCCACTGCCCCCAATGCCATTGTTTACAGCACTGAGAAAGTGTCGATCAGAACCATGGCGCGGGAAGGCTTGGTATTAAATCTACTGGTGGCGGTTGTTGTCAGTCTGGTGGTGTATGTGATGCTGGCGTAAATCAGCTGACGGATTGATGAAGTGTAAAGAAATCGTCAAGGCCGCTAATGTCAGGTCAAAGAATAGTAAATTAACTCTCAACGCCTTCTGTTGGTCGAAGTTCAGGAGGCGTTTTACAGGACTTGCTTTATAGTCCGTTCCCGATTGAATCCAAATATAAGCAGCTTGCGTACTAACGTGGGCAGATAACTACGAATCAAGGATATTTCATGAAGCTTTCCATGCCTGCGGCGGTATGCGGGTGTTTGCTGGTGCTGGCCAGCTATTCCAGTTCTGTGATTGCGCAAGGCGCGCCCGGTGGCCCAAGGGCAGCCAGAGTCTTGGCCACTGACCTTCAGTTTGAACATGAAACCAGTCGGGTTGAAGCGGTAGGGACAGCCGAGGCACTGCACTCTGTGGTGTTGTATCCGGCGGCGGCAGACCGGGTGGTAGCCGTGCATTTTAAACCCGGTGACAGGGTCAGCAAAGGGCAAGTGCTGTTAGAGCTGGACGCTAGGCGCCAAAAAGTGGCTGTTGAAAGGGCCACCATTTTATTGGCCGATGCTGAGCGCACCGTAGAACGATTAACCGACAGCCGCAAGCGTGGCGCTATTGCGCAAAGCCAGTTGGATGATGCGGTAACCCAGCGCGATCTGGCCAAAGTCCAATTGGAAGAAGCCAAAGTGGAGTTGCAGGACCGCTCGGTACTGGCGCCATTTGATGGGGTAGTGGGTCTCACCGAGGTGGAAGTCGGCGACCGAATTAATCTGCAAACCGCTATTACCAGCATAGATAGTCGAAAACAGCTCTATGTAAATTTTCGCGCCCCTGAAGCGGCTCTTGATATGCTGCAGGCCGGTGCCAAGTTAACCCTCAAGCCCTGGCAAAGTCAGGGTACTGAGATTCAAGCCCAGATTGCTGAACTGGATTCGCGCATCGATACCACCAGTCGTACCCTGGCGGTACGCGCCATTATTGATAATCACAACGATGTTTACCGCCCTGGCATGAGTTTTCGCGTTGAGCTGAATATGCAAGGTGACAAGCATGCCGTGGTACCCGAAGTGGCGCTGGCCTGGGGAGCTAACGGCGCTTATGTGTGGGTGGCCAGAGATGGCAAAGCTAAGCGTGTTGAAGTGCAGATTAAGCAGCGTCTGAAAGGCCGCTTGCTGGTATCTGGTGCCTTGGGAGAGGATGAGCAACTGATTACCGAAGGGATCCAGAGTTTGCGTGAAGGCCAGGCCGTCACTATCGCCAACGGGTAAGCAGCATGAGTTTCAAACAATACTTACAAACCAGCGATCTGCCTTCGCTATCCATTCGCCGCCCGGTTCTGATTGTGGTGCTCAACCTGCTGATCATTATTGCTGGTTTTGCCGCCATCAATGGTGTTGAAGTGCGAGAACTGCCAGACGTTGACCGGCCTATTGTAACCGTTACCGCCAATTTCCCTGGTGGTTCACCGGAAACCGTAGATACCGAAGTCACCAGTCGTTTGGAAGGCGCGGTGGCCCGGGTTAGCGGGGTAAAAAGCATTCGTGCCAATTCCGAGGAAGGCAACGCCAGGGTGATGGTGGAGTTTCGTCCTGGGATCGATTTGGATAACGCCGCCAACGAGACACGCGAAGCGGTCAGCCGGGTGCAGCGCCAGCTGCCCGATGATGTCGAGCGTTTGTCTATTATCAAGGCAGATAACGACGCAGAATCCGTGGTGAGTCTGGCGGTATCCAGCGACAAACTTGAACTTGAAGCACTGACCGAGCGGGTTGAAACCGACCTGGCGCCGCTGTTCTTAAGTATTCCCGGGGTGGCCGATGTGCGCCTTAACGGTGACCGTGAACGGGTACTCAGGGTTATGATTGACCCATTGCGTTTGACCAGTTTTGGTCTGACCGTACCTGATGTAGCCGCGGTGCTGCGCCAGGCCCCCTTTGATGTGCCGGCAGGTAGCCTGCGCTCCACCGACCAAACCTTGATTGTACGTGCCGATGCCACGTCGGTGACCGCCGAACAGGTGGAAGATATAGTAGTGCGCGGCGATACCCGTATCGGTGATATTGCCTCTGTGTATTTTGGCCCGGCGGATGCGCAGAGCTTTGTGCGCCTGGACGGCAAGCCGGTTATCGGCTTAGAGATTATTCGTCAGGCCCGCTCCAATACCATAGAGATCTCAGACGAAGTGCTGGCCATGGTGAAACGCCTGGAAGTGCGGTTTCCCGAGCTTAAGTTTCAGATCACCTCGGATGATGCACAGTTTATCCGGGGCTCGGTTGAAGAAGTTATCACCTCACTGGGGCTGACCATTTTGCTGGTTATTGCCACTTTGTGGGTGTTTATCGGTTCATGGCGCGCCACTATTGTGCCGGCCTTGTCGATTCCGGTGGCTTTGGTCGGGTCGCTGGCCATTATCTGGGCTCTGGGTTTCTCCGTGAATATATTGACCCTATTAGCCTTGGTACTGGCGACCGGGCTTATTGTCGATGATGCCATTGTGGTATCGGAAAATATTCAGCGTCGCCGTGGTATGGGGTTGGGTGCCCGCGCCGCCGCGGTGATTGGTAGCCGCGAGGTGTTCTTTGCGGTGGTGGCCACGACCGCGGTGCTGGCCGCGGTATTCGTGCCTATTGCGTTTTTACCGTCAACGGCCGGGAGACTGTTCCGCGAGTTTGGTGGGGTGCTGGCTGGCGCGGTGATCATTTCGTCTTTTGTGGCACTGTCCCTGGTACCGGCATTAACGGCCAGATTGCCGGTGAAAAATGGCGGCAGTCATCTGTTTACCGGTATAGGCCAGCGTTTGCTCAATGGCTACAGCCGCAGTTTGCAATGGGTGCTTGAGCACGCCTGGCTAACCTTCTTTGCTTGTATCCTGGCCGCCGGGGCCGCCAGTGCCTTGTATCAGCATTTGGAGAATGAACTATTACCCAGTGAAGACAGGGGCAAGATACGTATTTTTGCCCGAGGTCCAGACGGCGTTGGCCTTAATTTTATGGACAGACAAGCCAGGGCCATGGAAGAAGTGCTGCTGCCTTATGTGGATGCTGGGGATATTGACTCTATCTATACGGTTGTGGGGCAGTGGGATCCCAATATCGTATTTATTACCGTGCCCCTTAAAGACTGGAGTGAGCGTAGCCACAGTCAGCAGGATATTATTAACGAAATTCGTGGCCCTCTTGGTCAGAATCCCGGTGCGCCAGGGCGTGCTTTTGGTTCCAACAGCCTGAATTTACGTGGCCAGGGCGGCGGCATTGAACTGGCCCTTACAGGTGAAAATTACACAAGCATTTATTCGGCTGCACTGGATTTTGCCAAGGTCATAGAGCAAAGCATGCCGGATGTGGGTAAGGTGAATATTTCCTATAAACCCACCCAGCCACAGCTTAGGGTGAATATTGACAGACGCCGGGCCGAAGAGCTGGGTGTGTCTTTGTCGGATATTTCCACCACTTTGCGCAGCGCCATTAATGGCGACGATGTGGCGGACTTAAATGTGGGTGACCAATCCATTCCTATTATGCTGCAGGCACAGAATCACACCATCAATGACCCCAGTGACTTATCAAACCTGTATGTGGGCTCGCGCAGTGGTCAATTGGTGCCCTTATCCAGTCTTGCCAGTATCAGTGAGGAAGGGGTGGCAGCGGAGCTTGAACGTCATGCCCAGCGCCGTGCTATTGGTCTGGATATGGAACTGCCCGCAGACATGGCCATGAGTGAGGCGGTGGAAAAACTCAGAGGCCTGGCCGAGCAAAGCCTGCCAAGCAATATTGCCTTGGTGTTTAAGGGCGAGGCGCTGACTTTTGAGGAAACCGCCAACGAGGTGGTGCTCACTTATGTGCTGGCTTTTGTGATTGTTTTGCTGGTATTGGCGGCGCAATTTGAAAGCGTCAACAGTGCCATAGTGGTGATGCTGACGGTACCTTTCGGTATTGCTGCGGCGCTGCTGGCCCTGTTTTTAACCGGTACGTCCATCAATATCTACTCGCAGATAGGCCTGGTGATGCTAATTGGTCTGTTGGCAAAAAACTCCATTTTACTGGTGGAGTTTGCCGACCAGTTGCGTGACAAGGGCTTGAGCGTACGTGAAGCAGTGGAAAAGGCGGCAGTGATCCGTCTGCGCCCCATTGCCATGACTCTGTTCTCCACCATTCTGGGCGGTTTGCCACTGATCCTCTCGGTAGGTGCAGGGGCCGAAGCGCGTAATGCCATCGGCTGGGTGGTATTTGGTGGCCTGGGGCTGGCGGTGGTGTTTACCTTGTATTTAACCCCGGTGTTGTACCTGGCTCTGGCCCGCTTTACCAAACCGCGGGCGGATGAAAGCCTGCGACTGGAACGCGAACTTGATGCTGTAGAAGCATTGGAGCATTAATCTTAAACTCGCCAGGCAGCAGCGCTGCCTGGCGTCCCCATCGTTGCTACTGTTTTTAGGTTAGTTTCTATCTCATCAAAAGTGCGTTAACAGCAGCGCCAATTCGTTAAGTTTCTCAGTAAGTTAACTGTTGTTGAACTACACTATTGACTGACAGGTGGGAGAAGCCGGGTTGTAGCTGCCAAAGGAGAAACAGATTCTCTGTCCGGAGGTTGGCATTCTTGCGTTGTGTTGCCAGGGAAGAGCAACGCAATGAGTAAACAAGATGAGTCAGGCCGCAGAATCAGCATCATCCAGCCGAAAACCCATAAGACTGCCGCTTTGGTTACCTGTACTGATCATAGTGGTCGGTATGTTGGGCTATGTCTATTACGATTATATTCAAGGGCAGGCGCAGGCGCTTAACCGCAATTATTTTCGTGAACTGGCCAATGTCGCGCTGCGATTTGATCAAAAACTGGAGCAACTTGATATATTGGCGAGCTGGGATAATAAAGAGTTTGAGTCCGCCAACCAAAGTAAAATCAATAAGATAAAATCCCTGTTTCCCTCCGCCATCCTGCAAGACTGCGCCATATCAGACATCGAAGATAAAACCGACAATACCCCAACGCGCAGTGTCGCCTTATCTGATACTTTAAAACTGAGGCGGAATCAGGTCGAACTCAGGGCAATAAAAGAAATAGAGTCTAAGCAAAGAGAGGGTGAAGCAAAAAAAGGATGTTTGTTGATCGATTTCAGCGACCTGATTTCATTGGATAAACAGGAATTCAATGAATTGCTGTTGATCGACAAAAACAATGCGGTGGTGGCCAGTACCCACAGTAGCCAGGCACTGTCCATTGTCAATGTCGATGAATTTAGCAAGCAGATTGCCGTGGAGTTGAACCGCGACTGGTTGCAACTGATTAGTAATGAAGGAAAGGCGAGCCAGCACAGTTTGCCTAACGAAGTACCACTGCCGGGATTCAGTCATTTTCTCGATATCAAAATTAATCCTGGTGCCTATCGACTGTATTTTTATCCTTTCCTGATTAATGACCAGATCTTGACACTGGTCGGCGTCTTGCCAGCCGAAAAGCTCTCCAGCAAAGACAGTAAGCGTTGGACCTGGGGACAATGGCTGATTGGTGTGATCAGCCTGGTATTTGTCTGGGCGTTGTTGCGTTTGTATTTGTTATCCGTGCATCAAACGGTGGATGAGTTTTTTTACCGGCTGACCATGTACAGCAGTTATCTATTATTTGCTGCGCTGGTGTCATTGACCCTTGCTTATGCACAAATGCAGTTGGAAAAAAGTGATAAGGCTGAACGTGCTTTTGCCTTGTTGCAAAAAAACAAACAGCAGTTGGACAGTGAACTCAAAAGCATATTCACTGAGCTTAGGGATGTGACTGAGTTTTATAAGTATGTGATTGAACAGGACATGCTGGGGGCAAAACTCACCGAAGATGAGCTACGCAAGGCCGTCAAGGCGCATTTGTATAAGTCGGGCCAGCCACCAGTCCTTATCACCCGCTTATGTGACAGTGAAGGCAATAAGGACAGCTTACCTATCTGGACTGTGTTTGCGCCTGGTATAAAAAAGGACGAGAAGGAGTCCGGCACGGAAAGTTGTGCCAAGCAAGGAGGTTGCCTCTGTTCGTACCCCAGACTGGTGGTCACAGATACCAAGCTGGAAGCCAAAATTTTGCAGGTTTCCCTGGTAGGCGCAGACGGTAAGCAAATAGGCCCGCGGGTATCTTCGTATGAACGTCACGGCAGTGCAAAGTTTTCTGACCTATCTAAACGGGATTACTTTAAAGTCGTACGACAAGGAAAAGGCTGGCAAACCGATGAGATAGCCGACCAGCAATTTTATATTCAGCGGCTGCGCAATATTGAAGATGGCACGCTGGGTACTACCCTGGGCTTGTCGCTGACCGTGGGAGGGCGCTTCTATGAGATAGTGGCAGATATTCTGCTGCCGTCGGTTGAATTGTTTTCATTGGCAGATCCCCTCGCACGCCAGGATACCGTTCTGATGCTGGTCGATAGGCGTAGCGGCGATATGTTATTTCATGACGAGCCTCGCCATGTTCTGACTGAGCGCTTAGATGCCTCAGATCAGGATACCGATGTGTTGCGTTTTTCACTGCGTGCAGAGCGAGACAGTCGTGAGCAGGCCCCCCAATCGGCAACTATTCGTGCACTGGAAGCTAACTATCATGGTTTTCCTGGCTGGTTTGTACATATTGCCACTCCCATTGCGCCTTGGGCACTGGTGGCCTTTGTGCCCAGTGATGCGCTGGATAATTTTCTGACCAATTTGTTCTGGGTTAATTTTCTGATTTTGGTCGGCGGTTGTCTGTTGGTCTATCTGACCATCGCTGCGCTTAGACGCCTTATGGATACAGGATGGCTTAAGACAAAACTGAACATCCCGCTGCTTATCGACAGGCGAAAGCTGGTTTTGTTTACCTCGGTGTTTATCGCTTCTGTACTGACCGGCTATTGGTGCGCAACGGCCCTGATACTGCATGATTCGTCCTTTATTTTAATCACCTGGTTTGGACCGCTGTTGTTTAGCCTGGTCAGTATGCTCTGGGGGAGTTGGCATTATTGGCGGTTAGTTGACGAATCAAAACATAGTCAAAGACTGGCCGGGTGTATTGTGGCCTGGAAAGGTTTCATTGGCTTGACTGTGCTGGTGATCTTTACCAGCTTCATGCTAACCGCCTATCTCAATCATATTGGCAAAGCTTCTGAGCGTGCGCTCAGTTGGTACTATGCTGAGTTGCTTAAATCCAGACAACATGCACAGGCGGAACTGTCAGTGAATATGCGTAATCAGTTCTATTCTGCCACTCAGCTAAGCCAGGTCGGCACGACGGACGCATTGATATCTGACAAACAGCCCTCAGCTAAGCGCCCCAAAGACATTTTGTCGTTTGGCTATTTTACTCAGCTCACCCAGGTGGATGAATGGTTGAGCCGCTACATTCTGGGTGTGTCTGGTGCCAAGGATGAAGATAAGGACAATCAGGTTGTCCGGCGACTGGCCGTACCCTGGTGGAATGTATTGCTTGTCAGTTTGGGGTTGTTGCTGCTTTGTAGTGCCTGGATATTCTTCAATCGCGGGGTACTTTACGTGCGATTGTTTGGAAGCCTGAATATGCTGCGTCACTTAAATCGCCTGCACCAGCAGGTTAGGCAATCCAAATATCACAGCCCTGACTCTGCCTTGTGTATTCTCCTTCGTTCCGTATATCAACGAGGTGAGGACCTGGACACGCAGTTTCAGCTGTATCGTCAAGAAAAGCAGGTGGGGAGCCTGATACATAACCTCATCGATCTGTGCCCACAACTGTCCGGGCAGTCGTGCGGCAGTTTTTGTGGTGTGCGTATCGAAGTGAAATGCTCCCAGACTATGTTCAGCGTTAGTTTGTTTAATCTTGAGTATGCGCTTGAAGATAAATCAGCCAGAGACAACCTGCTATTGCTGCTTAACCAACTTAAATCACTTCGCCAGCAGAAGAAACTAAGCAAGTTGAATCTGTATTGTGACTACCATTGCCTGCGCAAGGTCAATGCCACAGAGAATTTACCTGGTGGGCGACAAGGCGAGCGCATGACCAACAATGAGTACATGGCATGGGCTGATTGCCTGAAAGATTTCAGTGTAAGAACTCAGGACTCATCGACTGCTCATCTTGATGCAGAATTGGTTGCCAAGGAAGTATTGGCGATGCCCATGTTGCAATTTGTATACAAAGAATTGTTCGAAGCCAAACCCGATCTGGCCAAGGTACGACATGATTTGCGTTGGATTACTCTGGCTGATGAGGGCAAAACGGCAGCAGAGTGGAACAGTTTGCACCGGATAATATTGAAGGCTGAAGCACTATTTCGCTTTTGGTGGAGCGCTTGTAGCCCGTCTGAAAAACTGGCGCTTTATTATTTGGCGAATGGTCGGCGGGTTAACCCGTCAAATATAGTGGTACTGGAGCAACTTGCCGCCAACGGTTTGGTTATTGTCAGACATGGTCGCATCCGTATTGCCAATCAGAGTTTTGCCTATTTCGTCCGCCATGCAGAAACGGTAGATAACCTTAAAAATATGATTTTTCAGGGAAATATCGGTAACTGGCATAGCTATCGGGTTCCCATCACTCTGCTGGCGGTCACCTTGTTGGTTGCACTCGGGGTTTTCTCCGGTAACTCGCTATATATGGTGATTTCTTCATTGATGGGGCTGTTAGGTTTGGTGGGTAATCTACTTGGCAGTGTTAACTTTATCCGCAGTAATGTTGGCAGCTAAAGGGAATACAGGGTAATGGCGCTCAACGGCTACTAAGTTTTTGGCGCTGATTACAACAACGCGGGAATCCGGCTGGCTTTTTGCCCAGCCTTTGCTGAATAGATCGGCCAATAACCAAGCCCCAAGACTGCCGGCCAGGTGATGGGTGCGTTCACTCCAATCCAGACAGGCCCGACATAAAGGGCGTTTGCTCCGCCTAAGGCGCTCGACATCGCAGCCTTTTCCTTCAAAAAAGCCAACGCCTTTCTCGGTCAGGCTGGCCTGCGTGTCCACCTCCGTAATCAAGCCCTCTGTCAGCAGTCCGGCATAGAGTCTCACGCCCAGTTCTCCGGCCAGGTGGTCATAGCAGACTCTGGCGAAGCGCAGAGCCGGATCTTGTGGGCCGGTGCTGACATTCAGCGGTGTCAGGCTGGCTGACAGGTTCAGCAAACTCTCCAATAAAGCAGCCACTTCAGCACTGTGTAAACGAAAATACTTATGTCGTCCTTGTTTTAGTACCTGTAACAGGCCTGCATTAAGTAGTTTGGCCAAATGGCTGCTGGCGGTCTGAGTGCTGATATCGGCTTCCAGGGCAAGTTCGGTGGCAGTGAGTGCCTTACCTGCCATTAATGCTGTCAACATGCTGGCCCGGGCGGGTTCACCAATCAGGGCGGCAATCTGGGGAAGAGAAGGCGTCAGAGTGTGCATAGTTCGATGGCCGTCGAAGCATCAGGTCACGTAGCCCGTTAGACTGCCGCAAATTCACCAAGGAGACAAGCCATGACCCTGACCTGTTTTATTCGCTATAAGCTCGACCCGGCCAAGCTAGAGCTGTTTCGCCGTTACGCTGAGAACTGGGCGCAAATTATTCCCGCCTGCGGCGGCGACCTGCTGGGGTATTTTCTGCCCCATGAAGGAACCAACTGTGAAGGCTGGGGGCTCGTGAGTTTTACCAGCCTGGCCGAGTACGAAGCTTATCGTCGGCGTTTGAGTGAGGATGTAAAGGCAAAGGAGAATTTTGCCTTTGCCCGCCGCGAAGGATTTATTCTTGAGGAGTACCGGACCTTTCTGGCGGCGGAGCCACACAGTTATCTGCGCACTGTCGCGTTAAAAGGATAGGCAGATGTACGCTGTTATCTTTGAACTTGAACCGGCGCCTGAAAAGCTCAGCAACTATCTGCAAATGGCGCAAAGTCTAAAAGACGAACTTGCCCGGATAGAGGGCTTTATCAGTGTTGAACGCTTTGAAAGTCTAAGTTGCCCTGGGCGCTATTTGTCGCTGTCTTTCTGGCGTGATGAAAAATCCCTGACGGCTTGGCGTAATTTGGCTTCGCATCGGTATGCCCAGCAATTAGGGCGGGATGCGTTATTTACCGATTATCGGTTGCGCGTCGCTAAGGTTGAACGTGATTATGGGTTACACGAACGCGAGCAGGCCCCTACTGACAGCCAGCGCTGGCATAGTGGAGAAAGGCCGTGAATATTCAGGATTATTTGCAAAGCCGTTTTCTTAGCGAAGAACAATTGCTGACTGCGGCAGAATGTACGTTACTACAACTGCAACAATGGCAAGCAGAACGGATGGCACCCCAGCCATCATATTATGTCAGTTTTAGCCTCAATTGCCGTTCGGTACTGGCCGAACATCAGCAGCACAGGCAAGTTCGTTACTATGCCATTGCGACAGCGGACTGGCTTAGGCTACTGAGGGAGTACAACAACGCAGAGGCTGCTTTTGGCCACTTTAAGGCGCAATATAAAAAGCGGCTGCAAGCCTTGAATGTGCTAGGCGTTATTACCACTGACCGTCGCTTTAACCATGGGTTGGATGCGCATATTCAGCAGGAGTGGCAACATTTTTTACAGGGAACCTATGGACTTTGTACTCAAACCGGCCGGATAGCTGAAATTGTCGACAAAGAACTGGCTATCGCCGTGATTGAAGAGCTAAGTGCTAATATCGACCTGCCAGACAGTGAGCGTCTACAACATGCCAAAGTGCTGCTGGATAAGGCTTGTGCACCTTTTCCTGAACATGAATATCCAGGTAGTTCCAGGCAAAAATACTTACACCCTGAATTTACGACCTAAAAGCCAGAGTTCGGCCCTGTAACTGGCTTTGCAGGGCTGATTCCATGATTTCTATGCCCATCAAGGCTTGTTCTGCATTTACTTGTAACGGCGCGTTATTGTTGATGGCATCGGCAATATTAATGAATAAATGCTGGTATCCCCCCATTTGGGTTGCAATAACTTTGCTTTCGTTTGGCAAATACAAAGTACCGAATTGCTGCGCAGTTTCCCCGGCCCAGTCACTTTCAATTGGTAATATGCCTGCTCGCAGCCGCTCCTCCTGAGGATCCAGGCCGAACTTTATATAGGTCGCTTTATCACCTTGCACCTTGAACCTTGGATTGGGGCCGGCCTGATAGGGATCGGCATGCAAAACAACTTCCTTATCAGGGTAATGCAGTTGCAAGTGGAAATAGTCTACCGCCTGAGCATCCGGTCGCATTGCCAAAACCCTGGCCGTTATCGCCTCTGGCGGCCCGAACAGCGCGAGCGCTTGATCGATAAGATGCGGCCCCAGGTCATACAGGATCCCTGAGCCAATTTGGGCATCTTCCCGCCAGCGCTGCTGGGGAACGGGGCGGAAGCGGTCAAAGTGGGATTCAAACAGTTTTATCTCACCAAGCTGCCCTTGCTGCATAAGCTGTTTGACGGTTAAAAAGTCACCATCCCAGCGCCGATTGTGAAAGGGTGCCAGCACTTTACCTGTGCGTTTTGCCAATTCAATAAGTTGCCGAGCTTCCTGACTAGTGACCGTTAGTGGCTTTTCAACCAGCACATGTTTGCCTTGTGACAATGCGTAGTGGGCGAGGGCAAAGTGTGCCTGGTTGGGGGCAGTAATGACCACCAGATCGCAGTCCGCCTGATCAATCAGTTGCTTGGCGTCACTAAAACAAACTATGCCCGGATAGGCCTCCCGCACCGCTTCAAATTGAGAAGAACTGATGGCTGAAAGGCGAAAGCCTGCTAATGCTTGGATAAAGGGTAAGTGGAATACCCTGGCAGACAAGCCAAAGCCGATAACCGCGGTACGAATGGGGTTTGACATAGGGATAATAGTTCTGAGCAAAAGGTTATTAAAACAGGGAGAAGACTTACTGCCAAGTGTGAAACGGGCCAAAACGCGGGCTGGCAACTCGACCCAAAGGATAATAAAAGACGCATGCCGTGTTTAGCCACAGTATTTTCTTAACATCTTGATTACAGTAGACTTCATGCCCCTCAGCCAACAGCGACTCAAACGGACCCAAAAATGGAAGATGCGGTGAATTTGCTTAAGCAGGACAAACCAAAGGTACTTACATCGTTCTGGCAGACCCTGTCACGTCGCTGGAACTGGCTAACCTTAAGTCAGAAGCTATACCTGCTGGCTCTGGTGATACTGCCATACCATCAAGGCTGGATGGTGGCACTGCCTACTGGTATAGCTTTAATGCTGGAGTTTTGGCCTAAATTTGTGCGTTGGTGGGAATCCTTGGCAGGCAGGGCTTTGATTCTGCTGTTTTATGCCGCCATTGCTAATTTTGCCGTAGCCGGTGCAGCGGGGCTGGTGAATGATGTCACAGGTGTGGCAGCACATAACCTTAGTTACAGCCATAACTTTGCTATTTTATTGCTGTTTCCAACCTGGGCCATCAGTGTCAGCTTAGTCATGTTGCTACTGTTTCAGGTTCTGCTACCCATATATTTGATAGCCATCTTACTGGCCAAGCCCTTTGGTGAAAAAGGCATGCGGCTGTTTAGCCAGTGCCGTTACCCCATTAGTACCACCTTGGTGAGGTTGCTGTTGTCGACTGTGGTGCTGGTCAACCTGATGGAAGCCGTGCAGGACTCCAGTCAGTTTACCGAGAGCCGTCAGATGTCCTCCAGTCTGATGAGTAATTTTGCTGACTTTATCAAAGAGCAGAGCGCTGAGACTCCGGCTGAAAATGCGTCCAAGCCTGGTGGCAATAATGTGTCTACCGATGTCCCTGCAGCGTCCATACCTGCTGAGCCCGAAGAGAACAGCAGTACCAGTTTCGGTTTGCATATCAAGTCGGGTGATAAGCTGATTTCCTGCAGCGTGAGTAGTTGTGATTACCGCAGCTTTACCCGCCTGGCGGTGGCTAATTTTGTGTACTTTTTCGAGTCAGACAGCTTTTCTCGTTGCCAACTGGATGACGGTGCCCGGGTAGTGGAACTGAATGACTATGAAATTTTGCAGGTTATTCAGCAGCCTAACGCTCCGCTTGGTTTCTCCTTTGAAGTGAAAAAGTGCATCTCTCCGGCCTTTGGGCATTAGGGGCTGGGTAAATCACAATGTACGTCATGCAGGCCGAATGGGAAAAACATCGGCCTGCTTTTTTATTGAGCCAGTCAACTCGTTAGTATTTATTCAAACCTCCTTATCGCGTTACGCCCTTTTCCTTTGAACTCAGCTGTCCGGTCAGTGTTCGCACCCTGTTCGTTGCTGTTCGCACACGGTGTCTATTCTAAAAATTTCAATAAAAACATATGGATATGTTTTGGCATATAAGCTGCTTTACAAGATAAAGATCAGACCGAGCTGCGGTAGCGGCAGGAGCGCAGAATAAGATGCTAAGAGACACCTCAGGACAAGACAGAATGATTCAACCCAAAGGCCTTAAACGCAGTTGGCTTATTGCCGGGGGCGTATTGCTTATCTGTGTTGGCACATTAGTGGTTACCGCCCCGGCGCTGAGCAGCCTGTTTGGTGCGGATATGACTATCGCCCGGGAGCGGGTCCGTTTTGCGGTGGTGGAGCAGGGCGATATGCAACGTGATATCGCGGTACAGGGACGAATTGTCGCCTCCAATAGCCCAACCTTATATGCCCGCTCTGGAGGCATTGTTTCGCTGTTTATCAAAGCCGGCGATAAGGTTGAGCAAGGTCAGTTGCTGGCCAGTGTTGATAGCCCTGAGCTGGATAACAACTATGCACAGGAACTGGCGGTGCTTGAACAGCTAAGCATTGAGGTAGGGCGCTATCAAATCCAAATGAAGAGCGAAATTCTCAACAACCGTCAGGCCATTGAGGTATCCACGGTCAATATGGAAGCTGCCCAGGTCAACAAGCACAGAGCGGAGATCAGTATTCGCGATGCCTTGATCAGTCAACGTGAGTTCGAAGAAAAAGTCGCTGAGTTTAAAAAGGCCGAGCTAGCGCATAAGCATGCCCAGCAACAATTTGAGCTGGACAAGGAAAGCATGGAATTCGAGCTCAAAGGCAAAGAGTCGCAGCTGGCTCGTCAGCAATATGTAGTGGACAACCTCAAACGTCAGGTGGATGAGCTGCAACTGCTGGCTCCGGCGTCGGGCATTATCGGTAGCGTCAATGTCCGTGAAAAAGACAGCGTAGCGGCCAATAGCCCCTTGATTACCCTGATTGACTTAAGTGCCTTTGAAGTGGAAGTGGCGATTCCGGAGAATTATGCCGACGACTTAGGCGTGGGCCTTGCCAGTGAAATAGGCCTCAACGGCCAGCAATTTGCCGGCGAGGTGGTAGCCATTTCCCCGGAAGTGAATAACGGTCAGGTGGTCGGGCGTATTCGTTTTGTCGGCGACAACATCGACAACCTGCGCCAGAACCAACGAGTCAGTGCCCGGATCCTGATTGAGTCCCGTCAGAATGTGGTGAAAGTGCGTCGCGGTGCCTTTTTGGAGTCTGGTGGCGGCCGGGTGACCTATGTAGTTAACGGCAATGTGGCGCTGCGCCATGCCATCGAAATTGGTGCGCGTAGCCTGGCCGAAGTCGAAGTCTTGTCCGGCCTCAAACCCGGCGATGAGATCATTATCTCAAGCCTCGAAGAATTTAATCAGCAACAACAGATTTATCTGGCCAATTAAGGAAAAACAACATGTTAAAAATGCAAGGTGTCAGTAAAATTTTTCGTACCGATTTGGTGGAAACCCACGCATTACGTAAGGTTGACCTGCATATCAAAGCTGGCGAGTTTGTTTCTGTTACCGGTCCGTCTGGCTCAGGCAAAACCACCTTTTTAAATCTGGCCGGGCTGCTGGAAACCTTTGAGGAAGGGGATTACTTCCTCGATGGTGAAAATGTCAGAGGCTTGTCGGATAACGCCCTGTCTGATTTAAGAAACCAAAAGATTGGTTTTATTTTTCAAAGCTTTAATTTACTTCCTGACCTGCCTTTATACGACAACGTGGATGTCCCTCTGCGTTATCGCGGCCTGAGCGCAAAAGAGCGTAAGCGCCGAATCGAAGAGGCGCTGGAGCTGGTGGGCTTGGGCTCTCGTATGAAGCATCTGCCCACACAACTATCGGGCGGGCAACAGCAGCGTGTGGCCATTGCCAGGGCTATTGCCGGTGAGCCGCGTTTTCTGTTGGCCGATGAACCGACCGGCAATCTGGACTCGCAAATGGCCCGTCAGGTCATGGAGCTGCTTGAAAAGATCAATCAGCAAGGTACCACCATAGTGATGGTAACTCATGATGATGAGCTGGCCCGCCGGGCTGGGCGCAACATCCAGATCTTTGATGGCCAGGTCAGCGACGTTAATCAAGACCCCAGCGAAGCGCTGGTTAAACGCGCTTAGGAGTTGCCTCATGTTTGCTTATAACTTTTCTCTGGCGCTCAGAAGTCTTAAGGACAGGCCCGGCCTGACGGTGTTGGTACTGCTTGCCATGTCAGTGGGGCTGGGGCTGTTTATTACGTTTTACACTAGTGCTCAAAACGGCTCGGATATTCCCCACGGCGATAAGGCCAGCTCGTTGTTTCTGATTCAGATGGATAATCGTGAACTGAGTGCCGATAAGATTGACCGGGCGATTAGCATGCCGGATACCACATACCGTGATGCGGTAAATCTGTACAACCTGGATATGCCCGCTACCCGTCAAACCTATGTGATGCGTACCTGGGCAACCTTAAGTTTTGCCGATGGTGATGTTCGTCCCATGCAATCTCGCGGTGCAGCCACTACCGCAGATTTCTTCGCCATGTTTGAACCCCCTTTCTTGTACGGCAGCGGCTGGCGGCTTGACGCCGACGGCGGTGACAATCAGGTGGTGCTGGGCAAAACCATGAATGAAAAGTTGTTCGGCGGTATTAATAGCGTGGGCAAAAGCTTTCTGCTCAACAATAAGCCGGTGACAGTTGTGGGGGTAATGGACAGTTGGCATTTAAGCTGGCGCCTTTACGACCGTGGCTTTTATCAGGGGTACCCGCATGATTTCTTTGTGCCGGTGCAGTACGCCCTGAACCAGAATTTTATCCGTGACACCCGCTTTGATTGCTGGGAAGCCGACCAGCCACAGAGCTCACGCTTTACTTCTCAGGATCTGGATATCCTGAAAACATCGGAATGCGGCTGGCTGGCATTTTGGGCCGAGTTGCCCGAGGCAGACAGAGGAATGTATCAGGAAAAGCTTAATGCTTATATCAACGAGCAGAAAGCCTATGGTCGATTCCCCCGTGAGGTTCACACTTTTGTATTGAATGTGGTGGAGCAGATGGATTTTCTCAATGCGAATTACGGAGAGCAGAGTTCGGTGATTATGGCCTTGCTGTTTTATGCGGTATGTCTGCTTAACGCTATCGGCATTTTGCTTGCCAAGTTTGTACGCCGAAGTAAAGAGGTCAGTGTGCGCCGAGCGCTAGGAGCCAGAAAAAGCGCAATTATCCTGCAGCATACCTTGGAAGTCGTTATTTTAGGTTTGTGCAGCGCCGTGCTGGGGTTAGGCATTGCCCAACTGGGTTTAAAGGCTATGGTTCAGATTCGTTTGTGGGCATCGGATTACAATGCCAGATTTGAAGATGTGGTGCCTTTTTTCCAGCTCGATTGGTCGCTGGCTGCACAAGCTTTTCTGATTAGTGTGCTGTGTGCCTTGCTAATTAGCATTTATCCCATCTGGCGTTTGTGCAGTCAGCCGGTTGCCGGCTACTTGAAATCTCAATAAGGAATAATGGCGATGGATAAGCCTTTCTCTGACTGGCAGCAAGACTTAGGTTTGCTCTCGCTGCTTTTCATTTTACTGGCGGCTGCATTTGAATGGTTATGGCAAAGCAATCTGCTTGCACGCCTGAATTTGGCGGTACTGGATAGCCTGTCTGTTGCTGCATACCCCATTAAGGAGCAGGCCCTGTGGCTGCTCCCATTATTAGGAGCCTGATAATGGAAATTCGACCTATTTTGCTCAGTCTTAAACAGAATAAATTCATGACTATATTGATAGCTTTGCAGGTGGCGCTAACGATGGCCGTGCTGTCCAGCGCTATTTTGACCACATTAGTCACCTTGCGAGCCTGGAACATGCCTTCCGGCATCCCGCATGACAATATTATCCGCATCAATGCCGATTTTTACGATGACAGTCAGGATCTGGGGGCGGCCATGCAAAGAGATTTGCAACGTCTTTCGGCGCAGCCAGGTGTGGAAGCGATAGCTCGCACCTATGCGGTGCCTTTTCGGGCTGAAAACGTGCTCAACGTGTTTACTAGCCAGGATGAAAACGCCGCGCCCATGCAAACTGCTCTGGTCGAAGCTGAAACCAGTCTGTTTGATGTGCTCGAGTTGACACTGCTAGACGGCCGCTGGTTGTCCGTTAACGATGAGGTCATTGAGGGAGCGGCAAGCGGTCAGCGCGCTGCCTCGGTGATGATAAGCGCGGATTTAGCCAAGGCGCTGTTTGCTGGGCAAAGTGCGGTAGGAAAAACCTTGTGGCTCAGTAAAGGCGGTGACCCAGTGCAGGTGGTCGGCGTGTATTCCAATATGATGACGGGGGAAAATTTAAATGGCCGTGGCTTGTCCTATCATAGCCTGATACGTCCTCAGCTGTTGTGGAGTCAGGAAAACGAACCCGAGTACTTGATTAGAGTCGACGCTGGCAAAGGCGCAGCCATGATCGAAGAGATTGTCAGCCTGTTTTATCAGGAACAGGGCCGTTACGTTGGTGCCAGTGAATTGCTTACCCGGGTACAAAAGCGCATGTATGATGGACGCGGCAGTCGTGCCATGATTAATCTGGTGATCAGTGCCGTACTGATGCTGATAACCGCGTTGGGTATTGCCGGTTTGACGTCTTTTCAGGTTAATCAGCGGCGTAAGCAGATCGGTACCCGCCGGGCTTTGGGCGCGCGTAAATCTGATATTATCCGCTACTTTTTGACTGAGAATGCCCTGGTTACTCTGTTTGGCTGCCTGTTGGGTTTACTGGTGACCTTGTATCTGATGTTTGAACTGTCAGAGCGGGATGAGGAAAATTATCTGAACATGGGCGTGATTGGCTTGATCGTTCTGGGTATGTGGGCCATTAATGCCATTGCCACCTGGCTACCGGCTCGCAAGGCTGCGCAGATTTCACCGGCTATTGTTACCCGAGGCAATTAAGTTGCCGGTCTGCACTACTGCTCAATTAAGACAACAAACTGACCATTAACAAAAATAGGGCCCTGCCTGGACAGGGCCAAGGTATAAGATGACAACACCGAAAATTCTGATAATTGATGACAACCCGGATATTGGCCAGGCGCTCAGGGTGTTATTTACCATCAACGGTATGGCCAGCGAGCAGGCCTTAAGTCCTGCACAAGGTCTGGAAAAACTAGCTGATGGCGATATTGATCTGGTTATTCAGGATATGAATTTCAGTGCAGATACCACCTCGGGGCAAGAAGGTATCAGTCTGTTCCACCAGATCCGTGAGATGCATCCTGACCTGCCGATCATCCTTATTACCGCCTGGACCGCTCTGGAAACAGCGGTAGAGTTGGTTAAGGCCGGTGCTGCCGACTACTTGGGTAAACCCTGGGACGATGACAAGTTGATGGTCACGGTGCGCAATCTACTCAAGCTGGGTGCTTTACAGCGCGCACAACGTGAGCAACGTGGTTACTCGCAGTCGAAGAGACGGCAACTGGAAAACGAGTTTGATCTTTGTGGTCTGCAGTTTCAAAGTCAGTCCATGTATGACCTGCTACGCATCACGACACAGGTTGCGCATGCCGATGTGTCGGTATTGATCACCGGCCCCAATGGTGCGGGAAAGGAAAAAATCGCAGAAATCGTGCAGGCCAATTCCAGTTGTAAGCATGGCCCTTTTATAAAGGTCAACGTCGGCGCTTTACCTAAAGACCTGGTGGAAGCCGAGCTGTTTGGTGCGGAAGCCGGTGCCTATACAGGTATCAGCAAAAGACGCACGGGACGTTTTGAACTGGCCGACGGTGGCACGCTGTTTCTGGATGAAATAGGTAATCTGTCTCTGGACGGTCAGGCTAAACTGCTCAGAGTGCTGGAAACCGGCGAATTTGAGCGTATTGGTGGCAGTGATACCCTCAAAGTCAAAGTACGGATCATCAGTGCCACGAATAGCGATTTGAAGGCCGCCATTGCTGCCGGCAGTTTTCGTGAAGATCTCTACTATCGTCTGAATGTGATTGAGCTGGCCTTACCGGCCTTAAACCAGCGCCGGGCAGATATTTTGCCTTTGGCCAGGTATTTTCTTGGCGACAAACTGCAATTGGCACCCTGTGCTGAGCAGGTGCTGGGTCAGTACGAGTGGCCGGGGAATATCCGCCAATTAAAAAATGTTATGCAGCGGGCTTCGTTGTTGTGCCAAGACCAACTGGTGAAGGTGGCTGACTTAGGTTTACCTGCCGAGGTGGTTAAGGCTGCCGTTTTGTCTGCTGAAGGCGGTACGCCAGTGCCGGAACCAAGTGCAGAGGATATCAGCCAGGCTATTGAAGAAGCCGGTGGTGTGATTGCTGATGCCGCCAGAAGTTTGGGCCTGAGTCGTAGTGCGCTGTATCGCAGGTTGAAAAAGTTTGAACTGGATAACTAACAAGTCCCTCTATCGTCGTCTGCTTTTAGGCCTATTGCCTTATTTGGCGGGGGTAGTGTGGCTGCTGGTATGGCAGGTAAAGACAGGTCACTCTGCCTGGCAACTGGTATTGAGTGGTGCTGTGGCTGTGGTGGTGCTAGCGGTCTGGCTAAAATGGTTGCTGTCGCCCTTTAGCCGCAGTGCGCTGGCAATTAAACACGGCTTACTGGCCCTTAAGGATGCAGATTTCAGTATCAGTATTCATAATCAGCGCTACCTCGAAATGCTTGAGCTGGTGGATGCCTACAATCAGCTTACCCAGGTGTTGCGCGCGGAACGCATGACCTTGAATCAGCGAGAGTTGTTGCTGGATAAGGTGATCCAGCACGCGCCGTTAGCCATGGTATTGACGGACAAACAATATGTGGTTTTTTCCAACACCGCTAGCCGAGAGCTGTTTGGCCTAAGTAGCAAGCTGGAAGGTTGGCGTTTTACCGAATTAGTTGAACGTTTACCGACGGCTTTGGCTTCGGCATCAAGAGAGTGTCAAAGCGGTTTGGTCAGCTATGTACAGGACGATTTAACGCAGGTTTACCAATTGCATTGCCAGCCCTTCCACCTGCACGGCAAGTCTCATCAGTTGTATCTTTACCAAAACCTCAGTCGAGAGATGTCGCGCAAAGAAAACGAAATGTGGAAGCGTCTGATCCGTTTGATTAGTCACGAACTGAATAACTCCCTGGCGCCTATTCAATCTTTAACTAAATCAGCCCGCGCTATACTGCAGCAGCCTGAGCATCTCGCCATGCTCGAAGAGATCCTGGATACCATCAGCCGTCGCAGTGCCCATTTGCATCAGTTTATTGAGCGCTATAGTAACTATTCACGCTTACCACCGCCCAGCAAGCGGGAGGTAGTGATAAGTGAATTCTTTCAGCATTTATGTACGTTGTTTGCTATTCAAGGAGAGCTTGATTCTGTCAGCCAGCACGCCTGGTTTGACCCGGCGCAGATTGAGCAGGTGATGGTAAACCTGGTCAAGAATGCCCAGGAGTCAGGATCTGATGCACAGGAAGTTGGCTTTGAACTGCGCCAGCATGGCCAGCATCTGAGCTTTATGGTGTATGACAGAGGTGCTGGCATGACTGAATCTCAGCTTAGTCAGGCGCTTTTGCCTTTTTACACCACCAAATCCACTGGCAGCGGCATAGGGCTGACTTTATGTAATGAAATTATCAGCGCGCATCAGGGTAAATTGCGTTTATACAATCGTGATCATGGTGGCTTGTGCGTTTCTTTTACCCTACCTGTTCGCAGCGCTGCGCAGGTCAATGACAGGCAAAACTAAAGCCTTTGTCTGTCATTTTTAAGTTGGGCAAACTGCCCGGCCTCAATCCAAAGGAAGTATGTATGCAATTAGTTTCAGTGAGTCGCAATGACTACCCAAGGCTTATTCAGATTTGGGAAGCGTCTGTGCGTGCAACCCACGATTTTCTTAGTGAATCCGCTATTCTCACGCTCAAGCCATTAATTCTGGAGCAGTATTTCGACGCGGTGAACTTAACCGCGGCACGCAATGACGCGGGGGAACTGCTGGGCTTTAGTGGTGTTGCTGACGGGAATCTGGAAATGTTGTTTATCGCACCGGAGCAGCGTGGACAGGGGGTAGGGGCCGCGCTTTGCCGTCATGCGATAGAACATCAGGCTGTGACTAAGGTGGATGTAAATGAACAAAATCCACAGGCCATTGGTTTTTACTTGCGCATGGGCTTTGAGCAAGTGGGACGCAGTGAACTGGACGGGCAGGGCAATCCCTTTCCGCTGCTGCATTTGGCATTAGCCTGATTGTTCCTGAGCTTGCGTTTATTACAAGGAAGTCTAAGTGAACACCTTAGTTGTTATCGCCCACCCACTGCAAAACAGCCTTTGCGCTTATTTGGCATCGCAAACCATTCAACATCTCAAGCACCAAGGTCATCAGGTTGAGGTGAAGGATCTTTACCAGGAGGCGTTCCAGCCAGCCCTCACACAGACTGAGCGGCAGAGTTATTATCAGCCCGAATTTGATACTTCAGTGCTTGCGCAGGATATTGCCCAGCTTAAAAGGGCCGAGTTACTGGTGCTGGTTTTTCCCACCTGGTGGTTTGGCTTTCCGGCCATACTAAAAGGCTGGTTTGATCGGGTGTGGGCACCTGGCCATGCTTATGACCATGCAGCCGATTTGGGTGCGATTCAGCCTCGTTTGGAAAATCTTAAGGAAATGAAAGTGGTCACCACTTTGGGCTCTCCCTGGTGGGTGGATAGACTGATTATGTTCAGACCAGTGCGACGTATACTTAAAACCGCCTTGCTGGGTGCCTGTGCGGCTAAATGTCGCTTTAGCATGTTATCACTTTTATCAAAGTGAAAAAGCCGACAAGCAACGTGTAGAAGCCTTTGTGGACAAGATTCGTCAGCGTTTTTAACCGGCTTTGACTCAAGCAAAAAAAGGTCACCTGAAGGTGACCTTTAGATTTGTGATTAGTAGCCCTTTTTATTGTGCCGTATAACCGGGGCTAACCTTTTGATCATCTTGCCAAACTCCCTGTCCTTGGCGCGCCGTTCCTGTAGCGAACTGGTGTTTCTGCGAAGCTCGGCCTGCAGCTTATGGTAGTTAGCCAGGCGGCGAGACTCCAGTTCACCGCTATTAATGGCCAGCTCCACCGCACAACCCGGTTCGCCCATATGCTGACAGTCTTTAAAACGGCACTGCTTGGCAAGCACATCGATATCAGCAAATGTGCGGCGTATGCCATCTTCACCATCACTTAACTGCAGCTCCCGCATTCCTGGCGTATCAATCAGGACAGCACCTGAAGGCAAAAAGTGCATGGAGCGAGCCGTAGTGGTGTGACGTCCTTTACTGTCATCCTCACGAATAGCCGCGGTTTTCTGTCCATTTTCACCGCTTAAGGTGTTTACTAGGGTGGATTTTCCTACCCCGGAGGAGCCCATTACTGCCAAGGTCTTGCCCGGTTTGCACCAGGACAAAAGCGACTTGCAACTGTTGTCATCCAGGGCATTGACCGACTCCACGATCAACAAGGGATCTAACTGCTGTACCATACGGCGTTTATCTTCGGCGTCGTCGCATAAGTCCAGTTTGGTGAGCACCACCACAGGGTCAACGCCGGCCTCATAAGCGAGGGTCAGATAGCGCTCTATACGACTGAGTTTAAAGTCCTGATTCAGCGAGCTGACAATCAGTAAAGTATCCACATTGGCGCTGATTAACTGTTCCGCTAACTGGCTGCCTGCGGCCTTGCGTTTAAACACCGACTTGCGCTCCAGCAGCCGTACAAACTGCCCATCAGAATTGAGCAGTAGCCAATCACCAATAGTCATGGCTGGCAGGGCCACAGTGAGCGGCAAGTGATGCTTGCCTTGTTCAGACGCCAGTACATATTCATTACGATGATGCGCAATCACGCGCGCGATATTAAGTTGCTCAAATTCTTGCAGGCTAAGTTGTTGTTGAAAAAACGCCTGCCAGCCCAGTTGAGAAAGGGATAAATTCATATGATTTCCTTATGCGCACAGCCAAGGCTCTGCACACAGAGATAAAATGCATAGGAACCACAAGACACCGGTTTGAATAAAACCGAGTTTATTAATAGTCAGAGGTCCCGGTTAGAACACACCGGGCAAAGGCAGAAAATGGGCCGAGGAAAGCGACAGCAGTGACGTTACTCAGCAACCTTTGCCGGGCGGGTAAAAACGACAATCATCAAACTCTCCTTTAAGAATAGCGTTACTCAGCGGCCTTCAGCATAACAACTATTATGGGCATTGGCGACAGAGTTTTTGACCCAACTATAGCTTGCTAGGTGCTGGCGATATTCGCCGTTTTGCCACTAGCCATCCCAGCCAGAGTAAGGTGCTCATGCCTATGGCGGTGAAAATAGCCGGCTTAGGATTTTCTATGCTGCTAATAGCCCCTGCATAAGCGCCTATCATGGCATAAGGCACACTACTGCATAGCCACAGCAGCATAAACTTAGCAAAGCGCATTCTACTGATACCTGCCAGGCAGGATGTCACTTCGGGCAAAATAGGCAGGGCGCGCGCCAGCAGGATTAATATGGGGCCATGCCGAGCAAAGGTGTGGACGGCTTGCTGATGCTTGGAGGCATCTTTTTGTAGCTTCCTTATTAACTTATCACCATAGCGGTAGCTGATGCCGTAGCCACCCATTCCGGCCAGAGATAAACCGATGATGGCCGACAGTGCCCCTGCCAGTGGCCCGAGGAAATAACCGCTGAGGATAATGATGGTTAGGGTCGGTACAGCAATAAATAAATCCGCAAATAGCAGCGCGACCACCATACTGCTGACGTACAGGGGATTTGCATGCTGGGCGGCTTCCAGCCACAGGCGAATTTGCTCAATCGTCAACAGCCCCGTGGATTTGATAATCACAAAAGTGCTGGCAAATAGCAGCACCAGCGGCAATACCAGGGTAAGTAAGGCTTTCATAAGGGTATCCTGTGATTAAGGGTAGATAACCGAAATATTGATAACATCCGGCGGGCTGGATAAGGTTAATCTGGCCTCCTTAAACGAGGGAGCTCCTGTAAGTCGCACCCGCGCCCCATTGGAAAACCCCAGACCTTCTGCGGGCCACACTCCCGTCCAGTTTTTAGTGACCTGGTTGTTCATATCCTCGTCATGCAGCACTTTGATGGCAAATTCCCCGGGGCTTTGAGGGAAATGAAACAACATGCTGTTGGCACCGGCCGTTACAGGCGCGGTTTGGATACTCAAGGCGCTGCTGTGATCTTTGGGAAAGCCGTCTTTCGCAAACAGCATCACCATAATTTGCCCCTGGCGGGCGGTGTCAATCTGGCTAACCTTCACGGTCAGCGCCTGGGTGGTAAAAGGAGAAAAGAGTAACGCCATCATAAATCCTTTATATGCTGTAGCTGGAAAACGAGAGGGATGTTTCATGTTGCTAATGTCCTTTCATCAGGTGGCGAGCCAATGCCGGTGCGATGCGCAGCAGCAAGCGAAGTAACTTAACTTTGCCGATATCATGTTGCGTTTTACCTAGTTCAAGGCCGCGGATAATGGCCTGTGCTGCCTGTTGAACAGATAACTTGTTGCTGCCGCGCCCTTGAGTCATTGGGGTGTCCACCAACGGCAGAAAAGCCTGTAAAACGCTGACTTGGGTATGTTCAAGTTGGTAACCCAGGCTTTGGGAAAAACTGTTCAGGGCCGCCTTACTGGCGCAATAAACCGCCGATTGGGTTTTCGGAGCAAGGGCCAGCCCGGAGTTGATATTCAGGATGTAGCTTGGTTTGCCAGATTGCAGTAAAGCGGGCAAAAGCAAGTAACTTAAGGCACATACCGCGGTGAAGTTTAGGGTCACTTCATGAGCAATAGATGCATAGCAAAAGTCGTCGTCTAACAGCCTTGGGGTAAACTGCACGGCGGCATTGTTGATAAGCACATCAATTTGCGCATAGTCGCTGAGGATATTCTGGCAAAGTGACGGGAAAACCTGCTGGTCACTCATGTCCGCAGAATAGGTCTGTATACCGGCAAAACGCTGCTTAAGGGCGACCAGCTTGGCGTCGTCTCTGCCAATTGCCAGAATGTGATTATGCGGGGCGAGCTGGCACACCAACTCATAGCCGACACCGGATGTTGCGCCGGTGATCAGCAGGGTTTTGTTAGATAACATGGGGTAATTAACGCACTCAAAATGTGTTCTTGAGTGAATTTAAGCCCCTTATCGGGATGGCAGCCTTAACCTGGGTTAAGGGGCCTGAAAAAGTTAACTGGGCTTAACTTTGCAGCCAAAGGTTAATACCGCGAATACTGATAAAGACCACCACCATGGTCAGGCAGGCTGCAGTTAGCATTAAGAGCAGATAAAAACCTCGGATAAAGCGAATTTTCATGCGTACCGACCAGCTTTGACGTGGGGACGGACGCCGCGGCAAGCGGGTAAAGGCAGTGATAAACCAGTAACTTATGCCGCTCCATAGCAAGGTCAGAATGCTGGGTATCAATAGACTGTCCTGGCTGCTACTGCCACTTAGCAATAATACGTAAATAAATACTGCCAGCGACATTAAGCCAACCAGCGATAAAAAAGGTCTAAGCCATCGCAGCCTAATGGCTACTACGCGAAGCTTGTCGAGCATCTTTATACATCCTGTTTTTTGCGACAGTGTAGCACTGCGCTAAGGTCAGTTTCGATAGGCAATGGATTGGGATAGCCAGTGATGAGAAGGGCTGCGTAGTTTAGGCCAAAAACAGATATTGCCTGTTGTATTAAGCGCAGCCCTCAGGTGTTATTTCTTAATAACCCGGTACAGATAAAGCAGCAGCAGTGCACCGCCAACCGAGATTAAGACACTGTAAAGATTAAAACCGCTAAAGCCGCCGAAGCCGAGCAATGAGGCGATAAAACCGCCGACAAAGGCACCGACAATGCCGATAATAATAGTCACAATCAGCCCGCCGGGATCCTTGCCTGGCATAATCCATTTTGCCAACACCCCAACAATCAGTCCCATAATAATCCACGAGAAAATTCCCATAGTGCACCTCTTTTTTTGGATTGCTTTACCAATGTGCCTGTTTTACAGATGATGTAAAGCGCTTTATGCAGGGGAGTGCTTGTTAACCCTTGGATAGAATTCGATAGAATAATCGCAAGCAGGCATGGTAAAACAACTAGTGCCAAGAATATGGAAAGCTTACCCGCCTTTTGTAAGCTAATTCAAAGGAATACCTATGACATTCAGAATCTATATGGCCGTGTTCAGCCTGCTTTTTCTTGCTTCTTGCAGCGCGCTGGTCAGTCAGAAAACGGGGCAAAGAACCAAGGCCAGCAGCCTGGTGGACTATTTATACCCGGATGAACAAAGCCGCGAAGCGCATCAGCCACAAATTCCGGTGTTAACCTTGCCGGTGAAGGTGGGATTGGCCTTTGTGCCTTCCAAGCACTGGCAACATGATGGCATTCAGAGCAAAGATCAGATTGAACTGCTTGATAAAGTGAAGCGGTCATTCTCGCAGTACGACTACATTGACCATATAGAAGTGATCCCCAGCACTTACCTTACTGGCGGGCAGGGCTTTATCACCCTGGAGCAGGTCGCCCGACTGTATGACGTGGATGTGATGGCGCTGGTTTCTTACGATCAGGTCACCCAATCGGTTGAGAATAACGCGGCGGTGCTGTACTGGACCATAGTCGGTATGTACCTGATCCCAGGTAATGAAAACTCGGTGCAAACTTTTGTCGACACTGCGGTGTTTGATGTGAAAAGCCGCACTATGTTATTCAGGGCGCCAGGCATCAATAAATTAGACAAAAGAACCACGGCAATTGGCGTGGATGACACCTTATCGGAGAAATCGCTGCAAGGCTTTCATCTGGCCGTTGAAGATATGAGCAAGAATCTAGATGCTGAACTCGCTCGCTTTAAAACCAGGGTAAAAGAAGAGAAGATCGCAAAAATTCAGCATAGCGAGAACTATTCAGGTGGTGGCGCTATGGGGCTTTTCCTATTGCTGTGTGGATTGGCGCTGCTGAAGATAAGGGCCGGGTTCAACAAGCGAGCTCGATAACATGGAAAACCTCCGGCGCAAAGCATGCGCATTCAGGCAAGGGCGTCGGTAGCCACTGATGCGCAAATGGATCATCGGCATACTGGTGGTGATGCTTACTGGTTTTATGCTGCCCGAGCCTGTGGCTATCCCGGTTAAAAACGCCACGGCTAAAGACTGGCATAAAGACACCTTTTGGTATGAACCCTGGGGCAGCTCTGGTGTGCATAAAGGCGTGGATATATTTGCCCATGAAGGCACGCCGGTGATTGCTGCTACTCATCAATGGATTTTATATCAAGGCGAGATTGCCAAAGGCGGCAAGGTGGTGCTGGCCCTGGGGCCAAAATGGCGCATACATTACTATGCGCATTTGGCTAGTATCACACCGCAAAGTGGTATGGTTGCCAGGGGCGAACCCCTAGGAACGGTGGGCAGTACCGGCAATGCTCAAGGCAAAGCGCCGCATCTGCATTACAGCCTGGTGTCACTCGTTCCCATTCCCTGGCGAATGGACGGAACCACCCAAGGGTATAAGAAAGCCTTTTATTTAAACCCTATAGAGGTTTTCACAAGTTCTACTCCTCAACCCTAAGGCTTGTCACTCAGAGCGTATTTTCTGTCTTATACTGTGCAACCCAATGAGATAAAGGCATAGGTTTGCCAAACAGATATCCTTGAAAACGCTGGCATCCAAGCGATTTAAGTAGTGCCAACTGCTCGTTGGTTTCTACTCCCTCCGCGATCGTTCTCATGTTTAATTTGTTGGCCAGTTCCAGTGTGGCTTGGACGAGTTTTAAATGTCTCTGGGAGTCGGTAATTCTATCGATAAATTCGCGATCAATTTTCAGCGTCGAGGCTGAGATATCGATCAGCTGTGACAGGGAAGCATGGCCTGTTCCAAAATCGTCAATGATGACGCATACCCCCAGTTCCGAGAGACAGGTGAGGCGCTTACGGGTCTCGTCATGGCGTGCCATGGCGGATGTTTCAGTTATTTCCAACTCCAGTCGCTGTCTTAATAAGTGGCTTTCTGAATAATAACGAAGCAATTTCTCATAAAAAGCGTCATCAAGAATTTCAGGTCCCGCCAAGTTAATAGCTACGGGCACGGAAGGCAACACAGCAGGCCAGTTTCGCAATATATCGATGGTTTTATTCAGAACCTGGGTAGAAAACTGCACATGCCAGTCATGTTGATCGATTTGCGGTAGGAATTGTTGTGGCGTCAGCACACTTTGATGACCTTGCTGGCGAATGCGAGCCAATGCCTCATACCCCGTCAGTTCGTTTTGGTCATTGAATTGAGGTTGGAGCCACAGTTCCAATGCGCGCTCGTCCAGATATTGTTTAACCTTGTCACGTAGCAGACTGTTCCTGTGAATAGTACGGCTATAAATTTGCTCATATTCCACCACGTGATGCTTACTGTCAGCGCGGCTCAAGGCGATAGCACATTCTTCAATTAGTAGGTTGGCTGCCACCCCCTCTCGCTGTCGGCTAATTCCTACCCGCCAATCCAGCAGTAAGTCCAGGCAGCCTTCTGACATAGGTAAACTGATAAAACTCGGTAAGTATTGGGAAAGCCATTCCTGGGGTGTTTGACTCTGAAATGAGCTAACGGGTGCTGCCAGCATCAGTTTTGCGCCCGGAAAACGATAAAGGTGAACTTGCTCGGGCAGCTTACGGCGCAACTGTCGACATAATTCCACCAATAATTGATCACCTGTATTCAGACCGTGTTGAACATTTACTTCACGTAAATTGGCCAGTTTAAGAAGCAGTAAAACTTTGGGGTGTTTTAAACGTGAAAAAGCGCGCTCGTACCAGAAGTTGTGGTTACGCAGGCCGGTCAGGCTGTCCAGAAAATAGAGGCGCTTGAAACTGTCCTGTTGCGAAATATTGTGGCAATGAATCAGCTGTTTCTTGTGATGCACCAAACTGGCTGGATGCAGTTCATAGTGGTCGTGAGGAGGAGCTTTAAGCTTACCGCGTATTTTTTTGCCAGGACTTAATGCTTCTTCAAAGTGAAATATTTGCGACAAACTTTGGCATGTTCCGCCCACTTGTCGGATTAGCTCACGGGCAGTCTGATTGCTTTGCAGAATGTTGCCTTGTTGGTCGCAGAAGAAAGAGGCAGTACCACCGTTGTCAAAGATCTCCTGATAACGATTTACTACTGCGCCTAACTTGCGGCTTTGTAAGGTCAACGCCTTGGATTGTCTGTCTAAGGTTGTAAGCAGACGCATCACAGCTAAAGGAAGACAAAAGTTGAAAAAGAGAAATACCAGACTACTGAGATAAGTGTGTGTCTGCGGCAAGCTAGCTTGCAGATTGAATAATTGTGGCAGTGGCGTATTACGAATAAGCAGGGCGTAGGGAATAATATTTAGCAGCATTGCCACAATGGCAGCCTTATTGCCGAAAAACAATCGTACAAACAGGGGTAAAGTGAACAGAAACAGCAGACCGAATTTAGCTGACTCAAAATCAGGCACAAATAATAAGATGCTGACGCCAGCCAATACCACAGTAAACAACAGTCCAGCTGCGGCCAGATTTGTAGCAGATTTACCCAGGCTAAGAATCAAAACCAGCAGAACCACAAAGGTTGAGGTAATAGCCAGCACAAAGTGCCTATCCAATTGGTAGGCTGAATACGATGAATGCAAAAGAATCACGAACGTCAGCAGTGTGCCGCTAAGTAAAATGACCCTAAGTGCGCTTAGTTTCCATATTCGGTTGTCGGCATCGGTAAAGTGCTCATTTTCCAACAACAGATAATGTTTTATATGTTGATACAAGGCGTTCAACTTATTATTTCAACCTGTCAATACAACCAAACAGATAGAGCGCTAAACCATTGCATAACCAGCATGGCTGTGCAACCTTTTCGTATAAACGGTTTTCTCCTCGCTCACTCTTATTGCAATTTGGGTCGTCGCAGGTTTGACCAAATGCTGGATACGACCGAGTCATTTAAATTTGAAATTAAGGGGAAAGTTACAGTGCCTATCTGCTAGGTGAGGGCAGAAACTCGGACAGAGATATTGTCCCGTCGTTTTGCGGCAAATTTTGCGGTCGCTGGTTGTTAAACAAAGGATATGCGAAGGGGGGCGCTACACTCTCGATTCGCTCATTCCCGCCTGGAAATTAATGACTCTGGCCAGTACAAATAACCAGTCAGATAAACGGTTCAGATAGCGTAAACAAACGCCGGGCACCTCACGTTGATGGCTTAGTTCCACCATTCTTCGCTCGGCACGCCGGGCAATAGTTCGGCATACATGGGCTTGCGCTGCACTATGACAGCCGCCAGGCAAAATAAAACTGGTTTGCGCTGGGATGTCGCTTTGCCACTGATCGATTTGCTGTTCCAATCGTTCAACGTCGGTGTCGGTCAGCTTACTGCTGGCTGACAGGGCAAAGCCGATTTGAAACAGCTCTTGCTGCACTTGCTGAACGGCGGTTAGCTGGTCCAGTTCTTTCAGACCGGACGCCAGTAATCCCAGATGGGCATTGAGCTCATCCAGGGTGCCATAGCACTCCAATACAATATCCTGCTTACCTAGGCGTTCGGGTTTATCTACGTATATCTGTGTAGTGCCTTTATCGCCGCCTTTAGTGTAAATCTTCATTGTGCAGCCTCATCCTTGGGGGGCGCTGGTGGATGGTAACGTCGTACTTCCACCACCATACCGAACATAGGGTGGTCAAAATAATGTAGTTGTTTACTGATTATGCGGCGCAGTTGGTCAAAAGGCATGCCATAGAGTTGAAACTGAGCGGGCATCGCGTCAGCTGGCGCCATCTGGCCCTGTTCAGGCAAGGCGATGTGCATGGGGGCCGTGCCCATCAGGCCTGGCTGTCCTTCTTTACGGTACACCATATCGGCATCTACGTGCAGGTAAGGAACACGGTTGATGTACTGCAGGTACACTTTGAACAACCCATCCAGCTCCCAGAGTTCGTCTGTGCGTTCACCGGCTTCGCTATGCCTGCTGGGCTGGGTGTCGAGCAGTAAAGGTTCGGCCAGTGCTTTGTCTACCTGGGCCATCAAATCCAGTGCTGCATCCGAGGTATCATCTGCAGTCAGGTCACTGGACAGGGTTTCATCCTGAACGGGATAGCCGTTTATATCGTAGCTTTTGGCAAAGTTGCGCCCGGCAAACAGACGAACAGCTTTGGCTTTGCTACGACCAAATTGCACATTCTGGCGCCAGGCTAGATGCATTAAAGGCTCAATGCCGCGCTGGCGGTATAGGTCTCGAGCTAGCTGACTAAGTTGCAATTGGTCTGTGGGCAACAGGTAGGGTGTCTGGCTGTAAGGCTGCTCAGTGCCATTTGGCCAAACCGGGGCTTGCTCGACAAAATTTTCCGGGCGGGGATGGGATACCAGCAAGTCTTCCAACCAAGCCTGTTCGAACTCATATTGACAGCCACCGCGTTGTAATGAATACAAATCGACAAAATCTTCTGCGTGCCAGGCCGCGGAATTGGTCGTCGGCACGGCACCGACAATTTGTGCCTGGTCGGCTAACGTCTGTGGTTCGCCCGCAAAAATATCGCTGTTATTCGCAGAGCTGGCGAGCGTCTCTAATTGGGACTGCAGGGTATCAAGCAACTGAGGATCGCCAACATCAAATGTCTTATCCTGCACAGGAGCGGCAGGCTTACAGGTCGGCAGGGCAGCCCGTAATCCAGACGTATCTGGGCGCAGCAGCGGACTTAACAGGTCTATGGCACGCTTATCACGTGGCGTGACAACCGGCTGGGGAAACTGTTCATCCAGGCTTTCAACCGCTTGACCTTGCTTATACAGCAGTACTTCAACCTCAAACCACCAATCCTGATTTTGGGCCTGGCCTGACGTGGTCGAAAGCGCCAACATCAGTCCTATCAGTGGTGCACGTCTTATTTGCATAGTCAAGCTGCCTGCAGTCGTTGTTTGAATTCATCCAGCATCGAAGCGATGAGTGTAACACGCTCCTGATGGGCTTCGGTTTTAATCGCAAATTTAAGTTTTTGCGGGCCGTCCAGCCGGTAAATTTTCGGCTGCGATTGAATAAGCTTGATAATAAAACCAGGATCGATGCGGGTATCCTGAGCAAACTCGACAAAACCGCCCACTGCACTGGCTTCGATTTTGTTAATACCGATGCTGCGTGCCGCCAGCTTCATTTGGGTCAGCTTAATAAGATTACGCGCTGCATCGGGTAACAAGCCAAAGCGGTCAATCAGCTCCACCTGCACATCATCCAGATCCTCGTCAGACTTGCAGTTGGCAATCTTCTTATACAGCGACAAGCGGGTGTTCACGTCGTTGATATAGTCTTCGGGCAGCAGGGCCGGAATGCGCAGTTCAATCTCGGTATGTTGCGACAAGGCCTCATCCAGGGAAGGTTCTTTGCCGTTTTTCAGCGCTTCCACCGCTTGCTCTAACATATCCATATACAGTGAGAAGCCGACACTGGCGATTTGTCCGGACTGATCATCCCCTAAAAGCTCACCGGCACCGCGGATTTCCAGGTCATGGGTAGCCAGGGCAAAGCCTGCGCCCAAATCTTCCAGAGAGGCAATGGCTTCCAGACGTTTTTGTGCGTCTTTGGTCATGCGTTTAGGGTGTGGCGTGAGCAAATAGGCGTAGGCCTGATGGTGTGAGCGACCGACCCGGCCACGTAACTGGTGCAACTGGGCCAAACCCAGATGGTCAGCTCTGTCCATAATAATGGTATTGGCCGACGGCACATCGATACCAGTTTCGATAATAGTGGTACACACCAGCACATTAAAACGCTGATGGTAGAAGTCCGACATCACCCGCTCTAGCTCCCGTTCTCGCATCTGGCCATGACCTATGGCCACTCGCGCCTCTGGCACTATCTCGGCAATCTCGGCGGCGGTTTGTTCGATGCTGTCCACTTCGTTGTGCAGGAAATACACCTGACCACCGCGCAGGATCTCACGCATAATGGCTTCGCGGATAAGCTGTTTGTCGCGCTGGCGGACAAAGGTTTTGATGGCCAGCCGCTTGGCCGGTGCGGTGGCGATAATGGACAGATCTCGCATGCCCGACAGCGCCATATTCAGGGTGCGGGGAATCGGCGTGGCGGTCAGAGTGAGAATATCTACATCGGCGCGCAGGGCCTTGAACTTTTCTTTCTGACGCACACCAAAGCGGTGTTCTTCATCGATGACCACTAGGCCTAAGTCGGCAAATTTTACATCATCCTGCAAAAGCTTATGGGTACCGACTACGATATCCACTTTGCCGTCGGCCAGCTCTTCGAGGGTTTGCTTTTGTGCCTTGGCACTGGAAAAGCGCGACATCACTTCGATACGAAACGGCCAGTTGGCGAAACGGTCACGGAAATTCTCAAAATGCTGCTGGGCAAGCAGGGTGGTGGGCACCAATATGGCCACTTGTTTACCGGCATTAGCGGCCAAAAAGGCGGCACGCATGGCCACTTCGGTTTTACCAAAACCCACATCACCACAAACCAGACGATCCATTGCGGTAGGGCTGCCCATGTCCTGAATCACGGCATTAATGGCTTGCTCCTGATCAGCGGTTTCCTCAAAAGGGAAACTGTCAGCGAAGCTCTGGTACTCATTCCAGTCGATGGGGATGGCAAAACCCGGTTTTGCGGCGCGCCGGGCATAGACATCCAAGAGTTGGGCGGCCACATCGCGGACTTTCTCGGCGGCCTTTTTACGCGCTTTGGCCCAGGCATCGGTGCCCAGATGGTGCAGCGGTGCATGGTCCAAATCACCACCGCTGTAACGGCTAATCAAGTGCAGGGATGACACCGGCACATAAAGCTTGGCGCCGTTGGCATACTCAATGGTCAGGTATTCGGTGGTGACGCCGCCGGCATCCAGGGTTTGTAAACCCAGATAACGGCCCACGCCATGCTCCAGGTGCACCACCGGCTGGCCGATAGACAACTCGGCCAGATTGCGGATCACTGCCGCTTCGTCGGTGGCCTGACGTTTATCACGCAGACGCCGCTGGCTGATCTTATGCCCCAGCAACTCGGTTTCGGTGATCATCACCAGTTTGGCATCGGCCTCGGCGAGGGCAAAGCTGTGCTCGGCAATGTTGAGCATAATGCCCAGGGGCTCATGGCTGGCCAGGAAGCTGCTGAGGTTGTCGAACACCTTAGGCTTGCAGGCAATCTTCTTTAGCAGCTCCAGCAGGCTTTCACGCCTGCCCTGTGATTCCACACAAAACAGCACTTTATAGGCACTTTGCTGCCAGTTGGTTAACTGCTGGCTTAGGTTTAAAAGCGGCGTTTTGCTTTGTGGATTAACCGCGATATCGCTTACGGCCTGTGTGGCAAAGTTAACCCGACCGGCTTTGTCTTCCAGTGCCTGATGTTGGATGCTGATCCGCGGCCAGTCTTTAAAGCGGGCGAACAGCTCTTCCACTTTCAGATAAATCTCGGCTGGCGAGAGCAGGGGACGCAGTGGATCGTAACGATGTTGCTCAAAGCGCTCATGCAAATCCGCCCAGTAAAACTCGGCGGCATTGACCAAATCCCCTTGCATAAACAGCAGGCTGTCTGGGTGCAGGTAGTCAAACAAGGTGGCGGTTTGCTCGAAAAACAGCGGCAGATAGTATTCAATCCCGGCTGGCATAATGCCTTTGCCGACCTGATAGTAGACAGACTCTTTGGCGTTACTGGCGTCAAAACGGTCCACAAACTGGCGCCGGAACAGCTCAATGGCCGGTTTATCGGTGGGAAATTCACGCGCCGGTAACAGCCTTATCTCCGGTACCTTATCGCCTGAGCGCTGGCTGTCGGTGTCAAACAAACGGATGCTGTCGACTTCATCGTCAAACAAGTCAATCCGGTAGGGCTCGCGGCTGCCCATAGGATACAAATCAATAATGCTGCCGCGAATGCTGTATTCGCCATGGCTAAGCACCTGATTGACGGCGCTGTAGCCGGCGCGCTCCAGCCCCTGACGGAAACTGTCTAAATCAAGACGTTGCCCTTGCTTGAGAATCAGCAGATACCTAGCCAGATAGTCCCTCGGAGCCATACGTTGCAGCAAGGTGTTTACCGGCACTACATACACACAAGGCTCTGGCTGGGTGAGGTGATAAAGGGTCTCAAGCCGCAGCGAGATAATGTCCTGGTGGGGCGAGAAGGTGTCGTAGGGCAGGGTTTCCCAATCAGGAAAGACCTTCACTGCGACCTTCTTTTCACCTTGCAGAAAACCTTCCACTTCGCGGGACAGTTTCAGCGCGCTGGGGGTGTCGGCCGTGACCAACAAAATCGAACGCTGGCTGGTTTTGGCTGCATTGGCAATGGTCAGGGCCAGGCTGCTACCATGCAGATTGCCCCACTGAAGATGATCGCCCGGCTTTTTCGGCAGGGACGGTGCAAAAATACTGTTGGTCATGCTTACGTAGACGGCTTCTGTAAAGTCAGTCGATGGTCCACCTGGGGTGAACGTCCTATTCGCTGTCGCTGCGCTGTTTGGCCCGCTTGCGCAGCTGCATAGTTTGCAGATGCAGGCTGGCACGCACCAGTAATTCCTGGTCTTCTTCGCGCAGTCGGTTGAAAAACAGGGAGATATGGTACTGATCAGCAACCTGCTCGCAAGCAATTACTTCACCGTAGCAAAATACCGCCGCCGCTTCTTCTTCTAAAAACAGCCTGAGCTCGCATTGCTGGCCTTCGCTGATGGGGTGGTCAGAACACAGAACTACGCCGCCACCGCCAAAGGCATGGCTGATATATTGCTCATCCTGCGACATTTGCTCGTGCAGAATGTACGACATCATCAAATCAATTTTACGCGACTGGTGGTTCAGGAAGGTCACCAAATCTGCTGCATGCTCGCTAAGATTGCGCAGCGGACGCAAGGCAGCGACTTCCAGCGCCGACATTTCACTGGCGATCCGAAACGCATAAGGCATGTGCTCGGTCAGTTGCTCGACAGCCGGTAACACAAAATCCGCAGCTAACTTGCGCACATTCACCTTAATAGGGTGTTTGATGCGGAAAAACTCGTCGAACTGCTGGCGTTTTTGCTCGAGGCTAGGTAACTCCATCCATACTCCTTTGCGGCTCATCCGGTCTTGCCGGTTCGGCCCTTGATTGTCCCTTAGCTTACACCTATTATCGGCCAACGATAAACAGGGCCTGCGTCGAAAGGACTGGTCGGGGTGTTTATCAGTCAAAATATGACCAATGCCTTCTAAGTATTGGCCTGAGGAAAATAACAAACCAGATGTTTTATCCCATTTCCGCTTATATTGGCCTGCGTTACGCCAGGGCCAGTAAAGGTAACCCCTTTATTGCTTTTATTAATGCCTTCTCGGTTGCCGGCATTGCCTTAGGTTTGACCGCCTTAATCACTGTATCGTCCGTGATGAACGGTTTTGAAGGCGAATTAAAAAAACGTATCTTGGGCATTAACCCACATATTCTGGTGGATACCACTGACGCCGTGACAGTGCAGCAAATCACTGCGCTTAATCATGTCCATGCAACCACGCCCATGCTGGAGTCCCAGGGGCTGTTACAATCGCCCCGCGCCTTACATGGCGTGATGATTCAGGGCATTGACCCGGATACCATGCCTAGCGATGCCATCATCAGTAACCATATGATGCTGGGTGAGTTAACCGAACTTAAATCGGGAGACTATGGTTTGGTGCTGGGCCGGCCGCTGGCGGCCATGTTGGGATTGGGCATTGGTGATAAGGTCCGGCTGCTCAGTGCCGATGCCAGCGTTTATACCCCGCTGGGTAGAATGCCCAGTCAGCGGCAGTTTCGTATTACCGGTATTTTTGATGTGGGCTCTGAGCTGGACGATAAGGTGGTACTTATTCATCTGAATGACGCGCTTAAGCTATTGCGCGGTAAGTATGATGAGCTGGCTAAAACCCGACTGTTTCTGGATGACGCCTTTGCCTGGCAGTCGGTAACGTCCGAGCTTGAGACTATGGGACTGACGTCCAGCAACTGGCGGCAGCGTCAGGGACCGCTGTTTGACGCGGTAAGTACCGAAAAAAATATGATGGCGCTGATGCTGGCGCTGATTGTCGCTGTGGCAGCCTTTAATATTGTGTCCGCCATGGTAATGGTGGTGACTGAAAAGCGAGGTGATATCGCTATTTTGCGCACTCAAGGCATGCTTGGCCGTGATTTGATTAATGTCTTTTTAATTAACGGCTTGTATAACGGCGTTAAAGGCACTCTGCTGGGCTTAGTCGGTGGTTTGCTGCTTGCCAGCCAGCTTAATAATGTACTGGATTTATTCGGTATTCACCTGCTAGCAACGCCCGATGGCTCAGGCTTGCCGGTTGATATTCAATGGCATCAGGTTGGTGTGATGCTGTTGATGTCTTTATCACTTAGTTTGGTGGCGACATTATACCCAGCCATTCGCGCAGCCCGCGTGCAGCCAGCCCAGGCTCTGCGTGATGAGTAATTGCTGTCAGTTAGAAATCGAAGGAAAAGTATGAATCCGTTATTAAGTTGCCAACACCTGACCAAGGAATATGACGAGGGTCCACAGCCAGTTAGAGTCTTGGAGGATATCAGCTTTGAGGTCGGTGTGGCAGAGCAGTTAGCCATTGTCGGTAGTTCGGGTTCAGGAAAAAGTACCTTGTTGCATTTGCTTGGCGCTCTGGACAGCCCAAGCTCGGGTACTGTGCTGTTTGAAGGGCAGGATATTTTTGCCTTTAACACGGCCCGTCAGGCGGCTTTTCGTAATCAAAGTTTGGGCTTTGTATATCAGTTCCATCATTTGCTACCTGAATTTTCCGCGCTGGAAAACGTGGCCATGCCGCTGCTGATTGGCGGACAAGGGCATCAACAAGCCAAGGCGCAGGCGCTTGAGATTTTGCAGCGGGTGGGATTGGCAGCCAGGGCGGAGCATAAACCGGCCCAGCTTTCAGGTGGTGAGCGTCAACGGGTGGCGATTGCCAGGGCGTTGGTAAACCAGCCTAAGCTGGTGCTGGCCGATGAGCCTACGGGTAACCTCGACAACAAAACCGCCGAATCTATCTATATGTTGCTGCGTGAGCTGACCCGGGATTTGGGCACCAGCTTTGTGGTGGTGACCCATGATTTACATCTGGCTGAACGGTTAGACCGCACCTTGAGCCTACACAACGGTAAGTTGGAGCAACGGCCATGAACGGCAATTGGCGCCTTAGCAGTCAATTAGCCTGGCGATTCAGACGCAGTCGCGGTCAAAGCGGTTTTACTTCCTTTATCTCGGCGTCCTCTACTGTGGGGATTGCGCTGGGATGTTGCGTGATGATTCTACTGCTGTCGGTGATGAACGGCTTTGAGCGGGAATTGAAAGACCGCTTGTTGGCGGTGTTGCCCCATGGTGAATTGCTGGCGGTAGCGCCGGAGGGTATCAGTGACTGGCGCAGGCAGCTTGAGCAGCTCCAGGAAGACTCCCGAGTGGCCTATGTGGCGCCAGTAACCAAAATGGCTGCCATGCTACAAAGTGCAGGCAAGATGAATGCGGTGCAGGTCACGGGTATAGATCCTGGCTTTACCCGCCCCTCAAGAATTAGTCTGATGACAGATCCCCAGCAGTGGCAGCAGTTTGAACTGCAGCCCAATGGGATTTTGCTTGGCCGCGGCATAATGAAGAAGCTTGGGGTGGAAGTAGGGCAGAAGGTGCAACTGCTAATGCCTCAGCAAAGTGACTCGCAGAGCTTTAAGCCACCAAAATCTGTATGGTTTGATGTGGTTGGCGCAGCGGGTATCGGCGGCGAACTGATCGATAACCACCTGGCTCTAGTGCACTTGAGCAAAGCGTCCGAGATTTTGGGGGTCACCTCTGGTGCGCAAGGATTGGAGTTTGGTTTTGCAGACCCGTTTCGCGCGCCGTTTTTAATGCGCGAGCTGGGTATGGCTTTTGAGCAGTATGTGTATATTTCTGACTGGACTCGCACACACGGCCATTTGTATCAGGACATCAAGCTGGTGCGGGCCGTAGTCTATCTGGTGCTGACCCTGCTGATTGCGGTGGCCTGTTTCAATATTGTGTCGACCCTGGTGATGGCGGTCAATGAAAAGCGCCGGGAAATTGCCATGCTTAAAACCATGGGGGCAAAAGACAACCTGATTATCCGAGCCTTTATGTTGCAAGGTTTGTTTAATGGTTTGATTGGTACGGCATTCGGTGTTTCGGCTGGCTTGCTCTTGGCCTGGCAACTGTCATTTCTGGCTAAAGCACTGGAACGGCTCGCCGGTATTACCTTGCTGTCTGGTGATATCTATTTTATCGACTTTTTACCTTCGCAAATTCATTTGACGGATGTAGTGGTGACAACATGCATTGCCCTGGGGCTTAGCACAGTGGCGACCTTGTACCCGGCCATTAAAGCGGCGCGTATCGAACCGGCTAAAGTACTTGGGCACTAACCCCCAAGCTTCGACCGGCAAGGCAATTGCCGGTTCTCCCATTTACTGTATCTAAATGGCAACAGTGCTAAGAGCGTCGAGCATCATTTGTGCTTTATTCTGCCATTTTGTTGGCGCTTTGTTACCTAACCATCATTAGTTTTAACCCGCTTAGTTTCCTTTTCTGACGCGGTTTTTCCACATTTTCAAATAGATAGCCCAATATTTTTAACGAGTTGGTTCGATTCTTGCTCTATTTTTTCTTTCTACATATTGCACTGGGTGGGTGAACAAGGTGGGTCAACTCGCTGTCGGGGCCGAGAATATGCTTAAATGGAGTCATAAGGCGGCCAATATCTGGATCATGTTGGTGGCTGCTGGATGTTTTGTTATTGAAGGGGTACTAATTAACCTATTGTTTCCATGGGTTATTTCCCCATTAATTGTGGCCTTTTTGTGGCTTAAATATTTACGTGCACATGGATTTCCAGGTGCCACAGCGGCGGCTAACGGATTTTTATTTGGCGCCAGTCTCTGTTTGTTATATGTACATATTGATTGGTTATTGTCCGGATCTGTAAACCCTTCAATATCAGGTACACTAGCTCAAGTGTTTGTATTGGCACCGCTACAAGCCTTTGTTGTCGGTGGTTTGGTGTCTTTGCTGAGCTATTTTGCAAGTCGAATTAGGCGCTGGTAAGGGTGTTTTTACTGTAAAAATCAGTGACACTCTTTCAGCGCTTTCAATACCTTGGAATGGAATTCCCGTTGGTACATGACCATCATAGTGATCACTGACGCCAGCATGAACAGCCTTGGGTCGATAAACCAGGATAAGGTGGACAACGAAAAATAGGTTGCCCGCAGGCCGTAGTTAAATGAGTGTGCGGCTTGATCAATAACCTTAGCCGTGCGGTTAGCGTAAAGATTCAGCTCTTCTTCCGTCATTTTGTTGCCGTTTGGCGCTGCACCTATCAATACGCCACCAAAGCCGTATTGACGTAATGACCAGGTAAACTGGAAAAACGCAAAGACAAAGATCCCAATCAGCAACAGCAGCTTGATTTGGATCTGCTGATTAGACTGCTCCGACAGACTTAATTGGTGGATCATAGCGTTAATTTCTTCCACTGATGCGGTGGCAGTGAGCAAACCCGCCAGGATCAGCAAGCAACTGGATGCAAAGAAAGTGATGTTGCGCTCCAGAGTCGAGATAATCGACACATCCGCGACGCGGTTTTCTCTTACCAGCATTTCGCTCATCCAGCGCGTGCGTTTGGCACGCAACTCACTGGCTAAGCAGGACGTATGCTTGGCTTTGCGCTTGGCAAATAAGGTGTAGCCAATCCAAATGGCCAAAAACCAAAGTAGGGCGAGAGTATCAATTAAGGTCATAGAATGGATTTACTGATTACAATATTGAGGAATCTGCTAAACTGCGCGGCCCGATCCTAGGGGCGTTTTCCCCCAAATACTACCGGCAAAAGATTACCCCGAATTCATGACAAAAGATACGCATATTGCCTTAGCCCCCATGGAAGGTGTGGTGGACCACCTGATGCGCGACATGCTAACCCGTCTGGGCGGCTTTGATCTGTGCGTAACCGAGTTTGTCAGGGTGGTAGATCAACTGCTGCCGGCGCGGGTATTTCATCGTTTGTGTCCTGAATTACTGGATGGGGGCAAAACACCCGCAGGTGTGCCGGTCCGGGTGCAATTGCTGGGACAAGATCCTATTTGTCTGGCCGACAATGCAGCGCGCGCAGTGGAGCTAGGCTCCCCCGGCATTGACCTGAATTTTGGCTGCCCGGCCAAAACCGTGAATAAAAGCAAGGGTGGGGCGGTATTGCTCAAAGAAACCCAAAGCTTGTATGAGATTGTGCATGCAGTCAGACAGGCTGTGCCCTGCGCTTTTCCGGTCACCGCCAAGATGCGTCTGGGATTTGAAGATAAGAGTCTTGCCATCGACAACGCATTGGCGCTGGAAGCCGCCGGTGCCAGTCTGATCACCATTCACGCCCGGACTAAGGTCGAAGGTTATAACCCGCCAGCGTATTGGGACTGGATTGCCAGAATCAAGCAACAGGTAAAAGTGCCGCTGGTGGCGAATGGTGAAATCTGGTCTGCGGCAGATGCGGCACTTTGTCAGGCGCAGTCCGACTGTCACGCCATTATGCTGGGGCGAGGGGCATTATCTTTGCCTAATTTGGCGGCCGTGATTAAACAGCATCAGGCCCCAATGAGTTGGGACGAAGTACGCAAGCTGCTGACCCGCTACTCCGGCTATGAGATATACGGTGACAAGGGTAAATACTATCCAAATCGCATTAAACAGTGGCTGGGGTACCTTAAGCGCCAGTACGTGGAAGCTGATGCTCTGTTTGCCCGTATCCGCGCCATGCAGTCCTCTGAGCAGATTGTTGAGGCGTTACAACAGCCTTAAACTGGATTAACCAAAACTCTATCTGACACTTTTCATTTTAGAGCTTAACCAAACCTAACAGTCTGCTTTGTGCCAATAGCGGTCATTGACTGCAATAACGGTCTTGTCACCGCCCAATTCTCTGAAGCTGTTTCAACAACTACGACCCCTTGATCCTAGCTCAGCTGAAAATTTGTCCGACAGCAGCGCCTTGTTATGCATCTTCTAGACTTACACCGAACTTCTTGACTCGTCTTTTATTAATTTCGCTCTCGCCTGCAATTCTTCTTAATGCTTCTGTAGCCCTATTCGCGATTTCCTTTAGTTGATCGCTAGCATTAGCAAACTGGCCGAACTTCAAACAGGTTGTGACAAAGGATGACAGATGGCGACCACTTTCAGTTTTGAATAAATTGTAATAATCATCGACTGATGTGCTCGCTAGCACCACTTCATCACCTTGGTTCCAGCCATTTCTACCAGCTATACGCTCTAGCACTTGTTTCGCTGTCTCAGTAGAAACAGACCGGCTATATCTCTCATTGAATTTTTCAATAATCTCCTTATCTCTAATATCTCCAAAGAAGTCATTCTCCTTCATATTAAAAAGCTCGGTTTCGTTTTTTCTACTTTCAATGTAGATATCAATGATTTCTGATGCCTTTTCTTCTTCTCCTAATTCTCTAAATAGCGAAACCGTCCCATTTAGATTTGTAGGCGTTATATATTTGCAGTTCTCCTTAAAGCTCTTATATAGACCATTTATTACTTCTTCGCAGTTATCATTAAAAGTGTCATGGTAGAGACGCCAGGCATTCGAGAATGAACCCTCAGATTTTGATGCTATAATTTGTTGGTTTTTATCAGCAGCTTTTTGTTTGAACTCATCTACAACGAAATAACCGGTTTTTACCGCCTCAGATAACAGCAGGTCTAACTCGTCAGTTAGCTGATAATTATATGCATGTAGAGTAGTTTGCCATTTTTTATGCTGATCACTGACTTCTTCATCCCCAATACCTAGCAAGGAATAACCTTTTCTAGTAATAAATTCTAAAGAAGGTATGTCCTCATTAGAGTTTGAGCAAAAATAACTCCACGCAAATAGAACCAGCGAATGTAAAACTTGATCCAATATTTCTGGTTCAAACCCCTCAGTCAGCGGAAGAGCTATAGTTGCTAATCTCTCAATCTTTTTAAGAATACGAATATTTCTAATTCCGAGACTTGTAGTTAGCTCCCTCAACCTTGAATAATTGGGTGTTTTCTCAGAATAAGCAATTTCCGCACATTCATCTGGATCGGGTGCAAACGCAAGCTCAGTATCAATCACTTTTTCACGATACTTTTCGTAGTCACCTAAGCCATCTTCACCATCGTTAAGAAGCAATACTACCTTGCACTTCTTTTGCTCCTTTAGCAGTGAGACCAGGCCCAGAACATCTTTTATCTCGAGGCCTTTTCCTTTTCTTTCCAAGTCATCAATGCATATAAGCGTTTTATTCAAAGACAAGAAAGAAATAGTCTCTATGGCAGGACTAAATGACTTAATTATTGGCGTACCTTTAAACAGGTTAACAGATTGCCTTCCGAATGATTCTATTAGACTGGCTGTATTGCTTTTGAAGGTTTCAATACTTGCGTCGGTGTCGATAATCTCTTTCTTTATTACATTTTCAAAAATTGTGTATTTAAAGGCTTCCAATGAGTTAATGCCGAAAAGGGAAACGTAAGAATAGCGTTCGAGGTTCAATTTGTTTTCAGCACGAGCTTCGTTAAGGAACTTCTTCCAGCTAAAAGTTTTTCCTACGCCCCATTCACCTTTGATCGCCATAACTTCAGGCTCATCTGAAGATAAAAACTGAAAAATTTGGTCTTTGATTACTTCGACGGACATCGTTGTTCCTTCAAAAAGGCATAACGAGGCTGTAGAAAAAAAACAGCCTCCTTTTCAGATGACGCTCCTACTTAAAATCCAGGAGAGTTTTTGATATCAATAACTCCAGATTTTAAGAACAGGCACCATTTTTAGCTCATTTATTGATCATTCTTGGGTTCAGAGAAATCTTCTGAACTCTTTCTACAGCCTCAACGCCTAAAGAAGGGGCGGCTGCGAAGCAGACGTCCCGCTTGTTTTATTTGTTATCCCTTTCTCTATGCTCTCAATTTGTATATTTTTTGGTGTGAGCATGATATTGCTTTTGATCAGGGCCCCAATCAAAGAAGATGCCTGTTTTAGCTTCAGACAACTGTAACGCATGGGCTTCAGATACCGTTAGTGTTAGCTCGGTAAGATTTATTGTAGTTTTACTATCAACTTGCTTCGCATACATAGTTAATGAATACTGGCCCGGTAGAAAATTAAAACTAGCTCCATCAGTAGGTAATAAAAAGTGATGATCAAACGTTACACCTTCCTGAGGAACGAATAGCCCCGATCCTCTTTGTAGGCCTCCTTCAGTACCATAAACCCAAATACTAAAATTTTGATTAGACTCATTTCGCCTCAAAGAAACATGCATACTTTCTATAACCTGACCTTTTTTTGATGTGCTGTATAACAAGGTCCGTAGGTAAACTTTATTTACCGCAACATTTATTAGAGGGTCTTTCAGTCCATCGGGACCAAAAAACACTGTAGTTGGCTGAGTAGCCTTTAGTTCCCCATTTCTAAAAAATGTTAGCCAAGCTGTTATCGCAGATACGAATAGAGCAAGGCACGAGAAAACCAAGCTAATGACGTACAGTTCTTGGGGCAATTTCGATTCTCCCTTGTATGGCTAACGCTTTCTTTACGACACGTGTCCGGTTAAGGCTGATAGGTAGCGGGTGTCCGTCTAACAGATATACGGCAGGGAAAAGGACAGGTGCCGTCTAACATGCCTTTGATTGAAACCACAAACCCGTTTCAATTTATTGATTTATCAACTCTATTTCAGCATTACTCAGTTTGCCAGAAAAATCAGCGACAGGGCGTTTAGCGCCTAACATTATGTGCATATTGGAGTAACCGTGGTGAGATGCTCTTCACCGTTCTTAGTAGGTGAGAGCGAAGCATCTTCAGCAATGTCCTCTATTCGCTCATCTGAGCCGCCATACTTAACTCTCCGAACAACAGGAGATTAATCATGGCTGTTCAACAAGTAGTACCCTGGAACAAAGATCGCATCATCGGACAGAAAAAGCCACTTCAGATATCTCATATTTGGGGTATCCGTATCAGGCTTGAACTGGAAGGTAAGACACGGGATTTAGCCCTCTTTAATCTTGGTCTTGATAGCAAGCTCAGAGGCTGCGATTTGGTCAAACTTAAGGTGTCAGATGTTGCTTGCGGGCGCTCAATATTAACCCGTACTCACGTTGTACAACAGAAAACAGGCTGTCCAGTGCAGTTCGAAATCACCCAAGGAACTAGAGAGTCCCTTTCAGCCTGGATAAAGAAAGCAAACTTGTTAGGCTCGGATTACTTGTTTAAGTCAAGGATTACTGACTCGGAACACATCTCAACCCGGCAATACAATCGTATTTTCCATGGTTGGATACAGAAGCTGGGGCTTGATGTATCTCTATACAGCACCCACTCAATGAGGAGAACTAAACCTTATCTAATCTACAAGAAGACTAAGAATCTTAGAGTCATCCAGCTCTTGCTGGGCCACAAGAAGCTGGAAAGCACAGTGCGGTATCTTGGAATTGAAGTAGACGATGCATTAGAGATTTCAGAATCCATTGAAGTCTAAGAGCAAGAGGGCTGCATGAGCACCCCTCCTGTGCCAAATGCCTCCATTCGAGTTTTGAGGTCTAGCGGCTGCGTACGTATTTCAGACCTTCTGACTTCTCAGAATTAAGCCACGTATCTACGTATATCATGCGCGGTATATCTTGATTATTCGTTAATCATTCGGAATTGAAGGCTCTGCTTTACCATCCAGTGAAGCTTGAACAAGTGCCCCCAAGAATTTCGTGAAAGGCTCTATGTTTTGGTTTGTGCTCGCCTCTTCAAGTGCAGCCATGTAATCATTGCGCTGCTCCAGTGGCACAATCGTCCAAGGGTAGCCGCCACTGGCAAGCATGGCATTCATCAAAAAACGCCCTGTGCGGCCGTTGCCATCCATATAGGGGTGAATATAGACAAATATAAAATGCCCTAGCACAACACGCACAGCGGCATTTTCTTCGGCTTTCAGTAACTCAAAAAACGCTGGCATAGCATCGCGCACAGCCTCTCGGCTTGGCGGCGTGTGCATGGAACGACGGATAAAAACGGGCGCATTCCGATAACCAGCAAGATCGGCAGGTTTATGAATACCAGCCGTCACTCCCGGCGCAAACATTTCGCGATACCATACGCGATGATCGTTATCGACGACTTCTCCTGCATTATGCCCATCGAGTATTCGATCTATGCTCTTGCGCACGGCTTGGTAAGCCTGCCAATAACCTCGGGCGGCCAAAGCATTTAGCCGCTCTTTATCATCGGCGTTTTGTTCTGGATTCCAGTCTCCAGTGCGAACGCGGGTGATCAACTCAGGCGTGACGCGATAGCCCTCAATAGAAAGCGAGTGATAGGCATCCGTTACATACACATCTTCAACATGCTGCATGTATGCGTTTTTATCGACTGTTTGCGTCGGGGATGCGGGAAAGTGCGCTATCACAGTTTCCCGCATATTCTGCCACATAAGCCTTATACGATTTACGTATGGGGATTGCTCGCGCTGTGAGAAGCTTAGGCTGGATTGTTGCTCAAACGGGTCTGTTTCGCGCAAATCATACCCAGCCGCGCGCATTGTGCCCATAATATCGTCAGCAATTTGAGTGCGACCAATATTTCTGAATGCACCTGCTAAACGGCCAGCAATAGAGCTATGCCCACCTTCTAGCAATTGATCCAAAACTTCAGATGCATCACTAATCATAGATAGTCCCGCGCGCATATCTGTGGGGTTTTGAGTAAAGTTCTGTTTGCTACAGGCAATCAAAGCAGCAGGAAGGCTATATATGCGCAGACCGTTTTTGCTAGTCACCTGAGCGGGTTCGGGGAGCGCAGCGCGAATATCTAATAGTGATGTGCCGTGAGGCAATTCTGTTACATTGTTTCGTGCTTTGGTAGCTCGAACTAACAACTGTTTGGGCACAGTCATATTTTCAGTATGAAGCGCGATAGATTGCTCAGGTGATAAGCACCAGTTGTCGCCCTTTAAGTAGTTAAGGTAGGCTGCACAAAATTGCCAAAAGGAGGCATACCAAGCCGTGCTCTCCCCGCGTGTTTCATCTGGGCGTGCTGGCACATACCAGCCCTTGATGACTTCCTCAAGGAAGCCATTTTGAACGAGGCGTTCTCGGTGAGTGCGCGAGAGATCAGCAGAGCGTATGGCAACTGAGCCATTTATCTGAAGGTCGTGAAGTGCTTCTAAGGCATCAGCCAGTTTATCAGAAGGTGTTGCCATGGTGGTTCTACTCGCTTATCGTGCGTATCCATTATTCGCTTATTGCGTTGTATCATTTTTCGCTTATTGTGTCGAACGGTAATTCGCTTATTGTGTATAAATAGTGCGAGCAATTGAGGTTATAGGAGTTTATGGCAATGGAAATTTGCCCATTTTTCAGTGTCCCCTTGCATGCCTTGCCACGGGCCTTCATTCAGCAGTTTCTTGTTTTAAATATCGACGGACACCGTTGTGTCGTTCTCTGGCACTGCCAGTACGCCCGCAATTTGAACTTCCGCTCCTTGTCTTAAGCAGACGGTCACCAATGAGCTAGTCAAAGCCTGTTTTTTGCTCAATCAAGCCATTCACAAAGTTGCACTAGCTTCCAATCCCTCGCACTTGTGGCAATCAAAAATTGGTTGGCCGTCGATGGACCAATTGCTAGTTGAATGAACCGATGATCCCCTTAAGCGGCCCGAGCCGCTTTGCCCCCCGCTAAAAAATTCCCGGTCGGTTCAGGGGGCTGTGAAAAGGCGGGCAATTTGCCTGGAGCAAATTGAGTGGAAGACGCGTCGGGAACGTCGTTTTCACGACCGCCTTTTAGCAGTGCCCTGGACTGACGTCGTTGGGAATCCAGCGGGCGCGCTTTCTTTGCGTCTCGTTTCTTTACCGCGCAGTAAAGACAATCTGGTATGGAACCAGATTGAACAGCTTTAGCTGGCCTGAAAGGCAACCGGCAGGATGCTTGTTGTAAATGGGACTGGCGCACCAAGGATGGTGGGTCATATCCAGCAGGGAAAGCCAAGTCAGAAACTCGCTCTTTGCTTACTGTCAGGTCGCGTCTAATATTCTTAGCAAAAGTGTCAGATCAAATATAACTCACAGCCTCAAACCGATGGTCTGTATCAGTCAACAGACTGTCGCAATGAGCTTGATCCAGTTTAGTTAATTTGTTGTAGTGATTTTTCCTAAAACCATAAGCGGTCAACCCGCGCGGACTTACAGGGATATCATGAAAAAACAACAAACAGGGCGCTTGTTATTGGCCACCCTGACCATGGCGGTGCTCGCTGCCTGTGGTCAGAAAGCCGATAAACAATCTACCGCACCTCTGGTAGAAATCAATAAAGACCCTTACCCCAGCACCTATAAAGCCTTACCTTCACCGGCAACCTTGATCACTAATGTCAGTATTTTAGATGGTATTGGCGGCCAGATTGAAAAGGGCTCGGTGTTGTTCCAGAACGGCAAAATCGTCGCGGTAGGTACCCAGGTTGAGGCCCCGGCAGATGCTGTGGTGATCGACGGCAAAGGTAAATGGCTGACCCCTGGCATTATCGATGCCCATAGCCACCTGGGCGTATATGCCACGCCTGATGGTCCGTCCCATTCTGATGGTAATGAAGCAACCAAGCCGGTTACCGCACAGGTGTGGGCCGAGCACTCTATTTGGCCGCAGGATCCAGGTTTTCGCCGTGCACTAGCCGGCGGTGTTACTTCGCTGCAGATTCTACCTGGCTCGGCCAATCTGGTGGGTGGACGTTCCGTAACAGTGAAAAATCTGCCAGGGCGCACCATTCAGGATATGAAATTCCCGGATGCCCCTTATGGTTTGAAAATGGCGTGTGGCGAGAACCCTAAGCGGGTGTACGGCAATAAAGGTGGTCCATCAACCCGAATGGGTAATGTGGCTGGCTACCGCCAGGCGTGGGCAGATGCTCAGGACTATCAGCGTAAGTGGGATAAATATGTCGAAGAGCACAAGGCTGGCAAGAATCCCTCGCCACCTAAACGTGATTTGACGCTGGATACCCTGGCTGGTGTGTTAAATGGTGAAATCCTGGTGCATATGCACTGCTACCGGGCTGACGACATGGGCACTATGCTGGATTTGATGAAAGAGTTTGATTATAAAATCGCCTCCTTCCAGCATGCCGTTGAGGCTTATAAGATTGCTGACCGTTTAGCCACAGACAATGTGTGCTCGGCCATGTGGGCCGACTGGTGGGGCTTTAAGATGGAAGCCTATGATGGCATTCGTGAAAATATTCCCATGGTTCATCAGGCAGGTGCGTGCGCCATTGTTCACTCCGACAGCGACCTGGGTATTCAGCGCTTGAATCAGGAAGCAGCTAAAGCCCTTGGTGATGGTCAGCGTGCGGGTATCGACATCAGCAAAGCGGTGGCCTGGCAATGGCTGTCGGCCAATCCGGCCAAATCACTGGGCATTTTTGACAAGACCGGCTCGTTGGAAGTGGGTAAAAATGCTGACCTGGTGCTATGGAGTGCGGATCCCTTCTCAACCTATGCGCAGGCTGAGCGGGTTTATATAGACGGTGGACTGGCCTTTGATCGTCAGAGCCCTGAGAGTTGGCCGGTATCTGATTTCGAATTGGGTCAGCCAGGTGAAGGAGACGTAAAATGAAAAAGACCAGTTTAGCTTTACTCACCGGCCTGTTGAGCCTCGCTGCACAAGCAGAAAATGTCGCTGTGGTGGGTGGTTTTGTACATACCATGTCTGCGCAGGGCAGTGTGGATAACGGTACGGTGCTGATTCGTGACGGCCGTATTGAAGCTATTGGCCAGGGCATTGAGATTCCAGCACATTTTCGTGTTATTGATGCGAAAGGGAAAATTGTCACCCCTGGTCTGATTGGCGCCTATACCTCGGTTGGCCTGGTGGAAGTCGGCTCGTCTGCTGGCACCGTAGATGCCAGTTATAAGCCGCAGGATTTTTCTAAAGCGGGTTCGGCATTGGATGTCTCTTACGCCATCAACCCTGACAACTCGGTACTGGATGTTAGCCGCATTGAAGGGTTTACCCTGGCAGCTACCGGTATGTCCAGCACTCATACGCTGTTTGGTGGCCAGGGTGCCATTATCAGCCTGGGTGATAGTGACAATCTGGTTAAACCTAAGGCCTTTATGAGCTTGTCGGTGAATAATGGTGGGGCCGATGATGCTGGCGGTAGTCGCGCTTCGCTGTGGCCACAAGTGGAAAATGCCTTTGCCGAGGCCGAAGCCCTAAATGGCAAAGCCCTGTCAGCGAAAGACGAATGGCACGGTTATCTCAGCAAGGCTGATGTGAATGCCCTTATTCCGGTGGTAACCGGCAAGATGCTGCTGGTCGTGGATGCACGTCGTGCCTCGGATATCCGCCAGGTGCTGGCCTTTAAGGCCCGTCATCCTAAACTTAATCTGGCTTTGCTGCGCGCCACAGAGGGCTGGCGGGTTGCCGATGAAATTGCCAAAGCCGGTGTACCAGTGATTCTCGACCCTGAACCAAACCTGCCTTATGCCTTTGATATGTTGGCTTCAACTATGGCCAACGCCGGCCGTTTGGATGCCGCAGGAGTACAAGTCTCTATTGGCGTGGAAACCCATAACCTGCGCCTGGCTACTCAGCATGCCGGGAATGCGGTGGCCAATGGTTTACCCTGGCAGGATGGCCTGGCAGCCCTGACTATCAATACCGCGAAATTGTTCGGTATTGATAAGGACTACGGTAGCCTGGAGAAAGGTAAAGTGGCAGATTTGGTCATTTGGTCAGGCGACCCACTTGAAGCCATGCAGGCTCCCGAGCAGGTACTGATTAATGGTGAAGCTATTAAGATGGAATCCCGTCAGACCAAACTGCGTGACAGGTACCTAAACCTGAAACGTGATACACCATACCAGTATATGCGTCCTTAAATCAGAAAAGCGCCATTTGGCGCTTTTCTTCTTTTCAGACCCAAAGCCTTATCAGGCCTGGGTATTAATCTGGCTGCCAACCCGCTGATTAGGATCGGGCTCGGTACGTTGAACTTCCAGCTCAGCCTGACGTTGCTGTTGGTCAGCCTGGCGTGACTCTGGCTGTTCCTGCCGCGGTTGCGGTTGAATATTTTGCACATTAGTACCGGATGCGGATCCAATTTCCATGTTCACCTACCTTTTTGTTCAATCCTGATGGTTGATAAAGTGTAGTTCAGTTTATGCCTACTTGATCAAGAAGGGCTCAAGTTGTTTACGCATAAATTCAGCGATCAGAGGTTGTGCTTCCTCGTTGGGGTGAATACGGTCTTTTTGCATCAGCTCAGGGTTTAAGGCAACATCTTCCAGCAGAAATGGCAGCAGCGGTACATCATGGGCTTCGGCCAGTTGGCTATAGCTATCGGTAAACATTTGGGTGTAGCGCCTACCGTAATTGGTTGGGATTTGCATTTGTTGCAGCAATACCACCACCTGTTCTTGGCGTGCGAGCGCAATCATGGCCTCAATGTTGGCTTTGAATTTATCTACCGGATAGCCTCGCAGTCCATCATTGCCGCCCAGTTCAATCAACAGGTGACTGGGCTGATGCTGCTCGAGTAATCGGGGTAGGCGGGCTAAGCCACCGTCTGTGGTTTCGCCGCTGATTGCCGCGTTAATCACATCAATGCCTTTACTCTGCCACGAATTTTGTAACAAACTCACCCAGCCTTGTTCTTGCTTCATGCCATAGGCTGCGCTTAGGCTGTCACCTAACACCAGTAATTTGACCTGCGCCGCCTTCAATTGATCCGAAAAGCACAGCAGGGGTATAACAATCAGGATAACCTTGAGAGCTGAATACACGATGACGTTGACCTCCAATATGATAAGTACCAAGGCGATTACCAAAACTGTGACAACCAGCCAGGGCGAGTTACAGATCCTTCAACCGATCAGTTTTGATGTCAAGGCTGGCGAGACTGTTGCCATTGTTGGTGCGTCAGGTTCGGGAAAATCCACTTTATTAGGCCTGTTGGCCGGTTTGGACCAGGTATCCAGTGGCGAGATTTATCTGGATAATCAGCCGCTACATAGCATGGATGAAGAACAGCGGGCACGCCTGCGAGGTGAGAAGGTCGGCTTTATTTTTCAAAGCTTTATGCTGGTACAAAGCCTGACCGCACTGGAAAACATTATGTTACCGGCCGAGATTGCCGGGCTGAGTGATGCGCGCAAACGCGCTCTGGAAGCCTTGGAGCAAGTGGGCCTGTCTCATCGTGGCAGCCACTATCCTAACCAGCTAAGTGGCGGGGAACAGCAGCGGGTGGCCATTGCCAGAGCATTTATAACCCGGCCTAAGATTTTGTTTGCCGATGAGCCCACCGGCAATCTTGATGCGGCCAATGGCGATAAAATTGAAAACCTGCTGTTTGATTTAAATCAGCAGCTTGGCACCACCTTAATTCTGGTCACTCATGACAGCGAATTGGCGGCTCGCTGTCAAAGGCAACTGAAAATGCACGGCGGCGTGCTGGAAGATACCTCAGTGACCGCACTGGAAGGACAGCGTCATGCGGGGTAATGCCATGGCTCTGAGCCTGTCATGGCGCCTATTTCGTCACGAGGCGCGGCGCGGTGAGCTGACGGTTATCCTGCTGGCGATTGTGTTGTCTGTGGCCTCGGTGCTGTCGTTGTCGCTGTTCAGCGAACGTTTGCAATCGGCGCTATCGGACAAAAGTGCTGAGTTTCTGGCCGCAGACCGTATGCTGGGCTCGGATAAACCTGTTCCTGATAGCTGGTTGGAGGAGGCTCGCCAGCGTGGATTGGCGGTATCTCAGCGTAATCAGTTGCGCTCTATGGCATTTGCTAATGACAAGATGATGCTGGCGGATGTCAGAGCGGTGGACGCTTTCTATCCCTTGAAAGGTGTAGTCAAAGTATCAGATACGCCATTTGGTCTGCCAGAGGAAACCCGAGACTTACCCACACTAGGCGAGGTCTGGATCGGTTCGCGCCTGTTTCAGGTACTGGGCATATCCCTGGGTGATGAACTGGAAATAGGCGATAAAGCCTTTGTGGTGAGTAAAGCCGTGATTGAGTTGCCAGATGGTGGCTTTAACCTGTTTGGCGGCGACCCTGTGGTGCTGATGAACCTGGCCGACCTGCCAGCGACTAATGTGACCGGGCCGGGCAGTCGTACCGACTATGATTATCTGTTTGCCGGAGAGGATAGTGCGCTGGATGATTACTACGCCTACCTTAAACCTCAACTAAACCGTGAGCTGCATTACTGGCGCTCAGTGAAAGACGAAGACTCACCTCTGGGGCGCTCGGTTAAACGTGCCGAGCAGTATTTCCTGCTGGCAAGTTTGCTGGCCATCGTGCTGGCGGCCGTGTCCATTGCGGTGGCCGCACAGCGTTACAGTCAGCGTCATTACGACCCGGTAGCTATTATGAAAACGCTGGGCGCACCGGCGGCCATGGTACGACGGGTGTATCTGCTGCAAATTCTGTTTATTACCTTGCTTGGTATCGTGGTCGGTGGTGTGGTGGGATTTGGCATTCAGCAGCTGATTGCCAGCCTGATTGCCGACAAAGTGCCGGTGGCACTGGACACCTGGTACTGGCGACCGTTCTTTATCGCCATTTTTACCGGCTTGGTGTGCGCCATGTTGTTCTCCTTGTACCCTTTGCTGAAGCTCTTTTCTGTGCCACCGCTACGCGTACTGCGTCGGGACTTAGGTGCCAGTATGGGCTCAAGAAGTCTGCAATTCGTGGCAGCGGGCCTGGCCATCTTCCTGCTGATGTGGGCCTACAGCGGTAATCTGACCATTAGCGCTATCTTGCTGGCTTGCGGGCTGCTGCTGGTCGCCTCATTGATGCTGGTTACCCTTGGTCTGATTGCTGTCGGGCGCAAACTAGGGCAGGGCAGAATGGGAGCCTGGCAGTTGGCCTGGGCGCGCATATCCCGCCGGGCGATGGACAACTCGGTACAACTGATCAGCTTCGCTGTGACTATTATGCTGCTGCTGGTGGTACTGGTGATGCGCAATGACATGGTGCAGCAGTGGCGGGATCAGTTACCTGAGGGCACACCTAATTACTTTATGATCAATATTACCGAGCAGCAGTTGCCAAAACTGGAGCAGCATTTTGTTGAGCATGGTGTTGATATCGAACATTTCTATCCTGTGGTGCGCGGGCGTTTTGCCGCCATCAATGAGGAAACTATACGTACCGATGTGAGCAAGGAAGAGGACAGCAACAGTCGTGGACGCCAGGGCCTGGGGCGTGAAGCCAATCTGACCTGGAGTAACCAGTTGCAACACGAGAATCATGTGGTGGAAGGAACCTGGCATGGTGAACAGAGCAGTGAGGGTGAACCTCGGGTGTCAGTGGAAAAGGAAGTTGCCCTGCGTTTAGGCATTAAGATGGGGGATTTGCTGACCTTTAATATTGGCAGTGAGGTGGTTAAGGCCAAAGTCAGCAGCGTTCGGGAAGTGAACTGGCAGACCATGCAGCCGAACTTTTTCTTTGTGCTTGAACCACGCAGCATGGCTAATTTCTCGCCCACTTATATCACCAGTTTCCACCTAGACAGTGATAAAAAACCAGAATTAGCCGGATTAATGGCTCCTTTTCCTACTGTCAGCCTGTTTGATGTGGACGCTCGTATTAACCAGTTGCGCAGCATTGTTGAACAAGTATCCATGGCCGTGGAATTTATTTTGGTACTGGTGCTCTGTGCCGGTACCTTAGTATTGGTGGCGCAGGTACAGTCTAGTATGGATGAACGCATGCAGGAGCTGGCGATACTGCGTACGTTGGGGGCAAAAGGCTTGCTTATTCGCATGAGCGTGATTCTGGAGTTTGTGATAATCGGCATGGTGGCCGGGTTAATGGCAGCCATGGCTAATGAACTGGCGCTTTATTTGCTGCAAACCCAGATATTTAATATGCAGGCTAGTATTCATTGGGATTTTTGGCTCTTAGCTCCGCTGGTTGGCGCTTTGGTGGTGGGGATCCTGGGGGCATTAAGCTGTTGGCGGCTGTTGTCCTTTAACACCAGTGAGCTGTTAAGGCGCATGATCTAGCAAAAAAACGGGCGAAAGCCCGTTTTTTTATAATTCCGTCAAAACAAATTCAGCTTTTCAGCAAGTTCTCAAGGGCTGGTTTCAAGTGTTGAAACTGGAAGTGGAAACCAGCTTCTTCGAGGCGGGTGGGGATGACCCGTTGGCCGGTTAGTAGCAGCTCTGACATGTCGCCAAACAGCATTTTCAGTACAAAACCCGGCATGGGGAAAAGGCAGGGGCGACCAAGTACGCTAGCCAGAGTTTCAGAAAATTCCTGATTAGTAACCGGATTGGGGGCGGTCAGATTATAGGGACCCTGACAGTCGGGGGTTTCCAGCAAAAAGCGAATGGCCGCCATCATATCGCTGATATGGATCCAGGACATAAACTGCCTGCCGTCACCCATGCGGCCACCTAAACCGGCCCTAAAGGCGGGCAGCATTTTAATCAGCGCCCCCCCTTTGCGGCTGAGCACAATACCGGTGCGCAGCAAACATACGCGGGTGTGTTCACTTTGCGCCTGCAGGGCTATCTGTTCCCAACGATGGCATAGCTGATGACTGAACTCATCATGGGGAGTGCGATGGTATTCACTGATCAGCTCTTCATCCTGTCGCCCGTAATAGCCTACGGCGGAGCCGCTCAGGAAGACTTTGGGCGGATTTTGGCTACGCTGGCATAGGTCTACCAGTTTCTCGGTGATCTGCCAGCGACTCTGACAGATTCTGTCCTTTTGTTCCTTGCTCCAGCGTTTATCGGCAATGGGTTCACCGGCTAAGTTGATAACAGCGTCAAAGCCATCCAGACTCGGCAATTCATTAAAGGAGGATATCCAGGTGGCTCTGCGGCCAAGGGCCAATTCGGCTTCGGCTAGATTCCGGGTCAACACGGTGACATGGTAACCCTCAGGCAACCTTGATAACAGGCGCGTGCCAATGAGTCCCGTTCCACCCGTCATCAATATCTGCATGCTAAGAAAAATCCTTTACAGCTCAAAGCTTACTACAAGATAAGCACAGAGAGACTGAATCAGCAAAACGCAGTGCATGGGGTTTGTCTACTTCGGCTTCGGCGCGAATGACCCAAGGATGCTCCGCAGCGATGGCCAAGATGTCCGAGGTGAGCTTCTCCAATAAGGAGAAACGGTTGTTTTCAACCAGATCGATAATTCGCTTGGTGATGGTGCGGTAGTTCAACGCATCCTGCATATCATCAGTGTTGGTTGCCTGCTCAGCCTGATAATGAATGGTTACGTTGATCAGTACGTCCTGTTTGTTTTCAATTTCGTCCTGCTTGATACCTATATAGGTGCGCAGACGCAGATTTTTAATTCGAATAATGGCAGGGTTCAACTTCATTGAGCACATCCGTTTTCTTGATTTTGTTTCAAACACATAAGGCTTTTGGTAATTTTGCCACAAGCTGAGTCTGTTCACCTTGGAATATGGAAATAAAAAACTCTTCATCCAGCAAAGTCTTGCTGACCATGGCGGCCCTTGTTGTGATTCTGGCGGGGGTAAAAGCCGCCAGTAGCATATTAGTGCCTTTCTTATTATCGGTATTTATCGCTATGGCCTGTAATCCGCTGATTACCTGGGCTAGCCGTTACCGCGTACCACGTTGGCTGTCAGTCATATTGGTTATACTGCTGATTGTGATTTTTGGATTTATGCTGGCCGGATTAGTGGGAAATTCCATGAACGAATTTTCCCGTAACTTGCCTGAGTATAAAGAGCAACTGGCAGGCGAATTAAACTGGCTGGTCAGCCAACTGGCGGCCTTGAATATTCATCTGGACAGAACGCAGTTGCTGTCTTACCTGGATCCCGGTCTTGCCATGAACATGGCCTCTAACCTGCTCTCTGGAGTAGGGGCGGTAATGACCAACTTCCTGCTTATCCTGTTGACCGTGGTGTTTATGTTATTTGAAGCGGAGTCTGTGCCGCGCAAGGTACATATTGCCCTGGCCGATCCGGCCATGAAAATTCAGCAGATCGACAAGTTTTTATCTTCTATTAAGGACTATCTGGCGATCAAAACCCTGGTGAGCCTGGCAACGGGTTTTCTGGCGGGTCTGATGCTTTATTTACTCGGCGTAGATCATTTCATGCTGTGGGCGGTGTTGGCGTTTTTGCTCAATTACATTCCTAACATTGGTTCCATTATTGCTGCTGTGCCCGCCGTGCTGCTGGCATTGGTGCAGCTTGGCCCGGCGACCGCAGGATTGGTGGCCCTGGGTTATGTGATGATCAATACCCTGATGGGGAATGTGATTGAACCGCGTTTTATGGGCCGCGGCTTAGGCCTGTCGACTCTGGTGGTATTTTTATCTTTGATTTTCTGGGGCTGGTTGCTCGGTACTGTGGGGATGTTGCTGTCGGTACCGCTGACTATGATTGTCAAAATAGCCCTGGAGTCCACCCAGGGCGGTCGCTGGTTTGCGTTATTGCTGGCCGATGACGTTAAGGCAAAGGAAAACGCAAGCTGATCCTGGCGCCACCCAGTTCTGAATCACGAATTAACAGGGTACCGTTATAGGCGGCGACCAAATCGGACACCACTGCCATACCGATGCCCTGCCCACTGGCATAAGAATCTAAACGGGTGCCCCGACTGAGTAAATCCTGGCGTTTTTCTGCCGGGATCCCGGGGCCGTCATCTTCAATATCAATGCAAAGCTGTTCATTGGTATGCAGGCTGACCTTAACCTGATGCTGAGCAGCTTTACAAGCGTTGTCCAACAGGTTGCCAAACAGTTCCATTAGATCCGTTTGATCACCGGGCAAGGATAAGGCATGAGGGTCGATTAGCTGTATGTCCAGTTGCTTGTCTGCGTGTACCTTGCTCATGGCCTTGATAAGTTTATTTAGCAATGGTGCCAGGGGCTCGGTTTGTTGCCAGCCGCTACCTATTCCGGCTACCGCTCGTTTAAGCTGACGGGCAATAATACTTTCAATTTGCTCCAATGGCTCTTTGGCACTGAGGGGTAAATCCGGGTTACCTTTCAGTACAGCCAGGGGAGTTTTAAGGTTATGGGCCAGATCGCCGAGGCTATGATGATAGCGACTGCGCTGTTGCTGTTCTGAGTCCAGCAGATGGTTGAGACTGGCCTTCAAGTGCTCAAGTTCGGGAGGAAAGTCCCCTTCGGCCCGGCGCTGCTTACCAGATTCCACTTCACTAATTTGTCTTACCAGGTCACCGATAGGCTTCAGCGCGGCATTCAAGCTAAAGGCCAAAAGTGCAATTAGCAACAAAGCAACAAAAGCCAGCCACTGCCAAAGGGTATAGCGAAAGGTCGAAAGCTCACTGTCGAACAGCCTGCCTTCCATCAGAATATGAAAGGTAACCGGGAACATCAGGCTTCTGTCTTCAAATTCCGCCGTGTAGCTGAATTGAAAGAAGGTACGGCCGTTAATTTGCTTCGATAGAAAAAGCTCTTCACCCACATCGGGGCGTTGCAGGTCCGGCAGCTTTTGCCAATGTAACGTGGACTCGGATTGCCATAGCGGCAACATATGCATGGAGATAAGCGCATAGGTGCCAGAGTCGGGAATGTTCAGGCTGTTGTTGAATAAGGTCTCCGGCATCTGAATAACACCGTTAACCACTTCAAACTCAGAAATCAGCCCCAGATTCTGAATGCGAAGTTGATCCTGCATGGATTGGGTCAGACTGTTGGTGTATGCCTTTTCAAGGGTGAGAGCAGTCAGTGGTAAAAAGACCACTAACACCAACATGGCCGCAGCAAAACTACGGCCTTTTAACGACCATTTGCGCATGGAAATCAAAGCTGGCGGCTAATGCGATAACCACGCCCACGCAGCGTGTCTATGGGTTTGATATCACCATCTGGGTCAATCTTTTTACGTAATCGCCCGATAAACACCTCAATCACGTTACTGTCCAGGTCAAAGTCCTGATCATAGATATGTTCGGTTAGCTCGGTCTTTGACACTATTTTGTTGGGGTTCATCAACAGGTACTCCAGTACCTTATATTCGTAGGCGGTCAGTTCCACATACTGATCGTTGACAAAAACTTCCTCTGACAGAGTGTCCAGGCGGATGGGACCACGTTCTATGGCAGGGTTTGGCTGCCCGGCGGCCCTACGGATAAGGGCCTTGGCACGTGCCAGCAATTCTTCATTGTGAAAGGGTTTGGTCAGATAGTCATCGGCACCGGCTTCCAGCCCTTCGACCTTTTCCTGCCAGCGATCGCGGGCAGTGAGGATCAAAATTGGGCTGGTAATCTTGTCTTTACGCACCTGGCGAATCAAATCCAGACCATCCAACACCGGCAGGCCGATATCAATGATGGCTAAATCGTAAGGATATTCCCGGAACAGAAACAATGCTTTTTGTCCATCGTCAGCCAGGTCCACACTGTAGCCATTTTGCTGCATCAACTGATCTAACTGGGTCAGTAGTCTGGCATCATCTTCAACAATTAATACTCGCATTGCGCTTACTTCCTATCTTTGTTGTCCTTGCTTGGTCTGACTTTTCCGGACTTTTTATCCACATCCACCGTCACCACCCGGCCGTTTTTCTGCAACACTTTGACTCGGTAGTTGTCCTTTTGCGGCTCGACTTTCAATACCCGACCATCCACCTGTTGTTTAGCGCGTTTGGCTGCTTGGGCCTCGTCCAACTGTTCCTTGTTCTGAGGGTAAGCCTGAGACGTCGTAGCCAACATACAACCTAATGTGAATATCAGTATTTTACCCAGTTTCATCATTGCTACCTTCGACTTGCCATATTGCCTTCAAGTCTACCTGTAAAGCCCATATCAATAAAATGCGGGGCTAACATTTATTTTAACTTTCAGGCGTTTGCCAGGGTGGTGCTGGGTGACAGTATGGTACAAGTCGCCCTTGTACTGATAGGTCACATCATAACCTGTCAGCTCGCGGATGCGACGCTGTTCCCCCGGACGGGTTTCGCATACCTGACGATAGCCGTTTTTACCAACATCGTGGCCAATGGCACCGCCCAGCGCAGCACCCGCCACCATGCCAACCTTTTTATTCGATGAGCTGTGACCCAGTGCATGACCTACTGCACCGCCGATAATAGCGCCGACCACCGTTGGTGTAGCATCGTGGCGACGGCTGGTGGTGTAGCACACACGTTCGGGCTCACTACTGACCAAAATGGTTTCGTAGATAGGACTAACCTGCTTTACTTTTGCATAAGCATAACGCTCTGCGGCTTGCACATTGGCAGATAACGCCAACAGGGATAAAGGAATCATCCAGGCTTTCATAGTTACATCCTCTTCGTCGTTGTTATGCACAGAGTAGGACGACCAGGATGAATCTTGCCTGAACTTTTACTTAAGCGGGGGCATAGCGCTAAACAAACAAAACAGGGGCCGAGGCCCCTGTTGTACTGCTACGCCTGAATATTCAGGCTAGTGGGTTAGTACATTCAGCGTGTACGCTGAACTTCTTATTAAAGGTGTAAATATGCACCGACAAGGACAACGGCCCCATTCCCTGCCAGAATTCCTGCTGTGCGGCTGATGGGCACACAGACTGGCGAAGATAGTTTTGCTGATATTCCAATTCCATATCCAGCTTGGCTGGAATTTGGATGTAGGCGTTGATGCCACCTTTGACCACTTGCGCACCTTGATAATACCAGTCGCCCATCATAAAGGAGGTTTTGAAGCTATGATTGACGCGCTTAAGGGCCTGTTCAACCAACTGCGGGTCTTGAGAGTCAACCGCAGTGAGGGATTGGCTTTGAATACAGGCAGTCAGAGACAAAGTGGCCAGCAGCGCCAATGCCGAATAAGACAACGTGCGAATCAGGGTACGGGGCTGTGTGGACATAAATGGTCTCCGTCTTGCGTTTACATATGAAGTATCGGCTGCGCCGAAATATCCTTTAATTTGCTAAGTTGAATGCATGTAAAAAGGGTTACTGGCTAATGATGAGGAGAGTGAATCGTTGAAGCTGTTCAGTTTTCTGTTAATGGGTGGGGTAAAGTTTTTATCTCACTGCTTCTATCGCGGCAGGCCGAACTGGCTGAGTGAAGAACAGGAAGCCGCGCTGGGAGAGGTAAGGCTGGTGGTTTTTTTGAACCATACCAGTTTGTTTGAGCCGCTGTTTATTCGCTTTGCGCCCTGGTCATTTGTCTGGAATATTGCACACAAGGTCATTGTGCCTGGTGCTGACGTGACCTTAGAGCGTCCCCTTGCTGGTCGTGTGCTTAAGGTGCTGCTGCCGGGCGTTATTCCCATTACCCGTAAAGCGGATGAGAGTTGGGAGCATTTCTTGTCATTGGTAAATGGTGATGTGATCACCGCTATTTTGCCAGAGGGGCGGATGAAAAGACGCAACGGACTGGATAAGGACGGCAAACCCATGAGCGTGAGAGGTGGGGTGGCGGACATACTGGAACGGTTGGATCAGGGCAAACTGCTGTTTGTTTATAGTGGTGGGCTTCATCATATTCAATGTCCGGGAGAGCGCTTGCCCAGATTGTTCCGAACACTGACCGCGAATCTGGAAATATTGGACATCGCTGATTACAAGCGACAAATCGAACAGCGTCATGAGTCTGGATTTAAAGCCAAGGTGATGGGGGATATGAATCATCGCCTTGATGCATTTGTGCCCTGAAAACACAGACCAAGGTCTATTCGCTTAATTTATAAAGTTTTCTACACTTTGCTTGAGGTGTGATGGCTTTTTACCGGTAAGTCCGATTCATGCCGCTACTAGGGTGTGGGTCTGATTAAGCCACGAATCTCATACTTCAAGGTTACCTATTTTGGAAATGCCTGGCCAACCGGATGGCTTGTTCAATTCGGAGGTGCTTGTGTTTGCAAAACTGTCGTTACGCCAACAATTGGCAAGCGGATTTTTAATCTTAGTGGCCATTATCTTTGTTGTTGTTGCACTATCTTACGTGGCGTTATCACGGGGCAATGACAATCTGGAAACCTATAGAGAGCTTAATCAGGACCGAGCCGTAGTGCAGCAAATGACCATTTCTTTGATGGAGATGAGAATTTCAGTTATCAACTTTCTGAAACAACCTAACCAAACCAACCTCGACGCCATTGGCAAGACAATACAACGGCTGAATGCTGATGCGGAAGCTACCCGAAATGGATTGACCCAACCTGAATTTAAGCAGGCCGTTCAGCGAATAGTGCAGTCTATCAGCCAATATCAAAATGTTTTTAAGCAAGTTGAGGGGCTGTTTCGTCAACGCAATCAGCAAGTCGGCATAATGGATGAGGCTGGACCGCAAGGGTTAACCTTGTTGCATGAGTTGCTGGGAAGAAATGAAATCCGTCAGGATCCTGAACGCAATGTTCAAGTGGCCCTTAGTTTAGAGCAACTGATGCAAGCACGCTTGTCTGCCAATAAGTACCTGATGACCAATGCTGATGCGGACGCCGCGTCCGCGCAGACGGCCTTAACGGGTTTGCTGCAACGATTGGGGCAACTGCAAGTGAATACCAGTGGTGACGTTACTAAGCTTGCCGCGCAAAGCCAACAGGTCGTTGAACAATACCAGGCAGCCTTTAGTGCCACGGCTGGCATTATCCGAGAGCGCAATGGACTGATCGAAACCGAGCTAAACCGGATTGGCCCCGCGGTGTTAAAGGAGCTGCAAAACATTGCGCAGGTAATACAGACAGATGAGCAGAAAACCGGTGACCAAGCAATTGCTTACAACAAGAAGGTCGAATGGGAAGTCATCATCCTGGCGATTACTTCTGTAATTGTGTCTATTTTAGTGACTTGGTTTGTCAGTAATATGGTGATTCGACCTATTGGCGGTGAACCAAGGGACATTGAAGCCATTGTGCGTAAAGTGGCTTCGGGTGATTTTACCTTTGCCGGAACCAGCACAGGCAATGGCAAACCCCTCACAGGTATTTATGCTTCTACCATGCAAATGGTTGAGCAATTGTCCGGGCTTATCAGGCAAATTAATGGTGCCAGTGACGAGTTGACTCATGCCGCCCAGGGGCTGTCGAAAGTCACCCAGCAAACCGCTGATAATACAGAAAACCAGATGAATATGCTGACGCAGACCGCCACCGCTATGGAAGAAATGACCATTACGGTGCACGAGATTACCCGCAGCGCTCACAATGCCGCTGAGGCTGCCCGAGAGGCAGATAACCAGGCTCAACTGGGAAAGCAGGTGGTGGATTTTACCGGTCAGAATATCGACAAGTTGGTCGGTAATATTCGCGGTGTAAGCGACATTATCTCCAATTTGGAACAAGAGGTGGACAACGTTGGCAGTATTTTGGGCGTGATTCGGAGCATTGCCGAACAAACCAACTTATTGGCATTGAATGCGGCTATTGAAGCGGCGCGGGCGGGGGAGCAAGGTCGAGGCTTTGCGGTGGTGGCAGACGAAGTCCGTACTCTGGCTAGTCGTACTCAGGCCAGTACCGAAGAGATTCAGGCCAAGCTGTCCAGCCTGCAAAGTCAAACCAAGCGTTCAGTGGAGTCTATGTTGAAAACCACAAGTGAGGCGGAGCAAACCGCCAAGGCTGCCTTGGAGACCAACAGTGCGTTGGAGAGCATTATTTCGGCGGTGGGAATGATTAATGATATGAATCATCAAATCGCCAGCTCTTCCGAGGAACAGAACATAGTGGCTGAGCAGATCAATCGTAGTGTGGGGGATATCAATGTCATTGCCCGGGATACTTCTGAAGGAGCAAATGACACCGTGGCTTCCTCGAACAGTTTGTATGAACTGGCCAAGCACTTAAAGCAAAGTTGTGAACGTTTTAAGGTTGCCTGACTTAGAGGGGAAACCATATAAAAAAAGCCGCGTAATGCGGCTTTTTTTCTTCGACTGATTGTTACAGTACGGCAACCAGTGCTTCAGCAATATAGTCAACGTTTTGGTGACTGATGCCGGCGATATTGACACGGCTTGAATCAACAAAATACACAGCATGCTCGCTACGCATTTTCTTCACTTGCTCGGGGCTGATACACAGATAAGAGAACATACCTTTCTGGCGGGTAATGAAGTCAAAATCTTTACCGCTTTTTTCTTTGATCTTATCGGCCAATAAGCGACGCAGTGTTTGCATCCTTTCGCGCATCTCGGTCACTTCATCCATCCACAGGCTCTTCAACTCGTCATTGTTGAGAATGATGTCAACCAATGCACCACCGTATGAAGGTGGCATAGAGTATATGGCACGGGCAATGGCCTGGATCTGGGTTTGTAGTGCATCGCGGCTTTGACGGTTGGCGCTGATAATGGCAGCCAGGCCTACACGCTCACGATACAGACCAAAATTCTTCGAACATGAGGCTGCAATAATGACTTCCGGCAGGTTGTCTGCCAGCAGTCGCAAGCCGTAAGCGTCATCTTCAATGCTGTCACCGAAACCTAAATACGCAATATCAAGGAAGGGCAGGAAGCCGCGCTGTTGGGCTAATTCCAGCACCTTATTCCATTGCTCTTTAGTCAGATCTGCACCAGTGGGGTTGTGACAGCATCCATGCAGCAGCACGACATCGCCTTTATTGATTTTTTCCAGACAAGCGACCATTTGGTCAAACTTGATGCTGGCCGTGTCTTTGTCGAAGTAGGGGTAGGTTTCAATTTTAAGACCGGCGCTACCAATAAGTGGAATATGGTTAGCCCAAGTCGGGTCGCTTACCCACACGGTCAGATCGCCGTTAGCACGCTTAAGCAGTTCAGCAAGGATTCGCAGCGAACCACAACCGCCCGGGGCTTGAACTGCAGCAACACGCTGTTCAATCAGGGTCTTATGACCTTTGCCCAGCAGCAGTTCCAGCATCCCATCAATAAAACCTTGTACGCCCTGAGGGCTGATATAGGTTTTGGAATCCTCATTCGCCAGTAGGATATTCTGTGCTTTCGCAACAGCATGCAAAATTGGCGTACGGCCTTGTTCGTCTTTATATACGCCAACACCCAGGTCAACCTTCTTAGGGTTGGTTTCCTGTTTGAACGCGGCGGACAGGCCAAGGATAGGATCGGCAGGTAACTGCTCAAGCACTTCTAACATGGTTTCCCTCAACTAATTTGTGTGCAGATGGTTTTGTGCGCAAAAGGCGTCCTATTATGACAGCAGTACGACAAATTTCGAGTGCGGATTTATATCATTGTTGTTATAGATATTCGTCTAAAGGAAAATGCTGGTTGACAGTATTGTAAAGCTCTCCTGACGGCAGAAAACTGCGCTCATGCCAACTAATTTGACTGTGCCTGTTTACCATAAGCAGGGTAGAGGTGCGGGTGCCGTATTCCTCGCTACAAATAAAAATAGAAGACAGCCGTTTTTCCCACTCTTTGGATACGCCGGTATCCGGCAGGCAAGCGTCATCTGCAGGGGTTTCGTCGCGCAGTATGTTGAACAGCATCTCAATGTCGGTGCTGCCTTGGTGGCAATAGTTGGTGAGTGCCGCAACGCCTTTGCTGGTCTTTGGCCAGGGACTATGGATATCCGCATTCGAGAGACCATAGACGCCATTTTCTAACTGGGTTAGCTGGTCGGTATGGTTGTTGTATACCGACAGCGACTGCCAGCGGCCAAACAGTAGGTTATAGCCGTTGTAATTATTTCTATACTGACGCAGCCATTTGGCGTAATCAGTGGCTGTAGAACCTGCCAGATAGTCGCTAACCAAGTGACCGCGGCTGGGCTTGTCGGCAACAAAGGTTGAAGGGCTACGAATGTTGGTCAGGGCGGCAATCTGTCCGCGGCGGTTAATGCCCATCCAGGTGCCGCCCCCTTGTATATCTCGTCCCGCTAAAATATCCGGCTGATCCTGCCAAAAACCAGATGCTGATGTTGGGCGACGATGAAATTCATCCCGATTGGCAGCGATCAGCAGCGGATATTCCGGGTGCTGTCTCACTGCCACGAACAGGATACACATGCCAGTCCCTAATCTTTACTGCGGCTGGCTGCGGTCTTCTGATAAGTGCTGGCCAGTCCTTCTACAAATGCTTCGGTGGATACCCCATCATTTATGGCATAGCTGTAGGGTAGCAATACAAATTGATAGTTAGGGCGGGGCGAGAAATCAGCTTGTTTGATCTCCTGCCATCCCATCAGACAGGCAATAAGCAAAAAAGTACAGCCCAGCGCGATGCGATTACGCCTGTAGGTTGGTTGGTGGAAGGCAATTAATAACGTTAACCAAAGCAGGCTAAAGAAGAGTACGCCCATCACTGTTAGTTCAACACCATTCCAGGCAGCAAATTGGGCGAAGTTGAATTTCAGCCACTGACTTACCAAAGACAGCCCCATACCGACTAAGACCACTAACAGTAAAATTGAATACTGACTGGCCAGTCGGGCATCTTGCTTTTGTAGCCTGGAAAGTAATCCAAATAGCAAAGGCCAGACGGATAGGATCAGTAATTCGCTGACAAGCCGGGGCAGCATCTTGCCCACATCAAATTCGACAAAGGTGTGCAGGTAAGTTTGGTAAGTGAGGGCCAAGGCGTAAACAAAGGCAAGTAACAGCGTGAAACGCCAATGTGACAATATGGTCAGGCGTGATTCGATAACGCTGAGCCTGAGTGCTGGTTCTACTTGTTCGGCACTATCAAAAATACGCAGGCGGGTTTTACCCAACACCACCACATCATCTTTGCTCAGTTCTGCCTGTTGCTGTTGTTTGCCGTTGACGCGCATGCCGTTTAGCGACTGGCTGTCGCGAATATAAATGCGGCCTTCTGCATCTTGTTCTATTACGGCGTGTTCGGCGCCCACATAGGGGTCATCCAGACGGATATCGTTATCATAACCACGGCCAATGCTGACCGAAGGCTTTGCAAAACGGTAGTGTTTTACCTGACGGTTGTTGCCGCCGAGCTTTTCAATGATTATTGCCATGCCATAGCCTCCACGAAACGATGGGTGAACGCCTGGCTCATTTGCTGAGTCACGCCTGCCAGGGTAAAGTGGCTAATCAAGCCTTGTTGGGCCTGGCCGTAACTGGCGCCAAGGATCAGTACATCAAAAAGCTGATCAAAATCTTTGTAGGCGCGGGTGCAGAACACAAATCTGAGTTTCATGCTCTGGGCATTAGTGACGCGCTGTTGCTGACACTGATAGTTGGTGATGTTTTCCTTGCCTGCATTATTACCCGGACCGGCACTTTGCATACCTTGTTCGTATAAGTTGTAGAACGCGGTGGAAGACAGCTTGTTGGAGGTCAGCCACTCGTATTCCAGTTCCAGCGTGCCGGTGCGCAAGCGTTGGTTCAAAAAAATTTCCTCGTCAAGGCGGCAGCGCTTTTGCACAGTCAGGTAACGGGCGTTTTTATCATTGGCATTGGAGTCGCCCCAGCAGGGTAAAAAGTCCACGACCTCACCCGCGACTTTGGCCTGTCCAAGGGACGCCATTGGCCATGGTGCTTGGATAAAGGGGGAGAGCAAGCGTTCTTGATTGACGATTAACTGGCGTTGAATTTCATTCAGAAAACTATCCGGCAAGCTATCCTGTGCACGTCCAACCAAAGCCTGCAATGGCGCCAGAGGCACCAGAAAACCGATCTGGTTTCCGGCCGTAGCGACGTTGACACCAACCACCAGGCCGGACGCATTCACAGTGGGGCCGCCACTCATGCCAGGGTTGATTGAGCCGGTAAAATGAATTTTCTGATTGAAGCTGCTCTTCTTAAGGCCATTGTAAGTGCCGGGTACCACTATCATGCCCAAATCATGGGGATTACCCAGTGAGAAAATATTGTCACCCTGCGCTGGCAGGTTGGCCGCTAAAGGGAAAAATGCTGCTGCATCAGATTCTCGGCGCACCAGGGCGAGGTCGTTTACCACATCAATATGCTGGAGTGTCAGTGGCCCTGTTTCACCTGTGTGGGTTAAATATTCGATACGGTATTTTTCGGGAAAAAAAACTGAATCTGAAATGACATGGTAATTGGTGACGATCAGACCATCGGCGCTAACCTGAAAACCAGAACCTATGGAGGACTTGTTACCAGACTCCACTTCAATCATGCGAATTTGAAACAGTGCGGGTTGGTAATGGCCAAAAACATCTTTGGCATTTTCTTCTGCCAATAGTGGCATGCTTGCCACTGAACCAAGCAGGGATATCAGCATCCCTATTATGAACGTCAACTTCATTGTCACACCAAAATGTCATCAATAAGGTCATTCTGCCTGAGCAGACAAGGCTTTGCCATGCTTTCTCTTGTTTGAATTTGTGCAAATACGCTCGACAAGCAGTAGGAGGTCGGAGAACATTAGGTACATTGAAGTTAAACACGTGAATTTATGCAATCTTCACTGAATATGCCGCCAATTGGCGATAAAGTGCCCAGAATAGGCAGCCGTTTTACTTTTTGGCTTGGCTGTAAAGTCTTGGCCATGAAAGGTTGGAAAATGGAAGGGGAGTTCCCCAACCTGAACAAAATGGTGGCCTGCGTGGCTCCGCATACCTCCAATTGGGATTTTGTTGTGGGTCTGGCGACAGCTTTTGCGCTTAGGCTGCGGGTTTCCTTTTTAGGGAAACATTCTTTGTTTAAAGGCCCTTTGGGCTGGTGGATGCGAAAAATAGGCGGTATCCCGGTTGAGCGCAGTGCACCTCAGGGCTTAGTACAGCAAGTGGCAGATGTATTTGCCCGTCAGGATATGGTGTTGGGCGTGGCACCTGAAGGCACGCGCAAGAAAGTCGAAAACTGGAAGTCCGGCTTTTTGCATATCGCCCGTGCTGCCAATGTTCCAGTGCTGCTTATATACTTGGATTATAAAAAGAAAGTAATTGGATTTGGTCCTTTGATGGAAATCGGCGATGATATAGCCGTAGAGATGGCTAAAATCAGAGAGTTTTACGCTGGCGTCGCAGCCAAGTATCCTGAATTGGCATAACAGTTCGTACAGGGACCGCTTGACCCTAGGCAGCGGTCTCATTGGGCAATGATGAGGTGATTTTTGGATTTTAAAGGTTTTACCACCAGACTGGTACACGCTGACCGACTGCTTAACCACCCTGAAGACGGGGCTGTGCATCAGCCTGCCACTAAGTCTGTGCTGTTCGAATATAAACAAGTAGAAGATTTGGTTGATGTGTTTCAAGGCCGCAACCCCGGGCATGCATACTCACGTCAATCATCTGCTTCAATCAATGCGTTGCAGAATATGCTGACGCAATTGGAAAACGGTGTAGGCGCACTGACTTTTGCCTCGGGTATGGCAGCGATTACCACGACCATGCTGGCTTTGTTTAAGCAGGGCGATCATCTTATTTTCAGCCAGTTTTTATTTGGCAACACCAACAGTTTTGCCAATACCTTGCGTGGTTTCGGCATTGAGGTCACCTTAGTGGATACCACTAAGGCGGGCAATGTGGCGGCCGCTATTCAGGAGAATACCCGCGCGGTGTACCTGGAGACTATTGCCAATCCGGTGACGCAGGTTGCCGATCTCGCCGCCATTGGCGATTTATGCGAAAAGCATGGTTTGTTGTATCTGGTGGATAACACCATGACCCCGGCGAATTTGTTTGATGCGAAGTCAGTAAAAGCGTCCATGTTACTGGGGTCACTGACTAAGTACATTGCCGGCCATGGTCATGTTTTGGGTGGTGCGGTGATTGATACCGGGCTGTTCGATTGGCAGGCGTTTCCTAATATCAATGACTCTTACAAGTCACAGCCAAGCCATCTTTGGGGGTTGCTGCAAGTCAAAAAGAAAGGGCTGCGTGATATGGGCGGCTGCCTGACCCCTGACTCGGCACATTTGATTTCGGTCGGGATGGAAACCCTGGCGCTGCGAATGGATAAAATTTGTAAAAACGCCTTAACCCTGGCGACCTACCTGGCCAGTCATGCCAAGGTGGAGAAGGTCTATTATCCAGGCTTAAGCGACCATCCTCAGCATGCTTTGGCCAGTGAGTTTTTCAGCCAGTATGGCGGGATTCTAAGCTTGGATCTCAAAGAAGGTGCAGACTGTTTCGCGTTTTTGAATGATCTGAAGCTGGTGCTAAATGCCACGCACTTAGGTGATACCAGAACACTGGCTATTCCTGTCGCTCACACGATTTATTTTGAAATGGGCGCTGAACAGCGTGCCAAAGCGGACATCAGTGACAATATGATTCGTCTGAGTGTCGGTATTGAAGATATTGACGACATTATCGCTGATTTTGATCAGGCGCTGGATAAGATCTAAAGGGTCTAAGGCTGAGTGAAGGCGCGTATTTACGCGCCTTTTTTGTTTGATAAGGCGAACCGGAGACAATCCAGGCCCGAGTCAATTCATGCTATTTGTACCATGTGTTAACCTTATTTTTTAGTTAGCCGGGGAAAACGCCATGAATGAAGTGATCGGCATTATGCTGTTGGGTGGGGCGTTACTGGTTTTCAGCATTCTTGCCAGTGTCCTGTCAAATCGCCTGGGAGCGCCACTGCTGCTGGTATTCTTATGTATAGGTATGCTGGCAGGAGAAGACGGCATATTGGGCGTAGAGTTCGACAACCCACAGCTTAGTTTCTTTATTGGCTCTTTGGCGCTAGCCATAATTTTGTTTGATGGTGGTATGCGTACTCACAAGGAACGATTTCGGGTAGCGCTGTGGCCAGCCATTAGTTTGTCCACCCTAGGTGTTGCCCTTACCTGTACCATCACCGCGGCCGGGACGGTGTGGTTGTTCGAACTGCCCTGGCCGACAGCGCTGCTGATAGGTGCATTGCTCAGTTCAACCGATGCCGCCGCCGTGTTTGGCATTTTTCAGTCTCGCGGTGTGACCCTTAAACAGCGAGTGGCCTCGACATTGGAAATTGAATCCGGTACTAACGATCCCATGGCCGTTATTTTGACCATGACCCTGACAACGGCCCTGGCCACCGGCGCTTCTCTGGACCTGCTGAGCCTTGGCACAGATGTGTTATGGCAGTTAGTGATTGGACTGATTGCCGGTTGGTTGGGCGGGCAAGCCTTTATCCAATTGGTCAGGCGTATTCCGCTGGATTTTACTTTTGTACCACTGCTGGCTGCAGCCAGTGCCATTCTGGTGTTTTCCTTAACCGCCAAAGCGAACGCCAGCGGCTTTCTGGCGGTGTATTTAATGGGCTATCTCATCGGTAATGCGCGGTTGCCTCAGATTGTGCATATATTACAGGTGCAGGACGGCCTGACCTGGCTGGGGCAAATACTGATGTTCCTGATCCTGGGGTTATTGGTCACGCCTTCACATTTGATGGATAACGCCGCGTTATCGCTATCCATCGCGCTGATATTGATTTTTGTCGCCAGGCCCATTGCTACCTTGGTGTGCCTGTTACCTTTTGCCTTTCCGTGGCGCGAACAGCTATTTATCAGTTGGGTTGGGCTGCGCGGCGCCGTCCCTATCATCCTGGCCTTGTATCCCTGGCTATCCGGGCTCGAAGATCAGGCCTTGTATTTCGATGTGGCGTTTTTCGTGGTGTTGATTTCCTTGTTGGTACAAGGCTGGACAATGACACCATTGGCGAGATGGCTGGGGTTGGAAGTACCGCCTACGCCAGAGCCAACGCAGCGTTTGCCACTGGAAACCCTGCCAAGTGGTGACCCGCTGGAAGTCTGGGCCTTTCCCATCAACAAGGACAGCCTGGCGTTTGAACATCGCTGGGAGGAGCTGAGTTTTACTCACCAGCCCTGTTTTGTGGGCATTATCCGCAACCATGCATGGATTCAGGCTGAGCATACCCAACAATTTGTTGACGGCGATTGTGTGCTGGTGATGGGGCGGGCTGCGGATATGGACAGCGTCAGTCGCGTGCTGGCCAGCAGCGACAAAGCCAGACAGTTACAGGAAAGTGACTTCTTTGGTGCATTCAGCTTGCATGCCAGCCTGTCACTTGGTGAAGTTGCGCAGTTCTACCCATTAGGTGAGCTGCCACAAGAGAAAGCCGCCTTGAGTCTGTCGGACTTCTTTGCCCGTAAGTTTCACCGCCGTGTGGTGGTTGGAGACTACCTGCATGTGGGAAGTGTGACACTGACAGTGCGACAGGTGGATAGCAACGGCAATATTGAGAGTGTGGGTATAAAAGAAAGCTAAGTTAAGGGGCGGCCAGAATAGGCCATCCCTTGAGCTTTAAGGTTGGCTGTCATCCAACAACAAAACCTGTGGTGGTAAGCCGCCCCCGGTTGCATCTAGTGCAACAGCGGTAAAGGCTTGCCCAGCCATTAGATCTAACGCCAGCGGTCCGATGGCGGGTTCTTTACTGCCTGCTGGTGTGACTGTCACGTAGTGGCGTCCTTCTGCGAGTTCTACGTAGCCGGTGTTAGCCAAATCAGGGGAACTGAAGGGAATATCCGTGAAGGCGGCAGACGCGTTGCTGATGTCTTCACTGTCTGTTACATAGATATCAACACGTCCGGCATTGGGTGATGCATGCACAATGCGCACTTTAGCGGCGGTGGCTAGAGGTCTTGGGGTATCAACTAATACACCTAAGGCAATATTGGCCAGATTATTGTGAGCAATGGCAGTATAAATTGCACCTTGCTCCAACATCAAAGGGGCATCGTCAATAACCACAACACTGTTGTCTGCGTCCGCGGCGACATCAATCAGATAGTCACCATCGGCTAAGGGGAGATAACCTGATTGCTGCAGAAATGCAACGCCGTCAAGCCCTGGGGCAGCAGGTGCAGAATTATTGTTCACTAAAACATCCACAGCAGGGCCGTCGGCTACGCCGTGCACAACACGAAGATGCGCGCCAGCATTAGCATCCCAAATCAAACTTGAAGATTCTGCCGTTGACAGTAATAAGGTCACGGGGGAGGTACCTGCGCCGACATTATCCGTTGCAGTGACCATAGCATCCAAGCCATCAGACAGGGACAATGTGCCGGAGTCAAACACCACATCCTGGCTGCCTGCAGGGGTAATTCTTACCTGATAGTCACCGGCTGATACTTCAACTTGTGCGGTATGCTCTTTAAACGACAGCGTTGCTAACGCTTGCGCGCTGCTGAGGTCATCGCCAGGTGCCGTGACATAGATGTCTACCATAGGGGCATTTGCCGCCCCGTGTACAATCTGTACTCTGGCATTGCCAGCTGTTACTTGGCTGAAGTCGTTTTCAATTATCAACGGCTCGATGGTAGCAACTGTGCCTACGGCCAAAATATCGTAGGTCTTATCTCCTGCAAAAGTCAGCTCTGCTGGCCCGATTACCGGAGTTTGTGTGTTCATCGGCAGTTGTGCATCGACTTGAATGGTGTATTTGCCTTCGTCCAGGGTAATCCAAGGGGAAGACACCTGATAATCGACATTTTCCAACTCCGCCAGTATGCTGTCATTCGCAAGTATATTAACCTTCGGCGCATCAGATACCGCATGGGTAATACGCACGTATGAACTGACTGGTGCGGGTGGTTCAGGTTCTGGTGTTGGTGCTGGCGTGGTTGAATTATCATCATCAAGCCAACATCCCGATAGTGCTGCAGTCATCATTGAGATCGTCAAGAGCTTTGTGATCCCTTGCATGGTTTTTTCCTCATTGTTGTTTAGGCAAATTCAACTACGGGCAAAAGTCTGCAGGGGATCACATCCCGTTAACATTAGTCCTTTCTTTCACTTTATTAGAATGTTTTTGCGCATTTATTGCGATTTTCTTTCGTAATGATGAGGTCGATAATTAGCTCGTGTTCTAAATTAACTGACTGGAGAACGAGCCATGAAAAAGCTGTTATTAATCAATACAAGTCTTAACGGTAAGCAAGGTCATTCCTGGCAACTGGCTGAAAAGTTCGTTGACCAGTTAGCGGCCTCCGCCGATATCAATGTTACGCTGCGGGATTTGGATAGCTCAAACCTGCCTCATCTGAGCAGCAGCGAAATGGCGGCCTGGATGACTCCTGCTGATGAGCGTTCGGAGCAACAGAAGGAATTGGCTACGATCTCAGATGAGTTGGTGGCAGAGATTAAGGCCAATGACATTATTGTGATTGGTATGCCCATGTACAATTTTGGTGTTCCTTCGGTGTTCAAATCCTGGATTGACAGGGTGGCTCGCGCTGGCGTGACGTTCCGCTACACGGAAAATGGTCCGGTCGGATTGTTGGAAAATAAAAAAGTGTATGTGGTGGCGGCACGAGGCGGCCTGTATCAGGGCACGCCGAAAGACAGCCAGACCCAATACTTGAAAGATGTACTGGCATTTTTAGGTATGTCAGACGTTGAATTTGTCTATGCAGAAGGCCTGAACATGGGGCCTGACGCGGCGAATAAAGGTTTTGCACAAGCCGATGAAAAAATTTCTGAACTTATTGAAAAAATGGTTGCCTGAATAAGTGCAGTGAGTGAGAGCCGAGCTCTTACAAATGTGTGTTCCTAGTTGAGTGTGCTCTTTATGCCCCGCCCTCGAGCGGGGCTTTTTTATGCCCGCGTGTTACCGTATCTGCTACCCATCGATTTTCTCACTATCAGCATATCTATGCTAAACCTTGATAGTCCGGGCTTATTTTTAGCCTTGGATAAGGCATGGAGGGAAGTTGGCCTATGCCTTTTGTTATCAATGCGCACCGTCGGCAGATGCCGCGCATTGATACAACCATAATCAAGGGAGCACAATATGAAAAAGAGCACAATCAGCATGGCCGTGGCGACCATGTTTGGCATCTTACCTGTTTCTCAACTCACCGCCCAGGAGCAGGGGGCTGAGCAGGTCGAGAAAATAGCCATAGTGGGCAGTCGAGTGTCGGGGCGTTCGGCAGAAGAGTTACCGGTGCCTGTCGATATATTAGACGCAGAAGCCCTGCAGAACACCGGGCAAACCGAAGTGGGCAGAATGTTGCAGGCGGTCGCTCCATCCTTTAATTTCTCCAGTTCCTCCATCAGCGATGGTACCGATGCCTTAAGGCCTGCCACGTTAAGAGGCTTGGGACCCGACCAGACACTGGTGCTGATAAACGGCAAGCGTCGTCACCAGGCGTCGCTTATTCATATTAATACCTCTGTGGGTCGTGGTACTGCTGGGACTGATATGAATGCGATTCCCGCTGCTGCCATCAAACGCATTGAAGTTTTGCGGGATGGTGCGGCCGCACAATATGGTTCAGATGCCATTGCCGGGGTAATTAATCTGGTACTTAAGGACAGTGCTGAACAGGGCAGCGCGGGGCTCTCGTATGGCGAGTATTCTGAAGGTGATGGTGAGACCATTAACCTGGATCTGAATAAAGGCCTGGCACTGGGGGATGATGGTTATCTGAATTTAACGTTTAACTACCGGGACCGTGGGCATACCAACCGGGCCGGACTGCACGGCTCCTGCCAGTTCCCTGGCTGCACGACGTTGGCGGACGGCACCTTGTTGGCGGGGGATCCCAGAGAACTGACCGCGCCACGCGATACCTTCAGGATTGGTGACGCAGATTCTCGGCAAATTGCCTTAACCCTAAATACGGGGTATCAGTTGGGAGAAGGGGAGTTATATGCTTTCTTAACCTATTCTACCCGTGACAACGAGTCGGCTGCGTTTTTCCGTCATAATGCCAATGCAGATGGAAACACCCCACTGCAAGACGGCGATGCCACAATTCAGATGGGATTCCTGCCCAAAATAAATTCGCAGATTGATGATCTGTCTTACAACCTGGGTTACAAGGTGGATTTTTCCAACCAGGCTAGTTTGGATTTGTCCTATACCTGGGGGGAGAACCGCATTGACTATGAGACCAGTGACTCAATCAATGCGTCTTACGCCAACACCCTGCGTTATGAGCAGGGCATGAGCGCTGAGGAAATTCGTTCCAGTATTCCCCGTGAGGCAGATGCTTATGGTCTGGAACTGTCTCTGCAAACCCTGAACCTCGATTACACCAAAGAATTTGACGACTTCTCGTTGGCATTGGGAGCGGAAGTGCGTGAAGACGGCTACAAAATTCTGCCCGGTGAAGAATACGCCTATCGTGATTACGATACGGTAAATGGTGTGAGTATCTACAGTGGTTTGAGTGGTGGCTTGGGTAGCGAAGATGCCAGCGGCGGTATTCAGGGCTTCCCAGGTATTGCACCGGCCTCATCGGTAGATGAAACCCGCAATGTTATGTCGTTTTATGTGGATGTCGAAACTGACCTGAGCGAAAACTTACGTGTCACAGGTGCACTGCGCTACGATGACTACGACGGTTTTGGCCATACCACCAACTATAAGCTGGCCGCTAACTGGTTTGTTACCGACAATCTGAGTTTACGTGGTGCGGTAAGCTCAGGCTTTCGCGCTCCGTCCATGCAGCAGTTGTACTTCAACAATATCGGTACCCAGTTTGTCGTAAACAGTCAGGGGGTGTTGGTGTCTCAGGAAGTGGGCACATTCAGAAACGACAGTAATCTGGCGCAAGCCATCGGGATTCCAGAATTGACCGAGGAGAAGTCCCAGAACTGGAGTGTTGGGGCCATTGTTAAGCTGTTTGATGAGATCAGCGTAACGCTGGATTACTACGCCATTGATATTGATGACCGCATAGTCATCAGTAACCGCTTAGGCAAAGGGCTGTCGTCTACTCTGGATGCGGCTTTGGATGCATCGGGCGCCGGTGCCGGCCAGTTCTTTTTAAATGGCGCAGATACCGAAACCCGCGGGCTGGATATTGTCAGTACCTGGAATACCGATCTGGCCGGTGGTGATTTGGATTTAACTCTGGCGGCTAACTTTACAGATACCGATGTCGTTCGGCTGTTTACCCCACAAGGCAGTGGGCTGGAAACCGTGTCTGTGGAACAGGTGTTTTCTGAGCAGGACATTTCTATTATTGAGGAGTGGCAACCTGATAGCCGGATCAGTCTCAGTGGTTTATACCGCCAGGATAACTGGGATATGACCCTGGCATTTAACCGCTATGGTGAATACACAGTGACGGACGGCGGCACCCAAACCTATGGTGCAGAAGTGTTAACCGATGTGCGGTTGCGTTATCACCTGAGTGACGATTTTAGTATCAGTTTGGGTGCGAACAACCTGTTCGATGTTACCCCGGATGAAAACCAAATCGGTAACTCCCGCGGTGGCACTATTGTGGACGGGCAGGGCAATGTGGTGGTATCCAGCCCCGGTATTTTTAAATACTCGCGTCGTTCGGCGCCATTTGGTTTCAATGGTGCCTACTATTATCTGGGTTTGGAATACCGGATGTAGCGAAAGGCTTCCCCGGTCAGATTCTGACCGGGGAATGGCTGTTATTCACCAGCCAGGGTTTTTTCCAGGGTCTGAATAAAATCTTTGTCCTGAGGTTTGGTTCTTGAACCGTAAGACTCTACGACGTCCCCTTTGCTGTTGACTAAGTACTTATAAAAATTCCATTTTGGCGTAGTGCCGGATTTTTTCGCCAGCATGCGATACAAAGGATCGGCATCATCGCCACGTACCGCAATCGGTTCAAACATAGGGAATTTAACCCCGTAGGTTAATTCGCAAAGCTCGGCGGTTTTCGCTTCATCATTGTCTTCCTGATTAAAATCATGAGAAGGGAACCCCATCACCACCAGGCCCTTGTCTTTGTAATCGGCATACAGCTTTTCCAGGCCTTCAAACTGCGGGGTGAAACCACAATAACTGGCGGTATTCACAATCAGTAAGGTTTTACCCTGGTAGGCCTGACACAAGTTGACCTCTTCCTGAGAGTTCAGTTTGCGCTTAACAAATTTGAGCAAATCAGGGCATTGGTCGGCCATGGCACTGCCGGCTACCAAACTGAATAACAAAGCAATCAAACGCGTTTTCATGGTGATCCTTATCGAAATGAGATATTAAAATCTGTTGTATAACAAGAACTGATAATACGCCATCGTCTTTCAGTCAGATCATTTATCGTAGCGATAAACGGCACTTTAGGATTTAATAATCGGTTTATTACCCCAGGCAAAACGGGAACACTATAACAATGCACAAGACGACAAAACGTTATCTGGTGCTGCTTATGTGCGCAGGCTTAAGCGCATGCAGTACCACCTCACAAACATCTTCAGGTCCTGCAGTACAGAACAAACCGCTGCCGCAGCCGGTTCAGGCCGAAGCGGCGCTGGCTGCCCAGGGTGACAAAATCAGCCTCGAACAAATCATGGCAGATCCAGACTGGATGGGACGCTTCCCGCAGGACCCGTTCTGGGGGCTGGATAGTCAGAGCATACGCTATGCGCGTAAGCGTGAAGGCAGCCCAGTGATGGACTTGTGGCAAACCTCTGCGCAGCAAGGTGGCAACGGTGCTGTACTGCCGCTGGGTGAGCGTCACCTGACAGACAATGGTAAGCGCATTTTTAATGCTGATGCCAGTAAGGCGGCTTGGTTATTTGAAGGAAACTTATTCGTTAAAGACCTATCCAGTGGCAAGGTGACACAGCTTACTCGCTCCAGTGAGCGCGTCAGCCGCCCGATGTTTATGAATAACGGCAGCCTGGCCTATCAAGCAGGCAATGCCTTGCTGGCAATTGATCTTAGCAGTGGTTTAACCCGCCAACTGGCCAGTTGGAAGTTTGCCGACAAGCCTAAAGCTGTTGAAGCGCCGAAAGACTATCTGGCTAAAAAGCAGTTGGAATTGATCCAGTACGTAAATAAAGAACGTGCTGACCGTCAGGCCAAGTTTGACCACAAACAAGCGCTGATGGCTGAAAATGCCAGCTTAACCCCTGAGCCATTCTACCTGCCAGCTAACTATCGCACGGTGGAAGCTAGCCTGTCGCCAGATGGCAAAGGCTTAGTACTGGCCATAGAAAAAGATGAGCCGGGTCGTGATGATAACGACATTATGCCCAACTACATTGGCGAAGACGGCCGGATTAAATCTGAAACCGTGCGGCGTATGGTGGTGGATGCCAAGCCTCGCACCCAGGAACTGTGGCTACTGGATTTAAACAAAGGTACCCAGGTGGCCCTGAGCTATCAAACCCTACCTGGCTACAATGACGATGTACTGGCCGAGGTGAAAGCCGAAAATGCCAAGGCGAAGGGCGAGAAATACGAAACAAACCGCCTGCCGCGGGATATTGGTCTGATTACCGACTGGTACTGGAGCGAAAGCGCTATCAAGTGGCACAGCAGTGGTAACCAAGTGGCCGTGATGCTCAAAGCCTGGGACAATAAAGACCGCTGGATTGCCACTGTGGATTTGGCCAAAGGTAAACTGGTGAATCAGCATCGTCTGCACGACAAGGCCTGGGTAAACTACCGTTTCAACAGCTTTGGTTGGCTGAACCACAGTGAAACTTTGTATTTTCTGTCTGAGCAGTCGGGCTATGCGCAGTTGTATCGTCAGGAGTTGGGCGGCAAAGAGTTGGCCCTGACCTATGGCGACTATGAAGTCGACAAGCTGACGCTGACCCGTGATGACAAGTTCATCTACTTCAGAGCCAACATCAAGCATCCTGGTATTTACGAAATTTACCGGGTGAATCTGCAAAGCGGCGATATTGAAGCCCTGACCGATATGGGCGGTGATAATGAATATGTGCTTAGCCCGGATGAGCAAAAACTGCTGCTAACCCACAGCCAGGTGACTCGTCCGCCTGAGTTATATGTGCAGGAGGCGCAAATCGCGGCCAAGCCGGTTAAACTGACCGATACTGTCAGCGCAGCCTTTAAAGCGATGCCCTGGGTTGCCCCTAAAGTGGTGCCGGTACCGTCCAGCCATTCTCAATTGCCGGTGTATGCCAAGGTATACTTACCCGAGGATTACCAGCAGGGTCAGAAACGCAAAGCGGTAATCTTTAATCATGGCGCCGGTTATCTGCAAAACTCCCATTTGGGTTGGTCAGGTTATTTCCGCGAATTTATGTTCCATAGCATGCTGGTGCAGCAAGGCTATGTGGTCATGGATATGGACTATCGTGCTTCCGCGGGCTACGGCCGTGACTGGCGCACCGCCATTTACCGTCAGATGGGGACCCCGGAAATTCAGGATCTTCAAGACGGGGTTAACTGGTTAGGTGCCAATGCCAACGTAGATACCAAGCGTATCTGTACCTATGGCGGCTCTTATGGCGGCTTTATGACCTTTATGGCGCTGTTTACCAACCCTGAGCTGTTCCAATGTGGTGCGGCGCTGCGGCCAGTGACTGATTGGGCTTATTACAACACGCCTTACACCGCCAATATTCTGAACACCCCGCAAGTAGACGATCTGGCCTATAAGCGCAGCTCGCCAATCTATTATGCAGAAGGCTTGAATAAGCCACTGCTAATTAACGCGCCTATGGTGGATAACAACGTGTTCTTTGTTGATGTGGTGCGCCTGGTGCAGCGTTTGATTGAACTGGAGAAAACCGATTTTGAAACCGCTATCTACCCGGTTGAGTCGCACGGTTTCCGCCAGCCCAGCTCCTGGCTGGATGAGTATCGTCGTATTTACAAGTTGTTTGAGGACAACCTCAACTAACAGTTGTGTTACTTAAATTAAAGCCCCGCTGGTCGGGGCTTTTCTTTTGGCTTTCGCTACAGTAAGTTAGCTGCCGTTGTTTGTGCGGCAAAGGAGCCAGAATATGAAAATCGCCTTGATTGGGTTAGGGGATATCGCCCAAAAAGCCTATTTGCCGCTGTTGCAGGAATGGCCCGAAGTGAACTGGCTGCTGTGCAGTCGCAACCCTGAGGTGTTAAAGCGTCTGACCAGGCAGTACGGGGTTGCCGAGGCGTGTATGGACTACCGCCAGTTACCGGCGGTGGATGCGGTAATGATCCACAGTGCCACATCTAGCCATTTTGATATTGCCCGCTACTTTCTGGCCCGCAAAGTGGCGGTATTTGTGGATAAACCACTGTGTGACAATTATGCAGATTGCGAAAGTCTGCATGAATTGGCCGCAAAGCAGGGCACACCGTTGTTTGTTGGCTTTAACCGCCGCTATTTACCCATAGTGGAGCAGGAAGCCGGCAGCCCACTGACTGAGCTGCAAAACTTGCAGTCTCTGCGCTGGGAAAAGCACAGGCATAATCTGCCCGGTGATACGCGCACCTTTGTGTTTGATGATTATATTCACGCGCTGGATGGGGTAAACCTATACGGCAACGTTAATCCAGATGATATTCAACTGCAAAGTCAGTTTCAGGGCCTGCAACTGAGCCGTTTACGTTGTCAGTGGCGAGTTGGCGAACGTGATTTTGAAGCCAGCATGGACAGGCGCTTTGGCATGACCTGCGAGCGTATTCAGCTGTGTCAGGACAACCATACGCTGGAATTTGACAGCTTTACCTCGGGGAGAACTTTGTCAAACAACCGCGCATCGCAATTCAATCTGGCAGATTGGACCCCCATGTTACACAGCAAGGGCTTTTACGCCATGCTGGCGCACTGGTTGTCTGTGGTAGAGCAGGGCAAGCTGGACGATGCCAGTATTGCCCGGAATCTCAACAGCCATTTGCTGTGCGAAGAAATCTGCCGTCGTCTGGGCGCCTGAAGGTTAACTTGCTCAGTCTTGCGTAGCAAACTGAGCAAAGACTTCTGCACCCGTCATATTGTGTGTCTGGTTGGCAAAGCTATAGTAATGCGGTTTTTCATCAATAAAGATTTGATGATCCAGGATTAGCCCCTCCAAGTCGCCAAACAAACCCGCCGAGACGATATGCTGATTGTTTTGCTTTAGCCGGTAAAAAAGCGCACTGCCACACTTTTTGCAAAAGGCGCGTTCCCCCCAATCAGACGAATCAAAGCGCTCGACAAATTGCTCGCCGCTGATTGTCAGATCCGTGCCGCCATCAACGGCCAAAAACGGGCCGCCCACCCATTGCCTGCACATACTGCAATGGCATACACCCACCTTATTTTCTACTTCGCCACTTAGTGTCACTGCGCCGCAAAGGCAGCGGCCGTCTGCATGAATTTTCATTTCATTTTTCCTTAGGTGAAAAATGCCGAAACAGCGCAGGGAAGGCCAGTACAGTCCCTGTTGCGGCACCTAATAAATGGGCATCAATAGCGACATTCGCGCCGATCAGCTCAGCCACCTCAGCGCTGGGGCCGACCCATTGCTCATAAAGTACTTTGACCCATAAACCGAGGAGGAGCAGCCAACCTGATTTTATACCATGGCGGATATCCATGGCGGCTCCCCAGGCAAACAGCCCATGCAGCACGCCGGATAATCCCACGTACCAGATTAACTGCACTGAAAACAGATACAAGCCCAGACTGCAGCCCAGGCCGCAAATCAGCATAAACATCAGGTAGCTGCGGTACTGATAATACTGGCCATGCAGCGCCCAGAGTAACAGGACTCCGGCGCTATTTAGCAGCAGGTGATTGAAATTGGTGTGCAGCAGATGGCCGGTGAGCAAACGCCACCACTGTCCATCTTGAATCAGTAGTCGGTCATACTGCAGATATTCCTGGCTCCAAGGCTCAAGGCCATATAGCAAGGCAGCCAGCAGCAGGATAAGCAGCGGCCCGGCATAGTGCTGGAAGTGCAGCGGTAATCTTGGCATAAGGTCTTACATCCTCCGTGTTACGGCTATGATACCGTGCCGGGGAGCGAAGAGGTATGCTAATTGGCGCTGGCCGCAATTTGTACAAGTGCCCGGATTGCGATAAGAAAATCAGCCAGAAACTGGCCCGGGAGGCGCTGTGACTGGTAAAGTGGCGAAAACGTCTGGAGAAAGTCATGTCTTTTATCGAAGTGTTGTACGAACAGCATGTGCTGAAGATTCAGCTAAATCGTGCTGATAAGAAAAATGCCCTGTCAACGCAGATGTATGGGCAATTGGCGCAGGCGCTTGAAGACGTGAAAGAAAACCCGGCGGTTAGAGCTGTGCTGCTGAGTGCGGCCGGCAGTGACTTTACTGCAGGTAATGACCTGGCCGATTTTGCCGATTTCTCCGGTCGCGACATGCTAAAAGACACCGAGCGTTTTATGCATGCTTTACTGGAGTGCCCATTACCTGTGGTGGCACAAGTGCAAGGTATGGCGGTAGGGATAGGTACCACCTTATTGCTGCACTGTGATTTAGTTTATTGCTCTCCTGACAGCCGCTTTGCCTTACCCTTTATCAACCTGGGCTTAGTACCAGAGTACGCCTCCAGCTATTTGTTACCTAAGCGGGTCGGTTACGCCAAAGCGGCCGAATGGCTGATGCTGGGGGACGCCTTTGGCGCCGAAGATGCCAAACGTCATGGCTTGGTAAATCAGATTGTGGACACGCCGCTATTGGCTGAGGAAGTCAATAAGGTGCTGGCCAAGCTGGTAGCTAAACCCCGTCAGGCGCTGGCGTTGACCAAGCAATTGATGAGAGGGGACATCGACGAGACCCGTCGGCAAATGGGTAAGGAGCTGGCCTGTTTTATTCAGCAACTGGATTCACCAGCGGCCAAGGAAGCTTTTGCGGCATTTTTGGAAAAACGTAAGCCTGACCCGGCCATTTTTAACTAGCCACACAAGAAGACGAGCGGCTTTGTCAGGCCCAGTAGCCTGCTGGCATAATTAGCGTGATTTGCGCATTGAGGGGAATTGATTTGTATAAAGCGGCGTTATTATTAGGATGGTGTTTGTTGGCCTGGCCCGCAGTGGCACAGGACAAAGTAAGGGAAGACCGAGAGCCTGAAGCTGCCACCGGATTTGCCAATAAAACGGCCGTCAGTGGTGAGAGGTTTATGGTCAGTGCGGCCAATCCTTATGCCGCCTGGGCCGGAAAAAAGGTACTGATGCAAGGCGGTACGGCCATTGACGCCGCTATTGCCGTACAAGCCATGCTGACCTTGGTTGAGCCGCAATCGTCCGGCATTGGTGGCGGTGCCTTTATGCTGTACTGGGATAACAAAAAACAAGTTCTTTACAGCTATGACGGGCGCGAAACCGCGCCGCGAGACACTAATGCTGCGCACTTTATCAAAGACGGCAAGCCTATTCCCTGGCGCGAAGCCATTGTGGGAGGCCGCGCCGTGGGGGTGCCCGGCGTACTGCGAGCGCTGGAAACTGCCCACAAAGAACATGGCAAATTACCCTGGATAAGCTTGTTTCGTGACGCCACTATTGCCGCCGAAGAAGGGTTTAAAGTCTCACCTCGTTTGGCCAAATTGGTCGAATTGGAACTGCATCCCGGTCTAAAACAGTTTATTGCCAGCAAAGCCTATTTTTATCCTGATGGTAAGCCCATTAAGGCCGGTTTTCTGCGCAAGAATCTGCCGCTGGCCCGCACTTTTAATACTATCGCGGAAAAGGGGGCAGATGCCTTCTATACGGGGGATCTGGCCGAAAAAATAGTGGCAGCCGTACAAAAAGCCAGTATTAACCCAGGTACTATGGCGACCCAGGATCTGGCTGAGTATCAAGCCAAAAAACGCACCCCGGTATGTGGTGGATATCGCCAGTACAGGGTCTGCGGTATGGCCCCGCCCAGCTCTGGCGGGGTAGCCACCTTGCAAATCCTGCGTTTGCTGGAAGGTTTTGATATGGCCAGTTTTGCGCCAAACCAGATTGAGGGGCTGCATTTGTTTACCCAGGCCTCAAGGCTGGCCTTCGCCGACCGCGAAACCTTCTCGGCTGACCCGGACTTTTTCCCCCATCCCGTGGCGGCGATGATCAGCGGCTCTTATATCAAAGAGCGCGCAGAGTTAATCAATAAAGCCCAGGATATGGGGCGTGCGTTTGCCGGTAATCCATTCCCGCATCAGCGTTTGGCCGCTGACAATGCCTATGAATTGCCTAATACCAGCCATATTTCCATAGTTGATGCACAGGGCAATGCCCTGTCTATGACCACCAGTATTGAAATGGCCTTTGGCTCAGGACTGATGGTGGAAGGCTTTTTGTTAAATAACCAGATGACGGATTTTTCCTTTGTGCCTGAGGTTAACCGCTCCCTGGTGGCCAATCGCGTTGAGCCTGGCAAGCGCCCGCGCAGTGCCATGAGTCCGACTATGGTATTTGATAAACAAGGTGCGCTCTATTTGGTGGTCGGCTCCCCCGGTGGCAGCCGTATTATCGACTATGTGGCACAAACCCTGGTAGGGGTGCTGGACTGGAAACTGGATATTCAACAGGCCATCAATCTGCCGCGTATTACCAACCGTAATGACTATACCGCGCTGGAAAAAGACAGTGCTCTGGAAACTTTAGTCCCTGAGTTTGAAAAGCTGGGCCATCAGGTCAAAGTGCAAGAGCTCAATAGCGGTCTGCACGGCATTATGATTAAAGACGGCAAGCTAATTGGCGGCGCCGATCCCAGAAGGGAAGGGGTCGCTGTCGGTTTGTAGTGGCTTTAATGTTTAATTGACCCGCCGCTGGCGGGTCAGATCTCTTATTAGCTTTTTAACGGCCCTGTTTTATTTGGCGCATCATTAATGGTGCGTCAGTCCCATTTACAACAGAACTTCTGTCTGTTGCCTTGCAGAGCAGCTAAAGAGGTTCACTCCGGTGCCAGACCAGATTGTCTCTAATGCCAAGAAACGAGACGCAAAGGAAACTAGCCTGGAGGATCCCCAATAACGTTCCAGTCGTGTGTTTCATTCAACTTGCTCTCAATAACGTTTTCTCCCGTTTATTAGTGGCCTGAACTGCCTTGGAATGTTAAGCGGTAGTAGAGTGGTTATAGATAGCAGTATTGCGGTGATACGGCGTTCTGCTTTCAAAGAAAAAATACCGCCCTAGGGTGATTGGCTAAAGCTAAGGGCGGGCGCAGAATAGGCTCCTTTTTATTTACCTACCTTGTCTATGCAAAACCCGGTTGTTATTTGTGTATTGCTGCTGATGTGCAGCAATCTGTTTATGACCTTCGCCTGGTATGGTCATCTTAAAGGTATGAGCAGCAAGCCCTGGCTGATTGCCGCACTGGTAAGTTGGGGCATCGCTTTATTTGAATACCTGTTGCAGGTGCCGGCCAATCGTATTGGCTATACGGTAATGTCGGTGGGGCAGCTTAAGATTATTCAGGAGGTGATTACCTTAAGCCTGTTTGTGCCCTTTGCGGTGTTTTATTTAAAGGAGCCGCTAAAGTTGGACTACCTGTGGGCAGGCCTGTGTCTGATGGGGGCAGTGTTTTTTATGTTCCGCGATAAGTTGGCTTAATGTCGTAAAAAGGGGCCTTATGGCCCCTTACATAAATTTGTCGACTTCGATTTCGTCAATTTTCCAATCACCGCCGATTTTAAGCAGGTTGACGGTACGCAAATCCTCTTTCTTTTCGCCGTGATCGGTACCCGTGAAGAAAATCACCACTGAGGCCTTATCTGAGAACTCTGAACGCATTTTGTTGTTGCCAGAGTCCACCATCATTTCCACTTCCTGGTAGGTCAGGTTCATAACATGGCGTTGGAAGTTACGACTGGTTTTATAGTTTTTCAGCAGGCGCGCCATTTTTGGCGAACTGAGCTTAAGCACTTCCTGCATATTTTCGTCGTGGTAGAGATGATCGAAAAACTCAATAGCCGCATACTCGGGTGTACCCTTGGCGAGCATACCGTAACGGCCCACGCCGTCAGATTTCTTCCCATCGCTGCAACCGCTTAATAATACTAAACCGGCCAGCAAAACACTGGTTAACAGGGTTCTCAACATCTTCTTCCCGTGCATGACAGTAATTGGAATTGTGAGTCTGCAAGCTTGCCTGCAAAAAGTAAAGTTTGCGTGCGCTAACCTTAGACTGCTGCCTGATACCCAAATAAAAAAAGCGCTCAGTTGAGCGCTTTTTCTTAGAGCCTGATGAGGATTACTGTTCCAGTTCAGCGTCAGTAAAAGTACCGGCAAACAGCGGGCTGGACAGGTAACGTTCAGCCGAGCTTGGCAAAATAACCACAATGGTCTTGTCAGCATTTTCCGGCTTTTCGGCCAGGCGCTTGGCGGCTACCACCGCGGCGCCAGAGGAAATACCGGCCAGAATACCTTCTTCACGCATCAGGCGATGGGCCATTTCCATGGCTTCGTCGTTACCGACCTGTTCAACTACGTCCACTAAGTCCAGATCCAGGTTACCTGGAATAAAACCGGCACCAATCCCTTGAATTTTATGAGGGCCAGGGGTTAATTCCTGACCGGCTTTGGCCTGGGTGATAACAGGTGAATCGGTAGGCTCTACGGCCACAGACAATATTGCTTTACCCTGGGTGTTTTTCAGGTAACGGCTGACACCAGTAATAGTACCGCCAGTACCTACGCCCGCGACGAAGATATCGACTTTGCCGTCAGTGGCATTCCAGATTTCTGGCCCGGTGGTTTTTTCATGGATTTCAGGGTTAGCCGGGTTATCAAATTGCTGCAGCATCACGTACTTGGACGGATCGGAGTCAACAATTTCCTGGGCCTTGGCGATAGCGCCTTTCATGCCTTTAGGGCCTTCGGTCAGTACCAGATTGGCGCCCAGGGCTTTTAACAGTTTGCGACGTTCCAGGCTCATGGTGCTTGGCATGGTCAGGGTCAGTTTGTAACCGCGCGAGGCCGCCACAAAGGCCAGGGCAATGCCGGTATTGCCGCTGGTCGGTTCTACCAACTCTTTACCTTCGGTCAGCACGCCGCGTTTTTCGGCATCCCATACCATGTTGGCGCCGATACGGCACTTTACGCTGAAGCTCGGGTTACGGGCTTCGATTTTGGCGTACACGTTACCGCCGGTAACGCGGTTCAGTTTAACCAGCGGGGTATTACCTATGGACTCAGAATTATCTTTAAATACTTGCATGGTGATTCCTTGCGTAACGGCCGTCGCTCAGGTCAATTTGCCAGGCGCCGGACTAAAATTTTGCCCCCTGTTTAGGGGAATGTGTAATAGATTAAGGCTCTGAGACTAAAAACAAACTGCTTTTTCGCTATATGATATTGTGAATAATCACAATCACTCAGAGTAGTCTATGTCCTTTACCGGTACCGATAACTATATAGCCAGCCAGGAATTGCAGTTGGCCGTTAATGCCGCCATTTGTTTACAGCGTCCGTTGTTGATAAAAGGAGAACCGGGCACAGGAAAAACCCTGCTGGCCGAAGAGGTGGCTAAAAGCCTGGATACTGAGCTGTTTGCCTGGCACATCAAGTCCACCACCAAAGCCCAGCAAGGCTTGTACGAGTATGACGCAGTGTCACGGCTGCGTGACTCTCAGCTTGGTGATGCTAAAGTGCAGGACATCAGCAATTACATCGTTAAAGGTAAGCTATGGCAGGCCTTTGAAGCCCCGAAAAGACCAGTATTGCTGATCGATGAAATCGACAAGGCGGATATTGAATTTCCCAACGACCTGCTGCTTGAGTTAGATCGCATGGAGTTTCATGTTTACGAAACCCGCCAGACCATTAAAGCCCGGCAGCGCCCGGTGGTGATTATTACCTCTAACAATGAAAAGGAGCTGCCCGACGCCTTCTTGCGCCGCTGTTTTTTCCACTACATTCGTTTTCCTGAGCATGAAGAAATGCGCCGCATCGTTGAGGTGCATTTTCCTAAATTAAAACAGGAACTGCTGAATCAGGCGCTGGAGTCTTTTTTTAACTTGCGTGATATGCCGGGGCTGAAGAAAAAGCCGTCTACCTCTGAATTGATTGACTGGCTGAAATTATTGGTGGCCGAAGATATTCCACCCGAAGCGCTACAACGTAAAGACGCCAAGCAGAGTATTCCGCCGCTGTACGGCGCGCTGCTGAAGAATGAACAGGACATTCACCTGTTTGAAAAACTGGCGTTTATGGCCAAACGCTAATGCTGATTACCTTTTTCTTTCGTTTGCGTGCCTATGGTCTGGCAGTAAGCCTGCGGGAGTTACTGGACTTACTGGGGGCGTTAAAAGCCGGTTTGGTGTTTGCCGATATGCAGGGATTTTATTACCTGGCCCGCACTATATTGGTCAAAGACGAAAGCCAGTACGATAAGTTTGATCAGGCCTTTGCCGATTACTTCGATGGCGTACAAAACCTGGATTTATTTGCCGAGGTTCCTGAAGACTGGTTGCGTAGGGAGTTAGACCGGCACTTTAGCGAAGAGGAAAAACGCCGTATTCAGGCCCTTGGGGGGCTGGAAAAGCTGATGGAGACCTTGCGTGAACGCTTACAAGAGCAGCAAAAGCGTCATCAGGGTGGCAATAAATGGATTGGTACTGGCGGTACTTCTCCCTTTGGCGCCTATGGCTATAATCCTGAAGGGGTGCGTATTGGCCAGGACGGCAATCGTCAGTTTAGCGCCGCTAAGGTGTGGAATAAACGCGAGTTTCGCAATCTGGCCAACGATGTGGAACTGGGCACCCGTAACCTCAAAGTGGCACTTCGTAAGCTTCGCCAGTTTGCCCGCACCGGTGCCAGTGAAGAACTGGATATGCCTCAGACCATCCAGGGTACGGCCAGAAATGCCGGGATGCTCGACTTGCATATGCAACCGCTTCGACACAACAGTGTGAAACTCTTGATGTTTTTTGATGTGGGCGGTTCAATGGATGAATACATTCAATTATGTGAGCAGCTCTTTTCGGCGGTCAGAAGTGAGTTTAAGCACCTGGAATACTTTTATTTTCATAATTGTATCTACGAAGGGGTGTGGCAGGATAATGTGCGCCGTCACGAACGTTTGCCAGTGTGGGATATCATCCATAAGTATGCAGCGGACTATAAGGTAATTTTTGTCGGCGATGCCACCATGGGCCCGTACGAAATTACCTATCCCGGCGGCAGTGTCGAGCACTGGAATGAGGAGCCTGGCGCGACTTGGATGCAGCGATTGCTGGGGCACTTTAAGCATAATGTGTGGCTATGCCCGCAGCCGCAGGGGTATTGGCATTACTATGCGTCTATTAATGTGATGCGGCAATTAATGGGGGAGCGTTTTTACCCTATGACGCTGGAAGGCGTCACGCAGGCTATAAAAAAATTGCAGGAAAAACAATAATGCCGTCACAAGTAATGACACAGCAAGAAACCCGCGAAATTATTACCCCTTATGCCTTTAAGGTGGCCGACGATCTGCTTGGTACCCCGCTCGCCAGCCCCACCCGGCGGGGTATTGCACTCTTGTTGGACTTATTGCTGGTTGCCATGCTGGCAACAGTAAACAGTTTGATCCTGGCGGCGCTGTTCTGTTGGATGTTTTGGCATGCCAGCAGTCGTTTACATGCCCGCAGCCCGGAGAAACGCCGTAGCAATCTGGCATTGAGAATTGCCTCACTGTTTATGCTGTTTATTTTTGCGTTTGGGCTGTTTGAGGCGCTGGCACCTGAAGATGAATACAACGACGGCAGTACAACGGTAATGAGCGCAGCCCAGGGGCTGGCGGTGGTGGCGTTAACCACTAAACATCTGACAGGTATTGCCAGTTTGAAAGATGATATAGCTGGCGGTGCTTGTCAGCCTGCGCTGAACTGCTGGACAACGGCCGGTCAGGCGTTAGCCGATGATTTAGCTGACGCTGAGCTACCTAAAAGTAGCGCTAAGGAGCTGATTAAAGAGTTTGTTCGTGCGACCTCTGACAGCCTGGACAAGCCTGAGCGAAAGCAATTGGAGGCCGATTTATTGGCCCGTTATACAGAAAAGTTTCAATCCGCTGAGGTTGAAACTCAAACAGCGGATATCGCTGTAAAGGCAGAGGGGAACCCCAATGAGTGTGCCGACGCGGTGATTAATCAGAAATCCGACGAAGACTACAGTGTGATTAAGTGGGCGAAAGGACTGGCTGAAGATCTTGGCCTGGGTTTTGGTTGGGCAGCGTTTTATTTTTCGGTGTTTACCGCCTGGTGGCAAGGCCAGACGCCAGCCAAAAAACTGCTAGGTATTCAGGTTATCAAACTTGATGGTAAGGGCTTGAATCTGTGGGAAAGTTTTGGTCGCTATGGCGGCTACGGTGCCGGTGTAGCAACAGGTTTGCTGGGTTTTTTACAGATATATTGGGATGCCAATCGTCAGGCAATTCAGGATAAAATATCAGAAACGTTGGTTGTTGATTTACGCAAACCCAAAGTGGTGTTGAGTGAACAGCAGGTTGCCACGTTGGAACATCAATCACAGGCAGCAAACTGAGCGCTGCATTCGCATCAAAAAGGAAGAAACGATGAAAACCAAATCTCTACTTGCTCTGGCGGTAATGGGCGTTGTCAGTCTGGGCGCCAACGCCGATAGCATGATCACTGTCGTTAGCCAGGACATGGATGGCACTGAAACCACCAAAATCTATGTGGCAGATGGTAAGACTGTGGCGGTAAATGCGCAGGGACAGGCAGATTTTATATTTGATACTAAGAAGAACCTGGCTATCGCGTTAAATCATGAAGAGCAGCAATATGTGCATGTGAATTCTGAGCAAATGCAAAAGATGGCCGAAGGCATAGGCCAGATGCAGCAGCAAATGCAAAGCATGATGGAACAGCAGATGCAAGGCATGAGCGAAGAAGAAAAGGCGCAGATGCGTGAGATGATGGGCGGGTTTATGCCCGGTGCCAAATCTAACGAAGAAGTGCGCCTCAACGAAACCGGCAAGTCAGACAAAATTAATGGTCAAAGCTGTAAATGGATTACCCTGAACCGGGGCGACGAGTTGGTCAGCGAGGCCTGTGTGGTGAGTGTTAAGGATGTAGATATCGCCGACGATGACTTCGCTACCTTAATTGGCTTTTTAAATAAAATGCGCGAATTTGCCAGCCAAATGGGCGATAACGACGAGATGATGCTGAACCAACACTTATTGGACAAAAAGTTGTTGCCGGTGCAGATCAAAGATTACGAAGACGGCGAAACCGAGATTAGCACGCTAAGCTTTGCACAAAAGTCGGCACCGAATGGGGTGTTTGCTATACCTGATGGCTATCAGGAGATGCAAATGCCGGCAATGGAAGATTTCTAAGTCAGACTAAGACAGGTCGCATTGGTATTGCGGCCAATTCCACCGACATATGCCGTATTGCTTGTTAGGATGAGCTTATCCGGCAGGTGTGCGGCATTTTCACCTGCGTCAACCGGGGCAAGTTGCCCTTACTAAATAGCAATAAGAAAAAACTATGTTAGCAACAAGAAAACTAGCAACACCGGCCATACTGCTCTGCACCCTGATCTTCAGTCAGTTGGTACAAGCCAATAACCGTGAAATTGAAGTTGACCACAAAGTGGTCACCGAACATAAAACCCAGATTGAAGGTCAACGGGTGGCTTACTCCGCCACAACCGGCACTCAGCCTGTGTGGGATGACGAAGGCAAAGCTATTGCCACCTTGTTTTACACCTACTATCAACGCACCGATGTTAAAGACCAGGCATCCCGGCCTTTAGTGATTTCCTTTAATGGTGGCCCTGGCTCAGCGTCGGTATGGATGCATATTGCCTACACCGGTCCGCGTATTTTGAAAATTGATGACGAAGGCTACCCGGTACAGCCTTATGGCATAGATACAAACCCGTATTCGATCCTGGATGTGGCGGATATTGTGTTTGTGAATCCAGTGAACACCGGTTACAGCCGCGTACTGAAAGACACTGATGGCAAAATGCCCGCCAAAGATAAGCAAAAAGAGCAGTTTTTTGGGGTTAATGCCGACATCAAATACCTGGCTGAGTGGGTGAATACCTTTGTTACCCGTAACAACCGCTGGTTATCGCCCAAATTCCTGATTGGCGAGAGCTATGGCACCACTCGCGTGTCTGGCCTGGCGCTGGCTCTGCAAAATAACCAGTGGATGTATTTAAATGGGGTGATTTTGGTGTCGCCTACGGATATTGGTATTGAACGTGACGGCCCGGTGAAAGCGGCGAACCGTTTACCCTATTTTGCTGCGACCGCCTGGCATCATGGCAAACTGGATAAAGAACTGCAGGCACTGGATTTGGATGCGCTGCTACCGCAAGTGGAAGAATTTACCTTGAATAAGCTGATCCCTGCGCTTAGCAAAGGCAGCTTTATTGATGCGGCAGAGAAACAGGCCGTTATTGCTCAGATGGCGCGTTATTCGGGCTTAAGTCCCCAGGTCATAGCGCAAAGCAACCTGGATGTCAGTACGGCATTTTACTGGAAAGAGCTGCTGCGCGACGAGGGCAAGACAGTGGGACGTTTGGACAGCCGCTATCTGGGCATTGATGAAAAGGAAGTGGGTGATAAGCCGGATTACTGGGCAGAGCTGACGTCCTGGTTGCATTCCTTTACTCCGGCCATCAATTATTACCTGCGTGAAGAGCTGAACTATAAAACCGACATTAAATACAATATGTTCGGTCCGGTGCATCCTTGGGATCGCAGTGATAACAAGACCGGTGAGAACCTGCGTTTGGCCATGGCACAGAACCCTTATCTGAAAGTGATGATCCAATCCGGCTATTACGATGGTGCCACCAATTATTTTGATGCCAAGTACAATATGTGGCATCTGGATCCCAGCGGTAAGATGAAGGAACGATTGAGCTTCAAGGGCTATCGCAGTGGTCATATGATGTACCTGCGCCGTGAAGACTTAAAAGCCTCTAATCAGGACTTGCGAGAGTTTATCCGCTCGGCATTACCGGGCCAGCAATCCGCTCGCTATCCTCGATAAATAAAAAAGCCCCGATAATCGGGGCTTTTTTATACGCAAGCAGCGCTTTATTGCATGTGTATGAATAATAGGTATAAATGAACATATACAAAACGCCGTTACAGTCCTTTGTCACAGTTTTGCTACATTGTAAGCTGTAGCGCTCTCATTCAGACGAGGACGGTCCGGCATGCCTGGACGATTTATGTACTTAACATCAGTTCGTAATATGCTATGGCTTGCCTTGTTCAGCCCATTTTCTTACGCCACATCGGAGTCGGCGACCATGTTGGATCCTCAGATCACCCAGATTCTTCTTATTGTTGTGTTGGTTGTTGCACTGACCATGGCCGGTGCCTGGTTTATGGCCCGCCGCCGGGTAACGCAGCAACAAACCGAGATCGCTGAACAAACCGCGCAAATCCAGAACAAACAGGCGTTGTTGGATGGTTTTAACCTTGGCATGTTACATCTGGATAGCCAAGGCAATGTGCTGTATGTAAACCGTATCGCCGCCTATTGGTTAGGTGGCAAGGCTGATTCGCTAACTGGCACCGCCCTCAGTCGTTGGGTACAGGGTGAAGCGGGGGAGCGATTAATTGGTGCACTTTCCAGTTTGGTTGATTGCAAAGTGCAGTGGTATAGCCCTAAGGCTGAGCGACACATTTTGTTGAGTGCCCACCCTCTTAGCAAACCCAAAGATGAGCTCGCCATGCTCGTCACTTTGCAGGACATCAGCAATTATCAGCAGCAGATCACCGAATTACAGGATGAGGTGGCGTGTTTTGATGGTCTGCGAGGTCAGGCCGGTTTGGCGCAGCTAAGTTTAAATCTCAAAGACAAGCAGGCCATTTCGGATCCACTACTGCAAAGCTGGCTTGGCCTGACACAGGCAGAGTGCAGCCTGGATGGGTTTAAAAATAAGGTGCTCAGCAGTGACTGGGCTAACTGGATGCTGGCCATTGAGCACAGTATTGATAACAACGAGCTGGAGTTAACCGGCAGTCTGGAAACCCCGCAGGGGCCAAAGCCTGTCAGAATGTTGGGCCGCATAGTCCAACGTGATGACGGCAACAAGCCGCAATTGGTGCAGTGTCAGTTACAAGACCTCACCGATATTAGCCAAGCCAAGCGTAATCTGGATGCATCACAAAGTCAGTTTAAGTCGCTGTTAACTGCCAGTAGCCAACCTTTGTATTTGTTAAATGCCCAGGGCGAGTTTGTTGACTGCAACCTGGCATTTCAGCGCCTGTTTGGCGTCAGCATGATGCAATTGCAGGGCAAAACGGTGGAGCTGGTCGGACTCTTTGATGATGCTATTTGTAGCTTGCATCAATCCGGCGACCTGGCAATGTCTTCTTTGGCCGGACAGGGCCGTGAGTTCAACCTGGCATTTAAGGACGGCAGTTTACGCCCTCTGCGTTTTCGTTTGCAGCCACTGAAAGATGGTGATGGCAACCGACGTGGCACCTTAGGGCAGATTGAGGATATGTCTGAACTGAGAGGCATACAGGCGGATCTCAGAGATAAGCAACAACAGTTTGACCGCTTTATGAATGCCTCCCCCCTTGGCATTGTGCTGATGGACGCCGAGGAACATCTGCGTCAGGCCAATCAACCTATGCTGGAGCGTTTTGGTTATAGCGAACTTGAGCTGAATAAAATGTCGCTTTATCAGTTGTTCGCTGAGCCAGGCCAGGCCGCCAGAGCGGCCAAACAGTTACAACAGGGTAAACTTAGCGCCTTGCATGTCAGCCTCAAAGACAAGCATGGCAAAATTCACCCCAGTGAATTACATGTGCATGCCATAGGTGAGGGGCAGTACTTGTGCTGGATTGCCGACATGAGTGAGAAGGCCTTTCAGCAAGATAAGTTCGACAGCTTGTTGTCGCATAGCAGTCTGGCCATGGCGGTGCTCTCTGACAGTGGCTTTACCCGCCTGAATCCAGCGGCCTGCGAGTTTTTCGGTATTGAGGATGAACAAAAACTGTTTGGCTTCTTCCCTTATTCAGAAGGGCTGAACCCGGATACTGACTCAGCAGAAAAGCTAAAACAGAAGTTCCAGCAACTGCGCACAGACGGCAAAGCCTTATCGCTTGTGTGGCAGCACCAACATGGCAACGAAGCGCTACCCTGCCAGGCTACTTATGTGCCGATGTTTAAAGGCGGCGTATTGGAATCCGTACTCTGTATCTGGATGGATATGCGAGCCATTAATCAGGCAGCCGCCGAGCGTCTGGAAGCCATTAATCTGCGCCAGGCCGCCGAGCGGCAAATGGCTGAGCAGCAGCAATTACTGCAAAACAGTCAGGATCAATTAGCCAGCAAAGCCAAAAGTCTGGTGGATGCAGAAAGCAAGTTACAGCGCGCTGAGGAGAGCCTGTCCGAACAGCAGAACAAAATTGAAGATCTGGAACAGGCTCACCAGGACGTTACGGCTCACTTGCAGGAACTGCAGCAGGAATACAGTGACAGCTGTAAACAGTTGGCAGACAGCCAGCAGAATAATGCGGAACTGGAAACCCAATTACAGCAATTTAGTACAAAAGTCGGTGCGTTGGAAAAACAACGTAATCAGATTGCGGATGCCTTGCAACACAGTGAACGTCAGTACCGTCGCACGCAGCAGCAGTTGCAGGAAAGTGAAGAGGCGGGCCAGAAACTGCGTGATGAGCAGGATGCTCAAGCACAAAAGATGCAACAACTTGTTGAGCAAAATAATAGTCTTAAGAGTTCTATTCAGAGCAAAGACAAGCAAATCGAAGATGTTAGCGGGCAAATTAATACGCTGCAATCGCAACTGCTCAGCTCTGCAGAAGCCAGTGAATCCCTACGCACCCAATTGGCTAACCAGCGTAAAGCCAGCGAAGAGGCGCAGCAACTGCATCGAGAGGTTGAGCAACGTTGCCGTTTGGCACAATCTGAGCTGACCAACAAAGCCAGACAGATTGAACACTTGCAATACGAGATGCAGAAAGTTGAGGAGATGTCTTCGCAGCAGCGGGATGATCTTGAAGAGCAGCACAAGTTATTGCAGCAGGAATTGCAGGCCAAGCATCAGCAATTGCAGGACACTCAGAAGGCACTGGATGAAACCCGCCGCCAGTCTGAACAAGAAAAAGCCGAAAAGCAGCAGCAACAGGAACACCTGACCAAGTTGCAGCAAGAACTGAGTGAAATGGAACAGCGTGCCGCCGAGCAGCAGCAACAGGTGGAGTCGGTTGAACAGGAGTGGCTGAATAAACAAGCAGCCCTACAGCAGGAACTGGCCGATAAACAGCGCCAGTTACAGCAAACTGAGCAGATACTGCAAGATGCTAAACAGCAAACTGAAGCAGAAAAAGCCGAGAAAGCGCGTCAACAGGAAATCTACGACAAATTGAAGAGTGAGCTTGCTGAGGTGGAACTGCGCGCCGTGGAGCAGCAATCGCAGATGTCACAAAGTGATGAGCAGTGGCAGGCCAAGCAACAGGCTATGCAGGATGAACTGGTTGCCAAGCAGCAGCAATTGCAGCAGACCCAGGAACGTCTGAACGAGTATCAGCGCCAGGCGGACGATGAGAAGCAGCAGCGCCAGGAACAGCAAATGAAGCTGGACCAGCTTAAAGTGGAATTACAGGATGTGGAAAGCCGTGCCAGCCGTCAAAAAGAATTGATGGAAGGTAGTGACGAGCAATGGCGTCAGCATCAGGCTGAAATGGATGAGCAGAAGCAGCAATTACAGCAGGCGCTGGAACAGGCGCGTAAGCAAAACCAGGAAATGGAAAGCCAATTAAAAGGCAAGTTGTCTGAATTGCAGCAAGCCGAGAGTCAGGTGCAGAAAACGCAGTCTGGTGAGCAGAAGCTGCTTGAAGAGCTAAATCAATCCAGACGGGATGCCGAGGCCCTGAAGAAAAAGCTCCAGCAGCAGGAAGCACAGGAAGCCAGCTTGCAACAGCAATTGCAGGCCCAGCAACAGATTCTCAAAGACAGCGAGAGCAATATTCAAAAGTTGGAGGATGCGCAAAGTGCGTTAACCTCGCAGTTGCAGTCCGTGCAAAAAGAGTACGAGCAGAGCCGTCGCCAGTTGAATGATCAGAGCAGTAGCCAGTCCGATCTGAGCAGCCGCATGCAGGCGTTGGAACAAGAGCTTGAGCAAAGCCGGGCGCAGTTGGATGACAAAGAGTCCGCTCTGCAGGATGCGCAAAAAGCCCTGCACAGCAGTCAGCAGAAAATCGCAGAGCAGGAACAGGCACTGGTTGAAGCACATCAGCAGGAGCTGCAGCAGGCCAGAGCAGAGCAGGCCGAACAACCGCAAAAGGCCAAACCCGCTTTTGCCGAACAGCCAATGCCGGATAGTCCCAAGGTGTGGTTTGATTTGCTGCCTTACTTACAGAAAAATCCCCATACCGGCTCTCTGGCCGGGGCGCTGAATCAGTTAATGCAGGCATTGGAGAACGCGACAAACCAGGCCGATGCGGCTATTAATGAGGAAGATACCCGGTCGATGCTGCAAGCCACTCGACAATTGGTGAAGTTAGCAGAGCAGATTAATTCAGAGCCGCTGATGGACCTGACCAGTCGCTTGGAAGCGGCCGCAAAGCTGGGGCATCTGGATAGCATCTCTATCTTCTGGCCCAACGTAAAACGTTCATTGATGATGACACTAAGGGTTATTTACTCCCATCTGGATGGATAGGTGAGGTCCTACGGTGCTAAAGCGTTGCTGAAATACCTTGATGAATAATCAGAACAACCTCTGAGTTTACGGAGAAAAAATGAGAGCTTTCCTGCTTCAGGCCAGAGATCCGTTTGCGTTTTATGAGGTTTGCAAAAGGTACCGTGTGACCTCGCAATAGTCGTTCATCTTAAATTCAATGCTTACAGTAAATAGCTTGTTCACAAGTTAAGCTTGGCAGAAAAAATAACTTCAAATCTTATAGGCTTGCATCATTGTTTTTCTCAGGGGATACTGCTGTTTGACTTGGCTTTATTGATGTCAATGCCATAGTTAAAATAGGACATGGACAGTCTTGCGCCTGATGCTGGAAAATATGCATCGAGAAACCCTGAAATAATAGATGTTCATGTTGCTCGTTAAATTTAATCAGGGTTTAGATGGTGTCACAGAATAATATAAAAGGACTTGAGATGAATAAGATGCTACCTCTAACATTAACACTTCTTGCATCAAGCTACGTTGCTACTGCCAATTCCGATGATGCTTGGTATCTTGGTGCACTATATAATGCACAAGATATATCTACTGACGGTCGTGACTTTAATGCTTTTGGTATAACTGCCGGGTACCAATTTAACAATTATTTCTCTGTAGAGAGTCGATTCTCTAAAGGTACGTCAGGATACTCTACCTCTTATGATGCGCTAGAAACATCTAATAGGCGTTATAAGGAGGATATTGACTCGCAAGTTGCCCTTTTAGCTAAAGGCAGTTACCCCATTCTTGATAATTTCGAAATATATGCTTTGGTCGGATATACTAATACAAAAATTGAAGTTAATGGTTTGGGGTAATATAACTATGGTGACGGAATTATCACGGGCGATTTTCAGTATAAAACTACTTATACCGAGAATGGCTTGAGCTATGGGGTGGGTTTATCCTATCGTATTAATTCAAAATTTGATGTCTTCTTAGATTATCAGGTACTTCCAGACTTTGAGCCTGCCTCAAATTATTCTGTAGGCTGGAAAAGCACTACATTAGGTTTGAATTACTCTTTTTAGTAAATTGAACGCTGTCTTTTGAAAATCTAGTGTTTGGTCATTGTTGAAAAACCGTGACCATTTTCAACCTGCTGCAATTTCATTGAATTGACCTTTGGCTGATGTCAGCCATTAGTTGTGATAGGCCAGAAACTTTTTTCTGTTAACCAATTGGGCCTTTCATGAGATAACCAAGAATAAGCAAAAGGTATGCTGTTTTACAGAGGGATATAAAGAAATTAAATTTCTTGTGAGAAATCCTTTTTAATTTTTGTTTTTTATTTTAAATGTAAATGTTTCGCGCGCTTAAATTTCCTAGATTCAATGAATGGATATCGTCTCTAGCATATAAGAGAATTTTATTGTGCTTAATTTCAAACTGGTCAGTCTCATTACGTCAGCGATCACGTTTATTTTATGTATTGTACTTTTCATTTCTCCCAATTTGATTTTCATCCTGTTTGGAATTGAACCGCATAGTTCGACGTATTTTGTCGGCCGAAGAACGGCGATACTGCTGCTGGGCATTGCATTGCTGACCTTTTGGGGGAGAAATGCGCCTCACTCTGAAGCCAGGCAAGCTATCTGTTTGAGTCTGGCAATATCAATGCTCGCATTGGCTTTGCTTGGCTCAGCTGAATTCCTTCGTGGTTTTGCTGGTACAGGTATTTGGCTGGCGATCACAACGGAGATGCTGCTAGCTTTTCTGTACGTGAGAATTTGGCGATACGGCAGACAGTAAACTCAATCGTTGATAGTTAGTCCCATCAGTGGTGGTTTCGTTTGTACTTTTAACAAATGCCCATTAGTACGGATGGCTTTTTACAGTCAGTAAGCTTGTTCGCTTTATCGGTGGAAGTAAAAAAGCCATTCAATGTGCTGAATGGCTTTTTAGTTCAGGCAAGTTAATTGCCGTATATCAATAGAAGTTCATTTTAAACTCAACACCGACTATACGGGGTTCGTTCACAAATACCGTGTTGTTGTTAAAGTCGACAGCACCTTTGATATTGTCTTCATCGGTAATATTGCGTCCGAACAGCGCCACAGTAAAATCATGACTGAAATTCTCATAGCCAATACGCAAGCCACCTTCGAAGTTATCTTTGGTACGGAATTCCACCGCATCATAAAGGAACAGATTGGTCTTACCCTGGAATGCCCAGTCAGTGAAGACAAAAAACTCACCGTCGTCACCCATTGGTACAGCATAGCGAGCGGTAAAGTTAACAATCTGCTTAGGTGATTGCGGGAAAGGGTTACCGTCAATCAGTGCCTGGCCATTTACCATAGGATCCAGCACGGTACATTGGCCCGAACCGCAAGGAGCGACGGTTTGATCATCATCCTGCAATTCGGTATCGCTGTAGCCATAGCCAGCGGTCAGGGTCAGATTGTCGGTGGCCAAATATTCCAGGTCAATTTCAAAGCCTTTGCCTTCGCCACTGTCGGCATTCAGCAGGCTGTTGCCCTGAGCTTCACCACCTATAGCAGATATTTGAATATCATCAATTTCATAGTAGAACAGCGCCACATTTAAACGCAGGGTGTTATCCAGTAAATCCGATTTCATACCCACTTCGAAGGAAGTGATGGTCTCAGCGTCCGCTGTGGTAGGTGCGCCTTCAAAAGCAACGTTACGGCCTTGAATAGTTTGTGCCCTGAAGCCACTGGCTAGTCTGCTGAACAGGCTGGTGCTGTCAGTCAGATTATAGTTAAGTGCCAGCTCCCAACTCAGCTGACCGTCATCAACGTTAATGTCTTGATAGTTTTGAATTTGACACTCTGTGATGCCGTCTCCATTGAAATCCAGGAACAAACAGGCTCCACCCACATTTTGGGCACCTACACTAAAGTCCTTCTCATCGTAGGTATAACGTAAGCCACCGGTCAGGCTTAGCTGCTCTGAAAGGTCATAGGAGCCCTGGCCAAATACTGCCCAAGTGTAGTTGTCGTGGTAGACAGTGGTGGCGCCAAAAAGACCGTCGATACTGGTAACGCCAAAGGAGGAGTCAAAGAAGAAGGCACCAAACTGCCAATCGTAACCTCGGGTTCCCTCGCTGGCGATACGTAGCTCTTGGGTAAATTGCTTAAGATCATCAAGTTGGTCTTCGGTGACCGCGTCAAAAGGGATAAAGCCGGGGCCAACACCCGCGACACCACCATCAATATCGCCTTTACCTTTGCCATCTGCGGTTTCGTAGGCGGTAATAGAGGTTAGGCTGAAGCCGTCGAAGCCCTTTTCCATTTTTAACGAGGCGCCATGACTGCGATACTTCTGGAAGTTATTATCGCCTTTATCGTAGGACACGCGGTCTCTGTCGTAGCTGCTGTTCAGATCGTTACTGCCGGTGCTGACCGCATTGGCGCGGAATATAGAGGCGGTACCGTCTAAGTCGCGGGTATGCAGGTTTAGTAGGGCACTAAAGTCATTGTTTTCATACAGCAGTTGCAGGCGCCCGGCATTCTCATGAAAACCACCCATGGCATCTTCTTCACCGGTAAAATCATTGGCTATCCAGTCATTGCGGTTTTGCGAGAGACCAGACAGACGGAATGACCACTCATCGTTAATGGCATTGCCCACGGCACCTTCGAAGTTCAGTGTACCGTAGGTACCACCGGCGGCTTTGACAAAGGCATCGAAGCTCTGACCGGGTTTAGCCGTATCAAACTTTACGATTCCGGCGGTGGTGTTGCGCCCGAACAAGCTGCCTTGCGGGCCACGGATCACTTCTACTCGTTGTACGTCAAACAGTGGGAAGCTTTTCAGGATCACGTTTTCCATTACCACGTCGTCCATGATAATCGAAACTGGCTGGGAGGCGGCCAGGTCGAAATCGGAGTTGCCCAGGCCGCGAATATAGAAGCGTGGCGCTACACGACCATTAGAGGACTCCGCGTACAAACCGGGGATGCGGTTAGCCAGTGCCTGCACGTCGTCACCGGCGGAGAATATTGCCTGTAATCTTTCGCCACTTAGCGCTGCAATGGAGATAGGAACTTCCTGAATGCTCTGGGTACGCTTTTGGGCGGTGACTTCAATTTTTTCCAGTGTATTGGTTTCTTTTTTGGCGCTTTCTTCCTGGGCCATCAAAGGTGCGGAGAGCAGGGCAGCCTGTACAGCCAGGCCAACCAAGGCTTTGTTCATGGTTTTCATTGTGTGTACTCGTTAGTGTGCGTCTGTAGGCATTTAAAAATGCCGCTTATTATTTCTTAGCCTAAAAATGCCGTAGCGCAATGTCATTGCACAGGATCGGCATGAAACGTCCTTTACTAGTCAGGTTTATCTTAGAAACCCGAGCTGTTTATAAAGTCCCAATCTTTTTATTAGATTAAGTTGTTTTTATTTAATTGATTTTTGCTTCTTAAAAAGCCGGGTAAGCTTAAACCCTGAATCGGATTATGGGAACAACCAATGCGTAAAACCGTTACATTTGCCGTCCTTCATTTCGGGATAGCCTTTACTATCACTTACCTGCTGACCGGAGATGTGTTGGTAGGTGGTTTGGTGGCATTGGTAGAGCCAGCAGTCAACACCCTGGCCTTTTATTTCCATGAGAAAGTATGGCATCGGATTGAGGCCAAACGCAGTCAAGGCCGGATGCAGCAACTCGCTGTCTAATGCTTATGATGTTCCAGCCAGGCTTTTAAAGCGGCAGGCTTAATGGGTTTGGCCAAGAAGCTTACGCCCATGTTCTGCGCTCTTATCTTCAAACTCTCATCTTTAGCTGCGGTAACCAACAAGGCGGGCAGGGGGCTTTGCCAACGATGGCGAAGTTTCTCTATCAAGGCCAAGCCATCTGTCCTGTCATCATCAAGTTGGTAATCGATAATCAGCACATCTGGCGCCTGGTGGCTGTGCGCATGATCCAGTGCGTCGTTAACGGATTGTAGGTATTCACCCTGGCATCCCCATTTACCTAACAAGGTTTGCAGGGCATCCAGATTGGTTGGGTTGTCATCTACACACAGTGCCATGGTGCCGGTAAATTGCTGCTTGCTGGTATCGACCGGGCTTTGATTTTTCAGCATCATGCTGTTGCCAAGCGGCACGGTCACACTGAAACAGCTGCCTTTGCCAGGTTCCGAGCGAAGTTGAATCGGGTGGTTAAGCTGCTCGCTCATTTTCTTCACCACACTTAAACCTAACCCAACTCCTTTGACTTCGCCGCGGTGCGCCCGATAGAAATCAGAGAATACATCGGCCTGTTCGGTCTCGTTAATGCCAAAGCCGGTGTCCCACACCTGGATAAGCAGATTTTCACCGCGCTTACGACAGCCTACCAATACTTGGCCGTTGGGGCTGTATTTGATGGCATTGGATATCAGATTCTGCAGAATGCGCCGCAGGTAGGTCGGGTCGCTATATACCACCATAGGACAAGCCCGAATAGTCAGGGCCACCTGATTCAGCTCGGCTTGCATCCGGAATTCCTGCTCCAGTGGCCGGATTAAATCCATCATGCTGATATGCGATAGTGTAGGCGTGAGTGCACCTTGTTCCAGCTTGGCTATCTCCAGTAGCGTCGAGATAAGCTGTTCACTGGAGGTAAGTGAGGTACTGAGCTTATGCACTATTTGCTGATTGTGATCAGAAAGCTGTTCTTCATCCAAAGAAGACAAATACAATCGTGCCGCATTTAGCGGTTGCAGAATATCGTGACTGGCCAAGGCCAAAAAACGGGTTTTAGACTGATTAGCCTGTTCAGCTACTTGTTTGGCCTGGGTTAGCTCGGCGTTGATTTCGCGGATCTGACGAGTACGGTGGTCAATGCGTTTTTCCAGGTCGATATTGGCATCTTCCAACGCCTTTTGGATTTCAACGTGCTCGGTAATATCGTTGAAACTGGTAACAAAGCCACCATTAGGTAATGGGTTACCATTCATCTCAATCACCCGTCCATCGGAACGGCGTCGAATAAAGCGGTGCGGCGAGCCTTGTTGCATATGGTCAATACGCTTGCACACTAGCTCTTCAACATCCCCCGGTCCACATTCACCATTAACGGCATTAAAGCGCACCAGATTTTCAATGGGCTGACCAATTTCCACCATACCCGGAGGGTAGTTAAACAGATCTAAATAGGCTTTGTTCCAGGCAACCAGTTTAAGATCGCGGTCCACCACACTGATCCCCTGGCTAATGTTCTCAATACTGGAAAAGAGGATGGCTTGGTTAGTTTTAAGGGCTTCGGTGGTATCTTCAAAGAAGTTGAAAACCTCTTCTACATCCATTTGCTGACCGGATACCAGCACTTTAATCAAGGTACGCGCGGAACTGCCGCCCAATACCCCGGATAAGGAGCGTTCACAGAACTGAATAAAGTCGTCACTGGGCAGACTGCCCCCGTCGAGAGGCTCCTGATGCTCCCTGGCGTAGCGTTCCATCAGTTGTGCCGTTCTGTTGTGTCCGATAAAAGTATTGAGCAGTTCCTGTAAATCCGCTACCCGGATTTTGCTTTGTGCGGTAACCCTGCGGGTTGCCGGTGTCAGGGCATTGGGTGTGACAAAGGCACTGGCCTGCATACGCTCGAGTAAACTGTGTCCTGCACTTAATGAAAACAGCAGGTAGCCAGCCAGATTTGCCATCCAACTAATAACAACGCCCTGAGTGATAATACTGACGCTGTTATCACCATGTTGCTCGGCCAGCGGGAACATCACAAACAGCACCCAGCAGCCTATGCCCAAGGCCAATCCGGCCAGCACACCACTGGCATGGCCCTGGCGCCAATACAGGCCGCCTAAGATGGCTGGCATCAACTGCACCACCAAAGAAAAGGCTAATAAGCCCATACTGGCCAGCGCGCTTTGGTCGGCCCAACTGCTGAAGTACACATAGGCCATCAGCAGAATCAGGAAAATCACTAAACGACGAATGTTCAGTAATTTCTGTTTGTAGGTTTTATCTTTCAGCCAGCGCTGGGGTTGATTACGCAGCAACAGTGGCACTATCACATCGTTGGTCAGCATAGTGGAAAGGGCCAGGCTGGATACCACTATCATGGCAGTAGCGGCAGAGATGCCGCCCAAAAAGATAAGCAGGCTGAGCAGATGCTGGTCTTGCGATAGCGGCAACTGCATCAAAAAGGTGTCTTGATCCACGCCACTGCCGGCAAACAGCAGATTACCGGCCAGCGCCACTGGCACAATGGCCACTGCGGTTAACAACAAATAGAGCGGGAACAGCCAGCGGGCCATGGCCATATGCGACATCTTGTGGTTGTCGACGATCATGACGTGGAACTGACGGGGCATACAGAATATGGCCGCAGCAGCCATGGCGGCTTGCACCAAAAAGTCGAAGGCCGACCCTTGCCAGTCGTGCCAGCCTTCTAGCTGTTTTTGTACTGCCTGGGTGGATATTTCAGGGCTAGTTAGTAAACCGAAGGCAAACAGGGCGGCGCAACAAAGGCCAAACAACTTGACCAGGGATTCGGCACCAATGGCCAGCATCAAACCAGAACGGTATTGGGTAATATCTGAGTGACGGGTGCCGAAAATAACCGCAAATACTGCCATGATTAGCGTGGCAACCAAGGCTTTGTAATCCCCCCCGGATTGCGCATTAAATCCCGCGAACACACTGAAACTGGCGTCTACCGCCTTAAGTTGCAGGGCAATATAAGGAATAGTGGCTAGCGTCATTAACAAGGTGACCAGCACAGCAATGCTGCGCTTTTTGCCATAGCGGGAGGAGATAAAGTCAGACACCGAGGTGATATTTTGTTTTTTGCTCACCAACAGCATCTTTTGCAGCATGGGATAGCCGAACAAAAACAGCAGGATGGGTCCGAGCAAGATGGGCAGATACTGCCACTGGGATTTGGCCGCCTGACCAACTGCACCATAGTAGGTCCATGACGTGCAATAGATACCCAACGCCAGGCTGTAAATTACAGGTTGGCGTGCCAGGCTATTGGCTTTGGAGCCGGACTTGTCACCTTTTTGAGCCAGCCAGAACAGCAGCCCAACATAGGCCAGTGCAGCAAGGATCCAAAAAATTGTCATGGGCAGGTTACATCGTCGTCCATTTCCTTGCGCCTACTCTAGCACGGACCGCCGTTTTTTTTCCGGCATATTCGACCAAGGTCGATTGTGCTAACCCGGCATTAAATATGGGCTACGACCATGGTCTAAGTTTTTTCGATGTTTTTTAACAGAATCTTTACCTTGTTGAACGGCTAAACCTGCCGCTCGCATCTTCCCTAAAAGCCAGTCCATCGCCATGTTTACCGCTTCTGGCTAGGGATAGCTGGCTATTTCCAGAGGTCAGTATCCGATCTCATAGCCGTACAAGCTGAACCGTATTAATACAAGGGGTTCGACTAAAGTCGGGCTACCAGGGGCAGGTGACACTGCTAAATTAACAACTGTTTTACAACAAGAACGATAGGAGTAAACAAATGGCGGAAGACAAGAAGATGGCTGAAGCCTATTGGCAAGCTAACTTACGTTTGATCGCCGGCTGCCTGGTTGTATGGGCACTGGCGTCCTATGGATTCGGAATTTTGCTGCGCCCTATGCTGTCAGGCATTAGTGTCGGCGGCACGGATCTCGGTTTCTGGTTTGCCCAGCAAGGGTCAATCCTGACTTTCATTGCGTTGATCTTTTTCTATGCCTGGAGAATGAATCAGCTGGATAATAAATACGGCGTACACGAGGAGTAGGGCAAATGAGTCAGTTTGCAATTAACCTTATCTTTGTTGGTGCGTCCTTTGCCCTCTATATTGGCATCGCCATTTGGGCCAGGGCCGGATCGACGCGAGATTTCTACGTAGCTGGTGGTGGCGTACACCCTGTAATGAACGGAATGGCAACGGCCGCTGACTGGATGTCTGCGGCATCGTTCATTTCTATGGCGGGTCTTATCGCTGCTGGTGGCTATGCAAACTCTACCTTCCTGATGGGATGGACAGGTGGTTATGTATTGTTGGCCATGTTGCTTGCACCTTACCTGAGAAAATTCGGTAAATTTACGGTACCGGATTTCATCGGCGATCGTTTTTACAGCTCGGGTGCCCGTTTGGTGGCGGTAGCCTGCTTGATCATTGCCTCGGTTACTTATGTTATCGGTCAGATGACAGGTGCTGGTGTAGCGTTTAGCCGCTTCCTGGAAGTAGATAGCAGCACAGGTCTGATGATTGCTGCGGTGGTGGTGTTCTTATACGCCGTATTGGGCGGTATGAAAGGTATCACTTACACTCAGGTTGCACAGTATGTGGTGCTGATTATTGCCTACACTATTCCTGCGGTATTTATCTCTTTGCAGTTAACCGGCAATCCAATCCCGGCTCTGGGCCTGTTCTCAGAACATACTGAATCCGGCATGCCTTTGCTGGCTAAGCTGGACATGGTTGTGCGTGACTTGGGCTTTACCGATTACACCGCCGATGTGTCTAACAAACTGAATATGGTGCTGTTCACTCTGTCGCTGATGATCGGTACTGCAGGTCTGCCACACGTTATTATTCGTTTCTTCACCGTACCTAAGGTTGCTGATGCACGTTGGTCTGCGGGATGGGCGTTGGTGTTTATCGCTTTGCTGTATCTGACTGCACCTGCTGTTGCTTCTATGGCGCGTCTGAACTTGCTAAACACTATTTATCCAGCTGGACCAACGGCTGATGCAATTCAATATGATGAGCGTCCAAACTGGATCCAAACCTGGGAGCAAACTGGCCTGATCAAGTTTGAAGACAAAAACGGTGACGGTCGCATCCAGATGTATAAAGAGTCTCCTGCTTTTGCTGCAACGGCTGAGTCCCGCGGTTGGAAAGGTAATGAGCTGACAGTCAACAACGACATCCTGGTACTGGCGAATCCTGAGATTGCTAATCTGCCTGGCTGGGTTGTGGGTCTGATTGCTGCAGGTGGTTTGGCTGCGGCGTTGTCTACGGCTGCAGGTTTGCTACTGGCGATATCCTCGGCGGTTAGTCATGACCTGATAAAAGGCTCAATTAACCCGCAAATCAGTGAAAAGAACGAGTTGCTAGCAGCCCGTATTTCCATGGCGGTGGCGATTGTTGTGGCAACCTATCTGGGAATGAATCCGCCCGGCTTTGCTGCGCAGGTGGTGGCGCTGGCCTTCGGTATCGCGGCGGCGTCAATCTTCCCTGCTTTGATGATGGGTATCTTCTCCAAGCGCATCAATAACAAAGGTGTGATTTGTGGCATGCTGGCAGGTTTGATTTCTACCCTGGTGTACATCTTCTTGTACTTGGGCTGGTTCTTCATTCCTGGCACCAACTCCATGCCGAATACTCCGGATAACTGGATTCTGGGTATCTCACCCTTGTCCTTCGGTGCAATAGGTGCGGTAATTAACTTTGCGGTCGCCTTCGCAGTGTCTGCGGTCACAGAAGAGCCACCAGAAAGTATCCAGGAACTGGTTGAAAGCGTACGCTACCCAAGAGGAGCGGGTACTGCGGTAGACCACTAAGGTTTCCTCGAAACGGATATTCGACATAAAGTAGTTAGGCGGGCTGGTGACAGCCCGCTTTCATAATTAAAGATGTTCAAAGAAGGAAGTACCTATGTTGTGGGAGTTTGTTGCAACCCTGGTAGCAGGTATCGGCGCAGCGGGTATCGCGCTGATGATTCGTAAGCTGAGCAAAAACAAGACACCCAAGTGGTTGATTCCTGTGTTTGCCGGACTGGGAATACTGGGCTTTCAGGTACAAGCCGAATATAACTGGTACGCACATCAGACAAGCTTATTACCGGATGGTGTTAAAGTGGTACGCAGTGTCGATGAGCAAGCCTGGTATCGTCCATGGAGCTTTGTGTGGCCGCAAACCGTGCGCTTTATGGCGGTGGATACCAAGAATGTGGCGACTAATGACAATCACGCCGATTGGCTAATGATTGATCTCTATCTGTTTGAGCGTCGCATGGCAGCCAAAAGGGTAACCCAGGTGCTCAGTTGTCAGGCTAAAGCTATGGCGCCCTTTTCCGACAAACTGTCGGCTCCCGACGCAGGACAGGGCCTTAACCGGGACTGGGTAAAACTGGCATCCGATGACCCTCTGCTTGCGCTGCTATGTAGAGAGTAGACTATGAATGAATCCACCCTGGCATTTTTACATCGCTGTGCCCCTTTTGATCGCCTTCCCGACGTTTTGCTTCAGTATTGTCAGCGCCATCTGACCTTACATTACCTGTGTCAGGATAATGTGCTGGAAGTCGTACCCAGGGATAAACCCCAGTTATATCTGATCAAACAGGGTACTTTTGACTTGATTGGCAGCAACCGTCAACTTATCGAGCGACTAGAGCCGGGGGATCTGTTTGGTTATCCGTCATTGATGACCAAACGCGCAATTACCAATACCGTTAAGGTGTTAGAAGAAGGTTTTCTGTTTGCCTTAGGTCAGGCGCATTTTGATTACCTGTGCCAGCACAACAAAGAGTTTGCCGATTATTTTGCCCGCGCACTGGGCGACCGTTTGCTCACCGAAACGCGCCGGGATATCAGCACTGACTGGACTCAATTACCTATTGCCGACATCATTGAAAGGCCGGTTATTCGCTTAGACGGTCATCAAAGCATGGCGGAGGCAGCCGCGCTGATGACCGAGCAAAAAGTGTCCTGTTTGTTGATTTGTGAACAAGAAGAACTGGTGGGTATTGTTACTGACCGGGATATCCGCAGCCGTGTAGTTGCTGCCAGACAATCCTTTGATTTACCCGTCAGGCAATTTATGACCTCACCTGTCATCAGCATTGAAAGCGAAGCGCCTCTGTTTGATGCCATGCAACTGATGACCAGTCACAATGTACATCATGTGGCGGTGGTAAATGACAATCAGCCGGTTGGGGTGATCACCGCCACCGACCTGATGCGCCAGCAGCGCAGCGAACCATTATTTTTAATTAACCGTATTCGTAAAGCAGAGAATGTTGACCAGCTTGAGGCCATTGCCGAACAGGTGCCTGAGCACCTGAATCAGTTTGCCAACCGGGTCGTGGATGTGCGTTTGGTAGGCGATATGCTGGCTACCTTCACCGATGCTTTTAATGTGCAATTGATTCGTTTGTATTTGCGTGAGCATGGGCCGGCCCCTTGCGCTTTTGTGTGGCTGACCTTTGGCTCTCAGGCCCGTCGCGATCAGTCCATGAGTTCAGATCAGGATAACGGTCTGCTGCTTGATGATGCTGCCGATGAGCAAGCCAGGGCCTGGTTTGCCGAGCTGGCTGAATTTGTCTGCCAAGGCCTGGCACGCTGCGGGCTGACCTTATGCAAAGGCAACATCATGGCCAGCAACCCTGACTTGCGTCAGCCCTTGGCGGCCTGGCTGGAAAAGTTCAGGGGCTGGACGCAGGAGCCGGACCAAAAAGCACTGCTGCACAGCAACATCTTTTTTGACCGGCGTATGCTGTATGGTGACAAATGGCTGTTTGAGCAATTTGATAAGCAAATCGCCGGTTTTGCGCAAAATCAGATCTTTTTGGCCAATTTGGCTGCCAATGCGGCGGATTTGGCGGTGCCCATCGGCTTGTTTAATCGCTTCCGAACCCGGCAGATTGGTAAACATCGCGAAGTACTGGATATCAAGAAAAGCGCCATTGCCATTATTAACGATATTGTCCGTATCCATGCCTTAAATGCAGGAATTCGCCAGTGCAGTACCCCGGAACGTTTACTGGTGCTGGGTGAAAACAAAAGTATGAACCGCAAGGATTGTCAGGATCTGTTAGCAGCTTGGCGATTCCTGGTGCAACTGCGCTTGCAGCATCAATTGGGGCAGGCTGAGCCGGATAATTTTATTGCCCCGGATGGGCTCGACTCCCTAGCTCGTCGTCAGTTGAAAAGTGCATTCAGACTGATAAAGGATGCACAGGAAGGATTGGCATTGAAGTATTCCCGGGGGGCTTTTTGAGTAATCTGGCCAGACATATCAAGCAGTGGTTTGCGGCCAAACCTAAATTGGCCGATTGGCGGGAATATCGTTATTTGGCACTGGATTTAGAACTCTCCAGCTTGGATCCGAACCAAGGCGAGATATTGTCCATTGGTTGGGTGGCAGTTAAACCACCGACCATTTATCAGCAACAAGGGGTAGAGTTGTTGATTAAAGATCCAGGGGATTTGGGCCAAAGTCCGGTTATCCATGGTCTAACCCGCAGGCAATTGAACAGTGGCATTTCGCTAAAAGACGCATTGGGGCAACTATTGGAGGCCACATCCCAGGACAGTGACAACTTGTGGTTGTTACATCATGCTGGACTTGATGTGGCGTTCTTACGTAAAGCCTTTGAGGACTGTGGTTTACCTTTTGAGACACCACGTATAGTGGATACCTTCAGGCTGGAGCAGCGGTTGTTAATGCGCCGTGGCAAAGAGCCCCAGTTTGAGGGGCTCACGCTGGATAAATGCCGCCAGCGTTATGGCCTGGACGCGCATCCCGCCCATAATGCGCTGGAAGATGCGCTGGCTACCGCAGAGTTGTTTCTCTGCCATGGCTATCAGAATTTCGGCAAGCATGGGCGCAGTTTGTCTGACTTGCTTTCCCGGCCTTAAGATTGGCTCGCTAATCCACCCATAAGTCCCTATCGAGGCGAACCTGCGAAGCTAACTAACGACATGAGGCATGACGGCAGAGTACTTTCTGCACTATACATTGCATTATGTTGATTCGGCATTGCGCTTAGCTTGTGTAAAAGACGCGCTAAAACAACCATGCCTTTATATTGGTCCGCTCAGATAAATTGGAATGTCGGCTAATAGGTGCCACTTGGAATTTCAGCTATGATGCGCCAGCTTGATATGCAGATGGAGCCTTAATGAGCATTGTATATTTGAACGGGCAGTATATGCCCATGGAACAGGCCAGCATTTCTCCGCTGGACAGGGGTTTTCTGTTTGGCGACGGAATTTATGAAGTGATCCCTTGTTTTAATGCCAAACCTGTAGGTTTTGCGTTGCATATGCAACGCATGCAGGACGGTTTGGCAGAACTGGGTATCAAGCTGTCTACCACGCTGGCTGAATGGCGAGAGATTGTCGAGCAGCTACTGGATGCCAATGGCAAAGGCAACCTGGGCGTTTATTTGCACGTGAGCCGCGGAATGCAGCCAAAACGCAGTCATGCCTATCCGTCAGAGATTACGCCTACGGTTTTTGGCTTTGCCTTTGAGATAGGTGATTCGCCATCGTCAAATCCGGCACAAGTGAAGACCTTTCGGGCAGTGACTGAACAAGACAGACGCTGGCGACGTTGCCATATAAAATCCACTGCGCTGCTCGGCAATATTATGCACTACCATCAAGGGCAGCAGCGCGGTGCAGATGAAGTGCTGCTGTTTAATGAAGACCAACAGTTAACCGAAGCGGCGTCTTGTAACGTATTTATGGTTAAGGACGGTGTGATTGCTACTCCTGAGCTGGATCATCAGATACTGCCAGGTATCACCCGCCACCTGTTGCTGGCCATTTTGCGTAAAGATGGCAGTTTTAAGGTGGAAGAGCGTCCCATCAGTTTGGATGAAGTGTTAAACGCTGATGAACTATGGTTAACCAGTTCAAGCAAAGAAGTAGCACCAATCGTCAGCCTAAATGGTGAACCTGTCGGCAGTGGTCAGCCCGGCCCAGTGTGGGAGCAGGCCCAAACACTATTTTCCGCACATAAATACGAGTACTGATCTAGTGATATAAAAAAAGCTGCCTAGGCAGCTTTTTTTACGGATAGCGAATATCACTCGCCGTCGTTGCACACGGGATCACAGTATCCGTATAGGTACAAGCTGTGATGGGTGAGTCTGATGTTATTTGCTTTGGCAACCTCAGCCTGACGTTGCTCGATGATTTCGTCTTCGAACTCCACCACTTTACCACATCTGAGACAAACCAAATGGTCATGATGTTTCTTATGACCGATCTCAAATACGGATTTGCCGCCTTCGAAATGGTGTCGATCCAATAGACCGGCATCGTCAAACTGGTTTAGCACCCGGTAAACCGTGGCCAGGCCAATCTCTTCACCTTGTTCCAATAGGATCTTGTATACGTCTTCAGCACTGATGTGCTGGTTTTTAGGATCCTGCAGTATCTCGAGGATTTTGATACGGGGTAAGGTGACCTTCAGGCCAGCTTTTTTCAACTCTTGGTTCTGATCCATGCAACAGGTGCCAACATTGTTCTAGGTGGTCTCATTATAGGGAAGTCGGGCAAGATGAAAAGCCATTCCATGGCAATTGTCTAACCGCTCAACGACGACTGCATGTGTTTTACCCATCTGTTGGCGTAGAGGAATCAACCATTGGCAAGTTGTTAAGCTGCTGTTAACATCCTGGTCAGACCAGGTGGCGCAGGGAAATGCCTGACGTTCTCGGTGTTTGAGGTCGTCATTTAGCTATCCATGGACTATATAAAATAATCAAAGAGGGTGTGAACTCTCAAATAATCAGGTAGTTATCCATGCGAATAACCGTTGTTGGTAAAATCATTACCGGCTTTGTACTGTTTGGCCTGCTGTTATTGTGCACCAGTATCCTGTCTTACTGGGGGTTATCCAGTATCCGTGATTCGGCCCAATTGGTGGCTAAAGAAAAAATGCCGGTTCAGGCGAAAATGTTGGCTGCGCAAACTCAGATCCTGACTCTGGATAAAGTCTCCTTGCAAGGTTACTTTCTTAATCAGCCTGACAGGCTGAACGCCAATTTTGATGAATTCAGTCGTCTGTCCTCACAGTTTCGGGACTTGTTGACGCAACTTGACACCTTGCCTTTGGCTGATGATGAAAAGCAAAGTCTGCAACAGGCCGTAGAGGCGTCATCGCAATACCTAACGGCATCCACTGCTATGTATGAATTACGCCGTCAGGCACTGCAGGCTAAACAACAAATCAGTGAATACTATAAAGAGCTACAGTTCAGCGGTGGAGATGCCGGGGCGAACTTGCTGGATATGGCAGAGCTGGATGGTGCCGAAGAGGGACGTTTGGCTTCCGTGGTCGGGGCTGGCGGACGCATAGACAATATCATCATTACCTTGCTGAATGCCTCGAAAGAGTATCTGGTCGCCACCGATGCAGAACTGAGTACCAATATTGAAGAAAATCTGGTGCTGACCCTTGGGGATCTGAATAACAACGTTGATTACATAAACAGATTGGCCGAGGGCGTGGATACAGACGGCCTGATGGCTGCGTTTAATGAACAGTATCAGATCTTCGTCAATCAGTTTAACGGTGAAGAGGGATTAATCTCGCAGCAGCGTCATCGCATCCAACTGATAGTGCAGGCGGAGCAGCAAATGACCCAGGCCGATGAAAGTGTGCAACTTGCCAGACAGCACCTGGCGACGTTATTCGCTAAGGTCAATGGCGACACGCTGGACGGGCAAAATGCCATACTGGATGTGGTACAGAGCAATATTGTCAAAACCCTGGTGATTCTGGGTTTAGCGCTGGTGTTGGTGGTGATTATAGGTACCATGGCGGCGCGCAGTATCTCTCGTCCGCTGGAAAAAATCCGTGCTAGCCTGAGCATTATCAGTCAGGGCGATTTAACCCACAAAGCCGACACTACGGGCAACGATGAGTTTGCGGCCTTAGCGCGGGATGTCAATCAGCTTAGCGCCAGTCTGCACCAGGTGGTAGAGCGTATTACTCGTCAAGAGGGGCTGTTGAATGAAGCGACGCGCAGCAGCCAGACCTTATCGCAAAAGACCCTTCAGCAAGTTGAGCAGCAAACCCGCCAGATCAGACAAACTGCTACCCACACTGAGCAGGTTAGGGCAACCAGCAAGAGCAATCTTGGCCAGATTCAGGAAAGCCAAGAGCGCCTGAACCGGGTGCTGGAGCAAACGGCCAGAGCCAGTGAATTGGTTGGCGCCTCGCATCAGCAAATTCAGGCTCAGGCCGAACAAGCCGTGCATTCGGGACAGATCATTGATCGGCTGGATAACAACAGTCGTAATATAGGCGGCATTTTGGATGTGATTAAAACCATCGCGGCCCAGACCAATTTACTGGCGTTAAATGCAGCTATTGAAGCCGCCCGGGCTGGAGAGCAGGGAAGAGGCTTTGCGGTGGTGGCCGATGAGGTTAGAACCTTAGCCAATCGTACCCATCAATCCACCGAAGAAATTGAAAAGATGATCCTAAGCTTACAATCTGATGCGGGGCAAGCAGTGGCGGCCATCGAAACAGGGCAGAGCCAGGCTCAGGAAAGTGTCGGTTTGATTGAAAAGGTTAATGATGAAATAGGCGTCATTCGAGAGATTATTGAAGAGCTGGCGAAGGTGAATGTCGAGATAGTCAGTGACACGGAAAATCAGGATGAACTGTTAGATGCGGTGACAAGTAGCTTGCAACAGATTGTGGAGCTGACCGAGCAAAGTGGACAATCTACCCGCCAGTCTAGTGACGCTATTGCCGAAGTGGGCGAGTTGATGCATCAGCTAAACCAAGCCGTCGCGCGCTTCAAGTTGTAAAAAAGGGGCCTTTGGGCCCCTTTGTTGTCTCTCTCAGCCCAAGTAGGGCTAAAGTTCAACTGGCCAAGTTAGAAGCTGTAGTTTATCCCGGCGCCATAAGTAGCGGGTTCTCCCACTAATCTGGCACCCGCATTCAGCTCCAGAAAATACTCTTTATCCAGAATATTACGGCCATAGGCATATAAGGTCATGCCGCTATTCATGGCCAGTTCCAGACGCAAGCCCAGTAGGGAATACGCAGGGGTCAGGTTTCCTTCACCAGCGTTTAGGCGGTTTGACTCTTCATCATGGAAGCTGTACTCCAGGCGGGCACGCAGTTGTGAGTCTGACAACAAGTGCAGATACTCAAAAGCGGCATTGCCACTCCAGCGTGGAGAGCCGGGCAGGGGATCGCCCAGGGTATTTTGCACATCATTGACCCGGTTGGAGTGGAACTCGGTGATCTCTGAGTCCAGGTAGGTTACCGCTGCATCCAGGCTGAATGACTGATTGTCTCCTTGCCAAACCGGCAAAGACAGGGCGGCTTCGCCTCCTTTGACTTCAGCTTTACCGACGTTGGTGCGGCCGTTGGTGTCGTTAGCCAGGCGCGCCGTGGCTTGCAGCTCTTCAAACTCATAGGAGAACAGGTCCAGACTCAGGTTCAGGCCTTCTTCATGAACGTAGCGCAGACCAGCTTCATAGGCCAGAACTTCCTCTGAATCAAAAGGTTCTGTCTCTTCCAGAGTAAAGATAGACGTACCGTCAAAACCGCCGCCACGATAGGCTGTACCCACGGAGGCAAAAACGTTCAGACGGTCAGATACATAGTAAGTGGCCGAGAGCTTGCCTGACAGGTTGTTGTCGGTGAACTCTCTGTCCCAGGAGAAGTTTGACGGGGATTTGAAGTAGTCTTCATACACCGACACGCCCCAAGGATTGTGGTCGATGTTACTGCCTCGAAACTTCACTTGGTCACTGGTGTAGCGAAGACCGGCATTAATGCTCAAGTCATCGGTCAGATACCAGTCCAGATTTCCAAACAGGGCAGAGCTGTTGCGGCGCTGGTTATAGGGCGAGCTGTACTGTGACATCACCGCATAGCTGGTCCAGTCGCTGATAAAATCGACGCTGTCGCTAACAATAAAGGCGCCGACCAACCAATCCACTTCACCGCCGCTAACATCGGACAGTCGTACTTCCAGTGAGCTTTGTTCCAGCTCTTCATCAAAGTCGTAGCGGAACTTAGGGAAAGGCGTACCGTCACCATTACCGGACACGTTACGTTCGCTTTTTTGATAGCCAGCCAGCACATCCAGGCTCATTTGATTGGGGAGTTGGTGAGAAAACTCGCCGTTAAAGCCGCTGACATCGATTTGATGCGAGTAATACTCGGACGCGTAGAAACGATAAGGATCGCTGTCTTCACCAGCGTTCAGGGCCGGTTTGTCGTCACTGAAGGCGATACGGTCATACTGGCGGGTATCACCGTTATTGGCGCTCATAAAATAACGCAAAGTTAGTTCAGTGAGCGGGCTGAATGCATATTGCACTGTACCACGCATGGCAAACAGGTCGGCATCTCCAAAGCCTTCACGTTTGCCCGGATCGCTGACTGGCGGGATGATGCCTTCAAAGCCTTCAGGTACATATCCGGCAAAGCTTCCAGCCCCTTCACCGTCCATAAAACCGCCACCCTGACGCATGGTTACCGCTACACGGGCACCCAGCTTATCGGAAAGTGGACCGCCTACTGCAAAGGTGCCTGAAATATGATCATATGAGCCGTACTCCAGTTCAGCATATCCTTCGAGGCTATCTGTGGCACCGCGGGTAATGGCGTTGATGGCACCTGCTGTGGTGTTACGGCCATACAAGGTGCCTTGTGGGCCTTTAACCACCTCAATACGCTCTAAATCAAATAATGGCATGCTCAGGTAGGCATTGGAGGTTTGGTAGATGCCATCCACATGCAAGGCCACTGAAGGGTTACCGTTGGGTTTGTAATCATCGGCGCCACCGATACCGCGAATGGTGATAAAGCTGTTTTCCGGGCCGCCAAAGGCCGAGTTGATAGATACGCCTGCCAGGCTGTCCACCAGATCGGTGAAATCACTGATACCCTTGTCACGAATCGCCTGCTGACCCAATACCGACAGTGCTACCGGCACGTCTTGCAGAGTGCTTTCGCGTTTCATGGCGGTAACCACGATTTCATCCATGCTCTTAGTGGAAGATACCTGTTGCTCATTAGTCACCTGAGCATTGGTTTGACCGGCTTTGATCACTAAGGTGCCGTTATGGTCTTGTTGTACCTGCAGGCCACTGCCTTTAAGCATTTGGCGCACTTGCTCCAATGGTGGCAGGGTGCTGTCGGCCGTTGCGGCGGTTTTGTCCCGTACCAGCCGAGTTGGCGCAATGATCACTAAGCCCAATTGCTGTGACAGCGAGTTGAGCGCTTGCCCTAAAGGCAGGCCGGTGAGCGTTGTCGCTTCGCTTTGTGCATAACTGACACTGGCAACACCCAAAGTCAGGGCGGAAACAACGGCCAGGTGGCAAAGAGAATGTTTAACAGGCGCCGGTATGGCTTTCATGTGCAAATACTCCAGTGGTTAGTTTGTGTGACGTCTGATGTCACTCAAAGGAGTCCGGCGCGGCGGATATTTTCCAGGAAAAGGCTAAATGTCATGGAATCTTCATATAACTGGACAGGATTTATTCAGACTGCTGGATTAGTGTGCGGCCAGATTGCTGAACCAGCTTGAGGTCGTGAGCCAAGAGTAAACCAGATAACATCTGCTCAATTTGGTCCAGGCGGCAGGAGGTGGTGATCTGCAAGGCAGCCAGTTCAGGATCTTCAATCTCAATGGGAGTAGCACGGTAGCGATTTATCTGTGCCATTACCTGCGCGAGCGGTGTACCGTCATAACTCAGCCGACCTTGTAACCAGGCCAAAGTACTCTTACTGTCAAATTGGCGCACCTCACCCAGCAAGCGCCCTTCGGTATTGGCCAGTTGCTGTTGCCCCGCTGCCAGCATGACCACTTGGTCAGCACGGCTGGTGTCGAGGGCGCTTAACTGGACTAGCCCTTCATGCACAGACAGTCGCATTTGGTCTTCCTGTAGGCTGATTTCAAATTCGGTACCCACAACTTGTATGCGGGAGCCTGCGCTGCTGATGACAAAAGGATGCGCCACGTCATGAGCAATATCGAAGTACAGCGTGCCCGATTGCATAGCCAAATATCGTTCATTGTCTTTACGTTCAAAGCTAAAGCGAGCCTGACCCGCAGACACCAGGCGGCTGCCGTCGGGCAGGGTGATTGCGGTATTGGTATGTTCAGGAGTCTGGAACTGCTGAACGACCTGCTGACTGACCGGCAGCGTTTTATGCTGCCAGTTTATTCCTGTGACCAGCAAGATAGCGGCAGCAGCCATACCCAACCAAGCCGATACATTGGTTCTGGGTTTGCTGCGCTTCATCGGCTGCGGCGGCAGCATGTCGCTAAGTTCGGCCAGGTTGTCCAGCAGGCCCAACTGACGCCATAGCTTTTCACTTCTGATAAATGCCTGTCGGTGTTTGTCAGAACGATTCAGCCAGTGGCTGAATTCGGCTTTTAATTGCTCGTCAGGGCTGTCATTAAAGAGTTTTATCAGCCAGGCCCGCGCCTCAGCCTCAATGGCCACCTGATTGTCATGTGCTGTCATCAATCTCTATCCTGTGGTTGACTGGCGGCTAACTGGGCGAGAGCGCTGGTCAATTGACGGCTGATATCCGCCAGGCTCCAGCCGGTTTGTTCAGCAATTTGTGCGTAGGTTTGGCCCTTGATTCGACAGCGCAGCAAGATTTCTCGTTGTTTGTCATTTAGCTCTGCTACGGCCCGTTGCAATGCATCCATTTGTTGCGCCTGTGCAAGCAATTGTTCCGGACATAAGTCGTTTAGCAATACGTTGTCATCTTCCAGTTGTTCGGCAAGGAATTCGCGGGTTTTGATGATATGACCAACAGACTTATGGCCAATATTGAACGCCACTTTATATAAAAATGCCCTGGGATTAAGTACATGGTTGAGACTGTCCATTTGCGATAATCGGGTGAACGCCTCTTGAGCAATATCCTGTGGATCCGGGGGGCCTTCACCATACAAATGGCGCAATCTTGCGCATAGTTCTGACCAGTACTGATGATAAAGTTTTTCTACCAAACGCCTCTGACGAAGTTTGGGATTATCGGCACTGAAAGTCGTGACCTTCACTGAAGGAAATGTGGGGAATGATTCTGCCTTGTTCATCCTGCAAGCCATGAAACTGGCACCAGAGGTGGTGCGGGGAATGCCTTGGGATGCGCAGCTTAGCGGTGCTTTGTTACAGATTTATGGCGACAAAAAAAGGAGCCTCAGGCTCCTTTCTTGTTTGGCTTACTCAAGTTCAGCCAGGCACATTTCTTCATGGATCTGTTTGCACCAGGCTTTCACCCGCTGCTCGGTCAGTTCTGGTTGACGATCTTCGTCAATACCCAGACCCACAAAATGGGTGTCATCGGCCATGCCTTTGCTGGCTTCAAAATGATAGCCTTCGGTAGGCCAATGTCCGATGATGATGGCACCGCGAGCTTCAACGATATCGCGGATCATGCCCATGGCATCCAGGAAATACTCGGCATAGTCTTCCTGATCGCCACAGCCAAAAATGGCCACCAGCTTGTCGGTGAAATCAATTTCTTCCAATTCAGGGAAGAAGTCATCCCAATCACATTGGGCCTCACCGTAGTACCAAGTCGGGATACCGAACATTAGCAGATCAAAGTTAGCAATATCCTCTTTGCTGCTTTTGGCGATATCGTGGACTTCGATTAAGTTCTTGCCCAGCTCTTTTTGAATCATCTTGGCAACATGTTCGGTGTTGCCTGTGTCGCTACCGAAAAATAGTCCAACACTTGCCATATGTCTTGATACCTCTGTTTGACGTGGTTAGCCGCCCACGCCGGATGATTGCCAAAATACTTGAATCAGCCCCTTTGCCAGGAAGCCTGCGGCGCCAAGAAACAGCACCAGATAAACCACGGCCCGACCTACCATAGGTACGTCGTTTTTTTTCAGCACATCGTGCACTGCAAAGCCCATCAGCAGGAACAGGGCAACCAAGGTCAGGTTGAGGACAATGGTTTCAATCTGCTCATAATACTGGCTCAACATGGCTTTGATACCTCATGAAAACGGCGCGGACTATAGCACAACACCGTTCTATATGCTAATTAGTCTCATTTACGCGAATGAAATCGCGAACAATCTTGCAAAAAGCGGCGGGCTTTTCTGCATGTAACCAATGACCAGCATCGGCAATAATGCGCCCCTGACTACGCGGAAACTGCGCGGCGATTGTATCCTTATACGCAGCCTGGAGATAGTCTGATTGACCACCTTTAATAAAAAGCGTTGGTCCGTCGTAGCGAAGACCACTAAATGGCCAATCGGTAATCTTGCTGTAATCCCGCTGTAGTAAGTCTAGATTAAAGCGCCAATGCCATTTTCCTTGCTCCTGAGCCAGACTTTTCAGCAAAAACTGTCTGACCCCGGGCTCTTTTATATGCACGGCCATTTGTGCATCTGCCTGCCGTCTGTCTTGCAGGGTGGGCAAATCTACCTGATTCAGCCCGGCAAAAATACCGCTGTGTCTGTCATGATAGGCAACCGGGGCAATATCTGCGACTATCAGTTGGGCAACCTGTTTAGGTGCATGCATTGCCAGGCTCATTGCGACCTTGCCGCCCATGGAATGTCCAAGCAGGGTGACATTGGTTAAATCCAGACTATTTAACAGCTGCAATACTTGCTCGCTGTAATGCGCATAGCTGAATGCTTGGCTATGTGGAGAGCGCCCATGATCAGGTAAGTCGATGGCAATGATTTGAAACTGGTTTTCCAGCTCACGTTTGATTCCGCCCAGATTTTCCAGGCTGCCAAACAAACCGTGTAGCAATACTACCGGGCTGCCCTGGCCACTGATTTGATAGTTCAAGGTCATGGGATTGGATTGCACGAAAATATAAAGCGCGCCGTTATAACATAAACAGACTATGTAGCGCGAGACTGTACCCGAAAGCCAGGCCAAGTATAATGAGCGCCAGGTGAATAATCAGCAGTAGAAAAAATGAAAAATATAGAAATTGATGAAGAGCTGTATCGTTATATTGCCGCACAAACCCAGCATATTGGTGAAAGTGCCTCGCAAATCCTGCGCCGCTTGTTGTTTAGTGACGGCGCTGTAAAGCCTTCCACAGCCCAGGTAGCTGCCGTCAAAGAGGAACCTGCGGTTATTGCACCTGTTAAGGTGGCACCTGTTGCAAAGTCGGCGTTGCCGGTTCAGGAAGGGGCACTGTTTGATTTTCTTGAACAGTCTGGTGTCGCTGAGATGGGCAGTGTAGTTGAGCGCTTTATTGAAGTATTGGCGGCACTGGCACGTTTTCAGGGCAAAGAATTTGCTAAGGTGCTGGAACTTAAAGGCCGCAACCGCACATATTTTGCCATCAGCAAAGAAGAATTGTTGGCCGCAGGCAGCAGTACCAACCCCAAAATGTTGCCAGGTAGCTGCTATTGGGTGGTGACTAACAACAATACCCGTAAAAAGCTGACGATGATTTTGGAAGTGGCTAAGTTACTGGGATATAGCACGCAGGACGCAAATCGACTCGCGCGTTTCCTTGACCCTGAGTTTCAAGGTGACGCAGAGTAAACTGTAATTTTAAAGCGCTGAAGTAAGGAAAACCGATGGCACTCCACCCTCTGGCAGGACACCCCGCCACTGAAGAACAACTGGATAACATTCCCCGGTTGGTTGCGGCTTATTACACTAACAGGCCCGACAAATCTGCTCCGGAACATGCTGTCATGTTCGGCACCTCCGGGCATCGTGGCAGTTCGTTGAATTGCACCTTTAACGATGCGCATATAGCGGCTATCTGTCAGGCACTGGCTGAATACCGTTTGGCGAATAATATTGATGGGCCACTGTTTGTGGGCATGGATACCCACGCGCTATCTGAGCCAGCTTTTATTACTGCGGTGGAAGTGCTCAGCGCTAACCAGGTACAGTTAGTGGTAGAAGCTGGCCGTGGCTATACCCCAACACCAGCGGTTTCTCTCGCCATTTTGAATTACAACCGTGGCCGAACCAGCGGTTTTGCTGACGGTATTGTTATCACGCCGTCACATAACCCGCCTCAGGATGGGGGCTTCAAATACAACCCGCCCCATGGTGGTCCGGCAGATAATCAGGTTACTGATCAGATTCAAACTCGTGCAAACGATCTCATCGCTAAAGATCTGCAGGGGGTAAAACGCCTGGATTTCAATCAGGCGCTACGCAGTGGCTATGTGCATGAACGTGATTTTGCCGAGGATTACGTTCTGCAGCTTGATCAGGTTGTGGATATGCAAGCAATAGCTTCGGCGGGCCTAAAGTTAGGCACGGATCCCCTTGGTGGAGCAGGTTTGGCCTATTGGGATCGCATTGCCGAGCGTTATAAGCTGGATATTCAGGTGGTTAACCGCCGAGTCGACCCCGCCTTTTCGTTTATGCATTTGGATAAGGATGGCAAGATCCGTATGGATTGTTCCTCTCCTTATGCCATGGCCGGTCTTATCAGTATGAAAGACCAGTTCGATTTGGCCTTTGGTAACGATGCAGACTTCGACCGTCACGGTATCGTGTGTAAATCCTCCGGCCTGATGAATCCTAATCACTACCTGGCGGTAGCGATTGATTACCTGTATCGCCATCGTCCGCAGTGGAGTGATAAGCTCAAAATAGGCAAGACCTTAGTGTCATCCAGCATGATTGACAGGGTGGCCGGGGCCTTGAATCGTCCTTTGGCTGAGATGCCGGTGGGCTTTAAGTGGTTTGTGCCTTATATGCTGGATGGCAGCATGGGCTTCGCTGGTGAAGAAAGCGCAGGCGGGATTTTCCTACGTCGGGACGGTACCAGCTGGGCCACCGATAAAGACGGTATCATCTTGTGCTTACTGGCGGCAGAGATTCTGGCTGTGACCGGAAAAGATCCAGGCCAGGGCTATCAAGGGCTGACTGATAAGTTTGGTGCGCCTAGCTATAAGCGTATTGACGTAGCGGCCAATGCCACGCAGAAAAAACGTCTGTCCAGCATGACACCTGAGGTTGTGACGTCAAAGCAACTCGCAGGTGAAACCATAGAGCAGATCCTGACCCGAGCGCCAGGCAATGATGCGGCCATTGGTGGACTGAAAGTGGCGACCCAAAACGGCTGGTTTGCAGCCCGTCCGTCCGGCACTGAATCGGTTTATAAGATATATGCGGAGAGTTTTAAAGGCGATTCACATTTGCAGTTGCTGATTGAAGAAGCCCAAACTCTGGTAAATCAGGTGTTTGACGCGGAAAGTTAAAAAATTGATCCAGCATTCCTGGTTGAATGTTAACGTAATGTATGTGATGCCCGGTTTATCCGGGCATTGCTTTTTTTGTTAACCTGGTCGCAACAAAATTGCCATTTCAATTCCGTTCAAAAACATTACACTCAAAGCGTATTTGTAATTAAATTACAAAACAATCCGGCTGCATTGGCTAGACTAATGTTTCTGCTTGATATCCATGTGCAGCCTGGTAGCCGGGAATGAGCACTCGGTATTTGACCAATAAGAATAGCTAAACAGACCTGCCTTTTCGCCTTGGCAGGTGGTGTATTCCAAAGGGGATAGCAATGAACACGACGGGCAACTCGGCATTACATCCACAGCAGGCAAAAGCAATAACGGAATTGGATAAGAACGACATTAAGCAAGCCATTATCCGTCATTTGCATTGTTCCCTGGGAACCGATGAGAACAAAGCGAATAATCACGCTTGGTGGAAGGCTACCTGTGCTGCTGTCCAGGAACAGGTGATGGAGCGTTTGCGCATCACGCAAAAAACCCACTATATGAACGACACTCGTGCGGTGCACTATTTCTCAGCCGAGTTTTTAATGGGCCGCTTAATGTCTAACAATCTGCAAAATCTCGGATTGTTTGATGCAACCCGTCAGGCCTTGGTTGAGTTAGGTGTAGATATTAACGATGTGATGGAAGAAGAGCCGGACATGGCCCTGGGCAATGGCGGCCTGGGACGATTGGCTGCTTGTTTTATTGATTCGCTGGCCACCTTACAACTGCCGGCTATTGGCTATGGTCTGCACTATGAGCATGGCTTGTTTCGTCAGGAGATTCAATCCGGCGCGCAAATTGAACGGCCAGATAGCTGGCGTGATTACGGTAATCCCTGGGAAATATGTCGCCCTGAGTCAATTCAGGAGGTTTCCTTGTATGGTTATGTGGAAACCAAATACGGTGACAACGGCCAGATCCACAAAGAGTGGCACCCTGGCTCTATTGTTCGTGGTGTTCCCTGGGATATTCCAGTGGTTGGCTATGGCGGTAAAACCGTTAACGTTCTGAGGTTATGGGAAAGCCGGGCATCCGGCTACTTTAACTGGGATGTGTTTAATGCCGGTGGTTATCTGGATGCACAGCGCGAAAACGTGCAGGCCGAAACTATCTCCAAGGTCTTGTACCCCAATGATGAAACTGAAGCTGGCAAAGAGCTGCGTTTAATTCAGCAGTACTTTTTCTGTGCCTGTTCACTGAAAGACATCATCCGCCGTTACAAGCGGGCCCATGGTGATGACTGGAGTCGTTTCGCCGAGCAGGTGGTTATTCAGTTAAACGACACCCATCCGGCAATAGCCATTGCCGAGCTGATGCGAATCCTGGTGGATAGGGCGCAAATGAACTGGGATAAAGCCTGGGAAATTTGTACCCATTCCTTTGCATACACTAACCATACCTTGTTACCTGAAGCGTTAGAGCGTTGGCCAGCCCGTATGCTGGAAAAAATTCTGCCACGTCATCTGGAGATTATCTACGAGATCAACCATAGATTTATGGCGCTGGTGGATAAGACCTGGCCGGGTAACGATGTGGTCAAGCGTAAGCTGTCCATCATCGAAGAAGGCAGCGAAAAGATGATCCGCATGGGCAACTTGTCGGTGATAGGTTCATTCGCGGTAAACGGTGTCGCGGCCATTCATTCTAAGTTGGTCAAGGAGCAATTATTCCCCGAGTTTGACCAGCTTTGGCCTGGTAAGCTAACCAACGTAACCAACGGAATTACGCCGAGACGATGGCTAAAAGCCTGTAACCCCAAATTGTCTGAGTTGATCAGCAGTAAACTGGGTGACGAATGGCCACTTAAGCTTGATCAATTGCAAGGTTTGGCAAGTTTTGCTGATGATAAAGCCTTTCAGCAGCAGTTTATGCAGATTAAGCATGCAAACAAACTGCTGCTTGCCGAGGAGGTAAAGCGTCTGACGGGGGTTGAGTTGGATGCCAATATGATCTTTGATGTGCAAATTAAACGTCTGCATGAATACAAGCGCCAGCATCTTAACCTGCTGCATATTTTGGCCTTGTACCGGCGTCTGCTTGAAAACCCCGACTATGATATGCATCCACGCGCATTTTTATTTGGGGCTAAGGCCGCTCCGGGCTATAAGTTGGCCAAAGACATCATTTATGCCATCAACAAAGTGGCAGACAAAATCAATAACGATAAGCGGGTAAACCACAAACTGAAGGTGGTATTTTTGCCTAATTACCGAGTCAGCTTAGCGGAGAAGATGATTCCGGCTGCGGATATTTCCGAGCAGATTTCAACCGCAGGCAAAGAGGCTTCCGGTACCGGCAATATGAAATTGGCGTTAAACGGTGCAGTGACGGTCGGAACGCTTGATGGTGCCAATATTGAGATTGCCGAGGAAGTTGGTGAAGACAATATCTTTATTTTTGGCCTGACAGTTGAGCAGGTACACAAGATGCAAAAGGCGGGGTACAGCCCCTATGACTACTACGATACCAACCGGGAAATTAAAGCCGTATTGGATTGGCTGGAAACCGATTATTTCACTCCAGGTAAACCCGGCGAGCTAGTCAGTGTTAAACAGAGCCTATTGGACGGTGGTGATCCATATATGGTTCTGGCCGATTTTGAAGCTTATTCTGATGCACAAAAGAGAGCAGATGGGGCCTATAGGGACAAAATTCGCTGGGCACGCATGGCAATATTGAATACTGCCAGAATGGGTAAATTTACCTCAGATCGCTCTATTAGAGACTATGTGGAAAAAATTTGGCGCTTGTCTTCCTGCAAGGTAGACTAGCCCGAACAACCAGCAGGGTAAGCTCTACACTGGATGAGTGCTTGTGCTGCGTAAGGTTGACTAAGGAAGCGTCTGGCAGATTGCCTCGCTTCCTGACGTTTTTGGCTGCATGAGGCGGCATGAAAATGGTGGTGCGTACTGCACCAGGCCGGTGTCTTGTGGATAACGGCTGTCGGTAATTCAGAGGTGAAGCAGTACTCAATGAGTGTTTCATACCAGTCCCTGGCAACTATTCCCAATCGCTATGCGTTTTTTCATCGCATTGAACAGGCTGTTGAGGCCGATGCTCAGTTGTCTCTGTTATTTATTGATGTGGTGCGTTTCTCCGATGTCAGCAGTAGTTTTGGCTATAAAGTCGGCGATTTAATTCTTGAGGAGTTGGCGCGGCGTATTAATGCCTTGTTTGGTCCTCGTTGCTTACTGGGCAGGGTTAGCGGTGATATTTTCGGCCTGATGATCCCAGGTACCCACAGCGATGCGCAGTTGAGGGGCTTTTACAGCCATTTAATTGAGCACTTCAAAGCGCCTATCGTATTTGACGATAATGCCTTTGTGGCTGATTTTAATGTCGGTGCCGTGGCGAATTTGCCAGGTAATGAGGATGCTTCCCGGCTGTTTTCCGGCGCTGAAATGGCGCTAAAGCAAGCTAAGCAAAACAAGTACGATAACTTCCAGATCACCCGTTTGCAGGAGAAACCTGAAACGGGGCGTTCCCTGGCACTGAAAGCCGATCTTAAACGGGCCTTTGCTAATGAAGAGCTGGAGCTGTATTTCCAGCCCAAGGTGGATCTGGGTACCTTCAAGGTGGTGGGAGCGGAATGTTTGCTGCGTTGGAATCACCCACTAGATGGCATTATAGTGCCTGGCAGTTTTATTGAAGCCGCCGAGTCTTACAACATGATGAATGAAGTAGGCTACTGGGTGCTGGAGAAGGCGTTTGAAACAGCGCTTTGTTTAGAGAGCCTTGGTCTTAATATCCAAGTCTCAGTAAATATATCTCCCACACAGTTATATGACTCTCAGTTTGTCAGTAAGGTAAAACGTCTGGCCGATAAGTACGCAGTCGATCTGTCTCGTCTTGAGCTGGAATTAACCGAAGATGTGGCACTATCCAATTCGTTATTGGTGAAGCGACAGTTATCACAGATAAAAGCCCTGGGATTGTCCATCGCTGTGGATGATTTTGGCAAAGGCTACTCAAATCTGGCCTATATCCGAGATATCGAGCTGGATACCATTAAAATTGATAAGACCTTTGTGATGGGACTGGACCGAAATCCGGTGAATAAAGCCATTATTCAGGCTTCTCAGCTTATTGCCGGGGCCCTCGGCTGCCAGGTCATCGCCGAAGGGATCGAATCGGTTGAACAACTGCACGCATTGCGCGAAATTGGGATTAGCAAAGGACAGGGCTTTTTATTTTCCAAAGCGGTACCTTTTGAGCGCCTGGTGGAATTTATTCACAGTGATTTGATAGTCGGAGACTCGCTGGCTTATCGTGACAGGGTTAGCTGATCCTCTGCACCCGACTAAGTGATTCTGGTACTATAAGCGACCAAATTCATTAGCCAGGAACCCTATGTCTATCGAGTTGTTGCGTTCGCACGGTCAATTTCTCTCTCTTAGCCGCCAATCTCCCGCGCTTTTTACTGCGCCTTTTGCATTCACTTTAGACAATGGCACCCAAGTGGAAATCAGTGCGCCAGGTATTATTAGCTTTACGCCCGTATCTCCCAAAGGCAAAGACATCGTGTTGTCCAGCGGCGTGCACGGCAATGAAACGGCGCCCATTGAGATATGTGACGAGCTGGTTCAAGCTTTGCTAACGGAAACACTGACCGCTTCTCACCGGGTGTTGTTTTTGTTCGGTAACCTACCTGCAATGGACTTAGGTGAGCGTTTTGTCGAAGAGAACATGAACCGCTTGTTCAGCGGCGCTCACTCGTCAGGGCCTGGCCTTGTTAATCAGGAACGTGTGCGAGCTAAAGCACTGGAATTGGCTGTTGGGCATTTCTATCGACAAGGTGAGAAATTGGGCCAGACCTACCGCTGCCATTACGATTTACATACCGCTATCCGCGGTTCGAAGAATGAAAAATTTGCCGTTTATCCCTTTCGTCATGGTCAGCCTTGGAAGAAATCGCAATTACAGTTCTTGTTTGCCTGCGGGGTAAATACGTTCTTGTTATCCAATAGCCCGACCACCACCTTTAGTTATTTTTCCTCCAACGAGTTTGGTGCTGATGCCTTTACCGTAGAATTGGGTAAAGTGGCGCCATTTGGGCAAAATGACATGCAGCGTTTTCAACAGGCCAGAGATACCTTGCTGGCATTGATAAGCCAGGAGGCGTTGTCACTGCCCGAGTATAATCCTGATGCAGTGCTGGTATATAAAATCAATCAGATTATTAATCGCACACAGGAAGACTTCCGGTTGAATTTTGCCGATGATGCGCCCAACTTTACTGATTTTCCCAAAGGTTATTTGTTAGCGGAAGAAACCGGTGCTCAGTATTTTGCCGAGCAGGAAGGGGAGGCCATAGTTTTTCCCAATGCTAAGGTGGCCTTGGGGCAACGTGCGCTGTTAACTGTGGTGCCAACCAGCATCTGACTTACAAGTCGTTGAGGGAAAAATCCTGTCGATAAAGTGACAGTCTGAGCTTCTCTACCAGGCTGTCATTTGTATCCAAACTGGCAGCCAGATAGGTAAGCTGATCCAACTCAGGGATCATGTAAACGAACTCCACGTCTTGTTGGGTTAGATTTAGATTGTGCAGCATCTCGTCGATAACATCCGGGTCTTCAATAATCAGATCGACTTTGCCTTTACGCAGCAACTCCCAGGATTGCTGGATGTCGGCGGTGAGAAATAGTTGCTTGCCTTGTTCGAAGCCGCTTTGCATCAGCACATCTACCGCCACATCCTGACGCTGTACCGCGGTGATGTAGCGCCGCCCCTGTTCTAACTGTGTGATGGTGATATCTTGGTTGCGTTTGAGCTTAAGAAAGCCAAGACGATAACGGCCGACTGGGCCTATCCATTTAAACTGAGCTTCCCGTTCGGGCGTTTTCGCCATCGCATAAATTAATGTGGATGGTCCTGCCAATGCCTGTTCATAGGCTCTGGCCCAAGGGTAGGCCTGAATCTCGGCCTGGAATCCTGCACCATTTACCACCTTACGTACCCGTTCGGTCACTATGCCGCCTACCCGATCTTCTTCCCAGGTTTGTGCTGGAGGCGATATCTCGGTAACCACTCTCAAACTGCTGGCCTGTGCGTCGAAGGAGAGTAACAAGGCAAGCAGCAGAAGAAATCCTGGTCGTTGGCAAGCGGTGTAAATTGAGTTGGTCAGGTGCAGCACAATTGGGTATCTTTGAAGGCATTCTGTTTAAGGCTACTCATTTAATTAGCATGTTTCAACTTGATCACCGCCTGCAGCAGGATTGCCTGCTGGTTACCGAGCTCCCCTTAAGTCTGGTTTTGTTGATGAACGATAGCCAATATCCCTGGGCGATACTGGTTCCCAAAATCCAAGGGGCAAGGGAAATTCTGGATCTGTCTATTGCTCAGCAACAACAATTTTGGGTTGAGTCAGCCTGTCTGACCCGGGCCATGCAGAAACGGTATCAGCCCGATAAAATGAATCTGGCTGCACTGGGAAATGTGGTCGAGCAACTGCATGTGCATCATATTGCCCGATTTCGTCATGATATTGCCTGGCCTGCTCCCGTGTGGGGGAGGCATCCTGCTATACCTTATAAGCCAGAACAGGCAGCCGAGGAATGCCAAGCGATTAGTCAATTGTTAGAGGAGCTTAAAGCATGATAATTACGACCACGCACCATTTAGAGGGAAAGGAAGTTGAGGCCTATCTAGGTGTTGTTGTCGGCGAAGCCGTGATGGGGGCCAACTTGTTCTCTGATCTATTTGCCTCAATTCGCGATATTGTTGGTGGGCGCAGTGGTTCATATGAAGATGAGCTCACCAAGGCCCGCAAAATTGCTTTTGCTGAGTTGGAAGCAGAAGCCCGATCACTAGGTGCAAATGCCGTCCTGGCGGTAGATTTAGACTACCAGGTGGTGGGCAGCAAAGGCAGTATGCTTATGGTCAGTATCAGCGGCACTGCTGTTCGCTATCGAGGTTAGCGCGACAGGATGACTTAGTCGTCATCCTCATCCCAGGCTGATCCCTTTTGGTTTTCCGTTTTGTCTTGCGGTTGTTTATCCTTGAGGCTGGGAAGTTTGTGATTGGCACTTTGCTTGAGCAGCAGTAAGTTACTGACGATAACACCAAGTACCAACAGGATAATCAGAGCGACTGTCCAACTCATGGTTAATTTGCCTCTGTGTTTAATTGGATGAAGCGGTAGTAGATGTCTGGCAGATTAGCCAAAATGACTTCTTTGCCCAGAATATCCAATTCTTCAATGCATTGCTGTAATGTCGTCAGGCATAGCTGAGACTGCATCTGGTCGGCACAACGACGATGGCTCAAATGCCAAGGTTCGGTGGCGATGCCACCGGTGTATTGCTGATATGGTTGGAAAAATCCCAAACGCTGGGCGTTTTTATCCAGCCAGCAGGCTAACTTATGGCAAGGGCCGCCTTGGGCATATTCTTGCGGGATTAACTGAAATTTTCCAGGCCAGTTATTTACCGCATCCGCATCATACACATCTAAATCCGTGCCCCAATGATGACGGCTGGCCCCAGGCAGGGCCGACCAGGTCAAAATAGCAAAGAGTTTTTGTTGATCTGAGAGCTGATTGATATCCATCGGCCTGCTGTGAATATCCAGAATCGGTCGTTGCCCTAGCCATTTGGCATTCCAAATAGCCAACTGGCGGGCACAATCACGAAAGCTGCTGACCGGCTGTAAGTCGATACCCTCATTATTAGCAGCCTGAGTCATATGTTCCATGGCCTCGGCAACTTGCGGTTGCAGCCAATGGCCGGGGCGCCACTCAATCAGGTGGCTGCGATCCCGACCGGTTAGCTGCAAGGCGCTTAGCATAGCAAGCCTTCTAGTAACGCTTCGTATGTGTCAGCCAGTTTATACAGATCCTCAATTTTCACGCACTCATTGACCTTATGAATGGTGGCGTTGACCGGTCCAAGTTCGATGACCTGCGCGCCGGTCGGGGCGATAAAACGTCCGTCCGAGGTACCGCCAGCGGTGGATAACTCGGTTTCCAGTCCGCAACCTTTGCGAATTGCCTCCCGGGTAGCGTCTACCAGCTTGCCGCTGTCAGTTAGAAAGGGTTGGCCGTTAAAGGTCCATTCCAGATCGTACTCCAGTGCATGTTTGTCCAAAATCGCACGAGTACGTTCAATCAACTGCTGATCGGTTACTTCGGTGCTGAAACGGAAGTTAAACTGAACAGCGAGTTCGCCGGGGATCACGTTACCTGCGCCAGTGCCGGCCTGAATATTGGATATCTGGAAACTGGTGGGGGGGAACGACGCATTGCCCTTGTCCCATTCGATGCCAGCCAATTCGGCCAGCGCCGGTGCCGCTTGATGCACTGGGTTACGTGCCAGATGTGGGTAGGCCACATGTCCTTGAATGCCTTTTACCTGCAGGTGACCGGTTAACGATCCACGGCGGCCGTTTTTGACGATATCGCCTACCTGGTGTGTGCTGGAGGGCTCACCCACAAGGCACCAGGTAATCTTCTCATTGCGGGCTTCGAGCGTGTCAATGACCCTTGTGGTACCGTTAATAAATGGACCTTCCTCATCGCTAGTAATTAAAAAAGCGATGCTGCCCAGATGTTCAGGGTGTTTTTCCACAAAGCGTCTGGTGGCAACTAACATGGCTGCCAGGCTGCCTTTCATATCGGCGGCACCTCGGCCGTACAAGTAACCGTCCTTCTCCGTCGGTTTAAAAGGCGGGAACTGCCACTTATCCAATGGCCCGGGTGGTACCACATCGGTATGACCGGCAAAACAAAACAGCGGGCCTTGTTTACCCTTGCGTGCCCACATATTCAGGGTGTCTTCGAAATGCATCATTTCGATATCAAAACCCAACGGACGCAGAAACTCCGCCATTAATGTTTGGCAACCGGCGTCTTCCGGGGTAATGGAGTCTTTTTCTATCAGCGCTTTGGTTAGCGCCAGTACATCATTTTGCATTGAACAGGCTCGCGTAATCATCGGCTTTAAAACCGACTTGGTAGTCTTGGTTGTGTTGCAGTAATGGCCGTTTGATCATGGCTGGGTACTCACACATCAGCGCAATGGCTTTGTCTGCGTCCATATCGGCCTTCTGAGTTTCATTGAGTTGACGGTAGGTGGTGCCACGAGTGTTGAGCAAGGTTTGCCATCCCACAACTTCGGCCACCTTGCGCAGCCATTCGCCATCCAGCCCCTGAACGCGGTAATCGTGAAATTCATAAGGGATGTTGTGCTGCTCCAGCCAGGTTCTGGCTTTTTTGATAGTGTCGCAGTTTTTAATGCCGTACATGGTGGTCATGGGATGAGTCTTGTTCGAAACTAAGGGGCTGCAAGCTTAGCCTAAAGTGATGCGCGATTGAACCTTCTGCCCCTGTCTGGCTATACCAAATACTGTCAAATCCATGCGATTTGGAATTAGCCTTAACGCCCGCCAGCGCTAGCGAAAATGCAGTGTCATGCAAGGCTCTTGCCCCGCCAACATACTGTGGCAGTGAGCCTGGATGCCGATGAGTTTGCTGGTTTGTGAAATCAGCACCAGACAATGAGCGATACCAAAGCGTCGCTTGAGTAAATTCAGATCAAAGTCCATCAGTGCCTGACCCTGCGTAAAAGCCTGACCACTGCGCAGCTTAGCCCTGAATCCTTCGCCCATAAGCTTGTGGCTGTCTATCCCTAATTGGATGAGCATCTCTAGTCCCTGGCGGCTACGCAGGCGCAATTGTTCGCCGCTGGCGGTATGGTCTTGCAAAATACCGTCGAAAGGGGCTTGCAGGCGATGGCCGGCCATATCTATGGCGACCCCAACACCAAAAAGCCCATTGGCATAGGCTGGGCTTGGCACATCGTCGAGCAAGCCGACTTTGCCGCTAACGGGAGCCAATACAGGCAATTGCAAGCGCGAACTCTCGGGGGCGCTGGAGCTAACTAAGTTGCAGGGATTCCACATCTTAGTCGACCTTATAGCCATCTTGTTGTAACGCCTGAATCGCCCGCTCGAGATCCGGCTGTTTTACCAAAAAGTAATCAGTTTCGAAGGTTGAAACGACAAAGATGCTGACCCGAGCTTTAGCCAGAACCGAACCTATACTGGCCATGATGCCCACCATAGAAAGCTGCAGCGGGCCTAAAACCTCCAGTATCCGCCAACCTGCATCACAGCTTTCAGATGTCAGTGACAAGGTATCAGGCACCACAATGGATAACTCGTCGCGGGTTCGGCCGATAAAATATAAAGGTTGCGTTAATACTTCTGCGGGTAACTCGGCGTCCTGGGGAAAACTATGAATGCTGAAACTTTCAGGTAACACGGCGAGGGTTTGTTTAGACATGGCGCTTCCTTTGTGGCCAGAGACCGGATCGTTATTGTGCGCAACGGCTTGAGTGGGTGCAAGTTAGTAGATCTGGCTATTCCGACAAGGTTATCCACGATATCTGTGGATAACCTTGTTGAGTTCTCGTTATAATCTAATTATCTAATTGATATTAAAGTGAAAAGTTATCCTGCTCGGTTTTTCTACAGTGGCGATAAAATCAACGATTATGGCTGTTTTTTACTAAAGTCAACCTTAAATTAGTGATTTTAAAGCCTTGACGAAGGGGCTTGGCATACGTAAAAGAGGCGGTCTGTGAATAACACCCAACAGGTACCTTGATGTCGGTATTGGAACTCTATGCCGGGCCTGCGGCCTATCGGCAAATACAAGATGAAGGACTGCATGCGGATCTGTTTGATTACATGCTCGGCGCGTCGGGCGGACCAAAGTGGTTTGTGTTGGCCGGACTGGACAGGGTGATTTTTCCACAGTTATTTGCTGGGCGTGACAGACCCATCCATGCTATTGGCTCGTCGGCTGGTGCATTTCGCTTTGCCTGTTTTGCTCAAAACGACTCGCTGGCGGCAATAAACAGACTGGCTGAGCGTTATTCCCACACTGTCTATTCGGCTAAACCTGATGCAAGAGAGATCAGTCTGAAAGGCTGGGAATTGCTTGATTATGTACTTGGCGAATCGGGAATCAGCGAGATACTGGCTAACCCGATCGTTAAAGCGCACTTTATCGTGGCCCGGTGTCGTGGCTGGTTAGCGCGTGAGAGCAAACCTTTGCAAATGAGCGGGTTGCTGGCCAGTGCCGGTGCCAATCTACTAAGGCGTCGCTGGTTGTCAGGCTTTTATCAGCGTTATAGTTTTGGTACGCCAGGCAGTGAATTGCACATTCAGGACCCAATGGGAATGGCCAGTTATCAGGTGCCGCTCAGTGATGTCAACCTCAAAGCCGCGTTGATGGCTTCTGGCTCTATTCCGCTGATACTGGAAGGGGTTCAGGATATCCCCGGCGCTCCCCCTGGTATGTATAGGGATGGCGGTATCATCGACTATCATTTTGACCTGTCTTTTGGCCCGATGCCGGGCTTGGTGCTTTATCCACACTTTAATCGTCGTGCAGTCCCGGGCTGGTTTGATAAGTCCCTTGCTTATCGCCGTCCTGCCCACTCGAGCTATGACAAGGTGTTAATGGTTGTGCCTTCCGCCGAGTTTATTGCGTCGCTCCCCTTTGGCAAAATCCCGGATCGCAAAGATTTTGAACAAATGCCTGCTGAGCAGCGCATTCCCTACTGGCAGAAAGTGTTAAGTGAATCCGACCGTTTGGGCGAGGCCTTTTCGCAGTTGCTGTGCAAGCGGGATATCGCCAGCCAGATCCGCCCAATAGGCTTTACCCGCTAGTGGTATAGAGTGGACTTGTAAGACGAGTCTGACAGCCAAACTACAATTAGATTACATTTCTGTAAGGAATGTTTACATCCCATCTTGTCGTCTCTAAGGTGCCAGTGAACAGAATAATTGGACAGGCCAGTGATTCTTTTTACATCAGAAGTGGTCCCCCGCGCTGAGTGGCAATTTGGGATACCGGTATTTCTCCTTGAGAGTCCTACCCATTTATTGCCCCCTAATGGGGTATTGATCACATGGCACTGTTTTAACACTATTTTCTTGAATTCCTCAGGTGTGTTGCGTAGCCATCACCCTGGACGAGTCTGTTTGGAGAGGTGACATGAATAGACCTTTGAGGGGGCTAGTGCTGACCCTGCTGTTAGGCGCAGGAAGCAAGGCGGCGATAGGGCATTCCAGCGACATTTTTTCAGTGTATCGCGCGCCGCTGTGCGGTTGCTGCAAAACCTGGGAGACGCATGCCGAGCTGCAAGGTTTGCAGTTGCAGTCCCAGGTGCATGACGACATCAGCTTTATAAAAGCGCAACAGGGTATTGCACCGCGTCACCAATCTTGCCACACCACAGTATCACCACAGGGTTTTGTGTTTGAGGGCCATGTCCCGGCCAAGTTTATTAAACAGTTTTTAGCCGAGGCACCAGCCGATGCCATAGGTTTAGCCGTTCCTGCTATGCCTTTGGGCAGCCCCGGAATGGAGATGGGCGACCGTTTCACCCCTTATCAGGTATTACTGTTGTTAAAGGACGGACAGGCCCAGGTTTATGCCAAGGTCACGCATTATGAGGAGCAGTTCTAGTGCGTACAGCAGCGTTGTTATTCATCCTTTGCAGCCAAAGGCCTGATAGCGGAGATTGGCTATGCTAACTGTCACCGCTATTTTATTGATTGTGGCTCTGGCCTCGTTGTTAGGCTGGCTTTTCTACCTGCGCAGCCGCCCACAAGGTGCTGTGTCTATCATGGCTAAGGCTCGTAAGTACCATAAGTGGCTGATGGGCATTATCGGTATTCAGTTTTTGATTTGGTCAATCAGCGGTGCCTACATGGTGTTGGTGGATATCGACTTTATTCATGGCGATCATTTGGCCAAGCAAACCGATGCCAAGCTCAATATGGCTGAAGTACAAGTGGATATTACCCACATACTGGCCCATTACCCAAAAGCAGAAAATATAAAACTCAGTTTGCTTGGTAGCTTACCTGTATGGCGTTTACAGGTAGATGGCGAAAAGCTAATGGTGGATGCGACCAATGGCGCTGCATTACCCCCTTTGTCTGAAAGTCAGGCTATCCGCTTGGCGAAGGATCTATACAGTGGCAGCTCACAAATAGTGTCCAGTCAGCTTCTCACTGAACATGCGCCGCCTGAACTGTCACCCCGGCACTTGCCCGTATGGCGGATAGAGTTTGCCGGGATGGTTAGTCCAACCTTATATATTACCCAGCAACAGGGGGAGTTAGTTACCAGACGACACGACTTCTGGCGAGTGTTTGACCTTATGTGGAAGCTACACATCATGGATTACGATGATGGCGAAGATATTGACAACTGGCTACTGCGTATTCTGGCCATTGTCGGTGTATTGGCTGCATTGACCGGCCTGATTTTGACCATCCTGCGTTTTGCCCAGCCAACCTCGCGTAAAGGAGGTCCCCATGAAGCTCATTAAACAACTGCATAAGTGGGTATCGCTGTTCGTGGGGCTGCAATTTATGCTGTGGCTGATAAGCGGTGTGTATTTTAATTTTATGGATCACCACAAAGCCGCGGGTAGCACATATCTGGCCGATGCCCCCGCGCCAGCCACTTTTTCATCACTGGTGCCACTGCCCGTTATGCAAGGGGTGGAAGAAGTCCGGCTGGTACAGCTATTGGAAAAACCCTATTACCTGCTGGTAAAACAGCGTCCTCTTTACGCCTACTGGTTGGGCCATTATGAACTAGTGGATGCGCTCACAGGCACGCCTCACCAGGTAGACAGTGTCATGGCCGAGCAGCTTGCCAGAGCATCATATTCCGGGCCGGGGCTGCTGGCCGACGTGAGTTTATTGCAGCCGCCAATTGCTGATTTGCCCAAAGAGCGCAACGCGATGTGGCGTGTAGCCTTTGACGATGACATTCAGACTGCCGTTTACGTACGTCAGCAAAGCGGAGAGATAGCGGGTCACGTGGATACCCACCGGCGTTTGAGGGATGTGTTCTTTACCCTGCATTTCATGGATTACGCCAGCGAGGGCAGCTTTAACAATATCCAAATTATGATTATGGCGGTGCTTAGCCTGTGGCTGGCTGTGACGGGCGTAATCTGGATAGTCGCCTTGGTGAAAGACGGCCAATATCGTCCGGCTTTTGGTGACCAAGTCCATGCTTTACAGCTAACCAATGCCCAAGGAGTATCCGCAGGAAGGCTTGAAATGGATGCCAATGTGAACCTGTACGACGGTTTGGCCAAAGCCGGTCAATTGCTGCCATCTAGCTGCGGAGGCGGGGGAACCTGCGGCTTGTGCAAAGTGCAATGCCTTGATGCGCCGACATTTACATCAGCCGATGCAGAGGTGCTGACTGAACAGGAACTGGCTCAGGGCTGGCGATTGGCGTGCCAACATCAGGTGAAAGATTTCACTGACATATGCTTACCCGAGACGTGCACCAAAGTAGACAAGCACGAACTGCAATTAACCGCTGCCCGCTTTGTCACCGGCAATATCAAAGAGCTGACCTTCCGAAGTCTTGCTGGGGTGCCGCTGGCATACCAGGCTGGTGCCTATATGCGTTTTGATATACCAGCCGGCAGTCAGCCTTCTGTGCAACCAGAGCAGCTAAGCCTGGCCGAAGATAATCCATGTTTTGAGCGACAAGCCTGCCAACGTAACTATTCCCTGGCGGCACCCGAAGGCGAGCGAGAGCTGGTATTTAACGTGCGCCTGCACTGTGCGCCCAGTCAACAAGTACCGCCGGGCATGGGCTCGAACTATTTATGCCATTTGCAACCGGGTGACAAAGTGACAGCATTCGGGCCGTTCAGTGAATTTAAGCTGATAGAGGGTAGCCAGAAGCCGGTTGTACTGCTGGGTGCCGGTTCAGGTATGGCACCACTTAGAGCCATCTTGCTTGAGCTTTTGAGGCGAGACGATGCTGATAGGCCGCTGTATTTCTTTTATGGTGCCCGCGCAGAAGGTGACTTGTTGTACTACGACGAGATGATGCGCCTAAGCAGCTTGCACAGTCGTTTGTCCTATTACCCTGTGTTATCACAACCAAGCGAGCAGTGGACCGGTGCCACGGGCTATGTACAGGATACGCTGATGCTCAATCAGCAACTGCTGGGCGAGCTCAAAGAGATGGAATATTACCTTTGTGGCCCAGTGGAAATGATGCAGCAGACCATCGCTATGCTTAAGGCTGCTGGCGTGGCGGATGAGGCCATTCGGTTTGACAGTTTTGGTCAGCTTCCCTCTTTAGTAACAGGGAACGATGAGGTTAAACGGTAGCGGTCAGCCGGGTAATACAAAATGGCAATACTCACCGGCACGCCTCTGGAGCGGGTGTGCCGAGTGAGCTTCAGGCAAGGTGAGTCATCTTGAATCGCCAGAGTGTCTTTGAGAGTCGCACTGGGGTTGATGGCTTCCAATGTCAGTTGTGATTCAGTAAGTGGAGCGAGCGAGCTGAGGTAAGCATGTGTGGTGATGCGGCTAAAGTCCTGCTGTAAAAAGTCTGGAAAGTGCTCGGCATTTACGAAGCGCTCCTCCAGTTGGATGGGCCGGCCATCTTCAAAATGCAGGATCACCACTTTAAACAGGGTACCGCCGTCAGCTGCCAGAGCAGCAGAAAGATTGGGATTGGGAAATAAACGCATACGGCTAATGAGTTTTGCCGAATGTTGATGGCCGCGATGGCGAATCTCATCGGCAATATTGTGGATTTGCAAAAGCGAGCCGCGATAAATGGGTGAGTTGACAAAACTGCCGACCCCGGCAATACGGGTTACTTTTTGCTCGGCAACCAAGGTATCGACTGCTTTGCGGGCAGTCATGCGACTGGCAGCAAAGCGTGCGGCCAGTTCACTCTCTGAGGGTACGGGATGCCCCTCTTGCCACTCACCGCTGTCGATTCGTTCAGCGATGAAACTGGCAATGGCTTTGTACTTGGGTAACACCATCTGCGTTTATCCAATGCCGGAAGCCGCCGAGTCTGACACGGCTCAGGAACTGCCGATTTTATCGGCAAATTGCTTAAAAACATCAACTTACGCCTTTGGTACGAGTTTGTAAATACATGCTATCAAGGCCTAAATTGGGTATTAAGCACCCCTGTATATACAGGTACATAAAACACAAACCGCACGATTCGCAGTAAAAAAACACGCGGTGTAAATGCAACAAAAGAAGGGGTCAACATGAAACGTTCTGCTATTTATCAGGCGCTGATACTAACGGGTGTTTTGCCATTAAGTGGTGTGTCCTTAGCCCAGCAAGTCGACAATCAGGCGCAAGCCGACGAGCGCGTAGAGAAAATATCTATTACAGGCTCACGTATTAAACGGGCTGATCTGGAAACGGCCAGTCCGGTGACTGTGCTCAGCGCTGAGCAAATCGCCGTATCCGGTATCAGCAATGTGGAAAACTTGTTGCAAGAGATGTCCTTCTCGGCCGGTGTGGCGGGTAATGCAACGAATGCTTACTGGACCAGCGGCGGCTACGGTACCGCTCAGGTCAACCTGCGCGGCCTGGGAATAAAACGCACTCTGGTACTGCTAAATGGTCGTCGCGTCGTGGGTGGGGGAACCGGTGCTAATAGCAGCGTTGACTTAAATATGATCCCGACCTCAATTATCGAACGTATCGAAGTGTTAAAAGACGGCTCGTCTGCTGTGTATGGCGCCGACGCGGTAGCGGGCGTCGTCAACATCATCACTAAGCAGGAGTTCCAAGGGGCGGAGTTTAATCTCAAGGCCGGTATGGCCGATGATGGCGATGGTGAAAACCAGGATATGTCTTTAACCCTCGGGGGCAGCTTCGATCGTGGCTCGTCCGTGACCAGCATTAACTACTCCAACACAGAGGCAGTAAGGCAGTCAGACCGGATCGAGTGTTCTAAATATGGTACGCCTGATGGGAAGTTTGAATGCTTCGGCAGTGCCACGACCGAAGGCGGCAGAGCGTTATTGGCAGATGGCACTAGTGTGCAGTTTAATCAGAACCCAGATACGGCTAATCATGGTGATGATTATGGCCCTTACAATGCCGCGGAACATGGTTTTAAGTACATTAGCTACCTAAATGCGGTAAGCCCCATTGAGCGTTTTAATATCAGTAACTTCACCCGTTATGAAGTGACTGACAGCAGTAGTCTGTTTCTGGAGGCCATCTACACCAAGCGTAAAGGCGAACAGATTGTCACGCCCAGGGCTATCAGGCCGGTGATGGTTGATGCAGATTTTCGTTATAACCCCACAGGGCAGGACCTGGAAATTACCCGCCGCCGGAATAGCGAACTGGGTGCTCCCTATTTCTTTCAGGAAACTGACACCGTTCGCGCGGTATTAGGGATTGAAGGTGAGTTGTCCAACAATTGGAGCTGGGATCTGGCCTTTAACTTTGGTCGCAATACTGCCACCGATGGGTGGACCTTTGATCTGGATAACGCCAAAGTGGCACAAACCCTGGATGACAGTATCTGTACTTATGACAACAGTAACGGCATTCCCTGCGGTGACTGGTTTGGGGTAAATGAGCTGACCCCTGAGGTGATTGACTTTGTGAAGTACCGCCGTGAAGGAACCGGAGGTAACCAAATGCGCTCCTGGACGGCTAACTTGTACGGTGATCTGATGGAACTGCCGGCAGGTCCACTGGCCTTTGCCGCCGGGGTGGAGCGCAGGGCGGAAAAAGGCTGGCGTGACCCAGATTCCACTGTACTGCGTAATGGTGCCGAAGAGGCCATTGCTGGCAGCTATAAAGTGTCTGAAGCCTATGTGGAGTTGTCTGTGCCATTGCTGGCGGGTGTGCCTCTGGTTGAAGAGCTTACCGCCGAAATTGCGGCTCGCTATTCTGACTATGACACAGTGGGTGGTAAGTCCACCTACAAGTTTGGCTTGACCTGGCGGGTAGATGAAAGCTTGATGCTGCGCGGTGTGCGCTCCACTGCATTCCGTGCCCCTGTGATTACCGAGCTGTTTGGCGGTACTAATGGTGAAAACTTGCGCACCATCGATCCTTGTGAAAATGCCACAGGTACGATTCTGCAAAACTGCCTCGCCGACGGCGTGCCTGCCAACTTTGTTCAAGATGGTAATACCATACTGACTAATGTAGGCGGCAACCCCAATCTCGGGGCTGAAACTGCTGATACCTTTACTTTAGGTGTGGTGTGGGAACCTCAGTTCGTTGAAAACCTCTCGGCAACGTTGGATTACTTTGATATTCAACTGGACGATTCCATTACCTCAGTAAATGGCTCAGATCAGCTAAAGCTCTGTTATGAAGACCCGGTTGGTAACGCCCGCTTCTGCGATACCTTCACGCGTCATCCAGTGAGCAAGCAGGTGGTAACTATTGAACAGCGTCCGGTAAATGCCGCCGTGGAGTCAGTCAGAGGGGTGGATCTTAACCTGATGTACGGTTTTGATCTGATGGGCTGGCAGGCGCGCACCAACTTAGAGGCCACACGCCTGCTTGAACATCAGCGTATCCCGTTTGCCGGTCAGCCGACTATTGACTTGCTTGGTTATATCACCGAAGACCAGGGAAGCTATACCGAATGGCGCGGTAATCTGAGCTTCTCACTACGTAAAGGTGATTGGTCAGGCACGTATTCGCTGCGTTATATCGGCCCGGCAGATGATGTCAATGCCACCGATGCTGACCCTTTAGGGATGGCGGTAGGCAGTGTCAGTTATTCGGATATTCAGGCCAGTTACCTGGTGACGCCGCAGATAAAAATTTCTGCCGGGGTGGATAACTTGTTTGACAAAAAAGCCCCTTATCTGACTTCCTGGAATGATGCTAACACCGATGTGATGACCTATGACCTGCTGGGCCGTCGTGGCTATGTCAGCGTGAACTATCAGTTCTAGACTCAGTCTCCCGACCTGAGGTGCAGACCGGCCATTTATTGAATAGATGGCCGGTTTTTTTATACAAGCGGACAGTAGACGCTATACCTATATAGACTAGGAGGATTTATGAGTGACTTAGATCACAAGGTTGGCGTAAAGGAAGCTAATCTGGTTAAGCGAACCCTGGCACTGACAGGGCTTCAAGAACATGAAAGGACGCCTATGTGCGAGGAGATAGCGCAGCTCCTGGGCATTGATGAGGTATCCTTTGAACAGCAATCAGAAAAACTGAGCATAGCTTATGATCCTACCCATGTGGATCTGGATGATATTGAAGGGGTTGTGCAGCGCCATGGTGCCGAAATTGCGGCCAACTGGTGGAACAGAGTGAAAACTGGCTATTATCGTTTTGTTGACCAAAATGTCAGGGATAACGCTAAACACCAGCCTCACTGCTGCCATAAATTACCGCCAGGCAATCAAAGGCGAAAGTAGCTTCTCCGTTAACTTGGCATAACGCCATTTACAACCTGGCACAAAGCACAACCAAGTCCAGGCAGCGTATACCGTTTTCGTAAATTTCCTGCGGATAGTCAGCAAAGAAGTCATGCTTGATATGGTCCAATCGAAAGCCGCACTTTTGATAAAGGGCCAGTTGTGACAAGCTCGAGTTGCCCGTACCTACATACAGGCAACCATGGCCACCTTGTCTGGCCATTATTTTTACCTCTTCAATTAAGCATTTAGCTATGCCCTGTCCCCGGTAATCCAGGCAAACAGCAATATTTTTAAGCTCGGCCAGGCCGTTGCTGACTGTTAAAGCTGCAATGCCGATAATTTCATCCTGACTGGACGCTACAAGCACCTTTGCTGTCGGCAGATAGGCATGTATCGCCTTTATGTTGGGGTCTGCTTCCAACAACAGGTTTATCATCGCATCGTTGATGGGGTGGCAATAATGTTCAATCTTCATATTTGTGAATAGAGCAGTGAGGGATTGTTCAGATGGGGAGCAATGCTAAAAACTGCTTTCCTGATTCGCTCAATAGCCAAAAAAATGCAGCCAGATTGACCACTACTGTGGCCCAGTACATACGCTTAAAGGACGCTTTGCTAGACTTATGCCTGAGTTTGTTTTGTGCATAAAAAGCGCCAGGCCAGCCACCAAGCAGCGCACACATATGCAGGGAACTTTCAGGCGTACGCCAACGGTTATGTTGGGCAGCGGATTTATCCAGGGCATACATCACAAAGGCTATCAGGCTGGCCCCGAGATAAAGCAGTAATACTTGGACAGGCAGTATTTTCAGCAGGGTAAAGGCGGTTAAAAGTGCACAGAAAGCTAGCACTACCATAGTTCCCAGCTTCCGCATTCCTAGAGCAGAATGCTTTTTTGCCTTGCGATCAATGGCCAGACTGATGTTGGTGGCTTTGTATTTACCCGGTGATTCCAGCACCGGCTCATAAACGATCAGATCGCCTTCCATTGGTCTTCTGGAAGTTCGAACAAAGGCTTTGATATGCACAAAAGCACGATTTCCCCCACCGTTGGGTTCAACAAAACCAAAGCCTTTCTCATCATTCCAGTTAGTCAGCTTTCCTTGATATTTCAAAATGTCTTCCCTGCCTGAAAGTTCAGAAACTGGTCTAGGTTTGCCTTGTGCAAACCTAGACCAGTTTCTGTTTAACACGGGAAGGATTCCTTTCCTAGTCTAACTTGCCACTTTTCATGGCAGTGCTGATTAATGCTGATGCTTTTGCTTATTCTTGTTGCTATGGCCCTCGTGGCCTTGATGCTCAGTGTTACCCTTAGCTTTTTCTGTGCTCTGTTGTTTAGCACAATTTTTCATCATGGCCTGCTTCGCGGCGTCATCCATTTTGTCGTGTTGCACCTTGTCATGTTGCGTCGCTTCGCAGTTCATTTTTTCGTGACTTTGGGCATCACCCTTATGTGCTTTTTCTTTATGGTCATGGGCTACACCAGGCAGCGCCAAGGTTAGACCAGACAGCATCAGTAGGGTTGAGAACAGATTTTTCATGGAAATTTCCTTACTATCAGAGGTTCGCGCGCAGCTTGTTTACAAATAAAACTGCCGCCAGGCGAAGAAATTGATGAGCTAAGCATATTGGCTAGGTCTGACCTGCCAATGACCATCGCATTACAAAGCTGTAATGGTGATAGTGGAGAAGTTAGGTAACATGCATATTAGGGGCAAAGAGGTGTAGCCGCATATGCGCATACTTATTATTGAAGATGAAGTAAAAATCGGTGATTACCTGCGAAAAGGCTTAGAAGAGGCAGGATTCTCCGTGCAACTTTGCCGAACCGGACTGGATGGCTATCACGCTGCCGTGAGTGAGCCGTTTGATTTGGTTATCTTAGATGTGATGTTGCCGGATGCGGATGGCTGGCAGGTGCTTAAACGTTTGCGTGATAAGGAATTGCAAGTGCCGGTCATGTTCCTGACCGCCAAAGACAGCCTGGAAGACAAAATCCATGGCCTGGAGTCCGGTGCTGATGATTACCTGGTTAAGCCATTTGCATTTGCGGAGTTATTGGCCAGGGTCAGAACATTGCTTCGCCGTGGCAGCAAACAAGTGATGTCAGATACCTTGATGGTCGATGATTTGAAATTGGATTTACCCCGTCGCCGCGCCAGTCGTCAGCAAAAAAGACTGCACCTGACCCAAAAAGAGTTTGCCTTACTGGAGCTGTTGGTGCGCCATCGCGGTGAGGTGTTAACACGTTCATTGATTGCCTCGCAGGTATGGGATATGAACTTTGATAGTGATACCAACGTCATCGATGTGGCCATTCGTCGACTGCGCGCCAAGGTGGACGACCCTTTCGCTTTGAAGCTGATTCACACTGTGCGCGGCATGGGCTATAAACTGGATACCGAGGAATAGCGTGCGTTTGGCCGATAAAATTCTGTCTCTGCGCTCACGCATGCTGTTATTGGTGGGCGGAACCCTCATCCTCTGTTTTGTGTTGGTAGGGGTTTTGGTCGACCGCCAGGTTAAACAGCACTTTACCGAACAGGATGTGGCCGAACTGGCGATAGTGAGTCAGGCGGTGCGAGAGCGACTTGCGTCCTTTGAACAGATGCCATCAACCGCGCAATTGGCGCAAGCGCTTTCCGGTGCAGAATCCGGATTCCATGGTATGTATTTTAGTTTGTATGATAAGAGAGGGCAGGAGATTTACAGTAACAGCGCACTCACGCAAATCCCAGTGCTCAGAACCCGGGCCGTGGACAAGGTGGAAGACGCGCAACCTGTTGTCTGGAATGAGCAATCAGAGCATCTACGCGGTATTTTATTGACCCTTAGCTTACCTGGCGGTGAGCCTGGCGAGATGGCCGTTTCACGCAATATCGATTTTCATCAAACCTTCCTCGGCGGCTTTCATAGAACCCTGTGGCTGACTTTGTTGATGATTTGGGTCATTACTTTGCTGATGGGGGCGATGGCTATCCGCCTGGGTTTAGGGCCTTTGCATCGGCTGAGCCGGCAAATAAGCGGCATTACCACGGAGCGATTGGATTTACGGCTGGATCCTAAACAGGTATCACGGGAATTGTCCGAGCTGGTGGTTTCCTTTAATCAAATGATCAGCGAAGTTGAGCTGGGTTTTGAACGCCTTAAACATTTCTCTGCCGATATCGCTCATGAACTCAGAACGCCGCTGACGGTGTTGGCTATGCAAACGCAGGTGGCGTTGAATCAGGCCAGAAATTCCGATGAATACCGGGAGGTATTGTATTCCAATCTAGAAGAATACGAGCGCCTTACCGCCATGGTAAAAGATATGCTGTGGCTGGCCAAAACGGACAACGGTTTAGTGGCATTGGAACTTGAGTCCTTTGAACTGGCCGATGAAGTGGACAAGCTGGCTGAATACATGGGCATGTTGTCTGAGGACAGGGATATCCGCATTAGCCGCAGCGGACAGTGTTTTTTACAGGCTGACCGGGGGTTAATTCAACGTGCGTTGAGTAATCTGCTGAGTAACGCTATACGCCATGCCCGGGAGGGGACAGAGGTCTCGGTACTTCTGTCACAAACGTCGTCACAGGTTCAGATTGAAGTGATTAATTTAGGTGATAGCCTGACCGAAGAACAACAGTCACATTTGTTTGAACGTTTTTATCGTGCCAACGATGTTCGCAGTCGCCGCACCGAAGGTACCGGTCTGGGGTTGGCGTTGGTCAAGTCTATTGTGGAACTGCATCAGGGGAAAATCAGTGTGGCATCGGAGCAGGGTGCTATCAGCTTTAAGATAGTGTTGCCTGCCGCCAGGTTGCTTGCTGCTTAAAGCGCTAACTCATTGACCCGCGGATGTGACAGGCGCAATAAGCGTAAGCCTTCATCGAGTTTTGTCATGGCGTCTCGTGCCGAAGGTCGGTTGCGGCTGAAAGCCACATGGATATTGCTGATGTGGTTGAGAGGGCCTTTGCGAATACTATCTTTAGGCAGTTTCAACTGTTCAAGGTGATACTCCGCCACCCTATCGAACATAATGGCGGACTGTACTCTGTTGCGTCTGAGTAGCTGAATAATCTGTTTTTGGCTGGTCACCGCCACTTCACTAAAACGGTAGCGCTGTTTGTCGTAAAGGTCGCCGTATTCATAGCCGATGATAATCGCCACACTCATTCTATTGGGCGCATCCAATATAGAATCAAAATTGAGATTCGAGTCAGGGGGAAAATAGAAAGACGCCGCGGCTTGCAATAATGGCTCTTCACCAAACAGAAAGTCACGTTCGGTGGACTGCTGGCGGGTCACGTTAAAGGCACCGTCTACATCGCCTTGCTTGGTTAAATGCAAGGCTCGCGCGTAGGGGACGATAACAAAAGTGACTTTCATGCCAACCAGCGCATAGGCTTTCTCGATGATCTCGCGTGAAATACCTTGTCCATCCTCTTTGGCATAAGGTGGCCAGCTGCTCTCGGCAGCCAGAATGAACGGCTCTTTCGCAAAGCTCAATTTTGTGGCTAACAACAGCACGCTGAACAAAATTAAACGCATGAAATCCTTCTCCCTGAGAGCCCTAATCTAACCACAATAACCAACTTTGAGCCACAAGACTTTGATTTACCTCAGAGATTCTTAACTTAACCCAATATCAGGCTCAGCAAATAAATACATTTGCAAATGATAGTGATTGTCATTTGGTTTCTGGTTGCTTAAAATCCGCGGCAAATAACAACTTGCACTTAACACTCAGGAATACCTATGACCTTAATAAAGCGCGTTACGCCCGTAAGTTTAGCCGTACTGGCCGCTCTCTCTGCTCATCAGACGGTGGCACAGGATAACCAGCTTGAAAGGCTAACGGTAACAGGCAGCCGTATTGTTGAAAGTCTGGATGAAGTGCCAGCCAGCGTAACACTTATCGATCAGCAAACGCTGGTTGAAAACCTGAATGTCAGCGCTGAGCTACAAAACCTGTTGGCACTGGCTGTGCCCGGTATGGCTGCCAGTACCGGCAGTACCAGCAACTTTGGCCAAACTCTACGTGGCCGTAATGTGTTGGTCATGATTGATGGCGTCCCTCAGGACACGCCGTTGCGTAATGGCGGTTTGGGTATCCGCACCCTGGATGCGGCCAGCATTGAACGTATTGAAGTGGTTAATGGCGCGACCTCAATTTGGGGTAACGGTGCGGCTGGCGGGGTGATTAACTACATCACCAAAAAGCCCGGCAAAGACAAGGCCAATGTTACCTTGAGTCAATCTGCACGTACCAGCTTGGTCAAGTTGGAAGACAGCTTGGGTTACCGCACTGTGCTATCTGCCGATGGCCAGCTTGAAGGGTTGGGCTACGTGGTTAAAGCCTCACAGGAGAGCTACGGCGTGCAACGTGATGCCGATGGCGACATTTTAGGCCTGCAATACGGATTGTCTGACAGCGAGCAGCGAGATCTGTTTATCAAGCTGAACTATGAATTAGATGCACTAAGCCGGGTGCAACTGACCTATAACTATTACGACTCCGACCAGGATGCAGATTACCTGGATGTGCCGGGCAATATTGACCTAGGAACAAAAACCTATGCAGTAGCGCTTGCTGATGGGGTGAGGCCGCTTGGCGAAGCGCAAGGTCCCAATGGTAATCACAACCTGATGTTTAAGTACGAACATGATGAAGTGTTCGCCAATACCGCGTTAGTTGTGGATGCCTATCAACAGAAAATTGATAACGTGTTTTTCTGGTCTGCGACATTAGCCAATCCAGAACAGGGATTTGACGGAGGTCAGTCAGCTATTTTGTCGGAAAAGCGTGGACTGCGCTCGGTACTGACCAGTCGTTTAGGCTTTGATGGCGTGGATGTCACCTTGATCTACGGGGCGGACGTATTGGAAGATGTCACGTCGCAGCCGTTTTTGGATGGTCGTATTTGGGTGCCGGAAATGGACATGGGCTCTCGCGGCCTGTTCCTGCAAAGTAAGTGGGAATTGGGTGACGATTGGGTGGTCAAAGCCGGGGCTCGTCGCGAGTCTATAGACGTAGAAGTGGATGATTATCAGACCTTAAGGCTATGTCGCAATGCGACCACCTGTTCAGTACCTAAAGAGGTGGCAGGCGGTGAACTGAGCTACAACGCAACCACCTATAATCTGGGGGTCAGATACAATGCTGATGCCGCCTTCTCACCTTTTGTCAGCTACTCAGAAGGTTATGAAGTGCCGGATCTGGGCTTGTTACTTCGCACTGCCACTGTTGATGATATTAACCGTATTCAAAGTGAAGCCTCAGTAGTGAAAAACTATGAGGTGGGCTTCTCCAGCCAATTGGACAAACTTTATCTGAATATGGCGGTATATCGCAGTACCTCAGAGCTTGGCACTGGCAGCCAGTTAGACGCTGCAACAGGTATCTATCGGCCAGTGCGCGCACCACAAAAGATCTGGGGCTATGAGATGACCGCCGAGTATCGTATCGATGATGCTTGGCGCATCAATGCGGCCTATGGCTATACCGAAGGTAAGGACACCCAGAATGATGTGTATTTGGGGGGCAGGCAGATCAGCGCACCCAAGTTAAGTACGGCCGTGCGTTATCAGCCTCAGCAAGCGTTGTCGGTTAGCCTGTATTGGTTGCATGTCTTCTCTCGTGATCGTTTCTCCCCTAATGCGGATGGCTTATACACGGGCGACCAAGGGCCAATTAATGCTTATGACGTGTTAAATCTGTCGGCGAGTTATCAACTTGGTAACTGGCAGTTGTTTGGCGGAGTCGAAAACCTGCTGAATGAAGACTATTTCCCGGCACGTTCACAAGCTTTCCGTTATGGCAGCGGCTATGCGGTTAAAGGCCTTGGCACTACCCTTAATATCGGTGCCAGTTACCGTTTCTAGACTGGCGAGTTGCGGAAGGGCAACCATCCGCAGCCTGAGGTTTACGCCTGATGCTGTAAACCTCTTCGCCTTCACTGTTGGTACTTAGCGAAGTACTTTTTCAACCAAATAAGGAAGAGTTATGGGTAAGAAATGCGTTAAGCCACTGGCTATCGTCGTGATGCTAGCCTGCAGCACCACTGTTTTTGCCAGTGAGCGTCCAGACCACTATCAGGGGCAGACAGCCGAAAGCCTGGAACAGGCACTTGCCAACCTGACCACCTACAATGCCAAGCTAAAAACCGTGCTGGAAAAATCAGAGCTGTCTTTGCAGGATATGGCGCATATCCATGAACTGACATACAGTTTGGAAAATGCGTTGCAGCGGGTGGATGTGGAACTGGACAGTCTGGCGGCAACGCTGGAAGAGGTACACCTCAGTTCGGAAAAAGCCCATGGTGAACAGGTAAAAACTCAAGGAGAGAAGTACCTGAAACACGCAGAAACGTTACTGCAATCAGGGCGTTAAGTACTGTTTTGATAGGGAAATGGCCGGATTCCTGATAGGAATGCCGGCCTTTAACTTATTTAGGCTGCGCCTGCTACCGCAGCAGGATCCATCCAGAATGCTTCCCAAATATGCCCATCTAGGTCGGCTAGCGCTCTGCTGTACATAAACCCCATATCTTGCATCGGATTCACATCGGCCGTGCCGCCATGTTTGCCAGCCGCCAGGTTCATGGCATCAACACTGGCATGACTTTCACAGGTGATGGCCAGCATCACTTCGCTCGCCCCTTTTGCCGGCAAAGGCCGACTGGTAAAGCTGGCCCACTTGGCATGGGTCAGCAGCATCAGATAAATACTCTCACTCCACACCATGCAAGCGGCAGTTTCGTCAGTAAACTGGGGATTGTTGGTAAAGCCCAGCGCGGTGTAAAACGCCATTGAGGCACTGAGATCACTGACCGGCAGGTTCACAAAAATCATCTTCGACATAGTATGCTCCTTGTTACATTCAGATTAGATAGGGTTTGCGTCTTATAGTCGTAAACCATGTCGCGCAATCGACAACAGCGCTGATTTTTTTGTGAAACACACCTCAAGCATTTAATCATTCAATTTCCCACCAGTTTTGCTGGTGGCTTTCACCTGCTGTCATACATAAATCTGTCACAGTAGTGCAATAAAATTCACGCCATTTAGCTAATGACTGGCGGAAATTGGTCTGCCAATCGTCTTGTTCTGGATGAGTGAATTTTTGCAAAAGAAGCATGCCATTAGCACTGCCTTTGTGGCTATGAGATCAAGCCTTGAACGGGTAGTAGGACGCTTTGTTCCTGCCAGAGAAATAGAAGACGTGGTACAAGATACCTACGTGCGAATTCTGCAATCAGAGCAACTCGATTGTATTAAGCGCCCTGAGTCTTACCTGTATAAAACCGCTGTGAATCTGGCCAAAGATTACCTCAAAAGTGCGCAGCATAATTTGTCATTCCATGTGGAAGACATCGATCTGATTGAACACAGTCAAAGCGGTGAAGATGTTGTATTCAAGCAGTTTGCCAGTGAGCAGGAGTTTTCGCGCTTCTGCGATGCCGTCGGCGAATTGCCTGAGCAGTGTCGACGCGTGTTTGTACTGCGTAAGGTCTACGGCTTTTCGCAAAAGGAAATTGCCAAATCGATGAACTTATCCGTCAGTACCGTGGAGAAGCACATTGCACTGGGGCTTAAGCGTAGCTATTTGTCTTTACGTAAATCAGCCAAGCCCGTCGCTGAACCTGTTGCAAATGGCACAGACAAAGTCGTGGGAGGGCTGTGATGAGTAAGGTCATTCAATATCACAAACCCGAAGACCTGCTGGAGCAGGCCAGTCTATGGCTGGCTAAGTTAGATAGGGGACTAAACCGCGCTGAACAGCGGGCATTTGTGGAGTTTATGCAACATCCCCAGGCCAGAGCCACGCTTGAAGAGCTGGCCCAGCTTTGGGACAAAATGGATGTACTGGCAAAACTGGTTGATCTTATGCCGCCAACCGCCATGGCCAAACCCTCGCGCCATTTTAGCTGGCAAGTGTCGTTATCTATGGCCGCTGCGCTTTTGCTGGCTGTAAGTGCATTGTTTTTATTTCCGGTCCATCAATCACTTCCCGTAGCGACAGCGCAGCAAACTATCCAGCTTTATCAAACCGAAGTGGGAGAGTACCGGCGTATTGTTTTGCTTGATGGTACGCAGGTGTCTTTAAACAGTGATTCGCGACTGCGAGTCAGCTTTACCGCCAAGGTTCGACAGATTTATCTTGAAAGGGGAGAAGCTTTCTTTGAGGTGGCCCATGAGCCTGAACGGCCATTTAATGTGTGGGCAAATGACAGGGTGTTTCAGGCGGTAGGTACGGCCTTCAGCGTTCAGATTGATAAACAAAAAGTGGCACTTATCGTCCAAGAAGGCATTGTCAGCGTGAATAAGGCTGACGAAGATACCGCGTTGTTGGCTGAAACCTTGCTGCCCGATGGACAACTGATGCAGGCCGGCACCCGCGGTGAATATCTCCCTTTGCAGGACAGTACCGCACCCATAGTGGCGAAGGAACTGGAAAAGCGTCTTTCCTGGCGACAAGGCAATATTATTTTTACCGGCGATCGCCTGGAAGATGCGATAGCCGAAGTCAGCCGTCATACCCGTGTCCAATTTGAGTTTATCGACGAACAGGCCCGCAATGTACAGGTGGCGGGACGCTTTAAACTGGGTGATGTGGATGGGCTGCTGGTGGCGCTGCAAGACAATTTCAATATTCACTACCAGCGGATCGGTGACGACAGGATCTTGCTCAGTGCGCGCAGCTGGTAACAAAAACTTCATCAAATACTTTTGGCGGATTTTCCGCGCTGTCTCGTCAATCAGGCGGTGGTGCAATGTCGCTGCGATTGACGGGAAACCGGGCTTAGGCAGGTTAGTCCTTGGCATACTGATAGTGAGCTATCCGCTGTTGGTAGGCAGGGGGTATGCCGCTGAGCCGGACAGGATTCAATTCAATATTCCTCAATTGCAGGCAGACAAAGCGCTCACCTTGTTTGCAGAACAGGCGGATTTGACCTTGATATTCCCTTACGAAATCGCGCGGGAAACTCAGGCCAATGCCATCACCGGCGATATGACCGTATCGCAGGCGGCCTACCTGCTTCTGCAAGGCACGCGCCTTCAGCCATCTTATCTGGCCGATGGACGCCTAAAAATAGCGCAACTACGCACTCAGCCTGTAGAGGAACCAAACGTGAAACAATACAAATTGTCAGCCATTGCGGCTTTCTTATCGTCTTTGTTTATTGCCCCGAATGTTACCGCACAGATGTCAGAAGACGGTACGGTGGAAGAAATTGTGGTAACCGGGCAAAAGCTGTCACGCTTGCGCGCCCTGGATACCAAACGTAATGCGTCAATGCTAATGGAAGCGCTGTCCACGGATAACCTTGGTCGTCTGCCGGATAAAAATGCCGCCGAGTCATTAAACCGTTTGCCTGGTGTATCTATACTGATTGAGAAAGGTGAGGGGCGTTTTGCCTCCATTCGTGGCATCCGCCCTGACTGGAATCGAGTAACGGTAAATGGTTTTGAAACCGGTTCACCGGAAAAAGACGGCAGTGGTCGCTCTATGCCGTTGGATATATTAGGCGGTGAGCTGCTGCAAAGCGTTGAGGTATATAAAGCCAAAACGGCCGATATGGATGGCGAGGGTATTGGTGGTACGGTCAACATAGTGACGAAACGGCCGCTGGACACCGATGAGTTACAGGTTACCACTAACCTGCGTTATGGCTTTGAAAGTGCTGATCAGGACAACCCTTACTACGAAAGTGATGATCCGTACAATTTCGATGTGGCAGCCTCCGGGCGTATAAATGAAAAACTCGGCTGGAATCTGGGGGCATCGACATCCCACCGCCAATATCTGGCGCAGGGAATCTATCAGGACGACTGGGCTGAGGTCAGCGGCGTTTTTTACCCTGAGCAAACCAAGAATAACTACTATGTTGTAGGGCGTGATCGGGATACCGCCGTGGCAGGACTGCAATATAAAGCATCTGATACCACTACCTTGATGTTACAAGGATTCTACAGTCAGTTTGAAGAGTTCCAGCATCGTAACCGTTTCCGTCAAGGCATTGAACAGGATCCCGATCTGATTACCGGAGTTAATGGTGATACCGTCACTATGTCAGCTGGCGGGTCTTTTATCCGTGCCGACCTGCGCCGCGAGGATATCAGCAAAAAACTGCTGAATCTGAGTTTGAGCGGGGAAACCTTAAGCGGTAGCTGGCTACACCAATACGGTATCAATTTTGGCCACAATGAAATAAGTGAGCCCAATGCCGACTGGGGGTTCCGTCAGAACACACCGCAACCGCTGGGGCCTGACAGCTGGACATTGAACGAAAACGGTGTGTTGGAAATCAGCGAGGGTGGGTTGCAGCATAATCTGGCTTCTAATCTGCGCTTCCACAGCGTCTCTTATCAGAATGATTCAGCCGAACAGGACGTATTTTCTGCCAAATTCGACAGTGAATATACCTACACCCTGAGTGGCTATGCTGGTGCGGTAAAATTTGGCGGTAAATACAGTCGCAGCAAAAAGTCGTTTGACTACAACAATCTGTCTTACGACGTTGAGCGTAACAACCTGGCGGGTTTCAATGTTACCGATGGTGCCTTCTTAAACGATGTGGATGGTCAGGCGCGCGCCAACTTATGGTTCAACCTGGATGCGCTTAACGCCTTACTTCGCACCAACCCTGAGCTATTCAAGCGGGTGGAAGATAACGGTGTGGCTAATCTGGCGTCAGATCGCAGTGTCGAAGAACAGGTAAGTGCGGTGTATATGATGAACAGCCTGCAAATCGACAAACTGGAACTGGTCGCCGGGCTGCGCTTTGAACAAACCGAAGTAACCTCAAACGCCAATCAGCGCATTGATGATAAATTTGAACCTGTCAGCATTGAAGGTGACAACAATGTGGTCTTGCCGTCTTTGATTGCAAATTACCATTTCACCGACAAGCTGATTGGCAGAGCCTCTTATACGACGGCGCTGGGGCGGCCGAATTACGGCGACATTAGTGCAACATCCAGCTTTGGCATCGATGAAAACGGCGATGGCGTACTGAACATTGGTAACCCGGATTTAGAACCTTATACCGCAGATAACTTTGACCTGGCGCTGGAATGGTACCCTACTGACAGCAGTTTGTTGTCAGTTGCCTGGTTTCAAAAGGACATCGACAACATCATTATTAATGATGAGAAAACCCTTAACGGCGGCAGCTATCAGGGCATAGATTACGGTGTGGAAGAGTTAATTGTGCGTACAAAGCGTAACGCCGATACGGCAGAGGTGCGCGGTGTTGAATTTAATCTCCAACATCAGTTCAGTAACCTGCCGCAGCCCTTTGATGGGTTAGGCGCCATGTATTCCTACACCAATATTGACGCGGAATTCTTCGACAGCAATATCGGCCAAAACCGTAAGCTGGAAGGGCAACCCGAGGAGATTCAAAGCTTCACTCTGTTTTATGAAAACGACAACCTGTATGTAGGGCTGACCTACAACTACAACGCGTCATTCCTGACTGACTCCAACGACCTTAACGCGGTGGAAGATGATATCGAACAAGGTGAGTTTGGCCGTTGGGATCTGCGTATGTCGTACAACCTGAGTGAAAGCCTGACACTCTACTTTGATGCGAATAACATCAACGACGAGCCGACCACAGAGTTTCAAGGCGGAAATGAAACCTGGAACACTGAATACGAGTATGTGGGTACCACCTATTACTTCGGTCTGACCTACAGCCTGTAAGGTCTCCCATAAGCACATCAAGCCCCCTGTACGCAGGGGGCGATTCAATAGAGCAGAAAAATGAAATATTTAGTAAAGACCTGTTTGCTGCTGGGAGGACTTGGTCTCAATCTTATGGCACTGGCGAATGTTCCATCCGAGTTGACTACAAATACCTTAGCCGAATACCAAACCTTCGATGCACGCCAGGGAGTGGCGGTGGATGAGCAATATTTTTATGCGGTCAACAGCTTTCGTATTACCAAGCATCGCAAGTCAGATGGCGAACCACTGTTGCAATGGGACGGCGAGTCGGACCAGCATGGGCCATTGATTCATTTGGACAGTGGCATGGTGTGGCAGGGCAAATTGTATGCCTCGCATTCCAATTACCCTAAGTGGCCAATGACAAGTTCTGTGGAAGTGTGGGATACCGCCAGCATGGCGCATGTGGCTACCTATAGTTTTGGCCATGAGCTTGGTTCGTTTACCTGGCTTGACCGGCATGCGGGGTATTGGTGGGGGGCTTTTGCCAATTATGACAAAGTACAAAAAGGCCAGACTCAGGCCTATGGCCTGACCGCCAATACCCAGGTGGTAAAAATGAATGATCAGTTCCAGATCCTGGAAAAATGGCAGTTACCGGCCGGTATTCTCAAACGCATTTCCCCCATGAGCAACTCAGGGGGGAGCTGGGGACCGGATGGACTGTTGTACTTAACGGGTCATGATCATGAGGAAATTTATGTGATGACCTTACCCGACTATGGCAGTGAGCTACGCTGGTTGACCACTATTGCTGCGCCCGGTATGCATGGTCAAGGCATTGCCTGGGAGCGCATCGGACAAGAGCGGGTTTTGTGGGGTATACGTAAAAAAGACCGCAAGGTATTGAAAATGCAAATACCAGCAGTGACACCTGTGCCGGCTAAGGTGACCCAGCCTATTAGAACCGCTGGGCAGTTTAACCGGCAGTAGAGATAATTTGGACAGGCTATTCTGGCCGGCTAGCCTGTCTTTATTACTTTTTGCCGCTTAAGGCTTACTCTTGTACTTTCGCGATGATTTCCACTTCAATCATGGCGGAGGGAGTATATAAACGGCTGATTTGATACCAACTGCTGGCTGGATACTGGTTCTTTGGATAGAAAGCCTTGCGCTTTTCGGCCGCCGCAATCAGCGCATCCATGTCTGTTACGCTAACCCGCTCACTAATTACTAGTCCCATGTTGGAACCATGATTTTCCAAAGTACGTTGAATTATTCGGTACACATTCGTGACTTGTTCAGCCATGTCCTTGCCCTGGGTTGCGATTCCCGATAAATGCAAGGTGTCACCAACGCGCACTACCTGGGCGTACCCTAAGTCTTGCTGTCCGGGGAAGGCATAAGAGCGCTGAAGTTCGCTCGCATGGGTAAACAGGCTGCCAAGCAGTAATAAGCCAGTTAGAAGCAAACGCATATATATGTTCCTGATCATCAAGTCTGCCAGCAGTGTAAAGGAAGGCTAGTGTTGAATAGCTTAAAAAGACCTTAAAAGAGGGCTAAATACAAAGCATCGCAGACGTATTGCCAGGCTATTGGTGAGTTTGGTTTCAAACAGCCTATTAGCGTTTCTGCCAGGTTAGTCAGGTTTGCTCTTCTCTTGAGGCGTTTTTAAGGCTTCCTCACGTTCACGCTGATATTCTTCATAAGACTTATTGGCGTCTTCAAGACATTTGTCGTTAGTGGTTGGCGGTTGCTTCATGCACTCGTGACGTTGTTGCAGACGCAGATTGTCATACAGCCCTTTATTGCTGCAGGCACACAGTGTCAGCAACAGACTTGCACTTATCAGGTCACGAATTTTCACTACAACCTCCATGGGCTTCAAAGTACCTAACTACCAGCAACATAGCATTCTGATTGGAGCTTCTATCAGCATTCGTCTGCATAAAATCAATAATCACCGGCACGTTGAAGAGGGTTTTGGGATCTTTGCAATACAACGCGCTTAGATAATGGGTTTGCTCATTTAAGGTCGCCAGTAGATCCAGTGCACCTCCTACGTAGGCTTGCACAGTCGGATGCTCGCGGCACTTACCCGGTGCGGATTCGCAGATGCTGGCAAACTGGGCCATGGTGAGTGCCTGACTTGGAGAAGCCGTAAACATCAGCATGGTTAATACACTGGTCGTCAGTAATGGCTTGAACATGGATTTTTACTTTCTTGACAAAAATTAAAGTAAAACGATAATTTATCATCTCTAAACAATCAAATAAATTTGGGGAAATTAATGAGTCGTTATTGTTCAATGCTGATAGCCTGGGGCTGTATGCTATTGCTGGTTATTGCACCGGCCGCGTCGATTTACTATCTGTTTGACTTGGGTTCTTTTGCTCATTTGGCCACACAAAGTCTGAATTTGCCCATTCAGTGGCAGAGTGTCGTATCCTGGCAATGGTATGGTTTGTGGGGCATTACCGTGCTGTACCTTGGGGTTGGGCTGGTCGGATTACACTATTTGCGCCGCGCATTCAGTAACTTTGCCAGAGGAGAACTGTTTACTCTCGACAATAGCCGTTATCTACGTGTGTTCGCCGTTCTTCTGTTGACTCAAGCGGTACTTAAGCCGCTGCATTTTGCGCTGGCGAGTCTTTTGCTGTCTTGGAATCATCCACCTGGACAAAAAGTCCTGTCGATCGCGCTCGGAAGTACGGAGGTGAAAGTGCTGGTGCTGGCCATGATCCTTTGGGTGATGAGTGATTTATTGGTAAAAGGTTGTCAGTTAGACGATGAAAATAAGCAGTTTGTGTAAGGAGCCGGCATGGCGATTGTGGTGAATCTGGATGTAATGCTGGCCAAACGCAAGGTGCGAGGCAAAGACTTAGCCGAAGCTGTGGGGATCACTGAGCAGAATCTGTCGCTGCTGCGGACGGGCAAGGTCAAAGGGGTAAGGTTTTCTACGCTGGAACGTATCTGCCAAGAGCTGGATTGTCAGCCGGGAGATCTCTTTGAGTATGTGAAAGAGTAAGGCAGCTAATGATTTTCTGATCACATGTTGAATAGGCTAAGTGGAACTTCAAGCTGATTGCGAGGCGAATAGTGTATTCAGGTAAGAAATAAAAACATCTAATTGCTCCCGGTGAGGGGGGCTAACCCCCGAAAGATGTGCACCTTTAGCGAGAGCAAGCTTAAAACTTCCTAGTTCGTCATCATTCAATTGGCCTGTCTATTTAAAATACGGCTAACCGCCACATGAATAGCAGCTAACAATATTTGACGTCTTATCTCCCTATTACGGAGTGATTTAATATACCTGACTAAGATTTCAGTTTTGCCGGTTTTTATTTGCTTATATGGCTACTCAGCGAAGCAGAAGAGCAGGTAGGAAACGGCCAAAGGTAAGTGTAGTGAGCAAAGATCTGGATAAATGGCATCCTAAGGAGCCTGGCGCTGGTTATGTTGAGGGTGCTGTATGGCACGCAGGTGAGCGTTATATGCACAAAAGAGCTGGTGTGCTTGAGCATATGGAGCTACATGGTAGACGTGTAATTCAGGATTATTTAACGCCTCAACATCAGGAATTTTATGCAGCCTTGCCCTTTCTTGTAGTGGGAACCGTCGATCAGCAGGGAAATCCGTGGGGTAGTATAGTCGAAGGTGAGCGGGGCTTCTTATCGACCCCCGATCCTAAGCATTTGGACATTAATGCGAGTATTGCCATCGATGATCCAGTGCTGCGCGGATTCAAACAAGGAGCTGGCGTTGGGATACTTGGCATTGATTTGCAGACTCGACGTCGTAATCGAATGAATGGTCAGATTCTGGCGAGTAATAATGGCTCGCACCGAATTAAAGTGGTTCAGGCTTTTGGAAACTGTCCCAAGTATATACAGCAGCAATTGTTGGATTTACCCGCCATTCAGTCAACTGCAGAGTTCAGGGAAATGCAAAGCCTGGACTCACATACACTGGCATTGGTTAAACAGGCACACACTTTTTTTGTGGTTAGCTATGCATTCGAGTCAATTTGTCCTGCGTCTACAAAAGCCGTAGACGTATCTTATCGAGGCGGGCTACCGGGCTTCATTAAGGTTCATGAAAACAGCTTATACATCCCCGACTGGCCAGGTAATAACTATTTCAATACGTTAGGTAATATTCAGGTAAATCCCAAGGTAGGACTCTTGTTTGCTAATTTTTCAACGGGAGAACTGGTCCATTTGACAGGAAGCGCACAAATCTTATGGGAGGATAAGATCGGAAATTGGCCGTCCGGGACTCAGTTAGTTTGGAAGTTTGACGTAACATCTGTAATACATCGGCGATTTGCAATCTCCAGTCGATTCCGTTTCGCTGGTATTTCTCCCTATTCAACGAAAATGGGCAAATGGTAGCCAGTCAATGGCTAGTGATGAGGAATGATTACATGTCCGCTAATACTTGTTTTAGTCTGGGGACAATGAAATCAACAAAACGTCGGACCTTCATTGGTATGGCGCCTTGACGAATAAACACCACACTCACTGGCCAAGATGTTGGGCAATAAGAAGTTAGTAATGGCTGCAGACTACCATCATTAAAGCTGGAAGATACCTGGTAGGAGAGCAGACGCGTAATCCCAAGCCCTTCCTTGGCCATAGTAATAGCGGCGTCTATTGAATTGAGACGGATTCTGGGATTCACTCTGACCCCGAAAGCCTTATCGTTTCTGGAAAATATCCACTCATTCGGAGAGTCTAATCCCTCAAAACAAATGCACTGATGCATAATAAGATCTTCTGGCTTATGTGGTGTCCCGTGGCTTTGAATATAACCAGGGCTTGCACAAACCACCTTACTAACTTCGCCAACTCGTTTGGCAATAAGGTTGCTATCCGGCAGTTTCCCTATACGGACTGCTATGTCTACGAAATCTTCATAGAGATGCATATGTTGATCGGCCAGCATCAATCTCAAGTTTACTTCTGGATAATGCTTCAAGAATTCGGTAACCAATGGCAGTACATGTCGTTGACCAAATACAACAGGCGCGGTGATAGTTAGATTGCCTTTGGGTTGAACGTATTCACCTGACGCTGCGCGTTCCATTTCGCCCACCAGTGCAAGAACTTGCCGACTAGACTCCAAATAGTCCTGACCTGATTCGGTAAGACTCAGACTGCGAGTTGAACGAATGATAAGTTGTGTACCCAGATGGTCTTCTAACTCTTTAACTTGCCGACTAATAGTGGTTTGAGGTTTACCCAGTTTGCGGCCGGCTGCAGAAAAGCTCCCGGCTTCTACCACAGCGTTGAACACCATCATTGCATTGATACGGTCCATTTATTTCCCCATAAATTGGCTAAGTGCTAGCTATAAAAGCCCTCTATTTAATCATTATAAGCACTACTACTATAAGGTCGACACGAATGTTTAACCAAAGAGGAGCCAATCATGTCACGTATTACTATTCCTAAATCTATTGCCGAAGCACCCGAACAATCCCAAGCCATGCTTGAAGCTGTCAACCAACAGTTAGGCGTCGTACCTAATTTGTTCCGCCTGGTATCTAAAAGCCCTGTGGCGTTGGAGGGGTATCTTGCTATGTCCGGTGCATTGTCTAAAGGCAATCTATCGGCTGCAACCCGTGAGAGGATTGCCCTTGTTGTTGCGGAAATTAACGGTTGTTCCTATTGCCTGTCTGCACATACTTACTTAGCCAAAAATTTGGCCAAGTTGTCTGATGCTGAAATATTGTTAAACCGCAAAGGAGGTTCACAAGACACCATTGCCGATGCTGCAGTTAATTTCGCTGCTAAAGTCGCTCGAAACCGAGGACAAGTGAGTGCGGATGATCTTGAAGCTGTACGCTCCGCTGGTTATAGCGAAGATCAACTCATTGAAATTGTTCAACATGTTGCTCTCAATACCTGGACAAACTACATCAATGAAGTAATGAAAACGGATATAGACTTCCCAGTTGTTAATCCAAACTAATACTTACCCCCGTCTTTGGCGGGGGATTTCACTTTGTTTGGCGTATTCTGTACCAAATTGTATTCAATGCTTGTTTGTTTTTTGAGATGTTGCGGTTAAATTAATAACAATTAAAACAATGAGATAGGGTTTATCTTTCTTGGGTTTTCATTTGTCTTATTGATTTTGGTATACAGATTTGTATTTGTTATTTAACTCCTGTTGGCTGGTTGAGAATGGATTGTCTTGGCCTGCTTTTTTACCTGTAAAACAAATAATGGTGGCATGTCGAAACAAGTTCATGCCAATTCATACGGTGCGGACCGTCACAGTGGTCAAGGTTATGAATCGCATAAACAACCAAGGCATGATCAATTAAATAATGCTTACCTCAAATGCAGGGCTTTATTGCAGTTCGAACCGTAAAGGTAGTCGAATACTCCGTTCAAAACAGATAGGCGCGGATGTTCTTGCCATTTTTCAAGGCCATATCCCTCTGGGCCAACCACCAACACAATGAATAGGTAGTGGAGATACTGTTGTACTCCATGTTGCGACTGTGCTGGTAACCAATAGGTTAACTGGCTCACCACTAATCGTTCGCTCATCATTTTCTTTTCAATAGTGTTTGTAGACAAATCTGTTTACAAATATGGCATGTGATCTTGATTTTCTATCAGGTGGATAAATAAGATGTTGATATATAGGTGTTTAAATATTTATCTCTGATCTTTATTTATGTAGACAAGTTGGTATACTTTCAATGTTGGTTTATGAGCTTGATATAAGTGTTTATTGACATATCAAACATTTGAAGTTGCCAGGCAGACTTTTTTAATAACCCCCGGAAAGGGAACATGATGAGAGGCGTCATGTTGCTTATCGTTGGAGTTAATTGAGGTTGCGGATATGGATACATTAAATGAAATCTTGAGCCAGATTTCTCTGCAAGCTGATGTGGTTTTTGCTGGAGAGTTGCATGGGGCTAAACATTTTGATGGAAGTGGATTTGTCCATTTAATCGAGTCTGGCTCGCTTAGTTTGATATGTCATGGGCGCCGGGAATTAAAAGTCTGTAAGCCTTGTGTGTTGTTCTTTCCTTCTAGTTGTATTCACACATTGGTCAGTCAGGACGCAGGCCCGGCTAAGTTGGTTAGTGCTGCAATTAAGCTTGATTCAATGGGGGCTGCATTGGTCAATACTATGCCGAGTTTTGTTTATTTCGAGTTATGTCAAAACAACACTGTCACCAACACAATTCAATGGCTATTTAATGAGGTATTCGAAGAGCGATTTGGTCGTCAAACGATGATCGAGAGACTTAGCGATATTTTCATTCTGCAGGTGTTGCGCGAGGCCACACAAAACGGTGTTATTTTGCAAGGCGTGCTGTCAGCGGCGACCCATCCGCAGTTGTCAAAAGTAATCGAAGTCATACATGGCAAGCCAGCCGAAAACTGGACAGTGGAGTCCCTTGCAAGTATTGCAGCCATGTCCCGGTCTAAATTCGCAGCAAGTTTTCGGCGTGTAATTGGGCAAACCCCGAATGACTATATAACCGATATTCGGCTGGGGTTGGCGCAAAAGTTGTTGAAGAAGAACAAACCAATTGGATTTGTAGCTGGCGAAGTCGGTTATGAACATGGTTCTGCGTTGGCGAGGGTTTTTCGCAAGAAACTGGGGATGTCTCCCAGGGAGTGGCTTCAAACGTTACGTTGAGGAGAGAAAAGCCCTTAGGCTGCTCAGATAACAATAGACAGGTTTGTGCTTAATGTTCCTGTGGAAATAACTGGATCTGCAACTCTAGTTAGCAAATAAAAGCCTGGATATTTGCTTAACCTCATTCGTCAAGGTTATTCTTGTGTATACTGTTCAGTGTACTTTCAAGTGATAAGGAAAAGGAGATGGCAGTAAAGAAAAGTAAACGGGATGAGTTGGTTGAAGTTGCGCAAAAGTTATTTTATCAGCATGGCTTCAGAATTACTGGTATTGACACCATCTTGGAACATTCCGGTGTCGCGAAGCGAACCTTGTATAATCATTTTAAATCAAAAGACGAATTGGTCGTCGCTGCATTGAATAAACGAGACCTTGAGTTTATGGCGATGATTAAGAAATATGTCGCCAAATTTGAAAAACAGCAAGAGGGTGATCCGAAGTACGCAAGAATATTAGCGTATTTTGATGCGCTGTCTGAGTGGTTTAACTCGGACAAGTTTAACGGTTGTATGTTCATTAATGCCTCCGCTGAATATCCGAGAAAAACAGATCCAATTCATGTTGTTTGTGAAAATCATAAACGCTTGGTTCTTCAATATATATCAGAGTTGATTTCTGAAATTAAACTTCGTGAACCTGATGAAGTGGCATTGCAGCTTAGCTTGTTATCTGATGGTGCCATTGTCTGTGCGCATACCACTAATATGCTTAATGCGGCAGAAATTGCAAAAACAACCGCCATGCTAGTTTTGAATGCTTATCGAACTTGAAGGTGAACCAATGAGGGTTTGTCCAGAGCTTACTCATTATTGTTAGATGTGTTTAAAGGTTTGAATTGTCAGTGGATAATCTAAGTGAGATTTTAAGTAGGGTATCTTTCAAAACTGAGGTTTTTTTCAGTGGTAATATGTGTGGTATTCAAACCTTAGGTGGCAAAGACAGTGGTCATCTCCATTTGTTGCAGGCTGGTACCCTGACCATCATGACAAATGAAGGACATAAGGTAGTGATGGACAAGCCCTCTGTTATTTTTCTGCCAGGCCCAACAGTGCATAGAGTCATATCAGATGAATCCCATAGTGCCCAATTGGTGTGCGCAACGGTAAGATTTGATTCGGCGAATTATCAATCCATTGTTAGTTCACTTCCACAATTTATTTATTTCCCATTGAAGAAGTTTGAAAAAATTGGTGGCACTGCTGAATGGCTCTTTGAGGAGGCATTTAATAATAAAATTGGACGACAGGCTTTGCTGGACAAGTTAAGTGACGTGTTTCTACTGCAGGTATTAAGAAGCGTCATGGAAAGTGGCGTATTGTACCAGGGCATTTTATCTGCGCATGTTCATCCAAAACTGTCTAAGGTAATTGATGCCATTCATGCGCATCCAACCGAAAACTGGACGCTAGAGTCATTGGCCGATATTGCAGCAATGTCGCGATCTAAGTTTGCTGAGAGCTTTAAGTTAACAGTTGGTCAGACACCATTGGACTATATCACTGATGTTCGTCTGGCTTTGGCGCAAAATCTTCTGAAGAATGACAAACCAATTAGTATTGTGGCCAATGAAGTCGGCTATGAACATGGCTCGGCTCTGGCAAGAATATTTAGAAAGAAATTAGGTTTATCTCCCAAAGAGTGGCTTAAAAATATCCGAGGCTCCTAGCTTAATTTTCCCCTCAATTCTTTTGATTAATAATTTAAACTTCCTTTTGAATAAATTTTCATTCATATCATCCGTTTTGGATTAATGGTTAGAAAAGTAATACGGCTGGATAATTTGTTTTTTCTCTAGATGGTAAACTCAACTTAATAAATTTTTTGGTTGAGTTTAATGTTCAAAAATGCTTTTTTAATCTCTCTGCTTTTTATTTCTTCTTATTTGCCCGCAAATCAGCTTTCGGGTAAATATTTTTCCATTGACTATATTCGCGGTGAGGGAAATGTTGAAGGAATAAAGGTTGCCTATCAAATTCACGGGGATTTCCTTGATGAGTATACATCTTTATTCGATGTGTATTTTGAGTCTAGCGTTAACTTTTGGGAGTATGGTGAACAAAATAAACATGACAAAAATTTTGTCCTATCTTTATCTCCTGTTTTTCGTTACGAAATGGGCGTGATTAATAATAGCCCTGTTCTATTTGAAGTTGGAGTCGGGGTTTCTTTGCTCAATGATACGCAATTCGCAGGCAAAAACGTGAGCACGCATTATCAGTTTGAGGATCGGGTAGGTATTGTATACAAGTATGGCTCTCAACATGAATATACCTTTTCTGTCAGGTATTTCCACTATTCCAATGCTGGATTTAAAAAACCAAACCCTGGTCTGGATTTTATCGCAGTATCTATCGCTAAGAAATTTTAATAATTGCAAATTATAAGGTTAATACTATGAGGAATAAATTTTTTATTGTGTTTTTTATCTCTGCGACTATGTTATCTTCAGTTGATTTAATTGCGAAAGATAGTAATTCCAGGGTGCAAACTCAAGGGTTAGATCATCTAGGTTTGTCAGTGACAGATCTTGGCGCTTCAACACGTTTTTTTACTGAGGCCTTAGGTTGGTCGTTTGTGGGGGAAAATACCACGTATCCATCAACTTTCGTTAGTGATGGTCATATTATGATCTCACTATGGCAAGTGAATAACCCTTTAACTGCACAACGCTTTGATAGAAAAAACAATGTCGGTTTACACCATTTGGCCATATCAGTTACAAGTTTTGAAGCTTTAGATAATCTTTATCAGAAATTGAAATTAGTGCCTGGTGTTGTGATTGAATTTTCACCTGAGATTGCATATGGTGGTCCGGCTAAACATATGATGGTGAGAGAGCCAAGTGGTAATCGAATTGAATTTAAGTTTACTCCCTAGTTTTATTTTTTAAATGTTTACTATTGATTTTGGCGTTTCAAGGTGAGGCGATTTTTTTTAATTTATCCTTTTTATTATTATTTTGATGCTGAATGATTAACTTCAAGTATTATGTTTTCTTGCAGGGCGGTCAGTAACCAATTTTGAAAAGAAAATTCAGTATTGGATATTTTATTCAAAGCCGTATCGATTGAATGTTCTCGGATCAGTGTGAGCCAGTCAAAATGGAGCTTTGAAATAGAAGAAACTTGTAAATTTCTGCCATTCTTATAAGCCATGACATGGTACTGCATAGAATGTTGTGTATTTTCGACAATCTGACGGAGTGCAGTTTGTCGCTGTTTACTGGAAGACAGCATATGTGCGCTGCGAATGTCGACAATAGGGTACTTTGACGTCATTAAGTAAAGAGTCGGGTTAAGGCGTAAAAACAATGTCTCAGGTGAGTATTCGTGCAGTAGCGATAGCGTGCTATGCATAAAGCTAACGTCTTGCTGTCTTAACAATTGATGACATTGGTAATCAAGTTCGGCGCAATCCACAACGAATGGGTAATTTGCAAGAGCGGGATGGCCGTTCATTATTGTAGGTAGTGTTTTCCCCCAAAGTGCCCAGTCACCATGATAAGGTAACTCTGAAGCCAGCAGCCTATCAGCAAAATGGTCCAGTAACTCTGAGCCAATTAGCTGATTGACCGTGGGAAAAGTAATACTAAGAGCGCGTTTTGCTGTGGCACGTAAGTTTGCCTGGTATATGGCCAATCCGTTCGCATCAAAGATGCTGTTTGATTGAGGCTTGAAAATATCAGTAAGTAATTGATGTTGCAGTTGATTCAGGTTATCCATGGTTTAAAACCTCATAAGCAATGGTTCTTGCTTGCATTGCTTGGTTTACCAGAACCTGCCATTCAGGCAGTGAGTTGTCCCATTCTATAAGTGTGGGAATGGCACCGTGATGAGCAATGGTGGCAGCATACAGCGACCAACAGGTTTCAGATACGGCGCAAGCATGGTCATCAACGGCCATGTTTCCCAGGATAGGCGAGCTGAATCCTGCAAGATGAATTTCTTTGATGACATTATGGGGAATGGACTTTATCCAACGTATGCCTGTTTCGAGAGGGGACTCGTCTTTTGCATTGAATGCGTTAACCAATATGTTATTAAGATCCACGAGCAAACCACATTGAGTACGCTCATGTAAACACAATAGAAACTCAAGTTCTTTCATCGTTGAACCTGGCAAGGCCAGGTATGCAGACAGGTTTTCGATGTGTACGGCCCGTCCCAGCTGTTGCTGTATACGATCCAGATTGCGAACCATTATTTGCAAATTTTCCTGGTTGTATACCAAGGGTAATAAGTCACCACTATGTACAGGGGCACCATTAATACTTCCCCAACTGAAAGCGGCATGATCAGATACTAAGATAGGATTTGTTAACTCAATCAAACGACTGAGTTTATTCAGGTAATCGTCGTGCATCGGTGTTGCTGAACCAACACCCATTGCTGTGCTGTGCAAACTCAGTGGATAATGATGAGCAATGTGTTCAAGTTGAGCGTGTAGAGGGCCACCCTGAGCAAAGTAATTTTCAGAGTGAACCTCGACAAAATCCAATTGAGAAGGAGTGTCCAGTGCCTCCTTTAAGTGAGGATGTCGCAAACCAACACCAATCAGCGGTTGCTGTGCGGGTAATTTATGCGAATTCATTTGGACACTCCTTTATATCCCAACAGCTACGAGTTTTTTTGCGAGGCCTTATACTTTTGCTTCGCTTCATCCTTTAACATGCCACCCAGATCTTTACAGGTGCCTTTGGCGACCAATTTCCATTCCCCCGGATCATTGTCGATGGTTGACTGACCGGCACAAGAATGCGTACCTGCCAAGTTGCCACAGTCATTTTGACCGGCTTTGGAAATGCCGTAGCATTTTTCTTTACCTGATGCCTGAGCTGGGGCAGTAAATCCAGCAGCTAAAACTGCTGTTAACGCCGCCCCGACTAATAGTTTGTTATTCATACGATTCACTCCAAATAACTATGGTTAGTAAACAAGAACGTTGCCCATCAACCAACGACTGACTGTTTCATAGGATTGATTTCCAACCATACCTTCAACGGCGTTACCTTTTTCCACCATAAGTAAGGTTGGAACAGAACGCACTTTAAAGTCCGCGGACACTTCCGGTATCTTATCTACGTCTACTTTGACCGCCGTTAAAATACTGGCAAATGCATCCGATACTTTTTCCATCACGGGGGAAAAGCTCTTGCATGGGCCGCACCAGCTTGCTGTTAAATAGACCAGTAGCTGATTGCGCTCAGCAGATAGAGTCTTAAACTCTTCGTAACTTGTGATCTCTCGCATTCTTTTGCTCCTAAGTCGTTGGTTGACAAGATTAATCTGCGTTTAACACTTCAGCATCTTTGCGCTTTATGTCGACCCAAATGTTTTCTGCTGAATTAATGTATCCAGGAATGTCAGTCATCCACTTCTGCTGAACTGTTTTGTTGAGATTCAAGTACAGTTTTCCATCAACAACCTTGAATGCGGTCGGATCGGTATCCAGCTTTTTCTCCAGGGCAACACCCATTGCACAATAACCACCAAACTGCGGAGCGTAACGTTCTGGCGCACTGCGGAATAGATCACGGTTTTCTGCCGATGAAAAGTGATAGATAGCGCCTTTATGTGTTGCGGTAAATTTGTTGGAGCCTTGTACTGCCTTACCCTTTGTGAAATATGCAACGGTGTCATACCCCTTGATGGCAATGTCATTAGCGTCAGCATTCATACCAATGTCCGCAGCGAAGGATAATGTTGATGTAGCCATGCCAGCGGCCAGGAAAAGAGCTTTTGTGATATTCGTCAGTTTCATTTTTCGTTCCTCAGTATTTTAACCATTTATTCTGCTGACCAACGAGTGTTGCAGCATTGAGTGTTAATTTACTTTGCTTTTTATGAATGAAATTACTCAATAGTCTTTTTATTAAAACCTATCGTCCATTATTAAATAATGGCTTTGCGTTTTTTGTGTTTAGTAAAAGAAATAAAGAAGAGTAGATTGGTATGCTAATGATTAGGAAATGGTGAGTTTTAATGGAATGGTTGACTCACCTTTGGGATATATTACCGAGGGAGATGGGTTAAGTATTCTGCTACTGTATTCCATTGGGGATCTTCAGGATCAGATTGCATTGTTGCGCCGAGTATCTTTCCATCTGGGGAAATAAAAACCGTAGTTGGTGTTCCTGTTATGGAGAGTTTGTTTAATCCCAGTTCATCGCCATTAACTAGGGTTTCTAGTTTCAGACCTCTCTCTATAAGAACGGTTTGGGGCATGGCCCCGGTTTTTTCAGACAAGCTTACCGCAACAATTTGCAATCCTTTATCTGCATATAACTCTGCTAACCTATCAAGCCCAGGCTGCAACCGCTTGCAGTAAGGACACCATGTTGCCCAGAAATGCAGTATGAGGGGCTTGCCTGCAAATTGCTCTGAAGACACAAGCTTTCCATCTTGTGTGTAGAGTTCCCACTTTGGCATTGTCTTTGGTAACGAAGGTTGCTGTGCCAAGACCTGAAATCCCATCATGGCGTAAAGTAGAAAGAGAAGTTTTTTCTTCATAATTTATGTTCCAAATAGGAGCGTTTGTCTAACGGTTAGGTTTTAGAAAAATGTTCCTTTTAATCATCTGAGCATCTTTCATTAATTAAATCTAATTTCTCTCATTCTGTTTTGTCAATGCATTACTTTTAAATTGTTTTGTACGAATGAATTAGATGTGTTTTTGGACGTGTGGGTAAAAAATATGGATTTTTGGTTTTTTAAATAGTTTTATTTTTTGAAATGCTGTCTTAATTCCTTGTGTTTTTTAAAGGCTGATTTATGAGAAATTCAAGCGTATTAGATTGTTTTTTTATGTATGACAAAATGTGTCGAGTGGGGACTGTTATGGGGCGTATAAGCTGCCTGATAGTTTTCGTGCTGCCAGGGAAGATAATCGCAGAGCCAATGGCTATTTCATCCGAACCTTATTGTGCCCGAACCGATGTGCATTATGAACCAGAGCAGTTTGCCCAAGTGCTTTATCAAATTGTGTCTGGCTATCCTGATGACACTAGAAATTGGCAATTAATGCGAGAGCTTTTCGCACCCGGAGCCATGATAAAACCTGTTTTCCACAACCAAAACGGCCATCAAGTTGTTGATTTGACGGTAGACAAGTTCATTGAGCTAAACATGACGCTGTTCTCTGATGTTGGTTTCTTTGAAACTGAAACCGAGTCGAAGGTTTATAGAGTAGGGCATTCAGCGACCGTTATTAGTGCATATGAATCTAGGACGTCGCCAGAGTCGGCACCCTATTCGAAAGGTATAAACTCATTTCAGCTCGTCAATGATGGTTACCGTTGGTGTGTGATCTCAGTAACCTGGGATAGTGACAAGGGTGGACATGAATTCGCACCTCTGCAATAAGCCTAGGTAGTTTAAGGAGACGTTAACCTGATTGTAAAGCAACCACTGCGCTGGTTGCTTTATGTATTAATTGTCTTTGGCAACACTGACTATCTGTCTGGGTGATAAGCCGGTTACGCACTTAAATGCTCGGGAAAAGGCTTCTTCTGAGTCATAACCCGAATTAACGGCTAATTCATAAAGTGGAATTTTTCCCTTTTTAAGCTGATGGCAGGCACGAGTAATGCGCCATTCCTTAAGATAGTTTTTGACACTGACGCCAAGCAGTTCCGTGAACTTTGAAGAGAACGCGGAACGGGGCATCAAAGCAACATTTGCCAAAGATGCTACCGACCATTTTTTTCAGGATGCTGGTGAATGGCTTGCAGTGCTGCTCCAATTCTTTTACTTCGCATTGCGGCAAACCATCCTTCGTTAGCTTCATCGGCACAAGCTAACCAATGCCTGATGCTTTGAATCAACATTATTTCAGCCAAACGGATGATGATAGATTCACTTCCTGCATAAAGTTGTTGAGCTTCGTACCTGATCATGTCAATGGAGCTGCTGAGCCTCTTCTCGATCGCATTGTTAGGACGACCAAGGTGGATAAAATTTGGGGAGAAGGTCAAACTCTTATCCATCTTAACTACAAAGTCGTAAAAAAATTCTGAGCCTATATGAATATAGGCACCTTAGGTTACCACCTTAAATTCTCACCATTTAGACGCTTTGTTGCAATATATGTACGATTGGCAGGCCTGGGTTTACCCGTCGTTGGTAAGGTATGTCTGGTGATGTATTTCACTGAATGCTAGTAATTTTGGTAAACCATAGGGGGTATAAATGAACAGTTATTTAAGCAGGTTTTTAATTGGCTACGGCTCAATATCAAAACATTTAAATGTGCTGCAAAGTGTGTTTTTAGCATTTTCTAGGTTGTATGTTGGGTGGGTCTTTTTTTCTTCTGGTTTAACTAAGCTGGACGATTGGGAATCGACTCTTTTTTTATTTGAATACGAATATCAGGTTCCAGTTTTAAACTTTGTTATTGCCGCGTATCTGGCAACCGTGGGCGAAATCATTTTACCTGTACTGCTATTTGTGGGCTTAGCTACTCGTTTTAGTGCAATAGGATTGAGCATAGTTAATGTCGTTGCTGTCATTAGTTTGGAAGAAATTGCCCCGGCAGCATTGAATGGCCATATCATCTGGGGGCTGCTGTTACTTCAAGTTGTTGTATGGGGAGCAGGTAAGCTCTCTATTGACAGACTGTTGATGGCACGAATAGCTAAAAATAGCTGTCAGGTGAATGTTCTTGCCTGTGAGACTCATTAATTCCAATGCTGTACGTTCTTAATGATGGGGAAAAGCCAATGCAGTAAGCCCCGGTTGTACAACTTAAAACAGGGGATTGCTGCATTCCTCAACATTACCTTCACTATGAACATAGTTTGGAAACTATTCAAAAAGTTGCAGCAGATTGTACCTTTGATCCTCGTTTCCCAATATTTATCGGTGAAGAAAATGGTGAATTATACGTACAGGTTGGGATAGTGGGATATGATAATTACGGGACGGTTTCAATACAAAGTAAAAGGAAAATTGTTTACGGAAGAAAGTGGCGAATTGAAAGAAATATTCCAACCTCGGAATTAGTTCAAACAGTATTTTTGGCCATAAAAAAGGCACGCGAACATGAAGTTCGTGAGTTATTTAAACTGAGCGTTAACGGAAAAACCGCAACACCGTTAAGTAGCCACCAGGACTTACCATTAATGTCCAGGCATGCTGAAAGGTTGCAGAGAAAATATCAACAACAAAGTATCTCAGTCTTTTCAAAATCTGCCACGGCGCTGTCGGATAGACTCTGTTTTGACGGTCATGACATTCGCTTTGTGTGTATTGAAAAACGTTCATCCGGTCAGGTTCTTATCGATGGTAGGTTAGTTTGTCGCGGGGTAAGCCAGTTACCTGAAAATACGGAGACTTCCTTTTTACTGGTGTTAGAACAGGCAGATATCAACATTTTATTTCACGAGCTTATGAACAAATTTATACAAAGAAGTGATCGCTACGTAGAGGAACTGTTTGCGTATAAAGGATACCGACGTTTTAGTCGTGATACTTGTATACATGCCGTTGCGGAGCTCTCTTTAGATACAAGGGATAAAAGCCATATTAAAGATGCGCAGTTTTTACATGTGCTTAACGCTGCAAATTATGCAAATGACAAAACTAGAATACCCTGTCTGGGGAATAGTGATTATGCCAAGTATGTTGTCCAACATCTATCCAGCTTCGGTGAACTAGAAGGCATCTTGCCGCAGTTAGACTTTTAACTGCATTGAGTTGACACTGCCAAATTCATTGAGTTCTTGGTGCTCACGGGCGCAACACTGTGAAGGTATTCGTTGACCGGCTCTCGCATTGAGTTAAACGCAGTCTCAACAATGGTTTTTTGTTCCGGTTGTCGCAAAAACAAGCTTAACTATACTGAACAAAAAGATATTTCGGATTTTTGGCAGTGGACAGCAAGTTAACTTCAAGACGGCAATTTATCAAACAATTGGCTTCGGTTGGGGCCGTGGGTGCGGCAGTGACTAAAGCACCCTTTGTCTTTGCCAAGAAAAATATCACCCTTCGGGTAATGGGCACGCATGTCACTTTGCAGGAAGAGTTACGCCAGCGAGCCATGAAAGAGCTCGGTTTTAATATCACCTATGAGCCCAATGGCAGTGCAGCAGTGCTGCAAAAGGCTGCTTCCAATCCTGGCTCTTTTGACCTTTACGAACAATGGTCTGATTCAATTAATGTGTTGTGGCATGCCCGTGCCATTCAACCTATTGAGATTGAGCGACTTAACTATTGGTCTGAAATAAACGCCCTGACCAAAACCGGCAAGCTAACCTCGCAAGCAAGAGAGGGGGCCGGGGATGCCCCGAACAAGATCTTGTTTGTGCAACCCAATAACCATTTGGGCAGTCAGCCGAGCAACCGAATCAGTTTTATGCCTTATGTGCACAATGTGGACTCCTTCGGTTACAACAGCAATCTGATCCCCGCCGGCGTGCCTTATGATACTGAGTCTTGGGGTTGGTTACTGGATGATAGTAACCGAGGGCGTGTGGCGTTGGTAAATGCCCCGACTATTGGTATTTTTGATGCCGCGCTTGCCGCGCAGGCTAAAAGCTTAATGACGTTCAATGATATTGGCGATATGAGCGTACAAGAGCTGGATACCTTGTTTGACATTCTGATGGAGAAAAAGCGTCAAGGGCATTTTGCAGGTTACTGGACTTCCGTGCCGCAATCGGTTGAATTTATGGTCAGCAAGCGCGTCTCGATTCAAAGTATGTTTTCACCTGGTGTCAGCTCATGCAAGGGGCAGGGTGTGCCGGTAATTTATGCGTCTCCTAAGGAGGGCTATCGAGCCTGGCACGGGGTTATGTGTCTTTCATCCAAAACAACAGGCTATGTGCAAGATGCCGCCTATGACTATATGAATTGGTGGTTGTCTGGTTATCCCGGTGCTTTTATTGCCCGTCAGGGATACTACATTTCCAATCCGGAACGTTCACGGCCATTGATGACCAATCAAGAGTGGGATTATTGGTATGAGGGTAAGGAAGCCACTAGCGCGTTAAAAGGAACCGATGGACGAGATTCGGTTAAAGCCGGAGAGCGTCGTGACGGGGGGAGCTATCAAACGCGTTTTTCCAACATTGCGGTTTGGAATACGGTGATGAAAAACTATGACTATAGTCTCGATAAATGGTATGAGTTCTTAAACTCCTGAGCAGCATAGATGGAACAGTTCTCCAAATACTCTATTGGGCTGAAGATTGGCCTCGGATTCTTCCTGGCATTGGCGCTGTTTTCAGGTATTTACTTGTTCTTACTTTCTAAGGTATGGGAAATAGAGAGCTCTGTCGACAGCCTGCTGAGGATCTCCAGTAACTCCACATCCGTGCTGGAAATTAATAAAGATATTGTTGAACTGCAGCGAAATGCTTCGATATATAGTTTAACTACCAGTGAAAGTGTTTTCACTAAAATGATCGATACCTATCACAGTATCGAAAATCGTTTGGAGGAAGTCAGGCTAAACACCCAGCGAGCAGCATTGCTCACCTTGATTGCCAATATGCAGTCAGTAGTCAAACGCTATGGCGAGAACATATCGGCTTTAAAAAGCCGTTTGCAGTACAAAAATGACCTGACTCAACGGCAACTTCCCGCCATTTTTACCCAAGGTAAAGCCATATCTGAAGAACTAATCAAAAGTGCGGGAAATGATGCCGACCGGTTTGTGGCAGCGCAGCAACTATCCCGCTGGTTAGAAGCCCATCTGAATTCGAAAGCCTTTCTGGAGACACGCAAATATTCACTGCGAGAAGAGGTTAAAAGAGAGCTGGCCGAAATAAAGAAGCTCGAACTAGCGTATAGCGCTGAGTTTTTGGCCTCGCAAAAGCAAAAAATACAGCGCATCAGCCTGTTTAGTGACGAGTATCTGGAAGTATTTGAGCAAGGGGTGCAAGCCAACCGAATCTATTTGTCCTTGGTGAATGTGGTGATGGCGGGAGATGCGGTGGAGTTCACTACATTGTCTAATCAGCTTAAAGCCGAATCTTTGTCTTTACTGGCAGACATTAAAGACCAGGGCCGAGGCCGAGTGGAAGACGCGGAAACCATCCTCAAAGCGGCCATTTGGGTCTCTCTGTTGTTATTTTTCACACTGGCGGTTTTCTATCACTTGCATTTCTCAATTGCCATTCGACGTCTGACCCGCGCTTTCCAGCGTTTTCTTGCGGATGATTTCACCCCAGCCGTGCCGGGTATGGAAAGGCGCGATGAAATAGGCTTTTTGGCTAAAGCCGCGAATCAGTTTAAAGAACTGAGTAAAGACCTGAAATCCGCTAAGGAGCAGGCGGAGCACGTGACTCGCATTAAGTCAGAGTTCCTGGCTAATATGAGCCATGAAATCCGTACGCCAATGAACGGCATTTTAGGCATGATAGCCCTATTGGAGAGAACTGAACTGGATCCTAAGCAGCGGGATATGTTGAAGATCATCAGCTCGGCCGGGGACAGTTTGCTAACCATTCTCAACGATATTCTCGACCTAAGTAAGATTGATTCAGACAAGGTGGAATTAGAGGCAGCCCCCTTTGACTTCAACCAGGTACTGCAAGAGGTGGGATTCTCTTTTGCTTCTGTTGCTAAGCAAAAAGGCATTGATTTTCGCTATCCACAGACATTGACTGACGTGCCAAGGTGGCTGGTTGGCGATGTTACCCGGTTAAAACAGGTACTTAACAACCTTATCTCTAACGCCATTAAGTTCACTGAATCCGGTGAGGTGGAATTACAGGTAAAACTGCTTGAACTTGTCAATGGCAATGCAAAAGTCCGTATCTCTGTTAAAGATACCGGGATCGGTATTTCAAAAGAGAGTCTGGATACCCTGTTTCAGGCTTTCTCTCAAGCTGACACCTCTATTACCCGGCGTTTCGGTGGTACCGGCCTTGGGCTGACTATTTCCAGCAAGCTAGTGCTAATGATGGGCTCTGAGATTCAGGTAGATAGCCAGCCCGGTGTTGGGTCCTGCTTTTACTTTGACCTCTTACTTGCTGTTAGCGAGCGTTGTGATCACGCCGTTGAAGAAAACGTGGTGACCGAGGAAGACAGTAATACCCGCATTTTGCTGGTGGAAGACAATGATATTAACCAGATGATAGCTCAGGCCATGCTTAAAGAGCTTGGCTTTAAACGGGTTGATGTCGCGGAAAATGGGCAAGTAGCCTTGAATATGGCCAGCGACAATCGTTATGACTTAATACTTATGGATGTGCAAATGCCCGAGATGGATGGTATTCAGGCGACCAGTAAATTGAGGCAGATGGAGCGCTATAGCTCGGTGCCTATTATTGCCATGACGGCCAACGTACTTAAGGAAGAGCAGCAAAGCTGTTTTGAGGCTGGCATGGACGATTTTGTCGCCAAGCCCATCAATATTGAGCTACTGAAATCTGCTATTACCAAGCATTTGAGTGCTCAACCATCGTTAGTTGTTATGCCTGGATAAGGCGCCTTGCGCTAGTGTGATAACAGAACCTTGGGTAAGTATCTGATAAGGAATAGTGCGCCGAAGTAACCTCGTACTATCCCATCTTCTCTTTTCATATGATGTATCTTTGATGAAACTTTGGAGTCTATAAAGTGGGCTGACATGCTTAGTCTGTTAGTTTCGGATCTTTAAACCATAATGCTGCACTTAATATTGCAAGTAAGTAAAAGATCACAGCTCCTGTACTGGGTTTCTCATCCGGTTTCGCCACAACTGTAACGCTGACAATGGCTTGGGCATGGGCGCCGCTTTCGTCTTTGATACTATAAAAGATGATATCTTTTCCAACAAAGCGTGCCTTTGCCCGATAACTAATCATGTTGTCTTGCGTAACCTCAGCATCACCATTGGCTGCCATAGCCGACACTATGTTGAGTGTGTCGCCGTCCGGATCATGATCGTTGCTTAAAACCGGGATAAGAATTTTACTTTGGTTGTCGGTACTGACTTCATCATCCGTGGCCAGAGGTGGCTGATTGGCGATTACCTGAATACTCACCCAAGCTTCAGCGATGCCCCCTTTTTGATCACTGATGAAGTAATGAATGCGGGTTGGTCCGACGTAGTTAATAGGGGGCGAATAGCGAAGTGCATCACCAATAATCTCCGCCTGACCGTTTTGTGCCAGAACGTCGGTGATAAGCAATGTGTCGCCGTCCGGGTCTGAGTCATTATCCAGTACTCGGATGTCTTTTGTTGTATTGATTTTCAACTCAACATGGTCATCGTTGGCAACAGGCGCCTGATTGTCCGTTTTGACAATGGCAATGCCACCGGGGTCTGAAATCATACCGTTAATCAATCCATCATTATCATTGGGGCCGCCGTCTTGCAGGGTTAGCAGCAAGCAATGGTGACCTGCAGCCAAGCCAGACTGGTATTGAGGACTGCCGGGAGGCGGACAAAAACCTGGCTCACCTTTAGCACTTTGCAGGCTGTTTCTGCTGTCTTCGACAAAATCCTGCCATCTATTGTGATGCCACTTGCGAAAATGTGCCCTCTCAGGAACCGGCAATAGCAGGGGAATGACGATTTGGTGGCTTTGCCCCACATTGGCCAATGCATACAAGGTAAAGTCAAACCAACCGCCAATGTTTATCCAGCCGGGATCTGCCTTGATTAAAGTATTGTCCAGGAGCAAACCTCCGCCGCTACTTTGCATGGACAATGTGTTTCTCATTAAACATACGCCGGGAGAAGATTCGAGTAAAAACTGGTCTCGTACGCCTGCCAATGCTGGCATAACATTGCATCTAGCCAGATTATCGAGATAGTCAGGAATACCGTCGTTATCTTCATCCACATAACCTTCAACCTTATCCGGCAGTAAGTCATCATCTGTATCGCCATCCCCCAATTCTGGTAAAGAGGGAAACAGTTGCAGAGGGACATTGACTTCCGTTGTCTGGGCTGGTGAGAAACTATGGTCAATAACACGCAATCCGAGTTGGTAGTTTCCCGCTGTCATTTGTTGGGGATTAAAAACAAATTCACTGTCGATGTTGCTGAGATTTTCCAAGTCGGGTGCCAGCCATTCAATGCTGACGTTATCTGTCCGGCTTAGCAAGGCAAGAGCCTTGACTGGCCCATCCGACATACTAAGCTGGCGCCGCTTATGGCCATTTTGATACACCTTGATACTGGCCGTTGCCTGCGGCTGTGCCTCCTGAATGTATAGGGTTGTGGACGAAGGGTAACCAGAGTTTTGCTCCCCGGTCAGGCTGATAATCAGGGTCTCTTCGCCTTCATCCAGAGCGTCCTCAACTATCTGAAAAGTCAGGGATACTTCAGTACCCGATTGGAGTTGCAAGGTGCCAGCTTGTAGGCTGTGGTCGCTAGCATCCGCACTGCCGCCCAGCGCATAGCTAATGGCTAACGGGTATTCAGGGCTTGGGCCGTTTAAGTGGAAATATAAGGTGACTTCGCTGCCTTCTGTAACGTGCCTGTCCTGCTCTAAGGCGATCAAAGGATAAACCTTTAATTCCTGGCTAATGGTCGTTGTAAGACCTTGCTGGTCAATGGCTTGCCAAAGCAACTGATGATGGCCGGGAGAATAAGGGGCTGCGCTTTCCAACAAGGTCACCGGCAGTTCAGTGCCTCGTGCATCGAAGGCCTTGGGTTGAGAAAGTGAGATTCGGGTAAACAGACCTCTGGCATTTACATTTAGGGCAGGTGTATCAGCAAAGATCGGCCCTTGATGCGTACCTTTCTGTATTTGTATTTGGCCTGATGCCTGGCTGAATGCCCCGCTGGGATCGGCAAGCAGATAATCGAATTCGGCTGGGCCGATAAACCCCTGAGGAGCTCGCCATTGCAGTAAGTTTCCATTGAGGATGGAGATTTCCCCTACAGAAATCCTGGCATCAAGGACAGACAGCGGATCGTTATCTGCGTCAATGTCATTGTGCAGCACATCTAAGATGTATTGGTTGCTGGGATTAAACAGTTCCAGTAAGTTATCCGGGCGACCCACAGGTGGATCGTTGATGGGATTAATTTGCAGTACAACAAAATACACTTTCGATAGTAGCGTGCCATCAGTAACCTGATAGCTAAAGGTGTCTAATCCAAAATAGTCTGAATTTGGCTGATAATGCCAGCCGAGCCCCGCTGGATTGAGTGTGCCGTGCAAAGGCGGTGCGACAACGTTAAGTGACAATTCCTTTCCAACATCGCCCTGAATTATTGGCATAACCTCGACAGCGTTGTCCTCATTGGTTGTTAGGGCTATATCCTGCCCTGTTGGTGGTATTGCCGAGGCTTGAACTTCGATTAAAAAATCGGGTAAGGCGCTCTGGGTAAAGCCGTCGCTGACGGATATCCTGATGCCAGCATAGACACCGAGATCCTCTTCACTCGGAGAGCCGGTAAGAATACCCAGTGTTTTATCAAAGGTTGCCCAGTGAGGGATGCCACTGATGCTGAAGGTTAGGGCATCGTCATCCGGGTCATACGCAACAGGTTGAAAATGGTAGCTTTGGCCAACTTGTGCGGTGGCCGGCGGAGTGCCAAAAATAAATGGTTTATTGTTGCCTGGGGGCGGCGAGTTTCTGGTAATAGTGACAGTGTCCACCAGTGTCGATTGATTGCCAGCTGGGTCTTTTGCTGCAATGACAAAGTTATTGGCACCGTCGTAAAGAGGGGCGTTAAGCACCCATTGTTGATTGGTTACCGTGACAAATGATTCTGCCTGTGGCTTGTCAGCTTCACCATCATTGTCAATATCAACGAACAGGCTCACTGTTACGCCGTTTTCAGTATGACTGCCGGTAAAGCTAATGGTGCCACTTGTTACTGAAGTTGCACTAATTGGAGAGGTAATAACTGGTGGAGCAGGGGCAATATTATCCTGAGTAACAACAGGTAATACTAAGGTTTGCGATACATTTCCTGCCATATCGGCGACGTTTAACACAAATCTGTTGATAGAATTTAACTGAAGTGGGAGTTGAACACTCCATTGGTTTTGTGAAACGAAGGAGCTTGCTACAACCTGGTCACTGTCTGGTTGTCCATCATTGTTGTTGTCTGCAAAGAATCTCACCCAAACTTGATTTTCCTGATGACTACCCGTTACGGAAAATATGGCTTGGTTGGTTAGTTGCTCTGTTGTCAGGGAAATACTGTCGGGATGCTGTGGGGACTGGCTATCAACTAATACGTCAGGAAAGTGTATTTGAGCAAAACTTAATATCCCATGATTACCACCCGCATCGGTTACGGTGTCGCCATTTAAATGAATACCGTTGGCAAGTAAGACAATGCCGTCGTCGTCCTGTTGACCGTTTTGAACAGTATGTTGATAGTAGAGGATACCGTTATCTTCAAAGTCGAAGTGTGCCAATATGCCTTGCTCACCAATGACTAAATCAAGTGTAGAGCTGGTGCCGCTAATGTTAATGTCTTCGTTCAGCTGTATGGCTATCTGTAGGGTTGTACCTGGACGGTAGTGACCTGCGGCAATATTGATACCTGTAATGGCAGGCTGCTGAGCATCTTTACTTATGGTGGCGGTCTGGGATAGCGATTTATTACCTGCGACATCAATCAATTGCAAGTTGAGTGTCAATGTGCCGTCATTAAGGCTACTGACATCCAGTCCGCTTATTTGTTGCGTTGCTATGTTGACGCTCGCGTTGCCAGTGACTTCGGCGGCACCGGTTGAGCTGGATATCCGGTATTCCGCTTCTGTGGAAATTTCTGCACCGCTTAATGTAAAGCTAATATTTTCCGCGTTGCTACTGTCGACTTGTCCCTGATCAAAGCTGACTCCGTTGATGGTGGGGACGGTAACGTCAATAGTCAGGGGAAGCGCCATAGAATCAGCACTTTGGTTGCCTGCAACATCCGTTGCCTGCGCGATAATCTCATGCTGACCTTCAGAAAGATCGCTACCGGGCTGCACGCTCCATAGCCCGGAGGCACTAACATTTACCGTTTCAATCAGGCCGTTCTGATTTGAAGTGACAGTAACCATGGCGCCGATTTCCGCGCTGCCGGTTAGTAGCGGGCGCGGATTATTAGTTATGTTGTCGCTTTGGCTGCTACCAGAATCAGAGCTGCTATCGAGATCTGGTGTTGATGGCGAAGCTGGCGCCGTGTTATCTATGGTCACCCCAAGTGGCAGACTGTTTGCACTTGTGTTGCCTGCTGAGTCCATCGCCTGGGCTATCAAATTATGAAAACCCTGCGAAAGGTCGTTGTCAGGAATCAATACCCAGACTCCAGAAGCATCAGCAGTACTACTGCCAACGAGTCCATCTTGGTCTGAGCTCAAACTAATGTTGGCCTGTTTTTCTGCGCTACCAGTAAAGGTCGGTCGCAGCTGTTGGGTAATATTGTCACTATCACTAGTGCCGGAATCCGCCGCTGGTATCAAATCCGGGGCGGACAACGCTGGTGGTTGGCTGTCGATGGTAACCAACAATACTGAGCTTGTGGATGAATTTCCGGCAATATCACTGGCAGTGGCAATAATCGCATGCTGGCCCTCAGATAAGGTGTTGACTGGTATAAGGCTCCAAGTCCCTGAGTTATCGGTCAATGTGCTACCCAGACTGCCCTGCAGATCTGAGCTGAGATCAATAAAGGCGCTGTTTTCACTGGTGCCGTTAAACTGTGGAGCTTGCACATTGGTGATGTCGTCGGTTTGACTGATGCCGGTGTCTGAGACTTCAGCCAGATCGGGCGCTGAAACGGGAGGTCCCAGGGTGTCAATGACAATATGCAGGGCAGGGCTTGCCGCACTGTTGTTACCAGCCACATCTGTCGCGGTAACTGTCAGGTCGTAAGCGCCATCCGAAAGTGAAGATGTGGGGGTGAAACTCCAATCTCCCGATACATCTGCCGTGGTACTACCCAACAAACCAGATTGGCTGGATGCGAGTTTAATCAAAGCGCCAGCTTCAGCTTGTCCGATGATGGTCGGGGTATTGTCCTGAGTGATATTGTCTGACTGGCTGGTGCCAGAATCAGATGCATCTGTCAGATCGGGTTGTTGAGGTGTTGGTGGGGCTACAGTATCAACTCGTACCGAAGTGGTATCGCCAACATTTTGCAGTGTCAGAACTAGGGAATTGCCCTGTATATCACGAATAGCGCCGCCGCCAAGTTGCAAATCTACAATACTGATACCGTCTGTATCCAAATCACCGGCGCTAATGTTGTATCTGAAGGTGAGATTACTGCCATTAGCCTGAATATAGAGTGCTTGTCTGGACATTCCGCCGATGTTGAGCTGCAAAAATGGGGTTCCGCTACCCGTCAGTACGTTTACTGTCTCGCTGGTTTGCACAATAAACTCAAGTAGCTGCCCCTGCGTATACAGACCAGCTCCAGGAACTGCCACCTGATTAATGCGGGGCGCCACATCATCAATGAGATAGATAGTAAAAGACTTCTGATATTGTCCACCCGAGCCGTCATCGGTCTTAATCCGCACCGAATAGCTTTCTCGTGTCATAGCCGCTGCATCAATGGCTTGGAGTTTGTTGCCGTCGATAATAAAACTCGCGTTGTCATCAGAACCAAAGCCTGAAACCAAGGTGTACACATGGTTGTCTACAGTATCCGGATCTTGGGAAGACAAGTCCCCTACCCAGGCATTATTGCCATGGCTTTGGTTAAAGGTGGTCTTACTCAGATAGATATTGGTCGGAGGGTTATTGGGGGGCAAAGGTTTATCTATGGTTAGCCGTGTGCCAGCCAGAATAAAGCCAGCAGGTTCGCTACAGCCGCTAACGTTAATTTCAAAAGAGGATATTTGCACGCCGCTTAGCAGGGTACTATTCACATCTTCCGGCAATGTAATAGGAATACCTGAGCCCAAGCCGAACGTCATCGAAACTGAGCCTCCGCCGCGCTTGAAGGCCGTTAGCGATGCACTCGTGCAGTAACCACTGGTTTGTGGCTCAATACGAAAAGCTTTTAGTTCGAAAGAGGTAATATCGCTGATGGCATTGAAGTACATGGTGCCGCTGCTGTCACCTGTACCAAACTCATTAATGTAAAAACCAGGATCATCTTGTACTCTGGGGGACAGCGTGCGAACCCCGCTGGCACTGCTAAAACTAATTCTGCCGTCATCGGATATCATTTGTAATGTTGGACTTGAACATTCCGCAGGGTTGGCGGTGGCATCACAAAAGTCATAATAAACATAGGTTGTTTCGGCCAATACGCCTGAAAAATCTGCACTGGCAAGATCCACAAAGGGTAGATCTGTGGTGATTAAGCCGAGTTGAACTTCCAATTCCCAATCACCGCCATTTTGGGGCTGGCCCGTTTTATCATCCGATGCAGCGATATCTGCATGGGTTTTGGCCTTGAGGACATGCAAAAGTTGCTTACCATTATCTGTTGCCGCCAGATCACATCCGTACAACATCAAGTCGCCACCCGGCACCAGTGCCTGGTTGAGTCGAGTTGTCAGTTCTGGGTCCTTCTCAACCCGTGATACATCAAGGTAGCTGTTTCCTAGGGATAATTTCCCCTCACTGCCGTGAGAGAGAATATGTACTGCACTGAGACTGTGATAATTAGACAGTATCGATTTTAGCTGCAACACCCCGTCTTCGTGAGGTGAAATCATATGGACCTGAGCCGAAGGAAAAGCATGCTCTAGTAACTTCTCGAATTCAGGAACGCCTCGATCCAGAATGATAATCTCGCTGCTGGTGTAATATTCTGCGTGCTTATGCTCCAATTCGGTAAGCAGGCGTTGAGGCACAAGAGTAAGTGGCTTAATGAGGTGATCGCGCTCGTTTAGTGAAGAGCCAAAGCTGGAACTTGCAAATGCCCCAGAGGTAAACGGTCTGTGAGCGGTCTCAATAGTTGAGGCAAAAAGGCGGTTTGAATTTAAGACTAATTGGAGAATCAGCACTGCAATAAACGGCAACCCATTGAACGTCTTGTTCATGTTTGGTTACCCCTGATTCGAGTCAGAGGTACAGATTTACAGGAAGAGCTGAGGAAGCCGTTTCCCGATGTATCTGAACGCAGGTTCAGTAAAGCCTGGCAGATGAACATTTTCTAGATTGCCATTTTCTAACTCACAAAACATCTGAGGAGTTAATAAGGGGTAATAGCAACCCAAACTGAGAAAAAGATATAGCCAATAGCAAGCATAAAACCTCCAGTGGTTATGTGCTTATACGCAAACGCAATGACCTCGCAACAATCACATAACACAAACGACTGAAACCTAAGTGTCATGGGGGATTAAAGTACTCTTTAAAAATCATTTTGAGACAATGCTAAAATTCAATGAAAGACTTAAGTGTTACAGACTTTTTTGTAATGAATTAGCTAGCATAATTTTATTTGTTATTGGTAATGCATGTAAACTTTCGAGTCAAGTTATCTCAAAGTGGATTGGTAGATTTGTCTATTGCTTGATTTGTTCTATTGAAATATGTTTTTGATTTTTATGTGTTTAATTTTTTTCTGTGGGTTTTTTCTGTTTTTATCGTTTGTTTCTTGCTGGAGTGGTATTCTCTTCTGAAATTTTTTAGTGGTTTTTTGTTTTGATTTTTTTGCTCTTATTATTCAATGAGATAAATTTTCGATTCTCCGGAATTTAAGTAAATTGTATTTACGTTTTTTTTGAAAAATCTTAAAATTTTAATCTGTGATAATAAAATTAGTGATTATTTTAGGTCTTCTTTGATCTAGATCATGTTTTTGTAAGGTTGTCTAAGTTGTTTGAATCACGGCTGATATGCTGGCTTATCAGAAAAGTGCATGCTCGCATTGCGAGTCTTTGCATGGGTAGGAATGTACACTATGCCTAGTTTGGATAAGTGGCGTGTTCAGGTTTGGGTGTTATTCATTCTGTTTTTCAGTGTGTTTTCTGAAGTCGGAATGGCTCAAACACAGTTGAGTTCAGACGCCTTTGCTTCGCTGAAAGATGATATACGCCGTAAATATGCTCACTCCCCAAAAACAGCTTTGCAATATATCGAAAGTCTCCATTTAAACAAAAATTACGTATTCAGCCATGATCAACTGATTGTGCTGAAAAACTATCAAATTTGGTCTCTGATCGAGCTCGATCGTTTCGAAGAAGCTGCGCAGAATCTGGTACTGTTCAAATCAATGTTACCTAGCGCACAAAGCCGGTTTCTCGAGTACGGCTACTATAACCTGATGGGCATCTTACTGAAGCGGCTGCAAAACTATGAGGAGTCACTGGAGTATTTCCAACAGGCTCATGAAATTGCCAAAAGAGAGAATAGAGAGCGATTTGTCCACCAAACCGAAAATAATATCGGGCAACTCTATCTGACCCTTAAACGCTGCGATGTGGCGTTAGAGTATTTTGAAGACTACCTCGGTTATTTGAAGCAAAACCCGAAAGCGGATCGTCAGATACTAAGCCACGCTATTGCCTTAACATCCAAGGGAGATGCACTGGCTTGTCTCTCCCAATGGGAAAAGGCGTTACAAGTTTATCAGCAAGTCCTTGTTATGCTGAGAGAGGCTGGATTTGACTACTACGCTGCGGAAACCTTAGTGAATTTGGCCAAAGTTTACAGTCAGCTTGGGCAAACTGAAAAGATTGATGAGGTCCTGCAAGAGGCGCTGCATTTGTGCGAGCAGCAGAATTACGTTGATGTTTTGATTGAGGTATTACTGCTGCTTGCTAATGTCGAAAGCGAGAATGGCAACGCAGAGATGGCCGAAGCTCACTGGATACGTGCGGAGAGTTTAATTGAGGATTCCACACCTGTTGAGCTTTTGACAGAACTCTATGAGGCTGAGCGCAGGTTTTATCAAAAACAAGGAGATATAAATAAGGCCCTTAGTGCCGCTGATCTGGCGGCAGATCTTCGCTTGCAACAGTTGCAGAAACAAACCGCGGTGAACTTAGCTAAGGCGGTCGCAGAGGTAGACTTGCAAGCGAAAGAGCAGAAGATTACCCGTCTCAGGGAGCAAGCGGAGTGGGAGGTGGAACGGAGTACAGCTTTTCGTCGTCAAGTGACTATTGTGGCTGTCGCCGGTATTGTACTGCTAATGGCCTCTTTGCTCTTTATAGGTAGTATTCGTCGTAAAAAAGAAGCGTTGAAACAGACCTTGAGAGAATTGAGAGAGACTCAGCATCACCTTATTGAATCAGAAAAAATATCAGCACTTTCAACCTTAGTGGTTGGTATGGCACATCAGCTCAATACCCCTATAGGGAATATTTTGACATCAGTTACCTGCTTCGATGAAGAGTTAAATAAGCTAAAAGCCGACGTTGATGACAAAAAATTAAGTGTTAAAAACATGCAGCGTTTTCTCAGTCAGTCAACCGATATATATTTTGTTATTAAGAAATCGGCAGACAAAGTTGCAGAAATGGTCACAAGATTCAAGTCGATCTCTTCTTCAGTAGGAAATCCAGAACCTGTATCAATTAATTTAAGGAGTTTTTTAGAGAGTAAACTGCCGCTAATGGAGGGGTATTATAAGATTCCAATCGAACTACACGGAGATGATGCGACTCTTGAAACTTATCCTGATACGCTGCTTAAAGTTCTGTATATGTTGCTGGATAACGCTGTTGAACATGCATTTGCTAGTCAACCCAAGCCGGTCTTTTCTATAAGTATTAGTCAGCAAGATAAATGTGTTGAAATTGAATGCAAAGACAATGGCTGCGGTATTTCGGAAGAGCAAAGTAAGAAAATATTTACCCCTTTTAATACCACCAGGTTAGGCGAAGGAAAGTTAGGTCTGGGATTGAATGTTATTTATAACTCGGTTTTCCACTCGTTAAATGGACGTATTCGCTATGTTCCAAGTGATCTGGGTGTAACATTTGTTATTAGTTTGCCAACCGTTTCCAACCTCAATGGTTGATGCAATATTGCTGAGCCTTCTTAGGGATCTGGCGAAAAATACCCATGCTTTAGGCTGTTACTGCCACTGCTGAAGTAAATGACCAAGCAAGGTTGAGTTGGGCATGTTTCTCAATAATTCGGTAAGTCTGGTTTTGGCTTTCTGGCGGCCTTGTGCTTTTTCTAGGGCCAGTAAATAGACGTATATGTAATAGTCGTCATGGGGCGTAATACGCAGCGCCTGTTCAAATTCGCTCAGTGCCAGCAAGGGTTTTTGCTGACGAATATAGTGCATACCAAAAGCAAAACGCATCGGTGCATGGTCAGGAAGTGTTTTGACCGCCTGGATGAATAGTTGCTGGGCATCGTCGTTTTTACCAAGCTCGCGATATATTTCCGCCAGTTGCAGATAAGCTGGCGCAAAGTGCGGATCGATAAATATTGTTTGCTGTGCAAGCTCTTCGGCTTTGCTAAATTGTCCCATTTGGGCGTAGCTGTTTGCCAGGTTAGTGCGTCCCTCGGCACGCCAGGCTGATAGTTCGCGAACCGCCAACAATTCTTCCATAACCTCAGTGAAACGCGGAATTTGTGCATCAGATAAGGGCAGGCCGGCAAGATGTAATACAGCTTCCGTACGTACGGCTTTTTTACTGTCATTAAGCAGGGGCATCAACAGTGCCACACGCTGCTTGGGGCGAACGGCTGCAGAGGCTTTAGCAGCGCCGATACGCATCAGTGGCTCTTGGCTGCTAGCGGCTTGTTTGAGTAGCGGCAGGAAGCTGTCTGGTAGCTCATTAACCAGCATAGGTAACTGCGCTAATACGGCCGCTTTTTTTATAGCGGGAAAATCAGTGGCGCTGAGCAGGGCATGAAACATGGATTGATCGATAGGTTGTGCAGACATTAGCCGGATATAGGTGCGCTCATCTGCACTTAGGGGGCGTGTTGACGCATTTCCCTGTGGTATGTGCTGCAAAGCCCATTGGGCGGATTTATCTTCATGGCAGCGATTACAGGCGTTGGGGATGTTGTATTCCTTTGTCAGCTCAGGGCGGGGAATACTGAAACTATGATCCCGGCGGTTATCCACTCCCATATAAAGGGTTTGCGGCATATGGCAGTTAATACACTGGGCGCCTGAGGAGTCTGCCTGGTGACCGTGATGACGCTGACTGTTCAGCTCTTCACTGTGACAAGAAAGACATAAGCCGTTGTCCTGTTGCTTAACTTGATAGCTATGGGCATCATGGCAGTGAAAACAGGTCACGCCAGCCTGATACATCTTGCTTTGCAAGAATGAGCCGAATACATACACCTCTTCTTTTACTTGTCCGTCGGCGTAGTAGGTGCCGGGGCTGGGTAATTCAGGCTGAAACTGGTCGTAGAAATCTACATCAGAGCGAAAGCCATCGGTGAGCGGCGTGCGCAGGCTGTGACAGGCAAAACAGTTTTGCATGGCGGCGAAATTTGCACCGGGAAAATCTGGCGTTATAGCTTCACTGTGAACGAAATTCTGGTAGTCGCTTCCATGGGGGGAGGTAGATTTTGCCGGGCTTGAGGCGTGGTTATCTGCCAGATTGTCATGGCAGCTATTACAGCCCAGGGTGACATTGTTATATTGGCTGTTAAAGCTGTCCGTCTGCACCTGGTAGTTTCGCACCAGACCATCAGAGTGGCAGTCTGCACACATTCCATTCCAGTTTTGCAGTGACGACTGCCAATGCAATCTGTCACCGATCGGGACGGATTGTTGAGGATACATATGGAACCAGCGCTGACCGCCTTGCGATGCGCTTCGGCTATCCCAGGCGAACGGTAGGACTTGCAGTTTTCCTTGCTGAGTTTTGACCAGATATTGCTGGAGCGGTGTGAAACCAAAGGTAAACACAACCTCGTATGTTTCACCAGCTACAGGGGCGCTGCCTTCATATAGCGTCGCAAAAAACTTACCATTTTGCTGGAAGTATTTGCTGCGGGTATCAGGATGGTTTGCTATCTCGCCATTGAAAGGCGCTAGAACGGTTGTACGATCGGCTACTTGCATGGCTTTAGCATGATGTGAGGCCTGCCAGTCTTTATGTTGTGCCTGATGGCAGTTTTGACACTGTTCCTCACTGGCATTGACCGGTAGCGACGTTGCGAAGCAAAAGCTGTATACCATTAACAGGTTAGTCGCCCAGGCGAATAACCAACTGCTTTTGGTACATTTCTGTGGGTAATAATAAGCCAGGATTTGCACCTTGTTGATTGGGGCCATCGAGATCGTTCTGTAGTTCAAGACATAGTCCACTAAAAGGAGCGAAATCACTGTGCAGGTAGTTACCCGTATAGAGTTGTAAACAGCGTTGATCGCTAAGCAGACTTAGCTTGATAGTTTCTTGTGGCAGACTTAGGGTCGCTACTGGGCGGATTGTATCGGCCGGTGTGGTTGTTGCCAACCGGTAACAATGGTCAAATCCACCACGTCTGGCCACACTGGGCATACTCTCCCGCTGACGAAGGCGTTCGAACAAATCCTGCTCCTGCTGAAAATCCAACAGGCTACCTGTCACATCCATGAGTTGGCCACAAGGGATGCCGTGCTGGTCAACGTTTTCCACATAGCGGCCGTGAATTTGTAATCTGTGTCCTGCCAATGTCTGTTTCGCAGCGGACAAATTGAAGTACGCATGATTGGTCAGGCTGACAACGGTGGGACTGTCGGTGGTTGCCTGATAGCTGATGGCAAGCTGGTTGTCCTGAATTTCAAAACGTTGCTGTACCTGCAAGCGGCCAGGAAATCCCATATCAAGATGTTCCGAGACCAGTTCAAGCAGCAAATGGCTGGCACTTCTGTCCAGGCACTGCCAATAACGTTGTGAAAAGCTATGCTGCCCGCCATGCAGGCAGTGAGTGCCATCGTTTTTATCCAGCCTATAGTCCTGCCCTGCTATGTGGATGCGGCCATTGCTCAGTCTGTTTGCGTAACGCCCAACTGTCGCTCCCAAATAAAAAGGATCCGTCAGGTGTCGGCGGGGATCGGCATAACTGAGCAGTATATCGCGCGGCCCTTGAGCAAGTTGGACGGTTAGTCGATGCAGGCGCGCACCATAATCCAGTATTTCTGCCTTTAGGTGTTTATGACCGATACTGAAGCATTGCAAAGTGTTCATGCTAACAATTCGCCTTGGACTCCCTGACTCGGCTGACAAAGGTAGACTTCTTCATGCAGGCCGGTTTGCAGGAAGTACTGTTCAGCCAGCTTGTTTTTCACTGTGGGTAGCAGAGGCGTTGGCACTAAGGCCACCACACAACCGCCAAATCCACCTCCCGTCATGCGTGCGCCACCGTGCTGGCCAATTGTGGATGCGATAATGTCCACCAGGGTGTCTATGGCTGGGTGCGTAATTTCAAAGTCATCACGCATAGACGCGTGTGATTCAGCCATCAGTGTACTGATTTGACTGATCTCCGATGTTTCCAGAGCGTTTTTAAGTGCCAGGGTACGCGCATTTTCGCTGATTACGTGGCGGGCCCGGCGATAAATCAGCTCTGGCATTTTGTGTTGAGCGGCTTCCAGCATAGCCAGGTCGGCCTCGCGCAGAGAAGAAACGCACAGTATCTGACAAGCCTGCTCACATTGTTGACGGCGCAGGTTGTACTCGCTATCTACCAGGCCGCGTTTAACCCGCGAATTGACAATTACAATGGCCAGCGGCTCCGGCACTACTGCGGATGCGGAACTCAGATGCTGACAATCAATTAACAGTGCGTGGCCTTGCTGAGCGTTGGCACAGATAAATTGATCCATAATGCCGCAGTTGCAACCAACAAATTGATTTTCTGCTTGCTGCCCGAGTGTTGCCATCGTTGTCGGGGGGAGATCGAGGTGGTTGGCAAGGCTCAGTGCCTGTAACAAACAGACTTCCAAGGAGGCCGACGAGCTAAGCCCTGTTCCCATCGGAATATCGCCGACTATTAGCAAATCACAACCGCTGATAGAGAAGCCGTGTTGCTGCAGCACCCAAAATATTCCCCGGACGTAGTTGCTCCAGTGATCCCTTGGTGTTTGTTTGCTGATGTTGTCCAGAGTGAATCTGTCATGGCTGTCCATACTCTGAGCAACCACTGTGACATTATTATCAGAGCGCTGGCTGAGCACCACTTGGGTAGAAAAGTCGATGCCTGCCGGCAGCACAAAACCATTATTGTAATCGGTATGCTCGCCTATCAGGTTGATACGTCCTGGCGCTTTAGCATAAACCGTTGGCGAGGCACCAAAATGTCGTTGAAATTCTTCAATTAAATGCTTTTTATCAGACATGTCAGGCGCTCTTGTAGTGTACAGCAGATTGTTGACGAAGCAGGTCGGCGGCTTGCTCGGGCGTGATATCCCGCTGGCTTTCGCACAGCATTTCATAACCCACCATGAATTTTTTTATGCTGGCGCTGCGTAGCAATGGCGGATAGAAAATGGCATGCAGCAGCCAGTGTTGATGATCATTTTGGTTAAAGGGCGCACAGTGCCAGCCCATGGAGTAGGGGAAGCTACAGTTGAAAAGGTTGTCGTAGCGTATCGTTAGCTGTTTGAGAATATCTGCCAGTGCGGCCTTTTCCTCTTCCGTGAGCTCTGTCATTTGCGTGATGTGTCGACGCGGCAACACCAGGGTTTCGTATGGCCAGGCTGCCCAAAATGGCACCAAAGCCACCCAGTGAGGGTTATGCACGACGACGCGTTGCTCGGGTTGTGTCAGTTCCCGGTTTAAGTAATCCAGCAGCAGTACCTTTCCCTGTTCAATGAAATAGTCCTTTTGCAGTCTGTCTTTGGTGGCCACCAGGCTGGGTAAGTTGGCACTGGCCCATATCTGTCCGTGTGGATGCGGGTTGGAGCAACCGTTAATTGCCCCCTTATTTTCAAATATCTGAACCCACTGGTAGCGCGTTGAAAGGTCTCGGTACTGATTAATCCATTCCTCTATCACCAGCTTGATTTGTGGCAGAGGCAATTCCGGGAGGGTCAGGCTATGATCGGCGCTATAACAGACGACCCGGCTTTCCCCTTGTTCTGCATGTAGTTTAAACAGCGGATCATCGTTGTGATATTCAGGCGTATCGGCCTTCAATGCAGCAAAATCATTAGTGAACACAAAGGGACGTTGATAAACAGGGTTACGCTCGCCTGTCACTCGTAGGTTCCCAGGACACAAAAAACAGTCTTCGACATAAGCTGGCGCTGAAGTTGCTTCTGTTGGCTCTGTTTGACCCTGCCAGGGGCGTTTCGCCCGGTGAGGCGAAACCAATACATAATCTCCGGTCAGCGGGTTGTAGCGCCGGTGTGGATGGTCTGCAGCAGCAAAGTTGTCAGTCATGAGCGGATCCGTTGTTAAACAGTATTAGGAGATAAACAAAGCTGGCAAGCTTTCGCTTAGTGCCGGGAATAATGTGACCAGTGCCAAAACCACTAACATCACGGCATACAGTGGCAGCATGGGTTGAAGCATGGATTCGATACGGCACTTAGCAACACTGGCACCGACAAATAACACGGAACCCACGGGCGGTGTGCACAGGCCGATGGACAAGTTCATCACCATCATGATGCCAAAGTGCAAGTCGGAAATGCCTAACGACTGGGCTACCGGCAGAAATATTGGCGTGAAAATCAGGACTGCCGGAGTCATATCCATAAAGGTGCCGACTGCCAGCAGTAACAGGTTGATTAACAGCAGTAATACCCAGGGGTTGTCACTGAGGGCCAGTAACGCGGTGGTGATGGTTTGTGGAATTTGCTCGTAGGACAACAGCCAGGACATGGCAGAAGAAACCGCAATTAAAAACAGCACTATGGCGGTAATTTCCACCGCTTTGAGCAACAGATCGCCCAATTGCTGGAACTTAACTTCCCGATATACGCCCATGGCCAGCAGTAAAGAGTAAGCAACCGCAATGGCTCCGGCTTCGGTGGCCGTAAAGATGCCTGCGATGATGCCACCTATAACGATGACCACTAACATCAAGCTGGGAATGGCGGCCCAAATTGCCTGTATGGTTTGCGCCAGCGGCAAGCGCTGACCGCGTTGATAACCACGACGCGATGCGTAGAATCCAGCTACCAGCATTAGGCCTGCAGCCAGCAATAAACCTGGAATGTAGCCGGCCAGAAATAAGGCTGATACGGATACTCCGCCGCTGGCGATGGCATAGAGTATAAGAATATTACTGGGTGGAACCAGCATACCTGTAGTGGCACCAGTGACTGTTACCGCCGAGGCAAAGGCGCGGTCATAGCCCTTTTGCTCCATCTGCGGCACCATAAAACTGCCAATGGCACTGGTGGCGGCAACTGCCGAGCCGGAGATACTGCCGAATAATGTGCTGGAGAGGACGTTAACCATGGCCAATCCACCGGGTAAAGCGCCGACCAGGGCCAAGGCACAATCGATAAGACGCCTGGCAATACCGCCCTGACCCATAATCAAGCCGGACAAGACAAAGAATGGAATGGCCAGTAGTGCGAAACTGTCGAGTCCACCAACCATCCGCTGCGCCAAGGTGGTCACGGCAGGGATGAAATCCATGCTGAAAATCATGGTTATCAGGGTGGCCACACCAATAGCGACTGCGATGGGAACATTCATCAACAAGAGTAGAAAAAACAGTCCAGCCAGAACCAATGAGGTTAGTTCCATCTCAGTGCCTCCGGGAATCGATACAACGATGAATATGCGCTAACGCAGCAATGCTCATTAATAGCCCAGAAATGGGAAGCACTGCATAGATGTAAGCCATTTTGATGCCCAGTGCCGCCGAGCGTTGCACCGGATTCAGGGTCAGGTCGACCAGATTCAGGCCGCCCAGCAGCAACACACAACTGGCGAAGAACAGCCCGCATAGATGACCTAGCAATTTGGCGTGATATTGCTGAGTTGGCCTGAGCTTGTTAACCAAAAAGTCCATACCAATATGTGCGTTGGTCATGTAGGCATAGGTGGCACCTAATAGTCCGATCCAAATCAGCAGAAAACGGGCAATCTCTTCAGATACCGTACTGGGACTATTGAACAGGTAGCGACATAAGACCTGCCAGATTACGGTCAATACGATTGCAGCCAGCAGAGCGGCCAGTGTTTGGCCAAGCAGGCGCTGCGAGAGAAAGGCAAAACGCTCCAACATATTCACTCCTCTTGTCCGGTGTGGGTGGCCATCGCTTTGATTCGAGTAAGCAGGGTACCTGTTGGCGTGTTTTCAAAACGTTGATACATATGGGCAACTTTGGCCATAAATGGGCCTTTATCCACTTGTGTTACTCGGACACCAGCGGCTTTTACTTCCTCCAGTGCTTTGAGTTCAGCCTGGCGCCATAGGCGGCGCTGTTCTTTAGCGGCATCTTGGGTAGCTTGTAATAGCCAGAGACGTTGTTGCTCCGTGAGCTGATTAAAGGTGTGAGCGCTGGCGATCACTATATCCGGTATTGATGTATGCTCATTCAGATTGAAGTCTTTACAAAGCTCATAGTGTCCGGATGAGTAAAAGCTAGGTGGGTTGTTCTCCGCGCCGTCTACAACCCCTTGTTGCAATGCACCATATAGTTCAGCCCAGGACAGGGGCGTGGCTGCACCGCCCAGTGAGGTAACCAGTTTAACGGCCATAGGGCTGTTCATTACCCGGATTTTCTTGCCAGCTAGATCCTCGGGGCTGAGAATGGCGCCATGGCAGCTGTAAAAGCTGCGGCTACCGGCGTCCATAAAGGCCAGGCCCTTTAGCCGTGCAACAGACAGCGAGTCGAGCATCTGGGTGCCGATATCACTGTCCAGCACTTGCCAGCGATGCTCATAATTTTCAAATACATAAGGTAAGCCAAACAATTGCATTTGCGGCACAAAGGCTTCAAGGGTGGCGGCAGACACTTTTGTCATAGCTAGCGAGCCAATTTGCAGCAACTCCAGCATTTCACGCTCGCTGCCCAGTTGACCACTGGGGTAGATTTTCAACTGCATCTGGCCGTCAGAATATGCCGCTAGACGCTCACCTAAATACACCAGTGCCTGATGAACGGAATGTCGGGTGTCCAGGTTGTGTCCAACTCGCAGCACATGCTGTGAGGAGGATTCACTGCATGCGCCCAGCATCAAGGTGAAACATGCAGCAAAAATAATGCGGGTGAAGTTTGGCAACATAGTCTTTAGCTCTTGAATCTGGCGACTTACTTCAATTCGCTTGGACCATACTTGTCCATATCGCCGTAGTCCAGGTTTTCACCAGCCATACCCCAGACAAAGGAGTAATTTGAAGTACCCGCGCCGCAATGGATCGACCAGGCAGGCGATACAACTGCCTGATGGCTTTTCACCCATAGGTTGCGGGTCTGGTCCGGCTCTCCCATAAAATGGCTGACGGCATTGTCATCTGCCAGATCAAAATACAGGTAGGCTTCCATGCGTCTGTCGTGTTGGTGAGCGGGCATGGTATTCCACACGCTGCCTGGCTTAAGGCAGGTTACCCCCATTTGTAACTGGCAGGTCTCGACTACACCATGGATGATCAATTGATAAATGCTGCGCTCGTTAGAGGTTTCCTGTGCCCCCATTTCCAACACTGTGGCGTTTTCCCGACCAACTTTTTTGGTTGGATAGTTGGTATGAGCTGGGGCACTGTTAAAATAAAAGCAGGCCTGTTGACCTTGAGCACTGTTTTTAAATGCCACGGATTCCACACCGGCGCCAACATATAGTGCCTCTTTATTATCCAGTGCATAAATCTGGCCGTCGACCTCGACTTCACCAGGACCGCCCACATTAATGATTCCCAGCTCTCTGCGAGCCAGAAAGTAACTGGATTTCAGTGGATCGATAGTTTCCAGGGGAAGAATACGATCTACGGGCAAAGCCCCACCAATGATCATGCGTTCATAGTGGGTATAGACCATGTTGACCTGATCTTTCTTGAACAAGTCGTCAATAAGAAAATTTTCGCGTAATGCTTCGGTATCAAATCGCTTGGCTTCATTTGGACCGACTGCATGACGGCTGGTATATAGGGTACTCATAACTGCACTACCTGAGTTGTAAAGAAACGAAGAGGAAGAAATTATCGGGCAAGCCAGCCACCATCCACAGCCAGTACATGGCCATTGACGTAATTGCTTGCCGGAGATGCCAGAAATATGGCAGCGCCGATCAGTTGTTCTGGCTCACCCCAGCTACCAGCTGGAATACGTTTTTCAACTTCCTGATTGCGGACGGGATCATCCTGCAGGGCTTGTGTGTTGTCGGTACGAAAATAACCGGGGGCAATAGCATTAACTTGCACATTGGCAGACGCCCATTCATTGGCCAGCGCGCGAGTTACACCCACTACAGCATGCTTACTGGCAGTGTAGGCAGGCACTGTTATTCCGCCGGTATACGACAGCATGGAGGCGATATTAATGATCTTGCCATGTTTGGCTTCCACCATCTTACGGCCAAACTTCTGGCACAGCGCAAACAAGGCGTTGAGATTGACATCCATGACCTTGCTCCAGCTATCGTGCGGATAATCAACGGCTGGAGCCCGAGCAATGGTGCCTGCGTTGTTGAGTAATATATCCAAAGTGCCGCAGTAAGATTCCACCTGTTCCACCAAGGATGCCACGCCTTCCATGTTGCTCAGGTCAGCACAGACAGAAATGGCTGGCTGGCCCGCCGCCAAAATCTTGTCTCTGGTTTGATCTGCTCCGTTGTCGGATGAACTGTGGCAGATCACCCTGGCACCGGCGCTGGCTAACCCTATGGCCATTGCCTGGCCTAAACCGCGACTGGCGCCGGTTACCAAGGCAGTTTTACCTTCAAGCGAGAATAGCGTGCTGGCTTGCATGGTTATCCTTACGTTAGTTAAAAGAACAAATGTGTATTTGATGTTAAGATATCATCTTGTAAGTTATCATACAACTAATGGTTTTAGTCCAAGATAGTCTTGGGCGGTTCTGGATAATTGGGGAAATAATGGTGCACAAGACACGCTCAACATCTTTACACCGCGGTCATAAAGGGCAGGCTGTGTGTTTCTTTGGTGAGCCTTTACTTGAACTTACACACAATTCGGATGGTGTGTTTTCTACGCAGGTGGCCGGAGATGTATTTAATACCGCTGTTTATCTGAAAAGGCTTCAAACTCTGTCTGACAGGAAACTGAAGGCTGGCTTGCTGTGTAGTGTCGGCAATGATCAGATAAGTAACCTGTTGTTTGATGCTTGCCGGGTGCATGACATCGAAGCCGATTGGGTGTTGCGTGACCCGCTTCGTACTATAGGTCTGTACAGTATTGAGCTAGACAGAACTGGGGAGCGTAGCTTTGTATACTGGCGTCAAAACAGTGCTGCTCGGCATGTGTTTGTGAATGCCTGTGTTTCGATGGCTGAGAAGCTGGCTGCAGAATATGGTTATTTCTACTTGTCGGGTATCAGTCTTGCGATAACTGAGGACAGTGTCAGAGATAGAATGTGGGCGTTTTTACACAGATTGAAAGCACTGGGTGTGCAGATTGTATTTGACAGTAACTACCGAGCCTCTTTATGGCCGGATGTGCACCAAGCAAGGCGTGAATTTATCAACGCTTTGCAGATTGCTGATCTCGTGTTTGCCGGGGTTGAAGATTGCCAACCCTTATTTAGTTTCACCGTTGGCTGTTCAAGCGCTCTGGTACAGACACTATCTGCCTATACTCGCTCGGAACTGATTATCAAAAATGGCGGGGCTGCGGTGTTGTATAGAGGCATACAGGGAGAGTTAACAGTGTCCATTGAACCGGTCTCACAAATTGTCGATACCACAGCAGCTGGTGATTCATTCAACAGCGGCTTTTTGTTTGGTTGGTTGGGAGGCATGTCGATTGAGGATTGTGTTGGTTTGGGCGCTTCGACTGCGGCAGTGGTGATTCAGCATCCTGGTGCCATCATTGACCATGGTACTTTCAATCAGGCCATGTCGGACATCTTCAACTTCTTGTCAATTAGCTAAAAGCTGGCCCATGTGGCCAGCTACATTATTTACTCTGCTTAGCGCTTGTTTCCGTTCCAGCTACTCAAATGAGGGAAGGGAGGGGACGTGAGATGTTGCCGCCAGCCTTCAATTTGTTTAGCCAGAGCCGCACGTATATCAGGGTGCTGCGCTTTGAGATCCTGTCTTTCTGGGTTTTCTTGGGTCATATCAAACAAGTAATTTCGACCATTATAATTCTCAACATACTTCCAGTTTTTCATGCGCACTGCATACCAACCACTCCGATAATCCCGCCAGAATAAGGGGCGTTCCGGGGCGGTTCCGTCAAGTTGAGCGAGCATGTCCTGGCCATCCAGCGGCTGATGGGTAATAGCGCCGCTATGGGTGACAAGCGTAGCGGCAATATCCAAAGAGATAACCGGTTGGTGATGAAGAGTATTGGCCGCAATCCGGTCCGGCCAGCGAACCGCAAGAGGCACATGGATACCTCCCTCATAAGGTTCCGATTTAAAGCCGCGTAATGGCGTATTGCGTGAAGCGTTATAGGCTGAGCCGCCGTTATCCGACATAAATACCACTATGGTGTTGTCGGTTAGTCCCTGATTGTCCAGCGTGTTAAGAATACGGCCAACCCCGTCATCTACGGCGCTGACCATAGCTGCATAAATTCTGCGTCGTTCGTCTTTGATATGTGTAAAGCGGTCAAGGTACTTCTTTGTGGCCTGCAAAGGGCGGTGTGGGGCGTTGTAAGCAACGTAAAGTAGAAAGGGGTTGTGTTGTTCGCGCTGGATAAATTCCACTGCCTTTGTTGATAGTTCATCGGTCAGATAGTCTTGGATATTCACTTTCTGCTGGTTCTCGATGATTCGGGTCAGATACCAGTCATAGCCGTGCTGGCTGTCAGCGATGTCCTCTACGACCAATTCATCCGGCAGGTAACGATGCCCGCCGGACAAGAAACCCCAGAAGTAATCAAAGCCGCGATTGTTTGGGTGCTGGTCAGGGTGGTTACCCATGTGCCATTTACCCAGAATGCCGGTGTGATAACCCATTGGCTTTACCAGCTCAGCCAGGTTTTTTTCAGAAAATGGCAGTCCGGCAATGGGGTCTGAAGGGTCGTTCGTCGGGTTAACACTAAAACCAAATCGTCCCTGATAGCGACCGGTTAATAATCCCGCACGGCTGGGGCCACATACCGGGTGGGTGACATAGGCTTGGGTAAAACGTGCCCCCTCTGCTGCTATACGGTCAATATTGGGGGTTGGGATTTGGCTGTTGCCATTAAACCCAACATCGGCGTAGCCATGATCATCCGTGACGATAAGGACCATATTAGGCGGTTTAGGTGTAGCTTGTGCAACAGCACTTATGCAGCATAGCGAAAGTAACAGCATCTTTATCATCAATAGCTCCCTGGATAATGCCAGGTCAGATATAGAACCTGGTATCATGAATTTACACATATTGGTAAGATATCATATAAGATGCTGTGTTAATAATAATTAACTTTTTCGGTCTTCAAAAATATCACCTAAAAATTATTAAGTAACTGAAATGTAATGTTTATTCTTCTATCTCTCAAGCCGGTTATAGTGAGTTTGCTCTGAATTGTAAAATAATTGTAAGATGTATGATGACATGATAGGTTAATTATTGGACGATGTGGTGTCGGTGCAATCGACTTTCGTCTCATCCACTAAACCAATTAGATGAACGCGTTAGCATTCATCTTCAGGAGTCACTCATGCAAGATTTTTTGATAAGGACTCGGCACCGGCTAATCGGCTGGGTGCTTTGCCTGAGCGTTTATTTACTGATGGTGCTACCGTCAGGTGTGCTCGCCCAAGCCAGTGAAATTGATTTATTAAAACAACGTATTACGCCAGATTTTGTTGCTGACCAGCAGCGTCGTGCTTTGGCCAGAGGTACAAATTTATCGCAACTGGCTGATACCTTGATTAATAGTCAGCAAGCTGATGGAAGTTGGAGCGACATTCACTATCAGACCAATACGACTCTTGCAGGTTGGTCTTCGTCTACTCACCTAGACAACGTTTTAATCTTGAGCGCAGCTTATTATGATTCCGGTCGCCAGGTCATGGCGGATGCGGCCAATAGTGCACTTTCCTATTGGTATCAGAATCAGGCTAAACCAGAAAACAGTTGGTGGTGGCGTGAGATTGGCATCCAATTAAGGTACGGTCCGGCTTCTCTACTGTTGGGGAGTCAGCTCACAGCTGAAAATAAGTCCGCTATTCTAGCTGATCTTCCAACATCCCCCTACAGAACCGGGGCAAATCGCACCGATATATCTAAAGCCGTCATTTGGGGCGGATTACTGGACAACGACAGTGCCAGGGTTGCGGCAGGATTAAGTGGCATTGCCGAAACTATTGTGGTGACGACAGCAGAAGGTGTTCAACCGGATTACTCTTTTCATCAACACGGCCCGCTGCTACACAACGCGTCCTATGGCAAAGTATTTTTCAATACCGCGGTGTACTGGGCTTATCAGGTTAGGGATTTGTCCTGGGCCTTCAGTCCCGAACAAAACAAAGTGCTAAGTGCCTACTTTCTGGATGGTGATCGCTGGATGACCCGGGGTTTTCGGATCGATTACAGTACCGGTGGACGCAGTATCGCCCGAGAAGCTGGCTCAATTAACACGCTGGCGCAATATGCGGATTATGTTGCCGCTATCGATCCCAGTCGCGCCTCTGAGGCTAACGCTTTTGCCGCTCACGCTCTGGGCGGTCCAGTGGGATTAGACGGTATTCGTCATTACTGGCGCTCGGATTATAGTGTGATGCAGCGCGACAAGTTTCAATTTACCTTACATATGCATTCCAACCGGGTACGGCCAACAGAAGCCGGCAATGGCGAAAATATGCTGGGTAAGTGGTTGGGGTATGGTAATACCTTTCTGCGCATGAGCGGAGATGAATACCACAATATTTTCCCCGTCTGGAACTGGGCGCGATTGCCAGGTATCACCGCCCCTGAAATTGAAGGGCCGGGCTTATCCTGGGGAGCATCCTATCAGGCAACCAGTTTTGTCGGCGGTGTGACCGACGGGCAGGTGGCAGCCAGTGTGATGGATATCAACCACAATGGTCTGCAAGCTAAAAAAGCCTGGTTTATGTTTAATGACGAGATTGTCGCGCTGGGCGCCGGCATCAGCTATAGCGGCAGTGAATATGTGAATACTACAGTTGAACAAAGCTTGCTTAACGGCCCGGTTACGGTGGATGGTGTGGTACAGCCTGTGGGGGCGCGCGAACTGGTGAATGCTCAGTGGGTTCACCACAATCAGGTCGGCTACCTGTTTTTACAAAATTGGTACGGCCACCAATACAATCAGGACCAATCTGGCAGTTGGGCAAGAATCAATACCAACCTGTCTGCTGATCCTGTTACTGCCGGTGTATTTCAGCTACGTATCGGTCATAGCTGGAACCCGCTGAATCGCGATTATGCCTATGTGCTCTATCCTGGACGCAGTGCTTCGGAAACCCAGCTCTATGCCAGTAATCCGGCCGTACACTTGCTTGAAAACTCAGCTCAAATTCAGGCTGTGACGCACGATGGACTGGGCAAGACAGGCGTTATTTTCCATCAGGCTGGACGCTTGGTTGTCAATGCAAATCTAGCCGTCTCGGTAGATAAGCCCGCCGCCTTGTTGTTGGATTTAACCGGCGTTGAGCCGGTAATCAGCCTCAGCACGCCAGGTGCGGGCGGTGTGTCGGTGAATGTGAGGTTGGAGCAAAACGGCACAAGTTTGCAACAGACGGTGGTAAGCCCCAGTGGAGCCAGTGAACTGGGTAAAACCCTGACCTTTACGTTCAACGGTAGCCCTCCGCCCAGCACGGTAGTACTTAATCCAGTTGCTGATGCCTTTGTACGCGGCGGTCAATACCAGGACACCAACTATGGTAGTACCACCTACATGCCATTGAAAAACGTGGCACCTGATTATGACCGTAAAGCTTATGTGAAGTGGGACTTGGGTGGACTTAGCACCAATCAGGTAGCACAAGCCGTGCTGCGAATCGCTATTGTGAATATCACCAACAATGATAGCCAAGTTGCGGTCGAAGGTACTGCCGACAATTGGCTGGAAAGCAGCCTGACCTGGCGTAATGCGCCAGTAGGCGACACACCTGTGGCATCCACATCTGTCAGCATTGGTAATACGCATATGGAAGTGGATGTGACCGACTATATCAACCAGCAGTTACTCGGTGACGGGGTAGTCAGTCTGTTGCTTCGCCCGATCAGTGTTAATCACTATGTGGCTTTTGCCAGTAAAGAACGGGGTGACCCCGCTGAACTGATTATTACCATGCCCAGCGTAGCACCACTGCAATGCGACACCAATGGTGACGCTCAAGTGGATACTAACGACATCCGCAGCCTTGCTTCTCAGCAAAATCGCACTGGAACCTCACAAGACTCGCACCTGGATATCAATCAGGATGGGCAGATTGGTCTTGCTGATGCGAGATTGTGTTCTGCCCAATGTACTTATTCACGCTGCGCAATACAGCAATAACCTCGCAAGGCGCAGCATTCACCGAAGCTGCGCCTGCAAAGGAGTAAAAGATGAAAACCATACTGGCTTTGATGCTACTTTTCTGTTCGCAGGCGCAAGGCGCCATGTTGTGGTTACAACAAACCGCTGTTGACGGAGACCAACTTAGTGTCGATTTGATGATTGGTGAATTGAATGATGCAGCCGGTCAACGACTGAGCGGGTTCGATCTGGATGTGGCATTTGATAGCTCAGTGCTGTCCTTGTTGTCGTTCAGCTATACCTCAATGTTGGGAGAGGTGAACATCGATGCATTGCCTGGGCTGGATGGGGAAAACCAGCCCGGCGTATTGTCATTGTCATTGGTATCACTGTTCTGGGCGGACCTGTCGGTACAAACTCGTTCGTTTGCGTTGGCAAGCTTGGTGTTTGATATCAGTGCATTGCCAACGGCAAGCAGTACCTGGCTCAACATAGGTAGTGTCAGAGAACTACTGGATCAAGACAGTCAGTTATTTCAGCCAGAAACTGTGACTAATCTGGCAGTAACGGCAGTATCAGAACCAGCCAGCACGGTATTGTTCATGTTGGCAAGTGCATTTTTGTTAGTTCGTCTGCGTCAATCTTGTATTCATCCGGTTAAATAAGTAAATATCTTGTAAGATATCATACAAGATGATATTTATTTGGGCTCCAACACATGAAAGTGTTGGGGCCTTGTTGTTTTGTTACGGGAAGTTATCTATGCGTTTATTTACCCAAGGCGCCTATCGTCGCGCGCTGCTTATTACCTTGTTATTGAGTGCCAACCAGCAGGCTTTGGCCGATAGCGATTTGCAACGATTGGAAACGCGAGTGCTAGGGGACTTCCTGCCCAGCATTAAGGCAAAGGCGCCAGAGCATGAAATTTTCGTTCAGGCTAGCAAGTGGTTATCTGAACAAGGGTTTGACGGCTCTTGGGCTGATATTGATTATCGCGATACCCGGCGTGCCGGATGGCCACCCATTCAGCACCTCCAGCGATTGACTTTCATGACAAAGGCTCATGCCTTATCTGGTGAACAGCGCTATCTGGATGCCAGCCTCCGTGCGTTGGATTATTGGTTTAAGGTTAAGCCAACCAGCACCAACTGGTGGTGGGCGAGTATCGGCATTCCTTTGCAACTTGGGCCGATAGGCTTATTACTCGACGGCAAGTTACCGGATACGCTCAAGCAGCAGATTCTCGCCAGTTTACCCCCACATAGCATTTTGGAAGTACCGGCCAATACACCAAAACACGCTGGGGCTAATCGTACGGACATTGCCAAGGCCGTGTTACATGCAGGGCTGATGACCGATGACGAGTCTGCTATTGAATTAGCGCTGGACGCCATTGAAGAAACCATTGCCGTCACTGAAGGGGAAGGGATTCAGCAGGACTTTTCCTTTCATCAGCATGGCCCGCTTTTGCACAATGGCTCTTATGGCAAGGTATTTATGCACACCGCCCTTTATTGGGCTTATCAGGTCCGCGACTTAAAGTGGGCCTTTGCCACCGACAAAGTGAATATTCTCAGCGCTTACATTCTTGACGGCGATCGCTGGATGACGCGCGGTGATACTATTGATTACTCCACAATGGGGCGGGCTATTTCCAGACCCAATTCCAATTTTGGCGCAGTCAGTCAGGCTGCTCGTTACTTGGCGGAGTTGGATCCCAATCGCAGACAGGACGCTCAAGCCTTTGCTGATTATCTCGCAGGTGGCCCCGTAGGGTTGGATGGTGTTCGTCACTATTGGCGTTCTGACTATTCCGTAGTGCAGCGTCCTGCCTACCAGTTTACCGTGCATATGCATTCTACCCGGGTAAGACCAACTGAAACGGGTAACGGTGAGAACCTGAAAGGAAAATGGCTAGGGTTTGGTAACACTTTTTTACGCCTGAGCGGCGATGAATACAAAGGCATTTTTCCGGTTTGGAACTGGGCGCGGCTGCCTGGCGTAACCGCACCGGACATTGAAGCACCAGGGTTATCCTGGGGTAAGAAATACCCTGCCTCTGACTTTGTCGGTGGCCTGAGTAACGGCAATAACGGCGTTGCTGTGATGCAGCTGAATCAGGAAGGCCTAAAGGCTAACAAAGCCTGGTTTATGTTTAACGCTGAAATCGTAGCGCTGGGGGCGGATATTGCCTACGAAGGCAGCGAACCTGTGCTGACTACCGTAGAGCAGAATCTTTTGCATGGTCAGGTAACCGCGGATGGTCAGGTACTGGCGTCAGGAAGATACAGCCTGAACCACGCTTCCTGGGTGCATCATAATCAAACCGGCTATCTTTTCCCCAAAGGCGCCTCGGGTAATTTGGAACTGCTGCCTAAAGTAGGGAACTGGTATCAAATAAACAACAACGCTAGCAAAACGATGCAACGTCATGAGATTTTTGAACTGACCTTAAGTCATCAGCAGCAAAATCACTACGCCTATGTTCTTTATCCTGGCAAATCCGCCGAACAAACCTCAGCTTATGCGCAAGCGATGCCCATTACCATTCTCGCCAATACTGCTGATCAGCAGGCAATCTGGCATAAAACTCAACATCAGTTGCAGGCGGTATTCTATCAGCCAGGTAGCGTGAACTTACCTGATGGTGTGGAAGTTAATGTCGACACAACCTGTGTGCTGCTGCTGGATAAGGCTGCAAATAAGGTATACCTGTCGACGCCGGGGACCGCAGCACAGGTCAAGGTAACGATAAGCAACAAAGGTCATAAGCAAAGCGTAACGCTTTCCACTCCAAAGGATACGGCGCTGTTGGGCAGCACTGTCGCAACTTCAATTAAATAGGGAACCCCATGATGAAAATAACCATCTCTGGTGCACTTCTTGCTGTAGCGCTAGTGCTTGGCAGTTTCGCCGCGAGCGCAAAAGACGCAAGACAGATATGGGTTGATAACCTGATCAGCACCGCCGACCCGGTATTGAGTGCACTGAGTCAGCAGCAACTGAAGATGCGCCTACCCCGCCAGCAGGGACCTTTCGAAGAGGGATACGGCGATCGCAGCAAGTTTGCGCCTCTGGAAGCCTTCGGCAGGTTAATGGCGGGTTTGGCACCTTGGTTGGAACTGGGGTCCGATGATAGTAAAGAAGGTCAGCTTAGGCAGAAATATCTAAATCTGGCCCTCGCCTCGGTACACAATGCCGTGGATCCTGCATCTGCAGACTACATGAATTTTGATTTTTTTAATCAACCTCTGGTGGACAGTGCCTATTTAGCCCAAAGCTTCCTGCGCGCACCGAATCAGCTTTGGGGCAACCTGCCTGAGGAAGATAAACAGCGCGTTATCAAGGCGATGCGTAAGGTCAGCCAGATTGTTGATACGCCATACAGCAACTGGCTGCTGTTTGGGGCCATGGTTGAGGCATTTTTACTGGAAACCACCGGCCAGGCGCAGATTGCCCGCATTGAATTCGGCGTGATAAAACATCTTGAGTGGTATGCCGGTGACGGTGTGTACTCCGATGGTCCCAATTTGCATCACGATTACTACAATTCATACGTCATCCAGCCCATGTTGGTGGATATTCTGGTGGTGTTGAAAAAGCATGGTCACTCGTTGGGTAAACACTACGATAAGGTGCTGGCTCGCTCCAGTCGCTATGCTGAAGTACTTGAACGTCAGATTTCCCCAGAAGGCACGTATCCTGTCATTGGGCGCTCTGCCATTTATCGGTTCGGGGCTTTTCAGACATTAGGTCAAATGGCGCTATTTGACAGTCTGCCGGCGTCTTTGCAACCGGGTCAGGTTCGTGCGGCTATGCAAGCTGTTATGCAGCGCTTCCACGTGAAATCGCCGGTGTCTAGCTTTGACGATAAAGGATGGTTAAAAATCGGCGTAATAGGGGAGCAAATTGACATGGCAGAACCATACATATCGAGCGGCAGTTTGTATATGCATGCGCTAGGTTTTCTGCCTTTGGGTCTAAATGCCGATCACCCCTTTTGGACGCAGCCTGCCGGCCCCTGGACCCAGCAGCAAATTTGGCAGGGCCAGCCTCAGGTGATGCGTGATCATGCCTACAAAGACAAGCCTTGAGCTTGTCCCTTGATGTCGGTTGGGAGGTGCTTATTGCACTCCCTGGCGGCATCAACTTGCAGGTGTAAGATAGGCAAAGCCCATTCTGTTTACAGCTGTTCATACGATACGCAGAGAGTTTGGTATGTGTCTGCTTGAGGTCGAAGATGATGAGCGCATCGTATTCACCTTTCATCTGCAAGCTCCTACAACTGACTATTTATAGATGTGCGAGTACTATTCATGGCTGGTACTTTGGTGTTCAGACAGTTTTGCTAGATACCTTGTCTGTTGGGCCATCACTGCGAAGATATTACTGAATTGCAGAGAATCAGCATTGTGGCGGGTCTAGATGACTTTTACGCCTAGTCTATCAATATAAATACTTGGTTAGGAATATTGAGTGTAGCCAGCCTGAGTACGTGAAGAATGGGAGAAGCCGTTGTGTTATTGAGTGGCAACGATTTGTCGCACGCCATTGGCTGGCCTTCCTTGCCGGGCCAATAGCGTGGTAATGATTACTCGGGTAGGCTGATTTGGATAGGGTGGTTTAATCGCTGCAGTTGGCCATCTAACCACTGCCTATATTCAGCTTTAGAGCTGATGCCAGATACATCCTGCTGCCAGACTGCAGCAAACCCGTAGCTTACCCTTTGCAGATTAGGTTTAAACCTAACGAAGTAATTGTGACTATCTTCCATAACGGTTAACACATCTGCGGTTTGATAGAATACCGCCATGCCTAAGGCGTCTTTTGCTTCGCTTTGCTGGGTACCAAAGCTGGCCAGATACGCCCAGCTATTCTGTGCGTCCGCAGAAACTAACTTTTCTGTATTGGGGTGCTTCACCAACCCCGTGACAAACTCAACCGGTGCGCCGTCTGCCGAAGCGTCATGCCATGTCAGTCTGCTACCGGCATAAATACCGTAACGGCTTGTCTGATGAAAGGGCTGTTGCTGATAAGTGGCGCCAAGATGTCTCACTTGGCTGTTCGCGTACAAAGGGCCGTCCTGAACTATCGAGGCGTCAATCACTCGGGCGCTATCTACGCGCTTGACTTGTCCATCATGATAAAAGCCTATTCCGCCGATTCCCAATGAAGGCCCAACTTTTAGTACATCCATACCCCAATCATTCAACTGATGGTAGTTAGTACCCGGTTGACCTACTTCCTCAAGTACCATCTCTGGCCGTTTTTTGCCGAATATGTCGGTGGTATTGCGCTGGTCCAAATACAAGCGGTAACCCACGTATTCAGACTCCCAGCCAAGTCCTTCAAATTTGTATAGCAGATCACCCACAGTATGATCTTCTGGCACTATTGTCTTACGGGTGCTGACAAAGTCGCCCCCTTGATAAATGCCATCTTGCTTATCTGCACCATATTTTTTAGCCAGTTCAGCATTGACTCGTTTGGACAGCACCATTTTAACTTTTCCCTGAGAAAGGGTTAGGTGTTTGCTTTCATTAGCTGAGAAATCTGCTAAGGCTAGCAACTGGTCAACTTGCCCATCTGCATCTGTATCAATCCACTGTTGAGGTAAAGTTTGCCCATTGTTAATCAGCACCCATTGTTTGGGCTGAGCTAAACCGAGTTTTTCGGTAAGAAAATCTACAGAAAGTGCTATCTGCCCATCAGGTCGCTCTACAGGCAATGGATTTGTTGCTGTCAGTTCTATTTTGTCTTGCTGCGGCGGTTGCGAATTCTGACAACCCGCCAGCAAAGCCGTTACACCGATCAATAATAAGGGGGCGTGCAGGTCTCGGGAAAATGTCTGTTTCATCCTATCCTCTTCAAATCTGAGCGTGATTGCATGGCAAAAATACGTTACCAGCGAACTAAGTTAGTTATTAATATCATGTAAGATGTCATATTACACCTTTCGTAAGTATTATCCTTTCGATAACATTTGATTAATATAGCAATCTATTTCGTTTACTTGTATGATATCTTATAAATGGCGTGACAGATAGAGGAACTCATGCAGCGCACAACAATGAAAAAGCTCAGCTTACTTGGTGCAGCAATGCTTTTGCTAAGTGGCAATTTACAGGCTCAAAGCATACAGAAGCTTTCATCCGACATGGATAAGCAGGATGTATATGAAGCAATGCGGCACGTGGCAGACTGGCAATGGCAGCAATACGATGCAGAAAAAAATGAGTTTACCGGCTATGAGGAAGGCGCGCATATGGATCCGAGCTCGGGAGACAGTCATCCTCAGGGCTGGGTTTATGCCGCATTACATGTTGGCATGACACGCTGGGCGGAGCTGGCGGACAATCAGGGTGATGCCAGCTACTACCAAAAATTGGCTTACGTTGCTAAACGCAATCAGTATCTATTTGCTCCCCGGATCTATAACGCCGATGACTATGCCATAGGCCAACTCTATTTGGATCTGTATGAACAGTACGGTGATGAAAAGATGATCACTCCGCTTAAGGTTATTTTCGATCAGATTTTGCTCAACCCTCCTACTGTGGGTCTGACATTCGATTGGGTTGAGACGCGCTCAACGAATACAGGAAAAAAGGTCAATGATTGGTTTGGCACCCGGGGATTCCACCATACCCCTTGCAAGAATCGCTGGTGCTGGGCTGACGCACTCTTTATGGGACCGCCGGTGTGGATTCATTTAGCACGGATAACAGGGGATAAACGCTATCTTGATTTTGCTGATCAGGAATTTTGGGCAACTGTGGACTTACTCTGGGATAAAGACGACCACCTGTTTTTCCGCGATTCACGCTTCTTCGACAAGCGTGAAAAAAATGGTGAGAAAGTAATTTGGGCCAGAGGCGTGGGCTGGGTTGCCGCAGGCTTAGCGCGAATTCTGGAACAGCTTCCCGCCGACCATGCCAGTCGCGATAAATACGAAGATATTTTCCGCAAAATGATGACTCGTCTGGCTGATGCACAACAGAGCGATGGGTTTTGGCGCCCATCGGTATTGGCACCAGAGTCGCAGCCATATCAGGAAAGCAGTGGTACCGCTTTACTCGCCTACGCTTATGCATCAGGCATTCGCCATGGTGTTTTAGATAAAAAGACCTTTACTCCGGTATTGAAAAAGTCCTGGAAAGCATTAGTCGGTGCTGTTCAGTCCGATGGCAAGCTAGGCTGGGTCCAGCAAATTGCCGCCAAACCTGACTCTGTAGACGCTGAAGACACGCAGATGTATGCGGTTGGCGCGTTTCTGCTGACCGGCAGTGAGCTGTATCAACTGCTAGATAAAGAGATGATTAAATGATGAATAAGAGAAATGTCGCTCTGACACTGTTGTTGGCGTTAATTGGTCAGGCACAGGCTGACGGGCAAAGCGTTCAGCATGACTGGGAAAATCAGCACATTGTTGCTATCAATAAGCTGAAGCCTCGTGCTAGTTTTTTCCCTTATACCAATGGTGAGGCTGCTCTGCATACACCTCAGCAGGCGGAAAACTATCTTAATCTGAATGGCATCTGGCAGTTCCGCTACGTAGAAAATCTTGCTCAGAGCCAGGCCCTGGGTGAGTTTTATCAGCCTGATTTTGAAGATAAAAATTGGGATAGTATAAAGGTGCCGTCAAATTGGGAAGTGCAGGGATTTGGTACGCCAATCTATCTGAATATTCCCATGCCATTTGAAAAAAATCCGCCGTTTATTCAGCAGCATCATAACCCAATTGGCCACTATCGCCGCGACTTTATTCTTCCTGCTGATTGGCAGGAAAAACAGATCTATATCCATTTCGGTGCGGTGAAATCAGCCTTCTACATCTGGGTTAACGGTAAAAAGGTAGGGTATAGCCAGGGCAGTAAAACCCCGGCGGAATTCGACCTGACACCTTATGTTCAGTCTGGTACTAACCAAATCGCGTTGCAGGTATTTCGCTGGAGTGATGGCAGTTATCTGGAAGACCAGGACTACTGGCGGATGTCTGGCATAACCCGCGATGTGTACCTGTATTCCACACCGAATGTCCGCATCCGTGACTACTTTGCTCAAGCTGATCTAAGTGACGACTATAAACAGGGTGAATTGGTACTGGATGTTGATTTACGTAACAAAACCCAGGATCTGGTTGAAGGTAAGGTGCTGGCCAGGTTGGAAGACGCTGCTGGCAAGCTGGTGTGGGAACAGGAGCAAGCCTACAGTGAGCGCGGCACCGATAGTCGTCTGCACTTTTCCACCAAGGTGGCTAACGTCAAGCAGTGGTCTGCTGAGATACCCAATTTATATAGCCTGACACTGACATTAAAAGATCGCAAAGGTCACACACAGCAAGTGGTTAAGCGTGATATTGGGTTTCGTAGTGTCGAGATAAAAAATGCTCAGTTGCTGGTGAATGGCAAACCTGTGCTGATCAAAGGGGTTAATCGCCACGAGCATGATCCAGATACCGGCCAGACCGTCAGTCGTGAAAGCATGCTAAAAGATATTCAACTGTTTAAGCAGTTCAATATCAATGCGGTGCGATTGGCCCATTACCCTAATGATCCATACTTCTATGAGCTGTGTGATCGCTATGGCATCTATGTAATCGATGAAGCCAATATTGAGTCTCACGCCTTCTATTACGGCTTATCGAAAGGCGAAAGTTTAGGGAATAACCCGGACTGGAATCATGCCCACATGGAGCGGATTAAAGCCATGGTGGAGCGAGATAAGAATCATCCCTCTGTGATTACCTGGTCACTGGGCAATGAAGGGGGCAATGGCTACAACTTTTATACGGCATTTGACTGGGTAAAAGCGCGCGACCCGCAGCGTCCGGTGCAATATGAAAGGGCTATTTTTGAGTGGAATACGGAAATGTATGTGCCACAGTACCCGCGACCTATTGATTTAAAAAACTATGCAGAATCTGACGCTGACCGACCGATGATCATGAGCGAGTATGCACATGCTATGGGCAATAGCGTCGGCAATTTTAAAGATTTTTGGGATCATATTAGGGTTTACCCCAAATTACAGGGTGGGTATATCTGGGATTGGGTTGACCAAGGGTTGCGCAAGCAGGATGCCCAGGGTAACAGCTTCTTTGCCTATGGCGGTGACTACGGACCTCCTGGGACCCCTTCGGACGGCAACTTTCTGGCTAATGGACTGGTGCTGCCAGACCGCACGCCCAACCCGGCGTTATTTGAAGTGAAGAAGGTCCATCAACCTGTTCAGTTCAATGCAGTGAATTTAGCCAAAGGCCAGTTTGAACTGTTTAATGAACACTTCTTTTCCAATCTTGGCAGTTACGCCCTTGATTGGCAGCTAATGCAGGATGGCAAGGTATTAAAAGAAGGCAAAATAGATAAATTAAGCGTCGGCCCACAGCAATCGATGAAATTCAGTATCCCGGTTAGCAAAGCCCCGGATAGCGAGTTTGATACCTTCGTCAATATACAAGTGCGAACCAAAGAGGCGCTGCCGCTGCTGGAGAAAGGTCACTTAGTTGCTGAAGAGCAATTTATGTTACCGGCTACCCAGTCGGCAAAAACCATGGCTGCCACCGCACCCTTGCAGATATTTGACACTGAAAGAGTGATTACAGTCGCTGGTGAGGGCTTCGAGGTCCGTTTTAACAAATATCGAGGCCGCTTAACCGGATTGAATTACCACGGTCAGGAGATCATTCGACGTGCGCCAAAAGCCAATTTCTGGCGTGCCCCCAATGACAATGATTTCGGTGCCGGCATGCAGGACAAACTGTACGTATGGAAAGCTGCCAGTGAACGCCAAACACTTGAAAGTGTAGAGGTTGAGCGGTTATCTGACTCCCAGGTTCTGTTTAAAACACGCTTTACTGTGCCAGATGTTAAAGGGCAACTTGCCATAGATTATCTGGTCGACAGCCTGGGCCGCGTATCCGTGGATTATCAATTCAACTCTGAATTGGATGAAATGCCACGGATCCCCCGAGTAGGACTGAACCTCGAGGTTGATGGCGCCTTATCACAGGCCAGTTGGTTTGGTCGTGGACCCCATGAAAATTATATCGACAGGCAATACGCTGCCCATGTTGGACTGTATCAGTCGTCGGTTGCCGGATTATTCCACCCTTATGTCAGGCCGCAGGAGAATGGCAATCGTACCGATGTACGTTATCTGGAGCTGGTCAATGCCAGCGGTGTGGGGGTCAGAATTAGTGGCGAACCTACATTTGATTTCAGTGCGCTGAATTACCGTATAAGCGACCTGGATCCAGGTATTGAGCGGCTGAACCACCACTCAGGTACCTTGCAACCCAGAGATATTGTCAGCCTCAATCTGGATTATGGGCAAACCGGGGTCGGCGGGGTAGATAGCTGGCAAACCCCAACGTTGGACGAGTACAGTCTGACAGACAGCGATTATCAGTACAAACTGGTTATCAGCCCGGTAGAACAGTAGGAAATTAAGAAGCGATCTTACCTCGGTGAGATCGCTTTTTTCATGGGATTAGCACAACCCTAGTTGTCATATAAGAAGATGTGATACGTAAGATGACTTGAGTTGTGTCAATAAAATTCCGTTATTAGTCGCAGGAGAAAATGAGATGCAACACAAACTTACACTTGGCAAGCTGGGCGTTGCCATAAATCTGGCACTTATCAGTTCTTTCGCTCAGGCACAGGAAGAAGCTGTCGATCCGCAAATTGAGCGCGTCGAGGTTAAAGGAATCCGCGCCAGTCTGGTCAATTCCATGAACGAAAAGCGTTTTGCTGATGCCATTTTGGACGGTATATCCGCTGAAGACATCGGCAAATTCCCAGACACCAACCTGGCTGAGTCATTACAGCGTATAACCGGGGTGTCAATCAGCCGCAGTGGAGGTGAGGGGCGCTATGTAAGCATTCGCGGTTTGGGTCCGTCATTTAGCACCACTATTGTTAATGGTCGAGAAATCGCAACGGATAACGGCAGTCGCTCTTTCAGTTTTGATACCGTGGCATCAGAGCTGGTGAGGAAGGTGAATGTATATAAGACTTCAAATGCTAATTTGATAGAAGGGGGGATAGGTGGTCTGGTGGATATTCGCACCGCCAAGCCATTTGACTTTGATAAGCCAACCATTGCCGGCAATGTAAAAGGTGTTCTGGAAGAGAATAGTGGCAAATATACGCCGAATGGTTCGTTGTTTGTCACAGATAAGTTTCTGGATGGCCGACTTGGTCTGCTCGGCTCCATGACATATCAGGAGCGAGAGTCTGAAAACTACGGAGTTAGTGCTGTAATGCGTTACTTCACCAGTGTGCCGCTGCGTGAACACGGCAGACCGACGGTGATGAAAGACGAAACCTTGACCAATGTTTACCGCCCGCAGCAGTTGTACCGCAATTATAATCAGACGTCCCGTAAACGACTAGGAGCAAACTTTGCCGCGCAGTATCAGGTGAATGACGATCTTACCCTGACACTAGATGGCATTTATTCAAAGCTCGACGTCAATACCTTGGGACAGCGCTCGGATAACTGGTTCTGGGCACTGGAAAGTGCAGAGGTGATCGATCACGGCAATGATCTTCGTACCATAGGTAAGTTTGTGCATGCCGACGGCTATTCAGGATACGGATTTCGCAGTTCGGATAACTACCGTCCTTCAACAACGGCAATGTTGGGTTTGAATGCCCAATGGCAACTGACGGATGCGCTGCGTTTAAATGCTGATGTGGCCATTTCAAAAGCCAAAAATGATGACAAGGGCCTAAATAGCGTTCAGATTGTGGAAATGGTCAGCCGCGCCGGTTACGAGGTGGACTTTACTGTTGGTGATTATCCCTCGCTTATCCCGCGTGACCCAGACTCGGTTGCCATCAATGAGGCTAATATCGCCAAACTGCAGCCTCGTGGTCAGAGCCGCTCGGGTTCTTATTACGAGGGTAACAATGAGCAGGCGAGGTTAGATTTCACCTACGAGTTCGACATGGACAATTTGGTGAGAGCCAACTTTGGTGCGCACTATGTCAAAAAAGACAAAATTAACGAGCAATATGGCACGCCGACCAATTTGAACGGCTATGACCTAAACAAGGTGTATCAGCATTATGGCCAGAATGTACAGCTTACGTCCGAGCAGATAAGCGTTGTTACGCCGGGCAATTTATTCCCTGACACTCAACAATTATCAGCTGATCACTATGTGGTTAACAGCCAGGCTCTGTGGGATTTACTGGAAAACCCGGCGACTATTGATTTACTGACTGACCCGAAGAAATCCGACGCAGAAAACCTTCTTATGCGTGAGGCGATCAAGCAGGCTGTTGCGGAAAATGGTGGGTGGACAGCGCAAAAACGACTGGATGCATTCACCATTGAAGAGAAAATTCTGTCGCTATACGCGGACTTCTTCTTTAAAGGTGAAGTTGCAGGCATGGACTGGAATTTGACAACAGGGATGAGGTACTCAGATACCGATCAGAATTCTATCGGTCTGATTACTGACCTGGCTGAGCTGGTGCAGCAAGACGACAAGGATAACCTAACCAAAATATATGCAGACAGTGCCAGTGCTGATGGGGCAACTAACGCCTATGACAACTGGCTGCCCTCGGCTAACTTCACATTGAAGCTTAAGGATGACCTGATCTTCAGAACTGCGTATTCCAAAACCTTGACGCGCCCTGGTTTAACTTCACTGGCACCTTCAATGAGTTTTGGCTACACCACAATTACCCACCGTTATGCGTCAGGGAAAAACCCGAGGCTGACGCCTTACAGTTCAAGCAACTACGACGTATCTTTGGCTTGGTATTACGCACCGTCCAGCATGATGTCTATCGCTGCCTATCGTAAAGATGTTGAGGATTTCATCATCACTACAACGGCGACCGAAGTGTTTGATATCAAAGTAACAGGTGTGGCTGCTAACGACAGTTGGAAAGAGTTCGAGGTGACGCGTCCCCGTAATGGTGAGGATGCCACCATCGAAGGGCTGGAAATGAACCTGACACATAGTTTCGATAGCGGCTTTGGTTTAACCATTAACTACACCACAGTAGATTCTGATGCTAAACCTGACCTGACTACACGCGAGACTTCTTTTGCCCTGACTGGCCTGAGCGATACCTTTAACTTCGTCGCCTTCTATGACAAAGGTCCATGGCAGGCGCGAGTAGCCTATAACTGGCGCGATAAGTATCTGAGTGGGATTGGTACAGAGCCAGTTTTTGTCAAAGCCTATGCGCAGGTAGACGCTCGCGTTAGCTACGAAGTGAATGACAATCTAAGCGTGTTCGCAGAAGCGGTAAACTTAAATGGAGAAACCAACCACAGCTACGGTCGCTTTGAAACGCACTTCTTGTCCTATTCTGACTATGGCCCGCGCTATGCCGCAGGTATGAACTTTAAGTTCTAAATGGTGGGATAAAGTGGCTCTCCTGGGGGCCACTTTTGCACGCTAAACATAACGATTTGCCCCAATCTACTCTAAGTTGGGGCTTTCTTGAATGAAATGGTGCAACCAATAGTTGTATCCGCTGCCATCATGGTAAAAGTAGTTAGATCCCCATCGACTCTCTTAACCTTCTCCTGTTTGACTAGCGATTGCTGCTGTTTTAAGGCCTTGACGCCTCCATACTCTCAGCGCATCCACCTCCCACATGTAAGATAACTGATGTCATTTTGTTGGTGCTGAACCACTAGAACCAAAAAATCCCTAGGTTACAACACCAGCCAAAAGGCGCGTTAGTTATTGGTTGTTGAAGCTTGTAGAACGCATTGTTATCTAGGGTCTTAGGCGATTTTTTGGCTTATGTTTATTTGCTCATTGCTTTTAAAATGTTGCGAAGATGTTTTTATGTGTTTTCATTTTGTTTCTTTTAATGGCATACTCTTGTCAGATATCTGATTAATTAACAAGTGTCACCAAAAACAATAAGAACATTGACATTGCTTTAACAACAATAAGGACAGGTAACATGAAGACATCTCACCCTAACGCTGCCACATTGCTTATGTTGTGTTTTATAAGTCCTGTGGGGCTTCAGATTCAGGCCCAGGAACAGAGCCTCGAGCAGGTTGAAGTTATCGAAGTGAATGGCATCAAGCGCAGTATCAAGGCATCAATGAATGAGAAGCGATTTGCCAAAGAAGTAAAAGATGTCATCTCCGCAGAGGATATTGGCCAGTTGCCCGATGAGAACATTGCCGAAGCGCTACAGCGAGTTACCGGTATTCAAATGTCTCGTAGTTCTGATGGTGAAGGCTCAACGGTGCAAATTCGTGGGATCTCCAACAACAACGTTGAGATTAATGGCCAGACTCTGGCCGGTACCAGCGCTAACCGAAGTGTAAATTTTCAGGATATCCCCTCTGAGTTGTTTTCCAGCATTGAAGTGTTAAAAGCCCCCACGGCTGATCGTATCGAAGGCTCATTGGGCGGAACTATCAATCTGAAAACCAAACGTGTGCTAGAGATGAGCAAACCGAGCTTTGTTAGCCTGTCTGCCTCAGCCAAGTATTTGGACAAAAATGACAAGGTCGATCCCGACGTTAACTTCTTTGCCGGGCAACAATGGCATGACACTGCGTTTGGTGATGTTGGCGTGATGTTGTCTGCAGGACGGAAAACCGTAAGCTCTTATACGGAGAGCTCTGACGGCACTGATGACGGTATAGGCGGATGGTTAAGACGCTCTGGAGATATGGTGCCTGCCGCGCCTTTTAATACTGGTACTGCTGCGGGTAACTGGCGTTACGATGATGCTATTGATACCAATCGCGATGGTGTATCAGATGAGAAAGACGTGTTTTACATGAAGCAGCTCTATATCGTCAGTGTGCTGCAAAAAGAATCTGAACGTGACTCATTGGGTTTGTCTTTGCAATGGCAGCCGGTTGATGCCATCAACCTATTCTTCGATGCGACTTATACAGCCAGCGATAGCTGGTCGCGTAACTCGCAGTTCCACGGTATGCGGCTTGGAAGACCCCAGGCCATGCCAGTTGCCGGTGGTGACAATCAGTATATGTTGCTGGCTGATCAACCTAATGGTGAATTTTACTATATGACCAAGGGCCGGGTGAGTGGCGCAAACTCTAGAATGGGCGGTTTGCCATCTAATGGCTTCTCTGATTCAAAGTCGCAAAAATACACCCTGGGTGGTGATTATGCATACAGCGAAAGCTTGTTGCTGAGCGCTGAACTATCTTTCTCTGAGGGAACGAAGGAAACCAATTCTAACTCCACTTATATGATGGTGGATTGGAATCATGACAGTGATTTTGGAGCTGCGGATTGGTCTGGCATCGTTGATTTTGACCTGACTAAATCAGATATAGTCGACTTTACTGCCTATGAGTCACCTTTTTACAGTGACACTCCCGACACTCTAGTGCCGTTTGATTCGGCCAATATCATGGATCCTCATTACTTGTACGTAAAGATGGATCGTGCTGGTACTGATGTGCGTAACAAAGATGTGTCATTTAAGTTCGATGGCACTTACCAGCTTGACGGCGATATTTTTACCCAGCTAAAAGCCGGTGCCAGAGTGGCAGAACGCTCGTTCAGCAATGAGGTATTTGCTAATTACAACGGCAGCAACAATAAATTTATTGGTGACCAGCGGGTTGAAGTTGCGGCTCGTTCTATCAAAGTGAATCCCGAGGCCAATACCGATCCGCAACTGCGAGAGTACGCCGAGAAGGCTCTGCAATGCCATGAGGTCATTGATGACAATGTCATGTCAGACAAAAGCGGAAACATAGGCCGTACTATTACAGATGCGACCTGTACCTTTGACTTTTTCCAGGATCTGTTCGGTTTGCCGGATTTACGCGCCGTCAATCCGCAAACTGGCGTGGGATATTATCAATATCTGAATTCCAGCTATGAAGTAACAGAAAAGACCACGGCTCTGTACATGCGTGCTGATTTCAGTACTGAGCTTGGGGGCTACCCGATTTACGGTAATGCTGGTTTACGCTATGTGAAGACTGATACCACATCGAGTGGTTACTACAAGGTCAAGAGCGACCAATGGGATCCGGTAACGTTAAAGGGGAGCTATGACAACGTGCTTCCTACTTTGAATATAAATCTGGGTTTTAGCCAAGACTTATTGCTACGCACCGCGTATTACAGGGCGATCGCCAGACCTGCAGTAACAGATTTGTCACCCGGCTTACGTGTCACCCTTGACGGTGAAGACAGTATTCCTGGTTATGATGGTTCCGGCAGTGCGGGCAACCCGAATCTTCAGGCCATGTTGGCGGATAACCTGGACTTATCTTTGGAATGGTATTTCAGCGAAGAGAGCATGCTGGCTACAGCGGTCTTTTTTAAAGATATCGACAGCAGCATAGGTTATCCGGCCTATGAGCTGGACATGGTCATAGACGGGCTGCTGTATAAGGTCAATCAGAAGGTCAATTTACCAGGCACCCAGATCAAAGGCATTGAAGCTAACTGGGTACAGTCATTTGGATTCACTGATATCCCTTATGTTGAGCATAGTGGTCTAAGCGCTAATTTTACCTACAGTCACGAAGACAGTGAGATGGTTGATGATGAGGGCAGCGCCATTCCCCGGGTTGGGCTGTCTAAATACAGTTATAACCTGACCGCTTTTTATGATGACGGTACGTTCAGTTTACGTCTGGCCTATAACTGGCGAGATACCTTTGTCAGAAATGCCAATCTGGTGCTGGGCTATGGTACAGGCCAGTTCCTGCCTGAGATGGAGCATGCGCGAGGCCAGCTAGACATTTCCGCCAATTACAATATTACCCCGGCACTGAAGCTGACATTCTCAGCCGTCAACGTCGACAATCAGGATATTGAGCGCTATCTGAAATATCGCCAATTGACCAACTATGTTGGCAATGCCGGGGCGAAATATAACCTGGGTTTGCAATATCGCTTCTAATTTCCGGGTCATCTATTTTCACGTTTTAGGTCCAGCCTGGGTCATGTTGATGTGTCCCCGTTAATGTGACATCTGGCTGGACCGTCCTTTCGTGTTGGTAGATGGGAACGCTGTTAGTAATCCGAAAATAAAAACAAGCCACCACGTATGGTTTGGCAGAAAAGCATACAGAAAGGATGAATAAGTCATGCAAAAGAAGATTGGGCTGGCGTTGGTGACCAAGCTGGTGTTAGCCAACGTTAGTGCGCCTGCTAATGCCGTTACCCTGGAAGGGCAAGCGCTGACTCCTACGCATCAGTACAGTGCTAATTGGCCTTCGCTTGATTCCAGGCCCTTACCGCAATGGTTCTCCCAGGCAAAGTTCGGCATTTTCATTCATTGGGGCCCTTATTCTGTGCCGGCTTATTCCCCCAAAGGTACTTATGCCGAGTGGTATCAGTATTGGCTGCAAGAGCGGAAATTGTCTGGCAATGGTGAATTCAGCGGTGCAGAAATCCCCGACTACCATGCAAAAACCTTTGGCGAACAGACCAGCTACTATGACCTGGCACAGCATTTTACTGCTGACTTGTTTGAGCCCGATGCCTGGGCCGAATTATTCAGTCAGGCAGGGGCTCGTTATGTGGTGTTAACCACTAAGCATCATGACGGCTTCACGCTTTGGCCCAGTAAAGAAGCTAATTCCAGGGGATTTGCCTGGAACAGTATGGAAGTGGGCGCTAAGCGTGACTTGGTTGGGGAGTTTAGTCAGGCAATACGCAAGACCGACCTTAAACTTGGTCTGTATTACTCCCTGTATGAGTGGTATCACCCCCTCTGGCAGGATAAGAGCAAGCGCGGGGAATTTGTTGACCAGCATTTCTATCCACAGTTTAAAGATCTTGTACAGCGCTTCGAGCCCGACCTTATCTGGGCTGATGGGCAGTGGAGCATGTCATCCGCTGAGTGGAAAACCCCCGAGCTGTTAACCTGGCTCTACAACGAATCACCAGTGGCTGACAAGGTGGTGGTGAATGATCGCTGGGGTCAAGAAACTTACAAGAAACATGGTGGTTTTCTGACCACAGAATATGAGTCGGGCGGCTTGCATAGGGTGTGGGAAGAGTGCCGTGGTATGGGATTCTCCTTTGGATACAACCAGAACGAGGATATTGAGGACTACACCTCAACCCGGGCTTTGGTATTAACCCTGATTGACATCGTCAGCCACGGCGGCAATTTGCTATTAGATATAGGGCCGGATGCCCGGGGCAATATACCGGTGATCATGCAGGAGCGTTTGTTGCAGATTGGCCAGTGGCTGAAAGTCAATGGCGAGGCGATATACGATACCCGCAACTGGCATACACCTGTGCAGTGGTCCGAGGGAGACAGAGGTTATAAATCCGACGAACGCTATGTCAGCGGCGAACATATTCTCAAGCTGACCGTAGACCCTGAGCCCGGTTACGCCACTAAAGAGGTGTTCTTCACCCAAAATGATGAAGCACTGTTCGCCATTACCCCAAGGTGGCCAGGCAAGACGTTGCTGATTAAAGGGCTGAACTTATCGGTTAAAGGACAAGTGACATTGCTGGCTGGAAATCGTGTCCTGTCCTGGCGTAATGCCGGCGATAACCTAGAGGTCGCTTTACCTGAATTCGATCCAGAACAATTCCAACCAGAACATATGTACGCCTATGCCTTTAAGGTCAAGGGCGTAGTACAAGCTAATAATCAACACTGAGAGACCTGATCATGTTTAAGAAAATTAATCTATTGCTGCTGTCTTCTGCACTTGCATTAAGTGCGTGTAGCGGTCATTACTCAACGCCGCCGCTGGCCGATGTTGAGCGTATTCAAACCGACATGAAGCGGGTTGCTGACTGGCAGATTGCTAACTGGGAGCAAAGAATTGACTGGAACAAGGGCGGGGTGCTAACCAACCAACACGGTGTTGCAAACTGGACAAATGCCACCTTGTACGTGGGCATGCTTGAACTGGCTGATATCACAGGTGATAAAAAATACCAGGACTGGGTGATTGCTCGGGGTGAACAAGCCCAGTGGCAACGCGATATGACCTATGACCGTTTATATCATGCGGACGATTATGCGGTAGGGCAGGCGTACTTTGACTTATATCTGCAATCTGGTGACAAGAAGATGTTGGAGCCGGTGAAGAATCATCTTGATTGGATCATGGCCAATCCCAAAACCGGTTCCTTAGAGTGGAAAAAAGGCACCGACAGGTTGAATCGTTGGGGGTGGAGCGATGCTTTGTTTATGGCACCACCGGTATTCGCACGTTTGGCTGCTATTACCAAAGAGCAGAAATATCTGGATTTCATGCATCAGGAATACATGGCGACTTATGACTATCTGTGGGACAAGCAGGAAAGCCTGTTTTTCCGTGATTCCAGCTACTTCGACGAGCGCGAAAAGAATGGTGAGAAGGTGTTTTGGTCACGTGGTAACGGTTGGGTATTCGGAGGCCTGGCCATTATGTTGCAAGACTTACCCGCTGATTGGCAGCACACACCATTCTACGTGGGATTGTTTAAGCAGATGGCAGAGCGTTTAAAAGGTTTGCAAAAACCTGATGGTAGCTGGCCGATGGGATTGCTGGGTGGAGTCGAGGGCTACCCTAACAAGGAGGTTAGTGGCACCGGCTTTTTCACCTATGGCATTGCGTGGGGGATAAACGCCGGTCTGTTAGATAAAGACGAGTACTTAGATACTGTTATCCGTGGCTGGCACGCGCTGGAAACATCCATTCAAGCTGATGGTATGCTGGGCTACGTACAGCCGGTAGGTGCTGCACCGGGTGACTCTGGTCCAAAGAAAACGGAAGTTTACGGTGTTGGGGCGTTCTTAAGTGCTGGCGCAGAAGTCATTCGTTTACAGAAAAGTGCTCTCTGATTTTCATATAAATAAGATATCTGATGCTCCCATCTAGTGGATGGGAGCATCACTAAATATATTTATTTTCCAATTCGTTAGTTGCTTTGAAAGGCACGTTTTGCAGGCTTTGGCTGTTATTGTGGCAGTTTTCCTCATGCGTTGGATTAAGGGATGTTAATAAATGTGGGTTATTAGGTTGTTCAATTAACATGTAACATGTATGATATCTTAAAAGTGAGAGGGTGAATGCTGTTGTTGTGTTGTGCTTACCCAAACTCACGGTGTCCGTCGTGTAACTAGTAAATATAAGAATCGTCTACAGGAGCAACCCACTATGAACAGCCACTTCAGAGTCAGTGCCCTTGCACTGGCCGTTACCGCTGCGGTAACCGGCTTTAGCGCCAATGTCGCTGCCCAGGAACAGACCGCTGACCAGAATATTGAAACCATTCAGGTTAAGGGGCTTCGTGCCAGTTTGGCTAAATCCATGAATGAAAAGCGTTTCTCGGCTCAGGTCGTGGATGGTATTTCTGCTGAGGATATCGGCAAGTTTCCAGATTCTAATGTGGCTGAGGCGTTGCAACGGGTGACCGGTGTGTCTATCGACCGTAGCGGTGGTGAAGGACGTTTTGTCAGCATCAGGGGATTAGGGCCAACCTTCAGTACGGTTACTGTAAACGGCCGGGAAATAGCTAGTGAGAACGAAAACCGCTCATTCAGTTTTGACACCCTCGCAGCTGAGCTAGTTAGAGGGGTAAACGTCTACAAGTCATCCAAAGCGTCTCAGTTGGAAGGTGGTATAGGTGGTAATGTGGATATACGTACCGCTCAACCTTTTGATTTCGACGGCTTTACCGCTGCGGGAAGTGTTAAAGCCAACTATGAAGAGAATAGTGGTGAAACAACGCCCAATGCTTCTGTGCTGCTCAGCAACCTCTTTATGGACGGCAAACTTGGCGTACTGGGTTCACTGACTTATCAAGACAGGGAATCTGAAAACTACCGCGTAGCAAATGACGGAATAGTTAACAATACGCTAGCGTATCGTGAGCACGGCAGGCCGACGGACGGATCACCGAAAACGCCAACAGGCGTGGTTCATGAAGATGTATACTTCCACCAGGCCATCAGTAAGCAATTTGTGAATGAGCAGCGTCAGCGTTTGGGCGGTAATTTAGCATTGCAGTACCAGGCGTCGGATGCATTGCGGTTAACCCTTGATGCACTTTATTCCAAGCTGGATGTTGACACGGTTAATAATGCCTCCGGCGTGTGGCTATGGGCGCCGGAATCTGGCGAGTTGGATGAAAACCGTACGGTCGTAAAAATGGTGCATGCCGATGAATACACCGGTTACGCTTTTAACCGAATCGAGAAACATCGTCCTTCCACCACGGCGATGCTGGGTTTTAACGCGGACTGGCAGATAACCGACGAGTTGCATGTTAACCTCGATCTCTCCAGTTCTAAGGCGAAGAATAACAACAAAGGGCTTGATAGTCGTCAGGACGTGGCGATGAACAAGCTGGCCGGTGCAGTGTTCGATTACACTAGTGGCAGTATTCCTTCGCTGTATTTGCGTGATCCGGTTGAGACTTCGATATCAGAAGCCAATATCGCCAAGCTGACGCCTCGCCATCAGGAACGCAGTGGTGAATATGTAGAAGCCAACAACGATCAGCTTAAATTGGACTTCAGCTATGAGGTTGACGGTGAGCATCTGGTTAAAGTCGATTTTGGTGCTCATTACACCAGTAGAGACAAAACCAACAACCGCTACCAAACCCCTGATAACATCAACGGAATCAATCTGATTAAAGCGTTTCAGCATTGGTCAGACAATATTACCCTGACAGATGAATACGTAACCATTCGTCGTCCCGGCAACATATTCAGTGGTGCGACATCGCTGAATGCCGATTTCTATGAAGTGAATGAACAGGCACTGTGGGACTTAGTCCAAAACCCGGAAACCAGCCTGAGGCTCACCCAAAACGGTGAACTGGTTCGTGCCGCTATTTTGCAGAACAATGGCTGGACAGTGACCAAGAAACTGGATTCTTTTGCGGTCGAAGAAGATGTGTCTTCTTTTTATGTGGATGCCTATTTCAGCGGTACCTTGGCGGACATGAGCTGGAACCTGATTACCGGGTTGCGTTATTCCGATACCTCACAAAGTTCAATTGGCCGGATTACTGACTTAGCCTCTATTCAACAGGAAGAGGAAAAGGATAACTTGCTGTTGAACTTCTCAACCAGTGCCACGGATGAAGCGGTTAAGAATGACTATACAAACTGGTTACCTTCACTGAATTTCAACTTGAATGTTAGCGAAGATTTGGTCTTCAGGCTGGCAGCTTCAAAGACCATCGCCCGCCCGAATCTGACGGATTTGGCGCCCAGTTTGACCTTTGGTGGTGCGACAGTTCACTTGCGCTCAGCGCGCGGTAGTAACCCACATTTAAAACCTTACCTGTCGACTAACTTCGATGCCTCTCTGGAATGGTACTACAGCCCCTCCAGTTTGTTGGCGGCGGCGGTGTTTAGCAAAAGCGTGGATGACTTTATTGCCCGCACAAATGGGGTGGAAACCTTTGATGTTGAGTTATTTGGTGTCGATGCTGAGGAGAGCTGGAAGCAGTTTGATGTTAACCGTCCGCGCAATGCCGAAAGTGCCTCAATTAAAGGTCTGGAGCTGAACTGGACACATACGCTGGACAGTGGTTTTGGTGTGCAAAGTAATATTACCCTGGTGGACTCCAGTGCCGCCATAGATGTTAAAGACACCACTAACGTGTTTGCCATTGAAGGCTTGAGTGATACTGCCAACTTGGTTGCCTTTTATGAGGATGGTCCACTGCAGGCTCGTATTGCCTACAACTGGCGTGATGAGTTCCTGGAAACTGCGGTCGCCGCCTATGGCAGCGAACCGGTGTTTGTCGATAGCTACTACCAGATTGATGTTAGCGCCAGCTATGAGATCAATGAAAACTTCACTGTATTTGCCGAAGGGATCAATGTGACCGGTGAAACGGTTAACAAACATGGACGTTTTGCCAACCACTTCGTTTATTACGAGGACTACGGTCCGCGTTATAACCTGGGGGTTAGGGCCAAGTTCTAAAATCGGTGCCCTCCGATTCGGCACGCTGCAGAGCGTGCCTTTTTTTTACATCTGCTGGAGTTAGTTTATGCATGGTCAGCGGCTTTTCGCTTTAATGATCTCGCTTGGCGTTAGCTTTTATCTGCCAGTTTCGGCCACTGAGTCTGGTGCTCAGGAGTCATTACCCAATATCGTTTTGATCGTATCGGATGATCAAGGCTATGCCGATATGGGGGTTAGTGGTCTGGCGCCTGATGTACAAACCCCATCCCTTGATGCGCTTGCGTCACAGGGTACCCGTTTTACCCAAGCCTATGTTACGTCACCCATTTGCAGTACCTCGCGTTTAGGACTAATGACAGGTACCTACACGCAACGCACCGGAGGTTATTTTTACGGAGAAGAAGGAGCAATCAGTCCCAAGTTGGAGACTATGGCTGAAATGCTGAAAAAACAGGGATATCGAACCGGTTACGTAGGCAAGTATCACTATGGTTATCACGACTCGCAGAGTCGGGATTTTCCCCTTAACCATGGCTTTGACCGTTTTTACGGAACGGCTGGGGTAGGGCGTAAACACTACCTAATCCATGATGATGCGCAACATCAGGCGTTCTTAGACAAGATTCATCGTTATCAACGTAAAGGGCAAAATCTGGAGATGACATCTATGTGGGATGACCGTAAAAAGGTGACCCCGCAAGGCTTCGCTACGGAAATTTTTGGCGAAAAAGCCCGTGAGTTTGTCAGAGAAAACCAGGATAAGCCGTTCTTTCTACAACTGGCGTTTACTGCTGTTCATAACTTCACCCATCAATTGCCAGCCGAGTATCTCAAAGCACATGGCTTAGATGCCGTTAAAGACTGGGATCCGGCTAAAGAGGACTATTACCAGTGGTATCAAAAAGGTCGCTATCCCAACAATCCTCAGGGGCGGGCCTATTATCTGGCCCATCTGGATTACATGGATAAAGAAGTCGGTAAGTTGATGCAGCAGCTTGATGATTTGAAGCTACGGGACAACACCCTAGTGATTTTCCTAAGCGACAACGGTGGCTCTACCCCTATCTACGCGAACAATGGGCCGTTGCGGGGCAGTAAGTATCTGTTGTACGAGGGAGGCATACGTGTGCCGTTTTTGGTGAGCTGGCCTGCACGTTTGCCCAAAGGAGTTGTTTTGGACAATGTCATCAGCAGTATGGATGTTCTGCCAACGTTGGCAGCCATTACCGGTGCTAATACGCCCCCTTATGTAGATGGGCAGAATATTTTGCCACTGTTGAGCGGTGAAAAGCCCGATCTTGGTCATGACATTCTGGTGTGGGATACCGGCATTGGTACGGCAGTTCGTTATGGGCGTTGGAAACTCAAAACTGCGTCTGATGACTGGAACGCAAAATACGAAATGGTTGAAGTGGAATTGGGGATGCAGTTGTTCGATTTACACAAGGATCCGGGTGAGCGCACTGACGTGAAAGACCAAAATCCAGAAGTATTTCAACAATTACAGGGCATCTATCTGCACTGGAAAAATGATATGGAAAAAGGGCTTAACTGATGGTATTGGCAACGCTTGATCTGACCATTCTTGGTATCTATGTGGTGATGTTAGTGTTTCTAGGCTGGTGGGTATCGCGCCGTGAAAAAGCTAGTCAGGATGCTAAAGATTACTTCCTGGCCGGTAACAGCTTGCCTTGGTGGGCATTGGGGGCCTCGTTAATTGCAGCGAATATATCTGCTGAGCAAATCATTGGTATGTCGGGTTCTGGCTATGCCATTGGTTTGGCAATCGCCTCTTATGAGTGGATGGCGGCGATCACCCTGATTCTGGTGGGGAAGTACCTGTTACCGGTATTTATCAAAAACCGTATCTATACCATGCCGCAGTTTCTGGAACAGCGTTTTGATAGCCGAGTGAAAATGGTCATGGCACTGTTCTGGCTTGGCGTATACATATTTGTGAATCTTACCTCCGTACTGTGGCTTGGCGCGTTGGCTATTTATGCCATGACGGGACTGGATATGATGCTCGGCATGGTCTTTCTTGCCGCGCTGTCTATGGCATATTCCCTGTATGGTGGACTTCGAGCCGTTGCTTATACCGATATCATTCAGGTGATATTACTGGTAGCTGGTGGGCTGTTTTTGTCCTGGCAGGCCCTGAATATGCTAAGCCCTGATGGTGTTTGGGCTGGCTTTAACCGCTTAACCGAATTAGCCCCGCAAAAATTCGATATGATCCTTTCTCCAGACAATCCCCATTACCAGAGTTTGCCCGGCATATCGGTGTTAATCGGTGGTTTGTGGGTAATGAATATTTCCTACTGGGGCTTCAACCAATACATTATCCAACGTACGTTGGCGGCTAAAAGCCTTAGCGAGGCGCAAAAGGGCATCGCCTTTGCGGCCTTTCTAAAGCTATTGGTGCCTTTCATTGTGGTTATTCCCGGTATTGCTGCTTTTGTTCTGCTGCCTGAACTGGATAAACCTGATCAGGCATACCCTGAGTTGATGAAATTGATGCCCGAAGGATTACGAGGGCTGTTATTCGCCGCTTTGGTGGCAGCTATTGTGTCGTCTATCGCCTCAATGTGTAACAGTATTTCGACAATATTTACCCTGGATATTTTTGCCCGTTATCGGGAGGTGAAACCCCCTCAGTTACTGGCTGTTGGTCGTTTGAGCAGTGTTGTTGCCTTGGTTATTGCCGTATTAGTTGCACAGCCGTTGCTTGGCCGCTTTGACCAGGCTTTTCAGTATATTCAGGAGTTTACCAGTTTGTTTACGCCGGGCATTGTGGCGTTGTTCTTATTAGGCATGTTCTGGTCGCGCACCACTGCAAATGCGGCGTTGGTCATGGCCTTAGGGGGAGCATCAGCCTCACTGGCGTTTAAACTGATGTGGCCAACTCTGCCTTTTATGGATAGAGTGGGACTAGTGTTTTTACTGGCATGTTTGCTGGGTGTCTGGGTAAGTTTACGACAGTCGGCTGATGTAAAGGCTGACGTGATTCAGCGACCAGGTTTTGTGACCGGCGCAGGGTTTAATCTTAGCGCTGTGGCAATCTCCCTGATATTGACTGGGTTTTATCTGAGTTGGTGGTAATGAAGGATAATGGGTAATATATATTGTTATCCGACTTCATATGATCAAAAGCTACCATTTAAGCGATAATCGTATAAAGTACAATCATATGAATGGTTTGCTGACAACCACCCCCATAGAGGGAAAGTGTGGAAGAGAGACAATGGGACTGGAATTACTAAATATTTCGCAACTGCAAAGTTCACGTAACCTGACAAAGGATTTGGTGATCAGTTTACGCAAGCAAATTCTTGAGGGAAATTTGCAACCAGGAACTAAGCTACCTCCTGCAAAGGAAATTGAGCAGAAAGCCGGTGTAAGCCGCAGTGTTGTCAGGGAAGCTATTGCAGCGCTGAAAGCGGAGGGATTGATATCCAGCCGTCAAGGCGTTGGGATGTTTGTCGCCGACTCTGCAAATCAAAAACCATTTTCCATAGATGAGAAAGAATTTGCTTCGGTAGAAGATGCGGTGCACATCGTTGAACTGCGCATGTCTGTTGAGCTAGAGATGGCTGCTTTAGCGGCTAAAAATCGCACCGAAGAACAAATGCAGGCCATATGGCAGGCGTTAGATGCATTTAGTTCCGAGGTAAAAGCCGGTGGCGATGCCATAGAGCAGGACTTAGCTTTTCATCTGGCGATTGCTGATGCTTCTGGCAATCCATATTTTGGCCGTTTTATTCGTTATATCGGTCAGGGTGCGATTCCCCGAAGAACACTGATTAGTGAGCACGACAACGTCACTCGTGAACAATATCTGGCAATCATTCATGAAGAGCACTCTGCTATCGCCAGGGCGATTGAGGAAAAAGAACCTCAGCTCGCTCGCGAAGCGACCCGCGCTCACCTGGCCAACAGCCGCAATAAACACTTAACCGTGGCAAGAATGTTGCGGGAAGGAAAAGCATAAGGCCAGACAAATAGTTAGTTGAGCTGAGCGACTTTTAGTAAAAAATGAACAACCCCAGGCTACCTGGGGTTTTTTATGTTTAAAGCAGTTTGGGGGACTAGTGCTTTTGACTAAACAAGCCGCTAACGATTAATTTTCTGTAGTTTCCATTTTCTATAGCAGCTCTGCCAAACATCGAGGCAAGGAATAAGACACAAATTTTGCATTGGAAGTCTGCTTTACGTTGATACGAAATAAGAACACAAGAGGCAAGCCTTCATTACACACTATGTGGCTTTTCTAGGGTCTTCCAGTTATTGATAAAAACGCCAATTCATTCAGCCGAGCGGATAACAAGTTTATGGCTCAGCTAAATGAATTTATCGAAAAGTCTGACTGGTTATTTTAAGCCAATAGTAAAGTTACTGACCTTTTTCAAAGGCATTTTGCGCCTTAATCACCTCATCTAATTTCTTAGCAGGGGTATTAGGCGAGGTTGTGTAAGACATGCCCGCTTCTGCTACTGAGTAATAGTGTTCTGCTGTTTCGCTTTGCAGGAAGCGTTGGCCCGACTGCTGACTGAAGAAGCGCAGGCTGGCAGCTTGTGGTCTGTGAATACCGCCTGGACGGAAGCTTGCGGTGACGACGATTTCTCCTGCTAGGCTATCAGCCTTGATCAGAACCGGTGCGCTGCCCCATTCCAATTGCCTTGGGTTTGCCCCAATGGATAGATTGTCCCCCACAATGCTGGCGGGACCACTGATACTGAATTGGACTTCACCCTGGCTCAAGCGCCTGACCGTGCCGCGTTCATCTACCAGTTCGGCAATCAGTGTGACAGTATCTGCACCATCAGCGGTAAGTGGTATCCCTTCGTCCTGTAGGTAAAGCCTAAGGGCGACGGGACGTGCTGCAGGATAGAGCCTATGGCTGGCCACAACCTCTGTGTTATCCAGACATTCTGCCAACATAAAAGCTTCATCTGCTTTGCCTTTGCGGTGCAAGCGCTTGATATTCATAAAATCAAATACCTGCTTAAATACGAACGGCGCGTTAAAGCCATTGTCGCCTTCTCGCTGCAATGTAACTGCTGGCTGGGTGTAATGTGTTAACCTGACTTGTGGACAATTGCTGTATACAGTGACATCTTCAGGCGAGAACGGGGTCATCTGATGGGCGATATAGACAAATGGTCCGGTGCCAGCAGGGAAGGTTTCGTTAGCCGCAAACGGTCGCTGGCTGGTAAACAGGGCATGTGCATATTTAGGCTGACGGAAGGCATCTGTTATTCCTCCATAGAATGGTTCGGGATGGTAACCTCGTTGGTGATCAAATCCATGCCACAGAGTGCCGCCAACAAATTGTCTTGATGCTTGGTTAAGAGTATTCAGACTGGTGAACAAGCGCGTTGTGCCAGCATAGTGTTCGGCTTGCTGCAGTTGTGCTGACTCTCCCCAACCACGCGCTACCCGGCTAGTAGACGCGTGAGAACTCCAATCATCAACATTGTCACCCCATTCCCGGGTAAAGTAGCTGATGCTTGGGGTATTGGGTTTATCCAGGTATTGCTGAATCGTTTCGTGAGTTGGGATAACCGTACTGACCCAGAAATCACTTTGGAAAGAATCGCTGCTCAGTGGGTGCTTGAAAAGTACGTCAAAGAATTCACTACCCTTGGCATGATGATCTGCCGCGGTAAAGGCGCCGGGGTAGGGATATTCGGCATGCACCTGTTGATGGGCTGCCTTGGCAAAATCTAGCGGATAATTGGTTTCATTGAGGATAGGCTCCCACAGTAATACGCTGGGCCGATTGCGATCTCTGCGTACCATTTGGCTGATGTCACTAAGCACCAACTGTGCAAATCTTGGGGCATCATTCCAGAACTGCCAGCCAGGCGTTGGGACAATGACAAAGATCCCCAGTGCATCGCAGGCATCCATAAAGGCAGGATCCATAGGATAATGGGCTGCACGAACAATATTGACGCCAGCTTTTTTCAGTAGAAGTGCATCTCGCCATTGGCCGCTATTGGGCAGCGCATTGCCCAAATAGGCAAAATCCTGATGGCGATTTACACCGATAAGTTTTCCTGAGTAAGGTTTGCCATTAAGGTACAGGCCGTCTTCGCCACGAAAATCAATGCTGCGAATCCCTACTTTGGTAACCACACCGTCCTGTTTTTTACCACCTTTGAGCAGATAGCTTTTAAGTTGATATAAAAAGGGCGACTGAGGTGTCCAAAGGGCTGGATTTGGAACGCTAATGGACAGGGTATAGTGCTGTTGCTGCTTCGCTTGCAGGTTTATCGGTGTTTGTTGGCTAGATACCAGATGTCCGTCGGGATGGTAAAGCTCGGTGACTAACTGAGTTTGTGTGGCTCGTTCATTTTGGTTAAACACATGGGTTTTTACCCTTACCTCGGCCTGTTGTGAGGATACCTTGGTAAAGCTGACAAACACCCCACCTCCGGCAATCTGCTGCTGTTCATTGGCATTGGTAATATGCAGTTTGTCAGTGACAATCATCCAGACATCCCGGTAGATACCGCCGAAGTAGGTGAAATCCAGCAGTTCCTGGGGCTTACCCGGTGGATAGCCGGGGTCGTCGCTGTTATTCGCGACTACGGTGAGCAAATTGGGTTGGTCAAATCGCACCTTATCACTGATATCAAGGTTAATCGGCAAATAACCGCCCGTGTGTTGTTTGAGCAGTTCGCCATTAAGATAAAAGAGGCTTGTGCCCATGACCGCTTCAAAGTGAAGAACGATACGGCGTTTTTTCCAATCAGGCTTGACGCTGAATTTCTTGGTGTAGCTGACTGGCCCCTGATAATTGACACCACCACTGGCTTCACTGGGTACAAGATTGACAGTATGAGGCAAGTTAACTAGCTGCCATTGTTGTGGGTATTGTTCAGGAGATTGAGTATGAGTGCGCGAGAAGCGCCATCCCTGGTTGAAGTTGTAATGCTCGCGTGAAGAAGACGGCAATGGGTGGAAGCCAGCAATAGAATACGCGGTATCAGATGCTTCATCGGCAGAAGCACGCCAGTTGGCTAAACTGAGCAAGCAAAAATACAGTAACAACAATATATGATTATTCTGTCTTACCTTAATGGACATTTTAGCTCCTTAAATATATGAGGTGAGATATCATACAACTGTTGTGGGGCTCAAGGAAATCAGCTTTCCTGCTGTATATGAGAGGAACGCTCTGTTGGGGAGTCTTTAGTGTCGAGCGGCTTGGTTTCTCCTTAAGTCGCTATCTTGATTTCAAGGCTTTCATGTTGATGTAATAAGTCATTCATGAATTAAGATATTCATTCTGCTGTAAGCCAGTATCAGATTGAGAAGTGGCCACAACTAGTAAATGCGCATGTTTGTCTCATTTACCATCTATGGGGATAGTGGTTGTGGTAACCATTGTCTGGCTTTTTGCTGATCCTGCTGGCTGGCTTGTACCCAGTATTCACCTTTGTCATCCTGCTCTTTTTTCCAAAATGGTGCGCGTGTTTTAAGCTGATCCATAATGAATTCACAGGCCTGAAATGCATGGCCACGGTGCCGACTGCTCACACCGACAAACACTATCTGTTCAGAAGCGTGTAAGGCGCCCACGCGGTGAATTAGCCTGATGCGGCCAACAGGCCACAGACTCCTGGCCTCTGTTACTATTTCCTTAAGGGATTTTTCTGTCATGGCCGGATAGTGTTCCAGTGTCAGTTTTTGTACCCTGTGCTGTGGATTAATGTCTCTTACCAGGCCAACGAAACTGACGATTGCGCCGTCCTGACGGTTACCGGCACAAAGTGCCAGATATTCTTCTGCCTGACTAAAGTTGGCTTCTCGTACCGAGATAAAATCTGACGGTGGTTTGGCTTGCATACTAGCCTCCGGTAACGGGAGGAAAGAAGGCCACCTCATCACCGGCGTGCAAGGGGTGGTCGTCATCCACTAAGCACTGGTTGACTGCTGCCAGGGAATTATCCGGCGCCAGATAGTCCTGCCACTCCCTATGCTGCGCCATCAGATATTGGCGAAGTGCACCAATGTCGGCAAAGGCATTTTGCAGCGCCAGCTTATCATGCCCTATCTGTTCGCGAAGTCGGGCAAAAAACAATACTTCAATCATGTTCATCTCTCGCTTGCCAGTAGCCACTTTTGCCACCGGACTTATTGATAACTCGTATGCCGCCGATCCGCATGGCGGGATCGATAGCCTTACACATATCAAACAGGGTGAGGGCGGCGACGGATACTGCCGTTAGCGCTTCCATCTCCACGCCGGTTTGCCCTGCCACTTTGCATATGGCCTGAATACCAACTCTGATGTTCTCTGCATCTACCTTAAACTCCACCTGAATATTGCTCAGCATCAGTGGGTGGCACAGAGGAATTAAACTGGCGCATTGCTTGGCAGCCTGAATCCCTGCGACTCTGGCTACGGCGAACACGTCTCCCTTAGGTAGCATGCCGGCGCAAATTTGCGCCAAGGTGTCGGGCTGCATTTCCACATAGCCGACGGCCATGGCCTGGCGGGCGGTGATCTGTTTGTTACCTACGTCCACCATGCTGGCTTCGCCCCTGCTGTTCAAATGCGTCAGTCCAGTCATAGTCGTTGCTCGCATAAAGTGGCCGCATTGAGATGACCGAGAAAATTGCATTTACCCTGGCGTGCATCCAACTGGGGGGCAATCAGATATTGCCAGGCGGTTGCGCAGGCATTGGTTGAGCCCGGCAGACAGCAGACCAGGGTATGGTTAGCCAGTCCCGCCAGGGCGCGGGATTGCAGTGCCGATGGACCAATATCCTGATAGGAGAGCTGTCTGAACAGCTCGCCAAACCCGGTTACTTCGTGGTCAAACAGCACGGATACCGCCTCGGGCGTGCAGTCCTTAGCATGAAAACCTGTGCCACCGTTGATAAGAATGACCTGTACCTCGTTGCTGGCAATCCAGGCGGATACCTGGGCACGGATCAGATAGCGATTTCTTGGCAGTAGATGTCGCTGGGTTAGCGTATGTCCGGCGCTTTGTAGCCTATCTTGCAGATACTGCCCGGCGTTGTCCTGCTCTTGGGTGCGGCTGTCTGAAACTGTCAGTATGGCGATATTCAATGCGGCTTCGGGTGACAATGGTGCTGTATTCATAGGGGATGTCCGTTAACCTGCAATGGCGGATTGCCACTGTTCTGGGGTATTCAAATTACGTAGTCTGTGTTTGGCTTTGCAAGGTAGAGCACAAGCCTGTAAATGCGCCAACATATGGCGCACCGAACCTTGTCCTTCGTTATCCATCAGTTGCTTAAGGTAATTGCGCAAAACCTCAGTGATGGGTAAATATAGAGGCAGAAAACAGTGCTGGAAATAATAAGGACGGCCATTTTTGCGCCCATAGCGGTACAAGTCATGCAGCAGAGATGGCCGCAGAAATGGCATATCTACAGGTACAATCAACAACTCATCTAGGTTGTTGGCTTGGGTGAGGGCGCTATGAATGCCGCCAAGTGGTCCGGCATCTTTTACCAGATCTTGCACAAATCCGAGCTGATTGCGGCTAATTAGTACCCGTTCGCAGCCACTTTTTTGTAAAAGCTGCTGCGCTTGTTGTAGCAAGCTATGGCCATGGTATTCGAGCAGCGCTTTGTCTTGCCCCATCCGGCTGGAACGCCCGCCGGCCAGCACCAATCCAATCAGCATTTAGCCTCCCAGCATAGCCAGTTGTTGGGTGGCACCGGTCAGACCTTGTTGTAACCAATGACGGCTGTGTTTTTGCCCAAGCAGTTGCAACATATGTTGCTGCAAACCGGCAATATCGCCTTCTTGCAACCAGGGCGCCAGAGACAACCCCTGCTCGGCAAATAAGCACAGATGCAGATTGCCCGTGGCAGACACCCGCAGCCGGTTACAACTGGTGCAGAAGTCTTTGTCATAAGGCATGATTAAACCAATATTCCCTTGATAGTCTGGGTGGCAAAACTCCTGTGCGGGTCCGGCAGTTTTATCCCGTATTATGGGTAGCCAGCCACTGGCCAGCAATTCGGCTTTTATGCTCTGACCGCTCAGGTGGTTTTCGGCAAAGAATGCCTGATTGTCGCCAGTTTGCATCAGCTCAATCAGTCGAAGTGTGACCGGCGTATTTTTCAGCCAGTTCAGCGCGTGTTTGAGCAAGGTCTGAGAGTAGCCTTTCAAAAGCACGCTGTTAACTTTGACCTTAAGCCCCTGCGTGAGGGCACTCTCAACCCCCCGTAGCACGATATCTAGTTTGTTGTGCCCGGTAATGGCATGAAATTGCCTGGGATCCAGACTGTCGATACTGACATTCAAGGCGCTCAGTCCGGCGTCCTTCCATTGTTTAACCTGGCCGGGTAATTTGAAGCCATTGGTGGTCAGCGCTACCTTGTCAATGCCTTGAGTTTGGGCACAGATGGCAATAATCTCCGTCAGATCCTTACGCAGTGAAGGCTCCCCGCCGGTTATACGGATTTTTCGGGTACCCAGTCCGGCAAAAGCGCCTGCCAAGGTGGCGATCTGTGGTTGACTGAGAAAGCGCGTTTTGCCGTTACCCTGATAGCCATCCGGCAAACAATAGGTACAGCGAAAATTGCAAACATCAGTGATGGACAGTCGCAAATACTGAAAGCGTCGGCCAAATCTATCTTCCAACATGATTCCTTACCTTTCCAAACAGGGGAGGCTGACAAATTTCTCCATCAACCCTATAGGCCGTTACCCCATGCCCGAAGGTTTAGCGATAACGGCTCGGCAGGCCGGGCGTTGTCCCGACGTATTAATGCTACGGCAAACCAGACGCCAGGCTATTCCCCAAAAGGGATAGACAGGCGGTGCATTGGGATAATTACCAGTTGGCGGTGACCATTAACCACAATTTGTCGGTGTCCGAACCATGATGTTTGGCCCGGTAGCGAGCCATTTTCAGCAGCAGCTTAAGATGCGCATTAACAGCATAGGCTGCTGAGGCGTCCCATTCATGGCCATAGCGGATAGCTTGTTTGTCACTGTCAAAACGATGATAAGTCAGTTGCAGTTTTATTCCGGCCAAAGTCGTGCCAGCACCGGCATAACGGTCTTGTAACCCGGTTAGTGGCGTGTTGAGAAATTGATCGGCAAAACCCTGGAACTTATGCAAGGTGGCCAGTGGCGTGATAACCCGGCCCTGACTGTCTGCCCCCAATTTTTCGTAACCTAATGTCCAGCTTATGCCACTGAGCTCGCCATCTAATTGCGCGAGTCCGTAGGTGGCCTTGTAATCAACTGGCTGCTCGGCATAGTCCTGCTGGCGTGCCAGACTCAAGGTCAAACGCATTGCGGGAAGACTGCCTTGATAACGCAAGCCAAAGGTTTTATTTGATAGTTGCGGCGCTTGTTCAAAGTCCATCCAATAAGCAAAGGCGCTAATACTTTGTTGGGCGTCCAGGGCAAAGCGTCCGTTAACAAGGTGAGTATCGCCGCTAAAGCGTCCTTGGGGACTATCCTCGCCAAAGATACGGTTCACTTTGCTGATATAGCTATAGTCGAGGTTGAGATTTTCCTGGGGAGTGAATTTAACGCGAAGCGCGTCAAAGGTTTGCTCGTTTTGCCGCCAACCCACGCCACCGACAAAGCGCTGGTCATCGAGATTGATGCGCTGACGACCTGCATCCAGGCTTAAGTGTTGTTGCTGATAGCTTAGATAGGCTTGATTCAGATCCTGACCTTTGGGATCGGCAATCACCGGTCTGTCGCTTATCCCATTCAGTGTGGAATTGTATTTATCCGTGCCAAGGCTCCACAGGCCATCCACTTCCAGCGTACCACTGAACCCATGATATGCGCCGCTTTGGTAACTAAAGCGGCCTCGGAGGGTATTGGCGATAGCCTGTTGAGACATATTGTGTTGTTCGACAAACTCCGTGCGGTAGCGCAGGTTCAGGCTTACCTTGCCCTTAGTGAGGGTATCTTGCAGGTTGTCTGCCTGACTTGGTGTGATAATCAGCGGTGTGAGAAGCAGTAAAAGGGCCATGTGTTTCATATTCAGTGTCCGGGTTGATAAATCTCGGACTTACTATGAAAAGGACCCTGGTTGCTTAAATTGATATAAATCAACTCAAGCAATGCGCTACCCATAAGCATCTAATGCCTCGCCTCTAAAGGGGTAGAGGCGAATGTCAGGGGATATTGAACGGGGCCACTCAGACCCTGGCGTCGCCTTTGCTTTGTTGGTTTACCATCCACACCGCGGCTTCGACCCGCGAGCGCAAATCGAGCTTTTTCAACAGGTGTTTTACATGCACCTTTACCGTGCCGTCAGAAATATCCAGTTCCCTGGCAATCAGCTTATTGCTCAGCCCTTTGGCAATAAGCTTAAGGATGTCCAGCTCCCGGCTGGTGAGGCTGGCCAGTGCGCGGTTGGTCTGTCGCTGCGGTCGGCGCAAGGCCGTTGCCAGGATTTCGGTGAGCTTCGGACTCATCACCATCTTACCCAGAACGGCTTCTTTAAGTTTCTCAATCAGTGCTTCGGGCTCCATATCCTTAAGCAGGTAGCCATCAGCACCCAGACGGATGGCTTCTACCACATCCTCATCGCTGTCTGACACCGTCAGCATGATAATGCGTGCATCCACGCCACGTTCGCGCAGGGCTTTTAAGGTCTGCAGGCCATCCATGCCCTGCATATTCAGATCCAGGGTGATCAGATCCGGGTCGAGGGATTCGGCCAGCTCAATAGCCTGCTGACCGCTACTGGCTTCACCTACTACGTTCAGGTCGTCTTCCAGTTCTATTAGTTGTGTGAGCCCTTTACGCAGCAAAGGGTGATCATCGACCATCAATACGGTAGCGGGGGTTAACTCAGACATTTCGGGCTCCGGCTTTTATCTGCATAATCATCAAAGACTAACGTTTAGGGGGAGGGATGCCAACCAATCTCAGGAGATAGGTGAGTACCTCTAAATGGGTAGTTGTTTTTGGCGGTTTTCATACTTAACACCTTGCGAGAGGTTTTGAGCTGCGTTGATTGTCTGGCGAGTGTGTATCCTATTGCCGCACTATGCTTGCCACCTTGCTCCACATTAAGGAACTTTTTTTATCTCCTCTGGTGCGCTCCTTGCGATATGTTTGGGGCAAGGATCCGCAATCCACTCAGGTTAGCTGTTAGTCTGCTATTTATCGGCGAGGTGCGTTAGCCAGGTTTTTAGCAGCGACTTCTCGCTGTGAAGCGCAAGAGCAAAAAATACTCCAAGCGCTAGCACGACCAATGCACTTGCCCATGCCATAGTCGATGTTGCTTCATAAGCCCCCCAGACAGCGATGATTGGGATCGCTATCACCGCAGCGTAGATTCGATAATTGTGCATTGAGGTAACCGCATTGGCCGCCTCCAACTTAAAATGCGCCAGGATTGCCCAGTCATCGATGATAAACAGTAAAATCCAGGCGATGATAGGGAAAGCCAGGCTGTTAACCGCGAGAAACTGATCAATCCATAGCATCAACACCACGGAGCAGAAAAAAAGATTGCCAATGTTGCCAGTGAATTTTGCTTGTTTTGAGTATTGATAACCTGGACGTTCATCAATTTCACTAATGGACTGAGCAAGTGAAATGCTAAATTCATCATTATGGGTATTGGAATTCATTTCGGCTTCCTTGTCCTTGCCTGCCGTATCAATCTCCTTATTGCTCTGCCCTAGATATCGTAGTGTACTGATTAACAGCATTACCGAGCACAGTCTTAAACTCAAAGCACCCGAAGCTATTTCGCTTTTAATGATCGTAACCCCATGATTAAGCAGCAAAATCGTGAAATTCACTACACTGTGTACGGCGGAAAACAACAGCACAGTACACAACAGGGCAACGAAAGGAGTGATTAATGAAAAGCTGAATATTCCTGCTAGCGTATCTGTGAGAATGGCGTGTTTTTTACGACCATTACCCAGAGACTCAAATACCGCGTAAAAGATTACGCCAAGTACTGTAAGTAAAGGCAGCCCGACGGAAATACCAAGGGAGATTTGCCACCCTTGCTGCATGTGAATAATCCTCTATTCGGGCGTACAGCAAACCAGCCCTTTATGATTAGATGTGTAACTGACTGCGCAATGCTCAAGTTTGTCGTAATCATTATGCATAGGTTGATATAACTACAACATCCCTTAAACCCCAACCACCTCATCTTTGCGCTGGGCATAATATTCAGGTTCAAATTCAAAGCTGACCAGGGTGCCGCCGTCAGGGTGGCGCTGTACATTCAACTCACCACCTAAGTTGCGGCTGCGCTCGCGCATGATGGCCAGGCCATAGTGATTTAGTTTGCTTGGGTCGTTTTCAATGCCAATGCCGTTATCACGAATACTCAGTTTGATATGTGACGGACTATCGAAAGTTCGCTGTAAACTCACCACCACTTGATTGCCTCCGGAGTGATGCAGAGCGTTTTGCAGCGCTTCACGGGTGATTTGCAGTAGGTGGATCTCTTCATTGGGGCTAAAGGGCAGGTTATCCACATCAAATTCCAGCGAGAAGCGAATACTGTCGGAGCGCTCCTGCAGTTGTAGCAGGCTTTGTTCCATGGCTGCGCGCAGACTTTGACCGTCCATTTTCAGTCTGAAGGTGGTAAGCAGTTCACGTAACTCCCGATACGCTGAGCTCAATCCGGTTTTCAGCTCGTCAATAACCGGGGCGGCTTTATCGGCGCCATTAGGCTGTTTAAGTAGCTTCTCCAACCTGGCCACCTGAATTTTCAAATAAGACAGGGCCTGCGCCAATGAATCGTGTAGTTCTCTGGCAATAACAGTACGTTCATGCATTAGCACGAGTCGGCGACTTTGTTCCTGCTGGTCGCGTAGGCTCAAACTTACAGCAAACTGATCTGCTACGGACTTGAGCAGGCGCATCTGCCAGGTTTCCAGCTTTTGCCCTGGCTGCAACTGACATACCAGCACGCCATAGTTAGTCGAAGCGCGGGTCAGTGGAAAGGTCAGTTTATTGTCTGCAGGTGGGTTGGTATTCATACACCCATTACAATCTTTATTGATGCAGCGCGAGGGTAAAATTTTATCCTTGGTCATCAGGTGTTCGTAAGGCGTATTGCCTGAAGCCGTCATCATGCACAGGTCCAGATCCGAAAGCCCGGTTATCTTCGCCAGGCGATTTAGCAGGGGGCCAAACTCCGACGGATGACTGAGTGACTCCTGTAGGCTGTTACTGATGTTGTAGAGCAGTTCCACCGACTGATTACTTTGTTGCAGGCGGATGGTTTTTTCCTGCACCTTCTTTTCCATCAAACTGTGGGAACGACTGATGGCATCTGACATGTGGTTAAGGGTGTGGCCCAGCAGCGCCAGTTCATCATGGCCATGGTCGGGGGCACGACCGGTAAAATCCCCTCTGCCTATTTGCCGGGCTATTTGGGTCAGCTGTGCCAGCGGCTGCTTGATATGCCGACTGATGATAAACATGGCCACTATCATTAACAGAGCGGTTAGCAATAACGCAAGGCCCTGAATCAGGCGAATGGTGGCCACATTCTGCTCAGCATGGTGCTGATGGAGCTGTACCAGATGGTCGATGTCTTTTACCAAGGTATCGGTTTCATTCAGCAGTGTTGGCAAAGCTTCAGGCTCTACAATGGCAGACTCAATACCCGGTTTGATGCGTTCTTGCCAGCGCGCCACAATAGACTCGTAAAGCTCAAAATGCTCGCTGGCCCGCTTGGCCATCGCCGGGCGTTGCAGGGTGGGCAATTGCAGGGTTTGGTCAAACTGATGAATCTGCTTAGTGAGGCGTTGCTGACGCGCTTCAGCGTCGAGATCATCACGCATTAGGCTGATAGCTATCTGATAGCTTTGCATCCGCAAGGTGCCGGACAGGTTGATGGCGTAGGCATCATTCTCGGCACTGTCGCTGATAAATACCGAGCTGGCCATACTGACCACCGCTAGCAGGCTGATGGCAAACATCATCAGACCAACTCTGAACACAATTGAACGATTAAGTTGCTTTAACATCACCTTACCTGCCAGGGGCACAGGTGGTACTCACAATAAACAGGGAGTAGTGTTCGCTCCCGGCTTTTTGAATTCACCTGCCTTTCATCCCGCGATATTACTGATTTTTGCCCAATTTAACAGCTACCCATTATTGGGTACTCGCCTCGAAACCCTTACCTGATAAGGGATTGCGGGGCAGTTGGCGATCTATTTAACTAGCTGCAGAGCGAGTATTTCGCCAAGACCAGTAGCTAATTTATCAACAGGAGTCCGGCATGAGTCAATTTCTGGACAGATTGCAGTATTTCAAACGTATAAAAGGACAGTTCGCCAATGGCCACGGTGTGACCACAGACGAAGATCGGAGTTGGGAAAATGGGTATCGTCGTCGCTGGCAACACGACAAAATAGTGCGTTCTACCCACGGGGTGAATTGTACCGGCTCCTGCAGTTGGAAAATTTATGTTAAAGACGGCCTGGTGACCTGGGAAACCCAACAAACCGATTATCCTCGTACCCGGCCTGACTTGCCTAATCATGAACCCCGAGGCTGTCCCCGTGGTGCCAGTTATTCCTGGTATATCTACAGCGCTAATCGCCTCAAGTACCCGAAGATTCGTAAGCGCTTGGTGAAGCTGTGGCGTCAGGCCAAAATGCAGCACAAAGATCCGGTTGAGGCTTGGGCGTCCATCGTCGAAGACCCGGTCAAAGCCAAGGACTACAAGCAGCAGCGGGGCTTAGGTGGCTTTGTGCGGGCGCGCTGGGATGAGGTGAATGAAATCATCGCCGCGGCCAACATTTACACCACCAAAACCTATGGACCGGATAGGGTAACCGGCTTTTCGCCTATTCCAGCCATGTCCATGGTGTCCTATGCCGCCGGGGCTCGTTATTTGTCATTGATTGGTGGTAACTGCCTGAGTTTTTACGACTGGTACTGCGACCTGCCACCGGCGTCACCGCAGGTGTGGGGGGAACAGACCGATGTGCCCGAGTCGGCGGATTGGTACAACTCCAATTACATTATCTGCTGGGGCTCGAATGTACCCCAGACCCGTACCCCGGATGCGCACTTCCTCACCGAGGTTCGCTATAAAGGCACAAAAGTTATCAGTGTGACGCCGGATTATTCCGAGGTCGCCAAGCTGACGGATCAGTGGCTGGCACCCAAGCAGGGTACAGATGCCGCGCTGGCGATGGCCTTTGGCCATGTGATCCTCAAAGAGTTCTATGTTGAACGTCAGGTAGAGTATTTCACTGACTATGTTCGTCGTTACAGTGATATGCCCATGTTGGTGTTACTCGACGAGCAGGAAGACGGCAGTTTGGTACAGGGGCGTTTTCTGCGCGCGTCCGACCTAATGGACAACCTCGGGCAGGAAAACAACCCCGAATGGAAGACCATAGCGCTTAATGAAGAGAATGGTGAACTGGTGTCTCCCACTGGCGCCATAGGTTATCGCTGGGGTGAGGCACAAAGCGGCATTGGCAAAGGTAAATGGAACCTGACCCAGCGTGACGGCAAAACTGGCGAGAACCTGCATCTGCAGCTTAGCCTGAAAGCCGGTCATGACGAGCTGGCAGCGGTTAATTTCCCTTACTTTGGTAGCCGCGAACACGAATACGGTTATTTCCAGCACACCGAACATGACGCGGTGATCCCGCGTAAGGTGCCAGTCAGGTTGGTGACGCTGGCGGATGGGCGTCAGGCCAAAGTTGCGACGGTATTTGATTTGACCCTGGCTAACTATGGCGTGGATAACGGCTATCAGGACCCTAACTGTGCCAAAACCTTCGAGCAGAACCTGCCTTATACCCCGGCCTGGCAGGAAGCCATCACTGGCGTGAAGGCCGCCGATGTGGTCAAAGTGGCCCGTGAGTTTGCTGACAATGCGGCCAAAACCAAAGGTCGTTCGATGATCATTGTCGGCGCGGGTATGAACCACTGGTACAACATGGATATGAACTACCGCGGCCTGATCAATATGTTGATCTTGTGTGGTTGCGTAGGACAAAGCGGTGGTGGCTGGGCTCATTATGTGGGCCAGGAAAAACTGCGTCCACAAACCGGTTGGACCCCATTGGCGTTTGGCCTTGACTGGGTACGTCCGCCCCGTCATATGAACGGCACGTCCTTTTTCTATAATCACTCCAGCCAGTGGCGCTATGAAAAACTGCATATGCAGGAAGTGATTTCGCCGTTGGCGGATAAGAGCAAGTGGACCGGAGCGATTATCGACTACAACACCCGTGCCGAACGCATGGGTTGGCTGCCGTCGGCACCGCAACTTGGTATGAACCCGCTGCAGCTTTGTCGTGAGGCCCGTGACGCCGGTATGTCACCCAAAGATTATGCGGTGCAGCAATTAAAAAGCGGCGAGCTGGAATTTGCTTGTCTTGATCCGGACAACCCGAAAAACTTCCCGCGTAATATGTTTATCTGGCGCTCCAACTTGCTGGGTTCTTCCGGGAAGGGCCATGAATATATGCTGCGCCACTTACTGGGTACCAAGCACGGCTTGATGGGTAAGGATTTAGGTGAAGAGGGCGGCGATAAGCCCGAAGATGTGCATTGGCGTGATGACGCGCCGGAAGGCAAAGTGGATTTGTTTGTCACCTTGGACTTTCGTATGTCCACCACCTGTTTGTATTCCGACATCGTGTTGCCTACTGCGACCTGGTATGAAAAAGACGACCTGAATACGTCGGATATGCACCCCTTTATTCACCCCTTGTCCAGAGCCGTGGACCCGGTTTGGGAATCGCGCAGTGACTGGGACATCTTCAAGGGTATTGCCAAGTCTTTCTCAGAGCTCTGTGAAGGACACCTTGGTCAGGAAGAAGATCTGGTGACTCAGCCGATGCAGCATGACAGCCCCGGTGAGCTGGCACAGCCCTTTGGCAGCCAGGCCTGGTGGAAAGGCGAGTGCGACCTGATTCCGGGCAAAACCGCGCCGAATATGATTACGGTCGAGCGTGACTATCCCAATACCTATGCGCGTTTTACCTCCCTTGGTCCATTAATGGACAAGTTGGGCAACGGCGGTAAGGGCATTAGCTGGAATACCCAGAAGGAAGTGGATTTTCTCGGTGAGCTGAATCAGCGTCATATCAAAGCTGGTGCCAATCAGGGCCGGCCAAAAATTGACACAGCCATTGATGCGGCCGAGGTGATCTTATCCCTGGCGCCAGAGACCAACGGTCAGGTAGCCGTTAAGGCCTGGGATGCGCTGTCGCAAATTACCGGCTTAGACCATCGCCATCTGGCGCTGCCTAAAGAAGAGGAGAAGATCCGTTTTCGCGACATAGTCGCGCAGCCGCGCAAGATCATCAGCTCACCTACCTGGTCAGGCTTGGAAGACGAGCATGTGTCCTATAACGCAGGTTATACCAATGTGCATGAGTTGATCCCCTGGCGCACCATCACCGGTCGTCAGCAGTTTTATCAGGATCACGAATGGATGCGTGACTTTGGTGAAATGCACTGTCTGTACAAACCACCGGTTAACCTGAAAACGGTCCGGCCTGTATTGAACAAGAAGAGTAACGGTAACAAAGAGCTGGTGCTGAACTGGATCACGCCACACCAAAAGTGGGGCATTCACAGTACTTACTCGGACAATCTGCTGATGCTGACCTTGTCCCGTGGTGGCCCTATTGTGTGGCTTGCCGAACCAGACGCTGCCAAAGCCGGGATTGAAGATAACGACTGGATTGAGGTGTTTAACGTCAATGGCGCCATTGCTGCCCGGGCCGTGGTGTCACAGCGGGTGCCGGAAGGGATGAGCATGATGTATCACGCCCAGGAGCGGATAGTGAACGTACCTGGCGCTGAAACCACAGGCACCCGTGGCGGTATTCATAACTCCGTGACCCGCGCAGTGTTAAAACCCACGCATATGATTGGTGGCTACGCCCAGCAGGCTTACGGCTTTAACTATTACGGCACAGTGGGCTGTAACCGCGACGAGTTTGTGATTGTGCGCAAGATGAGCAAAGTGGACTGGTTGGATGACGACAGTGTCGACGCCCTGGATGCCCAACTGAACGAGCAGGAGAAGTAACATGAAAGTCAGAGCGCAAATAGGCATGGTACTGAACCTGGACAAATGCATTGGCTGTCACACTTGTTCGGTTACCTGTAAAAACGTCTGGACCTCCCGTGAGGGGATGGAATATGCCTGGTTTAATAACGTTGAAACCAAACCTGGCATCGGTTATCCCAAGGAATGGGAAAACCAGGAAAAATGGAACGGCGGCTGGATCCGTAGCAAAAACGGCAAGCTGGAGCCCAAGCAGGGCGGCAAGCGCCGCATTCTGGCCAACATTTTTGCCAACCCGGATCTGCCGGATATCGACGATTATTACGAACCTTTTGATTTTGATTACCAGCATCTGCACCGCGCCGGGGAAAGTAAACACCAGCCGGTGGCCAGACCCCGTTCATTAATCAGCGGGCAGCGTATGGAGAAAATCGAGTGGGGGCCGAATTGGGAGGAGATCCTCGGTACCGAATTTAGTAAACGCCGTAAGGACAAAAACTTCGATAAGGTGCAGGCCGACATTTATGGCCAGTTTGAAAACACCTTTATGATGTACCTGCCACGTTTATGTGAACACTGCCTGAATCCGGCCTGTGTGGCATCTTGTCCCAGCGGCGCCATCTACAAACGCGAAGAAGACGGCATTGTGCTGATTGACCAGGATAAATGTCGCGGTTGGCGTATGTGCGTATCGGGTTGTCCGTACAAGAAAATCTACTACAACTGGAAAACCGGCAAATCAGAGAAGTGTATTTTCTGCTACCCGCGTATTGAGGTGGGCCAACCCACCGTTTGCTCGGAAACCTGTGTGGGCCGTATCCGGTATTTGGGTGTACTGCTGTACGACGCCGATAAGATAGCCGATGCTGCATCGGTACCTAATGATCAGGACTTGTACCAGGCGCAGTGCGATATCTTCCTGGATCCATTCAACAAAGACGTACAAGCCGCTGCAAAACGTGAGGGGATCCCAGATGCCTGGCTGGAAGCCGCGCAGCAATCACCGGTCTACAAAATGGCCATGGAGTGGAAGGTTGCCCTGCCTTTGCACCCTGAATACCGTACCTTACCTATGGTTTGGTATGTACCGCCTCTGTCACCTATTCAAACGGCGATAGAGTCAGGGCATGTGGGCATGAATGGCGTTATCCCTGATCTTAAATCCTTGCGCATTCCGCTTAAATACCTGGCTAACCTGCTCACCGCGGGTGACGAGAAACCCGTGATCCGCGCCCTTGAACGGATGCTGGCGATGCGTGCTTATAAACGAGCCCAGCAGGTTGAAGGGGTAAAAGATGATGAAGTCATTGCTGCTGCCGGATTACATGATTGGCAGGTGGAGGAAATGTACCGGGTGATGGCGCTGGCCAATTATGAAGACCGCTTTGTCATTCCCACCAGTCATACCGCCTATGCCCAAGACGCTTACGACATGAAGAGCGGTTGTGGTTTCAGCTTTGGCAACGGCTGTGGCAGTTCTTCCGAGGTGAACTTGTTTGGGACTAAGAGCCAGACCGTCCGCCAGGTTATCCCCGTTGAGATTCAGGAGTAGGCCATGAAAATACTGACGTTACTGGCCAGATTACTGGATTACCCGCAGGCCGGCTTGCTGGCCGCCCGGGACGAGGCCTTAGAGGTGATTGCCAGCGCCGACTTAACCGCTAGCACACAGCAGGCGTTAAGCCAGTTTGTATTACGACACATGGACGGCGACCTATTGGACTGGCAAGAGGAATACGACGGTTTGTTTGAACGAGGGCGGTCGCTGTCCTTACTGATTTTCGAGCATATTCATGGTGAATCCCGCGACCGCGGGCAGGCCATGGTGGAATTGGTGGCGCAGTATCGCCAGGCCGGGCTTGAAATTGCTGAACATGAGTTGCCCGATTATCTGCCTTTGTACCTGGAATTTGCGGCTACCCAGCAGCATCAGGCCACCGGCTGGATTGCCGATATTGCCCCGGTGCTTGGGTTGCTGGCGGTACGTTTGCAAAAACGTCGTTCGGATTATGCCGTGCTCTGTGAAGCCTTGCTGGAAGTCAGTCAGGTGTCTTTGGATCTGGATGCCTTGCAAGTGCAGATCGCCTCTGAGCAGGCTGACCATACGCCTAAGGCGCTGGATAAGGTATGGGAGGAAGAGGCGGTGACTTTTGGTGGTGATGCCGTTAATGGCGGTTGTCCCAGCCAATTGAACCGGCCCGAGTCCGGCCAGCGCCGTGACCAGCATGTGCCCATCGAATTTGTGGATGCAGCCAGTGGCGATAGCGCCCGGCTGAACTGAGGAGCGGATTATGTCGTTTATCAATCATTTGCTGTTTGGAATTTATCCTTACATTGCGCTGGCGGTGTTTGTACTGGGTAGTCTTATCCGTTACGACCGCGAGCCCTATAGCTGGAAAACCGGCTCCAGTCAGATGCTGGAAAGTAAACAACTACGCAAAGGCAGTTTTGCCTTTCATATCGGCATCCTGGCGATTCTGGCTGGCCATTTTGTTGGCTTGCTGACCCCTCACCAGGTGTGGGATGCACTGGGTATTTCCCCGGCAACCAAGCAGTTGGTCGCCATGGGAGCAGGGGGCCTGTTCGGGCTGATATGTTTGTACGGCATGACGATTCTGCTTAAGCGCCGGTTACATAATCCGCGTATCCGTGCCACTAGTACTCGCATGGACATACTGATCCTGGTTCTACTCTATGCGCAGTTAATTCTTGGCCTGCTGAGTATTCCGTTTTCCATGGGCCACCTGGATGGCTCGGAAATGCTTAAGCTGATGGCCTGGGCGCAAAATACTGTGACTTTCAATGCGCAGGCAGCATCTCTGGCCATTGCTGACGTGGGCTTGATTTACAAGCTGCATGTGCTGCTGGGTATGACCTTGTTTCTGTTGTTCCCGTTTAGCCGTTTGGTGCATATCTGGAGCGTGCCGGTGAAGTACATGCGCCGCAATTACCAGGTCGTGCGTCAGCGTTAGTTTCACTCAGCAGACACAAGGATGTGTCCTTTTTCACAGGTGAGAAATGATGGTTATAAGTGATATTCCATCCGTGACGGTGAATCAGCAGGTTATCAGCGCCGAGCAAATCAGTGCTGAAATGCAGTATCACCCGGCTGCCAGTCGCCGTGAAGCGGCGGTTAAATCTGCGCAGGCCCTGATTATTAACGAAGTAGTGCGACAACGTGCGGTGGCGCTCGGACTATATGCAGGCGAGGGCCCCCTTGATGGTCAGCAGGAACAATGGGTGATAGACAAACTGCTGGCCGCCGAATGTCCGCCGGCTCAGGCCAGCACTGCCGAGTGTCGTCAGTATTTTGAGGCCAATCGTGGCAAATTTGCCACTGCGCCATTGCTGGAAGTCAGGCATATTCTGCTGGCTGGCGATCCTCGTGACTTGCAGGAAAGGGACAGAGCCAGGCAACTGGCCGAGCAAATATTGCAAAGTCTGGGCAATGGCGAAGGGGATTTTGCCAGTCTGGCGTCAGCGTACTCCAACTGTCCGTCGGCCAGGCTGGGGGGGAACCTTGGCCAAATCAGCAAAGGTCAGACCGTACCAGAGTTTGAGCGCCAGCTGTTTGGTGCAGCCCAAGGCATCATGGCTAAACCGGTGGAAAGTCGCTATGGCTTTCATGTGGTTGAGGTGGTCAGACGGGTAAAGGGAAATCCTTTGCCCTTTGAGCAAGTACGGGCTGACATTCAAAGCTACCTGGATACTAAAGTCAGGCGCAAAGCCAGTGCTCAGTATATTACCAGGCTGCTCAGCGAATCGGATATTCAGGGCTTTGATTTTGGCCTGGATGGTTCGCCGCTAATGCAATAACCACCCCAGATAGCCTTGCACCTGGATATGCAGAATAATCCCTTCACCGCCAAGTGGTCTGCACAAGGTCATACCTTGTGCCTGGGCCACTGGATTATTCATTATCAGGGCTTACCCCTGAATCTGCCTGATAGCAAGGCTGAAAACGATATGGATACCCGTGGTAATTTCAGTTACCTCTTCCCTGATGAAGACGACTTTGTTGAAGGCACAGCCGAAGATGAGTGGATAGTGGCCAATGTTGATTGGCTGGCGGAGGTATTTGAGCAACATCAGGTTCCTCTGGACGAGCCGCATCTGCGCTGGTTTTATCGTGCCGTGAACGCGGCAGACTGGCGCTGTGGCAGCTGTGGAGGCTGCATTTAACGCCTGATTAGACCCAGCAAAGCTGTATTCCCCTCTGTTGCCAACTGCCAACTAGCCCTTTTCCCCCCCTTGGCTAACCACTAAGGGGTATTTCAGCGCCCCCCAGTCAGGGCCAAAATAACCCTATCCATCAATGCCTTGGAACATTTGTTCAAAGCGGAGAAGAAACATGAAGCCTATCCGGCAATGGCCAATAATTAACAGTTGTTATTGGTGCTGTCTTGCTGTTTGGCTGCACCTTGCAGTCTTGTGCCTACCTTTTGCGGCCCATGCCGCTTCATTTGACGATATCGGTTGGCAGCGTGTCAGCCAACTGTTCCCAACAGCTACCCGTTGGTCTGAGCCCGAGGGCGAGTATCAGGTTCGTCGTCTGTTGGCCGGTGACAGCTTAGTGGGGTATCAGTTCCAAAGCCTGCAGGTGGTGGATATTCCGGCCTATTCAGGTAAGCCCATTAATCTGCAAATACTCCTGGATACCGATGGGCGCATAGCCGATGCCTATGTGTTAGAGCATCACGAGCCGATTTTACTGGTGGGGATCCCCGAGCAAAAGCTGCATGACTTTAGCGCCAAATATCAGGGCGTTATGGCTGACCAGCGTGTGGTGGTGGGCAATACCTCAGATCCTGAGGCTGTCACTGTGGACGCGGTAACTGGTGCCACAGTGACTGTGATGGTGGTCAACGAAGTCATCATGCGTTCCGCCCATGAAGTGGCGGTGTCTTTGGGGCTTATCGAGGATGTCAGTAATCGCCCCCACGCCCCTGCGGTGGTGAAAACGGATGGGTTTACTGAGGCCGACTGGCAAAGCCTAACTGGCGATGGATCGGTGCGGCGCTTACACCTGACCTGGGAGCAGGTTGATAACGCCTTTGCTGATATTGCAGATAAAAACCCACAAGGGCACAGACAAGGCCGTGGGGAAGGACAGCATCAGCGTAGGCAGGGAGGTGAAGGCAAACAAGGCACTTTTATCGATTTGTATGTCGCGCAATTGGATCCCCCCAGTATAGGTCGCAACCTGTTGGGTGAGCGTCAATATGCTTACCTGCAGGAGAATTTAAAAGACGGCGAGTTTGCCATTGCGGTGCTGGCCAGTGGCGATTATTCCTTTAAAGGCTCCGGCTATGTGCGCGGCGGTATTTTTGACCGCATCCAGTTGCGTCAGTTTGGTGACATCATCAGTTTTCGCGATTTAGACCAGCAAAGGTTGTCGGATCTTTATATTGACGGGTTACCTGAACTGAGTGAGATGTCCATTTTCACCATCCGTGACCATCATCAATTCGACCCCGGTTCGCCCTGGAGTCTGGAGCTGTTAGTACGGCGTCAAACCGGTCCGGTGGATGGGGTGTTTACCAGCTTTGAACTGGGCTATCAGCTACCCGAGCGCTATGTTGAGCGTCCAGCTCCTAGTGCAGAGCAATTGGCGGCTATTGAAGCGGCAAACCGTCCCATGTGGGTCAACATCTGGTATCAGAAGAGCTTCCAAATTGGCGTGGTACTGATTGCCCTGTTGGTACTGATGGTGATCTTGTTCCTGCAGGACAAGTTCACGCAAAAGCCGCAATTCTTACATTGGTTGCGTCGGGGCTACCTGGTGTTCACTGTGGTGTTTATCGGCTGGTACGCACTGGGGCAACTGTCGGTGGTGAACGTGCTGACCTTTGTCCACGCCATGATGCAGGATTTTCGCTGGGAGCTGTTCCTGATTGACCCAGTGATCTTCATTCTATGGACCTTCACGGCCGCCTGCATATTGCTCTGGGGTCGCGGGGTGTTCTGCGGTTGGTTGTGTCCCTTCGGTGCTCTGCAGGAGCTGATAAACGAAGGGGCACGTAAGCTGAAAATCCCTCAGTTTGAACTGCCGTTTGCCGTGCATGAGCGACTCTGGGCCATCAAGTACATTATTTTGTTGCTGTTGTTCGGTATTTCGCTGGAATCCCTGGCCACTGCCGAGCGTTTTGCTGAAGTTGAGCCCTTCAAGACCGCTATAACCTTGAAGTTCGACCGTCAGTGGTGGTTTGTGTTGTATGCCGTCATCCTGCTGATTATCAATATTTTCACCCGCAAGGTTTACTGCCGCTACATCTGCCCATTGGGTGCGGCGCTGGCCATTCCTACCAAGCTGAAGTTGTTTGATTGGCTGAAGCGTCGCAAAGACTGCGGTAACCCCTGCAAGCTGTGCGCTATCGAATGTGAAATCCAGGCCATTCATCCTGACGGGCATATAGACCACAACGAGTGTCATTACTGCCTGGATTGCCAAATGACCTATCACAACGAACGTAAATGCCCGCCTCTGGTCGCGAAGAACAAGAAACGTCAGCGCGCTGCCAAACAGGAGGCGGGGCAAATCCCGGTCGTTCAGATTGAATCACAAGCTTAACCCTGTTTCTAAAGGAGACAACCATGACAAGTAATAAAGACAACGACAAGCAAGGTATGAGCCGCCGCAGCTTTTTAGGTGCGACCGCCATGACTGGGGCCGGTGCCGCCGTGTTGGGGGCAGTGGGTATTGGTTCAACGGTTATGAGCAAGGAAAGCTGGGCAGCGGCGGTAAAGGACGCCAAGCAAAAAGCCCATGTTGCGCCCGGTGAACTGGATGAATATTACGGATTCTGGAGCGGTGGCCACCAGGGCGAAGTGAGAGTTTTGGGTATTCCGTCCATGCGAGAGCTGATGCGCATTCCGGTGTTCAATATTGACTCCGCCACTGGTTGGGGCATTACCAATGAAAGTAAGGCCATTATGGGTGAGAGCGCCAAGTTCTTAAACGGCGACTGTCACCACCCGCATATTTCCATGACCGATGGCCAATATGATGGTAAGTATTTGTTTATCAACGATAAGGCCAATAGTCGTGTAGCACGTATCCGTTTGGATATTATGAAGTGCGATAAGATGCTGACGGTACCTAATGTGCAGGCAATTCATGGCTTGAGGCTGCAAAAAATGCCCCATACCAAATATGTGTTTGCCAATGCTGAGTTTGTTATCCCGCATCCCAACGACGGCAAGCACTTCGACCTGCAGGCCGACTATAGCTACACCATGTTTAACGTAATTGATGCGGAAAAGATGGAAGTGGCGTTTCAGGTCATGGTAGACGGCAACCTGGATAACTGTGACGCCGATTACAGTGGTAAGTATGCCGCTTCCACCTGCTATAACTCAGAAAAAGCCTATGATCTGGGCGGTATGATGCGTAACGAGCGCGACTGGGTCGTAGTGTTCAATATTCCGGCCATTGAAAAAGCGGTGAAAGCCGGAAAATTTGTCACCCTGGGTGACTCCAAGGTGCCTGTGGTAGACGGACGTAAAAAAGACGGCAAGGACAGTCCTTTTACCCGCTATGTACCAGTGCCGAAAAACCCCCACGGTCTGAACACCTCTCCGGATGGTAAGTTCTTTATCGCCAACGGCAAGCTGTCGCCGACCGTGACCATGATTGCCATTGATAAACTCGACGATCTGTTTGCCGGTAAGATAAGTGACCCTCGTGATACCGTGGCTGCCGAGCCTGAACTGGGCTTAGGGCCGCTGCATACCACCTTTGATGGACGCGGTAATGCATACACCACCTTGTTTATCGACAGTCAGGTGGTGAAATGGAATATGGCCGATGCCATCAAGGCTTACCAGGGACAGAATGTCAGCTACATCCGTCAGAAGCTGGACGTACAGTATCAGCCGGGACACAACCATGCCTCTTTGACCGAGACCCGCGATGCGGACGGTAAATGGCTGGTGGTATTGTGTAAGTTCTCCAAAGACCGCTTCCTGCTGACCGGTCCTTTGCATCCGGAGAACGACCAGCTTATCGACATTTCCGGTGAGGAAATGAAACTGGTGCATGACGGCCCGACTTATGCCGAGCCCCATGACTGTATTCTGGCTCGTCGTGACCAGATCCACCCGCGCAAGATTTGGGACCGTAATGACCCCTTCTTTGCCCCAACGGTGGAAATGGCCAAAAAAGACGGCATCAAACTGGAAACTGACAACAAGGTTATCCGTGACGGCAACAAGGTTCGTGTGTACATGACCTCTGTGGCACCGACTTACGGCATTACCGAGTTTAAGGTTAAGCAGGGTGATGAAGTGACTGTGGTGATCACCAACCTTGACCAGATAGAGGACGTATCGCACGGCTTCTGTATGACCAATCACGGTGTCAGCATGGAAATCAGTCCTCAGCAAACGGCCTCTGTTACTTTTGTGGCGGACAAGCCCGGCATGCATTGGTACTACTGCAACTGGTTCTGCCATGCCCTGCATATGGAAATGGTCGGCCGTATGTTGGTTGAGCCTGCGTAACAATGGGAGCCGGTGGGGTGACTCACCGGCCTTTTGCTATGAACAGACGTAAAGCGTTATTGGCAGTTTGTGTACTCGGGCTTAGTTTAAGTACGCCTTTGTCGGCAGTGCAGCAAGCCAGCGAGTCCTTGCCACTGGTTGCTACAGATGAGGGTGTTTGGATATTGCCCGCGGGTGTGTATAGCGGCAATTTTCAGATCGTGCAAAGCCAGGTTGTTCAGTGTCAGCCCGGCGCAATTCTGGATGCACAGGGGCAAGGCCATGTACTGGAAATCCGTGCCGCCAATGTCACCCTTAAGGGTTGTGAACTGCGCGGTGGTGGCCGTGACTTGACCGCTATGCACTCCGCCATCTTTGTTCACCCACAAGCCCAGGGTACGGTAATCCAAGGCAACCGAATCAATACCCCCGGATTTGGTATTTGGGTGGATGGTGCGCCGCAGGTGCAGATTCTGGACAACCATATCAAGGGTGATACCAGCTTACGCTCTCAGGACAGAGGCAATGGGATCCACTTGTATGCCGTACGTGACGCCAAGGTGATAGGTAATGAAGTACGGGACGGACGAGACGGAATTTACATTGATACATCCAATCACAACCTGCTGGAACATAACCTGCTGGAAGACGTGCGCTACGGCATCCATTACATGTTTTCCCATAATAATCAGGTGATTGCGAATGTCACCCGGCGCACCCGTACCGGTTATGCGCTGATGCAAAGCCGTCAGCTAACCGTTATCGATAACCGCTCCGAGGATGACCAGAACTACGGCATCCTGATGAATTACATTACCTACTCAACACTATCCGGCAATTATGTCAGCGGGGTGAAAAGCGGTAGTACCGGCGACAGCATGATTCAGGGGGCCGAAGGCAAGGCACTGTTTATCTACAACTCGGTATTTAACCGTATTACCGACAATTATTTTGCCCACAGTGCCCTTGGCATTCATCTGACCGCAGGCTCAGAAGACAACCAGCTCAGCGGTAATCGCTTTGTGGCCAATCGCCAGCAAGTGAAATATGTGGCGACCCGTACTCAGGAATGGTCGCTGGATGGCCGGGGTAACTATTGGAGCGATTATCTGGGTTGGGATCGCAATGCCGACGGTATTGGCGATGTGCTCTACGAGCCAAATGACAATATTGACCGTCTGGTCTGGATGTATCCGCAAATGAAGCTATTGATGCACAGCCCCGCCGTGGAGCTGCTGCGCTGGGTGCAGCAGATGTTCCCGGTGATTAAGTCTCCTGGTGTCAGAGACAGTTATCCGCTGATGTCTGCCACACCAGAAAAACAGGATAAAGGCTAATGAAACTGGTTGAGTTACACAGTGTTCGCCATTGTTATGGGAAGTTGCAAGCCCTGCATGATTTGACCTTAAGCCTTAACGAAGGCGAAGTGTTAGGGCTGTTTGGGCATAACGGTGCAGGCAAAACCACCACCATGAAGCTTATTTTGGGGCTATTGCGTCCCAGTGCCGGGCAAGTGAGTGTGTTTGGTGCCTCGCCACAGCAAGCTAAGGTGCGACAGCAGTTAGGCTATCTGCCGGAGAATGTGTCTTTTTATCCACAGTTAACCGGGCTGGAAACCCTGCGCTACTTCGCCCGGCTTAAGTCCGCGCCGTCTGCGCAGGTTGAGGCCTTGCTCGAACAGGTAGGATTGGCCCAGGCCTGTAAACGTAAAGTGAAAACCTATTCCAAGGGCATGCGTCAGCGACTAGGGCTGGCGCAGGCATTGCTGGGAAAACCCCGCTTGTTGCTGCTAGATGAGCCCACGGTGGGCCTGGACCCTATCGCCACCCGTGAGTTGTACGCCATGATCGAGCAATTACGTGAAGGGGGAACGGCAGTGATTCTGTGCTCCCATGTGCTAGCTGGTGTGGAAGCCTTTATCGACCGTGCGGCGATTATGGCTGGCGGTTGCTTACAGGCTGAAGGCACACTGAGCGAGCTGCGCAGCCAAGTGGGTTTGCCCAGTCTGATTAGAGTCAATGGCCTGCTACAGGCCAGTCATTGGCAGGCACAACTTAACAGTAAAGGTTTTCAGGCTCGTCTGGTGGGGCAGGATAACCTTGAAGTGGCCACCCATAACGGCGCCAAGCAACAGGTGCTGAAACTTCTGTTAGAGCAGGGCGATGCCGAGGATATCGAAGTGCGCCAGGCCAGCATGGAAGAGATATACAGCCATTTTATGACTCAGCCATCTGCTCATAGGAATGTGCCATGAAGAGCATTTTTTATATCGCGTTAAAAGAGTTGCAAGACGGCCTGCGCAATCGCTGGTTACTGGCCATCAGTTTGCTGTTTGTGATGCTGGCGGCGGGTATTGCCTGGTTTGGTGCGGCAGCCGCCGGTCAAGTGGGTTTTAGTTCCATCTCATCCACCATCGCCAGTCTGGCCAGCCTGGCCACTTTTATCATTCCGTTAATCGCCTTATTGCTGGCGTACGACGCTATTGTGGGGGAAGACGAGGGCGGCACCTTGCTGCTCCTGCTCACTTACCCCTTGGGCAAGCGTCAGTTATTACTGGGCAAGTTTGTTGGACAAGGCTTGATTTTGGCACTGGCCACCCTGATAGGCTTTGGTGGTGCGGCGCTGGCCATCGGCTTACTGGTGCCCGATATCGACAAGCTGCAATTATTTGTGGCCTTTGGTCGCTTTATCGCGTCAGCCATTTTGCTCGGCTGGGTGTTTATCGCCATGGCCTATGTGCTCAGTAGTCGGGCGCGAGAGAAATCCAGCGCCGCGGGTATGGCGCTGGGTATTTGGTTTTTGTTTGTGCTGGTGTTTGACCTGGCCTTATTGGCCCTGTTGGTGCTGAGTAAAGGCCAGCTTAACCCAGACTGGCTGCCCTGGTTATTACTGCTCAATCCCGCCGATATTTTCCGCCAACTGAATCTCAGTGGCCTGGATGGCTCCCTGCAGCTAAGCGGTGTGATGTCGCTGGGACAGGATTTGGCCGGTGCCAGTGGCACGTTATGGGCGGCACTACTTGGCTGGATGGTGCTTTGCCTGGTGCTGGCACAGCGCAGTTTTATGCGCAGATCGATTTAATCAAAGATGTAGGAGAAACACAGTGCGATTAGCAAATTTAGTCTGGTTGGTACCGGCCGTAACCCTGTTGCTCAGCGGTTGCGGTGATAAAGCCGCACAAAACGAGATGATGCAACCAACAGGGTTTCACAGTGATGATGAATGTCATGTGTGCGGCATGGTGATTACGCGCTTCCCAGGACCGAAGGGGCAGGCATTGGATGCTGCGGCGCAACAGGTAAGAAAATTTTGCTCAGCCTCTGAGATGCTGAGCTGGTGGATGCAACCTGAAAATCGTCAGGCCAATCTGACCTTGTATGTACACGATATGGGTAAAAGTCAGTGGGATAAACCTAATGACGCGCATCTTATCCCGGCTGCACAGGCATTTTATGTACCAGCGCCAGATTTGCCGGGTGCCATGGGCCTTTCGCTGGGCAGCTTTTCTGACAAGCAAGCGGCACAGCAATTTGCCGACGCGCAGGACAGTGAGGTGCTGACCTTGGATGAAATGGTCGCAAGACTTAGCGACGCGCATGGCTCCGCGCATCACGGCCATCATTAGGAGATTGTATGGGCATCAGTATTTGGCAGCTCGCCATTGTGCTGTTAATTGTGTTGCTGCTGTTCGGTAGCGGTAAATTGCGCCATATCGGCAGCGACCTGGGCGGTGCCATCAAAGGCTTTCGCCGGGCATCAAGCCTGGAGCACAAAGATCAGGAATAACGATTTACCCCTTTTGGGGTACTCACAAGGTCTTGCAGCGCAATGCAAGGCCTTGGCGTAGCATGTAGACAGTTAAGCCATAAAACATAGAGGTGTAGTAATGAAGAGAATTTTGTTAGGTGCAGCGTTGCTGGTATTGGGTAGTCAGACTGCTGTTGCGGCAGGTGATGCCGAAGCGGGAAAAGCCAAGTCTGGGATGTGTGTGGCCTGTCATGGTACTGATGGTAATAGTTTAGCGCCTATGTATCCAAATCTGGCCGGTCAGCACGCACAATATTTGGAAGGCGCCATTAAGGCTTATCGGGATGGCCAACGTACCGGAGGCACCTCTGCGATGATGGCGCCTATGGCGGCGAATCTGACCGATCAGGATGCAGCTGATCTGGCTGCCTATTTCAGCCAGCAAAAACTCAAGCAAAAATGATCCGATAGGGGGAGGCGGCGAAGGCCGCCCCTCAACCCGGCAGCAAGTTCAGGATCTTCCCTTGCCGACTAAAGGCCAAAAAGTCGGTGATCTGTCCGCTATTGATTTTGTTCATCATCAGATGCAAGGGTTGTGCTGCTTCATCGCTATTAGGAGCCTGTCCTGCGCGGCCTGCCAAGGCGGCCACAAAGGCGACATCCCAGCTGATGCCAGTATGCAATGACTCATCCACTAAGGTCTGAAAGGCAGGCACCTCATTGGGCAGCTTGTCCACACAGAGCACCGGATTTAAGGTGCCGCCGTCGCCTTGTTCAAATTGCTGCTTTTGTTTATCGGTATGGCCGGTAGGCAGCTCTGCCTTGGCAAACACAAATAACAAACGTTGTGGCTCTGGCTGCGATAGGGCCGCACTGATCAGGGCTGAGTAACTGTTAATCTGCATGACATTGTCTCTCGTCGGTGGAGACTGGCCAGTGTAACGCTGGTTGTTGTGCACAGCACTGCCCCCTAAGAGGCAGTGGCTTAACTCTTGTTAGGTAGTGCGTTGTTAGGCAACGGCCTGGCCTTGGCGACTGTTGGCATACAATGCGGCAATTAAGTCCGACTGTGTGACCATGCCCACCAATTGCTGGTTTGCGTCTAATACCGGGACCTGATGCAGTCCTTGCTCTGACAGTTTGGGGATAAGCTCGATGATATGTTCATCGTCGCGTATTGCGGTGACGGCGCTTCGCATTATATCCGCCACCTGCCTGCGATGATGCTTATGCCATTGACGTTTGGCGCTGCTGTGCAGGCTAAGGTTAATCATATGTCGCAGTAACCCCCAGTAGTGAGGCACGCTGATATCTTTCAAAAAGTCAGTGACCGACAGCATACCAATCAATTGTCTATTGTCGGTGACCACCGGCAGGGTGCGAATTTTATGCTTTTGCAACAGCCGCCAGGCCGTGGCCAGGGGTGTATCGGCTCTGACGCAGATAAGATCTTGCGACATAATATCCCGGCACAAAATAGCACCCAACTGGCGCTGGTAGGCGTGTAACTGCGCCTGTTGATATATCTGCTCAAGGTCGGTTTCGCTAACATCCACCACCGTTTTATAGTGGTTCAGGGCGTGCAGTAAATCCTCTGGTTGCAGACCAATGCGCTTCATCGGACTGACGTCTTTGTGCAGATGAACAGGATCGAAATTACGATGTTGACGCGGTTGTAGCAGACGATTTAGCAACAAGGCCATCATCAGCATCACCATGACATTTAGCGCGACCGGCAAAAACAAAAACTCATAGCCCAGCAGTTGCTCGCTTGAAGCAATAACCGGTACTAAGGCCGTAGCGCCGCCGGGTGGGTGCATACATTCAAACAAATACATGGCAAACAGCACCAAGGCGATAGTCACGGCGGCCATCACCGCCATATCGGTAAAAAGGTGTGAGCAAAGCAAACCAATGGCGGCGGAAATTAAGTGACCCGCAGCAAATGACCAGGGTTTGGCCAATGGACTGGAGGGCAGGCCGAACAGCAAAACCGCTGATGCCCCCATAGAGGCTAGCAGCACCACGGTACTGGCAGGATCCGCCAGGTGTTGGCTGCTAAAGGTAACAACAAACAGTGCGATACAGGCGGCACCTGCGACTTTGAGTCGCTGGGCGACAGGAATACTGGATAAGCGCTGGCTATCTGCTTTGATAATGCCCAGCCGCGTCAACAGCGGGCTAAAAATTTTGCGCAACATGGATTTCATAACACCACCCGGTGGCCCGCTATCCCGGCCGGTGGGTATGGCGGCGAGCAGGGCAAGCAACAGACGCGGCAGTGTACAAGGGCAAAGGGAGTAGTTCTTGGTTTATTTGGTTATAAGCTAAACCTTGGGTGTGTGATTTATTGATCCAGATCAAGGTGTATTTTGTGTCTGAGACTACCTTTAAACACAATATGTTGTGCCTTGGTGGGAAAAATGACACAAAATGTATGGTTAAAGCCGTTTAACAGCTTTCCTCCCCAAATTTGCTTTCAGGAAGTGCCGGATCAGGTATCACTGGCCTTTAGCGTAACAGGCTGTCCACTGCGGTGCAGTGGCTGTCACAGTCAGGATAGTTGGGACCCTAAGGTGGGCGAGGCGCTCACGCCGGCGCGCTTTCGTGTTTATCTTAGTCGCTATCAACATCTGATTGATTGTGTGCTGTTCTTCGGTGGTGAATGGCACCCCGATGCGCTGCAAACATTACTGGATATTGCCCATCAACAGGGCCTGAAAACCTGTTTGTATACCGGTATGGATAAAGTACCGGCACGTCTTACCCGCCGCCTGGATTATCTGAAAACCGGGCGCTGGCTTGCCAACCGGGGCGGTTTGTCCAGCCCCAACACCAATCAACGTTTCATGGAGCTTGCGTCAGGCAACCTCCTTAACTTTCGTTTTATGGAGAGAGATCATGCTGCAGCTTAATGATGAACAACTACAAGACAAGCTGGATTTTATCCAGGCTTACCAGCATGCCGTTAATGCGGCAGACGGTTCAAAACTGGATGCCAATGCCAATGTTACCCATAAGAACATCGCGACGCTGGAAGCCGAGCTGATGAAAGACTGTGTGATCCAGATAAATCGAGCCTTAGTGAAAAACAAAATTGCCGCCTTGTTCGGGGATGCATTAGGCGAAGAATACGTTCGCCAGATTGAGCAGCACGAGATTTATGTGCACGACGAAACCAGTCTTAAGCCTTATTGCACTTCCATTACTATGTACCCGTTTTTACTGGATGGCCTGACCAAGCTGGGGGGGGAGTCCAAAGCCCCGCAACATTTGGAGTCCTTCTGCGGCAGTTTCGTCAATCTGGTGTTTGCTATCAGCGCGCAATTTGCCGGGGCAGTGGCGACGGTGGAATTCTTGACTTATTTTGACTACTTTGCCCGTCGCGACTACGGCGAAAACTATCTGAGCACACACAGCAAAGCCATTGAAAACCACCTACAACATGTGGTCTATGCCCTGAACCAGCCAGCGGCAGCCAGGGGCTATCAGAGTGTTTTCTGGAACATATCTTTGTACGATCGCCATTATTTTGAGGCCATGTTCGGTCATTTTGTGTTTCCGGATATGACCGCACCCAGCTGGACATCGGTCAATGCCTTGCAAGGCTTTTTCCTCGATTGGTTTAATGCTGAGCGCAGTAAGGCTATTTTGACTTTTCCGGTGGTGACGGCCGCCATGCTGACGGAAAAAGGCAAGGTCAAGGATGAAACATTTGCCCGCTGCTGTGCCCGGAATATGAGTGAAGGCGGTTCATTCTTTATTTACCAGTCACAAAGTGCCGACTCGTTGGCCTCCTGCTGCCGGTTACGCAATGAAATAACCGACCATACCTTTTCTTATAGTTTGGGGGCCGGAGGGGTGGCCACAGGCTCAATCAATGTGATCACCCTGAATATGAACCGTCTTATTCAGGACGGTCGGGATTTGGCTCAGGAAGTTGAAAAGCTGCATAAATACCAAGTGGCCTATCGTCAATTAATGGAAGAGTATCATCAGGATGGCTTGCTGAGCGTCTACGATGCGGGTTTTATCAGCTTGGATAAACAGTTTTTGACTATAGGTATCAACGGCATGGTGGAAGCCGCCGAGTTTTTAGGTATAGAGGCTGGTATAAACCCTGATTATCAGGCATTTGTCGACAGCCAGTTACGGGTGATATACGAGGCAAACCGCCAGGCTCGTGAGACCTGGGGTTATTTGTTTAATACCGAGTTTGTGCCGGCTGAGAATCTGGGCATTAAAAATGCCAAATGGGACCGAAAAGACGGCTATTTTGTGCCCCGTGATTGCTACAACAGCTATTTCTATGCGGTGGAAGACGAGCGTATCAACCATTTGGATAAGTTTGTGCTGCACGGTGAGCAGATGACCCGTTATCTGGATGGTGGCTCGGCGCTGCATCTGAATCTGGAAGAGCGCTTAACGGAGGAAAACTTCCTTAAACTTTACAATATTGCGGCCCAAACCGGTTGTAATTACTTCTGTATCAACGTGCGTATTACCATATGCAACGCTTGTGAGCATATTGATAAGCGTACCTTGCAACATTGCAGTGCGTGCGGTACCACAGATGTTGATCACGGTACCCGGGTGATAGGTTACCTAAAGCGTGTGTCGGCGTTTAGTCAGGGGCGCCGGCATGAGCATGAGCTGCGCCACTATCATCGCCAATCGGCCTGAGGGATCAGGCCAGCTGCAGCTCCCGGTCTGAATTAAGAATATGGGAGCTGTACCACTCTGCCAACGAAGCCAATTGTTCATTAACCGACAGCGCGGACATATGAATATCTGACCCCAAGCGATCGATAAATGCTTGCATGGCTTGCAAGAAATGCTTGTGGTTAAGCTGATGCAGCCTTTGTTGTTGGTCGCAGAGTTTTTGCAGATAGGGCGTCTCGGTCAGAAAATGGCGCTGCGTTTGCTCCAGCAGGTTGGTCGCCAGCGGCAATACGCTAGGATTCGGCCAATTTTGCCGGATGGCGGCGTGCAGCAGATTGATAGTATCCAGCAACTGGCGATGCTGGTAGTCGATCTCAGGGATCCCTATGGGCATATTGACCTCACACCACAACACCAGGTGTGCGCGATCTTCCATCATGGATAAAGCTCCATTAGCACACGCGTCACGGCATCGGTATTGAGCATTTTGTCGCAAGTGGGGTAGAGCTCAAATTCATCATTTTCAATATGGTCAACCAGCATCAGCTCCAAGGTGCGGTCGTCCTCCAAACTATCAATGCGCTTGTCCAGCAGGTTCTCAATCCACTCTAACTGCTGACGCAACTGCTGGTGTTCCTGTTGTGCCTTGCTGATTAACTCAGGCGCGGCAGATGCCAATGCCAGCTCGGGAAGCAAGCGCTGCTCTTCATGACGTATATGTAATTCCAGCCCGGTTTTGAACTTATCGAACAGTTGTCTGGACATCACCGGATCGTCCTTTTTCAAGCGTCGATAGGCAATAAACAACAGCTCCAGCCCTTGCAAATTGGTATTGAACAGTTGGGTGATGATTTTTGACATAAATACCTCAGCGCAAAGATTGATAAGCACTGGCGTAATGGGCCAGAGGGGTACGTACATAGACCGGCAATTGGGTCAGCTCCAGGCTGTCGAGCAGATTTTTAAGGGCCAGACCCAATTCGGTGTCGCCACTGATGGACAGCTTGCGTTGAAAAAACAGGGTATCGGGATCCACCGCTTGACTGGCCATGAGCAGCAGGCTTTCTAGATCGCCACTGAAACATACCTGTGCCGGCCCATGCCTGTGTACCTGAATCTGTTGTTGAACAACTTGAAAATACCAACGTTGGTTGATATCGGTGATATGCACTTCTACACAGGCCGAGGCCATAAAGTCCAATTCACCCTCTATCAGCAGCGGCTTTAGCACTTGCGTGAACAAGCGCTCGGTGATTGCTCGTTGCAGCGCTACGGGGGTCAGCCCGAATAGCTGTAAGCCCGGTTTTAGTAACGTCGTGCCATATTGGCGTAGTAATGCATGCATGGTGTTTTCCGTGGTTATTCTGAGCCTTAAGACTACGCCGCCTTGGGCAGTAAAAATTAATCTACATCAAAGATGTGCAGAATGACGCTGGGCAGAATGGGTACTCCCAATGGTGGATAGCATTAAAAGTGCGGGGTCGTACACTCGGCCCCGGTCAAATGGCGGTTACAACCTGGTCAGTTAGATGAAGTTTGCGAGCACAAAGGCTGCAAGCTCTGGCCATTTTGGAGTATTTATGGAATTGCTTTGTCCCGCCGGCAGCATGCCGGCCCTGAAACGTGCCGTCGAGCAAGGGGCGGATGCGGTATATCTGGGTTTAAAGGATGATACCAATGCCAGGCATTTTGCCGGGTTAAACTTCACCGATGATAAGGTCGGACAGGCCGCCGATTTTTTGCATCATCATCAGCGTAAGCTGCATATTGCTATCAACACCTTTGCGCATCCGGATGGCTGGGAAAGATGGCGTTATGCTGTAGATATGGCAGTGAAAAATGGCGCAGATGTACTTATCGTCGCCGATCTTGCGGTCTTATCTTACATCAGCCAACAGTATCCTGATGTGGAGTTGCATTTATCTGTGCAAGCGTCAGCCACCAACACCGCGGCCATTACTTTCTATCAGCAACAATTTAATGTGCGCCGGGTGGTATTGCCAAGGGTGCTGTCTATTCATCAGGTTAAACAGTTGGCGCGTCAATGCTCGGTTGAACTGGAGGTGTTTGCCTTTGGCAGCTTGTGCATTATGGCCGAGGGGCGCTGTTATCTGTCGTCCTATATGACGGGAGAATCGCCTAACACCGCCGGGGCCTGCTCGCCCGCGGCCCATGTGCGTTGGCAGGAAACCTCGCAAGGGTTGGAGTCGCGCCTAAACGGGGTGCTGATTGACCGCTACGGCAAGCAGGAAAAAGCCGGTTACCCCACGCTATGTAAAGGACGTTTTGACGTGGATGGCCAGACCTATCATGCCCTGGAAGAGCCCACTAGTCTTAACACCCTCGACTTGTTGCCCGAGCTGGTTAATTGCGGGATCAAGGCGGTTAAAATTGAAGGCCGTCAGCGCAGCCCGGCTTATGTGCAGCAGGTAACGTCTGTATGGCGACAAGCCATTGACCGCTGTCTGCTTGACCCACAGCAATATCAGGTGTCCGCAGCCTGGCAGCAGCAATTGCAGGGACTGTCCGAAGGCAGTCAGACGTCACTCGGCGCTTATCACAGAAAATGGCAGTAAATTATGCAATACGCACTGGGACCTATTCTTTATTTCTGGCCTAAGGCCGATGTGGAAGCCTTTTATCAGGCGGCGCTTAGCAGTAGTGCCGATATTCTCTATCTGGGTGAAACCGTTTGCTCCAAACGTCGGGAGCTGCGCACCCGCGACTGGCTGGCATTGGCAAAAACCTTGGCCGGTAGCGGTAAACAAGTGGTGCTGTCTACCATGGCGCTGCTGGAAGCCCCCTCAGAGGTAACCACCCTGAAAAGCTATTGTGACAATGGCGAGATTCTTATTGAGGCCAATGACATGGGGGCTATTCAATTCCTTCGTGAAAACAACAAAGCTTTTGTGGCAGGTCCTGCCATCAACTGTTACAACCATTATGGACTGAAAACCTTGCTGGATATGGGCATGCAGCGCTGGGTGATGCCGGTTGAGCTGTCCCGGGATTGGCTGGTGAATATGCTGAATAAGGCAGAAGAGCTGGGCATAAGACAGCGCTTTGAGGTGGAGGTTTTTGCTTATGGCTATTTGCCTTTGGCTTATTCGGCACGCTGTTTTACTGCCCGCTCAGAAAACCGCCCCAAAGATGACTGTCAGCTTTGTTGCATCCATTATCCCAACGGCCGTCTGACTCGCAGTCAGGAAGGTCAGGCACTGTTCACCTTAAACGGTATTCAGACTCAATCCGGGCAGTGCTACAACCTGATAAATGATTTGTGCAGCATGCAAGGCCTGGTGGATATTGTGCGATTGAGTCCGCTGGGATTGGACACCCTGGACTGGCTTGAACAATTCAGGTGCAACGAACAAGGTCTACACCCGCAACAGGTAGCAAAAAGCTGCAACGGCTACTGGCACGCCATAGCCGGTATGCACACAACGTCCAGCAGCGCCTCCTGACCTAACCGGGCTACTCCTTGCGGGGTAGGGGGTAGCCTGCTTGCTGCCCCTTTGTCTGTATAGTGCCGCGGGCTCCCTATCTCTATGATCAAGAAGAGATAACCGGGAGTAATAACATGATTGAGGCAGGTACGGTTTCCCCCAAAGACCAACGTCACGCCCTGTGGCTGACCACGTTGGCCTTTACCCTTTGTTTTGCGGTCTGGACGCTGTTTTCCATTCTTGGCATTAAGATCAAGGATGAACTTGGCCTGACCGATACTGAACTGGGATTGCTGATGGCAACCCCCATTTTGACAGGCTCTATCAGTCGCTTGTTTCTAGGGCTGTTGACCGACAGATTCGGCGGTCGCTGGGTATTTGGGCTGTTAATGCTCACCACCGCGGCAGCGGTATTTATGCTCAGTCTGGCGGATAGCTATGTGCTACTGCTGTTGGGAGCACTCGGCATTGGATTAGCTGGCGGCGGTTTTATCGTCGGTGTTGCCTACCTTTCCAACTGGTATGAGGAAGGTAAACAAGGTACGGCCCTTGGTATTTTCGGGGCGGGCAATGTGGGGGCGGCGCTGACTAACTTTGCCGCACCATTTTTGCTGTTGGCGGTGGGCTGGCAAAGTACCGCACAGGTGTATGCTGCGGTGATGGCTGCCATGGGGCTTGGCTTTATTCTGTTTGCCAAGGCCGATCCCAGCCACAATCAGCGTCAACAAAGCGCAACCAGTCTGACGGCGCAATTGATGCCGCTGACCGAACTGCGGGTCTGGCGCTTCTCCTTGTATTACTTTTTTGTGTTTGGTGCATTTGTGGCCCTGGCGCTATGGCTGCCTCACTACCTGATGGAAGTTTACCATCTGGATCTGGCTACGGCCGGTATATTGGCGGCGCTATATACTATTCCCGCCTCATTGTTTCGCATCTTAGGTGGTTGGCTGTCTGACCGATACGGGGCAAGGAAGGTCATGTACTGGACGCTGATCGCCTCCGTCATTTGTACCTTTTTACTTAGCTATCCACCTACTGAGTATCAAGTGCAGGGGATCCGCGGTGAGTTGAGCTTTTCCTTGCATACCAGTCTGCCGATGTTTGTTCTGCTGACTTTTATACTGGGCTTTTTTATGTCCTTGGGTAAGGCCGCCGTGTTTAAACATATCCCGGTTTATTATCCCAAGCATGTCGGGGTAGTTGGTGGTGCCGTCGGCATGGTCGGTGGCTTGGGAGGATTCTTCCTGCCACTGACCTTTGGCATGTTAAACGACGTGGTGGGTATCTGGCAGAGCAGCTTTATGCTGTTGTTCCTGGTTTGCGCGCTGGCCTTGTGGTGGATGCATTTCGCCATTCGTCGCGCTGAACGTCGTGAGTGGCTGGCCGGTGAGGAAGTGACTGACCTGCCTGAAATGACCACAGACAGCTGGCTGCTGGAAGACTGGCGGCCAGAGGACAAAGGCTTCTGGCAGGACAAAGGGCGAGGTATTGCGACCCGTAATTTGTGGATTTCCATTCCCAACCTGTTCCTGGCCTTCGCGGTATGGTCCATCTGGAGCATTATGGTCGTGAAAATGCCCAAGCTGGGCTTTACCTACAGCCCCAATCAATTGTTCTGGCTGGCGGCTTTGCCCGCGTTATCGGGTGCCACCTTGCGCATTTTCTATGGGTTTATGGTGCCTATATTCGGCGGTCGGCGCTGGACCGCTATTTCCACAGCGTCACTTATCCTGCCTTGTTTGTGGATGGGGATCGCCTTACAAGATACCGATACCCCTTATCTGGTCATGTTGATCCTGGCACTGCTGTGCGGTTTAGGTGGTGGAAACTTCTCATCCAGTATGGCCAATATCAGCTTTTTCTATCCCAAGGCGGAGAAGGGCGCCGCACTGGGGTTGAATGCCGGATTGGGCAACCTTGGGGTGTCTGCCATGCAGCTGATCGGGCCGTTGGCGATTTCTGCCAGTCTGTTTGGTGAGATGGGCGGCGAGCCGCTGGTATTGCTAGACAGTACCGGTGCCAGCCATTCGCTGTGGCTGCAGAATGCGGCCTTTATCTGGATCCCTTTTATCCTGTTTGGCGCTATCGCGGCCTGGTTTGGCATGAATGATATTGCTGATGCCAAGGCGTCCTTCAAAGAACAAGCGGTGGTGTTTAAGCGCTCTGATACCTGGATCATGTGCTGGTTATATCTGGGCACCTTTGGCAGCTTTATCGGCTTTGCGGCCGGTTTTCCCCTGCTGTGTGGCTTGTTGTTCCCTGATGTAGACCCTGTTAAGTACGCCTTTATCGGCCCTTTGGCGGGTGCATTGGCCAGGCCATTTGGTGGCATCATCTCCGACCGCTTGGGTGGTGCTAAAGTGACCTTGTGGACCTTTGCCATCATGGCGTTAGGGGTGATGGCGGTGCTGCATTTCTTACCCGATGCGCAGCAAAGCGGCAGCTTTGTGGGCTTCTTTGCCTCTTTCATTGTGCTGTTTATTGCCAGCGGTATAGGTAATGGCTCGACCTTCAGGATGGTTCCACTGATTTTTCTGACGTTGCGAAGCCGCGCCCTGGGCGCCAGCGGCGCAAAACAGGCGGAAGTGGAAGGCAATCGTGAGAGTGCGGCGGTATTGGGCTTTATCTCGGCCATTGCGGCCTACGGTGGATTCTTTATCCCCAAGGCGTACGGTTCATCTATCGCTGCCACAGGTTCGGTGGCCATGGCCTTATACGGGTTTGTGGTGTTTTATATCAGCTGTGTGCTGATTACCTGGTGGTACTACGCCAGGAAGCAGGCTCCCATCCCTTGTTAATGGAGTTTTGATATGACGGTTTCTGCTCCTCATGGATTACCTGCACCTCTATTCAGACTGGGGTTCAGGCCGATGTTTCTGGTAGCGGCGCTGTTTGCCATAGTGGCAATCGGTGCCTGGGGAGGGACCTTCGCCGGATGGTGGGGGCTGACCCCTTATGGCGGCAGTTATTTCTGGCATGCCCATGAAATGTTGTTTGGCTTTGTCGCGGCCGTGGTAACCGGCTTTTTGCTCACCGCGGTGCAAAATTGGACAGGGGTACCGGGCGTTAAGGGCAAGCCATTAGCCCTGCTGGTATTGGTCTGGGTGGTGGGTAGGGTATTGATGTGGTGGGGACCCGGCTGGCCACATTGGCTGGTGGCCTCGCTGGATCTGTTGTTCTTACCCATGGTAGCCGGGTTTATGGCCTATCCACTGATTAAGGTCAGCCAATGGCGTAATCTGTTCTTTGTTCCTGTGCTGGCGCTGATGACCCTGGCTAACTTCCTTACTCACCTGAGCGTCATAAGTGGCGAGGCGCATTGGTTTAAACAGGGCAGTTACTTAATGTTGATGCTGGTTACGCTGCTAATGGCAGTGATAGGTGGTCGGGTTATTCCCATGTTTACCGCCAATGGCACAGGCACAACGAAAGTACTGCCCATTGCCTGGCTTGATAAAGCGGCTTTACTCTGTATCTGGTTGTTGGTGCTGAATGTACTGTTTGGCAACCTGCTGCCTGCCAATGTGCAGGGCTTACTCTGCCTGCTTGCTGGCAGTTTGCATCTGTGTCGTTGGTGGCGCTGGCGGGTATGGTTGACCTTGGCAGTGCCCCTCTTGTGGTCATTGCATATCGCTTATTTGTTTATTCCCCTTGGTCTGCTTGCACTGGCCGGTCACTACCTGGGTGATTGGTTGCCCCAAAGCACTGCTGCACATCTGCTCACTGTTGGTGGCATGGGCGGAATGATTATGGCAATGATGGCCAGGGTGTCGCTTGGACATTCCGGCCGCCCGCTGCAACCTCGCCCCATTATGAGCCTGGCGTTTGCGCTGATCTTTATGGCCGCTCTGGTACGGACACTGGGCAGTTGGTTGTTGCACCAGCAGATCCTGACCGTATTCGTGCTGGCCAGTATTTTGTGGTGTTTGGGCTTTGCCATTTTTACTTTTGTTTATTGGCCGGTGCTGACAAGACCGCGTGTCGATGGCAAGCCTGGTTGAAGATTTGCTGTCTGGTAGGTATGAAAATCGGAGCAAGCTGACCTGAGATCCTAACCTCTCTTTGGGTGTAACTATGTATTGTTACGAGCAAAATTTAGGTAAAGCCTACGCTGCGCGTTTACCGACCCTTGGGCAATCTATGGCCGAGGTTTTAGGCTTTTTTGGTGTAAAGCGCATCTATGGTGTAGGCGGCGATTTTGCCGCCAACCTGATTAGTGCTTTTGAAACCAGTCTGGAGCTATGTCCTTCCAGCAATGAAATGCATGCCGCTTTCAGTGCCTGTGCCCAGGCAGAGTTGGAGGGGCTGGGCGTCTGTTTGACGACCTATACGGTGGGCAGCTTACCTTGTATGTCAGCGGCGGCGCTGGCCATGGCGGAGAACCTACCCCTGGTCTTTATTTCTGGTGCGCCGGGGGAGAGCGAAATCGGTGATGTGGCAATTCATCATACGGTACATGGCCGCAGTGCCTGGCAAACCAGACTGGATGCTGCGTTGCAGGCCTTCGCCGGGCTGGGAATGCGTGCAGAGCGCTTGCAAGGGCAGCGAAACAGCGGCCAGCCGAATATGGCTGGCGAGCATTTTTTACAGTTAGTGAATCACGCCTGGCAGCATCGCCAACCTGTGTTTGTTGAGGTGCCACGCGATCAGGTGTTCGCCCTGACTCAGGCCTTATCGCTGCCTGCGCATCCCGGGTTATTACGACCAGTCGAACAAGTGCTGTCAGGTGCAGGCCTTATTGCTGAGGAAATTGCCCGGCGTTTACGCGACTGTAAATACCCTGTGCTTTTTATTGGTGATGCGGTCAAGCATAACCCGCGACTCAGGGCGCAGTTACTGGCATTTTGTGAGCGCTTGTCTATTCCTTTTGCCACCAGTTGGTTTGCTAAAGGCTTGTTTGACGAATTTCATCCCCTTTGTCTGGGCGCTTACAATGGGGTATTTTCTGATAATCCCAGCCGTGTCTATATAGAGCAGCAGGCAGACTATGTGCTGGATGTTGGCAGCAGTATCTTCAGTCAGGACACCAACACCGCGTTTTCCACCGGCAGCCATTTTATCCACGCCATGCAGAACAAAACAGTATTAAAAGGCACGTCGGTTGGCGAGGGGGACTTGATTGAGCTGTTTGATTGCCTGACAGCCTGTCCCTTGCCATCTTTTGACTTTACTCTGCCAAACTGGGCAGCGCCTGCAGTGGAGCCACAAGCGAAGTTGGACTTTCACAATCTGGCCCAGACCCTTAATTACCTGCAAGCTCGGGATCCTCACCCTTATCTTTATCTTCCAGAGGTCGGCAATAGTTATTTTGCCAGCTATGGATTGCGTAACCGGCTTGGTACTGTCGGCCGCGGTTGGCTGACCAATCCCTGGTATGGTGCGATGGGCACCTGTCTACCTTATGCCCGTGAGGCTGCTCGTTGTATCAAGGGCAAGCAAGGTGATGAACGGGTGGTTGTTATAGTGGGAGACGGTGGGCTGCATTTTCAGCTCAATGAGTTGATTGAGCTGCAAAAAGACCAGACTGCGGTCATTATCATTTATATGCGCAACAACCTGTTCCACCTGGGCAAAAGCAGTGATGCGCCAATATATTATTGTAATGATCCAGCCTTTGATGTTGATAAGCTGATTTCGGCTTATGGCGGCAGGGTTAGTCATTGTTATGATGTCGGACAGTTTTGCCAGGCCTTTGCTGAGGCGGCAACAAACAATCAGGGGATAACCTTGATTTCTGTTCAGGCCAGTTTAGAAAGTCAGTATCAGTGTCGAGAGATAACCCTGCTAAATCTATATATCCGCAGTCAGAATGGCGACGAGCAGGCCAGGGCAGCTTGGTTGGCGGCTACGGGGTAGCTTGACCACAAGTCGGGCAATCGGGTCTGGCGGCCAGTCGAAACTGCTGCCATTGGGTGGTTTTGGCATCAAACAGATTCAGCACCCCGGCCTGGATTGTCAGCCCGGCTAAATACTTTACTGCTTCCAGCGCCTGCATGGCGCCAATGATGCCTACTACAGGTGAGAGAATGCCGGACTCCACACAGCTGAGCCTTTGTTCACCGAACCTGTGGGAAAGGCAGTGATAACAAGGGAAATTTGCGCTGGGGAGGTAGCAAAATACTTGTCCTTCCATGCGGATGGCGGCACCGGATATAAGGGCGGTACTATGCGCTACACATAACCTGTTTATCAGGTTACGACTGTCCAGATTGTCGGTGCAATCCAGTACCACATCATGCCGAATAACCAGCTCTGCCAGTTCTTCTGACGTAGCACGACGGTCTAACGGCACAATCCTGGTCTCTGCGTTACAGGCTTGCAAGCGTGCTGCTGCGGCATCGACTTTGTTTTTGCCAATATCACTTTGTGCGAAAAGTACCTGACGCTGCAGATTACTCAGCTCCACTTTGTCATCGTCGCATAAGGTCAGCGTGCCAACGCCAGATGCTGCCAGGTATTGCGCCGCCGCATTGCCTAAACCGCCAACGCCTATAATCAGTGCACTGCCTGCCAACAGCTTTTCCTGGCCTTCCAGATCAAAACCGGGTAACAAAATTTGCCGGTTATAGCGCAGTGCTTGCTGGCGGGTGAGACTGTCATGCATTGAAATACTCCGTAGGTTTTGTTCTTTTTAACCTTGCCCGTCAGCGCTGGCAATACCAACTTGGCTTTGGTTACTACCTATTTGGAAGTATGGCGTCCTGCATAACTAACTGGTGAACTGGTAATCAAAAACTCGGAGGTAGGCATGAATACGGTAGGGATGGTAGTTACCCACCAATGCAGCGATGTCTGGCTGGCGTCTAAGGCATTTGATAAGGCACTGTGCAGAGTTAAGAGCATACTGAACCAATGTGGTATCAAAGATATCAAGATCAGTCGCAACTGCTTTACGGCCGGTCACGTACCGGATATTTACCCTCAGCAAGGAGTGCTATCGGCATTGCACGCGGCACTTTTTTATCAAACACACTCCCATGTGATTTGTGTTCCGCCGGATATGCCCGGCCTGTCGGTTGAACTCATCCGCTGGCTGCTGGTATCCGGTCGGATTGCCAAGCGCAGCTGCCATTACCGTGATTATTCATTGCCTATTTACTTGCACAATGACAAGGCGCTGCGTGAACGCCTGGAATATGGGCTAAGTGAGGGGCTGCCGGTAAATACCGACAATATTGAGATCCTGAAATGCCGCAGTTTGGTAGCCCCAGACCCCAGCCGATTAGTGCGAATTTTTGATTAGTGGTGTTTTTTACCCTATTGGTGATTTTTACCCTGTTGAAAATAGGGTGAAAACTACCGCATTTTCAAAATGCTTATATTAAACAGTGGGTTATATTTGGCCTGGGGTTTGCTTTACTGGTTACGTAGACCAGTACACAGCCAACAGGAGACATTATGGAAATGCTGTACCAATCTCTGGGAAATCTTGCCACGCAAATTGCTGGGGCAACACGGGTTTTTCACCACTATAAACTGGATTTTTGCTGCGGAGGACATCGCACTTTGGCGGAGGCGGCGCATAAAAAAGGTTTGGACGCACAGCCCATTGTTGAGGAGCTGACCCGCCTTTCAGAAAAAAGCGAGACGGGTCAAAATTGGGCAACAGCCAGTAATCAGGCGTTAATTGCCCATATTCTGGAACGATTCCATGCTAAGCACAGAATACAGTTGCCTGAACTTATTCGTTTGGCCAGACGGGTTGAGCAGGTACATGGAGAATCACTGGATTGCCCAACCGGCTTGGCCGAGCATCTGGAAAAAATGCAGTTGGAGCTGGAAAACCACATGATGAAAGAAGAGCAGATCCTCTTCCCTATGTTGTCGAGCGGTATGCGGCCATCTGGCCCCATCACTGTGATGCAGGAGGAACATCTTGAGCATGGGGAAGCCTTGGAGCAAATGCTGGTACTGGCCCATGAACTGGAATTACCGCCCGGTGCCTGCAATACCTGGACGGCCCTATATCTGGGATTGCGTGAACTCAAAGAAGACTTGATGGATCACATTCATCTGGAAAATAACATTCTGTTTGTTGATCGTAGCAGCGGCGAAGGAAGCTGTTGCGGTAGTTGTCACTAAACACGGCTTTCCAGCAATCGGGTGGTCTGGTCGTATTGGCCACCCGATTTTTTTGAATATGCAAACCCGCTCTAGATTTCTCAGTCGTTCTTTCAAGCCGGTGTGACCGGCATTTCACCTCTCTCTGAATGCCATTATGTTGCAAAATCGAGGTTGTGTTAGCGAGAGCTAAAGTGTCTACAGTCAAAGCTACTGTCGAGGGAAATCTGTACCCATAGACGTAAAAAGTTGGTGTCCATATGGCCACCAACTTTTTCTGGCTTAAACCTCCAATTGTTGACCATGCCGGCCAATACATCTGAGTACATAAGCAACTTTAACCAGGGTGGCGGCTAGGATAAGGCCGATATGGGCACTGATTTGTACCGCGATGCTAAAGCGTTCTGCATCCAGGTATCCCACCCAGATAGTCAGTAGCAAAAAGCCAACAGCGAATATAAGTAGCACTTCGGCGAGTCTGGTGAGATGGGGAAAGTTCAACATATGGTGCTCTCCAAAGGGCGGGTTGCCCCGCCCATAGGTTGATTAATCTTCAGCGGTTACCGCCGTCGTTAGCGCCGGTTTTTCACCTATGCCCAATAAGCCTTTAACTACCTGCCAACCGACGGCCAATGCGCCTACAATGAAAATGACGTCACCAAGGGTTCTTACCCAGCGTAGCGTTTCCAGCAGCGGCATTTGCATAAAGGTTTCACTGCGTGCGTACCAGAAACCTTGTGAAACACTGGCATAAAATTGCAGTACGCCAATGGGCAGTAAGCTGGTAAACAGCATCAGTACTAATCCGGCGTTTAACCACCAAAAACCGACTTTCATCAATCGTTCGTTGAATTGCATATCAGGACGGATATAGCGAAGGACTAACAAGGCAAAGCCCAGAGCCAGAAAGCCGTAAACACCAAACAGGGCGGCATGGGCATGGGTGGCGGTGGTGTTTAAACCTTGCACATAGTAAAGAGAGATTGGCGGGTTAATCATAAAACCGAATACCCCGGCCCCCAGCATGTTCCAGAACGACACGGCCACAAAACACAGTAGCGGCCATTTTATTTGTTGCATCCAAGGGGCTCGCTGTTTCAATCGCCAGTTTTCAAAGGCTTCATAACCCAGTACAACCAGAGGGACCACTTCCAATGCGCTAAAGGTGGCACCGACTGCCATCACTGGGGTGGTGGTACCGGAGAAATACAGATGATGGAAGGTGCCAGGGACACCACCAAGCATAAACAGGGAAGCTGAAGCCAGGCTGGCCGTGGTGGCCATTTTGCGCGATACCAGCCCCAGGCTGCAGAAGATAAAGGCCAATGCGGTGGTGGCGAATACCTCAAAGAAACCTTCTACCCACAGGTGGACTATCCACCAACGCCAGTATTCCATGATGGAAAGGTGGGTGCGTTCGCCATAGAAAAAGCCTGCACCGTAGAACAGGCCGATAGCCACGACTGAAGCGGTAAGCAGGGCTAGCAAGTTGCGATCACCGGGCTGGCGCAGGGCTGGCACGATACCGCGCAGCATCAGGCATAACCAGAATACAATGCCGGTGAACTTACCGATTTGCCATAGTCTGCCCAGATCAACAAATTCATAGCCCTGGTGACCGAGCCAGAAATTCCACTCAGATGGCATAATCTGCGCAATGGCTAAATAATTCCCGATAAAGGACCCGGCCACTACGACTACGAGCGCCCAGAATAGAATATCTACACCGAGTTTCTGAAACTTAGGATCCTTGCCACCGTTGATTATAGGCGCCAGGAACAAGCCGGCGGTGAGAAAACCCGTGGCAATCCAAAACAAAGCCGACTGAATATGCCAGGTTCTGACCAAGGAGTAGGGAAAATACTGAGATACATCCAGACCATAGAATTGCTGGCCTTCCACTGTGTAGTGCGCGGTAAAGCCGCCCAGAAACACTTGAAAGGTAAAAAGGGCGACAACCAGAAAAACATATTTGCCCAAGGCTTTTTGCGACGGGGTCAGTGTTACCAGGCTCAGCGGGTCTCGCGGCGGCGCATGAGGTTCGGCCTCTTCCCGTCGCAGAAATGCCCAGGCCCAGACCAATCCGCCGACACCGGCAATCAATAGCACTACTGACACCACCGACCACAATATGTTCTCACCGGTAGGTTGGTTACCTATTAAAGGTTCATGGGGCCAGTTGTTGGTATAGGTTGCGTCTGAATCAGGACGTTCGGTGGCGGCGGCCCAAGCTGTCCAGAAGAAGAAATTTGCCATGCGTTCACGCTTGCTGGCATCTGGCAGGGTATTTTCCTTCATGGCAAAGCTTTCACGACTGCTTTGGAACTCTGGATGGTCACTGAACAGTTTATCGTAGTAGCTGGCAACCAAAGCCATGGCTTGGGCGCGACGCTCGCTTACCACCAGAATATTTCCTGCGTCCGGGCCATTGCTACGATATTCCTGCTTGAGTCGAAAGGTCAGTAAAGCTTGCTGCTCTGGGTTAAGCGCATTGTAGTCGAGACCATAGATTGCATCGGCTGCTAACGTCAGCCAGGCAATCAGTTCCCGGTGTAACCAATCTGCGCTCCAGTCTGGAGCTTGATAGGCACCATGCCCCCAGATCGATCCCAGTTGCATACCACCAATGGACTGCCAGGCGGTTTGACCATCGAGAATATCTGAGGCCTTCATGAGTACCTCGCCGGTTGGCGTGATAACTTGTTCTGGGATAGGCGGCGCCTGTCGATAAACTTCCCGGCCAAAATAGCCGAGTAGGGCAAAGGTGATGGCGAGAATACCAATCAGTAAAAACCATAAGCGACGATAATTAGCCATGGTTTTTCCCCTTTGGATAACGATAAAGTGGATAAAGCAAAACCCTGAGAGCACAGTGAATTTGCATGGAATAACTCCTTCCTGTTGTTTAATGTGCAACCCGTCTTCGCAAACCCTATGCCACAACATAACCAATTGAATAAAAAGAGGTAATTTTTGGTGTGGTTGTTTTTACCTTATCGTGATAGGGTGTAATTAACCTTTTTTATGGTAATTAATACCATGATGAATGAATTTCTTGTGGCTGATTTAGCCGTTGAGCTGCCCGACTTACTGCGCCTTGAACGACTGGTAAAAACCCTTAAGGCCGAATTTCAGTGTGGCGCCGTAGCCCTACTGAAGTTGGAAGGTGAGGTACTGAAACCCTTGGCAGTAACAGGCCTGGTCAAGGAAACCCTGGGACGACGTTTTCTGCCAGCTCAACATCCTCGTTTGGCCGCGATTCTGACCAGCGAGCACCAGCCGGTGTGCTTCGAACACAGCAGCGCCTTACCGGATCCCTACGACGGTTTATTGGATCAGATAGAAGGGCAACCTTTACCCGTGCATGACTGCATGGGAATGCGTTTGGAGCAGGACGGTAAGGTCTGGGGCGTGATCACCTTCGACAGCCTGCTTCCTGGTACTTTTTCCACCTCAGCCCAAAGTGTCCTCAAGCAACAAAAACTGTTGCTGGAAGCAGCGGTACGCACTACCAGACTGGAGATGGAGAACCGCAGCTTACGTCAGTCACGGATCAATGCGGCTGTGCGACAGGAAGGAAGCGCCACAGAAGATGCTGAAATTGTTGGACGTAGCCAGGTTCTTCAACAGTTGTTAGGGGAGTTGGATACGGTAGCAGATTCGGAATTACCCGTGTTATTGCTGGGGGAAACCGGGGTCGGCAAAGAGCTGTTTGCCCGGCGTCTGCACCAACACTCGCGCCGGGCCAACAAACCCCTTATTCATGTCAATTGTGCAGCACTACCTGAGTCCTTAGCTGAAAGTGAGCTATTTGGCCATGTCAAAGGGGCGTTTTCCGGTGCGCATCAGGAGCGCGCTGGCAAATTTGAGGCGGCCAATGGCGGTACCTTGTTTTTAGATGAGGTTGGGGAGTTGCCGCTAGCGGTTCAGGCTAAATTACTGCGCGCCCTGCAAAACGGTGAAATACAGCGACTGGGGGCGGATAAACCACGCAAGGTGGATGTACGCATCATTGCTGCCACCAATCGCCAGCTAAAAGACAGCGTTAAGCAGGGAGATTTTCGCGCAGATCTGTATCATCGTTTGTCCGTGTACCCTGTGCCTATTCCGCCCCTTCGGGAGCGGGGCAATGATGTGTTGCTGCTGGCTGGCCATTTTCTGGAGCAAAACCGGGCTCGACTTGGACTTCGTAGTTTGCGTCTTTCATCAGAGTCAGAATCCGCCTTACTTGCCTATCAGTGGCCGGGTAATATTCGCGAGCTTGAACATGTCATAAGTCGAGCCGCCATAAAATGCCTGGGGCGTAATCCCGCTCGTGGTGATATCTCTACGCTGGTTCCGGAACTGATGGATTTGGATATTGAGCATAGCCGCCCAACAACCCATATTGGCGATACGCAACCAGGGTCACTGCTGATGCCCTTAAAAACACTGTTGGACCAGACCCAGCGAAATGCCATTCAGGCGGCATTAGATGCCAATGGACAAAACTGGGCGCAAACCGCTAAGTTGCTTGAAGTGGATCCCAGTAATCTGCACAAATTGGCAAAACGCCTGGGTATGAAGTAACCCAGGCGTGATGAGCCCACTGGCGGATAGTTAAAATCTAGTTGCTGAACATCCTGCTGTGGACTGAAAAAAGCGTTATCAGATCTAAACCCGGTTATACGGAGCGGCGATATCAGCACCAGCTTGACGAAAACATTTTGGGGATAAAACGGAAAAGGGTGCTTTTGACTAAGTTCGAACTGTCGACCATCGGACCGGGTCATAGAGAGCGGTGGTGCTTGCACCGACTTGATAGAAACGTTTTGGGATAAATCGGAAAAAGGGTGCTTTTGAGTAAGTTCGAACAGTCGACCATCGGACCGGGTCATAGAGAGCGGTGGTGCTTGCACCAGCTTGATAGAAACGATATGGAATCAATCAGAAGAATGGTGCGTCCGAGTAGACTCGAACTACCGACCCCCACCATGTCAAGGTGGTGCTCTAACCAACTGAGCTACGGACGCACTTTGATGATTTGTTTCAGATTTGCTACGCATCTGAGAACGGCGCGTATAATAACGACGCCTAATTCCCGGCGCAACTGCTTTTTCGGCTTTTATGTCTGACTGCTGATTTTGTATTCAGCAAGGATTAAAGCGTCTAGCGACTTAATTTACGATTCAGTAATGCACTGTCTAATCTGCTAGCGCCTTTATGCATGCCACGTTGGCAGCGTTTCAACCACTGGCGGGCAACCGGAAAGTCCACACTTAACAGCACTAAACCCGCCAGCAGGAACAAGATGGAACCTGGCAGAATAAACAGCACAGTGCCTATCAGGGTAAAGGTCACACCCAAACCAATTCGCAGACTTTTCATATTTCAGCTCCTGTGACCTTATTCAGCATATGGCTATCAAGTATAGAGAAAGGGAATAGATATTCAGCTGCCAAGTTGTTACAGGAGGTTGCACCCTTGTGTATACTAGCGGCACATTTTTCCAGCCAGTCTGTTCGGATGTTACCGCTAGTCGATTCCAAAGCCAGTATTGAACAGGATTACCTTGATTACCTGGATGCTTTACGCACTTCCCAATTTAAAGGTGAAATAGAAACCAGCTATGCCAGCCGCTTGGCGGTAGCCACGGATAATTCCGTGTATCAGCGCCTGCCTCAGGCGGTGGTTTTTCCAAGGGATGTCGCGGACCTGCAATTGATTGGGCAGTTAACGCAAAGCCACAACAAGGTGCGCTTCTCGGCCCGCGGCGGCGGTACGGGCACTAATGGTCAGTCCCTAACTGATGGTTTAGTGGTGGATTTGTCCCGGCATATGCGCGACATCCTCGAGTTTAATGCTGAGGAACGTTGGGTTCGGGTGCAGGCTGGTGTAATAAAGGATCAGCTTAACGATTTTCTGCGTCCCCATGGCTTTTTCTTTGCCCCGGACTTGTCCACCAGTAACCGGGCCACCATTGGCGGCATGATCAACACTGATGCATCAGGGCAAGGCTCCTTGGTATACGGTAAAACCAGCGACCATGTGTTGGCGCTTCGATCGGTGCTTGCTGATGGCAGCCTGCTGGATACCGCGCCCATGGGGCTTGATGAAGCACGGGAACTAGCGGGGCAGGGCGGTGTTATCGGCCAAGTGGTAGCACAGGTGTTGCAAAGCTGTGAGCAAAAGCGTGAACAGATCCTGGCGAAATTTCCGCGACTGAATCGCTTTTTGACCGGCTACGACCTTGAGCATGTGTTCGATGCTGATATGCAGCACTTTGATCTCAGTCGCATTATTACCGGCTCAGAAGGCTCACTGGTGTTTGTGGCCGAAGCTAAGCTGAATGTCACGCCCATTGCGCGCTATAAAACGCTGATAAACGTCAAATACGATTCTTTTGAATCAGCCCTTCGCCATGCCCCGGCGATGGTGGCGGCCCAGGCAACCTCGGTGGAGACTGTTGATAGCAAAGTCCTGAATTTGGCCCGGGAAGATATTATCTGGCACTCGGTAAAAGCGCTGATTGAGGATGTGCCGGGTAAGGACCTGCAAGGCCTGAATATGGTGGAGTACAACGCCGAAGCCGAGCAGGATATGCAGGATAAAATCACGGGCTTAGTGGCAATGTTGGATGATTGCATAGCCACCGGCAAGTCTGGGGTGATTGGTTATCAGCTTACCTCTGATAACGCAGATATCGGTAAAATTTATGCCATGCGCAAAAAAGCGGTGGGCCTGCTGGGTAAAACCAAAGGCAGTAAGAAGCCCATCGCCTTTGCCGAAGACACGGCTGTGCCGCCTGAGAAACTGGCCGATTTTATTATGGAGTTTCGAGCGCTGCTGGATGCCAAAGGTTTGCAATATGGCATGTTTGGTCACGTAGATGCCGGTGTGTTGCATGTGCGTCCGGCATTGGATTTGATTGACCCATTGCAGGAAATGCTGATGGCCGAGGTGTCCGATCAAGTCGTGGCATTGGTGGCCAAGTATGGTGGCCTGATGTGGGGCGAGCATGGTAAGGGCTATCGGAGCGAATATGGTCCGGCGTTCTTCGGGGAAGAACTCTTTACTGAGCTACGTAAAATTAAAGCGGCGTTTGATCCCTTTAACCGCATGAACCCAGGCAAAATTTGTACGCCTTATGAGTCAGATGAAGTGCTGGTAAAAGTATCGGATACCAAACGCGGTTCCTATGACCGCCAAATCCCACTGAAGGTGCGAGAGGCCTTTGAGCCAGCCATGAGCTGTAACGGTAACGGCTTGTGCTTTAATTATGACAGCACCTCACCCATGTGCCCCTCCAGCAAAATTACCAAAGATAGGCGCCATAGTCCTAAGGGACGTGCGGGTTTAATGCGTGAATGGCTGAGATTGCTAAGCAAGCAAGGGGTTGATGTTGCCAAGCTGGATAAAGTGGGCACAAAGCAAAACTGGTTCAGCCGCATGTACAACACCTATAAGCAGGACAACAAGGCGGACTTCTCTCATCAGGTGATGGAAGCGATGGATGGCTGTCTGGCTTGTAAAGCCTGTGCCAACCAATGTCCGGTGAATGTCGATGTGCCCAGCTTCAGAGCGCGTTTTTTGCATATGTATTACGGCCGCTATGCCAGACCGTTCAAAGATTATCTGGTGGCTAATGTTGAGAAGATGGCGCCACTATTGTCCAAGGCCCCGCGCCTGATTAACGCAGCGCTGGTGATAGGCGAGTGGCCTTTGCGTAAGTGGGTGGGCTATGTGGATGCACCAAAGCTCTCTTATCCCACGTTGGCCGGGCGACTCGACAAAGAAGTGCAGGCTTTTGACTTGTCCGTGCTGAGATCCCTTAATCCCGAGCAACTAAGCAAAAGGGTGCTGATCGTACAAGATCCCTTTACCAGTTTTTATGAAGCTGAACTGATTGAAGATTTAGTCAAGCTGATACGCAAGCTTGGTTTGCACCCAGTGCTACTGCCTTTTAAACCCAATGGTAAACCTCAGCATGTGAAAGGGTTTTTAGCCGAATTTGCCTCTACCGCTAAAAATGCTGCCGCATTTTTTAACCAGCTCGCGGCACTTAACATCCCAATGGTTGGCGTGGATCCGTCTTTGGTGCTTTGTTATCGGGATGAATATAAAAAAGCCCTGGGCAGCGACCGTGGCGATTTCAACGTGCAACTGATTCATGAGTGGCTGGAAAGCGTGGAGTTGCCTGAAGCTACTGCTCAACCTTTACGGTCATTTGCTTTGTTTGGCCATTGCACGGAAAAAACTGCATTGCCTTCTGCGGAAAAGCAATGGCAGCAAATTTTTAAACGAATGGGGGCGGATTTGACCCCGGTATCGGTAGGTTGCTGTGGCATGGCCGGCACTTATGGACACGAGACGTCGCATTTGGAGCACTCCAAAGGAATATTTGAGCTGAGCTGGCAGCCAGCGTTGGCAGGTTTTAAAGCTGAACAGGTATTGGCCACCGGCTATTCTTGTCGCAGCCAAACGGCCAGAATGCAAGGGGTTAAACCTAAGCACCCGCTGCAGGCTCTGGTTGCGCTACTAGAGGAAAAATAACAATGACAGAACAACAATCTTCGACCTGGGTAAGGGATCAGTACCAAAAGGTGGCCAAATTTCTCGCTGAGAAAGGGGTGATTATCGACAGCGTTCTATTGGAACAAAGCAGGGTATTGGAGCCACTTTTAACCGTATGGAAAGTGAAAGCCATCGATGGCAAACAGTATTGGGCCATTGGTGGCGATTTACCCTCCGATGTCGCACCAGCCAGTGTGGCAGAAGACGCCAGAGCGGTACTTAAGCATTTTTCGCTGCACTGGCAGTTGAAAGCAGAGAATCTGTCACGAGCAGAAAATCCTGACCAAACACAGCGGGACTTTGTAAATATATTGATTAGTCGTGCAGAAGGAATATACGACTTAGCTGAACGCTCTGATCTCTGGCAAGCCGGCTGAAAATACGCCCTAGGGCGCCCTTTTGGGGCACCCTAGTGGGTAAACTCCACTTTCGGGAGTGAGAACTGTTCTATGTTACAAGCTAATCTCTGACGAGCTATGCCTGCATCCATATAAACTGCACCGACAGGACGAAATCCTTGTTGTTGGTAGTAGTTGACACCTTCCAACTCGCACTGCACTGAGACAGTCTGCATACCTTGTTGCTTAGCAATCGCCAGCAAAGCGGTCAGCAGTTGTTGATATACCTCAGGTTTACGGCAGTTGTTCAATACAGCAATCCGTCCTATTTCACCGTCGGCGGTGATACGTCCGGTTGCTATTTCTATGCCTGCGTCATCCAACAGTAAAACATGACAGGCCGCACTGTCCTGGCGATCAAACTCCACATCTTTGGGAATTCGCCATTCGTAAACGAATACCTTTTCTCTCAGCTTTGTGAGCTTGTCTTTGGCGCTTCTCCAGTCGACGTTTTTAACGGTAAACGTCATCTGTATTGCCTCCAAAATCGGCACCTCATTGTGCCGAAACCTCAGTCTATGATTTGAGCAAAAAATAGTCAATCTCCTGTTTGGTCTGATGTCTTTATTGGGCCAATAAGCCAATAGGTTTCACATTCTTGCATGCCCCGTACGCTGAGTTTGCCACGAGGTTCAAAGATAAAGTCATGTCGGCTGAGTCTATAAGTGTGCTCTGACACTTGAATCTTATGGCTTTGACCTTGGCTTTCCATCCGGGAGGCCAGATTTACACTATCTCCCCATAGGTCATAACTGAACTTATGTTTACCTATGACACCAGCAATTAACTGACCGCTATTCAGGCCTATTCGCAATCCCTTATTGATATGATGGCGCTGATTAACCTGTTCAAAGGTGAGTAACATTTGTAAGGCGCAAGCGCAGGCACGTTGGGCGTGATTGGGGTGATGAACGGGCACGCCGGATACCGCCATATACTCATCACCATTGGTTTTGATCTTTTCCATGTCATAGCGCTTGAGTAACTGGTCAAACTCGCTGTACAAATCGTTAAGATAATTCACCACGGCTTCCGGTGCCCTGTTGTTGACAATGTCACTGAATCCCTCAATGTCAGCGAATAACACTGTGGCACTGGCAAAGTGCTCGGCCACGGGTTTATTTGAATCCTTTAGGCGTTCGGCAATAGGATCAGGCAGCAGGTTCAAAAGCAGGTTTTCTGAACGGCGTTGTTCGTTAGCAATGCGTGTCCAACTTTTAGCGTGATCCAAAAAGATGTGATAGGTACATAGCATGCAAGTTAGTGGGAAGGTGAGATTGGTGATCTGCTTGACCCTTTGTTGGTAGTTTTCCGCTAATCCGAGCAGAGGTGCCACTTCAAAATGCTCGAGCAGATAAAAACCCAGAGCAAAACTGCCTGCTGCGAATAGCAGGAGCACAGTTTCTTCGCGGTAAAACAGAAAAGGTACGGTCAGAAAGCCCAATATCAGAAACCAGTGGCTGGCACTTTGATAACCCAGGTGAAGGCTGGTCAGGGAAATAAAGCTGGCATAGCCACCAATAAGCACCCGGCGCGCTAATCTGGTTTGGCCTATATTACTGAAAAGCGGCACCAACGGGCAGAGCATAGCGTGGAACAGCAATATCAAAATTTGCACATCACCGCCCTCTGCCCAATAAAACAAATGCAAAGGCAAATGCAGCAACATGACACAAAACAATACCAGGGAAATGAGATTGGTTAAGCGGGCAGGACTGATATTTTTACAGCCGTTTTTTTGAATACCGGCCCAAATCCAGGTCTTCAACAGCGCGGTGATCATGCCAAGCTCCTTATGGCTGTTCGTTCCGTAAACTGCGTGGAAAACTGTACCCCTTATCAAAAATAAAAACGCCCGGTTCCCCGGGCGTTTAAGTATAGCTGTTAAAAGCCTTGATGGTTAGCCAACCAGCTGCTCAACCAGTTCAACCGCGCGGCCAATGTAACCCGCTGGTGTCCATTGTTTAAGCTCGGCTTTTACCTCTTCGGGCAATGCCAGGCCGTCAATAAACTCGGCCATCATCTGTTGGTTTACCCTTTTGCCACGGGTCAGTTCTTTGAGCTTTTCATAGGGCTTTTCAATACCATAACGACGCATCACGGTTTGAATGGGTTCGGCCAGCAGCTCCCAGTTAGCATCAAGCTCGCTGAGCAGGCTTTGCTCGTTCACTTCCAGCTTGCTGATACCTTTTAAGGTGGCTTGGTAAGCAATCAGGCTGTAGCCCATGCCTACACCTAAATTGCGCAGCACAGTGGAGTCAGTTAAGTCGCGCTGCCAGCGGGAAACAGGAAGTTTGGCGGCCAGGTGGTCAAAAATGGCATTGGCCAGTCCCAGGTTGCCTTCGGAGTTTTCAAAGTCAATGGGGTTTACTTTGTGTGGCATGGTGGAAGAACCAATCTCGCCTGCCACGGTTTTTTGCTTAAAGTGACCCAGTGCAATATAGCCCCATACATCCCGGTCAAAATCGATCAGTATGGTATTAAAGCGCGCTACCGCATCAAATAGCTCAGCAATGTAATCGTGGGGTTCGATCTGTGTGGTGTATGCGTTCCAAACAATACCCAGACTTTCTACAAACTCGCGGGAAATGCCAGGCCAATCCAGCGCCGGATAAGCTGACAGGTGCGCGTTATAGTTGCCAACCGCACCATTTAACTTACCAAGCAGCTCCACACCGGCAATCTGTTCACGTTGACGCTGCAGACGCACTAAAACGTTAGCCATTTCCTTGCCCATAGTGGTAGGGGAGGCTGGCTGGCCATGAGTACGGGCCATCATGGGAATGGTTTTGTATTCCAGTGCTAAACGACGCAATTCACTAATCAGCTTGTCACAGTAAGGCAGAATCACCTGGCTACGTGCTTCGCTTAGCATCAGAGCATGAGACAGGTTGTTGATATCTTCTGAGGTACAAGCAAAGTGAATAAATTCGCTAACTGCACTGAGCTCTGCGTTGTCGGCGACTTTTTCTTTTAAGAAATACTCAACGGCTTTTACGTCATGGTTAGTCGTACGCTCTATGTCTTTCACGCGGGCCGCATCGGCTTCGCTGAAATCGGCAACGATAGCATCTAATAATGCGTGAGCTTTGGCGCTAAAAGCAGGAACTTCCTGTAAGGCGTCAATGCTGGCAAGCTTTTGCAACCAGCGCACTTCTACCTGAACCCGGTATTTGATCAGACCGAACTCGCTGAAAATACCGCGAAGTTCTTGGGTTTTGCTGCCATATCGCCCGTCTACCGGGGAAATAGCTGACAATGCAGAGAGTTCCATGCTGTGGCTCCTGATTAGTGGTTAATGCGTTTGAGCGCCTTCTCGGCGTTTTCCAATACGTTGCGACGGCTGAGCAGGATATGGCGACGTTTGCCACCTAACTGACGCCAAAGCACCGCGGAACGAATACCGGCCAGCAACAAAGCTCTGACTCTGTGCTGAATGGCGGTTTGTTTTAACAGATTGGGATCGCCGGCGACCTGAATACGTGGTCCGATGGGACTGATAACATCAGAATAAATGCGCGCCATATTGGCGAGCATGGGTTCATCGGTAAGGGCATACAGGCTTTGCTGACGCTTGATATGGTCTATACGCTCACCCAGTTCGGCCAGCTTATTTGGTTGCTTAGCCAGTTTACGTTCCAGTCCCAGGATGCTGGCAATATAGCGGGTGATTTCTGCGTCTTTGGCTACCGGTTTATTGGATAGCTGGCCCTCAAGGGTGACAAATCCCAGCCTTAGATTGGCCAGATTACCATAGATCTCTTCGGTGCTTTGGGGATCAGTAACTACCAAGCTTTGAATACTGGCAACGAAGGCACCCTCATCGCCATTGCCTTTACGGGCAAATTGTTGCACCAGGGCGGCTGATTGGCAAACCGCGGCCAGGGCCAGACTTTTGTCAAATTCTCTGTCGTTCATATTAGCGAATGTAGCTCTCGATAATGCCGCCGCCCAGACAGACTTCGTTCAGGTAAAATACGGCTGACTGCCCTGGTGTTACGGCTTTTTGCGGCTGGTCAAACAGCACCTGCAACTGGCCGTTTGCCAAGGGGGTTACTTCACAGGGGATGTCCTGCTGGCGATAACGGGTTTTGACCACACAGCGAAGAGGCGCGGTGGGGCCTTGTCTGTCAACCCAGTCCAGTTGCTTGGCGATTAGCCCTTTGGAATAAAGGCGTGGATGGTCATCGCCCTGACCGACGATAAGCACATTACGGGCGACGTCTTTGTCCACCACATACCAGGGTTGTTCGCCGTGGTCTTTCAGACCACCTATATGCAAGCCTTTGCGTTGACCCAGGGTGTGATACATCAGCCCTTCATGATCGCCAATAACTTCACCTTCTGTAGTTTCAATTTTGCCCGGCTGAGCAGGCAGGTAGCGACCCAGAAAATCTTTGAATTTCCGCTCACCTATAAAGCAAATACCGGTACTGTCTTTTTTATCGTGAGTAATAAGGCCTTGCTTAGCAGCGATTTCACGCACTCGGGGCTTTTCGATATCACCGATAGGGAACAAGGTATGGCCGACCTGCTGCTCGTTAAGGGTATACAGGAAATAGCTCTGGTCTTTGTTGTCATCCAGGCCGCGCAACAGCTGCCAATGACCATCCTGCTCGCGACGACGCACATAGTGACCGGTCGCAATATAGTCAGCGCCCAGATCTTCTAAGGCGAACTCCAGAAAGGCTTTAAACTTAATTTCCTTGTTGCACATAATATCCGGGTTCGGTGTGCGACCGGCTTTGTATTCGGCCAGGAAATATTCAAAAACGTTATCCCAATATTCGGCGGCAAAATTGATAGTACGTAACTTGATGCCCAATTTGTCGGCAACGGCCTGGGCGTCTTTCAGGTCTTCGGCAGCAGCGCAGTATTCTGCATCGTCATCTTCTTCCCAGTTTTTCATAAACAGCCCTTCCACCTGGTAGCCTTGCTGTTTAAGCAAATAGGCTGAAACGGAGGAATCCACACCACCGGACATACCGACGATGACTTTAATTTGACTGTTCTGCTGCATGGGCTTGATTAACTTGACACTGCGCTTAAATTACGGAGCGCGAATTCTAGCAGACTTGTCTGGCGGACGCATCTGCTATGGACGGCTTAGGGCAGATAGTGGAATTGATTAAGGGGCGTGATTTTCCCTTGCCGGTAGTCCTCGATACAGCGCAGTACCATAGGGGAGCGCAGTTGGGATTGACGCTGTTTGATGTCATCCAGGCTTAACCAATGACAGGCCAGAATTTGTCGGTCTTGTGGGGCCGTTGCCACAGGCGTATCGAGCTTGAGGGCAAAGCAAAAACGTAAAAACGTCAAACCCTCTCGTTCCACCGGATACAGGTAGGTACCTACCAGACCCGTGGGTAGGAAATCCAGACCGGTTTCTTCACGCAGTTCACGGCGAGCAGCATCTGGAATCGATTCCCCAGCCTCTAAATGACCGGCTGGCTGATTGAATACCAGCTTGCCGTTAATGTTTTCTTCAACCAGTAGGTATTTGCCTTGGGCTTCTACGACACAGGCCACGGTGACATTAGGTTTAAACACTTAAATCTCCAGAAACTGACCAGGGGCAATGCCATCTAAGGTCCAGCTGCCCACCCGATAGCGGATCAGGCGCAGGGTAGGGTAACCGATGTGGGCTGTCATGCGTCGAACCTGGCGATTACGTCCTTCACTGATGCTAATGGACAGCCAACTGGTAGGAATGGACTGGCGAAAACGCACGGGTGGATTGCGCGGCCACACCTCAGGTTCCGGCATTAACGACACTTTCGCCGGCAGTGTCAAGCCGTCTTTTAACTGCACGCCGTCACGCAGAGCTTGCAAGGCCTTTTCTTCAGGTATGCCTTCTACCTGCACCCAATAGGTTTTGCTGGTTTTGCTTTTGGGGTGAGCCAGCTTATGCTGAAGTTTGCCGTCATTGGTCAGTACCAGCAGGCCTTCGCTGTCCATATCCAGCCTTCCTGCTGCATACACCCCTGGAATATCGACATAATCTTTCAGGGTTTGACGGCCTTCCTGGTCGGTAAATTGGCAAAGTACGCCGTACGGTTTATTAAGTAACAGAGTTCGAGTATGCATAACCTATAAGGAAAGATTTCTTTTGCTTGGCGTGATTGGCTTTATTATCCGGGTGCCCAGCGGCCAGTCAACTAAGCCTTTAGCTAATTAAAACAGGCGTTTGGATTGAGTCTTTTAGCGGGTATATACCCAAGTAGCACTTGTACTTGGCGGTTTCGGCCATATATGATTCAGACACTTTTTTGCGGGAAGCATGCTTCCCGATGCCATGGTGGGGATGTGGCCCGGTCACGTTGGAACCGGGTTTTTCAGCAGGAGATAGTGAGTGGCCCCTGTTGCCCCGGAATGTTCCAACCGGCCGCATCCAGCCGTAACAACAGAGGTATCACATGACAAGCAAGTCAAAAATTATTTACACCAAGACCGATGAAGCGCCGGCTCTTGCTACGTACTCTTTGCTGCCTATCATTAAGGCATTCGCGTCAACGGCGGATATTGAAGTTGAGTTAAGCGATATTTCTTTGGCTGGCCGTATGTTGGCTGCTTTCCCAGAATTTTTAACTGATGATCAGAAAGTGCAAGACGCGCTGGCAGAATTGGGCGAGCTGACTCAGCACGCTGATGCCAATATCATTAAGTTGCCCAACATCAGTGCGTCTATTCCTCAGCTTAAAGCTGCCATTAAAGAATTGCGCAGCAAAGGCTTTATGTTGCCTGAGTATCCGGAAGAGCCGAAAAACGATGAAGAGAAAAGCATCAAGGCTCGCTACGGTAAGATTTTGGGTAGTGCGGTAAACCCTGTGCTGCGTGAAGGTAACTCAGACCGTCGTGCACCGACTGCGGTTAAGAACTACGCCAAAACCCATCCACACTCCATGGGAGCTTGGAGCCAGGCTTCACGCACGCACGTAGCGCACATGCGCGGTGGTGATTTTTACTCTCGTGAGAAGTCAGTGACAGTGGACAAAGCTGGCTTTGTTCGTATCGAGCACACCGACAAGCAGGGCAACAAGACAGTACTTAAGCCTCGTATTGACCTGTTGGCAGGTGAAGTGATTGATGGCATGTACATGAGCAAAAAAGCCCTGTGCAAGTTCTTCGAAGAACAAATTGAAGATGCCAAGCAAACGGGCATTTTGTTCTCGCTGCATGTTAAGGCAACCATGATGAAGGTGTCGCACCCCATTGTGTTTGGCCACTGCGTAAAAGTGTTCTACAAAGATTTGTTCGAGAAATATGCTGACCTGTTTGCCGAACTAGGTGTGAACGCTAATGATGGTTTGGGCAGTGTTTACGATAAGATTGCCAGCCTGCCGGAGTCTCAGCGCAGCGAAATCGAACGCGATATCAACGCCTGTTATGCTGACCGCCCACCTATTGCCATGGTGAACTCAGACAAAGGTATTTCCAACCTGCACGTGCCTAGTGACGTGATTGTTGATGCCTCTATGCCTGCTATGATCCGAAGCTCTGGTCAAATGTGGGGACCTGACGGCAAGCCTTATGACACCAAAGCCGTGATCCCTGAAAGTACTTACGCCACTATCTATCAGGAAGTGATCAATTTCTGTAAGACTCACGGTGCTTTCGACCCAACCACAATGGGTACTGTACCTAACGTGGGTTTGATGGCGCAAAAAGCCGAAGAGTACGGTTCGCACGACAAGACCTTTGAAATTAAGGCTGACGGCACTGTGCGTATCATTGATCAAGACGAAAATGTACTGATCGAGCATGATGTGGAAGAAGGCGACATCTGGCGTATGTGTCAGACCAAAGACGCGCCAATCCGCGACTGGGTGAAACTGGCGGTAACTCGTGCCCGTCAATCCGGTATGCCGGCCGTGTTCTGGCTGGACGATGAGCGTGCCCATGACATTCAGTTGATCAAAAAAGTAAATACCTATCTGCAAGAGCACGATACCGAAGGTTTGGATATTCAAATCATGTCTCCGGTTCGCGCAATTCGTTACAGCATGGAGCGTTGTATCCGTGGTCTGGATACTATTTCCGTAACCGGTAACGTGCTGCGTGACTATCTGACAGACTTGTTCCCGATTCTTGAACTGGGTACCAGTGCCAAGATGTTGTCTATCGTGCCACTGATGGCCGGTGGCGGCCTGTTTGAAACGGGCGCTGGCGGTTCTGCGCCTAAGCACGTACAACAGTTTGTTGAGGAAGGGCACTTACGCTGGGATTCCCTGGGCGAGTTCCTGGCCCTGGCTGTATCGCTGGAAGACCTGTCTATTAAGCAGAAAAATGCCAAAGCGGAACTACTCGCTAAGACCCTTGATCAGGCCACTGAAAAGCTGCTGAACGAGAATAAATCACCGCTGCGTCGTGCCGGTGAACTGGACAACCGTGGCAGCCATTTCTATCTGGCCATGTACTGGGCTGAAGCCTTGGCTAACCAAAGCAAAGATGCTGAGCTGGCGGCTAAGTTCAAACCTCTGTTTGAAGCCCTGCAAGCTAATGAAGCCAAGATTTTGGCTGAGATTGATGCGACTCAAGGCAATCCGCTGGATATCGGTGGTTACTACCTCCCTGAAGAAGCTAAGGTGAGTAAAGCCATGTTCCCAAGTGACGTGTTTAAGAGCGTCCTGGCTACCTTGTAATTGAAAAGCAAATGATTGAAGCCCGGCATTGACCGGGCTTTTTTATGCTTGGCTGAACTTGCTAGAACCTATTCAGTATAGTGAGATTATGCTGAATAATTTATTTTATGGTTCATAAGACAAAACACCAACTAATTGAATTAAATAGCAAATCAATCATGGACTAAAGAATATAAATATAAGCTATAAATCAGATTTAATTAGTCTATATTCTGGGCAGTCATAAACAGCAGAAATAAAAAAAGCAGATAATCTGTATCTGCTTTTTTTATTTTGCCAAGCCGGATTTATCTTTCCGGCTCGATAGCTAACTCGATGTTCTCAGCGTGTAGTCCCTTAGGACCCTGTTGCACTTCATACTTAACTTCCTGACCCGCTTTAAGAGAGCGGTAACCCTCCATCTGGATCGTAGAATAGTGAGCGAAAACATCCTCACCGCCGTCTTCCGGTACGATAAAACCGAAACCCTTAGCGTTGTTGAACCACTTAACCTTGCCAACTGCCATACTTCTGCTTCCTCTAGAGCCCTTGAACTGTCCTGTGATAATCCCCACAATGAGACTTAGGGATTACGGTTCCCTGACTACTGCAAATTAAGGGAACCTAAAAAATGTAGATTTTTTAACCTGAATATGTCAAGGGTAAATTTAACATTTTACTAAAAAGTCAGAAATTCCCATTTAGCATTTTAATTGAACGGCTATTATTTGAAGTATGAGTAAAGACAGCATCATTAGTCATGACAAGCAACTCGAGGCGGTAAAACGCAAAGTTCAGCCGCCTCCGATGTATAAAGTATTGCTGAACAACGATGACTACACGCCGATGGACTTTGTAGTAGAAGTGTTGATGCGTTTTTTTAATATGACAGCGGACAAAGCAAACCAATTGATGTTGACGGTGCACTACGAGGGACGAGCGGTATGCGGTATTTACACTGCGGAAATCGCTGAAACCAAGGTTATGCAAGTCAATCAGTACTCCAGGAAGCATCAACATCCATTAATGTGTTCCATGGAGCCAGCTTGAATCGTCGAGCGCAGTAGTAAGGGGTCGCGTATGTTGAATAAAGATTTAGAGCAAACGTTAAATCAGGCGTTTATTTTCGCTCGTGAGCATCGCCATGAATTTATGACGGTCGAGCATTTGCTACTGGCACTGCTCGACAATAAAGCGGCTCGAGAGGCACTCAAAGCCTGTGGTGCCAATATCGATGTTATTCGTGCTGAGTTAACCGATTTTGTAAAAGACACCACGCCATTGATTCTTGATGGACCTGAATCTGATCGTGAAACCCAACCAACCTTAGGTTTTCAACGCGTATTGCAACGCGCGGTTTTCCATGTGCAATCTTCCGGAAAAGATGAAGTGACTGGGGCCAATGTATTGGTTGCCATTTTTAGTGAACAGGAATCCCAGGCGGTTTACATTCTGAAAAAGTCGGATGTGACCCGTTTGGACGTGGTGAATTTTATTTCCCATGGTGTATCGAAATCGGAAGAAGATCGTCCCTCTCAGGTTGAACGTGAAGACGAACCGGGTGAAGTAGAAGAGGGCACATCTACCTTGGATAAGTATTCCACCAACCTCAATGTGATGGTGAAGGAAGGTAAGGTTGACCCGTTAATCGGCCGTGATATGGAGCTGGAGCGTACAATTCAGATCCTATGCCGTCGCCGTAAGAACAATCCGTTACTGGTTGGTGAAGCGGGGGTGGGTAAGACGGCCATTGCTGAGGGCTTGGCATACCGTATAGTTCAAAAAGAAGTACCGGAAGTGATTGCCGACGCTACCGTTTACTCCCTGGATTTGGGCGGATTACTGGCGGGTACCAAATACCGTGGTGATTTTGAAAAGCGTTTGAAAGCCATCTTGAAAGAGTTGGAGCGTGACGAGCACGCTATTTTGTTTATTGATGAGATCCACACCATTATTGGTGCTGGCGCTGCGTCTGGTGGGGTCATGGATGCATCCAACCTGCTTAAACCTAAGCTTTCCAGTGGTGAGTTGCGCTGTATTGGTTCAACTACGTATCAGGAATATCAGGGTATTTTTGAGAAAGACCGGGCGCTGGCCAGGCGTTTCCAGAAAATTGATGTGATAGAACCTAGTGTGGATGACACCACCAAGATCTTGATGGGATTGAAATCTCGTTATGAAGAGCACCATGGCGTGCGCTACACACACAAGGCTGTGCGCGCCGCTGCGGAGCTTTCTGCAAAGTATATCAATGAGCGTCATTTGCCGGATAAGGCTATTGATGTCATAGATGAAGCCGGTGCCAGTCAGCGTTTATTGCCTGTGTCAAAGCGCAAGAAAACCATTGGCGTGGCGGAGATCGAGCAGATTATTGCCAAAATGGCGCGTATCCCTGAGAAGTCGGTGTCGGCTTCTGACAAAGAAACGCTTAAGAACCTGGACCGCAACCTCAAAATGGTAGTATTTGGCCAGGACAATGCCATAGAGACGCTTACAAACGCTATTCGCTTGTCTCGCAGTGGCCTTGGCAGCGAAACCAAACCCATTGGTAACTTCTTGTTTGCTGGCCCCACCGGGGTAGGTAAAACCGAGGTAACCCAGCAGCTTGCGAAAATTATGGGGGTGGAGCTGGTACGTTTTGATATGTCTGAGTATATGGAGCGTCATGCGGTAAGCCGGTTAATTGGTGCCCCTCCTGGTTATGTGGGCTTTGATCAGGGCGGTTTGTTAACTGATGCCGTGATTAAGCATCCGTATTCAGTGGTGCTGTTGGATGAAATAGAAAAAGCACATAGTGATATCTATAACATCCTGCTGCAGGTGATGGATCACGGTACCCTGACCGACAACAACGGACGTAAGGTAGATTTTCGTAACGTGGTGTTGGTGATGACCACCAACGCAGGCGTGCATGAGACGGTGAGAAAATCTATTGGCTTTAAACAGCAAGATCACAGTCATGATGCTCTAGCCGAGATTAACCGCATATTCAGCCCTGAATTCCGAAACCGTCTCGACGGCATCATTTGGTTTAATCATCTTGAGGCTGACATTATTCTGCAGGTGGTCGATAAGTTCATTGTTGAACTGCAGGTGCAGCTGGATGCTAAGGGCGTATCGCTGGAAATTACTTCTGATGCACGCGCTTGGCTGGCTGAAAAAGGCTATGACAAGGCGATGGGAGCCAGGCCAATGGCCAGGGTTCTGCAGGAGCACGTGAAGAAAGAGCTGGCCAATCAGTTGCTGTTTGGTGAGCTGTCTGAAGGCGGCAGCGTAAAAATTGATGTGAAGGATGACAAACTGAGCTTTGATTACAGTATGAATAGCTCAAAGGCAGAAGCCTGAAAAATGTAAAAGGCCCGTATAACGGGCCTTTTTTTATCTTTCCGCGAAAAAATTAACGAGCGCGGTAGATGATACGTCCTTTAGTCAGATCGTATGGGGTCATCTCGACTGTGACTTTGTCGCCGGTGAGAATACGGATATAGTTTTTGCGCATTTTGCCAGAGATGTGCGCGGTAACCACGTGACCGTTTTCAAGCTCAACACGAAACATAGTATTTGGAAGGGTGTCCAATACCGTGCCTTCCATTTCAATACAGTCTTCTTTCGCCATCTAAAAAAATTACCTTTGTTTATCGCTAGTTACTTTCCAGTTTGGGAGATTTCCCAAGCAGAATGTGATGAATATTGTCGTTCCCAGGGGGCAAAGTCGTGTTTACCTGAAGTTTCCTTATTACCAGGGAAATTTATCCTATCTGGTACCCAGAGAAATGCCGCGCAGATTTTGCCCAAATATACCGCCACTGTAAAGCGTACTCTGGATTTTTTTACTTTTTCAGCCCTGATCTTGCTCTCGGTACCAGTTACCACGGATAAATTTCTCGTGAGGGTGGAAGCGGGATTTGTAGTTCATTTTGTCACATTGATCTATTTGGTAGCCCAGATAAAGATGTGCCTTACCCAAGCTTTTCGCCACCTCAATCTGTCGCAATATGGCAAGCGTGCCCAATGAAAGTGTTGACAGGTCGGGTTCAAAGAAAGTGTATAAGGCCGACAATGCCTGCTCGGTAACATCCGTAATGGCCAGGCCGACTAACTGCGAATCCAACCATAGCTCAAGATACTGAGGATTACCCCAGGGCGCTTGGGTAAAGGTATGATATTGCTCTTGTGAAGGCGGGTACATGCTGCCGTCTTGATGGCGCGCCGCAATATAACGGGCGTACATAGGGTAATACTCGGTTTTGTTCGTTTCCGACAACCGGTGTTCTATGTGCTGCGTGGCTTTTATTAGTTTTCGTTGTCCACGGCTGGGTTTGAATTGCGCAACGGGAATGCGTAAAGATTGGCAGGCATTGCATTGCGGGCAGTGGGGACGATAGACATGCTCACCGCTACGTCTGAATCCTGCGCCGAGCAGATATTGATAATGTTCTACACTCACCGGATCGGCATCGGTCAGGACGATAAGCTGCTCGTCTTCCTCTGGCAGGTAACTACAGGTAAAGGGATGGGTGAGAGCAAACTTCATTCTTGCACTTATTCGTTAAGGCATTTTTTCTGCCAGCAATCGCTGCTAACCGACGAAGCAATGGCTGGTTTGAGTCTGCTTAGAAATTGTGAACGGGGTATTTCTTTCACGCCTAAGCTAGCTAAATGAGAGTTTTGCAACTGACAATCTATCAAGTCAAATGCCATCCCTTTTAGATAGTGAACTAAGTGAAAAAATGCCAGTTTGGAGGTGTTGCTTCGCAAATGAAACATTGACTCACCACAAAATATTTTGCCGATACTAACGCCGTATAATCCCCCAACTAGTTCCTGTTTGTCCCACACTTCCACTGAGTGTGCGTGTCCTGCCCGATGCATGGCCATATAGGCCTGAATCATCTGCTCAGTGATCCAGGTACCGTTAATATCTCTTGGTACCGAGGCACAGTGGCGGATGACTGCGTCAAAATCCCTATTCAGGGTGACTTGATAACGTTTCGACCTGGCCAGTTTGGCCAGACTTTTACTGCAAATGAATTCATCCAGTTCCAAAATACCCCTTGGATCAGGGGACCACCATAAGATGGGCTCGCCCTGGCTGAACCAAGGGAAAATGCCATTGCTATAGGCCAACAAGAGGCGAGCGACAGTTAAATCACCACCAAAAGCCAGTAAGCCATTCGGGTCCAGTAATGCCAGGGTCGGATCAGGAAACTGCAGGCGCTGGTCAAGTTTATAGAAATGTTCGCTCATAGGCGGGAAAGAGGCAGGCTTATGCCTGCCTTCGAGGCTTATTCCAGACCGTCCAGATACTTCTCTGCATCCAGTGCGGCCATACAGCCGGTACCGGCCGAAGTAATGGCCTGACGGTAAACGTGGTCACACACATCCCCGGCAGCAAAAACACCAGGTACGCTGGTTGCGGTGGCATTGCCATTCAGACCACTGTTAATCTTGATGTAACCATCATTCATATCTAGTTGGCCGGCAAAAATATCGGTATTAGGTTTATGGCCAATAGCCACAAATAAGCCCATCACGTCCAATTCTTCGGTACTGTCGTTTTGCGTATCGCGAATGCGTACTTTTGTCACACCCATCTCATCACCCAGCACTTCGTCCAGGGTTTTGTTCAGGTGCAATACAACGTTACCATTCTTGGCTTTTTCCATCAGGCGGTCAGCCAGGATTTTTTCACTGCGGAAGCTGTCGCGTCGGTGAATTACATGAACTTCTGAGGCAATGTTGGATAAGTACAGCGCTTCTTCAACCGCGGTGTTACCACCACCGATCACCGCTACTTTTTGATTGCGGTAGAAGAAACCGTCGCATGTTGCACAGGCGGAAACGCCTTTACCCATAAAGGCTTGCTCAGAGGGTAAGCCCAGATACTTAGCTGAAGCACCGGTAGCGATAATCAGCGCGTCACAGGTATAGCTGCCGCTGTCACCTTTGAGGGTGTATGGACGTTTAGAAAAGTCTACTTCGTTGATGTGATCGAAGATGATTTCGGTATCAAACTTCTCGGCGTGCTTTTGCATGCGCACCATCAAATCTGGACCTGTCAGGCCCTCTGGATCACCTGGCCAGTTTTCAACCTCAGTGGTTGTAGTTAATTGGCCGCCCTGTTGAATACCGGTGATCAATACAGGGTTAAGGTTGGCACGGGCCGCGTAAACGGCCGCCGTGTAGCCCGCGGGGCCTGATCCTAAAATCATCAGGCGGCTATGTCTTGCTTCAGCCATAAATTCTCCAGCTAAAAAGTTGTACTACATAATTCATGCAAGGGACCGGTGCCCCTGCTATTGAGATTCAAGCCGGCGCAAAAATTCCGCCATCACTTCGTAATAAAGGGCTTGCCCTAAAAACTTGTCTTCAACGCTCGAATCGATACTAGGGTTGTCATTGACTTCAATTACCGCCACCCGGCCGTCTTTGGTCTGTTTGACATCTACCCCGTAAAATCCATCACCGATCAGTCGACAGGCTTTCAAGGACGCTTCGAGGACCGGCTGTGGTACTTCATAGGTTGGCATGGTTTCAAAGCCGCCCGTAGCAGCTTTTTTACCGTCATCATGGCGGTAAATCTGCCAGTGTCCTTTCACCATAAAGTATCTGCAGGCGTAAAGCGGCTTGTTGTTCAGCACGCCGATACGCCAGTCGTACTCGGTATATAGGAACTCCTGCGCTAAAACCAAGGCCGAAGTCTTGCTTAATTTTTTCATGGCATCCACCAACTCATCCATGTTGGTGGCTTTAAACATGCCGCGCGAAAAGGCCCCATCTGGTATTTTCAGCACGATTGGAAAGCCTAAATAATCAATGGCGTGCTGTAGACTTTCCTTGTCAGTGCGACTTAACAACAAGGTTTTTGGCGTGGGAACCTTATTGGTTCGCAACAGATCGGCCAAATAAACCTTATTGGTACAACGTAGAATAGAGGTTGGATCGTCTATAACGACCATGCCTTCTGCTTCAGCCTTTTTGGCGAATCGATAGGTGTGGTGGTCAATAGAGGTGGTTTCGCGGATAAAGAGTCCGTCGTATTCCGCCAGGCGCACATAATCACGCTTGCCGATGGTTTCCAGATTGATACCCAGCTTATCTGCAGCCTTAATAAAATTGTTCAGCGCTTTCTTGTCGCTGGGAGGCATGCTTTCTTCAGCGTTGACCAACATCGCCACATCATATCGATAGTGTTTGCGTGTCTTAGGCTTACGCCACAGGCGGTTACTGAATTTCTCCAGTGTGTTGGCTAAGAATTCCTGCTCGGCTTCATCGGTGATTTCTTTTAATGACAGAGTATGAACCTTTTCCAGGCTCCATTGGCCGTCATATTCCAGCGTGACTTCCAACACCGGAGCGGCAAAGCGTTCAAAAATGTTTTTGGCCAGTTCGGCAAACTCGGTTTGCAAACATTCGCCTAAAAAGATGCGGAACGTGGTCTGGGTGTCATTACCCGCTGGCTTTAACTTAGCAATGGATTTTGCGACTTCTTCGAGCTTTAGTGTGTAAAGCTTCTTACGACGCAAATCGTTAAGTACGCTGATATTGGGGATCACTTTATGTCCCCTGGCCTCCGCTAGCAAAGAGCAGTAGTAACCGCGTCCCAGCGCCCGCTTGTTGCGACAGAAATTGAGGATCCGTACAGTTTGATCGGCGGGGATATCGGTTTTGGCCAGATATTGATCAAAGGAGATAACTTCTCGACTGGGGAAGTAGGGAGCCCAATCGTCCAGGTCGTCCACGACCACAAAGTATCCAGACATGCTGACTAATGCCTTAGACGCCTACTAGCGTCAGATTAAGAGGTATAACAAATTCGTCTGCTTATTGTGCCCAACAAGGACATCACGCAGACCGCTAAAATACACTAAAACAAGTGTTGGAATAATAGTTTTAAACGATTGGCTTGTCTTGTATTTGCATATTGCAGTTTCTGCGTTTAAGCCTAAACTATCGCGACGCATTTTTGCGAGTCTATGTTGTTGAACACACTTGTTATTCGACCTGCTCAACTGACTGATATCTCCGATTTAGTCACGTTGGAAAAAGCCAGCTTTACGACGGACAGAATTTCCCGTCGCAGTTTTACCTATTTTATTCGTAAAGGGCATTGCTCACTGATAGTTGCCTACGATGGTCAGCATCTGGCGGGTTATGCGCTGGTGCTCTACCGCAATGGCACTCAGCTCGCCAGGCTATACTCCATTGCCGTATCTGATGCTAGCCGCGGAAAAGGCGTAGCTCAGCAGTTGCTCAATGACGTCGAGCAGCGCGCTTCAGAAGAGTTGTGCTTGTTTATGCGTCTTGAGGTTCGGGTCGATAATCAGGCTGCCATCAACCTCTATCAAAAACTCAAGTACCGTCCGATTGGCAGGGTTGAAGGGTATTACGAAGACGGTGGCGATGCGCTGCAGATGGAGCGTACTTTGCGTCCCACTTCCCTAGGCAAACAGCCCAGCATTCGCTACCAACAAACGACGGACTTTACCTGCGGCCCGGCGAGTTTGATGATGGCTATGCATAAACTCGATACACGCTATCAAATGTCCATGGCCGAAGAGATTCAGATTTGGCGTGAGGCGACCACTATCTTTATGACGTCCGGTCATGGCGGATGCAGCGGCTTTGGTTTGGCATTAAGTGCCTGGCGCCGTGACTACAAGGTGCATTTGTATGTGAATCAGACTAATGTGCCATTTATCAACAGTGTTCGTGATCCACAAAAAAAGGTGGTGATCGAAGAGGTTCACAAGCACTTCCTTCAACAGTTGCAAGAAACGCAAGTTGATATTCAGTATACGCCACTGACCTTAGCCAAGTTGGATGAATATCTGCAACAAGGCGCCGTGTTAGTGAGTTTGATCAGCATGTGGCGGTTAACGCGCGACAAGGCTCCACATTGGGTGTTAGTGACCGGCGCTGACCAGAATTGTGTCTCTATTACCGATCCCGAGCGAGACTATGAAAGCTGGCAGACGGAAATGGACTTTACCAATGTGCCTGTGAGCCGTGAAGAATTTATCAAAATGGCCTCCTTCGGTAGAGACAGGTTAACCAGCACCTTGGTGTTATACCGATAAGATAAGCTTACTGGTATTGCGGGGCGGCGAATGACAGAAATCTTTGCCGCTAACTGGGGTAAATGCTGATATAGTTAAAACGTAGTGTTTTAAACCGAGGGGCAGTTATGGCGCAATCCATCACCAGCATGTTCAAAGATGGCCAGGCTTATATGCAACTGTGGCCAATGCAGCCTGAACTGTACGGGCTTTTCCCTGAGTGTCGTGTTATCGCAGCTACGCGTTTTTCCATTCGCTTTATGCCCCCGCTGGCCGTGATTGTCGCCTTTGCCCATGTAAGCACTTTAGGCCATGAAGCCTTGCCTCAGGCGCTGGCTATGGCAGCTTTCTTTTTGAGTCTGCCATTGCAGGGGTTATTGTGGCTTGGCCATAGGGCAAACCAGTCACTACCGCCGGCTATTTTTTCCTGGTATCAGGAGATCCATTCTAAAATGCGCCAGCAAGGTTGCCAGCTCCAGGATATTCAACGTAGACCTAAATATATGGAACTGGCGGGATTATTGCGTAAAGCATTTGATGAACTAGACAAGGTATTTACCCGCCAGTGGTTTTGAGTAGAGCGTAAAATCCAGCTTAAACAAGGGTATCGAGTAACTGACCCTGTTCACTATGATTGTATTTATAGTACTTCAACTCTGTTTCCAGATTGTAGTGTTGTAACTCTCGTTCAATTTTCAGCGTTATCCGGTAATTCTCATCCAGTGTGTTTAGCGTTTGCCTGCTGTTTTCCTTGGGCAAGCGCTGTTCCTTCGCGTCTAGCAAACCGTTAGCTGAATCTTGCCTTTGCTGGACAGGCTTTACGTCCCCCACCAAGGATTGGTTGGGGGAAAATGCGATTGCAATGGACATGTTCATAATGACTCACCTCCACCTCTTATATCGACACATTTGATTAATAAATGAGCAGATTTTTCCGGTTTTTACGTTGAATGGCAGATGACAGGCTGTGCTGGAGGTGCAACAATCCAAGGGAATATCAGTCTGTTAACTCAGGGAAATAATATGAATTCCTATAAATCTCTGGCCGTATCTTTGCTGCTGGGCGCTGGTGCTATCCAGGCTGAGCCTCAATCAATGCTAGTTCCCAGTGACATTTTTAGTTTGGAGTACGCCTCCGGGATCACGGCTGGTGCTGAGTCTGGCAGTGTGTTTTTTATTCGTAATTACATGGACATCTACCAAGATAAGAAGCTTGGCAACATCTGGCAGGTGGATAAACAAGGGCAAATGTTACCGGTAACCAGCGGGGCTCATCAGGATTATGGGTTAGCCTTGGCGCCGGATCAAAAGCGCTTAGCTTATGTGTCGACTCAGTCAGGAAAGCCGCAGATTCATCTGCAGTGGTTGGATAAGAAAGTCAGTGGGCAGATTAGCCATTTGACCTCATCCCCCAGTGGATTGACGTGGTCACCTGATGGCAGTAAGTTGGCCTTTAAGATGTTTGTCAAAGGAAAAGCCAAGTCTCCAGTGGCCCTGAGCGGTATGCCTGTTGGTGCAAAATGGGCAGAACCGGCGGTATTTATTGACGACGTTATTTACCGAAACGACGGTGGCGGCTATGCCGAACCTGGGTATGTGCAGATCTTTGTGCTTGATGCGCAGGGGGGGAGTCCTCGTCAGCTGACCTTTGGCGACTACAACCACAGTGGCGGTTTGAGTTGGAGTAAGGATGGCGAGTCTTTGTATTTTTCCGCCAATCTGCATGAAGACTTCCGCACGGCACCGGTGAATACCGAAATTTATCAACTGGACGTGGCGTCCGGAAAAATTCAGGCGATTACCGAGAGAAACGGGCCAGATAATAACCCTCAGGTATCGCCGGACGGTAAATATCTTGCTTACCTTGGCTATGATGACAAGCGTACTAACTATGAGAACAACCAGCTCTATATCCTGGAGCTGGCAAGTGGTAACAGCCGTTCAATCAGTGCTGACTTGGATCGCAGCATCAGTGATTTTAAGTGGGATGCCAAAGGGCGAGGCTTATATATTCAATATGATAATCAAGGTAAAACCTTACTGGCATTTCAGGGACTTAATGGTAAACGCCAAGTTCTGACGGACAGTTTGGGCGGACAGTCCTACGGGCGGCCCTACACCGGTGCTGAGTTTGATGTAGCAGAAGACGGCGCCCTGGTGTTTACCTATTCTAGCCCTGACAGACCAGCAGATATCGCGGTATTGAAAAAGGGTGAACCGCAGTTATTAACTCATTTAAATGACGATGCCCTAGGCCATAAGACCTTGGGGAAGGTCGAGGAAATTTGGTACAAATCACAAGCTGATGGTTTGGATATTCAAGGCTGGGTGGTGTATCCGCCAGATTTCGACGCCAGTAAGAAGTATCCGTTACTACTTGAGATCCATGGTGGGCCGACAACCGCCTATGGCCCGCACTTTTCTGCCGAAGTTCAGCTGTTTGCAGCCGCGGGTTATGTGGTGCTGTATACCAATCCCCGTGGCAGCTCCAGTTATGGTCAGCAATTCGCCCAGACTATTCACCACAATTATCCCAGCCAGGATTATGATGACCTTATGAGTGGTGTGGACACGCTCATTGGCAAAGGCTTCATTGATGCTGAGCAGCTCTTTGTGACTGGTGGTTCTGGTGGCGGCGTGCTAACCGCCTGGATTGTGGGTCATACGGACCGCTTTAAAGCCGCGGTGGTGGCTAAACCCGTTATTAATTGGTACAGCTTTGTTTTAACAGCAGATATGTATCCATTTTTTACCCAGTATTGGTTTGCTAAGAAACCCTGGGAAGATCCTGAGCATTATCTGAAACGTTCACCCATTAGCTATGTGGGTAATGTAAAAACGCCAACCATGTTATTGACAGGTGAGGCTGATCATAGAACGCCTATTTCCGAAACGGAGCAATATTATCAGGCACTCAAACTGCAAGGCGTGGACACCGCCATGGTCAGAGTTCCAGACGCACCGCACGGCATTTACAAACGCCCCAGTAACCTGATGACCAAAGTGCAGTATATTCTATGGTGGTTTGATAAGTATCGGGGCAGCCAGGAGCCAAAAGCCCAATGATTTTGCTTATAGTTTATGTGTTGGTTGCCCTGGGTTTTTCGTTTCTGTGCTCTATCGCCGAGGCAGTGATCCTGAGTGTCTCTTCCGCCTACATCTCTGTTCTGGAGGGGGAAGGTCGTCCGGCCGGCCAATTGCTGAGAAGTCAAACCGATGATATTAATCGGCCTTTGTCGGCAATTCTGACGTTAAACACCTTTGCCCATACCTTTGGTGCCGCCGGTGCTGGTGCGCAGGCGGCCGTTGTATTTGGTGATGCCTATCTGGGACTTGCGTCTGCGGTGTTGACGTTACTGATCCTGATTTTTTCGGAGATTATTCCCAAAACCTTGGGCGCGACGTATTGGCGCCAGTTGGCGCCCATAACAGCCTACTTGCTGAAGTACCTGATCTGGGGCATGTATCCCTTTGTGGTGATGTCTAACTGGCTAACCAAACATATATCGCCGGATAATTCTCAGCGAGGTTTGAATCGCGCCGAGCTTTTGGCAATGGCTGAGTTATCCCGGGATGAAGGGCAACTGGCGTCGCGTGAGGCGCATATTCTGCAGAACCTGCTTAACTTGCATCAAATGAAAATCAAAGAAGCCATGACCCATCGCACCGTGGTGTTTTCATTGCCGGAAGTTATGACGGTGGAAACCTTCTTTCATAAGCATGACGATGTCACCTTTTCCCGTATTCCTGTGTATGAAAATGAACCGGAGCAGGTTACCGGCTTTGTGCTCAAGTCTGATCTGTTGTTGGCTCAGGCGCGTGGCAATGGGCAGCGTACGTTGGGTGAGTATCGCAAAGATATGGTGACAATGCTCAGCAGCATGCCACTGGTGCAGACCTTCGACCATTTTTTGAATAATCGTGCGCACATGCTGCTGGTCGTGGATGAATATGGTGGGCTTGAAGGGATCCTGACACTGGAAGACTTACTTGAAGCTATGCTGGGTCTTGAAATTGTGGATGAAAAAGACAAAGCCGTGAGCATGAAGAAACTGGCACAAGTGCTTAGCCGTCGGCGTATGGATAGTGCGTCTGTGCGAAAATCAGAATAATAAGAGTAACTCAGGGCATAATTACGCTGCTTGCGTTAAGTTGCTGAATATTTAACGTTTTATTCTATACTCTAGGTTCCAGTTTTTAGCAGGGTCAGGCTATGTTGTTGCAAGGGCAGGGCATCGAGTTACTCGAGCAATCCGCATCCCTTCATGGGGTGATGGTTAATTGTGAGAAAGCGCATCATTTGTTTGCCCAAGGCGATCTGAATACCACCTTGTATCGTCTGGTGAGTGGTTCGGCAGTTTTGCAGTTGCGCCAGCAGGACACCACAGTGAATGCCCTGGATTTACAACCAGGACAGTGGGTAGGCCAAGCCATTTTGGCAGGCGAAGAGAATCTCGGTTTTAGCCTGCTATGTACCTCTTCGTGCCTGTTTGAATCTGTTGATTGGTCGTTAATCGACAAAGCCAAGCTGGATGAGGTGGCCGTCCACTTTGAGCCTCTGCATCATAGGCTACATACCATCAGATTAGTGCTGCAGACCTTCTTGCGCAGTTACCCGAATGTGTCTGCCGAGTTTCTGCAGGAGCTGATTCAAAGTGCGCATTTTTCTCATCTAAAAGAAAATCAAACCCTGTTTGAGCCGGGCGATTCTGCTCAGGTGATGTATTTTTTACTGAGCGGAAAAATAGACGTCTATGCCGGTGACAAGGACAGTCTGAGACGTGTAGGGGAGATTTTCCATGGTGAAGCCTTTGGCGAAATGTCACTGTTCAGCAACCAGGTGCGAACTGTCCGTTTGGTGGCAACACGTTCCTGTGCTTTGATTAGTCTGGACAGACAGCAGTTTGATCGGCTGTCTGTGGAGTTTCCCTGGCTCAGTACTTACATCGTCTCCAGTTTGATTGACCGCATCAAAAAGCAAAGTGAGAAAAACAGTCGCAAGGTAAAACCGGTTAACCGCCTGGTATTGGAATGTGGCCGGGATGGCGCACACGACACAGCCAAGCAGCTTAAGTCCATTTTATGGCAAAGTGCCTTTGGCGTATTCAGCGAAGAAGAGGTGTGCAGAAAATTTGCATACCGTCAGATTAGCGATATCAACCATGCAACCTTGATTGATCATCTGGATGCTCGCGAACAAGACAATGCTATCAATCTGTATTTTTCCAGCCTGGATGCTGATGACTGGACCAAGATCTGCCTCGAACGGGCCGATGAGGTATGGTTACTAGCCGAAGAAAGTCATGGGGTTCAGAATCTACAGGCCTGGCTGTCTAAATTCAGCCAAATGTTTTCCTGGCAAAAGCAGCGAAAACATCTGGTGCTTATCCACCCTCGGGTTGCCCATATCAGTGCAACCAGCCAATGGCTGGATGTTCTGGGCATTCGTCAGCATTTTCATCTGCAGCAGGACAGCCGCCTGGATGTGGAACGACTAAGTCGCTATCTGACTGACCAGTCGCTGGGTTTAGTGTTAGGCGGCGGTGGTGCCCGAGGTTTTGCTCAGATTGGCATTTTTAAAGCTATGCAGGAAGCTGGTGTTAATGTGGATTGGGTGGGAGGCACCAGTATGGGCTCTATTATGGGCGGCTGGATTGCCATGGGCTGGAACAGTGAGCAAATTATTGCCGCCATAAGGCGTTTCTTTGTGTCGGTCAACCCGCTCGGGGATTACACCTTACCGATGATTTCGCTATCGAAAAGTCAGCGTCTGGATAAGCTATTGCATGAAGGGTTTGGCGACATTCAAATTGAAGAACTGCCGTTGCCGTTTTTCTGTGTGTCGTCGGATATGAGTACCGCTGAAGAACGTGATCATGAGCGAGGGGTATTGTGGCGTGCGATTCGCGCCAGTGTGTCTATTCCTGGGGTTATTGCCCCGGTAATTGACGGCGGCCATTATCTGGTTGATGGTGGCCTGTTTAACAATCTTCCCTGTGATTTGATGCGCCAGCGCAATCGCGGGCCAATCGCCGCCATTGACGTTAGTCCAGAAGAGGATTATCTGACCCAACTCAGTGAGGTGCCGTCGCCTTGGCAATTGCTGGTTAATAAATTGCTAGGCAGAGAACAGCCCAAGGTGCCATCAATACTGCATACCTTACTGCGTTCTTCCATGTTGGCCAGCGCTCAGCGGCAGAAGGCGAATCGTGAGATGGTGGATTACTTTATCCAGCCGCGTATAGAAAACGTCGGTATGCTGGACTTTCGCCAAGCCCAGCGCATTATTCAGATTGGCTATCAGGAAGGACTGGCCTACCTGCAGCAAGGCCACATGGCCTCACTGGTCAGTAAGGCCTCTTAATCAGTCAAATACCGCAATAATCTGGCGGCTGATGGCGATCAGCTCGCCCTGCTTATCCCAGATATTGGCTTCGCTATGACAGTAACCATCGGCAGCTTGGCGGGTATCTGCTTGATAGGCAAACCAATCATCCGGCGCCACGGGTTGATGAGGATGAATAAATTCCAGGTTCCAACTCATTGTACTGGCAGGGGCTGGCCAGCGCAGCATTTGTAAAATGGTCGGTGGCCAGGCGTCAATCAGGGCGATCAGGTGGGCATCGGTTATCTGTGCAGGCGGTTGAGTAAAGCGCATCCAACCATGTACTCTGGTGTGTGATTTTCCTGTAAAAGGCAAGCCACCTTCCACCACTGACAGGTCTATATGTTTCAGATATTTAGGTGTTACCTTCGGAATTTGGGGAATGAACTTGGCCTTAGTCGGCAGTGGCATTTGATGTCGACTCTGGGATTCCACCCGAATTTTGGACTCCCGTTCAGTGCCGAAACACGCCTGGCTAAATACCGCAACTTGCCCGTCTTGTATGGCACTGGCAATAACCTGAGTAACGTTCTTACCATCCCGTAGCAAGGTCACATCAATCTTAAAATCCGTATCTGGAAGTAATGGCCCGATAAAGTTGGTTGTCAATGACCTAAGTGGTCGGTCTGATGCGATTTTCTCGCGGATAGCGGCATATAACAGGGCCGCGGACAGTCCGCCAAACACGGTGCGCCCCTGTGTCCAATCTTTGGGTATACGTAAGCTTGGACTGGACGCCTGACTGTTGTGGATCTGCAGCAATAGTTCATCAATATGCATGAATTACCCAGGTTGGTAAGCGATGCCGGTCAGCTTAACTGGTCGGACAACTATCGTAAAGGTACTTTATTCTGCCGTTTGTTCAGGTGAATCAAGCCAGTTAAGTTTGCTGGCTTTGGCGGTGATCTCGGCAAGGCGATGAGCATTGGCTTGTGACAGGGTGTGGGATGACAACTCTTTATGCAGTATGGCAATGGTAGCCCGTTTATGGGTCTGTACGCCCGCTTCTACCATGCTTTGTAATAAATTAACGCTAAAGGCGGGCTCTGCGGGAAACAACAAATACGCCTGATAAAAGTCGTCAATGGCCTCGGCAAATTCGTTACGGCTATAAAATTCCAGGCCCTGTTTATTAAAGGCCATGGCCCGGGTTTTTCTGTCGCCCAGGGTTTCCTGATTGCGCCGCATCATCAGGCTGGAAACGGTTTTCTCATTTTCATCGGGCAAATGTTCAAGTTTGTGTTCCAGTTCGCAAAGCAGCTCAGATGCTTTGGCAATTTCGCCGGCACCAAACCAGGCATTCACGGCATCCGATAAGGTGGGGATATCCATGCTAAGTACACTTTGCATATCTTGCTGATCCAGCAGCTCCTTAGCTTTGTTTAGATCTCCCTCGAGCATAAAGCTCAGGGCCGTCATAAAGTGACGCTTGATATCCACGTCTTGGCCATGCAGGTTACGACCGGCACTGCCAATAAGAAAACGGGCGACCTGCAAGTGCTTGGCTCGCTCTGTCTCAGGAGCATCCTGAGCCCGGGTTAGGTAGCAGCGGGCTAAATCCAGGGACAGCTCGTTAAAGCGTTCGCGGATATTTCGGTTGGACTCGCGCTTTTTCTCCAGCAGGCTGATGGCATCATCCATCTGATCTTGAACCTGATACAAATAGGCTTTCAGACGTGCAGCAGACAGAGACAATTCTCCTTCCTTGATGCGGTCGATGTATTCCTGGGCTTTTTGATATTCCTGTTTATCTATATTAATCCGGGTCAGCCATTCACAGGCTTTGTCATTGGTCAGATGGGTATCTAATAATGCCTGTAACATGGCCTCGCTTTTTTCTGTATTGCCAGCTAGGTAGGTGTTTTGAATCAGGCCCCATTTAGCCCAGATGATATTATCTGACGCCTTAAGGATGTCTGTGTAAATGGCCACGGCTTCGTTAAAGCGGCCAAGCTTGGTCAATAAGCGGGCACGCAATTTAATCATATTGGTGCGGGCTTTGGGCATCTGGTTGTCGCTAAGCAAGCTATCCAGGGTGTGTAAGGCTTGCTCATAGGATTCGCTGTCCATTAGCTTTAACACTGGTGACAGGTAGTGGTTAAAGTTGATACAGGCGCGTAAGGTCTTCTCCAGATTCCGAATGGTGTAGGGTTTAAGCACTAAGGCGTCCGGATGTACGTCGACAATCTGGCCGATAATCATCGGCATACGATCGGAGGTGACAAACACCAAACTGGTTGAAGGTTTTAGCAAGCCTTCCTTTTGCATCTCATTGACCACCTCAACACCGTTTTTATGCTGGCCAAGGTGAAAATCCATCAGGATCAAATCGAAATGCCGTTGTTTGAGCACAGGCTTGAGTTCGCGGCCATGGCTGTAACAGCCAATATCGGCATAACCCATTTCCATTAAATGATTGCGCAGATTAAGGCGGGCAACACCATTATCTTCAACAATGGCAATGTTGATATTGTCGACCAATCTGACTCCAGTACAAGCAACGCAGCCTTGAGCATAGCAACCCAGTTCAGGATTCGACAAAAAAATATCCTAAAAACAGGTGCCTGAGCGATATGTCTGATTGTCTATATGAAGCTCTTTGCGTTAGTTGGAATAGGACATTTTTGTTGTACAGAGAAGTTGTCATGGACGGGGAAAAATTTTTACAAGTTTACGTTAACGTCAAGGTAAAAACTCTGCTAAGGTAGCTCACACTATATTAACAAGCCGCTCCATTCAGTGAGTGGCCAGCAACAGATGGATGTCCTATGAAACAGATCCCCTTGCTTATCAATGGTGAGTTTGTTGCCTCGCAATCGTCACAACTTATTGATGTGACTAACCCTGCAGACAACAGCGTGATTGCCCAGGTTCCTTGTGCAACCGAACAGGAAGTGCAAGCTGCCATAGCCTCGGCTAAGGAAGCCTTTAAAACCTGGCGCAATGTGGCGGTACCAGAGCGTGCCCGTCTGATGATGCGCTATCAGGCGCTGCTGAAGCAGCATCACGACGAGATTGCTGAAATTCTCAGCCAGGAAACCGGCAAGACCTTTGACGATGCCAAAGGTGATGTATGGCGCGGTATTGAAGTGGTTGAACAGGCTATGAATATCCCGGCGCTGCTGATGGGGGAGACAGTGGAAAATGTAGCGCGCGGTATTGATACTTACAGCTATATTCAGCCACTTGGCGTTTGTGCGGGTATCACACCCTTTAACTTCCCGGCCATGATCCCGTTATGGATGTTCCCTTTGGCCATTGCTGCCGGTAATACTTTCGTACTCAAGCCTTCCGAGCAAGATCCTATGACGCCAACCCGTCTGGCCGAGTTATTCCTTGAAGCGGGCGCACCTAAAGGGGTGCTGAATATTGTCCACGGCGGCGCCAAAGAGGTGGATCAATTACTCACCCACGAAGATATCAAGGCCGTGTCTTTTGTCGGCTCAGTGCCCGTGGGGCAGCATATTTATAAAACGGCCACCGATAACATGAAACGCGCCCAGTGCTTTGCCGGCGCCAAGAACCATTCAGTGATCATGCCGGATGCCAACAAAGCGCAGGTACTGAATAACCTTGTCGGCGCCTCAGTGGGTGCCGCTGGTCAGCGTTGTATGGCCATTTCCGTGGCGGTGTTTGTCGGCAAGGCCAAAGAATGGATCCCGGAATTGGCCGAGATGATTGGCAAAGTCAAACCCGGTGTTTGGAACGACAAAGAGGCCGGTTATGGCCCACTGATAAGCCCCAGAGCGAAACAACGTGTATTGTCTTTGATTGAGCAAGGTAAACAGGAAGGTGCCGAGTGTCTGGTCGATGGCAGCCAATTCAACCTGCCGGGTTATGAGGCGGGTAACTGGGTGGGACCCACCGTATTTACCGGTGTAAACGAGCAGATGACCATCTATAAAGAAGAAATTTTTGGCCCGGTATTGTGCTGCATGGAAGTGGAAGAACTGGAAGATGCCATTGCGCTGGTAAATCGCAACCCCTTTGGTAACGGCACCAGCATCTTTACCGCCTCCGGAGCGGCCGCACGTAAATACCAACATGAAATCGAAGTGGGGCAAGTGGGTATCAATGTGCCCATCCCTGTGCCATTGCCGTTTTTCTCTTTCACTGGCTGGAAAAACTCCTTCTACGGCGACCTGCATGCCTACGGCAAACAAGCAGTGCGCTTCTACACTGAAACCAAAACGGTGACCAGCCGCTGGTTTGAAGATGATATTCCACATGGTCCGAATATGACCATCAGCTTACGCTGATTGTGATAGGGCACAGGGGCTGTTTGCCAGCGTGTCTGTGCTTTGAGTGTTTTTTCACGGCCGGTAAACACCGGCCGTAACGGACATACAGGTAATTTAACGTGAACTTCAATCTTACCGATGATCAATTGGCCTTTGTTGAAACGGCCAGACAATTTGCTGAACAGGAACTGGCCCCTCACGCCGGTGAATGGGACAAGCAGCACCATTTTCCCAAAGACGTAATCCAAAAAGCCGGTGAACTGGGCTTCTGTGCCTTGTATACCCCGGAAGAAGCGGGTGGTTTGGGCCTGTCCAGACTTGACTCCTCGATTATCTTTGAACAACTGGCCATGGGCTGCACTGCCACGACCGCCATGATGACCATTCACAATATGGCCAGTTGGATGATTGCCAAATGGGGAACCGAGGCGGTGAAGTCGGCCTGGTGTGAGCATTTAGTTACCGGCCAGAAACTGGCTTCCTACTGTTTGACAGAGCCTGGCTCAGGCTCTGATGCCGCCTCGCTGCGCACCTCCGCCAGAAAAGAAGGTGATCACTATGTGGTCAACGGCTCCAAAATGTTTATCTCAGGCGCCGGTGAAACCGATGTACTGGTGGTGATGGTTCGTACTGGTGAGGCTGGCCCCAAAGGTATTTCGGCGCTGGTAATCCCCGCAGATGCTGAAGGCATTGTTTACGGCAAGGCCGAAGAGAAGATGGGCTGGAACGCTCAGCCCACCCGGTTGGTGACTTTTGAGGATGTCAAAGTGCCAGCAGAAAATCTGTTGGGCATGGAAGGCGAGGGTTTCAAATTTGCTATGCAGGGCCTGGACGGCGGGCGGATTAATATTGCTACCTGCTCTATCGGCACCGCGCAGCAGGCGCTGAACACGGCGCGCAACTATATGCTGGAACGTCAGCAATTTGGTAAGCCGCTAGCGGCGTTTCAGGCCCTTCAATTCAAGCTGGCTGATATGAATACTGAACTTGTAGCGGCAAGGCAGATGGTAAGACTGGCTGCCTTTAAACTGGATAATAACGACCCGGAAAAAACCGCTTATTGTGCCATGGCCAAGCGCTTTGCCACCGATGTGGGCTTTAAGGTGTGTGATGATGCCCTGCAAATTCACGGCGGCTACGGTTATATTCGTGAGTATCCACTGGAGCGCCATGTCAGGGATGTGCGAGTACATCAAATCCTGGAAGGCACCAACGAGATTATGCGCCTGATCGTGGCAAGACGCCTGCTGGCCGACGATGTTGGTGAGATCCTGTAGGAGATGAGCATGCAAGACATGGAACAGCAAGCTTTGGTGGTATTTGAAGAGAGAGTAACCGCCAATGGTAAACGCATTGGCCATGCCACTTTAAATAAGCCTAAGGCATTAAATGCCCTGAACCTGTCGATGATCCGCCTGTTAATGCCGCAAATGCTGGCTTGGCAGCAAGACGAGAGCATTGTCGCGGTGATCCTGGATGGCAGTGGCGACAAGGCATTTTGTGCCGGCGGTGATGTGGTAGCCATGCATAACGCTATGCTGGAGCAACCCGGTCAGGTGCCCCGCTCACTAGAAGTGTTTTTCACTGAGGAATACCGCCTTGACTATCTGCTGCATACTTACAACAAGCCGTTGTTGGTATGGGGTAACGGTATTGTGATGGGGGGGGGATTGGGCTTAATGAGTGGGGCCAGCCATCGTATCGTGACCGAAAGCTCACGTATCGCTATGCCGGAAATCACCATTGGCCTTTATCCCGATGTGGGCGGCAGCTGGTTCTTAAACCGTATGCCAACTGGTTGTGGGTTGTTTCTGGGCCTGACTGGCGCCAGCATCAATGCTACGGACGCTCTGTATGTAAAACTGGCCGATCATTTTATCAGTCATGGGCTGAAGGATGAGTTTATTGAGCAGATGCTGGCGATTAAGTGGGGGGGAACCCAATCCCTGAATCACGAAAAGCTCAGCAATCTGTGTGCTCAGTTTCAGCGAGACAGCCAGTCGCAGTTACCCCGCGGTAATGTCAAAGAGCACCATGCTCTGATTCAACAAGTCACCAGCCACCACAGTTTGGCTGACGCGGTATCAGCGATCCAGGCGCTGGATCCCATGCAAGACAACTGGCTGGCAAGGGCAGTACAAACCCTCAATGCTGGCTCCAGCGTGACCGCCCATTTGGTCTGGGAGCAACTTAAACGTGGCCGCGCCTTAAGCCTGGAAGATTGCTTCCGTATGGAGCTTAACCTGTCCTGTCGCTGTGGCGAGGCTGGTGAGTTTCAGGAAGGGGTGCGTGCCTTACTGATTGATAAAGACAATCAACCTAAATGGCGCTACGAGTCGGTGGCTGATGTACCGGCTGACTATGTCGAATGGTTCTTCAAGCCTATCTGGGATGCTCAGCAGCATCCCCTCGCTGGGCTTGGTAAGGAATAGGAGATCTATATGCAAATTGCATTTGTTGGACTCGGCAATATGGGCGGGCCCATGGCCGCCAACCTGGTGAAAGCCGGTTTTAATGTTCATGTGTTTGATTTGGTTGAAGACAATATTAAGTCGCTGGTCAAGGCCGGAGCCACTGCTGCAAGCTCCGCTGTTGATGCGGCTAAAGGCGCAGATGTGGTGGTGTCCATGTTACCTGCGGGCAAGCATGTGCGTAGCCTGTATCTTGGCGATGATGGCCTGGTAGCACACCTGAAATTTGGCGCTTTGGTCATTGACTCTTCCACCATCGATGCCGAAAGTGCCCGTGTGGTTGCACAAGGATTGGCGGACAAAGGTATTGATTTTGTTGATGCGCCGGTTTCCGGTGGGGTAGCCGGGGCCGCAGCGGGTACCTTGACCTTTATCGTCGGTGGCAGCGAGGAGCAATTCGACAAGGCCAAGCCCGTATTGCAGGCAATGGGTCAGAATATCTTTCATGCCGGTGGCCATGGTGCCGGGCAGGTTGCCAAGATCTGCAACAATATGCTGTTGTCGGTGCTGATGGTGGGCACCAGTGAAGCGCTCAAGCTGGGACTGGACAACGGCCTGGACGCTAAAGTGCTATCAGACATTATGCTGCAAAGCTCGGGCTGTAACTGGACACTGCAAAAGTACAACCCTTGTCCTGGGGTGATGGAGAATGTGCCGTCCACCCATGGTTATCAAGGTGGCTTTATGGTGGATTTGATGCGTAAAGACCTGGGGCTTGCCATGGACACTGCCAAACAAAGCCATTCATCCACGCCGCTTGGCGCTTTGGCGCAAAGTCTGTATGCCATGCACAGCCTGCACGGCAATGGCAACAAAGACTTTTCCAGTATTTTCACCCTGTTCGGTCAAGCCGATACCCATAAGTGAGTGAGCGTATGCAATTACAAGATAAAGTGATCGCCATTACCGGCGCAGCCCAGGGTTTGGGTTTGGCCATGGCACAGGCGTTTGTCGCTAAGGGCGCGAAAATTGCGCTGCTGGATATGCAGGCCGACGCGGTAGAACAGGCTGTCAGTCAACTCAATGCTAACGGTGATTGCGCTAAAGGCTTTGTGGTCAATGTCACCAATGAGCAACAAGTGGAGCAAACCTTTGCGGATATCGCTGCACACTTCGGTGCGTTAAACGGATTGATTAACAGTGCCGGTATTATGCGAGACGGTATGTTGCTTAAGGTCAAAGATGGCGAAGTGCTGGACAAGATGTCGCTAAGCCAATTTCAATCTGTGATTGATGTGAATCTGACCGGTACTTTTTTATGTGGCCGAGAAGCCGCCGCGCAAATGGTTAAAACCAAAAGTGCAGGGGTGATCATCAATCTGGCCTCGGTATCGCGAGCGGGGAATGCCGGGCAAAGCAATTATTCTGCGTCTAAAGCGGCGGTATCAGCGATGACGGTGACCTGGGCTAAAGAGTTGGCGCGTTTTGGCATTCGCACAGGCTGTATTGCGCCGGGTCTAGTGGAAACGGCTATGGCGGCGCAAATGCGTCCGGAAATGCGTGAGCGTTTCTTAAGCGCTGTACCGCTCAGACGGTTAGCCGAACCGGATGAAATTGCCCACGCCGCGGCCTTTATTTTCGAAAATGACTACTTTACCGGTCGGGTACTGGAAGTCGATGGTGGTACACGCATTTAACCCTAAGCAAGGCGGCAATCTGACATTGGCCGCCTTTTTTCTGCCGCTTCGAGGCTAATCTGCTATCCTTGCCCGTCTTTTAAATTGCCAAGAATGCCATGCAAAAAGCCCTGTTTCTTGACCGTGACGGTGTAATCAACCTGGATCACGGTTATGTGTACCGCCCGCAGGACTTCGAGTTCGTTGAGGGCATTTTCGCCTTATGCCAACGCTTTCAACACGCTGGTTATCGCCTGGTGGTGGTCACTAATCAGTCCGGCATCGCCCGAGGGCTTTACACGGAAGAGGACTTTGCCTTGCTTACCGAGTGGATGAAGGCCGAGTTCGCGGCAAAGGGTATCAGCATTGATGCGGTATATTTTTGTCCACATCATGCCGAAAAAGGCCTGGGTGTCTATAAACGACAGTGCGACTGTCGTAAACCGGCTCCCGGTATGTTACTTGATGCCGCTAAAGCCTTGGATATCGACTTGTCCGCTTCAGTGATGGTAGGAGATAAAGCCTCGGATATGCAGGCGGCTACAAAAGCCGGGGTTGGACTTCGCTATTTTTATGCGCATCCTGGTGCTGAAGGCAGTTGGCAAGGTGCCATTCGTGTCATGCATCTGGATGAGATTGCTGTGACTAGTCCTGATTTAGGTTGACACCTACCTTATTTAGGACGGGACAAACCTAATAAAAAAGCCGGACTGAGTCCGGCTTTTCCTGTGCGGGGTGAGCTAATCACTTGTGCTCCGCAAAGCGGCTCAAATGCTTAATGGCCTGACTTAGCCTGCTCATATTCAAACCGTTACTGTTTTGCTCGTCTGAATGCAGATCAAAACTCTTGAAGTTACCTTGTGGGTCAATTTCCACCCGCTGTTGGTCATCCAGTAAGACCAATTTGCCGTTGTTGTTACTGATAAGCCAACTACGCTCTGGCGTTAACAAGGATTGACCGGTACTGTAGTTGTTCGTAGGCGCATTGCAACCCAGCATCCCCATCAGTGTCGGCAGTAGGTCTTCATGGCTGGATACATTACTGGCCAGTGGCATACTGCTCAGCAGCCCAACGCGCTGGTTAGGTCGCATCTGGGTAATCAGTAACTGACTGTGTTTGTGTAAATCTCCACCCAGCAACAAGTTCATCTGCTCATCGTTGACAAAAGCAATGGCGAGCTTAGGGCCATCTTCACTGACAGCATTGAAAAAACTGCTCCAGTCTTTATTCAAGCCTTGCACGCCCTGAGGTAAAGCCTGGGCTGAGTAGATAAAGGTAGGGAGTCCGAGTTTTTGCGCCAGATCCAAAGGTACAGGTTTTTGTCCCTGTAAAGCTCTTTGGTATAAGGATGGTAAGCCATACAGTACCGAAAAACGCGCACTGGTTTGGTCGGCAGCAATATCAAAATGTAATGAATGCTGCCTAAGCGCTAAGGCAGAGCTAAGATGTCCTAATTGAGAGGGCTCGGTACCTACCAGTAACACTAAACTCGCCCTGTCATTAATGCCACAATACACAGGCGCAGATGGGTAGGTGACATGATTAAACTGGCTGTCCAGTTGCAATTCTTTGCGCCGCTGATAGCTCTGATAGTCAAGTAAACCGTACTTGGACATCAGGGTTTTGGCCGTCGCCGGGTAGGACAGCGGGAACATATCGTCCTGCTTGATAATCGGCTGATACAAGTTGGCATCGGCCCAAATATGGCTACCATGGCTGCTGACAAAACACAGCACAAAGAAGCTCAGTATAGGCAGACCGATACGCTGCTTTTGGAAACGTTCAATACGCTTCCATAGGGCATTGGCCATCATTAGCTGGAAGGAAAGCCAGACTAAAAATAACAGCCCCAAAAAGCTCCACTGTTGCCAACTGAAGTTGGCCATGGCGTTCTGGGTTTCGCTACGTATTACCTCGGCCGAGCCTAAGCTAAGATGTAAACCATGCTTGTTGTACAACAGGGCATCAAAGGCGAGAAGTGCCAACCCTACCGCGGCAAATACCGAACTTAAGCCTTTCACCACCCGGACATTCGGCACCAAATAACACAAGGGCAACACAAACAGGATAAAACCCATAAAGGTTAAAAAGGCAATGTGACTGAACCAGTTACTGAATAGGTAAAGTAAACCTAACCCGGTGTCGGGTATGGGCGAATTAAACACATAGATGGAGGCGATCACTATGGCGATCAGGATATTGCTTAAGGCAAACCAATGCCCCCAACTGACCAATTTGGTCACGCGTTGCCTTCTGGGTGTATCACCAAGTATCATAGCGCGCTGCTTTATTCCTTGTTGGTGGTTTGGGCTTTATCGAGGCTTTTCAGTAAAATCTGACTGAATTGTTCAGCCATGGCCTGACGATGTTGAGGTGCCACCTGATGGTTAAATACATTAGTAACCAGGTTGCCCAGCGCCATTAGCGTAAGATCGCGGTCGGCCTGGTGCTTTTCCAGTACGCTGATTAAATCCTGGGTAAGCAGGTCGAAACGTTCATTAGAGTATTTTGACTTTTGAGGCATGCTGTCATTCTATGGAATTGTCTGCGGCCAAGTTTACCAATCCGTTGCGCGTATCGCCACGACAACTGCTTAATTTATAACTATTTGCAAAGGGCTTTGTGCATTTATGAGTGCTGTAATTGAAGATTTTGTTGTTCATCAGCTGAGAATTAATGCTGAACAAGAACTGGTGTTGGTGCCGCGCGCCAATTGTTTTGATATCAGCGCCCAAATCGAGGAACTGGCTCAGCAGCTACACCACAGCTACAACGCCAAGCCCGGCAAAGGTGTGGGTGGCCTGAATGATGAAGAGCACCCGGAGTTTGCCCAGTTGCTCGCTCAGTTAACCGCTGAACAGCTGGATTTTCACGGCTTTAGTATCCAGATTGCCGAGCTGTTGAAAAAGACCTTAATGGATTTTGCCACACCGGAAACTGGCTTTGTGATATTCAGCCGTTATCAGTTTCTGGCCACCGATTATTTGCTGGTGGCGGTGGTCAACACCAAAGAGCATATAGAGATTAACCACGACCTGGAGCTGACCTATAGCGACCATTTAGATCTTGCACGTATGCAACTGGCGGCGCGGGTGGATTTAACCGAGCTGAGGATTAATGCTGATAAGCAGCGTTATGTCAGTTTTATCAAGGGCCGTGCTGGGCGTAAGGTGTCAGACTTTTTCTTAAGCTTCCTGGGCTGTCAGGAGCTGGTGGATATCAAACAACAGAATAAACAGCTGGTCACCACAGTGGATGAGTTTCTGGCGGCTGAGCAGCTAGACCCGCAGGAAAAACAACAAAGTCGTAAGGCCGTGGCCGAGTATTACAAAGAAAAACTGGAACTGGGCGAAGACATCAACATCAAAGAGTTGTCTGGTCGTCTGCCCAGCGATGAAAACCGTACCTTTTACGACTTTGTCAAAACCGACGCTAACGAGAGTCCTCTTGAGGAAGTGTTTCAAGCCGACCGCGGGGCGCTAAAAGGCTTAAGCAAATTTACCGGCGCCGGTGGTGGCGTTAGCATCAGTTTTGACCGGGCCTTGTATGGCGAGCGCATTCGCTATGATATCGCCACCGACACCCTGGTGATCAAAGGTATTCCACCCAATCTGAAGGATCAGTTGCTCAAGCAGGCCAAAGATTGATGACCTTTTGTTATACCGGTCTGACCTGTGCTTTTACAACGGCCCGTTTAGGGCCTTATAATGTCATGTGTTTTTGTTAAGTGTCCCTCCTGATGCAACTATTTGTAAATGACCTCACCGTAATGGACTTCTCGTACTTATGCCCACGTCGGGGCATGGTTGGCGAAAGCTGGATTGTGGATGTAATTCTGGACGGCGGCCTGAACGAAGAAAGCATGGTGCTGGACTTCTCTAAGGTGAAAAAGCAACTGAAGCGGCTGATTGACGAGCATGTTGACCACAAGCTGCTGGTACCGGCAGAACACCAGTATGCCAAGGTCAAGCACGATCCGCTTACCGACCAGGTTAATCTGGACTTTCTGCGCCCGGATGGACGTTCCATACATCTGCACTGTCCGCCGGAAGCTTACGCCTTTATTTATTCCGAAGAAGTGACTATGGACTCGGTGAGTCAGTATCTTAAAGAGATTATTGCCACTGAGCTGCCGGATAACGTGCAAGGCTTGACCCTGATGCTTCGCGAAGAGCGGATTGATGAGCCGTATTACCATTACACCCATGGCCTGAAGAAGCATGACGGCAATTGTCAGCGCATTGCCCATGGTCACCGCTCGCGGGTTAAAGTAACAAAAGATGGCCAGCCATGTAGAGAGAGTGCCGCGTATTGGGCGACACGTTGGCAGGATATCTATATCGGCACCCGCGAAGATATGGCCGAACGTGCGGCACTGCATTTATCTGAGCATGCCGAGGCATTGGATTTTTCTGAGCATTACTTGTTTGCCTATGAGTCCTCCCAGGGGCTGTTTGAACTGGTGATCCCCAAAGCCGAATCGGATCTCATCGATACCGACTCCACGGTGGAATGCCTGGCCCAGTTTATGGCGGATGAGCACAAACGCCTGGCACCAACTCATGACTATCAGGTATTTGCCTTTGAAGGCGTGGGTAAGGGAGCTATCGCTTATGCCTAAGGCCTGGGTGCTGTTGCTGGCCCTTGGTAGCTTTTACGCTTATACACTGGAGCTTAGCGGTCCAAAAGTGCAAGGCACCTTGCTACGCGGTGAGGTGGCCGCCGGTACTCAGGTTGCGCTAAATGGTGAGCCGGTCAAAGTCTCGCCTGACGGCAAATTTGTTATCGGCTTTGGCCGTGATGCGGCGCTGGAAAACACCCTTACCCTGACCGGTGAAGATGGTGTGCAGCAATGGCCCGTGACGCTGAGTGCCAGAGAATACGACGTACAGCGTATCGAAGGGGTTGAACAAAAATATGTATCTCCGCCAGCCTCTGTGACCGAACGCATCGCTAAGGATAACCGCCAGATAGCCAAAGCACGGGCGGTTACCAGCGACAGACTGGATTTCTGGCAGAGTTTTATTTGGCCAGCGCAAGGGCGTGTATCCGGTGTATATGGCAGTCAGCGGGTATTCAATGGGGTGCCCAAACGCCCGCATTTCGGCTTGGATGTGGCAGGTCCCGTGGGTACTGATGTGGTGGCTCCCGCCGATGGGGTGGTGACCCTGTTTGTGCCGGACATGTATTACTCAGGCGGTACGCTGATCATTGACCATGGCTATGGGGTGTCATCAACCTTCATCCATTTATCTAAAAGTCTGGTCAGTGCCGGTGATGAGGTTAAACAGGGGCAGAAAATCGCGGAAATCGGTAAAACCGGCCGTGCCACGGGGCCACATCTGGACTGGCGTATCAATTGGTTTGGTGAACGAATCGATCCACAACTGCTGGTGCCACCCCGTCAGTAACTGCGGGGTGTCAGGCAATAATTTGTTTTACCCGGCCCACTTCTCCTGACTCCAGACGCACCTTGATACCATGGGGATGGTTTGGCGAGTTGGTCAGAATATCTTTTACTACACCCTGAGTGAGTTTGCCGCTGCGCTGGTCTTGTTTCAGCACGATGGCCACTTCCAATCCTTTCTTGATATTGGCTCTTAGGTTTCCGCTCATTTCATCCTCCAAAGCATAAATGCGTGGCCTAATTGATTTCCCGGCCATTGTGTCTGGCAGCCAAATCGTCCAGTTCGCTACTGGTAGCGTCAAAGCCGCCGGCGGCATATTCATAGCTGACTTTTACGCTGTCTGCACCGCGATAGAAGCGTGCATCTACCTCTGCCACAGGCCAGTGCCTGAGGGAATTTAGAAAACGATAGGCGTCTTGCTCTGAATCAAATTGATAGGCTATCTGTACTTGCATGGTCTCTTTTGCGATTCGCTGATGTGTCCCGCCTCGGCCAAGGCGGGATGGCATCATACTTGGTTAAGCGCTACTGTCCGATCACTTTTTGCCAATTTGCGCTGAGCTTGGCATCCTGCTCGCCGAGCTCAACCACGTAATGCGGCGCGGAGCTGGGGACAAGCCTTAGCGCATGGAGCTGTTGATGGCGAAACAGGTGCAAAGTGATGGGCTGGTCGAGTGGCTGATTTTGCAACAGCGAAAGCAGATTGGCTGCATCCAGTTTCATCCCATCCAGAGCAATCAAAATATCCTTGGCACAGACGCCAGCCTGTTCGGCGGGGGAGTCTTCCAGCACCATCAGCACTTCCAGACCCAAAGGATGAGCACGATATTGAAAGCCCAGGTAAGGGGAATGTTCATTGCTTTCTGCCGCCAGTAAGTCGTTAGGACGCGGTGTACCTCGGCTAACTTTTACACCCACTTGTGCAAGCAAATCGTCCAGCTCAAGCCGCTTATTGCTGTGCAGTATGTCTTTGAATGCTGCACTTTGGTCATTACCACAGAATTGATTCAGCAAGCTGATAAAATCCTCTTCTGTGGTGCCTTGGCCGGTTTGCCCAAATTGTTGCCACAGTGCTCGCATCACATCATCAAGACTGTGTTTACCCTGGCTTTGCTGGCGGATGGTCAGATCCATCCACAGGGCCACCATTGCACCTTTGGTGTAGTAGCTAACAATATTGTTCACTGCATCTTCGCCTTGCTGATAAAAACGCGTCCAGCTGTCAAAACTGGAGTCGGCGACCGATTGTTTAAGCTCGCCTTGGCCGCGCTGCACCCGGGTCAGGGTTTTACTTAGCAATGCCAGATAATCACCAAAAGCAATGAGGCCGGTGCGATACAGGCTCAAATCGTCATAGTAAGAGGTAATGCCCTCAAATGCCCATAATTGGCTGGTATGATTCTCCTGGCCCAGTTTCGGCGCGATTAATTCCTGGGGCTTGATACGACAGACATTCCAAGCATGAAAATACTCGTGTGAGGCCAGTGATAAGAAGGTTTTGTAGCCCTCTGTCAATTCATTCGGGCGTTGCTGGTTGGGAAAGTCAAAGTTTGAACACAGCAGGGCGGTGGAGTTGCGATGTTCCAGGCCGCCAAAGCCCTCAGGCAAAATATTGGTTAAAAACCAGTATTCACTGAAAGGCGCCTTTTTGTTTTTTGGGTCAAACATACGAATGTGCAATTCGCACAACTTGGTTAGATCGCGAATAAGCCGGGCATGGTCAGCATAATGTTTGCCAGTTAATATCAGGTGATGAGGAATGCCCAATACCTCAAATTCCAGGGCATCGAAGTTACCCATTTCCACGGGGCAATCAATCAGCTGTGCGTAGTTGCTAGCTTGATAATTGCCAAATGCGTATTTATCTGTGCCATTCGCGCGGCTAAGGCCGGTCGCTACTCGCCAATGGGGCTGGTCTTCAGGACACAGCAGTTTCAGTCTGTGTGAACAGTCAGAAAGTTCTTCCACCTGTAAAAACAAACTAGTGCCATTAAAGAACCCGCGATTGTCATCCAGATACGCCGTGCGAACTGAACTGTCAAAGGCATATACCTGGTAGTTCAGCGTGCAGGCTTTACCACCGCTATGCAGTGTCCAGCGCTGTTTATCCTGTTTATTCAGAGTTAAAGGTGCACCACTTTGGGGGCACGTCGCATTAATGCTGACAATATGCTTGGCAAAATCGCGAATCATGTAGGAGCCAGGTATCCAGGCGGGCAGACTGATATTCAATACCTGCTGTGAATGGGCCGGAATATCCAGCCTTACCTGAAATAAATGACGTTTGCGTAGGCTGATGTCAACCTGATAATCAAGATGCATGACGGGTAAACCTTATACTGTCGGGCTTGTGGCAGCTAATTCGTTATTGATTGAGCGTTGTGTTTGTCGCGACATAGGGCTACATTGGTGAGTAAGCCAGCGTGACGTTGCTGCTGACACATATTATGCTTTCTAAATCATAAAGATAAAATCTAATCTGGTAGGCCTCAGCGGTTGAATACATGGCAATTTTAAATGAAAAAGTAGGGCTATCGAATTCCGATTTACGCAAGTTGCGTTCTATGCGACCTGGGATGGTCCTCGATGTTCAAGTCAAATCACCGAATGCTGCCAAGCGAGTGCGCACAGAGTTTGTAGGAATGGATGGTACGCGCTGTATTATTTTGCGCTACCCGGACGAAGCCAAATGGGGCAATCTGAAAGACGCCATATACACTGACAACAGTATTATTGTGCGTTTTATCCTGGAAGATGAAACCGGCGAAGTCATTGCGTTTAAAAGTCGTATCTTGCTAGTTGCCACAAAACCGACGCAATTGGTGTTTATCAGCTTTCCTATGGCTATCCAGAATCAGGGGCTGCGCTCGGATAAACGAACCAGTACCCGCACGCCGGTTGAACTGGCCGATGGTGAAACTGGTGGCCCTTTGTTTGATGGATTGGTGCTGGATATTTCTGCCAGTGGTTGTCGGGTCGGGGTGAAAAGAGCCGTTCAGGGCGAGAGTAAACTGACGGGCAAGAATCTGATGCTATCGATTCGCCCCCAGAAGGACAGTGTTTATCGCCTCAAAGGGCAGGTGATGAACCACAAGACAGATGAATTGCACCATTATTATGGCATCAAGTTTGAACCGGGTGATGAACAGATTACCCCGCTATTGTCTGAAATACTTATAGACTTCTAGGCAAGGTAACGCTTGCCAGCGAAAAAGGAGCGAAATAATGCGACAGATAGATGTGTTACTTAGGGAATATGGTGAAAGCCATACCAACAAAACCAACATACTGATCCACGCTATTGCAGTACCGACCATTTACTTTGTGACTGTTGGTCTGCTTTGGTCAATTCCTGTGCCTGACTTTATCGATTATTTCGGGGCGACCTGGGCGCACGTATTAATGATCCCCACCTTGTATTACTACTTTAAATTATCCGGGCCTATTGGTGCGGCAATGACACTGTTATCCATACTGGTATTCCTGGGCATAAAAATACTGGTGCTGTTGAATATCTCTGTGTGGCAATTCTGCCTGGCCTTGTTTGTTGTGATGTGGATACTGCAATTTATCGGTCATCATATTGAAGGTAAAAAGCCTTCATTCTTCAAAGATTTGCAGTTTTTGCTGGTTGGGCCAGCATGGTGGTGGGTGCATTGGCTAAAAAGAATGAATATTAGCTACTAGTCACACCGCTGTGGGCTTGACGATACGCTTTTGCAACATGCGGCGGATGACGTCAGGCTCACGACCAGCAGCCTCTGGTCTTTTGACTAAAGCCGTATAATTCAAGTGGTTGTTCTTTCCTGAGAGTTAGGTTTGATTCAAGGGCTGAAATTATTTGACGACAGAGAGCGTCAATTCTGGGTACTGCATACCGGGGGCTGGGTTGGCTTTGCGCTGATCTATTACCTTGGCTCATTTCTGCATGATATGCGCAGTATCTGGTTGTTTGTGATTTTGCTGAATGCCTACGCTGGCTGGCTGATAACCATTCCACTGCGCTATGTGTTCAGAAGGTTATGGCGTCTGCAAACTTGGCAGATGTTATTGGCTGCCTTGGTTTGCTCCTATTTAGTGGGTGTGATCTGGGCGGTAATAAAAAACATTAACTACTGGGAAATCTATAAACATGGCTATCGGCCTGACGAGTGGATTTTCTATTTTTCCAACAGTGTAAACTCATTCCTGGTGATTGTTTGCTGGAGCGTGCTGTATTTCGGCATCAAGTATTATCAGTTGTTGCAACTGGAAAAGCAGAATGCGTTGAAAGCATCAACCATGGCTCACCAGGCGCACCTGAAGATGTTGCGTTATCAGCTTAATCCGCACTTCTTGTTTAATACCCTAAATGCCATTTCGACCTTGGTATTGATTAAAGAAAATGACACCGCCAATGCCATGGTGTCGAGGCTCAGTGACTTTTTGCGCTACTCATTGGATAAAGATCCCATCAAGAAAGTGCCGCTTGAGCAGGAAATACAGGCTATCGAGATGTATCTTGATATAGAAAAAGTGCGTTTCGAAGATAGACTGACGGTCAGTTGGGATGTGGCTGGTGAGGCGTGCGAAGCGCTGGTGCCTAGCTTGATTCTGCAACCTATTATTGAAAATGCCATTAAGTATGCCATCGCCAAAACCGAGCAGGGTGGTCAAATTAGCATCAGTGCCAAGGCGTTCGGCCGGGATTTACTTATAGAAGTGACAGATAACGGGCCGGGTGCGGATATTAGCAACGGTCAGTTGCAACGACACGGCGGTGTTGGCCTGTCTAACATTAGAGAACGATTGCAATCTTTGTATGGTAGTAACTTTTCCTTCGTTATTGCCCATAATGCACCGTCGGGCGTAAAAGTCAGTATCAGAATTCCTTATCAGGTAGGTCAGGATGCAAACCAAGATTAAAACCATTATTGTCGATGATGAACCCCTAGCACGACGTGGCCTGGCAGTTCGCTTGGCTGACTTTGCCAACATCGAACTGCTGGACGAATGTAAAAATGGCGTGGAAGCGGTTGATAAAATCAGCAAGCTGCAGCCAGATCTGGTGTTTATGGACATTCAGATGCCCGGTTTAAACGGCTTCCAGGTGATTAATGAGTTGCGCGAGAAGCAGCGCACTTTGCCGCTGATTGTGTTTGTCACGGCTTATGATTCTTATGCCATTAAGGCCTTTGATGTGCATGCACTGGATTATGTTTTAAAGCCAGTGGATGAGAGACGCTTAAAAACGGCGGTAGACAAGGTCAGTCAAGTGCTGGCTCTGCGTCAGGATGGTACACAGAAAGACAAATTAGCGCGTTTGGTGGCTGATATTACCGGCGATGATTGTGAAGAGATCCTGAGGCGATTGGCCGATGGTCAGCCCATTAGTCAGTATGCCGATATTCTGGCGATTAAAGACGGCAATGAAGTTACCCGCGTACCGGTTAACGATATTCAGTGGATAGATGCGGCAGGGGATTATATGTGTGTGCATGCCGGCGGTGGTACGCACATTATGCGCCGCACTATGAAAGAGCTGGAAGAAGAGTTGGATCCGCGACGTTTTGTCAGAGTACACCGCAGCGCAATCGCCAATATTCAGTATGTGAGTAAATTGGTCAGCCATGTGAGTGGTGAATACCACCTGGTTCTACAAAACGGCACTGAATTAAAAGTCAGCCGTAGTCACAGAGACAGAGTGAAATCCATGATTCATCAATAATTGCCTTTGCCGCTGACAAGGCGGCAGGGTAATTATTGCTAATGTTAACTGCCCTGATGGATGAATCCTCGGGCAGCTTCATTAGAACGTAAAGGTGCGACCTATAGTAAAAAGTACTTTAGTGTCACCATAGCTATCCAAGTCCGTGCCTTGCACACCAACCGACATATCTAATCCCCAGCGACTGAAGTTAGCTGTGGCTTGCCAGTGAATATAATCATCGTCACCCGCTTCCCATTGCCATTTGTCCTTATCCAAACTGGTGGATTTATCAATGCCCAATAGAATGGAAAATGAGTCGCTAACCTGAACATTGTGATTCAACATGACAATGTAATGGCCTGCTCCTGTGCCGAAATAGTCCCATGAATACCATAAATTAAACGAGGTATTACCTATTCCCCATTTCATATAAGCCTCGGGATAATTCCCCTCACTGCTATAACTGGCACCATGGTAAGTGTATTGGGCCAGGCCCACATCCAGGTTTAATGAGTCTGAAAGGTCAAGGTAGTAGCCGCCATAAATGTCTGCTTCAATCTTGGTGTCGTCACCAAAGTCCACATTAGAGCCCCATACCCCGGCGTACCAGCCATTTTGCGAAGCCCAGTCAACACTGCCTTGTAAGGCCGGTTTTTCGTCGGTTTGGCTCACGCCATTAAAGAGGTAATCCGATACCGCGGTGAGCGTTGCTGACCAGTCTGCCAAAGCCTGATGACTGACTAGCGGTAACATCAGCAACCAAAATCGGGTTGACTTCATCTTATTGGTTCCTAGTGAGTGTGCGAAACAGCGTTGAGACTGTCGATTTCAGTATAGTACAGGCTCGACCGATGCTAGTTCTTTAACCGATTTGTTTGAACAAAGAGGTTGCCTTTAGTTTGGTATGAGTTTCTATACATGGGTGCTTTCTTGCTAGTATTTTGAGTTAAATTTCATCTGTATGATGCGCGCCGTCAAGATTTGAAACTTCATTTAAGAGGCTGTAATTTATGAAAAAATCTGCTTTAGTTTTGCTCGGTTTGGCGTCATTGGCGGTATCTCCTTTGAGTGTTGCTGACATCAATGATGATTTGCAAAATATCTGCACAATTGTGAAAAACGACGACAAAGCCGAACTGCGTAAGAAAGTAAAGCAGGTTCAGGATGACTACAATCTGCGCCTGGGTGATTACTACGACGGTATCAGCTGTGGTGGTCAAAGCCTGATTCGTTATTCAATGGAGAACAACGCGGCAGAAGTGGGTACGTTCATGATCAAAAAGATGAGCAAAACCGACCTGCAAAAAGTTGAAAAAGACGGTATGGCGTTACAGCAATGGGCTGAAGCAAATGGTCATATTGCTACATCCATTGGTCAGGAACTGATTTCTCGTATTAGCTAAAAAGTTTTTGGGCGTCACTTGTCTGTGGTCTTGACGCCTCTAATCAGATAAGTGGCATGGCCCAATTTCCCTTGGCCCCGCGAGAGCGGGGCTTTTTTATTGCTTCACTAGTGGCTGTTCTTAACTAAATCGAACATTTCTGTTTGAATGTGCAGCAGGTAAGGGTCAAGAGATTTGGCTTTATCCCATGTTTGGCTGAAGGGTACTTCCACCACTTGTTGGTTTTGCTCACCAATCATAATGCCAGTCTTACCGCCAATTGCTGCCTCCACCGCATAAGCGCCAAGCTTGGATGCCAGGATCCTATCCAGGCTAACGGGCGAGCCGCCTCGTTGCACATGACCTAGAATAACAGGTCGACAGTCGATACCGGTTTTCTCTGCTAGTTGTTGAGCAAGATCTGCGCTACCTCCCGGCCATATATTTTCCGACACCACCATAATGTAGCTACATTTTCCGCGTATCTGCTGTGCGGTTTGGATATGCGCAACCAATTCGGTTAATTCCGGTAGTTGTTCGGTGCAAAGTTCAGGCAGCAAAACTTGCTCTGCACCTGAACACACGGCGGCGCTCAAACCTATAAAGCCTGCATGGCGTCCCATAACTTCTATCAGGAAAATGCGTTCAAAGGCGTCAGCAGTGTCTCGGACTTTATCAATGCTCTCCAGCGCTGTATCAATAGCGGTGTAATAACCAATGGTGGCGTCTGTGCCGTTAATGTCGTTGTCTATGGTGCCTGGCAAGCCAAGAATAGCGCCGGACCAGAAGCGACTCAGATGCACTGCACCATGAAACGAACCGTCACCGCCGATAATAATCAGCGCATCAATTTCCAATGCCTGTAAGTTCGCCGCCGCCTGCTGGCCACCTTGGTCCGTTTTAAATGGCTTGCAGCGGGCACTTTTTAAAATAGTGCCACCGCGTTGGATGATGTTATTTACATCACTAGTTTGCAGAATTTGATATTCCTGCTCTAACAAACCGTTAAATCCATGACGATAGCCAATGACTTCCAGGCCAAAGTAATGACCTGCCAGAACAATGGCTCGGATCGCGGCATTCATGCCGGGGGCGTCACCGCCAGAGGTTAATACAGCTATACGTTTCATCTCAGCTCCCTTGCGTTTTATGCCACTAGCATAAACCCCAGTATGACGCTGCCGCTAGTGCGTATGGATAACTTTCTCATGTTCGGTAACAACTTAACCGTTGTTTAACCATGCTCTGTTGCTAAACTCGCAAAAAAAAGGAGCGTTGATGGCAAGAGTTCTCGCGGCAATTTTGTTGGTACTGGGTCTTAGTGGCTGCTCTACCACTTTTGTATATAACAATCTCAATTGGTTAGTGCATTGGTATCTCGATGATTATGTCGATCTTAACCGTGCGCAGAAAAAGCACTTCGATAGCAAAATGGCTGATTGGTTGGTTTGGCATCGTAATCAGCAATTGCCACGTTATCTGGATGATTTACAAGCCCTGAAGCAGCAACTTGAGACTGGCGAAATGACAGTCCTTCAGTGGCAGGAAGTGTTTTCCCGAGGCCGTGGTCACTGGGCATCATTACTTAATTATCTTGCGCCTGACTTAGCAGACCTGTCATTGCTATTAACCGATGAGCAGGTGGAGTCATTGTTTACCGCGTTGGAAAAGCAGCAACTGAAACGAGAAGAGGAAAGAGAGGAATTAGCCCCGCAAGAGCGCTTGGAGCGAGATGTTGAGAACCGCCTGGAAGATTTGCAGGAATGGACGGGCAAGTTAAATTCCACGCAAAAGGCCGACGTGGCTAAATGGACGGAAGGATTCCAGTCCACCTTTGAAGCGCGGATGGCGTATCGTCGTGCTTGGCAAGCCGAGGCTAAACGTATGCTGTTGATGCGGGAAGACAATGAGTCATGGCGGCAGGGTTTTATTGAGCTTTTGGCGCGTCCACAAGTGTTTCAGTCCAATGAGTTGCAGTTGGCAGATCAGGCAAATCGCGAGCACTATGCCAATATGCTGGTCAGTATGAATTCACAGCTTAGCGAAAAACAAAAGCGCCACATACTGAAGGAAGTTCAAGCCCTTATTGACGATCTTACCGACCTGATTAGCCAATGAGTAAGACTCAGCAATATGACTTAATCATAGCCGGAGCGGGTATTTTAGGGGCTGCCAGTGCCTGGCAATACCTGCAACGCCGTCCTGGCAGTAAGGTACTGGTAATAGACAAAGAGTCACAGCCAGCCAGTCATCAAACCGGCCGCAATTCAGGTGTCGTACATGCCGGTGTTTACTATCCGCCTGGTAGTCTCAAGGCCCGTTATTGTCGTGAAGGACTGGAGCAAACAAAAGCCTTTTGTCAGCAGGAAAATATTGCTTGGTTGCAGTGCGGAAAATTGATCGTCGCGACGGATAGCGCTGAGATGTCAGGGTTAGCTGCTTTGCACTCACGCAGTCATGAAAATGGTTTATCGCCACAATGGTTGGATGCCGACGAATTAAAAAAACGAGAACCGGCAGTTAAGGGAATGGCGGGGATCTTTATTCAGGAAACCGCCATTACTGATTATCCAGGCATAACCCGCAGTATGCTGACAAAGTTTGAGAATGCCGGAGGCTGCATACAATTTAATCGCGAAGTAAATGAAATCACTGAACGTGAAGGCAATATTTTAGTCACCTGTGCAGATGGTCAATCTGTTGCTGCTACCCAGTTTTTGAATTGCGCAGGGCTGATGGCCGATCGGCTCATTGCCTTGCAGGGACTTAAGACGGACTTTCGTATCCTGCCATTTCGAGGTGAGTACTACCAACTTCCAGAAAAATATAATCAAATAGTTAATCATTTAATCTATCCTGTTCCCGATCCTCAACTGCCTTTTTTGGGGGTGCATTTAACCCGAATGATTGACGGTAGTGTTACGGTAGGTCCAAATGCGGTCTTGGCGCTCGCCAGAGAAGGGTATAGCTGGTCGGATGTAAACCTCAAGGACTGTTGGGATAGTTTTACCTACAAGGGCTTTTGGCCTTTGGCAAAACGATTCTGGCGAAGTGGTTTTAACGAATTTCAGCAGTCACTGCGCAAGTCAGAATACCTGAAACGGGTACAGAAATATTGTCCTCAAATCCAACTAGAGGATCTGCAGCCATACCGACATGGTGTGCGGGCGCAGGCTGTTACGGATAGTGGTGATTTGCTGCATGACTTCCGTTTTGTGCAAACCCATAACAGTTTACATGTGGGGAACGCGCCATCACCGGCCGCAACTTCGGCAATTCCCATTGCAAAAGCAGTGGTGGAAAAGCTGTTAGGATAGTTCACATATATCGAAAGATTTGATGGTTATGTTGCACTGTTTATTTACTCTTCATTCTTTTACATTGGGTTGAATCGGGTTTAATGAGTAGTGGCGATGCAAAGGCAAGTGAAACAACTGGTATCTGGTATCCAAACCCAGGATGGTGCTGGGGTATCTCTGACTCGAATTATTGGGCAGCCAGCGTTACCGCGTTTGGATCCATTTTTAATGCTGGATGAGTTTGGTTCAGACCAGCCACAAGATTATCTGGCGGGCTTTCCCCCGCATCCACATCGCGGTTTTCAGACTGTAACCTATATGTTGGCAGGTAAGATGGCGCATGCCGATTCGGTTGGCAATAAAGGCCTGATTGAAACGGGGGGCGTGCAATGGATGAATGCCGGGCGGGGCATTATTCATGAAGAAATGCCTCAGCAAACGGAGGGCTTATTGAGGGGCTTTCAGCTTTGGGTGAATTTGCCTGCGGCTGAGAAGATGTCTGCTCCTGGTTATCAGGATTTAGCGGCGGATAAGATCACCGAAATCACAGTGCAGCCAGGTATTAAAGCCCGGATTTTAGTTGGACGAGTGTTTGATGCAAAAGGACCGGTTACCACACAAGCCGTTAGCCCGCTGTTTGTCGATATTCATGCTGCGCAGGATGCTGAGTTAACTATTCCGGTTGACGTGGGGCATAACGCCTTTGTCTACCCCTATGAAGGTCGGATTCAAATTACAGACACAGCGGCGTTAAAAGGGCAGTTGGCCGTACTCAGTGACGGGGAAGAGGTCAATATTCGCATCAGTGCCGGAGCCCGTTTTATTCTCGTGACAGGCCGCCCTATAAACGAGCCCGTGGTGCAATATGGGCCTTTTGTTATGAACACTCAGGAAGAGATCCAACAGGCAATTCGTGACTATCAAAGTGGCAGGTTGGCGTAAACCAACCTGCTTGCTAACTCAATTCTGCTCTTCTTCGCGTTTGCGAGGCTCACCAATCGCCCGCTCATCACCTTTACAGATAGTGTCGTACTGATCACGGTAGTAGCGAATTTCCAGACAGGCCTCCTCGTAACGCTTTTTAGCGGTTAATGCCTGCTGAGGATGTTCTTTATCCATCATGATTTTGCGCCACTCGGCACATTGTTGTTCCTGTTGTTTAACCTCAAGAATGCGCTCGCAGGGTGCATCATTACTGGTGCATCCCATTGATAGACTGGCCAGAAGGACGGGAATAATGGCTTGATATTTCATCTGTGCTCCAGGTAACTTTTTACTTTGTCTTTAATACTGTCAAACTTGGTTTGATGGCTTTCGGGTAATCGCATTCCATCGACCATACGGTAGGTTTGACGACATTTCATAATGAGCGGTTGATCGGGCTTATGCATTTTTTCCATCAGCTTAATAAGACACTGCAACAGATTTAGCGCCACGCCGGTATTCATTGGTGCTAACTCCTGTGCGCTGAGGAAAGACTGATAAGCGGCTTCGTATTGTCCCTCGGCGTATTGCGATATGCCGGCTCGGTTGTACTTATTATAATTCTCTCTGATTTCGTTCTGACGGTGTTCAATATTGTTGATCAGGTATTGCAGGTTAGGATCAACCGGCAAATTGCTGCTACGCATTTCCATCAGTAATTGGCTGGCTTCCTCAAACTCACCTAAATCAGACATTAGGGTGAGTGAGTCAGGAGCCAGTGCCATGGGATATTCTTCAAAGCGCTGGCGCAGTTCATACTGGGTGGCATTTAATGCGCGTTTCGCTTCAAGTAATTTCCCATCGATAAGATTTATCCTGGCGCCAATCAGCTCCTCAAAAATATTGTAGTCAAAACTTTCCTTAGTACGGCTAAGCAACTCATCATTGCGATTACGCTGCAGTACCAGCATGGCTTCCTGGTGATAGCGATTGCGTATTTTCTTGTCTTCTGCCTTGGAGGCAGCATCCAAAATGCTGCGAACATAGTTGCATAGATGGGTAACGCTGCGATGTACCGATTTTTTGCTTTGTTCCAAAATGGCTTGGCAGCAGTTCTTGGCCATTTCAAAATCACCGGCGAGGCGGGCAATTTCGCAACCCAGAAATTGTCTTGTGAGTGAAAATGGTGCCAAGTTCAGGGATGTTTGAATGGTCTTTAATGCCTCGTCCAGTTCATTACGCTTAACTCTGCACTGGGCCATAATATCCAGGCCTTCTACCGCGTAGAGCTTTTGTGCCGCAACCCGGCTGGCTAATAACATGGCATCTGGAATGTTACCCAGATACAGATGCGTTCTTGCCAGAGCAATATTGATCCACGGGAGTGGCTTGGCATCGCTGATGGAGTTGAGCAATTGCAAGGCTTCTTCATTACGACCTTCGCGCCACAATAAATCCAGCAGAATCGACAGACAGTACTTGCTGTAGCGGTTGCCAGAACGAATCAGATTACGACATTCTTCAATCGCCGAGGCGTTATCGCCATCCATGATTTTCTGATAGATGTGCTGCAAGGTGTGGCGTTTTTGATACGCCTTGGCCAGACGATTATGCAGTTGTGACTGAGAAAATGGCTTGATGATATAGCCGTCGGGTTGTTTCTCGATGCTACCAAGAACCATAGGGCGGTCACTATCTGCACTGACCATCATGTAAATCGTGGTGGCTTTAACTAACTTGCGTACCCGTAACTCTTCAAGTAACTGATAGCCGTTCTTTTTGTCGCTGCCAAGATGCAAGTCGGAAATAATAATATCGAACTTTTCCTGACGGCAGGCCGCGACGGCAGATTCGCCGTTTTGCACTACTACCACTGATGTGGCACCCAGGTTATTCATAATACCGCGCAATAAAATAAGGAAAGGTCGTTGATCATCAACGACAAGTACGCGCTTGTTCAGATAGGAGAGGGTTGCCATCGTAGCCCGGGTTCTATACATCCAGTGTTTACAGCTTCGGCCATCTTCTTTTAATCGCCAATCGAAAGCAAGCTCAATGCCACGCTAAAGTTATAGGCAGTGCATACGATATATCTGCTAGAAGGGTAGGGAACGTCATGCAATCGGTAGTTAACGATCTCGAATTTAGTGGTGTATTAAACCGGGCGGCCAAGCCGGGTCAGGCACAGACATTTAGTCTGCTGCTCAGTATGTTGCAGCAAAACTTACTCGAACGCCCTTTGCCTGCGCGGCAAGAGCAGCCAGATACCTACTCTTCCTTACCAGAGATTACCCATACCCCCGCCATTCCTTTACAGGCAGAGAGCGCGCATTGGCATCAGATGGAGGTACAAGGCGCTTATATTCAACATCAGCTCCTGGCCTCGGCACGCTTGTGGCAATGTATGCACCCTTCTCCTTTGGCGCTCTACAATGATGTGAAGCGGATTGACGATGCAGTAACCAATAACTGTGATTGGCATTGTCAGCAGCGTCTTAAAGGCCATAGCACTGAGCCTATGTTGTCTGATGAAACGGCGTTATTTGATATTCTTGAACAGCTAAACGCAGCCTGACCTATCAAAAAATAGCATTTGGCCGAAATTGTATTCTTATGGTCCTGTCGGACATGTCTGTCCCCTGTATAGTGTGCTGGTCAGTTTTTGGGGAGCGTTAATGAAACAGATCGGCATTTTTCTTTACGATGAGGTTCAGGCAGTTGACGTTGCGGGTGCCTTGGACACTTTTGGGCAGGCTAATGCAGAGCTAATAAAGCTAGGCCGGTCACCGGCTTACCATTTGCATTTGATTGGGCTCAAGCCAGGTCTTATCACTGCTGAGAATGGGCTTAAGTTAGCTGTGGATATTGGGCTGGCGGATAGCCTCGAGCTGGATTATCTGGTATTACCCGGCGGTTGCGGCAGTCAAACGCTGGTTGATAATGCCAGCTTACTTGCCTGGATTCGCACGCAGGATGAAGGCGTGCAAAAGATGCTCAGTATCTGCACTGGGGCATTCCTGCTTGCTGCTACAGGCCTGGTTGATGGTCGGCGAGTGGCGACCCATTGGCGCTTTACGCAGCAATTGCAGAGGATGTTTCCTGCCATTAATGTGGATGCTGATGCGCTTTATTGCAGCGACGGAAAATACTATTCATCTGGAGGCATGACCGCGGGCATCGACCTGTGTTTATCCATATTGGAGCAGGATCTTGGCTTACATCTGGCGCAAGTCGTAGCCCAGGAACTGGTCATGTATCTGCGTCGCACAGGCACTCAATCTCAGTATTCAAGACCACTTAGCGTTCAGGCAAGCCCAGAGGCTCGCTTTGTACGTCTGCAGCAATGGTTATTGGACAATCTGCATCAGCCAGTCACTGTCTCGCAGATGGCTGAACAGGCCTGCATGAGCGAGCGGCATTTTCGACGCCAATTTAACGCACGTTTTGGCGTAACGCCCAGTGGTTATTTGGAACAACTGCGGCTGGACAGGGCCAAAAGCCTGCTTATGAGTGATGGTTATAGTCTGGAGCGTGTGTGCACGGAATGCGGCTTTGTGAATACCAGTAGCTTCGGACGTTTGTTTAAGCGGCGCTTTGCCACCACCCCCATCGCATTTCGAAATCACTTTAGTCGATAGCTGCTTTGTACAAGTTTTAAAACACCAGGTATTGCGTTGCAGTAAATTTCATACTTTCGGCTAGAAGACGATGCGGGTGACTTAACCTTACAATCTCGTCGGTCTGATGGTTTGCGAAACCCTTGTTAATGTCTGTTGTTTTCTTGCTTTGCTCTTGGTTAACCTATTGATATCAAATAATTATATTTGGTGTAACTGTTGCTAAGACGTTGGCTTAAAAAGTTGTAAGGATAGTTATGCTAAGTAAAAAATTACTCAATCTTGTTGCGGCTGTGGCCTTCCTCAGCCCGCTTTCATCACATGCAGCGCTTATTGTTGGTGCAAATGATGCGCTGCTCGGTGCCACTGGTGTAACAGTCGGCAGTTATATCTATGATGTCAGTTTTATCGATGGGTCCTGCCAGAGTGTTTATTCGGGTTGTAACGAGATTAGCGATTTTACTTTTCAGGATTTAGCTAGCGCTGATCTGGCATCACAGGCGTTGCTGGATCAGGTTTTTCTCGGTATCTATGACACTAACCCATCATTAACTAATGGCTGTACTGCATCTGATAGATGCTTTGTTGTTACCGCTTATGGTTTTGAGGATACATCAACTAAAAGTGCTTCCGCACGAAACGCATCCAGCATAGAGGACGTGATTGCACATTCTTCAATGAATACCTGGTGGGATCACTCAAACCCAAGCAATGGCTCCTCCGCCAGGGTGACGTTTGCCAAATGGTCTCTGGTAGGACTGGCCGATATTCCTTCTCAGATACCTGAGCCATCGGTCTGGATACTAATGCTATTAGGCTTGGCTAGCTTAGGCATGTCACGCCGCCGGACTAAGCAATAAAGTTTCAATGCTATTGAGAGTGAGTCGACATTTCTGAGATTGTCGACGGGGTAGAGAAAAGAGCACTGCTTGGCAGTGCTCTTTTGCTATTTAGAGTTCATTGGCATAAGCAAACAGGGCAGGGGCACCGCCGGTATGCCAGAACAAGACCTTGTCATCGGCGCTGAAATAGCCTTTTTGGATAAGATCCAGTAGGCCTGCCATGGCGCGTCCTGTATACACGGGGTCTACTAATACACCTTCTGTTTTGGCCAATAAATCAATAGCCTGGCGCTCTGCATCACCAATGACCGCATAACCGCCACCCAGATAATCTTCATTGAGCAGTACATCTTTAGCATTAAAGGGTTCCAATGCCAGTGCCTCGGCGGTTTCATTGGCAAGATTAAGTACCTTGTCGGCAAATAGCAGTTCCGGCGTATCGGCTTTATCAATCCGAATACCCAGGATCTGTGAATCTAACCCAACTAATCTGGCACCGGCCAGAATACCGGCATGGGTACCACCCGATGCCGACGCGAATACCACATGGGTAAAACGGCTTTCGGACTGCTTAACCAACTCCAGCACCGCATTGGCATAGCCTAGCGCACCAAGCAGATTTGAGCCGCCGTAAGGTACCATATAAGGGGTTTTACCCTTAGCTTTGAGTTCAGCTATCAGCGCCGGAATGCCTTCGCCTTTGCGGTTTTCTCCTGCCCAATGAATATGCGCGCCAAGCAGATTATCCAGAAGTAAATTGCCGTTACACTTCTCTGGCGCTTCGCCGCCCAGCACTAAATGGCATTCCAGACCCAGTTTGGCAGCCGCTGCAGCGGTTTGGCGGCAGTGATTAGACTGAATGGCGCCTGCCGTGATAATGCAATCTGCGCCTTGCTCAATGGCATCGAATAGAATGTATTCCAGCTTGCGTGTTTTATTGCCGCCCAGCGCCAGACCGGTTAAATCATCGCGTTTCAGCCAGATCTGTGGGCCGCCAAGCTTAGTGCTAAGCTGCTCGAGGAATTCCAGCGGAGTAGGCAGGGTTGCCAATTCAATACGATTGTCCAGGCTCATGCCATTTCCTCTTGTCTTAGGGTCAGAACTTCGACACCGGTTTCGGTAACGGCGACGGTATGCTCCCATTGTGCCGACAGTTTGCCGTCACGGGTTACCACCGTCCAACCGTCTTTCTTTGTTTTAGTGCGGTAGCCACCCTGATTGATCATCGGCTCTATGGTAAAGGTCATGCCCGGCTCGAGCGTAACACCGGTACCAGGCTCACCATAATGTAAGACTTGCGGGCCTTCGTGCATCTGCTCACCAATGCCATGGCCGCAATAATCACGTACCACCGAATAGCCGGCATTCTCAGCCACGCGCTGAATAGCGTGACCAACATCACCTAATGTGGCGCCTGGCTTGACACTGTTAATACCAGCCCACATGGCTTGATAAGTGGTGTCGACTAAGCGTTTAGCCAATGGGGTAACCTGGCCAATCAGGTACATTTTGCTGGAGTCGGCCACAAAGCCGTTTTTCTCTAAGGTAATATCCAGGTTGACGATATCGCCGTTTTTCAGCCGCTGTGTGGCTTTTGGCATACCATGGCAAACCACTTCATTGATGGAACAGTTCAGCACATAGGGGTAATCATACTGCCCCTTGCTGGCTGGACGTGAGGCCAGTTCATTGCAAATAAAATCATCAACTTTATTGTTGATGTCCATGGTGCTGACGCCAGCCTGAACATAACCATCCAACATGGCAAATACCTTGGCTAATAGCTGTCCGGAGTTGCGCATCAGCTCAATTTGTTCGGCGTTTTTCAGGATAATAGACATCAATCGGATTCCAGTTGTTCGGTTTTGCCAGACAGGCGCGGAACACCATCGGGCACTTTAATCACAGGGGTTTGCAAGATCAGGCTGTTGGGGTAGGTAATGAGCTCACCCTGGTCTCGACGGATCAGCACATGGAATGTGGTAATTTCCTCAATTACCCCAGACATATCAAAGTCTTTATTGACGATCATTACCCGATCACCGACGCGGTAAGGAAAGTTAAAGAAAATCAGAATACCGGCGGTGATATTGGCCAGAATCGACCACTGTGCCACCAGAGCCACCCCCAAAATGGCAAAGGTAGAGGATAAAAACACCATCAGATTGGCGTAGTCTATGCCCATGGTGACCACGGCCGCAAACAGGAACACCCCTAAATGCGCCATATACAGAAACTTTTTGATCATAGCCTTGCGGGTCAGGCTGGCGTCTTTTACTTCCACCACCTTTTGCACAAACATTTGAATGGCGGTGCGGCTAATAAAAAACAAGGCCAGCAAGGCCAGCAGGATCAATATTTTGGTTTGCATCCTATCCTCGTTAGCTGATGGATTTATTCAGTGTTACTTTTTTCGCTTGCTGGCGTTTACGCAGACGGATATTTAGCATTTCCACTGCCACCGAGAACGCCATGGCAAAGTAGATATAGCCTTTGGGCACATGCACATCAAAGCCTTCGATGACTAAGGTAAAGCCCACCATAATTAAAAACGACAAGGCCAGCATCTTGATGGTGGGATGGGCGTCAACAAACTCGCCAATCGACTTCGCGGCAAACAGCATCACCAGCACCGATGCCACAATGGCGATCACCATGATTGACAGGTGCGAGACTAGACCAACCGCAGTAATTACCGAATCCAGGGAAAACACCAGATCCAATATGGCTATCTGGACCAAAATGGCGCCAAAGCTGGTTGCAGCCTTATGGGAATCGGTGTCACTGCCACCTTCCAGGCTGTTATGAATTTCATGGGTGGACTTGGCTAAAAGAAAAAGACCACCGAGTATCAGAATGACATCCCGTCCAGATATTTCGTTATCCAGCAAGGTAAACCAGGCCTCAGTCAAGCCCATGACCCAAGTGATGGAGAATAGCAGGGCCAACCTGGTTAGCATGGCCAGGGCAATACCCAGTTTACGTGCCTTTTCCCGTTGCTCGGGAGGTAGTCGGCCAACCAGAATGGAGATAAAGATGATGTTGTCTATGCCCTGAACGATCTCAAGGGCCATCAAGGTACCTAAGGCTACCCAGGCTTCAGGGCTGGCAATCCATTCAAACATAACGGCTCCTGCAAAAAAACACGGCCAGTATAACTGGCCGTACTAAGGTGGGGATAGTAAAAACCTTTAAGGGTTATTTCTTAACCCATTGACCATCCAGCAGTATGTAGTGGCCGGGCGCGGTTTTTTCAACCGCTTTCTTGCCGGCCAGCGCTTCAACCTGGGCCAGGGAAATACCGTTTTTCTGCGCTAATTCCTGATACTTGGCCTTGCGCTTAGCGTTCACATCCTGCACCAGCTCTGGAACTTCCGGGGCACTTTTAACTATACCCAGGTAGCCATCGGTTTGTTCACCCACATAACCTTTCTGTTTCGCATCGTCCAACTCGATAGCCAGGGCAGGTAGACTCAAAAGTAACGGTAGGGCAAACAGGGCAGACAAAATTTTGTTTTTCATGATATCTCCTTAGAACAATTCGCTGTCTTCACTGAACAGGCTGTCCAGTTCTTTGTCGACTTTGACGCGAATCTCATGGTCAACTTTGACGTTCAGATTAATCGTAATTGGTTCCTTGGTTTCCACCTGGACCCTATGCGTACAAGCGCCAAGCATTAGCACGGCAGTCAATAACAGTAAGTGTCTCACAGCGTTTTCCTCATTTAATTTTCTCTTGCACTTTCTTTTGCACCTCTTCACCCAGTTGCAGGGCCCGTAACAGGGTAAAAAGGTTTTCCTCATGGCTATAGTTAAAGTTAACGTCCTGTTTTTGGCCAGGATTGTGCCCTTTAATTTTCATTTCCAGGTTCAGCCAGCCATCTGGTTTTAAATCAACCTTACTGGTGACAGATGAAATATCCATGTTCTTTAAGGCCGATAAACTGGGTGCCAGGGTTGGTTGGCTGGCGAGTAAATCTTCAAAGGCCTGGTTGTCATAAATCAGTAATTTTGCTGGCCCTTCGTTATACAGTCTGCCACCTTGCACCTCAATGTGCTTGTCGGCAAGCTGGATAGGCACATCGGCGCTGATTCTGCCCCTTACCTCAATTCCTGCATCTTTGCCGAGGCTCGCCAGTTGTTTTGCATCTAAGTTTTTCAGATGCAAGGTGACCTGCTGTGGCTTGTCACTGAGCATAGCTTTAGGCAATAGAAAGCTGCCATCCAATACCTTGCCGCTTAAGGTTTCAACCCGCATCCCTTGTTCATCGCCTATCAGCTCGCCGCTGATATCGATAATCTCAAGTCCGGCATTAACCGACCCTATATTCAGCCTAGCGGGGGGCAGATGAAGGCTACCTGAATGCCAATTAACCTCAGTGGCCAAATTGATGTCATTAACCAGATACTCTTGGTAGCTGAGGGATAATGAATCTATACCCAGCGTAGCCCTTAATGCCTGGTTGTTAAGATTGTATTTGGCAGTGCCAGCGAATTTACCCTGGGTAAATGTCAGCTCTGGCAGCAAAGGGCGGGCTAGGGCGGTAAACTTACTGGCACTTTGTGCTGGCAGTGTGAGCGTAATCTGCTCCTGTGCTTGTTCTATCGCCCCATGCAGACCTGAACTTAACTGCCAGCTATGGCTCGAGGTGCCTTGCAAAGGCTCAGTTAGTGGCATGGCTGCAGTGTGGCTAAGGGCTATATCCGTCAACTTCCATTTATCCGCTTGAAGCTGCTTTATCTGGCTGGTACCAGTCAGTGTGTAGGCGGCATCCTGCAAGCTGAACTGGTGTTGATGACGAAGCCCATTGGCCTGGCCTTGCGGCGCGGTGAATTTGTCCACTGAGAGATCAAGATGTCCTTTGAGATTGGCAAGATCAGCGGACTGCGCAAAGAGGCTGGCAGATAAGTTACTGAATCTATTGTCTTTGAAATGGCCAGCAGCCACTGCTGCTTGGGCATTCACCTCGCCTCCCTGCACTGAGCTATAGGTAAAATTAGCGTTTAGCTTAAGCGCATCGACCTGCCAGTCTGGGTCTTTCCACCTTTCGGCGCTGACCTGCCAAGCTTGCCCTGTAAGCTGGTATTGTGGTTGTCCTGCTGAAAACTGCATCGCAAATTGTCCCATACCCAGCATGGCCAATGAAAATAGCTTGGTCTGGCTGGCATCAGGAGTGAGATGACTATCGAGCTGATATTGGCCCGTCAGTTTACCTGATTGCTGCCAGAGCAAATCCGTTATTGTCAATTGTCCCGCGGTATTACCTTTAAACTCGGCGTGCAGGCGGGGCGTGGAGAGTTGTTGTAAGGAAAATTCCACCGGTAGAGGCAGGTTAATATGCAACTGTTCCGGCTTGTATGCATCGGCCATGGCATAAGGCAAGGGACATTGCTGCAGGGCAATACTTAAGGGCAGGGCGGTTAAGTCAGCTTGTCCTTGTAAACTTAAGATATCCAGCGACAACCCCAAGGTACCTTGGGCCGCAAGTTGTAACAAACAACGCTGGTCTTTTACGTTGTGTTGATAGGGAATTTGCAGTGCCAGGTTGTGCTGGCTGGTGACAAATTGTCCATCAAAACTCACCTGACTTTGAATGACGGTGTTGAGTAGCTCTGATGGCAAGCTGTCGGGGAGTGGCAAATAATCAGCAAGACTGGTTAATGACCAGTTAATTTGCGCTTGAGCCTGGTTGTCGGTTAAGGCGACCGTAGCCTGCCAAGGGCCATCCAGTCGTAGTTCACCGTTATCGTAGTGCACGGCTAAATCAAGGGGCTTTAGCAACAAAGGGCTTTGCAGGTTGAGTGCGTTGATGCTGACTGACGGCAGCGTTGGGATCTGCCAACGCAGCGGCTGCTGGTCGGCCTTGTTAGCCGCAGTACTGGGCTGATGTGTTATGGCCAGTTTGGCAATCTGCAGGCTATTGCTCGCATATATGACCTGTTGACCATCAAGTACAAAGCCAGGGCCGCTAAGACAAAGTTGCTTAGCATCAATTTGCCAGCGGCCATTCTCACGGCTAAGTGAAAATTCCAGGCAATCCAGGCTTAGCTGATAAGGTTTTAGATAGTGATTGGCCAGCGAAAAGGCAAGAGGGTGGCGAAAGCCGTACACTAGGGCAATGATTATCAGACCAGCAATCAATATCCCACTTACCCATTTGAAGGCTGCTTTCATCAAATCCCTGCTTGCCCATGCACAAAGGCCTCTAGCTTAGCGCAAAATACCCTTTGTTGAGAATCAGGATCGGGTGATCTGCACCTGCTGACCGTCGCGTAGCCGCTCTGCTCCGCGCACTGCGACTTTATCACCGGCCTTTAATTGTCCCTGTTTTACGCTGACCCAATCGTGCTGTCCCTGGCCAATTTCAATTTTTTCCCGGTGCGCTCGATTTTCTGCATCGATACGTACCACATAAGTACCGTCGCGGCGCAGCAACAGCGCATCTCTGTGTACGGTTAAGGCCAAGCTGGGCGCTTGGGCTGGCACAGTGGCCGTTACCAGTTGACCAGCAGTCCAGTGTTCACTGGCTTGCTCAGGCAGGCTGACGCGAAGTTCAAAGGATTGAGATTGCATATCGGCGGCCGGAATGATGGCCTTAACCCCAGCTTCAATCTGTTGCTCACCCGCTTTAAGCATGATCTGTTTGCTTTGACGCAAAAAGGTAAGGTATTTAACCGGCACAAAAATGCGGGCTTCCAGATTCTCGGTATCCAGCATAGTCACTAATACTTCACTGCGGTTTACGTCACCGCCAGCTTCTCTGAGGCGATCAGTGATAACTCCGGTAAAGGGCGCAGGGACTAACGTTCGGGAGAGCTGGTCGTCAATCTGGGCCAAACGTAGCTTGGCAATATCCAGATCGGCCTGGGCTAGTTCAAACTGCGATTGGGTTTGATCCAACTGAAATAGTGAAGCGCTGTTGGTCTGTCTGAGTTCTTGCAAACGGTTTAGTTCTCGCAACAAATAATGCAGATTGATGGTGGCGCGTTTAATTTGTGCCTGCTGCTCGGCTTGTTGCAACAATAAAGGTTGAGGGTCAATCTTTGCCACGGCTTCACCTTTGGCGATCAGCGTTCCGGGTTCTGCCACCCATTCCAAGCGGCCAGCTAAACCCGCGGTGAGCTTGACATTGTGTCGGCTGGATATACTGCCGACCAACTCGACGGTAGGGGAAAAGGTTGTCTCTTTGACCTCGGACACTTTGACCGGACTGGGAGGCGGTTCGTTTGCCATCAGCTGTTGGCTAAATAACAGGCTGATGATGAGCAATGAAATTCGATTCTTCATATTAAGACTCCTGGATGAGCAGGACCGCTGAATGACCGGATTGGGCACGTAGCCCAAGCTGCAGCCAGGCAGGCAGTAAGATTAAGGTGAATAAGGCGCTAAAGGCCATGCCACCGACAATAACGGTGGCAAGACCGCGATAGATTTCTGAGCCAACCCCAGGCATTAGCATCAGCGGCAACATGCCAAATAAGCTGGTCAGGGTGCTCATATATACAGGTCTGGCTCTGACCAGCACGGCCTGGGCAACCGCCTTCTCCAGGCTGAGGCCATGGGCTTGGCCGAAACGCGTTTGATCAACCAGCAAAATAGCGTTGTTCACCACCAAGCCAAGCAAAATAATAAAGCCAATCATGGTCAGTAAATCGAGGGACTGGAAGGTAAACAGATTTAATATCCACAATGCCAGCACCCCGCCAGCCACCGCCAGAGGCATAACGGTCAGTACCAGCAAGCTGTCATAGGCGGATTTAAACAGTGCGGTCATCAGTAAAAATAAGATCACTATGGCTAGCATGAAATTTATGCCCATATCCTTAATGGCTTGCTGCATATCATTGGCATTGCCACTGACCTGAAAACTTGCGTCTGCCGGTAAAGCCTGACGAAGCACCGGCAATACATGTTGCTCGAGCTGCTCCATGGCATCTTGCAATGACATTGCTTCGGGTGGGTTGAGAATTAAGCTGACGGTACGTTTACCATTTACCCGCCTAAGTTGTGTCGGCCCGACGGTTCTGACCACCTTTGCAAGCTCACCAAGGGTTTGTAAACCGGCATTGGGCGTGTGTACGGGCAGGGCGGAGAGCTCATCCGGGGTACGCCACTGGTCTCCACGCAATATCAGGTTCATTCTGTCATTACCGTCAAAGTATTCGGCGATAAATAGTCCGCCACTCAGGGCCCTGACCATACTGGCAATATCGCCTCGGTCTAATCCTGCCTGGGCAATACGTCTGTCATCCGGCATCAAGCGCAGTTCAGGTTCGGCCAGTAGGAGTCCCGGCACAGGTTGAGCGCTAACCCCCGGCATATGCTCGTTAATGGCAGTCAGTGTGGCTTGCGCGGCATCCATCAGGGCTTCCACATCAGGTCCCTGCAAATCCAGGTTAATGGAACGACCGTTGCCGCCACCTTGCACATTGATCATTGAGCCGCGGAACATAAATACCTGGGTATCAGGCAGGTCGTTAAGTACCTGGGTTCTGACAACTTCCATCAGTTCTTCCACCCGGGTGGGATCATCGGCATAGATGAAGCCGCCGCTGTTGTTGGGGCCGAAGGTGTAGAAGTTGTAGCTTTTAATTTTAGGCTCAGCCTCGCCGCTGAGATAAGGGGCCAGACGTTGCCGGGTGCGATTAGCTAGCTCTTCTTCAATGAAGCTAAGACTGCCTCCAGGTGGAAGATTAAAGGCATAGAAAAAACCGTCGGTGGGTGCGCGTGGCATAAAGTCGGTGCGAGGCAGCAGACTTAATACCAGCAATACTGACATGGCCATTAGCCCGCCAATCCAGGCCAAGCGTTTAGCCTGGCTATTGGTTAAGGCCATAACCCGTGCACTTAGCCACTGCCATAGTCCACTTAGGTGGTCTTGATCCGGCACATCGCGTAGCAGGTAATGACTGGCTAAAGGCAGTAAGGTAATGGCGCCAAGCATTGAAGCGATGACGGCTACAGATAAGGTCAGGGCTAAGTCCGAAAACAGCTGACCTTCCACCCCTTGCATAAAAAGTATGGGTAGGAATATTGCCACACTGGTAGCGGTAGAGGCAAACAGGGCACCCGTCACCTGAGAAGCGCCCTTAAGCACGGCTTTCTTGCCATCCAGGCCCTCACTTTTAAGCCTGACAATGTTTTCCTGCACGATAATGGCAGCGTCCAACACCAGTCCTACTGCAAAAGCGATGCCTGCCAGCGAAATGACATTCAACGAGCGATTCAACGCACCTAAGGCCAGAAAAGCCACCATCACAGAGAAGGGGATGGTCAGTGCGATAATAGCGGTGGCCCGCCAACCTCGCAGGAAGTACCAGAGAATAGCCAGGGCTAATAGCACGCCCAGTCCCACATTACTTTTGACCAACACCAAGGCATTACGTATGTGCACTGATGCATCAAAACTCAGATCGATCATTAGCCCTTGTTCTGCCAGTGGGCCGTCATTAAGTTCGCGGATTGCCTGGTTAATATCATCCAGTACCGCTACCGTGTTGGCATCAGTGTCACGACTGACGGTCATGTAGTAGGCTGGGGCACCGTTGCGCAAGGTAAAACCAAACCTATCCACCAGGGTATCTTCAATACTGGCGATATCATGCAGGTACACTGGGCGTTCATTGCGATAAGCCAGGATCATATTGCCCAAGTCCTGAACCTGATACTGACCAGCAAAGCGAATGGTGTACTGACGACGGCCGACGTTAGCAAAGCCGCCTGACACATCATTAGAACGTGCCACCGCCCGGCTGATATCGCTGATGGCGATGCCCAGTGCAGCAGCTTTGTAAGGATCGAAACTAATCCGAAGTTCCCTGGGACGCTGGCTGGCCAGGTTAACTTGTGCCACACCAGGGATACGTGCCAGGCGGGGCTCAATCACATCTTCAATCAGTTGTTGGTATTGCGACATATCTTGCGCGTCATTACCCGGTGCGGTTCTTAGCAGCAGTGAAGCTGCATTCGGGCCGTTGCGACCGCCCCCCACTGAAACGACCGGCTCGAAGGCATCCAATGGCAAAGGTGGAGCCTGATTCAGCCGATTTATCACTTCCAGCATGGCCCGCTGCATGTCGGTACCGACTTCATAACTCAGAGTAATATCGCCGAATCCGCGCTGAATGCTGGTGGTAACATCTACAACACCCGGCGCATTCTTTACCACATTTTCCAGCGGCTCGATAATCACCGATTCCATCTCTTCTGGGGCCGCCGAGCGCCATCCCGTGCCTATACTGATCTGGGGTTGCTCAATATCCGGAGTCAGTTGGATGGGCAGTTTAAAGGCGGCAATCAGGCCGAACATACAAAGCAGGGCAGAGCAGACCAATACGGCAGCTGGATTCTTCACACTCAGTCGGGTCAGGTTCATGTGGCATGGTCAGCAAAGTAATTTGCAACAAGCCTAGAAGTAAATGCCCTGTTAACTAAGTGTGATGCGGCAGGTGGCAGAATGTTGCGGCGAAAATTTAAGCTATTAACACCATGTTACAGGTTGAAATAATTACTTGTGAATGGCTTACAATTTTGAGCGTGCATAAAAAAACCGCCTTATGGCGGTTTTTTCAATTCAGACACTGATTATTTTTTCAGTGGCTGGTATTTACGTGCATCGTGGCCAGTATACAACTGACGGGGACGACCGATTTTCTGACCTGGCTGGCTGAGCATTTCGTGCCAGTGAGAGATCCATCCCACAGTACGAGCCAAAGCGAAAATACAGGTGAACATGTTAGTTGGAATACCAATGGCTTTCAGGATAATTCCTGAGTAGAAGTCCACATTGGGGAACAACTTCTTGTCTTTGAAGTAGGGGTCTGAAAGGGCAATACGCTCCAGTTCCATGGCTACATCCAACAATGGATCCTGAATATTCAGCTCGGCCAATACTTCGTGACAGCTCTCACGCATTACTGTTGCACGTGGGTCATAGTTCTTATAAACGCGGTGACCGAAGCCCATCAGACGGAATGGGTCGTTTTTGTCTTTCGCACGTTCGATAAACTCTGGAATGCGATCCACTGAGCCGATTTCTTCCAGCATGTTCAAACATGCTTCGTTAGCACCACCGTGTGCAGGTCCCCACAAAGAGGCAACCCCAGCAGCAATACATGCATAAGGGTTGGCACCTGAAGAGCCGGCCAGACGAACAGTACTGGTAGAGGCATTTTGCTCATGGTCAGCATGCAGGGTGAAGATGCGATCCATGGCACGAACCACGGCTTCACTGGCGTTGTACTCTTCAGCGGGTACAGAGAACATCATGTTCAGGAAGTTGGCCGCAAAAGAACGGTCATTGCGCGGGTAAACAAAGGGCTGACCAATGTTGTACTTGTAGCACATAGCGACCAAGGTGGGCATTTTGGCTACCAGGCGGTACGCACTGCGCAGACGCTGCTCTGGGTCTGAAATATCCAGGTCGTCGTGATAGAACGAAGACATAGCCCCAACGGTACCGCATAGCATCGCCATAGGGTGGGCGTCACGACGGAAACCGCGGAAGAAATTATTCACCTGGTCATGCACCATAGTGTGACGGGTGATGGTATTTTTGAACTGAGCATACTGCTCTGCAGTGGGCGCTTCGCCGTGCAGCAGCATGTAGCAGACTTCAAGATATCCGGCGTCACGAGCCAGGTCTTCAATCGAATAACCGCGGTGCAACAGAATGCCTTTCTCACCATCTATATAAGTGATAGATGATTCGCAAGAGCCTGTCGCCATAAAACCGGGGTCGAACGTGAAGTAACCATTGGCGCCCAATGACCGAACATCGATCACATCATGGCCTGCTGTTCCAGATAGAATAGGGAGTTCAATCTCCTTGTCGCCTACCTTTAAGATGGCCTTTTGATCTGCCATAAGATGCTCTCCTTCAGATTGCTTCTGTGATGGTGTGTTGCAACTTTTCCAGACTGGTACGCAGGAAGCAGACAGCCGAAATAAAGAGCGGAAAAGTTCACACAGGCGTTTAAAAAGTGCCGCTATTTGTACTGATATTAGCGTTCCAAGTCAATTTTAATGCGTTTTCGCCTGATATCTATTCAACTAAAGTTTAGTGTCATGTTGGGAATCTCCCCTATAACCTAGGCGCAACGCTGATTTTGCGATTTGAATGCAAAATTGCGGCGGCCAAGTGTATGCGTCCTGCTTATGGGCTTGCAAAGGATTTTGCCAAAGCCAGAGCAAAAAAGCCGATGTTTTATCGGCTTTGTACTTGGTGAAACATCTTGTTTAGTCAGTGGTTACAAGGGATCCGCGCATGTTATGCGCGTCAATCTATCAAGAAGCTATGATTTAGTTTACTTTCTTCTATTGAATAGGAAATAAACAAAATCCAAACAAGGCGTTAGGACGTAACAAAAATTGTAATTATGGCTAGGGCTGGATATACTTTGCGACGTTTAAGTAGCGGTGTTTGTAGCATTTTTTTAACAATTTGATGCAGCACCCCGTCGTTTAATTTTTGACAGCTTGAATAGAGAGACGGTTAATCTTGCGCAACGCTGGATTAGCGACGTAGAACTCAACCCTTCCGGGGGTGTAACGGGCAACAAATCGTGAAAAAACAAAGACCAGTAAATTTACAACTCAATACGATTAGTTTTCCTCCATCTGCCATTGTTTCCATTTTGCATCGGATAACAGGTGTAGCCATGTTCTTTGCCTTGATTTTTGTGATCTCGGCTTGGGCATTGTCTGTATCCTCTGCAGAAGGTTTTGACATGGTGGTGGAATGCATGAATGGCGTTTTGGGTAAGCTGATTGCCATCGGCACAGTTTCTGCCTTCATCTATCACCTTCTGGGTGGCCTGCGCCATGTGATCATGGACATGGGGCACTGGGAAGAATTGCAATCCGGTAATGCCAGCGCTAAAGCTGTTATTGCTCTTTGGATTGTTCTGACAGTCGTAGTGGGAGTCGTACTATGGTAACTAATCAGGCCAGTCTGAAGCGTAACGGCGTTCAGGACTATTTATCTCTGCGCACCACCGCAGCCATTATCGCGTCCTTCTTCCTTTATATGGCGTGGTTCTTTATTTCAACGCCACAGATCACTTTTGAAATCTGGCAGGCGTTGTTTGCTGGTCTGGGAATGAAGGTCTTTACCCTGGCGGCGCTGGTTTCCATCATGATCCATGTGCGCATCGGCCTTTGGCAGGTTCTGACCGACTACGTTAAAGCTGCGGCTTTGCGTGGCACTATTCAGTTCCTGTTAAACCTATTGGCATTTGCCTACGTTGCTGTAGGTCTGTTCGTATTGTGGGGTGTGTAAGTGACTATTCCAGTACATGAATTTGATGCAGTGGTAATCGGCGCCGGTGGCGCAGGCATGCGTGCCGCCCTGCAGATTTCCCAGTCCGGCAAATCCTGCGCTTTGCTGTCTAAAGTATTCCCAACCCGTTCCCACACAGTATCTGCTCAAGGCGGTATTACGGTTGCACTGGGCAATGCCCATGACGACAACTGGGAATGGCACATGTATGACACGGTTAAAGGTTCCGATTATATCGGTGACCAGGATGCCATCGAATATATGTGTAAGACAGGTCCCGAAGCCATTATTGAGCTGGAAAATATGGGCCTGCCTTTTTCACGTTTTGAAAACGGTAAGATTTATCAGCGTCCTTTCGGTGGCCAGTCCAAAAACTTTGGTGGCGAGCAGGGCGCACGTACAGCCGCGGCTGCTGACCGTACCGGTCACGCCTTGTTGCACCTGCTGTATCAGCAAAACGTTAAGAACAAAACCAAGGTATTCAGTGAATGGTATGCCCTGGACCTGGTGAAAAACCAGGACGGTGACGTAGTTGGCTGTACCGCCATCGACATTGAAACCGGTCAAGTGGTGTACTTCAAGTCTAAAGCCGTTGTATTAGCCACGGGTGGTGCCGGTCGTATTTACGCCTCTACCACTAACGCGCATATCAATACGGGTGACGGCGTGGGCATGGCCCTGCGTGCTGGTGTCTGTCTGCAAGATATGGAAATGTGGCAATTCCACCCCACAGGTATCGCTGGTGCTGGTGTACTGGTTACCGAAGGTTGCCGTGGTGAAGGTGGTTATCTGCTGAACAAAGACGGCGAACGTTTTATGGAGCGTTATGCGCCAAACGCCAAAGATTTGGCCGGCCGTGACGTAGTTGCTCGTTCCATGATGACCGAAATCCGCGAAGGTCGCGGTTGTGATGGTCCTTGGGGTGTGCATATTAAACTTAAGTTGGATCACCTGGGTAAAGAAGTGCTTGAGTCACGTCTGCCGGGTATTCTTGAGTTGTCTCGTACTTTTGCCCACGTTGACCCGGTTAAAGAGCCGATTCCGGTTATCCCAACCTGTCACTATATGATGGGTGGTATTCCTACTAATGTTGACGGTCAGGCCATTACTTTGGATGCCAACGGCAATGAGAAACTGGTAAACGGTTTGTTTGCCTGTGGTGAGATTGCCTGCGTATCCGTGCACGGTGCCAACCGTCTGGGCGGAAACTCTCTGCTTGACCTGGTGGTATTCGGTCGTGCGACCGGTCTGCACCTGGGCAAAGCCCTGGATGAAATCGCACCTAGCCGTGATGCTTCTGAAAGTGATCTGGATGCTGCTTTGGCACGTTTCAATCGTTGGGAAAGCTCTGAAGGCGGCAAGGGTGAAGATCCGGTCCAAATTCGTAAAGACATGCAGAAATGCATGCAGTTGAACTTCTCCGTATTCCGTGAAGGTGACGCCATGGCCAAAGGCCTGGTGGAACTGAAGGAAATCAGAGAGCGTCTGCAACATGCTCGTCTGGATGACAAGAGCAGCGACTTTAACACCCAGCGTATCGAGTGCCTGGAGTTGGACAACCTGATGGAAACGGCTTATGCCACCGCAGTTGCCGCCAACTTCCGTACTGAAAGCCGTGGTGCGCACAGCCGCTTCGACTTCCCAGACCGTGATGATGAGAACTGGTTATGCCACTCCATCTATCGCCCAGACACCGAGTCCATGAGCAAGCGCGAAGTCAACATGTCGCCTAAGCTACGTGAAGCCTTCCCGCCTAAGGCCCGGACTTACTAAGAGGAGCATGAAGTAGATGAAATTGAATTTCTCAATTTATCGTTACAATCCTGATGTCGACAATGCACCTCGGATGCAAGACTACCAACTGGATGTGGAAGAAGGTCGGGATATGATGGTACTGGATGCCCTGATTCTTTTAAAAGAACAGGATCCTACCTTATCTTTCCGTCGCTCTTGCCGCGAAGGGGTATGTGGTTCAGATGGTTTGAACATGAACGGCAAAAATGGCCTGGCTTGTATCACGCCTTTGTCTGCCTTAGGTAAGGGTAAGCTGGTTTTGCGTCCTCTGCCTGGTCTGCCGGTTGTGCGTGACCTGGTGGTTGACATGAGCCAGTTTTACACCCAGTACGAGAAGATCAAACCTTATTTGATTAATGACACCAAACAGCCACCGGCTCGCGAATTCCTGCAAAGCCCGGAAGAGCGTGAAAAGCTGGATGGTTTGTACGAGTGTATTTTATGCGCCTGTTGCTCAACCTCTTGTCCGTCTTTCTGGTGGAATCCAGATAAGTTTATCGGTCCAGCAGGTTTGCTACACGCATACCGCTTCCTGGCGGATAGCCGTGATACTGCTACCGACGAGCGTTTGAACGATTTAGATGATGCATTCAGCGTATTCCGTTGCCACGGAATCATGAACTGCGTCAGCGTTTGCCCCAAAGGATTGAATCCGACCAAGGCTATTGGTCAGATTAAATCCATGCTGTTGCAACGGGCTGTTTAGTTAAGCTGATTTCCTGCTTTTTGGGATTCAGTTGTTAGGAAGCTAAATAGCCATCCATCAGGGATGGCTATTTTTTGTTTGGCGCGATTTGGCATACGTAATCGGGCCAGTGTCTCAGGGCGAGGCGTGTAAACTCAGGGACGACAGCAGTTTGTCACAAACTGTACCGCCGTCAGTGTGACGGATGTTGGCTGGTGCATGGGCACCAGTGTTGTAATTTAATTCCGGTCTTTTTGATTAAGGGACAAAAATGCTAGAAAGCGTGATGAAAGCATGGTGGGAGTCTTCCCACATGGCTGGTGGAAACGCTGCTTACGTAGAAGAGATATACGAAGCATATCTTGACGACCCGCAAAGCGTGTCGGAAGAGTGGCGCTCAATATTTGATCAGTTGCCCAAGCTGAATGGCATCGAACTCGAAGCCAAACACAGTGAGATACGTGACCAGTTCCGCGATCTTGCCAAGCTGGGTCCAATGGGTCGTGTTGCCAAAGCGGTAACGGCTGCCACAGGTGGTGATGAGAAGCAGGTAAGAGTCCTGCAGCTGATCAACGCTTATCGTTTCCGTGGTCATCAGCACGCCAATCTGGATCCGCTCGGCCTGTGGAAGCAGGAGCGCGTGCGTGATTTGGAATTGTCGCATCACGAACTGTCAGAGGCAGACTTCAACACAGTGTATAAGCTGGGGTCTTTCGCCATCGGACAAGACAGCATGGCGCTGGGCGAACTGTTCAAGTCCCTTAATCGTACGTACTGTGGCAGTATTGGTGCCGAGTACATGCATATTACCAATACCGAGCAGAAACGCTGGATTCAACAGCGTATCGAATCGGTACAAGCCAAGCCTGAGTTTGACCGTGAAACCAAGGTCAACATTCTTAAAGGCCTGGTTGCCGCTGATGGCATGGAAAAATATCTGGGTTCTAAGTTTCCAGGTGCCAAGCGTTTCTCGCTGGAAGGCGGTGATGCACTTATCCCTATGCTTAAGCAACTGATCACCCACGCTGGTACTAATGGTGCCAAAGAAGTGGTTATCGGTATGGCCCACCGGGGTCGTTTGAATGTGCTGGTTAACGTGCTGGGCAAAAACCCTTCTGTATTGTTTGACGAGTTTGCCGGTAAGCACGATGAATCCTTGGGTGCTGGAGACGTGAAATACCACGCCGGTTATTCTTCAGACTTTGCTACCCCCGGCGGCAATGTACATTTGGCGCTGGCCTTTAACCCATCTCACCTGGAAATCGTTAACCCAGTGGTGATGGGCTCGGTGCGTGCACGTTTAGACCGTCGTGGCTGTAAAGACGGTTCCTCAGTGGTACCAATCACTATACACGGTGACTCGGCTATTGCTGGTCAGGGTGTGGTGCAAGAAACTTTCAACATGTCGCAGACTCGTGGCTTCAAGGTTGGTGGTACGGTGCGTATCGTTATCAACAACCAAGTTGGTTTTACCACGTCGAAGACAGAAGACACCCGCTCTACTCAGTACTGTACTGATATTGCCAAGATGGTACAGGCACCGATTTTCCACGTGAATTCTGATGATCCGGAAGCCGTGGTCTTTGTTACCAAGCTGGCGCTGGACTATCGCAATACCTTTAAGCGTGACGTCGTGATTGACCTGGTTTGTTACCGTCGTCATGGTCACAACGAAGCGGATGAGCCTAATGCAACTCAGCCGCTAATGTATCAGAAGATTAAAAAGCACCCAGTACCGCGTGAAATCTACGCTGATCAATTAACTGCAGAAGGGGCGATTCAAAGTCACGATGTAGAGAAGCTGGTGAGCGACTACCGTGCTGCCTTAGATCATGGCGCCTGTGTGGTTGAAGAATGGCGTCCAATGAGCGAACACTCGGTCGATTGGTCTGCGTACTTGGGTCATGACTGGACCGTACCTTATGATGGTAGCCTGACCGTTGATAAGCTGCGCGAACTGGGTGAAAAGCTGTGTAGCTACCCGGATAGCGTTAAGCTACAAAGTCGCGTGAACAAGCTCTACGAAGATCGTAAAGCCATGATCGCCGGTGAAAAACCATTGGATTGGGGTTGTGCGGAAAACCTGGCTTATGCCAGTGTGGTTGACGCCGGTATCCGTATCCGTATGACAGGTCAGGATTCTGGCCGTGGTACCTTCTTCCACCGTCACGCGGTATTGCACAACCAAAAAGATGCCTCTACTTATATGCCGCTTGAGCATATTAGTGAAAATCAGGGACCTATCGAGATTTATGACTCGGTCCTGTCCGAAGAAGCGGCTATGGCCTTTGAATATGGCTATTCAACCGCTGAGCCTGGCTGTTTGAACATCTGGGAAGCGCAGTTTGGTGACTTTGCCAACGGTGCTCAGGTGGTTATAGACCAGTTCCTGTGCTCTGGCGAAGCCAAATGGGGTCGCCTGTGTGGTTTGACCTTATTGTTGCCACACGGTTACGAAGGTCAAGGCCCAGAGCACAGTTCAGCGCGTTTGGAGCGCTTCCTGCAACTGTGTGCTGACCACAACTGGCAGGTGTGTGTACCTTCTACCCCAGCCCAGGTGTTTAACATGCTGCGCCGTCAGGTGGTACGCCCTATGCGTAAGCCGCTGATCGTGATGTCACCTAAGTCCTTGCTGCGTCACCCACTGGCGGTATCCAGCCTGGAAGAGTTGGCCGAAGGCACCTTCAAAAACGTGATTGGCGAGATTGATGATATCAATCCGGCCAATGTTAAACGCGTGGTGATGTGTTCGGGCAAGGTGTACTACGATTTGCTGGACCAGCGTCGTAAGTCTGAGCAGACAGACGTAGCCTTGATTCGTATTGAACAGCTGTACCCCTTCCCGCATGAAGAACTGGCTGAAATTCTTAAGCCGTATCAGCATGTTAAAGATTGGGTATGGTGTCAGGAAGAGCCTCAGAACCAAGGCGCCTGGTATTGCAGCCAGCACCATTTCTGGCAGGCCATTCCAGACGGTGCCAAGCTAAGTTATGCTGGCCGCTCAGCGTCTGCTTCACCGGCAGTAGGCTATCTTTCTGTACACAATCAGCAGCAAAAAGCGCTGCTAGATGACGCATTGTCGATTTAATAAGGGACCCGTATGAGCATTGAAATTAAAGTACCGGTATTGCCCGAGTCTGTGGCTGACGCCACTATCGCTACTTGGCATGTTAAGCCTGGCGATAAGGTATCTCGTGACCAGAATCTGGTTGATATTGAGACTGATAAAGTCGTACTCGAAGTCGTGGCCCCGGCTGATGGTGTGCTGGCCGATATTCTTCAGGAAGAGGGCAGTACGGTATTGGCAGAGCAAGTGATTGCCAAGCTGGAAGAGGGTGGCAAGGCCGCCGCAAAGCCAGCCGGTAATGATGACAAACAACAAAAACCTTCCTCCAGTGAAAGTGCCAAAGGTGAATCTGTGGAAATAAAAGTACCCGTCCTGCCTGAGTCAGTGGCCGATGCCACTATTGCGACCTGGCATGTACAACCCGGTGAAGCGGTGTCCCGCGATCAGAACCTGGTTGATATCGAAACCGACAAAGTTGTTCTTGAAGTTGTTGCTCCTGCCGACGGCTCACTGAGCGAGATTCTGGCTCAGGAAGGTGACACTGTTACCGCCGAGCAGATTATTGCTAAGTTTGTGGCTGGCGCCGGTGCTGCACCTGCGAAAGCGCAAGATACTAAGAACGATGCAGAAGAAGACAGCGATGCATTAAGCCCGTCTGTTCGTCGTTTGTTGGCAGAAAAAGGCGTGGACGCGTCTAAGATTAAAGGCACTGGCAAGAACGGTCGCATTACTAAAGAAGACGTAGAGCAATTCCTTAAAGTCGGTGACGCACCTGCTGCAAAAGCACAAAGTGCTGCTGCGCCTGCCGCTCCTTTGGGTGAGCGCACCGAGAAGCGTGTACCTATGACACGTTTGCGTAAGACTATCGCTAACCGTCTGCTGGAAGCGAAAAACTCAACGGCCATGCTGACCACCTTTAACGAGGTCAACATGAAGCCCATTATGGATCTGCGTAAGCAGTATCAAGACGTGTTTGAGAAGCGTCACGGTATTCGTCTTGGCTTTATGTCTTTCTACGTGAAAGCCGTAACCGAAGCCCTGAAACGTTTCCCTGAAGTGAATGCGTCTATCGATGGCGATGATATCTGCTATCACAACTACTTCGACATCAGCATCGCTGTGTCTACGCCTCGTGGTCTGGTAACTCCTGTACTGCGCGACTGTGATCAGTTGTCTGTGGCTGATGTGGAAAAAGGTATCAAGGACCTGGCAATCAAAGGCCGTGACGGTAAGCTGTCCATGGCTGATTTGCAAGGCGGTAACTTCACCATTACCAATGGTGGTGTATTTGGCTCCTTGATGTCTACGCCAATCATCAACCCACCACAAAGCGCTATTCTGGGTATGCATAAAATCCAGGATCGTCCGATGGCGGTGGATGGCAAGGTGGAAATCCTGCCAATGATGTATCTGGCTCTGTCTTATGATCACCGTATCATTGACGGTAAAGAGTCTGTGGGCTTCCTGGTTACTGTTAAGGAACTGTTGGAAGATCCGACACGCCTGCTGCTGGACATCTAAGCGCCAGCCAGGTTGAAGTTTAAGAGGTGAGGGAGTCTGATGACGACCTCACCTTGACGCTTCTGGACCTTGAACTGGGCTAATATTTTACCCAGTTCACCGGAGGCAGCGTCCCCAAGAGGGGCCCAGCCTCAAAATGCCTCCGGCAAGCTGATTGCCGGATAAGCGGTCGGAACCCAGTTCCGGCAAACTCGTACTGCAAAAGCAGTTTTTTCTCAATAACGGAAAGAACACCATGAACTTGCATGAATATCAGGGCAAACAGCTATTTGCCGAATATGGCTTACCCGTATCTGAAGGGTATGCTGCCGACACTCCTCAGGCAGCAGTAGAAGCAGCCGAGCGCATCGGCGGCTCCGAGTGGGTAGTCAAGTGTCAGGTCCACGCCGGTGGCCGCGGCAAGGCCGGTGGTGTAAAGCTGGTTAAGACCAAAGACGAAATCCGCAACTTCGCCCAAAATTGGTTGGGTAAAAATCTGGTAACTTACCAGACTGACGAGCACGGTCAGCCGGTTAACAAGATTCTGGTTGAATCTTGTACCGATATCGACAAAGAGCTTTACTTAGGTGCAGTAGTAGACCGCGCTACTCGTCGTATCGTATTCATGGCCTCTACTGAAGGCGGTGTTGAGATCGAGAAAGTAGCCGAAGAAACGCCTGAGAAAATCCTTAAGGCCGAAATTGATCCGCTGGTAGGTGCACAGCCTTTCCAAGCGCGTGAAATTGCCTTCAAACTGGGCCTGCAAGGCGTACAGATCAAGCAGTTCACCAACATTTTCTTGGGTCTGGCCAAGATGTTCGTTGACCTGGATGTAGCGCTTATCGAAGTTAACCCGCTGGTGATTAAAACCGACGGCAACCTGCACTGCTTGGATGCCAAAGTGGTTATCGATTCTAATGCTATGTACCGTCAGCCTAAGCTGCGCGACATGCATGATCCGTCTCAGGAAGATGCCCGTGAAGCACAAGCTGCTAAATGGGAACTGAACTACGTAGCACTGGAAGGCAACATCGGTTGTATGGTTAACGGTGCTGGTCTGGCAATGGGTACCATGGACATCGTTAAACTGCACGGTGGTGCTCCTGCTAACTTCCTAGATGTGGGCGGCGGCGCAACTAAAGAGCGCGTAACCGAAGCATTCAAGATCATTCTGTCTGACAGCAATGTTCAAGCCGTATTGGTTAACATTTTCGGCGGTATCGTACGTTGTGACATGATCGCAGAAGGTATCATTGGTGCCGTTGAAGAAGTTGGCGTAAACGTACCTGTGGTTGTGCGTTTGGAAGGTAACAACGCTGAGCTGGGTGCCAAGAAGCTGGAAGAGTGTGAACTGAACATCATTGCTGCTGCCAGTCTGACTGACGCAGCGCAAAAAGTGGTAGCCGCAGCCGGGGGTGCAAAATGAGCGTTTTGATTAACAAAGACACTAAAGTCATCTGCCAAGGCTTTACTGGCGGTCAGGGCACGTTCCACTCTGAGCAAGCTATTGCTTACGGTACTCAGATGGTTGGTGGTGTAACGCCTGGTAAAGGTGGTACTACGCACTTGGGTCTGCCGGTATTTGATACCGTAAGAGAAGCCGTTGAAGCCACTGGCGCTACTGCTTCTGTTATCTACGTACCTGCTCCTTTCTGTAAAGACTCTATCATTGAAGCCGCCGATGCCGGTATCGAGCTGATCGTATGTATCACCGAAGGTATCCCGACTATCGATATGCTGTTCGTGAAAGAGTACATCACGCAGAAAGGCGTGCGTATGATCGGTCCAAACTGCCCAGGTGTTATCACCCCTGGAGAGTGTAAGATTGGTATCATGCCTGGTCACATTCATAAGCCAGGTAAAGTGGGTATTGTATCCCGCTCAGGTACACTGACTTATGAAGCGGTTAAGCAAACTACTGATGAAGGCTTCGGCCAGTCCACTTGTGTGGGCATCGGTGGTGACCCCATCCCAGGTTCTAACTTCATCGATATCCTGAAGTTGTTCCAGGAAGATCCGCAAACCGAAGCTATCATCATGATCGGTGAGATCGGTGGTACGGCTGAAGAAGAAGCGGCGGCTTTCATTAAAGAAAACGTCACTAAGCCAGTGGTTTCTTACATTGCCGGTGTAACTGCACCTCCAGGCAAGCGTATGGGCCACGCTGGCGCCATCATCTCTGGTGGTAAAGGCACGGCTGATGAGAAATTCAAAGCCCTGCAAGACGCCGGTGTTACTACCGTGCGTTCACTGGCCGACATCGGTAAAGCGCTGCGCGAGCGTACTGGCTGGTAATTGCCGGTTAGTCGCCTCGGGCCGTGAGATGCGAGCTTAGAGCTAAAAGTTAAAAACCCGCTTCGGCGGGTTTTTGTTTATTTGGGCCCTATGCTGTGAAGCCAGCTTATCTCAGTATGAGCATCGAAAGACTTCCTGGGAAAAGCAAGTTAAGGGCAGCCAAAGAGCAGCTGCAAGCGCGTTTTTGTCGAAGTCAGGTGTAATAAATCTGGGAGAAAAATTTATAGAGTACTTTGGGAATGGTAAGATATTCCCGTTCATTCTTCTCATAAGTGTATGACTTTTGAAATATTACTGTATTGCCTCTCCACACAAAAATGAACTTTGGTATGACCATCGATTGTATGTAAACCTGAAAGAAGAGCTTTCTGCTTTGGGGTATCATTATCGCGCTGCCGCAAAGAACAGAATATATTTTCTCGGTGCGCCTCAGAGGCATTTTTATCCAGAAGTTGGCAAGTTCGATCCTACCGCGAACAACATTGCTTTGGTCTATTGTCATCCAGAGAAGCTGAATAGATTAGATAGGTTTGAGCATGTCTTTGCTTGCAGCCGTGGCTTTAAGAGTTTTTTGGACTGGCAGAGATGGAAGAATTGGGAGATTTTTAAATCAGAGAAGCCCTTTACGACGAAAAGACCTATTCAGATTATCCCTCCTTTTTCGTCCTTGAAACCGGCAGGTAATACAATGCCCCGGTATCAGTGTGATGTTTCGTTTATGGGGGTGCCTCGTATTAGACCTGCACTCGAAGCCGTGCTGCCGCTTGTGGATGAGCTGAATATCAAGTTAAATCTCTATGGCCCGGGCTGGCACAGTTATCCGGGACAAGGCAACCCAGAGAAGTATTGGATTGCTAAGCAAATTCCTTATGAAGATATACCCAAGCTAGCATTGGGTAGCAAAGTTTGTTTGTTAGATCACCACGACACTATGAACAAGATTGGCTCAATCAGTCATAAGTATGTTGACTTTGTGATGTCCGGAGGGTTTGTGGTGAGCGACTATAACCGAGATGCTGTGAAGAACTATGGCGGTATCTGCTTTAGTGAGCAGCGTCCGCTCAAAGATATTCTTATTGAATACTTAAATGATGAAGAAAAACGGCGCCGACACGTGTTAAAACAGCAATCAATAATGGAAAAGCAGACAACGAGAATTGCTGCTGAGCGTTTAGCCAGTTGCTTTATTGAGTAGTCATGGAGTTTTTGATATTTGGCCCTATTTTGAAAGCACAAGTTAGTGTAAGAGTAGTGAGATCAATGGCGGCCACTTCAAATATACTTGATGAGAAATTCAAAGCCCTGCAAGACGCAGGTGTTACTACTGTGCGTTCACTTGCCGACATCGGTAAAGCGCTGCGCGAGCGTACTGGCTGGTAATTCCCGGTTAGTCGCCTCGGGCCGCGAGATGCGAGCTAAAAATTAAAAAACCGCTTCGGCGGGTTTTTTGTTTTTATCGCTGAGACGCAGAGATATCACAGTATTAATGAAAAACCACAGAGGTGGCATTTTTATCAGTCGCTTATTTCTCCAAATGGGCTTATCTTCCCTGTTTTTTATGACACGCAGTCCATTGCGCGCCAGTCACTTTTCTTTGCTCGTGCGAAGAAAAGTAACCAAAAGAAACACGCCCGCTGGATTCCCAACTACGTCAGTCCAGGGAACAGTGAAAAGGCGGTCGCAGAAACGACGTTCCCGACGCGTCTTCTACTCAAGTCGTTCCAGACGACTTGTCCCCCTTTTCACTGTTCCCTGAACCGACCGGGAATTTCTTAGCGGGAGTCAAAGCGGCTTGGGCCGCTTAAGGGCATCATCGGTCTATTGCAGAAACTGTGTATCAACACAGTTTCAGATGTTGATCCGTATAACAGCAATGGTACGGAACACGTCCGCTTTTTCCCGGCACCAATTTGGTGCAATCTCCAAACTCATGCTAGGCAAGGGCCACAGAGCATGCTAAAAAATGACCATGCAAAAGTACGGAATAGTTCCGTGTTTAAACACGGAACTATTCCGGCTAATAACATTGTTAGATTACTTTAAATATTGTAGTAAGGATTAAATTTTGGAAGAAGTACAAGAAAAATGGATTTGTGGGTTCTGGAGAAGAATCGGGGCGCTGTTTATTGACACTCTTGTTCTAGGTGTTTTGGGATATGTTGTAGGCTTATTCCTTGAAGATATCTTTGTTCAACTCGGTGGCTGGGGAAGATTAATTGGTTTTGTCGTATCAATTACATATTTTGGAGTTATGAATAGCTCTTTATCAAATGGCCAAACCATCGGTAAGAGATTGCTAAATATCAAAGTTGTAGATTCATCCAACTCAACTATTAGTCTACCTCAGTCATTTTTAAGGTATAGCTTCCTTGCAGTTCCATTTTCACTGAATGGAGCACAAATTACTAACGAAGCATTGCTTTCATACTTAATGTATCCGTTGTCATTTATTATATTTGGCTGCTTATTTTCAATTTCTTACTTATATATTTTTAACCGTGCAACTCGGCAGTCATTACATGATCTTGCTGTAGATACTTATGTTGTAAATACTGAGGTTAGCCCTGAAAAGTTACCTTCCGTGTGGAAGCCGCACTTAGTTGTGGTTACAGGCTTATTCATTACAGCAGCTCTTGTGCCAGTATTTACTTCCGACTTAGCTAAATCAGAACCTTTCAAAGGCTTATTAGCTACTCAGGAAGCAATAAATAGTAACGAATCAGTAAAATATGCAGGTGTCACAGAAGGTTCAACTACTTTCACTTCGTCTGATTCAGGCACGACAACGACTACTTATGTGAATACACAGGCTTTTCTCTATAAAAATAATGTTGACGATTCGGATATTGCTAAGCAATTAGCACAGGTGATAGTTAAAACTTATCCAGAGTCACTAAACAAAAATTTGATTCAAGTAACGCTTACCTATGGTTATGATATTGGTATTTCATCAAAGTGGAATAGTTACAACCACCAGTTTAACCCTCAAGAGTTAAATAGTTCGGAGTAGTCGTAATCTAACAAGCAAATCAACGAAGGACTTAAAAAAAAGCTTGGCTTAAGCTCCTTCGTCGCAAAGTTTATCCAAGCTTTTTAAGCCCGTTATTTGGGCGTTATGTGCTAGTCGAGCATGGAGCCCGATGAAAAAACTATTTTTATTACCAATTTTGCTTCTGTCGATTACTGCCAAAGCAGAGATGGTGTGGAAGCCGGAGTCCATTTCTTACGAACTAAAGCAAGCTCACAAGCTTCTTGGTATTGGCCTAATGCTTGAGCTAAACCAAAGCCTAAGTCCTGGAGAGTACGGCTGGAAACAATCGAGACTTGATGTTCCAGAAAGCTGGGCTAGCGCACAGCTAGAAATGAGGGAAGGCACAATTTATATCACGGTCGGCACGGAAGAGTATTATGTTAATCCAACAAATAAGGGCGCACTCAGTTTTGCCATATTAAATGGTGGTAACAAAACTGATGCTCAGTTGCTCGAAATATGGACCAAATATGCAAAAGGCACATAACAAGCCGCTAAAGTTAGCCAGCTTTGCTGGCGGGGCGTTATGTGGCAAGGAGCCATCTTGAACTTTCTTAGTATTCTTAAATATTCGTTGATTCTCTTTGTACTCCAAACTACTGTAAGTACTGCTTCAACGATATTAAATGGCGTAGATAACTTGGCGAGCCAATCTCCATCGAATTTGGTGATGTCCCAATACATCCCGACAATTCTAGTAAGCTTATTGGTTTTATCTTTCTACACTAGAACTCTAAGGAGCCGGATATTGCTGCATTTGTTAGCGGTCGTTTCACTATCTGAATTATTCGGTTTTGTCGTTGTTTCTATATTAATGGGAGAGTTCTATGTTTCCCCAACATGGTTTATAGATTTACCAATTGCAGTTTTAGTTATCGGGCTTTCTGCCATTATTGGCAGTAAAGTCATGGCGTTAACCAAATTGCCACATAACAAGTCAAGCAACACGGATGCGGCAAGCCGCACCGGTTCTTGAAGCGTTATGTGCCAAAGGAATTATGAGTATCTTTAGAAACCTATTTAAATGGCAAAAAGGGCGCCAGAAAACAGGGTATGAAAAAATGCTATTGGCCGGAGCTACATGGCCAATCAAGTTTGATTTGTATTTACTTAAATTCCCTGAAGGATGTGTGGTTCCTCCTCATACTGATGATGTAAAAAATGGAAAACATTACCGGCTAAATATAGTTCTCAAACAAGCAAAATCAGGCGGAGAGTTCATCTGCACATCTCCAATATATTGCAGCAAACGTATTAAGTTTTTTAGACCAGATATTTGTGAACATTCCGTAACTAAGGTAATTTCTGGTAATCGTTATTTACTGAGTGTTGGTTGGGTTCGTGGCACATAACAAGCACCATCAAAAACACGCCCTTTGGGCGCTCGACTCGCAACAAATTGCTCGCGTTTATGGCGGGCGTTATCAAGGAGAGATTACGTGAAAATTTTAAACCCTCTATTTTTAATGCTGTTTCTTTTGATTCAAACAAACAGTGCAAGTGCTGTAAATAGTGAAACTATCTCTCTTCTAGAAAAGGTAGTTTTACTAGGAAACCAAAAAACTCCAATTCAGCTCACGCCGACACTAACAATGGAAAAGTTATCAACTAAGGACGGTCAGCTGACGTATCATTACAAATCAACCTATTCAGATACAAAAGATTTTAATCTCGCACGATTTGTGAAAGATAGAACGGAGGAGTTAACCAAGCAGATTTGTACTAACGCTTCCCAGCAAATTTTTCGAGAAAGAAAAGTCATTTTGAACTACGAGTATTTAGATAAAAATGATGTGTTATTGACAATAATAAGTATCAAAGCGGGTGAGTGTAAATGATAGCTAACAAGCCAAGCCATCGGAAAAGCACTCACTGGCTGCGCCAAAACGTTCGCGTTTTCCGCTGCTTGGGGCGTTATAAGCCCAAGGAGCTAAGTTGATCTCTGAACCAGCAATTAGCATTTTAGTAATTTTTATTTGCGTAGTCGGCGTGTTGCACTTTGGCGGTGTACTTGGCACTTCTAAAAAATCACCGGCTCTAGCGTGGATGAATACAAAATATCCGTTTTTTACAAAGGTAATTGTCGTATTGTTTGTATTTGTAGCTGCAATCAAAATAGTTGGGTTATTTTAGTGCACTATTTAAACACTCAGCATTGGGCTTTTTAACAAGGTTAGGCACGGCGACTTCTTTTCCGCTACGGCTTCGCCTTCGCTAAAGAGCCGCGCGTGCTGGCGGCGTTATACATAAATAGATAATGGGGAATGAAATTAAATTTTCAGTATGCTCACAACACCCATGATGAATCAAAGGATATGCCGATTATCAACCCAATGGATGCTCTTGCTGCGTTTGATGATTTTGATTGGGAGTTACAGGTTGAGGAAGCGAATAGAGTTCAAAAATGTGCCCCAACAATATCGTTGATCTTAGAAGTTGATAAAGAATTCATTTGGGTGTCTGCTGGTGGGGACAGACAATCTATGTTTTTGTATTCTGAATACCATTTTCCTGGAGAGGTAGGCGCTTGGTTTGGCCTTTCTAAAAAGCAGGGCACTGTAAGTTTGTTTAACCAGTCATTCAGCAAGGAAAATGCCAGTAAAGCACTTGAACTATTCATTAAAAAAGACAACTCAGCATTACGAGAACTTTATGTATAACAAGTTCCTGTGGTCCCAAGTCAATAAATTAAGCGATATTTTCAGGCCATTTCTCCTCGTTTTCTAGCATGGTATTTAATATGACAATCAGCTTTCTTTGGCAGGCAATAAGTGCCAATTTTGGGAGCTTTCATTCTGCTTTTAGGCGTTGGTAGGAACAGTCAGTTTTATTGATGTGGCCAACTGAGCCAAAGGTTTTCCCCTAAGCGGCCCGAGCCGCTTCGATCCCCTGCATCGAAAAGTAATTATTTCTCAACCACGAAGAACAGAAGAACACGAAGGGTAGGAAATCAGCCTTGTCCTTCGTGCTCTTCGCGTCCTTTGTGGTGAAACATATTTAATTTCCATTCGTGGGGCGGTTAGGAACCAGCTTGAACAGCTTTAGCTGGCCTGCAAGGCTACAGGCAGGACGCCTGAATGGGACTGGCGCACCATGGAAGGTGTGTCATATAAGAAAAGGGAGTTAAGAAATTTCTGCCTTGCCAATGCGGTCTTAGCCATTTAAATCATTGATTGATGGCAAGGATATTTGCATCCTTGTTCACTCAATCTGGCACCCAGTCAAAGAGGGGGGCTGGTGTTTGTTACCATCCAAAGGAGTGTAAACAATGTGGCAATGTCCTGCTTGCGATAGAGAATTTACGCGGATAAATCAAAGGCATACCTGTGGAACTGGCAGCCGGGATGAAGTGATTCGGAACAGGCCACAGTCTGTGGTTGAGGTGTACCATGCCATTGAAGCCTTTGCTAAGCAACTGGGTAAGATTGAGATAGTCGCCAGGGACAGATACGTACTTTTTAGAAGCTCGCGAATCTTTGTGGATCTGTCCATTATGAAGGTGGCTGTGCGTGTGGCCATTCATCTCGGTCGCACGGTTGAAAATCCACTTTTTATCAAAGTTGTGGATGACGGCAATCAGGTCACCCATGTGGCGAAAATTAGCAATCTCGATGAGCTTAAACATATACAGCCGTTAATTGAAGAAGCTTATAGGTTTTCTGTATCCAGATAGTCAAATTGGTGGCAAGGAACTCAGGGCGAAGGCCGTTAGTACAGGCTGTTAATAATAAGGAGACTAAATCATGAAACTAGCACATTACGATGGTGGTTGTCAGTGCGGGGCCATTAGCTATGAAGTCGATGTGGATCTGGAGAACACCATCACCTGTAATTGTTCCCGCTGTCAGCGGATGGGGTTTGTATTGGCATTTACATCAACGGACAACTTTACTTTAAAGTCCGGAGAAGAGGGGTTAACCGAATACCTATTCAATAATAAAGCTATTCGCCATCTCTTTTGTAAAACCTGCGGAGTTGAGAGTTTTGCCTACGGTAAGATGCCAGATGGAACGCAGACAGTGGCAATAAATGTCAATTGCTTGTCAGGGGTGGAACCAAGAGAACTTAATAGTCAGCATGTTAATGGTAGGGACATGTAGCCAAAACATTGGTGATGAAATTAATCAGCTGATCTGGGTGCTGAGGGTTACACCATACGGGGTCAAAGGGTCAAAGGGTCAAAGGGTCAAAGGGTCAGAGTTGTTGAAACATCTCCCTATGCAGCTCAAGCCGCTTTAAGTAGTCCCCTTTAAAAGCCACGCCTAAACAGGATGCAAGGTAAATATCTGACGATTATAAGGGATGAGAATTGGGCTGATAAGAACAGGGAGTAAGTAGAGGCGATAGGTATTTAATCAGCCCGGTTTGGGCGCAGTGTGGCGTCAGGGGCGCGCTTTGAAAGCCACATCCCTGTGGCTTTTCCTTCGGACCAGCATGACGCTGTCCAAAATCTTTCCCTAAGATTTTGTCTTTGGTCTCGTTTCTTCACAGCAAAGACAATCTGGTCTGGAACCAGATTGAACAGCTTTAGCTGGCCCGCAGGGCAACAGGCAGGACGCCTGTTGTAAAAGTGACTAGCGCGCAAGGGACCACGTGTCATATCCAACAGGGAAGTTAAGACACTCCAGCCTTGCGCTGGCAGTCTTCGCCGTGGATACTGAAACTCACTTTGGCTAAATCAATGCCATAAATATAGTTGAAATCAGACATGGACAGTTCTCCTCAATGATTGCCATATAAGCGTGGCATAACGCCGGGAAAGGGGGAGTCCATATCATTCGTTATATGCTAAAGGATAACTACCACCGAAGTAATGTTGTGAAATTTACGTTCACTTCTGTAGTCAAAAATTGCAAAAATATGGTTCTATCGAAAAGTGCTAACAAAACGTAAGTTGCTCACTCAATATCTACTTCTGTATCCAATTTATACGGTCATAGCCCTAGCAGTTCTTTGTGGTCTGCTATTTGTTACCTTTGGCTGGTCATTTAGTTATGCCAAGTCGTTTTTCTTGGTTTCTTCTATTTTTCTTGTCATATTGTTTTATGTAATGAATTTCAAAGCAATTGTTCAAGCATTATTAGCTAAGTGAGCATCTATTGGTCATGGCATATAACAAGTTAAATCATCGGAAAACCACTCGCTGCGCTCGCGTTTTTCGCTGTTCAAAGCGTTAGCATTCAATTTTGGACATGGAGGTGTTATGAGACACGTCGTCGCTATTTTTGTAACTACTCTTCTTACTGCTTGTGCAACTGGTTATCAAGCTCACACGTGGTCTGGCGGTTACAAAGACCAAAAGCTAAGCGAGGGGCATTATTACCTCGAGTACTTAGGAAATGGTACGACTTCTAGGGAAACCGTGAACGCATACTGGGATAGACGCGCAAACGAATTATGCCCAAGTGGATTTACCGAATTGTCTTCTAAAGTGGGTGAAAATGATTCTGTGGCTGTCGGTACTGCTGGGATCACATTCGATCACCCTTGGAAGAAGGCTGAAATCAAGTGCGATTGAATGCTAACAAGTGCAAACAGGCAGGGACAAATGCTCGCTGGCCAAAAAGCTCCCATTTGTCCCTGTAGCAAGCGTTAAATATATGCAAAGGGAAACACGTGCCAAACTGGCTTATTGAATTTCTATATGTACTAGCTATATCCAAAAGGACTCAGTGGGCCATGATTCTGGGCGTTGTGTTTTTTGTAGGAATAAATCTTCTAGGCCACTACATGGTGGCAAACTTCGAATTGCACGGGCCCGCTAAAGGGTTTCAAGAAGTCGTAGCCCAAAAGTTTGCTCATAAATATGACAAGGCTGCATTCATAGCATTACTGTCATTCTTATTTCTGGCATACAAGTGCTACAAAAAAGACAAAAAGCGGCTTTGGTAATGTCAACATTTAACAAGTTGCTCAAGCAAACTCCGTCAGTCAAGGCGGGCTCCGCGGTACTGCCCAAGTTGAGCTTGGCCAGTCCCTTAGCAAGGCGTTATAACCCACCAGGGACGTTAGCTTGAGAATTTTACTTTCGGTTTTTCTAATCCTATTCGTAAGTGATTGTGATGCTTGTTTTGTTCCGCCAACAGGATTAAGCGACGAGCATAAACTCGCCTTTGCTGGAAATGTGTGGGGGGGGGATTTTACTGTTTTTGTTCGCGTTATCATTTCGATATTTCAGTCAGAAGTCGCGGCTTTGGGTGCCTGCTTTAATTGGAGTTTCTCTGGGCTACATACCGATTTTTATGTATGTCCTTTTCATGGAAGGCATTGCCGAGCCTAGCGGCGCATGTGGTAGACCCGAGCTATTAGAAATGGGTAGCGTTATTCTTGTTACCTTTTCACTTTTAGCTCTCTACGAGCTTTTCAATTGGCTTAGGCTTCGGCGAAAAAATGGGTTATAACAAATTAAGTCATCGGAAAACCACTCGCTGCGCTCCCGTTTTCCGCTGTTCAAAGCGTTATAACTCACAAGGAGTGTCATGAAAAATTTATCAATAATTTTGGTTTTTATTTTGCTGGCTGGTTGTTCTGTTGTGCCCAAAAATGGGAGTAATTTGGTTACGGAGGCTAAGCCTATTCTACCAAAAACTAAAGTAGAGCAGCGTACAATGATGCTTGGAAAGTGGTATGGAGACCTACCGACCAAAGAAGGTGGGCGTAAACAGTGGACTATCGAACGTTCGACAGATGGAACATACAAAATTGACTTTTTGATCACTAAAATTGATGGCACTACTCAAAAATTTTCTGAAGCCGGTCATTGGGGAGTTGCTGGAGATATCTATTTTTCGATGTATCGTGGGGCAATCGATAATGGTCAGTTTTACCCGTCTGACCCAAGCGACCCATATAATTACGATGCTTACAATATCATAGGATTAACAAGCGATAGCTTTGAATATCAGAATATTGATTCAAAAAACAAGTACATAGTCAAAAAAGTTCAATCTAACTTTTCGTTGGGCGAAAGTGAGTTATAACAAGTTAATTCATCGGAAAATCGCTCACTGGCTGCGCCAAAATGTTCACGTTTTCCGCTTCTTTTGGCGTTAACCGTCAGCAACTGGTAAATAGCTGTCAGTTGGTCCAGTAGCCTGACTGATGCGCTGAGATTCGAGCGACTATGCCTTAGGGTATTCAAACGCAATCCGCTTCCTGGATAAAGATAGTTGACGTCAAGCTGTGCTACCTGCGTGTTTCCTTTTACTTATTGAACCATAAACAGTTTTTCCTTACTTACTGAGCGGGGCTGATTGTCATCTTTTGCGTCTAATGCCTTGTTCGCGAGGATAAGAGTCATGCCGTTTGGTGCATTCAGCCGGTAAAATAGCGTGGTTTGTTTAAGGAGAAGCTTTTAGATGTTGAGAGATAACCAAACCCGCTATGGTGCTATTTCCAGGTTATTGCATTGGGGAATGGCGCTGTTGATAGTGTGGCAGTGCGGTAGTTCAGCTGCGCGTTTTTTTATGGAAGATAGTGCCATTGAACAGTTTATGTGGCCGACCCACAAACCTGTGGGCTTACTGATTTTTGTGTTTATGGTAATTCGCATTGTGTGGGCTGTTATGCATATGTCCAGCCGTCCAGCCGCGGTAAATTTACTAGCCAGGTTGGGACATATCGCATTGTATGCCTTCCTATTTGTCGTGCCCCTGTTTGCCTTGCTTCGTCAATACGGTTCAGGCAGAACATTTGAAGCCTTTGGCATCACAGTAATGCCTGGCTTTGAAGGTGAGAAGATCAAGTGGATGCTTGAGTTGGGCAACAACTGGCATGGCTTGCTGGGTTGGACATTGTTTGCTTTTGTCGCGGGTCATATATTAATGGCTTTTGTGCATCGCTATGATGCGGGTAAACAAGACATTATCCGTAGAATGTGGCGATAAGGGCAGAAGAACACGAAGTGTACTGAGCCCCATTACTTTCGAGTTATTTTGTTTGTGTCTGAAGCCGCCTGTTATGCAGGCGGCTTTTTTGTTAAGGCGGATACCTTGGCCAGACAGTTTGATTTTAGTTACTGAGTGTTTTTCTGATTCATTGTGTTGGCATAGGTAGGTATGCTCAAAAACTGCTATTTCAGGGAGAATATGTGTATGACTGTGGTTGAACAGATAGTTGCCCGGCAGGTCGATGCCGTTATTGTTTATGAGTCGGCTAGTGTTATCGCTTTTGCAGACCATGATCCCATTAACCCAGGGCATCTGCTTATCGCACCCGTGCAGCCTTATGCCTCCTTTATTGATTTACCTGCCGATGTGCTGGAAGAAATCCAGTCGGTTGCCAAGCAGTTATATATCCGGCTTGAACAAAAGTTTGCGCCAGATGGCATTTCATTTATCCAAAATAACGGCTTTTTTAACGAGCTTGATCATTATCACCTGCATATCTTCCCGCGTTTTAAAGACGATCATTTTAGTTGGCAATGTCGGGAAGGGGGGATTCGCAAGGTATGTGAACTTAGCGAACTTTTTACTGATTTCTAAAGCGTCAAAATGTCTAACTATTTTAAAAACATAGGGATAACGAGCCTGCCAATGTGAACTATATTGAGAAGCTATGCGCACATAGGGCTGCAGTATCTGTTTGGGATTTTATGAGGGAGCATATTTAATGAGATATTTCAGTTATAGAACTTTGATCTTTGTTGCCATTGGGTTTCTGGTGGTCGGTTGCGGCAAAAATGTAAGTAAAACACAGGAAGCTGACGCCATTTACTTTGGTGGTGCCATTTTGACTATGGACGGGGATATACCTCAATACGCTGAGGCTGTATTGGTTAAGGATGGAAGAATTCTCTTCGTTGGCAAGTTGAGTGAGGCTGACAATATCGCAACGGCCAAGCATCGTATCGATTTGGCGGGTAGGACGATGCTACCTGGCTTTATCGATGCCCACGGTCATATATTCAATACCGGGATCCAGAAGCTTTCGGCCAATCTACTTCCACCGCCTGACGGTGAGGGCGCTGATGTTGCCAGTCTTATTTCATTGCTAAACAAATGGAAAGGGGAGAACAGCGCGTCAATTGAAAAGTTGGGTTGGATTGTAGGGTTTGGCTACGATGACTCTCAACTGCAGGAAAAGCGTCATCCTACCGCTTCTGAATTGGACGCAGTCTCCACTGAGTTACCTGTGGTAATTATTCACCAGTCGGGTCACCTTGCAACCATGAATCATAAAGGTCTTGAGCTTGCGGGTTTTACTGCCGACAGTAAGGATCCGGCAGGTGGTGTGATTCGTCGTGAAGAAGATGGCGTTACACCTAACGGTGTGCTGGAGGAAATGGCATTTTTTGGTCCTATCTTTAAGATTCTGGGGACACTGGATGCTGATGCAAACAAACAAGTTGCACTAGCTGGTGTTGATGCATACAAAGAATTTGGTTTCACCACAGCGCAAGAAGGTAGGGCAAGTAAAGATGCAGCGCTAACCTGGCAAGCATTGGCGAATGAAAATAAGTTGATGATTGATGTGGCTGTTTATCCTGATTTGCAGGCTGAAACGGCTTATATGGAAGAAGTTGGCACCGAGTCTGCTTACAATAACCACTTCCGTATCGCCGGGGTGAAGTTGAGTTTTGATGGCTCTCCTCAAGGTAAAACTGCCTGGTTAAGCGAACCTTATTTAGTGCCACCCAGCGGCATGGACAATTCTTACAGTGGGTATCCGGCAATTCCTGAAGCGTCTGAACGCCAAAGCCTAGTAGATATGGCATTTAAAAATGATTGGCAGCTTCTGACCCATTGTAATGGGGATGCGGCCTCAGATGCACTCATCGAGGCTGTGGCAGAGGCGCAGGATAAGTTTGGCAAGGGAGACAGACGTACTGTCATGGTTCACTCTCAAACAGTACGTGAAGATCAGTTGGATAGAATGCAGGAACTTATGATCGTGCCGTCATTTTTTTCTATGCATACATACTATTGGGGGGACTGGCATCGCGACGAAACCTTGGGTAAAGAGCGGGCTTATCATATCAGTCCAACGGAGTCGGCCCTTCGCCGAGGCATGAAGTTCACTGAACACCATGATGCGCCGGTTGCTTTGCCTAGTGCCATAATGATTATTCACACTACAGTGAATCGAACCAGTCGAAGTGGAGATGTCATTGGCGCAGATCAACGAGTCACTCCATACATTGCACTGAAGGCTGTTACAGAATGGGCCGCCTGGCAGTACTTTGAAGAAGACAGCAAAGGCTCGCTGGTCAAAGGTAAACTTGCCGATTTTGTAATTTTGGACAACAACCCGCTGACGGTAAACCCGCAATCAATTATGGATATTAAGGTGTTGCAAACCATAAAAGAGGGCAAAACTGTCTATGAGGCCTTATAGCTCATGACTTTATACTGATTACTGTTTGAATGTGAAAGCACCTAGCGCTCTGTTAATTTAACCCTTAGCAGGGCGTCTTTTTGCAGCTTGGTGACTAAAACTAAAATGTCGCAGGGAAGATTGGAAAGAAAAAGGATAATTATGAATAGCTATCTAGTGACTGCCGGTATTCTTACACTATTGCTCGGTGCTGCACATAGCATATTGGGCGAAGTGTTGATTTTTCGTCGCTTTAATCTAAACGCAATCAAGTCTGATGAAGTAAAGCAGTTTTTGAGTATCAGACAGTTTCGCTCGTTATGGGCCTCCTGGCATTTAGTCTCGGTGCTCGGTTGGGGAATGGGAGCTGCGCTGCTGTGTTTGGCCTTCGCTGATACGCGCATAGCCCCTATGCTCATTATCGCTAGGATGCTTAGCCTGACTTTTTTGGTTTCATCAATATTTTGGTTGATCTCTACCAAAGGTAAGCATCCTGCTTGGATAGTGCTACTGATTATATCTGTTTTGCTGGTTTTGGTTTAAAGCCACCCCAAGGTGCCGGAGGCGTAATGAAGAAGCTATTGTGTTTGAGGACAATGTCACTTGGGCTTGTTGTGTTGTTTACTAGCCAAGCAACAGCGCAAACTTCTTCAGACATTCCAGATGCACGACAAAGTGATCCTGCTAAGTTGGGGTGGATGGTTGGGTCTCCGCCGCCTGCGGACAAGATTCTTCGATTCGAAGATGGCAGTTACTTTCGTTTTCCGCAAATGCGTTGGAGCGTTGCGAACTTCCGGCAACTGATGCCTACCGTCAATGTCTCCAGGGGGATTGGCACCCCCTCTCCACTTAAGGTTACATTGCGAGATGATCTGGATGATGTGCACTTTAAGCCTATTGGTCGCGCTTCTTCTATGACCTGGCAGGCATCGCTGCTGGAAAACTACACCGACGGCATAGTGGTCATGCATAAAGGTAACCTGGTGTATGAGCGTTATTTCGGTGTGTTAACGCCACAGGGGCAGCATGCCGCGATGTCTGTGACTAAAACCTTCGTTGGGACGCTGGCAGCGTTACTGGTGGCTGAAGGGAAACTAATACCGGAACGAAAGGTTTCTGAATATGTGCCGGAACTTGCGGCGTCTGCATTCGGCTCTGCGACGGTCAGGCAGGTTATGGATATGACCACGGGTATCCGTTTCAGCGAAGATTATGCGGATCCTAACGCCGAAGTGTGGGCCCATGCAGCGGCGGGGAATCCGCTGCCCAAGCCAGCAGATTATCAGGGACCTCGTTCCTACTACGACTTCCTAAAAACCGTGGTTGCCGAAGGTGAGCATGGTGAAGCCTTCCATTATCGCACCGCTAATACCGATGTTTTGGGCTGGATAATCGCAAGGGTGGCAGGAAGGAATGTGGCGCAGTTATTGTCTGAGCGAATCTGGCAAAAGCTCGGGGTGGAACAAGATGCCTATATGTCTGTGGACTCCATAGGCACCCCCTTTGCCGGCGGTGGATTGAATCTGGGTTTGCGAGATTTGGCCCGCTTTGGTGAAATGATCAGAAATGATGGTTATTTCAATGGCCGGCAAATACTGCCAAAGTCTGTGATTGCTGATATTCGCAAAGGTGCAAGTCAAACAGATTTTGCCGCTGCAGGTTATGAATTGTTAAAAGGCTGGAGCTATCGAAATATGTGGTGGGTAACCCACAATGCTCACGGTGCTTTTATGGCCCGGGGCGTACATGGGCAGGCGTTATATATTGACCCTAAAGCGGAAATGGTCATTGCCCGGTTTGCCAGTCATCCGGTAGCGGGCAATGCGGCTAATGATCCGGTATCGCTAGCGGCTTATCAGGCTTTGGCACAGTATTTACTTAGTGAGTAACAGCCTTGATAAGGCTGAGTTCAATTTGTTTTTTGCACCTGGTTTTTTCACTTTTGATGACGGTCTTGTAATGGAAAACTCTGACTAAAACGCTTATTCTCATGCAAGGGGCTGAGTTTTTTTCTGAATGTGAGTAGGTCTATTTCTCGAACTGAATTTTTAAGTCTACGTCTTACCATTATTCTGTTCGTGTTGGTTTTTGCCGGTTGTTTGTTTGGGATATGGACGCGTCCTGTAGGGCTTTTGGCCAGTGTTTGGCCAGCCAATGCGTTGATGCTGGGGATGTTGCTGCGTGTACCTCAGGTTGCTAATCCCTATGGATGGCTGGCCAGCGCTTCAGCGTTTGTTTTGGCTGATCTTATAACGGGCAGTGGGTTATTTATTGCGCTGATTCTAAACGGTGCAAATTTGCTGAGTGTGGCAGCGGCTTATTGGCTGCTTAGCCGATTATCCGATGACATGCTGAACCTCCGACATCCTCACTCCATACTGTATATCATGCTGGCGTCTGCGGTGGGTGGTGTGGCTGCGGGTTTAGTGGGGAGCCTGGCTAATCCTTATTTCTTTCGTGGCAGTATGCTTAATGGCTTCACCTTTTGGTGGGTCACAGAAGTGGTTAATTATGTCGCCATACTCCCTATTTTCCTGTCTGCATCATTACAACAGATTCGCTCTTTTTCCTTCGCGCTATGGGGTAGTCGTCGTTATGACTGGATGCCAGCCCTGGCGGTCGGCATCTCATGTTTTGCAATGTTTATGATAGGTGGACCGGGAGCGGTGGCTTTTCCTGTGTTGGCCTTGCTGTGGTGCGCTCTTACATATTCAGTATTTTCCACATCTGTATTGACACTGATATGTAGTTTGCTGGCGTTATTGATTTTATCTGATAGCAAGTATCATCACATTATTGCTGGTGTCGATGATGCTGCACTGTTTTCTATTCGCCTTGGAGCTGCAGTGGTTGCGGTTGCACCGATCATGTTGGCGGTGCTTACCCGCAATAGAAACGAGCTGATGGAACAGTTACGTTATCTAAGTAATTACGATGCCTTAACTGGCATCAGAAGTCGGGCAGCATTTTGTCTGGAAGCATCGAGAAGCTTAAAGGAAAACCAGTGTGCGCATGCTGTGATGATGGTCGACTTGGACCATTTTAAACAAATTAATGACCAATACGGCCATGCGGCAGGCGATCAAACTTTGCAAACCATGGCCATGCGTATTCAGCAATGTTTAAGGCCCAGTGATTACCTGGGGCGTATGGGGGGCGAAGAGTTTGCCGTGTTGTTGACCGACTGCCAGCCTATTGCAGCAAAGGCGGTTGCTGAGCGTATCTGCGCTGTGGTGGCCAGTCAGCCTGTGGAATTGGCGGGTAACATACCGCTGCAGGTAACAACCAGTATTGGCGTTAGCTTTGCCGAGCGAGATGAAAATGTCAGTCTCGAAACGCTGTTGGCATCTGCTGATGCGGCATTGTATGAGAGCAAAAAGGCTGGGCGTAATAGAGTTACTTGTTGTTCATCGACGACCTTCGGGGCTGCTCTCGAGCCAAGTTAATCGTTAAGCCCCGGACATCCCGCTCAATGTTCGGCTAATTTTTAATGCGGTTAAGCCTAAAAATAAACTGATTGTTACGCTAAGCAGGGTTCCTAGCATGACGTACTCCGTCAATCTCCGGTCCTTTTGACGAGTGAGATCACCAAAACGGAAAACGGATTTAGCGGCAATTAAAAAGCCGACTCCGGAAAATTGCCCCATTATCACGAAAGTCAGAATCAGGGTGCGCTCCAGCACGCCAATGGCATGCCCAGCGTTGGGAAGACTACCCTCATTAATGTTTATCGCCCATTTTCTAAGTAGCAGCGCAATCAGCACTGAACTGGGACGCATGATAAGTAGATAGGCCAGTACGATCACCAGGTGTACAGGATCCCATAGCCAGGACCACAGCAAAGCCAACCATGGCAAGTGTGGTGACAGTTGCATGGTAACAGCAATCAGCACGATCAAGTGCAGACACTGATCCAGCAAAAAGTAACGGGCATAAGGCGCACAAAAAGATTTTGCCAAATCAATAAGGTAATGGCTGATTCCGACGAGTAAAGCTAACCAGATTGGCTGCCAGAATGTTGGTCCCCAGCCAAATGCCCAGTCCCAGCTAAAAAGTACCACCCAGGTCAGTAAGCTGTGTACTAAAGCATGCCAACGTAGCTTGGTAGAGCGATGGTGATGAACAAGTCGGTCGTCAATCCAGCTTTTGGGATGCATAAAGAAATCACCCAGCACATGGGCAATCAGCAAACCAAGCAAGAGGAGTAGTTCATCCATGAAAATACCTGTCGGTCAATTGTTCGCAGTAGAGAATAACCTGCATCAGTAGATCATAGTGAGCCTGGTTAAGCAACTTTGTCGCATTTACCCTGGACGTGTGCAGGCGCTTGGCAACGGCTCGGTGGTTTTTGTCCTTTATGGTCAGATATTCCTGTAAGGCTTGGCTTTGGCGGACTGTGAGTTGTGAAAGCAGAGCGTCTGTTTGACGTAGGTTAACTGAAATATGCCAGTTGAAGTCCTGGTCCGGGCTGCGAGCACACATCCTTTGCCCTTGGGGAAGATTGTCCAGCCCTGTACCGGATAGGGTAAAGGCCTCGCCCGTGGCGCTTTTAACATCCGGACGAGGATTACTCAGTGAACCTATACCTATGCTAAGTCGGCAATCCTGTTGCTGGCTCAGCATGGCGAGCCTTAGTAAAATCGCGCTGGCCGCCCAGCTCTGCGGGTTCTCTAAAAGCAGTTGAAAGGCATCACCACGATAAATATTGTATTGCCCTGCATGTTCTTGACACAGATAGCGCAGTGTTTGATCAAGGCTATATAGCAACGCATCATAGTCGGCACTGGGAATTTGGCCCGATGCTACGATATCGCCGGTCAGTACAGCATAAATAGGCTTTTTCTTCATGTAACCTCCTGGGGTTACTTATCTCTATGTAATCTAATTTAGTTACTTTTGGTAAAGTAATCAATAGAGGTTACTTTTTGTTGCCGAGATTGAAGGGAAGCCTTGTATATGCTTGCTGTATTCCCAAAACAAACTGGTATACTAGCGGCTTCTTGATAAACCTAATTACGACAGGGGTAGTAATGGCCGAGACCGACATTCGTCCGACCAATTTTATTCGTCAAATCATTGATAAGGATCTGGCTGAAGGTGTCCACAACCATGTGCATACACGTTTCCCGCCTGAGCCCAATGGCTATCTGCACATTGGCCATGCTAAATCCATTTGTTTGAACTTCGGTCTGGCCCAAGATTATCAAGGGCAATGTAATCTGCGATTTGATGACACTAACCCCGAGAAAGAGAACATTGATTACGTTAATTCCATTAAAGACGACGTAAGCTGGCTCGGTTTCTCCTGGGATGGCGAAGTGTGCTATTCCTCTGATTATTTCGACCGTTTACACGGCTATGCCGTGGAACTGATTGAAAAAGGCTTGGCCTATGTGGAATTTTCCAGTCAGGAAGCAATGCGTGAGTTGCGTGGCACCTTAAAAGAACCTGGCAAAAACAGTCCATACCGTGATACGACAGTCGAAGAAAACCTCAACCACTTTGCCAAGATGACCGCGGGTGAATACCCGGAAGGGCATTGCGTATTACGGGCTAAAATTGATATGGCGTCACCATTTATGTGCATGCGCGATCCGGTGATTTACCGGGTTAAGTTTGCCCATCACCATCAGACGGGTGACAAATGGTGTGTGTATCCCATGTACGATTTTACTCACTGTATTTCGGATGCTATCGAAGGTATTACGCATTCTCTGTGTACACTGGAATTCCAGGACAACCGCCGTTTATACGACTGGGTACTAGATAATATCAGTATTGAATGTCACCCCCGTCAGTACGAGTTCTCTCGTCTGAATCTGGAATATACGGTGCTTTCCAAGCGTAAGTTGATCCAGTTGGTTGAAGAGCAACATGTAGAGGGCTGGGACGACCCGCGTATGCCAACCATTGCCGGTTTGCGTCGCCGTGGTTATACACCTGCGTCTATTCGCGAGTTTTGCAAACGTATTGGTGTCACCAAAATGGATAACATGGTGGAAATGGGCATGCTGGAAGCCTGTATCCGCGATGACCTGAACCAAAATGCCGCGCGTGCTATGGCCGTTCTGGACCCCCTGAAAGTCGTGATTGAGAACTACCCAGCTGATCAGGTGGAAATGCTCAGTGCCCCTAACCATCCGTCAGATGACAGCATGGGCACCCGTGAGCTGCCCTTTACCCGTGAAATCTACATTGAGCGTGAAGACTTCCGTGAAGAAGCCAACAAGAAGTTCAAACGATTGGTGTTAGGTAAAGAAGTGCGCTTGCGTAATGCCTATTTCCTCAAAGCCGAGCGGGCTGAGAAAGACGACCAAGGTAATATCACCACACTTTATTGTACCTATGATGCGGATACCTTAGGCAAGGATCCTGCCGATGGTCGCAAGGCTAAAGGGGTTATCCATTGGGTGTCGGCTAGTCATGGTGTACCTGCTGAAGTGCGTTTGTACGACCGCTTGTTCAAAGTGCCGAATCCGGCCGCAGAAGAAAGCTTCACTGATAGCATCAACCCTGAGTCGATGACAGTGGTGCAGGGGGTGCTTGAGCCCAGTTTGGTCAACGCCGAACCAGGTAAAGCACTGCAGTTTGAGCGCTTAGGTTATTTCTGCAAAGACAAGCGTGCCGACAAATTGGTCTTTAACCGTACCGTGGGTTTGCGTGATACCTGGGCCAAAATCGAAAGCCAGGAATAAGTCGCAATATAGAATAAAAAAAGCAGTGATGGTTTTGCCATCACTGCTTTTTTGCTTGAGGCCTGTTTATTTGGGCTGAGCGTCAATACTCTGGCCGTTCACACCTTTGCTGTTATCTGCCATCAGATACACATATAACGGCATAATATCTTCTGGTGTTTTCAAGGATTCTGGTTTCTCACCTGGATAAGCCTTGGCACGCATTTTTGTGCGGGTTGCACCGGGATTAATGCAGTTAAAGCGGATAGGGGAGTTAGCATACTCATCTGCCAGTACCTGCATCATGCCTTCGGTGGCAAATTTGGATACAGCGTAGGCCCCCCAGTAGGCTCTACCTGTCCTGCCGACACCGGATGACGTGAATACAACCGACGCACATGGCGCGAGTTTCAACACAGGCAACAAGGCTTGGGTTAACAGGAATTGGCTGGTGAGGTTAACCTGCATAATATCCTGCCATTCTTTTTCTTCTATTTGGGCAAACGGCCTTAAATAGCCCAATAAGCTGGCATTATGCAATACCCCATCCAGCTTGCCGAATTGCTCAACAATAGTTTGCGCAAACTGCTGGTAGTGGGTAGATGTCGCACCATTGAGATCAAGTGGGACAATGGCGGGCTCTGGACAGCCAGCCTCAACAATTTCATCGTAAACCGCTTCAAGTTTACTTACTGTACGACCCAACAAAATGACCGTGGCTCCGGCCTTTGCATAGGAGAGTGCGGCAACTTTCCCAATACCGTCACCGGCTCCGGTAACCAGGATCACTTTGCCCTGCAGGGCTTCTTCAGCTGTATCATATTGCTGCATAAAATAACGGTCCAAATACATGAAAACCGGCGGATTCTAGCATTTAATTAAGTTGCTGTATGAGAAAAATACCCGAACATCCAGCTGTCACAAACGATTAACAAAACTTTGCAAATGGCTAGCAAAGTCAATAATATTGCATTAACGTTAACTGGTCATACTTGTTGGGATAACGCAATGAAATCCTGGCTTTGACCGGCTAAATTACGAGCAAAAGGCCCTTTTTTTACCCTAGTGCCGACAAGGAAAAATCCGGTCGGATGGTGGAACAAGAACAAAAAACAGGTTTTGGGGAGACACAATGAAAAAATTAGTAATCAGCGCTGCAGTAGCCTCTGTAATGGGGCTGTCTGGATGTGGAGGCGGTGAGTCGTTAAGCGACATCCAGTCTGATGCCGACAAGGCCCCTGCCAAACCCTTTGCAAGGATAGTGTTCGATCCGGCCGCCTCCAAGCTAAACGTACCCAATGATTTGTTAATGATCCCAGATACCAGTTTGGGTTTCTTTGACTTTACGATTAATACCGCCAGTGATGCTGATTTTAATCCTGCGGACCCACAATCGGCATTGACGGCTTTGGATGGTTGGTCAACCCAGCATCCATTTAAAATTGATATCAATGTACCAAGTGGAGTCAGCCTTGATGCATCAAGTGTTAGTGCCAGTTCTATCCGCCTGTTTGAATCGAAGCAGGCATTAGAAGGGCAAGAGCCACTATGTCAGGCTATTGCCGCCGAGGTGGCTGCGCCAGGATTGCCTTGTGTATTAGGTGATGAATTGGTGTGGGGTGTTGACTACATCGCACAAATGCCGGCTGGCCAAAGTGGTCCAGTTCAATCCGTTCAGGTTATTCCGTTGAAACCTTTTAAACCTGGGCAGGGCTATATGTTGGTTGTTACCGACGACCTTAAAGATAGCGATGGTCGCCCTGTGAAAGGTTCTTCCAGTTGGGAGTTGGCTTCTCAGGATCCCAACACTGCACCATTAGGTTCAGACGCACAGAAGCAGCTACAGAACATTCTGAATTTCTTTATGACTCTGCTTGGCGGTGAAGGTTTGGATCGGGGGGATGTTTCTTACGCCGCCTATTTCTCAACACAATCCGCCGGTAAGGTGCTATCAACCGTAAAATCCATGCAAATTGCTCAGTTTGCTCAGGCCGTCGGTGCCGGCATGACGCCACAAGCGGCTGCAGCACAGTATTTGCCGGTGATTCAAATTGGCAGTGCGCCAGCACCTGATGCGTACTCTGTTCTTGCGCCTACTGCCCTTGGGGCACAAATGTGGGCACAGTTAGGTGCACTCGGCCTGAATACCTGTCAGGGTTTAGTGGCTGGGCTGCAAAGCGCGGATCCTGTTACTGCAGGAACTGCGCAACAAGTGTTTGCCAAGTTGGGAGCATACTGCGCTGCAGGGTTGAAACAAGGTTCGATCCAGCTTGATTATTATCTGAGCAAAACGGCACCGACTACTGACTGGTGGCGGGCTGCCTGTACTAACGGTGCCATGCTGAAAAGCATGGGAGCTACTGCTGTTGGAAATGTCGTAGCAGCTGGATTGACGGGGCCTTACAATGCTCAGTGCCAGGCTCTCTCGCAAGGGCAGCTGTTCGATCTGGATCTGAAAACTGCTGGTGTTATCGCCTTTGACGATCCGCGTCACTTAACGAAAGTCAGCCCTATCCCTAAGAGCTATGGCAAGGAAACATTGGCGGTTCAGGTCACTGTGCCTGATCCAAATTATGCCAATATTATCAATGCGCAATTAGGGCAACCGGCGATCAGTAAGCCTGCCGCTGGCTGGCCGGTAGTGATACTGCAACACGGTATTACTTCTAAGAAAGAAGATATGCTTGCAGCGACAGGCGCATTGTCTTTAGCTGGTTTTGCTACGGTGGCTATTGATCATCCGTTACATGGTAGTCGTGGTTTCGTTATTGATGGCAAAGTGGTTAATGCCAGCAGTGGAACCGGTGGCAGCCCTACAGATTATCTGAATTTGGCTAGCTTACTTACTGCAAGAGACAATATGCGTCAAAGCGTTGCTGATATTCTCGGCTTACGCCTAGGTCTGAATGCTGATGTGGATCTGTCTAACGGCAGTACTACCTTGTTGGATGGCACTCAGGTGTCTTTTGTTGGCCATTCTTTGGGAGCTATTACAGGGACGGGAGCAGTAGCCCTAGCCAACACAAGTTTTGGGGAACCTCTGGCTGCTTTCGATGGCATGTATAAGATTGAAGCTGCCACGTTGGCCAATCCCGGCGGTGGGGTAGGTGGTTTCCTTATGGAGTCAGCATCTTTCTCTCCGTTGATTAAGGGTTCCTTAATGGCACAGGCATCACCTGAATTCCAGGCCGCTTTACAGCAGTATATGCAGGCAAATGGAATTCCTTCGGTAACCCCTGAACTGTTGACCGCATTTTATCCGTTGTTTGAATCTCAACTGACTGCTGAACAACTAGCCAGTGCAAACGCTACTTTTGCGAGTTTTACATTCGCAGCTCAAACGTTAATCGATGCTGGTGATCCTAACAACTATGCCATGGCATTAGCTGCTAGCACTCCAGTACATATGATTGAAGTGGTGGGTGGTAACCAAGTTAATGGTGAAGTGAGTAAACCTGATCAGGTGATTCCAAACAAAACCACTTTACCTCTTGCCGGTACAGAGCCTTTGGCCAAGTTGATGGGATTATGGCCAGCGGTAGTGTCAGATACGCAAGGTAGTGGTTTAGTTCAGTTTGCGGAAGGAAGCCATAGTTCGCTGCTGGACCCAGGTCCAAGTTTGGCGGCAACTACCGAAATGCAGAAGCAACTGGCGACCTTTATGGCATCCAAGGGGATGTTGATTAATATCACTGATACCAGCGTGATAGCTCAGTAAAAAAAGCTGCATGCAGTTAATAAAGCCAGGTCTTTGACCTGGCTTTATTTTTATGTAGATTGCCCCCACATAGAGTGGGTATGAAAATCATGGGAGTAATAGATTTTGGAATTTCTTTACGAATACGGACTGTTTGCGGCTAAAGCGATAACACTGGTTGTTGCGCTGCTATTAGCCGTCGGTGGCGTCATTGGCTTGGCCAGTCGTCAGAAGGCAGCTAAAGGCGAGTTAGAAATAAACTCGATATCCGAGCGTTTGGACGAGCTGAAACTGCATGCCAGTCAGTTAATTCTGAGCAAGGAAGAATGGAAGAAGCAGGAAAAAGCAGACAAAAAGCAAAAGAAAGCAGAGCAGAAAAAATCCAAAGAGGCTGAAGATACTCACAAGGCCAACTTGTTTGTAGTGGACTTCAAGGGCTCTATGGATGCACATGAAGTCGATGCTCTGCGCGAAGAAATCACGGCAATATTATGTATTGCCAAGCCAGAAGATGAGGTTTTGGTGCGCCTGGAAAGTGGTGGCGGTGTAGTACATGGTTATGGTCTGGCAGCATCACAATTGCAGCGTTTAAGGGATGCCAATATCAAGCTGACCGTCTCTGTGGATAAGGTAGCGGCCAGTGGTGGTTATATGATGGCGTGCGTCGCCGATCGGGTGGTTGCGTCTAAATTCGCCATCATTGGTTCTATTGGCGTCATTGCCCAGCTTCCCAACTTTAATAAACTATTGAAAAAGCACGATATTGACTGGGAGCAACATACCGCCGGGCAGTTTAAGCGCACCCTGACAGTATTCGGAGAAAACAATGATGAAGGTCGTCAAAAGTTTCGAGAAGAACTGGAAGAAGTGCATAAGCTATTTAAAGCCTTTGTGCAGGAGCACCGCACAGAACTTGACCTGGATAAAGTGGCCACGGGTGAGTACTGGTATGGCACGCAAGCTTTGGAACTGAAGCTGGTTGATGAGTTACAGACCTCTGATGATCTATTGCTCAAAGCCAATCAGGATAAAAAGATATTCCAGGTAAAATACACGCAAAAGAAAAATCTGATGGAAAAGTTGGGTAAGAGCGCAGGGATTGCACTGGAGTCCACTATAGGCAAGCTCTGGCAAAAGTCCCAGCACCCTTTATAAAACTCCTTCTTTTTATACATTATGCCGCCCCAGCGCTCTGCTGAGGTGGCATAACATCAAGTGCTTTAACTTTTACCACAAAGCATTGTTCGAATTGAATCGAGCTGGTCGTTGATATAAGACGCTAGTGTTTACTCTGTTAATAAAGATCATACATCCCTGCTATGGAATGCGTTCATATCTGTTGGATGCAATGCTTGTTGGTGCCTTTGGTCGGGAGTTCTAGCGTAGGGTGGTTTTAAACATGCAGAGGAGGGAGCTGGATAAAGCCAAGGCAACATTTCTGGCCGTTCTTCCATGGACATCGCTGACGAGTGTTCCTTACCACCTCAGCATACCGTCCATCCATGGACATCGCTGATGAGTGTTCCCTACCACATCAGCATGCCGTCCATCCATGGACATCGCTGATGAGTGTTCCCTACCACATCAGCATACCGTCCATCCATGGACATAAAAAAACCGCGGATTACCGCGGTTTTTTTGTCTTAAGAGTATCTATTTATTTTTGTCGAAGTGCTCAAAATCGACATTCTCTTCACGAGCGCCAGCATTGGGATCGTTATAGGTATCAAGATCCAGTTCACCTTCGCTCTTTGCCACAATACAAGCTACCGTACAGTCACCCGTGACATTTACGGCGGTTCGAGTCATGTCCAGCAAACGGTCAACACCTATGATCAGGGCAATGCCTTCTACCGGCAAACCGACTTGCTGCAACACCATGGCTAGCATGATCAGACCAACACCAGGCACGCCAGCAGTACCAACAGAAGCGAGCGTGGCTGTAAGGATAACCATCAGGTAATCAGATACAGACAGATCCACCCCGTAAACCTGCGCAATAAATACTGTGGCAACACCCTGCATAATGGCAGTGCCATCCATATTAATAGTGGCGCCTAAAGGCACGGTAAAAGAAGCCACGGTATTTTTAACGCCTAACTTATTGCGCGCCGTTTCTAAAGTAACCGGCAAAGTGGCACTGCTGCTTGCGGTACTAAAAGCAAATAGCACGGCGTCACGCATTTTCCGGATCATAAATAAAGGATTTAGACCGGCCAGTAACTTAAGCAACAGTGGGTAGGATACAAATGCATGTATCAGCAGCACACCTAGGACAAGGAAGAAGTACTTCAGTAAACTGGTGAAAGTGTCAAATCCAATAGTGGCAAACAGTTTGGCCATCAGAGCCAACACGCCGTAAGGTGCTAAGTTCATTAGAATGGTCACCAGGCGCATAACGACTTTGTTTAAATCTTCGAACAAATCGCCAAGCCGCTTACCGGCACTGCCTGACATGGCCATGGCAACACCAAATAACACCGAGAAGACAATAATTTGCAACATGTTTCCCTGTGCCATGGCATTGATCGGGTTAGTGGGGAACATATTGATGATAACGTCAGACAAAGAGGGAGCTTCTTTGGCAGTAAAGCTTGTGTTGGTATCCAGGTTTATACCTTCACCTGGTGACACAATTAACGCAAAAGAAACGGCTATTGTGATCGCCAATGCTGTGGTAAACAAATAGAGTAAAATTGATTTTCCGCCCAGACGCCCCAGCTTGCTTGGGTCTGAAAGGTTGCAGGTACCACAAACCAGTGATACAAAAACCAGCGGAACCACCAACATTTGTAAGCTGGCGATAAAGATTTTACCTATGATATTAAATATACCTTCCACCAGAAGCGTATACGTAGAAATCTCCAGCCCTAATACCCGGAAGGTGAAATCTCCGCTATCATCAAACAGGGCTCGAAGCAGGCCTCCTATGAGGATACCGGCTAACATGCCTAGGAAGATTCTGGTGGTAAGACTGTACTTAGTTGCAGTAGAGGCCATAGATGTCCAAGTCGTTATAGTTATAAGCGGCTAAGACTAACAATTTTGCCGGATAAGCTGAACTTAAAAAACATCGAAATCAGCTAAACAGCTTATTCCAAAGACAATCAGAGGTTAGGGAGAAAAGAATGAGGTCAACCCTTAAAGTCGCAGCCATCTATTTGCTGAGCCTAATGCTCGTTGCCTGCGGCGGCGGCGGTTCATTGAGCAACGACGGGGGCGGTAATCCAATCCCCAGTTCATATAGTATTAGTTTCTCTGTTGTTGATGAGCAGGGCGGTGCCGTGGATCATGTCAACGGTGAGTTGTCAGCATCAACACCCTGGACCGTGCTTGCTAAAGTCACAAAAGATGGCAGTGCACAGTCGGGTGTAACCGTTACCTTTACCCTGGCCGATGGTGAAGTGGCCAGTTTGTCGAAGGGCAGTGATACCACTAATAGCGATGGTGTCGCCGAGGTGCAAGTATTGGCCGGTGGTAAAAAAGGCAGTGTGGTGCTTGCAGCCAGACTAACTGACAATACCGAAGCAACCTTATCCTTTGATTCAGCTGGCGATGGCAACTCATCAACAGTAGAGATTGCCAAACTAAGTCTTTTTGCCAGCTCTACGCAATTACCTTCTTCAGGCTCAGATGAAATTGAATTGATTGCATTGGTACAAGATGCATCAAACGCTTTACTGGAAGGCGTTGACGTTCAGTTTTCAGCTTCATCAGGCCAGCTAAGCACTGGGACCGCCACAACCGCTGATGATGGAACCGCTCGTAAAACTCTGACTACTTTAAATGAAGCGGAAAACCGTGAGATTGAAGTCAAAGCCAGGGCGGGTAATAAAGAACAAATCTTGCTGGTTAAGGTCGTAGGTACCAGTGTCAGAATCAATGGCCCGTCTTCGGTCATTGTGAATGACGAAGCTGAATTTGCAATTACCGTGACCGACTCGGATGGTAAGGGCATAAATAATGCTGCAGTCAGTCTGGCTGCCAGTAACGGAACCTTTGTCGGAGACACTACTAACCTGAAAACCGACGGTAATGGTCAGATTCTGGTGCGTTATCGGGCGAGTGCTTCAGGGCAGGATACAATTACTGCATCGGCATTAAATGCCCAGGCCAGTTTCGTGGTGAATGTGCAGCAAGATAACTTTGCCTTCCAAGGCCTCCCGAACACCAGTGTTAAGCAGATCCCTATTAATACCGATTCCATTATCACGATTAACTGGAGCAAAAATGGTATTGCTTATCAGGGAGGCACTGTCACTTTCAATGCTTCTCGTGGCCAGTTTAACAATAGCTCGGTGACTACAAACAGCTCGGGCCAGGCATCGGTAACTATTCGTTCAAGCAATGCCGGTGTATCGGCTATTTCTGCCGAAGGTCGCGACAACAATGGCAATGTTGTTACAGCCAGAGCAGAGGTTGAATTTGTAGCCACTGTTGCCCACAGCATTATTGTTGATGCAACCCCTGATGTGGTTGGTCCGGATGGACAAACGGCGACAATTACTGCCTTGGTTCGTGATCCTGACGGTAACCTGGTTAAAGGTAAACAAGTTAACTTTACGGTTGATGACACCTCTTCAGGTAAGTTGTCACCCAATTCGAGCGTAACAGATAGCCGCGGTGTTGCTACGACTGTATTTACCTCAGAAGCCGTATCCAGCAATGAAGCGGTAAGAGTGACCGCCACGGTTGCAGATACACCATCAGTGACTTCATTTACTGACTTGACCGTGGGTGCCAGGGCTTTTGATATCACTATAGGCACGGGTAACTTTATTGTGGTGCCAGAAGGCGACAACACCAGTTATATGAAAGAGTTTGCGGTATTTGTTAGTACTTCAAATGGTGCCCCGGCCAAAGATGTTCGACTAACTGCATCAGTTATGCCTTTGCCACTTAGCCTGGGTGGAACATATTCAAAAGGCTACTGGCAGTGGAATGCAATATTGGAAGTGTGGGAGCCAATAGTGACGGCTGTTTGTGATAACGAAGATAAAAATGCCGATGGTGTATTGGATGCAGGTGAAGACACTAATAATGACAACTTCCTGACTCCTGGCATTATTGGTACGTTGAAGTTTGCTGATAACAACAATGTTACCGACGAAAATGGCCGTGCTACTTTGGAGTATCGCTATCCCAAGGACAGAGCCCCTTGGACGTCAGTGGTTATTCAGGTTAATAGTGAATCAGCGCGCAGCGAAGATGCTGAAGATCAGCGCTACACATTAGATTACTCTGCCGAAGAAGCCAATAACGAGAATGGTAGCATGGCACCAAACTGGTTTGGGCGCGGCCTGACCTGTACCGACCGGCTGTAAATTAGCCAAATTTAGAAAAACCGATGCCATGGCATCGGTTTTTTTATGTCCGGTCGAATAAATTTAGCGACCTGTCTGATTCTGCTTTTTTAAACCTAGTGCTTTGGTAAGGTGCATTAAAAAAGGAAGTTATCTGGATATATGAATAGACATCTGTCTTCGGCGTTACGTTGGTTGGTCTTGCTCGTTGCCTTGGGAGCTTTGTATCAATGGCAAACCCGAAACTTGTTAGAGACGGGTAATCAAGTACCTGACACACATTTACCTTTGTTATCCGGCGGTAGCAGCCCATTAACGGAAGAGGGTAAGCCAACACTGGTATACTTTTTCGCCCCCTGGTGTTCCATTTGTGCCGCCAGTATCGGTAATCTGGAGGCGCTGGAAAGTGATGAGCTGGTGATTCGGCGGGTGGCTATGGACTATGCCTCACTTGAGGATGTCAGTGAATTCGTCAGAGACAACGAAGTGGCTGGGGATGTGTTGATAGGCCATGAAGGACTTAAACAGCAATTTAGAGTGTTAGGTTACCCCACTTATTACTTGCTGGATGCCAATCAGCGGGTGGTTGCTAGTGATATGGGCTATAGCACCAGCATGGGACTGAAAGTCAGAAAAGCGCTGGCTTTGTGATTAACCTTTCGGCTCAAAAGAAGTGAAGCGATGCAACGACGACATTTCAATTGCTAACTATTTGCGACTTAGATTTCAAATCTGCCGCTAAGGCTGAAAGGGCCATGTGGCTTGGGTTGATTGGCAAAACAGAGGGCTTTTAGTTTGTGAGAATTGTTGTACTTTATGTTAGATTAGCGCCGTCATTCACCTAACGTCATATTTACAATGAGAATAAGCTGCAATTTTGATAGCGGTAATATCCAGGTTGTTCGGGCTGACAGCCCGGATGACATTCAATTAAGAATCAATAAAGATCATCAATCTGACTTTTATCAGTGGTTTCACTTTCGCTTAGAAAGCCAGCCTATGGTGAATCATAAGCTGCATATCGGTGATTTAGCCAAATCTGCCTATCCTGACGGATGGAAAGGATATCAGGCGGTTGCGTCTTATGACCGTCAGGAGTGGTTTAGGGTGGATTGTCAGTTTGACGGCGATACGCTAACTATTGACCACACACCTGAATATGCCACTACCTATTATGCCTATTTCGCTCCTTATTCTTATGAACGTCATTTGGATTTGCTTGCCTGGGCACAAACCTCTTTCGACTGTGAGTTAAGCCACCTTGGTGAAACACTAGACGGCCGTGATATGTCGCTGCTTACTGTGGGACATGCGGAACCAGGCAAGAAAGCCATTTGGATAGTTGCTCGTCAGCATCCGGGAGAAAGCATGGCCGAGTGGCTGGTCGAAGGATTGCTTGAACGATTACTAAATGAAGATGATGGTCTGTCCAGACAATTATTGGACCAAGCCGTATTTTACATTGTGCCGAATATGAACCCCGATGGTTCAGTGCGTGGACATTTACGTACTAATGCTAAAGGCATCAACCTTAATCGTGAATGGGCACATCCTTCTTTAGAAAACAGCCCTGAGGTTTATTACGTCCGAAACAAGATGCAACAAACCGGTGTGGATATGTTTTTAGATGTGCACGGTGATGAAGCATTGCCCTATAACTTTGTCGCGGGTGGCGAAGGTATTCCTAATTACAGCGATAAAATTGCACAGTTGGAAAGCACCTTCAAGCAAGCGTTGTTGACGGCTACGCCAGAATTCCAGGACACTTACGGCTATGCCAAGGACAATCCTGGCGAAGCGAATCTGACAGTCGGTTCCAATGCCATTGGCAACGATTTTCACTGCTTGGCCTATACCTTGGAAATGCCGTTTAAAGACAATGCTGAGTTGCCTTGCGCGGCTTATGGTTGGTCGCCGGAACGCAGCAAACAGCTGGGTAAAGATGTGTTAATCGCCGTGCGCGCTGTATTAAATCAGCTTTAACTGAGACGATATGCCGGGACTGGACGCCCGGCATTTAATTGGGAAGGGATAGTTCCCAAAAAAATAATAAGCGGCTAGACCGCAAAGTGGCGTAGTTTTGAATGCATACTCCACTGGTTGCAACAGGTGGTTATCTGCCTCTAACTCTATAACGATAACAAAGGGGAAAGCGTTGGAATCCTTCAATCAGTTCTTACTCTCACTGGACGGCATGCTCGGAAGTGCCGCCTGGTTTCCTTATGTACTCTTAGGCGTAGGCCTGTTTTTCACTATCTATCTGGGTTTTCCGCAAATCCGATATTTTAAACATGCCTGGTTGGTGGTCAGCGGTAAGCTGGATAGAAAAGGGGCCCCTGGTGATACAACTCACTTTCAGGCTCTGACAACGGCATTATCGGGCACTGTGGGTACGGGTAACATCGGCGGGGTGGCTTTTGCTATCTTCCTTGGTGGCCCTGCGGCACTATTCTGGATGTGGGCAACCGCCTTTTTAGGCATGACCACCAAGTTTGTCGAAGTAACGCTTTCACATAAGTATCGGGTGAAAACCGAAGACGGCACTATGGCCGGTGGCCCCATGTATTACATGGACCGCCGTCTTAATATGAAGTGGTTGGCTATTGCCTTCGCCATTGCCACTGTAATCAGTTCTTTCGGTACAGGTAACCTTCCCCAAATCAATAATATTGCTCAGGGCATGCAGGCAACCTTTGGCTTAGAGCCAATGTTAACCGGTGGTGTACTGGCCGTGTTGCTGGCACTGGTTATTTTGGGCGGTATTCAACGTATCGCTAAAGTAACCTCTAAGGTCGTGCCTTTTATGTCAGTGCTTTACGTTATTGGTGCACTGGCGGTAATTTTGTACAACGTTGAAAACATCGGCCCTGCCTTCGCATCGGTCATTTCAGATGCCTTTACCGGCTCTGCTGCTGCCGGTGGTTTCCTGGGCGCGACTATTGCCTATGCTTTTAACCGTGGTGTTAACCGTGGCTTGTTTTCTAACGAAGCGGGTCAAGGTTCAGCCCCTATTGCCCACGCTGCAGCCAAGGCGGATGAACCTGTATCTGAAGGTATGGTGTCTATCCTCGAACCTTTTATCGATACCATTATTATCTGTACCCTGACAGGCCTCGTTATCTTGTCCTCCGGTGTATGGAAAGAAAAATTCGATAACGAGTTTGAGCGCGCTGATATGAAGATTCTGGCCGGTCAGTATTCGGATCAGAATGACGATGACCGTCATCAACTGTTCTTATATCTGAACAATGAGAAAGGCCATAATATCGAGCCCTATAACGGTAAGATTGAAGTTGTTTCAGGTAAAGCGATCAGCCGCAACTTCACTATCATCAACTCTCGCTCAGTAGCAGAAGATGTTGTCTTCAGTGTTGATGCCAAGGAAGATTTGTTTACAGGTACCTTGAATGTAAAAGATGGTCGACTGCTTAAGGACAATATCCTGGTGTCCGGCAAATCTTTGGTGCATTCCGCGCAGTTAACTACGGTAGCCTTTACCCGCGGTTTCTTTGGTGACTACGGCCAGTACATAGTGTCTATTGGTCTGTTGCTGTTCGCCTTTTCTACGGCGATCGCCTGGTCCTATTACGGCGACCGAGCTATGACCTATTTGTTGGGGCCCCGCTCAGTTATGCCGTATAGGGTATTTTATGTGGCAGGCTTTTTCTGGGCCTCATTCTCTGACACTACCTTGGTCTGGAATCTGGCGGCGGTAGCCATTGTGGTGATGACCCTGCCGAACCTGTTCGGTATCATGGTGCTCCATAAGGAAATGAAGCAGACAGTGAATGAGTACTGGCGCGATTTCAAGGAAAAACAGGCGAATAAAGATCAAGCCTGATAACAAATGAAAAGCGCGGCACAAGCCGCGCTTGTTTTATGTCCATGGATGGACGGTATGCCGGGGTTGCAGGGAGCCTTCACCGGCGATGTCCACGGATGGACGGTATGCCGGAGTTACAAAGCTCCTGTTGGCATTTTTGAATAAGCGACCTGGCAGGGAATATTGGTGGTCGATGTCTGCAGTAACTGAGATGAATTGGAGGGAATATGGCGCTGACAAACTGCCCGTCCTGTAACAAGAAAATTTCCGATAAGGCCAAGTCCTGCCAACATTGCGGTTTTGCCGTAGGGGCGGCAACGGAAGATGATATCTTGCGTAAGCAGCGCTTTAACAAATTCAAAAGAGCGCAGTCTATTCAGACGCAATCCATGATAGCTATGATTATGTTTATCGCTGGCTTTGCCATTTTGTATTGGGGGGACGGTCCCTCCACGGAATATGCTTGCAAACTGTCTTTTAATTTGATTAATAACAGCAGCCCAATTTGCCTCTGGCATGGGCAGCTACAATACAATATTGCCATGAGTTGCTCGGTGATTGGTTTCGTCTGGTACGTAATCAATCGTGTTCGTTTGATTTTTATGAAGAAGTTTGATTGATGATGGATATCCAGCAAATGGTCAATGCCATGACTCCTGACGTCTACGAAAGACTGCGTCAGGCGGTTGAAACCGGTAAATGGCCAGATGGCACCCCGTTAAGTGAAGGGCAGCGTGATAGCAGTATGCAAGCAGTTATGCTCTATCAAGCCACGGTGCTTAAGTCCGACGAACATATGACGGTCGGCGCAGACGGCAGCATAGTGCATAAATCCAAACAAGAGCTAAAGCAGCAGTTTCAGCCCTCTATTGCCAGGTTTAAAGCAGATGATATTTAAAAATCTGTTTCGTCCCAAACACCAGCATTCCGATGCCAATGTCAGACAACAGGCTGTGGCATCCCTAGACCCAGGCAACCCGGAGCATAAAACTGCGCTGCACGAGATGGCATTTAATGACGAAAGTATCGCTGTCAGGCTCGCTGCGCTGGATAAGTTAAACAGCTTTGCTCTGTGGTGGAAGCTGGCGCAAACTGAGCGTCAGGAACGCATCCATAAACGTGCTCAGCAGCGGGTAGAAGGTATTTTACTAGACGATCAGGCCGATAGCCTGACCGATAAGCAGCGACACACTTTTGTGCAAGAATGCGCGAATCACGCACTCTTGGAAAAATTACTGCTGCAACGCTGGCAGCATGATGAGCCGGTGTTAAGCCAGGCTGTGTTAGCCAAGATTGATAAATCGACTTTACGTCAGCGCGTGATGTTCGAGACGAATGATGCCAGCTTGCGTTTGGCGCTGGCTGAGCAAGAGCAAGAGCCCGAGTGTCTGCAACGTATGCTGCGAAAGCATAAAGATCCACAGATTGTCGAACTCGCCAGACAGAAGCTGGATAAGCTCAGTCAGGAGCAATTGGATAAGCAGCAGCTAGAGCGGGAGCTTAGATTGGTACTGGCCAAGCTATTGGCACTAAAGGATTGCCAGGAATATCCGCTACTTTGTGAGCAATTGGAGCAATTGTCAGCCCAGTTTGAAAGTCAGCAGGAAAAGTTGACAGCGTTGCCGCAAGCTATTCGTGAAGAGATTCTAAGTAAGTTCCAGGATTTGACCGAAAAGGTACGTGCTCGTGCCGAGGCGGCCAAGCACGGCTGGCAACTGGCAGAATCTGAGCGTAAAGCCACTGAACTGGCAAGTCAGATTAAGCAACAAGCCCAGCAGTGGCTGAACGATGTGACTAACCAACAAAACATCGAACAGCTGTCTGAGCAAGCAAGATGCACTTTGTTGGAACAAATAGAGATGCATCGTAAGGCCTTGCAAGGGTTACCGGCCGATCAAGCAATAGAATCTCTACATAATCGCTTTGCCCAGATACAAATTGCGCTGGACAAACTACCAGCCTTGCAACAGGCAATTGAAGGTGCGCGTACCTTACTGGACAGTATCCAAGGTGTTGCTTTGCCAGATAGTTTGGCTGAATTGGGGGGCGCCCAGCAGGCGTGGCAAGAAGCACGTGGTGCATACAGAGAATTGAAAAAGCCCCATGGCGACCTGTGGCCTCTTGCCCTGCATAAGCAGTGGCAAGTGCTGGATAAAGCGTGGCAGAACGCCATCAGTGAACTTCGTCAACAAGCCAAGGCACAAGTGAATAAGGTCCGGGGTGGCCTGCATAAAGTGCAGGATATGATTGAAGCTGGCAAGTTCAACGCCGCACTGTCTTTGTATCAGCGCTTGCAGGAGAATATTCAGGCGTTGCCTGAACAGGAAATGCAAGCTTTGCAACGATTGAGTGAACAAGTTCAGGCGCAAATAGAGAATCTTAAGGAATGGCAGGTTTATATTGCCCAGCCGCGCAAGCCAGCATTGCTTAATGAGATTCGTAGCTTGCTGGATGCGCCTTTGCCAATCAAAGAGCAGGCCGAAAAGGTTAAGCAATTGCGCAGTCAATGGAACAGTTTGGGTAAACTGGAAAGTGATGAAGACAGCGAGTTGAATCAGGCCTTTGATCAGGCATGTGAGATGGCCTTTATACCCGTCCGTGAATACTATGCCCAGGCAGAACAAGTCCGGGAGCAAAATTTACAGGCCAAGCTGGCGGTATTGAGTCAACTAACTGAATTGGCACAAGCCGATATCAGTATGGAAGAGTTAGCCAGACAGCAGCAATGGCTGGAAAAGCAGTGGCGTGATATAGGTGAAATAGACTACCGACGGGTTGCAGAACTGAACCAAGAGTTTCGCGACCGTTGTGCGCCAGTGAAGGCTAAACTGCTTGAATGGTATCAGGATAATGAGGCACAAAAGCAGCGTCTGGTAGAAAAAGTGCAGAGTTTGCTGGATGCCGAAGATACCCTTGAGGCTATTAACTTGGCTAAACAGGCGCAGGAAAGCTGGAAGAGGATTGGGCGAGGGCGTGCTAAGGTGGATCGTCAGCTTTGGTCAGCATTCAGGGCGGCTAACGATGCATTATTTGCCAGACGCAATGAGGCCCAGCAACAACAACGTCAGGCCAATAATGCCGTTATCGGCCAGATTGATGCGTTGTTAGACAAGGCTGCACTTGCCTTGAGAGAAGCCTCTGAGCAAACACAGTTGCAGGCCCTGCAGAGTGCAACGCGGCAGCAACTGACCGACTTAGTCAGTGAACTTGATGCGCGTACTACACAGAGCAAGATGCGCGACTGGCAGAAACTGGAAAACCAGATCGCTGATAAGGCCAAAGCACTTCGGCAAGATGCCAAGCAGGCGCAGTTTGCTCTGTTGCTTGACATTTTGTCGCAGTGGCAAGAAGAGCCGCTACCTGCAAGGGTTGAGCAATTACCTGGCGTTTGGCGTCAAGCATTTGCTCAAACGGAAGAGCGAGAGAGTCGAGCTAGAATTCTGTTAAAAATGGAATTATTAGCGGGCGTGGAATCTCCGCAGGAAGAAGCAGAAATGCGTCGCGAAACACAGTTGGAAATGATGACAAACAAACTTGAGCAGGGCGAATCCTTGGATTTGCAAAAATTGCTGATTAAGTGGATTGGTCAGGGGCCGGTTGCCGCTTCTGAACAAGAACAGTTGGTGCGTTTGCAGCGACTGTTTGTACCGCACGACTAATGTATTTGACGTAATCGTAATGAGCCCCGTCAAATGACGGGGCTTTTTTTTGACTATGTCCTGTGTGCGAGAAACATCAAAACAGGACGTTGACGAAATGAGGATAGCATGACAACACAACCCAGAATTATTGTATCCAATCAGGATGCTGACAGATTGGAAACGTTGCTTGATTCTTTGTCTGATAAGGACTTTCCAGGCAAAGAAGTACTGCTGCATGAGTTGGACAGAGCGGAGAATATGGATAATCGTGACATTCCACCTTGCGTGGTAACGATGAATTCAACCGTACGCTTTAAGGTGGTATCAAGCGGTGAGTCGTTCTGTAAAACCTTGGTATATCCAAAGGACATGGACAGTTCGGGGGATAAGGTTTCCATACTGGCGCCAATTGGTAGCGCTATGCTGGGACTATCTGAAGGTGATGAAATCCAGTGGCCAGCACCGGGCGGCAAAGCCGTGACGGTACATATTGACGAAGTGATTTACCAGCCTGAACGTTCAGGTGATTTTCACAGATAAGCGCAGCCCGGCAAGCCGGGCAATAAATACAAGGAATTGTTATGACTCCTGCGGTACTCGCACTACAAAAAGCTCAGGCTGATTTCAAGCTGCATCAATATGAACATGCTCCAGACGCTCCTTCCTACGGATTGGAAGCGGCGGAAAAACTTGGAGTGAATGCGCATAGAGTGTTTAAAACACTAGTGGCTGAGACAGACAAAGGCGAGTTACTTGTTGCTATCATTCCTGTGGATGAGAAGTTGAACTTAAAATGCTTGGCAAAAGCGGCCGCTTGTAAAAAAGCTGACATGGCCAAGCCGGACAAAGTGCAGCGCAGCAGTGGTTATGTGCTAGGTGGGGTGAGTCCCATTGGACAAAAAAGGCCTTTAGTGACTTTTATACATAGCTCTGCTCAGGAATTACTTAGCATGTATGTGAGTGGTGGCCGACGTGGTTTAGAAATAGAACTGGCACCGGATGTCCTGGCAAAGGCGACCGGTGCCCGATTTGTCAATCTGCTTTAATCGCTGAGTTCGCCGCGCAGGTTTTCGGTTAACAAGCTGCGGGTTTCTTCCACCGGCAATCCTTTACTCAACAAATAATGCAACTTGGCTAGGGCAGCCTCAAGCGTCATATCGCCGCCGGATACCACCCCAACTTGTGCCAGGGCATTGCCAGTGGCGTAGCCAGCCATATTAACTTTGCCGCGCAAGCACTGGGTGCAATTCAGCACAATAATGCCTTTTTGCTTGGCCAGTTCCAACTGTTCCAATAGCGCCGGATTTTGCGGTGCATTGCCAACACCATAGCTTAGCAAGATTAAGGCATTTACCGGCTGTTGCAGGGTATTTCGTATTACTTCACTGCTTATGCCTGGGTATAAAGTCACTACACCAATTGGCTGAGGACTTACCGGGCTCACCTTCAACGATTGTTGTATAACAGGTTTAACCTGGCCTTCCAGCACGTCGATATTAATGCCTGCTTCCATTAAAGGTGGAAAGTTGGGGGAGGCGAAGGCATTAAATCCATCGGCGTGAATTTTGCGACTACGATTACCTCGCAGCAATTGGTTGCTAAAAAACAGGCAGACCTCATGGACGGGATAGTTGGCAGCCAGATAAAGCGCATTGAGCAAATTTTCCTGTCCGTCACTGCGAATTTCCGCAAGCGGTATCTGCGATCCAGTAACAATCACGGGTTTGGTCAGATTTTCCAGCATAAACGACAGTGCCGAGGCGGTATAAGCCATAGTGTCAGTACCATGCAGAATAATAAAACCGTCGTAGCTGTCGTAATTGGACTGAATATCATCGGCGATATGTTGCCAATCCAAGGGAGACATATCAGACGAGTCCATCAGCTGATCGTATTCGTGAATAGTAAACTGCGGCATTTCATCACGGTGAAATTCCGGCATTTTGCTTAGGGTTTCAGATAAGAAACCAGGTACACAAACGTATCCTTTGCTGGAAGGGCGCATGCCTATAGTGCCGCCGGTATAGGCCACGTAGATATGTTTTTTCATGACGTAGGGCTGTTTTTCTGTTTTGCGCTATTCTAGCGCTTCACCCTACAGGCCACAAACAACAGCAGAATAATTAAAGTATTCCGGATACGGGTCATCGTGAAATACAGTGATTGGTGGATTTTCATGGTGTAAAGATCGCAAGCTGTGATTGAATACCTGCCTCGCATCTTCATTAATCACAGGTCTTCTTTATGCGCTTATCCATTGTGGCGGCTTCCGTGGCTTTATTATTGGCAGGTTGCCATACCAGTCAGAACACCCAGTCAACAGTAGCTAACGCTGCTGCCGTCAGTCAGACAAAGGCAGAATCTGACGCCCATAAAGTCACTGAATTAGTTGAACGGTACTTTGCCGAGAGCCTGGTGATAAATCCGCTTTCCGCCACTTTTGTGGGGGTAATGGACTATAACGATAAGTTTAGTGCCCCTATCAGTAGCGAGAGCTTAGCGGAAGTTGCGGCTTTTGAACGACGGTACCTGGCAGAGGCACTAGCTATTGACAGCAGTAAACTGACCGGACAGGACAGATTGAATTATGAGATTTTTGTCTATGCCCGTCAGCAAGCGGTGGATGGCCTGGCTTTTCCTTCCCACTTAATCCCCTTCAATCAGATGTGGGGCGTGCAGAATTTCTATCCCATGTTGGGTTCAGGAGGCAGCGCGCAACCTTTTCACACTGAGCAGGACTACAACAACTTTATCAAGCGAACGGATGGCTTTGCTGCTTACATGGATAGCGCCATTGCCGCCATGCGTGAAGGTATGCAAAAGGGCATAGTACTGCCCAAAAGCTTGATTGTTAAAGTGTTGCCGCAGTTGCAAGCGCATATTGTCAGTCAGCCACAAGACAGCGTTTTCTACGGCCCTGTCAATCTGTTAGCTGATAATGCTCAGCTGAGTGAAGAACAAAAAGCCAGACTGAAAGCCGATTACGAGCATATGATTATGCAAGTTATCGTGCCGGTCTATCAGCGTACTTATGATTTTATATTTAATGAGTATCTGCCCGCTGGACGTGACTCTGTAGGCTTGGCGGCATTGCCTGATGGCAAGGCGTGGTATGAGCATATGATTGCGGTCAATACCACCCTACCACTGACCGCTGAGGAGATTCATGAGTATGGTTTAGCGGAAGTTGCCAGGATCCGTAGTGAGATGGACAAGGTGCGCGAAACCGTTGGCTTTAAGGGGAATTTAGCCGCGTTTTTTGAATGTCTGAAAACTGACCCGCAGTTTTTCTTTAGTAGCGAACAAGCGCTGATTCAGGCTTATGAGCAGGTGAAAGCCGATATTAACCGCCGCCTGCCAGCGTTGTTTGAGGTGTTTCCTAAGGCCGATTATGAGGTCAAAGCGGTTGAAGCTTACCGGGCCGCATCATCGGCAGGGGCTAGCTATCAGCAGCCAGCACCTGATGGCTCCAGACCTGGCATATTTTACATTAATACCCACGATCTAAAGTCTCAGCCAAAGTATTTGGTGGAAACACTAAGTATTCATGAAGCTGCCCCAGGACATCATTTTCAAATTGCCATCCAGCAAGAAGTTGACGCTTTACCGGATTTTCGTAAGTACGAGTTTTACACCGTATTTGCCGAAGGCTGGGCACTTTATGCTGAGAGTCTGGGCAAGGAACTGGGCCTCTTTACTGACCCTTACATGTGGTACGGGCGACTATCCGATGAGCAATTAAGGGCCATGCGTCTGGTGGTCGATACCGGCTTACATGCAAAAGGCTGGACCCGCGAACAGGCGATTGCCTTTATGCATGACAATTCATCCATGGGTGACGCTGATATTGAGGCGGAAGTCGAAAGATACATCGCTATTCCAGGTCAGGCGCTTTCCTACAAAGTTGGCCAGCGTGCTATTCGGCAGTTGCGTGAGAAGTTAGCTACCCGGTTAGGGGAACGCTTTGATGTTCGCAAATTCCACACTCAGGTGTTGATTGATGGTGCCATGCCCATGCCAGTGCTGGAAGCCAAACTACTGCGCTGGGCTGATAGCCTTTAATCTTCTGTTGCGACCGGCTTTGGGGCCGGTCGCCATATGTTCAAACCTTGCGTGCTGAAGGTAAATCCCTGATTATATCGGGCTCACTTTCAGGGAATGGGCTAAAGCCCAGCATAAATAGCCGGCCAAAGAAGCACGGCAGCAAGGTTAACAACAAGATGAAATTATACAGCACTGTGGCACTACTAGGATTTGCCAGTCTAAACGCCGCCGCCAATGACAATATTGCTTATCATGGTCAACCGGTTGAAGTCGATGGTGACTTTGATGAAGCTATCTGGCAGCAAATCCAGCCGATATCTATCCATCATATTACCCGCCCGTCAGATCAGGGGATTGCCGACGTTGAAACTACCGTTAGGGTTTATGAAGACGGCGAGTATTTATATTTAGCCTTTGATGCTCGTGATCCCCATCCGGACCAAATTCGAGCCGCCTACCGTAAGCGAGACAATATCTGGGGAGACGATATTGTTGGGGTGAAAATAGACACCTACGGTAATCACCAACTGGCTTATCAGTTTTTTGCTAATCCCCTGGGGAGTCAGCTCGACTCGGTGGAGAACGCCGTAACCGGCAATGAGTCTTCTGCGTGGGATGGCCATTGGCAAGCAGTAGGTAAGATTACTGAGCAGGGCTATCGCGTTGAAATGGCCATACCCTTCTACATCATGAATTTCCCCAATAGTGAAGGCCCAAAACAATGGGCGATGGAATTTGTGCGTTTTTGGCCGCGGGATGTAGACAGACGTATTTCCAGTGTGGATATCAGCCATGCCAATGAGTGCTGGGTTTGTCAAATGCCTTTGTATACCGGCTTTGCCAACGCACGATCTACACAGAAACTGATTTTGGCCCCAGCCATGGTCGCAGGGCGTGACGAGAGCCGTGATAGGTATAGCCAGGGAGACTGGCAGCACGAAAATCAAAATGAAGCCAGTCTGGATGTCAAATGGGCCATCAGTGAAGACATTACCTTAAATGCAACACTGAACCCGGACTTTTCACAGGTTGAGGCGGATGCAGCCCAGTTGTCGGTAAATGAATCTTTCAGTTTGTTTTTCGAAGAGAAACGGCCGTTTTTTACCGAAAATGCTGATTATTTTTCTGCGCCCTGGGATTTGGTGCATACCCGTAACCTGGCGGCGCCTTCAGTTGGAGCTAAAGCCACAGGGCGGGTAGGGGAGCATACTTTCGGTCTGTTTATGGCGGATGACGACACCACCTCCATGATTATACCTGGTAACTTAGGCTCGGCGGCGGCAACCCTGGACATCAAAAGTAAGAACCTGGCCGCCAGATACAGCCAGCGTTTGAACAAGCAGGTTACCTTAGGGGCGATGACGACCTGGCGCTCGGCCGATGATTATCAGAATACAGTGGCCGCCACCGATGCCAATATTCGTTTTACCGATCAGGATAATCTGACGGTTGCCTTTGCCCGTTCAGATACCGATAACCCGGATTATCTGCCTGATTATCTGTGGGGGGAGGCCGCAGAGCGTGCCAGTGCTGCCAATCAGGCTGGCAATGCCTGGTATCTTCACTACGAACACAGTTTTCAAAATGGCAGTGTATTTGTCAGGCATGAAGACATTGATGAAGATTTTCGTGCAGACCTGGGCTTTATGACGAAATCTGACTGGCAACGAAGCTTGGTTGGCGGCGGTTACAGCTTTTACCCTGAACAGGAAACTTGGTGGAGTGCCCTGAATTTTTACACTGACTGGGATATCACTCATAACCAGGCTGGTGAACTGATAGAAAAAGAGTGGGAAGGCACCGTTGGCCTGGATAGCTTATGGGACAGTGCTTTCGAATTCGGGTTCTATGCTCGTGACCGGGCGGGCCTTCGTTTTAATGGCCAATCGTTAGCCGTGGGTGGAAACAGTGACAGGTTTGAAGAGAAAGGCTTGATCTTTTTTGCCGAAGTCAGCCCCTTGTCCAACGCTTATCTCAGTGTGTTCGTAGAAAAAGGTGATGGCCTGGATTTATACAACAACCGTTTGTCTGACTTGTTGTATGTGGAATCTGAAGCCAAAGTCGCCTTTACCCACAATCTGCAATTCCACGTGCGTAATGAATACACCCGGCTTGATTTTCAGAGTAATCGTGTGTTGGATGCCAGCATTACTGATGTGCGTTTGACATACCAGTTTTCCAGTCATTCAGCGCTGCGCTTGAGCATGATATTTGATGATACTGAGCAGGGCCTGGCCCATTTCGCGGCAGGACGCGCCGACGGCTTGTATCGGCAGGAAACGGGGCTGGCTTCGCAGCTGCTTTACTCTTATGAAGTGAATCCGCAAACGGTGTTCTATCTGGGCTATTCAGAAAGTGCCAGTAAAAACGATGTGCTCAACAGTTTACGGGCGGATCGTCGTACGGCGTTCTTAAAATTCTCTTATGCCTGGTTTGTGTAGAGGTGATGCCACTAATGGCAAAAGTTGAAAAGAGTACAACCGAAGTGGCAGAGCCGGGCTGTGTGAAAGCCATCGCCTGTCGCTGCGGCGGTAAAGCCGGGCCTCTGACTGCAGTGGCCGGTTGTTATGATCGCTGGCAAATACGTTGTCAGGTAGCAATTTGTCAGGCTATCAATACCGGGCAGGGGCGAGATGACGTGATTCGAGGTTGGAACCGGTTAAGTACACATTTATATCGCTAGGCTGGCGGCCTCTGCGAATATTATGGGCCATAGCGATTTTTGCTGATGTGCATCACTAACGATTGGAGTATGATAGGCCAAACTGGATGCCTGATGTTTGAAAGTAGCGCAGAGTACACGAACTTCAGGTGAGGGAACCAATAAGCTCAAAACAACAAGAAAGCCTGGAGCTATTCCTTTGATAAAAATTTTTCTGGTTGACGACCATGATTTGGTACGTACGGGTATCAAATTGATTTTGGACTCCGAGAAGTCCTTTGAAGTAATTGGCGAGGCCGATAGCGGGGAAGAGGCGGTCAAGTTTTGCCGTACCCAGCATCCTGACGTGGTCATGATGGACATGAACATGCCAGGCATAGGTGGCCTTGAAGCAACTAAGAAAATTCTTCGTCATAATCCCGATATCAAAGTGATTTTCCTGTCTATGTACAAGGAAAATCCAATTCCAGCCAAAGTGATGCAGGTGGGCGCCTGGGGTTTTGTGACCAAAGACGCCGAGCCTAAAGAAATGATCCAGGCGATTTTCCAGGTCCATGCAGGGCAAAAATACATTGCCTCGGATATTGCCCGTCAGATTGCGCTGGGCAAAATTGATACGCATCAGTCTGATCCTTTCCGCGAATTGTCGGAACGTGAGTTGCAGATCATGATTATGCTGACCAAAGGCGAGAAAGTACCTGATATTGCCACTCGCCTCAGCATCAGTGCCAAAACCGTCAATACCTATCGTTACCGTATGTTTGAAAAACTCGGTGTAACCGGCGATGTTGAGTTAACCCACCTGGCCCTTCGCCATAAACTCATCAGCCCTGAGCAAATTTGATTGCGATTGTGCTGATGTTATCTAGTCAAGTGTGCAGGGTTAGTAATAATCCTGCTGTTGTTGCCATATCCCCATTGTTGCTATGAGCGAACAGCCAGCCGAGAGCGTTACAGCCTTTGACCATAAGGCATTTTTAAAAAATCTGACCGGGGCGCCTGGAGTTTATCGTATGTATAACCTCAAAGGTGAGGTGATTTATGTCGGTAAGGCGAAGAACCTTAAAAAGCGGGTATCGAGCTACTTTCGCACTAACCTGGACAGCATAAAAACCCAGTCGCTGGTTAAACAAATTCAACATATGGATGTGACGGTAACCCATACCGAAACCGAAGCCTTCATTCTTGAAAATAACTACATTAAAAAGTATCGGCCTCGTTACAACGTGCTGCTTCGAGACGATAAGAGCTACCCCTACATTCTGCTAACCGAACACCAGCACCCGCGATTGACCATACATCGCGGTGGTCGCAAACCCAAAGGCGAGTACTTTGGCCCTTATCCCAGTGCCTGGGCGGTACGTGAAAGCTTGCGTACTATGCAAAAACTGTTTCCGGTACGTCAGTGCGAAGACGGGGAATACAAAGCACGCACCCGACCTTGTTTACAATACCAGCTTAAGCGCTGCGCTGGCCCTTGTGTACAGGGACTGGTCAGCGATGTTGAGTATGAACAGCAAGTGCAACTGGCCAGATTGTTCCTCAAAGGGAAAAACGCCGAGGTCATTGATGCCTTGGTCAAGAAAATGGAGCAGGCCAGTGAAGAGTTGAAATTTGAGGCCGCCGCCAGATTCCGCGACCAGATATCAGCCTTACGTAAAGTGCAGGAACAGCAATGGGTTAGCGGCGATCAGCCGGAAATGGACGTGTTTGGTTTTGCCTATCGCAATGGTATTGCCAGCATTCAGGGCTTTTTTATTCGCGATAACAAACTGCTGGGCAGTAAGAGCTATTTTCCTAAAGTGCCGGCTGATGTCAGTCCGCAGGAAGTCTTTCAATCTTTCTTGTTGCAGTATTACCTGGCTGGTAATAAATCTATTCCCCGCCAGATAGTGTTGCCGATGGTCCTTGACGATGCTGAGGCCATTGAAGAGCTGTTAAGCCGTCAGGCTGGCCGTAAAGTACAGTTTTTCCAGGGCGCCAGGGAAGAAAAACGCCGTTACCTGAAACTGGCTAATACTAATGCCGAAACGGCATTGGAAGCACAGCAAAGCAGTCAGAAATCGGTATTTGCCCGCTATCTGGAACTGGAGCAGGTATTAGATCTGGATACCCCGATTCAACGCATGGAATGTTTCGATATCAGTCATACGTCGGGCCAGCAAACCGTAGCGTCCTGCGTAGTGTTTAATCGCGAAGGGCCGTTTAAAAGTGACTACCGTCGCTACAATATCGAAGGAATAACGCCTGGGGACGACTACGCTGCTATGGATCAGGCACTTAGGCGCCGTTACAGCAAAATTACCGACCAGAGTAAAATCCCTGATATTTTGTTTATCGATGGCGGAAAGGGCCAGCTTGCCCAGGCCGAAGCCTGTTTTGAGAACTGGCCGCACGCGAAAATGCCCATGCTGATTGGGGTTGCCAAAGGCACCAGCCGCAAACCTGGTCTGGAAACCCTGATTCTGGCCGGTAGCCATGCCACTATTCCCATGCAGGCAGATTCGTCGGCACTGCACTTAATTCAGCATATTCGCGATGAAGCTCACCGCTTTGCCATTACCGGTCACAGGGCACGTCGTCAGAAGGTCAAAACCCAATCTAAGCTGGAAAGTATTCCAGGCGTAGGGGCCAAACGTCGGCAAAGCCTGCTTAAATATATGGGCGGTATGCAGGAAGTATTGGCTGCCAGTGTTGAAGAATTAGCCAAAGTGCCGGGAATTAGTGAAGAACTTGCGCTGATTATCCATGAACACCTGCATTTGTAGGAAGGAATTGGTGTAAGATGTCCGCCAGCAGATCTCAAATGACAGAATTGTGACAAGCAGTATGTGGACCATCCCCAATATTCTCACCTCTCTTCGCGTGTTGTTGATCCCGGTGTTTGTCATCGTGTATTTCCTGGACTGGAAATGGGCGCACCAAGCCGCCGCTTTTATTTTCTGGTTTGCCGCTATTACCGACTGGTTTGACGGTTATCTGGCTCGCCGCTTACAACAATCCACTGCCTTTGGGGCTTTTTTAGATCCGGTTGCCGATAAGCTGATTGTGGGTGCTGCGCTGATCATGATTGCTCATAGCTATGATTCTGCCTGGATTACCGTTTCCGCTGTGCTGCTGATGTCACGGGAAATCTTTGTTTCGGCACTGCGCGAATGGATGGCCGAGTCAGGTAAGCGTGATTCGGTGCAGGTGTCCTTTATTGGCAAAGCTAAAACCATGGCACAGATGCTGGCGTTGATCGGATTATTGTCAGAATTGGAATATTTTATGGGTTTCCCCATTTACTGGGTGACCTTAGGTAAAATCCTCCTGATTATTGCCACTGTGCTGTCGGTTTGGTCTATGTGTATCTATCTGAAAGCCGCATGGAAATACCTCAGCGCTGAGTGACTGTTGGAAAATAGGACGTTTAAGTCAAAATTTCGGCAGTCGACACAAAAATGACATTTTTGTGGTTGACAGCCAAGGCGGTGACTGTAGAATTCAGCCCACGTTTGGCAAGCCAAGCGGCAGGGGTTATAAACAGAACAACTGCAGGAAATAAGCGGGAATAGCTCAGTTGGTAGAGCACAACCTTGCCAAGGTTGGGGTCGCGAGTTCGAGTCTCGTTTCCCGCTCCAAATTGGCGGAATGGCAGAATGGCTATGCAGCGGATTGCAAATCCGTGTATCTCGGTTCGACTCCGGGTTCCGCCTCCATCTCCTCAACGTGTTAACGTTGTTTTACCAGTAGACATTGCTCTGAAATGTGGCTGAGTGAATATAGGACCTGTAAAGGTCGACACCCGATGCCGGGGTGGTGAGATGGGTAGACGAAGTGCAGGAAGCACAAGTGTTGCGTTAGGCAGGAGCCATTAGCGACCACAAGGAAACTGTCAACGGCAGTTCCACAAGCCAAAACTGGCTCGCAAGTTTAAAAAATCCTCCCGATGCCCGGGTGGTGAAATTGGTAGACACAAGGGATTTAAAATCCCTCGGCGGTAACGCCGTGCCGGTTCAAGTCCGGCCCCGGGCACCATTTAAAATCAAGCAGTAAGATAAATTTCAAGTCCTCGCTTAAGTATCCATTTTAAGCAGATTGGCGACATTCTGCCTGTAGCGCTCTAAATTCATCACTCCTCGTGCGACCCAAGCAGACTTTGGTTCTCCCTGTGAATGGCATTTACTCCCGCCATGACTTTTCACCATTTACATACTATGCGACATTACCCGAATGAGATGATTTAGGTACGACAATGCTATTCAGCAAATGGTCATTCGACGTTAGCAAGCCGATAGCGGCAGAGATTATGCCGGATGGCTGCCGGGATCTGATTATTGTCCGCCGAGAAGGTAGGGTGGAGCAGGTCTTATTCAGCGATTGGGATTGGCAGCCGCGTGACGTTAAGCTGTTGCCTGGACAACAGTTTTGTGGCTTTCGATTTCGTCCGGGTTTGTTGCCTGATTTAGCCGAGTTAGAGGCGCTCCGTGCTTGCTGCTTAGATAAAAATGAAGTGTTACAAGACGCCAGAGTGTCATCTTTGCTCTTGCCCGATTGGGAAATGCTGCAAATTATTGATGCACTGGCACTGGAAGGTAAAAGCGTGAAAGCGGTGGCAGCACAGGCCGGTGTCAGTGAGCGGACTTTGCAACGACGCTTTGCTGCAAAGCGATTGCCTGCGCCAGAATACTGGCGGCAGCTTGGCCGCGCTAGAAGGGCCGCGCTGGCTCTGACAAAATGTCAGTCGCTATCCGCCATCTCGGCCGATTTGGGCTATAGCGATCAGGCGCATATGACCCGGGATTTCAGCCGTTGGTTTGGTATGACGCCAAGGCGCTTGCAACAAGCGCCAGACAGACTGGCACTGTTGACTCACTCGGGGCTGGGTAACTGGACCGAAGAGCAAATCTCCACCAGATAGCCATTAATATCCAGGATATAGGCGGTGGTTTGACCCCAGGGCTCTTCCCTTACATCCTGCACAATTTTGGCGCCTGCCAGTTTGGCTTTTTGCAGCGCACCGGCCACATCATCAGTCTCGAATGCAATTTCAAATACTGGCCGCTCTGGATTGGGATGTTGCGGGTGCTTACCCAAGCTTTGCATTAAATGATGCGACGAGAAAGCTAATTTGGTTTCACCCGTGACCAGCTCACCGTAATCACCACTTTCATGTAAAAAGCCAGTTTCCAGGCCAAGCGCTTGTTGATAAAAGGCCAGGGTGTCGGCCACATTCTCTACATAAAGTATGGTGTATCTGAAGATCATCTGTTTCTCCTTGTTTTTTCTTATGATGCAGTCTTTTAGACGCTCAATATTGAATAAATGCGACAATGTCAACGGCTGACATTCTCTGTTGCCAATTCCCGACAGTCTTTAATCGGGCAATGAATAGATGAATTAATTATGCTGCTGTTGATAGGCGTTTGGTGACCCAATAGGTGAAAAAGAGGGTTTATGTGGTGTTACTAGCGTAAAACGGTCTGTTTTTTACCGTTTGTCTTCAATTGGAGACGGTTGTCAGTGGGGCTGTTTGGCACCACACTTTATTCATTCGGGATGCACATTGCGACCCGAGCATCGGGGGGAACTAGCCCCAAGGTCAACCAGGAGTTCACTGATGAAAAAATCCATATATTCTGTTTTGATAGCGGCAATATTGCCTTTGTCTATCTCGGTACAGGCAGTAGCTCAGGATAAGGACGATCCTAAACAAGTGGCGGAACAAAAACGCGAACTGGCTAAAATGAAGCAAGAGCAAGGTAAGCAGGCTAGTGAGTTTGGTCAGGAGAAGGCCGAGCAGGCTCGTGAGCAAGGTGAGGCTATGAAAGCCGAGCACGCTAAAGCGCAGGATAAAGATATGCGCGAGGCACGGAAAGCCAACGAAGAGCAGTCTCGCGAGTCCAGGGACAAAATGCATAAAGAGCGTAAGGATGCTGCCAAGATCGCCAAAAAACATGAAAAGGACAGCAAGAAAATGATGAAGGACAAGGCCGCAAAAGAACGTAAGGGTAGTTAAATAATGCCAGGGCAACCTGCCGGGCTTGCCCTGTCTCTTTAAATTATGCAGCACTTAATTTGTTTTTTTAAGCGCGTAGTTACCCCACTAGCTGCGCTACTCGCAGTTGGTTGTACAACTATCCCTGCTAACAGTCCGGCTCAATTAGTCGGCATCAAAGAATCGGGGCTTGCCTCTTACTATGCGATGAAATACCAATTTCGCACAACCGCCAGTGGTGAGCGATTCAATCAAATGTCTAGCACTGCCGCTCATCGTACTTTGCCGTTTGGTACCAGAGTAAAGGTAACCAACATAAAAAATCAGCAAAGTGTGGTGGTTAAAATTAATGACAGAGGCCCTTTTATAAAGGGCCGGGTGATTGATTTGTCACGCAGCGCCTTTAGCAAAATTGGTGATACAGACTCGGGTTTAATTTCTGTTACCATTGAGGTGGTCGAGTAATCGGCCATCAGAATTCTCTGGTAAGTTTTTATTTTACCAATTTGACGTGTTTATTGGGTCTGCCGGGCAGCCCAGTTGTTGGAGAAAACCATGAAAAAAATAGGATTATTGTTGGCTTGCTGCGCTTTGTTGACCGCTTGTGCCCCCGAAGTGGGTAGCAAAGCCTGGTGTGAAGATATGAAAGAGAAACCGAAGGGCGACTGGACTACAAACGAAGCCACAGATTTCGCTAAACACTGTGTATTCTCCAGCAACGAAGACTAAGTTGCGCATAAGGCAGAGCGCATTGCTCTGCCTTTATTTCACTCATTTAATCACCATTAAGCCTGTACATTGAAGGACATACATAAGTTTAGATGGAGACCATCAACAAGATTGAGTTAGCTGACCAGCAAGTCTTCCCAAGCGAAACGGTGTTGGCTGGAATTCTCGGTGACAGCTCCTACCAAGCATATTTGATGCTGCTAAAGCGTTTTGAGCAACTTGCGTTATCGGTGAACTGGCGATATTACCCAGATGGCGGCGCATGGTTATGCAAAGTTCAGTTCAAACGCCGCACAATAGTCTGGATGTCTGCCTGGAAAGGCTTTATGCAAGCCACCCTTTATGTGCCTAAGAAATGTCTGGAAGATGTGTTGGCCTTGGATATTGCTGAGGCAACCAGAGCCAGGATCCTGGCAACTCAAAATGTGGGGCAATCTAAGCCTTGTATCGTAGATATTACAAACAGTGCAGCGGTTGACGAGTGTTGTAAGTTGATGAAGTACAAGATAGCTACATAACCTTAAGTCTTGGCCCGACTAATCGCCTGTTAATTTATGCAGGATCCCGCACTCACTGACCTTGTTACGCTTACAGCTATTGGCCAACATTGTCAGGCTTTGCTCCAGTTTATTGAGTTCATCGCGCGCTACCCTGACGCGTTCAAGTTGCTGTTTGATAATGTTATCCACATTTGCACAGGGGGCGCTATCGTCGGCCTGAGCGGCTATCATCGTTTTGATATCTTCCAGAGAAATCTGCAAGTCACGGCAACGCCGAATAAACAACAGGGTGTGCACATCAGCATCCCGGTAAATGCGATAGCCGTTATCGGCCCGTTCTGCCGGTTTAAGTAGACCAATTTCCTCATAGTAGCGAATGGTTTTGGCTGGCACGTCAGCCTGTTTTGCTAATTGATTAATTTTCACCTTGACCTTCCAGTTGCTGGAAACTTTATTCTAGGTTACATGCATTCCTATTAACTACCAAGGACCCGACATGGCCGGCTGCTGCGCACCTGAGGCTAAGGACATCCAACAACGTAAACTGCTGTGGGCGGTCTTAGTGCTCAACGCTATGATGTTTGGGGTTGAGTTTGTGGCCGGATGGTGGGCCCATTCCAGCGGCTTAATGGCAGACTCGTTGGATATGCTGGCTGATGCCCTGGTATACGGCGCAAGCTTGTATGCGGTTGGGCGGGCCATCAATACCAAAGCCAAAGTTGCCTTACTAAGTGGTGGCCTGCAATTGCTTTTGGGTGGTTTGGTGCTGTTGGATGTGGTAAAAAATATCTGGCTTGGTGCGACCCCCGACACGCAAACTATGTATGTTGTTGCATTAATGGCGCTGCTGGTGAATGTGCTGTGTTTTGCCATGCTGTATCAGTACCGAAGTGGTGACATTAACATACGTGCCAGTTGGGTGTGTTCACGCAATGATATGCTGGCAAATGCAGGCGTATTGCTATCTGCTGCTTTGGTAAGTTGGTTAGGCGCAGCCTGGCCTGATTGGGTCATTGGTACGCTGATTGCCCTGATTATAATTTTTTCAGCTTTGCGTATTATTCGGGATGCCCGGCAAGTAGCCGCCGATAATAAGCCGCAAACACGTTGCTGCACTAAGGTGAGTTGAACAAGGATGAGAGCCAAGCAGGTTATTTACGCACTGCTATTGCTTATGACACACAGTTTTTTTAGTTGTGTGGCGTCACCTTTTCATGTGCCGGATCCTGATCATCCCGGCTATTCTCACTTAAGCCATATGGAAGCACCCGACTATCATTTGGATAATCAGGGCGATTCAGGTCCGGATCATCAGCATCAATTACATGTGCATTTGTCCTGCCATAGTGGCTATGGTGCCGACTTCCAGTTTCCTCCTTGTCTAAGTGTCAATGCTGCTCAACCGGCAAGACACTACCTGAATTTGTTTTACCAACCTCCGGTTCCTCCTCCCAATTATTATCTCTGAATCACATATAAGCGGGTGTTTAACCCAAGTAATTTATTGATTTAAGAGAACAATTTATGAATATTGAGTTTTTCCGCAGCGTTGCGGCAAGGCTTGCTGTGCTATGCCTTGGCGGATTGTCAGCCTTGGGTGTGCAGGCCAATCAGCCCTTGTCGCTGGCACAGGCATTAGAGAGAACCTTAGCCTTTAACCCAACCTTATCGCAGTACCCTTATCAACTGAGGGAACTGGAAGCACAGCGCCTGCAAGCTGGGTTACGACCTAATCCTAATCTGAATCTAGAGGTGGAAAACGTGCTCGGCAGTGGGCAGAACAAGGGCATAGATAATGCCGATATCACCCTGTCCTTTAGCCAATTAATTGAATTGGGCGACAAGCGTCAGATGCGCGTGAATGTGCAGGATCGGGCACTGCAACAACAAAATGCAGAGTACGAATGGGATCGTCTGCGCGTATTGGCTGAAACCACCAAACGCTTCTATCAGGTTCTTAACTGGCAGCAGCTACGAGAGTGGAATCATCAGCGTATCCAAAAAATCACAGAGTCACTCAACATCATCCGTGTGCGCGCAGCCGCTGGGGCGGTGTCTGATGCTGATGTGTCTCGCATGGCATACCGGTTGGCCGAAGTTGAACTGGAGCAGCAAGGTTTTGACAGCGAGTTTCACAATGCTCGCTACCAGCTAAGTCAGCAATGGCTGCAATCTCCCGACTTTGACGCGCTGCAGGGCGATATCCGGGTACTACCAGCCAGTCCATCGTTACTGAGATTGGAGCAGGCCGTTAATGATGCGCCCGAGCTCTTATTACTTCAGCAGCAATATGCTCTTGAACAGACGAGTCTTCGATTAGCGCAAGCCAATGGCAAGGCTGATGTCACCCTTGATGCGGGACTCAGATACAGTCGCAGCGGGTCTGATGGTGCATTAGTGTTAGGTCTCTCCATGCCTCTTAACCTGAACAATCCCAATCAGGGCAATATTGACGCAGCCCGCGCTAGACTCGACGGTGTGAGCTTTGCCCAGGCACAGCTACGCCAGGCACTGCGTAGCCAGGTCAAGGCACTGGGGCATCAGGAACGACGAGCCAGAGAGCGAGTCAGCCAGCTTGACCGTCAGCTCTTGCCGCAGGCTCAAAAGTTACTTGTCAGCACCCGCGCAGGTTACCAGCATGGCCAGATTTCTGTGCTGCAATTGCTGGATGCCCAAGAGGTCTTGTTTAACGCCCAGCGCCAATTAATAGAGGCGCACTTTGCCGTGTTTGAAACCCTGCTGAATATGCAGCGTTTAACCGGCCAGCCCCTGATTGAAGCTTAAGGAATCGAGTGATGAAACATATTTTACGTAGTTTGATAGTCACTGTGTTGCTGGCGAGCGCCTTAACACTTTCTGTTGTTGCTTCGCCGGATCATGGTGTCGAAAAGCATGTTGAACCAGACACCGGGCCACAGGGGGGGCGCTGGCTGGAGCAAGGCGAGTTGGCCCTTGAGGTGGTGATTTATGAAGCGGGTTTACCAGCAGAGATGCGTGTGTATCCCTATGTAAACGGCCAGCTAATTAGTCCACTAGGACTATCTCTACAGGTGCAGTTGCATAGGTTAGGCGGGGAGATTCAGTCTCTTAGCTTTGAGCACGAAGGGCCGTATCTTGTTAGTCGCCAAGAGGTCACTGAACCTCATTCTTTTGAAGTAGACATCGAGGCCGGTTATCAAGGCAAAGTCTATACATGGCATTACGACAGCCCTGAAGGCAGAACTGAACTGTCAGACCGGGCAATTAAGCTGGCCAAGATTGGTACTGCAGTGGCGGGGCCAGGGGATATCAGTAGCAAAGATAAGTTGTTTGGGGTTATTACCCCCACCATAGATCGACGTTTTTCCTTGATGGCGCCCTATCCTGGTGTGGTTGAAGCGTTGCTGGTGCAAGTGGGGGAGCAGGTCAAACTTGGTCAGCCACTGATGCGGGTGCGAAATAGCCAAACCTTGAAAAGCTATAGCGTGAATAGTCCGGCTAATGGGGTGGTAACAGAGCAATTTGCTAATGCTGGCGAACTGGCTGGCAATCAGGTGCTAATGGAAGTCGCGGATCTCTCCAAGGTGTGGGTCGAGCTTTCCGCTTTTCCGGAAAATATCGAACGTTTGAGAATAGGACAGCGCGCGTTGGTGAAGGATCTTCATCAGCATCTGCAGGCCGAAGGAGAGGTGTTTTATATCGCCCCCATGATGTCAGCCGGGCATATTGCCCGAGCGCGCTTGCTGATTGATAACGCTGACGGCCATTGGCGCCCTGGTATGCATGTCAAAGCGGATGTAATTACCGAGCAGCGTCAAGCACCAGTAAGAATTGAGCGGCAGGCGATCCAGCAGTTAGGTGAACGGTCAGTGGTATTTGTGCAGGTGGGCAACACCTTTGAGGCCAGGCCAGTTGAGTTGGGGCTGAGCGATAACCAATGGGTTGAGGTTCTGTCTGGGCTGTCGGCGGGTATGCAGTATGTTACAGCCAATAGTTTTGTGCTGAAAGCCGATGTGCTTAAAGCCGGCGCCAGTCATGCACATTGAGGTGAATTATGGTTAATCAAATTATTCAATTTGCCATAGCTCGCCGTTGGCTAGTGATGGCGCTGACCTTGTTAATTGCTGCAGTCGGAATCTACAACAGCTTGCGCCTGCCTATTGATGCGGTGCCGGATATTACTAATGTTCAGGTTCAGATCAATACCAAGGTAGACGGCTATACCCCGCTGGAAGTGGAGCAGCGCATCACCTATCTGATCGAAAATGCCATGGCGGGCATCCCGAGTTTGGAGTATACCCGCTCATTGTCGCGCTATGGTCTTTCCCAAGTAACAGTTGTGTTCAACGAAGGTACGGATATCTACTGGGCCAGACAGCAAGTCGGCGAGCGTTTGCAAGCCGTCGGTGGCGAGTTACCCGCTGGTGTTGAAGCCGCCCTTGGACCTATTGCCAGCGGCTTGGGCGAGATTTTCACTTATGTGGTCAGCGCCAGCCCTGACGCGAAAAGAGCAGATGGCCAGCCGTACAACGCTGAAGATTTGCGCACCTTGCAGGATTGGGTTATCCGTCCGCAGTTACTGAATATTCCTGGTATCACCGAGATCAACAGTATTGGCGGTTTTGAACGTCAGTTTCAAGTGGCGCCCATACCCGGCAAGCTGTTGGCCTTCAAACTGGGCGTGGCCGACGTGATTGCCGCTTTGGAGCGCAACAATATTAACAGTGGCGCGGGCTATATAGAGCGTTTAGGTGAGCAGTACCTGGTGCGCTCGCCTGGGCAGCTTAGCAGCATCGCTGATATTGAAGCCCTGGTGGTGGCAAAACGCGACGATGCGCCGGTACGTATCCGTGATATAGCCACAGTGCAGCTTGGCCGGGAGTTACGCAGCGGTGCTGCCAGTCACAACGGCCAGGAAGCGGTGTTAGGCACCGCCATGATGCTACTGGGGGAAAACAGTCGGGTAGTCGCCAAAAGAGTGGCCGCTAAATTGACGGAGGTGCAGCAAAGTCTGCCCCAAGGCGTGCATGTCGAGGCGGTTTATGATCGCACCAGCTTAGTGGAGAAAACCATACAAACCGTACAGAAGAATCTGTTCGAAGGGGCGGTGCTGGTGATTGTCGTACTCTTTCTTTTACTGGGAAATGTTACTGCGGCATTGATTACCGCCCTGGTTATCCCCCTGAGTATGCTGTTTGCCATCAGTGGCATGGCTGCCAATCGGGTTTCGGGCAACCTGATGAGCCTAGGGGCCATCGATTTTGGCATTATTGTCGATGGCGCAGTGATTGTGGTGGAAAACGCCTTGCGTCGGCTGGGACTGGCCCAGCACCGGGCTGGCCGTTTGCTGACCCTCGAAGAAAGGCTGAGTGAAGTGTTTCACAGCACCAAAGAAGTGTTCAACCCGGCGGTATTTGGGGTGCTGATCATTATGCTGGTGTATTTGCCCATCTTTGCCTTAAGTGGAGTGGAGGGCAAGATGTTCCATCCCATGGCGTTTACTGTGGTGGCTGCGTTACTGGGCGCGCTCTTATTTGCCATGACCTTTGTGCCGGCGGCTATTGCCATCTTTGCACGCGGTAAGATTGTGGAGAAGGAGAACCCGCTGATGCGCGGTGCTCGCAAGCTCTATCTGCCCTTGTTGTCGCTGTCGCTCAAACACCCCTTAAAACTGGTTATCCTGGCATTGCTGATGTTAGTGTCCAGCGTCTGGCTGGCCAGTCGCATGGGAGCGGAGTTTTTGCCGCAACTGGATGAGGGGGATATTGCTATGCATGCACTTAGGATCCCCGGTACAGGCATGGACCAGTCCGTGACCATGCAGTTGCAACTGGAGCAGGCGGTGGGGGAGCTTGCCGAGGTGCGCGAGGTATTCTCCAAAATAGGTACGCCGGATATTGCCAGTGACCCTATGCCCCCCAATGTGGCCGACACTTTTATTATGCTCAAGGATAAATCCGAGTGGCCTGACCCCGGTTTGTCTAAAGCCGAACTGGTCGAGAAGATTCGAGAGCGGGTAGAAGACGTGCCCGGCAATAATTACGAGTTCACACAGCCTATTGAAATGCGTTTCAACGAACTCATTGCAGGAGTGCGTGCTGATATGGCGCTGCGTATCTATGGCGATGATCTTGAGGTACTTAAAGCCAGCGGTGAGCGGGCTGAGGCGCTGTTAAAAACCGTGCCCGGGGCAACAGACGTAAGGCTAGAGCAGCTCGCGGGTTTGCCAACTTTGTCGGTAGTTCCGCAACGAGAGCATATGGCATTGCTGGGTTTAACAGTGGCAGACATCCAGCAGGCAGTTGCGGTTGCTATCGGCGGTGTACAAACCGGCCTTATTTATGAGGGAGACCGTCGCTTTAAACTGCTGGTCAGGATGGAGAATGACTGGGGGCAGGATCCGCAGTACTTGTCGCAACTCCCGGTGACCTTGAATAACAGCCAGAATTCTGACCTTGCCTATGTGCCGCTGGGGGAGGTGGCGGATATTGAATTGGTCAGCGCGCCTAATCAGGTGAATCGGCAAAACGGTAAGCGCAATGTGGTCGTCACCGCCAATGTCGAGGGGCGTGACTTGGCTGGCTTTATCGCACAAACCCGAGCGCTGATGCAAAACCAGCTGGGGCTGGCACCGGGTTACTGGTTGGAATACGGTGGCACCTTTGAACAGCTTCAATCGGCTAGTCAGCGTCTAAGCCTGGTCGTTCCCATGACCTTGTTGTTGATCTTAGGCTTACTTTTCAGTGCATTTGGTTCGCTGCGTGATGCTCTGATTGTTTTCAGTGGTGTACCGCTGGCGCTGACTGGGGGGATCCTGGCATTAAGCTTACGGGGGATGCCGCTGTCAATTTCGGCGGCGGTGGGGTTTATTGCCTTATCCGGCGTGGCGGTGCTTAACGGTGTAGTGATGCTGTCTTTTATTAGGCAACTGAGGGAAGAAGGCAAGTCCTTGCAGGACGCCATTTGGCAGGGAGCCAGTCAGCGACTGCGGCCCGTACTGATGACGGCATTGGTGGCGAGCTTGGGGTTTGTGCCTATGGCCCTTAACACGGGCACCGGGGCAGAAGTGCAGCGGCCCCTCGCGACTGTGGTGATTGGCGGTATTCTCAGCTCAACTTTGCTTACCTTGTTGGTGCTACCGGCCCTCTATCAGTTGGTGTATCGGGCAAGGCTGATAGTGCAAAGAGCGTAAAATGACAGGGGCGAATATCGCCCCTTTTTTTCCTCGGCACCCTTTGTGGCTACAAACTGATAAGGTTTCCCTGTTTTAACCAGGCATAATATCTTTGCGGTAATTTGCGTTGATATAAGGATGTTTGATGCAAAGTTTGTTTCTCAGGGAGTTTATTGCACAAGATTTCGCCTGGCTGCAAAGTTGGTACTTAGACCCTTTACTGAATGACGAGTTGGGGCCGCTTGATGAGGCTTGGTTAGCCTTCGTTTTATCTGACACCGGTGGCAAGCAATACAGTGTGTTTGCTGGCGCTGAACCTATGGCTAGCATAGGTGTGGTGTGGGCAAAAAGAGCCGAGAAGCCGCACATTGTTACCGATATTGCGGTAAACCCGATGTTTCGCGGGCAGGGCCTGGGAGGAAGAGCGCTGGAATTGCTTATTCAGCATACCCAGCAGCAGAATTGGCTGGCCTATGTGAGTGCAGACAATATAAGGGCGCAGCATTTTTTCAGTAAGAACGGTTGGCGACAAGACCAGTCTCTGCGCGTTGACGACATGTTTGCTTACATTAATAAAGCATGAGAAATGTGGGGTTTCGGTTACATAGTCGTTACAAGGCCGCGCAACGGATAAGCGCGGATGCGCTAGTGTATTGGAGTCATTAAACTTTTACGTACAACGAAGAATGTGAATGGTATGATGCGTTGCCCACAACTCAGACCAGAAGACAATTAGTCCGCGACTGCTAGGTATTTTATGCGTTTTATCTCGATATTTACGGTACTGCTCGTTTGCATCAGCATGCAGGTAAGTGCTAAAGAAATCCTCCGCTCTTCCGTTTCTCCGGAGTTTGTTGACGGCTTACATACCAAATATCTGGACTATATTGCCAAGCAAATGGATATGGAGTTGGAAATTAACCCTATGCCGTTTGCCCGTAGATTGATGGCGCTTAAAAACGGCGATATCGACGTGATGGTTGGGGTGACCCGTGATAGTGACAAGCAAGATGAAATTATTTATCTGCGCCCGAGTTACGAGCAGCTTCGCCATACCTATTTTGTGCGTAAAAAAGATCAAAAGAAGCTGTCTACTATAGACGATTTGGGCAATATGAAGATTGGCGTGACCATCTATGCCAAGTATTTCGATAACTTTGAGCGCAAGCAGGACTTTGCTTTAGTCGGCGTTTCAACCCTTTCTCAGAAGATCCAGTTATTGATGAAGGGCCGTATAGATACCTTTATCCACTATCAGGAAAGCACCTTACCGCTACTTGAGAAAATGGGCCTGAGTGGGGAAGTGGTGAAAGCCAAGTATCAGCCTACACATTACAACGATTATTATGTGACAATCAGTGCTAATTCCCGACTGCTTCACCTAAAGGACAAGTTCGAGGAAGTCATTCGTCAAGGAGTGGAAAGCGGGGCTTTCAATCAGATTCGGGAATTGCATTACCAGCAACAACCCGAATAAATAAGGGGGCATATGCCCCCTTTATGCTCAGTTGCTGCAACGCTCCAGCAAACGCTCTGCGCTATAGGCAAGGCCAATCACCATTTCCTGTCTGACCTCGGCGAGCTGCCACAGCTGGTTTCTCAGTGTCTCCCCCTCAGCTTGACTAATTGCCTTGTTGCGACAATTTGCAACCAACTGGCGGCTAAGTTGTAAGGTTTGTTCAATGTCAGCCACAACGGGTGCCAGAGGCAGTAACTCACTGTTGGCATTGACCAGCTCGCGCATAGCCGGAAGTTGTTGCTGCCAGGTCGATAAGGTCTCATCTACCTTTGTTAGTGCAGTCTTATCAGTCGGCTTAATCTGGCTGATAGTGCTATCCAATGCCACTAACGCCAGGCTTTCTGCGGGTAGAAAATCCACAAAACGGTCCAGCCTTTCACCATGGTGATAGGCATCGGCCTGGAACTTAATATGATGACGGGTGTAATACTGCGCCTGTTCGACAATTTCAGCCAAGGTGTACAGAGGGGATAAATCTGTGCCTTTGCTAACCAATGACGCAAAACCGGCCTGCTGCTGATCAGCATAAGCCAGACCGACCTTAGTACCATATTCATGCATAACCGCCAGGCGACGATACATCTCATCTTTATCCGTGAGTGTTTTAGCTGACCAGAAACGTTCGGCAATGGCATACAGGCGCGGCCAGATACGTAAATCAAGGTTATCGCCGGTGATAATCTCACTCCAAATAGTGGCTTCACCACCAAGAATGTTGTCGGCGGACTGCGGTTCGAAGTAGGTAGGCTTCACTACTTGTGGGGCGTTGTTGTTACCTTGGCCTGAACCTAGCTGCTTGCCCCTGACGGTATAAGGACTGTTACCTATCAAAATACGACCATCAATGTTTTCAGTGCTATTCAGGCTGACTTCAAACTGCATTGGCCCCATCCAGGTATCTAGCCAGAAACGGGTCAAACTTCCCAAGGTTTCAATGTCATTCAGCATCCGGGTTTGTTGTTTATTAACCTGTATATAGCCCTGGCGGCTACCATCTGCCTGAGTAAAAATAACAAATTCGCCTTTGACCGCACTGCCTTTTAAGCGGGGCATTTCAAATTGCCATTGCTGCCACTGGGTATCATTACTGATTTTCGGCACCACAAAATCATTGGCTGGTATTGGCTCGTTTCGGTAGTGATAGGCTGTTTTTTGCGGCTGGTCGATATAAAAGCCAGTGGACAACAAGCCCTGGTAACCAGCCATGGCTGTTTGTGCTAAAGAATCCAGTCCTTGCCAGGATTGGATCATGATGTCTTTAGGCAAGTCTGGATGGAAAATTTCATCCCAGCCCATCATTTTCTTGCCGTGACGGGCGAGAATCTTCTGCACTTTTGCATTGAAGTGCGTGTGTAACTCATGATGATCAGCCAGCTTATGTTCGGTCATATAGGCAGCAACGCTTTCGCTTTGCTGCCACTGTTTGGGGTTAATCTCATCGCCGCCAATATGCAGATAAGGATCGGGAAATAGTGACGCAATTTCACCTACCATGGCATCGATAAAGGCATACACCTTGGGATTACTGGGATCGAGCAAGGGCTCAAATACTCCCCAGTGTCGCTCTAACTGATAGGGGCCTGGCTGACTGATCAGTTCCGGGTATGCGGTTGCTATGGCGCTCGCATGTCCTGGAACATCAAATTCAGGAACTACGCGAATGCCCAACTGGCGGGCATAGTCTACCACCTTGCGGATATCGTCCTGAGTGTAATACAGACCATCGGATGCTAATTCTTGCAGTTTTGGATAGGTCTTTGACTCAAGTCGCCAGCCTTGATCATCGGTCAGGTGCCAGTGGAACACATTCAGCTTGGCTGACGCCATACCATCCAATTGGCGATAAATCGCATCTAATGGCATGAAATGCCGGGCGCTATCGATCATCAGGCCGCGCCAGGGAAATCGAGGGCTGTCCTCTATGCTAACAAAAGGCAGCTTGCCCTGGTGTTCGAATGCCAACTGACGAAGGGTTTGCGCTGCGCGTAAAGCGCCAAGCTCGGTTGCCGCATCAATGCGAATTCCTTGCGAATTTATCTTTAGGCTATATGACTCATCGTCACCCAAGGCTGGATAGTCGGCGTTTGCACTTTGCTTGACATGGATTTGCAGGGAAGCGGCGTGGTTGTTATCGACAAGCTGTGTGTTCAGACTTTGCTGCAGTTGTTGTTTTAACAAGGCTAAGCGGGCATCTCCCATCTGAGAAACTGAAAAACCTATAGTTGCAGGCAGGCTGAAATACCCTTGCTGCTGGCTCAGCTTAGCCGGGTAGGGCATTAATGCCGGTGCAGCGGCAAGAGCAGACATGCTGAGTCCCGCGCACATCAATGAGGTGAATAACAGCGTTTTTTTCATGAATTACTCCTTAATCGGCATCAAATCGAGCATCGCGCTGCGGGGAACAATGGCACCGGGATACTGTATGACCCGTGCGGCCAGTGCATGACCGGTTTTGGCTGCCACATCTGTTGGCTCTCCGCAAAGCCAACTGGCCAGAAACCCAGCGGCAAAGGAATCACCGGCGGCACTGGTATCCACCACCTTTTCAACCTTAAGCCCTGAGACTTGGGTAAGCTCGCGGCGTGTTCGTATAAGACAGGGCTGACTGCCACGTTTTATCAGGACGTTAGGTATGCCCCAGTTTTGGCAGCGGGTGAGAATGGAATCAGGATCATCGCCGCCGTATAAGGCGTATTCATCCTCGTCAGTAAGTAACACCAGATACGCCATTTGCATGACTTTTTGATACCAAGGCATGGGATTTTGCTGCCACAAAATTGGCCGGTAGTTATTGTCGAAAATAACTTTTCCGCCTTCTTGGCTAAAGCGCGCCATGGCATCCAACAGCATCTGACGGTGTGAGGAGGACAAAATAGCCAGACTGATACCACTTAGGTAGAAATAGTCGCAGCCTTGATGTTTTAGGGTGTCCAGCAGGGGATTACCCGCGTCGCGTAGATAATGTTTGGCTGCGCTGTCATCCCGCCAGTATTCAAAGCGACGTTGTCCATCTGTACTGAGATGAATCTGATATCGACCGGGAAGCTTGTCAGCAAGCCTTAATACCAAGGAGGTATCCAGGCCTTCATGCTGCCAGGCTTCAATCAGTGCATCACTATCTGCATCAGTTCCTAACCCGGTAGCGTAGCGCACTTGCACCTTACCGGGGGGGAGCATTCTGCTTAAGTACAACGCTGTATTGAGCGTATCACCGCCAAAACGAAATTCTCCCGAGTCGCTATGCTCCAGCATGCATTCGCCAAACAGTACAATGCGCATGCTTAGGCCTCCTGCCCGGCGACATTCTGGGTGGTAGGACGGCTTTCCATTTTTTGACGCTCTGCATCCAGCATGGCCAGCGCTTGTTCGCGGCTGATGGTGCAACGGGGTGTCACCAAGGTCATCAGTACGCCGGCCAACAGCGCTGCCGTCAGTGAGGGCAATACAGGGTTGCCAAACAGACTGTTGATTTGTGGGGTCAGGCTCACATACAGCGCTGTGCCCATGCCTGCCACTAAGGTCGCCAGTGCGCCTTGCCAGTTATAGCGGGGCCAGAAACGCCCAAGCAGACCACATACGCACATTCCGGACATTAAAATGGCGATCATTTTGGTGATATAAGCAATGATGTCATTTGAGGTCAGCGCAAAGCCTAATGCCAGGCTGATGGTTATAACCAGTGAAATACGCGATAGCAGTACCACTTTCGCTGCTTCTGGCATTTTGCCTGTGACCAGTACATATAAATCACGCAGTACCACGCTCACTGCGGCGATGGCGTCAGAACTAGCACTAGACAGTGTTGCCGAGATACCGGCAATAATAATCAACACCCCTAATCCCATGGGCATTAAATGCAGGGCGATATGAGGAAAGGCGAAGGATGGATTATCCAGGTCGGAGACTGTGGCATAAGCCGTCATACCGATAATGGCCGGGATGCAGGAAAACATCAGATACAGTAAACCGGAGTAAACAAAAGATCGGCGTATCGAGCCTACGTCATTACCGGAATAAATTCGTTGTCTGAAAGACGGCGTGGCTAAGATGCCAACCAGAATTGCCAGTGACAATGAAATGGCCGGTAACACGCCGGTTTTATCCACCGCAAACCAGGAAACATTTTCGGCCGGCTGCGCGGCCAGCATGGCATCCCATCCACCAACATGGTGAAGTGAAAACGCGGCCATCAGAATAAAGCCGGTAAACAGAATCAGGGCCTGGATGGAATCAGTCCAGACGACCGCGGTATAGCCTCCGATCACGACATAAATAGCAAAACTTAGGGCGATCAGTACTTTGGCCCATTGAATGTCGATACCGGTGAGCCAGGATAAGTACATGCCACCGCCAATAATATGGGCACCCAGCCAGCCGATACTGGCGATAAAGATCACCAGCGCAATAAGATTTTTAATTAGTGGATTAGCGCCCACATAGTAAGCCAGCTCCTCGCTCATCGTCATAAAGCGCAGATTTCTGACCGGTGCAAACCACCAAGCCAGCAGCAAAATACCAATGGCACCGCCGATACCGTAGAGGGTGCCTGCCCAGCCATTTTGATAAGCAAAGCCTACCGCGCCCATTGAGCTGCCAGTGCCGACCATGGTTGCCACTGTCGTTCCCAGGGTTAACAACAGGGGCAAACTACGGCCACCAAGCAGGAAGTCTTCACCACTATTGCCCTTTCTGGATACATACCAGCCAAGCGCAATCATGCCGAGCAGATAAAGGCCGAAGGCCAGGATAAAGGTGGTTTGCATTGTTGATATACCTCTGGGAAATGGCGGCTATGCCAGCCGCCGGAAAAACGGAGATGTAGGGGAGTTAGGCGCCCTTATAACAAGTGACGTCGACTTCAACCTTACAGTCCACCACCAGATCAGCGACCGCACAAATACGGGCGGGTGGATGCTCACCGAAAACTTCTTTGAAAACTTTGTTAAATGACTGGAAATAGCGGGCATCTGTCAGAATTACCTTCACATGCACGACGTCTTGTAAGCCATATCCGGCTTCCTGCATAATTTCCAGGCAGTTTTCAATGGCGATACGGCTTTGTTCGATAATACCGCCTTCCACTACTTCACCATCACGCATCGGAGTTTGGCCTGATACATAAAGCCAGCCGCCGGCTTCGACTGCCCGCGAAAAAGGCAGATGTTGTCCGCCTGTACCTACACCGCCATTAATTCCAAAACGTTTGATTGTCATTGCTGTTTACCTGTGTGTTGAAGAAACTGTCCGGCCCGATTGCCGGTCAGTGAAGGATTCTGTGTGTTTTCATAGCTAAGCTGTCCATTCACCCACACCTTGAGAATGCCATCGGCTGCCTGTTTGGGCTGGATAAAGCTGGCGTTGTCTTTGACTTTTAGTGGGTCAAATAACACTAAATCAGCCTGAAAACCCGGCTTAACCAAACCCCGTCCGTGCAACATAAATTCCTGCGCGGACAAGCCGGTCATTTTATGTACAGCCAATTCCATGGGCATCAAGCCTTTGTCCCTGGCATAGTGGCCAAGCACTCTGGGGAAGCTACCCCATAACCTGGGATGTGGACTGGGATCGCAGGGCAGGCCGTCAGATCCGATCATGCTGGTAGGGAAACTGACAATGCGCTGGACGTCCTGTTCATCCATGCCGTGGTAAACCGCACCTGCCGGTTGCAGCTTCTCGGCGGCTTCCAGCATTGAACATTGCCAGTTATCGGCAATGGCTTGCAGGGTCTGCCCGGCCATATCCGGATGAGGATCCGACCAGGTGATAAAAATTTCAAAATCTGTGGTGACCTGGCCTAAATCCAGGGTGCTGGAACTGGCGCTATAAGGGTAACAATCGCAGCCAACATGCTGATGCTGCTGTGCTGACTGTAAATGTGCCAGCACTTCAGCTGAGCGCCCCCAATTGGCCTTGCCAGCACATTTCAAGTGGGAAATAACCACCGGTACTTTGGCTTTTTGGCCGGTGGCAAAGGCTTCGTCCAGGGCGTCAATGATGCCATCAAACTCAGTACGTAAATGTGTGGTGTACAGGGCATCGTACTCGGCCAGCACGGCACTTAGTGCATCAATCTCTTCAGCTGGCGCGTGAAAGGCGCTTTGATAAGCCAAACCTGTGCTCAGGCCCTTGGCGCCTTGCTCAAGTGCCCCCACCAGCATAGCGCGCATGGTGTCGATCTCTGTTTTGGTGGCAGGGCGGTCTAGCCTGTCCATGACCTGTGCGCGCAGGGCGGTATGGCCTACCAGTACGGCGACATTTAGCGCGGGCTGAGCTTGCTCAAATGCTTCTTTATATGCACTTAAGGTTGGAAAACGAAATTCATCGGCTCTGCCCAGCAGGTTTAACGGGTCTGGCACGGTTTCGGTGACCGCCACTGGAGAAGCGCTAATACCGCAATTACCTACGATAACGGTGGTAATACCCTGACTGAGTTTACTCAGCATAGAAGGATTGCGTATTAGCTCGATGTCATCATGGGTGTGAACATCAATAAAGCCTGGTGCCAGAGCCATACCTGATGCATCAACGACCTGTTTGGCTGTATAGCCCTTCAAGTCGCCGATTGCCTCGATTTTATCGCCACGGATTGCAACATCCTGTTGTAACGACGGGGTCGGGGTGCCGTCATACAGACAGGCGTTAAGTATCAATAAATCCGTAGCGTGCGACAATTTAGTCTCCGAGTGGTAATCGTTCTGAGCCTTTGCGGTGCTCATCAAGGTGGTGTTTTAAGCGCCGCAGCTTCTCGCGGGACTTGCGTTGGTTTTTCACCGCCACTTCACTGGCTAACATATCGATGGCAGCCAGCATGACGTAACGGGACGCGCTGGGGTTAAAAATGTAATCGGCCTCACGGGTTTGGATGGGCAAGTGTACGTCGGCAACTTTGGCTAGCGGCCCATCCGGACAGATAGCTACCACGTGCGCGCCATATTCCTGGCCTATCTGCGCGGCAGATTGCACATCTGGGCTAACACCTGAGAGTGATAAACAGATCAACACATCATCTTTGTTCACCGTAGAGGCGGTCATCCGCATCAACATAGGGTCTGAGTAGGCGTTGCTTTTTACTTCCAAACGAAACAGGCGGTTATGACATTCCTGTGCCATCACGGTACTGCCGCCGCCAACACCAAATATCAGCACATGGTCGGCTTGAGTAACCACCTGACTGGCAGATTGCAAATCGCTGTCAGAAATGAGTCCGGCATTGAGGTCCAGGATTTCGTGAATAGCCTGGTAAATGGCGGGTATATCCTGGCGTTCAACCGGCTTGTTGCTGATAAATCGCTCACCGACTGCTGCAGATTGGGCCAGCAACATCTTCAATTGACGTACGTTAGTGCATTCCAGTGCTCTGGCCAGGCGCGTAATACTGGCATGGCTGACACCGGCTTTGTCTGCCAGCTCATTAATAGGTGCGCTGGCCGCGAACGTCAGGTCATCAAGAATAAAACGCGCCACCTTCTGTTCGGACGGACGAAGGTGGGCAAGGCGGCTGTTAATACGAGATACGATATCCAATCTGTTCTCCCCAATGGCGTTAGAAACAGGTTTCGATTAATTGCCGGACGCAGTAATCGTCATCGACAATTCCCAGATAACGCCATTTATCCATGGTTAGACAGGGATGTGAAGTGGAAAAACACAAGATATCGCCAACCGTTAGCTCATCTTCCGGATTAACCTGCAGCATGGCATGCTGATCCATGATACGGGTGAGCTTCCAATGCGAGGGTACGGCGCTTGGTGAGGTATCCCCCGGACGATGGTGTAAAACCGGTGTCGGCAAGCCGGCATCAAAGGCCGCATCTCGCTTACCCAGGCCAATTACCGCCATGCCCGGCTCGGGTATAGACTGCACATATGCCCAAACCTGCAAACTGCTGATCAGGTCACCTTTGATATCGCAGGCCATTCGGCTTCTGGCTTTCACCTCGGCCTGTGCATCCTGATAGATACCGGTATCGTGGATCAAATAACAGCCTGGGCGGATAACCACGGCCACATTATCGGGCAGGTTAATGGGATCCATCTGTTCTGCTACTATGTCATACCAGGCAGAGCCCGCACCGGTCAGAATGATCTCGCCCTCGGCAAAGCGTTTCTGTTCTCGCCAATTGAGAGCAAGCGTGCGGATCCCGCTCACAAACTCACTAATGCGGGCCGGTGCATCTGGGCCGTGAATAACACCCTCGTAAAAAGCGATCCCGCGTAAATCTAATGCCGGGAGTGCGTTAATCTGTTCGCAAAGTGCATTGGCCTGCTCGATGCTTCGTACACCGCAGCGTCCCTGAGGAACCCCAATCTCCAATAACAGATTTAACTGCAGATTTTGTGCAGAGAAGAAGGTACTTAAGGCATCAGCATTAGCAATGGAGTCCACAAAGCAGAAAAATTCCAACCCGCTTCGAATTTGCTCGGCAATCAGCTGCATATTGCGTTTACCGACCAACTGATTGGCCATCAATATGCGTTTAATACCGCTTCTGGCTGCTGCAACCACTTGTGGGGCAGTGGCCAGACTCATAGCCCAGCTACCAGCTTCAATTTGCATGGCAAATAACGCCGGTGCCATGCTGGTTTTGCCATGCGGGGCTAAGCGCACACCGGTTTGCTGTGCATAGTTTTTCATCCATGACAGGTTGTTTTGTAAGGCGCTACGGCTTAGCACTGCAACCGGTAAGCTAACGTCCTCTTCCAGCAGGCTCCATCCTTGCTGCAAAAGCTCGGCATCGCCCTGGCCTTTACTGAATGTGACCACCTTATTACTACTCAGTGTCATGGTTGTATCCTCGGTAAATTGTTAAGCCCATATCTTGCCCGAATAAAGCCATTAAAAAATAACCATTGCATTTGTATTGATATGAGTGTTAAAAAATACCCGTTAATGTGAAATGTATTGGTAAAAAGTAACAAGCGAGACAAAGTTAATCATCATCAATGATTTTGTCAACCCAAGACGTGAGCAATAACAAGAAACAGGAGACATATAATGAAACCTCAACGGTTTAAACGTCACTTGGTCGCAGCCAACGTTACCCTCATCCTTAGTGGCATTGCAGCACCCGTTGCAATGGCGCAGGAAGTGGCTGCAGACGATGTGGAAGTGCTGGAGGTTCGCGGTATCGCCGCCAGCCATAAGCGCAATTTGAATGAAAAGCGTTTTAGTGATGGTGTGACGGATGCCATAACGGCTGAAGATATCGGTAAACTGCCGGACGTCACTATCTCTGATACGCTGCAGCGTATACCCGGGGTGCAGATTCGTCGCTCTGCCGGTGAAGGTTCAACGGTTAACGTACGTGGTATGCCGCAGGTTACTACCTTGTTGAACGGTGAGCAGTTGCTAAGTGCTGGTTCAATTACCACAGTGCAGCCGGACTTTAGCGATATTCCGGCACCTTTGGTGTCAGCCATTTCTGTGCATAAATCACCAACGGCCAATATGCTGGCTGGTGGTATTTCCGGTACATTGAATCTGCAAACCCTACGTCCCTTCAATTTAGAGCAAGGGCTAACCTTAAATGGCGTAGTGGAAGCAACCCGCGGCAGCCTGTCCAAAGAAAACGACCACAAACTAGTGGCATTTGCCGGTTATCGTGGTGATGACATGGGCGTGATGTTTACCGCTTCCTATGACACCAACACGCTAGCCAACTATCGCTACGGTACAATCTTGACGTCTTTCGACTTGCAAGGTGAGCATACCGGCGACAAACGTGATTTCAATGGCGACGGTGACAATAACGACAGTTATCTGAGCCAGCGTTTCCACGGCATGATGGATAGACAAACTGAACGTGATCGCTTGGGTCTTAGTGCCAGTTTCCAGGCCTCAGTTAGTGATAATCTGGAATTCTTAGCGGACGTTTTCTACACCAATATGGATGATGCGGATCGTCAGCAAGGTTTGATGATCGATAACGCGCGAGGCAACATCTGGGCATACTCCGATAATTTTATCGAGCGTGCACCAGGGCCTTTGGGCGGCAGTATCTATACGGTAAACCAGGCTGAGTTGTTGGTGCGTCGGGTAAGTTCTTATTCCGAGAGTCTGACCAACGACCGCGAATCTACCAATATCAATTTGCAACTGAATTATCAGGGTGAAGGTCCGTTCAGCGGCTCAGTACGTTATCTGCGCGGCGATGCCGAGCGTTCGCATACTGAAAACGTTGCTCACTCTTACCTGACCAGCGGTGCGCAGCACGCGGCATTTACCAACAGTACCGGTGTTGCCACCCCAGTGAACCCTAATGGATACGGTCCGGATCCTATCAAGGTCGACTTTGACCGTACCGGTAAGTACATCACTCTGGGTTATGATCAGGGCTTTGGCTCTGACGTGAGCAAATATAATCTGGTTTCTACCTACTCTGAGAATAACTTCGATGAAGAGGCGACACTGGATGTATTGCGTGCAGACGGAACCTATGAGTTTGAAGGTGATCACCTGTCCAACATCGAGTTTGGTCTGCGTTGGGGCAAACGTGATGTAGAGCGTGACACTTATATCCTGGTTGCACCTATGACCGGCGGGCAGTTTACCGCCGATGTTATGTGGAAAGACTCTAGTGCAGCGTTGGGCGACACCAATGGCGATGGCACAGTGAATGTTTCACAAGGCGACCTGACCATAGGTAACACCAACTTCTTTACTGATCTGCCGGATGGCTGGGTACATAAAGTGGATGGTTTTGGTCCTGCCAGTGGCGACAGCTTCTACATGATCAACCCCAAAGCACTGGATGATCCTTTTGCTTTCCAAAACGCGCTGTATCCAGGTAACAAACGCCTGTCCAGACCGTCGCGTTCTTTCGATATTGAAGAAGTAACGCAAACCGCTTACCTGCAGGCTAACTTTGATGGCGAACTAGCAGGCATTCCTTATAAGGCCAATGTCGGCGGTAAGTACATCAAGACCTCTTTGGATATTGGTCAGTACATTATCGGTGACGGACGTCCTTGTTCACTTTGTACCGCGGCGAATACTGCGGGTTACGAGGTGCTGGAACGTAGCTACTCAGACTTCCTGCCAGCGGCCAATATCACCTTCAACATTACCGACGACTTCCTGATCCGTGCGGCTTATGGCAAAACCATGACCAGCCTGAACATGAGCCAGTTGTCTGGTGGTATCAGTGTGGGTCGTACCCGTGCAGGGGATGTGCTGGCTGCCGAATTGGGCGTGAGCCCGGACTTGCTGGTTGCAATTAACGGTAGTCGTAATGGTAACCCGGATCTAGAGCCATGGCGTGCAAGCAATTACAACCTGTCTGCAGAATGGTACTTTGATGCGTCAAGCCTGGTCAGTGTTGGCCTGTTCAAAATGGATATTGAATCCTTTATTGAACGCGGTCAGGTCATGATGGCGCTACCTGATATTGACGGTGTTGTACGCCGTGAAGTGCCGGTAAATACCGAGATCAACGGTGAAGGTGGCAGCATTGATGGTATTGAATTGGCTTACCATCAGGCGTTTGACTTCCTGCCTGGTGTATTAGGTGGTTTTGGTACAACAGTTAACCTGACCTATGCACCAAGTGATAGTGCCAACGTTGATGTGTATGGCGCTGATCTACCTATTCAGGATAACTCAGAGCGCTCAGCTAACGCTATCTTGTGGTATGACCGTGATGGCCTGCAATTCCGTATCGCGGCGAACTATCGCAGCGACAGACTGGATAGTCTGGGCTTTGGAATAGGCGAGGGTGTATTGCCGATTTGGGCAGATGACACACTGTATGTGGATATGTCTGCCAGCTACGATATTACCGACAACGTCAGTATCTACCTGCAAGGTAGCAACATTACTGAGGAATTCGAGAATATCTATGCACAGTGGGAAGACAACATCGTGACACAAAACGTCTACGAGCGTCGTTGGACCTTCGGTGTACGTGGCCGTCTGTAAATAGCCTTAAACCCGGTTTTCGTCTGATACCGGGTTTACCTAAAGCTTGTCCCATGATGGGACAAGCTTTTATCGGTCTGCAATATTCCTGATATTTCTCGAAAACCCCTTACCTTAAGGGGCCGTAAATCACGATTTTTAGTGCTTAAGACTGAACTTACAAGAATTAAGGTTAACTCGTTTGAACCGGCAGATGGGCAAGGTGCAGCATAAGCCTTGTTTACCAAGAACCTCACTTAATGCCAGGCAATTTCAGGCGGGGAATGAGGATGGTCTGTTTGATCATCCAAACAACTAGGAAAAAGATGGGGAGGCCCATCAAACCGGGTTGCAGGAAAGGCTGTTCTGGGTGCCCTCTCACGGACAAGGCTTTTCTCAACGGGAATTGCCGACGATGCCGGTTGTATTAGTGCTCGTCGGCGGTTCTATTAAATGATCACATTGCTTGCTTTCTTTTCAGGTATTGACCAGGTGTTATCCCTACCACTTGCTTGAACTCGTGAATAAAATGCGCTTGATCGTAGTATCCAGCCTGCAAGGCTAAATCGGTCAACGATTGATTATCTTGTGCGTTTTTGAGTAAATCTCTGGCCAGACTAATACGCTGAAGTTTGCTGTATTGCTTGGGGGACATGCCCAACCAGCGGCCAAACTGGCGTTCTAACTGACGCTGGCCTATACCCATATCCTGAAATATATGCTGGATAGGTTGTTGTCCACAGGCCAACTGAATGCGGCTTACCGCGTTTTCAAAGCAATGCTGTTCACCTAAATCCAGTGATAACAGGCGCAATAATTGTTGTTCCAACAGTTGAATACGTGCGGGGGTATCAAGGGGGGCCATACGCTCAGCCAGTTCCTGACCGGGGAAGTTTGGCAGAATGTCACTAACATCTGCTTGCGTATCCACAACCTGGGCAAGCGGCATGGCAAATAACGCCATGCCTTTTCCTGGTTTAAAACGAACCCCTAAGGCGTCAACTTTGCCAAACAAGGTTAAGCGAGTCGTTCTTCTTGTGGGACCATTAACCAGACAATGGCCGGTTAGCCAGTTGTGATTAAATTGCATCGGGTCGGCAAAGTTAAAGACAATTCCGCTACCGCCTTCAGGATGCATAAACTCAGCACGTTGCAAAAGATCACAATGTGCCGCCTTGATCGTCCAATAGCAGTTGATGTGTTCTGCCAACAAAGGACATGGGGAATGTAAGCTAAAGCCCATATGGGCCAGGTTATGCATAATCAATCACCAGTAACGGATTGGATTTAGGGCGTAATAAGCATGTAAGTATGGATTCTGTTCAAATCCGGCACTTTAGGATCAGACGCTAAGCTGCTGCTCTAGTGTACTGAACCAGGTTTTCAATCGCCAGTGGCACTATCGATGCTGCCAAGTCGAGTTTATACAATTTTGCCAAAACGACAGTGGGTACTCTACAGGTCAGCAATAACAACCCAAGGAGCCACCTTATGTCATTCAGAGTTAATTTTTATCAAAGTGCACCCGGCGCCATTCAGGCCATGATGGGGCTGGAAAACTATATCAGCAAGTTAGCTGATACCCCGGAAGGTTTGCCTAAAAGCTTACTCGAACTGGTAAAAATGCGGGTATCACAGATAAACAACTGTGCGTTTTGCCTGGATATGCATAGTAAAGACGCCAGGGCCATGGGAGAAACAGAACAACGGCTCTATTTGCTCAATGCCTGGCAGGAGTCTCCCATGTACACCCAGCAAGAGCGCGCTGCGCTGGAATGGTGTGAGGTACTGACCAGGCTCAGTCAGGTCAGCGTAACGGAAGATTGCTTTGAGCGGGTAAAGCGGCACTTTACCGACAAGCAAATGACTGATTTGACCTTAGCCATTAATGCCATAAACGGCTGGAACCGACTCTGCGTTGGTTTGGGGGCTGACGTAGGCTCTTACCAAGTCGGGCAGTTTGATTAATATCTGTCCATGGTGAATGCGGGTGGTTAGCCACCCGCATTCACAGCTTCTGTTAGCACTAGGTTGCGGTTTGCTTTGAGCGAATTTTCCTTGCTTTCTAACCGGTAACTGGCTGCGATCCTCTTGAGCCCTAAAGACAGCTTGCTTTGCTGTTCTGAGACTTTTTCAAGCGCTGCTACGCTGTTGGCATTTTGGCTGGTCTCACCGTGAATTCGGTGAATGGCCTGGTTGATTTCATTGACCGTCATGACTTGTTGCTCTGCTGCCGTGGCAATTTGTTGAATCAGGCCGTTCATTTCGCTGATACCTTTTTCCATATCCGACAAGGAACTATGCACTTCCGAGGCGATACGGGTGACACTTTCAGTGCGTTCACAGCTTTGTTTGATACTTTCAAAGGCATGACGAATGCGCCCCTGAAAGTCTTGAATAATACCTTGGATCTGGTTGGTTGAATCCTGCGTCTTTTGTGCCAGTTGACGCACTTCATCGGCAACGACAGCAAAGCCCCGTCCTTGATCGCCAGCCCTGGCCGCTTCAATAGCCGCATTTAACGCCAGTAAGTTGGTTTGCTCAGCGATGGCCTGAATGACTTCGATTACATTGGTAATATTGTCGCTGCTATTGTTCAGTTCATCCATGATTTGGCCCATGCCGTTGATCTCTTTAGCAAGGCTCTGCACTTCAGTGTTATTGCGCTGAACTAGGCTTTCACTCTGACGGGTTTTTTCACTGACGCTATTGGCCAGGTCAGCCGTAGAGGTCGTACTGGCGGCTACCTGGCTGATAGCAGCTGACATCTGCTCGGCGGCCGTAGCAACTTGCTCTGACTCGCTGCGGGTATTACTCAGATTGGCGCTACATTGTCCAATGTTGCTGTGGCCTTGATCTACGGCTTGGTTAAGTGCGTCGCTGGTTTGGGTAATCTGTCGCATAGAATCGGCAAATACGTCGAGAATACTGTTTATTTGCTGCGCAACCTGGCCGAGATCGTCATTGGAAACAACATCGGTACGTACACTCAGATCATGCTGATTTGCCACCGCGCCGGTAATGGCCGCGATGGCTTTCAGTTGTTTATTAATCAGGTTCGATAGCAGGGCACTCAAGCCCACCAGAATAATAATCACGGCCAGAGTCAGGATGGACACAAAGACTAGCCATTGGTAAGCCCTTTGCCGCTTTTCCTGGGCTAATAGCTGAATATCCTGACTGAAAACATCTTCCACTGCTTTAAGTTTTTCAATTCGCTGAGTAGCGGTGGCAAACCAATCGGAGGCATTGACGGCAAAATTGCCTTGCTGCCATTTACTGAGTGCTTGTTGTCTAAACGCTTCCACCTGCTTCACACTAGGGTCTTGTAAATACTGCTCAAACAAAAGGCGCTGATGTGGGTCGGCGAACCGCTGAAAGCTATCAAGGTAGCTCTGTTGTTGAGTCATCAGCGCTAAGAATCGCTGAAAGTTGTCGCCCTGAAAGCCATCAGCAGCAAAAGTATTGCTGAGCACGGCCCGTTCAATTCCTGCCTTTTCTTTAGCGCTAAGCAGATTGTAATAAGCCATAATCAGACGGGTTAATCTGACATCTTGCTGGTCATGAGCGAGTAGGGCGGTTAATGCCAACACTTGTTCATTAATCTGGGTGTAAAAAGAAACCGCTTGCGCAGCACTAGCTTGTAATGCGCGCACTTGGTCACGCATTTGTTGCAAGGGCGCCCCCAGCTGATCTGTGAGTTTGCCAACCCGCGCAATACTGTCTGCAGTGGCTTGTTGCTCAAAGTTGTTGAGGTTCTGCTGCCAGCGTTGCTTTTGCTTATCTGTTGCCTGGTATTGTGCTTGTAGCTGCTGGGCAAAGAGTTGGCCTTTGGCACCGATATAACCGGCACTGGTACCTCGTTCTTTTTGCAGCTCATGCACTAAATTACTGCTCAATGCGACAAACTCCAGGTCGTTGACCAGCTTATTGGTACTGTTGTGGATTGACCAGTTCTGCTTTACATCTAGCAGCAAAAAGGTAAGGGCGAGCAGTAGTGTAGGTAAGGACAACAACAACAGCTTGTTTCTAATGGACAAATTTGCAATGAATTGCACGTTGCCTCCTTGCAGACAAGGCGTCGATGTGAGTTCATCTTAAGCCTTGTCCGCAAGTGGTTAAAAATCAACCTGGTTACGATAAAAGTTACACAGTCCGGGTGGCAATAGCGGGAGAGGTTGCTGCTGCGCGGCGGGCCGGCCCCAAAACGGCCAACTGGCCGACCAGCCAAAGGGTCAGCATGCCAACTGGAATCAGCCACCAGTGCAGTTTGGTCAAACCCAAACTCTGCACCAGATAAATGTTAAGTCCAACTGTCAGTACTGCACCCAAAATCACGCCAATTGAACTAATCAAAAAGTTCTCCAGCATAAAGTAACGTAATACCGATACTTGGCTGGCACCCAGCGCACGGCGTGTGCCTATTTGTTTGCGGCGGCGATTAACGTTAAAGCTAGCCAGTCCCACTATACCCAAGGCTGTTACTAGGGTTAGGGTGATCATGACTGTGGTGAGGATTTTTATCATGGCCTGATCACGACGATAGGTGCGATCCCGCGTTTCCTGCATACTGCGTAATCCCCGTACAACCCGTCCTTTGTTGCTGTCGGCCAGCATTTGTTCGACCGCTGGCATCAGCTCGTTCAACCTTCCTGGCTCCGTACGGACAAAGTACATACTCGAGCTGAACAGAGTCTGCTCTGGGGACAACATGGCATTTTCCAGCCTTTCCCAGCCCACCCAAGGGGCTTGAAGCTTATCGATAATGCCTTTGACAATAACAGCTTCGTCATCATTGATGTATAAGGTTTTGCCTACGGTATCTTGATAGGGCTGTTCAGGAAACAGGTTCTCTGCCAGGGCTCTGGTGATGATGATTTCCGCTGGCCAATCCCGCTGAGAGCGTTGGCGCCAACGTATATCACTGGGCTGAAACGCTTCACCGGCAATGAGTTCAAGGTCCAGGGTGTTAAGCACATGATCATCCACCATATAGACTGCAGTACCTACACCCTCAAATTCGGCCCCAGGCTGGGTTTGCAGACCCACCGACCAGCCGCCGCCGCTAATGGGAATAGCATTTATCTGCATTGCGTCAATCACACCGGGCAGGGCGCGTATTGCATCTAAGTCTGTCTGGATCACCACCTGATCGTTAAAATCGTCGGCAAAGCCGGTACTGGAAAGATAGAAGCTATTGGCTTCGTCAATTCCGCTGTCGCGCGCCATTTGCGCGGTACGTTCCATTAGGATATGCACGGCATTGACGATAATGCACATGGTTACCGCCACCTGCAGAGCAATAAGTACCGCACCTGCTTTATTGCGTGTCATGGCGCGAAAAATGGGGCCAATTTCCCAACGAGAAAGATGTAACATGATGCTCTCCTTACTGGCTTTTCAATTGGCTTGCTGGTGCAATACTGCAGGCACGCCAGGTCGGATATAGTCCGGCGGCAATGCTGCTTATCAGGGATAGCAATAAAGCCAGCAGAACCATGTTGATGTCCAGGCTAGTGAGGTTATTGGCAAAGCTGCCATATAAACTGCCGATCCCAAGTAAGCCCAGATAAGCCAAAGCCAATCCGGCAATACCGCCGGTCAGGCCTATACACGCCGTTTCTACCAAGTGTTGATAAAACAGCGCTTGGCGAGAGGCTCCTATGGCTCGGCGTAAGCCAATCTCAGCAGACTTGCCACTGAACTTGGCTAACAACAGTCCCACGGTATTGAGCAGACATACCACCAGGAACATCAGACTTAGCCATAGCATGACCCTGGCGTCATCGGTGACAACCTGGCGGTTTTCCATCCATTGCATTACATCGGACAGACGATTGTTCAATGGCCGGGGAAAGCGCCCCAAGGCTTTCTGTTCATTGGCATAGTTATTCAAAAATGCCAGATAAGCTTGTTTGTCCTGTTCGTCGGGCAACTCCACCCACATCTGATAGTTGATGCATTCAGAACGGAGAAAACCTGCAAAGCTGTCATCTTCCGGGGTTTTCCAGCAGTTGGTGTTACCACCGTTGGGTAGTTGAAGTTCTTCTTTGAGCAAAAACGGGATATACAGGTCTTCAGGTTCTTCAAACGCGCCTGTGCCAACATCGTAGAACTTGGGGGCTGGGTACCAGCTTTCTAATACACCCACCACGGTGAACTGGCGTCCGGCGAGTCTCAAACTGCGACCAACTGAGTTTTCACCGCCAAAAATCTTATCATTGCTTTTTCGGCTTAGTACCACCACTTGCTCACGGCCTTTATCGGCGCTGGCCTGCCAATGTCCGCCATACAAAAAGGGCACGTCAAACATCGGGAAAAACTCGTTTGTGGTCAGTCGAATATAAGCGTTAAAGGGCTTGGCATCCTGGCTTGGCGGCTCTACTACTGCTGCCGTGGTAGCCATAATTACTTGGCGCTCAGCCTTTTGTGCGGCGTATAAGTTGTTGGCGTCTGTCCATGTCAACTGGTCCGGTGGCTCATTGGGCTCTTCAGCTGGTTCGTTCGGGTCCCAGCTGTCCACCTGAACGTAATAAAGCTGCTCGCTTTTTTGTGGAATAGGGTTGGCAGACATCAGATAGTTCACCGTGATAGTCGTCATGCTAGCACCAATGCCCAAGGCGATGGCGGCCACCATAAGTACACTAAGAATCGGATTTCGACGTATGCTAAGCAGCGCCAGCCGCAGATAGTAGTTAAACATGGCAGGCTCCCGATGCGCTGATGCTGGCAATCTGCTCCGGCGCGCTGGCCGAAATGTGCGTGACGTCACTGACCTTGCCGTCTTTGACAAAGATATTGCGCTTGGCTTCCCGTGCCAGAGAAGGGTCGTGAGTCACCATGACAATAGTGGTGCCTTCATCATTGATATCTTTGAGTAGCTGCATCACGCTGTGCGCCATCTTGCTATCAAGGTTTCCGGTGGGTTCATCCGCCAGTAAAAATCTCGGCTCGCCGGCCAGCGCACGGGCAATCGCAACCCGCTGTTGTTGGCCACCGGATAGCTGGGCTGGTAGGTGTTTCATACGGTTTGCCAGGCCCACTAATTCCAGGCAGCGCTCAATGCGACGTTTTCGTTCACTGCTGTTAAAGCCCCGATAACGCAGCGGTACATCGACGTTATCGAATAAGTCCAGGTCAGGGATCAAATTGAAGCTTTGGAAGATAAAGCCAATTTTCTCATTGCGCAGGCGACTGCGTTGGGTGTCGTTGAGATGACGAACATTCTCACCATCTAAGTCGTATACACCATCATCAAAGCTCTCAAGTAAGCCAGCAATGTTTAAAAAGGTAGTTTTCCCTGAGCCAGACGGGCCAGTGACGGTCACAAACTCACCTTCTTTAACGTGCAGATTGAAGTCGCTCAGGGCGTGGGTTTCTACCAGATCGGTACGGAATATTTTGGTCACGTTCTGCATGTTCAACATAATAGATTTCCTTTTTTTATTTGTGCGTAGCCAAGCAAATGGCCGTGCTTGCTAGTTGGTGATTTGGATCCACTCGGCGCCGTCAAATTGCTCGGTACCTGAAACAATGATGGTGTCGCCTGCTTGCAGGCCTGCCAGAATTTCCACATTGGATAAACTGCGGGCACCGGTTTCTATGCGTTGGCGTTTGGCCATACCATCGCGCACTACGTAGGCAATAGTGCCGTTGCCACTTTCCAGAAACTGGCCGCGCTGGACCATCAGAACATTGGTTTTGTTCTCCATCAGGATTCTGGTGGTCAGGCGCTGATTCTGACGCAGCCCTTTAGGCGTGGAGGCGGCAAAACGCACCCGTCCGGTCACTTGATTGTTCTCAATCTCAGGGGAGAGAGTAACCAGGGTGGCGGGGTGCGTTTCGCCATTGAAATTGACTTGAGCATCCATGCCAATGGCGAGATCGTCTGCATAGCTTTCCGGTATTGAGACTTCCAGCTCGAATTGACTGAGGTCCACCACAGATAAAATGGCCTGGTGGCGGGTCACCTGATTTTTATCTTGTACGGCCAGGTTACCGACAATACCCTTTACCGGTGAGCGCAGGGTTAGTTCATCGACCTTACGTTGCAGGTCGGCGACCAGTAATTGTTGGCGATCTACTTGCAGTTGCTGCGAGCGAATTTCAAAGGCCAGGCTTTCTTCGTCGAGTTTGGCATCTTGCACAGCATGCTGATGAACCAGGCGGGCGTTTTCCAGTTCGTCCTGGGCTTTTTCAAAGTCAATCTGACTGATAGTCGCACTGGCATAGGCCTTGTCTGCCCGACGCTTTTCCCGTTCAGCTGCCACCAGTGAGACATTGGCCATGTCAACAGACTTTTGGTTTTCGAGGTGCTGAATTTTGGCCTGAATTCGTTTTCTATCCAGTTCCATTTTCTGCTTCTGTAAACTGGATTCTTCCTGTTTGAGTTCGTTGGTTAACTCCGGGCTGTCAATACTCGCCAGTTCCTGGCCTTTTTCAACCTGGGCACCGGCATCCACACTAAAACTGATGGTGCCTTGTGCCGGGCTATATAAGCGCGGACTCACGGCAGCCACCACTTGTGCTTGAACTGATAAGTCGCGAACAAAGTCCCCTTGCACAACATCTGCCAAGCGAAGGCGTTGCATTGGAACGGATGCTTGTGCGCTGGACCACTGATTTAAGGTTGGAAACAGTAGAAGCGTGGCACTGGCGAGTAATAAGCCGGTGATGATAAGGTAAGTTTTCTTGCGGCTGGCTTTGGGCGCCAGCAACACGTCCTGACCGCTGGTATCGGTTATGCTCATGGTATTTTCCCCTGGGTAACTGAACAATCGATGTGTAAGTCGAGGGGTTGTGGCAGAAAGTTGATATAGGGGTTGTAAGGAAATGTGTATTTTCTGTTAAATCGGCTGAGAACCTGCTGAATGGGAGATGTTTCTTGTGATTAGTTTGTTTTATGCCGGTTGGTCACTGTTACTGGTACTGTGGTTGTCAGTGCAAGTTATCAGACTGCGTCGATTACATCAGGTGGCTGTTGGTGACGGTGGGCACAAAGACCTGCAACTTGCCATCAGAGCCCATGCTAATGCGCTGGAGTATTTGCCTCTGGCGCTATTGATGATGTTTATGTTGGAGCAGCAGCATTTAAGCCCATGGTTAATTCATGGTCTGGGCATAACCTTGTTGGTGGGGCGTATTGTGCATGCTGCAGCTATGCCCAGACGTAACCTCAGGTTACGTGTTGTGGGCATGGCGATGACCTTTCTGGTGTTATTGGCCGGGGCGATACTGGGTATTACGTTGGCCCTGATTCGTTTGTGAGGAAAGTATGCTTTCTGCCTTAGTCAATAAACTGGTTGAATATCTGCGTTTGTTGCTGTTTATGGCGGCACTGCTGATTGGTGTGCAAGCACCTGGATTTATCCAGCAATATGAGAATACCTTAGCGGCTCATTTAGCCGAGGCCAGACGCAGTGTCGCGCCTTTTATGCAAGATGCCAGATTGCATACCAACGGCGATATCCATGCGTTAATTGAGCGTTATCAGCAAAATCAGGATGCTGCGGTGCGCGATGGAGGAAACAATATTTTGGAATTGCTGCAACGGGTTGAATATCTAGAGAGAATGCTCGGTCAGCTTAGTACTAACGCCCTGCAACGTGGCTATTATGCGCTGGTTCAACCCGATCCTGAATTATTCAGTGAAGTCAGGGCTGCCTACGATTATCGGGTGCCATTAAATGCCACCGCCATCATCTGGGGATTGTGTTGCGGCATATTGTTGGCGGGTTTATTTGACCTGTTTATTGGACTTTTTCGATGGATGTTGCCCACCCGACAAAAGGCCTGACTATACTCAAATAACCAAGCCGTTGGAGCATTCAGAATGCTTAAGCACCTTGAGTTACTCGTATGTTGCTGGCTACTGAGTTTCGCCGCGCAGGCGACCTCTGTGATGTTTGTATCACCCTCTACTCCTGATGATCCCTTTTTCAGCCGGGTTGAGCTTTTTACCCGCTTGGCAGCCCAGAACCTTGGCATGGAATTAACGGTTGTCTATGGTGATGCGCATCGAATTTATCAGCATGCTGAGTTGGAGAAACGCTTAGCCAGTGACCAACCCGACTATCTTTTAGTGCAAGTGTATTCCGGCTCCGGCAAAGCGTTGTTCGAGCTTTTGAAACGTTACCCCAAGGTCAGCGTTATCAGTCTTGAACATCTGTTGCTTAATCATGAGGCCGAAGATGTGGGCCTGCCTGGCCAACGTTATCCCAACTGGATTGCCGAGGTTGCCTTTGACAATGTGGCGGCGAGCGAACTATTAAGCAGCTATTTGCTCAGTGCATGCCAGGAATATGCACAAGCTGGGCGTCCTGGTGTGGTTGGAGTGAATGGCTTGCATGGTCAGGAAGCGCTGCAGCGTCAAACTGGCCTGGTGGAGGTGGTTGATCAAAGACCGCCATTTTTTGTACATCAGGTGGTCAATGCCAAATGGCAACGGCCACTGGCATTTCAGCAAACCAAAGCACTGCTGGGACGCTATCCCGATACAAGTGTTATCTGGTCAGCGTCTGATTGGATGGCGCTCGGCGTAGCAGAGGCGGTTGAACCTTTAACCAGAAAGGGGCTGACTTATTGCATCGGTGGGTTTGATTGGATCCCTGAAATTGTTGATGCGATTAAATCTGGCCAGGTGACCGCCAGTGTTGGTGGGCACTTTATGATAGGTGCCTGGGCACTTGTGATGGCGTATGATCATTTGCATGGCAGATTGCCCGCATATGTAAAAAGTGGTGAGGCAATATTTGATATGCACTTGATGCATAAAGACAATATTAAGGAACTGGCGCCTTTGTTGGATCCTAAAGCCTGGCAAACTGTGGATTTTCGCTCATACAGCTTGTTTAAAAACCCGGGTTTGAGCAGATATAGCTTTGTTTTGCCGGGCTCCTAAAATGCCTTATAAGGCAACTGCTGGTCGATAATTTTACGTAGTTTCTTTCGTTTGAATAACGTCAGGCCACCTCGTTGTGGCATTAGCGCTGCTCCGAGATTGATTCCGATGATATTACCTTTTGCCCAGCTTTTTCGGGCCGCCTCGCCGCCCTGGATGACGAAATCGAGTTCGTTATAGTAGCGACGTTTTTTGTTGGCTATATCGCACCCAATAAGGCAGTCCAGTAACTGAACTAAACTCGCTTGGATAAAGCCTTCTTCGCTAAAGTGTTTTAAGGGGGCTGCGCTTACCAGACCTACCGGTGGGTATTTTCTTTGCTCAATAATGTAGGCGATAGGAAGTGTTTGTAAGAGAGGAGGGATGTCGACCAAATCGCATTTGAGCTCAAGGTTTTGATTAAAAGCCCATTGGCCTCCCGCCATATACCAGTGCAGATAATGTCCGCGTTGTAATGCGTCCAGCAACATAAGTTCATGTGCGCCTAGCACCGAGAAGAACCAGGGTTGCATTAATAAATTCAGTACTTCGCGGCTTTCGATGCCTGGATCTATCAAGTTACCTGTACAAAATAACCTATCCTGACGAGGATCAAACTGGGCTTTATGCAGCGCATGTTTCAGGACGCTGTATTGGCCAGCGATATCACCTACAAAGTAGTCCTTACCTCGCCAATTAGCCTCAAGTCTGCTTAAGCGCGTGAATGACCCTAGCATTTGGGCCAGATTTTCAAGATTCATGGACGTCCCCATCTCTGGGTTATCACAGGCCGCCCTGTGTGGTTTTTCGCCATAATCAGCCAACCTAGCAGTTTTTGTTGTTAGAACAATGGGGTCATAAATATTTAATAATCCTACCTGGATTGAAATAAACGACTTAGGCCTCATTGAGCAAGGCTTGCAACATTACAAGGAGTGCCATTATGCAAGCGTTACCCGTATTGGAAACAGAGCGACTGATATTAAGAAATCTCGAGGATTCGGATGCTGATGCCTTGTTTGCCATTTTTTCTGACCCTCAGGTAATGACGTATTGGCATACGCCTCCTTGGTCGGTTATCAGTGATGCGCAAAATTACATCGCCGCAGCCCACCAAGGCATGTTGGTCGATGAACAATACGTTTTTGCTATTGTGGACAAGCACAACCATACCTTGATGGGGAAATGCCTGTTATGGCAAATCGTTCAGAGCTCGCAGCGAGCGGAAATTGGCTTTGGTTTAGGTGTTCCTTTTTGGGGTAAAGGGTATATTCAGGAAGCCGGTCGAGCGTTGCTTGAATTTGCTTTTAAGCAGATGGCGTTAAACCGTATTGAAGCGGAAATTGATCCAGATAATACCGGCTCTGCCAAAGCCTTACTGCGATTAGGTTTTGAGCAGGAAGGACATCTGCGTCAGCGCTGGATTGTTAATGGGCACAAATCTGACTCTGCCTTGTATGGATTACTTCGTCAGGATTGGGCGCTAAATTCTTAGCCATCATTATGCCAAGTAAACCGACTTTCGACGGCCGATTTCTTCGGTAAATAGGCGCTATCCGGTAATTTTTGCTATTGCGGCATTTAAACTCTTTATTCGAGCCTCATATTTACACCAATAGCGATATTGTGGAGCCTTCGATGCCGCATACCAAACCGGCCAGTCTGGGGCGGGCTATGCTGATAGCCTGCTTGTCACTTTGTCTACTGTGGTGGGTGAAACTGGCGGAGACGTTTTTTGCTTTAGATCTCAGCGCATTGGCCTTAGTTCCGGGGAGTGCAGTCGGGCTGACGGGTATTGTTACTGCGCCATTTTTGCATGCCTCCTATATACATCTATTTAGCAATAGCTTGCCTGTGTTGGTGCTAGGGACATTGTTTCTCTATGGCTATCCACGCTCATGGAAGCCGGCCTTATTGCTTATTTGGCTGCTTTCAGGTGTCGGCGTGTGGTTATTTGCCAGGCATGCACCCCATGTGGGGGCAAGTGGCGTGATCCACGGCGTGTTTTTTTACTTGCTGATATCCGCCATTATCCGCCGCGACAAACTGTCTGTGGCGCTGATGATGGTCGGTTTCTTCCTTTACGGCGGTATGGTGATGAGCATTTTTCCCACAGAGCCGCAAATATCCTTTGAATACCACTTCTTTGGTGCTGTGGCCGGATGTTTGGCCTCGGTGTTTTTTCAACATCGGGATCCTAAACCCGTGGTTGAGCCTCCTGTGGTCATAGACGATGATGAGCCAGATCCCCTTATTGGTGACCAGTGGCAACAGTCGTCCGCTGAATCCGAACAAGAGTGGCCTTCGCATCGCCGTGATAACTAGAGTGGGTGACCTTTTTCAATGCAAACTCAGTCTAAATAAGTCTGCGCCGCTCGCGAAGTAGGGCTGCGTTGCTATTTATCGTCCAAGTGCAGGGGATAAAGTCCAGGCTTTCGCACTCTAATGGCCCGCAGACGTTGAAAACTCAACGCTTAAAAGACAAATCGTTGTTAATAAATGCCAATCTATCAGGTACTTGCTTCTATTCTCCAAATAGTCTGGCTACAATGGGGCACGTATTGCTGTAACCGGCACGTTATTGAATGACTAAGGGAGCTTTGCGCTTAATCTGTTTACTGGGCAGTGTGACACTTGCCTGGAGTGGAACCCTACACGCAGCGTCGACAGCAGACGGGCTAGTTCGCTCTTTGCAGGCGGATAATTACGAATGTCCTACCGATGAGCAAGCAGCACAAATTGAAGAACATCTGTCATATAACAGTTTACCTCGTTCCAAACTGTTTTATTTGCAGGTGCGCAAAGCGCAATACCTGGCCTGTGGTGGGAAGCTGGAAGAAGCTTCAGAGCTCTTGGGGCAGATGCTGGATGAGCCTCCGCCAACCGAAGGGTCAGAAAATTTAGCCTACGCCTTATATTTAGCCGGTATCGTGACCAGTGGCAGCCACTCACAGCAGCGCTGTGATTATTATCGTGCCGCCGAGCAAGAAGCACTGAGAGTGGACTCTCAATCAATTTTACTGGGCGCGCAATTAGAGTTGACCTCTACTTGTGATATTGACGAGCAACATATCGACAAAAGCCTAGCCAAACTCTATGCCTTGCTGGAGCGTTATTCGGCAGCAGAAGATCAAGCTGTAAGATCGGATATTTTCAATAACATAGGCAATTTGTACGCGCTAATTGGCCAGCATGAACTGGCGGGCGATCAGTACATTAAGTCTTATCAAATGTCTCAGGGTGTATACCAGGGAGAGACCCTGTTAATGCCGCTGTTTAATGCCATCAATGCTTATCTTCATAGTGGTCGTTTAGAACAAGCCAATCAGGCACTTTCCGAGCTGATTAAACAAAACAGTCAGGTGAATACTGCGTTGAGTAATGCCTGGGTACAGCAGGCGCAAGCGGGCTATGCTTTTTATCAGGGTAATCAGCAGCTGCTCAAAGACAGCCTGGCGCGTTGGGCGGTATTTCTGCCTGATTTATCACACCCAGACATGGACACTATTTACCGCAGAATGCAGGCAGAGGCTTGTCTGGTGGATTTAGATCTGCGCTGTTTGCGCGACTACATTGCACTGGAGGTGCCACAGAGGCCTTACCAGCAGTCGGAAGATTTGGCGTATTTACGTTTGCTGGTTAATAGCTATCACGTGCTGGGACAGTCTGATGCTGCCTATGCTGCATTCAAGCGTTACGACCAAGTCAGTCAACGCCTATTTGAAACTCAGCAGTCATCTTCCAAGATCCTTGGTGTCGCGCAAATGTTGTCCGACATTGTGGCCTTGGAGTCTAGCCTTGAACAGATCAAGAAGAAAGAAGCCGTGGCAACCATGCGTTTGGTCGCCGCATTGTCGGTAGTGGCTGCACTGCTTGGGCTGCTGGCCTGGCTGTTTTATCGGCGCCGCAGGGTAGAGCGGCAGCGGGATCAGCACACCGGATTGCTGACCGGAGGTGCGGCGATGGATAAGCTGAAAGGATTTACTCGGCCATCTGTATTGCGTGTCCATGCCATAAGTTTAATTGAGATTGATGGCCTGGACGGTATTAACCTGAGTAATGGCCCGGGAAGTGTTGAGAAAGTGCTGCGACAGGTTGCAGACAAACTGCGTCAGGCTTGCCGGGTTGGCGATGTGATAGGGCGTATGGGAAGTCAGGAATTCTTAGTCTGCCTTAACGATATTGATGAGATCCGTGCCAAAGAACATATGGAAAGTTTGATATCCAGCCTGATTCAAAGCGCGTTTGAAACAGCATCAGGGCAAACAATTAATCTACAGGTACGTTATTCGTTAATGATTCTGGATGAAGCCCTGGATGATGCCGTGGCGCTTTATCAGGGGCTCGTTCAGGCCATGGCGCAGGAAAAGCGTATGCAAGGTGCGCAGCCCGTCTTAACTTAATATTCTGTTAAGGGAAGTGTTTTAAAGTCGCAGCAGATTGAATAAACCAGGATGATTGCGATGAATAAGTGGATAACGGGACTGTTCATGTGCCTGGTGTGGCAATTAGTTGTACCAGCCCAGGCGCAGCAACTGGCAACCCCACTTCTGACACAATTGGCTGATTCGATGGACGGAACCGATGGCGAGCAAACGCAGCGAGTCTTGATAAGGCTGCAGCAAGAAGCCGAGCGCTATACTCACCAATGCGGGGATTGTGCGGTTAATTGGTTGGTGTTAGGTCGCATCAGTCATGAACTGGCTCGCCAGTCAGGCGGATTGGCTCAGCTTAGAGCGGCGCGTTCCGCCAGGGATGCATTGACCCGCGCAGCACATTTAGATGCCTACGTTGCTAATGGTGAAGCATTATCTGAGTTAGCGCTGCTGTATCTTGAAACACCACCTTGGCCGTTATCTTTTGGTGATGCACACAAGGCGAAAAAGCTGATTGATGAAGCTTTGGAAGTTGGGCCAGACAGCGCTGCAAATCACCTTGCCGCTGCCCGTTATCACCTGGAAAAAGGACAAGCGCAAACGGCCAAAAAGCATCTGCAGACGGCCATTAATGCCTCACCTGATAATGATGATCCCTTGTATTCCTTGAATTTACGCCAGGCCTCAACCATGCTGGCAAAAATAAATAGTAAACTGTTGGAACAATGAGACTTTTACTGATCGAAGACGATATGCAACTGGCTGCGGGCTTAATTCAGGCGCTACGCAGTGAAGGTTTTGCCGTTGATCATCTTAGCAGCGGCCGTCAGGGACTGTCCGCTTTGCTGGCTCGACAGGCTGATATGGCTATTCTGGATTTAGGTTTACCGGATATGGATGGTATCGAAATCCTCAAGCAAGCCAGGCAACAGCGACTGGGTATACCAATACTGGTATTGACGGCTAGAGACAGTACAGCAGATAAGATTAAGGGCTTGGATTTGGGCGCTGACGATTACCTTGCCAAGCCTTTCGATGTGCCGGAATTACTGGCCCGGATTCGGGTTATCGCCAGACGATTAGGAACATCTGATGATAGCTGTATCACTATTGGCACGGTAACCCTGGATACCTTGGCACATAAGGTGTTGGTTGAACAGCAGCCTCTGGCGTTATCTCGCCGCGAGTATATGCTGGCTAAAGCCCTGATTGAAAATGCTGGCCGTATTCAATCCCGTGAACAGCTGGAAAGCCATTTGTATGAGTGGGGGGATGAAGTGGCAAGTAATGCTGTTGAAGTGCATGTTCATCATTTGCGTAAAAAATTACCCGCTGGCTTTATTCAGACCATCCGGGGTGTGGGTTATACCGTAAACAAATGAGCTCCATTCGCCGCTATCTCGTATTGATACTGCTCTCGGTTATTACCTTGGTGCTGTTTTTTGCTGCAATCAAAGGCTACCGGGGCAGTATGGAACGAGCTACCAGTTTGTTCGACAGCCAATTGGTGGCGGTGGCAGATACGCTCGAGACGATGCAGTTGACAATGCAGGTGGGGCAATTGCACAAAGAATCAGAAATGATTCTGCAGATTTGGCACAACAACGAGTTGCTGCTGTATTCCTTTAACAGTCCTAAATCGCCGATGACAGTCTTTGAGCAGGGCTTTCGCGATGAAAACTTTTCCGGTCAGCGTTGGCGTACACTGGCGCGATATTATCCTGATTCGCAACACTGGCTTATGTTGGCGCAGCCGTTAAGCCATCGCTACGATTTGGCCGATGAATTAGTGTTGGCGGCAGTGCAGCCGTTGGTATTCAGTTTGCCTCTGTTGGCGTTGTTGATTTCTCTGGCGGTAAAACAAGGTTTGAGGCCTCTGGTGGGCTTGTCTGATGCGTTAAAACAAAAAAAGGCCGACGACCTCAGCCCGGTTGAACTGAATCAACCACCGACAGAGCTGCAGCCAGTACTCAAAACTATAAATCGTTTGCTGGTTCGATTAGATAGCGCCTTTGCGAGGGAGCGGCGCTTTGCCTCGGATGCCGCTCATGAACTGCGCACGCCCTTAAGTGTGCTGAAAATCAATTGCCATAACCTGGCTCAGGAGCTGGGAAGTAAATCCACTAATCTTGCTCAACTTACGGATGGCGTTGAGCGTATGGGGCATGTGGTCGATCAGATTTTGCTACTAAACCGCACCAACCCCGAGCATTTCAGCGTGAATTGGCTTGAGGTTGACCTTTACCAACTTTGCCAACAATGTATTGCTAACCTGTATCCTCAGCTTCATGCCAAACAACAACAGATTGGCCTCTCTGGCAAAGCCACGCCGATGCGTGGTGATGCCTTTTCATTAAATGTGCTGGTGCAGAATCTGGTGTCCAATGCCAGTAAATATAGCCCGGTAGGCAGTCAGATCGAGGTGAGTGTCGAACAGCGTGGTGAGGGTATTTTGCTTTGTGTGGAAGACTCCGGCCCTGGTTTGCCAGAATCTGAGTATGAGCGGGTGTTTGAACGCTTTTATCGGGTTGGTGGCGATCGTCACCAGTCTGGTACCACGGGTTGTGGCCTGGGATTAGCCATTGTGAAACATATTGTCGACTTATACGGTGCCCATATTCAGTTGCAACGTTCAGCAAAGCTGGGCGGATTATCTGTGCAGGTGCAGTTTACCGAAACGAGAGGTAAGCATGACTAAAGGACGTCTTACCCTTGGCCTGCTGCTGTTGTTTGGTTTGCCCTGCCAGGCCGAGATAGATGAGTTTGAGCTGGTGCTTAAGGAACATTTGTTTTATCCGGCCAGGTTGGAGGTGCCCGCCGGGCGCAAAGTAAAGCTGGTGATCCATAACCAGGACGACACCCCGGAGGAATTTGACAGTTTTGACCTTAACCGCGAAAAAGTGATTTTCCCCAATCGTAAGGCGACAGTGTACATTGGGCCGCTAAAACCTGGTGTGTATGATTTTTTTGGTGAGTTTAATCCCAATACCGCACGTGGACAGGTGGTGGCTGTTCGGCAGGAGGGCGGAAATGCTGATTAATTCCGTGATCCTGTTTTTACGCGATGCCCTGCCGGTGTTTGTTTTAATCAGCATGTTATTAGCCGTGGCAAATCACTCGCACCGGCAAATCAGTTGGTTATGGTGGGCGCTGGTACTGGGGTTATTTGGCAGCCTGGGCTTAACGCATGCGGTGGACAATCTCAGTGAGCTTCTTGATGGCGCCGGGGTTGAGGTTTTCATGTTCAGCGGTCAGGTCGCTACGTTCCTGTTGCTGCTGCTCAGTTTGTATTGCCAGTTTAGTTATAGACGACGCGGCTGGCGCTGGTCAGCGATTGCGATAGTTGCTTTGGTTCTAGCTATGGATGGTGCCAACTTCCTGGTGTATTTCTTTAGTTATTGGACCCATGAGCAAACGCCGTTGGCCCTGATTATGGGGACGATTCTGGGGGGGGCTGTATGCATGAGTGTGGCGGTGTTGTTGCATATTCTTTGTCGTCAGTGGTTGGCAGCAGGGTATATGTTGCCTGGTGCTTTACTGATGCTGATGTGGGGGGCTGGTCAACTAAGTTACGCCCTTAACCTTCTGACCCAGGTGGATTTGCTCCCACCCATGACGCCTATCTGGGATACCAGCAATTGGATTGCGGACAATTCTGAACTTGGGCATTTGCTGAATTCCTTGATGGGATATGAAGCCGCGCCCGGTTTGCTGCAACTGAGTATTTATTTGTTAGCCGTCGTACTGCCCTTTAGCTGGCTTTACCGGCATGTTCACCTGTCCCGCTCGCCTCTGGCCGCAAAGGGGGAAGTATGAAAAATCAATTTTTAGCAGCGGCTTCGTTGCTGGTTTGCTGTCTGGCCCAAGCCGATGGCTACGTGGTTGACAAGGTCTACCATCCTAACGTTTTGCCTGATGAACAGCGATTGGAGTGGCGCTTTATGTCGCGTCAGAATGATGATCGTAATGTACTGGCGCAGCGTATTGGGTATGGCCATTCGTTGTCAGAGTACGTGACCATGGAGGCTTACATTGTCGGTGAACGAGACAGAGACGATAATTTTGGTTTGCAGGCCTACGAACTTGAAAGCCGCTGGATGCTTACCGACCAAGGTAAATACTGGGCAGATTGGGGACTAGTGTTTGAGTTGGAAAAACAACACAAACAAGATGCCTGGGAGGCCACTTCTGGACTGGTGATGGAAAAGGAATTTGGACGTAATAGCCTGACCATGAACTGGTTTCTGGTGTACGAATGGGGTAAGGCGCTACATGATGAATTTGAAACCGAGTTTCGTATGCAGTACAGGTTTCGCTGGAAACCCCAGGTTCAACCTTCTATTGAATTGTTTGTGGGCGAAGATTTTGTTGGTTTAGGCCCCGCACTGATGGGGGTGCAACGATTTGACGGTCAGCGTCAGTTAAAATGGGAATTGGGCTTTATCTCAGAAGTGAGCGGTGTGGTGAAGGATCATACGCTAAGATTTGTACTGGAGTATGAATTCTAACCACAAATGGAGTTTGTTATGCGAGTCGGCGACTTACCTTTACATGCCGTCATCAGGTACGTTAAAGCATCCGATTCATTGGAAACTGCACGCCAACAAATGCTTAACGCCAAGATAAGTAGCTTGCTGGTAGTAGATACGAGCGCGGCGCCAGTCGGGCTGATCACCAGTAGAGACCTGCTCAAGGTAAATGGCACAGGAAATATTGCTGTTGAACAACTGGCCACTCAACCCTTGCTGACAATTTCAGAGGATGCAGAAATACGTCAGGCTTGTCGCTTAATGCTTGACCATCAGCTCCACCATTTGGCTGTAGTGGGCGATGAGGAGGTGGTGGGGATTTTATCCAGTCTGGATATCGTTGCACATTATCTGAGTCTTTAGATGCAAAGGGGAAACCGGCTGCCGTAAAACAGCCGGCTTATTGATTTATTTTTTCCCCGGCAACATGCGCAACAGAGTATTGTCCTTTTTGCCGTAATGATGCCAAAGCGCTAATAAGGCGTGTAAGCCGATCAAAAAGTAGCCGGCCTGTCCAATAGTTTCATGCCATTCTTTGACCATGCCAGCGAGTTCGCGGTTTTCTGCCACTAGCGGGGGAAGCGTTAATCCGAAAAAAGGGATGCTTTTACCAGCGGCACTTAAGATAAGCCAGCCTGCTACAGGTAACCCTAGCATCAGCAAATACAGTAACCCATGCATGACGCCTGCAAGTTTAGTCTGCAGTGCCGATGGCGCCGGTTCGATAGCCGGAGCACGGGTGGTCAGACGAAAGTAAATGCGGATCAGAACCAGCATTCCCACCAGTAACCCCAACATAAAATGCCACTGTTTGAGGGCTTCACGAGGATCACTGCCTTTGGGATAAATCTCTCTCAATTCAATGCAAGCGTATACGGCCACAATCAGCAATAGCATAAGCCAATGCATGGCAATGCTGATGGGATGATAGGTGTTATGTTGGGAAGACATCTCATTATTCCTTTTTAATTGTAGGGTTATGTCACTATTGTTCGGCTTTTTCAGGGGATAAGTCAATGGAGGATGTAACCAGTTGGGGGACTGGTGTCAATGCGATATCACCTGGAAGACGAGGACGTGCAAAGAATTCCAGCAAATCTCGCGGAGCATCATAGTGTCGGTATACCTGCCAGGCCAAGGTACAAATTATCATCCATGCCAGTAGCATGGAGATTAGCGTATGACTTAGGAAATGGTCGCCAATGGCCATTTTGTAGCCCCCCATCAGCCAGCTCAGTGAAAGGGTTCCCACCAAGGCCAATTGGCGAGTTCTGGCGGAAGGCATCAAGAAAATCAGTGAGAGCAGGGCAAAGCCGCCACTGGCATGACCGGCTGGAAAACATTTCTGTGCTCTGCTTGGCTGTTTATCCGCAGGATAAGAGGCAAACAGAGAAACATGTTCCACTTTACCGCCGTATTGCACCAGATTTACCGGGCAGGCCATATTGGTAGTGGCTTTTAGCATGCTAACCGCGGAGGGGACGAGTATCATCGACAGTATAACTATCACTAAACCCGCTCGAAGTGGTTTGAGCGATGGTTTAAAGCGACTCAGCAGTAGCGTGCTCGATAGCAACATAAAGAGCACAAAGAGTGCTGCTTTAATTCCGTCGTAGAAGAATAATCTGGCCCAGGGCTCTTGTTTATCCATAAGCCACTGATGGGTACTGCCGTTATACAAGGTGTTTTGCACTAACATATCCAGCGGGGTCAGGCTGAATATTGTCACAGTCACGACCAGCAGGGCCGCGGTCAGGATCAGATGCCGTAAAAACAACTTATTCATCGCGGTAGACAAAATACGGAACACAAGGGGTATCGCCTGCGATATGGCTGTCAATTTCAAAAGACTGCAGCAAACTACAACTAAAATCGTCATGGCTAAAGGCTTCATGTGTAAGGCGACGAGAAGGCTCCAGCAGGATATCGGAGCTCTCACCCACCCAAACTAAAAAAGGCACATGGGTTTGCGCTTTGGGTGCCAGAAAATAGGGCATGCCGTGCAGGTAAAGGCCGTTTTCTCCTAAGGACTCACCATGGTCGCTCATATACAACATGGCGGTTTCATACTTGGGTGTATTGCGCTTTAAAAGCTCGATAACTTCATTCAGAAAATAATCGGTGTACAAAATGCTGTTGTCGTAAGCATTGATAATTTCCTGCTCTGAACATTCGGATAGCTCCTTGCTTTTGCATGCAGGAACAAAACGTTCAAACTCAGCTGGATAGCGTTTGTAATAGGCCGGTCCATGGCTGCCCATCTGATGCAATACAATCAGAATATCGCCCTGTTGCTGGTCGATGTATTTCTGCAGCCCCGCCAACATACCCACATCCCGACACTCAGTGTCACCACATGCCGGGTTAACCTCTGCTGAGTGATAATCTTCATAGGGCAGGCGGGTTGCTACCCCTTTAGAATCCGAGTTGTTATCCCGCCACAGCACATTGACCTTGGCTTTGTGCAGTACATCCAACACATTTTCCGTGTATTTGGCGCTGTCTAAATCAAAAGAGTCACGGTCACTGAATGAAAACATACAAGGTACAGAAACCGCGGTAGACGTGCCGCACGAACTAACATTGGCGTAGCTGAGCAAGTTGGCCTGCTCAGCCAACAGTGGGTTGGTTTGTCGCTCGTAGCCATTCAGGGAAAAATGATCGGCACGCGCCGTTTCGCCAACCACCACTATCATCAGCTCCGAATGGCCGGTGGGTTTGGGGTTTACCGTATCGCCTGTGAGTTCGACTAATTGATCGGGCACTTTACCCTTTAAGTGACGGGCACCAAGGTCGATGGCCGAGTAAATAGGGAAAATAGGGATAGCATTGTAGCGAACGCTTTTATGCTCTCGAAAGAAGCTGGCGTACTGGTCGGTAAAGGGCAACATGCTCAGTATGGTCAAAGCAAAGGTGGCGGACAGGGTCGCAAGTGATGCCTTAATACCAGGACGTTTTAGCCCCTGGCGATTAAGTGACCAAAACAACACACTGGGAACTAAAGTCAGCAGTACTATGCGCCAAAACAGTCCGGTGCTTAACAGATCGCCTGCTTCCCCTGGATTGGTTTGTAGTACATTGGTGAGCATCACCCGGTCAAATACTATGCCCAGCTCGTCAGTGAAATACCCGGTAATGGCAGCTATCAGTAGGATGATCGGATACAGCCAGCGAGGTGTTAGCAGCAGGCTGAAGAGTTGCACCATCAACAGCAACACAACGCCCAGCAGCAAGGCCACTGAGAGCACAAAGCCCCAATGTTGATTCACCGGGTAGAGTGTCGTTAGCTGGGTGAAAAAACTGGCATTGGCGCTGAGTAATAAAAATAACACCAGCAGTATTTGGCATTGCCATGGCTTGAGTTTTACAAAACCTAACATGTTGCGTCCTTATGCCCAGTAGTCGTACAAAGACAAGCCCCACACCAGGGAGGCAATCAGCATGCTGAGCAGCACGGCCGCAGAACCGAGATCTTTGGCAAGTCCAGATAAAGGGTGAAACTGCGGGCCAATGCGGTCGACCACGGCTTCGATGGCCGTGTTGAGAATCTCTACCAGAGGGATCAGCAATAGGCTGATGATCATGGCAAGGCGCACCCCCAGTGGTAAATCCAATAGCAGAGGCGCAGGTAACAGTATGGCCAGTAACAACATCTCCTGTCGAAACGCGGCTTCGTGTTTGCACAGCCAGCAAATTGCACGATAGGAATTAAGCCCTGCTCTTATCAGCCGGGTCATACCCTGGGCTTTAATCAGATGCGGATGTTCAACCTCGGTATTTATACTGTCCTGAGTGCCTTCCATTTGCTTAGAATGCATGTTTTACCTCTACACGAAATTCCAGGCCGCTTACGTCTTCCTGGTCTGAAAAGGGGTGAACGAGATCAATATGAATGACCTGACGATCACTTGAGTGGGTGGAATACAGACGGGCACCTATCCCGGCGCTTTGCAATAACCCGGTTTCTTCATTGGCACGCGGGGTGTCACCAAAACTTTTACCCGCGTCGTAAAACACCGCGCCGCCCAATTCAAATAGCTTGAAGAGGTTAATTCTGGGGTAGTAACGAAGTTCGGTGCTGACCAGTAAGGTTTGCTCACCATACTGGTACTGCAGCGGGTATCCGCGCAGACCCGTATCACCTCCGAGGTTCACCGGGTTATCCAGGGTGGGATTGTCGGAGAACTGCCAGGCGGCGCTCGCATACCAGGCAAAGCGCTGGTTGATGCGATGGATAAGCTCGCCGCCAAAGCGGCCAGTCATGGAGCTGTGGTCTTGTTCGCCGCCAGCAAACCCGCCAGCTTGTAGCCGGGCAAGCAGCAAAGTGTTGGCGTTCCAGGCTAGCCCTTTGCTGGCGGACAGGTTCCAAAGCCAGGCGCCTTGTTGTGGACCGGATGCCAGGTTGTGACCAAGATTGGCTTGCAAATGCCAGCCCAGATTAATGTCTTCTTTTTCTTCTATCAGGTGCAGGTTGCGCATGGTGACAAAGTCGTCTTCCAGCCATTCCATGCCAACCCAGGGATAGTTGAAGATACGGTCAGCAGGCAGATAATCTGATTGAGGCTCGCTGAATCTGTGTTCATCTTTGGTCCAGCCCGCCAATACGCGCAGGTGATGGTCATCCCAGTTACCGAGTTTCCAGCCCATATTTAGGGTTTGGTAGTCAATTTGGTGCCGGAACAGCAGTTCGTCCTGGCTGTTGTGGAACAGGGTATCGACGCGATCTTCCCGGTTAAAACCGACACTACCACCAAAGTCACTGTCAACGCTGACCAAAGGCTTGTCGAAAAAGACGCTACGCTGATACCCATCTGGGCTGTCAATCAGCCGCACCCGGGCACTGCTGTTGTGACCCATAAATAACGGGAATTCGGTATCCAGCTTATAGCCTGAACGCTGTGGATCGGAAAAGTAGGCAAGTTCGGCATCAACACCTAAACCCAACAGATTGCGGTCTTTTAAGCCCACCTCAAAATGGTTTTTCCCGCCTTTGCGGCCAAAGTCCATAATCGGCATCAGTGACCAGGTATCCCAGGTGTCAATTTGAATCCGTGGCGCTGTGTGACGAGCGTCTTTAACCAACTGAACCTTAGCGTCGCGTAAATAATTTCGGCTACGTAAGTGCCGCTCTACTTCGTAGAGCTTTTGTGGGTCAGCTTCGCAGGGAGATAAAAAAGCCAGCTCGTTTTCCAAAGTGGCTTTTTGGGTATCAATGTGCAGGTTGTTGGCTAGCTTGTGAAGCCAGGTGGTATCTGGCTCACTTTCATCAAAAATTGTATGAATATTCAGTTCAATCTCGGCGGGTTGCTCACATGCCATGATGGATGCTGACCCTAAAAGGCAGGTCAAACCAAGAGGCAACGCCTGGTAATAGGGCAATCTTGGGTGCATGGCATTTCCTTGAAGAATACTGCTAACCCTTAGCCTATTCCCTGAGTCTTAAGAAAGTCTGAAGACGCCAAGATTTTTTCAAAGCATTTTCAGCATGGTTAATAAAATTCCTTTTTGGCAGGGAGTTAGATTGAAATTTGCAGGGGTGAAACAAGGGTACTCAGTAGCAGTACCCTGAAGAAAGGGATACGAGAATTAGCCTGGCTGCCAAACTAAGGTTTGGCAGCGTAAAAGACCGGCAGGGCGGGGTTTTCCACAAGGCAGTCAGGCTGTCTCGCGGAGTTATCTAACAATAGCCAGTCTTCGCGATGGGCAAAACCCAGGTCGATGCCCTTATCAAAGTTAAGGCAGTTGAGTCCCGACTGACGTGCAACTAAAACCTTGCCGTCTGGATGTTCTGCTAACCATTGCCAGGCCGCTTGCGCTTGCAGACGTATTGGTGTGTGGTAGCCAAAATGGCCGAGGGGGTAAGGCGCAAACAGCAGAAACTGTTCTTTTAGTCCAATGATCACCAGAGGTACTGGATTGGGCTCGTGATGTTGTAAATTACTCAGTACCTGTTGTGGGGTTTTCACCGGGCCTAGTAACGCGTAACCCCAGGTGCTATAGAGTAGCCAGAAGGGCAGGATAAACACCAGCCAACTTTTACCCTGGTCTCGCACAAATAATCCACCAAGCAGGCCTATGACTCCCAGACTAAGTAGGAACCACCAGGGTTGAATAGGGTAGTCATCTACCAGACTTTGTATTTTTTCAACGCCCAGAAGACCGGCGATGGCCATGATCAACAGCAGCGACCCAAGCAGGGCAACTACACCATTTATTAGGCGGGCTGGCCAGCGGCGTTGTAAAACGTCATGTAAAAATGGCGCGCTAATCAGCGTCAGCATAGGCAAGGCCGGCAGAATATAAACCCCGCGTTTGCCCGGACTCAGACTGAAAAATACTAAGACCAGTATTACCCAACCCAAAGGCAGAATAATACGTCTGTCACCGGCTTTGATTGCGCGCCACCATTTGGGGAGCAACCAAGGTAAGAGTAAGCTAAGCGGCAACCAGAAGAGGGGAATGACCGAGGTCAGGTAGTACCAGAATGGCTTGATATGATGCCACGAATCTGCATAGCGCTTGGCCGTCTGTTTAAGCAGAATGTTATCCCGGTACAATTCAAAGGCGGCATCGTTGCTATTTGCCACCAGAATAAGCATGGGTACAAACCACAGTGCGATAACCGCCAGCATGGCCAGCGGGCCTGCCCACCAGCGCCAACCGCCTTGAATGTCATCGGCTGCCGGTCGAAAGTGACGGGCCAGGAAAAAGGGCAGGAGCATCAATAGCGGTAAAAAGCCAACCCCCTTGGTGATAACACCCAGGCCCATAGCGGCGAAGCCAAGGTAATACCAATGCCAGCCGTCTTTACAATAAATATGTCGCAATAGCCCATAGCAGCCAAGGGTGATCCAGGCGCATACCATGGCATCTATTTGAGCGGTTTTCGCTTGCAGCACAAACTGAAAACTCATCAGCAGAAGTGCCGCGGCTAATATACCGGTCTGCTCATTCCATAAGCGTTTACCCAGATCGTAGACCAAGTAGAGTGTCAGTAATCCGCATAGGGCCGATGGCAACAAAAAGGCTAGCTTGATGCTGCCTAACAACCAATAAAAAAACGCAATACTCCACATAAATACCGGAGGTTTGTCCGGGTAGAGCTCGCCGCCGCGCATGGGGAAAAACCACTGACCTGAGTCCACCATTTCAATGGCAACCTGAGCAAATCTTGGTTCATCAGCGGGCCAGGGGGCTCTGAGTCCCAGGCCTGAAAAAATGACCAAGATAGCCAACAAGGCCAGTATCAATTTAGCGTTCTTGCCTGAAAATAACGCACTAAACATGGGCGTGAACGTCCTGTTCAGTCCCTGTTTGTTGGCTTAGGCGACTGCGACGATACAACCAGAGACCTATGGCACTGGACACAATCAGTAAAATGGCGCCAAGCACCATTTGTAAGTGTGCATTGAATTTAAGCCCGGCACCAGATAAGGCAAAAACCAGCATCTGAGGTAAGTAACCAATAAAGGAGCCAGCCAGAAAAGCAATAACAGGTAAGCGAATCAGACCTGCCAGCAGGTTGACCGCCAGATTATTTCCAACCGGAAACAGTCGCACCGCCACCGTTGCCTGCAGGGTATTGTGTGAGAGAAAATCACGCAGTCGTTTGCCCGGCAGGCGTTGTTTGAGAAAGGCCAAATGATTGCCCATCAGCCTAACTGTCAGCAGGGTAAGACTAGCCCCCAGGGTAACCGCCAGGGTCGATAATATTAACCCACTGAACACCCCAAAATAGTAGCCACCGATAAAAGCGGGGAGCTGTCTGGGAAGACCCACTGCGCTAAGCAATGCGAACATCCCAACAAATACAGCACCATCATGTAATGTGTTACCTGTCAGGTACTGACCGAAACGCTCTGGCTGCCAATCTGCCAGCCATTGAGTCTTACCCACAAACCAACCAATTATAAGCAGTGCACCCAGCCAGGCTAACGCTGGAAACAGACTACGTGCGAATGACTTAGGCGCCGGACTGATCATGCCGATACTCCGTGCACTGTGCAGTCATTCGGTTACGTCGCTGTAACCACATCACACCAAATATATCCACCAGGCCTACCCAGGCACGGTTGAGCATCCCGTACTTAGACACGCCAGCCATTCTTGCACGGTGGTTTACTACGGAAATTTTAACTATGCCGCCGCTACGTTGAACCAAGGCGGGCAGAAAACGGTGCATATGATCAAAATAAGGTAGTTTGAGGAAAGTGTGGCGAGGGAATAGCTTCAGGCCACAACCCGTGTCTGGTGTGTTGTCACCCAGCAGCGAGGCACGGATCTTATTCGCAATACGGCTTTGAAAGAGCTTCCATTTACTGTCGTGGCGGTTTTTACGATAACCGGCAATTAAAAAGTCCGGCTTGTCTGCCAAGGATTTAGCAATTTCCAGCATGGCTGGAATGTCGGCTGGGTCATTCTGCCCGTCACCATCCAGCGTGGCAATCAGTCTGCCAGCGGCGTGGCTCACACCTAAATGAACCGCAGTGCTTTGCCCACAACTTTGTGGGTTTCTGAGAATACGTAGCGGGACGTCGCCGGCTTTTTGCAAGCGCTCCAATACCGCAAAGGAATGGTCGTCGCTGCCATCATCCACATAAATAATTTCGTAGGAAACTAGCCCTTGCAGGCTTTGCTGTATTTCCTTGATAAGCGGTTGAATATTATCTTGTTCGTTTTTTACCGGGACAACTACGGATAACTCAGGCATGGATTCTTTATTGGGTACGCAACTTATGGCTTGAGCATATTGCGCATTGCTTAAGGTTTCCTTAAGACTGGCTTGTCCAGACTCAGATAGCGGTATCTGCATATGGCTTCCCCTTGGTGTTTGACAGCTCTTTCCATATGGCTGTTCTTATTGTTAATAAAATGTAGAAGCAACTTGTTGATTTTGCATAAATTTCATTACAAGAAAATAAATTTTGGGGTGACACCCTAAATCAGCATACTTTCTTGGCAAATTGGGCTAAACTGCGCCGCTTTTTTGTCCGCTATGTCGGCCAACCTTCTAACTTATTCGCTTGTACAGGTTCCTATGATTGCTACCGCCAATATCACTATGCAGTTCGGTGCTAAGCCGCTTTTTGAAAATATTTCCATTAAGTTTGGAGGAGGTAACCGCTACGGGCTGATTGGTGCCAACGGCTGTGGAAAATCCACTTTTATGAAAATCCTGGCTGGCAAGTTGGAACCCTCTTCCGGAAATGTGATGCGTGAACCTAATACCAGGGTAGGGGTATTGGGACAGGACCAGTTCGCGTTCGAGCAATTCAGCGTTATTGACACCGTCATCATGGGCCACAAAGAATTATGGGAAGTGAAGAAAGAACGGGATCGCATCTATTCCTTGCCGGAAATGAGCGAAGAAGACGGTATGTTAGTTGCCGAGTTGGAAACGCAGTTTGCCGAAATGGATGGTTATACCGCCGAGTCCCGTGCTGGCGAATTATTGTTGGCACTGGATATCCCAGTTGAACAACATTTTGGCCTGATGAGTGAAGTGGCACCAGGCTGGAAGCTTCGGGTGTTGTTGGCGCAGGTGTTGTTTGCCGATCCCGAAATCATGCTGCTCGACGAACCGACCAACAACCTGGATATCAACTCCATTCGCTGGTTGGAAGAAACCCTGGCGCAAAGCAACGCCACCATGATCATTATTTCCCACGACCGTCACTTCCTGAACAAGGTGTGTACGCACATGGCTGACCTGGATTACGGAGAACTGCGTCTGTATCCGGGGAATTACGATGAGTATATGACCGCGGCCACCCAGGCGCGCGAATTGCTGGTCAATGAAAATGCCAAGAAGAAAGCCCAGATTGCCGAGCTGCAAACCTTCGTGAGCCGCTTCTCAGCTAACGCCTCAAAAGCTAAGCAGGCCACCTCAAGAGCTAAGCAAATTGAGAAAATTGAGCTGCATGAAATTAAGGCTTCCAGCCGGGTTAGCCCTTTTATTCGTTTTACCCAACAGAAGAAACTGTTCCGCAATGCCTTGGAGCTGGAAAATATTGGCAACGGTTATGACGAACTGTTGTTTAAACAATTCAGTATGATTCTGGAAGTCGGTGAAAAGGTGGCGGTGATCGGTGCCAACGGTATAGGTAAAACCACCTTCCTGAAAACCCTGATTGGTGAACTGCCAACCAAAACTGGCTTAGTGAAATGGTCGGAAAATGCCAGCATTGGTTACTATGCGCAGGATCATAGTGAGGATTTTGCTGAAGATATGACGCTGTTCGACTGGATGAGCCAGTGGAAAAACCCCGGTGATGATGAGCAAACGGTGCGCGGCTTATTGGGTCGTATGTTGTTCTCTCAGGATGATATTAAAAAGTCAGTGAAATCTCTCTCTGGTGGTGAAAAAGGTCGTATGTTATTCGGTAAGCTGATCAATCAGCGACCTAATATACTGGTGATGGACGAGCCGACCAACCACTTGGATATGGAGTCTATTGAAGCCTTAAACCTGGCATTGGAGCACTTTGAAGGTACGCTGATTTTTGTGTCACACGACCGTGAATTTGTATCTTCACTGGCAACCCGTGTTTTGGATATCAAGGCCGATGGTATTGTTGATTTCCAAGGGCCTTATGAAGAGTACCTGAGCAAACAACTGGCTTAAGTGCGGTTCGTAAAAAAGCGGCGCCCTTTGGCGCCGTTTTTTATTGTTAGCTCCTGACTTGAAGACGTTCTCACTAAAAAGAGAAGCCGTCGTTAATGAGCATGTCCGCAGTGGTCGTGCTCTTTCTCTGGTTTGGCGTCACGGCAGTTTTCTTCTGGATGTTCTATTTCAATGGTGGTGTGTGCCAGTTCAAAAGGTTGCAAGCGTTCATTCACGGCCAGCTTTAACGCCTGATACTGCTGCGCAGACAGCATCTGGGCACTGACCAGATGCACAGTCAATACATGCTTTTCGCCATCCAGCGACCAGAAATGTAAGTGATGAATATCGGTAACATCAGGAATTGATAATAGAGCCTGCTCAACTTCCTGTTGCATTTGGATATCAGGGCTACGCTGCAAGAACAACCCGACGCTGCTGGCGGTATGGCGCAGTACATTGAATAAAATAAACAGGCTGAAACAGATGGCCAGTAATGGGTCGAGTATCGGCAGCTCCACAATCATCATCACTATACTAACGATCAGGACCGCCACCCAACCCAACATATCTTCCAGCAGATGCCAGTTAAGCACTTTCTCGTTTAAGGTCTTGCCACCTTGCATACGCCAGGCTGCATAACCGTTTACCGCAATACCTAAAATCGCTAAACCTAGCATGCCTGATGTATGCGGCATCTGTGGGTCCCACAAGCGCGGAATAGATTGATACAGCACCCAGGCTGTGCCGCCAATAAGTACCATGCCATTAAGCAGAGCAGATAGCAGTGAAAGACGCCTAAATCCATAAGTAAAGCGGTTGTCGGCCGGGCGTTCAGAGTAACGTCCCATGCCCCAGGCAAAACCAATGGACAGCGCATCGCCCAGGTCATGCACGGCATCGGCCATGATGGCGGTGCTGTTGGTTAGCATGCCGCCAATAAATTCTATGATGGCAAAGCCAAGGTTGAGGAAAAATGCCACCGCCATATTTTGTTGACCGTTATGGCCGTGGTGGTGATGATGGTGATGGTCGTGCATGGCTGTCCCGCCAGTTGATCCGGTGCATCAGCCTAACGGTTAAGCCCCATAGCGGCAAGGGGGATATCAATAACAAAAAGGCATGGGCTGGAAAAACTTAAGCGCTCGCCTTCACTGTTATAAAGATGTTAGCTTTCACTCTTTTATTTTGGCGGGAGTAGCAGTGTTGACTCGAAATTCTGTGACCTGGGGCTTTTTGCTGTTGGCTTTGGCGGCAGCATTACTGGCACATCACTATCAGCAACCGGTATGGAAGGAACAAAGTTACCTGTACGAAACCTTCAGTGATGACAGCGGACGGCTTATGTATCGCAATAAAGGCGATGTGTTGCCGGTAGACCAGGTCGTTGCTTATCAGGATTCGCCACTTCGTCAGGCAAACCTAGACAAGATTCAGGGAGAGCCTGAGTTAAAGAAACAATGGGTTATGAAAGAAGACGGCCAGGTGATGATGCTCCAGGCCGACTTCCACTACGGTTTGTGGTCTTTGCTACCGGCATTTGTGACTATCGCGTTGTGCCTGATTTGTCGCGAGCCCATAGTGGCCTTGCTGGCTGGGATAGTCACCGGCGCCTTTATGATTGGTCAGTTTGATATTACTGATAAGGTGTTGATCCCCAGTCTTGCCACACCCAGTGCGGCCGGGATTTTGATTTTGTACTTGTGGCTATTGGGTGGCTTAACCGGGATCTGGGCGAAGACTGGCGCAGCCCAGGCCTTTGCTCAGACGATGACCCGCCATTTTGTTCGCGGACCGCGCTCTGCCAAGCTGGTCACCTGGCTGTTAGGGGTGATTTTCTTTCAGGGCGGCACTATCAGTACGGTATTGGTTGGTACCACTGTCAGACCTATTGCTGACAAGGCTGGGGTCAGCCACGAAGAGCTGAGCTATGTCGTAGACTCTACTGCATCTCCCATCGCCGCGGTCATGGCATTTAATGCTTGGCCAGCCTACGTTCAAGCCTTTATTTTTGTACCAGGTGTGGCATTTTTGGCCACCGAAGCGGATCGCATTGCTTTTTTCTTCGACAGCATTCCATTTAGTTTTTATGCCATCCTGGCGGTTTTTGGTACTTTGTTGATGAGTTTGAATATCTTTACCTTTTCAGGACGAAGATTACGTAACGCACACCAAAGAGCGGCCAAAACCGGTCAGTTGGACGCGCCGACAGCCCGGCCGATGAGCAGCGGAGAGCTGCATAAGGTTAAAGTTCCGGAACATTACAAGGCCAGTATCTGGGAATTCGTTGTGCCTTTAGTGGTGCTGCTCTGCATTGCGGTAGGGACTTTTGTGGTACTAGGTACACCCAAAGTTAACTGGGCCTTTGGTACGGCGCTAATATTGGCGGCTTCTATTGCGTTATTTAAAGGTATGACCCTGGAGCAATTGCTGGATGGTTTTGGCGATGGGTTAAAGTCTGTGGTGGTCGCGTCTATTGTGTTGATGCTGGCGATAACCATTGGCGGTATCAGTAAATATATTGGTGGTGGCCTGTATATGGTGGACCTGCTCGGTGAGAGTGTGCCGTTTTGGGCGCTACCCGTGATTTTGCAGCTCATCACTATGGTCATTGCCTTTTCTACCGGCACCAGTTGGGGAACCTACGCTATTGCTTTCCCCTTGGCGATGCCGCTGGCGTGGGTGATTGCCCAGGACCAGCAACTGGCGAATCCTGAGCTGTATATGGCCATTTGTTTTGCCACGGTACTCAACGGCAGTGTGTATGGCGACCAGTGTTCGCCGATATCGGATTCGACTATTTTAAGTGCCATGACCACAGGCTGTGACCTGATGGATCATGTTAAATCTCAGTTATTCCCTGCTGGTCTGGCAGCCACCGCCGCTGCACTGCTATGGACTGTGGCAACCTTTTTTGCCCAGTAGCATTTAACTAAATCTTATTTTTCTCGCAATTTACTAGATGACAATTGGCAAAGTTGCCAGTTGTCATCTAGCTTTAATTCCATCCCCGAAACGTCATAAGTTGTTGTTATGACGAATTATCTGCTCAAAATCTCGACAGTTTTCTGCCAGGTATTGGGGCTTCAATCCAAAAAAATACAATTCTATCTTGGAGAAGCATGATGGACACACAACTCAAGCCACTGAACAAAGCCATAAAGCTGGGTTTATTCGGTATCTCATTAATCGGATTTTTGCATGGTACGCAGGCTGTCGCGCAGCAGCAAAATGCGGCACAGGAAGAAAAAGAAAACGACGTGGAGGTGATAATGGTCACCGCCACCAAACGTGCTTCTACCTTGCAGGAAGTACCCTTTTCCATTAACGCACAATCACAAGCCGACATTGAAAGAGCGGGGGCAACCAATCTGGAAGAGTTGTCACGCAATGTGGCGGGCTTGTCTATTCAAAACCTCGGTCCTGGGCAAAGCCAGGTTGCTATTCGTGGTGTCTCTGCCGGACAGATAGTTCGAGATCAACCAGGGGTAAAAGAGCAGGTCGGCGTGTACCTGGATGAAAGCGTCATTTCGCTTTCCCTGTTTACCCCTGATTTGGATCTGTATGATCTTAACCGGGTTGAAACACTGCGTGGCCCGCAAGGTACCCTGTTTGGTTCGGGCTCCATTGGTGGCACCATTCGTTACATCACCAACCAGCCAGAAGCAGATGAATTGGCTGGAAGTCTGGAACTTAATTTAAACAGTGTGACAGACGGTGATACCGGCGGGCATATTAAAGGTATGGTGAATGTGCCTTTAGTTGATGATAAGTTGGCCATGCGTGCGGTTGTTTATACCACCGAATATGCCGGTTTTATTGATGCGCTAGGCGAAAACGGTAGCCGTAAGAATGATGTCAATGGCGGCAGCCGCACCGGCGGCCGTTTGGCCTTGACCTGGTGGGCAACAGATAAGCTGACGATTACGCCAAGGGTGGTCTACCAGGAAATTGACGTTGATGGCTTTAACCGCCAGGAAGTCTTCAACATGTTCGCCAATCCCTACACCACCACCCGTCCTGCAATTCAAATAGGTGAGCGTGAACAGTATTTGCTGTTGGATGAAGGTTTCAAAGATGAAACGCTAATTGCTGATGTGACTGCCGAGTGGGAACTGGGTAGCGCGGATATGACCTTTGTATACAGCTATACGGACAGAGACATCATGGTCAGTCGTGATGCCAGTGCCTTGACCGGCAGTGTTAGTGTGGATTTAGGATTCCCCGATGCTGCGGTGCTGTTACCGTCAAACCTGCGTGACCGAACCCAGGTTGAACAAGATACGGTAGAGCTGCGCTTTAGTTCCAATACTGACTCGGCGCTGCAGTGGTTGGTCGGGGTGTTTTATTCGGATACTCAGCGCCAATACAGCCAACGTTTGCCAACCCCAGGCTATGATGCGTTCACTGATGCGGTGCTTGGGGCAGGGACATCGGCGGCCGTTGCTAACGGCTTTCCTTTGAACTCTCCCTATAATGCGGATCTACCTTACGATTTGAATCAGAAGTCGGTATTCGGTGAATTGACGTATGACGTTAATGACAAGCTTAACCTGGTGTTCGGCAGCCGCTTCTATGACTATGAAGAAGAGCGGCGTTTCACCACGGGCGGTTTATTTGCAAATGGTGATGATCAAGTTGATTCCACGTCATCCGATGGTTTTACTTCACGCTTCATTGCTAACTATGAGCTAAATGAAACGGTTAATCTGAATGCCCAGATATCCCAGGGCTTCAGACTTGGGGGGGTGAATGATCCACTCAATGAGACCCTATGCCAAGGCTCAGACCTGCAAACCTTTGGTAGCTTTCAGAATTATGATGACGAGAAACTGGTCAACTATGAAGTGGGTATGAAAGCCAGCGCCAAGCGTTGGGGAGCTAATATGGCGCTGTTCTACACCGACATCAGTGACCTTCAGGTTACCCTGGATGCCGGTTCTTGCTCATCGAGAATTTCGTTTAACGTACCCGAAGCCCATACCGTTGGTCTTGAATATGAGTTGACGCGAAGAGCCACCGATAACCTGTTTGTCACCTTATCGGGTAGCTTCGTACAGGCAGAGTTTGATAGTACGGTAAGGGACGGAGACGGCAATGTTTTAGGGGGGGTCGAAGAGGGCAACCGCTTGGCGTCTGTGCCAGAAGTACAGTTTGCCCTGGCAGGTACCTATGATTTTGACTCGCCATTGCTGGGCGCTAACGATACTTATGTGTCTGCTTCGTTCCAGTACATAGGGGATAGAATTACCCAGCCCAGCGACCAGGTAGAAGGTGCCGGTAATTTTGTTTCCGGATTACCTTTTGGCGGCGCCAGTGGCACAGACGTAACGGCCTTGGATCTGGAGCTGGACGCTTACAACACCCTGAACTTAAGTGCCGGACTGGTATACGACACTTGGGAGGCCGTGTTGTACATCAATAACGTAACGGATGAAAATGCCAACTTGTCATTTGATCGCGAGCGTGGTGGGCGTGCTAGGTTGGCCTACCGTACCAATCAGCCCCGCACCTTTGGAGTCACCCTAAGAGCGAGATTCTGATTTGTCTTAAAGCCCTCCAAGTGAGGGCTTTTTCTTTTCTTGCAAAGTGCTCACAGCAGGATAGAGTTGCCCATATAGCCTGTTCATATCGACTCCTTATGAAGCAAGTCAGCCTATTTCGTCATGCAAAATCCAGTTGGAAGTACGAGATTACCGATATGTTTCGGCCACTTAACCGCCGGGGTTATCGTGACGCAGCCTTAATGGCCACAACGACTGGGTGTTTTGTCCCTGATCTCATCTGTTGTTCTCCGGCTGTGAGAACCTATAGTACGGCGCTTTACTACCTAAAGCAGCTAGCGATCCCCATGGACAAACTGCATTTAGACTGGGCACTTTATGAAGCCAGTGGACAGCGACTTTTTGACTACTTGAAAACCCTGCATGAAGGGCATCAACATATATGGCTATTTGGCCATAATCCTGGGCTTAATGAACTGGTGGACATCAGCACGGGCAAAGAGATAGATAATATTGTTACGGGGGCGATAGTGACGTTACGCTGGCAAACGGAGCGCTGGAATAAGTTATCCCCAAAGCAGGCTGTATTGGGGGACATAAAGATACCGCCAAAACAACCTGAATAGTCGCTAAAGCAAAAGGCATAGCCAACCCCGTTCAGACACGGGTGCTATGCCTGAACTTACTTACCAGCCACATTGACGTCCCTGGTTCTGCTCATCGAGCCAGGTCTTTAAGGGGGCAAAATAGTCCAGAATCGCGGTGGCATCCAACTGCCTGGAGCCAGTCAACTTCTCCAGCGCGTCCTGCCAAGGCTTACTCATACCCATTTCCAGCATATCATTCAGCGCTTTACCGGCTTCTTTACTGGCATAAATTGAGCAGCGATGCACAGGACCTTGGTCCTGAGCGATCTCACACAAGGCTTTGTGGAACTGGAATTGCAGAATATGCGCCAGGAAATAACGGGTATAGGGGGTATTGCCAGGAACATGGTATTTAGCCCCAGGGTCAAATGCATTCTCTTCACGGGCTAGCGGCGCCATAACGCCTTGATATTTTTCGCGCAGTTCCCACCAGGCTTTATTGTAATCCTGAGGCTTAATTTCGCCGGAAAATACCTTCCAGCGCCATTGGTCAACCATCAGGCCAAAAGGTACAAAAGCAATTTTATCCAGTGCAACCTGCATCAACATACCTAAATCATTGGATTCATCAGGTATCTCGTCAATCAGGCCAATTTGTTTTAAATACTTAGGTGTAATGGACAGAGCTATGGTGTCACCAATTGCTTCATGGAAGCCATCATTGGCCGAACCACGATAGAGCAGGGGCTGATTTTTGTAGGCACGTTGATAGAAGTTATGCCCCAGTTCATGGTGAATAACATTAAATTCTTCACCGGTTTTCTGAATACACATTTTAATGCGCAGATCATCCTGATCGTCGATATCCCAGGCCGACGCATGACAAATTACATCTCGGTCTTTGGGCTGAACAAACTGCGAGCGCTGCCAAAATGTCTCAGGAAGGGGTTCAAAGCCCAAAGAGGTAAAGAAGGCTTCTGCTTGTTTAACCATTTTAAGTTCGTCATAGTCATGCGCTTTTAAAGCTTTGGTGACGTCTGGCACCTCCATCTTGCGTTCAGGCTTGACCAGTTCGTATATATTGCCCCAGCTTTGTGCCCACATATTGCCTAACAGGTGCGCGGGAATGGGTTTGTCCTGCGCGACGACATCAGTGCCATAGTAATCGCCTAATTTAGCCCGCACATGGCAATGCAGGGCTTCATAGAATGGCTTGACCTGATTCCAGGTTCTGTCCAGTTCCGTGGCAAACTCATCGGCAGGCATATCGTACTTGCCGCGCCAAAGTTCACTGGTATCTGCAAAGCCCAGTTGTTTGGCGCCCTCATTGGCCAGACTGACCATTTCCTCATACAAGGGCTTCATAGGCACGGATATCTGGCGCCAGCCATTCCATACTTCAAGCAACAACTCGTTGTCTCTGCTTCTGGCCATTTTGGCGGTCAATTGCCCAAGGTCCCAACACTCGCCGTTTTTGCGGCAGTACTTGCCTTTACCATACATACCATCCAGCTCAGAGGAGATCTGTGCCAGACGCTCAGATTTATCTGCCTGGGAAGGAGGCGCCAGGACAAAGGAATTTAATAGTAAATTTAACTGGCGGCGCGTATCGGCATCGACTTCTACATGATTAAACTGAGCCGCCTCTTTGGCGAGCTCTGCTGTACGAACTGAAAGTTTTTCGCTCAGATAAGCAGAAACGGCAGCAGTATCTTGATTGATATAAGTTGCATAGGCCCAGGCTGCCTGTGAAGCTGGTAGCTGTAACTTTTCTATTTCTGTTTGTGCAGCCTGAATAAAAGCTTTGGCATCGTTGGCACTGGGAATTTTCTGTTGTTCGGTAGCTGGGGATGGATGTTCAGCTTTAGAGTCTTGCTGACAGCCAGCCAAAATGGCTGCCATTCCTAGCATGGTCAAGGTTAATCTGCGTTTGGTGCGAGGCATGCGGGTAGGTCCTTTTATTGTTAGCTATTGCTTTTATTAAGCCCAGAGCAGGAATCCAAATAAACAGATTCGGCTTTAGGAAAAGCCAGTATAAGTGGCCAGTAGGGATGAATAAACCAATTGATGGAATAATAACCGCGGATTACAGCAGACAAAAAAAGACCCAATTTCTAATGCGCTAGCGAAATCGGGCCCAGGGAGAGAGGAAACAACATTCATAGGGTATGACCCGGCTTATTAATAGAAGTTCAATGGAATGTTCAATCCATGAATTCATGGGGTATTCGGCAAAGGGATATAAAGCGAGGAACAACATTTACTTGAATTTGTGCCGATTTAAACATACATTTCAAACTATCGTTTGAATTGGTTGTTTACTATGAGTGCAGATACCAAAATCCAGATTCTGGATGCCGCGGAAACCCTGTTCTCCGAGCATGGCTTCGGTGACACCTCCTTACGAACAATCACCAGTGAAGCTAAGGTTAATCTGGCCTCAGTGAACTATCACTTTGGGTCTAAAAAACAACTGATCCAGGAAGTGCTACAGCGTTACCTATCGGTATTTATGCCTGCGGTGGACGACGAGTTAAGTCGTTTGCTGCACAAGCATCCAAATCCTGATGTTGGCCAGGTTTTCTCCTGCTTAGTTGAGCCTTTGCTCAGTCTTAGTCAGGTTCGTCCGGATGGCACAGCTATCTTTGTCAGGTTGCTTGGGCGCGGTTATTCGGAGTCGCAGGGACACCTGAGAAAATATATCACGTTTCATTATGGCGAGGTGTTAAGGCGTTTCGTTCACGCCGTTCACCTGGCCGTTCCACAGTTATCACCGGCGGAAATTTTCTGGCGTTTACATTTTGCTATCGGCACTTTTGTGTTCACCATGGCATCAAGTAAAGCGCTCAGTGAGATTGCCCTGGCTGATTATCATCAAGACGTTACGGTGCAGGGCATCATTGCCCGGCTGATGCCTTACATCTCTGCGGGGGTGGGAGCTCAGGTTGCTGAAACGTCCGTTAATCCATTATTGGATATTGCTTAATAGAAGGTGCAGTCATGTCTATTTTACTGATTTTACTGGTTGTACTCGCCATTGTACTTGGCGTGACAGATATCAGGCGTAACCTGATAACCAAACCGGTTTTCCAGATCTTTAAGAAAATTCTGCCCCCCATGTCCAGCACTGAACGTGAGGCCATGGAAGCGGGCTCTATCTGGTGGGAAGGGGAGTTGTTCCGTGGTAAACCCGACTGGAACAAACTACATGGCTATGCCAAACCGGCATTGAATGAAGAAGAGCAGGCGTTTCTTGATAATCAGGTTGAAACCCTGCTGAAAATGCTGGATGACTATAAAATCGTCCACGAAGACAAAGACCTGCCTAAGGAAGTCTGGGAATATCTGCGTAAAGAAGGCTTCTTTGCGATGATCATTCCTAAATCTTTTGGGGGTAAAGAGTTCTCGGCTATTGCCAACTCAACCATAGTGTCTCGTATCTCAACCCGGTCATTGAGTGTGGCGGTAACCGTTATGGTACCTAACTCTTTGGGCCCCGGTGAGCTTCTGATGCATTACGGTACAGAAGCGCAAAAAGATTATTGGTTGCCACGCTTGGCAGATGGTACGGATATTCCCTGCTTTGCCCTGACTGGTCCTGAAGCGGGTTCAGACGCAGGTGCCATTCCAGATACCGGTATTGTGTGCAAAGGCATGCATGACGGGCAGGAAGTCTTGGGCCTTAAACTGAGCTGGGATAAGCGTTATATCACATTAGCCCCGGTTGCCACTGTGCTTGGCCTTGCGTTTAAAATGTACGATCCGGATGGTTTGCTCGGTGATAAGAAAGACCTGGGTATTACCTGTGCACTTATTCCCACGTCTCACCCTGGCGTAAATGTTGGCGACCGTCACTTCCCTGTGGCGATGGCCTTTATGAATGGTACGACAAGCGGTGAAGACGTATTTATACCGCTGGATTGGATTATTGGTGGGCCAGACTATGCCGGACGCGGCTGGCGTATGCTGGTGGAGTGTTTGTCTGCAGGACGGGGTATTTCACTGCCGGCACTAGCAACTGCAAACGGTCACTTATCTGCGCGGACCACAGGTGCGTATGCCGCTGTGCGTAAGCAGTTTGGTCTGTCTATCGGCAAGTTTGAAGGTATTCAGGAGGCCATGGGCCGAATCGGTGGCCTGACTTATACCCTGGAAGCCATGCGTACCATGACTGCAGGTGCTATAGACCTGGGTGAGAGCCCTTCTGTTGTGACTGCCATTGCCAAATATCATATGACCGAGATGTCTCGCGAAGTGATCAACGACGCCATGGATATTCATGCGGGTAAAGGTGTGCAGCTAGGGCCTAAAAACTATCTGGCTCACCAATATTTTGGTACACCTGTGGCTATTACAGTGGAAGGGGCAAATATCCTTACCCGCAACCTGATGATCTTTGGCCAGGGGGCCACCCGTTGTCATCCTTATGTATTTGATGAAATGGAAGCAGCAGCCAATCCTGATGCCGAACAAGGTCTGAAAGACTTTGACCAACTGCTGGTTAAACATGTTGCGTTTGCCACGGGTAACTTCTTCGGTTCACTGTGGCAAGGCTTGACTGCCGGTGTTTTCAATCGTGCGCCAGTATCGGGTGAAACAGGTGAGTATTACCAGCAGCTGTCTCGCATGTCTAAAGGTTTGGCCCTTTGCGCAGACTTCTCCATGTTAATCCTGGGGGGCGATCTCAAGCGTAAAGAGATGATTTCTGCTCGATTGGGTGACGTACTCAGCCAGTTGTATATTGCCTCTGCGGTATTACGTCGTTATGAGTCAGATGGCCGTCAGGTAGCTGACCTGGCATTTGTTCACTACGCGCTGCAGCGTTGTCTGCATCGTATTGGTGTGGCGTTTGATGGCTTCTTCCAAAACTTCCCCAGCCGGGTTGTGGCGGTGCTGTTGAAACGAGTCGTTTTCCCTTGGGGTATCAATTACCGCATGCCGCATGATGAGATTACACAGAAGGTTAGCGACAGCTTGATGCAGCCCGGTGTGATGCGCGACCGTTTAACCCACTTGTGCTATATCGGTGAAAGAACAGATGATCCGGTAGGTATGGTGGAAAACGCCTTTATCGCTATGCACGAAGTCGTGCCAATTGAGAAGAAGATCCTCAAGGCACAGAAACAGAAAGTAATTCCGCGTAAGCTTCCTTTCGCAACTACCTTAGCCTTGGCGCTGAAAGAAGGGGTTATCTCTGAGCATGAAGCTGAACAGCTCAAGCGAACAGATGCATTGCGCAAAGAGGCATTAAGTGTCGATAGCTTTGCACCAGGCGAGCTGGAAGGCAAAAATGTGTCTTCCACAAAGGCAAAATCAGTCGCCTGATAAGTGCCTAACGTATTAAAAAAGCCGGTGTAAACCGGCTTTTTTATTGTCTGTGACCCGTCCTAAATGAGGTTGACACTTTCCTAAGCCCGAAAAGGAAAGTGTTTGCTTTGTCATCGGATAACTTCAAGGTATTAGCTAACAAGCTTTTTTTATTGTAAGTACCACACAAACCTTTTTACTCTTGGTGAGAATTTTCAGCCCTTACGGAGTGCCTCTATGCCACGCTTATACCTTCCCCTTGCAGCAATTCTTTGTGGGCTTACATCAGCTAGCGCTAATGCGGACCTCTCTGAGGTACAGAAAAACAAAGTTGATGAGATCTTGAATGTCACGCAATGGGTTTCAGAGCCGGGTTGTAGCGCGGGGGTGTTCAGACAAGGGGAGCTGATTTACCAAACAGCCAGCGGCCTGGCAGATTTAACCACAGGCAGAGCATTAGACCAGAACTCGCGCTTTTATGCCGCGTCGCTTTCAAAGCAGTTCACCGTACTGGGCATTATGAAATTGGTGGAGCAGGGGAAACTTAAGCTTAATGATACTGTTCAGCAATATTTTCCTGCTTTCCCAACTTATAGCAAACCCATCACTATTAGCATGCTTATCCACCATACCTCAGGTGTCCGTGATGCGCTGGGATTAGTGCGCCTTGCTGGTGTTCCTGTTCTAAGCAAAACTAATTTGCAAACTGCCTTAGATTTAATGATGCGTCAGCAAGCCACCGACTTTACCCCCGGTAGCCAATATGCCTATTCCAATGGCGGTTATCTATTATTGGCCGGCATCATCGAACGGGTATCTGGGTTGCCTTTTCAGGATTACATGCGGGATACCATTCTAGCCCCATTGGGCATGCACAATAGTTTTTTTGCCGCCGCACCTATCCCTGATGGGTTTACGGTAAATGGGTATCTTAATGACGATGGTCGCTTTACTCAGCAGAATGATTTCCCAGCTTTTAGTGGTTCCGGAGGGTTGATTACCTCGCTAAGTGATCTGGCTAAATATGAATACGACATTGCTCAGGGACACAAGGTGTGGACCGATGCGACCCGACAGGCAATGCAAGAACCAGCGACATTTAATGATGGTCAGGTGGTGCGCGAGCAACATGGTTTGATTTATGGTGGCGGGGTAAAATTCGGTTTTCAGAAAGGGCGCGAATGGATGCAGCACACCGGCGCCTCATCCACCTTTAAGTCTGCTTACGGCCGTTTGCTGGACAGTGGCTACAGTTTTATTGTGTTGTGTAATCGCAGTGATGGTAAACCGGCGGATAAGATGTATGCGCTGGCCGACCTGCTGGGAAACAAGGCAGGCGAACGCTCAGATGAAAGTAAACGAAGTCATAAAAACCTGCCTGCGCCACAGCCTGGTGATATACCGCCTGCTGGCGATTATTACTCTAAAGAGCTGGATGTGATCTACAAGATAAAGCCTATTGACACTAAGAGCGCCGAAGTCACTATGATCTCAACCTGGCCAGGTCATCAGGAGCCTCCGGCAAAACTGCAATTGGCCAAAGATAAAGAAGGTCTGTTACGGGATGGTAGCCTGATTGTCGAATATCATCAGGGTGACAACGGCTTTAGTGTGAGCCGCGGCAACATTCACGGTATTCGTTTTGTGCTTCAATGAAGATTGTAAGTAACCTATCAAGATCTTGGATCCCGGCTGCTAAGGCCGGGATGTTAGTTTGAATGCACTAGGGTTGTGGGGTTGCTTTGAATGAAATGCCGCAGGTAGTCGCGCAGACATTTGGCTTTTTCATTCAGTAGGCGACCACTTGGCCACACCAGATAAATTTCACGTTTGTCTCCTTGCCAATCCGGTAAAACTTGTTGGAGCTCCCCTCGCTGCAGTTCCTGCTGTACCTCTGTTAACGGCAGCATACTGATCCCTTGTCCATCACAGGCTAGCTGTTTCATCATGGCGGTGTCATTAAACAAGGATTGAAAGCGAGGGAAGAGCTCAAGCGTCTGTTCATTTTGCTTATTGATTAGCAGCCACTTGGTCCAAAGTGTTGTGCCAATTAACCGATGTTCTTTTAATTGCGTTGGATGCTCGGGCTTACCGGCTTGCTGCAGGTAAGCTGGTGAAGCCACCAGAAGTTTGTCTATTTCCCCCAGTTTAAGTTGATAAAGGGTCGAATCGGGTTGTGGGCCGACACGAATGGCTAAATCTGCCTTACTCTTAATTAGATCTTCGCGCTGATTGGCAAGCACCAATTCGAGTTGAATCTGCGGATAGTCTCGGCAGAAGCCCAGCCACATGGGACGCAGATATCCATGGGAAATATTAATGGGAGCCAAGACCTTTAGCTTCCCGTGCAAGTGTTGGTGTGCTTCGCTAAGTTGGCGCTGAGTTTGCTCAAACTGCTCAACCAGATCCGCATAGGCTTGATAATAGATTTCCCCTTCCTGACTTAACACGCATTGGCGCGCTGAGCGATGTAGTAACTTACAACCAAGCTGCTGTTCCAGTTTCTGCAGACGTCGGGTGACAGTTGCTGGCGGAAGGTTGAGGTAGCTGGCTGCTCCAGACAGTCCCCCTTTCTGTACGATATGTATAAATAGCTGCAGGTCATCTAACATAATTGCAAAAATGGAAGTATATATTTGAAATGTGCTTGTATTTTAACTTATGAAACTATCTTAAGATCAATCCACCTAGATTGCTGGGGATTTTTTAGACCAATAGTGCTTGAGGAGAAAAGAATGATACATGCCAAATACAGCCCTTATGTTTTCTCATTTTTTATGGCGTTGCTGATGTCCGGCATTATGTCGCTAGTGATCACCTTGTTTAACATGGGATTGGTGGAGGCCATTTTGGTGCTGTGGCTAAAGGCTTGGTTGTTTGCATTCAGTGTGGCGTTTCCCACTATTATTTTGGTTACTCCCTTGGTGCGACGATTAGTGGCTTTAGTAATACGTCAAGATGCATTAGTTAACTAATAGGGAAGAGCTATGAAAACGGATTTGCTGTTGGATGCAATTATCATCGGTGTTGGAGCGACTGCGGTGATGGATATCTGGGCGTTTTTTCTCAAACGTGCGATGAATATTGCTTCTTTGAATTTTTGTATGGTGGGACGGTGGCTATGCCATATGCCAGAAGGTCGTTTTACTCATACTGCGATTGGCAAAGCAGAAGCTCGTGACGCTGAATGTTTGGTGGGGTGGGCGGCGCATTATCTTATCGGTGTACTGTTTGCCTTTGTGTGGCTGCTTTGTATAAAAGGGATCACACAGATGTCACTGGTTTCTGCGCTACTTTTTGGCGCGCTCACTGTGCTAATTCCCTACTTTATTATGCAACCTGCGCTGGGGATGGGATTCATGGCGTCTAATGCTCCAGCCCCGTGGAAGGCCAGGGGAAAAAGCCTAATTACACATTTGGTGTTTGGGTTGGGTATGTATTTATCAGCGCTTATTATTCGGGGAGTTTAGGGGCTGCTTGTTGTGTTTTTAGTGCTTCTGCCGCCAACTTTTGCAAACCAACAGAGAGTTGTTCATCATCAATCTTCCCTTGCTGATATTGCACTTCAATGTCGATGACCCCCAATGTTAGTTCCAATAAGGTCAGATAAAGCGGGATTTGCAGGAAATCCCGGCTTTTCTTTAAGTTAATTTGTAATTCATTCATATCGGTCAGCGTACTTTCTGACAAATTTTTGCTGACTAAACTTTGATATAACAACGCATCTATGAATTCAGGATAAGGCGGCGGATTATTCTGAAAAAAGTTCTGTTGCTCGTCTTTGCCCAAAGACAGCGCATAAGTATGTAATTCCTGGGTGTATTCGTGGCTGGTTTTTACACTGGCAGATGCTGCATTAAGTAATTTAATTAAATCCTGTTGTTCTTTTATCTGACTTTCGTAGTTAGAAATGGCAATAGCCAGCAATACACCCACAAAAGTTGCTATCAGGGTAAGATAAAAACTGACTCCCGCTTGGAATTTTTCATGAATCACATGAAAGCGCGGATGAAAAGTAAGTAACCCCAACAAAGAAAATGCCAAAATAGCAAAAACATACAGCATGATAAAAGTCGCTTTCACGGAAAGGTGAATAAAATCGTCGCTGAGTCTAACTGATTTAGTTGCTGTAGGCGATGGCAAGATAGCAGGCCGGCAAGACCGGCCTGCAAAGGTATTTAGCCTGTATTGCGCATACCAACAGCTATACCTGCAATGGCTACCATCATGGCGCGTTCCAGGATTGGGTTATCCAGCTCAGATTTACGCACCCTGTCTAACAGCTCAATCTGCAGCAGATGCAAAGGCTCTAGATAAGCCGCCCGGATCTGCATTGATTCACGCCCTTGCGGATCCTGCTCCAGCGCACTGCTTTGTTTCATTAGCTTGAAGATCATCGCTTGGCTTTGTGCCAGCTCTTCTCGCAGGGCTTCGCCAAAGTATTGCAGTGACTCTGGAACTAGGCGTTTATCGTACTCGGCACTGATACGAGGGTCTGCTTTAGCAAACACCATGTCGAGCATGGATAAACGGGTCTTGAAGAATGGCCAGTCATTGATCATCTCTTCCAGCACCACTTGTTTCTTATCGCCATCAAGCGCATGGTCTACCGCTTTCATAACACCCAGCCAGGACGGCAAAACCAGGCGGTTCTGTGCCCAGGCAAAAATCCAGGGAATAGCTCGTAAGCTTTCTACTCCGCCATCTGGCTTGCGTTTAGAAGGACGGCTACCTAAGGGTAATTTGCCTAGTTCCTCTTCCGGTGTCGCGGCTCTGAAATAGGGAACGAAGTTGACATCCTGGCGCACCACCTGCCGATAGTTATCGCAGCCACGGGAGGCCATTTCATTCATTAAACTGCGCCACTCGGCTTTAGGAGCCGGTGGAGGCAGCAAAATGGCTTCAAGTATGGCGCTGGCGTAAAGTTTCAGGCTGCGATTAGCTAGTGCCGACATGCCAAACTTGTAGCGGATGGTTTCCCCTTGTTCCGTTACCCGGAAACCGCCTTTCAGTGAGCCTGGCGGCTGGGAAAGAATTGCAGCATGCGCCGGTAACCCGCCGCGACCTATGGTTCCCCCCCGACCATGGAATAGGGTCAACTCGATACCACGACTATCGGCCAGGGCAACCAGCTTCTCTTGTGATTGATATTGCCCCCAGCCTGCGGCCAGCGCGCCTGCATCCTTGGCAGAATCAGAATAACCAATCATCACGTACTGACGTCCCTGGATATAGCCTCTGTACCAGTCAATATCCAGCAGCTTGGTGGTGACGTCTGCTGCGTTATTCAGGTCATCCAGGGTTTCAAACAGCGGGGCAACCGGCATAGGCCAGTTAATACCAGCTTCTTGCAACAACAACTGTACTGCCAACACGTCTGATGGCTGGCTGGCCATAGAGATAATATAGATACCAAAACCATCCTGGCTCTGTGAGGCGATTACTGAGCAGGTATCCAACACCTCTTGAACATCCTGACTGGGTTGCCACTTTCTGGGTAGAAGTGGACGGCGCGAGGCTAATTCACGCAGCAGGAACGACTGTTTGTCCTCTTCGCTCCAACTAAGATAATCACCTATACCCAGATAACGGGTCAGCTCGCTTAGTACCTGACCATGACGCTCCGAATGTTGTCTGACATCCAGCTTAAGCAAGTGAATACCAAAGCAGTGCGCTCGGCGTATAGTATCCAGAAGCTCTGCGTCGGCAATGCTCTTTAAGCCTGTTTCACAAAGCGAGTGATAGCAAAGTAGCAGGGGATTAAGTAGCTCTTCCTGAGATGCTATCCATCGTTGTGGGTTTGCATTGCGGCCATGTAAATAATCATCAATGCCGTCATGGGTTTCTTCCAGTCTGTCACGCAAGGTACGCAGAATTTTGCGATAAGGCTCGCGATCCTGCTCAGCTGCTTTCATCAGCTCGTCTGTACCAACGCTCATGGAAAGTTCCACCTGCAGGCGATTAACATCATTGAAGAACAATCGCGCAGCGCGCTTTCTGGCCAGCAGCAAGACCTGCTCTGTTACTTTGGCGGTGACAAATGGGTTGCCATCGCGATCTCCACCCATCCAAGAGGAAAATCTGACCGGACAGGCGTCAAGCGGCATGGCCTGGTCAAATTGACTGCGAAATTTATCATCCATTTCACGCAGAAACTGGGGCACGGCATCCCAGAGTGAATTTTCAATCACTGAGAATCCCCATTGTGCCTCATCAACTGGTGTTGGTCTGACCGAACGGATCTCTTCGGTATGCCAGGCTTGGCAGATAAGTGCAGAAATACGCTTAAGTAGCTGGGCTCGCTCGGTACTCGTCAGGTTGTAGCCGTGTATGGTGGCCAAACAATGGGCCAGTTCGCTGTATTTATGGATCAGAGTACGGCGTGTGACTTCCGTAGGGTGTGCCGTCAATACCAGATCGATGCGAAGTTGTGACAGTGCTTGCTGGAAGGTTTTACCTGCCAGATTGTTTTGCTTTAGCTTGTCACTTAGCTGATCCAGGGGATCTTCCGAAGGTTGTGAGCTATTAAACTCCTGCTCGGCAATATTGGCCAGGTTTAAAAATTGAGCGAAAGCTCTACCTACGGTAAGCAGGTCGGCGTCATCCAAATCGGCAAATAATGCCTGAAGTTCCTGACCCGCCTTTTCATCCCCTTGTGATGCACTGCGGCCGTGCTTTCTTATGGTCTCAATCCTGTCTAACCAATCTTTACCCAACTGAGCTTCAATGGTTTCGCCTAAGATGCTACCAAGCTCCCTTACTGTATCCATCAATTGATGATCGATTGGCGCTGACATGAGGTCCTCCAACGTGTTGCTGATTTCGGGATGTCCCGTTAGTTTTTGTAATTTTATTACAATAACCTGATTCGTATCGCTTGTCGAAACTTTGACTTAGAACGGTCGGTTATATAAGAACGGCGGAACATCTTAGATATTCCCCTAAGCATTATGGCGTAAGGGCTCTAAGGCAAAGCCCTTACGCCGAAAGGAGGGCTATACAGCGATAACGGAGTTATCCTCCAGGCTGAGAGGTGAAGGAACATAGGTATCTGCATCCCAGTCATTCTCCCAAACTTTGTCATCAAGCAAATAACGAAACTGGTATTGACTGTCCTTTGGCAGCTCCAATGTGGCAGTAAAGTCCCCATTTTTCAATTTCTTCATGGGCGTTGCGGCGCTATCCCATGCATTGAAATCTCCCAGCAAACGTACGCTTTGGGCATGCTGGGCTTCCTGTTTGGACAATTTGAAGGTCACCTTACAAACGGGTTTAGACTTCAGATATTGCTTCTTGAAACTCATGACAAATGCTCCTTGTTGTTTGTAATTAAATTACATGACGCATAGGCGTACCTAACATCTATACCAGAGATGAGTAAAAATTCACCCATCAACACGGAATATATTGATAACTGCCGGGCATATGTACTATGAGAGCCCAAGCTTGGCAGACTGGTGTCACTATCAACAAAGAGTGTAGCGCTTCTTAGGTCACATGCCTTATTGCTTTACTGAAACAAGGATGAGAGCACTAACTTGTAAAGAGGGGGATTGAAGAACACAAATAATAAAAAAGCCCCATTTGCAGGGGCTTAATTTCAGCGCAATATCAGAGAATGTTCTCTGATTGTCACTTCTTATAATTAGAAGCGACCACGGCTGTTAGAGTGACCACCAGTTCTTGGCTTAGGTGGACGAGCTTCGTTAACAACCAGAGCACGACCGGAAACTTCTTTACCGTTCAGACTCTCGATGGCAGCTTCAGCCTCAGCACGATTTTCGAACTCGACAAAACCAAAGCCTTTAGAGCGATTGGTTTCACGGTCTGTGATGATTTTGGCGGAGCTAACGGCACCGAACGCAGCGAATGCTGCTTCCAAATCAGCGTCTGTCATTTGATATGACAAGTTTCCAACATATAGTTTCATTGCAAGTTTTCTCACGGCTGTTAAGTATCTACGCCATCAAGGGAGCCAACAGCCAGAATCGCCCGATGTCGTGCAGCAAGCAACCATTGCTTGCTACCTAGTTCAACTCTAGTGTGAGGCAAACAACTCATAAGAGCAACAAAGATTTACGTAAAATCTGATTATTTACTGTGCAATTCAGATTGGCTCAAAAAATTTATCTGCTCAAGGAGGATATTCAACGCTCTGATTCGGTGATGACTTCGCTTTCCTGCTTGGCATCTTCATACCATTGACGCAGCGGGTGTAATGATAGTACTTGTTCCTGATAACGGCGCAGACGAGCGTTTCTTAACGTCACGCCATAAGTCTTAAAGCGGGTAACCACTGGGGCGAACATCGCGTCCACAATACCAAACTCACCAAACAAAAACGGCCCCGGTTGGTCATGAAGGCAATTTTCCCAGATGTCTTGTATGCGCGTGATGTCTTGTTCAAGGCTACTGGTAATATCTATATGTACATGCTCTCGCCGGCAGTTCATTGGCATCTGCTGGCGCAATGTTGAAAATCCGCTATGCATTTCAGCGCTTAGGCTACGGGCTCTGGCCCTGGCTTTTTGATCCTGAGGCCAGGCGTGAATAGCCGGGAAGAGTTCGGCCAGATATTCCATGATGGCCAGTGAATCCCAAACAACCAAATCCTGATGATAAAGAATCGGCACTAAACCAGCTGGCGAACGGGCTAATAAATCCTGTTTGCTGTGTGCTTGATAAAGCGGAACTTGCACTTCATCAAAGGCGATATCGTGCATTCGCATCAGCAACCAGGGGCGAAGGGACCAGGAAGAGTAATTCTTGTTGCCAATAACCAGGGTTAAATTTGCCATTGCTATCTCCATTGCAAGAAGGGGGATAAACAGTATGTCAGCTTTGCCTTGTACTTTGAATGAAACAGCAGTCTACTTTTAGATGGTCAGTGGATACGCCAGTTTGGCTGATTTCTCTGATGATTGTTCTTGTAAAGGATGCATCTGCAAAATCCGCACGAATGATGTAGTCTTTGAAAATGGACGTGGGGCGTGGTTAGGTTGTTCCAGTTCTCTTGTCCGATCAAGATATGGTGATTTAAGCGGTTTCATCATGGGCGTCGGGATGCGCCCTGTGATAATGATGCTTTGGGACAGCATCAGTGCAGGGTAGTCCTGCAGTACTGAATAAAAGCGTAGTGACTCATCATGCACGACCATTCTTCTTTCTACCGCAGCTTCCAGCAATTTATGCAACGTTCTGGTGAACCTATGCTGTTGCTTAGGCAAGGGCAACTGCTAGCTTCAAATCAAGCCTTGCTGGATGTTTTGGGCTATCAGAATGATTTGCTATTACAACAAATGCCGCTTAGTTCCCTTTGTCGGTCAGCTGAAGACAACACTCAGATGCATTTCGCGGCTTGTCTTGATGCTGGGCAAGGAAGTTGCAACTGTCAGTGGCTTGCTCTCAACGGTGAATGGTTGGAAGCGCAATGTCACTTTACCCGGCTTGTCGATGAGGACGAGGACATTTTGCATGTCAGTCTGCGTTTTCAGGACCAATTTGGTCCTAGTGCCAATGTGCAATTGCAGTTGTATGAACAGGTATTTGATTCCTCCAATGAGGCTGTCGTAATAACTGATAAACACCAGAAAATAGCGTATGCCAATAGAGCATTTTGTGATTTATCCGGCTATACGGTGAACGAATTGGTCAGCCAAGATATCCGCTTACTACGTTCAGGCAAGCATGATGACGATTTCTTTTTGAATATAACCCTACAACTGATGGAAAAAGGGTTCTGGAGTGGTGAGCTGTGGGATAGAAATAAGCAGGGGCAAGATTTTCTCTGCCAGGTTCGTCTTAGTGCTATTTTGGATGAATACCGGCGGCCTTGTTATTTCGTTGGTGTGTATTCAGATGCCGGTAGTCATACTGGCTCCCTACACCAACTTCGGACACTGGCCTACCAGGATGAATTAACCGGGCTGCCCAATCGTGCCTTGCTGATGCAGTTGATCCCACACCAAATCAACCAATGCCGCCGTGAGGGAGGGAGTTTTGGTCTGATGTTTCTCGATTTGGACAGATTTAAACAGGTAAACGATAGTATGGGGCACGAGGCAGGCGATATGTTACTGCGCATGGTAGCCGAGCGTTTCAGCGCCGTACTGCGCACTAGTGACACTGTGGCTCGCCTCGGAGGCGATGAATTTGTGGTATTAGTGAGTCATGCCAGTGGCCCAGAGTCTGTATCCCGAGTCGCAGAGAAAATTATTCAATGCCTGGAGAAACCATTCCTCATCAGAGGTCAGGCTGTTGAGGTGGGGGCAAGCATTGGTATTAGCCTGTTTCCACAAAATACTGAGCAGGCGGCCGAGCTATTGCATCAGGCCGATATTGCTATGTACCGAGCCAAAAAATCGCCAGAGTCATCTTTTGTATTTTTTTGCGAAGATCTCAATCAGGAATTGGTCCATTACAAACAGGTCGAACAGCAAATCCGTGAAGGCCTCAAACGCGGCGAGTTTATTCCTTATTACCAGCCGCAGGTTGATAGTCTGACCGGACAGTTTGTCGGTGTTGAATGTCTGGCGCGTTGGCGGCATACCTCGAGAGGAATCATTCCAGCCACCGAGTTTATATCGGTCGCTGAGCGCTCGGGGTTGATTCAAGAGGTTTTCTTGCAAGTGCTGGGGCAGGCGATCGCGCATATCGGTCTCTGGAAACAGATGTATGACAGGCAAATTCAAGTGTCAGTCAATATATCCGGGCACCAGTTTTGTGATTACCAGAATATCGAACAGATGTCGGAACTGCTTAAAGAGTCAGGTTTAGCACCGGGATCGGTTAAAACCGAAATCACAGAGAGCTCCCTGATGGACAACGGACAATACTTGTTGGAGCGTTTGGCCTGGGTGAAAACAGCCGGATTCAGTATTGCTCTGGATGACTTCGGCAGCGGTTACTCGTCGTTGCGCCAGCTCAATATTCTGCCGGTAGAAACCCTGAAAATTGATCGCTCATATATGTCCAATATGGAAGATGAACCTGGTGACCGCCTTATTATTAAAGCGATTATCCAACTATCTAAGACCCTGGGAATCGGTGTGGTGGCACAAGGGGTGGAACGTCAGGAGCAAGTGACGTTCCTGCAGGAAAATGGTTGTCACGTGATGCAGGGGTATCATTTCAGCAAGCCCTTGCCAGCCGCTGAATTTGAACGCTTACTGGCCGCGCAGGCTGGCTGACTGAGGGCGGAATTTATCTACCCACATGGCGGTCGCGCCGCAAATGGCCACCGGCATCACTAAAAAGTTAACAATGGGCACCATGGCAAATAACGTGACAGCCAGACCAAAAGAAAATGCCGTACCCTTTTTGTCACTCAACTGTGCACGCATCACTGGAAAAGGTACCTTGTGATTGTCAAAAGGGTAGTCGCAATATTGAATGGCCATCATCCAGGCCGTAAACAAAAACCAGATAACTTGACCAAAAACTGGCAGCAAAAAGAAGATAATCAAAAAGCCAAGGGCGCGAGGTATGTAGTAAACCAGCTTAGTCCATTCCCGGCCCAGAGTGCGTGGTACGTCTTTAAGAATTGCCGTGAATCCACCGTCATCAAAACGCTGACCGGTTAAATGCTGTTCTACACGTTCTGCCAGTAACCCGTTAAAAGGGGCGGCAAGCCAGTTGGCGATACTGGAAAAAATAAAGGAAAAGGTGACCAGAATAATAACCACGGCCAACGGCCAGAGTATCACGCTTAACCAGTCCCGCAGCCAGGACAGCCATTCAGGCACTAAGTCCATCACCCATAGGATGGCACCATCAATTTGTTGCAATAAGAAGTAAAATGCCACGGAAAACAGCAGCAAATTGACCATCAGCGGAATAAAAACAAAACGTTTCAGTCCCTTGGTCTGGATAAGTTGAAAACCCTGGAAAAAGTAAGCGACACCGCTTTTGGGCTGTTGGTCTTGCATGAGTCTCCCGGCAGCTTTTATCTTTGAGATAAATAGGTTACCGCAATTGATTAATGGACAGAATTCCTTAATTGTTACACATCTTGAGTTTTGGTAGAGTCGAACCGCGCCTAAGAAGCTACAACAATAATAGGACCCATGCGCTTAAAGAAAATCAAACTGGCCGGATTCAAATCCTTCGTGGATCCTACCAGTATTCCCTTTCCAGACGATATGACAGCCATTGTGGGTCCCAATGGCTGTGGTAAGTCCAATGTAATCGACGCGGTGCGCTGGGTACTGGGTGAAAGCTCGGCTAAAAACCTGCGTGGCGATGCGATGACCGACGTTATTTTTAACGGTTCAACCGCCAGAAAACCGGTTTCCCAATGCAGTGTTGAACTGGTTTTTGATAACAGTAGTGGCCGCATTCAGGGTGAGTACGCCAAGTACAATGAATTGTCGGTCAAGCGCCTGGTCACCCGTGACGGGCAATCGAATTATTTCCTTAATGCCTCTAAATGTCGCCGACGCGACGTAACGGATCTGTTCTTGGGCACCGGCCTTGGGCCGCGCAGTTACGCCATTATTGAACAAGGCATGATATCCCGCCTTATTGAGTCCAAGCCGCAGGAGCTGCGTATCTTTATAGAAGAGGCGGCCGGTATCTCCAAATACAAGGAACGACGCCGTGAAACCGAGACTCGTATCCGCCATTGCCGGGACAATCTGGAGCGGTTAAATGATGTGCGCGGTGAACTGGGACAGCAGTTGGAAAAGTTGCAACGTCAGGCCGCAGCGGCGAAACGATACAAAGAACTCAAGGCTAAGGAACGTAAGTTAAAGGCGGAGTTAGCTGCGCTGCGCTGGCTTAAACACTCGTCCCAGATCACTGAACTTGAACAGGCAATTGCACAGCGTGAGACCGAAATAGAAGAAATCGTCGCCAGGCAGCGTGGTGATGAGCGGGGGATGGCGGATTATCAGGAGAAAGTTGCTGATCTCAAACAGCAATTGGCAGATGTACAGCAGCAGGTTTTTCATGTGGGTAATCAGATTACCCGGTTGGAACAAACACAAATTCATGCTCGCCAGCGACAACAGCAAATAGCCCAGGAGCTTGAACAGCTTCAGCACAGTTTGCAGCAATTGCAACAAGAACGCGGGCAGGAACAGGAAAGCCTGGAGCTTATTAGTGCCAGCCTGAGTGAGCTAGAACCCGAGCAGGAACTTCTGCTCGAGCAGCAACATCAGGCACAGCTCGTGCTGCATGATGCCGAGCAACAATGGCAAGACCAGCAGGACACATGGCGACGCCAGGAACAAGATATCTTTGCCCTTAAGCAGCAGGTACAAAGCCGTCAGACACAAATTCAGTCGTTGCAAACCTTGTATGAACGAGAACAGCAGCGTTTAGCCGAGATGCAACAATCGCTGGCTGAGTTACAGGAAAGTAACCAAGATACAGAGCTACAACAACAAGAGAAGATTTTGCTTGAAAGCAAAGCCGCTTTGGAACAAGCCGGACTGCAACTGTCTGAGGCCGAGAAGGCCAAAGATGACGCTGATGTAAAAGTGCAAGAACACAAACAGATGCAGTTAACCCTGTCTGGGCAGCAACAACATTTGCAGGCCAATTTGTCTGCATTGACGGCCATGCAGCAAAGTAGTGGTGGGCGGGATAATGCTGTTCAGGCCTGGTTAGCTGAGCTGCCTGAACAACCCAAATCAGCCTGGCAATGGCTGGAGGTTGAGCAAGGATGGGAAAAGGCCCTGGAAACCGTGATGGGGGACTGGCTCGCGGCTAGTGTTATCGAAGACGGTAAGTACCCTGACATTGACGGCAGTGCGTGGTTGCTGGCGCAGCACATGAGCACAGATAAACCCGTGGGTACACTGGCCAGCAAGATCAAAAGTGAGCGGGTGCCGGATTGGTTGACACGGGTACAGATTGCAGATGAAAACCGCGCGCTTGAGTCGCAGCTTGATGGGCTTGCCGAGGGCCGTAGCCTGATTAACAAACAAGGTCATTGGTTGGGACTGGGCTGGGTGAGTATAGGCAGCAGAAGCAATCAGCAAGGTATTCTTGACAGAGCAAAACAGATTCAACAGTTGCAAGACGAGTTGAATGCACTGCTGATAAACGCAGAGCAGCATGAAAATGAAATGGCCGAAGCACAGCAAATGCTGCTTTTGCACCGCGAACAAAGCGAACAGGCTCAACGCTTATACCGTCAATTGGAACGGGATTGTATTGAACTTGAACAGCGCCACCGGCTGTTAGTAGAGCAGCGTGAGCTACGAGCTAACCAAACGCACAAATTGCAGGGCCAGATTGTCCAGCTTGAAGAGCAGTTGGATGAAGATAAGATCAAACAAGAAACGCTGGCGGCCGAGCTTGAAGAGTTGCAATTGCAACTGGACTCACAGAGCGACAGTGAACAGTACAACTTAAAGCATCGAGAGGATCTGCAGCGGCAGTTGTCTGTGCAGCGTGCTCAGGTTGATGAGCTGCGCAGCAAGGTGCATCAGATGGCGTTGCAGGTACAAGGCTTACAAAGCCGCCAGCAACATGCTCAGCAAAATTCAAATCGCCTGAACCATGCGTTGCAAAGCGCCGAACAGCGAAGAGTTGCGCTGATAGAAGAACAAATGCATTGGCAATCCCCCTTTGAGGAGCAGACTGAGCAACTGCAGGAACTGTTAGCTCAGCGTCTGTTGCTCGAAGATCAGCAAGCTGACCTATCTGCGCAATTACAAAATGCCCAGGCCGAACTTGAACAGGTGCAAAAAGGCCAGCAAGGTATTACGGAGCGGATAGGGCAGTTACGCGAGGTTCAGCAAAGCCTGAAATTGGAAGCCGAAGGGGCCAAAGTGCGGGCCAATGCGGTGCTGGAGCAATTGCAGGAAATGAACCAACCTCTTAAGCCTGTACTCGAAACTCTGGATGAGGCGGCGGATGAGAAAGTGTGGCAGGAAGAACTGGATAAAACGCAGGCTTCGGTGTCCCGACTTGGTGCTGTCAATCTGGCAGCAGTGGAAGAGTACGACATTCAATCCGAACGTAAACAGCACCTGGATGAGCAACATGAGGATCTAACCGGCGCCTTGGATACCTTGGAAGGGGCTATCCGCAAGATAGATAAAGAAACCCGCAGTCGCTTTCGGGATACCTTTGATAAGGTTAATGAAGACCTGAAAATGCTGTTTCCTAAAGTTTTTGGTGGGGGTTCTGCCTACCTGGAACTTACCGATGATGATTTACTCGAAACTGGCGTAACTATTATGGCGCGGCCACCCGGCAAGAAAAATAGCACCATTCATCTGCTTAGCGGTGGAGAAAAAGCCCTGACCGCTTTATCATTGGTGTTTGCTATTTTTAGGCTGAATCCTGCACCCTTTTGTTTGCTGGACGAAGTGGATGCACCCTTGGACGATGCGAACGTGGGACGTTTTTGCAAACTGGTTTCAGAGATGTCCAAGACAGTGCAGTTTATTTATATCACCCATAACAAGATTGCGATGGAAATGGCGACACATCTTACTGGTGTTACTATGGCGGAACCTGGGGTTTCACGTATGGTAGCGGTGGATGTGGATGAAGCCGTCGCGCTTGCGGAATTATAAAAAGATAAGATGGAAGAATTACGTCTGACTTTTCTCGTTTTTGGTGCCCTGGCCATTGCAGGGATCTTAGTTCATGGTCTATGGACGGTTAGGAAGAAAAATGCCAAGAAACGCCAGGACAAACCCGCTTTTTTAGATTATCAAGCGCGTAAGCAAGCTGAACCTCAGTTTGATGGCGATTCGGATTTTGATCCCGACGCCGTGCGCAGTGAGCCCCAGTTAAACGACTTTGACGAACTTGGCTTAGGGCCCGTCAGGGTGGTGAAAAGTGCCCAGAAGAAGGCACCAGAACCTGTCAGCCAGGAACCGCAAGCGCCAGCACCTGAGCCTGTCATTGATGAGGTGGTGATTGCCTGTGACAAACCCGAGCCTGTGCGTGAGGAGTCGCGCGATCAGCACCTTGTACCTGAGCCTCCCAGCTCATTATTACGCAAAGATTCGGCAAAAATTGATCAAGACCTTGTACAAAGTACAACTGCTCAAGCGGTCAGACAAGAGCCCGTACTAGAACCGCAGGTGAGGGTTCCAGAAGCGCCTGAAGATAATCTCAATGCCGAGCAACCTGTGGTTGAGGCCCCCGCGGTCAAGCCTGGTTTTGCGGAACAGGCACGTAATTTGGTTATGGGCAAAAAGCCTGATGCCACGCCAAAGCGTCGTGAACCGCAGATGCGTAACAGTAAATTGCGTGAAGATCAGATGCGCATCGATTTTGACGATGAACCCGCCGTAGAGCCCAAACCTGAAACCGCTCCAGCTCAGCCTGCCAAACCGGTTAATCAGGAAGTCTTGGTGCTGAATATTAAGTCACCGGATAACAAACCTATCTCGGGTGCCAGCTTGCTACCGGCCTTGCTTACCCTCGGGTTTAAGTTTGGTGAGCAGGATATTTTCCATCGACATGTAAACAGTAATGGTAAAGGGCCAGTACTGTTTAGTCTGGCTAATATGTTTAAACCTGGCGTGTTTGATGTAGACAATTTGGAAACCTTTTCTACCCAAGGCTTGTCGCTGTTTATGATTCTGCCTATCGAAGGTGATCCGCATCAGGTGTTTAACATGATGCATAATGCAGCCCGAAAGCTAGCCGATGAGTTTGGTGCGCAAGTGCTGGACGGTCGAAGAGCCGTGCTCACTAAGCAAAGTTTGCAGCAATACGTAGAGAAAATTCGCGAGTTCGAAAGAAAACGCATGATTAGAAAAGCGAACTGAGCCTAGCTTCGTTTCCAATTGGCCGGTATTGCGTTTTAGAACAGCACAATACCGGTTTGCGGTGGCGGGCCACCATCTATCGTGTACTTCGCCTGTGTGAATAACACTGGCTTAACGCTTCCTGAGATCCTGTGGTGAGAGACAATGCAAAACTCAGTTACTCAACGCCTGGCTGAGCTTCGGGCTACCCTCAACGAATACAACTACCAATATTATGTGCTGGACGATCCTAGCGTACCCGATGCTGAATACGACCGGGTAATGCAGGAGCTAAAAGCGCTGGAGACTCAGCACCCAGATCTGATTACCCCAGACTCACCTAGTCAGAAAGTCGGTGGTGAGCCTGTTTCTGCCTTTGGCGAAGTGACCCATGAAGTGCCTATGCTGTCGTTGGACAACGCCTTCGATGACGAGGAGTTTCAGGCTTTTGTTAAACGGGCTCAGGACAGATTAAAGCGACCCTTAAACTCAGGTTTTTGCTGTGAACCCAAATTGGATGGCTTGGCGGTTAGTTTACTGTATGAGAATGGCCAGTTAGTCAGGGGCGCGACTCGCGGTGATGGGCGGACAGGTGAGAATATTACCGCCAATGTCAAAACCATAGGTAATCTGCCGCTGGCGTTAAGGGGGAAAGGCTATCCGGCGCGCTTGGAAGTGCGTGGCGAAGTGTTTATGCGCCGTGACGGCTTTGAAAAGCTCAATCAGACGCAGGCTGAGCAGGGTAAAAAGCAGTTTGCTAATCCGCGTAATGCGGCGGCGGGGAGTTTACGCCAGTTAGACTCGCGCATTACTGCCTCAAGACCACTGACATTTTATGCTTATTCTGTGGGCTTGGTTGAAGACGAAGTAGAAGAAATGGCCGATACACACTATGGCCGTTTGCAGCAGCTAAAAGCCTGGGGGCTCCCCTTATGCCCTGAAGTCATGTTGGTTGATGGTAGCCAAGCCTGCAGCGATTTTTACCAGCAGATTCTGCAAAAACGCGATGCGCTGGCCTATGAGATTGATGGTGTGGTCATCAAAATTGACGACCTTGGCGTTCAGCAGGAACTGGGTTTTGTGGCAAGAGCGCCGCGCTGGGCGATTGCCTGGAAGTTTCCTGCCCAGGAAGAGATGACTGAGCTGCTGGATGTGGAATTTCAGGTTGGCCGCACTGGTGCTATTACGCCGGTAGCCAGGTTGCAGCCGGTGTTTGTGGGTGGGGTTACGGTTTCCAACGCCACCTTGCACAATCAGGATGAAATTCAGCGTTTGGGCATCAAGATTGGCGATACCGTGGTAATTCGCCGCGCTGGTGATGTTATCCCGCAAGTCGTGTCTGTGGTTGAGGCGAAACGCCCCGACAATGCTCGCGATATTCAGTTCCCAGAGCATTGTCCTATCTGTGACTCTCAGGTTGAAAAACTCGAATCCGAAGCTGTGGCGCGCTGCACCGGCGGATTGGTCTGCGCGGCGCAGCGTAAAGAAGCGCTCAAGCATTTTGCCTCAAGAAAGGCACTGGATGTGGATGGCCTGGGCGATAAGCTTATCGAGCAGCTTGTGGATATGGACTGGATCCATACGCCCGCAGATTTATTCCGCTTAGATCTGGCTAAATTATCCTCTTTGGAGCGCATGGGGGAAAAGTCAGCAGCCAATTTGGTTAACGCGCTGGAGCAGGCCAAGCAAACCACGCTACCAAGATTTTTGTACTCCCTTGGGATCCGTGAAGTGGGCGAGGCCACGGCAGCCAACCTGGCGCAGCACTTTTTAACCTTGCCTGCGCTGCGAGAGGCCAGCCTGGAGGCGTTACAACTTGTCCCTGACGTGGGAGAAGTGGTCGCTACCCATATCGTCAATTTCTTCGCCGAACCGCACAATCAGCAAGTGGTTGATGCGCTGATTGAGGTGGGGATTAATTGGCCAGTGATAGAGGTAAAAGATGCATCTGAACTGCCATTAGATGGCCAGACCTTTGTGATTACCGGTACTTTGACCAACATGGATAGAAACGAAGCCAAGGCTAAGCTGCAAAGTCTTGGGGCTAAAGTGGCAGGCAGTGTGTCAGCCAAAACCCATTGCTTGGTGGCGGGTGAAAAAGCCGGCTCTAAACTGGCCAAGGCCAGTGAACTGGGTGTGAAGGTGATGAACGAAGAAGAGATGCTGGCGTTATTTGCCGAGCATAGCGTTTAAGTTATTCGGTCAGTTAATAGCTTGCCGCGAGAATGAGAAGAATATGCAGGATATGTTGTTGCAAGTGACACGCTGGTTGTCACCTTATCTGGCTGAAATTGCCATGACCTTAGTGGCCACCATTCTGGTGGTGTATGGCGATGTGGCCAACAAGCAAATAAAAGCCATGCTCAGCCCCTACCATTTTGTACTTCGTACCCTGGTGTTTGTGCTGATTTGTGCCTTTGGATACGGTGCTTTTATCTTGTTTGTGACACCCTTTATCAAGGATTTACTGGTCATGATCCCAAGTTTGTACCGTGGTGTAGTGATCATTTCGAGCTTCTTGTTACTGGGCTATCTGGCTGAGCAGCGCCGTTACATCTGATGAAACAGCATAGGGCAATATTGCCCCTCAAACATTACGACAATGAGGGGCGCATTAAGCCAAGCTGGCCGGTATTTGTTAGCCTGTTGGTGTTAATGCGGGCGTTTTTGGTGTTTATCGCTTCGATTAGCTACCGACCTGACACTGGTTTATTGTTGTCCTTATTCTATCCTGACCGGCATTATTTTTATGCCAGTATGCTGGTTGGGGTGCCAGCTTTGTTGGTAATGTTTGCGGTATTGTGGCGCCATTGGTTAAGAGAACATTGGCGCGGGGGCTTTTTGCTGGTTAAACCTTTGGTGATGCTGGCCCTGTTGGCTGATTTACTATTGCATGTGCATATGGCCAACCATGGCCACTGGGCATTTTCCTGGTTGTTGGCTGTCACTATTCTTGCGGACCTGCTGATGCTCATGTATTGGCTGCGCAGCCGCACATTACGAATGATGGTACAAGACTGGCGAAAGATCTGAAATACCGCTTACCTTTGCTGTCTTGTGGCTAGTGTAATCTGTCCGGGGGGCTTCTTATTTCAAGATTTTCCGGCCAGTTACCCTCTATTTCGCCATAGTTAATCAGATAATGTAATTTAATGTGTAAGGCTGTCCAGCGAGCCAGGCAATAGAGCATGGCGGCGCTCTCTTTGGTGTAAAACCCAGGTTGTTTGTGAGCAACATTCAAGGTGCCAATACAGCGATTATCCTGCAGTAAAAGTGGGGCATCCATACAGCTACCTAACCCCCCATCACAGAGCTTTTGGCAATCTTTAAGGCGGGATGTACTCAGGTCTTCGCACACTAAAATTTGTTTTTCAGTAAAGGTTTTTCCTACCATGGTACCTGCTATGGGCACTGGCGTGGTTGCTGGTATGGCTTGATTTCCTGCGATAGCCCACAGAAGCAGCTCCTGGCTATTATTTTTCAAGGCGATGCTGGCTCTATCTGCCTGGATTACGCTAGGTAGCCAGCGCGCTAATATGCTTAGCATGGACTCCAGCGTGTCTGTATGCGTAAGACTTTGAATAAATGGAGCAGATAACTTAATGATGTGCTCTTCACTGAGTTCAGACAGCTGGGAAGGCGCTAGACAAACAACTGATTTCATACTGACAGACTCCCAATTTAACCAATGCGACTCACCCCCTTGTATTGATAAAGACAAGAGGGCATGCAGCTACCTTGCTGCCGGTTATCCTTGGAACCTAGTGACGGAAAATGCAGTGGCGCTGACGCCATATCAGTAGTGTGATAAGCCCAACGCGTCCTCGATTAACATGGCTGACAGACTATTCAAGCTGGTGCCAATAACAGCTACTGTACATTATTGCTCACAGCTTGATCAAAGTAACTTTTCACGCTGATCTGGCTGTCATTTACCAAGCGTTGATAACAAATGCCGGCAAAAGCGTAGGTGTGACCTGCATATTCCAACACTATATAAGGGGCTTCTGGATTGCTTTGATCATAGTGCCAGCTTCCACCCACCAGCTTTCTGAAAATTTCACCTACATAGGCACCATAGAGATTACAGACGGTGAATACAATATTGTTTTCCAATGCGGATTCCTGATATTTCTCCAGCCACTTCAGAATAACCACGTCAACTAACGCGACACTTTGCGGACTATGATCAAGTTCAATACCGAATTCTTCACGAGTGGTGAGTACCGCATTGTGCGCGGTATCAGACATTAAGCTTGCCAGCTCTTCTTTAGTCATTTGCATTATTATTCCTCGGGTCTTGCCCTGAATCTGGGGCTTTCAATTGGCGGTGAGCCAGAATGAGTTCCTGAAGCAATCTGGTGCCAGGGCCGGAAGTATCCGGGCGTGGCAAAACCAACCAATTAATATGTTTACGAAAACTGCTATGGCGTATGGACAGACGAACCAGCTTACCTTGCTTAACTAAATCTCTTACTTCATGGCAGGGCAGCCAGCAAAAGCCGATACCCTGACAGAGTAAGTCAATAGCGGTTTGAAACTGACTGACGGTCCAGCGTAATTCAGATTTCAGCCAGCCCTGTTTTTCCTGCGGGGTGGCCGAGGTATCCTTAATGACCAGTTGCAAGTGATGCACCAGTTCATTGGAATCAAGTGGGGAGGGCATCTGTGCCAGAGGATGCGAAGGATGGCATACCGCTTCAAAATATATCTCGCCAATGGCCTCACCCAAATAGCCACGGGGCACACTGCCGCCAATGACCAAGTCTGCCCATCCTTGGGTAATGGCATCTTCGGTACCCGTCAATACGGTATCCAATAGTTTCACCCGGCTTCCGCGACTTTGTGGCAAAAAGTCCGCCAACACTGGGTAAAGCAAAGCTCTGGGGTAGGCTAAATCGACAGCCAGGGTAATTTCCGGCTCCCAGTCCTGATTGATGCTATCCGCCAGCGCTTCCAGTTCTTCAACATCCTGGGTAAGGTGGCGGGAGCGGCGCAGCATCACTTCACCGGCTTCGGTTAAGAAGGCTTTGCGTCCCTTAACCTCCAAAAGTTGCACGTTCAACAAGCTCTGCAGTTTGGCAACAGCATGGTTTAGCGAAGACTGGCTCTTGTTCAATTTAGCGGCTGCCTGCGCATATCCACCGTAATCAACAACCGCTTGCAGTATCCGCCATTGTTCTAACGTGGTTTTGGGCCGGTACATGGCTGAATTTTCTATTTTTTAGATAGGTTCCCTATGCTAGTGCTGCATCAGGGGAAAAGCAATGCCATCAAGGCTGAATGAATCACTTCGCCCACACCAATAGTGCGGGCGAAGCAATGAATTTAAGGTAGGGCTGGTAGTTCGATATACGGCGCTTGCGCTGATGGCTGTCTGGCGAACCGGCTATCTGGTGTAGTCTGAGGATAAATAAAGCCACCATTTCTTAGATAGAAAACCTCATTCGTGCTGCCACCCTGAAAATCCAGACGATTTTCATCGCGCCCTGTAGCATCCACACTAAAGCGCGCTTGGGTCAGCTCATGCCACTGTTCATTGGTATCCCGCACCCATTGATTCTGATACCAGGCTGAGCGGGGCTGATCGCCGTATTGGGTCAGAAAGTTTTCTAAAAAACTATGTAAACGGGTGGCATAGGTGGAGGTTTGCGGTCGTCTGAAGCTGGCGATAAGCTGCCATTGGCTTTCTGATGCCGCTTTAAACCAGGCGCTGTAATCCGTGCTATTGTCCTGATTCGGACTGACGCGTAATAAGAAACTGTAAGTACTGTCGGCCCGCCAATAATGTTTCAAGTAGCTTTGTCCACCGGCGCCTTCATTGCCAAACTCACCTGTGTAAACACCATCGCCTTTGGCTAATAGCTGTATACGTTGGTCGGCTGGGATCTGGCTAGGATCATCGGTTTGAAAGGGACTCCAGACTGAGAACAGAACTCGTCGCTCTACATCAGAGTTCACCTGAATACCAAAGTAACCTTCGGCAAAGCCATTGGCCATAAAATACGAGCCTGGTATATCCTGACCGGAGGGCACGGTTATTTCTGAATAAAACCATTCAATATCGGCATTTTGAGGCGTGTCATAGTTCAGATGCACTGAGGGACCTCGCCGTCCCCAATAAGGGTTGCTGTGATCGAGAAAGTTCACTCGGGTTGCGCTATTCGCTGGCCAAAGCCTGAAACTATGCAACTGTGGTGTTGAAGTACCGGCTGTTTCTTTGCTCAGAATACGCACTTTGTGATAACCCGCTGGTAGAGATAATTCGAGCAATGGATAAAGCATGTTGCTGCTTAGTGTTACTGGAATGGTGTTACCTGCGATTTCAATTGCGACCTTGTGTGGGGAGCCACTGTCAGCCTCCAATGCCAGAATCACAGTGTCGCTTCGGTCGGTTGCAAAATAACTGTTCAAAATCTGCTGGTTGTCTTTCCAATCAAGCGTCTCAGGATGGCTGTCATCAACCAAGTTTTGGCTATCAGAGGGGGATGATTCAACCCAGGTATTGTAGCTGATGGGCACCTCAATACCCTGGCTGTCAGGCAGGATCAGCGGGTTGGGTTGTTCAAGTGGTTGCTCAGTATCATCGCTGCTACTTCCACAGCCACTTAGCAAAGCAGAAATAAATAAAACGCCCGTTAACAATAGTTTCATGTAATGTCCATATGCGGGTGAAAAAGGCCCGCTTTCGCGGGCCAACAAGGGGATCAGAAGCTGGCTCTTACACCAACCGCAATTTGCCGGCCAAATCTGCTTAAGTAACTGATTTGGTCTTCCACTTTGGTGTATGCCCAATAGCGCTCATTGGTGAGGTTACTGGCCTCTGCAAATACACTGAAGTTGTCATTGAAGTCATAGCTGAAGCTGGCATCCCATTGACCATAGTCAGAGATCCACTCCGGACCACCCCAGGCTTCAGGTTCATTCATATATTTGCTGCGCCAGTTATAGGCAATACGTGCCTGCACGCCATACTGTTCATAGTAGAGTACCGCGTTATAGGAGTTTTTAGACATCCCCCTGAACGGCAAGCCTTGCTCTTTTCGCGCAGGATCGTCGTAGCTACTATCTACATAGGTGTAGTTAAATTGCATACCCAGTCCATTGAAGGGTTCGGGTAACCATTCTTCCAGTGACTGCTGGTAGGACAATTCCACCCCTTTGATGCTCGCGCCATACTGGCTCTTAACAGGTCGGTTGCCGTAATAACTGATACCATCTACTTCGAGGGGGGCTTTCTGATCCTCCAGGAAGGACTGAATGTCTTTAACGAAGATACCTCCGCTTAAAGCGCTGCTGTCGCCAAAGTACCATTCCAGAGTTATATCAGCCTGATTTGCCTCCTCTGGTGTGGATGCGGGATCACCCATGTTGATGGTTGGCAGGCCATTTTCCAGCGAGGTAAAGTTAACCGAACGCCAGGGACGCAGATCGTTTAGGCTGGGACGACTGATAACCTGGGCGGCAGACACCCTGAACAGTAATTCATCGGTCAGGCTGAGTTTGAAGTTCATGCTCGGTAAGACGTTGGAATAGTCAGCGCTGTAGTTCACATCGACCGGTGTATCCCATCCGTTGTTAAGTGGCTTACCTTGTTCATCCAATTCAATCAGATCCAAGCGATACACTGAGCCAATCGAGTGGGTTTGGGTTTGGGAAGCGCGTAAACCCAAGTTTAACTTGTAGGGCAGTTCAAATAGCTCATCTTCAAGAAAGACTTGTACATAAGCGGTTTTTACTTCCTCTTCGATGGTGTAGCTACCGGCTTTGCTTTTCGACGCTATGATGTAATCATTAGCTGCATCGGCGTTGATACCACGATAGAAGTCAAGCAGGGCATCATAGTCAAAACTTGGCCAAGGATCCGGGGTCTTACTTTTTTCACCGTCCAGGAAGTTATCGAAGTTGGCAGGTCTGAATACCGATTGCGGGATACGGAACAGCTCAAAGTCTCCGGTGGTAAATACCGAGCTGTTATCAAAGGCATAGCCATCACGGTTCAGATAGAAGCCTCCTCGGCTGAACATGCTGGGATTGCGGGAAGAGTATTCATCGCGAGTTTTTGATTGCTTCAGGTAGGACGCTCCAAACTCGATCCTATTGATGATGCTGTCATCTAGGCGATATTCGGCAAAGAGTTTGGCATCATCAATTTTGTCTTCCACGCCTACGCCAGTATTACGGCTGTAGTGCGCACCATAGGGTTGATCCGCTGTCAAACCCGGCGAAAGCGAAACGTCCGGCAGCATATTGCCGGTGTCGTGGTCAATACGAATGCTATCAATAAAACCGCGGGCGACCACAAAACGGTTGTCACCGGCATTTTCGTTTTTAGCCTTTGAGGTGGCGATGTCTGCCACTACGGTCAGGGCATCTGATGCCTGCCATCTGCTGTTGAAAGCCAACTGATAGGTATCGGTTTTACGCGGCTCGGTCAGGTTGAGCAGTTCCACCATGGTATTACCGGTTTGCGTCATGGCCACCACCCGGCCTTGATCATCAAAACTGGCATCGGTGAACACCGGTGTTCCTGGTGTCCATGACTCGTCGTAGTTTACAAAACCAATTTGATATCGATGGCCATCGGTGTTGTAACGGGAGTAAAGCGCATCAAAGTTGATATCCCATTCATCGCCTGGACGCCATTGAATGGCTAAGGTAGCCCCCAGTCGTTCGCGGGTATCCTGGGCGTTGGTAAAATACATATAACTTGGGATCTTTGAGGCGAAGGTTTCATTAGCGTCAATTACCCCATTGCCATTGACGTCAACCGGGACGCCGGCGCTGTCTTCGTCCCAGCCTTCATCCGGGTCAAAAAAGCCCCCGGCTGAATATTCGTCTTCGCGTAGGGTTTTCTTTGAGTAGGCACCGGAGAACAAAATACCGAAGGTTTCGTCCTGGTTTTTATCACCTATGATGAACGACCCATGAGGGTTAATGTCTTCGGTTCGTGACTCATAGATGCCTTTGGTTGAGGCGCGCAAGGTGAAACCTTCCAGATCCAGAGGTTTACGTGTCTGGATATTCACTATGGCACCTATACCACCTTCGATAAGCCGGGCTTCAGGAGACTTATACACTTCAAGCACATTAACCAGTTCAGAGGCGATGGTATCGTAGTTAAAATCACGGCCTGCGTTGTCTGATGCCAGTTTCCGGCCGTTCAGGGTGGTAATGTTATAACCGTCCCCCAAGCCGCGCACCAGTATATTCTGACCTTCGCCGCCGTTACGGGTAATGGTAATTCCGGGTATTCTTTGCAAGGCTTCAGCAAGGTTTTCATCGGGAAATTTACCAATATCATCGGCAATGATCAGGTCGACTACGCTATCGGCATTTTGTTTTTGAAACAGCGACTCGCTAATACTGCTGCGTAATCCTCTTACCTGAATTTTCTCAACGTCCTGCCCTTTGGCTTGCGTTTCTTCCTGCTCCTGCGAATCGGCTTGTTGCGCAGCTGTTGGCAAGGCGGTGCCCAACAGAGTGGCGAGTGCCAGCGCAAGTTTGTTGTATCTGGTTTTCATTATTGTCTTGTCCCCTAGATTGACTATTTATTTACCTCAATCAAACGAAGCATTCCGAAACTTGCGAATGGCTTTCGTTGTTTAAATAAAACGCTCTTTTTGTTAATTGATCAAGTGGAAATGAAAAAAAACTTTTAAATGCTTTCGAAGTTGTGCATGATGAATAGCAAGTTAGCTCGGCTATTTCCCTAGGGCAGGAAGCTATCTAACTGAATTTTCGTTGTTTTCAGCATCTGATATTGACGAGAAGGATTTACTTTCGTTCTCTTTTGAAAGCTTCTGGCTCATGGTAGATTGCTGCCTTGAGTCACAAATGAAAGGAGCGATACAAGGTGGATGCATTCAATAGCATTGAAAGGCAACAAGAGATTCTGCGCATGACACAAGCGCAGGGCAAAGTGTCGGTAAAAGAGCTGGCTGAGCAGTTCAATGTGTCGGAAGTCACGATTCGAAATGACCTCAGTATTCTGGATCGCAAAAAGTTATTGGTGCGCAGCCGGGGCGGCGCGATGGTCAACAGCCAGTTGGGGCGAGAGCTGTCACTTAAGGAAAAAAGTCATCAGAACTCGCAACTGAAACGTCGCCTGGGGAAGGTGGTTGCCGATCTGGTGCTCGAGGGAGAGCGGATTTTACTGGATTCAGGTACTACCACGCAGGAAGTGGCTGCTTGTTTGGTGGACCGTGAGGACCTAGTGGTAATGACCAACGGCTTGAACATCGCCACTGAGCTTGCCCGCTCTGAATCGGTGGAAGTCATGATGACAGGCGGCTCACTGCGTAAAAAGTCGATGTCATTTTATGGCGCTATCGCTGAGCGTAGCTTACAGAATTACAACTTCAGTAAGCTCATCCTCGGGGTAGATGGCTTTGACCTCCGTACCGGTATAGGCACGCATTTTGAAAAAGAGGCCATTCTCAATCGTTTAATGTGTGAGATGGCAGAAGAAGTGGTGGTGGTGACTGATTCGTCAAAGTTTGACAAGCGGGCCTTTCACGTTATTTGTGCGGTGAAGGAAATCCACACCTTGGTTACCGATTCTGGGATCCCCCAGAACTACATTGAAGAGTTGGATAAGTTAGGCATCAACCTGCATATCGTTGAGCGTACTGATCAATAGGAGTAACACTTATGTCTGAGTTTAATCGTCGATCTTTTCTTAAAGCTGCCGCTGCCACAGCAGCAGCAGGCGCGGTAGCAGCCTGTAGCAGCACGGGGAAAAGCGCCAACACACCAAAGGCCCTGGGCAAAAGCGTTATGGGGCTGACCGTTGCGCCAATGCAAACTGTACGCGCCGCAATTATCGGTGTAGGCCAGCGAGGCGTTGGTTTTGTGCGGCACTTATGCAATATCGACGGTGTTGAACTTAAGGCAGTGTGTGATATTGACAGTGAAGTCACAGCGCGTGCGGTGAAACTTGCCGTCGAAGAAGGGCGTCCGGCCCCGGATGTGTATGGTAAAAATGATTTTCATTATCGGGACATGTTAGCCCGAGATGATTTGGATATAGTGATAATTGCTACGCCCTGGCGTTGGCACCACCCTATGGCCAAGGACACTATGTTGGCCGGTAAACATGCGTTCGTGGAAGTGCCTATGGCTACCACTATGGAAGACCTTTGGGATCTGGTGGACACCTCAGAGGCGACCCAGAAAAACTGCATGATGATGGAAAACGTCTGCTACGGTCGCGATGAATTGATGGTACTGAACATGGTACGTCAGGGCGTATTTGGTGACTTATTGCATGGTGAAGCGGCATACATCCACGAACTGCGCTGGCAGATGAAGGAAATTGACCGTAAGACAGGTTCATGGCGCACTTATCACCATACCCGTACCAATGGTAATTTATATCCCACTCATGGTTTAGGCCCGGTTGCGCAGTACATGAACATTAACCGTGGCGACAAATTTGAGTATATGAGCTCCATGAGTTCGCCAGCCCTGGGCCGTGCTGCTTATGCTAAACGGGAGTTCGCCGCAGATCATGAGCGTAATCAACTGCATTATATTACTGGCGATATCAATACCAGTATTATAAAGACTCACCTGGGCCGTACTATCATGGTTCAGCATGACACCACTACACCTCGCCCTTATACGCGACTCAACCTGATTCAAGGCACCAACGGTGTATTTGCCGGCTTCCCAAATCGCATAGCGCTAGAGCAGGGCGGGTCGGGCAGCTTCCATGAGTGGGATTACGATATGGAGAAATGGTACAAAAAGTACGATCACCCACTTTGGACCCGCATGGGACAGGAAGCTGAACGTAACGGCGGCCATGGCGGAATGGACTTCCTGATGGTATGGCGGATGATTTACTGTCTGCGTAATGGCGTGCCTTTAGACCAGGATGTTTACGACGGTGCTGCCTGGTCGGCAGTGTTCCCGCTATCGAAAGAGTCGGTGGCCGACCGCGGTAATTCCAAAGACTTCCCTGACTTTACCCGCGGCCAGTGGCAGCATGGCAAGCCACTGGGTATCGTAAGCTGATATTTCTTAATCCGGTTAGTTACAGCTGACCGGCTATCGCTAATTTTCTAAGTGCTGCAATGGCATACAGGCTGTTGCAGCCGGTTTTTACTCAGAAATGAGGAAGGTTTTCATGCATCTTCTCCGTGAACTTTTTGCTGCCAACCGTGGTGGGAAAGCGTGCGGTATCTATTCAGTGTGCAGCGCACATCCGCTTGTGCTTAAAGCTGCCATACTGCAGGCCAAAAAGGACAGCTCTCTGTTGCTTGTAGAAGCAACAGCTAATCAGGTTAACCAGTTCGGTGGCTATACCGGGATGCAGCCGGCTGATTTCATCAAATTTGTTCGAGATATGGCTGATGAGATGGATTTTGGTCCGGAGCGGCTGGTTTTTGGTGGCGATCATTTAGGGCCGGTATGCTGGACAGATAAGCCCGCGGATGAAGCCATGCTGCTGTGCGAGGGATTGATTCGAAGCTATGTGGAAGCGGGTTTTGAGAAGATACATTTGGATACCAGCATGCCATGTGCGGACGATCCTAAGGCTCTTAGCGATGAATCTATTGCCTCGCGTGCGGCAAGATTATGCCAAGTCGCGGAGGAGGTTTCTTCTCAGTTAGGGCGAGACCTTTGTTATGTGGTGGGAACCGAAGTGCCGCCGCCGGGGGGCGTCGACGAGCTTGAAGAACATTTAGCGCCCACTCCCGTTGCCAATGTTATGCATACCCTGACGGCGCACAAAGAGGCATTTACGGGCAGGGGACTGAAAGAGTCTACTTGGGACAAAGTGGTCGCCATCGTGGTACAACCAGGCGTGGAGTTCGATAACAGCAAAGTGCACGATTTTGCTGCAGGCCTCGCATCTGACTTGTCCGGGGCCATTGAATCCGTGCCTTCATTAGTTTACGAGGCTCACTCTACCGATTATCAATCTCAGAGCGCACTTTGCAAACTGGTCCAAGGCCATTTTGCCATTCTTAAAGTGGGGCCGGCCTTGACTTTTGCCCTGCGTGAAGGACTGTTTGCTTTGTCTCATATAGAAGATGCCTTAATTGCCCCTGAGAAGCGCTCTAATCTAAGAGAAAAGTGTGCAGAACAGATGCAGGAGCAGCCCAAATACTGGCAGAAGTTTTATCCCAATGCCGTGCAGCAGCCCTGGCTGCGTTTTTTCAGCTACAGTGACAGAATTCGCTATTACTGGAGCCAACCGGATTTGCAAACCGCGGTGAGTCAGCTGATTGCCAACCTTTCTGACTTGGTAATTCCTTTGCCTCTCCTAAGCCAATATTTGCCTTGTCAATATCAGGCTGTGCGCAGCGGCCAGTTAAATGCTGAGCCCGAAGCGTTGTTGTTACATAAAATTGCTGATGTGCTGAATGATTACGCGCAGGCATGCCATTTCCAGAATTAAGTAGGAAGTACTATGACCGACCAGGTTTATCTCGGCTTTACCCACGCAGAGCTTGAGCAAAAAAACGCCGTCTGGACTGCAAAAGAAATCAGCCAGCAGCCCATGCTGTGGCAGGTGTTATCTGAAATCTTTGCCCAGCGTAAAACGCAGTTGGATAGCTGGCTTGCGCCTATCCTGGCGGAGCCTGCGCTTAGGATTATTATGACAGGGGCTGGCACCTCTGCTTACATAGGTGAAGCGCTGCAGCCGCATTTGCAAAAGTACATGCCGTTAAGCCCAGGGCAGCGGGTCGAGGCGGTGAGTACCACTGATATCCTCAGTAACCCGGACATGTATCTGCAAAGTGAAGTCCCGACCTTACTGGTCTCTTATGGCCGTTCAGGCAATAGTCCTGAGAGTAAAGCGGCGGTGCAACTTACCAATCAATTGGTGGACAAATGCTGGCATTTAGTGGTGAGTTGTAATGCCCAAGGAGCATTGGCAAAAGCCTGTGAGGGAAATAATCGTTATCAGCTGTTGTTAATGCCGGATGAAGCGCACGATCAAAGCTTTGCTATGACCAGTAGCTTCACCTGTATGATGTTATCGACACTCATGCTGTTTGCACCTGACCAACAACAGTTTGAGCGTATGCTCACACTATCCTCTGGAATTTTACGTGAGGATGTAAGCGCCATTAGCCAATTAGCTGAACTTGCTGTAGAACGCTTGGTTTTCCTCGGTGCTGGTCCGCTTCAGGCCATTGCCAGAGAAGCCGCGCTTAAGGTGCTGGAGCTTACGGCCGGACAACTGCCCAGTTTCTACGAAACCCCACTGGGGTTCAGGCATGGCCCGAAGTCGTTAATCAACCCTGCTACTCAGGTGGTATTGCTGCCCTCAGCCAATCCTTATACCAGCCGTTACGACACCGACCTGCGCCTGGAGTTGGAGAAAGATGCTCAGGCCTTAGATATCGGTGTTCCACTGCCTATGTCAGAAATTCGGGAACTTGAAGATGCCTGGCTTGGCTTTCCGTACATTTTGTATTGCCAGATCCTGGGCTTTTTCAAAGCATTGAAATATGGAATAAGCCCGGATAATCCATGCCCTACAGGTGAGGTTAATCGCGTCGTTCAAGGTGTCACGCTTTACCCTTTTACTCGGGACTAATTATGCATTACGGCTTGGATATCGGCGGAACCAAAATGGAGTTGGCGGTATTTGATGCCAGCTTTGTGTGCTTGGAACGAACCCGACGAGAAACACCTACCGATGATTATCCTGCATTTTTGCATGCGATTGCAGAACTGGTGGAAGCAGCGGACAGCAAGTTTTCATGCAATGGCTCTGTGGGCATTGGATTACCCGGTATTGTCAGTACAGATGGATTAGCCTTATCCAGCAATGTCCCTTGCCTGACTGGTCAGGCTGTCGCAGCAGACTTGACCCTGACCTTGAACCGTCCCGTGGCGCTGGGAAACGATTGTCGTTGTTTTGCGCTTTCAGAGGCAGTTCTTGGTGCAGGGAAGGACTACTCAAGGGTGTTAGGGGTGATTATCGGCACGGGGCTTGGCGGAGGTCTTTGTGTTGATGGAAGACTTTACGCCCCAAATAGTCAGTTGGCCGGTGAATTTGGTCACCTGGGTTTACATGCCGCCGTGGTAGCGCGCTGGCAGTTACCTATTATTCAATGTGGTTGCGGACTGAGTGGCTGTGCGGAAACTTTTGTATCAGGCACTGGGCTGGGCAGGCTGTATCAGCACTTTGGCGGTCTCACTAACGACACCTATCAGTGGCTGAGCGCCTATCGGCAAGGTGAACAACAGGCAATAAGCACCTTTGATTGTTTTATCGATGCCTTAGGCTCAGTGATCGCCGGGCAAATGTTAAGCCTGGATCCAGATGTCATCGTATTAGGTGGTGGTTTGTCGAGCATTGATGAAATTCGCACCCAACTGCCAGAATCTGTCCAAAAACATTTATTCGCTAATGCCCCCATGGCGCCAGTTAGGGTTGCCGAGGGCGGCCCATCCAGTGGCGTGCGCGGTGCTGCACTGCTTGGCGCTGAGCTAGTCAAAGGACAATGTCTATGAACCCAGATAACTATTGGCTGGCTGCCGAAAAAGCCCTGATTGGTAGCACCTGGCAAAGCTCGGTTTACCTGCATATTGTTGATGGATGCATCGAGGCTATCCGTCAACAACCGCCCGCCGAGGGACATGTGCAACCTGCAAGCGAGGGCGTACTAGTGCCCGGTTTTGTTGATGTTCAAGTTAACGGCGGTGGCGGGGTGTTGCTTAATGATAGCCCGGATCTTGAGGGCATTCGCCAGATCTTTGCTGCGCACGCGCAGTTTGGCACCACGGCCATGCTGCCGACGTTAATTACCGACAGTGTCGAAGTGATGCAGCAAACCGCCGAGGCAATTGCGGCAGCTATTGCTGGCAACGAACCAGGCATAGTCGGCGTGCACTTTGAAGGACCGCATATGTCGCTGGCAAAGCGCGGGGTGCATTCACCCGAGCATTTGCGCGCGCTAAGCGATGCAGAAATGGCGGTGTTTGCCCGTCAGGATCTGGGTGTAAAGGTCATCACTGTGGCGCCAGAAGTGGTCAGCCCCGAGCAAATTCGTCAATTGGTTGGTCTGGGTGTACGGGTCTGTCTGGGCCACTCCGATGCCAGTGCCCAGCAGGTACAGGCAGCACTAGCTGCCGGAGCCAGCGGCTTCACCCATCTGTACAACGGCATGTCGGCCTTGACCTCACGCGAACCCGGTATGGTAGGGACGGCGCTGGCCGATGAGCGCAGTTGGTGCGGCCTGATTCTGGACGGCCATCACGTCCACCCGTTGTCTGCCAAACTGGCGATTCGCACTAAGGGCATAGAGAAAATTATGTTAGTCACTGATGCCATGCCGCCGGTGGGAACGACACAGTCCGATTTTGCATTCTATGGTGAGCGGGTAGTGCGCCATGGTACTAAGCTAACCGCGCCCTCGGGCTCCCTGGCAGGCTCGGTATTGGATATGGCGGGGGCAGTGCGATATGCGGTGCAAACCTTGCTGCTGCCGCTTAGTGAGGCCGTGCAAATGGCATCGGCCAGTCCAGCGGCATTTTTGGGTTTAAGTGCACAAATTGGCTCGCTGGAGATAGGCAAACGGGCAGATATGCTGCTACTTGACGACGACCTTAACGTCAAAGGCTACTGGCTAGCTGGCCGCCCATTTAACTGAGGATTTGCGTATGAATAAACCGTCCAACACCGGCAACCAGCAGATTTGGTTGCCCATGCTGATTATATCCATTCTGTTTTTCCTGTTCGGTTTTGTGACCTGGTTAAATGGCTCACTCATTCCCTTCTTACGCATTGTCTGTGAGCTAAATGAGTTTCAGGCGCTGTTGGTGACTTTTGCCTTTTATATTGCCTATGTATTGATGGCCTTGCCTATGTCGACCTTACTGGATCGCATTGGTTACAAAAACGGCATGGTGGCTGGGCTGGGTATTATGATTGCAGGTGCGCTGGCCTTTATTCCGGCAGCGCTGAGTGCGCAGTTCGGCTTGTTTCTGATTGCACTTTTTGTGCTGGGTACTGGCCTGACTATCTTGCAAACCGCGTCTAATCCCTACCTGGTGTTGCTGGGGCCGCCACAAAGCGCTGCCATGCGCATCTGTGTCATGGGCCTGCTAAATAAAGGCGCGGGTTTTATTGTTCCCATCATTTTTACCGCCATTATTCTGACCGGCATGGACAGTTATACGCCAGATGCCCTGGCCGGACTATCTGACGCCGAACGTGAAGTGGCACTGGATAAACTGGCACACCGATTAGTTGATCCCTACTTATGGATGGCAGGCATGCTGTTGCTTTTGACCCTGATGGTAAAATTCGCGCCGCTCCCCGAGCCGGGCGAGGAACTGCGCGGGGGAGAAGGGCACAAGGTGCGTCGTCGCGAGGTATTGTCTCACCCACAGCTTGTTCTGGGGGTTATCGCGCTATTTTTCTATGTCGGTGTTGAAGTGATAGCCGGGGATACCATTGGTCTGTTTGGCCAGCAGTTGGGTGTTAGCCACTTTGGCGCACTGACCTCCTATACCATGGCCTTTATGATGCTTGGCTATGTGTTGGGTGTGGTGGCCATTCCGCGTTTATTGACTCAGGCCCAGGGGCTGCAGTTATCGGCCGTGGCCGGTGTGGCATTCAGTGTAGCGGTGGTGAGCTCAGACCCAACATCACAGGCGGCATCTACGCTATTGCTGGGCTGGCTGGGTGTGCCAGCCGTGCCTGACCCGGTATTTTATGTGGCCCTGCTGGGCCTGGCCAATGCCTTGGTCTGGCCCACAGTATGGCCTTTGGCGTTGCAAGGGCTTGGCAGACATACCGCGACGGGATCGGCGCTGCTGATTATGGGCATTGCCGGAGGCGCGCTATTGCCCCTGGCTTACGGTTATCTGGCCCATCATGAATTTGGCAGTCAAAATGCCTATCTACTGCTGATCCCTTGTTATGGTTTTATTCTCTACTATGCGTTTAAAGGCCACAGCTTACGAAGCTGGAAATGAGCGAGCTGGGGCCTGGTGCCCCAGAAAGCTTCTAATCGAATTTTATAATCTGCTGGATTGAATCAATCAATTATCAAGATTAAATCGCATTGGCTACACTTCTCCTCGTCTTCAAGGCAACCTTTTTAAACAATGGAGAATTCATCAATGAGTCAATCACTTATCAACACTAAAATCCTGCCTTTCAATGCTACTGCTTACCACAATGGCGAGTTTGTACCTGTTTCTGATAAAGATCTGGCAGGCAAGTGGGCTGTAGTGATGTTTTACCCGGCTGACTTTACCTTTGTATGTCCGACCGAACTGGGTGATCTGGCTGATTACTACGACAGACTGCAAGCCTTGGGTGTGGAAGTATACTCAGTATCTACCGATACACACTTCACGCACAAAGCCTGGCACGATGCGTCTGAGACTATCAAGAAAATCAAGTTCCCTATGATTGGTGACCCAACTGGCCGCATTAGCCGTAACTTTGGTGTGATGATCGAAGAAGAAGGTCTGGCCTTGCGTGGTACTTTTGTGATTAACCCAGAAGGTGAAATCAAAGTGGCTGAAGTGCATGACCTGGGTATTGGCCGTAGCGCTGCTGAATTGTTCCGCAAGGTACAAGCTGCACAATATGTTGCCAGCCATGACGGTGAAGTATGTCCAGCTAAATGGCAGCCAGGTGAAGAAACCCTGTCTCCTTCTTTGGATCTGGTTGGCAAAATCTAAGCCCTGATCCCGGGGCCTGCATCAGGCCCCTTACTTTCCCTATATGTTGAACTGCACGGGCATCCTTATGCCGGTGACAGGATAGTTTTGCCCAGTGACTGTCGAGGTAAAGATGTTAGACAATAATTTAAAAGACCAACTAAAAACCTATTTAGCCAACCTGAAGCGCCCGGTGGAGTTGGTTTTGGCCACCGACGACAGCGAAAAATCTCAACAACTGTTGGCGCTGGCGCGGGACATTGAAGAATTATCCGATCTGGTGAGCTACAGCCAGATTAGCGACGCTGTCCGTATACCCTCTATGCAGGTCACCAGCCCTGACACAGGCACATCCATGACCTTTGCTGGTCTGCCCATGGGCCATGAGTTTACCTCGCTGGTATTGGCGCTATTGCATAGCGGTGGACACCCAATTAAACAAGAGCAGGCCATTTTAGATCAGATTAAAGCGCTGCCTGGTCCACTGCACTTTGAAACTTACGTGTCGCTGAGCTGCCAGACCTGCCCAGGCGTGGTACAGGCGCTTAATCTTATGGCGGCAGTTAATCCTCAGATCACCCATGTGATGGTAGACGGCGCGCTTTTCCAGGATGAAGTCAGCCAACGTAATGTGATGGCCGTTCCCAGTGTATTTTTAAATGGTGAGAGCTTTTCTCAAGGCGCTATTAACTTAGAGAAGATCCTCTCTAAAGTGGATACTAATGCCGCTGCGCGTCAGGCCGATGCGTTAAAAGATAAAGCGGCATTTGATCTGTTGGTGGTCGGTGGTGGCCCTGCCGGGGCTTCGGCGGCAATCTATGCAGCACGAAAAGGTATTCGTACTGGCCTGGTGGCCGACCGCTTTGGTGGTCAGGTGGCAGACACTGTCGGCATTGAGAACTTTATTTCGGTTAAGAAAACCGAAGGCCCTAAACTGGTGGCCAGCCTTGAAGAGCATGTGCGTGATTATGACGTAGACATTATGGCCAACCAGCGCGTGGTGAATGTGCGAGAAGGGGACATCCTGGAGATTACTCTGGAAAACGGTGCCGTGTTGAAAAGCAAGAGTTTGGTGCTAGCCACTGGTGCACGCTGGCGTGAAATGAATGTGCCTGGCGAGCGTGAATACCGAGGTAAAGGCGTGGCTTACTGCCCGCACTGTGACGGCCCGTTGTTTAAAGGCAAAAAAGTTGCGGTTATCGGTGGCGGTAACTCGGGCATTGAGGCTGCCATTGACCTGGCTAATATAGTAGAGCATGTCACTGTACTGGAATTTGACAGCAAGCTACGTGCCGATGAAGTACTAGTGCGCAAAGCTCGCTCTATGGCCAATATCGACATTATATTGAATGCGCAGACCACGGCCGTAAATGGCGACGGGCAGCGTGTAAACGGCCTTAGCTATAAAGACCGGGTATCCGGCGAAGATAAACAGCTGGAACTGGCAGGTATCTTTGTGCAAATCGGTCTGGTGCCCAATACCGAATGGCTAAAAGGCAGCGGCGTTGAGCTAACCGCCCGGGGTGAAATTATTACTGCTGCAAATGGCGAAACCTCGGTAAAAGGTGTGTTTGCGGCCGGTGATGCCACTACAACACCTTTCAAGCAAATCATCATTGCTATGGGTAGCGGCGCGACGGCCAGCCTTGGGGCCTTTGATTACCTGATGCGCTCCTCCGCACCAGCTTGATAGCCATACCAATTGAAAAGGGCCTTTGTCGGGCCCTTTTTCGTTAACCGTTGTAAATAGGCCCACCACGGGCGAGGTAGTCGGTTAATACTGCTTGGGCTTCTGACCTTAGTATCTGTCGCTCTACTTGAATACCGCCTTTTTGAAGATAGTCATAGCTTTGTGCAAACACCGGTCCTTCGTCAAAACCAATGGCTCTGGCATCGTCACCTGTGGCAGCACATACCAGACGCTTCACGCCGCTCCAGAATATGGCCCCTAAGCACATGGCACAAGGTTCACAGGAGGTGAAGAGCTCGCGGCGTGCATGATTATCTGACAAACAAAAAGACTTAAGGCGTTTCTCTGCCAGCATAATGGCCATCACCTCAGCATGCAGACAGGAGTTGTGGGCTGCCATCACCTGATTTACGCCCACCGACAGGAGCTGGCCGCTATCCATATCAAAAATGGCCGAGCCAAAAGGGCCACCAGTGCCACGTTGGACATTTTGTCTGGCCAGTTCCACGGCCAGAGCCATTTTGTCTTCATCACTATGATAAGGTATTGACCATTCCAGGCTATGCATTGCCCAGTCTGGCAGTTGGATCTCTGTACTTGGTTCTGCGACGCAGGACACCCAATGCGGTTTGCTCATTTTACCTCCATGCTCAGTCACAGCTTAGGTAGCATCCGTTGCTGCGTAAAGTGGCCAAAAGTGGCATAATGCGCGCCCGCTACTCAACAAGAGATGAACATGTCTATAGAACAAGCCCTGACTGAGCGCGCTGGCGCCAAGTGTGAATTATGTGCCGCTACCGATAATCTACAAGGTGTGGCCGTGCCGCCTATTGATCAGGTCAGGGTAGATAACCATATTCTGGTTTGTCAGACTTGTAAGTCTCAAATTGAGGGCGCTGAATTGGATACCAACCACTGGCGCTGTTTGAATGACAGCATGTGGAGCCAAGTACCCGCCGTGCAAGTGATGGCCTGGCGAATGCTCAAGCGCTTATCCTCTGAAACCTGGGCACAGGATTTGTTAGATATGCTGTATCTTGACGAAGAAACCAGCACCTGGGCGCAAAAAGGCGATGATTCAGATCGGGAACCGACCCTGGATAGCAACGGTGCCGTGCTAAGTGCCGGTGATACCGTGGTATTGATTAAAGACCTGGACGTGAAAGGCGGGGGTTTTACCGCTAAACGTGGCACAGCGGTGCGTGGCATCAGTCTCACAGACAACCCTAAACATGTGGAAGGACGGGTTAATGGCGTGAGGATTGTGCTGGTGGCAGAGTACCTGAAAAAAGCCTGATTTTAATAGCGACTTGCGGCGCAGTTAATCTGTTGATGTCTCACTTGCGTGACACTGGTTTCTGCGCTGTCTCTATTGGCAAGTAGGGCTTATGTCCAACTAACCCATCTGCGGTATTTGCTGTCTTTCTAAGAGAATAATCTTTTAATTCAATACAACCTTATTGTGAGAAATAGGTCGCTAGCCGTTAGGGTTAAAAGCCAAATCATCCGTAACGCGTAACGTCAAAAATACCTTACCTAAGCTTTTTCGTATCGGTAGAACCTAAGCGCCTGAAAACGCCGTTAATGCCAGCCTCAAGCACTTTTGCGTAATTTATGACAGCGCACTGGTGCAACCTGCATACAAGCAAAGTAACGCTAAGACTGTGTTACTCGGGGTAGGTTATCTCGGCGTCAGTGTCGGGAAGGCGGTAGTCAAATACATAGCTATGCCGTCCTGATGTTATGTTGATTAGCATGCGACCTGTTAGGCCTTGCAATTCACCTGTAGCTGAATGGGGCAGCACTTCCAGCACCAGATGTTGGTTGGCGCCTTGCATGGTGCCGTAATGCTGCATCACAAAACTTCCTTCGCGCCCACCCAGGGTGCCACTAATCTGTTCAATGGCCACATAACCGGCAGAGCTCTTATCGGTATTCTTGGCACTGAGCATTTCGCCTTTACTCTTCCCCTCCAGATCGCCACTAAAGATCTTATCGATGGACATTCTGCCCAGGCTTACACCTTCTTTACCTTGTGTGTAGCTAGGTAGAGACTGGACCCTGACCTCAAATTCCCCTCTGGCTTGCATGTTGTTTTCCTTGAAAACTTTATTGTTGTTTTGAATAGGTTAATCGGAACATTTTCGCGATTTTTGCCCATGTTAACAATGCCAAGGGGGAAATGACATGCTTTAAATTTGCTCAGCCAAATTCCTTATGCTTGCCCTGACATCTGGAAAGTCTCTATGATTCATTGAGGTATATAAAAGAGTGACTGGCATGCAGCATGTGGTGTTTGGTGCAGGATTAATTGGGGGTTATCTGGGCGGCGTACTCGCTCATCGCTCACAGAGCGTTAGCTTGGTTGTGCGTGATTCAGCGCGCGAGCGCTGGCAGCAAGGGTTGAGACTCAGTGACTATCAAGGTCATCAGGCAGGGCCCTTACATCCCCGGCTACTTGGTAGCGACTGGCGCGCTGATGTTAAACCCTGCGATGTGCTTTGGTTAACGGTGAAAAGCACTCAACTTGCGCAGGCAGCAATGGATGCTCAGCCGTTAATTGGCCCGCAGACAAAGATTTTTTGTTGCCAGAATGGCGTGGGAAGTGAGTCCCTGGTCAAAGCCATTTATCCTCACAATCAGGTACGAAGGGTGATTGTTCCTTTCAACGTGGTGGAGTCTGCGCCTGGTTGCCTGCATCGGGGTTCCGAAGGGCAGCTCACGCTGGAATGTCTGTCCGAGAAAGATGAGATAGGCGAACTGGTTACTTTGCTAGACTGCGCCCTGATGCCAACAGGGAGTGCCGAGGACATGCTGGCCCTGCAGTGGGCGAAATTGCAGTTAAACCTTGGCAACGCGGTTAATGCACTGGCCGATGTACCGGTAAAATCCATGCTGGAAGAGCAGGGGTATCGGCTAATATTGGCGGCACTTATGGATGAGTTGCTGTCAGTTTGTAAAGCCAGGCAGCTACGGCTGCCCAAGCTAACCAAGGTGCCAGCGCGGTGGTTGCCGTTTGTTCTTCGTTTACCTAACTGGTTATTTTTGCGTGTTGCATCGGCAATGCTGGAGATAGATCCGGGCGTGCGCACTTCAATGTGGTGGGATCTGAAACAGGGTAAGGATTCAGAAATTGCTTATCTCAACGGAGCGGTAATAGAACAAGCGCTTAGCTTAGGGCTGGATTGTAAGGTGAATCAGGTTATTGTGACGCTGGTTCATCAGGTAGAGCAGGGTAAGCTTAAGTTAGGTATGTCTGCACAGCAGTTACAGGAATGCATTGGGTTAAAAGGCGGTCGCTCACACTGAAGGCCTGCGCTTAACCTGATTTGGATTAAGGACGATACCAGTAGCGCTCCTGCTCTAGTGGGGTGAGTTGTGGCAACAGGGGGTTCCACAGCGGTAACACTTTTCGCTCGAACAGTCTGGCCTTATCGATGGCCTGTTGATGATAGGCCGTAAACAAACGATCGAATTCGCCGTTTGCCAGCATCTGCTTTAAGCCTGATTCTATCCCAGCGGCAAGCTTTGTATCTGTTGGTCGGAAAAAGAAGTACATGGCGGTGGGATAAAACAGGGCTAGTTGCTTTTCCACCACCAGATCACTTTGATAGTTTTCTTGTTCGGTCCAAATCTCAAGGATAGAGCGTGGAAAGGCAATCCCTCGGTCTCTAAGCAGCATATCGAACAAATCCTGAGTCTGTGGCGTACCCGATACCCTCAGGCCGTTAGCTTGCAATACGTATGTATCCGGCCAGCCTTGTCCTTGCAATAGCGGTATGGTGGCAAGGGCTGATACAGTATCAATTTGGTTCAGTTTTGTTTGTGATGCAGGCTTGATCATCAACAAACGCCATCCATACAGCCCTTTGAATATAGGTATTCTTACCGGCAGTAAATGTTTCTCGCGCTCTATGCTGGTCATGGTCCAGACCACATCAATCCCATCGTTGGCTTCCAATTGCCGCAAAGCCCGGCTCTGCACAATCGGGTCTTGTGAAGGGATGAACTGGTAATCTAAACCTGCTGTTTGCAGTGCTTTAGCAAGCAATACTTGGGGATAATCTGAATCACTTTCCTGGGCTGGTTGAGGGTAAATTAATTGGGTTGACGCAGATAAGCCCGAAGAAAAAACGCCCAGGAACAAGAGCAATAATAAATAGTGCTGGTACATGATGCGACTCTCCCTGTGCTTGTTGCGCTTAAGATTTAAGCGGATATAAGCGGTTTCCCTGTGCTTTGAATTGCCGTTAATGCCGAGTTTGCGTAGACTCGCCCCACATTAAAATAAGCACATAACGACAAATGAAACAAGGATTCAAAGTTCCTCATACGCTGATACTGCTGCTGGGGATGATGCTGGTTGCTTTTATTGCGACCTGGATTGTGCCGCAAGGCTTCTTCGATACCGTAACTGCTGAAAACGGCAGGCAAATGGTGGTACCTGGTACCTTTACCCTAAGCGAAGGACGCAGTTACCTCACTCCATGGGATTTTCTAACTGCGATTCCCCGTGCCTTAGCTGCCGCGCAGGACGTCATTTTCTTCGTATTTATTGTCGGCGGTGTGCTGTCCATCGCAAGGGCCACCGGTACTATTGATGCGCTGATAGGGCGCATGCTGGAACGTTTCGGCCATAAGCCCAACCTGCTGATATTTATGGTGGTGTTTTGTTTTGCCATGGCATCTGGTGCTATAGGTACGGCAGGCGAATACATTCCTTTTGTGTTGATTCTGGTGGCTTTATGCAAAGCCATGCGCTTGGATGCTATGACGGCTGTGGGCATGATTGTGGCCGGTTACGGCATTGGCTATGGCGTATCAGCATTTAACCCTTTTACCGTGTTAATTGCCCAGCAAATTGCCGGTGTTCCTGTGTACTCCGGACTCGAATGGCGACTGGCGATTTTTGTGCCATTTGTGCTTATCGGATTCCACCATGTCTGGTCTTATGGCAAGAAGGTGCTGGCGGATCCTAACCAATCTTTAACCCGCGATTTGCCCTGTCCCTTAAGTGGCTCGGTTCAAGGAGATTACCCTAAGCTAAACGGCCGCCATCAGTTGATTTTACTTGGCTTCGTTGCTGCTCTGGTAACGGCGGTGTGGGGTATTGCGACTAAAGGTTGGTATTTGTACGAACTGGGTGGTGTATTTATCGCTTGGGGTATGTTCACTACTGTGGTGGGCAAGATTGAGGTGGATGTAGCTGCAGATCGTTTTATCGAAGGGGTTAAAGATCTGGCGACTACGGCCATGTTGATTGGGGTCGCAAGGGGCATAGCCCTGATATTGGAAGACGGCCAGATCTTGCATTCACTGGTCTACGGTATGTCATTGCCGTTGTCTTACCTAGGGGCTGAGTTGGCCTCAGTGGGTATGTTGATCATCCAGACTATTCTGAATCTGTTTATTCCCTCTGGAAGCGGGCAAGCGTATGTAACTATGCCCTTGATGGCACCGGTTGGCGATTTAATTGGCGTAACACGTCAGGTGGCGGTACTGGCTTATCAGTTTGGTGACGGCTTCTCGAATATGATCATTCCAACCAACGCGGTATTGATGGGCATTATCGGTATGGCCGGCGTGCCTTATCACTTGTGGTTCAGATTCTGCCTGCCACTTTTAGCCAAACTCATGTTGGCCGCCGCTATTGTGTTGGTATTGGCGGTCACCTTCGGCTATGGTGAAGATGTTCAGCCAAAAGCAGTAGAACAGAGTCAGCAAAGCTAAGGGAGTCTCTTTCCAATCACCTGAGACTTCAAGGTTGATGGAGTGAAGTGTGCTAGGCATTATCTTTACCAGTTTTGTAGATATGATTGAGGAGCGCCTTCCTGAAATTCAGGTTGAGCGCTTCCTTGAGACCGCCGCACCGCAAGGGGGCGGGGCTTACACCGCCGTTGGCTACTATGCATTTGAAGAGTTACAGTCTCTGGTCGTCACTTTATCAAAAATGACAAACCGGCCAGTTCAGACCCTGCTTTACGATTTCGGTGTGTATTTGTTCGATGTACTCAAGCAGAGTCATGAAAGCCTGCTGTGGAGTAAGGAGCATCTGTTTGATCTGCTAGCTTGCCTGGATATTGAAATTCACCGGGACGTCATGTCTCTCTATGCTCAGGCTAATCCGCCACGATTTACTGTCATAGAACGCGATGAGCAAAAGATTGTTTTGTTGTATGAGTCGGCACGTCATCTCGAAGCACTTGCACATGGTCTGATCGTTGGGGCTGCCAGTCACTATCAACGTAACGTGTCGGTTGATATACAACCCTCATCAACAGCGTCGGGCTCGCTTATTACTGTGCGCTTACTGTGAAGTTTGGTGGTGTTTTGCGGCTAACCGCATGACTTTGCTTTTGGCGTCCAGCAAAGAAAAACCTTGGGTGGATCCCAGTGGAAAAAACAGTACCTTGAGAGGAAGCTGCCAAAGCACGGACCACCAACTTGTGGTTTCATTCCCATAGCGGGCTTCCAGCGCTGCTGCAGACAGCATACTGCGTCTATTCAGCTCAGCATAGATGGCCAGCGCCCGCTCTGTGCACTGGCGGTCATCAACTCGCTCAAACATATCCATTAATTCTTCGGTACTGAGTGGCGTCAGTTCATTCATTATTATCAAGCTTCCTTGCCGGTTAGCGGCCAACTATGTCTCTTGGCTAAGTAAACGGCCATTTAATCCTGGGGTTCATCCCCTGTAAATGGCGGTTCGTGCATGATCTCATCCTGGTCCGCGTCGAGCTCTTCTTCTAGTGCAACCCGAGGCTTTTTACGAACTAATACTTTGTCACCAATCTCAACCCCAGACATTGTATTAACCCGCTTTTTCTTGGGCTTGGCTTGTTGCCATACATTGTCACCCTGACCTGATGAGGACGGCCCTTTGCTCTGTTTGGCTGGTCGGGGCGGGCGAAGCCCCTTAAATTTACCCGCCAGACCTTCTATGACCTCAAATTCAATACTTTGCTCCAGCAGTGCTCGAACTGCTACGAAGCTTTGCCAATCCTTAGGGCCAACCAGTGAGACCGCATTGCCTTTATTCCCGGCTCGACCTGTTCGGCCGATACGGTGTACGTACTCTTCTGGCAGCTTTGGCATATCAAAGTTCACAACCAATGAAACTTTAAGCAGATCAAGACCCCGCGACGCTACATCTGTGGTGACCAGAATCTGATGATGTCCCCGGGCAAATTCATTCATGATATTGCTGCGTTGGGACTGACTGAGTTCGCCGGATAGGGCAATGCTGGTCAGTCCCCAATCCTTGAGCAAGCTTGCCAGTCGCTCCGTGTCAGCACGGGTAGCGGTAAACAAGATAGCCTGCCGATAGTCCTGCTTTTCCAACAGGGTCTTAAGTAACGCTTCTTTATGCTCAATATGGTCAGCCAGAATAAAACGCTGCTCTATATCAGCGTGTTGCTCACCAGCACTACCCAGGCTGATACGCTGCGGGGCTTTAAGCAATGTCTGGGTCAGATAATGCAGTTCGGCGTTATCCAGAGTAGCGGAGAACATCATGGTCTGGCGCTTACGATGGTCGGCCTTGGCATGAATATGTTTTAGTTGTGGGGCAAAGCCCAAGTCCAGCATGCGATCTGCTTCATCCAAAATCAGAAGTTCAAGACCATTAAGGAACAGCGATTTGTCCGTTAGGTGATCGGCTACGCGACCGGCTGTACCTACGATAAATTGTGGATGGCGTTTTAGCGCTTTTACTTGGTCATTAAAATTTTCGCCACCTAAAATCAAGGCCACATTGGCACTTGGGCCATCCAGCAGGGTACGCAGTTGTAAAAATACCTGCTTGGCCAGTTCGCGGGTTGGCGCCAGGATCAATACCCGAGGATCTTTTTTCGACAGCGGCTTGGTTCTCAACACTCGCTGAATAGCCGGCACCAGGTAAGCTAGGGTCTTTCCTGAACCTGTCTTGGATGACACGATCAGGTCTTTGCCAAGCAGCGCGTGGGGCACAGCCTTAGCCTGGATTTCAGTGGCCTGGTTAAAACCTTTCAGTTGCAGCGTGTTTTGTAATCTGTGATCAAGGGGCAGGTCGGAAAAAAGCAATGATGTGATCCGGTGACAAATTTGCCGCAAGTATACGCTGTTGCTCAGCGATGAGCCAGAAAAGGCCGACAATGCATGCCGGCCTTATGTGTCTTAAGCGGAAATTTCCGATTTGAGGTATTTCAAAAATGCTTCAGTTACCTTGGACAGTGGACGATTATCCAGGTACAGGCCATTGATCTTAAAAGTCAGAGGCGGGGCAAAGGAGGCCATGCCGACTTTATCTGATAAATTACCCAGCGCGGTAAACTTGTCTATGGTACAGCAGCCCAGTCCCTGCGCCACCATGCGTGCGGCAACATAGTAGGATGTGACCTGCAGATTGCTTTGCACTTGCACACCGTCATTGGTTAGACGGTCATACGCCAGTTCACCCAGTGGGCCGCTATCCCAGATGCCGATTAACTCTGTTTTAGCCAGTTGTTCGGGGCTCAGCACTTTAGGCTCATCAGGAAATTGCGCTTTGGGGTACAGGATAACGATTTCCCCTTCACCGCATTCTATTTTGGTGACACCAGGCATGGGCGGAGAAGAGTAAAGAAGCGCCAGGTCGCAGCGATGTTCGGTCAGGGCTTGCAGAGCCTGATCGTTGTGGGTGGTTTCCAGATCAAAGCGAATATTAGGGTGCTCTTCTCGAAACTTAGCTAATGCCTTCGGTACCACATCAAAGCCCAGTGCAGGCGTGAACGACAAGTTAATTTGTCCGAAGTCGTTACGTTTGATATTTTCCGACATCTTGCGAATAGAGCGCAGCTGCCGGTAGGTTTTATCCACTTCGGTAAACAGCATGTCTGCTTCTGGGGTCGGGATTAGTTGTCCTTTATTACGATGGAACAGCTGAAAACCCAGCTGCATCTCTGCATGGGCCAACACTTTACTAACGGAAGGTTGTGAGACAAATAGCAGCTTGGCGGCACCCGTAATGGAGCCGGTGGTGTATACCGAGTGAAATACTTCTATATGTCGTAGCCGCATGCTTAATACCCTCGAAAAGAAAACCCGGTCACCGCAAGAGGTGGCAGGCTACCACTAACTCCCAGCGACATACTGTAACGAAACTACTTAGCCCCATAAACCAGGGTTATGGGATTTGCAAATACTACCCGTATTTCTGCATATATTGATGTGCATTTAACTTGATTAGTTGTCACTTTAGCGCGTCAAGTAGCTGGTTTACTTAAGCTGTGGCATAGTCCGGCACCACGCCAAATTTGCATAACTCCAGGTTATGAGATGTCGATTTTCTTTTAATTGCACTTAGACAATATATTCAGGATTGTGTAAGCACCACAACAATAAGGTCCGACAGTGGCGGCCAAACTCAAATGGGGATAGTCATGAAAACATCCAACAGCAACAAGTGTAACCTGAGCCCATTGGCTCTGTGTATTCTTACCGCGCTAGGGAGCAGCGCGGCAGTCGCTCAGCAGACTACTGGTGTAGAACGCACCGAAGTCGCTGGCGCACAAGTTCAGAACACGGAGAGTACTGCTGCTAAGCTGCAAAAAGAGCAAGAGCAGGATTTAGAAAAGGTAATAGTGGTAGGTTCAAGCATTAAAGGCCTGAACGTAACTGGTGCATTACCTGTTTCACTAATGGATCAGAAAGATATTGATGCTATTGCCGCCACCTCGGGTGCGGATTTGTTTGCTGCGATTCCTTCTAACGGCAACGTTAACTTCAATGGTAACGACGTGGTCAGCGGCGTCTATGCGTCTCGTGGTGACGTAGCCTCTATCAACCTGCGCAGTATAGGTACCGGTAATACCCTGGTATTGCTAAATGGTCGTCGTCTGGTTCAACACCCAGGCTCGCAGACTGAAAACTCTGTACCGGTCACTACAGTGAACATGAATGCTATCCCTGTTATGGGCATTCGTCGCGTTGAAGTATTGCACGACGGTGCGGCGGCAATTTATGGTTCTGATGCCGTTGCTGGTGTAGTAAACAGCGAAATGCGCAGCGACTTCGACGGTTATCGCTTTGACGTACAGTACGGCGATGCAGAGAACATCAGTCGTTCCAAACTGAATATGAATATGTTGGGTGGTTGGTTCCTGAATGACCAGTCAACCAATCTGACCTTGTCCATGAACTACTACAAAGCCAGCGAAGTGATGGCGTCTGAGTTGCCATATTCGGCCAATTCTGACCTGCGTCCTTTCCTGGAAGGTAGCGATTGGGAAGGTGACACTAACTTCCGTAATACCTCTAGCACAACCCCTTGGGGACGTTTTGATGCTAGCCAGGGTGTGAGCGGACTGACCACAGGTGCGGGTCGTTTCCACATTGAACCTGTAGATGGCTCAGACAGCAATCAGAAGTGCGTATTGGCCAACGGTCTGTGTATTGATAGTGGTTCAGTAGGTTCTGATCAATATTACAATACCAACGGCAGCCGTACCTTGTTGCCAGAAACCGAGCGTGCCAATGCATTCTTGTTCATCAATCATGAAATGGACAGTGGCACAGAGCTTTATGGTGAGCTGAGCTACTACTGGGCTGAATCTAATTCACAACGTGGTGAGACTGCGACCCTGACGTCTGCACCTGTGACGATCTCCAAAGACGCTTACTGGAACCCACTTGGATCTGGTGTAAACCGTGTAGCCGGATTTGATATTCCTGCCGAAGGCCTGGATGTCAAAATGGACGCTTACCGCGTAGTGGATGCTGGTGTACGTCAAATCAACGTCGTCAATACCACCTACAGAGGCTTGGCCGGTGCACGTGGTAACTTTGGTAACTGGGATTGGGACAGTGCGGTACTTTACTCCGCAGCAAAGACCGACGATACCACTTACAACCGTACCAGTCTGACTAAGTTCCAACAAGCGGTGAACCGCGCTGACGCCAGCGCATACAACCCGTTCTGTGGCGCAACTTGTAACAGCCAGGCCAGCATCGATCCTTTCCTGGTTAATATCAGCCGTGTCGGTGAAACCGAGTTGGCCTTGGTTGACTACAAACTGTCTAACCCCAACTTGTTCAGTCTGCCTGCTGGTAATGTCGGTGTTGCCTTTGGTACCGAGTGGCGTTATGAGAGCTTTGAAAACGACTATGATGACCGTTTGGACGGTACCACTGTCTATACTGATGCCGTAACGGGTACTGTGTATGAAACCGACGTAATGGGGTCAAGTGGCCAGCCAGATGCAGACGGTTCACGTAATGTATTCTCAGCCTTCGTTGAATTAGCCGGTCCGTTAATCAGCCCTGAGATGGATATTCCTTTGGTTGAAAAACTGGATTTCCAGCTGGCTGGTCGTTACGAGCGTTACAATGATGTTGGCAGTGTATTTAAGCCCAAGGCAGTGTTGTCATGGTACCCGGCGCAAAGTGTACAAATTCGTGCATCTTATGCAGAAGGTTTCCGCGCACCTAACCTGGAACAGCTGCATACAGCCCGTACCAACCGTGTTAACTATCCTATTGACTACTACCGTTGTCAGGCCAGTGTTAACAAGGGCGATATTGCTAACTTGAGTGCTTGTAGCGGCACCGACAGTATCGAGAACATCCGTTTGGGTAACCCCGATCTGAAACCAGAGAAGGATTACAACTACGGTTTTGGTATGGTGTATACCCCGGCATTTGTTGACAACCTAACCCTGACCACTGATTTCTGGCGTATTGAACAGGAAGACTTAGTTGGTATTCGTTCTTTCCAGAACATCGCCGACTTGGATTACCTGTATCGTATGAATGGCTCCAGCAATCCAAACGTCATTCGTTCAGCGCCAACTGCTGATGATATTGCTTTCTTCGCAGGTTCTGGCCTGGAAGCTGTGGGCGATATGATGGACATCTATGGTTTGTTTGAAAACCTCGACTCTCGCACTACCGAAGGTTTGGATCTGGGTATTTACTACAAACTGAATCGTACGTCTTTCGGCGACTTTGACTTTAAACTTAACGGTGCCAAGTTGCTGAAATCCTACCAGAGCGTTGATGAAGAGTCTGCCAAGCTGGCGGCACTGGGCATCACTCTGGATGATGTCGGTGACATGATTCAAATGGATGGTCGTCCTGAGTGGCAGGCGTCTGGTACCGTGACCTGGCGTTACGACAACTGGGGTGCAGGTTTGCATGCCAAGTATGTTGGTGACTATTACGACACCAGCGCAGTGCATGATGAGACCGGTGATTTCTGGCATGTATCTTCTTGGAATACCGTGAGCCTGTACGGTCAGTACAGCTTCGATGAAGGCGCGATGGATGGCATGCGTCTGCGCGTAGGTGTGCGTAACCTGTTTGATCGTGAGCCACCTTTGGCTGACGAGACTTATGGTTATGATGCCAGCTTACACAGTTCAGAAGGTCGATACTTCTACGTATCACTGCAGGCCAACTTCTTCTAAGTTGAGCGAATTATCTTAAAAAAGGGCGAGTTATCGCCCTTTGTTTTTTCAGGAGTAAGCCAATGAGCAATGAATTTTCACGTTTAAGTCCGTTAATGGGTGCGTTGCTGGCTGCGGGCTTGTTAGCAGGGTGTTCCGGTAGCCCCGAACAAAGTGCTGATTATCTAATAAGCAGTCAACAAATTTATACCGGTAATGGAACCCAGCCCATGGCGGGTGTAATCCTGGTTAAAGACGGCAAGATTGTCGATGTACTGCCCGAAGCCCCCAAAAATCTGCGCGTGGCAAAGCATATTGATGCCAATAATTTGGTCGTGGCACCAGGGTTTATAGATCCTCACACCCATGCCTGTAATGACTTTGACAAAGGTCAACCTAACCTCAATGCCAACTATCTGACCCAGGGCGTGACAACGGTATTTTGTGGTAACGATGGTGGCGGCGATGTTGAAGTCGGTGCCACTTTTGATTTGTACGAAAAACAAGGTATTGGCAGCAATGTGGCCTTGTATGTGGGACATGGTGCTGTGCGCTCAGAAGTGATGGGCCGGGAGAATCGTAAAGCCAGTGCTGCAGAGCTTGAACAAATGAAGGCCTTGGTTGAAAAAGCCATGCATGAAGGTGCATTGGGTCTTTCAACCGGGCTCTACTATGTACCAGGTAATTACGCTGATACGGCCGAGGTGGTGGCGCTGGCTAAGGTGGCTGCCCAATTTGGCGGGGTGTACGACAGCCACATTCGTGACGAAAGCAGCTACCATATTGGCCTGATAGCGGCGGTACAGGAAGTCTTGGATATTGCCCGGGACGCAGAGATCCCTGTGCATCTGGCGCATCTAAAAGCATTAGGTGTTGATGTATGGGGGGAAAGTCAGACCATCATTAAGATGGTGGACGACGCCCATGCTAAAGGTTTGCATGTTACGGCGGATCAATATCCCTGGAAGGCCTCTGGTACCAGTGTTGCCGGTGCACTGATGCCACGCTGGGCATTGGCGGGAACTGAAGAAGAGTACCATGCAAGGCTGAAGGATCCCGCGCAATTGCCCGGTATCAAGGTAGAGATGCAAGACAACTTGCGTCGCCGGGGTGGTGCAGATTCCTTACTGATTAGTGACCCTACATCCGGTGAGTTACGGGGTAAAACCCTGGCACAAGTAGCAACCGAAAGAGGCGTTGATCCTATTGATGCGGCATTGCAAATCATCTTGGCAGGCAATGCCAGAGTGGCAAGCTTCAATATGTCTGAGCAGGATATCGAAGCTTTGGTTCAGCAGGATTGGGTGGTGACATCTTCCGACGGTAGCCCTGGGCATCCGCGCAAGTATGCGTCTTTCCCTAAAAAGTATCAGGATTTTGTTCAGAACAAACCGCTACTGACACTGGGTGAGTTTGTTCTGCGCAGCAGCAGTAAGACCGCTGACATTTTTGGCCTGGATAACCGCGGTAAGCTACAAGCAGGTTATGCCGCAGACCTAGTGTTATTTGATGCAAATAAGTATGCGCCGCGCGCTGACTATATGCATCCAGAGGTGTTGAGCGAAGGCGTGCAGTGGCTGTTTGTTAACGGCGTCGCCGCCATCGAAGAAGGAAAACTGACCGGTGAGCTTGCCGGCCAGGCCCTACGTAAAAAACCATAATAGAAGTTGAGCTACAAACACATGTTGATGAGAACCCTTCCCCATGCCCTGAAAGTGGGCTTGATGGTGGCTGGCTCGGTATTTTGTCTGTCAGTACAGGCAGACGTCCGGGACACACAAGCCTTTTATCCGCAGGATGTTGGATTCAATCCGGATATTCCTACACCGGAAGCGTTTCTGGGCCACCCATTGGGTGAAAGGATGGCACGTAATGACTTAATGGTGGCTTATCTCAAGCTGTTGGCTGAAAAGTCAGATCGTATTCAGTACGAGGTCATTGCCCACAGTCATGAAAAACGCCCAATTGTGACGCTAACTATCAGTAGCCCTGAGAATCTGGCGCGTCTTGAACAGATCCGCAGTGCTCACCTGGCTTTGCAGAAGGCCGGTGGCAAGCAGGCCATCAGTCAGGACATGCCGGTGGTAAGCTGGGTCAATTATGGCGTGCATGGGGGAGAGGTTAGCTCAACTGATTCTGCAATGCCGGTGGCCTATCATCTGGCCGCCGCCAATGGTGCACAGATAGAACGGATTCTAAAAGACAGCGTGATCCTGCTTACGGCCAGCTTTAACCCGGATGGCAACAGCCGAGAATCCGCGTGGAACTGGACCTTTGGTGCAGAAGTGCCGGTAACAGACGGCGTGAATGCCTTACATGGCGAGCCTTGGCCATCAGGACGTACTAATCACTACTGGTTTGATTTGAACCGTCAGTGGATGCTACAGCAGCATCCTGAGCCGGTAGGTTGGGTCGCTAAATTCCATCAGTGGCGCCCCAATATGGTGGCTGACTTCCACGAAATGCATTCGCATAAGTCTTATTATTTCCACCCTGGTGCCCCTGATAGGGTATTTCCTTTGATCGGTCAGGATGCCATGGCGCTACTCAGCGATGTGGTGCAAGGACCCCGTGATTTCATGGATAGCGAAGCTCGCTTGTACTTCAATGAAGAGTCGTACGACAACTTCTATATAGGCAAAGGTGCCACCTATCCACATTTGTACGGTAGTTTAGGCATCCTGTTTGAGCAATCCAGCACTTCAGGTTTACTGGATACTCCGCGTGGTTTGTTGTCATTCAGAGACAACATCCGTACCCAGTATCGCGTGGGTATTTCATTGCTGGATAGTGCGGCGGCAAAGCGTGAGTCATTGCTGAGTTTCCAGCGAAAGTTTGCCGATGCCACCAAAGCATTGGCACAGGATGATAAGACTAAAGCCTATGTATTCTCTGTGCCTGGTGATGAAGCGCGGGCCTTCCACTTCCTGGAACTTTTGCATCGTAACCAGATTGAAGTAAAGCGTCTGGCACGTGATGTCAAAGTAGATGGCCAGGTTTTTTCTGCCAGCAATGCCTTTGTGGTGGAAACAGACCAACCTACCTACCGTATGATCAAAGGCATGTTTGAGCGTATCACCAGCTTTGAGAACAACACATTCTATGATGTTTCAGGCTGGACTATGCCATTGGCCTTTGGTGTCGAATATGCGGCACTAAGCAGTCGTTCCTACAAGGCCGGTGACAGCGTGTTGCCAGCTTTCCCCAGCCAGAACGCACCGGCTAAAGCCGATGTGGCTTATGCCTTTGACTGGAGCCACTACTATGCACCGCGTGCCTTGTACCGTTTGCTTAAAGCAGGCTATCGCCCGCGTGTAACCACTGAACCTTTCACCACAGATTCGGATAAAGGGAAAGTGACCTTGGGCCGCGGCAGTATTGTGATGTCGGTTGGCTGGCAGGGCGGAGCAAAACCCGATGAACTGCATAGTTTGATGAGCCAAATTGCCAAAGAAGATGCTGTGCCTGTTTATGCTGTGGGGACCTCTTATACAGCCAGTGTGGGTATGGATCTGGGCAGCAATCTGATGCTTGAACTTGACCAGCCAAAGGTATTGCTGGTTATTGGCGAGGGCATTTCTCAATACGACGCAGGTGAAGTGTGGCACTTACTGGATAAGCGTATGCAGATGCCGGTGGTATTGCTGCATAAAGATAAATTGTCCTGGGTGAATCTTAAAGATTACAGCCATTTAATTATGGTAGGCGGAAGCTATGCTGATCTGGCAGATAAAACCGTGCAAAAGATTGACGGTTGGGTGAAAGACGGCGGCACTGTGGTGGGGATCCGTGACGGCGCCAAGTGGGCTGGCCAGAAGCTTCTGGATTTGAACCCGATTAAATTCAGCAAAGGTACGTTAGCCAGTGCCCCGCGTATTGATTATGCCAATAAAGAGAATGCGGAAGCGCAGGATATCATTGGCGGCGCGATTATGGCCGGCGACCTGGATATCACCCATCCATTGGGATTTGGCTATCAAAGTCGAGACATTGCCAGTCAGCGCAATACATTGCTCGCGTTTGAACCACCGAAAAATCCCTTTGCGACCGTAGTGAAAATAGCGGATAAGCCCTTGTTAAGTGGTTTTGCCTCACCTGAAAACCAGCAGCAACTGGCAGGTAAGGCGATGTTGGTGGCAGAGCGCAAGGGTAAAGGGTCGGTTATCCTGTTTACCGATAATCCAAATTTCCGTGCCTATTTTTATGGGACAGAAAAGCTCTTTATGAACAGTTTGTTTTTCTCTAAAGCCTTCAACAAGCCTCGCGCTTAACACCAATCAAAAGCCCTGGTTTCCGGGGCTTTTTTTTTGCCAGAATAAAAAGGGCATGTCTAATGGGATAAATCCTGGTTTCCCCTGGTGCAGTGGTGCCTAATGTCGATCCCTATGTCTCTGCTACGGCCCGGTGGTTGTTCGTTTCTGCTATAGCTGGGAGATATATGGCTTAACTGCACATTCGAATAAGAGGGCGTTAAGGTTAAGTCTCTACCAGAAGATTAGCGCTTCATAACGATATTTATCGCTTGTTAGAGCAGAGAAGGGGTTTCGGATGAGCAAAAAATAAAGGCACCCAATTGGGTGCCTTTAAACTCAGTTGAGCTTATCAGAGTTCGCAGGGCAGGCAGAATGCATAAGCACCGCGTGGGTCGTTGAATTTGGCAAACACATCAAATTCAGCCACTAACTGCTTAACCAATCCCATTAACTCGCCGTCACTTTGACTCTTCAGTGCTTCACCGAACCATACCGACGCTACACCGAAGAACTCGTTCCAGAATTGCTCTTTGGGGCTCAGATCACGCTGAACATACTTGGTATCGTATTGATCCAGTCCCGCTCGCTCAGCGGCCGCACTAATGGCATCATCTAAATAACCGAGTTTATCCACCAAACCCAATTCCAACGCAGTCTGACCAATCCAGACACGGCCCTGGGCAATGCTGTCAACCGCGGCTTTATCCATTTCACGCTCATTGGCAACCAGTTCAATAAACTGGTTATAGCCATGTTCAATATTGCGCTGAATCACTTCGCCGATCCTTGGATCCAGTGCTCGAACCGGGCTCATTCCGGCAAACTCGGTAGTACCTACACCATCGGCGTGCACGCCCAGGTAATCCAAGGTATTTTCATAGGTCATAAACATACCAAAGATACCAATAGAGCCGGTAATAGTGCTAGGGGCCGCCCAAATCTCATCGGCGCCGGCTGAAATCCAGTAACCACCTGAAGCCGCGTAGGTGCTCATAGAGACTACCAGGGGTTTGCCAGCGGCTTTGATATTCTCTACTTCCTGACGAATCACCTCAGAGGCAAACGCACTGCCACCCGGCGAGTCGACGTAGAGCACAACGGCTTTGACGGTATCATCCAAACGCGCTTTACGCAGCAATGCCGCCGTACTGTCACCACCAATGGTGCCGGCCTTTTGCGTGCCGTTTAAAATAGTACCGCTGGCGACTACTATGCCTACATGGTCGGTATCTTTATGCACTGGCAGGTAAGGACCATTGATGACTTGCAGATACTGTTTAAAGTTGATGTGTTTGTAGCCTCGAGCAGATTTATCTTCACCTACCAGAGCAGTCAACTCGCTGCGAACTTCTTCGCGGTTGCGCAAACCATCTACCCAATTGTTGTCTACCGCATATTGGGCGAAATCACCGCCAACTTTGGAGAACTTAGCCAGGAAGCTATCCAGTTTCTCATCGAAATTGGCAATGTCCATGCCTCTGGCGGCGGCCACATCTGCCTTGTACTGGCTCCACAGGGCATCCAACCAGGCTTGGTTAGCTTGCTTGGCAGCGTCAGACATGTCGTCACGGATAAAAGGCTCAATGGCTGATTTAAAGGTGCCAACCCTGAATACATGGGTGGTTGCCTTGAGTTTTTCCAGCATGGATTTGAAGTACAGGCGATAACGGCCGTAACCATCAAGAATCATCCAACCCATGGGATTCATATACAGATGATCTGCATGGGCTGCCAGGTAGTATTGATCCTGGCTGAAATAATCACCGATAGCGTAAATGGGCTTTTCGCTCTCTTTGAAGCTATCCAGCGCATCACCCACTTGCTGCAACTTGTCCAGGCCACCTTGTTGTAAGCCATGCAGATCCAACACCAGGGCTTTGATTCGGCGGTCGTGCTTGGCGTTGTCGATAGCAAACAGCACGTCACGCAGCAATACTTCCGGATTTTCTTCCTTCTCTTCGAAGGCTTCCTGCATAAACTTAGCAAAAGGATCGACAGCGGTTTTTTCGATCACCAGTCTGCCGTTGAGGTTTAATACCAGTGCCGAATCTTTTGGCACCTCGACTTTACCTTCCTCTGAGGCGATAGCGATGATCACCGCCACCAGAATAAAAATGAATATCAGATTGAAAAACAGCTTTCGCGAAAAATTCAATACCGACCACACCCCTCCAGCGAGGGTGCGGAACATACCTTTTTGAGTTGCCATAACTACTGCACATTACTATTACGATATGTCTATCCTATCCAATGTCGGGCATAACAAGAAACTGCAAATGTAATTTTTTATGATCCCTTACAGGGATTGCAGTTAATTCGGGCTTTTGGATAGGTTGGACCTGAATTATCGAGCGGTTTACCCGTTGCTGTACTATTAGCAGGTGAATTCTTTGTTAATATTGCGGTAGACTCACAACAGATTAGACCAGTTGAGAATAATATGAATAAACATCCTCTGTATCCGCACTTGCTCAGCCCACTTGATTTGGGATTCACCAGTCTGAAAAACCGCGTATTAATGGGCTCTATGCATTTAGGTTTAGAGGAAGAAAAAGGTGGCATAGAAAAACTGGCTGCTTTTTATGCTGAGCGCGCCGCTGGCGGTGTAGGTCTAATAGTCACTGGGGGTATTAGCCCAAATAGGCAGGGCTGGGTGTTTCCCTTCGCATCTCGCATGACCAATAGCGCTCATGCTAAGAAGCATCAAGTTATAACCCAAGCGGTACATCAACATGGCGGCAAGATTTGTATGCAGATCCTGCATACCGGACGCTATGGCTATCACCCCATTAATGTAGCGCCGTCGGCGATTAAAGCGCCAATCAATCCATTTAAACCGCGCGCCATGTCAGGTCGGGGGATCCGCAGCACCATTAAGGATTATGCCAACTGTGCAGCCATGGCCAAGTTGGCTGGCTACGATGGTGTGGAGATCATGGGGTCGGAAGGTTATCTGATTAACCAATTCTTGTGCCCCCGCACTAATCAGCGAGACGACGAGTGGGGAGGGAGCTTTGAAAACAGGGCGCGTTTCGCTATTGAGATAGTAAAAGCGGTAAAAGCCAAAGTGGGCGCTGAATTTATCATTATTTTCCGCCTCTCCATGTTAGATCTGGTCGAAGGTGGCAGCGAATGGCAGGAAGTTGTGGCTCTTGGCAAGCTGTTGGAAGAAGCCGGTGTTACCATCATTAATACCGGCATTGGCTGGCATGAGGCTAGGGTACCCACTATTGGCACTATGGTTCCCAGAGCGGCTTTCACCTGGATCACCCAGCGTATGAAACAAGAATTGTCGGTGCCGCTGATAACCAGTAACCGCATTAACGATCCGCAGGTTGCGGAACAGGTACTGGCTGAAGGACATGCCGATATGGTGTCTATGGCTCGGCCATTTTTAGCCGATGCCGAATTCGTTAATAAAGCTGATCAACAGCGGGCAGACGAAATTAATACCTGCATAGCCTGTAACCAGGCTTGCCTTGACCATGTATTTAAGAAAAAACGTGCCAGTTGCTTAGTTAATCCCCGTGCTGGTTATGAGACAGAGTTAAATTTCCCTTTGACTCATCACAAGAAGAAGTTGGCCGTGGTTGGGGCAGGCCCAGCCGGTTTGGCGTTCAGTTGCTATGCCGCCGAACGTGGCCATGAAGTGCATTTATTTGATAGAGCCGCAGAGATAGGCGGACAATTTAACTACGCCAAGCAAATACCGGGTAAGGAAGAGTTTTATGAAACCTTGCGATACTTCTCAGTAAGGCTGCATAAAGCCGGGGTGAACTTGCATCTCACCACGGAAGTAGATGCAGAGTTCTTACGCCAAGGGCAATTCAACGAGGTGATATTGGCGACCGGTATCATACCCCGACAGTTAAATATTCCGGGTATAGAGCATGACAAGGTACTTAGCTATCTCGATGTGCTGCGAGACCACAAGGCGGTTGGGCAAAAAGTGGCGATCATTGGTGCTGGAGGCATAGGCTTCGATGTCGCTGAATACCTGTTGGAGCAACCCTCATTAACCACTCAGCCTTTGCAGTGGTTACAGTCCTGGGGCATAGATAAGCAGTATTCCGCCAGGGGCGCCCTGACCACGCCTATATCTCATATGCCAAATCGTGAAGTGTACTTGCTGCAACGTAAGCCAACTAAAGTAGGCAAAGGACTTGGGCCAACCACAGGGTGGATCCACCGGGCATCACTACTTAATAAAAAAGTTCAGATGCTGCCTGGGGTAAACTACCAGCGTATTGATGATAATGGACTGCATATCGACATCGAAGGTAAATCCCGCTGCCTAGCTGTGGATACCGTGATTATTTGCGCAGGGCAGGAGCCTCAACGAGCCTTGCAACAGGCACTTGAGCAGTCTGGCATAATAGTGCACCTTATCGGTGGTGCGGATGTGGCGGCAGAGCTAGATGCTAAGCGGGCAATACGCCAGGGAGCAGAACTAGCTTCAACTATCTGATCCTTGCTTTTCGGGGTTATTTGCGTGGCGACTCATTCAGCCAAAGCTGGATGAGTTGAGCAATACGCTGGTAATCCTCCTCGGCGAAGGTTTTTAGCAGTCTTGTTGTAGTGGGCTTTGCGTTTATTTTAGCCTGCTGTTTGATAAACAAACGATGGAAGGCGCCTTTTTGCTCTGCGTTGCCTTCATTCGTCGTGTTTGGGATATTTTTTCGCATAGCGCCCCTTGTAAATTGGCTAATCCTTTTCTAATTTAGCGCCAGAGTCCATCCTTTCAAACTTGTTATGCACGCATTAGAGCTGTTATTAAATCGTACCTCTCAACCCAGATTGCAAGAGCCGGCCCCTGCTGGTGAAATTCTGGAGAACATTATGCAGGCCGCTTTGCGCGCGCCTGATCATGCTGCCTTGACGCCATGGCGCTTTGTGGTGTGTCAGGGACTAGGATTGAACCGCCTGGGTGAAATATTAGAACAGGCGGCCATTGCCTCTGATATGTCAGAGAAAGATATAGAAAGGGCGCCACAGTTGCCGCTCAGAGCGCCTATGGTGATCGTCGCCATCGCCAAATATCAGGACAACCCCAAAGTACCTTGGGTGGAGCAGGTGGCATCGACAGCCTGTGCAGTGCATTCCATGCAAATGGCGGCGTTGGCACAAGGCTTTAATGGTATTTGGCGTACCGGCAGTTATGCGCAAAATGATGAAGTCAAGAAGGCCTTTGCTTTACAAGAGCAGGACGAGATAGTTGGGTTCTTGTACCTGGGTACTCCGCAAGCAGAGGCATTGCCGCGTAAACCCAAGTCCAGCGCCGATTATTTTGAATTCTGGAACGAATAAGCTGCTGTCAGATTTAACCGGCAGCTAAACAATAAGGATGATGTGATGAACAAAGCCTGGTTATTGCTGCCGTTATTGTGGGGAAATCACAGTTTGGCAGCCGAGGAATCTCCTAAGGACAGTTGTGAACTGGCTGGCAAATTGTATTCAAAAGGCGATCTAGACGGTGCGCTGGAGGAAGCGCGCTGGTGTGTTACCCTGTTGGAACAGGAGCGGAACAATGCGGTGGCGGCACTGTTTAAAGATGAGATTGCTGGTTTTACCGGAGGCAATATTAGCCATCAGCAGGCCTTTGGCTTTACCAGCCTGGAACGGGACTACCAAAAAGATCAGCTTAAGGTGAATGTCAGTCTGGCTGGGGGCGCTGCCGGGGGATTGGTCGGCGCGTTAAGTGTATTCAGCCAATTAGGATTGCAAAGCGGGCAGGGACAAGCGCTGCGTATTCAGCGCCGCAATGCGATGGTGATGCAAGAGTCCGGCAAACAAGTTTTGCAGGTGTCGCTACGAAGTGGGGGCATTCTGAGTTTTACTTCCGAGCAGTTGGATGCCGAGCAATTAAAAGCCTTTGCCAACGAATTTCCGGTCACTGAACTTGATGACGCTTTAAAATAAAAACGGGCCATTTGGCCCGTTTTTTTGCTACTTAGTAGCTGGCATTTCCCGGTGTGCGAGGGAAGGGAATAACATCTCGAACGTTCTGCATGCCTGTTACATAGGCGACCAGGCGCTCGAAGCCCAAACCGAAGCCTGAGTGTGGCACTGAACCATAACGGCGCAAATCTCTGTACCAACTGTAATCTTCTTTGCTCAGGCCCATTTCATCCAGGCGTTGATCGAACACATCTAAACGCTCTTCACGTTGTGAGCCACCAATGATTTCACCAATGCCAGGGGCCAGTACATCCATAGCCGCCACTGTTTTACCGTCGTCGTTGGCGCGCATGTAAAAGGCTTTAATATCTTTGGGGTAGTTTTGCATGATGATAGGCGCGCCGACATGTTCCTCGGCTAGGTAACGCTCATGCTCAGAGGAAAGATCCACACCCCACTCAACCGGGAATTCAAAGGCTTTTCCGGAGTTTTTCAGGATCTCGATAGCATCGGTGTAATCCATGCGTACGAAATCCTGGCTGATGACTTTCTCAAGACGGCTGATGGCATCTTTATTGATACGATCAGCAAAGAAGGCCATATCATCGCCACGCTCTTGCAAAACTGCCTTGAAAACATACTTGAGTAAATCTTCTGCTAATTGGGCAATGTCACTCAGATCTGCAAAGGCCACTTCCGGTTCAATCATCCAAAACTCAGCCAGGTGACGGCTGGTGTTGGAATTCTCTGCACGGAAAGTAGGGCCAAAGGTGTAAATTTTTGACAGTGCACATGCATAGGTTTCGCCATTTAACTGGCCAGAAACGGTCAGGAAGGCCTCTTTACCGAAGAAATCCTGGCTGAAATCCACCTCGCCCTTATCGGTTTTGGGGACGTTAAGCATATCCAGAGTAGATACCCGGAACATTTCACCTGCACCTTCGGTATCACTGGCTGTCACAATAGGAGTGCTTACCCAAAGATAACCTTGCTCGTGGAAGAAACGGTGAATAGCTTGAGACAAGCAGTTACGCACACGGGCAACCGCGCCAATCACATTAGTGCGAGGACGAAGATGGGCGTGTTCACGTAAAAATTCGATACTGTGGCGCTTAGCCGCCATAGGATAGGTGTCCGGGTTTTCTACCCAGCCCACAACCTCGATAGCCGTGGCATTAATTTCCAGCGCCTGGCCTTGACCTTCAGAAGCCTTAAGAGAGCCTGTTACGGCGACCGAGCAACCGGCAGTCAGTTTCAGCACATCGTTGTAATTCTCAAGGTTATTCAGTGCAATAACCTGCACAGCGTCGAAGCAGCTGCCATCATGCACGGCAATGAAGGATAAACCTGCTTTTGAGTCGCGACGGGTGCGAACCCAGCCTTTGACAACAACGTCAGCACCAACCTGATGCTTACCTTTGAGAATTTCTACCACGGGGGTGTGTGCCATCTAACCTCTCCAGACGATCCATGCACGGATCTCATATATGCTCTACAGTATTGTTTACAGGGGAATCCCCGGCACTTGGTGCGCAAAAAGCGCCAGGATGGCAACGATCTAAAATCGTGCGTCCCGGACGGGGTGTGTAATCTTACTTGGCTGACAGCCAGACTCAAGAAAAATCCTTTATGCCGACATTCTCGCAGCGAAAATCCGGAATTGAACGCAGACGCTTGCCGCCTGAACAGGATTGGCTGTTTCGCAGTTTGATTGCCGGCAGTATTGTCGGTTGGTTGTTGTTTGTTGCAGCCATGCTGCTGTTTCACTATGCCAGGCCGGAGTTACAAACAGGTTTTATGCAGGCGCTAGGTATCAACACCGAGCAGGGTTGGCATCATTCACTAACTGGGTGGTTGTTATTGACGCTGGTCGTCACTGTGCTACTTAGTTTGGTTGCCTTGTTGGTGCGTGGGCGCCGCTCCCGGCGGCGCAATGATGGTCTGTGGTTAAATCTGATGTTATTGGCGCTGCTTTCTGCCAGCAGCCTTGTTTGGTTGCTGGCGTTTGCAGGTTAACTCTTGCTTAATCCATTAGGGCAAAGGTGATGCCTTCCACTAACTGACTGAGCTGTGCTTCATTAATAATGTAAGGCGGCATGATATATACCAACTTGCCGAATGGGCGCACCCAAATCCCGCGGCTGATGCAGCGGCGCTGGAAGGAGGCTACATCCACTGGCGCTTTACATTCCACCACACCAATGGCCCCAAGAACCCGGGTATCCGCAACCGAAGCGAGTTTGTTCAAGGGTAACAACTGCGCTTTTAGCTGCGCTTCTATGCTTGCGACCTGAGACTGCCAGTGTCCTTGCTGCAAAATGGATAAGCTGGCATTGGCCACCGCACAGGCCAGCGGATTACCCATAAAAGTAGGACCATGCATAAAAACCCCTGGCTGGCCCTGACAAACACCAACCGCCACATCCTCACTGCAGAGCGTCGCAGCTAACGTCATCATGCCGCCGGTCAGGGCTTTACCCACACACAGAATATCCGGACTGATATCCGCATGTTCGCAGGCAAACAGTTTACCGGTACGGCCAAAGCCGGTGGCAATTTCGTCGGCAATTAATAGCACATTGTACTGATCACAAAGCTGACGGGCACGACGCAGATAATTAGCATGGTAAATACGCATCCCCCCGGCTCCTTGTACGACAGGCTCAAGAATCAGGGCGGCAACTTCGTGATGATGACGTTCCAACAGCTCGGCCAGTGGCTGCACATCATCTTCGTTCCAAAGCTGGTCGAAACGAGTTTGTGGTGCGGGAGCAAAGTGTTGCTGTGATAACACCTGCTTAAATAAACTATGCATGCCGGTAACGGGATCGCATACGGACATGGCATTGAAGGTGTCACCATGGTAACCGTTTCTGAGTGTCACAAACTTATGTTTACTCTGGTTACCCTGACAGGCCCAGTATTGCAGGGCCATTTTCATGGCTACCTCAACCGCTACCGAACCTGAGTCTGCCAGGAATACCCGGTTGAGTCCTTGTGGCGCTATGTCCAGCAAGGCTTTACATAAGTTTATGGCGGGTTCATGGGTCAAACCACCAAACATGACATGTGGCATTTGCGCAATCTGTGCATGAGCAGCCTGGGTCAAAGCAGGGTGGTTGTAGCCATGGATAGTAGACCACCAGGACGACATACCGTCGATTAACGCCTCGCCACTTTCCAGGTGGATATGCACACCTTCAGTGCGTTGCACCCCATAACAAGGCAGTGGATTAAGAGCGGACGTGTAGGGATGCCAGATATGCTGACGATCAAATTCGATATCCATGGTTAAATAATGCTCAGTTGTAAAGCCTGAAAAATACTAGCGGTTGACAAGTTGGGCGCCGCGCATAGACTACTCAAGCTAAATCCCAGTGTAAAGGAATCCCCATGCAGGCCTCTGCTGCTATCCGTCATGATTGGACGGTTAAACAAGTGCGCGATTTGTTCGCTATGCCCTTTAATGATCTGTTGTTTCAGGCGCAGGTTACACACCGCCAGCATTTTAACCCTAATGAAGTTCAGGTCAGTACCTTGCTGTCGATTAAAACCGGTGCATGTCCGGAAGATTGCAAGTATTGCCCACAGAGTGCCCGTTACGACACAGGTCTTGAAAAAGAGCGTCTGATGGAAGTGGAAAAGGTACTGGAGCGAGCTAAGGAAGCGAAAGCTGTAGGCTCCACGCGTTTTTGTATGGGCGCGGCCTGGCGTAATCCCAAAGACAAAGACATGCCTTATGTGATTGAAATGGTCAAGGGTGTGAAAAAGCTCGGCATGGAAACCTGTATGACGCTAGGGATGCTGTCCCGCGAGCAGGCCATGATGCTTAAAGACGCAGGCCTAGATTACTATAATCACAATCTCGATACCTCACCGGAATTTTACGGTGAGATCATCAGTACCCGTACATACCAGGATCGTTTAAACACCTTAGAGAATGTGCGTGCTGCAGGTATGAACGTGTGTTCAGGCGGGATTGTGGGGATGGGGGAAAGCGATAACGACAGGGCTGGTTTGCTGGTGCAACTGGCTAATCTACCGCAGCACCCTGAGAGCGTGCCAATCAACATGTTAGTTAAAGTGCAAGGTACGCCGCTGGATGAAGTGGACGATCTCGACCAGTTTGAGTTTATCCGCACTATTGCCGTGGCCCGTATTATGATGCCCAAGAGCCATGTGCGTTTGTCGGCTGGGCGAGAAGCCATGAACGAACAAATGCAGGCCTTATGCTTTATGGCGGGTGCCAACTCTATTTTTTACGGGTGTAAGCTGCTGACAACCTCCAATCCGGAAACTCATGCCGATGTGAAGTTGTTCAGAAAGCTGGGTATCAATACCGAGCGCACTCGACAGTTTTCCGATGAAGCCCATGAAGCGGTGCTACGTGATGCCGTCAAGGCGCAGCAAAGCGAAGAGCTGTTTTACGACGCCAGTTTATAAACCATGGCCTTTGAGTTCATTGCCTCAGAGCTGGCGGCGCGGCGCGCTGCCAGTTTGTTGCGCCAGCGCCAAATTATTGAACAAGTTGATGGCCGCACGCTGTTGGTGGACGGCCAGCCTTACCTGAATTTTTCCAGTAATGATTATCTTGGCATGGCGCATAGCGACGACCTTAAGCTAGCGGCTGCGCAGGCAGCGCCTGACTGGGCAGCGGGAAGCGGGGCGTCACCTTTGGTAACCGGCCATAGTCAGGCCCATGCCAAACTGGAAGCACACCTTGCGGAACATTTAGGTCGTGACCGTGTATTGCTGTTCAACAGTGGGTTTGCTGCCAATCAGGCGCTGATTCAAACGCTGATGAGCCATGGCGGCCATATTCTGGCTGACAAGCTGAGCCATGCCTCTATGCTTGACGGGGCATTGGCCAGCAAAGCCAAACTGCAGCGATTTCGCCATAATGATATGCGCCATCTTGCCGGTCTGCTGGCAAGTGCAGCCGGGGATAAGCTGGTAATCAGTGAAGGGGTTTTCAGCATGGATGGTGATGCTGCACCTTTGCTAGAGATCAGCGCTCTGTGCCAACAACATCAAGCCATGTTGTATATTGATGATGCCCATGGATTTGGAGTGAACGGTAATTTGGGCTTAGGCGCGGGCTCGATACTGGAACCAGCCCAATTGCCCTTACTGATGGCCACCTTTGGTAAAGCCATTGGCACGTCAGGGGCATTTTTGGCGGTGTCAGAGGATATTTACGCCTATCTGGTTAACTTCGCTCGTCATTACATATACAGCACTGCCATGTCGCCTTTACTGGCCGCTATCACGTTAACGAGTTTGAAACTGTTACAAAAACAGCCATGGCGGCGGGAAAAACTAAAGGAAAATATTCAGTTATTCCGCGAAAAAGCAAGGCAATTAGCGCTACCCCTGATGGATTCTCAAACGGCTATCCAGCCGCTGTTAATAGGTGATGCACAGCACAGCCTGACGCTCTGCCAAAAGCTCAAAGCACAAGGTATTTGGGTGACAGCGATTCGTCCACCTACGGTGCCGCAGGGGAGCTCAAGGTTACGCGTGACCATCTGTGCCTCACATACCAAGGCGGATATACAGGCACTACTAGATGCATTAGCTCGAGGGATGGGTGATGATGCCTGAGCCTCAAATACAGTTAAAGCAGCGCATTGCCAGACAGTTTAGCCAAGCAGCCATACGCTATGACAGGCTAGCGGATGTGCAGTGGCATATCGGTGTGGATGCAGTAAATGCCATGCCTGACACGCAGGGACTGGTGCTAGATATTGGCTGTGGAACCGGGCGCATTACTCAGTTATTGGCAAGGCGTTGTGAGCAGGTGATAGGCATGGACCTGGCCGAGGGCATGGCAAGATTCGCCGCTCAAGCCCATGCTAACAGTGCGCATTTTGTGGTTGCTGATGCAGAACAATTGCCTTTGGCCGATAACAGTCTGGACGGCGTATTTTCCAGTATGGCACTGCAGTGGTGTCTACCGCTTACCCAGGTTTTTAAGGAATTAGCTCGGGTGCTGAAACCCGGTGCCAAGGGGCTGTTAACTATTATGGTGGATGGTTCGCTTAAGGAATTGCATCAAGGTTGGCAGGCGATTGGTGAGCCTGCCCATGCTAATCGATTCTGTTCATCGCAACATCTGCTTGAGAGTGCTCATAAAGCCGGGCTTTTTTGCACTATTGAAGAGAAGCTTTACCAGACCTGGCATAACAATCTGCATGAGGCACTGCATTCCATAAAGGATATCGGCGCAGGCGTGGTCCTTAATGGGGCTAAGACCCGGCTATCACGTCAAACCCTGGCCGATTTGGACAGATACTACCAAAATGAATTTGCCATAAATGGTCAACTGCCTATTAGTTACCAGGTGGCTTTTTTGGAGATACAAAAGTGAAGTGCTTCTTTGTAACAGGTACGGATACCGAGGTCGGAAAAACCTTTGTATCGCGCGCAATGCTCACACAGTTAAAAAACCGACGTTTGAAAACAGCGGCCTATAAGCCCGTTGCGTCCGGCTGTGAATTGACCGAACAAGGGCTTCGCAATGAAGATGCCTTAACCCTGCAGGCTGCATCCACATTCAACATCGAGTACGCATTGGTAAACCCCTACGCTTTTGCTCAGCCAATCGCACCGCATTTGGCGGCGGCTCAGACCGGGGTAAATATTGAGCTTGCTAGACTTGCTGACACGCAACAGCAGCTCCAAGCATTACAGCCCGATGTGCTGCTGGTAGAAGGTGCCGGTGGCTGGCGTTTACCTTTGGGTCAGGGGCAGTTTATGTCTGACTATGTAAAGCAGCAAAAGATGCCTGTCATTCTGGTGGTGGGTATGCGACTTGGTTGCTTAAACCATGCCTTGCTGACAGCAGAAGCCATTCGCCATGACGGTTTGGAATTGGCTGGTTGGGTAGCTAATCAGGTTGAAACCAATATGCCGCTACTGGAAGAGAATCAGGCCTTTTTGCAGGCACACCTGGATGCACCATTATTAGGTTGTATTCCCAGATTGTCAGATACGGAGATGGCTTCGCAGTATCTGGATCTCACCCCAATCATATAAATTTCTTACTTGGTCATCTGGTCTAACCAGTGGTAATCTGCAGCGATTATTTGCTGTACTGTAAGAAATGACATGAAATTACTAACTAAAGCCAATTGGGGGTTAAAGCTGTTTGCCTGGCGTTATATTCCCTTAATTGGCTTTTGCTCCCCACGTATTGAGCGCATGGATGGACAGGCGCTGGAAGTGAGTATTCCGCACACCTGGAGAACTAAAAACCATCTGGGCAGCGTGTATTTCGGTGCGCTGGCTATTGGGGCTGACCTGGCCGGCGCATTTTTGGTCTTTCACAAGGCTAAAGCCCGCGGTGTTAACGCCAATTTCGCTTTTAAGGATGTGCAAGGGGAATTTCTAATGCGCCCCGAGGCGAGGGTGCATTTTGTCAGTGAAGATGGCGCCTTGATTGATCAGATGCTTGATGAATCTATCGCCTCCGGACAACGGATCAATCGCACTGTGAGTGTCAGGGTCACTTGCCCGTCTCTACATGGGGACACGCCCATGGCCACATTTAGGCTTACGTTGTCAGTAAAAGCAAAGCCCCGCTAAGGGGCTTCTAACAATATTACTTAGTGCCAAACAGCTTATCGCCAGCATCACCCAGCCCAGGCAGAATATAGCCCTGTTCATTGAGTTTTTGGTCTATAGAAGCGGTAAAAAGCTCAACATCAGGATGGGCCTTTGCTAGCGCATTTATGCCTTCTGGTGCAGCCACCAACACCAGCGCCTTGATATGTTTGCAGCCGTTGGCTTTCAACAAATCAACAGTGGCGATCATAGAGCCGCCCGTGGCGAGCATGGGATCCACGATAATAGCCAAACGCTGATCTAAATCGGCGGTCAGTTTTTGAAAGTATGGCACCGGTTGCAGGGTTTCTTCGTTGCGATACATGCCGACCACACTAATTCTGGCATTGGGGATAAGCTCCAGCACGCCATCCATCATGCCCAGGCCAGCTCTTAGAATAGGCACAATGGTGACTTTCTTACCCTGGATCTGGTCGATCTCAATCTCGCCACTCCAGCATTGGATATGGGTTTTTTCGGTCGGTAGATCGGCAGTTGCCTCGTAAGTGAGCAAACTGCCAATTTCTCTAGCCAGAGTACGAAATTCACGGGTGCTGATACCGGCATCCCTGATCAGGCCAATCTTATGCTTGACCAGCGGGTGCATCACCTCAACTACTTTCATGGGGACAACTCCTATAGTAGATGTGACAGATCCTGCCCGGATGCAATGTCTTGCTGCTCTCCGCCCAAGAATAGGATACCAGAGTGTGGACCTACCAAGGTCAGTTGATTATCCACTCTCAACAATGCACTGCCTTCACGAATGGCGACTATCGGCATAACTGGGTTTAGCACCATAAACTCAGCCAGGCGCTGAGCGCGGGTTTCGCCGTTATGGCCGGGCGGTTGATAGTCAGTATAGTGAGGATTAATTTGAAACGGCACTAACTGCAAAGCGTTAAAAGAGGGGGGCTCAATAATCGGCATATCATTGGTGGTGCGAATACTGTAACCACATATGTTAGAACCCGCGCTCCAGCCAATGTAGGGCAGCCCTTGAGTTACCTTGGCGCGAATCAGTTCCAGCATATCCTGTTTATAAAGCTCGGTGAGTAGATTAAAGGTGTTACCGCCACCTACGGCTATGGCTTGTGCAGATTCTACAGCCTGCTTGGCATTGCTGGTCTGATGAATGCCGGTAACTTTGATTTCTGGCAGGGCGGCCTGGACTTTTTCAACATATTCGTCCCACCCCAATGTGACGCCAGCGAAGGGCACGAACAACAGTTCATCAATACCGGCAAGGTGGTTCAAAATTGTGGAGCGGGCGGTTTCCAGATAGCCATACTGGCCTTCTCTGGAACTACTGAGCATCAAAACTTTCATCGATTTTCGTTCTTAAAGTAGGGAGCCGCCAGTATAAGATAATCTGTCTGTGCTGATAAGAACTACAAAAAGCGGAGCCTCCTGCTTAGCCTTTTTGTTTTGTCTTAATTCAAGCCCCCAAACTTCCAGTACACAAATATACACACTTTGAATGATTGAAAAATCTGTTTTAGCCCACAAAATAAGGGCGAGATAACTTTATTGGAGACGCTATGAAACGTGTGCTGTTGTTTGTCGCTACCAACCTGGCTGTGGTGCTGGTGTTGAGCATTGTGATGAACCTGGTATTCAGTTTCCTTAATATCGACCCTCGCGGCATGGGCGGTTTGCTGGTGTTTGCCAGTATATTCGGCTTTGGTGGGGCGTTTATTTCACTGTTGATGTCTAAATGGATTGCCAAACGGTCAGTGGGGGCGCATGTCATTGAGCGTCCAGCTAACCATACAGAGCAGTGGTTGGTTGAAACTATTGCTCGCCTGGCGAAGCAATCAGGTATAGGTATGCCCGAGGTGGCTATCTATCATTCACCAGATATGAATGCTTTTGCTACCGGCGCCAATCGCAATAATGCATTGGTTGCAGTGTCTACCGGCTTGCTGGAAAACATGCAACAAGATGAGGTAGAGGCGGTACTGGCACACGAAGTCGCCCACATCGCGAACGGCGATATGGTAACCATGACCTTGCTCCAGGGCGTGTTGAACACCTTTGTTATTTTCCTGGCACGGGTGATAGCCAACATTATTGACAATGCCACTCGCAGCAACAACAGCGAGGGGGGCTTAGGTGGTCTGGCTTATTTTGCCATCGTCTTTGTATTGGAGATCGTGTTTGGTATTCTGGCCAGCATTATTGTGATGGGCTTCAGCCGCTATAGAGAGTATCGCGCTGATGCTGGTTCGGCGTCGCTGGTTGGTCGCAATAAAATGATTGCCGCCCTGCAACGTTTGAAATACAGCCAAGAGTCAAAACTAGACGGTAACCTGATGGCCTTTGGTATACGTGGTAAGTCAGCAATGGCTGAACTATTTTTGAGCCACCCACCGCTGGAAAAACGTATTCAGGCACTGCAACAAGGTCGTTAATGGCGGCAATAGTTGACTGAACCTGCAAATCTGACAGACTAATGGCCACTTTTTTGTGGCCATTTTTTTGTTATGAACCCGCGTACTCCTTCTGTTCTGTTCGTTTGTCTTGGTAACCTGTGCCGCTCTCCCACTGCACATGCTGTATTTCATACTATGGCTTTTGAGCAAGGTGTTGATGTGTTTGTAGACTCAGCAGGCACCGCGGGTTACCACAAAGGCAGTTCGCCAGATCAACGAAGTATGGATGCAGGGCAAGCGCGAGGTTATAGCTTTAAGGGGCAGCGCTCGCGCCCCGTATTAGTGGATGACTTCGAAAGATTTGATTTGGTATTGGCGATGGACAGTAAGAATCTTCGGGACTTACTAGCCATGTGCCCACCTGAATACCAGCATAAGGTAAGTTTGTTTCTGGAATACGCGGATCACGACGAGTCTGAAGTGCCAGACCCTTATTATGGTGGTCGTCAGGGATTTGAACTGGTGCTGGACTTGATTGAGCAAGGCTGTGCGGTATTGCTTCGAAAAGTGAAGCAACTGCCTTGCTAAGGAAGCACGCCTGGTTTATCGCCGCTCTGATTGTCGTTTTACTTGGTTTAGCAGCGTGGACGGCCATGCAGGGTTTGCAGTGGTCTTCAGCGGTTGACCGACGGATACTGCTTCATTTGCGCGTTCCTTTAGTCGGGAGCGCTATTCTGGTCGGCGCTTGCCTGGCTGCCAGTTCAGCTATTTTACAGGTGATGCTGCGTAATCCGTTGGCTGATCCGGGCCTTATCGGCATTACCAGCGGAGCCAGTCTTTTTGCTGCTATTTACCTCCTTGCTGGTGGCGCAACACTGACCGGTCTGGCTGCCTATGGCTTACCTCTGTTCAGTTTTATCGGGGCCTTGCTCTCAACCTTACTTATTTATGCTATCGCCAAACGTTTGGGGCTGGAGTCCGGGGCCGGTGTGATTCTGGCCGGTATTGCCATATCGACATTAAGCGGCGGGGTGATTGCCTGGTTATATTTCCTTGCCGACGCCCAATCACTGCGCAATTTAACCTTTTGGTTATTGGGTAGTTTGCATCAGGCCGATCTCAAGCTGGTAAGCTTTGCCGCGCCTTTAGTGGTTGCCCTGCTTATCTACGTGTTGCGTCAAGGCCAACCTTTGAATTGGCTCTACTTTGGCAACCAGGCAGCCCAATTGAGGGGACTGAATGTTGCCCGTTATTACCCTCGCATGTTACTGGCCTGTGCGCTTTTGGTTGGTATTGCCGTGTCGCTGGCCGGTTCAATCGCTTTTATCGGTTTGTTAGTGCCACACTTGCTCAGAAACCTGTTTGGACACGACAATCAATTCGTTTTACCTGCTTCAGCCTTACTCGGCGCCATTTTATTGTTGGTAGTTGTGGCTATCTCCAATGGGTTTGGAGGCGTTGTGGTGCCTGTGTCTATGTTAACCGCGACCTTGGGCGGGCCGGTGTTCCTGTACTCGGTAGTACGGTTGGCAAGGACCTAGTATGTTAGCGGCGAAACACATTCAGTTGCATGGTCGACTCCAGAATATCAGCCTTAACCTGGCAGCTGGCGAGGTGGTGCACATTCTCGGACCTAATGGTGCGGGTAAGTCCAGTTTGTTGTCGGTTCTGGCCGGTTTACTTACGCCAAATAGCGGTGATGTGCAGTTGAATGGTAAGAAACTGCAGGACTATAGCCTGGTTGAGCTTGCCCATTGCCGAACATTAATGGAGCAACAACTGCATAGCGCCTTTGCTCTGTCGGTGCAGGAAAGTTTGTCGTTTTACAGTCAGCGCCCGAAGATCCCACCTGAGCTGGAGCATGCTCTGGAGATAACTGACTTCTTATCCAGACCACTTAACCATCTATCCGGTGGTGAACGGCGTCGGGTGCAGCTATGTCGCAGTCTGATGCAGATATGGACTGCCATAGAGCAGGGGAATGCCTTGATTCTATTAGATGAGCCCGTGCAGGGACTGGATTTTGCCCATCAGCATAAGCTCTGTCAGCTCCTTAACCTGTTGGCAACGCACGGCAACATGGTGGTGGTAAGCCATCATCAGCTTAATCTGGCGCAAATGTATGCTCACCGGGTTTGGCTGATGTCGTCACAGCAGCTGGTTGCTGACGGACTAACAGAGGATGTGTTACAGCAAGAAACACTGGAAAGTGTATTTCAATGCAGGGTACGCATCGCCTTCGACTCAGAACAAAATAAACTAATTCAGACTTATTTGGACTACTAACCCGCCGCTTCTGGCAAATCAACGCCGTTTTCCGCGAATCCTGGGGTCAAATTGCCCAATAAATCAGCAATCTTTTGTTTGCAGCGTGGTTTATGGGTTTGCCAATAATTGCCCATTGAAATTTTCTTTCAGAAACCGTAAGTTTCGGGGTGACAAAGCAGGCGCAATGTCGCCCCTGCAGTTCTAACCGAAAGAAGGAAAATCAGTGACACAATGGCAACCCGATAGCTGGCGCCAACTGCCCATTTTGCAGCAGCCCATCTATGAAAATAAACAACAGCTAGAAGATGCAGAGAAACGCCTGGCCAAATACCCGCCGCTGGTATTTGCAGCTGAGACGCGTGAGTTGTTTAGACAGTTGGGTGAGGTTGCCAAAGGAAATGGCTTTTTACTGCAAGGTGGTGACTGCGCTGAGTCTTTTGATGAATTCAATGCGCCTAAAATCCGCGATACCTTTAAGGTTATCTTGCAGATGGCCATAGTGCTGACCTTTGCTGGCCGCTGTCCGGTAACTAAAGTTGCCCGGATGGCAGGACAGTATGCCAAACCTCGCTCAGACAATCTTGAAACCATAGATGGCGTGTCGCTACCTAGCTACCGTGGCGATATTATCAACAGCTTTGAATTTACCGAGGCGTCCCGTCAGCCCAATCCTGAGCGTATGATTGAGGCTTATCATCGCTCCGCGGCAACCCTGAACCTGCTTCGCGCCTTTGCGCAGGGCGGTCTGGCAGATTTACATCAGGTAAATCGTTGGAATATGGCGTTCGTGGAAAATAACCCTCTGAAAGAACGCTATCAGGACGTGGCCAAGCGTATTCAAGATGCCCTGTCTTTTATGGAGACTATTGGTATCAATGCCGCCAATCACCGCGAATTACATGAGACGTCGCTGTTCACCTCGCATGAAGCCTTATTGCTGAACTACGAGCAGGCTCTGACACGCAACGATACGTTGACCGGTAAATGGTATAACTGTTCGGCGCATATGCTGTGGATTGGTGAGCGCACCCGTCAGTTGGATCATGCTCATGTGGAGTTTTTCCGCGGTATTCATAACCCGATCGGGGTAAAGGTTGGACCGTCTATACAGGAAGACGAACTGATTCGTTTAATTGACGCGTTAAACCCGCAAAACGAAGCCGGTCGCTTGACCCTGATTACCCGTATGGGGGCGAATAATCTGGGTGATAAGTTGCCGACATTGCTGCGTAGGGTGAAACAGGAAGGCCGTCAGGTGGTCTGGAGTTCAGATCCCATGCACGGCAACACAGTCAAAGCCTCCAGCGGTTATAAGACCCGTAACTTTGATGACATTTTGCGTGAGATCCAGCATTTCTTCCAAGCCCATCAGGCGGAAGGTACCCATGCTGGTGGTATTCACCTGGAAATGACCGGCCAGCACGTTACCGAATGTGTGGGCGGAGCCTATGGAATTGGCGAAGCAGACCTGGGTCAGTGTTACCAAACCCAGTGCGATCCGCGTTTAAATGCCGATCAGGTCTTGGAACTGGCGTTTTTGGTTGCGGATTACCTGAAAAAGGATATCTGACAATGCCATTACCCGGGCTGACTTCTGTGTAGTCCGGGTAATACTTCCATCAGTACTTCTTACGCTGCAATCCCGTTTCGGCCAGGATCTTGGCCGAAATTTCCTCTACTGAAAACTTGGTACTGTTCAAAAAAGGAATAGATTCCCGGCGGTACAGGTTTTCTACTTCCCGTAGTTCCATCCGGCATTGGCGCATTGATGCATAACGGCTGTTGGCGCGGCGCTCAGAACGAATCTGATGCAAACGTTCGGGGGCGATGGTCAAACCAAACAGCTTGCTTTTGAAATGTCTGAGCCTGGCAGGCAGCCTTAACATGTCGCCCATGTCTTCTTCAGTGAAAGGGTAGTTCGCCGCCTTAATACCGTATTGCAAAGCCAGGTACAGACTCGTCGGGGTTTTGCCTGAGCGTGATACGCCAACCAGGATAATATCGGCTTCACCATAATTATCCAGATTTGCTCCATCATCGTTTGCCAGCGCGTAATTTACCGCTTCAATGCGAATGTCATAGGTTTTTTCATGAATACTGTGGGTGCGGTGTTTTTCCGGCTTAGCAGGAATACCCAGAATTTTTTCCAAGGGCGCCACAAATTGGTCGAGAAAGTTGTAATTTATACCGACCGAATTGGAAATGATTTCCCTGACATCCAAATTGACGATGGTATAAAACACCAAAGGTCGTTCGCCTGTTTCCTTAAATTTCTTGGCAATTTTGTCATTAACCTTTTCCGCTTGTTCCGCCGTTTCTACGAAAGGAATGGTGATATGGTTGAATTCTACGGGGAATAGAGACAATAAGGCATGGCCGAACACCTCTGAGGTAATGGCGGTGCCATCAGAAATATAAAATGCGGTGCGCACAACAACTCCTTAACAATGTCGTAATTTAATTACGAAAATAAATAAAGTTTTACTTTTTTATTACCGACATTCTAAAATCCTCAGCGAAAAAAGCCAGCAGCCCAAATTACTTAAGGGATTGGGGCGATTTGAAAAACATGCTAATTCGGAGGCATTCGCGGTGCAGAAATACGTTTTGTGGTATCAGCAGTTAGGCATGCATGATGTGGAAAAGGTTGGGGGAAAAAATGCATCTCTGGGTGAGATGATTTCCAATCTGGCCAATGCCGGTGTGATGGTTCCTGGTGGTTTTGCCACAACGGCAGAAGCCTTTAACGAATTTCTGGAGCAAAGTGGTCTTAATACGCGTATCCATGATGCGCTGGATGTACTGGATGTTGACGATGTTAACGCCCTGGCCCGGACCGGTAGTGAAATTCGTCAGTGGATTATTGACACGCCATTCCAATCAGAATTGGAAGTGGCCATTAAAGATGCTTACGCACAACTCCAGCAGGAAGCTGGTGGTGAAGCATCATTCGCCGTTCGTTCTTCTGCGACAGCCGAAGATATGCCCGATGCCTCGTTTGCCGGACAACAGGAAACTTTCCTGAACGTCAAAGGCCTGGATGCGGTGATGACCGCCATCAAGCATGTTTTTGCCTCCTTATTTAATGACCGCGCTATCTCTTATCGTGTGCACCAGGGTTACGACCACAAAGGTGTGGCACTGTCTGCTGGAATCCAGCGCATGGTGCGCTCGGATTGCGCCTCATCCGGCGTGATGTTCACTATCGATACCGAGTCTGGTTTTGAAGACGTGGTATTTATTACCTCTTCTTACGGCTTAGGTGAAATGGTGGTGCAGGGTGCGGTAAACCCTGATGAATTCTACGTACACAAGCCGACGCTCAACAAAGGCAAACCCGCCGTGGTGCGCCGCAATCTCGGCAGTAAGCTGAAGAAGATGATCTACTCTGCGGATGTAGGCCATGGCAAGCAGGTTGAAATCGTCGATGTGGATGCTACTGACAGCCACCGCTTCTCGCTGTCGGACAGCGAAGTGATGGAGCTGGCCAAGCAGGCGCAGATCATTGAGAAACACTATCAGCGTCCCATGGATATTGAATGGGCCAAAGACGGTACCGACGGTAAGCTTTACATAGTTCAGGCTCGCCCTGAGACAGTACGCAGCCGTGAAGATGCGCAAACTATCGAACGTTTTCACCTGAAAGGCAAAGCCAAGATCGTCTGTGAAGGTCGTGCCATCGGTCATAAGATTGGCAACGGTGTGGCGAAAGTACTGAGTTCCATTGATGAAATGGACAAGATCCAGCCCGGCGATGTGCTGGTGACAGACATGACGGACCCGGATTGGGAGCCGATCATGAAAAAAGCCTCAGCCATTGTGACCAACCGTGGCGGTCGTACCTGTCACGCTGCCATCATTGCGCGTGAATTGGGGATCCCGGCTGTAGTAGGTTGTGGTGATGCCACAGACAGCATTCAAACCGGTGACAAGGTCACGGTATCTTGTGCCGAGGGCGATACCGGTTATATCTACGGTGATGTGCTGGACTTCGATGTCGTCACTTCTCGTATCGATGCCATGCCTGACCTGCCGCTGAAGATTATGATGAACGTGGGCAACCCGGACCGCGCCTTTGATTTCGGTCGCCTGCCACACGCTGGCGTGGGTCTGGCGCGCCTGGAATTTATCATCAATCGCATGATTGGTGTGCACCCCAAAGCGCTGCTTAACTATGCCGGGCAGCCGGACGAAGTGAAAGCCGAGATTGATGAGATGATGGCCGGCTATGAGTCGCCTCGTGAGTTTTACATTCAAAAGCTGGTCGAAGGTATTTCCACCATAGCTGCAGCTTTTGCGCCAGAGAAAGTCATCGTTCGTATGTCAGACTTTAAATCGAACGAGTACTTTAACCTAGTGGGCGGCTTCCAGTACGAGCCACACGAAGAAAACCCCATGTTGGGCTTCCGTGGTGCCAGCCGTTATGTGTCTGAAGATTTCCGTGAATGTTTCGCACTGGAATGTGAAGCCATCAAACGCGTACGTAATGACATGGACTTTACCAATGTTGAAGTCATGATTCCTTTTGTACGCACACTGGAAGAAGGACGTAAAGTTGTTGGGCTACTGGCCGAGCGTGGTTTGAAGCAAGGTGAAAACGGGCTACGCGTGATAATGATGTGTGAGCTGCCGTCCAATGCGTTGCTGGCCGATCAGTTCCTGGATATCTTTGATGGATTCTCCATTGGCTCGAATGACCTGACACAGTTGACTTTGGGTCTGGACAGAGACTCAGGCTTGATTGCCCATCTGTTTGATGAGCGTAATGAAGCGGTTAAGGTGTTGCTGGCAATGGCTATTAAAGCCGCCAAGGCGCGCGGTAAATACGTAGGCATTTGTGGTCAGGGACCATCAGATCACGAAGACTTAGCAGCCTGGCTGGTAGAGCAGGGTATTGATAGCGTTTCGCTGAACCCCGACACTGTAGTGGATACCTGGTTGTATCTGGGTGAGAAACACGGTATCTAAGCGCTAGTTTTGTTAAAAGGCCGACATAAGTCGGCCTTTTTTGTGCCTGCAACTATGGATGTAGGCTGCTTAGGGGACTAACAAGTGCTGAATATCAAGTAGATCAGATTTTCCTTCGGCGAGCTCTTGAGGGCTTAGCCCGCTGATTTCATGAGGAAACACCAGCCATTCATGGCTTTCATGCACGTGAAAGTCAGGTACCAGGTTGGTTTTGTTGTTCGCTGGCTTATACCAGGGACAAGCGATACGAATATCATGGGGCACATTGCGGCGGGACAGTTTGCGGATCTGGGCCAGTAACGCTTCGACACTGCGCCCTGAATCAAACACATCGTCGACAATCAGCAGGCTGTCTTCGGCATTGGCATTTTCGATCAGATAATGCAGTCCGTGTACGCGAATTTCCTTACTTTGTTCACCTATGCGTTGGTATGATGATGTGCGCACAGAAATATGGTCTGTCTCAACACCCTTAAAATCAAAAAACTCCTGAACTGCAATACCAATGGGTGCGCCACCTCGCCAGATACCAACGATAAAGTGTGGCCGCAGACCGCTGTCATATATTTTGGCGGCGAGCCTGAAAGAATCCTGTAATAACTCCGCGGCACTAATAAAACGTTTATTCATCCAGGCTCACTCCTTTTTTGATTAACAGTAGATGTTATTTCGCCTTTGAGGCAAACCATTGGCGGAATATTTATGCCTAACCATCGAATAACCCTTGTATAAATAGGGGCTTATCGAACAAGATGGGTGAAGGAGCCCTGTGGAGTCGAGATGGTGGTTGTAGATGAACAGACATTGCTGTATTCCCGCTTAGTCCTGGCCGATGGCCAGGTGGTTGAATTTCGTCCCATTGGGCCTGACGATGTAATGTTAGAGCGAGATTTTATTCACCACCTCTCAAACCAAAGTAAGCATTTTCGTTTTATGGGCAATATCAAAGAGTGCTCATCCTCTATGCTTTATCAATTCACGCATCCTGACCCTGAGCAAGAAGTGGCTATTATAGGGCTGGTGAAACAAGAACATGAGCAAGAAATTGCGGTGGCAAGGTTTGCCGTATTACCGGATCAGAAAAGCTGTGAGTTTGCCATTGCGATAGCCGATGCCTGGCAGCGAAAGGGCATTGGACGTTATTTGCTTAGGCAACTGATGGCTATAGCCGCAAACCGGGGGTTGACACAAATGCGGGGACTGGTACTGGCAGACAATACCGGCATGCTGACACTGTGCAAAACCTTAGGCTTTCGCATTTTCGCAGAGCCTACCGACCATCAGACTATGGTCGTGATTAAAAGTTTGGATAAAGCATTACCCTAGCAAAAGAAAGGTTTTCATTCGTTAGCCAACTTAGGAGCCGTTGTGTCACACCGTTCGCACTTGTTTTCATTACGTATCGGGCATGCCTTTCGGGAAACCTGTCTAAGCGGTGAATACGGCAAGGAGCAATTTCGACAGGACCTGTTTGCTGGGATAAGTGTCGGCATTATTGCAATACCTTTAGCCATGGCGCTTGCCATTGCCAGCGGAGTTGCCCCTCAGCATGGACTATATACCGCAATTATTGCCGGTTTTGTGATTGCCTTAAGTGGCGGTTCAAGGCTTAGCATTTCAGGTCCCACGGCGGCCTTTGTGGTCTTACTTTTTCCCATTACCAGCCAATACGGTATAGCCGGACTGCTCGTTGCCACGTTGGGTGCTGGGCTCATTCTGATCATGATGGCCTTGCTCAGGTTGGGGCGATTTATCGAGTACATTCCAGAGTCAGTGGTACTTGGCTTTACCTGTGGAATCGCCCTGGTTATAGCGATATTGCAGATAAAAGATGTCTTTGGCTTACCTATAGCGCAGCTCTCTGACCAATTCCTGTATAAAGTACCGCAGCTTATTTTGGCTTTGCCGGATTTACATTGGCCGAGCCTGGCGGTTGCCGCGACGACTTTACTTATTATGTTGCTATGGCCTCGTTTGCGGCTCCCTGTGCCAGGGCATCTTCCGGCACTTCTCGCCGCCAGTCTGCTCGCGTGGGGATTGGTTCAGGCAGGGTTTGAGGTAGATACCATTGGTAGCCGTTTTTCGTATATTTTGGCTGATGGCAGCCAGGGAATGGGGATCCCTTCGGTACTACCTGCATTTCAGTGGCCCTGGATGTATGTAGAAGAAGGGCAGCCCGGACTGACATTGAGCTGGCAACTTGTTAAAGATCTCCTCCCAGCGGCTTTTGCAATTGCCATGCTTGGGGCAATAGAGTCGCTGCTGTGCGCTGTCGTGTTGGATGGTATGACTGGACAGCGACACAGCGCAAACAGTGAGCTTCTGGGGCAGGGGATAGGTAACTTGGTCGTACCCTTTTTTGGCGGTATTACCGCCACTGCAGCACTGGCTCGTTCGGCTGCCAACGTGCGCGCGGGAGGTGTTTCTCCCATGTCGGCCATGCTACATGCCTTGACGGTATTAGCGGCGCTAATGCTGTTTAGCGATATTCTGGCATTTGTTCCCATGTCAGCAATGGCCGCACTGTTGTTAGTGGTTGCCTGGAATATGAGTGAAGCACACAAGGCGGTTCACTTACTTAGAACCGCGCCGAGAACGGATATTTGGGTGTTTCTGACCTGTTTCTTACTGACGGTGGCACTGGATATGGTCATCGCTATTACGGCCGGCATCTTGTTGGCCGCCATGCTGTTTGTGAAAGACATAGCTGAGATGACCAAAATCACCGACATCACCCAAAGCAAGCGCTTGATAGGCAAATCGCTTCCCCAAGGCTGGTCGGTATTTAAAATCAATGGGCCGCTGTTTTTTGCTGCAGCAGACCGGATCTTCGGTGAATTGTCAACCTTATGCGAAGACCGTCAGGGTTTTGTTTTGTATATGGACGGCGTCACCTTATTGGATGCCGGGGGCCTAGCTGCATTGAACAAACTAATCAGTCAGTGCCAGCGCAAAAACACCCAGATATGGATTGCTGACCTGCAATTCCAACCGCTGCGCGCCTTAGCAAAAGCAGGGGTTAAACCTATACCGGGTGTCATTGCCTTCTACGCCAGTTTGGCCGAGGCACTTCAAGACTTGCCAAGTTCTGACTCAGAGAAGCAAAAAGAATCAGAGTAGACAAAGCCTGATTGGTTAAATATTCCACAGTTTACTGTGTGAATTGCGGTATAATGCCGCGCTTTTTTCCAACCGGTAGTGCCCTTTGTCAGTTCAAGCCACCATTAAAGCCGAACGTTCACTGTTCTCTTACCCCAAATATTGGGCGCATTGCTATGGCACTGCGCCGTTTTTGCCCATGAGCCGGGCCGAAATGGATGAACTTGGCTGGGATAGCTGCGACATCATTCTGGTTACCGGGGATGCCTATGTGGATCACCCTAGTTTTGGCATGGCGGTCATTGGCAGGGTGCTGGAGTCACATGGTTTTCGTGTCGGTATTATTGCGCAGCCGGACTGGACCAGCAAAGAGCCCTTTATGGCGCTGGGTAAGCCGAATCTGTATTTCGGTGTCACGGCCGGTAACATGGACTCGATGATTAACCGCTATACCGCGGATAAAAAGCTGCGCCATGATGATGCCTATACGCCAGGTAATGTCGGCGGAAAACGCCCAGACCGGGCAGTGACCGTCTATTCACAGCGCTGTCGCGAAGCGTATAAAGATGTGCCGATCATCATTGGTGGCATTGAAGCCAGCCTGCGTCGTATTGCTCATTATGATTACTGGTCTGAAAAAGTCCGCCGCAGCATTTTGTTTGATGCCAAAGCCGATTTACTGATGTACGGCAATGCTGAACGCCCCTTAATTGAGGTAACGCACCGTTTGGCCGCCGGTGAAAATATTGCCGATATACAGGATGTCCGAGGCACGGCCATTATCGTTAAGCAGGCCTTGCCTGAGTGGCAGGGCGTAGACTCTACCCATCTGGATACACCAGGAAAGATTGACCCAATTCCCAGCCCTTACCAGGTGGAGCCTGAGTGTGATTCACAAAAGTCCAGTGCAAAAGTGACCGACGATGGTGTGGTGATTCAGCAGGTTGAGGCCAAGCCCATTGTGATTCAGCCGGATAACCGCCGTAAGCCCTGGGAAAAGGTATACGTTAAGTTACCGGCCTTTGAAGTGGTGCGTGACAACAAGTCCTTATATGCCCATGCGTCCAGAGTACTGCATCAGGAGGTTAACCCCGGCTGTGCGCGGGCCTTGCTGCAGCGCCATGGTGACCGGCACATTTGGATCAATCCACCTGCCATGCCGCTGGAAACCGAAGAAATGGATGCGGTATTTGACCTGCCTTACCAGCGTGTTCCACACCCGGTTTACGGCGATGCGAAAATTCCTGCCTACGACATGATCCGTTTCTCTATCAATATCATGCGCGGTTGTTACGGTGGTTGTTCATTCTGCTCCATTACTGAGCATGAAGGACGGATCATTCAAAGCCGTTCGGAAGACTCTATTATTCGAGAAATCGAAGAAATCCGCGACAGAGTACCTGGGTTTACCGGGATTATTTCCGATCTTGGCGGCCCCACGGCCAACATGTACAGATTGCGTTGTAAGAGTCCCAAAGCCGAAGCAACCTGCCGCCGTCCGTCTTGCGTATATCCATCAATCTGCGCGCATATGGATACTAACCATGCGCCGACCATTAATCTGTACCGACGGGCGCGCAACCTCAAGGGCATTAAGAAAATCCTGATTGCCTCCGGGGTGCGTTACGATCTGGCGGTAGAAGATCCGGAGTATGTGAAAGAGCTGGCCCTTCATCATGTGGGAGGCTATCTGAAAATTGCCCCTGAGCACACCGAAGACGGTCCTCTGTCAAAGATGATGAAGCCGGGCATGGGAAGCTATTACCGTTTTAAAGAGTTGTTTGATAAATACTCTGCTGAAGCAGGTAAAAAGCAATATTTGATCCCGTATTTTATTGCTTCACATCCGGGTACTACTGACGAAGACATGCTGGCCCTGGCAATTTGGCTAAAGGAAAACCGCTTCAGATTGGACCAGGTGCAGAACTTCTATCCCTCACCCATGGCCAGTGCCACGACCATGTACCACAGTGGTGTGAACTCGCTGAAAAAAGTCAGTAAGGATTCAGAAGCCGTATTTTCGGCCAAAGGTGAAATTCATCGACGTCTGCACAAAGCCATGCTGCGCTATCACGACCCTAAGAACTTTGCGCAAATTCGTGAAGCGCTGAAGAAAATGGGCAGGGAAGACCTTATTGGTCGCGGTCCTCAGCATTTGGTTCCGCCAGAGTCAGGCGATGAGCGTAAGCAGAAACCGGCTAAGGGTGGCCAGCATGCACTGACCAAACATACCGGTTTGCCACCACAACCCAAGTGGAAAAAGCACAAGGGCAAAGCGCAAGCGACAGATGCTAAGGGAAAAGATAGTCAGCGAAACCGACAGCGCTGACCTAGCCAGCCACGTTAAAAAAGCGCCTACGGGCGCTTTTTACTTTGCAAAGCCAAGCCAATCAGTCAAGCTTGTAAAAGACCACCGAGTTGTATCCAAGTGGTTGTTTGATAAGGACAGATATGCCGCAGCCAGACAATAAACATCATGCCACCAGAGTGAAGCCGGTCAAAAAATACATGCAGGGCGATCCCCTGGCTCCCTGGCGTGAATCGCTGCATGAAATTATCTTCGAAGCGGAAACACCTGCTGGCAAATGGTTTGATATTGCACTGATCCTGGCAATAGCAGCCAGCATTCTGGTGGTGATGCTGGACAGCGTTGCAGCCATTAATCTTAACTACAAGACTTGGCTTTTTGCCGCCGAGTGGTTTTTCACCATCTTGTTCAGCATTGAATATCTGTTGCGTTTGATTTGTGTCAGACGGCCCCTTCGTTATGCCACCAGTTTTTTTGGTATTGTGGACTTAATTTCCATCTTACCCAGCTTCCTAGCGCTGTTTTTCACCGGTGCACAGACGTTATTGGTTGTGCGCGGTTTAAGGGTGCTACGCGTCTTCAGAATTTTCAAATTGGGAGAATACCTGGGGGAAGCACATGCTTTGATCCGGGCGATGCGCAATAGCCGCGCTAAAATTGCGGTATTTCTGTATACCGTGTGCGTATTTGTGGTGATTTTTGGCGCTGCCATGTACCTGATTGAAGGACCGGAACATGGCTTTACCAGCATTCCACAATCCATGTACTGGGCGGTGGTGACCTTAACCACGGTAGGATATGGCGATATCTCACCGCAAACACCGCTTGGACAGATGCTGGCATCCATGGTGATGATTCTCGGCTATGCCATTATTGCAGTGCCTACTGGCATATACAGTGCCGAATTAGCAAGGGAATATCGACGCGATGTTACGCGCTTTGCTTGCAGACATTGCGGTGCAGAAGGTCACGATGATGACGCTAAATTCTGTAAGTACTGTGGCGGCACTGTGCCTTAGCCGCTAGGCCTGCCAAAACGACAATCCCAGCCCAACCAATGCGGCACTAAGCAGAGGAATAAACACCCGCCACAACATACCTTGACCAGCAATCGACACGCTCATGCCGGCTTTAACCAGGGTATTGGTGCTGCATGCGAGGACAATACCTGTTACCGCAGAAGACAGCGGGATCTGCTCCACACTCATCCGGGATAAGGTCAGGTTTACTGGATCTACGTCGGCAATACCGGAAACTACGGCGAGCAAGTAAATGCCGCTATCGCCAAAATATTCGGTAAGCGCTCGGCCAACCAGCAAGATGGTAGTTAGCAGTACACCAAAGCCGATGGCGGACTTGAGCTCCAGCGGATTGACCAGATGTTCGATGGCAGCCTGGGGCGTGAGGTTGCGCTTAAACCAAAAGATCAGTGCAAAAGACAAGGTGACCAAGGTCATGGCCGCTATGGGTAATATAAGTTGACTGAACAGTGAAGGGTTAATCAAGGAGGCCACTAAAAGCACCCTTGGAAACATAGTGCAGCAGGCCAATAGTATGCCTACCGCCAATGCCCCCTGTAACAACGGCTGTTTCTGGCTAAGTCTTGAATAGTTGAGGGTGAGGGCGGTTGAAGACGCCAGCCCCGTGGTGACCGCTGTGAGTAAAATGCCTTTATCGGCACCGGCTAACTTGATACTGATGTAGCCGACAAAAGAGATGCCTGCTATCAGCACCACCATCAACCAGATTTCATAAGGATTGAGTACCTGCCAGGGGCCGTATCCCTGATTGGGTAGCACCGGCAGTAACACCAGCGAAATGAGTAACAACTGCAGTACGGCTTGCAGTTCCCGCTCTTCCAATCGCTTTAACCAGGCATGTAACAGCTCTTTATAGCGCAGCAGAAGCGCCGTTACTATGGCCGCAGATACGGCTAACTCGGTCATTTTTAGCGTAGCAAGCGCGCCCAGCACCAAGGTTAGCAGCAGGGTGACCAGACTGGTGACGCTGGCGTCGCGATTATCGTCCCGTCTAGCCCAATAGGCTAAACTGACAGCCAGAGCAAAGCCGATAAATATAACCGCAAAAGCGGACATGCCAAGAATATCACTCAGCAGCCCGGCACAACCGCCGAGCATGCCGGTAAGGCCGAAAGTGCGCAGCCCTGCCACTCTGGTTCCTTCCGCTTGCAAGCGAAAACGCCAACCGCGTTCTACGCCGATAAGCAGTCCAATTGCCAGGGAAATACCCAATGAAATCAAAGGGGTGGTGGTGTCCAGATCCAGCACTTTCTATCCTTACGAAGCTTTTTCACAGCTTAATAAAAAGCAGCGAAAAGGTGAAGCTTCACGCACTTTATGTCAGACGGTTAAGGTGGCAAAGGTCAGGCGAAAACAGGTACCCTCATGGTCAGATTGGCAGCTTATTGCGATCTGATAGTGATCACATAGTCGCTTAACGATAGACAGACCAAGACCTAAGCCCTGGCTTTGCTCACCCTTTATTCCTGGTTCGAATAAGTTGGGCTGTAACTCCCCGCTGATGGCCGGCCCCTGATTAAAAATAGACAGGCTCTGATCCTCCTGATGAATTACCAAAGCACCGTGACCATGAGAGATGGCATTGTTTATCAGGTTTGACAGAATAATGTCTAACACAACGGGGGGAATGCTGACCTCAAATTTGTGGTCAATCTTCAGGCTCAGCCTTTCTTGAGCCAATGCGTCAAGATAGGGGAGTAAGGCGTGTTCCAGTGCATTTTGCAGTCGTACATTCTGATATTGCAGATTTTCTTCCCTGGCGAGCGCCAATAACCCAGCTAGGCATTGTTGCATCCTGATTTTATTGTCTTCCAGGCGATTAAGCAGTTCTTGTTGTCTTGGTTGCAAGGCGGTTTCTTTTAACAACGTCAGTGCGCCATCAAAAACCGTCAACGGCGTGCGTAGTTCATGGCTTATATCACGGGTAAACTGTTGCTCACGCTGGATAAATGCATTGATTCGCTGCATTTGCGCATCCAATGCATGCGCCATTATGCCGATTTCGTTATTGGGGTAGGCGTTGGCAAAGCCCTTTGGTAAGCCTGCTTCTGTGGTATTTTCTATCGTCTGGGTCAGACGGGATAGGGGTTTGAGTAATCTATTGGCAATAGACAAGGCCAGTGAAATTGACAACACCAGCACCAGCGACAGGCACAGCAGCAAAAACGTCAGCATTTCGCCCTTTATGCTTCTGACAACCAGATAATCGCTGACTTCGGCAAGCAATAAGCGCCCATCATCTAACTGCTTGAGGTGAAAGTGACGGCCATCATCCAGACCAATTTCTTTGCGCTCGGGCTCTGCTCGCAAAATCAATTGCAATGCTTTGGGCAGCTGCTGGGCATCAGAATATAAGGTAATAAAGGGTAGATGAGGCTCTGCCCCAGGGCGCTGGTTTAAGCGCATCGCTTCATCATCCAGGACCCGTTCAAAAAATTTATCCTCGACATGGTAAGCAAAAAGAAAGCTGACAACGCCAAACAGCAGAGCCGTCAGACAAGTGACAAGCCCGATGCTGAACAGAAGACGGTACTTTACACTATGCCGCTGCATGCGGGATCTCCAGGCTAAAACCAATTTGGTGTTGGGTGTGCAAGAGCGGTTGCTCGAAGGGTTTATCCAGCCGTTGACGTAATTGATAAATGTGGGAGCGCAGTGCATCAGAGTCTGTTGGCTCATCTTGCCAAATCCGTTCAATCAGCTCGCTGCGGGTGACGACTCTGGGGTGCGCCTGGGCAAGGATTAGCAAAATTTGATAAGGAATAGGATTAAGCGCGATTAACTGCCCCTGGCGCCACACTTGCTGGGAGCGCTTATCAATCAGTAATGGACCTAAGATGAGTTGATGGGCTTGATTGGATTCATGGCGTCTGGCCAGAGCCAGACAACGCATTTTAAGCTCCTCAAGTGCGAAAGGTTTAGTCAGATAATCATCTGCACCCAGTTCAAAACCTTTGACCTTATCGCTCAGGCTGTCTCTGGCGGTTAACATCAAGATTGGAATATGCCGAGTGGCCTGACGGCGGAGCTCAGAGCATAGCTGCCAGCCATCCAGACCTGGCAGCATAAGATCCAGAATCAACAAATCATAGTAATGCTCAAGGGCAAGTTGCAGCCCCAACTGACCGTTGTGGGCAAAGTCCAGTTGCCAGCTCTCCACCGCCAGGTATTCGGCGATATTGGCCGCAATATCCTGGTTGTCTTCCACGATCAGTATTTTCAAGGGCGGTATCCTAAAGTGAAGGCGCTACCTGACAACCGGCTTGGATGTCAGTTGGTCCAATAGTTCTTGTACTTTGGTTGCGTCAGGATGGCTTTGTAAAAATGCCTGCAAGCTGTCGCGAGCAGCCTGGTGTTTACCTAATGCCTGGTACTCTTTGGCAAGCTGCATAACGAGTACCGGATGCTGCATTATCGGGCCCACCAGTTCCATAATTCGGATGGCGTTGTGCTTGTCATTTTCCTGCTCACCAAATAGGGCAAGATAATAACCGTACATGCCGATCAGCTCTACTTGCACTTGAGTATTTTGCGCCAGTTGCTCTGTGCTATAGAGCTTACCCTGCAAAATCTCATGCACCAGCCTAATACTGTTATCGTCGGTGTAGTTGGGCGCCACCTTGATGTCCAGACCCAGTTTGGTCACTACGGCTAATGCGGTATCGACGGTGGAGAAGGGGTTTTGCCCTGTGATTAAACGGTCGTCTTCGCTGACATGGCTCAACATTAAGGCTGAGCGTTCAAAGGAGGCGCCGCGCTCTTTTAACTTATCTTCCAGCAAAAAGGCGAAGTCTTTTTTCCACTTTTTGCCAAATGCCGCCTCTTCCTGATTGGTGAAACCATTGACCTTTCTACCCGCAACCAGGTAGCTGCCATCCGAGAGCTTCACATCAACCAACGCTGCCGGGCCATGGCAAACGGCAGAAACCACTCCGTTGTTCTCCCAGATATCCCTGATCAGACCTTGCAAGCTACTATCCTGCCACAAATCGAACATCGGTCCTTTACCACCCACGATAAATACGGCCTGATAATCTTGGGCGTCTAGCTCGGCCAACTTCAAACTGTGGGTCAACAGGGTTTTGGCCTTAGGATCGGCTAAAAATGACTGATTGTACGCTTTGCCTGGGTCGTACTTATCTGCAACCGGCTGGCCACCTGCCGGACTGGCGATATCAACATCAAGACCATGACTAGTAAATACAAGATAGACTTTAGCTAGCTCATCAAATTCAAAACCAGGCTGGATAATTTCATCTGCGGCGTTTATTTCACCATGGCTGCTTACCACCATCAGTACCCGCGGTTTAGCATAGAGTCCGCTGCTCAGCAGCAAACCTAAAATCATTAAGGCAAAATGTATTGGTTTCATAAGAATACTCCTGTTTGTTAGTACGCTTAGCATTCCAGCCAGTATGTGAAAGTGCTGTGAAATGGCATGGCAGGTACGCTGTCTTTGTGGCTGGAAGGCGATTAAAACCAGTGCTGCAACTGCTCGGGGTAATCTTCTGGCAGAATATGCCCGGCATTTAGGCGAATGTGCTGTTTAGACGTTGAAGGGATAAGGTCGAATAATCGTTGGTTGTCGTCCTGACTGGCGTATTCATCGTTATCTGCACTTATCAGGGTAACCGCATTATCTTTCAGGCCACTGAGCCATTGCAGCGGAGATACCAAGGCTGTTTTATCGTCTATATGGGGCGGGACTATGGCCAACACTTTGTTTACGCGTTTATCCACTGCGGCTAAAAGCAAGCTGACCTGTGCACCCATACTGTAACCGGCGACATTTACTTGCTGTGTATCGAATTGCGGTTGAGCACTAATCCAATTAAGCAGCATTCTGTGATCCACAACCGTATCGTGGATCATGGCTTCATAACCTTGTCGTTCGCCCCAGATATGCAGATCAGACATGATGTCGTTAAGAAGATAGTCTGGATTTTTACGTTGACCATGTTCCCGGGCATCAATCGCGATAACGGCATAACCTTTTTCAAGCGCCATACGAGTTAGCTTATGTACTTGGGTTAAGGATGGTTTTCCATTGAAGCTATCTTGCCACCAACGAATCTGACTTCTGCCCATGGCATGGACACCAACCATTACCGGTATTTTGCCGGTAAGCTCGGCAGGGTCAGAAGGATAGTGCAACTGCCCATTCACCTTCGCACCATCAAAAGAGATATAGGTGAATTCCCAGGCGGTGGTGGAAATAGGTTGCATCTCTAATGAAACGGCTGTTGGGTTGTTTAGCAAAAATGCTTGCTGACGCTGTTGTTCAGTGAGGTTATAGGGAGACAATCTAAAAAAACTGTACCAAATGACGGTTAAGACAATTAGCCCAGCAACCAACACTATCATTCCACGTTTTACCAAGTGACGCATATCTCTACTCCTTAAATAGTTAGGCGCACTTTAAGACCGAATACGTGAAATGGATGTGAAATAAAAAACGCCCTGATGACAGGGCGTAAATTGAAAAATTAGAGTTTGATAAAGATTTTTCGCTTATACAGCCAGGCAGACAGCAGGTAAAGCAAGCCCACCGCAATCAAGGCGAACAGCAAGGATGCGTTCTTCTGCGACATAAAGCCGCTAAAAAACTCGAAAGTCCACTGATAGGCACTGATGGTCTTGCCGTCTACTTCAAAGCGAATAACCTGACCAAGAGTTGCGGCATATAACCAGGACAACACATAGATAAACAGCGGGTTGCTGCCGTAAACCTGTGCCCAATGAAATCCTTTCTGCCACTGGCGGATATCGTGGCAGTACACAATCAGTGCCAGGGTTAGCCAGGCAAATGCGGCTGTTACTAATACGTACGAACCCGTCCACAGGGCTTTATTGATGGGCTGTAAAGGATGCCACAACAAACCGGCTAGCAGGGCAATGGCGGCCCAGGTGAGCAAGTTCTTAATCTTAGTCTGATTGGTGGAACAACCGGATAACATGCTGGAAGTAAGGTAACCGGCCAACAACGTCACTGTTGCAGGAAGGCAGCTTAGCAACCCCTCTGGATCAAAAGCCATTCCAAAGCCCTGATACAGGTGGTTAGCGCCAATAATTGCCATATCCAGTTGGCGAACCAGGTTGTGCTCCAGCGACCAGGGATCGGCATTAATTTGCATAAGCAACCAATAACCAATCAATATGCCAGCGCTGGCCAGCCATATGCCGCGGGTATTGAGGCTTAAGATAATCAGCGCGCCGACAAAGTAACAAAGGGCAATGCGTTGCAATACCCCCATAACGCGCCAGTTTTCAGGGTCGCCGGTAAAGGGATAGATGTTCAGTGCAAAGCCAATTATGAACATTAACAAGGTACGTTTAATGATCTTAACCCAGGGGATTTGGCCCTTAGGAATGCGTCCCATGGAATGAAACATGGCCGCGCCGACGATAAACAAAAAGAATGGAAAAATGAGATCGGTTGGTGTTAGGCCGTGCCAACTAGCATGTAATAGTGGCGCATAAACATGTGACCAGCTTCCTGGGGTATTGACCAAAATCATGGCGGCCAGGGTAAGTCCCCTGAAAATATCCAGACTCAATTCTCGTTTCATTGAATCACCTCTTAACATTGATACAAAAAAGCGCGCCATATAGAGCGCGCTCTTTTGATTTGAATTGCTTACCAGCTACGTTTTTTGTGACCGGCTACCGCGAAGTACAGAATAAACAGATAGCAAGGTACGAGTACGATGTAGCCAAACTGCTGACCGGCTGCATCACCTGAGCCGCTCAGCAGACCCCAGAACATAGGGCCGAAAGCGCCTCCGGCAATACCCATAACCAGTAAACCAGATGCAACGCTAGTCAGCTTGCCTAAGCCTGATAGTGCCATAGGCCACACGGCTGGCCACACAATGGCATTGGCCAAACCCAGCACAGCAATAAGCAACAAGGAATTTGGTAGCTGCGCACCACCAAAAGGTACCAGCAAGGCATCGGCAAGAGCAGTTGATTCAGCACTACCAAATACTATGGTCAGAGACAGCAGAATACCCAGTACGGCCGAGAAGGTTAGTGCTTTTTGCTGGGAAATAACCCGTGGGATCAGGATGATCCCAAGTACATAACCCACCACCATGCACACCATAGTGTAGGAGGTCATGACACTGTAGTTTTCTACCCCTAAAGACAGTGCGTAGGCACCGATAGTATCAGCCGCAATAACTTCGGCTGCGACGTAGAAAAACAGCGACAGCACACCCAGAACCAGATGAGGGTGGCGCAGTGCTTCTTTTACTGTGCCTTGTTCGCCAGTCTCTTCATCACCATCTTCCAGCTCTGGAATAGGGGAGAACTTAACAGCCAGGGCAATGACACCAAAGAAGGCAGCCATACCCAGATAAGGCAGAATCAAGCTGTCAGCCATCATGGTGACTTCTTCGGCGGTCAGTTCTTTACCAACCAGGCCGGTAAATTGAGCGGCAATCAGCGCGCTGAACACCAGCGGGGCGACGACACCGGCACTCTTATTCAGAATACCCATGATACTGACTCGCACCGCGGCAGACTCTTCAGGGCCTAAACGCACCACATAGGGGTTGACTGCAGTTTGCAGAAGCGTTTGGGCAATACCCATACATAGCTGGGCAAACAGGAACAGGCCGAAGGTTTGGGTTTCAGCAGCCGGGATGTATAGCAGGGCAGCTAATAACATGCCGCCGATGGCCAGCGCCATGCCGTTCTTATAACCAACCTTGCGAATAACCCAGGCTGAGGGAATGGCTGTAAAGGTAACGGCAATATAAAAGTTGCCCAGAATTAACGCTGCTTGAAAGGGAGTCAGGTCAAAAATTTGTTTTAAATACGGCATTAACGAGCCGTTTAGCCAGGTTGCAAAGCCCAATATAAAGAAAAGACCAGCGACAATGGCCATGGGAATGGCATTGCTTTTGGTCAGGTCGCGGCTACTCATTGTGGTATCCATCTTATTCTCACTTTGATTAACGCCAGGCCGAAGCACCGGCACACTTGTTGATGCCGGCGGCTCAGAGCATTGCCTGACCGCCAATCCAGTTTTGTTTTACATGCTGGTTTTCATCCAGCAGTACCATATCTGCCTGGTAACCTGGGAGCAACTTACCAATTTTGTTATCAAGTCCAAGGTAACGAGCTGGCGTCAATGAGGCCATCAGAATGCTGTCGCTAATGGTAAAGCCCAGATCACGATGGCAATTACGTACCGCACTGGCCATATCCAATGCCGATCCTGCAAGAGTGCCGCCGGGTATGGTCAGCATGTCACCGTCGCGGCGAATGGTGGTGTCAAAAAATGGCAACTCATTCATCTCGGCACCCACATGCGCCATGGCGTCAGTAACCAACATAATGCGCTCAATACCTTTAGCTTTAATGGCCGCTTTAGCACTGATGGCATGTACGTGGTAGTGATCCAGAATTAATCCACAGTAACTGTCGCTGGCCAAAGCGGCGCCTACCATACCTGGTTCACGACTGGTCATGGCTGACATAGCGTTAAACAGGTGGGTAAATCCATCCGCACCGGCTTCTATGGCCGCCAAGGTGGTATCTACATCTGCATTGGAATGACCCAAACAGACCTTAACACCACGTTGAACCAGTTCACGGATAATGTCTGCAGGCACATTCTCCGGTGCCAGGGTGACCAGCACTTTACCCAGATCATTGCGGCAAAACTGTTCAAGTTCTGCATCAGTGATAGGGCGGATAAACTGCTCCCTGTGTATACCCTTTTTAGGTTTACTCAGGTGGGGGCCTTCAAAGTGAATACCATGAATGCCTGGCGTATTGGCGGCAATCGTTTCGGCCATGCCGTCTGCGGCACGACGGATTATGTCCAAGCCGTCGGTAATCAGCGTAGGTAACATAGCGGTAGTACCAAAGCGGGCATGGGCTTTCAACATAGTGGTCAGGCCCTGAACAGATTGGTCGGTGTTAAATAACACACCGCCACCGCCATTAACCTGCACATCCACAAAGCCGGGGGCCAGCAGGCCGTCCACTTCGACAGTTTCGGCCCCAGCCTGCGGAGCAAGCGAAACCACTTTGCCATTTTCTACTGTGACACAGGCATCCTGATGCAACTGCTCACCATCGAAAAATAATTTGCTTAAGTAACTTACCGCCATGAATATCCCTTCTTACAATGTTTGCGTTACTTTATTCAGACCAACAGGTGAGTCCGGGTCGTAACCCAATTCTTGGGCTACCTGTTCAACATCTAAATAGAAACGTTGCAGTAAGGTTAATGGGGCCAGGCGAGGGTGGACATCCTTAGATGTTTGGTTCATATGGCACAGTACGGCGCCGCGACGACCTACTTCTTCGATTTGTTGACGGTGGGCTTCTACCGACTCATCTTCAATAGTCAGGTCAACCACGGCCAGTTTCTTCTGTACCAAAGTGACTGGACCATGCAGGAATTCGGCACTGGAGAAGGCTTCAGCATGCACGCTGCATACTTCTTTCAGTTTCAGTGCCAATTCACGTGCGATGGCGTAACCAAAACCACGACCCAATACAACGCAGTGTTTCAGGTCACGGACAAAATCCACAGTCAACTGAACAGGCGCTTCGATGGCTTGTTGCAGGGCGTCTGGCAGTTGCTCCAGCGCGGCAATCAACTCTTTATCCTGCTTCCAGTAGGCCACCATTTGCAACAAGGCACTCAGAGTACACAAATAGCTCTTGGTTGCTGCCACGGCTTTTTCTGCACCAGCATTTAAAGGCAACACGAAATCGACCAGCTCAGCCAGAGGAGAGGTGGTGTCATTAACTAAAGCCACCACCAAACCACCGGCATTTTTGGCTGCTTTAGCCTGGGCCAGGATATCCGGGCTACGGCCAGACTGAGAAATAACAATGACCAGGGCTTGCTTAAGCTTCAGTTCTTTACCGTAAACACTAGCCACAGAGGGGGCGGAAGCGGTAACAGGTGTACCTGTTTCGATTTCAATCAGGTATTTGGCAAACACGCCCGCGTGATCTGATGAACCACGTCCCACCATCAACACAAAGGCAGGATCAAACAAGCGGATACGTTGACCTAGCTGATAGCAAGCCTCCTGGTTATCCACTAACTGGCTTCTGACTCGATTGGGGGTTTCAGCGGCTTCTTGAGCCATGATACTGGTTGACATTAAGCTTTCTCACTTACTAAGGCTTGTTGTTGGGCAAATAAAATTGCTCCGTTTTCCGGAGGCTGCTTGGCGGGCTCGACCCGTTCGCGAACATCTTCGTCCAGCCAAGGTTGGATGCGTGGTGCCAGACCGCCGATCATCGACAATCTGGGCGGGTTGTAGGTTAACAGTTTTCGCGCTAAACGGCTGATGTAATCCGCCCCGTTTAATACGATATCCAGCGCCAGGGTGTCTTTAACCGCGGCCTGTTCAATAACCAATGGCGCCAGCTTGGCATAAGCGGATGGCTTAAGATTCGCCATTTGCTGTGCCAACTCTTGGGCATTTTTGCATTGGGTGAAATCTAATACGCGCTGTGATAGTTCACTATTTGGTAACAAGCCATCCAGGGCTTGCAAGGTCTGCTTGATAGCGGTAATGCCCATCCAGGCGCCGCTACCTTGATCGCCGACACTAAACCCGTAGCCGCCAAATTCGTGGGTATGGCCGTTAACATTAACCATACCTATTGAACCGGTACCGGCGATAATAACAGCTCCATCCATGCCGTTATGCGCCCCCATGCAAGCTATTTGCAAGTCGGTGGTAATGTGGAACTGAGCAAAAGGGTGGTCCCACTGCTCCAGCATCACGCGATATTTGGGCAGGTTAACACCGGCCAATCCTGCGCCTACAATAAGTTGGTCAACCGTACTTGAAGCTAGGCCTGCCGCATGCAGGGCTTGTTCAGTGGCATCCATAATGGAATTAATGGCTAAGTCCAGCCCCTGATTTGGGTTGGCCGGACCAGAGATACCTGTACCGAGTGCCTGTCCCTGTTCATCTGTTAGCAGCACTTTGCATTTACTGCCACCACCGTCAATACCGAGGTAGAGATTTTCCAGCCTCTTCATTTACACATTACCTTCTAACAAATCGGAACAGGTCATGCCCATTACAGGTTGACCAGCGAAACCGTAGCCTATCAAAGAAATGACAGCGTTGTCATTTTGTTTTGTAATCATTTGGTAAAGTTTTTTCATCTTTAATTCACCAGTGTGATGCGACTACTGCGTTGCATACCTGGTAAGCGAGAGCGCAGTTCCACTTTACCCTGAACTTTGACCGGCCCTTGATAGACCGTCCACACACCGTTAACTTGGCGATACTCAATTTGTAACCCCGGCCACAAGGTATTGGCATACAAAGTTCCCTCAACCACTTTGGCACCCGGAGGGGGCAACCGGAACATCACTTTGTCGACCATCGCCGGAAGGTATTTGCTTACCAATGCCTGACTGAAGCCAGCCCAATCCTTGCGTAAGCCGGTTTCCTGTGCGCTACCAAAGTAATCAGTAGCGGGGCCGTACTCTCGTCCTGCTTCATAGGCCAATTCCCAATCTGCTTTGTGCCATGCGCGTTCGGCCATGGCATGCAGGCGCGGATAAATCATAAATTCGGTACGATTGTCGTCTCTTACCGTTTCACTCCAAAGCTGTCCTTGCATGCCTAAGAAACTGGCACCAGGTTTGAGAGGTGAGTCGTCTTTGGCAGTGAAAGGGGTACCCATTCGATTTGGCCAAAACTCTGCATGGGCAGGTAAGTTATCCGGCATAAAACGGAACACCTTAAAGCTGTCGGTATTGCGTGAGGCCCAGTAATAACCTGGCTCTAGCGGATCCAGTGCATAAGGAAAGTCAAAATATAAGGCGTCAGGAATGGACAGCACCACGTCCCAGCCGCGGTTAGCGAAATCCTGCGCGCGGTTGTGACCTTGCCAGAACAGCGCATCCCATATGTTAGCTTGAATACGTGGTGCCAGTTTTTCCTGCTCAACATGGCTTAAGCCATCGCTCCAGGCGCCTGCGGTGATCCCCATGGCATTAACAATCTTGGTCACCTTTTCTACGAAATAGGCCGTTAACTGCTCAGGATCATCCATATTGTTTTCAGCGATGATATCAGCACAGGCCGGGGACTCTTTCCACGCACCTGCGGTCTCATCGGCACCAATATGGTAGCGATTGAGAGGCATTCCTGCGTCCTGATGCATCTTGTTAATTTCATTCAGCACCTTGCTGACGAAGCGATAAGAAGAAGGCAAGCAGGGGTTGATAGTGTTGTCATTGTAAAACTGCACCGATGAATAGACTGTGGTGTCTTGTAAGTCGGTGAGTAAATATTCATTGGCCAGTTCAGGCTTTTCCTGCTGCATAAATTTATTGTATCTGGCCATCATGGAGCGAGTTGCGGCGCGGGAATGGCCGGGCATATCTAATGAAGGAATGACTTCGATATGACGAGCTTTAGCATAAGCCAATATTTCCTGGTAATCGGCCACACTGTAATAGCCATTACCCGGTGCATCCCGGTTAGGTCCCGCACCTAATTGGGGCTGCAGACACTGTGTTTCTGTTGGGTCGTAACAGCGATAGGCGCCGATCTCCGTAAGCTCTGGTAACCCAGGAATTTCCAAGCGCCAGCCTTCATCATCTGCCAGGTGGAAATGCAATTTGTTAAGCTTAACGCTGGCCATTTGGTCCAACAGTCTCAGTACCATGTCCTTACTGTGGAAGTTGCGTGAGACATCAAGGTGCATTCCGCGGAACGGGTATCTGGGCTGATCCTGATATTGGCCACTGGGAACCTTAGCATCCTGTGCCAGGGTAGCCAGGGTGATTAAGGCGTAATAGCGGCCGCTGCCACTGGCTGAGGTCACCTGAATACCCTTGTCGCTAACCTTAAGATGGTAAGCATCGGTAGCAAGACTTTGATCATCGACAAAACTAACCGCAACACCATTTTGATTAACGGTAATACCACGAGCATCAAGATATTCTAATGCATGCGCAATGACGTCGGATTGCTTAACCGCGATACCACCGCTTAGGTCAACACTTGCACCGTCTAATTGTACGGCACTGATGGCAGGGATAATCCTTGCGGCGTGCGCAGGAGACTGAGCAGAATTGATATCCTCATAATGGCTGTAAAGCCACTGGGCGTCAGCCAAGGGCAAGCTATCCTCCTGGCTACGTCGATACTGCTCAGGTTTGCTAAGCGGAGCCACATGTTGATTGTAGGTAAGCTGACTATCCTGGTCTTTGACTTCCCTGGTGCTTTCAATAATGGCTGGTTTTAAGCCATCGGCTACCACAAAGTAGTTGGGCATCTGATCGGAAGCCGATGCGTGCCAGAAAGTGCCTTTAAAAGGAATATCGTAAACCTGACCGGCTTTGAAACCGTTGAATGCAGCTGAAGGCTTGATGATATGCAAGTCACCATTGACATGGGTGATATCAAATAGCTCACTGCTATCCTTTTGAATAGGGGTCGTATGGCTAAAGTAAAGCTGCCAGTTTGCTGAGGAGAAATCTTGTGACGCCTTCAAACTAATGCGGGCATCAAAGCACTTACCGCCGCCAATTTTATTATCGCAACCTTGAGCATTCACATTGTCAATAACCTGGTAACTAACATGCAGATCTTGAGCAAGATTGTTTAGCTGTGCTTGGTTCAACGTGGATGCTTGTGCGGTTGCAATTCCACCAAGCATAGAGAGACCAATGGCAATTTGAGATAGTTTAAATCCAGACAAGAGACAATCCTTTATGTTGCTATTCAACCCGACTCAGGCTGTATATTTTTTGTTTATGACAACGCTGTCATTTATGTTAACAAAGATGTATTGTCTTGCAAATGTTTTGTTTGGATTCCAGGTGCGACTAGCTAATAGACAATGAATTTTAATGGAATTTGATTTTTAGGTCTGATGGAGGCAAATGTCATCAGCCTAGCTCAGGGAAAAGGAAACAATGGATAGTATTGAAACTATGGAAAGTTCAACCATAAGCTGTCTTAGGTTGTTACTCGAAGGTCGGGAACGACCATTAGTGATTAGAAATTTGGTATCCCATTGGCCTTCAGTGGGGACGAATAACACTGATCTATTAATTTATTTGCAGGGATTAGCCAACTCGAAAGCTATAGTAACTTTAATGAGAGGGCGAGCAGAAGACAGAGGTCGGCTGTTTTATACAAGCGACATGCAGGGATTTGATGAATCACAGGCACAGCAAAAGATCTGGTTGGGAAATCGGGTATCCATCGCCGCTCATTACGATGAGCCTGACAATCTGGCCTGTGTTGTCAAAGGTAAGCGTAGGTTTACCTTATTCCCCCCGAACAAGTGAGCAACCTATATATTGGCCCCCTAGACTTCAACCCGGCCGGACAGTCCATCAGCATGGTTGACTTAGCTAATCCGGACTTTACCCGCTATCCAAAATTCAAAGATGCGCTGGCAAGTGCTAAAACGGCCGAGCTTGCAGCCGGTGACGCTATATATATTCCAAGTCTTTGGTGGCACGCCGTGCAATCCTTAGCGCCGGTTAATATGCTAGTAAATTTCTGGTGGCGTGAATTGGCTGAAAGGAATGCGGTACCCTTTGCTTCCATGCTGCATGGCATTCTTGCTATAGGTCGATTACCCCAACGAGAAAAGGAAGCTTGGAAAGCGCTATATGAACACTATGTTTTTGGCGGTAAAGACCCGATGCCTCATTTAGAAGAGGCACACAAACTTGCCCTGGGTGCGCGCAATCAAGATCTGGTAAGAGGAATGAAGGCATACATCGCAGAAAGCATGTAGTTGTGTTAAATCAAAGGTATGGTGCTTAGGCCCGTGTTTACACTTTACAATGACAGCGCTGTCACTGTATGTTAACTGAGATAGAAAGGGTTGATCACATTTTTCTACTTGGTGGCACATGGAACAGAAGAAACGCCAGCTTTGCGGTAAATTAGATGCTACAGAGAATTAAACGCAGTGTTTGCCATATTCATTTGTTTAGTGAAACTTGCTTTTAACCCTACATTTATTGGTCCGGCTCACGTGGCCGGATTTCATCAACTATACAGTTGTATATCATGGCCCGGATTAGCAGTCCGGGTATTCCAACAGAACTAATCAATTGTGTAAGTATGAATAATATTAAAAACATAGTGATCGTCGGTGGCGGCACTGCTGGCTGGATGGCGGCAGCCAGCCTAGCCAAGTTCTTTGAAGGTAGACAGGCGACTATAACCTTAGTTGAATCATCCCAAATTGGTACCGTGGGAGTGGGAGAGGCAACGATACCCGGTATTGTTGATTTCAACCGAAACTTGGGTATTGATGAAGTTGAACTAATTAAGGCGACACAGGCTAGTTTTAAATTGGGGATCCAATTTGAAAACTGGAACAGGGTAGGTGGGACGTTTTTTCATCCCTTCGCAGATTACGGTATGGAAATGCAACATGTTGCTTTTCATCACTATATACACCATCTGAATACCCAAGGGACACAGCTTGATCTCACGGATTACAGTTTTCCAATACAACTAGCCAGACAGAATAAGTTTGCTCAGCCTCATCCCAATCCGCCATCACCACTAGCTGACTACTCCTATGCCTATCATTTTGATGCCAGTCTATATGCTGCATATTTAAAAACTTTCAGTATGAAGCTGGGAGTTAAGTGGATTGATGGCGAGGTCGAGGAAGTAAATTTAAATCCTGAGGATGGCTTCATTCAATCTCTGCAGCTTAAAGATGGACAGATAATTGAAGGACAATTTTTTATCGACTGCACTGGCTTCAAAGGATTACTGATTGAGCAGGCACTAAATACAGGGTATGAAGATTGGAGTCAGTGGCTTTTTTGTGACGCCGCAGTGGCTGTTCAAAGTGAGCTGGTTGGCGAGCCAACGCCCTATACTCGTTCCATTGCAAGAGAAAATGGCTGGCAATGGCGTATTCCTTTGCAGCACAGAATGGGCAATGGTTATATCTATGCCAGTCGCTTTGAGTCAAATGACGACGCAGAGCAATTGTTGCTTGCTAATATTGAGGGCCGGGTAATCAATGCACCACGACATTTCCGTTTTACGCCGGGCCGACGTAAAAACATCTGGAATAAAAACTGCTTCGCGTTGGGGCTGGCGTCAGGCTTTTTAGAGCCATTGGAATCTACCAGTATTTCTTTGATTCAAACGGCCATAGCGAAGTTACTTACGTTCTTTCCCGATGCTTCGTTTAACCAATTCAATATTGCTGAGGTTAACCGTCTTCACAATAGCGAGATGGAACATATTCGTGATTTCCTGATTTTGCATTACAAGCTCTCAGAGCGCGATGACTCACCGTTTTGGTTGCAATGTCGCAACGCCGATATTCCAGACAGTTTGAAGCATAAGCTTGGCTTGTATCAGAGTTGTGGCCATTTAATTGAGCATGAAACTGAATCTTTTGAGCCATCTAGTTGGTTGACCATGTACAACGCTTTTGGCGTAGTCCCAGATAGCGTCGATATTAGGGCGACAGTCGCTAGTTCAGAAATGCTGATAAAAAACTTACAGCAAATGAAAAACTCTATTCAGGGCGCTGCCTCTCAGGTAATAAGCCATCAGGCTTTCATTGACAGACATTGCAAAGCAGTGCCGCCCAAAGAGAGCGAATAGTGCCTTATGAGTATAAAAGGGAAGTGAGAACTTCCCTTTTTACTATCCATCATACTGACAATAGGTCTTAAGAAACTCGCCATGCGACGGTGCGTTGTCGACCCAACCGGCCACCTGCTTCTGCATGAAGCTAAGGTGTTCTCGTAAATAATCCATCGGCATATTGTCTGCCCTTGCGTGATAGCGCTGTGGGTACAATTTAAACCCGTTAAAAATGGCCAACCAGCTATCGCGACCGAATATTTCCCAGGGATAGGTAATGACTTCTCCAGTTGAAAGATATCTGTCGAGCTTATCCCGCAACATATCAGGCAACGCCATATTCCGACAGAAATCCCACAAAGGTAAGCCAGTCCGTTGATTGGCTTTGTAATGCAAGATAATGAAGTCTCGCACGCGTTCATATTCCAATGCCGTTACTTCATTAAAGCGCTGCACATCGTCGTCGTTGAACTCCTTTGTACGGAAAGTCAGTAGCACTTTTTCAATGGCAGTTTCAACCAGTGCAATACTGGTGGACTCCAATGGCTCTAAAAAGCCTGATGACAGCCCTATGGCAATACAGTTGCCTTGCCAGGCTTTAGCACGTCTACCTGGTACGAAATTAAACCGTCGGGGTTCGTGTAGAAGTTTGCCTTCTATGTTGTCTATAAGGGTTTGTTTGGCACTCTCTGAGTCAATAAAACGACTACAATAAACGTACCCATTACCCTGGCGATGCTGAAGTGGAATTGTCCACTGCCAACCGGCATCCCTGGCGGTGGCTAATGTGCGAGATGGCGGTTGTCCAACAATTTCACTTTGTACGGCCACAGCACTATCGCATAGAAGCCATTCACTCCAATCCTGATAACCAACGCCCAGGGCCTGGCCTAACAGTAGAGACGTAAATCCAGAGCAATCGATAAAGAGATCGGCCGCCAACGTCGAATTATCGTCAAACTGCACTGAATCAATACGCGATTTATTTTCATCCAAATTAACCAGCGTTATTTCTTTATCAATAAGTTGTACACCATGCTCTTGAGCGTACTGGCGCATCAATTTAGCAAATAAGGCGGCATCGAAATGCAGTGCCCAGTCAAAGATCTCAAGCTGGTTATTCGGCTTGGCGGCAGGCAACGTAAACTTATCATGGGTAGCTAGCTGTACGCCCAGCGAGAACTTTTCTAAGGGCGGTACTTCGCCTGCTTGCTTCGCCCGTAGCCAATAATTGTGAAAAGGTACCTCTTTTGTACCTAGACCAAAAAGCCCAAAGGGGTGAATAAATGCAGTGCCTTCTTGGTACCAATCCCTAAACTCAATTCCCAGCTTACAAGTGCCCGCTGATGCCTTTAAAACATCTAGATCGCTGAATCCCAGCTTTTGATAAAAGCGCCTCAAGGTCGGGATAGTCGCCTCCCCAACACCAACTGTACCTATCTGAGATGATTCAACCAGCGTAATAGACACGCCCATGTTTTTAAAATGCTGACTAAATGCAGCGGCTGCCATCCAACCAGCAGTCCCGCCACCAACAATAGCTATTGTTCTGACATGGTGAGTTTGATTCATATGATACCTGCTTACATCAACTTGTCTGGCGCTTCAGCCTGACAATACTCACGAATAAAATGCTTATGTTCTGGCTGTTTTAACGCGGCATCGCGAATAGCATTACTGCCGGCGCGCAAACTCAAGGCCAGTTTATCTGCATCCAACGCATTGACCGTCGGATTAGCGCATTGTGGGCGCACTCCCATACCGTCAAATACCGAATACCAACTGGTCGGTTGGAATAGCTCTTCCACACTGGGAATGATGCCCCCTGACAAGGAGAAAAAATCAATTTTATTCTTTAAGGATTCTGGTAACGGCATCTGCTGACACCAGCGCCAAAATTCAGTATCAGTGCGCTCTGTTGTGCAATAGTGCAAAATCAGAAAATCCCTTATCTCTTCGTAATCCTGCTTAAGTCTTCGATTAAACTCATCAATTAACAGACCATTAGGCGTTTTGGTCGGAAACATACGAACAAATAATTGTAGTGACCGTGATACCAAGTGAATGGCGGTTGATTCCAGTGGCTCCAAAAATCCCTGTGCCAGTCCCAAAGACAGGCAGTTTCCTTTCCATGGTTGTTTGCGCAAACCGGTGGAGAAGGGGATCACTCGAGGTTGATTGATGGGCTTACCCTCAATACAACCAAAAAGTGTATCCATCGCCTGTTCATCACTGATAAATTTATCGCAGTAAACATAGCCATTACCGGTTCTATGTTGAAGGGGGATATTCCAGGTCCAGCCAGCTTCTCTTGCCGTTGCCAGCGTATAAGGTCTTATCGTATCAGTGTTTTCTGTTTGAACCGTGACGGCTTTGTTGCATGGCAGAAAATCAGACCAATCTTCGTAGCCTGCATTCAAGCTTTGCTCAATCAGTACCCCTTTAAAGCCAGTACAATCGATAAAAAAGTCAGCAGAAATTTTACGACCGTCACTTAATGTAATGTGACTAATAATTTGTTTGTTTGGGCTGATAGCATGCTCCACTGTACCCACAGTTCGTTTAACTCCGCGCTCTTCAGCAAAGCGGCGAAGATATTGACCTGCAAGTGCGGAGTCCAGATGCAAAGCAAACTTTGTTTTTGCTAACGGGGTATTGATGCACTGGTGTGGGACAAAAAAACGATTTAGCTTTGCTAACTGGGCTTCCGGCGAATGATCCATAAGTTCGCTGGTATTGTCCGTCTGTGTGGTTCTAAACCAACATTGGTAAAAATCATGCCCATCAATAGACGCACCCAAGGTCCCAAATGGATGGAAGTAACTGTGTTGTAAAGCTTTCCAGTCAGCAAATTCAATACCCAGTTTAAAAGTAGCTTGGGTATTCTGGATAAAATCCACTAGGTCAATGCCCAGCTTTTCCAATATGGTGATCAGGGGAGGAATGGTAGCTTCACCTACGCCGATGATGCCGATTTCATCAGATTCTACGAGCTCAATTTCAACATCTTTTGAATCTTTAAAAATGTTTCCCAACGTTGCGGCCGCCATCCAACCAGCGGTGCCACCACCAACAATAACGATCTTTTGAATGAAGGGTTGAGTTACTTTCATCTAGACTATCCAAGACTCTGCCAGCTGACATTATATTCATGGGGGAGTGTATAAAAAAAGCCGCCACTAAGGGCGGCTTTTTTACTGACTTTCCAATTAGAAGGTCATACGTGTACCAATGGTCCAACGTGCTTCATAAACGTTCTGGAACGCTTTCTGGTCTGGGAATTCCAAGTAAGTTTGCTGGAACTCTTCAGTCAGGTTTGCACCGTTCACATAGAAGCTGATGTTTTCATTGAAGTTGTACGTTGCGTTGAAGTCTAACTGCGCATAATCATCTTGATAAAGCGCTTGACCACCTGTACCTGCGTTACCTGCAGTAACCAAGCGAGGACTACGTGAGTTATAAGCTAAACGCACGGAGAACTCTTCTTGCTCGTACCACAATACCAGGTTGTAAGTGTTCTTAGACATACCAATGAATGGCAGATCTTCGCCGGTTACACCTTTATCATCCTGTTTACTGTCACTGTAAGTATAGTTAACATCCAAGCCGAAGTTTGACAGGAAGTCTGCATCAGTGATGTCGCTCATGGCAAGCTTACCACCCAGTTCCATACCTCTTACGTAACCACCGTTACCTTGAACCTGAGTAGAGAAAGGCCATGGACCACGACGTACACCGTCATCATCCGGCTCATCGATCATCACTGTACCGCCTTGCGTGAAGCTCTCGATATCAATCTTGAACAGTGACGCATAAGCCATTGACGCAGAACCTGCATACCATTCAGCACTGAAAGACAGGTTCTCCGAGCGCCATGGATTCAGGCTAGGGTTACCAGTCAGAGTACCGTTTCTTACACGCAAGCAGTCACAGCTACCGTCGATGGTCTTACCAACAGTCTTACCGCCGCCCCATGCAGACAGATTCAAGGCCTGCATGTTCTTCGCCCAAGCTGCACGCAAAATCACATCATCAGTAGCAGCATAAGCTAAGTTGAAAGAGGGCAGGTAATCGGTGTAGCTACGCTCATACACTTCGTCGCCTTCGTCAGCTGCAGTACCACTGTGCGGCAGGGAAGGACCAGTCACGTTTTGACGTACAAACAGGTCGGTTTCAACAACCTTCATACCCAAGTTACCGGTGAAATCACCAAATGCGAAGTTACCCTGAACGAAGTAGCTGACTTCTTCCAGTTCTACATCATAAGAGTCACCAGGCTTTTCAACACGCACTACGTTGCCGAATACACGCTCATGGTAAGCCTTTGGATCCTTGAAGTTGCTTGGGTCGATTACCCAAACACCTGGGATACCGCCGACATTACCAAAGTTGGTCTGCCAGGATACTGTGGTATGGTGATCCAGACGAGTCGGTGGCAATAGGGTGTAAGGTACCCAATCACCAGCCTGACCGTGAACGGTACCGTCAAGGCCAACGCCTTCTGCGGTCAGGTACTCACCGGTACCTTGTACGCCGGTACAGTCGAAGTTACCAGTTGTGCTGTAATATTGGTCAACCGCCTTCCATTGTGCGATATCACAACCACCACCGTAGGTAGACATGTAGTCAAAGGTATCTACGTCAACAGAACGCTGCATGAAGCGTGCACCGACATCAATACTGGTGATGAAATCATTCTCCAGCTTGTAGTTCCACTTGGTGCTGTAGGTATCAATTTCACCTTCTTTATCCGTGTTGCCCTCAGAAGAGAACGCACCGATATGGTAAGAATCAATGGACTTCATGTAATCAGCAACGGACATTACGCCCTGACCACCATTAACCATTTGGTCAAAGCCGCTGAAGTTTGGATGCTCACCAGACTGGTCAACAGTAAGGATAAAACTATCCTGAATACCACCAGGAGAGAAATAGGCATAACAGCCACCTGCTGAACCAACAATATCTTCACCGTTTACACAGTATTCTGCTGGCGCAAACTGACCTGGGCCGGTTACCAAAGAGCCCTTATCGATACTCATGATATCGCCTTCACCATAACCATGGCGCATGCTGGCAGTGGCTTTGGCTTGGGTCATACGGAAGTTACCGGTTAACGCACCGCCGTGATCATATTTCAGATCTAAGCTGTAGTTTTCGGATGTTTCGTAGTTGTTGTTTACCTGGGTAAATGATTGCATACGCCAGGATTTCAGGTCGTACTTGTTGACACCTTCCCAGGTATTGCCGTCAGCATCAGTAAAGGTGTCGCCAGTCCAGCCATCGCTTGTTGCGTAAGCGTAATCGTTAAAGGTGTACCAACGGTTGTTGTGCGAGAAACCGCTACGGTTATTGAAACGGTCCTGGTCTGTATAGAACGCATCAAATGTTAATTCGAAGCCTTCACCCAGATCTGCCTGTGCTGATAACTGGAAAGCAGTACGCTTGCGCTGCTCAGTCTTATTAAAGGCAGAGAAACCTTGAGGTACTACGTGACGACGTGATTCGCCAGAACCGTTTGCACCCCAAGTATAGTTGTTATTGGTAGCACCGATACCACCATTTTCTGATGTATCGAAGTAACCATTGTAGTCAGTAGCCAGGTTAGAGTCTGACTTGACTGCAGAAAACAGCACGCCAAACTTGCCGTTGTTATAGGCAACCAAACCATTCAAAAGCGGGTCAGTTTCTTTAGTAATTGAACCTCTGGAAGCTTCAGCACCGACGTTAAAGGTGTAACCTTCTTCCATATCAAATGGACGTCTGCTCTTCAGGTTGATGGAACCAGAGATGCCCGCGCCACTCAATTTGGATTCGCTTGACTTGTAAACGTCAACGCCAGAGAACAACTGAGAAGGAAGGTCACTAAAATCTGCGCCTGATGAATCGATAGTAGTAGCGCTCAAGAAGACTTCACCGTTAAAGGTGGTATCAATTTGAGGCAAACCACGAATCTGAACAGGACCGCCCTCACCAGCTACACGTTCAATCTGTACACCAGAAATACGCTGAAGTGAGTCTGAAATTGTCACGTCAGGTAGTTTACCGATGTCTGTTGCACTGATTCCGTCAAGCTGAGAACCGGCAAAGCGTTTTGCATTGATAGATGCAACACTTGATGCTTTAAGTCCTTTAACCTGAATAACTTCCAGATTTTCATCCGCGCCTGCGGTGGCTTCCTGCGCGATCAGTTGCTGAGAACTGATAGTAGCGCCCACGACCAGAGCCAGCTTAAGCCCTTGCGTGATCTTATTGAGTTTGGTTGATGTCATGATGCCCTCTCATGAAGCTGAATTGTATAAATGACAACGTTGTCATTTGTTTTTATTTAAAATGACAATCGCTGTTACAACCGGATGACAGCGTTGTCATCAACTAAAGCTACATGAGAATTTTGAGCATAGCAACCAGTTTTTTACAATGTGGTTACAAGTGGGGGCTTCTCAATGTAAATACAAAGTGACGGGCAGGCAGGCGACGTGATAAATCATTTATATTGTGAAATTCATTAGAAAAAAAAGTAATAAGGTAGTTATCTTAAGTTAACTATTTAGTAATTTGGGGCAACGGTGCGAGAGATCCCTATATAAGGGCAGCAAAGCACTGGCATTTATTGCATACATCATGTTTACTAACGGCCAATCGAGCCGAGAGAAACCAAATGAAATCAACAATTAAAGATGTCGCCCAATTGGCCGGCGTATCAATAAAAACGGTTTCCAGAGTTATTAACAAGGAAGCGTCTGTTCGCGCAGATACGGTGGAAAAGGTTTCGGCTGCCATTCGCGAGTTGAAATATGAGCCGAATCTAGCCGCCAGGAATTTGGCCGGTACTCGCTCTTACACTATGGGCTATGTATACGATAACCCGAATGCCTATTACGTCATTGATATGCAGAATGGTATTCTGGCCGAGTGTCGTGACAAGGGCTACGAGCTGATCATTCACCCTTGTAATGCTAGTTCACCGACAATATGCGAAGAACTAAAAAACATGGTGACCAAATCACAGTTAGCTGGCTTGGTCATTTCACCGCCCTTGTCGGAAATGCCAGAGGTCATGAGCACACTGGCTGAAATGGACATTCAATTTGTGCGCATTATCTCTGGCTCAGGACATAAACCCGAGGCCACCCCTTGTATTTTTGTTCATGACCATGAGGCGGCGTATCAAATTACCAAACATTTGCTTGAGCTGGGCCACCGTGATATTGCATTTATCAGCGGTGACAAAGGACACCGTTCCACCGACGAGCGCCTTAACGGTTATCGAGCCGCCCTCGAAGACGCGGGAATTCAGATTGTGCCTGATTACATATATGACGGACAGTACTCCTTTGAATCAGGGGTTAAAGGCGCGAAACATTTATTAGCGCTGGATAAACCGCCAACCGCCATTTTCGCCTGTAACGATGAAATTGCAGCCGGTGCGCTATTTGCTTCCCGCTTATCTAATGTGTCGGTTCCTGAACAGTTATCTATTGCCGGATTCGAAGACAGCCCGTTCTCACGTCAGACCTGGCCAAAGTTAACCACTGCCGCCCAACCTACCAACCTGATAGCCAAGAAGGCGGCCAGCCTACTGATATCACAAATCATGTTGCAGCGTGCTGGAAAAGGCAAAGTAGAGACAGTACACCAGCACTTTGAACCGGAATTGGTGGTCAGAGAGTCAACACAACGTCACGCAGTATGAAGTACAAAAATATTGTCGTCCTTACCGGCGCTGGGATTTCCGCTGAGTCCGGTTTAAAGACATTTCGCGATAATGATGGCTTATGGGAAAACCATCGGGTAGAAGACGTCGCCACCCCAGAAGCATTCGCGGCAAATCCTGAGTTAGTCTACGCGTTTTATAATGCCAGACGTCAACAGTTGTTAACGGGTGATGTGTTACCCAACGCGGCTCACCATGCTTTAGTTAACCTGGAAAAAAGCTGTAAGGGCCAGTTTTTACTAATTACTCAGAATGTTGATAATCTTCATCAGCAGGCTGGCAGTCAAAATCTACTAGCCATGCATGGCGAACTGTTGAAAGCCAGGTGTACTCATAGTCAGCAAATAGTTGACATGCATCGCACCTTTAATGGTGATGATCGCTGTAGCTGCTGCCGACCGGCCCAACCCTTGCGCCCACATATAGTATGGTTTGGTGAGATGCCGTTGTTTATGGAACAAATAATGGATGCTATTTGGAACGCTGATCTTTTTATTTCCATTGGTACCTCAGGTAATGTTTACCCCGCAGCAGGCTTTGTAGAAGAAGCAATTCACGCCGGGGCGCACACCGTTGAACTGAATTTAGAATCCAGTCCCAGTCGGTTCGCTGAGAAGCGTCAGGGAAGAGCAACGCAGTTAGTACCAGACTATGTGTCAGCATTATTGGCCGGCCAAATGTAAGAGCGATATACCATGTTAGAGCAGTTACAACCTTATTGGTTGGAGTTCATCACCATCGCCACTGTGCATTTACTCGCAGTAGCCAGTCCAGGGCCAGATTTCGCGATAGTTTTAAAACATAGTGTTAGCTACGGCAGACGTACCGCTATATTCACCAGTGTCGGCATAGGCCTCGCCATTCTCTTGCACGTTGCTTATTCCTTACTTGGTATTGGTCTACTAATCCAAACCACTCCCTGGTTATTCACTGCGCTTAGTTATGCGGCTGCTGCCTATCTTGCCTATATAGGTATAAGGGCAATGACAAGCCACAGCGGGAAAGCTGCTGAAGCACAGGCAAAGTCAGGTCACTTGTCAGATAAAAAGGCTTTTGTTATTGGCTTTATTACCAATGGATTGAATCCCAAAGCCACCCTGTTTTTCTTATCTCTTTTCGCTGTGGTTATCTCTGTGACGACACCTCTGCAAGTTAAGCTGGTTTATGGCCTGTATCTGGCGATAGCCACTGGTCTGTGGTTTGTGGCGTTGTCCTTCCTCTTGGGCTCCGGTGCGGTCAGAACCTTTTTGCAAAGTAAAGGCTACTGGTTTGATCGCATAATGGGCATCTTGTTGATTTTGCTGGCTGTGCGTTTGGTGGTGGCTGGCTAAACAATGCTTGTTGCGCTTTTGAGTGATGAAAATTCGTACAAACAGGCGATGATTCTTCGAAGCCCTTCGCCCCAACATGCGAACAACTGGTATCATAGCCAGGTTTTTCTGAATTAAAGGTTAAGACGCTTGGAAGACAAGAAAACACTGATACTTGGGGGTAGCCTGCAAAAGGCCATGGCTGGCGATTTTGCCCTGGATCTTAAAGGCTTGATAAATGAAGCTTGGGCGCTAACACAGAAAACCAAGTGGGTCATGGTACAGGCCATGTTGCTGGTGTTTTCTTTGGCCTTACTGGCAGTGTTGATACTGGCTAACTTAGCGCAATTTAAAGGTCTGGATTTAATGGCGCCAAATGTTCAGTTGATGACAGAAATTCTGCTGACCTTGTTAACGGCTCCTCTGATCACCGGACTGATGATGATGGGCATCAATCATGCGGTAGGAGGGCAATCCCGTCCCTCGCATTTGTTTCATTTCTTGCCCAAGGCCTTGATCCTCTCACTAAGTGCATTGCTGGTTAGCTTGTTAGTAGAGTTGGGCTTACTGTTATTTATTGTGCCCGGCTTATTCTTAATGATTGCTTGCAGTTTTACCTTGCCGTTAGTTGTAGAGAAAGGCCTGACGCCGATGCGCGCAATTTTTGTGTCGATTCGCGTTGTCAGCTTTAAGTGGCAACAGTTTGTCTTGCTTTATTTGCTTTTTGCATTGCTGTTTGTATTAGTTATTGCCACCTTCGGCATTGCATTTATTTGGGTTGGACCTTTTTACTACAACATGAAAGGCGTGCTATACAGGGATATATTCGGCGTTGCTGTCCGCTTGACGGGACAAGATGGAGCATCTCAAAATGGCGAATCGATCTTTCATGCCTGATAAAGGTAAGCTAATACAAGGCGTGTTTTTTGCCCTTGTGAGCTTTGCGTTGCTTTACCCTTTTTTACAGCGCGAGCCTGAAGCCCTTATTCCTGCCCCCGAACAATTGCATCAGCCTGTACCTGATTTTGATCTCTACACTAATGTGGATGAAAAAAAACAGGCATTTTTCGACTATCTTCGCCCGGCGGTGGAATATCACAATCAAATCATTCTCAATGATCGCAACTTATTGCAGGCAATACGTCAGAAAATGATCGATGGGCAGCCTCTGAGCCGCTATCAAAAGAACAAGCTAACAAAACTCAGCCAAAGTTATAAGTTGGACGCTTTGCCCCATGATGTTGATGGCATTAATCGTTTGTTGCGTCGCGTAGATATTGTTCCTGTCGAGCTAGTCTTAGTTCAGGCCGCCAATGAATCCGCCTGGGGGACGTCGCGTTTTGCCAGGCAGGGGTTTAATTTTTTTGGCATGTGGTGCTTTCGTAAAGGTTGTGGTTTTGTGCCGAAACAACGGGATGACGATGCCGGTCACGAAGTAGCAAAATTCAAGGATTTGTCGCACGCCGTTAAGGCTTATCTGGCTAACATTAATAGCCATTATGCTTACAGCGAGCTGCGCGGGATCCGCGCCAGTTTGCGCCGTAATCAGCAATCTGTCACCGCTGAATATCTGGTTGAGGGGTTGATGAGTTACTCAGAGCGTGGTCAAGATTACATCGATGAATTACTGCATATGATTCGCACAAACAGGAAATATTTAACTTCATGAGAGTAATGATTGCTGGCCTGCTGGCCATATCCGCTACATTGCCTGCGTTAGCTGAGCCTTTGGAACTGGATTATTCCACCCTATATAGCCATACCCGTAAGCTGGACAAGGACGAGTTGTCCGCCTTGCAGTTTGCCTTTGGGTTTATGCACCATCAAACCAAACAGATGTGTCATCTTGAGTCGGCTTATCTGCATACCCAAAAACAAGATATTGCTATTGAAATAACGCCAGAACAGCGCTTTACCGTGCCATCCGAGAAAGCCTTGAGTCTGGCTAAGGCAGTGGCCCGTTTTGAACTCCGCGAGCCGGTCAATCAGTGTGATATGTCGGTTCAGCTTGAAACTAAGCCTGCGTATTTGAAATCCAGCTATGATCTGTCTGAATTAAAGGCGGTCAACGAACAATACACAGAGTTTTTTGACAGTATGGGCAGCTTCTTGTCTTTTATGATGCCCTCAGTCAAAGGAATTGTGTTGCATTTTCCTCCACAGACTGAAGGTTCGGTGCGTGTCGGCGGTATGCTTGAGCCGTCTCTTCGTATAGAAAATGGGGAGCTAAGCCTGGATGAGCAGTGGCTGAATAAATCTCAGCGAATTGAGTTTCCAACCAAACCTTATCGCATCACAGCAATTACTAAGTAGACAAGCGTCGGGGAGGGGATCCTCCCCAACCAAATCAGTTCAACTGTACAATCTGTACTAACTGCTCTTCATCCCTATTGCGCTGAAGTTCTATTTCAGGCTCGTCAAAGCCAATATCCCCGCCTTCATAAGGCTTATCCTGAGTTTTAAGACCGACAAAATCAAACAGGTTAGGATCGGCTAGATGCGAAGGCGTAACACTTTGCAGCGCGCGAGCCATGTTTTCAATGCGGCCCGGATGTTGTTTGTCCCACTGCTGCAGCATTTGCTTAATGACCTTGCGCTGCAGATTTTCCTGCGAACCACATAAATTACAGGGAATGATGGGGAAGACCATCATATCGGCATAGCGTGTTAGATCCTTTTCTGCACAGTAAGCCAATGGCCTGATCACCATTTGTTTGCCGTCGTCACTTACCAACTTCGGCGGCATAGATTTCAATTTGCCACCATAAAACATATTCAGAAACAGGGTTTCCAGCATGTCATCGCGATGATGGCCGAGCGCAATTTTAGTTGCCCCCAACTCGGTCGCCGTACGATAAAGAATACCGCGACGTAACCTAGAACACAGTGAGCAGGTAGTTTTACCTTCTGGGATCTTCTCTTTCACTATGCTGTAGGTATCTTCATTGACTATCTTGTAGTCAACGCCTTGGCTGTCCAGATACTCAGGCAATACATGCGCAGGAAAGCCTGGCTGCTTCTGATCCAGGTTTACTGCTACCAGATCAAAATGAATGGGCGCCACTTTTTGTAAGTAACGCAAAATATCCAACATTGCATAGCTATCTTTACCGCCAGACAGGCACACCATCACTTTGTCGCCATCTTCAATCATATTGAAATCGTCAATGGCTTTTCCGGCACAGCGCCGCAAGCGTTTTTGGAGTTTGTTGAAGCTGTATTTTTGCTTTGCGCTCAGTTCGTCTAATCGGGTCATAGGCCACCTCTGCAATGAGGGCGGGATTATACCTAGCTTGACCACAAGTTACATATTTTCTGTGTCTGGAGGAGGGAATAGCTTAGCGGTGGGTCTGAATAATCAGGGTAAAAAAAGCCGCCAAACTGGCGGCCCTTACTATCTTCATTTTTGTAACGGACTGATAAAACCGTCAGGTTTAACCGCCAATACATCACAATCGAGCATATCGATAACATGCTCAGCGGTATTGCCTATCAACGCTGCAGATATACCATGACGACCAACAGTGCCAATAACCACTAATTCTGCATCTACGTCAGCAGCAACTGTGGGTATCACATCCTCAGGCAAGCCTTCTTTTACGAAGCAGTGCTGGGGCGCAATACCATGATTGCTGGCGAAGGTCTTCATCGCCTCGGTGTGATGATTGCGCACCGATTCATTAAAACTGCCCGGATCAAACTCTGGTATTTCGATGGCAATATTCACTGGCGTACCGGGGTAGGAATTAACCAGGTTGACCTGGCCATTGAGTGTGCGGGCAAAAGCCAATGCGGTATGGGTCACTTTCTGGTTCAGCGAACTATGCTCTTCATCTGCTGTACCCACATTAACCGCCGCAATAATCTGACCTTGCTCAGGCCAGGCATGTTCTTTCACCAAAAGCACAGGTACGGGTGCTTTGCGCATCAAATGCCAGTCGGTTGGGGTGAATATGACCGATTTAAGACCACCATGCTCATGAGTGCCTTTAACTATCAGGTCATAGCCATGCTCAATGGTCTCATAAATAATGCTTTCGAAAGGTCTGTTGTGCCACACCACCTTGGCATCTAACGCCAGAGCGGCATTATTGACTTGTTTACTGAGTAATTCGGTCAGCCATTCGGTTCTGTCGTCCACCACGGCCTGGCGCATGGTTTCACGCTCGTCAACCGATAACATTGTGGTCATTTCGTACGAGAAATCGTAAATAGACAAAAAGGCCGTAATGCTGGCCCCAGTTTTCTCCGCAATTAGCAGAGCTCGCTTTAGGGCTTTTTGCTGCTCGGTGGTTGGGTCAATCACTACCAACAATTTTTTGTAGTTCATCATTGCCTCTTCGCATTTACTCCGACTAGCTTAAGTCTAGTTTAGCTAACCTTATTACCCTTTGTGCCAGATCAAAGCCAGTCTATCTAACTGTTAACCGACAACTGTGCATTTTCCTGGTGTTCTCTTAACTGCTTAGGGTCAACCAAGGTAATGAATTTTCCATCCACCTGAATTAAGCCTTGTTTCTGGAACTTGGTTAGCAGGCGGCTGATGGTTTCTACGGTTAGCCCCAGATAATTGCCAATTTCAGCGCGGGTCATGCTCAGTCTAAACTGACTACCGGAGAAACCACGATCATGGTATCGCTCCCCCAAATGCGCGAGGAAATGTGCCAACCGCTGATTAGCAGTGCGCTTATTCAGCAACATAAACATATCCTGATCCGCCTGAATTTCGTGGCTCATCAGACGCATCACTTGCTGACGCAAGCGCGGCAGATCCCCTGACAATACTTCCATAGTTTGGAAGGGGATTTCACAGACCATAGAAGTTTCTAACGCTTGGGCAAAACTCTTGTGCACTTGGTGATGAATTGCATCAAAACCGATAATGTCACCAGGCAGGTGAAAGGCTGTTATTTGTTCTTCACCGTCAGGCGCCAAAACAAAGCTTTTAAATGATCCGGAACGCACAGCATACAAGCTATTCAGCTTGTCCCCTGATTGAAACAAACGCTCGTTCTTCTGAAAGGGGCGTTTACGCTGAATAATGTTGTCCAATTTATCCAGTTCGTTGTCGTTCAGGGTAAAGGGCAGACAGAGCTGACTAATACTGCAATTTTGACAACTAATAGTACATTCGCGGTGTTGATTCATAGTAGACACGGCTTAACATGCAAACAGGCTGCTAGCTTAGCATTTTTTGCACTTGGTTAAAGCGAATTCGAATTTACGGCGGGTTAGCCTATAGCTTTGATAATCAATGGCGATAGGAGCAACCAAGCCGCAAATGCCGCGAGAACAATGGAAATTACCAGCCGGCTACGCGGATGATTCAAAAGTGGTCTTATGTGTTGACTGAAGCGCCCAAGTGTTAAAAGAGCAGGTAATGTTCCAAGCCCAAAGGTGAACATGGTCAGGGCGCCGGTTAAAGAGGAGCCACTGGCCATGCTCCAGGTGAGAGTAGAGTATACCAAGCCACAGGGTAGCCAGCCCCAAATCATACCGTAGGGGATAGCAGCGACAGGGTGTTTAAATGGAATAAAGCGCTTAGATAAAGGCGCCAATGGTTTCCATAATCGGGCACCTTGTTTTTCCAACCATGACAAACCACGCCACCAATTCCCAATATACAAAGCCATGGCCAACAAAAAAAGCGCACTGAGAGTTGTCAGTAAATGAATGCCCCCTGCGACTTGATGGGAAAAAAGCATCCCGAGTCCACCAGTGATGGCCCCTGCGCAGGTATAACTAAATAAACGGCCGAAGTGATAGCCAAGTTCGTAGGGAAGCGGGCGTTTTTTAGGCGGAATGGAAAAGCTTAACGCCCCAACAATTCCACCGCACATGGCGACACAATGAACGCTACCAGCCAATCCCAACAATAAGGCTGACAGTAGATTTAGTTCAGTCACGCGACTGATTTGCCTTATTTTTCTGTTCTTTGTCGTCGTCGAACAAAATATTGTGTCCCTGACGTTCCAGATCTTCAAACTGACCGGCTTTTACTGCCCAAAAGAAAATCAGGATAGCCACAGTCACAATCACAATGGCCAGAGGAATTAGGATATACAGAATGCCCATTATGACTCCGCTTTGAGTAGTCGCACCGAATTGGCCACTACGATAATTGAGCTAAGCGACATGCCTATCACGCCCAACCAGGGGGTCAGATAGCCAGATACCGCAAGAGGCAGCACCAATACATTGTATCCTAAGGCCCACCCCATGTTTTGCATAATCTTCTGCTTGGTGCGCTGAGCCATTTTGAACAATTCTGGCAGCAACGTCAGGGTCGGGTTGATCAATATAATATCGGCGGCATTTTTTGCTAAGTCTGTCGCTCCACCAACGGCAACTGATACCTGGGCGGCTGCCAAGACCGGTGTGTCATTGATGCCATCTCCGACCATTAACACTTGGTGCCCCTGTTCTTGCAGGGTTTTCACCGTTTTTAGTTTCTGTTCCGGTCGACACTGACTGTACATCTTGGTTATCTGCAGCTGTGCGGCAATCTTTTCAACATTGTGCTGACTGTCACCACTAATAATACAGCGCTCATATCCTTTCAGGTCACTAAGCATGTTCAGGGCATCACTTCGTACTTGGTCAGTTAGCACGAATCCCGCTAATACTTGCTGCTTGTCAGCCAATAACACATTGCATTCCTGTAAGGCTGTAGGAATCTCATGTTTAATCAGGTGCGAACTGCCTAACTGATAATGTACGCCGTTGACGTCTCCGCAGAGCCCTAATCCGGCGATAATCTCGACCTGAGTGGCAGGCTCTACCTGATAAGCATTGAAAGCTTTAGCTAACGGATGCTCTGAATGCTTTTCTAGTGCCGCGGCAATCTCAAGAACTTGATGTTCAGGCAAGGTCGACAGATTCACCACTTGCTGAATGCTGAATTTTCCTTCGGTCAGTGTGCCCGTTTTATCAAAAGCCAGCATATTGATCCCAGTGAGAGACTCAAGCAAATCGGCCCGCTTGAGCAAGATACCTTGCCGGTTAAGTCTTGCCATCGCGCAGGTTAAAGCAGAAGGTGTGGCCAAACCTAATGCACAGGGGCAGGTGGCTACCAGCACTGAGGCTGTGATCCAGAAGGCGTCCACATTACCCTGAGCGTGCCAGTACCAAAAGGTCAGGGCAGATACAACCAACACAGCCACTACAAAATAGCTGGAAATTCTGTCTGCCAATTGGGCTATGGCTGGCTTATTGAGCAAGGCTTCGTCTTGTAAACGCAGGATTTGGCTGACCATGGCTTCTTTAAGTGGCCTTAACACTTTAATGGTTAAACTACCGCTTTGATTTAGCGCGCCGCCAAATACTTCGTCACCGGCTTTTTTGTTTACCGGTTCAAACTCGCCGGTCAACATGGATTCATCGACGTGGCTGCTGCCCTCAATCACCACGCCATCCACGGGAATGGTTTCGCCGGCTTTGACTAATACTAGTTGGTCTACCCTAAGCAGTTTTGCCAGTATGTCCGTGGCTTGCCCATTTTCAAGCAGGGTGGCGGTGACGGGAATGTACTTACTCATGTTCGCCGAAATCTGGGCGGCTTTGTGTCTGGACTTATGCTCGAGGAATCGGCTGATAAGCAGCAGAAAAATAAACATACAGACCGATTCGAAGAAAACTTCGCCCTCGGCGATGATAGTGGCCTTGGCGCTGGCAATAAACAGGGCCCAAATAGCCACAGATATGGGTACATCCATATTTACCGAACCAGAGCGCAGTGCACGCCATGCCCCTTGGTAAAAGATAGCGCCGGAATACAATACTACCGGTACCGATAGGGTCAGGCTCACCCAATGCATAAACTGGCGAATGTCATCATCCAGATTGCCAAACAAACCAAAGTATAAGGCGATGGCGATCATCATCACTTGCATGGTCATCAAACCAGACAGACCAATACGTTTTAAGTAGGATTGTTCGGTCTTTTTAAATTGCTCTTCCTGCTGTTTGGGGTGGAAGGGCTGTGCGTGATAACCAATGTTTTCAATGGCGGCCAGGATACCACTCAAAGCAAGTTGATCTGGGTACCAGCTTACCAGTGCACGTCTGGCACTCACATTAACCGCAATTTGTTTAATGCCAGGCAGTTTGGCCAGCTTCTTCTCAATAAGCCAGGCACAAGCCGCGCAACTGATGCCATCAAGGCTTAGCTGAACCTGACTGTCCTTGCCTTTGACCAGAACAAATTCTTCCTGCAATTCTGGTTGGTCGAAAAGTTTCAGCTTCTCAAGGATGTCAGACTGCATCCCATCTGCCCGCTCAGCAGGCTCGGTGCGAAACTTATAATAATCTTCCAGACCATTGGCAACGATTGCCTCTGCAACAGCCTGGCAACCAGGGCAACACATTGCTTGTTGTTCGCCTAAGACTAACGCTTGGTAACGCCCTTGTTCCGTTACCTCTTGGTGACAATGAAAACAGATCAATGACGTTACCTATTTAATTAAGGACGAAAAACAATGGGAGAAGATTGTGGTAAACCAATATCCTGGTATACGCGCCAGCTCTTATCAAATGGCTCTAATGTGACTTTCCACTTACCCTGCATAGGCTCTGTCAGCGCGCCGCTGAACACCCCAGAGGCATTCTGAGTTAGCAGTAACTGAAAGTCCTTATCAGCCAGCGTCGGATGCTGGAAGTACATGGTTAGAGCCGCGCCAGATTCTGGTTTACCCGCAGCAAATTCCAACTGAACGCTCTTATCACTGAACTGCAAGCGAATATCAATACCCAGATCTCTGGCATGCTGGATTTTATCCAGATTCATATTGATACCTTTACCTTCCTTGTAATAGTCATCTATTACCATGCTGTCGTTGCCGCCAAGCGCCAACATCAGCATCTTTGTGCTAAGGATTATTGAAGTAACGGGGATGGCAATTAAAAACCATGGCCAAAACTGTTTATACCAAGGGGGAGGGGTTTGACTCATAACGTCTCTAGTTGGTTGGATTAGTTACAAATTCACGCGGGCATTCTACTTAGGGTTCATTGAACCTTCATGCGCCAGGTCAATAAAAGCGGCATTTTACCTGCCAGGATTAAAAAGATCTGCCTTTAAAATACAAAAAAGCCCCGCAATAGCGGGGCTTAGCTTAGATAATAAGGCGGAGCTTACTTGTCATGGGACAAGCTGTAGACATAAGCAGTGACCAGGTGGATCTTGTTCTCGCCCAGAATGTCTTTCCAGGCAGGCATCACACCGTTACGGCCATGCATTACTGTCTCAGTAACAGCCATTTCGGTACCACCATACAACCAAATGTCGTCAGTCAGGTTAGGCGCACCAAAAGCGTAATTGCCTTTACCATCCTGACCGTGACAGGCAGCACACATAGCGTACTTAGCCTGACCGGCATCTGCTAGCACAGGGTCAACCTTACGACCACTTAAAGAAAGGGCATATGCTACGACTTCCTTCACACCTTGCTCACCCAAAGAATCACCCCAGGCAGGCATCGCAGCATGGCGACCTTGCACAATGGTTTCTTTGATCTGCGCAGGGCTGCCGCCATACAACCAGTCATTATCGGTCAGATTCGGGAAGCCACGCTGGCCGCGGGCATCTGAACCATGGCACTGTGAACAGTTTTGCAGGAACAAACGCTGGCCAACTTTCAGGGCTTCCTGATCGGTAGCCAAATCTTCAACGCTACGCTGAGCGTAAGCTGCAAAGATGGGGCCGAAGCGCTCTTCTGCCGCCGCGACAGCTCGGCTGTACTCGTTCAGGCTGCCATTAGCCAAATCTTCCTCATGGGCTGCTTTTGACTCAGCCAGGCTACGAATATCCTGGTTCGAACTTTCCCAGCCCAACAGGCCTTTAAAGTTACCTAAACCAGGGTACAGTGCCAGGTAGACAAAGCCCCAGATGATGGTGGCATAGAACATAATGGTCCACCAGCGAGGTAACGGGTTGTTGATTTCAACAATACCGTCAAACTCGTGGTGCATTTCGTCACCTTCTTTTACACCGGTCTTATTTTTAAGGCACCAGCGCAGTAAAAGGAAACACCCCAGAATGGACCCCAAAGTAATGACGGAGATCCAGATACTCCAAAAGCTACTCATTGTTAGATGACTCCCGCTTTTTGTTTGCCTCGGCTGATGGCTTGTCGTCGTCAAACACCAGGTTTGCCGCCTCTTCGAAGCCTTTTTGGGCACGTTTACTGTAGGCCCACAGCACAATGGCAATAAATATAACTAATATGGCCAAAGTCCAGATGATATTGACGGTTATCTGGTCCATGTTATTTCAGTGCCGTGCCTAACGATTGCAGGTAAGCAATCAAGGCTTCCATTTCGGTCTTGCCTTTTACGGCAGCCTGAGCACCAGCAATATCTTCATCTGTGTAAGGCACGCCAAAATCGCGGAAGACTTCCATTTTCTTAGCGGTGAGCTCACCGTCCAGAGTGTTTTCCGCCAGCCACGGGAAAGCGGGCATGTTGGACTCTGGTACCACAGCACGTGGGTCCATCAGGTGAACACGGTGCCATTCGTCACTGTATCGTCCGCCAACGCGCGCCAAGTCAGGACCGGTACGCTTTGAGCCCCACAGGAAGGGGTGTTCCCACACGGTTTCACCCGCAACAGAGTAGTGACCATAGCGCTCGGTTTCTGAACGGAATGGACGAATCATCTGGCTATGACAACCAACACAACCTTCACGGATGTAGATGTCACGTCCTTCCAACTGCAGTGCAGTGTAAGGCTTAAGACCTTCTACTGGCTCTGTGGTCTGACGCTGGAACATCAACGGGCTGATTTCAACCAGGGCACCGAAGCTGATTACGATCAGAATCATAACCACCATCAGGCCGGTATTTTTTTCTACTAACTCATGTACGTTTTTCATAATACTGCGTTTCCTTATGCTGGTTGTGCTTCAGCTTGCAGACTGCCTTTAGGCGCCTTAATGGTGCGATAGCAGTTGTAGGCCATAATCAGCATACCCGCGACAACGAATACACCACCCAGGAAACGAACAAAGTAGAATGGCTTGGAAGCTTCAATACTCTCAATGAAGGTATAGGTTAGCGTTCCGTCTGTGTTCACTGCACGCCACATCAGACCTTGCATAACACCAGAGATCCACATAGCTACGATGTAAAGCACTACGCCGATAGTTGCCAGCCAGAAATGCACGTTAACCAATTTGGTTGAGTACATCTTAGGTTGACCGAACAAAATCGGAATCAAGTGATAGATAGAGCCAATGGATACCATCGCAACCCAACCCAAAGCACCTGAGTGTACGTGACCTACAGTCCAGTCAGTGTAGTGAGACAGGGCGTTTACCGTCTTAATAGCCATCATCGGACCTTCGAAGGTTGACATGCCATAGAAAGACAGAGAAACGATCAGGAAACGCAAGACGGGGTCAGTTCGCAGTTTGTGCCACGCGCCGGACAGGGTCATGATACCGTTGATCATACCGCCCCAGCTGGGAACAAACAGGATCACTGACATTACCATACCAACAGACTGCGCCCAGTCAGGCAGGGCAGTGTAGTGCAAGTGGTGCGGGCCAGCCCAGATATATAGGGAGATCAGTGCCCAGAAGTGCACAACAGACAAACGGTATGAATACACCGGACGGCCAGCCTGCTTAGGTACGAAGTAATACATCATCCCCAGGAAGCCCGCGGTCAGGAAGAAACCTACTGCGTTATGTCCATACCACCATTGCACCATAGCATCCACCGCACCAGCATACAGGCTATATGACTTGGTGAAGGATACCGGCACAGCCATACTGTTGGCGATGTGCAGGATTGCAACGGTCAGAATAAATGCACCGAAGAACCAGTTTGCTACGTATATATGCGAGGTCTTACGAATCACCAAGGTGCCGAAGAAGTTAATCGCATATGCCACCCACACCAAGGTAATCAGAATGTCGATGGGCCACTCCAATTCCGCGTATTCCTTGGAAGAAGTCAAACCCAGCGGCAGGCTGATTGCGGCCGCAACGATCACGGCTTGCCAACCCCAGAAGGTGAAAGAGGCTAATTTGTCACTAAACAACTTCACCTGGCAGGTGCGTTGTACGACATAGTAAGAAGTGGCGAACAATGCGCAGCCACCAAATGCGAAGATTACTGCATTGGTATGCAGTGGTCTTAATCGCGAGTAGGTTAGCCAGGGAGTATTAAAATTCATCTCTGGCCAGATTAGTTGAGAGGCGATTAATACGCCCACGGTCATGCCGACAATTCCCCAAATCACCGTCATGACGGCGAATTGTCGCACTACTTTATAATTGTATTCGGGATGTGCTCGACTGGTTTCACTCATCGTCTTGGTTCTTCCGCTGCTGTTGGTATGTTTTATTACCCGTTAAACATTAGGTAAAAAACCCGAAACCGCCAGTAAAAGTTCTGTCTCAAAGATTCCTATAAAGGTTTGATCCACAACTTATATTTGGCGGGCCTTCGAGCGGGAATAATAAGGTTTTTGGGCCTTAAAAGATAGCCTAAACACCGCTTGATTGATCCTGGTCAATGATTCAAACTTGCCGCCCTTCGTGTTTGGACGAGGTCAAGGTGTTAAAACAGAATTATCTCAACCTGATACTTAGTGGCGCGGCCTTGTCCGGTATATTACTAGGTGCTTATTGGTTGAATCAGCCTGAGGCAGTTACACCACAAAATGGCACATGTGAGTTGCACCATAGTGACTGCCGTTTTGAAATTGCCGGGCGTGTCGGCCAAATCAGCGTTTTTCCTCGTCCTGTCCCCATTGAAGAACCGCTAGCGATAACACTGCAGTTGCCTGAAGGCAGCCGTCTGCTAAGCGGTTATATAGAAGGTATCAACATGTATATGGGTAAAATACCTGTCATTGTTGAGCAGGCAGAGGGGCAAACAGTTCGTGCAGTCAGCTTTTTAGGAAGTTGCAGCGAACCTCAGATGCAGTGGCGCCTGGTGTTACAACTCCAGGACGCCAACGAGAAAAAGGTAACTCAAAGCTGGGCATTTATTACCAGGCTGTAGACAACAGTGAGTTGGCATTGCAACTCACGCCTGCTTGCCCAGCAATATTAAGCTTTCTTCAGCAAAGCCTGTACCAGCCTCAGTGTAGAAGTTAAATACATGATCAATGCCATAGTGCAACAGTTCTAATCTTTCGTCCTCGTAACGGGCGATGGCTGCCAGTTGCGCTTTATAACCGGCCTTACGCAGTTGATCATGGATATGACGTATATCTTCCGTGGAAGGAAGAGCCAGTAAGATAAGTTCAATACTGGATAAGTCCATGTTGTCCCACAAATCCGCGTCTTCACCGTCACCTAAGATAACCTGCAGATTCAGACCTTTTTGCCGTTCAATCCGATCACGGTCCGCATCCATACCCCATACCTGATTTCCCAGCACATCACGCAGCGCCAAAAATGCGCCCTTACCAACCCGTCCCATACCAACAACCAATACTTTGGCATGCTGGGGTTGCTGATAGATGTCTTCCGCCAGGCGTCGGGATTTTTCATAACGTTTAATCAGTTGTTGATAGCGGCTGTAGCCAGCATGTGAATAACGATAAATAACGCTGGTCAGAATAAAGGAGAAGGACACGGCCAGCGCCAGGATCACCAACCATTCTTTACTCATCCAGGCTGCATCCACACAAAGCGCCACTACAATGAGGCCAAATTCACTGAAATTGCTGAGCGCCAGGCCTGCTAGATACGCCGTTCGCCCCCGCAGGCGCAGGCCGGTAAACAGGAAAAAGAACATGATAAATTTGATTGGCAGCAACAAGCAGAGAAGCAGTGCCAGACCAACCATTTGTAAATCGGGCAGGGCGGTAAAGCCAATAGACAGGAAGAAGCCAATCAGGAACAAATCCTTAAAGCTCATCAGTGCCTTATTCATTTCTGAGGCTTTAACATGATTACTCATCAAAATGCCCATCACTAGCGCACCTAAATCGCCCTTGATACCAACCAGGTTAAATAGTTCATAGCCCCCCAAGGCCAGGAAAAAACCGGTTAAGGGCAGCAACTCACCGTGACCGGATAATTGCACTATGCGTTTAAGTAGTGGCTTGACGAGGAATAAACCCAATAAGCCGAGGGCATAAATTGAGGGTGTTTTGCCGGTGGCGAGCACCAAAAATAGCACGGCCAGGATATCCTGCATAACCAGTACACCAATAGCGAGTTTGCCATGGCGGGTTTTCATTTCGCCAGCTTCTTCGAGCAACTTCACAATACATACCGTACTGGAAAAACTTAACGCAAATCCTAGTAATGCTGCTGTCTGCCAGTCTAATACCGCAAAATAAGCCAGCGAAATGCTTGCCAGTAGCATAGCGAAACTGGCCAAAAAACCTGACCACACCAACATATGCACACCGGTGCCCAGCCACACTTCTCGTTTAAGTAAGTCTTTAACGTTAAGTTTTAAGCCGATGGTAAATAACATCAGGGTAATGCCCAGGTTCGCCAAAGCTTCGAGACTTTCGGTGGGCTTGATACCGATAAAATTAAGTAAGAAGCCAGCAGCCAGAAAACCTATCAGGGGTGGAAGATTCAGCATCTTCACACCCAGTCCGCACACAAAGGCGAATAACACCCAAATAAAATCCATCAGCAATTAGATCCGTAGCAAAAGGAGGGACAATAGAATAATAGAGGTAATGCCGCAGAATCAAAAACTTGTGCTCAATTTCTGCGGCACAAAACTAATCAGAAGGCGGCGTAGTTGATTGAGCCAACTTTTCTATCAAGCAAGTGACGGCATTGACGTCAAATAACCTATCGCAAGCGGGGTAAAGGTTAAATTCCTGGTTCTCAAAGTGGTCAGACAGCAAATACTCTAATCTCTGCTCCTCGTCATGGCTATCAAGACTGTTTTCGGTCAGATTAAACACCCACTGAATTTGTTCTTTAAGCTGCTTATGCTCTTCCGTTGCTTTATCCATGAGCTCATTAAGTTGCGGATCATCATGAGTTTGCAAGGCAGGGAACAATAAGCTTTGGTTCCACTCAATGTGTTGCAACAAACCAGACCAAAAAAGTTTGAACAAACGCTTAGACCATTCGGGATCCGGTTTTCTTTGCTTTCGAAAAGCTATGTATAACAACTCAAGGCGTTGCTGGTTGGCGCTAAAATATCGGGTAATGAATTTGTGCATGAAATGGACTCCGAACATTACAGCTTGAAGGTTAGCCCAGCTTCATGGAACGGAAATTAATCTAAATCAAATGAAACTCAGAAAGAAACAGCAAGAACTTAACTATCCAGGCTGAGCTCAGGTCTGCACCATAGCCACACAACGACAAAGCCAAGCACAATGCTAAGAGAAAGTTTAATGTAGTAATCCAAACCGGAGAGCCAGAGCAGCATACAACTTGAAGATATCATTACACTGGCTAATACCTTAGCTTTGCGAGGCACTGAGCCAAATTCACGCCAGTTGCGAATGGCCAGTCCGTAGTTAGGGTGATTGAGTAGCCATTCTTCAAGTTCTGGCCAACCTTTGCCTGCACACCAGGCGGCCATCAATAAAAACACCACGGTTGGCAAGCCGGGAAGTATTACCCCAACGAGCCCCACGCCGACCAAGCATAAGGCGAGAACCCGCCAAAATAGTTTGATTGTTCCGCGCAAGTGATGACCACCGCCAGTTATTACCTAGGATTTATCTTAGCAGAACCGCTATGTATGAGCTGGTCTTTCTGTTTATATTTTGCAACGTATAAGCTGTTGTTACCAAATGGTTTTATTGCTAGCGTGAGGCTCCATTTTTCAAGGAGCCGGTTATGCGTACCCCTCTGGCAATTGTGCCACTGCTTTATTCAGCGATTAGTTTTGCTTCAACACCCAGTGAATTGGCCCAAAGTACCGCGAATTACGCGGTTAATACCTACTCCCAAGCCATGGTGGACAGCCTGCGTGAATTGGTCAGATACAACACTGTCGCGGTAGAAGGAATATCTGGCCTTGATAATCCAGCCCATATTGGATTTAAGGCCGAACTAGCTAAGCAGGCTCAAGCCCTTGGGCTGGATTTTACCGACCATGGCTATCTGGTGGTGATTGGCTTAGGCGACGCCAAAGAGCGCTTTGGCATTATCACCCATGGCGATATACAGCCGGTAGACTCGTCAAAGTGGGCAAAGTCACCTTTTGATTTGGATGAAACTTCTGAGCCGGGTCGCCTGATTGGCCGTGGCACCGAAGACGACAAAGGGCCGATATCAACCGCACTGTATGCCATGAAAGCCATTAAAGATAAAGGCATTGCCCTTAATCGACGTATCGAGCTTTATGTGTATATGGCCGAAGAGTCAGACTGGGGTCCTTTGCAAGCCTATGTAAAGGAAAATAGCCTGCCGGAGCTCAATATAACCATAGATGCAGAATATCCAGTGGTAACCGCAGAAAAGGGCTACGGCACCATTAGCCTGACATTTGCAGATAAGCCGATTAAAGATGGGCAAATGGCATTAAGCGAATTTTCTGGTGGCTTTTTTGGTAGTCAGATCCCGGAAGATGCCGTGGCCATCATTCAAGATGCCAGTGCCGACTTTGAAGCCTTGCTAGAAAGCAAAGCCACGCAACATGATGGTATGCACTACCAGTTCAGCCGAGACGGTGACAATTTACGAGTTCAGGCCAGAGGTAAATCAGCACACTCATCCAAGCCACAAGACGGTGTGAATGCCATATCCTATCTGGCCGCTTTATTGGGCGACAGGTTATGGCCGAGCAACAGCGCGGGTGCACTGGTAAACTTTGTTAACAGCCAGCTTGGAACCGGGTTGTATGGCAAGCAGTTCGGTGAGATTGCTTACAGCGATAATTTTATGGGGCCCATGACAGTGTCTCCTACGGTAATAAAAACTAGTGACCAGGGGCTGCAACTGAATATCAATATTCGCAGACCAGTAGGTAAAACTGCCGGGCAGCTTGAACAGCAGATTAACCAGGCCGTGGACAATTGGCAGTCGCAAAATGGCGCCGTCATTGCCGACAGAAATCTGTACATAGGCGAGCCTTTCGTGCAAACAAGTGCACCGCATATTGATACGTTGCTGAGGGTATTTTCCCACTTTACCGGTATCAAAGATGCCAAACCTATTGCCATTGGTGGTGGTACCAATTCCAGACTGTTCCCCAATGCCGTCAGTTTCGGCCCTTCTATGCCTGGGGTTGAGTACACCGGCCACTCTGAACATGAGTTCATCAGCATGGAGCAATTTATACTTAACCTGAAAATGTACACAGCGGTGATGGTGGAGCTAGCCGCTAACCCGCAATAACCTTCTCTACCTCTCCCCAGGGCCAACAAAAGTTGGCCTTTTTTCTGCCTATTTTTCGCTAACCTGTCGAAACCTCTGTTTTAAAAACGACCACAGTTAAGCCTGCTCTCTGGGGGGCAGGCGATTTTGAAGGTTTTGTCATAGGCTCATAGGAGCGTAATCCAGGGCGAAGAGGCCCGTTAACAGGAGAATCAAGATGGAAAACTATGTCGATGGCTTTGTTGTGCCCGTCCCTAAGGACAAACTAGACGCCTATCGCCAGATGGCTGAACGGGCTGGAAAAATATGGGTTGAGTATGGCGCTCTCGCTTATCGGGAATGGGTGGCTGATGATGTTAAAGACGGTAAGGTCACATCCTTTCCGCAGGCCGTTGATTTGAAAGAAGATGAAGTCGTGATTTTTGCCTGGATCACTTATAAGTCCAGAGAGGACAGAGACAGAATTAACGAGCAGGTTATGGCCGATCCGCGTTTAAGCGACATGATGGACCCAAGCACTATGCCATTTGATGGCATGCGGATGTTTTGGGGCGGGTTTAAAAAACTGGTGCAATTGCCCTAAGTGAGATAAACAGAGCGCTGTATTCAGCGCTCTGTCCGTTAAACTTACAATCAGAAACGATAGGTCGCCTTGGCATACCAATAGCGGCCGTCAATGCTGTAGGCCGAGAACCCAGAGTAGGGGAAGATCTGGTTAAAGTCGGTCTGTCCTCTGGTACTGATAGTATCGCGGGGATACTGGTCAAAGAGGTTATTGGCACCAACCGCCAGTTGCCAGTTATCCGTTAGCTCATAAGCCACATCCAGATCGGTGATCCACTTAGCATCCAGCACTTCATCATTGGCTTCTGTGCTGCCGGCATCTACCACTTCACCATAGCGCACAGCACGCAGGGTTACCTTAGTACGGTCATATTGCCAGGTAGCAGCCAGGTTGAGTTTGGAGTCAGGTGTGCCCAGCTCAAAGCGCTTGGTTTCCAATCGGCCAAATAAGGTGTACTGCTCTGGATCCAGCGCATCCAGTTCAGGTGGATTCGGCGCAATACGTTCAACATCCGTGTCATTGCGGTTATACGCTGCCGTCAGATTCAAGCTACCATAGTCAGCCAAGGACAGATTGTAACTGGCCGTTACATCAACACCGCGGGTGCGGGTGTCGATGGCATTAGTAAAGTAACGCACCTGCTGTACTCCGTTAATGCCGGCGTCAGCCAGGATCTGAATCACCTCCGGGCCACTTAGGCTTTCGCTCAACACAATGCGGTCGTCAATGTCGATACGATACCAATCTAAGGTCAAGCTAAGATTACCGGCTTGATACGCCAGCCCTAGTGAGCGGCTGACGGATTGTTCCTCCTGAAGTGGCTGAGAGCCCAGGGCCAAGGCCGCTGGATGATCTGCCGTATAGGTACCCACTTCAAAAGGCACACCATTAACAAACTGGGTGCTGACAGTCGTAAAGGCAGACTGGGCTAAACTGGGAGCGCGGAAACCATTACTTAGTGAACCACGTATTGCCAAGCTGTCGGTCAACTGATAACGGCTGGCCAGCTTGCCGGAGACATCCGACCCAAAATCGCTGTAATCCTCAAAGCGGCTTGCCAGTGCAATGTTCCAACGATCTGTCAGGTTGGTATCCAGGTCAACATACAGCGACCAGTTATGACGACTGCGGTCTGTGGCGCTAAGTGGTGAGAAACCGGGAAACACCTGTGAACCGCCAGCAGCCACTGGATTACCATTGGCATCTAACACCGCTAGGTAAGAGGCTTCTTCTCCGGCTTTAATCTGGTAATTTTCGCTACGATATTCAGCTCCCACAGCAACCAGCAAACTATCCGGTAACCAGCTGGGTGTGTAATAGCGGGAAAAATCCAGGTTCAACAGGCTTTGTGAATACTCCAGGGTGCCCGCATCAAAACGGGTTGGGCTATTGGTGCCCATGGAGGTATTCAGGCTGTTTTCTACATTAAAGTTAAAGCTGTCCCAGCCATGGGTCAGGCTGGCATCCCATTGCCATTCTCCGGCCAGACCTTTGGCACCAAAGGTACCGCCGAAATCCTCAATGTCGGAAACGATGTAAGGTAAGAAGCCGTCAGGATAGATAGCTGGCACGTTTCTGCTGTCACTGGCACGACGATAAAACCCGCCGCTTTCACCATCGCGCACGCCATAGCTGGCATAGCCATATAACTCGACTTCGCCAACAGTGTACCCTCCGTTGGCAATCAAACTGTGCTCTTCAAGCGAAGCTTTACCAAATCTGTGGTTGTAACGGTCAATGTCGAACTCGCGGGGATCAAAACTACCATCGGCTTGTAAAGCATACTGCCGACGGGGATCAAAGCCAGAACGATTGGTTGGCTCACGGTCTCGATACTCGTACGTCAGGTTAATAAAGCCGTTATCACTTAGGTTGAACCCTTTGTTGACCGAAAGATTCCAGGTTTCCCCGTCGCTACGTTTACGATCCTCACCGGTAGCAAATTGCAAACCGCCATTACCGTTGTCTGAGACTCCGGTTAGCTGAGGTACACCAGCCATTTGGGTATCGTGCTGACCGTAAGTCAGGGTAACAGCGCCGTCTTCTGCGCTGTCTTTAAGAACAATATTAATCACACCAGCGATAGCATCAGAGCCATATTGTGATGCCGCACCGTCGCGAAGAATTTCTATGCGTTTGATTGAGGCTGCGGGGATCATGTTCATATCCACCGCACTTGAGCCCCGGCCAACTGAGCCATTCAGGTTAAGCAACGCCCCCGCGTGGCGGCGTTTGCCATTAACTAAAACCAGGGTGTGATCAGGCGCAAGACCGCGCAGTACCGCCGGGCGGGCATGGTCAGTGCCGTCAGTAACAGTAGCGTGGGGGTAGTTAAAGCTAGGCGCCAGGTTGGTCAGCAATTGGCTGATTTCCAGTTGACCGGAAGAAGTCAGCTGGTCGGCATCGAGAATATCAATAGGCACGTTGCTCTGTGCGACGGTTCGGTCGCTTCGTCTTGTGCCGGTTACAATAATTTGCTCAAGTTGCTCGTTTACCCCTTCTTGGGCCAACGCAGTTTTGTTGCCGATGACCAGCAAAGGAAGAGAAAGCAGGCCGGTGCCGAGTACGCGGCCAATATAAGTAGCAAGTGTGGAAATGTGCATAATCGCTCCTGCGTATGTGCTTTTGTGTGTAGGGCGGACTCTAATCAAGGCGATGATCACAGTCCAAGTCCTGAAATGGCTTGCATATTCCAAAATGGAATTAAATCAACCTTGAGTATAACATTAAGTGTTTATGGGCTTATTAGATAAGCCTAGATAAGCGAACAGGGGATTTGCCAGTAAAAGGCAATAACTTGATATGAAAGAGATAATTACTGCGATAACTGACAGGAAAGGGGCGGCACTGGTATGCCGCCCGCTAGTTAAAACAAGGCACGCAGTGCCATAAAGCTAATTGCGCTGAGTATCGCCGCAGCGGGGAGGGTGATGATCCAGGCAAGACCAATGGGTTTCATTAACGTCCAATTGGTCTGGCGGTTCACCAGGCCTATTCCCAAAACCGCGCCAATCAGGATATGTGTGCTGGAGACAGGCAGCCCCATTAGGGAGGCAATCATGACCACGGCGGCGGCGGCCAATTCAGCGGCAAAACCCGACGCCGGGTGCATGCGAGTCAGATTGTGGCCGACGGTTTGAATCACTTCCTTGCCAATAAACCACAAGCCCACGATCAGCGCGATGCCAAAGGAAATCATGGCCACAGTAGGCACAGCTGCAGTAGCACCAATTTCACCGGTACGCAGTACATCCAAAATGGCAGCAAATGGTCCAATGGCATTGGCAATATCGTTTGAACCATGACTAAAGGCAAAGCCAGACGCCGTAAAGACCTGCATCCAACTGAACATCAGGTAAGTGGATTGTGATAACGAGTTTCCCTTCAGGGTTTTTGCATAGATAAAGGTTGCCATCCAAACCACCGCACCAATCATTAGCATGATTAGATAATTGTGCAGTGTGGTCAGTCCCAGGTTCATATGCTTGAGACCTTTGAATAGCAACATGGCTGAGATAATCATGGCGCCCAGTGCAGCAATAAGCGGCACCCAATGCTCCAAGGCCCGGTGTGCTTCAACGTCCTGCTTTTTCTGATCGATCTCATGCAGGCTGCGGTAATAATCCGACTCCAGATCGTCCGGACCAAAGTCACCTTCCACATACACATGGGCATCTCTGGCCATGGCGCCTGTGTAGGCGATTTGCTGTAATTCACTTAAGCGCTCAAAAGCCTGCTTGTGTTTGGCTTTCAGCTTTTTCTTCTCTTTTTTGATTTGTTTGAGGCGGCTTTCTGCCTCGTCGTTGTAATGCAGCACATGTTTTTTGATAGCGGCAAACAGCAAATAGGAAACAAGACCACCTAACAGAGGCGACAGCACCCAGGAAATGGCGATTTCCCCCACCTGTTGCCAGTGCACCAGAGAGAAGGCCGACTCACTGCCATTCAAAATAAAGCCTAAGGTAATGGAGCTGCCTACTATGCCGCCGATAATGGCATGAGTGGTTGATACCGGGTAGCCGCGTTTAGAGGCAAATAACAACCAAAGCGCTGCCGCAAGCAAGGCGGACATCATAATGTAAACAAACTGCATGGGCTCCATATGCAGCTGGCTCATATCCACAATGCCTTTGCGGATAGTTTCGGTAACCTGACCACCGGCAATCACGGCGCCGCTCACTTCAAAAATGGCAGCAATAAACAGGGCCTGCTTAATCGTCAGAGTGCCGGCACCGACACTGGTACCAAAAGAATTGGCAACATCGTTACCGCCAATATTAAAGGCCATAAACAACCCAAACAGGGTGGCCAACATAAATAACATGGGGTAACTATGTTGGGTATAGTCCAGCCCCCAATACAGGAAATAGCCAGAGGTGGCGAACATCAGGACAATGAAGAGCAGGCTGAGCTTGGAGTAGGGAGTTGACCGTTGTGGTGCCGACATCAGATTAGTAAGGCTGTTCACTGGGCTCTCAGAACCTAATTGAGACAAAAAGTGCTCAAACCCTAGCAAGGCTTCGTGTAATTAATGTGACATAGCCGAAAGGTGGAAAGCCTATCTGCTTCAAGCTGTTAAGCTGGTATGCTGAAGGCAACAAGGAGTCAGCATGAAAATCAGCATGATGGGCATTTTGGCCCTGATGTCATTGCCCCTGGCCGCTGAGCCATTGAATCTGGCCGTGGCCTCAAATTTTGCCGCCCCTATGCAGGCGATTATCAAAGGCTTTGAGGAAAAGACCGGCCAGCAGGTACGAATGAGCCTTGGTGCTTCAGGTAAATTTGTGGCGCAAATCCATCATGGTGCACCATTTGATATCTTCTTTAGTGCCGATCAGGCTAAACCTCTAGCGTTACTTGAGGCCGGCTATGGCGCGCCAGACACGGTTGAAACTTATGCTATCGGTAGTTTAGCGCTGTGGTCTGCCAATCCGAATACCGATGTGCAACAGCAACTACAACAAGCAAGCTTCAGGAAACTGGCCCTGGCCAACCCCAAACTGGCACCCTATGGCAGTGCTGCCGTTTCGGTGCTGCAACAGCTGAATTTAGTCGACGCTACACAAAGCAAATGGGTGCAAGGTGAGAACATTGCCCAAACCTTTCAGTTTGTACAAAGTGGTAATGCGGAATTAGGCTTTGTCGCGCTCTCACAACTTATCGGCAAAGTGCAAAATGCCCGTAATCTGTGGATTATCCCGACCAACCTTTACCCTGCTATCCGTCAGGACAGGGTGGTTTTAAAGAAAAGTGCGCAAAAGCCCGCCGTAAAGGCATTTCTGGACCATTTGCAGCAGGCGCAACCCCGGCAGATAATCACAAAACATGGTTACGCGTTACCTGGCGAGGTTAAAAATGCCCTTTAACCCAGAGGATATGGGCGCCATTTGGCTGACCTTAAAACTGGCCAGCGTGGTCACCTTGATACTGCTTATCATAGGTACGCCACTAGCCTGGTGGCTGAGCCAAACCCGAAGTTGGCTAAAGGGCCCGATTACGGTAATTGTCGCTTTGCCCTTGGTGTTACCGCCAACCGTCATCGGATTTTATTTGTTGATGCTGATGGGGCCAAATGGGCCTGTTGGGCAGTTTACCCAGGCTGCTGGCATTGGCTTATTACCTTTTACCTTTTGGGGATTAGTGGTGGGGTCGGTATGTTATTCGCTGCCCTTTGTGGTGCAGCCACTGTATAACGCCATGAGTGCCGTGGGCGCACGCCCACTGGAAGTAGCGGCAACCTTAAGAGCAGGACCTTGGCAACGCTTTTTTACTGTAGTTCTACCCTTGTGTAAAACCGGTTTTTTAACCGCCGCCGTATTGGGGTTCGCCCATACCGTGGGGGAATTCGGTGTGGTGCTGATGATAGGCGGCAATATTCCACAAGAAACCCGCTTGGTATCGGTGCAAATTTACGACCATGTAGAAGCACTGAACTACAGTCAGGCCCACTGGCTGTCTGCCACTATGCTGGTGTTTTCATTTGTGGTGCTGCTCGCGCTTTACAGCCTGACTGCAGCCAAAAAGTCTGTGGGAGGGCAGCATGACAAAGATTGAACTTGATCTTGATTTGCCCCTTGGTAGCAGCTTTCGTCTGGTCGTAGCCAGCCAGTTACCAGGCCGGGGTATAACAGGTATCTTTGGCCATTCCGGTTCAGGTAAAACCACCTTACTGAGGTTCATCGCTGGTCTTCAGCCATGTAAAGGCGCCACCTTAATGGTGGGCGGTCAGCCATGGCAGTCAGGTAAGCAGTATTTGGCTCCCCATAAACGGTCTGTAGGCTATGTTTTTCAGGAAGCCAGCTTGTTTCCCCACCTAAGTGCTAAAGGTAATCTCGATTACGCCAGCAAGCGTGCCTGGCCAGGATCCTCGCCACTAAAAACTGACATCATTGAATTACTGGGCATCGGATCATTGCTAAACCGTTATCCGCATCAACTATCCGGCGGCGAACGCCAACGTTTAGCCATTGCCAGGGCGTTGCTTATTAACCCAAGCATACTGTTGATGGACGAGCCGCTAGCGGCACTGGATGAGGCGCGTAAGCAAGAAATCCTGCCTTATCTGCATTCATTGGCCGCACACATCGCCATCCCCATGCTGTATGTTACCCACTCGGTATCAGAGCTCAGCCGCCTGGCCGATAGTGTACTTATTCTGGATAAGGGACGAGTCAAAGCGCAGGGCGATATAACCCAGGTCAGTGAGATACTTGGGCTGTCTGATCCTTTGCATCCCTTTAGTATTTTGCCAGCGCAGGTAAGCGAAGTTCACCCACACTGGAAGCTGGTTTGCGTGAAATCTCACAAGGCCAGCCTGTGGTTGCCGGATACCGGTCTTGCTGTCAAAACGAAAGTGCGTTTAATGGTGCAGGCTAAGGACGTGAGTCTCAGTATTTCAGCCCACCAGGACTCCAGCATACTTAATATCGTGCCAGCCAGGGTGGATGATATTCATAGTCAAGCTGACGGTATACTGGTGAAACTGCATAGTGAAGCTGGGCCACTTTGGGCCAAGATAAGCTTACGCTCAGCCGAGCATCTGCAATTACATAGCGGCCAGGCCCTGTATGCGCAAATCAAGTCGATGGCATTGAGTCAGTAACCCAGCGTTCGATTCTTGCTTTGGGTTTAAATCGGCCCTACCTATTAGACTATTGTCGACAATCTACCGCTTTTTATTTGATCTTCTGTTAGTTGATGTCTATATTGTCGACACTTTCCCTCGGCAAACAGCCTGGTAAATTTCCATAAATGATCAACGAACAAGCTATTACTTCCGCGGATAAAACGTTTTTCCTGCTACGCAGAGACATAGTGGAAGGCGAGATCCCGTCTGGCGCAAAACTAAGTGAAACCGAATTGTCGACAAAGTATGCCGTAAGTCGGGCCGTCATCCGTGAAGCCATTAATAGATTAGAGTCCTGCCGCTTGGTGGAGCGCAAAGCCAATATAGGTGCGCGAGTGGTTGCACTAACGCCGCAGGGCTTGGTTGAACTCTATGAGGTGCGTGAAGCGTTGGAAGGCATGGCAGCCCGGTTAGCCGCGCGCAATATGACAGATCAGGAAATTGCCGATCTGAATGCCTTGTTGAATCAACATTTTCAGGAAGTTAAGGGCGGCGAGTCCTATTATCAGGAAGCCGGTGATGTGGATTTTCATTACCGCATTATTCAGGGCAGTAAAAATCAGCACCTGACCAATATGCTGACCAACGGTATCTATCATTTAGTCCGTATGTATCGGGTGCAACTGGGCATGGCGGGTCCTCGGGTGACCACGGCCTTTGATGAGCACCGCCATATAGTGCAAGCCATTTGCAATCGTGATGAAGAGCTGGCCGAAATGCTGATGCGCAGGCACATCACCTATTCAAGAAAGAACATTGAGCAAAAGCTGGCTGTTGAGGCCGGCAGCAACAGGAGACAACAAGCATGAGTGCAGGTAAAAAATTCCGTCAGGCGCTAATCAACAATAAGCCTCTGCAAATTGTCGGCACCATCAATGCGTACACCGCGATGATGGCCGAGAAAATTGGCCACCAGGCGATTTACCTGTCTGGCGGCGGGGTAGCCAATGCCTCTTACGGTCTGCCGGATTTGGGCATGACCTCGCTCAATGATGTGCTGGTGGATGTGCAGCGGATTACCGCCGCAACCGAGGTGCCTCTGTTGGTGGATATAGATACCGGTTGGGGCGGCGCTTTCAATATCGCCAAAACCATCAAAGACATGCAAAAAGCTGGCGCTGCAGCCGTGCATATGGAAGACCAGGTGGCGCAGAAGCGTTGTGGTCACCGCCCCAATAAAGAAGTGGTTTCCGTAGAGGAAATGCAGGATCGCATTAAGGCGGCGGTGGATGCTCGTACCGACGATGACTTTTTCATTATGGCCCGTACCGATGCCTTTGCTATCGAAGGTCTGGATGCCGCCATCGCCAGGGCCAAGGCGTATGTTAAAGCCGGTGCTGACGGTATCTTTGCCGAAGCCATTCAAACCGAAGCCCACTACCGTGAATTCAGCCAGGCGCTGAATGTACCCATCCTGGCCAATATGACCGAGTTTGGCAAAACCGAGCTGTGGAGCAAAGAACAATTGGCAGAGTGGGGCGCGGAAATGGTGCTTTATCCGTTGTCAGCCTTCAGAGCCATGAATAAGGCTGCCGAGAATGTCTATCGTCATCTGCTCGTTGACGGCCATCAGCGTAACGTAGTGGATACCATGCAAACCCGAATGGAGCTTTATGATTATCTTGGCTACCACGCCTATGAACAAAAGCTTGATGCACTCTTTGCCGAAGGTAAAAACAAATAACCACCAGGCCCATGGGTAAGCACTTCAAGGCGGACGATGGGCAAACAGAAATGCTGTCATACATTCGTCATATAAACGCGGCATTTCTATATTTGATGAACAATAACTTATACGAACCCCATACGATCAGGAGAATGACTAATGGCACAAGGTAAAGTATTGTCCGGCGCTGGCCTGCGCGGCCAGGTCGCAGGAAAAACAGCCCTTTCCACTGTAGGTAAATCCGGCTCAGGCCTGACCTACCGTGGCTATGACGTCAAGGATCTGGCCGAGCATTGCCAGTTTGAAGAAGTCGCCTATTTGATTCTGCAAGGCAAACTGCCTAATCAGGCCGAACTGGATGCCTACAAGGCAAAGCTCAAGTCCTTGCGTGGATTGCCACAAGCATTGAAAGACGTATTGGAACGTATTCCTGCTGATGCCCATCCCATGGATGTGCTGCGTACCGGTTGCTCAATGTTAGGCAACCTGGAAATGGAACAGGATTTTTCTCAGCAGCAAGCTGCCACCGAGCGCATGCTGGCCTGTTTCCCCAGCATTATCTGCTACTGGTATCGCTTCAGCCACGATGGTGTGCGCATTGAGGTAGAAACCGATGATGACAGCATTGGCGGTCACTTCCTGCACCTTTTGCATGGTGAAGCGCCTAAGAGCCTGCATGAACAGGTGATGCATGTTTCGCTGATCCTCTACGCAGAGCATGAATTTAATGCCTCGACCTTTACCGCACGCGTCTGTGCGTCCACCTTGTCAGATATGCATTCATGCATCACGGGTGCAATCGGCTCGCTGCGTGGTCCACTGCATGGTGGTGCCAACGAGGCTGCCATGGAGATGATTGAAGGCTTTACCTCTGCCGAGCATGCCGAACAGGAAATGATGGGCAAACTGGCGCGCAAAGAGAAAATCATGGGCTTTGGTCATGCTATATATTCCGAGTCTGACCCACGCAATGCCATTATCAAGGCATGGGCTGCCAGACTGGCGGATGATGTGGGTGACAAAGTGTTGTATCCGGTCTCGGTTCGCTGTGAAGAAGTAATGTGGCGCGAGAAGAAACTCTTCTGCAACGCTGACTTTTTCCATGCCTCGGCGTATCACTTTATGGGCATTCCCACTAAGTTGTTTACGCCCATTTTTGTGATGTCGCGTCTGACCGGCTGGGCCGCTCACGTGATGGAGCAGCGCGCCGACAACCGTATTATTCGTCCTTCTGCCGAATATACCGGCGAAGAACTGCGCAAAGTCACACCCATCGCGCAGCGTTAGATAAGTACCACTGAAAGCGGGGCTGAAAGATACATAAGTCTCTCACCCTCTGCTTCAGTGGCAAAACAAGCAGCAAATAACTTCAGCGCACTAAGACCAGTTTCACTCATCTCAATTTCTCTGTGCGCTGTAACTGTGGTGCAAATATGAATACCGAATTTAAAAAGCAGCTAGCGGGTACCAATCTTGAGTATTTTGATACCCAATCCGCCGTGGATGCCATAGAGCCTGGTGCCTACGCCAAATTACCTTATACCGCCAAAGTGCTGGCCGAAAACCTGGTCAGGCGCGCCGAGCCAACCAGGCTTAACGACTTTCTTGGCCAGTTGATCCACCGTAAACGTGAGCTGGACTTTCCTTGGTTCCCGGCGCGCGTGGTATGCCACGACATCTTAGGCCAAACCGCGCTGGTTGACCTGGCGGGTTTGCGTGATGCCATTGCCGATAAAGGCGGCGATCCGGCCAAGGTTAACCCAGTGGTACCAACCCAATTGATTGTGGACCACAGTCTGGCGGTGGAACATGCTGGTTTTGAAAAAGACGCCTTTGCCAAAAACCGCGCCATTGAAGACAGACGTAACGATGACCGTTTCCATTTTATTAACTGGACCAAAACTGCGTTTAAAAACGTTGATGTGATCCCACCAGGCAACGGCATTATGCACCAGATCAACCTGGAGAAAATGTCGCCGGTTATCCAAGTAAAAGACGGCGTGGCCTTTCCCGATACCTGCGTGGGCACCGACAGCCACACTCCCCATGTAGATGCCCTGGGCGTAATTGCCATTGGTGTGGGGGGGTTAGAGGCGGAAAGCGTGATGCTGGGCCGTGCCTCCTGGATGCGCCTGCCCGATATTGTCGGTGTAGAGCTGACCGGCAAGCCTCACCCCGGCATTACCGCCACTGACATTGTGCTGGCTATTACCGAGTTTCTGCGTAAGGAAAAAGTCGTCGGGGCCTATCTGGAATTCTTCGGTGAGGGCGCATCCAGCTTAACCCTTGGCGATCGTGCCACCATTTCCAATATGACCCCGGAATACGGCGCCACGGCAGCCATGTTCTATATCGACAAGCAAACCATAGATTATCTGCGCTTAACTGGTCGTGAAGACAAGCAGGTGAGCCTGGTAGAAAGCTATGCCAAGGCCACCGGCCTTTGGGCTGACCAAATGCAAGGCGCTGAGTACGAGCGGGTACTTAAGTTTGACCTTTCATCTGTGGTGCGCAATATGGCCGGGCCGTCTAACCCTCATGCCCGGGTCGCCACAGCGGATTTGTCCGCCAAAGGCATTGCCGCCGACTATCAGGAGCAACCAGGGCTGATGCCGGATGGCGCGGTTATCATTGCTGCCATCACCAGCTGTACCAATACCAGTAATCCGCGCAACGTGATTGCTGCCGGTTTATTAGCCCGAAATGCCAACGCCAAAGGTTTGCTCAGAAAACCCTGGGTAAAAACCTCATTAGCGCCGGGCTCAAAGGCGGTGCAGCTGTATCTGGAAGAAGCCGGGCTGCTGCCAGAGCTGGAAAAGCTTGGCTTTGGTATTGTGGCTTTTGCCTGTACCACCTGTAATGGCATGAGCGGGGCGCTGGATCCGGTTATTCAGCAGGAAATCATCGACCGGGATCTCTACGCCACCGCGGTACTGTCGGGCAACCGTAACTTTGATGGCCGTATTCACCCTTATGCCAAACAAGCATTTTTAGCCTCGCCGCCCCTGGTCATTGCTTATGCCATCGCCGGCTCGGTGCGCTTTGATATTGAAAAAGACCCGCTGGGTGTGGATGCCCAGGGTAATCCGGTTACCCTCAAAGATATCTGGCCCACGGATGAAGAGATTGATGCGGTTATCGCTACCTCGGTTAAACCCGAACATTTCCGCAAGGTCTATGACCCCATGTTCGATTTGACCGTCGACTATGGCAGTCATATCGACCCGCTGTATAACTGGCGCGAAATGAGCACTTATATTCGCCGTCCACCCTACTGGGAAGGGGCGCTGGCGGGTGAACGCAGCTTATCTGGTATGCGTCCGTTGGCGGTACTTGGCGATAACATCACCACCGACCACTTGTCACCATCCAACGCCATATTGCTGGATAGCGCCGCCGGTGAATACCTGGCCAAGATGGGCTTGCCTGAGGAAGATTTTAACTCCTACGCCACCCACAGGGGCGATCACCTGACTGCCCAGCGCGCTACTTTTGCCAATCCCAAGCTGTTTAACGAAATGGTCAAAGACGATGCAGGCAAGGTCAGACAAGGTTCACTGGCGCGCATTGAGCCAGAAGGGCAAGTAACCCGCATGTGGGAGGCCATTGAAACCTATATGCAGCGCAAACAGCCCTTGTGCATTATTGCCGGTGCCGATTACGGCCAGGGCTCGTCCCGGGACTGGGCGGCCAAAGGGGTGCGCCTGGCCGGTGTTGAAGTGATAGTGGCCGAAGGCTTTGAGCGTATTCACCGTACCAATCTGATTGGTATGGGCGTATTGCCGCTAGAGTTTTTACCCGGCACTAACCGTAACACCCTGGGCATTGATGGCACCGAAACCTTTGATGTACAAGGCCAGCGTGAGCCTGGCGCTATCCTGACCCTGGTCATCCATCGTCAGGATGGCCAGTCACAGCGCGTGTCGGTGAAATGCCGCCTGGATACCGCCGAAGAGGTGTCTATCTACGAGGCCGGTGGCGTGTTGCAACGCTTTGCCCAGGACTTCCTGGAAGCAAGCAACGCCTGATAAAAGCCTAATCCCGCCGCAACAACACCGGTTTACCAAAGTTCTTCTACTCGGTGTTCGTTGCGGAGGATTGGCATCACCTATTAGTTGTCCATTGCTGGGCAACAGAGGTACCGCCAGTTAGCATCACTGCATCATTGGAGAAGATTTATGTTAAACCTCAGATTCGTATTCCAGCCACTTAAATGCGCGGCGGATGGCGCTCTTTAGGGTTTGAATTTCTCCTTAAATTCAAACCCGTCGCAGCAGGAAAATGTGATTTTCCCTTGCTCGCAAGCATTGCCATGCTTGGTTGCCCTTCCTTGGGCAACAGAGGTACCGCCAGTTAGCATCACTGCATCATTGGAGAAGATTTATGTTTAAACCTCAGATTCGTATTCCAGCCACTTATATGCGTGGCGGTACCTCTAAGGGTGTGTTTTTTAAGCTGGATGATTTGCCTGAGGCGGCGCAGGTAGCGGGCGCCGCCCGCGATGCGATTTTGCTGCGGGTTATTGGCAGTCCGGATCCTTACGCCAAGCATACCGACGGTATGGGCGGGGCAACCTCCTCAACCTCAAAAACCGTGATCTTAAGTAAAAGCAGCCAGGCGGATCATGATGTGGATTATCTGTTTGGCCAGGTCGCCATTGATAAGCCTTTTATTGATTGGAGCGGTAACTGCGGCAATCTGACTGCCGCGGTGGGGGCCTTTGCCATCAGTAACGGTTTGGTGGATAGCAGTCGGATCCCGCAAGATGGGCACTGCATAGTTCGTATTTGGCAGGCCAATATTCAAAAAACCATTATCGCCCATGTGCCTATTACCTCTGGTCAGGTTCAGGAAACCGGCGATTTTGAGCTGGATGGCGTGACCTTTCCCGCCGCCGAAGTGCAGATTGAGTTTCTTGACCCAGCCGCCGATGAAGACGGTGAGGGCGGGGCAATGTTTCCCACCGGAAATTTGGTGGATACCCTTGATGTACCCGACGTGGGCAGCTTTCCAGCCACACTGATCAATGCGGGTATTCCCACCATCTTCGTCAATGCCAAAGACATTGGCTATACCGGGGCTGAACTTCAGGATGACATTAATAGCAACCCTGCAGCGCTGGCACGCTTTGAACAGATCCGCGCTTATGGTGCGCTGAAAATGGGTTTGATTAGCGATATAAGTGAAGCCGTAATCCGAGCCCATACACCAAAAATTGCCTTTGTTGCACCACCACTCAACTATATGGCGTCTAGCGGTAAAGCGGTGCATGCCAGCGATATCGACCTGCTGGTCCGCGCCTTGTCTATGGGCAAACTGCATCATGCCATGATGGGCACAGCGGCGGTGGCTATTGGCACGGCGGCGGCTATACCCGGCACCTTAGTGAATATTGCCGCGGGCGGTAAAGAACGACAAAGTGTGGTATTTGGGCATCCTTCCGGCACCTTGCGCGTCGGCGCAGAAGCGAAACAGCTGGATGGCCAGTGGCTAGTCACTAAAGCCATCATGAGTCGCAGCGCACGGGTGCTGATGGAAGGCTGGGTAAGAGTGCCGCCACAGGTCTAATTTTGATTCTGTAACAAAATAAAGAACAAGCATCCGCTAAGAAAAAGTTGATTTTGTTACGTAATTCATGACTAATAGCAAACTGATAACATCATGATTATGTAACGGAATCAACTGGATGCGACGACCGATTCGAAAAGAAATTCAGCTCGATTGGCTGGAACAAAAAGCCCCCAGAGGCGGCGCCAGGCCTGGAGCAGGGCGACCGGCAAAACGCGGAAAAACCTTGGTAAAACGTATCCCGCTGCAATACGCCGAAGCCATAGATACGCTCATTGCACATCTGGACGAGCAGCGTGACTGCCCGCAACTCGAGTCTACTCTGCACATTCAGGATTTAGACAACCGCGACATTCTCCTCTCCCTGAAAACCCGGGTTAAAACCTGATTACGTAACATAATCAATTGACCTGCTGTTGTTCAACCTTGATAAGCAAAAACTCCGCGGGTCGGGTCAGCGCCAGCCCCACTTGCACAACCAGGCGCTTATCCAGGATATCCTGGGCGCTCATGGTCTGGCCGAGGCCCACCTGAACGTAGTAGGCATCCTCAGCTTTCGCCCCACATAGGCCGCCTTGGCGCCACATCCCTTGCAAAAAACTGTCTATCATGCCGCGTATGCTGATCCAGGTATTGGCGTCATTATTCTCAAATACAAAGGCTTTAAGAGCCGTTTGCAGACTTTGCTTCACATAAATAGCGGTGCGCCGAACCGGCACGTAGCGCCATTCAGAGTTACCGGCCAAAGTACGAGCTCCCCAAATAAGCACGCCTTGACCAACGAAAATCCTAAGGGCATTAATAGAAATGCCACTTACCGCATCTACATTCAGGGTTTCTTGCTGCTGGTGAGTAATATTGATCGGCAGGCTGACCACATTGCTAAGAGAAATATTGGCAGGGGCCTTCCACACACCGTAGTTATTGTCCTGCACTGTATAACAACCACAAATAGCCCCACAGGCAGGTTGTAAATTGGCCCATTGACGCGCCAGCTCAATACAGCGGTGGTAAATTGGGCTCAGTACCAGCAGGGCCCGATGATAACTTAGTTGTTCGGATTTATCCGCATAGGGAAGCTTGTCAATCAGAGCCTGAAGCTTAGGTTCACCATCTGGATTCAGCCACTCTCCTAAGCCTTTACTGTTCCCCCCCTGAAACTGGCGATAGGTAATGTCATCCTGCCCATATAACGCCGTATTGATAAACGGCAAATAAGCGGCGCCATAGCTAAGGTGCTGCAGGCCTACTAAAGGGCGAAAACGACTGGCCACATCATCAATCTGTATGGCGTCATAACCACCGGCGCCTGGTACATCGAGAACACAAAACGCAGAATCTAGCTCTGCGGCCTGCGCCAGCATCGCTTGCACTAGGTTGGCATAATCGGAGTCGCTAAGGGCAATGGCATCCGGGCATAAATATAAGCTGGGTTCAGGACAGTGCTTAAGGGCCGCCAACCCTTGCATCAGGCTGCTAAGCTGAATATGCCGGTTAGGCTCAAGGCCAAGGAGCTGATTTGAGGCTTTACCGAATTCCCCGACACTAACGATATAAGCCTGCCGACCACCGTTTTGAAAAAACAGCTTTACCGCATCGGCCAAATAATAACGGCTATCTGCACTTGGTAGCAGGCTAAGGTGTTGATTAGCTACCTGCACCGTATTACTCGCCGCGCCGGGTTTAGGGTTAAAGAAAAAGTAGGGCGGCTGGCCGGCACCAAAATGGGCAATGAAGTCCTGATAGCTGCCAATTTTTACTGGTTGATTCAACCATGACTGGCCATCCCAACTGCTATTGCGGGTATAACCAATAAAGGCCGGTATAGCAGTAGGTACACCCACCACCACAGGCGGTAGATTTATTTCCTTGATATACACACCAGGGGTTTTGACTAACGTGCTCCGTGTCGGCTTTTTCATAGCAACTCCTGTTCGCTGACAAGCTTGGGCAAAAACGCACACTTATTAACGGGCGGCCCTTAAGGATCGACTTGTTGCCACCAAGATGACCGCTGTCTAAGTAAGATAAAACATGGCTCACTTGAGCATAGAAGCGGCATGCAGGGCTTGCCAAAAAAACGCATAAAAATACGCCTTGCCATCCAATTCAAAATGAAGCACACTCGAAAAGTATAAAAGCCTAATCAAGGTGTTACATGAACTTAAAGGACATTCCTTTCGCCCAGCGCCAGCGCCTGGCCTATATCGACTTTGTGCTGTTATTTAAGGGCCATCTGACCCGCCAGGATCTGATTAACCGCTTTGAGGTGGGCTTATCTGCCGGCACCCGCGACTTTAATCTGTATAAAGAGCTGGCTCCCAACAATATCCACTACGACACCCGTTTAAAGCAGTATTTTCAAACCCCGGGCTTTAAACCCTTGTTTGCCCATGACGCCAAAAAGACCCTGGCCAAGCTTGCCGCTGATATCAGCGACGGCTTTGACGCCATTGGCGATCTCAGCTTTCCGGTCGAAGCCCCAAGCCAGCTTAATGTGCCGGATATTTTTGTCGTTGCGCGTATTATTCAGGCGATTTTAAATGGCCGGGCGGTCAAGGTGATCTACACCTCGCTATCCAGCGGTTCGGCGGCCCGGGAAATAGTACCGCATAGCATTATCGATAACGGCTTGCGCTGGCATGTGCGTGGCTTTGACCGTAAAACCCAGACCTTTCGCGACTTTGTGCTGACCCGCTTAAGCTCAGTGACACTGTTAGACAAAGCGCCGCAGCCCAATGAAGAGCAAAGCGAAGATCATCAGTGGCAGCGCCAGATGCCGATCAAACTGGTGCCACATCCGCATAATGTTAAACATCCCACCGCCATTGAACTGGACTACGGTATGCAAAACGGTGCACTGGAGCTCAACGTACGCGCCGCCCTGGCTGGCTATCTGCTCAGGCGCTGGAATGTGGATTGCACCGAAAAAGCCAGCCTAAGGGGAGGGGAATACCAACTCTGGCTGGAAAATCAGCAAAGCCTGTATGGCGCTGAGAATCTGGCTATCGCCCCTGGGTATAAAAGCTGAAAAAAGCAGTAAGGATAAAATGTGAGTAAGGCCACTATCGACAAATTGGACACCCTCAGCAGAACACGCTTATCCAAGCACTTTTTTATACGTGACTTTTTGTATTCCGAAACTGCCGTAGCGCAGGGATTGGCTAATATACCTGACGATGAGGAACTGGCGATACAGGCAGGAAAGCAGCTTTGCGAGCAAGTATTGGAGCCTATCCAAGCCGCTTGGGGCCGTATTCATATCCGTTCGGCCTATCGTAATTGTGTTGTGAATCAGGCTGGCAATGAGTTGGGGGCGAATTGCGCTACCAACGAGAAAAACTATGCCGCCCACATTTGGGATAGGCGCGATAAAGACGGTTTTATGGGGGCCATGGCTTGCATCGTGATCCCGGCCTATGTGGATTATTACCAGCAAAGTGGCGATTGGACATCCTTGGCTTGGTGGATACATCACCATATTCCCGGCTATCAGAAAATGACCTTTTATCGGAATCTCTGCGCTTTTAATATTCGTTGGCACGAGAACCCAGCCAAGCCCAAAGAGATCAAAACCCAAATTGCCGATCCACGCAGTAATAGTCAAAAGGCCATCTTACTCAATAACAACGCCAATGACTTTTACGCCAGTATGCCGCCAGAGCAGCGTTATCAAGCCTGTTTACCACTGCTGGCAAAGTAGCCAAATAACGAGGAAACCGCATGTTTGAACTGGATTTAGCCGACGTTTTAAGTATTGTGCTCGCCAACAGCCCGGATATAGAAGGCCAAAAAGCCATGGTGGACAAAGTGGAGTCACTGATGGCCGAGGGTATGCAACAAAGCAAAGCGGTAGAACTGGTGTTTGGCCATTTGGTCAGTGATGCCAAGCCGCATTAAATTTAGAAGTTTTTGTTAATTGGAATTGCAATGGATCACAGCGTACACAATAAATTAGTTTCTTTTATCTGGTCGATTGCAGATGATTGTCTGCGCGACGTTTATGTTCGCGGTAAGTACCGGGACGTTATTCTGCCGATGGTGGTATTGCGTCGTCTTGATACTTTACTGGAACCTACAAAGGAAAAGGTACTTGAAGAGGTTCGCTTTCAAAAAACTGAGATGCAAGCTACCGAATTGGATGATGCAGCTCTGGAAAATGCATCTGGGCAAGTGTTCTACAATATTTCGAAATGGACCTTGAAAAGCCTGCATTCCACAGCCACCAATAATCAACAGATTCTGCTGGCAAATTTTGAAGATTATCTCAACGGTTTCAGCGCTAATGTTAAGGAAATCATTGAGCGATTCGAACTGAAATCCAAAATCCGCCATATGACTGGAAAAGATGTGCTTTTGGATGTGTTGGAAAAGTTTGTCTCGCCCTATATCAACCTCACACCTAACCCGGCAGAAGACCCCGATGGGAACAAACTGCCTGCACTGACCAACTTGGGCATGGGCTATGTTTTCGAAGAGCTTATCCGCAAGTTTAACGAGGAAAACAACGAGGAAGCTGGTGAACACTTCACTCCCCGTGAAGTAATAGAGCTGATGACTCACCTTGTGTTTGATCCAATAAAGGATTCACTACCACTAACCATCAGTATTTACGACCCCGCATGCGGTAGCGGCGGCATGCTTACGGAATCGCAAAACTTTATTGAAGAAAAATACCCAGCGTCCAATCGCGATATTTATTTATTCGGTAAAGAAATCAACGACGAGACTTACGCCATCTGTAAGTCGGATATGATGATCAAGGGTAACAACCCGGAAAACATCAAAGTGGGTTCTACCCTGTCTACCGATGAATTTGCCTCAGATCGATTCGACTTTATGTTATCCAACCCCCCTTATGGCAAAAGCTGGGCGTCGGAGCAGAAAAACATTAAGGATAACGGCGAAATTATTGATCCCCGTTTCAAAGTTGATCTGAAAGATTACTGGGGCAACAAAGAAACAGTGGATGCTACGCCTCGTTCTAGTGATGGGCAGTTGTTGTTCCTGATGGAAATGGTCAGCAAGATGAAGTCTCCAGAGGTTAGTCCTCTGGGTAGCCGTATTGCGTCCGTTCATAATGGTTCCAGTTTGTTTACTGGCGATGCAGGTGGTGGTGAGAGCAATATTCGCCGCTATATCATCGAAAACGATATGCTCGACGCAATTGTGCAATTACCTAACAACCTGTTCTACAACACGGGCATTACTACCTACATCTGGTTGTTAAATAACAAAAAGCCAGCCAACCGCAAAGGTAAAGTGCAGCTTATCGACGCCAGCTTGTTGTATCGTAAACTGCGTAAGAATCTGGGTAATAAAAACTGTGAATTTGCCCCGGAGCATATTGAAGAAATCACCCAAACCTATCTGGATTGTGCAGCCATAGAGAGTAAGTTAGACGACAACAACGACCCTACCGGCATCGCCAGCCAAGTATTCGATAACAGTGATTTTGGCTACTACAAAGTTACGATTGAACGTCCCGACCGCCGTAGAGCCAAATTCACGCCAGAAGCTATAGCACCGCTACGTTTCGACAAATCACTAACAGAGGTGATGGAACATATTTATGCAGTACACGGGGATATCGTGTATGAAAAGGGCTACTTGAAGGCTAATGACAAAGCTATTTTGCAATGGTGTGAAGATAACGACATCAGCATCAATGCCAAAGCAAAGGCCAAATTGCTGGATGAAAAATACTGGCAAAAACTGCGTGAAATTTTAGAAGCCGCAATGCTATTGATGGCGGAGATTGGTTCAGAAGAATTCAACGACTTTAACCTGTTTAAAGATAAAGTAGATGCGGTACTTAAACCCAGCAAGTTTAAACTCACAGGCCCAGAAAAAAATGCCATTTTGAATGCCGTTAGCTGGTACGACGAAAGCGCTGAGAAAGTCGTGAAAAAGGTAGTAAAACTTTCAGGTAGTAAACTGGATGAGCTGCTCGACCACCTTGGTTGTAGTAAAGAACAGCTACCTGACTATGGCTATTACCCTACAGGCAAAGCCGCCGAGTATGTTACCTATGAAGCCAGCTCAGATTTACGAGATGCAGAGTCTATCCCCCTAAAGGATAGTATCTATCGCTATTTCCTCGCCGAAGTGAAGCCGCATGTGGAGGAGGCGTGGATCAATCTGGACAGTACCAAAATAGGCTACGAGATCAGCTTTAATAAGTACTTCTATCAGCACAAACCACTTCGTTCACTGGAAGAAGTCGCCAAGGATATTATTGGACTTGAACAAAAGGCCGAAGGTCTAATCGCACAAATACTGGGAATCGATGTGGCTGACATTCAGGGAGAGGCGTAATGGACCCAATGCCTAAATATGAATATTACAAAGATTCAGGTGTTGATTGGCTTGGGAAGTTGCCGAGCCACTGGTTGATCATAAGGATGAAATTCCTCTATAAAGATTTCTCATTAAAAAACAAGCCAACAGAGACTTTGCTTTCAGTAACTCAAGATAGGGGAGTTGTCCCCAGAGATTGGGTAGAAAATAGAATGGTAATGCCGTCTGGCAACTTAGAGAGTTTTAAGTTTATAGAAAAAGGTGATTTTGCAATCAGCCTAAGATCATTTGAGGGCGGCTTAGAATATTGTCATCACGATGGGATTATAAGTCCTGCGTACACAGTTCTAAAATCAACCAAGGATTTTCTCCATGATCGGTACTATAAGTATCTTTTTAAGAGTCAAATATTTATCTCAGAGTTACAGACCTCAATAGTCGGTATCAGAGAAGGGAAGAATATTAGCTACGAAGAACTACGGTATTCTTTTTTACCAATTCCAGATGAAGTTGAACAAATTTATATTTCGAATTATCTAGATCAAAAAACCGCTCAGATTGACGAAGCAATTGCTATTAAAGAACAACAAATAGCGCTGTTAAAAGAACGCAAGCAGATCATTATCCAACAAGCAGTTACCCAAGGCCTTGATCCCAACGTGCCAATGAAAGACTCAGGAGTTGATTGGATTGGTAAAATTCCTGAGCATTGGAATATCAAACCTCTTACCAAGGAAGTTTTTGTGCAGGAAGGACCGGGAATAATGGCTGTCGATTTTCATGAGAGTGGTGTTCCTTTGGTGCGAATATCTGGAGTGAAATCTGACCTTGTGAGTTTGGAAGGATGTAATTATCTTAAACCTTCGAAAGTTAGGCAAAAGTGGAACCATTTTAGACTCAACCAAGGAGATCTTGTTATTAGCGGGAGTGCATCCACAGAACTAGTAAGTGAAGTAGGTAAAGAAGCCGAGGGAGCCATTCTGTACACCGGATTGATTAGAGTTACTCCGCAAAGAAAATCTGTATTGAAGGACTATCTTAAAATATTTTTAGGTACAAAATTATTTTTCACACAAATAGATTTGCAAAAAACTGGAAGTACAATCAGCCATTATGGGCCTTCACATTTATCGAAAATGTTTGTATTGCTGCCTAGCTTATCTGAACAGATTGAAATTGCTAGATTTGTGAATTCCGCATCTCGAAAGTTAGATGAGGCAATCATGCTTCAGCAGTCACAAATCGAAAAACTAAAAGAATACAAAGCCACACTGATCAATAGTGCTGTTACAGGCAAAATCAAAGTGGCTTAACAAGGAGGTAAGATGGTAAGCCAAACAAACGAACAAGCACTGGAATCGGCGATTGAAAAGCATCTAACAGGCAATTGCTTGGAAGAGCTAAAAGCTGGCGTGCAGGAGGCCAGTCCAGATTTTAACAATCGGCTTTATCGTATTGGCCAACCATCCGACTTTAATATGCAGTTTGCGCTGGATGAGCGATTCTTTTGGGCATTTCTGGAAAAAACACAGGAAGATGAACTCGACAAAGTTAAGCGCAATAACCCCAATGACTGGCAGCGCAAAATTTATGAGCGCTTTGACAGACTGATTAAAAAGCACGGCATTCTACATTTGCTAAAAAAAGGCCTAAGCGTCGATGATGCCCACTTTAACCTGATGTATCCGGCACCACTTGCCAGCAGCAGCGATAAGGTTAGACAAAACTTTGCCGCCAACATGTTTAGCTGTACCCGTCAACTGCGTTACTCCTTAGCCAATCCACTACAAGAAATTGACATGGTGTTGTTTATCAATGGTATACCATTGATAACGCTGGAGCTTAAAAATGCGTGGACTAACCAAACGGCTCGGTATCATGGTCAGAAGCAATATCGTGAAGACAGGGATACCAACCAGCCACTGTTAAACTTTGGTCGCTGCTTGGTGCATATGGCGGTAGATACCGATGAAGTGTATATGACCACCAAATTGGCAGGAAAAAGTACCTTCTTCCTGCCGTTTAACAAGGGGCATAACTTAGGGCAAGGCAATCCGCCAAATCACTCTTCAAATGGTACAGGGGGACATAAAACTGCTTATTTATGGGAAGAAGTGTTCCAGAAAGAGAGCTTGGCTAACATTATCCAGCACTTCGTCAGACTGGACGGCACCAGCAAAGGCCCACTGAATAAACGTACTTTGTTTTTCCCTCGTTACCATCAAATGGATGTGGTCAGGCGATTGGTAGGTCATGCCGCTGAAAACGGTGTGGGGCAAACTTACCTAATTCAACACTCAGCAGGTTCAGGCAAATCAAACTCGATTACATGGGCGGCTTACCAGCTAATTGAAACTTACCCTGTTTCCGATAAAGTTCCCGGCAGCCGGGGCTTGGATCAGCCGCTGTTTGATTCTGTTATTGTGGTCACCGACAGACGCCTGTTAGACAAACAGCTTCGCGACAACATTAAAGAGTTTTCTGAGGTGAAGAACATTGTCGCGCCTGCACACAAGTCCTCTGAACTTAAGTCTGCATTGGAAAACGGCAAAAAGATCATCATCACCACTATTCAAAAGTTCCCGTTCATCATTGATGGGATTGCCGATTTAAGTGACAAACGGTTTGCGGTGATCATTGACGAGGCGCACAGTTCACAGTCAGGTTCCGCTCATGACAATATGAACAGAGCAATGGGGCGTGCTGAAGTGGAAGAAGCTGAAGACGCACAAGATAAAATTTTACAGGCCATGAAATCGCGCAAAATGCGTGGTAATGCGTCATATCTGGCATTTACAGCGACCCCCAAGAACACCACATTGGAAAAATTTGGCCAACGTCAGGCTGACGGTAGTTACAGGCCTTTCCATCTTTACTCAATGAAGCAGGCAATCGAGGAAGGATTTATCCTTGATGTGTTGGCTAATTACACCACCTATAAAAGCTATTACGAGATTGAAAAGTCTATCGAAGATAACCCGGAATTCGATACGAAAAAGGCGCAAAAGAAGCTTCGCGCTTATGTAGAACGAAGCCAGCAAACTATCGATATCAAAGCCGAAATAATGCTGGATCATTTTATACCCCACGTGGTCAACGCCAAGAAACTGAAAGGCAAAGCCAAAGGGATGGTGGTTACACAAAACATAGAAACGGCTATTCGGTATTACAAAGCCATCACCCGGATTTTGGCTGAGCAAGGTAACCCGTTTAAAGCTGTCGTTGCTTTCTCAGGCACGAAAGAAGTGGACGGTATTGAGTATACCGAAGCTGATGTAAACGGATTTTCCGAGGCTGATACCAAAGACAAGTTTGATACCGACGAATATCGTTTGTTAATAGTCGCCAATAAATACCTCACAGGCTTTGACCAACCGAAACTGTCTGCGATGTACGTAGATAAAAAGTTGGCCAGTGTACTCTGTGTGCAAACCCTGTCCCGGCTAAATCGCGCAGCACCTAAGTGGGGCAAGAAAACTGAAGATCTGTTCGTGCTGGACTTTTTCAACTCTGTTGATGACATCAAAACAGCATTTGATCCTTTCTATACTGCCACCTCTCTATCTGAGGCCACAGATATTAACGTCTTACACGAGCTGAAAGACGAGATGGATGATGTGGGTGTATACGAATGGACGGAAGTTGAAGAGTTCGTGAAGCGCTATTTCAACAACGAAGATGCCCAGCGTCTCAGCCCAATCATCGACATTGCCGCAGCCCGTTTTAACATCGAACTTGAATTGGAAAACGATGCGAAGGCTGATTTTAAAATTAAAGCTAAGCAATTTGTGAAGATCTACAGCCAGATGGCATCAATCATGCCGTATGAAATAGCGGCATGGGAAAAGCTATTCTGGTTCCTGAAATTCCTCATTCCCAAGCTTAAAGTGGAAGATCCAGATGCCGAACTATTGGATGAACTGCTGGATTCGGTTGACCTGAGTTCATATGGCCTACAGCGGGTGAAACTGAGTCATACAATAGAACTGGATGGCGCAGAAACTGAGTTGGACCCGCAGAACCCTAACCCACGTGGTGCGCATGGCGGTGATAAGCAAAAAGATCCATTGGACGAAATTGTAAGAAGCTTCAACGAGCGCTGGTTCCAAGGTTGGAGCGCAACACCTGAAGAACAACGGGTGCGATTGCTAAGTATGGCCGAGTCAATCAAAGCACATCCCGATTTTAAGGACAAATATCAAAACAATGCCGACCCACACAGCCAGAACCTCGCTTTTGAAAAGCTGTTTAAAGAAATCATGCTACAGCGGCGTAAAGATGATTTGGAGTTCTACAAGCTGTTTGCTGGCGATGAAGCATTTAAGTCGTCGCTAATGCAAAGCATGCAGCGGATTGTCGCAAGGGAAAGTCAAAGTAACTAACAATAGATAGTGACATGTCACATCGACAATATTGCAACCAACCAATAACTCGAATAGAGTGGGGTGCATACATTCCACTTGTGACAGGTCACACAATTGAGTTCAAAACAAAACACATCAAATTCATCCACCCAGGATACCAACCAAGCACTCTGGCAGAATTTTGTGCAAAACGGGTTGATTGAAAAAGCCATTAAGCCGTTAGATATGATTGAGCCGGATAGCGTATTGCCGGATTTTACTCAGCTAAGTGCCAACGAGGCCATGCAGCTACTGAAGCACAGCATAGTGGCGGATTGCTATAAGCGCCTAAATGCCAAATGGCGTAAGTATAAGCAGCGCCATTTAAGCAATCTCACCAGCTTAACCATTAAGGCCGAAACCCTGGACAGGCTTAGAGCCTTTGCGGCGAAGGCAAGGCTAGATGGGGATAACTACGACCTGGTTTTGGAATACTTGCTGGACCCGGAAGAAGATTTGGATAGCGCCAAACAAGCGGTAGCTGAATTGCCAAGTGGTCTTAATACACAGGATCAGGGCCAGTTACTGCAAGCCAAACTTAAACTAAGACCCAGTAGCCAGCGCTATTTTCACAGCCAGTTGGAGCATGCTTTTGGCCATGGTTGGCTGGCCTGTAAAGCAGCAAAACAGCGCAGCGATAAACACCGCGACCAGGCTTGCGAAGACTTTATGCAGAACATTAAAGGGTAGTGATCGCAGCGAATATTCCATCTAAATAGCTGGCCACGGACGGCCAGTTTGCATTAGCTAAACTAACGCAAGTTCTTATCAAGCAATCAGTTTTAAGCACGGCAAAAGAACAAATTTCAACGACACGCCGTGGTGAAATCTGCAAGGTAATGCCAGCCAAACACGCGCAGATTTCACGTAGCGACGCCAAAACAAATCCCACCAATTGATAGCCAATCTAGCAGGCCATCTGCATTAATCCTTATCCATAAACCTGGATAAGCAAACAAACAAAAACACCAAAATACCCAAAGAAGGTAAAACGAAGTGAACACCTGCATAAAGGAGAGGCCATATTTCGCAATAAATGTTATTTAACATAATATACATTATAGGAACAATAGTGTTGTAAGAGTAAGGGGCGCCTTGGCCCCTTTATATGGATTAGTTTGGGTGGATTGTTTGCAGCCAGGTGTTTATTTGCGTTTGGTATTGTGACCTGTCAGATACCTGGTCTGGATGTGCAAAGACGTTCGGCAATAAGCTGTGTAACTGATATGGGATCTCATCATCTCGAAGCGCGGCACCTGGTACCGGATAGATTAAAAAATCTAACGCACTGTGTTGAAGTTCCAGCGGTATCTCCGCAAGCAATTCCTCCGAGCTATCATCAGAGTAAATGCCTTCCTGGCAGTAACCATAAGATGGAATGGTCTCAACCAATTCCTTCATTAAAGGCTCAAGCTGTTTTTTCCAGAACCTCAGGTGCTGGTTTCTCAATCACGAAAAGATGAGCAATGGCAGAGATTAACCCAAGGAAAATAGATAAATACCAGACCTGATCATAACTGGCATAACGGTCGAACGATGCCCCGCCCAACCACACACCAAAAAAACTGCCTAATTGATGGCTTAAAAATACAAACCCGAACAACGTTCCCATGCTGCGTGACCCAAACATGGTAAGAACTAAAGCGCTGGTTAAAGGTACGGTGGAAAGCCACAATACACCCATTATCAGTGCGAAGATCATCAGCGATGTAGGTGTAACTGGCTGAGAAATAAAGATGACAATAACCACTGCTCTGAGCGCATAGATTGACGCCAGTACATAGGGTTTTGGAAATAATGAGCCCAATCTCGTGGCTATTAATGTGCCAAAGATATTAGCGAACCCTGCTAAGGCCAATGCTTGGAGGCCTAAAGCACGCAATTCATCAGCTGTTGCAGAAGAAACGCAGAAATACTGCACATAGTTAGGTAGATGTGCCGTAATAAATGCCAAATGAAAGCCACAAACAAAGAAGCCCATATTGAGCAACAAGTAACTGTTATGTCCAAAAGCACTTTTGACTGCTATCGAGACGGGGACTTCTGCACTATTACCGGACAACAGATGGGAATTTGAGGCCACCCGAAGCTGAGGAATACACACAAGCATAGGTAAAAGTGCAGCTGTAATAACCACTAACATTAGCCTCCAATCAAGCCACTCCGTTAGCCACGACGCGAGTAGCGGCATTACAACTTGCCCTACAGACCCAATAGCAGACGTGATCCCCAGATAATGGTTGCGCTTATTCTCCGGAGACGCTCTTCCAACGACAGCCAGTACAATACCAAAAGCAGTGCCTGATACACCCATACCAACTAGCACACCTGCACCAAGGTGTTGAGCAAATGGCGTCGAACCACTGGCACAGATCAGCATTCCTAGCACATAACATACAAATCCGATCCACAATGCGCGCCGATCGCCAAACTTGTCTGCTATCGCACCAAACGCAGGTTGAGCTATTCCCCAGACCAGATTCTGAATGGCGATAGATATTGAAAATATCTCTATTCGGCCGTCAAACAAACTTTCTGATAACGGTTCAACTACACCGCCGAATATGGACCTTACTCCAAAAGCTAACGCCAGTATTATTCCTCCCGCCATCACTATCGGCATCATCCCCCTGTCAAAAGCTGCTTTTTGTTGTTCCATCAGTAATCAGTACCTCGCTGCTGTGTAGATATCGTCACAATAGTTGCCAGATCTCAGGGTATTGACACTTATGCTAGCAGCCGCCTAAACTTTTGAATAACGAATACATTTGAAGTAATAGTTTCGGTATTTTGAAGTGAATATTGCTTTTGATATTGATGCACTACGTACCATAGTAGCTGGTGTAGAATTACACAGTTTCGCCCGTGCGGCTGCCCAACTGGGGCGCACTCAGTCCGCGGTTAGCATGCAATTAAAGAAGTTGGAACAGCAGGCTGGCACGCCACTTTTTGTTCGCAAAGGCAGAGGACTTGTGCCTACCAATGCGGGCGAAGCATTGATTGCCTACGCACGCCAGATCATTGCACTTAACGATGAAGCAGCGCTAAAACTTGGGGCGATATCAACAACTGCGACAGTGCGACTAGGTCTGCCCCAGGATTTCTTTGAAGATGTGATGCCTGCCACGATGTTGGAATATGCTCGCTTACATCCGGGCGTTCATGTGGAGGTTCAAGCGGGACCAAATCATATTCTCGCAGAGGAGATCAGAACCGGGCGCCTTGACGTGGCAATCGTTTTCTTTGCAGAAAATTCAGCTGCAAATCACGGCGAGCTTTTGGGAAGTTTGCCAATGCGATGGTTGGCGCATAAAAATGTTGTGCTCTCTCCCCTGGTGGAGCCCCTCCCCTTAGTGTTGTTCGAGCATCATTGCCTGTTCCGGCAGTCTGCGCTCAAATCATTGGAACAAGCGAATAAACGTTGGCGAGTGTCAGTTACCACTCCAAGTCTACCCGGCATTTGGGCCGCCCTCCGCTCTCAGTTAGGCTGTGCGATACGGACCGAACACGGATTGCCTGAGGATATAAGGTGTATTGATAATGAATGTAGTCTACCAGCACTTCCTTCCATTGCTCTGAGGCTGCTTTGTTGTTCGAATACCTCGCCAGTCGTGCAAGATTTGTATGATATCCTGAAACGAGAGACCATCAGGTTGGTTAATCCCAAACAACCTCTACGAAAGACTAAATCCTCAGGCTAAACCTCTCCCCAAATTATGACGCAGTTCCTTGGTTTAAAGTAACTCCCCTTTAACATGTGACCTGTCACACTCTCCTCAAATTCACTTCCCTTAAGATTCGCCCGTAAAAAGACGTTATAAAAATACCCGGCGAACGGGAAACTTAAGTCAAGCCGCTTAACCCAGTAGAAGAATAGTCAAAGCTAAGACAGCACAAAGAAAATCTGTCCCCTACCCTTATTTTTACTGTGTGGTTGATCTCAGGGATAAGCCGTTAAAAATAGATGTTATGAAACGCGGAGCTTCTCTTTCTTGTACGCGGAAGGCGTGCACTGCATTACTTCCTTAAAGGCTTTACTGAAAGTGACTCTATTGCTAAATCCAGACTCATAGGCAATACGCTCCAGCGTCCAGTTTAAAGCAGGATTGTCGATTAATTCGATAGCATGCTGAATTCTGTAGGTATTAATCAGCTTATAAAAGCTGGTTTTCATGGTTAAATTAATCACCTGTGACAGCGTATGGGCTTTAATGCCTGTGGCCTTAGCCAGGTCTGTCAGGCTTAACTTTTCATCCAGATATAACTGCTTTAGCTGAAGGTTATGTTCCAGCTCTTTGGCTAGGAGCTCTGCGGCTTCCTCCGGCAGTGCTGAGTGAAAATACTTAATGTTGTTGGCGTTCTGCTGGCTGTTGTCGGTGCGCGATTGCGCCAGGGTGTATTCTTCCTTGGTGAAAATAAGATCAGGCTTTTGCAAACCCATATAGCCAATGCCCAGCATTAACGCCGCCACCAAAAGCAGCCAGATTTCCCCAACCTTGGTAAGACTATCCAAGCCAAAATATTGCTGACCAACAAACAGCCCTACCCAGATCATTTCTAGCACAAAGAAAGCGCTGACCAGGTTTCTGATATTGGCTAACACCTGCTGGCTGTTGTCGGAACGAAGATTGGCTGAGACATGTTCAAAAACCTGTATTTCTCGCCAACTTAGATACAGATACACACTCAGATGCACTTTCATACCAAGCAGTAAAATAACCAAATAAAGTGGCAGGGATCCGCCACCAGAAGATGCAGCTACCCCCTGCCACATAGCAATTTTTGCATCGGTTCCTCGAAATACGGCAGGTGAGTTATACAGCCAAATAGCCAGAGCAGGGATAAAATGTAAACTTAGCAGCACCTTCTTATCAGGCCGTTTGCCAACGACAACAAGGCTATAGATATAAAGTAGTGGCCCAATCACCAGTATCTCGCCGGGCAATAAGTCCATGCTGTGAGCTAAAGAAGTGTACAAACCGCTATAAAGGGCACCGCCTTCAAACAACTTGTAACTGACGACCAAAGCTAATATTGCCAGCCAACGACCAGAGCCCTGTTTAGGGGACTTACGCCACAGGGCAACAGCCAGCATTAAGCTGTGACTAAAGGCAATAAAATAAATAAGCCCTAATAAGGTGTGATTCATTAACAAATCCATCATGCAGGTCAAATGACAGTGTAAGTAAAGGTGTCATAACTGCTGTAAATCTCAGGTTAAGTTAACACAATGTGCGCCGCTCGCCGGTAGATTGTGCCGAACAAACACCGCCATGTATGAAAAATGAAGCACATTATAGACAGCGGGGTAATTCCCCCTCCACGCCTCTTACAAGAACTACCGCAAAACACTGGCGATAAGGGCTTAAATAATCAAAACAAAACACGCCATGCCATCGCCCAGCATAGTTTAAGACTTCTACTAGCCCCTTTAGGCTTGCTGATTTTTTTCGGGCTGTCTTGGGGTAGTCTCGCTTCTGAGTCGCCCGACACGGCTTTTGAGCTGGCCAGCCAACAACTGTTAAAGGATATAAACAAGAAACCCCTGTTGCCGTTGCAACTGGATTTCCAACAGTTTTTGATTTTGTTACGCGAGCATCCACAACACACTGAAAAGCAACTGCTCAGCATGCAGCAAGAGGCGGATACGCTGCAACCGCAAAACCTTTGCCAACGGCTCATAAAACAGCATGTGCTTGCACAGCTTTCCTTAATGTCGCAGCGCCGTGCACTGTCTGAGGTATTGTCTGCAGACTATCAAGGTAGCTTCAGCAGTTTTCCCTCGGGGCAAAAGTGGTATTCACACTGGCGCGCGTCCTGGTTAATCGATGATGTACCAATAGCGACCTTGCAGCAGATTGCCTATAGCGAACTTAATGAGGCAATAGCGCTATCACAGCAGCTAAAAACTCAATCTACTAAGTTTCAACCCAAACTTAGGGAGTTTGACGCCGCACAACAAGAGCAGATTATCGCAGCTTTCAGGCACAGAGAATTGCAGATCAACAAGCGTCTTCCATACCTCTTTGATTTTGACACGCGTCTCGCCCCAGTCAGCATTGCCGAATCTGACTTGCCCAAAAGCTTCCCTGCCCCTGGGATATATGATCCGGACCGGCAAACCTTCCTCTATCACCTGCAAGGGCAAAGCCTGTCTGAAACGCATATGGATTGGCTGTTTTTACATGAAGGGGTTCCAGGTCACCATTTTCAGCTCGTTAAGCTAAGTGAATTTGCCCTATGCCCCAGGCCAGATGCTTCTTCTATGCCCTTGGTTAGCACCGAAGGCTGGGCGGCTTATATTGAATCTATCGGTGAGGAGCTAGGCCTGTTCACCTCAACCAGTAGTCACTTGTACGCACTCAAGTGGCGGGCACTTCGGGCTATTCGTGTGTTGGTCGACATAGGTATTCACACCCAGGGCTGGAGTGATACCCAGGCGATAGCCACGTGGCAGCGCTATCTGCCAAATGAAGATATACAAATAATGCAAAGAGAGATTGCGCGGGTAAGGCGCTGGCCAGCTCAGTCTCTTACCTATGTCTACGGTAAATATATGATTGAAAAAGCGCTCCTTGAGAACGTCAATCTTGGTAGTAAAAGTGAAAGCAAAGCCGTACGCAGTTTGATTTTAAGGCTGAGTAACTACCCTCTTTCAGCACTTTCATACTTGCCTGAACTACTCATGTCATCCCCAAAAACAACCATGGAGTACTAAATATGCGTTTTTCTCTTCGTTTATTACTTGGGTTAATACCTTTGGTGCTTGGATCAACCTCTGGAGCCTTGGCATTGTCGCGCTCGCCGCTTCTCGGCATTGCACCGGCGTCTTCGTCACAGGACTTGGTGACCATAGGCAGCATCGCACCCAACAGTACTGCGGCGGCGCTGGGATTGTTACCAGAAGATAAGTTGCTTAGCCTGAATAATGTCAGTATTACGCATTTTGACCAGTTGCTAACGCTGCTAAGCACAATGAATAGCGGCGATCCGCTGACATTACAGATACGCCGCAATAACAAGTCACTGACACTGCAAGGCCAGCTGCTTCCCAAACCTTATGAAGTCAGTGAGGTCGCCTATGTCAGCTACGAAGAGGTTAAGTTTAACGGTCATCGCTTGCGCTCAATTGTGCATACGCCAAAAACGCTCAAGCCGGGTGAAAAAGCACCGGCTATTTTTTACCTTCAGGGATATACCTGCGGTTCCATCGACATGGGATTGTTTCCAAACAGTACGTTGACCCAGCTGGTACAGCAGTTTTCTGAAGCAGGCTTTATTGTCTATCGTGTTGAAAAACCAGGTGTCGGAGATAGCCAGTCTCCACAACATTGCTCAGAGATAAATTTTACTGCCGAATCAGATGCATTTATCCAAGCGCTACGAGAGCTAAAAGGGCGAGAGAACGTCAATGCCAATAAAGTCTATCTTTGGGGGCATTCTCTTGGAGTATTGCACAGTGTGAACATAGCCAATCAGGAGAAAGTCGCGGGTATCATCGGCTATGGTGGGGTGTTCAAACCCTGGTATGACTATTTACTGGATATCTATCGCCATCAATCCGTCCGGCACTTTTCAGTTCCCCCCAAACAAGCTGAAAGTAATACACGCCTGGTTCAGCCCTTTTTGGATCTGTGGTTAAACTCCAACACCCCGTGGTCAGAGGTGCTACTGGCAGAGGATGCACAAGCTGCGCTAGAGACTGACTTGTTGCCTGTGCAAAACGAGCAAGTGTTCAGCCGCCATTTTAGCTTCTTCCGAGACATGAACCGCTATGACTTTGCTACGCTGTGGCGCCAAGTGGCTACACCAGTGCTGATGCTGCACGGCAGTCTCGATATTCAGGCCATAGATAGTCAATGGGCATTCGACATTGTAAAGGCGAGTAGCTCACCACAAAGCACTGCTCAAGTCATTGATGGCGCTGAACATGCGTTGTTGCGCTATCAGAGCGCTCAGCAGTATGGCGCTGCCCGGGAACAAGGTGAATTTAATCCAATGGATGCTAGTAAACACTTTGATCCTCGCATTGGTGAGGAAACCCTGGATTGGATCCAATCGTTGAGATGGAAACCATTATTGCCTGTTATTTAAGGAGATAAGAATCTGCCATTTAACAAAACCAGTAATGCTCAAGCTAGCTTAACGTCCTCGCTATGCCGTCATGCTTGAGTGTGCAGTAAGAACAACGCCATACAAGCAATACCGTTAAAAGCTTTCTCTACTCATTTGGACCCGGAGATACTGTGAAAAATAATCAACTTTCCCTGCAGTTTTTATTGTTTACCTTTTTACTTTTTACCCCATTGCTTTTATCCGCTCAGCAACTGTCAGGGGTAAACCAACTAACCTTCCTTAAAGACAAGGTCACCAAAACATTTGTCGGTAACGCATTCTTGCTTCAATACCAAGACAATATCTATGCGTTAACCGTGAAACATGTCTTACTTGAAGCGAGGATCGCAGAGATGCAAAGTGTTTCAGTCAAAGAACATGTTGCTCAGTGGCAGATTCGCGCCAACAACGCTAATTATGAGCCTATTGTTTTAGGCAAGCTGCTCAATGAAGACACCAGCGAGAAACTGGATATAGCGGTATTGGAAAAAGACTGGCTGGTGTTTGAGGTACTTCAACGCCCCACTTTCTTAACCCCTTTAACGCTTAGACAGACCCCCATTGAAGCTGGAGAAGAGCTGAGCGCCTATGGTTGTACATACTCAAACCAAGCAACATGCCAGCAAGATACTTACACTGGTCATTTCCTTACCAAGGAAAACAACAACTTGCGTATACATATGGCTGATATGGAGCCCAGCAAGTTAAGAGGGCTGAGTGGTAGTCCGGTTGTTGATAAGAATATGCAATTGGTTGGCATTGTTTCAAATGTGATGAAATCTTCATCTGGTGACGGTTTTGATTTTGCCCCGGCATCCACCGACTACCTTATTGAGGTCTTGGAGAAGCTGACCGGCATGTAAGACCTCACCGGTAATTTATTTCGAGACTGCAAATCGACGCAAAATAATAGACACTGGCAGGCATTATGTTCGCATTGCCATGTTTATTGGGGGACAGATGTTATCGGGGTTAGTCCTGGCTGGCGGCAAATCTAGCCGTATGCAACAAGATAAAGCACTTCTGGCGTTTGCTGGAACGTCTTTATTGAGGAGGGCTGAGGCGTTGCTGCGCCAAAGTGGTTGCGAAGAGGTGCTGGTGAGTCGAAATCAGCCTGGCTTCTTGGCTGATATTTATCCAGATGCGGGGCCTCTTGGCGGCATTTATTCAGCGCTGATGCACCAAACGATAGGCAGCAGTTTAGTGGTGCTGCCTGTGGATATGCCTTTTGCCAGCCCTGAGTTGTTACAACACTTAATCAATGCTGGCCAGGCCCAGGCTAGTGCCTGTTATCTTGCAGACTGCTATTTGCCCATGTATCTGCCAGTTACTCAGGCTGCCAGAGATTTTTTACAACAATTACTTTCAACGCAAGGACAAGGGCGGGTCAAAGCGCTGCTACACCACATTAATGCCATAGCGCTACCCTGCCCGGCTGATCTAGCCCCACAACTCCGTAATCTGAATACGCCAGCCCAGTGGCAACAAGCCACAGGACAGTCGCCACAGTGATTGGTATAAATAACTAAAAGGCCCAAAGCTCAGTAACCAATTTTAAAGTGAAACATGTCACAGGATTTAACTAAAACAACAGAGCTGCCAGCGCCTTATCGCTACCAGGAGCTCAATGGCGAAAAACAATGCAGCCAGTTTCCTCTGGCGGCAGAAATTGCCCTTGCCATCAGTTACAACGGCATCAGTCAGGCGGTGATGATGGTATCGCCGCAAGATCTTGACGACTTTGTGCTGGGCCTTAGCTTTACCAGCGGCATTATTGATGCTGCCAGGCAAATCTATGCCATAAGTATCCAACCAGGGGATGAGTCTGCAGTTGCCGAGGTGGAACTTGCCAGCCGGGCCTTTTGGCAACTGAAAAAATACCGCCGCCAGATGGCCGGCACCAGCAGCTGTGGTTTATGTGGTGTTGAGGCTATAGCCCAAGCGCTGCCTGAGCTGCCGCCACTCGCACATCAACCACTGCCGCCCATGGAACATTTTGTCGGGCTTAGGGATAAGATTACCGAGGTTCAACAGGCGACAAAAAGCACGGGTGCCATGCATGCAGCACTGTATCTGGATGCTGGGGGAAATATTATGCTGTGCCGGGAGGATATTGGTCGTCACAATGCCCTGGATAAGCTGATTGGCGCGCTGCTACGGCAAAACCGTTCTGCTACGCAAGGTATGGTAGTGCTGACCAGTCGCGGTAGCCTGGAGCTAGTGCAAAAGGCGATACGCGCCGGCATTAGCACCCTGGTAACAATGTCAGCCCCCACCGCGTTAACCGTGGATTGGGCACGCCGCCATCAGCTGAATTTTGTCCATCTTCCCCGTCGTAGTCCGCCCAGGCTGTATAGTCCGGCCCCAAAGGAGTAAGCATTAGAGCCAACGGCCTTTACCCGCCCTGCTCCCCTTTATAACTGGGTTGCAGGGATTTGCTTATCGGGTGAGGCTTTTTCCAGTTTAATAGCGATAAATTTGGAGGTCGGCGTGTACGTGCCATCGCCATAGCTTTCCAGCGGCACCAATGGATTGGTTTCCGGGTAATAGGCGGCGGCCTGGCCCTTTGGCGTATCGTAAGCCACCAACTCAAAGCCGCAAATTCGCCGCTCCCGGCCATCTTCCCATAACGAGATAATGTCGACTTTATCGCCAGCAGCAAAGCCCAGGCGCTGGATGTCTTCCTCATTTACGAAAAGCACTTCACGCAGGCCGAATACACCACGATAACGGTCATCCAGCCCATACAAGGTGGTGTTGTATTGATCGTGCGAGCGCAAGGTTTGCAGGATCAAATCCGGCTTATCGCCTCTGGCGAGGATTTTGTCATTCACCAATTGGCTGGGTAACAGGCTATGGCCAAACTGGGCCTTACCACTTTGAGTATTCCAGCGCCGCTCGGCCGCGGCATTACCCAAATGAAAGCCGCCTGGGTGTTGTAATCTGGCGTTAAAGTCCTCAAAGCCGGGAATGGTATCGGCGATTAGATCGCGAATGCGGCTGTAATCGGCAATCAGATAGTCCCAGTCCACCGGCTGATTGCCCAAGGTGGCTTTTGCCATACCTGCTACTATGGCGGGCTCTGAGCGAAGCTGCTCTGAACAAGGCGGTAATTGGCCGAATGATAGGTGCACCATGGAAAAAGTGTCTTCCACGGTAATACCTTGCTGCCCCGCAGCTTGCATATCCACTTCGGTACGGCCCAAACAAGGCAGGATCAGGGCGTCATGACCGGTTGTCAGATGCGAGCGGTTTAGTTTAGTACTGATTTGTACGGTTAGATCGCAGTTTTGCAGTGCCGCATGGGTACGGGGAGTGTCAGGTGTGGCCTGAGCAAAATTACCGCCAAGCCCGATAAACACTTTGGCTTGCCTGGCCTCCATCGCCTGAATGGCCTGCACCGTATTGTGGCCACGCTGGCGTGGTACCTGAAACTGAAAACGTTGTTCAATGGAATCCAAAAACCAGGCGGGCGGCACTTCATTGATGCCCATGGTTCTGTCACCCTGCACATTACTATGCCCTCGCACCGGCGATAATCCGGCACCGGGTTTACCCACATTACCGCGCAGCAACTGCAGGTTAACTATCTCCTGTACGGTGGCCACAGAGTGCTTATGTTGGGTAATGCCCATGGCCCAGCACATAATCACCTTATCTGCGCGGCAAAACATCCTGGCTGCCAGTTCAATATCATCCTTAGACAGCCCAGACTGCTCAACAATATGCTGCCAGGATGTACCATCCACCTCGGCCAGATACGCATCCAGCCCCTGGGTATGAGTTTGAATAAAGTCATGGTCAAATACTGGAGGTTGACCACCTGCTAGCGCCTCACGCTCCCACTGCAGTAAAAACTTGGCCATACCGCGCAGCGCGGCCATATCACCGCCTAACTTCGGGCAAAAATAGGCGGTATTCGTCGGCTCTGAACCGTTGCTAAGCATTTCAAAAGGATGCTGCGGGTGCTGAAATCGCTGTAATCCACGTTCTTTTAACGGATTAAAGCACACCACCTGAGCACCTCGGGCAACCGCTTCACGCAAAGGCTCAAGCATACGTGGATGATTGGTGCCAGGATTCTGACCTATAACAAAAATGGCATCGGCCAGGGCAAAGTCGCTAAATACAACCGTGCCCTTGCCTATCCCTATGGTACTTGCCATACCCTGGCCACTGGCTTCGTGGCACATGTTCGAGCAATCAGGAAAGTTATTGGTACCAAAGGCTCGCACAAATAGCTGATACAAATAAGCCGCTTCATTACTGGCCCGGCCTGAAGTGTAAAACTCAGCCTGATTGGGCGACTCCAAGCCGTTTAAATGACGGGCAATTAAAGCAAAGGCGTCATCCCAGCTGGTGGGTATGTAATGATCGGTGAGCGCATCGTAACGCATGGGATGGGTAATACGGCCTTGGTACTCCAACCAGTAATCGCTTTGCTTACGTAACTGGCTGACACTGTATTTGGCAAAAAATGTCGGGGTTACCAGCCGCCCGGTAGACTCCCAGTTCACCGCCTTGGCGCCGTTTTCACAAAACTTGACCATATGCTTGTCTGGGGATTCACCCCAGGCGCAGCCGGGACAATCGAAACCCTGATCCTGGTTGGTTTTGAGCATGGCCCTGAGATTTTTCAGTGGTTTCTCACTGCTGACCCAGGCTTTAGTGACACTTTTCAGCGCCCCCCAACCAGCAGCGGGTGCCGAATAGGCTTTAATATTGTCACTTTTGCTCATGGCAGGCAGCGTCTCGGGCTATGAAAAAATGTGACCTAAGCTTACGTTGCGCGCCGGAGATTCTCAACAGAACGCCAACAAGTGCGCTAACTACATATGGTTTTACAGCTTTTAACAAATCCCCCCAAGAATCTGTACAGTCTTGATTGCTAGCATACTGATTTACTTAATGCAGAATGACATGAAGCAAACCAATTCAATCTTTAAAATCTTCACTGCTCTGGCCATTGGTCTGAGTTTATTTGCCTGTAACAGTGATAAACACCTTACCCTGTCTGATCCAGTGCAAGGACAAAGTATTGAAGACTATGTTGAGTCTCAACCTTTTTCTGGCTCTGTGATGATGGTCAAAAACGGTGAGATTCTGCTAAGTCGTGGTTTTGGCTTAGCTGACCGCGGGAAAAACACCGAAAATCGTGCGAATACCGGCTTCTTAATAGGGTCTGTTACCAAGCAATTTACCGCCATGGCCATGCTAATTTTACAGGAACGTGGGCAACTATCCCTTGATGACCCCTTATCACTTTATCTGCCGGATTTTCCCAAAGCAGAAAAAATAACCCTGATGAATTTGCTCAACATGAGCAGTGGTATTGTTAATTACACAGCCCTGCCAAACTTTGCAGATTACAAATATACCGAACTGACACCGCAGGCATTGATTGCCAAATTCAGTGATCATGATTTGGAATTTGAGCCCGGTTCAAAGTATCAGTATTCCAACTCAAACTATGTAATTGCGGGTTTTATTATTGAGTCCGTTACGGGTCTATCTTATGCGGAGTTTATAGAACGAGAGATCTTTTTACCCTTGGGTATGGCTAACAGCGGATATGGGTATATGGCCACTAATCCAGAGTTTGCTTTGGGTTATGGCGATGGAAAACCGGTTAACAAGATCAATATGACCATCCCATATGCTGCAGGTGCCTTGGCCTCTACCGCTGAAGATTTATACAAGTGGCACATCGCCCTCAACCAGCGACAGTTGATCTCAGAACAATCAACTCACCTGATGTTCACTCCGTTTCTGGCGGGCTATGCGCTAGGTTGGAGTATCAGCACCAATAATAAGGGTGACGAATTCCACCAGCATAGCGGCGGCATTGATGGATTTAGCAGTTACCTGCTCCGCTCCGACGACCTTGATTATTTTGTGGTGGTATTGTCCAACGACGAGGATTTTCCGAGCGCCCAGTTGGCAAACAAAATTACCTCCATGGCATTGTCCAAGTAACGCAATATTGGCAGGGGTGGCCGGTGCAGGTAAGCTTAGTGCTCGCAAGCATATTCAAGGAGATCTTATGTCACTACCTGCCAAAATTGGCATACTTACTGTCAGCGACCGGGCCAGCCGCGGCCAGTATGAGGACTTATCCGGCCCTGCCATTATTGACACTTTAAACGATTATTTAACCAGCGCTTGGGAGCCAGTGTATCGCCTGGTACAAGACGAGCAGCCGCTGATTGAAGATGCGCTAAAAAACCTAGTGGATGTAGAAGGTTGTGCTTTAGTGGTGACCACCGGTGGTACCGGCCCGGCCAAGCGGGATGTCACCCCCGAAGCCACCGAAGCAGTATGCGATCGTATGATGCCGGGCTTTGGCGAACTGATGCGTATGGAAAGCCTAAAATATGTGCCTACCGCCATTTTGTCACGCCAGACGGCAGGCTTACGCGGCCAGTCTTTGATTATCAATCTGCCCGGCAAACCCAAGGCCATTCGCCAGTGCCTGGATGCGGTATTCCCTGCGGTGCCCTATTGCCTGGATCTGATGGATGGCCCTTACTTGCAATGCAACGAGTCAGTGATTAATGCCTTCAGGCCCAAAGCCAGTTAAGGCTGATTCTTTTTACCTGCATTGCTTGTTACACTTTTTTAAACATCTTGCTTGGCAGCGCGCCGGATGCTTTTTAGACTGTCCGGCCGTTAAAAACTAAAACAACAATGAATGAAGTATAAGACGTCTCTTATTGGTTTGGCGGCCTTACTGTCGGCCTGCACAAGCAACCATGTGCAACAGATAACCGGCGACACCCCAGTTGCGAAACTTCTCTCAGATGGCCGTTACGGTAATCTTTATCCAGGTAAAAAGACCTATCCGGTTACCTGTGAGGAAGACTGCTATCCGGCCCATCAGCAGGTGCTGTGCGAAACACCGGGCCAAGATTGTCGTTATACCGGCCCGCAAACCGTAACCACAGATACAGGCTTTACCCTGCGCTGGCTGGGCCATGCGAGCTTTGTGGTGCAAACACCAGATGGCCAGCAAATTCTGTTCGACCCTGTCAGCGATGGCTTTGACTGGCCGGTAGACTGGGCCGCCGATTGGTTTGCCGACGCCCGCCGGGAGTCCGGATTTTGGCCTGAAGCCGAGCAGCTGAGCCAAACCCGTGCCGTGCTTTACTCGCATTTACACTACGACCATTTCAATAAAGCCGATATTGAGGCCATTGGTAATCAGGCCGAATACTTTGTTGGCCTAGGCAGCGCCGAGTATTTTGACCAGGGCGGCTATACCATCAATGAAATGGATTGGTACGCCAGTAAAACTCTGGGCGAAACCACGATACATTCGGTGCCAGCCCATCATTTCAATGGCCGTATCTGGGTACCATTTTTATATGACGACAATGAAAAAGCGCTTTGGAGTGCCTGGCTGATTGAGCATCAGGGCAAAACCCTGTTTTTTGCTGGTGACACCGGCTATTCACCACACCTTAGCGATATTCATCAGCGTTTTGGCGATATAGATATCTGCTTGATTCCGGTGGCCTCTTACCACCATGAAGAAAACGGCGCTTGGTATCGCTATGTGCATACCACCCCGGAGGATGCGCTGATTGCCGCCGAGGAATTGGGTTGTAAAAGCATGATCCCCTGGGGTTATGGTAATGCCAGTTGGGGCATGGGCGATATCAGCTCACATTCACCACTGCTGCGATTACTGGCCATGTACGATAAGTTAGACAGCCAGGTGCCCTTGCTTATCTTAAATGAAGGCGACGAGGTGTACTTATGAGCCCTTCCCCAATACTACCAAGCGCATTTATGCCGCTGTATAACGTCGCTAAACAGGCCGCCAGCAGAGCCTATGTGCCTTACAGCCATTTTCCGGTTGGTGCGGCACTGAGGTTAAAAGACGGCAGTCTGATCAGTGGCTGCAATGTGGAAAATGCCAGCTACGGTTTATGCAACTGCGCCGAACGCACGGCCATTTTCAGCGCGATAGCCCAGGGTAAACAAGCGGCGGATTTTGACAGCTTACTGATTTATATGCCGGGTGAGACTTTGTATTCCCCGTGCGGCGCCTGTCGCCAGGTAATAGTGGAGTTTTTTGCCCCTGACGCTGAGATTTTTGCCGCTTGTGATAGCGAGTCCTGCCAGAGCTGGCGGGTGGATGAGCTGCTGCCCGGGGCATTTTCAATGCCCTGATAACGCTATCTGTTGTTTATGAAAAAGTCCGCATATCTCGCGGGCTTTTTTATGCAACCTTACACATCCATGCAAAAGCGGTAACCCACCCCGGATTCGGTGCGCACATAAAGCGGATTTCCCGGATCATCCCCCAGTTTTTGCCGCAAATGGCTGATCACAATACGCAGATAATGGGTATCTTCCTGATGCGCCGGTCCCCAGATTTCATTCAATAATTGGGTTTGGGTGATCACGCAGTTAGGTGCATGGGCAAGCTTAGACAGCACCGCGTATTCCTTGGGGGTCAGGTCTACCGGCTGTTGATTTAACCACACCTGGCGCTTTCTCAAATCAACACACAAAGCACCATCATCAAGTACCGGCGTGGTGTCTGGTTTTAGATGATCGCGCAAGTTGGCCCGTACCCTCGCCAGTAATTCCTGCACGCTAAAGGGCTTAGTTACGTAATCCTGCGCCCCGGCGTCCAGTGCCGCGACTTTTTCCTTATCCTGATTTCTGACCGAGAGCACAATAACCGGCACGGTGGACCAGCTTCGCAGCTCATCTAATACGCTGTGGCCATCTCTGTCCGGCAAGCCTAAATCCAGGATCACCAAGTCCGGCTGCTGGCGCACCACTGCAGCGATACCCCGGCTGCCGTCTTCGGCTTCGGTTACCTCATAACCTTCACTGGCTAATGCAATACGCAGCATCCTGCGAATTTGCACTTCATCATCAATGACAACTATCTTGCTGGCCAACGGAAACACCTTATTGAGACATCTGCAAAGCCGGGTAGTCTAACGGCAGTTCCACTTCAAAACGAGTGCCAGTGCCCATAGTGCGCTCCCCGACCCGCACTGTGCCGCCATGCGCGCCTATCATGCCCTTGCAGATTGCCAGGCCCATGCCGGTATTTTGTTTTTTCTGATCGCCATCAGCCACCACATAGAACATATCGAAGATTTGCTCTCGCTGGTTTTGCGGGATCCCCGGCCCGCTGTCTTCGATGGCAATGATACTGCGCTGCTCGTTAACCGTCAGACTAATACGTATTGGTTCGCCCTCGGGGCTGAAGCGCGCGGCATTTTCAAGAATATTAAAAAGTGCCTGCTCAACCAGCGCCGCATGCACATAGAGTAGCGGTGGCTCTTCTAACTGGCGCTGATATTCAGTAACCACGGCAGGAAAATAGCGTTTAAGGCGGTTTACGGCACTGCCGATAATATCATCCACAGACACCCAGTCCCGCTCAATTTTCAATGTGCCATGCCCCAGGCGGGTCATATCCAGCAGGTTTTGAATATAACTATCCAGTCTGCGGCTTTCTTGCATAATGGCGTCGAGCAGCTCGTCTCTGTCCGCATCGGTTAGCTGTTTATTCAGCACTTTAAGGCTCTCGGCGGCGCCCATCATGGCCGAAAGCGGTGATTTGAGGTCGTGCGACACCGAAGATAACAAGGCTGAGCGTAACTGCTCCATTTCGGTTTTGACCCTGGCCGATTCAAGATCAGACACCAGTTGCACCCGCCGCCAGGTATTGGCGCTTTGCTGTAAAATGGCCTGGATAAGCTCACGATCAAAAGGGCTTAACTGACTCTCTGCGCCGCGCCACTGCAACATAATTACCGCCGCGGCTTGGTTATCCTGCTCCACAACAAAGGTGCTAAGCGCCGCGCCGCTTAAGGTGTCAGTGTGCCGACCTGCTGATTTGCCCTGTTTTAGCGACCAGTCCACCGCGCCTTCATCCAACGCCGATAAAGGCGTATCCAGCGCCGGGATATAGTGTTTTTCGCCGTTTTGCCCCGGTAACACCACATAACAAGGCACCCCTACTATGGCAGAAATTTTTCCGGTCACCGTGCGCCACAAAGCATTGGCATCATCGGCCACCGACAGCGCCTGGGCCACCTCGCGCAAGGTCTCTGCAAAACGGTTAGACTCGCGTAGTAATAGGAACTGATGGCGGATCCGCGACGCGGCCGGTCCGCTTAAGATACCGATGCTAACCAGAAATATCAGGGTGGCGATATCATCCTGGCTATATACATTCAGGCTGTAAGTGGGTGCGGTCAAAAAGAAGTTAAAGCTTAGAAATGACCAGATAGCGGTGGCCATGGCCGGGCGGGCGCCAAACTTTAGCCCTATGGTCAGTACCGCCATCACGTACAGCAGCACTAAATTGCCGCTACTTAGCCAGCTTTGCAGCAAAATGGCCAGTGGACTGGCCAGCGCCACCGCCAGTAAGCCAAACAGATGGCCACGAAAATCTCCCAAGCCAGAACGGGCTAATTGCTCAGGCTTATGTGAGGGCGAGATGTTTGTACCAGGGGCGTGATAAACCGTGACTTCCAGCGGCAAGCCGCACTCCACCAGACGCTGATAAAGGCGTTTTTGCCACCATAATAACCGTCGTCGCTGCCCTGCCCCGACTAGCACCGTATTTATCCTGCGCGCCTCAATATAAGGCAAAATGCTCTGGTAGGTATTACTGCCACGCAGTACTTCAGTTTTTGCCCCCAACTCAACAGCCAGCGCCAGGGTATCGTTCAGTCGTTTGCGTTTTGCCTGGGTCTGAGGTTTGCCGGTGTCCACCCATACCACCGCCCAGGGCACCTGACGACGCTCGGCAATTTGCCGGCCAATGCGCACCAGATACTGATGATCGGCATTGTTGCTGATAAGCACCAGTAGCTTGTCTTTGAGCACATAATCTGTGCCTTTGGCACTGGCATCCAACTCACAAAGCAAGCTGGCATCAACATGCTCTATGGCCTTCTTCATGGCCAGTTCACGCAAAGCCGTGAGATTTGAGGCACTGAAAAAGGCATCCAGGGCGCTTCTGGCATACTCGGGAAGATACACTTTGCCTTGTTGCAAGCGCTCTATAAGGGTTGCCGGAGGCAAATCCACAAAGCGAATTTCATAGGCGTTATCAAAAAAATCATCGGGCACGGTTTCGCGCACCCGCACCCCGGTGATCTGTAAAACCAGATCATTAACGCTGACCAAGTGCTGAATATTGACCGTGGTATAAACGTCAATGCCGGCGTTCAACAGCTCTTCAATATCCTGATAGCGCCGCTTATGGCGACTGCCCGGCATATTGGTATGCGCCAGTTCGTCCACCAGTATCAAGGCGGGTTTACGCGCCAGTGCGCCGTCTAAATCAAATTCCGACAAGCTGGTGTGGTGATATTCAAGCGCTTTACGCGGCAGTTGCGGTAACGCGTCTAACATGGCCTGGGTATCGGCCCTGTCGTGGGTTTCCACCAACCCGACCAGCACATCCACGCCACGCTGCATAGATTCCTGGGCGGCGCTGAGCATAGCGTAGGTCTTACCTACGCCGGGCGCAGCACCAAGAAATACGGTCAGTTTACCTGTGCCGTTTTGCTGAATACGATGAAGAATGGCGTCGGCCTGCTGGGTCGGATTGGGGGAATTCATACTTAGAAGCTCCTGGACAGGCTCAGTATCCAGCGTTTGTCACAAATGTCCAGACATTGGTTGGCGTTTAAGTCAGTATCCACGTAGCTTAGGGCCACACTGCCAAACTGTTCAAACTCCGTGCTTAGCGCCACCTGCCAGTCCAGATAGCTGTCATCCCTGCCAGCGACGCTTGCGCCTAAAAACTGTGCCATCTCAGCAGCACTTTCAAACTGATTGTGGCCAACATGCATAGCCAGCCCCAGCCAGTCGGTCAGGGCCGCTTCATACCCCAAATGCAGGTATTGATAATCTTCAACCCCGGCGCCAAAGTAATCAGGCGAGATTGCCAGCCCCGCTGTGAAACCGGCGTAGGACAGCGTGCCTTGCAGCTCGCTGTAGTTCTGCTCAGCCCCCTCGTCGTTGCCTTGTGGGTAACTGTAGTGAATCAGCCCAAGGCGCGTTTGCAGACCATTTTCCCAGGTACCGGACCAGCCTGCATACCAGTCGAGCTCCATACTGCCCTGACCAAATTCGATATTGGAGCCCCATACCCCCAGATACCAGCCTTGGGTGTGGCTAATATCAATGCCGCCCTGAATGGCGGGGCCTTGGTCGGTTTGGGAAATGCCGCGAAATTGGTAGTCGCTGGCCAAGGTCAGATTGGCCTGGCTTTGCCATTGCTGGGCCTGGGCGGTAAAGGCCAAGGTCAGGCTTAACGGCAACGAAAAACGTGTAAATTTAATCCAAGACATAATACTTCCTTTGTTTAAAACGCTTGGTGCTTATCCAGCACCAGATTGAGCTTAAGTACATTGACGCGATGCTGGCCAAACAGGCCCCATTGCGGTCCTTCAATAGCTTGCCCTACCAGGTTTTGCACTTGCTCCAGCGGCAACTGTCTGGCCCTGGCTACGCGGGGGGCCTGCAACATGGCCGCCTCGGGGCTGATATGCGGGTCCAGGCCCGCGCCCGAGGTGGATAACATATCCACCGGGATCTGCTCGGCGCTTACGCCCTCTTTGCGCTGAATGTCGGCGCTTTGTGCTATCACCCGGGCTCTGAGCTCGGGGTTACTGGGAGCTAAGTTACTGCCGCCGGTGGCGGTAGGGTCATAATCCACCGCACTGGGGCGACTGTGAAAATAGCTGTCGCTAACAAAGGGCTGCGCGACCCATTCAGAGCCAATCACCCGCTCGCCTTGATTAAGCAAACTGCCGGTGGCTTGATGGCTAAATAAAGTGCTACCAACACCGGTGACCACGCCGGTATATACCCCGCCGCACAGCACCAGTAAGGTCAGCCCGGCCCGAACACCGGTCAGCATATGCTGGGCAAAGGTTGGATGTTGAATAGTGGCATTCATGGCTTTCTCCTAAACTAAGGTGCTAATCAGCAGATCCAGGACCTTGATGGCGACAAAAGGCAGTAACAAGCCACCCAGGCCGTACACCAACATATTGTTACGCAGCAGTTTTTCTGCACTGATGGGGCGCAGTTTGATGCCCTTAAGCGCAAGCGGAATCAGGGCGGGAATAATCAGGGCATTAAAAATAAGGGCTGACATCACCGCCGATACCGGGCTATGCAACTGCATAAAATCCAGGGCGGCGATGGTCGGTAACGCACCGGCAAATACTGCCGGGAGAATGGCAAAATACTTGGCCACGTCATTGGCTAGCGAGAAGGTAGTCAGGGCGCCGCGGGTAATTAATAGCTGCTTACCCACTTCCACCACCGACAGCAATTTAGCCGGATCCGAGTCCAGATCCACCATATTGCCGGCCTCTTTGGCGGCCTGAGTGCCCGAGTTCATGGCCAGGCCCACATCGGCCTGTGCCAGTGCCGGGGCATCGTTAGTACCGTCACCCACCATGGCAACCAAGCGTCCTTTGCCTTGCTCCTCGCGAATCAGTGCCAGTTTGTCTTCGGGTTTGGCCTCGGCAATAAAGTCATCCACACCGGCTTCTGCGGCTATCACACTGGCGGTAACCGGGTTATCGCCGGTAACCATCACAGTGCGTACCCCCAGTGCCCGCAGTTTGGCAAAACGTGCCGCTACCCCAGGTTTAATTACATCACTTAGGGCAATTACACCCAGCACTTGGGTTTCGGTAGCCACCACCAGCGGCGTACCGCCTTTTTGCGCCACGCTGCGTACCAGGCCGTCTGCATCATGTGGCCAGGTAAGCTGATGCTGTCCGGCCCAGGCTTTCACTGCGTCACTAGCGCCTTTAATGCACTGTCCCGCCCCCAACTTAATGCCGGACACCCGGGTTTTAGGCGAAAATGGCAGAAATTCAGCCTCTTTGGGCGTGGCGGGAGTAATAAAGCCCTTTTGCTCAGCCAGTTGAATAACAGATTTGCCCTCAGGGGTGGGATCCTGCAGCGACGACAACACCGCGGCATTCAACAGCGCCTGCTCGGATACCCCCTGTACGTTTAGAAAAGCAGTTGCCTGGCGATCGCCAAAGGTAATAGTGCCGGTTTTATCCAGCAGCAAAGTATCAATATCCCCCGCCACTTCCACCGCTTTACCAGACTTTGCCACTACATTGGCTGCCAAGGCGCGGTTCATACCGGCAATACCTATGGCCGGCAATAAGCCGCCTATGGTGGTGGGAATCAGGCAAACCAGTAAGGCAATCAGCATAGTGATATTCAGCGTTACGCCCATAAACGATGCCATAGGCACCAGCGTCACCACCACCAGTAAAAACACCAGGGTCAGGGCTGCCAGCAGCACAGTCAGGGCCGTTTCATTGGGGGTTTTCTGGCGCTTAGCGCCTTCCACCAGGCCAATCATCTTATCCAGAAAGCTATGGCCGGGATCATTGGCCACGAGCAGCACAATTTCACCGCTAAGCAGTTTAGTGCCGCCGATCACACTGGAGTGATCGGTTCCGGCTTCTCTTAACACCGCGGCCGATTCACCTGTGACTGCCGACTCGTTAACCGTGGCCACCCCTTGGATAATCTCACCGTCAGCGGGTATATATTCACCGGCCAGCACTTTGACCCTATCGCCCTTGGCAAGCCTGGTGGCCACCAGCATCTCTTCTTTGTCGCCATTAATACGCCTGGCCTGCAAAGACTTTCTGGCTGATTTCAGGCTGGCGGCCTGCCCCCGCCCTCTGGCTTCGGCCACGGACTCGGCAAAATTGGCAAACCATACCGTAAACAGCAGCACCAAGGTGGTTATCAGCTCAAAGCCAAAAGCCGCACCGCTTATCAGCTTTTGCAAGGTAATTAAGGCCGTACACAAGGTGCCAATCAGCACCACAAACATCACCGGATTACCCGCCATGCTTTTAAATGACAGCTTGGCTAGGGCGTCCAGCGCCGCTTGTTGATAGGCGCTTTGGCCAAGTGCCTGGGTTGTCTTATGCTTCATAATTATTGCTCCACACTGACCGTTGCCAGTTCAAGGGCTTCGCCAATCGGCCCCATAACCGCAGCAGGTAAGAAAGACAGGAAGTTGAGGATCAGAATGACGGCCACCAGCGTGATGCAAAAGGTCGGGCTATCCAGCTTGAGGCTGCCATTACCAACAGGACTGACGCGCTTGGCAGCCATTCGTCCGGCAATCACCAGTGGAATAAACAGCGGCAAGTAGCGGCCCAGGAGCAATGCAATCACGCAACTGACATTCCACCAGGGGGTGTTATCGCCCAGCCCCTCAAAACCCGAGCCGTTATTGGCAAAGGCCGAAGTGTATTCATAGAAAACCTGAGAAATGCCATGAAAGCCGGGGTTACTGTTGCCAGTGAGGACCGGTATGGCCACTGTGATAGCCGTCAGTACCAAAACACACAGGGTTGGCAGCACAATAAGGCTACCCAGCAAAGTAATTTCCCGGGTTTCAATTTTACGGCCGAAGATCTCTGGGGTGCGGCCGATCATCAAACCGGATAAAAACACCGCAATCCACACATACACAATAAAATTGACAAAACCACAGCCAATACCGCCCCAGATGGCACTGATCAGCATGCCGGAGCGAGTCATCAGGCCGCCAATGGGGTTAAAGGAGTCGTGCATGGCGTTGACCGAGCCATTGGAGGTTTGGGTGGTAAAAGTGCCCCACAAGGCCGACAGTTCCGGGCCAAAGCGCACTTCTTTGCCTTCCATATTGGGCCCGTGCATGGCCTGACCGGCAAAGGCCGCGTTAGGCTGCAGTTCGCTGTACACAGTGGCGGCAATAAACACCACACTCAGTACCCCCATGGCCGCCAACGACATCCAACTGAAAGATTTACGTCTGAGCATACCACCGGCCATAAACACCACGGCCATAGGCACCAACACCAGGGCAATGGTTTCAATGGCATTACTGACCGGGGTTGGATTTTCCAGCGGATTGCTGCTGTTGGGGCCATACCAGCCGCCACCATTGGTGCCAAGCTGTTTGATGGAGACCATGGCCGCCACAGGCCCAATAGGTACCTGCTGCTGAGCAATAGGCGCTGCCGGGTCTAAGGTCTGTACCTTTTGCGCCCCTTCGAAGCTGCTCGGTACCCCTTGCCAGGACAGCAACAGCGCGACAATGGTAGCCAGGGGGATCAGCAAGCGCAGCACGCCGCGCACCAGATCCACATAGTAGTTACCCAAGTCCCGCGCCTCGCCTTCTGCCGCGCTGCGTTTGTTTCTGCCTCCCAGCATGCCCCTCAAGATGGCCACACACACCGCCAGTGCCATTGCCGGCGTGACAAATTGCAAGGTCACAATCAAAAAGCCCTGAGACAGATAACTAAGTTGCGCCTGGCCTGAATAGTGTTGTTGGTTGGTATTGGTCAGAAACGACACCGCAGTATGCAGTGCCAAGTCCCAGGATAAAGGCCCGATACCATCGGGATTCATAGGCAGTAAATGCTGAAACTTCAGCAACAAAAAGGCCAGAATCCCCAATACCAGGTTGCTGAGTAAAAACGCCGCACCGTAAGATTTCCACGTCATGCCCAGATTGGGATTAACGCCAATGGCTTTGTAGATAAGACGTTCAAACGGGTTGAACAAGGTATCGGTAAAGTGCCGCTGACCGGAAAATATACCGGTCATATAGTGACCTAAGGGCCAGGCGAGGCCCAGCGCCAGTAAACAGATGATAAAAATATCCAGCATGCGGCCCCCTAGAATCTATCCGGGGCAAACATTGCCACGGCCAGATATGCGAAGAGCGCCAGAGATAAACACAGCAGTAGCCAGTTCACGATTGTTGTCCTTTGTTTGTGAGTGACGGGCTACTGTAGAAATAAGGGCTGTAAAGTCTCTAGATATGAAGATGGACCAGGCGTAAAGAAATCGTAATTTTGCCGAGCAGGCAGGATGTGATGTTGAAACAACTACGCAGATAAAGTGCCGTCGTCCTGATCCAGCGCAAGCAATACCGCCAAAGGGATATTGCCGTACCCCGGAGCTTTCCTTACACTAAGGTCAGTTTTGCCAACCTGGACAGGCACTTGTTCATTCGCCGCACCAAAATCTGGTTTACGCCGCTGCTGTTGTTGCTGTTTATACTCAACAACCTGAGCCTGGCGTTTGCGACGTCCCAGCATTTGGCCCAGGCTCGCAGCTTCAGCGATGAAGACAAGGTACTGATTTGTACCGGCCGGGATATGAAATGGGTGTCCATGTCTGCCTCCTGGCAAGCTGGCACTTTCGTGTTTGTCGATGCACCAGAAGACCTTCCCCAAGAACTCAAAAGCATTAAATGCGGCGACTTATTTGCCCAGGACCTAAAAACCGTTGCTTTTAGCGCAAAGCTGATTGCCGCGCAGCTAAACTACCCTGACCTGATTGCCCAGCGCCTCAGTGCGCCCTACCTACAAGCCCAATACGCCAAAGCCTTATCCCGCGCCCCACCGGCCGTTTGATTCCCCTGCTGTTAATCAATATTTAGCTTTGGGCCTTTGGCATAGGCCAGCGTGCCCCTATGTAAAACGGAATCAAACAATGAACAAACACACTACTTTTCGAGCCAGCGCTCTGAGCCTGGCCCTTTTTTCCTCGCTTTCCTACGGCGAACAAACACAACAAAATGACGAGTTAGAAACGATTATCGTCAGTGGCGAAGCTCTTAGCCTACCCAACCAGGTCATCACCGATGCCAAGCAGCCGCGCCAGCCGTTGCCAGCCCACGACGGTGCCGATTATCTGAAAACCATTCCGGGCTTTTCTATGGTACGTAAAGGCGGGGCCAGCGGCGATCCGGTCTTCAGAGGCATGGCTGCGTCACGCCTGACCATTTTAAACGACGGCAACCTGCTGTTTGGTGGCTGTGGCAGCCGTATGGACCCGCCTACGGCCTATTTATCGCCACAAAGTTTTGACCAAATCCGCGTGATCAAAGGCCCCCAATCGGTTTTGCATCTGCCTGCCAATGCCACTGTGCTGTTTGAGCGAAACAGCTATCAGCTAAGTGAAAGCGGCTTTACCACCGACACCAGCCTGACCCTTGCCAGTGCCGGGCGCCGCGAAATAAACACCGATATGACCCTGGGCAACACCACCGGTTTTGTCAGAGTAAATGCCGCCAAAGCCAAAGCGGACAACTATAAGGACGGTGAAGGTAATGAAATTAACAGCCATTATGATCGCTGGAGCGCCAATGCTGAGCTGGCCTGGACCCCGGATGCCGATAGTCTGTTGATGCTAAGTCTGGGTAGCAGTGATGGCGAAGCTGCCTATGCGGACCGCACTATGGATGGCTCATTGTTCGACCGTCGCCAGTTAAGCTTAAAAGGCCGTAAAGATAACCTCGCCGATTGGTTAACCCGTCTGGAAGGCCAGTTGTATTTCAACCATGTAGATCATGTGATGGATAATTACAGCCTGCGCGACTTTACCCCCAGTATGATGATGCCAACGCCAGCCGCCATGAACCCGGATCGCTATAACCGCGGCGGCCGTATTCAGGCCGATCTGACCTTTGGCAAGCTACAGGCAAAAGTCGGCCTGGATGCCAGCCAGAATACCCATCGCAACCGCATGAGCATGAATCAGCCGATGATGCCTTATAAGGACAAGCCTTATGTTGAAGATGGCCGTTTTGAGCAATGGGGTCTGTTTACCGAGCTTAGCTACGCGTACTCAGACAGCCTCAGCCTGCATGGCGGTGTGCGGGTGGATGACTGGCAAGCCTGGGACAGTCGCCTGAATTTGCGTAAAACCATGATGATGACCATACCTAACCCCAGCTATGAGCAAAAACGTTCCGATACGCTGACCAGCGGCTTTGTGCGTATGGAGCAACAAAGCGACAATCAGACCTGGTATGCCGGTATTGGCCGGGCAGCGCGCTTCCCAGACTATTGGGAGTTGCTGGGTAATAACCGCGGCGGTGAAAACAGCGCGTCCGCCTTTAATACCGAGGCAGAAATTACCCATCAGCTGGATGTGGGTTGGATCCGAAACTGGCAGGACATACGGCTGAGTTTGTCGGGTTATTACGCCGACATCAGTGATTTTATTTTGCTGGATAAACACAATCCCATGCTGCCGGAAACCGTGCGTAATATCGACGCCCATACCTTTGGTGGCGAAGCCAGTCTGACCTGGCTGGCCACCACCCAGTGGCGAGTAGAGTCTAGCCTGGCGGTCAGTCGGGGTAGCAATGATAGCGATAATCTTGCCCTTGCTCAGCAACCGCCGGTGGAGTTGCGGTTAAGTACCGCCTATCAGTGGCAGGACTGGCAATTTGGCGCGCTGTGGCGCTTGGTGCAACGTCAGGATAAGGTGGCACAAAACCAGGGCACCATTGTAGGCCTGGATACCCTGCCTACCGCTGGCTTTGGTGTACTGTCAGCCAATGCCATGTGGCAGCCCAATAGCCAGTGGCAGGTGAGTCTGGGCATCGATAATTTACTGGATAAACAATATCAGGAATATTTGAGTAAAAGTGCCGCGGATATCCCTGGTTATGTGGTTAGCGGCCGGGTCCATGAGCCGGGCCGCACCCTGTGGGCCAAAGTGGATTATCGATTCTAAGCCTATGATTAAGCCGGCCTAGCGCCGGCTTTTTACATTCCCGGCAAAGCCACACGCAACGGACATTTTTAACACCATCCCAGCTTCTATTCCTTTGGTTGTATTGGCTTCAATGCGCTAACTGGTTACCCTTAAGCCATTGGAATAGTTGGAGAACATTATGTCACATCACCCTGTGGAGCCCTCACCTTCCGATAAGGCTCCTGCCTTGCTGCCCGTTGAGCAGGCGCTAGCGCAGATGCATGCATCACTGACCTGCCGCCAAAAGGTGCAAAAGGTAGCGCTGGAGAGCGCCCTGGGCGCTGTGTTGGCAGAAGATGTGATTGCCGAGCTGAATATTCCGCCCCATGACAATTCGTCGATGGATGGCTATGCCGTTCGTGCCGCGGATTTACAAACCACTGACAGTCTGACATTAACCGGCAGTAGTTTTGCCGGCGCGCCTTTTAGAGGCGAACTTCTGGCTGGTGAAACCGTGCGCATTATGACAGGTGCAGTCATTCCCACTGGTGCCGATGCGGTGGTGATGCAAGAGCAGGTGCAAGCTAGCGATACCAACATACGTTTTTTAAGCACTCCCGACACAGGCAGCAATATTCGCCGCGCTGGGGAAGATATCCGTCAGGGACAAGTGCTGTTGGCCAAAGGTCATCTTATTCGCGCCGTGGACTTAGGTCTTTTGGCCTCATTAGGTATTGCAGAGGTCAGCATCTATACACCACTTAAGGTGGCCATTATGTCATCCGGCGATGAGTTAGTGGCACCGGGTGGCAAGCTCAAAGAAGGGCAGATATTTGACAGCAATCGTGCGGTGCTTCGTGCCCAGCTGAATCAACTGGGCATTGAGGTGCTGGATCTTGGCATAGTGCCAGATAGCAAACAGGCCCTGCGTCTGGCATTAAGCCAGGCAGCCGCAGAGTGTGATGTACTGATTAGCTCAGGCGGTGTGTCGGTAGGCGAAGCCGATTTTACCAAAGACATTCTGGCTGAGCTTGGCCAAATTGGCTTTTGGAAGCTGGCCATTAAGCCAGGCAAACCCTTTGCCTTCGGTAACTTAGGTGAATGCGTGTTTTTCGGCCTGCCCGGCAACCCCGTCTCGGCTTACGTCACCTTCGATCAATTGGTTCGCCCTGCCCTGGCAACCTTGCGTGGTCAAACTCAAGCTTTGCAAGTAAGACTGCTGGCAAAAGCCGCGGATAATCTGAAAAAGCGTCCAGGTCGGATGGATTTGCAGCGCGGTTGGTACTGGCAGGATGAAAACGGCCAATTGTTAGTCAAAAGTACGGGTAATCAGGGCTCTGGAGTGCTGACCAGTATTGCCAACGCCAACTGTTATATTGTGCTGGAGCAACAGCGCGGTTATGTCACAACGGGTGAGCAAGTCAGCATTCAGCCCTTCTAAAAACAAGCGGCCCGCAATGCGGGCCGAAATTTTCCTGATGTTGACTTAGTTATTATTGTTATTCCGTTACACCACCTTGGAGTAGCGCATTTGTCCTTGCTGCAGGTAGGCGTCAAAACAGGCGCAAATACTGCGCACCCAGAATCTGCCCTTAGGCAATACTTCGAGCTGACTGTCAGTAACACGCACTAAACCATCATCGATAAAAGGACGAAGACTCTCGCAGGCATCTGCAAAGGTGCGCCAAAAATCGGCCAACTGCCAGGTTTGGCAAAACGCTGGAATATCCAGATTAAAATGGCAGATAAGCTGACTAATCAGTGCTGCGCGCATCTTGTCGTCATCACATAAACTGAAGCCTTTTTGTACCGGTAAACTGCGCTGCTGCATGGCGTCATAATAAGCTGGCAGTTCCTTGGCATTTTGCCACAGTACACCATTTACCTGACTGATAGACGACACCCCTAAGCCAATCAGCGCATCCTGGCCATGGGTGGTATAGCCCTGGAAGTTACGCTGCAACTTGCCCTGCTGTTGTGCTTTGGCCAGCTCATCATCCGGCTTGGCAAAATGATCCATACCGATAAATTGGTAACCGGCCTGCTCGAAGGCTTCGATAGACTGCTGCAGTAGCGCCAACTTAGTCGCAGAATCTGGCAAGCTGGCATCGGGAATTTTACGCTGCGCGGCAAAACGTGCCGGCAGATGTGCATAGCTAAACAGGGAAATGCGATCCGGACTGAGCCTGACAATCTCAGCCAGCGTTTCGGCAAAGCTCTCTGGATGCTGATAAGGCAGACCATAAACCAAATCCAGGTTTATTGAGGCAAAGCCAAGCTCCCGACACAGTGCCACCTGATGGCGAATCAAGTCAGTTTCCTGCACCCGGTTAATGGCAATCTGCACTTTCTCGTCTAAGTCCTGCACACCAAAACTAACCCGACCAAAGCCGAGTTTGCGTAAATGGCACAGTTTATCGTCATTACAGCTGCGAGGATCTATCTCAATGCTCAGCTCGGCATCCGCCGCTATATCAAAGTGTCTGTGCAGCGCTAACAACAAACGACTTAACTGGCTGTTGGTCAGAAATGTTGGGGTGCCACCACCTAAGTGGATCTGATGGATACGCTTACCTTGCAACTTTTGCTCATACAAGGCCATTTCCAGCTCCAAGGCATCCAGATATTTGTCTGCCTTATGTTGGTGACGGGTAATGACCTTATTGCATCCGCAGTAATAGCAAAGCTGGTGACAAAACGGGATATGAATATACAAACTGAGATCATCGCGACTACCGTCTATCGCAACTTGCACCTCGCCAAGATCGAACTCATCGGTCAATGCCAGCGCAGTAGGATAAGAGGTATAGCGCGGTCCATTGATGTTGTATTTGGCAATTAGTTTGGGATCCCAGCCTTGCATTCTGTCTCTGTTTTTCCATTTTTCATGGCCGCATTGTACGAAAGCTCTTTCAAGCGGGTTTTGATCTAACACAAATCCTCGTGGTTTTGACATCGTTCTGACGAATCGCTCAATACAAAAAGAAGCGTGTAAACAGGGGTTAAATGGTGAATTGTTGGTCAACTAAACGGTCATGTTTATGGTTTAACTTTCCATCCTACCAGGTAAAGCGATAGAAATTAGTTGTGGCTTATCAGCGCCTGGCTATTCCGTTACCATTGCCGCCTTTTTTAACGACAGGAAGTGTGTTTTGTCCCATTCAGATGCAAAGTCGGCACAGGTCGCCGACACCTCATTGGCCTCTCATCGCAAAGTTCCACTGGATAATCAGGAGCTACGCAAAACCGGCTTTTGGCTTAATCAGGTATTTATGATTGTTTCCACCATAGTAGGTGTTTATCTCGCTGCTCAAAGTGGTTTACAGCAGGCTCTGACCTTTGACACTTACTCTAAAATGGAAGACAACTACTACCTGAGAATGTCTCTCTATGAAGAATTGAAAGACAACATTGGCGAAGTAGAACACTACGCCACCGACGTGCTGGCAAAAAGCCCGGCTTTACAGATCATCAAAGACAACCGGCCCCCCATGGATCTCTATGTGTGGGAGACCATGCGCTACCACCCTGCTACATTGGAGACCCCCAGTGAAATACTGACCGAAGTCAGGCGTTTTTATGGTAAGTCCAGGCAACTGATGGACAAGGCCGAAAAACGCAACTTAGGCGCGGCATACGCTGGTGAGCAATTAAAGCTTCTCACCGATCATATGCAGCAAAATGTATTGCCAGCCTTAGCCCATAGTGCAGAATCACTGCAACAAGCGCTAGCCGATGAAGGTGTAGTGATTGGTAGTTTAAAGGAGCTAAATCGTGCCGATTAAACCCTGCCCTCGTTGTAAGGACAAAATGCTCACTCCCACCAGCTATAAAACGGATGAAATCGATGTTTGCCAGGCTTGCGGTGGATTGTGGTTTGAGAAGGATGAAGTCAACCGCATGATTAACGAGCTGCATGAGGATGTGCCCGACAGTCAGTATACGGATCACTTCGGTAAACACCTAGGTGACAGCGAACTCAATTGTCCGGACTGTCATCAATCTTTGCAGCGTTACCACCTATTGGCCGATTATCATGCCGAGATTGACCATTGTCATGCCTGTGACGGTAGCTGGATTGACCGCAGCGAACTACGTGGAGTTCAGCAGAGTCCCGCCCTGCAAAGCGCACTGGCCACACTAAATGAGAAAATTAACTGGAAAACCTACCTTTTTCAGTTTCTGTCGCAGATGCCGGTGGAGTATAACCTTAAGCCGCGTATCCGCCCTGTGGTCAATTGGACATTGCTGCTGCTCAACGCATTGATTTTTGCTCTCTACTATTTCGATGAGCAGAGCTTTATCTGGACATTTCAGCACCTGGCCGCTGTTCCTTCACAGGTCTTGGCCGGTGAACATGCCTGGACCCTGCTGACCTGCATTTTCTTGCATGGATCATTACTGCATCTGGCTGGCAATCTGTACTTTTTGTATGTGGTGGGCGACAACCTCGAAGACGCCTTAGGGCATAAACGCTATCTGGGACTTTATTTGTTGTGTGGCCTGGCTGCCAGCGTCGTGGGCGCACTGGTCAGAAGTGGCAGCGATATTCCCTCAGTAGGTGCCAGTGGTGCCATAGCCGGTTTATTTGGTATGTACCTGATGTGGTTCCGCCACGCCAGCCTGACCTTTATGTTTGTGATTTTCCAGAAAAAGCTTTCGGCAGTCTGGTTCTTCGCCATTTGGGTAGCCTTTAATATCCTCGGCATGGCTTTAGGAGACACTGAAGTAGACTACGGTGCCCATTTAGGCGGATTTGCTACGGGCTTGTTGATTGGCTGGTGGCTGAAAGACAAAGTGCTTGCCGCCAATCCAATGATTTCGTTACTGAATCAACAAGAAACCGTGATCCGTCGCTAACCACAATCGGGTAGTTGTTTAAGCCAACTGCCCTGCATTGTCCGCTGATCCACATCAAGCCGACAATCTTCCTGATGCACTAGCATGCTATTGGTATTTCACGCTACATTGTGAAAATGCCAGTAAACAAGAAGGAAGTATCCATGGCAACAATTCGATTTTTAGGGGCAGCACAGGAAGTGACAGGTAGCTGCCATTTGCTGGAATCAGAACAGATTGGCAAAGTACTGTTAGATTGCGGTATGCATCAAGGCGGCGACATCATTGACCGCCTGGAAAATGAAGACTTTGAATTTAATCCCCACAGCATAGACGCCGTGGTGTTATCCCATGCACACCTTGATCACTCGGGCATGCTACCTAAACTGGTGAATCAAGGATTTAACGGCCCTATATACTGCACGCACGCCACAGTCGACTTGCTGGATGTGATGTTACGTGACTCAGCTGGCCTGTATGAGCGGGATTTAGAGCGTGAAAATCTGCGCCGTAAGCGTCAGGGCAAAAAGCTACTGAAACCCCAATATCGCATGCAGGATGTCGAGCATACATTAAGCCTTTGTGTCGGTTTGGATTACTGCGAACAGGTGTTGCTGGGCACAAATGCCAAGCTTCGTCTGCACGACGCCGGCCATATCCTTGGCTCGTCAATTGTTGAAATTACTTTTAATGAGCGGGGCCAAGACAAGTGTCTGGTATTCAGTGGCGATTTAGGTAAACGCAATGCTGTACTGATGAACGATCCCAGTTATCTTAAACACGCTAACCTGGTATTGATGGAAAGCACCTATGGCGACCGTGAGCATAAAAACGAAGATGACACCCTGGAGCAATTAGAGGGTATTCTGGCTGAAACCTGGCAACGCGGCGGCAATGTGATGATCCCCTCCTTCGCCGTAGGACGCACGCAAGAATTGCTGTTTTACTTAGGCTGTCTGCATCAACAAGGCAAACTCGATAATTGGCAGATTTTCCTCGATAGCCCCATGGCGATTGAAGTAACCCGCATTTATGAAAAGTGGGTTGAGCTGCTCGATCCTAAAGACACCGCACATCTGCATTTAGATCACCACAAACCGCTGGAAGATTTTCTGCCTAACCTGTTTATGGCCGTCACACCGGAAGATTCCATGGCCATCAACAAGATTGCCCGCGGCGCTATTGTGATTGCCGGCAGTGGCATGTGTAACGGTGGACGCATTCGCCACCACTTCAAGCAGCGCATCTGGAATAAGAACAATACCCTTATCTTTGTTGGCTTCCAGGCAAGAGGGACACTTGGTCGGGTATTGGTGGATGGTGCCAAGCATATCAAGCTGTTTGGTGAGCCTTATCTGGTCAAGGCCCGCATAGAAACCCTGGGCGGTTTTTCTGCCCACGCCGGTCAATCTGGTCTGATTAAATGGGTGAGTCAATTTAAGCCTCAGCCCAAGGTGGTGTTAGTACATGGTGAACCGCTGGCACAGCAGGCCCTGGCAAATAAATTGTGGGAAGAGCAACAATTAACGGTAGAAATCCCCAGGCAAAATCAAAGCATGGTGTTTTAGGGCGTAAATCATGATGCAACTGTTGGGTGCGCTGGGCTTATTTCTGCTCGGCATGTGGCTGATGACCGAAGGCTTAAAAATTGCCGGTGGCAAAGCCCTTGAACATATGCTGGGTAAATGGATCAGCAGCCGTCTGCGTGGATTTATAGCCGGTATTGTGGTGACCGGCCTGGTGCAGTCATCCAGCGCGGTAACGGTTGCCACTATTGGCTTTGTGAATGCCGGCTTGATGAGCTTCTCGCAGTCGGTTTGGGTGATTTTCGGTAGCAATGTCGGTACCACACTGACGGCCTGGTTAGTCACCCTTATCGGCTTTAAGCTCAATATGTCGGCAGTAACCTATCCACTTATTGGTATCGGAGCCCTGCTTAAGGTGTTTTCGCCCAAAGTAAGAGGACAGTCTTTAGGCATGGCACTTGCCGGCTTTGGCCTGTTGTTTATGGGTATCGATGCCTTGCAAACCAGCTTTAGTGCCATTCAGTTTGACCCGCAAACCCTAACACAATGGATCCACAGTCCAATATTAGTGGGTTTAGGGCTTGGCGTGGTTTTAACCGTGCTGACTCAGTCATCCAGTGCGGCCATTGCCATCATCCTGACCGCATCAGCCAGTGGTATGGGCGATTGGGAATTAGCCGCCGCTGCGGTTATTGGTGCGAATATTGGTACCACCTCCACCGCGCTGCTCGCCAGTCTGGGCGCCTCCAGCGGTGCCAAGCGTCTGGTCATGGCCCATGTTCTGTTTAACCTGCTCACCGGTGTGGCGGCACTGTGTCTGCTGCCAGTACTGACCTGGGGGTTGAGTGACTGGTTGGGCTCCGCCGAACATATGCCGATGTTCCTGGCGCTATTTCATACCGGCTTTAATTTGCTTGGTATATTACTGATGCTGCCCATGGAGCCAAGAATGTCAGCCTGGCTGCTGAAAAGGTTTCGTCGTGTTTCCCGCTATACGCATTTGGATGCCAACCTGGCCTCGGTACCTGAGCTGGCCCTAAGCGGCGTGCAAAAAGAAGTAGCCCTGCTGCGCTTAGCCATTCTAGAACTGCCCCAGCAACCTTCGGCCGATACCAAACTCGACGGTTTGCTGGGGCGGGTGGAGGAAACCCGCGATTTTATCAATAAAGCTGGCCGCAATACCCTGACAGAACCGCAGGGTGAAGGTTTTGAAGCAGCCGTGGCCGATTTACATGGCTTTGCAACAGCACTGGAGTCTTATGCGGAGTTTATTCAACATGCTGACGCCCTGAGCAACCCAGCCTATATGCAAGATATACAGGAATGGTTAGCACAGGTTCAGCAATTCGCCGACCTGCAACGGCAGATGGAGCAAGGATTAGATGAACCCTGGCGGGCATTGAATCAGGCATACCAGCAACTGCGACACAGGTTAATTCGTACCAGTATCAGCCAGCACCTCGATGCCGCCGCCCTGGAACAGGTGTTACGAGGACTGAGTGCCTGTCTGCGCTGCCAGCGCCGCATTTTGGAGGTAGGACAGGATGACAGGTTAACTGTCGTCCCTGAGGCAGCCTGAGGGGCTATATCACGCCCCTAAAAGGAATAACTTAACAATCGTTGCTTTTTAACCACTCATTTAGCAGTTTAATCTGCCCGCAGCGGTAAGCGGCATAGGTTATGCGTAACGCATTATTCAACAGTTCACCATCCGTCCAGCCGCTTTTTTCCGACAATTCTTTATAACAGTGCATACCTTTGGGGCTAACATAGCCCCTGACTTCCTTATTGCCTTTCTGGCGTTGTCTCTCACGGAAGCGGCGTTGTTTTTCGGCATTAATATTTGAAGCAGACATGGAACAACATCGTCAATCAAAAGAGAGCCAGTATCAGCTATTCGTCCGCCAAGCTCAATGGCCGGGCAATGTTATCCATCTGTTTACCCGGAAAATACCCCGGTTATAAGCCAAGGGTATAGGCTATTGATAATAAAACGACTGTTCAGAGTTGTTTAGCGCACAACTGTTCGCTAAATTAAGCCGCGAAATTTCTGCACTAACCTTCAAGTGAATTATGACTATTAGTAAAAACAGTTTTACCAAAGAAGATTTGCTGGCTTGTAGCCGCGGCGATTTATTCGGTCCTGGTAATAGCCAACTCCCCGCCCCTAATATGCTGATGATGGACAGAATTGTCAGCATCAGTGAGGAAGGTGGTGCGTTTGACAAAGGCCATATTATTGCTGAGCTGGATATCTCTCCGGACCTGTGGTTTTTTGACTGCCACTTCCCTGGCGACCCTGTCATGCCTGGGTGTTTGGGACTGGACGCCATGTGGCAACTCGTTGGTTTTTTCCTTGGGTGGTCTGGCGGCCCGGGTAAAGGTCGCGCGCTGGGCGTGGGTGAAGTGAAGTTTACCGGCCAAATCCTGCCTACCGCCAAGAAGGTTACCTACCGCATCGATATGAAGCGTGTAATCAAACGTAAGCTGTTTATGGGCATGGCTGATGGTTGTGTTGAAGTAGATGGTCGTAAGATTTACGAAGCGAAAGATTTGAAGGTTGGACTGTTCCAGGACACCAGCAACTTCTAACTGCGCTTAAAATGTCAAAAGCCCCATATCAGGGGCTTTTTTAATGGTTGAGACCGCGAAAAAGCGGCAAATTCAATTGAATGTCAGCGGTTTGCTAACCCGACACTTCTGTCTTCTTGCGCTGCCCGCCAACCTCCTAACCATTGAGACCGGGAATCTGTTGTTTGATAAGGACAATTTTCTTTGGAACGACCTGAGATGCCAGCTTGATACCCTTTTGCGTGTGCACGTGAAAGTTTATCTCTCTTCTGTCTTTTCATTAGATACCTCATCCGTAATTGAAAGTGTGATCGAACGACCACCCCTATGTGATATCGAATTCTGCGGCTTGGTTCAATGACACTTATCGCACCTATTCTGCATATGCTGTTAAGCGCATGATATTCGTTGAAATTTTTCTTACATCATTTTGTCATATTAGACGAATATACTGGCCTGTGGGGCATAAAGCTGATTTGACAAGGGATTTCAACGCGTTCGGTTATTTTTGATTAAAATGACGAAGGTAAAAGGCGTAAAACACCCAAGGTGAATGTCAGTCACGAGGCATGCAGAGAGAAAGCTTGTGCCCTGTTTTTAAGGCGCAAGGGGTAAACAGGTTGGAAAAATCGAGCTTGGTAGGTAGGAATTCGTTGCACCCGATCGTCTTCAATCAGGTGCAACTATTGGGTGATTAACGGCGACGTAGCAATCCACTTACGCCGAGCAGCCCTAGCAGCCACCAGCCGAAGCCTGCGCCCTGACGCTCAACCTTATCTTCACTGGCACTGCAATCGTCAATATCGCCACCTGGAACAGGCACCAGTTTCACCGCAACCACCGCCTCTTCCATAATTTGGTTACCGGCATCATCTAACTGAGGCTCACCTGTGATATCCAAAGAGGCACGCTTGTACGTTGCTGTGGCAGCAATTTCACCTGACTCATTGATGGCATTGGCTTGCACCAGAGTGTAAGGGCTATTGCAGCTAATCAGATCATTCAGATTCTGGAACTGTTTATCATTGATATCATATAAAAACGCATTGCGACGACGGACACTACCACCGATAGTGGACTCTACTTCTCCATCACCCACTACCTGACCTGCATCGTTAATATCTCTGGCCACACTGGCTGAGCCAGGGAAGAAATCGTCCGGATAGGTCATGGTTTGTTCATCAAAGTCATAAACGAAGAACTTGGTACGTTCAAAACCGTTTATTAGTTTGAGGGTGTAACCAATCACCTGATTATGGTTATTAATGCCAGTAGCCGCGCTCAGCAGGGGCTGCTGACTAAGGGTATAGCTGCTATACCGTTCTTCATTACCAATAATCACCGTCTTGTCTTCGGCATACACGGCGGCGTAGTTACGAATAACGTCTTCATAGTCCGGGTAGCTGGCATGGCTGATCCCAACTGCGATTCCATTGCTATTTACGTCCATGGCACGATTGGAGTAAAAATTAGTGTCATCTTCCTTGGGAGTGAAAGGAAGATCAAAGGTCTTGGTGTCTAACACCGCCCCTTGGTTATCAACTTTCCACAGCGTTGCACGGTTTTTGTAGTAGGTGTCCACGGTGGCCAGAGCCGGTCTGGCGCTCGTCAGACACCATTCAATGGGATGATCGCCGCGTTTTTCATCGTCGTTACAGTTTTCAATCGCCGTATCCAGACTTTCACGCTTGTCGATGGAACTGACACCTGCCACCCACAAATTGTCTGAAATCCCGCGCGCTTCACTGTACCCACCTAAGGTTGCATCAGCCGGTAACAATGGGCTTACCTGGCCATTGATACTAACAAAACCGCGGCGGTTAAAATCACGAATCAGGTACGTCAGCTCTTTATCAGACTCATTGGTGTAGTTAATCTTGTGATAAGGGGCCGAGCTGATACCGGCCATAGCACCATCAGCATTTAGGCGTCCGGGAGATACATCCACACTGCGGGTGAATCTGCCAAGTTCGGTATCAAATACATCAAATCCTGTTACTTCTTCGCTGCCATTTTGGTCAGCGATATACCCTAGGTAAGTACCCAATTGCTGAAAAAGTGGATTGCCTTTATTTCCCTCGACATAGGAATAAAGCACAACCAAATCTTTTTTACTGATGATGCCGTTTTTCACATCATCCGGGGCTTCCAGAAGATTAACCAGCGCCTCGTTATTTTCCAGATCCAGCAGGCTGACATCGATAGGAGGATTGTAGGGTGATTGCACAGTCAGCAGCACTTCGCCATCTGCACTAATACCATTGGCATAGCTATAAATGCCTTTATCGGCAGTTGCCAGTGGTACCACTTCATATGTAGCTGCCCAGAGGCCTGAGCTAATAAGGGCTAAACTCAGGGCGGAAAGTGGCAGTAACCTGTTTTTATTCATCTGAATTCCTGTTTTACTACAAGCACTTGTCTCATGTGCTACGACATACTATCTAATTCTTCCCATCTGGCAAACGCCGTTTCCAGCGCCTGTTGGGCCTGGGTGAGCTGTTCCAGCATGGTGGCGGTTTCATTGGGATCCTGCTTAAAGAAGTCCGGGTCATTAACCTGGCTTTCCAATGTCTGGATCTGTAGTTCCAGTGCCTCAATTTGGGTGGGCAACTGCTCAAGCTCTAACTGCAGCTTGTATGATAGCTTCTTGTTTTTCTGGACAGAAGCCTTTGGCGCAGCAGTTTGACTGGTGTTTTGTGGTTTAGTTTCCTGTTTAGCCTGATTTTGTTGCGCATACCAGGCCGTTACATCTGCATAACCACCAACAAACTCCCTAATCTTGCCCTCACCTTCGAAAAACAGGCAAGAGGTTACCACATTATCCACAAATTCCCGGTCGTGGCTGACCAGAATGACCGTACCCGGATATTGAGCCAGTGTTTCTTCCAACAGTTCCAGGGTTTCTACATCAAGGTCATTGGTCGGTTCGTCCAGAATCAACAAGTTACTGGGCTTAGCCAACAATTTTGCCAGCAACAACCTGTTGCGCTCACCGCCGGACAATGAACTGACCGGCGCACGAACGCGATCGGGTGTGAACAGATAATCCTGTAAGTAGCTAATCGCATGGCGGGTACGACCATTAATCGTAATTTCCTGCTTACCGTCCGCCACCGCATCAATCACTGTGGCATTGGGATTAAGCGCCTGCCGGTGCTGGTCAAAATAGGCCAACTCCAATGCCGTGCCCATACGCACATTGCCACTGTCGGGGGCAAGTTGCCCCAACAGCAGTTTGATCAGGGTACTTTTTCCGCAACCATTAGGGCCGATTAATGCCAGCTTGTCACCACGAAATACCGTTAAATCCAGGTTATCTACTATGGTTTGGCCTTCGATACGGTAATTTAAGCCTAAAGCTTCAAACACCAGCTTACCTGAGGCCTGACTGTCTGCCAGGCTGACTTTGGCTGTGCCCTGACGGTTACGACGCTCAGAATGTTCTTTACGCAAGGCCTTAAGCGCCCTAACCCGCCCTTCATTACGGGTTCGACGGGCCTTGATACCTTGACGTATCCACGTCTCTTCTTCAGATAACTTTTTATCAAACAACGCATTGTGCGTCGCTTCGACTTGCAGATCTTCGGCCTTTTTATCCAGGTACTGCTGATAATTGCCCGGGTAACTGACCAGAAAGCCACGGTCCAAATCAATGATACGAGTGGCAATGGCACGGATAAAGGCCCGGTCATGGCTGACAAACACCACAGTGCCTTTAAAATCCACCAATACCTTTTCCAACCATTGGATACTGGCGATGTCCAGGTGGTTAGTCGGCTCATCCAGCAACAAAATATCTGGATCGGTCACCAAGGCGCGTGCCAGGGCGGCCTTTCTGCGCCACCCACCTGACAAGGACGATAAAGGCTGCTCTGCTGGCAAGGATAACTGATTGAGTACCTGCTCAATGCGTTGCTCCAATCGCCAGGCATCCAGGCTCTCAAGCTCAGACTGCAAACGCTCCAGTTTATTCAGATTGGCATCCGATGGGTCCTGCGCCACTAAATGAGTATGATGGAAATACGCCTTAAGCAGCTCGCCAGACTCCGCTAAACCTTCTGCCACGTAGTCAAAGATACTTTGTTCGGCCAGCAGCGGCGGGTCTTGCTCCAGGCGGGCAATCACAATGCCGCCGGTGACGATACGCTGCCCGTCATCGAGCTGCATCTCGTCATTGATAATTTTCAGTAAGGTGGATTTTCCACAGCCATTGCGGCCCACCAAACACAGTCGCTCTGCCGGTTGAATCACCAGCTCCGCCTTGTCCAGCAGTACATGGGTACCGAAGGACAGTTGGGCATTTTTTAGTTGTAACAAACTCAAGATAAAAACTCTTTTAAAGCGTTGGCATCAAAAGGCCAGAAAAGCTCCCTGCCCTGGCGGTCTTTCAGCACAGGAATACTGTAGCGGTAAGTGGCGAATAGCTGTTCATCGTCCACAATATCTACCTTGGTCAGGCTTAGCTCTGGGGCAGTTTGCAATACCAGCGCTTCGGCTTCCTCGCAAAGATGACAGGCGATGGTACCGTACAAAATCAAATCAGTTGGCATGGGTAATCACCCAGCAATGATGAATTTTTGGATTACGTTTAAAGTCCTCCGGCAGGGTCTTGGCACTGATATTTTCAGCTTGCAGCCCCATCTCGGCTAAACCTGCTTCATCCAGTTTGAACTGACGCAGGTTATTGGAGAACACAATTTTGCCGCCCTTTCGCAGGCACTGCTTGGCATCTGCCAGCAGATTCAGGTGATCCCGCTGCACATCCCAGGTATTTTGCATACGCTTGGAATTGGAAAACGACGGCGGGTCGATAAAGATCAGATCATATTGCTGGCGATGGGTATGCAACCAGGCCAGGCAATCTTCCTGCTGAAAGCGGAACTGGTAAACGTTATTCAGCTTATTCAAAGAGAAGTTACGCTTGGCCCAATCCAGATAGGTACGGGACATATCCACAGTAGTGACACTTTTGGCACCGCCCAGCGCTGCATGCACAGACACCGACCCTGTGTAGGCAAACAAATTTAATACGTCTTTATCCTTACTCCACTGACGCACCAACTGTCGTGTGCTTCTGTGGTCGAGGAACAAACCGGTATCCAGATAATCTTTCAGGTTGACCCAAAAGCGCGCGCCATGCTCCCAGACCTGAATGTACTCTTTGTCGCTGGACAGCTTTTCGTATTGCTCTTTGCCTTTTTGTTGCTGGCGCACCTTAAGCACGATCTTGTCATGGCTCACCCCAAGAATCTTAGGCAAATGCAGCATGGCATCCATCAGGCGTTTACGGGTTTTGCTCTCAGGAATATTCTTAGGCGCGGCGTATTCCTGCACCACCACCCAATCGCCATAGCGGTCAATGGCCATATTATATTCAGGTAAATCCGCGTCATAGACCCGGTAGCAATCGCTGTCTAATTGCTTAATCCACCCTTTGAGCTTTTGCATATTCTTGGACAAGCGATTGGCAAAATCCTGACCCGCAGCGGCAGAAGACTCGCGAATCTCACAGTTTTTCTCATCCAGTACGAAATTGACTAACTGGCATTCCAGCTTACCGTTGATGATCTGGTATTCCTTGCCTGCCACCAGCTTTAGCTGGCGCAGTAAGTCACGGTTGGAGGTCAGAATAGACAAGTGCCAGTTGGCATAATGACGCTTTAGCTGCAATCCCCAGTCGTTAAACAGGGGTAACAATTCCGTCAGTTCACCCAAACGCTCACCATAAGGTGGGTTACTGACCAGGTATCCGGGTTCACCCGGACATTGCCAGGTACTGGCATCGCCGGTAGAGAATTGAATAAGCTCAGCAACCCCAGCAGCCCCGGCGTTTTGTTTTGCCAGTTGCACCATGGCTGGGTCGATATCATTAGCATAAAACTTGCGGGCCGGGCTGGTCACTGCCCGCTCAGCTTCATCAAACAAGCCTTGCCAGACGTCCGCCTGGTGCTTTTTCCAGTAAGTGAATCCCCATTGATTGCGCAGCAGACCCGGGGCTTGATTGGCCGCCATCAAGGCCGCTTCAATCACAATAGTGCCTGCCCCACACATGGGATCAGCCAGTGGTGCCTGACGATTCGCCGCCCAACCACTGCGATACAGCATAGCCGCCGCGATATGTTCCTTAACCGGCGCGCTGCCCGCTTTTAAACGATAATGGCGCTGGTGCAAACTGGCGCCGCTTAAATCCAGATAAACCCCGATATTGTCGCGCCATAAACGGCAGTGAATACGGATAGCCGGGCTGTCTTTACTGACGTTGGGACGCCGCTCAAACAGCTCCTGGAACTGATCCACCACAGCGTCTTTGACTTTTAGCGCGCCAAACTGACTATTATTGATGGCCTTGCTGGTACCGACGAAATCCACCACAAAACTATCGGTGACATTAAATTGTGCAGACCAATTCACACTGGATGCGACTTTATACAGCTGCTCTGCGTCCTGACAATCACCTTCTGCCAACCTAACCAGCACGCGATTGGCCAGACGCGACCACAGGCAAATGCGATAGGCATCGTTCAATTCACCATCAAACAGGATCTGACCTGGTTTATTTTTAAGTGATAAATGCGGACAGAGCTGAGCAATTTCCTGCGCCAGGAGATCGTCTAAGCCCTTGGAAGTGGTGATGACAAATGCGTACATGCCGGACCAGAGTAAAATTAAAGGCTGGGATTATAAGGGAAAAGTCAGGCTTTGTATGGATCAATTTGTCCGTTTAACAATAAGGTTCTGCCGGTCAATAAGCGAATGTGTTGTTACACAAGCGCAAGCCAGAAGCTGTTATCGCCCTGCAGTTGAAAGCCTTGCTTAATGAAAAAGCGTCGGGCCTGAAGATTCTGTTGATCAATATCGGCCAGTAAACGCTGAATACCTATTTCCCTGGCATAGGGTATAAGCGTGCTCAGGGCCTCTTGCATCAATCCTTTTCCCCAATATGCCGCTCCTAACAGACACCCTACTTCACACTGATTACGTGCCGTATTAAAACTGTGCAATCCGCAGGTGCCTATTAGCAACTCGGATTCTTTTAAGACTATCGCCCACTCAAAAGACTCGCCGCTAGCATACAAACAAGCAACGCTTTGCAGCATCTTTTGCATCATAGTGGTATCGGTAAATACGGGATCAGCGGCAAAACGCATTGTCTTAGGGTCACCATAAACACCAAGCAGTGCATCAACGTCAGAAGGAATGATATGGCGAAGATAAAGACGGTGCCCGCCCAAAGTAGGAAGCAATTTATTCGCCCCTGCCGTGCTGATCAGGCGAGCTTACGCAGGGGCTGCTGCTCAAAACAAGGTTCAAGACAATCCAACATAACCCGAATCGCTTCAAACTGTCCTAGCGCTTTACCATTACTCAGCGGTAACTGATCATCAAGCAATAAACACAGGCAACTACTTTGGTTATCCTCGACTACCCACACTTTGGCGCGCTGCTCACCGCAGGTTAACCAGGCCAAACGATGATGATGTCCGCCCTGCTGGTGGCGATCGAAGAACCAACTTTTTGGCATTAAGGGTTTATGGAAGCGCTGCGTAGCACAGACATTTATGGCGAGTTGTGTTTGTTGAGCGGCGCTGAGCCTAAGCGGGCAATGCTCAAGCTGATTGGCCACCTGGCTGTAGACTTCCAGATCCTGAAGGTCAAAGGATTCTTGCTCGTCCAATGCATAGGCCAGATGCTTAGTACGATAAGGGGTCAGGAACAGCATGTCGCCCAGCAACAGCGCCAGGCGGTCGTGCTGATGGTCGTAATACCAGCGCCAGTTGCTATCAGGTTGCAGCATCAGAAAGGTCCCTTTTTGGTTAGTTAACAAAGGCGGCCAAATGACGCCGCCTTATATTAATAACCTACATCCAAGCGGTTAATTTTATTAATAATTTATCCGCATAGACGCGTGGGATCCGCGCTGGATCTTTATAAGGATTCGAGGATCTCTTTGATCAAATCCGGCCCTTGATAGATCAGTGAGGAGTATATCTGGATCAGATCTGATCCCGCCGCGATCCGCGCTTTAGCCGCGTGCGGAGAATCTATCCCCCCTACCCCGATAATCGGCATGGCACCATCTAATGCCTTGCTGAGTTTTTGTGTAACCTGCAAGCTGACTTGAGTGAGCGGTGAACCACTTAACCCCCCGGCTTCATTGGCATGCTCCTGCCCTTCCACCAACTTGCGGTCCAAGGTGGTATTCGTTGCTATTACCCCATCCATGCCGGTTTGTACTAATGAGCGGGCAATATCAATAATCTCTTCATCGCTGAGATCAGGAGCAATTTTTACCAGCACAGGTACATATTTACCGTACTGATCGCTAAGTTGTTGTTGACGCTGTTTTAAGCCATTCAATAAATTGTCCAGCGCTTCGCCATATTGCAGGTTCCGTAACCCTGGCGTATTCGGTGATGAGATATTGATTGTTACATAGCTGGCATGAGCATAAACCTTGTCCAGGCAGTGCAGATAATCGTCCAGAGCCTGTTCTTCCGGTGTTACCTTATTCTTGCCGATGTTAATGCCAAGCACCCCTTTGTACTCTGCCCTTTTGACCTGCTCGACCAGATAATCCACGCCTTTATTGTTAAAGCCCATTCGGTTGATGATGGCCTGGGACTGGGGCAAGCGAAACAAGCGAGGCTTGTCGTTGCCCAGTTGTGGCCGTGGCGTTACGGTACCAACCTCAATAAAACCAAAGCCCATGGCGGCAAACGCATCAATACACTCGCCGTTTTTATCCAGGCCGGCGGCCAAGCCTAAGGGATTGCGAAAAGTCAGCCCAAGCAATTCCACAGGCTTTTCCGGTACGTGCTGCGCATAGATGCGATTCAGCAGATTACGCTGGCTGGCCTTTAGAAACGCCAAACTAAAATCGTGAGAACGTTCGGCATCTAAACTAAACAGCAGATCTCTTAACACAGAATACATAATGGCGTGGTTTCCTTAATAGCGGCTTAAAAACAGGCAATCGCCTACCCACGGACAAAAAAAGCCCCGGCTAAACCGGGGCATTATAGAGTATGCTCAAGCGACTGTCCCGCCCTTGGCGGGTGCAGCCCTTAGTGAGCTGATGAATTACTGCAGTTCAGGCTCAGCAACATCAGTTCACGCAGCGCCACTGAGAACTTGGCAAACTCGTGAGTGCTGCTGGTTTTGAACTCAGACATCATGTGATACCAGCGTTCCAGCAATTCATGATGGGTATCAATCCAGCTGTCCAGCAACGCCTGAGCGTCTTTGCTCTTGGGATCAAACTTCAGCAATACCGAGGTCAGTGAGCGTTGCTGCCAATCCAGTTCCTCACGGTAGGAGGCCCTGGCCAGTGCCTGCCAGTGGTTGCTGACCGACTGACGGTTGATTTGATCCAGGAACCAGTGCAGTTGCAACTTGTTACCCAGCTTGTAATACAAGCTGGCAACCAGCGCCACTTTCTTACCTTCCAGACAAGCAATCTGGGCCAAATCCAGACAGGAGAACAGGTTGCTTAGGCTCGCAACTTTATAGGCGATATCCTTAGGCACGCCAGCTTCGGTCATCACGCGGCACTTCTCTTCCAGTTCCTTGTATTCAGTCTCGACCAGGTAGTCCTGCAGATTCTTGCTCAAATCCTGCATGGTAGGCAGATAGAAGGCAATTGCATCATCAATTGACAAGCCTTTATTGCCATGGCGCAAATACCAGCGAGACGCGCGACGTAATGAACGGCGCATATCATCCAGCATTGCCAGTTGCATGTTGGCGTCGATCTTATTGTCGAGCTTCTCAATCTCACGCCACACGGATTCCATGCCAAAGATACCTTTAACCACGGAATAGGCATTGACCACTTCAGAGACACTGGCGCCGGTTTCTTCCTGCAAACGATGCATAAAGTTCAGGCCCATGTCGTTGATCATATTGTTGGTCAACTTAGTGGCTATGATTTCCCCTTTCAGTGGGTGCAAGGTCATTTGCTCGGCAAACTTGTCCTGCAGCATTTTCGGGAAAGCCGTAATCAGTAATCTGGCGTGATAAGGGTTTTCCGTGACTTCAGGAATATTCAGTTTGTCTTTCAGCACCATCTTGCCATACGCCATCAGCACGGCCAGTTCAGGGCGTGTCAGACCGCGATCAGAGGCTTGACGCTCAGACAACTCATCATCACTCGGAATAAATTCCAACTCACGGTTCAAACGACCTTCGCGCTCCAAGCCATGGATGAAACGCAGTTGTTCTTTAAGACGCGAGCCACCGCCAATTTCGGTAATAGAGATGGACTGGGTTTGACGATAACAGTCCTGCAATACAATTTGCGCCACATCATCGGTCATATCGTACAGCAGCTTATTACGCTGCTTGATGGTCATATCACCGTTTTGCACTAAGGTATTAAGCAGGATCTTGATGTTAACTTCGTTATCCGAACAATCCACACCACCAACGTTATCGATAAAGTCGGTGTTCATGCGTCCGCCGGCAGCACAGTATTCCACCCGGCCGAGCTGAGTACAGCCCAGGTTGCCGCCTTCACCAATAATCTTTGCTTTGATGTCTTTACCGTTTACACGCAAATCATCGTTGGCGCGGTCACCCACATCCGCATGGGTTTCCTTGGAGCCTTTCACATAGGTACCTATGCCGCCATTCCAAATCAGGTCAACCGGCATTTTCAAAATATTATGAATCAACTCACTGGGGGTCATGCTCAATTGCTTGGTTCCCAGCCATTTCTTCATTTCGGCCGTCAGCTTAATGGCTTTGTCAGCGCGGGAGAAAATGCCACCGCCCTTGGAAATCAGATCTTTGTTGTAATCGGCCCAGTTCAACGACGGGTCATTAAACAAACGCTGACGTTCTTCGTATGTCTTGGCCGCGTCTGGGTCAGGGTCGAAGAAAATATGCATATGGTTAAATGCAGCCACCAGGCGAGTATGCTTGGACAGCAGCATGCCGTTACCAAATACGTCACCGGCCATATCACCTATACCTATACAGGTGAAGTCAGTGGTTTGACAATCCACGCCGATTTCACGGAAATGACGTTTAACCGACTCCCAGCCGCCACGTGCGGTAATACCCATACCTTTGTGGTCGTAACCAACGCTACCACCCGATGCAAAGGCATCACCCATCCAGAAGTTATACTCTTCAGAAATGCCGTTCGCGATATCTGAGAAAGTAGCGGTGCCTTTATCTGCGGCAACCACCAAATAAGGATCATCTTCGTCTAAACGCACCACATCTTTGGGCGGAACAATTTCGCCCTGCACTATGTTGTCAGTGATATCCAGCAAAGAGCGGATAAAGATGCGGTAGCATTCCTTACCTTCTTCCAAAAATGCCTGACGGCCACCAGTGGTTGGCAGGTTCTTACAGATAAAACCACCTTTTGCACCAACCGGAACTATAACGGTGTTCTTTACTTGCTGTGCTTTTACCAGACCCAAGACTTCAGTGCGGAAGTCTTCCTGACGGTCAGACCAGCGCAAACCACCACGGGCAACGCGTCCACCACGCAGGTGCACACCTTCAACACGCGGTGAGTAAACAAAAATCTCGAACTTAGGCAGCGGCAGTGGCATATCAGGGATAAGCTCTGGCAGCATCTTAAAGGAGATATAAGGCTTGTCGTTACCCTGCTCATCTTTCTGGTAGAAGTTAGTACGCAGCGTAGCCATGACCATATCCAGATAACGACGAATAATACGGTCGTCATCCAGATTCGATACGTTATCCAGGCTTTCTTTCACCTGAGACAGCAGCGCTTCTTCTTTCTTCTCCGAACGTTTTACCGCCGGGTCAAAACGCTGTTCAAACAATTGCACTAACAAAATGGCGATATGCGGATACTTGTCCAGCGCTCTGGCGATATAGTCCTGGCTGAAAGAGCTACCGGTCTGACGCATATACTTGGCATAGGCGCGCAGAATAGTCACTTTACGACCAGGCAAGCCGGCACCCAAAACTAAACGGTTAAAGGAGTCATCCTCTAACTGCATGTACCAGACTTTTGAGAAGGCATCCTGGAACAGTTCCTGAGCCTGCTCCAGGCTCATTTTATTGCTGGAACTGTGCAACATGGAGAAATCCATGATCCAGTTGACCGTACCGTCACTAGCCTTGACCTGATAAGGGCTCTCGTCGATTACGCGTAACCCGAAATGCTCTAACATCGGCAATACGGCAGACAAGTGAATGGGCTGTTTGCGGTGGAACAACTTGAGTTTAACTACCGCACTATCGTCCGACTCTTCCTGTGGACGGTAGAACAGCATATCCAATGTACGCTCGTCATCCAGACTTTCCAGCTTCTCGATATCCACTACCGTAGTGGTCGGTAGATTCTGTTCGGTATAGCTGCGGGTAAAGGCATTATCGTACTTCTGATCAAGCTTCTTGCCTTTGGCTTCACCGTAGCTGGCACGCAGCGCACTGCTTAGCTTGTCATTCCAGCTCTTAGACAGCTCGATAATATTCTTTTCAATTTCCTTCACGTCGATTTCCACGTTGTTGTTCTTCACGCGCACCATATAGTGAGTGCGGGCATAAACGGACTCGGAGAAGAAGGTAGTGAATTCCACGTCCTGCTCGCTACCGAAGGATTTTTTCAGTAAAGCCTGGGTGTCTTTACGCAGTTGGGTGTTGTAGCGCTCTCTGGGCACAAACACCATGCACGAGTAGAAACGCCCAAATACATCACGACGCACAAATAAACGGGAAATACCACGTTCCTGCATCTGGAAAATACCCAGGGCAATTTTGCCAAGCTCATCTTCATTGGCCTGCAGCAATTCATCACGCGGGTAAGTTTCCAGAATATTCAGGAAGGCTTTGTAGGCGTGCGACGACTTGTCGAATGCAGAGTTGTCGCACATACGGGAAATTTTTTCTTTCAACACGGGCACATCACTGGCACCGGCGTTGTAGAAGGCAGACGAGTACAAACCGATAAAGCGGTGCTCGCCCACTACATTACCTTCGTTATCAAATTCTTTGATTCCGATGTAATCCATGTAGGCCGGGCGATGAACCCTGGATTTGGTGTTGGTCTTAGTCAGAATCAACGGATTCTGACTCAGGGTCTCTTCCCTGGCCGACACCGGCAAGCGCGACAATAAACGATCACGGTTGCTCACAGAGTTTTTCATCAAACCCAAGCTGCTGTCGTTGTCAGCAATCCAGCGATGATCACCTTCCACGGCTTTTGCCTGATAATGGCGATAACCCATAAAGGTGAAGTTGTTGTTGCGGATCCACTTCAGGAAGGTATGCACCTCCTTTTGCGCCGCGCTACCCGCTGGGCAGGGCTGCTTGGCGTAATCTGCAATCACAGCATCTATTCGTTCATTCATCGGCATCCAATCAGACACCGCCAACTGCACTTCATCCAATACGGAATGCAGTTCTTTTTCAATATCTTGCAGCGCTTTCTTACTGGTCTGACGGTCAATTTCCATCAGGAACACGGTCTGCTTGGTAACACCTTTACTCTTGGCGTCTTGCAGGGCTTCCAGTTTATGGTCTTTAGCGCGTTTTACACCAATTGGCGTATGCAGCATCAAGTGGGCGGTGATGCTCAGGCGGTTAATTGCCATACGCACCGAATCCACCAGAAACGGCATATCATCAACGATGATTTCAATAATAGTGTGGGAAGACTGCCAACCGTGCTTAGCAATTTCCGGATTAAATACACGAATAAAAGGTTCTTTATCGTGGTAGTCAACAAACTCATTCCACAAACTCAGCGTGGCACCATACAGATCGCTGTCCACCCTGTTTTGCAAATCATCCTTTGAGATGTTTTTAAACAGAATTTGCGCGAACTGCTCCACCAGTGGCGACTGTGCCTTGTCGACTTTCTTGCGGATCAATGAGTACACATTTTCGAGGAGTACAGAGTGCTGGCTATTTGCAACCGTCATTTTTATACCTTGTCATGCGGGCTTTGTAGGGCGAATTTTAGTATACCAATTCACTTTCAGTAATTTTCGCTCAGCGGAATCAGTAATAAAGAACTGAGATCTATACAAATTCTGAGTATTGTCCCCTATTCCCTAAGCCTTTGAAAGGGCTAAATTGCCTGATATGACCCGGCTTCGGGATACATATTCATACGGAGTTAATAAAAATTTCTAATCTGAAAATTCTGTGGTTCAGAGAGGAAATTTGAACCTGCACGAATGTGGAGTGAATAAGCGTGAAAACCCGCTAAAAGGTGTCGATTGCCATGTATAAATGAAAAAGCCGTGAAACCCACTTTGTAAGGTTCACGGCCCACTTTCATGCACTGGGGCTATTAGTTATGCAAGAAATTATTTTTGCTTGTACCAAAACACTGATGCTAAGGCAGGTAACACCACCACAGCCCCTAACATGTTCACTACAAACATAAAGGTCAGCAGGATACCCATATCCATCTGGAACTTCAGACTGGAGAAGACCCAGGTACTGACACCAATAGCCAAGGTGATACCGGTAAAGAGTACCGCGCTGCCCCGCTCTTTCAAGGCATCGAAATAAGCCTGGCGCACTGCCATGCCCGACTTCAGTTTTAAACTCATGGTAGACAGAATATAAATGCCGTAATCGACACCAATCCCCACACCCAAGGCAATAACAGGTAAAGTTGAAACCGTTAAGCCGATTTGCAACTTAGTCATCAGCGCCTGTGCCAATATGGATACCACATACAACGGCAGTACGACCGCCAAGGTCGCCCGCAATGAGCGGAAACTCAGTAGACACAAGACAATCACTGCACCGAATACGTACAGCATCATAGGAGCTTGCGCCGCTTTCACCGCTTCATTGGTTGCCGCCATCACCCCAACCGGACCAGAGGCCAGCTTAAATTGCAGGTCTTCACGCTCATATTGCTGGCGATATTCTTTAACCGCATTCACAACACGGTCGATGGTTTCGGCTTTATGATCGGCCATAAACAAAATAACCGGCATCACGGAGCAATCACCGTTGAGCAAACCAGATGAGGTATCTACCCTGGAGATATCCTGCACCAGGGATTGTTGATTGCGCGGTAACACCCGCCATTTAGGGTTGCCTTCGTTGTAGCCAGCATTGATAAGCTTAGCCACCGACGCCAGACTGACTGCAGATTGCACGCCTTCCACGTTTTCCATCTTCCATTGGAATTCGTCAATAGCATTCATAATGTCAAACGAGGTACAGGCCGATGGCGTGGTTTCTACCAGCACAGACATATAGTCAACGCTGATGGCGTATTTATCGGTAATCAGGAAGGTATCCTGGTTATAGCGGGAATCCTCATGCAAAGCAGGCGCTCCTGCATGCAAATCACCAATCTTCATCTGTTCAGACTGATACCAGCCAAATGCGAACAGCAGCGCCACCACGATCAGGATAATCTTAGCCACGCCGGCATTTGAACAGTGGGCGACATAATTCCAGAAGCGATCGGAACGCTGTTCTTTATTAGCAAATCGCGCCTTGTACTTTTCACCCAGTTTCACATAGGACATCAACACAGGCAGCAAGATCAGGTTGGTCAGGATAATCACGGCAACCCCCATACTGGCAGTAATAGCCAGTTCGCGGATAATGCCGATATCAATAACCAGCAGCGTCATAAATCCTATTGTATCGGACAACAGAGCGACACCACCTGGGATCAGCAAGGTACGAAAGGCCTTTTGCGCGCCCTGCTTGGCCGTTTGTCCGGCAATAACTTCCTTACCTACGGAATTGATCATCTGTACGCCGTGGCTGACACCAATCGCAAAGACCAAAAATGGCACCAGAATAGACATGGGATCCATGCCAAAGCCGAGTAAAGTAAGCAACCCCATTTGCCAGATCACGGCAATAATCGAGCAGAGCAGCGGTAATAATGTCAGCAGGAATGACTTACAGAACAAGTAAACCATGACCGCGGTAATGGCGATAGCAATGGCGAAAAACAGCAGCACATCCTTCGCCCCTTTTGCCACATCCCCCACCATTTTGGAGAAGCCGATAATATGAATACTGATTTCATCGTCTTCAAACTTACCACGCAGTTGCTGTTCCAAATTGTCTGCAAACGCCAAGGTGTCGAGTTTTTCTCCCGTTTGCGGGTCCAGTTCGAGAAGCTGGGCGGTGACCATGGCACATTTAAAATCGTCAGACACCATGCGCCCAACAATGCCGGCCTTAACGATATTTTCCGATACTAATTTCAAACCAGCAGGATTGGCTGGATTAAAGTCTGCCGGGATAACCGGACCACCGGAAAACCCTTCCTCCACCACTTCGGTAAAGCGTGTAGAAGCACTGTATAAGGATTTGACCTGAGACCTATCTACTCCAGGGATAAAAAACAGCTGATCATGAACATCTTTAAGCCGAGTAAAGAAGGTCTGGTTAAAAATGGTGTCGTTACGACCACAGACCGACACCAGAATACTGTTGGCACCACCGAAGTTTTTCTGGTGCTTCATGTAATTCTGCATGTAAGGGTGATTCAGCGGGATATTTTTTGTAAATGCCGCATCCAGTTTTAACTGCGTCGCTTGCCATAGCAAAAAGCCACTCAGTAAACCAAACACCACCATTACCCATGCACGATGGCGAAAAATCACGAGTTCAAAAAAATCTATTAATTTGGTCATCACAGCGGCTACCTCTGAATAAACCTGACGCCGGCTTCGGTTACGGCAACCGTGTTGCCTTTAAAACGTACCGCATTAAGAATGGCCTTTTCTTCTTTGGTTTGGGTCACATTAAGTTCGCCGTCCAACCACACAAGATAACCGTTATTACCCACAACCAGCGTTTGATTGCCTTCTAAAGGCACAATGCTGTTCAGTGAAGATTTCATACCTGTGGGCAAAGGTGACCAGCCGTCAGCCTCATCATATACAAACAGGTTGCCTCGCAGCCCTGCGGCGAACAAGCGCCCATCTGCTGCCTGTCGAATATCAAAGAACGAACCATAGTAATCCACGTCCATTCGCTGCCAGCTTTTGCCAAAATCTTCACTCACCGCCAACAGCCCCGCTTCACCTGCCAGGTAAAGGATATTGTTTACCCGGGCCAGGCGATTAAAATGCGGCAGGATTGAGCCTAATTCTTGCTCGTAAAGGGCTTCATCCTCTTCTTTAAGCTCTTGCAGATATTGAATATCTTCTTCATCCAACAGTTCAATATGGGGTTCACGCAGCCAGCTCGCACCACCATCTTCGGTGCGCAAAAACAAACCATAGGCGCCAATTGCCATGCCGTGCTGCTCGTCCAGGAACAACACGTCCATCAAGGGCTTTTCGAGCTCGGGGAGATAATGTTGAACTTGCCAGGAATGACCACCATCCTGACTGGCAATGACCAGAGCGTCATGACCAACAGACCAGATTAGCTGCCCTTGCACGGCAACCGACGTTAAGGTGGCATTCACAGGCACTTGTTGTTGTTGCCAATCTATACCGTCTTCAGACAACAAAATGTGTCCACGTTCACCAACGGCAATCAAGCCATTTGTGGTTGTCGCCACATCCAATAAAAGGGACTCTTTCGCCAGCGGGGCCACAAAAGCCGGCGTAGTCTGTGCCTGTGCAGGCAGAATAAATAAGGCAGCCAGGGCCAGGGAAAAACGAAGCTTCATGTGGATAATTTCTCAGGAAGTTTGCTGCACGATGTTGTCCTTATGCCTTGCGGCATGTCCTTGCCTCTTTGCACAAATAAAAACGGTTGGCAGTGCCAACCGTTTTACTGCGATTACCTCAACCCTTCTCGTCTCAGGGCCTGTGAAGTAAATTCACTGTCGCTTGGCTTAATTGTAAAGTCATACATTCTGGTTTCGTTATCTAAGCCTAACGCCAGATAACGTCTGGAATTCAGATCATAGTAAACATCCAGTGTTGACCACAAGGTCGGCACATCATAATAGTTGATAGCATAGGCCATGGCGACGCGATACAACTCATTACGGTTGTCATACATATCAGCAACCAGAATTTGCCAGCTGTCTTCATCAATATAGAACACGCGCTTCTGATAAATATGGCGGTATTCAGACTTCAGGTTAGCCTCAACAACCCACACTCTGTGTTTCTCAAAGCGTGTCAACTCGGGGTTGATATGACCAGGTTGAAGAATATCGGCATACTTCACCTTATCGCTGTGCAAGGTATAGTTGTTGTAAGGCACATACATTTCCTGCTTGCCTTTCAACGTCCAGTTGTAACGATCTGGTGCACCATTGAACATATCGAAATCGTCAGTAGTACGCAGGCCATCTGCTGCGGTACCGGGCGCATCATAAGCAATGTTTGGTGCTTTACGAACGCGGCGTTGGCCCGTGTTATAGGTCCAGGCCTGGCGAGGCTCCCTTACCTGGTCCATGGTTTCATGCACCAACAATGCGGTACCCGCCAAACGAGCTGGCTCAGTGATGCTCTGCTTGAACTTCATCAGCACGTTTTCTTGTTCAAGCTTCTCGGGTGTTACCCCATCTTCGGCATATTTGATCATCAGAATGTCATCAAAGCCTATGACGTTATAATCACCTGAAGCCGTGGGGGCAGCTTGACCACCGTAGCGCTGAATAGCCTGTCCGCGATAGCGCAAGATATGGTTCCAAATAGCTTCAAGACCATTTTGCGGGATTGGGAACGGAACACCCATTGCGGCATTTTTAATCCCATTGCCACCTTCGACTAATTCAGCCCGTGTAGCGTTTGCCTTGGTTGCGTCATAGACAAACTGCGGGTTGGATGCTGTACGACGGGTTTGATATACCGGGATCTTGAACGTGTCAGGATAGGTTTCAAACAGCTTCTTCTGGCCGTCCGACAACAGATCAGCATACTGACTCATGTTGGCAGCCGTAATTACAAACTCCACTTTATCTTGAGGAAAAGGATCAGGATGGTGATCGCCTACCTTGTAACCAGCGGGAGGGGTCGTGATACCGCCGTCCCACGCAGGAATACTGCCATCAGCATTTGCCGCTTTTAATCCGCCAAGGGGAGTAAGTTCAGTGCCTAACTTAGCGGCTTCAGCTTCGGACACTTTGGCGTGAACAAAGGCTGTGGTCAAACTTAAACCAATCGCTGCAGCGACTAGGGTTAATTTCTTCATCTATGACTACTCCCTAGATTGAATACTTGATGTTAAATGAGACGAAGTCCCTGTCAGACAACGCATTAGTGCTACCCACACCACCCCAGAAAGAGTTCAGCGAGACACTCGCAGACCATTTGCTCAGGTAGTCAAAGTCTAATGACAGGCTGGATGACTTACGATCTTCAATAAACAGGAATAATGGATCGGGCGTAATACCATCTACGTCGTGCGCAAAAGTGGCGCGTACAGACATATTAATGCCGGCAAATACGTTGTTAAAATCGGCTTTAGCTAACAAACGGTATCCCCAGGCATCATCGGTTGGAAATGGATTGGTTTCAGGTCCATTTGAAATACCTGTATGCAACCCTTCCTTACCTGGAATAGGACCACTTCGTGAGGTACCTGGACCGTTCAAACGTAGGAGACTGGGATCGGGCATGTCATTTATTTTTATATAGCCGACCTCACCCAACACGGTTAGGTTATCTGTACCCCAGGTGGGACCGAACAAATGCGTTGCGGTAAACTGTGCCTGCACTGTGTCAGACAAGACATAACCAACCGCTGTTTCACCCGGCCCTACGGTATAGCCCAGGTAATTGTCCAATTGCGAAATACCAGCCAAATCGGGCCTGGAGATTGGTCCAGGTACGCCCATCGCAGCGAGCTGCTGAGGCATACCTGCATAGAGTAGTTCCACGTCATCAATCTGCAGGGGCTCGTCTTGACGATAAGCAATCTCACCGGCTAGCGCCGTTTCGCCTACGTTGGTATTGAAACTCAAACCATAGAGTTTAATGTCTTCCGGGTAACCAAACTCAGCCTTGGTAAAGGCTCGCAGATCAGTGATGTTATCGCGGGTAATTTCATTGGCTGCCAGATAAGCCAAATCTGCCGCTAAACCGGCTCCGGTAAAGTCAGAGGCGATACCAGATATCAGCGGACGTTGGCTATGATAGTTAATATGATAGAAGCCAAACTCAGTATCATTCAGCTCTTCAGAGAAATAAGACAGCCGGATACCATATTGCCCTTGATCGTCTGCGTCCTTGTGCGCTTCGTCGCTGTATGCTCGAACCGCAACTTTAGTGGGATAGCCCATATAAAGCTGTGTGACTGTAGTCGGATTCGCGCCACTCAACAACATGCCACGCAACTCATTGAGCTTAAGCATTAAGAAATCCAGATCAATATCTGGGTTGCCGGTAAAGCCCAACTGAATATTGGCATCTTGCCCGCCTTCACCAGCAAAATCGTTGGTGGCGAAATAGCTACCATTTTGCGGCAGACGGCTCTTTTCCCATTCGTATTGATAATACACGGCCAGCCCCAAGGAGTCGGTCAAACCAAACTGGGCGTAGACCATACCAACAGGGATAAAGACTTCTTTAAGTTCTGCACCCGGCGCCTGGGCACGAGTCACATCAATAGGGTTAGTGGTATTGATACCATGCTGAATGAAGGTACTTTCCCCCCAACTGACCACTTGATCACCGATACGAATAGATACCGGCACATTGCCTAAATCAAAATCAGCATAGAAGAAGGCATCCAACAAACGAACATCAGCACACAGTTCTTCTTTGGCATACTTGTCTTTACAGGGGTCAAACGGCTTGTCTAACTGGGAATAATTGGACGCAGAAACAGGATTACGCCAGGCACGATCGCCATCCATCATCTCAAAATCATAGAAATACATGCCACGGGCGAAGAAACCCATGTTTTTGTATTTTATATCAAGATCATGGGTACCTTTGAATTGCGTTGAAAAAGCTTTACCGGGATCAAAATTAAGATCACCGTTATCATTGTTGGTTGAATATGCCCCTTGTCCCTGTGCCCAAACATCGGCGGATGAATAGACAACATTGGTATTACCGTTATAACCAGTCCAGTTAAAACGAGGGTCATTACTGTTACCAATCAACGCCCAATCCCGGTCTTCGATACGATAGCTGGTACCAAGAGAAAAACTGGAATCGAAGCTGATTGACCAATCACCCTCTTCCCAATTTACCGCAAGTGCCGGGTTGCATACGCCACCAAGCATTGCAGTTATCCCTATGGCCAAGGCTGACTTTTTAAAAATACGAGGCCCGTTATTCATCGTTTTTATTCTCCTCTGTATCCGCAGTGTGTGTGAGGGTCCGCAGATGTAAGCAGGTAACCAGTGGTCTCACTGGCATTTTTACAAAATGATTACATCATTTTAGCTTATTATCAAGAACTAATCGTACCAGTTGCATTCCATCAATATGTCTATATAAATCATCATGTTGACACTTTTAAATCGAATAAAAACTCAATTTACACGTTCAAGTGAATGGATTTTGTTGTATTCATTGACAATGAGCCGGAAGCGTCCCTTAAGCCCTTGCATTTCAACAAAAGGCCGCAAATTTACTACCGGCAACTGAACCCTTTCACCAGTGTCTGTGCGCACAATTAAATTTTGTACCGTCCCCAAATAAAGAGGACGGCACTCTTCGTAGCTTAGCCGAAGATTAAAAAAAAAGGTCTTCAACTCAACGCCTTGTCCGTTGACGCAGCTAAATGTAGCGCTTTCGTTACCTTTTCGAAAAGGTCTTTGCTCAACGACTTATGATTTAGTAGTCGCGCCAGCTGCTTAACAATTAAGTCCTGCCTGGTGCTATCCAAATGAGTAAAGCCCAGCATTGGTGTTATCAAACGTGAGGCCACCTGAGGATTAACTGCATCCAGTTTCAGTAAATAGTCTGCAACAAAGCGGTAGCCACTGCCATCTGCAGCATGAAAACCTGCGGTATTGTAGAAGGCAAAGCTGCCAATCAAGGCACGCACCTTGTTGGGATTATTGATGCTGTACATGGCATGGCCGCTAAGCAGCTCAAGTGTTGCGATACTATCGCGATGCTGGCGGCTTCCATGTAGCGCAAACCACTTGTCCATGACAAGCGAATCATTGCCCCAACGCGCTTCGAACTCTTGCATGAGTGGAACGAACAAAGCGTGATTAGCCCCCTGACAGGCTTTCAGTACCGCCAAAGTATCACTCATATTATCACTGTGTTGATAAGCCGTTTGTAACAGTTGCTCAGTATCTGGCAGCTCCGCCAAGTAAGTTAGGCTGACGGCTTTGATTCGTCGGTTCTGTACTTGCTCTTGCTCATAACGATAAGTATCGGCCAATGCTCCGGTCACCAAGTCCTTCAGTGGCGTCTGAAATGCAACCGCTAATTGTTTTTTTAATTGCTGGCGAGCAGACAGCAAGGCATCAACATCAATCTGACTGCGCTGCTGTGCCAGGGTTTCAAAGCTAGGTAGTGCAAGCATTTCAGCCGCAAGGGCTGGCCGCTGTTCAGCCAACAACAAAATGCCGGCAAATAGCGTTGAAAGAATATCAGGAAGGCCTAAGCCAGGCTGTCCCGCGGCCTGGTGAATTGCTTCACTTAACAATTGCTGACATGCATCCCAACGCAGAAAATCATCCTGCCCATTAAGTGCAATCTCTAACAGCGCTTCATTGTCATGTGAGAAAGTGATCTTCACCGGCGCACTGAATCCAGCCAGGACACCCAAGGTCGGCTTCTGGCTAAAGTAACCCAAGTTAAAACTTTCAGATTCACGGGTCAGCGATAACACCTGCTGTTGACCACCTTTTCCGTCAATTAACTCGATAGCAATGGGCAAATGCAAAGGAAGTTTGTCTTTTTGTTCGGCAGTGGGCGCAGTGTATTGGCTTAATTCTATTGAATATTCGCCGCTTTCCTCATGGTAAGTCTCTTGGACCTTAACGGTTGGTGTACCTGACTGGCTGTACCAGCGACGAAATAAGCTCAGATCTGTGCTATTGGCATCCTGCATGGCCTGGACAAAATCGTCACAGGTAACCGCCTGTCCGTCGTGGCGATTCACATACAAATCCATACCACGGCGGAATCCTTCTTCACCAAGCAGAGTATGTAACATGCGTATCACTTCTGCGCCTTTGTCATACACTGTCACTGAGTAGAAATTGTTCATTTCCATGACCTCGTCTGGCCGAATAGGATGTGCCATAGGGCCTGCATCTTCGGCAAACTGGTGTTCCCTTATCACTTGCACCTGTTTAATTCTGACAATGGCGGGATCTGCCATATCAGCACTGAACTGCTGGTCACGAAATACCGTCAACCCCTCCTTGAGGCTGAGCTGAAACCAATCTCTGCAAGTTATTCTGTTCCCCGTCCAGTTATGGAAATATTCATGGGCGATCACTGACTCGATATTGAAGAAATCTTCATCCGTCGCAGAGGCCGGATCGGCTAACACAAACTTGCTGTTAAATACATTCAGGCCCTTATTTTCCATGGCACCCATATTGAAAAAGTCGACCGCGACAATCATGTAGATATCCAAGTCATACTCCAGACCATAGCGCTGTTCGTCCCAGAGCATGGCTTTTTTTAGGGAATCCATGGCATGTCCTGCCCGACCAAGATTACCTTTATCTACAAATAGTTGCAGTGCCACCTGGCGGCCACTTGCGGTGGTAAATACGTCTTCTAGCAGATCAAAGTCACCCGCGACTAGTGCAAATAAGTAGCAAGGTTTAAAGAATGGATCCTCCCAAAGTACCCAATGCCTGCCATCGGCCAAGTCCCCCTGATCCACTTTGTTTCCATTGGACAACAAATGGGGATAGGCCTGCTTATCGGCAGTAATCTTAACCTTGTACTTTGCCATCACATCAGGACGGTCTAAAAAGTAAGTGATTTTACGAAAGCCTTCGGCCTCGCACTGCGTACAAAATGCCTGACCCGACTTATACAGCCCTTCCAAAGACGTATTGTTTTTTGGATCTATGCGGGTGACAACACGAAGCTCAAATTCATTCGGCACATTATCAATACTTATGCCCTTATCATCGTCTTTGGCAGATACGTTGTGACCATCAATCTGTATTTGCACCAGTTCAAGCTTCTCACCATCCAACACTAAAGGCTGGTTATGCTCCCCCTGCCGAGAGACTTTACTGACAGCGGTAACCAGAGTCTGCGTCTCGTGCAGTTCAAACTCCAGATACAACTCTGGGATGAGAAAGTCAGGCTGACGATAATCGGCTAGTTTCATGGCTTGAGGGCTGGCTGCGGACATAACGACTCCTAAACGTTAAATTTGCAACAGAGGATAGCAAAACCTCCACGAAATCGGTGGAGGTTTTGTTAAGGCGTACTGACCTAAATCCGAAGATTAGGCTTTGCTTTCCTGTGGTACAGGGATGCGCAGAATCTTAATCCCCAGATAGGCATAAATAATAGCCAGCACTGGGCTAATAAGATTAAAGAACGCATAAAACAGATAATTAAGCGGATCGACCTTTAATACACTATGCATGTATGCACCACAGGTGTTCCATGGGATAAGCGGCGATGTAATAGTGCCACCATCTTCCAGGCTTCTGGATAAATTCAATTGGTGCAAACCACGCTTGGCAAACTCATCCTTATACATGCGCCCAGGCATAACGATAGACATGTACTGGTCGGCGGATATCAGGTTAGTGCCAAAACAAGTCAGAATTGTACGGGACACCATTCCTCCGGCTGTTTTCGCACCGTGCAGTAAGGTTGCGACAGCACGCTTCAGTAAGCCAGTTTTTTCCAGTACGGCACCAAATGACAATGCACAGACAATCAACCAGATGGTATTCAGCATACTGGACATACCACCACCGCTTAGCAAATCATTCATATCAGGGTTGCCGGTATCCAGACTCACTCCATCATAGAGCGCTTGCCATACTACAGTAACATTGGCCAACCACCCTTCACGGCCTTCGCTGGCAAGCTTAGCAATAAGATCAGGTTGGAAAATCACCGCCCACAGCCCGCCTAACAAGGCCCCAATAGATACTGCAGGAAACGCCGGCATTTTACGCATCGCTAAGACTAGCAGCACAATCAAAGGAACAAGCATCAAGGGGCCAACGTTAAAGTTTTCGGCCAGCATCGTCTGCATTTCCTGGATTTTCTCCATCGATGCTTGCTCAGTGGCATTCAAGCCGATAAGTAAGAATAAGATCAAAGCGATAACAAAACTGGGGATAGTGGTCCAAAGCATATAGCGAATATGTTCAAACAACTCGGTCCCGGCGACTGCAGGGGCCAGGTTGGTCGTCTCAGAAAGCGGGGAAATCTTGTCGCCAAAATAGGCACCCGAAACGACGGCACCGGCGGTAACGGCTTCCGACATTCCCATCCCATTGGACACCCCCATTAATGCGACACCAACAGTCGCAGCTGTGGTCCAAGAGCTACCTATACTCATAGCAACTATGGCACAGATTAAACAGGTTGCCGCGTAGAAGACCGACGGACTTAACAATTCCAGACCGTAGTAAATCAAGGATGGCACAGTACCCGAAAGTAACCAGGTGCCAATCAAAGAACCTACCGCGAGCAAAATCAACACTGCCCCGAGTGACAGGGAAATACCATGCACGATACCGGCTTCAATTTCACGCCAGGAATAACCATTTTTGATCCCAATCAAGGCGGCGATGCCCATGGCGATCAACAATGCAATCTGATTAGGGCCGTAGGATGAGTTGTCAGAAAACAGAATGACTGACGAGGCCAGCAGACCAACCAAAACCACAATAGGGATCATGGCGTCTAGCAATGAGGGTTGTCTTGGGTTTGACATTTTAATAATTACTCCAAGTATCCTTTACAGACAGTGACATGAACATGCTGCAACCGGATAAACAGGCGACTTGGAAGCCGCCGTTCAACATTTATAGAGAGGGTGATTCTATTGTACTGACCGATAGAACATCAAAATGATGATTACCGGACAGACAAAGCGCACATACCAGGGCCAAATCTTCCAGAAAAGCCCTTGATGTGCTTGAGGATCGCTGGCCTGTAACTCCTTGAGTATTTCATTTCGCTTCCATACCCATCCAGCAAAAATACACAGCACCATACCAAGCAAAGGCTGGCTGTACTCAGTGGTTAGGGAAATGACCAAGCCAAATAAAGTGCTGAAGTTAAGGGCAATAACAATACTGCAGATAAAGATGACAGCAGCGATTAGCCATACCGCACGGCGACGCTCTATTCCCTTGTTTTCAACTACGTAGGCAACAGGTACCTCAAGCATGGAAATGGACGATGTCAGTGCAGCAATAATCATCAGCGCAAAGAAAGCCAGCGCTACGGCATTGCCAGCTGCGCCCATAGTGTCAAACAACGCAGGCAACACGGTAAAAATCAGAGTGTCACCATCAATCAGCTCACCAGCTTCAGAAAAAATCTGGACGCCATTGTGTAAAGCCACATACATCGCCGGGATAATCAGTAATCCGGCTAAAATAGCGACACCAATATCAACCAAGGCAACCGAGGCGCCCAGGCTGGGCAATTTTTCCTGACGTCCAACATAAGAGCCATATACCAACATGGTACCGACCCCCAATGACATAGAGAAAAAAGCTTGTCCCATAGCACTGATTAACAAGTCAGGACTCCAGACTTTGGAAAAGTCCGGTACCAGGTAGACTTTCAGGCCTTGCATTGCCCCATCCAGCGTCATGACGTAAACAATCAATAAGGTGATGATAATGAACAAGGTTGGCATCAAGCGTACCGACCATTTTTCGATACCCTTACTCACACCCCCGGTTACAATTCCAGCGGTCAACAGCATAAATAAGCCGCAACAGATTATATTTCTAGGGGTAGAAAACTCGGTCAGCCAGGCGGCAAAATCATCAAAACCGGCAATAGTCGCCAGAGACTCAAAACCGTAGGCCAGCATCCAACCGCCGACGATGGCATAAAAAGCCAGGATCAACGATACGGTTACTATGCCCCAGATACCTGTTGCACGCCCCAACCAGTGGCCAGAAATGCGTCCGAGCGCATCAACCATATTTGAACGTGTGGAACGCCCTATCAATAATTCAGCCATCAGCACCGGATACGCCAGTACAAAGGCCAGAATCATATAAACCAGTACAAAAGCCGCACCGCCGTTGCTGGCTACCTGGGTTGGAAAACCCCAGATATTTCCAAGCCCTACAGCAGATCCTGCCGCAGCCAGGATAAATCCAAGCCTGGAAGAAAACTCCCCTCTTACACTCATCTTTCAAACCTTCGTTATTGTTATTGTCTTTTCTGTCATCGTCAGTCAGACCCAGGAGTCCCTATCGTCTGCTGACCTTGCCTGGCTGGCAAGTCCTGTGTATCACCTAGATAAAAACAGGGCTATGATGACATAGCCCTGTTAGTGAATCGCGTTTGTTGTATTACTTGCTACGAATGGCGTATTTGCCCGTACCCACCACATCGTAGGTTATCGCAGCCGCTTCATCGAGAATGGGATCAAGTTCTTCCAGCGCTTCAGGAAGGTCATCCAAATTCTCAACCTTAGCCAGCCCCATGCGCGTTAAACGCTCATTCGCCCTGGCCAAGGCTTTCTGTTCATTCTCTTGTTTCTCTTTACGTCGTTCAGATTCCACTAAAGAGATCGTCTTATCATCTTTACGGGCGCGATACTCGTTGATGTCTTCGAGGATATAAGCGAACTCAGGATCCTGCTGAATACGCGCCATGTGCTTATCCGACACTTCTCTGACTGTCGAGCCGGTTTCACCAAAAGTGGTGTAGTTCGCACGCTGAATGCTATCCCATGGCAAGGCATTCTCTTCACGGCTTTCGCCCCACTCAGAGGGTTCAATGGCGGAAGGGAACAGGATATCCGGCACCACACCTTTATGCTGAGTGCTACCGCCATTAATCCGGTAGAATTTAGCTATTGTGATCTGAACGCTACCCAGAGGATTGTCATACAGGTCATAAATACGTCCCAGACCACGATGCTGCTGTACTGTACCTTTACCGAATGTCTGCTCACCAACAATCAATGCCCGACCATAATCCTGCATAGCGGCGGCAAAAATCTCCGAAGCTGACGCACTATAGCGATCTACCAACACCGTTAACGGACCATCATAGTAAACGATACCGTCATTATCACGCTCTTCACGGATACGACCGGCACTGTCACGAATCTGTACTACAGGTCCTTTGTCGATAAACAAGCCGGTGAGCTGTGTCGCTTCGGTTAAAGAACCACCACCGTTGCCACGTAAATCAACAATCACACCTTCAACATTTTCACTTTTTAGCGAATCCAACTCTTTTCGCACATCTTCATGTAAGTTGTTGTAAAAAGAGGGTATAGAAATTACACCTAGTTTCTGGCCCTTATTAGGACCTGTCTCAGGCACATAAACTTCCGACTTGGCCGCACGATCTTCTAACTTAATCTTATCGCGAGTCAGGCTGACCACTTCAGGCGCAGCTGAATCCGAGGCAGCACCTTTGAGCAGTTGCAGTCTGACCACACTACCCTTTGGCCCTTTAATCAGATCAACAACCTCATCTAAGCGCCAGCCGACGACATCAACAAATTCGTCATCTTCCTGAGCCACACCAACAATGCGGTCTTCAGGCTTAATCTGTTTAGACAAATCTGCTGGCCCACCAGGCACAACCGAACGAATCACGGTGTGATCATCCAAAGATTGCAGTACTGCACCGATCCCCTCAAAAGACAGATTCATGTCCATCTGGAAACGTTCAGCATTGCGCGGAGAAAGATAACTGGTATGCGCCTCGATAGTTCGGGCAAAGGAATTCATTAAGGTCTGGAAGACATCTTCACTTTCAGTTTGCTGAAGACGCTTGATGGCCCGCTCGTAACGCTTACTTAGCAAGTCTTTAATACCCGCTTCGTCTTTCCCCGCCATTTTCAGGTTAAGGGCGTCGTATTTAACGCGCTGACGCCATAATTCATTCAGCTCAGCCACATCTTTAGGCCAACTGGCATCTTCACGATTAAACTCGAGTACGTCGCCCGCTTTTTCGAAATCAAAGCTACCATCCAGCAAGGACAGCGCGTATTCGTATCGCTCAACACGACGTTTTAGGTTCTGTTGGTAGATGTCGTACACGCCTGCCAACTGGCCTCGTTCGAGCGCATCATCAAAACTCGCTCGATACTTTTCCAATTTAGCAATGTCTGCGGCTGTGAAAACGTTCTTGTTCGGATCGAGCGCTTTCAAGAAACGGTCATAAACTCGTTCGGAAAGCGCATCATTGAGTTCAATCTCTTTGTAATGTGCGCGGGTGAATAACGACGAAATTCGCTTCGTCGCCACCGCATGTTGCGATTCCTGCTCCAAATTGGGTAAATCATGGGCACTGGGAGTAGTGGCTACAGCACCAGCACCATAACTTGCTGCCAATAATGCAGCGGCAACTGAAACGTGAATCGCATTTTTCATAATTTACCTCTTAGGACGCGCCAATCTCAGGCTGTCGACAGGTACTTTTACTACCATACCTGAGTTCAACTGGACATGTACCCCATCTTTGCCGACCTCATTAATGGTCCCTGGCATAGGAGTTTTACCAATTTTAACCGTTACTTGCGTACCAGCTACCAGATCAGTATCGCTCAATTTTTCTGGTGGTGGTCGCTTAATTGGTTTGCTCTGAGAGGAATTAGTTCCCTGATGGCTGTTTTTTCCAGCTGGTTTACTCTGCTCCCCCCCTGTTTTATCGGGGTTTTGCTCGTTTTTGCCAGTAGAAGACTTTTTGTAACGAGGTTTTGCATCCTGACGATGCTTAGCCTGCTCTTTACGTTTATCTGCTACACGCTGTTTGCTTTCAGCGAGCTGTTGCTGCGCATGTTCTGCATGTTGCTTTTCGATAATCGCATCCTGATTACCGTCAAGGTCAACTCTATGCGCTCCTTCAACGACAGCATGCAGATAACGCCAACTGCTGGTGTAGTGGCGCAAAGATGCACGTAACAAGGTTTTACTTACCCTTTCGTCACTTTCCAGACGCTCAACCAGGTCTTGAAAAATACCAACTTTAAGGGGTTTAGCCTGGCCTTCTAGGCTGAAGCAGGCGGGAAAGGTGTCAGCCAAGAAACTAATCACTTCTTTGCTGTTTGAAAACTTCTGTGGGCTATCCATTCGCTTATTTCTAACGGTTAATCTAAGTGTGCGCCAGGGTGCTCATCATCCCAAGTTGCCACAAGTTGGTCAACCCAGTCGTAGAGCTCCTGCTCGTCTATATCTAATAAATACTGGTCCTGATGCCAGGTTTCCCAGATATGTTGCATCATCAGTTCAAGTTGATGTGTATCTATATCCTCATCAACCTGAGCGTACAAATAATGCAGCAACTCGTTTAGCCTATCGGCTGCCTCATCGGCCAAATCTTCCCAAAACTCCATGTCGGCTGGGGTTGCCAACACCACATGGATGTCTATCATCGACTTCACGCCATCGCATCCTGTAAGGCTAAAACCAGTTTCTGTAAACCTTGCAAATCGTCCTGATCAAACCTTGCCAGACTGGGGCTGTCAATATCCAACACGCCAGCTAGCTGTCCGTTCAGATAAAAAGGCAAAACCACTTCGGAGTTAGATGCAGCATCGCAGGCAATGTGCCCTTCAAACTGGTGAACATCCGCAACTAACTGTGGTTGTTCAAGTTTAGCAGCCGTGCCACATACACCGCGCCCCATGGGGATTCGAACACAAGCGGGCTTGCCCTGAAACGGTCCCAATACCAATTCATCCTCTTTGAGCAGGTAAAAACCAGCCCAATTGATATCAGGTAATTGCATCCATAAAAGTGCGCTGAGGTTTGCAAGGTTGGCAATCAAATCCCTTTCGCCGTCCATCAGCGCTGACGCCTGCTGAACTACTTCCCGGTAGAGCTCTGATTTTATCTTTGGCATGTTAACGAAACTCTTATACAAGGCCGCACAAGGTACTGCTAAATACCTAAAAATAAAACCCCTTTGTTGTATCAGTTTGCCAAGAACAATAAAGGGGCCATTAAGGCCCCCTTGCTTGATTAATCGCAGGTTATTGAATTAATTCAAACTTAACCTGAACTTGTGCGTCAATATTCATCTCACCGGCCATACTTCCGCTACTGTCTTTCATCATCATACGTGACTCCAGCATCATAGGAGCAGGTTGATAATTAGACGCTTCGCTGACAGACAACACCTTCCCCACCTTAGCGCCCAAACTTTTGGCTAGCTTTTCGGCCCGCAGCTCAGCATTTTTAACCGCTAATTCCAAGGCACTTAAATAAAGGGCTTGCTGGTTTTCAACATTATGCTGAAAGCCGTCAATACGGGTGGCGCCCAGTTTAAGCACCCCATCGAGTACTTTGTCATATAAATTAAGTTCCCGCAGACTGACACGGATCTGTCTGGCCAGTACAAAACCTTTTTGCTCTGAGCCTTTCTCGGTATGTTCGTACCAAGGATAAAGCTGCACATGTAAAGACTGGATATCCCGCTCTTTCACTCCCTGCTTTAGCAAAAAGTTCACCAACTTACTGGTTTTTTCACTTACCTCGGCGTTGAGTTTGGAGACAACCGGCCCCTTTTCTTCAACGTATAGACTGAACTGAAATAAATCAGGTACCGCACTGACATTTGCCTGCCCCACCACACTAATAGCATTTTCCGGCTCTTGGGCCACAGCAGACAGAGACGCACCAGCCAACAGCAATACAGCGATCAATTTTTTCATGCAAATTTCCTTGGTGTATGAAATTGACGTCAGTATGCGCTGTCAGCCTGAACCAGGTATGAACTTAATCTGGCTAAAGACTACTTTGATTGAAATAGACAGCCGCGCCCGCTACAAAATTAACCTGTATGTGGCGGCCATCTTTATTGCCCCAGATGCATTCCCGATTGGCAACCAGGTCCTCACAGCGATCGGCATTGCCTAGTATTTCCACGACATCACGGTAACTCATACCGGCTTTCAATTGGTCGTAGTTGGACATAGTGAGCTTGGAGCAGGCGCTAAGCGCCAGGAGTGTGAAAAGCGCGATAACCCGTTTCATAGGCCTTCCTTTTGTGCTGTTGTATCCATTCATATAGCACAAAATTCAAAGACTAAGTGGGAATCAACCGTTCTTGCTTACCTCTTCCTGTGCACTTTTACCTGGTGGTTCTAATTGCAGTTTTTCGGCCAACAGTACCGCTTGAATCCGGCTGTATACATCTAATTTGCGGAAAATTGCTGTTACATGCGCCTTGACCGTAGCCTCAGTGATACCAAGCTCGTAGGCAATTTGTTTATTCAACAGGCCATTGTGAATTAAATACAATACTTTGTATTGCTGCGGGGTTAAATCCGCCACTTTCTGCGCCAAGTCGCGATCTTCATCACTAATTTTTTGGATCTTGTCGCGTAAGGCTTCCGGAACCCAATTGTCGCCTTCCAAAATGCTGTTTATGGCTGCAGCAATTTGTTCTGATGAGGATGACTTAGGGATAAAGCCCAGGGCACCGAAGCCCATCACTTTAGACACCACTTCAAGACTTTCACTACCGGATATCACCGCAACAGGAACAGTAGGAAAATCCTGTCTGACGCGAATAAGGCCGTATAAATCACCGGAACCCGGCATATGCAAATCCAGCAGCACTAAGTCCACATCGTCGTGTTCACTAAGTGCTTTTAACGTGGAATCCAATGAATCGGATTGAACCAGCGATAATGCAGGAAATTTCAGTTGCAGTGCACTCCCCAAGGCTTCTCTAAACAAAGGGTGGTCATCAGCAATCAAAAACTTAGCCATGGTGACTCCATTATGACAAGTAACAAAAGGCCGCCTGGCGGCGGCCTTTGACAGTGTCCGCTATTTTTGCTGCAGACACCAGTTGAATCAGCGATTCAAACGCTTATCAATCAGTGAGTCCACCACTGATGGGTCTGCCAGGGTCGAAGTATCCCCCAGGTTTTCAAACTCATTGGCGGCGATTTTACGCAAAATACGACGCATAATTTTGCCAGAACGTGTCTTCGGCAGACCATGTGTCCATTGAATAAAATCAGGCGTTGCAATGGGGCTGAGGTCGTCTCTTACCCATTGACGTACTTGCTTGGTCAGTTCCTCGGTAATTTCTACCCCATCGGTAGGCAGCAGGTACACATAGATACCCTGCCCTTTGATGTCATGGGGATAACCCACTACGGCAGCTTCTGCAACCGCCGGATGGCCAACCAACGAGCTTTCAATCTCAGCGGTACCGAGACGGTGACCAGAAACGTTCAACACGTCGTCAACACGTCCGGTAATCCAGTAATAACCATCTTCATCACGACGCGCGCCGTCACCAGTAAAGTACAGGTTGTCATAGGTACTGAAATAGGTCTGCTCAAAGCGATCATGATCGCCCCATACAGTTCTTGCTTGTCCTGGCCAGGAGTCCTTAATCACCAGGTTACCTTCTGTTGCACCATCCAGGAACTTACCTTCGGCATCAACCAAAGCGGGCTGTACACCAAAGAAAGGACGTGTGGCTGAACCAGGTTTAAGATCTGTGGCACCCGGTAGAGGTGTGATCATAATGCCGCCGGTTTCGGTCTGCCACCAGGTATCTACGATTGGGCAGCGTTTGTCGCCAATCTTGTCGTGGTACCACTCCCAGGCTTCAGGGTTAATGGGCTCACCCACACTGCCGAGCAAACGCAGGGTTTCGCGGCTGGTGCCTTCGGCAGGGAAATCCCCTTTCGCCATCAGTGCACGAATAGCCGTTGGTGCGGTGTAAAGAATATTAACCTTATGTTTATCCACCACCTGCGCCATACGACGCACATCAGGATAAGTCGGCACACCTTCAAACATCAGAGAAATGGCGCCATTGGCAAATGGACCGTAAACGATATAGCTGTGTCCGGTAATCCAACCCACATCGGCTGCACACCAGTAAACATCACCAGGTTTGTAGTCAAACACATACTGATGGGTCATGGATGCATATACCAGATAACCGCCCGTAGTATGTACCACGCCCTTGGGCTTGCCAGTTGAACCAGAGGTATACAATACGAACAGCGGATCTTCAGCGTTCATAGCTTCAGGCTCGCAGCTAGCCGCACAGCCAGCAACGGCATCATGCCACCAAAGGTCACGACCTTCTTGCATCAAGGTATCTTCCTGCAGCAATTGGCAAACGATGACGCTTTGGATGCTGGATGTACCGTCTTTTTCCAGCGCTTTATCGACATTGGCTTTAAGCGGAACCTTGTTCCCTCCGCGGCGACCATAGTTAGCTGTAATCACCAACTTGGCCTGGCAATCCTCAATTCGGTCAGCGATAGCGTTAGGTGAGAATCCACCGAAGATAACCGAATGCACGGCACCAATGCGCGCACATGCCAACATGGCATAGGCCGCTTCAGGAATCATCGGCATGTAAATAATAACGCGATCGCCTTTGTTAACGCCTTTAGCCTTCATAGCGTTAGCCAGTTTGCATACTTCATCATGCATTTGCTGGTAGCTGATGGTTTTATCAGAGGCAGGATCGTCACCTTCCCAGATAATAGCAGTAGCATCTGGGTTGGTTTTCAGATGGCGGTCAATACAGTTGTAGCTGGCGTTCAATTGCCCATCGGCATACCAATTAATATTAACATTTCCGCGGGCAAAGCTAGTCGCCTTGACCTGACTGTATGGTTTGATCCAATCCAGTCTTTTGCCCTGTTCAGCCCAAAACCCTTCGGGATCTTCCACTGACCATTTGTACAACCGCAGATACTCTGCATTGTCGGCATGGGTGGCCCGATGTGGATAGGATGAAACAGGATAAGTAGCATGCGACATTGTCAGATCTCCATGTAATTTTCGTTGCAATACTAAGGAGCCGGCCCGGCTAAAGTATTAGACCATAGTCGTAAAACATATGATTAACACTGAATTAAAACAGCCTTTACACCCCTTTAACAATAAGATTCTTGGCGTTATCCGTAATTCTTCGACCTTAGTCGCTTAGACCATGGTCTGATTGAGCACTTTGTCCGACTGAACAATTGTTAAGCAGACTTTGAACACGAGGAACTGCAATGAAAAGCATAACGAAGAGTCCCCTTGCCTATTTAATGAGTGCCCTATTTTGTACAACTGCCGCTCAGGCGTCAGTATTAGAAGACACCAAATTCACCTTTGGTGGCTATGTTAAACTTGACGCCATCGCCAGCCAGTATTCTGACGGCAGTTTGCCATCTGGTAACCTTGGACGTGATTTTTATATCCCAGGCCTCACGCCTGTTGGCGGCAATGATGAAGGTACCGCCTTTGACATGCACGCCCGTCAAACCCGCTTTAATTTCTCATCCAAAACTGCCCTGGAAAACGGCAAGACACTATCAACCAAGATCGAGTTAGATTTCATGGCCACACCTAATGGTGACGAAAGGGTCAGCAACTCATACAGCCCTCGCTTGCGTATCGCCACTATAGAGTATGATGGATGGTTGTTTGGTCAGACCTGGAGTACCTTCCAGGATGTATCCGTATTGCCAGAGAGTCTTGACTTCATCGGCACCACTGACGGTACGATCTTCGTACGCCAGGCCATGATCAGATATAGCCACGGCGGTTTTCAAGTGGCCATTGAAAACCCAGAAACCACAGTAACACCCTATGGTGGTGGTGGTCGTATAGTCACTGACGATAACTCAGTACCTGATTTGGTGTTACGCTACACTCACAAAGCCGATTGGGGTCATGTGTCTGGTGCCGCCCTTATCAGGCAGTTAGCCTATGACAATGGCACTAATATTGACACTACCGAAACAGCCACTGCATTTAGTGTCTCAGCCAAGTTCAATCTTGGTAAAGATGACATAAAGGTGATGTATAACTTAGGTTCAGGCATGGGGCGCTATTTGGGTATCAACGCCGCCAATGGCGCTGTGTTGAATGCTAATAACGAACTAGAAGCTATCGATTCCAGCGGTGGTTTTGTCGCCTATCGCCACTGGTGGAATGATCAATGGCGTTCAACGCTGAGCTACTCCTTCTTCGAAGCTGACAATGATGTGGCGCTGACCGGTACAGGGGTAACAGAAACCACCAACAGAATGGCGGTCAATGCAATCTATGCGCCCACTAAAGCACTGAGCTTTGGACTGGAATACTCTCACTCCACCCGTGAGCTGGAAAATGGTCTGGACGGCGATATGGACAGACTGCAGTTTTCAGCTAAGTATGCGTTCTAGGCGCCCTCTGGCCTGAAGCGCCTTTGCCGGCGAAAACCGGCATTTTCTATTCAAATTAAGCCGGGCACAGGGCCCGGCTTTTTGCTTATGTTTTGGGTTACGGCTCGCAAATATCTACGAACAGGGTTTTTGTGCCATTACTATCATACAGATGTTCAAACTGGGTGCTGCCATTGAAGGTAAAGCGACTATTCAGTGATCTAAATATGGCCGGTGCCAACAGTTTAATTTTAATATTTGGCACATCACGGCTAACGGACAGGATCATTTGGGATTTAACCGCAAAGTCAGTATTGTCGCTGCCACGGCCCCTGAGTAAGGTCTGATAGTTATCTGATGTAGCGTTATCACAAAAGCGCGCTTGGAAAATCACCTCTTGTAAAACCGCCACCTTCTTTACGCCTAAATTAACCACATTGTTGGAATCCAAGGTCACTGGAAAGTCTTGATAACCATTTACCAAGCTGAACCCGACCCGCACACCAGGCTCCCAATCGCCTTCAGAGGGGCGGTCAAAGGACAGACGATACTGACCAGACTTGTCGGTATAGGTTTGATAAAAACCGGTATAGCCCTGGCGAATTTTGATGTAATTGGTTGCCACACTTACCCCGCTAACCGGCTGATTCGCTTCGTCCAGCAAAATACCTGTTAGCTCCAACTGCTCAGGTAATGACTCAACGGCCCTTACAACAAAGGCCGTTTCGGTAGTTTTCAGCCCATCACTCACTGTCAGAAACACACGGTAACTACCGACATGTTTAGGACTGAAGTTAAAGTTTTCACCGTCAAGCTGACTCTCAATAATTTGCTGCGTCGCTTCCTCAAATACTCGCCAGTTGTAGCTGAGTGACTGCCCTTCGGGGTCGTAACTGATAGCTGCGTCAAAGCTCACCGGGTCACCAACCAAGACATTGCGCTCAATTTGCCCGGCCAGACGCGCAACAGGTGGCAAATTGTCATCCGCAACCAGTAAAATCGTAGCAGGGGCCGATTGCCCCTGACTGGTGGTAGCAATGACGTGGAGCAGATATTCCCCGACCAAATCGGTCTTAATGTTCAAGGTGCGCAGGCTTTCACCGTCCAATTGCGCATTGGCACCCTCGGGCTGTTTCAACAGATGCCAGGTAAAACGTACCGATTCATCTTCCACGTCGCTAAAAGCATGCAGGCTGGCCCATTGATTTACAGTGACAGAGGGCGCATTGGTCGAAATACGTACCGTTGGCAAACTGCTTTGGTGTAACTTGATCACTTTTATAAAGGCTGGTGAGTATTGTTTTTGGTCATAAACCCGCAGCTGCAGTTGGTATTCTCCGGCCATATTGGCATTAAATACCGGCGCATCGGCATTGGAGCTGTCCAGGTTCCATACACTCTCTGCCGGGCTACTTAACACACGCCATTCATATTCCAGATTATCCCCGTCAGGATCGCTGGCCTGGCTTATCAGCGCGATATTCTGGTTAGGTTTAAGGGCACCGCCGTCGTTACCAGGGGCAAGATCAAATGAAGCCACTGGTGCGCGATTCTCATTTGTTACTTTAATATCTACGCAATCCGTATCCTGATGTTTACCGTCATTGACGGTCAGGCACACTTGGTAGATTGCCAGGGCATCGGGCTCAAACACAAAACTGGGCAAATTAGCTGGATGAGGCTGAGCCTTTGCCCCTGTTACCTGCCACTGATAGCTTAGGCCGTCATTATCAGCATCAGTGCTCAGGCTTGTCAGGGTTAAACTGTCCCCCACCCAAAGCTGGGAAAAATTGCGGGTATCAATCTTTGCCTGCGGCGGCACATCCCCTGCTTTATGGATACTGATCCGCTGTTTAACCTCGCGTTTAATAATGTTGCCCAATTGCATCGACAACATAATGTCATAATCACCTACCGCATCGGCCAGAAATTGGCTCTGGATCTGCTGAGGCTCTTGTATACTGGCCAGACTACCCGCTGGTTTGGCAACCAGGGTCCAGTTGTATTTTGGGGTCACCTTGTCGCTGAGCATATGCGTGAAAACCGCCTCCAGCTCGACGACTTCGCCTACCTTCGCGGCTTTGGTAGTTTTGATGGACAAGCTGTGGCGCTGACTTTGGCTCACCTCCAGTAGCACTTTTTGACTATTGGTGGCGCCCTGGCTGTCTGTCACGGTCAGCGTGATATGGTATGAACCCGACTGCTGAGGATTAAACTCAAGCACTGCCTGGCTGGCGTCTGCCGGTGTCCAATCCTGACCACCTGCATCCTGAATTTTCCAGTGGTAGCGCAGAGAGGACTGTTCGGGATCCTGGCTAGCACTTGCATCAAAATGCGCCAATTCGCCCACTTCCACACGAGTATGACTAGTCACCACATTGGCCACCGGCGGCAGATTAGGACGTACCTCTATCGCTGGCGCGTCACCACCACTTCCACCACAACCAGAGAGTAAAACAAAAATGGAGGTGGCAAGCACCTTAAGCTGGGTATTCAATCGGACTTCCTTATTAGCTTCAATTTCACACTTCGCCTCTGAATAATCGGGCCGTGCGAATAAATTGACAGCGATATTGCTGTTAATAAGGAAACGAGTGAGTGTGGTTAAACAGCCAAACTTTTTTAAAAATGTTGATCAAAGGTGATAGCGACTTGCCGCGGTGCGCCGTAGGCCGCCCAGCCACGAACGAGATCCACACCATCAAAGTAGCCCTTATCCAGCACATTTTTAACACTCAGAGTCAATGCACTGTCTCCGTTGATCTGCCATTTGCAATAAGCATTGAGCCGCCAACTGGCAGGCTGAGTAACTTCGACCCTATTGCTGTCAATAAAGGTTCTGAGCAGATAATGTTGCCTGGACTCCCCTTCAATGGCTGCGCCCAGCGCCATATTCAGCCTTGTCCAGGGTAAGGCGTAGCCCAAATTGGCACGATACAAGGTATCAGGAAATTGTACGCTGATATTGTCCATCGGCTGCTGTGAATGTCGACGCGCGTAAGCCATATTGACTTGCATAGCCTGGCCTTGATAGCGAAATTCCGCTTCCCACCCATCTTGGTTGGCGTAAGTGAGGTCAGGGGCCAGGCCAAACTTCTGCGGCCGACTCTGATACGCACTCAAACTAAACTGCCCCTGACGCTGCCAAAAGTCAGCTTTTATCCCCAGTTCAGTCGAAATATGGCGGGTCGGCAACAAGCCAATATTTAACATGGACAGGTAACCACTGCGAAAATCCACGATATCGGTATAGCTAGCATAAAGTTGTATATCACCTATGGCCTGACTGATACCCAGATACAGGTTGTTGTATTGGCTTTTGTCTTTGTCTGTCTCACCAAAAAAAATGCTGCTGTCAGCTGCATATTGGCTGTGATTACGCCGCACAGACGCGGATATTTGGGTGGACTCGCTGAGCCTGATAAGACTGGCCAGTTTGATGCTGTCCACCTTAACGCGCAGGTCATTGATATAGCTCGCCAAGACGCTATCAGGAGCAGGCTGGTCACGGTTGAGAACCTTAAAGCTGCCAGGCTGCATCACAAGCTGTCCCTGATAATCCATTTCATTTAAATGCTGCAGACTGCGACTGTAGGTACTGCTGGCGGTCAGGCTGATATTCACAGGCAGCGAGTAAAGCTCCAGCTCGCCATCGACACTCAGCACTGTCTTGTCAGCTTTGTAATAAAGATCCTGCTGCATGGCCCAATAGGTAAGTGACAAGCTCTGACGGTCCGGAAAGCTATCAAACTCCTGAAACAACATAGCTGATTTTTGTCTTGCCTTACTCAGGCTTAACCTCGCCCGCCAGACTAGATTCAGTTGACGTTCCAGCAATAGATGGGAAAAGGCCAAGCGCTGTGCCCCGCCCGACCAGCTTGGCCAGAAATTAGTCGACAGTGGTCCATCGTAAGGGCTGAGATCAGCGTATAGCAAAGGCCTTATCTTGGACCGCTCCAGCTGCTTGTCATGTTGCTCAATATGATAAAAATCCAGCGTGGTGGCATCATTGAGCAGCCAAGTCAGCCGCCCATAGCCACCACTGCGTAAATTTCGCGAGTGCTCTGCAGCATCCTGCTGCTTTTGCTCTACCATCACCAGTCGCCCCGTCAGTCCGCTAGGCGCTAACAAGGCCCCGCCAAGGTCGGCGCTTAATCTGCGCGACAGTAACTCACCATACCCGGCAGATAGGTCTAAAAAAAGGCTGTCGCTGGCGGATTTTGGCAGTAAATTCACCGACGCAGAATTCACCCCGTTGTCCTGCTGGATGCCGTTGGTGCCACGGTTGATTTCAAAAAAATCAAAATACACCGCATCCAGCTCTGACACCGCAAAGTTGGACTCGGCGAAAGGTTGCCCATCCACCAAAAAAGGATTCAACAAGTTACCGCGAGCGCGGAACTCCCGGTTACCAGTGATGGCATTGGAGGTACTGTATATGCCTGGCGATGCGCGCAGCACCTCGCCCAGATCAGTTTGGTTAAAGGATTGAAATGCCCTGGGATCTACCAAAGATACCGTTTGTGGAGTCTGTTTAAGACTTTGCGTTATGCCTGAGGATTGGCTTGTGGCTTCCTGCCAGTCAGGTAACGGGGTAAAAAGGGCGGTGTGTATATCTGGCAGCGAAAAGGTCAAACGGATTTCGGTTGGAGCTCCTGGTTCGCCAGTTGAGCGCTTATCACTCTGAATTACAAAGTGCGCCTCCCCCACCTGTTGATAACGAAGACCGGCCTCTGTGACCACTCTTGCCAGCGCCTGTTCGGCGCTCAGCCGCAAGGTAAAACCGCTGCAGGATTTATCCGCAATCAAACGACTATCAGCTGAGATAAAAACGTTCGCCGTTTGCGCAATAGCTGTAAGGCACTGGCTAAGACCGCCTTTTTTCAACTCAAATGCATAATACGGCTCAGCCCTGACTTCGCCGGCCATAATAAACGCTAAGGCCGCGGGTAGCAGCCTAAGTATAAGTCCGGGCTTAGATGAATGAGGGCACAAAATAGATAGACTTGGTTTGCTGCATTATGCCAGGGCGATTTGAACCCACCATGGCCCCACTTTACTCACCTTCACTGGCAAGCTGCTCGCCAGCATTTCCAAAGCCTTATCACTATCAAAAGCCGGAAATACACCGTCGATGTTAAGCGCCTGCGCATCAGGTTCAACCCGGATAACCCCCTGTCTGTAGCGATTAAGCTCTGATGCAAAGGCCTGTAGCGACATGCCTTGTGCGATAAGTTTACCGTCTCGCCAACCGGGCAAATGCTTTACCGTGCCAAGATCTGAAAAACCGTTTTCTCCCAAGCTTATCTGCTGGCCAGCCTGCAAGGTTTTTGATGTAGTTCGCCCGTGGAAAACCGCCTGTCCCTGATAAACAGACAGCTCACACCCCCCGTGGTGTTGATACAGATTGAACTGGCAGTGACCGGACTCAACGGCCAACGGCTGATCCTGCCAATTTGTATTAACCTGTAAGGCGCCTTCACCACCGCGACCAGCATGTTCAACAAACACCTCCCCCTGTAACAGCACAATTTGATTGCGCCTATTGGCAAAATTGACGTCTACTGCAGAGTTGGTGTTTAGCCACAGCTGAATGTGTTCGGCTAACGGGAACTGGGCAGATTGTCCCACCGGCACGCTATAATCGGCGGCCATCTGATACCAGGTGGACTTAGCCAAGGGGGTTCTGGCGGTCAGGTAGGTCATAAATGATACGCCAAATAGCGCTACACACTTGAGCACTGCGCGTCTTGACACTAAAGGTTGCTGTAAAACGCTGTGCAAAGCCGGATTTTGCTGCTGATGCAGATTAAACTGCTCAAACGTGCTGTGCATATCCAGCACTTTCTGCCAGGAGGATTGATGTTCAGGGTCCGACAACCAGTCTTCAAACTGTAATCTGGTTTCGGCGTCTGGCTGCTGTTCGCGCAGTTCAACAAACCAGTACGCAGCGGCTTCCAAACTTTGCTTTGGCATGGACGATGTATTAGTCAAGATGATGTTCTTCCCTGAAACTGGTTAATCGCACTATGGCCTGAGCCAGATAATTTTTAACGCTGCCAATAGAAATCTTGTCCCGCTCAGCTACTTGCGGGTAAGTAAGCCCCTCAATCTGAACAGCAATAAAGGTACGTTTTATTTTTCGAGGTAAACGCGACAACAACTGATCCACTTTCACTATCACGTCAATGACAACTTGCTGCTCAGCCACATCAGGGATGTGCTCAAGTGCCAACAGCGCTAAGCTTTCCATGTAGGCCTGTTCAATTTGACGGCGGCGCCATAAATCAATGCAAAGGGAGTGGGCGATGCGGCTTAAGTAGTGGCGACCACCCATCACGTTATCGAAGCTAAGGGGCTTTCGCAGCAAACGTTCAAATGCATCTTGCGCCAGATCGGCCGCGTCTTCAGGGCAACGAAGTTTGCGAACCAGTAGATTTTTCATCCAACCGTGGTGAGCACGATAAAGTTGCTGAATGTCTGGACGATTCAATTTCCTTTTCTCCGGCCTTCCTGCTTTCAGAGACTTTCACTATTTGATTTGCGCCGTATTATGCGCTGGTTCAGCAAATGAAGACAAGGCGTCAAAGCACCAGTTAACGAGAGATATGTAAGCAAATAAAAAAAACGGGAAGCATCCGGCTTCCCGTTTTCCTGAAAGAACTCAAGCTTAATAGTTAAATATTAAGCCAATGCGCCTTTGGCAGCATTTACCAGTGCGCTGAAAGCTGCTTTGTCATGTACAGCGATGTCAGCCAGGATCTTACGATCGATTTCGACAGACGCTTTCTTCAGACCGTTGATGAAACGGCTGTATGACAAACCATTCTGACGGGCCGCAGCGTTGATACGTGCAATCCACAGTTGACGGAATTGACGCTTACGCTGACGACGGTCACGGTACGCGTACTGGCCGGCTTTGGTAACCGCCTGTACGGCAACGCGATACACCCGTGAACGGGCTCCGTAGTAACCTTTGGCTTGCTTCAGTACCTTTTTATGACGGGCACGTGCAATAACACCACGTTTTACTCTTGCCATGTTTCAGTCTCCTTAAAGCTTAAGCGTACGGCAACATGCGTTGGATCAACGCAGTATCCGAGTCATGGGCCAGTTTCTTGCCACGCAGGTGGCGCTTACGCTTAGAGCTCTTCTTGGTCAGGATGTGACGCAAGTGAGACTGCTTGCTTTTAAAGCGACCGGAAGCAGATTTTTTAAAACGCTTCGCGGCACCGCTGTTGCTTTTCATTTTAGGCATTGCTAAAACTCCGCATTGTTTAAGTTACAACCAAGTAGTAAGGCGACTTTGACGCGCAGTCATCAAAGCACTTGATGAGCCTTACTTACCGTTTAGTGGGGGCCATCACCATGATCATCTGTCTGCCTTCCACCCTGTTAGGGAAAGACTCGCAGTTGGCAAGGTCCTCTAAATCGCCTTTGATACGATTCAGAAGTTCAATACCAATCTCTTGGTGAGCCATTTCACGTCCGCGGAAACGAACCGTGACTTTGGCTTTATCACCCCCTTCAAGAAAGCGACGCAGGTTGCGCAGTTTGACCTGGTAATCGCCTTCATCAGTGCCAGGGCGGAATTTAACCTCCTTGACCTGAATTTGCTTCTGCTTTTTCTTCTGCTCTTTCTGAGCTTTACTCTTTTCGAAGATGAATTTGCCGTAGTCCATAATTTTACAGACCGGCGGTTCGGCATTCGGGCTAATTTCCACCAGATCCAGCTCGACTTCTGCGGCTAGTTCCAGTGCCTGGGCCAGGGAGACTATACCTGCCTGCTCACCATCCTTGCCAATCAAACGAACGTCTTTTGCTCTTATTTCTTCGTTAATACGGGCTTTTGCCGAATCTTGGCCCTTCGTGTTAGCACCTTTAATATGCTCTTCCTCCGAAATTATTCGATAATCTTGCTAGTGACCTGTTGTTGGGCCTTATTAATAAACTCCTCAAGGGAGAATTTGCCCAGGTCTTCGCCTTTTCGAGTCCTTACTGCTACTTCGCCGGCTTCCATTTCTTTGTCACCGACCACCAGCATATAAGGAACACGCCTTAGAGTGTGCTCGCGGATTTTAAAGCCAATCTTCTCGTTTCTCAAGTCAGACTTTGCTCTAAAGCCAACTTCTTGTAACCTTTTTGCCACATCGGCGGCATATTCTGCCTGATTATCGGTAATATTCATCACCACCATTTGCATGGGAGCAAGCCAAAGTGGGAAATAACCGGCGTATTCTTCGGTCAAAATGCCGATGAAGCGCTCTAGCGAGCCTAATACCGCGCGGTGAATCATTACCGGCACTTTACGCTCGCCATCTTCGGCCACATAAGTACTGCCCAAACGGCCTGGCATAGAAAAATCCAACTGAACTGTACCGCACTGCCAGGCACGATCTAAGCAATCGTGCAGAGTAAACTCAATTTTCGGACCATAGAACGCGCCTTCGCCGGGCAGATACTGGAACTCAATACCTTTGCTCTCCAGAGCCTCAGCCAAGGCTTTCTCTGCCTTATCCCAAGCCTCCTCAGACCCCACTCGTTTTTCAGGGCGAGTGGACAGCTTGACTACGATCTTTTCAAAACCAAAGGTTTTGTAAGTTTCGTAAATCATATCAATACAGCCGCCTACTTCACTCAGTACCTGCTCTTCTGTACAGAAGATATGTGCATCGTCCTGAGTAAAGCCGCGCACGCGCATCAGGCCATGCAAAGCACCCGAGGGCTCATTACGGTGACAGCAGCCGAATTCCGCCATACGTAGCGGCAGGTCGCGGTAAGACTTTAACCCCTGATTAAAGATCTGTACGTGACCAGGACAGTTCATGGGCTTAATCGCGTAAATACGTTTTTCCGACTCGGTAATAAACATATTTTCCGCGTATTTGTCCCAGTGACCGGATTTTTCCCACAGCGTACGGTCCATCATCAATGGCCCTTTTACTTCGCCATAGCTGTAGGTGCGTAATTTTTCGCGCACAAACTTTTCCAGCTCAGTGTAGATAGTCCAGCCATCGTTGTGCCAGAACACCATACCCGGTGCTTCTTCCTGCCAATGGAACAAATCCAGTGCCTTACCAATTTTACGGTGGTCGCGCTTTTCGGCTTCTTCCAAACGCTGTAAATAAGCTTTGAGCTGTTTTTTATCCGCCCAGGCCGTGCCGTAAATACGTTGCAACATCTTGTTGTCGCTGTTTCCGCGCCAATAGGCACCGGCCACTTTCATAATTTTAAAGTGCTGGCAAAAACGCATGTTAGGCACGTGCGGGCCACGGCACATATCCACGTACTCTTCATGGTGATACAGGCCAGGACGATCATCACGGCTAATGTTCTCATCCAGGATTTCAATCTTGTATGACTCACCGCGCGCAGCAAAAGCATCGCGCGCTTCCTGCCAGCTCACCACCTTTTTCACTACGTCGTAGCTGGTGTTCGCCAGTTCCTGCATACGCTTTTCCAATTTATCCAGGTCGTCCTGGCTCAGCGCATGCTCCATATCCACGTCGTAGTAAAAGCCGTTATCGATAACCGGGCCGATAGCCATCTTCGTGTTCGGCCACAGCTGTTTAATCGCATGTCCCAACAAGTGCGCACAAGAATGGCGCAGAATTTCCAGGCCTTCATCATCCTTGGCAGTGATAATCTGCAGGGTCGCGTCGGTATTCATAAGCTCACAAGCATCAACCAAGCGGCCATCAATACGACCGGCAATGGTGGCTTTGGCAAGACCAGGACCGATGTCATTGGCGACATCCATCACGGACACAGGATTATCAAATTGGCGTTGGCTACCATCGGGAAGTGTAATTACAGGCATGAAAATTCCTTAACAGTGGTGACGCAAACCAAGCGCCACTTGTTGGTCAAAAAAACAAAAAAACACCCTCGATGGGTGCTGTCTATTCAGGCTTCAGGTCTGCTACCATCAGACCAGTGGCAACTATATCTATTTCATACCCCGGATGCAATTTTCAATCCCTTTGTTGGTCTGTTTGTTTTTTCTCAGTGTGCCGTTGCGCGCCGATTGCGAATTTTCGGATAGCAGTTGGCAACAAGTAAAGTCAAAACAACAGGTTGAGTTGTACCGCCGTAAAACTGACTCGGCGGTGGATGATGTAATGGCGAAGACGACAATCAGCAGTGATTTAAGTGCATTTATTCTGCTATTACGGGACACCGAGCAAGGCCCAAACTGGATAGCCAACGCCAGACAAATCACCTTGCTGGAACGCCCACAATCAAATCAGGACTTGGTGCATAGCGTTTTTAATGCCCCTTGGCCAGTACATGACCGGGATTTGGTAACCCTATCCCACTATGAGCAAGACCCAGATACCCTTGCGCTGACCCTTACCGTAGAAGACGCTTCCGATGCACTGCCAGAAATCCCGGGCATAGTCAGGCTGCAAGGGGTATGGGCTCGGTGGACGCTGACGCCCTTGCCCGCAGGTCAACTGGTGATCTGTTATCAAGGAAGTGCTGATGCAGCGGGCAATGTCCCCCATTGGCTGGCCAATCGCATGCTACTGGAAGGTACCTTTAAGACCTTTGTGGCGTTACGCAAAATACTTGTCACTCCCGACTACCAAAATAAGCCATTGAGAGATATCCGCGAGCCCTTAGAAAAAATCCCAAACGACACTTAACAATTCTTCGGGCTGTTCCATACTAAGGAAAGTGTCAGACAACCGGTTATCCGAGCATGTGGCATTTTATCAGTGAACAGATTAGCGAAAGATTGGGTCAGGATTTTGTCTGTGATGATATACGCCAAATTCATCAGCAATTTCATACCCGCAGTTTTCGTGTAACAGACGGTCGTCAGCGTTACTTTATCAAGGTGGCAGACGCAATCGCCCTGCCCCGACTGGAATGCGAAGCACAAGGCTTGGACCGTCTGCGCATTGAGGAAAGCATCAAGCTGCCTAACGTGATTTGCTCAGGTCGGGTATCACAATACAGTTTTCTGGTACTTGAATATCTCAACATGTCAGAGGGTTCGGTTGATTTGTGGTTTCAGTTTGGCCAGGGTCTGGCCAAGTTGCACCGCGCCAATATGCAAGAGCAGTATGGCTGGGATGAAGACAACTATATAGGCGCAACTACCCAGCCCAATACCTGGCAAAAAAAGTGGTGTCAGTTTTTCGCCGAACAACGAATTGGCTATCTGCTACAGTTGCTTTCTGAAAAAGACGTTCTTAAGGTGCCCATTGATAAAGTGGTGACCTCCATTAAGCAGTTACTTGCTGGCCACTGCCCTCCTGCTTCACCACTGCATGGCGATCTCTGGCAGGGCAATACTGGTTTTTGGAAAACACAACCGGTGATGTTCGACCCGGCTTTTTATTTTGGTGACAGAGAGACAGATATCGCTATGACGGAATTATTCGGGCGGTTTCCTGAGCCTTTTTATCAGGGCTACCAAGAAATCTGGCCACTGAGTCCCGACTATCAGTACCGCAAGCCCGTTTATCAGCTGTATCACCTGCTCAATCATGCTCTGTTGTTTGGTGGGCAGTACATCCAAACGGCAAAACTGCACTTGCAACATCTGGACAGCTAGGCTGGAGCTAAACTAAAGACACCGGCATACTGATACTTCTATTACAGTCCGGAATTCTGATGGAGAAGGTAGTTTTTATCAGCGGCAGCGCAAGACGCCTGGGAGCGGCCATTGCTCGAGCATTACATCTGCGTGGCTATAACGTGGTACTCCACTGTTTTGGCTCTTACCCCGAGGCCACAGCGCTTTATCAAGCATTAAACCTCGCTCGCCCAAACAGTGCAGAGTTGGTGCAAGGTGACCTGACTGAGATCACCGAACTGGAGGGATTAGCCTGCAACATTCTCGCTAAGTTTGGCCGCTTGGATGCCGTTATCAATAATGCCTCTAGCTTTTTCCCCACACCGGTGGGCGACATCAGCCTTCAAGCTTGGCAAGCCCTGATTGGCAGCAATATGCAAGCGCCACTGTTCTTAAGTCAATATCTGGCCGATGAGCTGAAACGGCGCAAAGGCACTATTATCAATATGGTAGATATTCATGCTTTGCGACCACTCGCCGGTTATAGCCTGTATTGTATGGCCAAAGCCGGATTAGTCAGTATGACAGAATCCCTGGCCCTCGAACTGGCACCGGAAGTAAGAGTCAATGCCATTGCCCCTGGCGCCATTCTGTGGCCCGAGGAAATAGAAGAACAACAAAAGCAGCAGATCCTTAGCCAGATACCGCTGGGGCGCCTGGGTTTAGAGCAAGACATTACGCATGCTATTGAGTTTTTACTTGATGCCGGCTATATCACCGGACAAATTCTCAAAGTGGACGGTGGACGAAGTTTGAGGTAACGAAGTGCAATCGGAGGTAGTATGAAAATTAAAACAGTGAACATTCAATGTCCCCATTGCGGGCATTTAATGCATCTAACCTTGGATTACAGTCAGGGTGATCAGGATTACTTTGAAGATTGCAGCAACTGCTGCAATCCCATTCATATTAGAATGCAGTTGGATGAAGCTAATCAGACGCTGTCGTATAACATTGATGCAGACGACGAACAATATTACTGAATTTTCATGAGACTGGGATGTTTGCGTCTGCTCGGGTTGTTTGTCGGTTTGTTTTTACTTATGGCCTGTCAACCTTTGTTGCAACAGGAGCTGGATGAATACGCCAGTCGTCTCGGCAACATAATCCAGCAACGCCCACCTACTTTCGAATCGCCTCCGCCACTTAGTTTACCTGCCAAACAGTCTTATCAGGCAGCTGAAGCAAGCATCAAGCTAAGTGAATTCTATGCCCTGCGACATTGCCGTTTATACAGTTTAGTGGCAGAGCGAAACACCGCACTTGGCAAACTACAGGGATTATCACAACGTTATATTTATGAACAGAAGCTGCTAAGCGCTATACAAGAGTGTCTGATGAACACCAGTGACCCAGACTTGATAACCCGGCTTAGCAAATGGCAAGCGGCTAAATATCAAGGGGTTATCCCTTTATGGTCGGCCTTGCTGGATGACAATGAGCTTCGCAGCAGCCTGGCAGGAACCCGGCAGCAACAGATGCCGGAAACCGCTTTACTGGATAGTAGCCGCGCAGCACTAGACTACCTGATAAGCATTGCGCCGCAATCCAACAGCATTCAAAGTGAACAGCTAGAGCAATACTTGCAGGTTCTGCATCAGGGCCAATTACCAGCCAGGTGGTTTCAGACTCGACGCATACTGACTGCTTACCTGCAAACGCTGACCCCCTGGCTGGAGTCACAACCTATCAGCTGCCGCCCACCTGAAACCAGTGAATACCTGCGTAATGTATTTGCCCTGTTTTTCATTGAAAAAATTCAACCTATTGCCGGTCAGCTTGCCCACTATCAATATGAATTGGCCCCCCGTCTACACCAGTTATATGCCCATGGCCCAAAGTCAATGCAAGACTGGCTGGCCGAACGAGACGCTGAACAGCAGGCCTTCGCGTTGGCATTACAGTCCCATGTAAATTGGTGGCAAGCGCTGTTCAAGCAATGTAAGTTAAGTTTACCGTCTCACCGCCATACCCCTTAAAATTACTCTGCTACTCAGCCAATACGTTGGTTTCTTTCACTTTTTCACAATCACTCCTAGTATTGTACTGTTCCCGTCATGGCATGACGGCAACAACAATAACAACAAGCCATAGATCATGTTTATCGGGGAGATTGCCATGAGGTGTTTGAGGTTTCGTACATCCTATCCTTTCGTCATCCTGACGACTTTGCTGCTCAGTGCTTGTGACAAGCAGCCATCAGCTCCTGCAACCTCCCCCTCACCTTCGGTCACTGTGTATGCCATTGAAGTACAGGATGTAGGTAACTATCGCGAGTTTGTCGCGCGTACTGAAGCCTATCAGGAGGTTGACCTTTTAGCCCGGGTTGCAGGAGAACTGATCGAACGCAACTTCGATGAAGGCAGTTTTGTTGAACAAGATCGCTTGTTGTTGCGCATTGATCCAGCCGAGTACCAGTCTGGCGTCGCTCAGGCAGAGGCAGACCTGAACAGTAAAGTTGCCGCAGCGGAAGGTGCAGAGCGCGATTTGAAACGCGGTAAGGATGTCGCAAAGCAGGGTTACATATCCCAATCGGATCTGGACAAGCTAACCACCTTGGCCTCCCAAGCAAGAGCCGGTGTAGAAGCTGCCAAGGCCACCTTAGATAAAGCCAAACTCAACCTAAGTTACACCGAAATTCGTGCACCATTTTCCGGCCTGGTCGGTAAGGTAACCTACAGCACAGGTAATGTGGTTGGGCCGCAAAGTGGCCCACTTGCCACTCTCACCGCTATTGACCCTATTTACGTTAGCTTTCAAGTCGAAGAAGCGGATTATATCAGCTACCGCCAGCGTAACAGTCAAACCCAGCAAAGTCCGGCGCAAGCGCCTTTCGAACTAAAACTGCGACTGCCGAATAATACCGAGTATGGCCAAACCGGCACCCTGGATTTTGCCGATACTAAAATTGACCAAAGTACGGGTACTGTTGAATTAAGGGCGTTCTTTGCCAACCCGGAACAGATTGTGATGCCTGGTTTGTTTGTCACCCTGATGGTGGAAAGTAAAGACAAAAGCCAGTTAGCAATGGTGCCTCAGGCTGCGGTACAAGAAAGCCAGCAAGGCAAGTTTGTATTAGTGGTTAATAGTAATCAGGAAGTCAGCCGTCGCTCGGTCAGTCTCGGCCGCCGTATCCACGCCATGTGGGCGGTGGAATCGGGCCTAAATGCCGGCGACCAAGTGATCATTGAAGGGCTGCAAAAAGTCAGGCCCGGCATCTTAGTGCAAAGTGTGGTGAAACACGTCGACCCCGTCACGGGTGTTGTCAGCGATAAACCATGAGGCTGGCCTATGATCAGTAAAACCTTTATCCACCGGCCCAAGTTTGCGCTGGTTATATCCATTGTTATTACTTTGGCCGGTTTAATTGCCCTAACCCAATTGCCGGTCAACATGTACCCGCAAATCACCCCTCCCCAAGTGCAAATCAGCGCAGTCTATCCCGGTGCATCAGCACAGATTGTTGAAGAGTCCGTCATAAGGCCGATTGAGGAAAAGGTCAATGGGGTGGAAAACATGATGTATATGGAATCCACTGCGTCCAACAACGGTACAGCCAATATCACCGTTTACTTTAAGGTTGGGACGGATACCGATATTGCTCAGGTGAATGTGCAAAACCGGGTGGCGCTGGCCGAAGCAGGTTTACCTGAGGAAGTAAAACGCCAAGGGGTGTCAGTTAAAAAGCAATCCAGCAATATGTTGATGGGCGTGACCTTGTATTCAGACAACAAAGACTTGGATGCGATCTTTCTTTCCAATTACGCCACCAACTATTTAACCGAGCCCTTGGGCCGTTTAAAAGGTGTAGCGGCTGCAACCGTGATGGGCGAAAAAACCTATTCCATGCGGATCTGGCTAAACCCAGACAAGATGACAACATTAGGTATTACCGTTAGCGACATTCGCCAGGCGTTGGGTGAACAAAACACCATAGTCGCCGCCGGTAAGCTAGGGGCTGCTCCCGCCCCCACCGGACAGCAATTTGAATACGCTATTCAGGCCAGAGGCAGATTGCAAAGCCCGGAAGAGTTTGGCCAGACGATTATCAGAGCAAACCCGAATGGTAATTTTGTGCGTCTGCGTGATATTGCCAGAATTGAGCTGGGCTCTAAAGACTATGCCATTGAAGCCAAACTTAACCAGCAAGACACTGCATTTCTGGTGATATATCAGCTGTCAGAAGCCAATGCGACTGAAGTCGCTGCACTGGTTAAGGCAAAAATGACCGAACTCAGCAAAGCTTTTCCTGAAGGTTTGCACTACTCCATACCATTTGACAGTACAGCCTTTATTGAACGCTCTATTGACGAAGTGGTAGCCACTTTATTTGAAGCTGTGGCTCTGGTTATTCTGGTCGTGTTCCTGTTCCTGCAAAACTGGCGGGCCACCATTATTCCCTCTATTGCCATTCCCGTCTCGCTAATTGGTACATTCGCCTGCATGCTGGCACTGGGCTACAGCATTAACACCATTACCTTGTTTGGCTTGGTACTGGCTATCGGCATCGTGGTCGATGATGCCATTATCGTAATTGAAAATGTTGAGCGTATTTTAAAAGAAGAACAGTTGCCGGTGAAAGACGCCGTAACTAAAGCCATGCAGCAGGTCACAGGGCCAATAATTGCGACCACCCTGGTGTTGCTGGCTGTATTTGTGCCAGTGGGTTTTATGCCAGGTATCACTGGCGAGCTGTATAAACAGTTTTCTGTCACTATTTCCTGCGCAGTGCTGATTTCCTCTATCAATGCCCTGACCCTCAGCCCAGCGTTGTGCACCCTATTACTAAATAAGGACATGCATCCAGTACGCTGGCTGGCATTTTTTGAACGCGGCATTTTATTTAGCACCCACCATTACCAAGGGATGGTACAACAGATCCTAAGACGGACTGGACGTATGGGTCTGTTTGCCTTGCTATTGTTCGGTGCGACATTGTGGCTGGTAAAGACAGTTCCTACGGCCTTTGTTCCTAGTGAGGACCAGGGTTTTGTGTTCGTTGACGTTCAACTACCCGATGCCGCAGCGAGCAAACGCACCCTGGATGTGATGGGTAAAATTGATGGCATTGTACGTAAGGATCCTGCCGTTACGGATTTTATAGCCGTGTCTGGTATCTCTTTGCTTGGTGGCGCTGCCTCTAACAATGGGCTGGGGATTGTAGTGCTGAAGGATTGGGAAGAACGTAAAGATTCGTCCCTTGGGCTACAGCAGTTGATCCCAAGGTTGATGGGGCAACTTTGGAGCCTGCCAGATGCACAGATTATGATGTTTAATCCACCGCCGATTCCCGGCCTGGGGGCCAGTTCGGGCTTTGAATTTCGCCTGCAGGATAGTGAAGGACGCGACCCGGTTGCTCTGGCACAAGTCATGAACGGACTGATTTATGAAGCAAACCAACGCCCTGAACTGACCAGAGTATTCAGTACCTATAGAGCGAATGTACCGCAATATTTGCTAGAGATAGACCGTAATAAAGCCAAGGCACAAGGCGTTGCATTGAATGATATTTTCCTGACCCTGCAAGCCCAACTAGGCTCCTTATATATCAATGACTTCAACCAATTTGGCCGCACTTACAAAGTCATGATACAAGCCGATGCTGCCTATCGTACACAGGCCGCTGATTTGCAACACTATTATGTGCGTAATGCCCAGGGGGATATGGTACCACTAACCACACTGGCATCATTACAGCCGATACTGGGGCCAACCAGTATTCAACATTTCAATCTATACCGCAGTGCCAGTATCAGTGGCCAGGCCAATACTGGTTATTCCAGTGGTCAAGCCATTGCGACTATGCAAGAGCTGGCAGAAACATTGCCTACCGGATACACCTACGAATGGGCTGGGCAATCCAAACAAGAACTCGAAGCTGGCAATATGGCCCCCGTTTTATTTGGCCTGGCGGTGTTATTTGTCTATTTGTTTTTAGTCGCCCAATACGAAAGCTGGAGCATTCCCTTTTCGGTAATTGCCGCCGTTCCGTTAGCTATACTCGGCGCTATGCTGGGACTCTTTACAGTAGGTCTTGCCAACAATATTTATGCACAAGTGGGGCTGATATTACTGATTGGTTTGTCTACCAAGACCGCGATTTTGATTGTGGAATTTGCCATGGAGCAACGAGCTCAGGGACAGAGTATTTATGACGCAGCATTGAACGCAGCGAGACTTAGATTTAGAGCGGTTCTCATGACAGCCCTATCCTTCATACTCGGCGTTTTGCCTTTAGTATTTGCCAGCGGCGCCGGTGCTGCCAGCCGTGTGTCGCTAGGTCTGACGGTCTTATGCGGTATGATTGCTGCGACCTTACTCGGCACCTTGCTGGTTCCATTGTTTTATCAGTTGGTACAGCAACTAAGAGAGCGTATCAAAGGGCAGAACAGTTAGGTTACGCATAACCAATATTGCTCGACGAGTTTAACCTAACGGTCGAGCAGCCATGCCAAGGCGTCGCTTTCTTCTTCAAAGTAACGGGCTTCGCCACCAATAAACCAACTGCCTAAACGAGTTAGCAGTGCCTGTATACGGTTGTGCCCAACCACAGCGATTCGGTTAAAGGCATTACCGTGTTTATAACCCAACTGAAAGTCGTCCCAGGCCGCCCTCAATTCCCAGCCCTCGAAGTCCCTGGCATCTACCAAAGCATTTATCTTAGGCTTAGTTAAACCGGCTACGGCTTGCTCTAACATAGGGGTTAAAAGTTGGTAGTCGTCATGAGTCAGTTTTCCCCAAACCCGCAGCGTCATAAATACGTTTTCATCGTGCCTTTCAAGCCCTATGGCCATACCATGTCTGCTCATTCATGTTCCTTATCAAGCTAGGTACTTAAGAATAATAGGCGGCACAGAAAGCCGCGAATTTATAAGGGCAATGCCATCACCTTTATGCCAATGTCTTGAAGATCCGTTTGAAAAGACAATTCACCCAGACATTTGAAGCGCTCACGAGTGTAAAAACGTTCACCCTGTATATTAGATTTCAGCACATCCAACCATACAAACGGCTCTTCTCTTCTACGAGCCTCCTCAACAACTTCGCTAAGCATGGCTTTGCCATAACCTCTACCTGTTGTTCCGGATAGGAAATAAATCTTCTGTAGCTCAGCACCAGCTAGCTGGCGAATAGGATCCAGCCTTCGCCAGTTTACACCTTGGCAAAGCCCTGCACTATGCCCTGCTCTTCCAGTAGCCACCATGTGTGGCAGGGTGAAGACAGACTCTGTGCAACGGTATCCTCAGCGAATTGCTCGGCTAAGTAGCGCTCAAGAGCAGACGGCGACCAAATATCAGCAAAGTGCTGTCGGTAGCTCTTTCTGCCAATAGCTTGTACCTGAGTAAGATCTTCAATACTGGCCTGCCGAATTTGCATCTTTCTTCCTTATTATTACCCCAACAGCTAGACGTAATTAAAAAGTCCCCTAAGGCCACTAAAATCTTCAAATCACGACTAAATAGCGTAATAAACCCATTTAGAACAAGTCAAACAAGGTCAGCTTTACCAATCAGGGAAATAAAGTTAATTAATAGAATGGTGCACATGCTGCGCTGAACACCGCCAGAGAAACCTTTAAAGGAAACACCTGAGATTTAGTGCTATGCGTTATGGGGAAACTAGGGACTACTGTACCTTTGTGCTTACGCCACGCAGCCAATAACGGCTGCACCAAACGCACAAAGAAAAAGGCCCCGTTCTTTCGAACGGGGCCTTTTTCTTATATATGGCGGAGAGCGAGGGATTCGAACCCCCGGAAGGTTTAACCCTTCGCCTGATTTCAAGTCAGGTGCATTCAACCGAGCTCTGCCAGCTCTCCAAGTGGCGTGCATACTAATGAGCTTTTGATGCCTTGTAAAGGGTATTTTTCCTTTAAATTACTGAATGATGACAGTTTGACCACTTTGCTCTAATAAACAGCAATCCGGCGCAATCCAACCTCGTCACATCCGGAATTTCTTGAAAATGGAACTAAAGCCCATAAAAATAGCCAAAGAAATCAGCTAGTGTTTAACTGGTTTAACTTCGGAGTGATAAATGGATCAGAGAACCCTTTATAGCAGTTCGTCACAAGCCTCGGTGTTGGAGACAAACAAAGTACTGCGCAACACTTATACGTTGCTAGCCATGACAATGGTGTTCAGTGCTGTGTGTGCAGGCTTAACCATGGCCATGGGCATTTCCCCGTTGGCAGCCCTAGGCATGAACATAGGCGCGTTGGTGCTGTTGTTTGTGGTTAACAAAAAAGCCGACAGCGCATCCGGTATTTTCTGGGTGTTCGCTTTTACCGGATTACTGGGTGGCTCATTGGGCTTCACCCTGAATTACTATGCCGGTATGCAAAACGGCCCTCAATTGATCATGCAGGCATTTGGTGCCACTGCCCTGGTCTTCTTCGGTTTGTCGGCTTATGCCCTGACCACCAAGAAAGACTTCTCTTTTATGGGTGGCTTCCTGATGATTGGTATGATTGTGGCGCTGGTTGCCGCTATCGCTAACATTTTCCTGCAAATTCCTGCCATGAGCCTGGCCATTAGTGCCGGTATCGTTTTGATTATGTCTGGTTTCATTCTGTTTGATACCAGCCGTATCATAAACGGTGGCGAGACCAACTATATTCGTGCAACAGTCGGCTTGTACCTAAGTATCTACAACCTGTTCACTTCCATCCTGCATCTGCTGGGTGCGTTTAACAGCGACGACTGATACACTAACGCCCTGCCAAGCAGGGCGTTTTTTTTTATCTATGGCGACATTTTCCATTCTAGTTACTTCTGCTCCATTCGACACTCAGGGTAGTCACAGTGCCTTGCAGTTTGTGCAAGCCGCATTGGCACAAGGACATGAGATTCAAGGCGTCTTCTTCTATCAGGCTGGGATACACAATGCGAATGCCTGGGCACAGGCACCAGCAGACGAACTCCAGCTACCAGATGCCTGGCGAGCTTTACAGGCGCAAGGCGTGGCGCTGCATGTGTGCAACACGGCGGCGGCCAGACGTGGCCTGCTCTCAGAGCCTGAAAGTACTGAGCGTGGATTGCCTGCCCACAATCTTCAAGCACCTATGCAGGCCAGTGGATTGGGCCAGTTTATAGAAATGCTGAATGTGGACCGGGTGGTACAGTTCTGATGCAAAGCAAACGAATCGCCATAGTTAACCGCACTGCCCCACATGGCACAAGCCATGGCCAGGAAGCATTGGACATGGCCATGGTGGCAGGCACCTTTGGGCAGGAGGTTGGGCTGTTTTTTATCGATGACGGGGTTTTCCAGCTCGTTAAAGACCAGCATCCTGAGGCGGCTTTGCGCAAAAACTACAGCAAAACCTTTGCTGCGCTGGAGTTCTACGATATCGATACCTTGCTGGTATGCCAACAAAGTCTGCTCGCCAGAGGATTAACCGAAGCCGATTTATGTGTACCGGTCGACGTGCTGTCACCTGATACCCTGCAAAGCACATTAGCGCACTTTGACCATATAGTGAGTTTTTAATGATCCTGCATTTGCTGCGTAGCAGCCCTTTTTCAGATCACAGCCTGAGCCAGTGTTTAAGCCGTATCGCCAAACAAGATGGCATTGTGTTGATACAAGACGCGGTTTACGCCCTGCAAGGCCATCAGCAAGCCTGGTACAGCCTTTTGATGCAATGCGAACAGCTTTATGTGCTGCAAGACGACCTTTATGCTCGAGGCATCAAGGCTGCTGATGCCATTTGCACTATCGATTATCCGCAACTGGTCGCGCTGACCCTGAAGTTTGACAAGGTAATGAGCTGGTAATGGAACAAACAATTGAATTTAACGGCCGTAGTATTGCAGTGGACAAAGCAGGATACTTATTAAACAGCCAGGATTGGGATGAAGCATTAGCTTTGCATCTAGCCGATCGTGAAGGTATTGATATGACGGATGCCCACTGGGAGGTGGTGCGTTTTGTGCGGCATTTTTATCAGGAATTTAATACCAGCCCAGCCATCCGCGCCCTGGTAAAAGCCATGGAAAAAGCTTATGGCCCGGAAAAAGGCAATAGCCGTTATCTGCAGCGATTGTTCCCGGAAGGCCCCGCCAAACAGGCAACCAAACTAGCGGGTTTACCCAAACCGGCGAAATGTTTGTAGAAATACCACAATTTTAAGTAACCGCGGCTAAAACCGGCCCGCTTAAAGTCGGAATTACCCTAGTAACCCATTGTAAACCGTTATAAAGGTTAACCAGAACAAATAGGTAACCATACCAACCGTGATAATCAGGGTTAGGTAATAGAGCACCTTCATCAGCAGGCGCACATCCCGCGTGGCTTTCATAGGCAAACAGATTCTGCATATCTGTTGTGAGTAAAGCACAAAATCCCGCCAATGAAAGTTTTAAGCCTTTTTCGTAGTAAAAATCCACCTGCATAGCAGGTGGCTTTGCTTAAGGGCACCCTAGAAGGGTGCCTTTCTACTCAAGAAAGTGCTAAGTGCTGTTGACGCTCCTCTTCCTCTTTGGCTTGTTTATCCTGATACT